>OZ255718.1:0-3956925 GCA_965277095.1 Capsulimonadaceae bacterium
TGTTTTATCAGACCGCCCAAAACCGGAAATGTTTCAGGAATTTGCGCGCGATTCTCAGGGCTTTCCGGGTATCTTAAAGATATTATGGCGGATCGGAACCAATCAAGAGAGTTTCTGGGGGGCGGTCCGAAATTTAATTCGGTAGGCCGCGGCGTTTCCACAGATGAGGCCTTGGAAGAGCCGCTGGTTCCGACCAATCAGACCGGATACTGGGTGCGCGTCGGTTTGATCGGCCTGGTTATCCTTGCCCTGGCAGCGACACTCTTTATTCTGAATGATAAAAGCTTGGGAAAAACAACACAGTCCCCAGCGCGCCCCGGCGGGCATACGCTTTCGCCCAACACCGCGACGCCGCCCAGTCTGCAATAAAACCCAGAAAACCTAGTACTACATTCGCCTGTCTTGCGCCTCTCTGCTGCACTTTTTGCCCTGTTTCACGTTTAAGCCGCGCCGCGCACCGGATATAATCACAGTATCCGATGCTCCGGCGACTTGTTTTATCCGCCGCTTCACCAATTCTGCTGCCGACGCCGGCATGACCTTTTTACCGGGTTGTCCATAGCCTATCAGGCGCTCGTTTGAAGCGCGAGGAGAATCACTGTTCCATGAGCGCCTATCCCACTCTGGCCCGCCGCCATAAAATCGCTTATGTCGGGACGTACCCACCCAAAGAATGCGGCATTGCGACGTTTACGCTGGATGTGGTCAATTCCACCGATCTTTCCGGCTGGCGCTCCATCGTATTCGCGGTCGACGACATCGCCCCGACCGAGCCGCACCCGGACAAAAAAGTCGTTTACACGATTGAAAAAGAAAACAAAGCGGATTATGTGCGCGCCGCCCGCCTGCTGGACAAGCACAAAGTCAGCCTGCTCTCCATTCAGCATGAATACGGCATTTATGGCGGCGATCATGGGGAATACATTTTGGAACTGGCCCGCGCGGTCACCATGCCTGTTGCCGTCACCCTGCATACGGTTCTGCCTAATCCGTCCGAACCGCAGCGGCGCATTTTGAAAGAACTGGAAAAGCACGTTTCCTGCTTTGTCGTGATGGCACACAAAGCAGTGGAATTGCTGGAAACCGTGTACGGCATTGCCCCCAGCAAAATCCGCTTTATTCCGCACGGCGCCCCGAATGCACCCTACCACGCGGAAAAAGCAGCCAAAGCGAAGCTTGGCCTGGAAGGCCGGCGCATCATTTCGACATTCGGCTTGATTTCGCCCAACAAAGGCATTGAAGATGCGATTGCGGCCATGCCGGCAGTGGTGGAAAAAGAGCCAACAGCGACTTATCTGGTTTTGGGCCAGACGCATCCGGTGATCAAGCGAAAAGAAGGCGAATGGTATCGGGAGAGTCTTGTGAAACAAGTGGCCGACCTGGGCCTCATGGACAATGTGAAGTTTGTAGACAAATATCTGACTTTGCAGGAACTGCTGGACTACCTGCTGGCAACCGATGTTTATGTAACACCCTATTATGCCAACCCGCATCAGATTACATCGGGAACGCTGGCCTACGCGATGGTCACGGGAAAAGTCATCGTTTCCACGCCCTATCTGTATGCCGAAGAGCTGCTGGCAGAGGGGCGGGGCTTTTTGTACCCATTCCGGGACAGCAAAAAGCTATCCGTGATTATCGGCAATCTGCTCACCGACGATGCTCTTTTCCAACGAACGACCGATCTGGCCTATCAATACGGACGCTCCATGACCTGGCAAAGCGTCGGCATTCAGTATACCAAGCTGTTTACGGAAATGCTGGATGAACGCTGGGTCAATCACCGGGCCGCGATGGATACGATGGCGATTCCCGGCCTGACGGATTTTGGGCGCGAGGGAGAGCTGCGGCCGGTCCCGCCTATCTCTGCCCAGTCAAGTGCAGGCGGCTTCTAAAGCCCTAAGGAGAATGCACCATGCCGACCCAAACACCTATTCGCCGACAGACGCTTTCAGAGGTAAATACGGGCAAGCCGCGTTTGCGCCTTGATTATTTGGACTGCCTGCTGACCGACATCGGTCTGTGGCAGCACGCCGAAGGGTGCATTCCGCACCAGCGGCATGGCTATTCAATTGACGACGAAGCGCGCGGCTTGATTGTTGGCCTGCGGTACTGGGATGCAGGTATTGAGCCGAGGTTCAACCAGCGCCTTGCCCGCGCCTGTTTCCAATTTATTGAAGGCGCCGCCGTGACGCGCGGCGCTTCGGCAGGCCGCTACCATAATTTTTGTGATGCCCAGGGGCGGTGGCTGGATTCTGTCGGCAGCGATGACTCATTCGGGCGCACTCTCTGGGGTCTCGGCGTCGCTCACGCCGTTAATGCTCGATTTGCGCCGCGCAGCGAGGCCGAACGCCTTTTGCGCCGCTCCCTCCCGGCGATTTCTACCATGCAGCCGAATTATCTGCGTGCTAAAGCCTTTGTCATTCTTGGCCTTGCGGCGGCCCGGATTGCTGACGATCACGTTCGCCTTCTGGCGGATGCGCTGGCCGAAGCATATCTGGCCTGCGCCGATGACAAGTGGCGCTGGTTTGAAGACCAGATGACCTACTGCAATCCACGTCTGCCGCAGGCGCTGTTCGCGGCCGCACGGATTTTCCCGGAAGAGACGCGCTTCCGGCAGATCGCCGCGCTTTCTCTGGACTTTTTGCTGGAAAAAACCCGCAATGGCAAGGGCAGTTTTGATCCTATCGGAAATCTGCGGCTCACCGAGGCAGGATGGTTCACGCGCGCCGATAAATCTCCACCCCGGTTTGACCAGCAGCCGGTGGACGCCGGCGCTCTGGTGGAGTGCTGCGTCGAAGCCTGGCGTGTCACGGGTGAGCCGCGCTTCCGGCAGGCCGCGCGGGATGCTTTCGACTGGTATTTGGGCAGCAACATTCATGGCCTGCCGGTTTATAACCCGGAAACCGGCGGCGTATCCGATGCGCTCACGCCGGGCGGCTTAAACCGCAACCAGGGCGCAGAATCCGTGCTGTCCGTTCATCTCGCGCATTTGGCCTTGCAGACGATGGAATAAAGCACTTTCAGGAGACATCCCAGACTTATGACCGACGTTCAACAGCCGCAAATCTCGTTTGGAACCGACGGATGGCGCGGCATCATCGCCGACAACTTCACCGGCGCAAATGTCCGGCTCGTCTCCCAGGCGGTCGTCAATTATTTTCTGCGGCCAGATGTTCCCGGCGAGCCGACCCTTTTCATCGGCTATGATAACCGCTCCCAATCGGAATACTTCGCCGCCGAAGCCGCCAAGGTAGTCGCCGCATCCGGCCTTCATGCCGTTTTGTCCGCCCATTCCTGCTCCTCGCCCTCAATCAGCTACAATGCCCACAAAGCAAACGCAAAAGGCGGGATTATGATTACTGCCTCGCATAATCCGCCGCAGTTTAACGGCCTGAAAATTAAAATGGGATTTGGCGGCTCGGCTTTGCCGTCCGACGTCGATGAAATTGTCAAAGAGCTGAACGCACTTTATGCCAAAGGCCAGTACACCGTAGATGTTCCGGCGGAGGCAGCGGCAAAAATTGAGACCCGCGACCTGCGCCCGGCCTACTTTGACGGCCTGCGCGGCATGGTGGATTTGGAAAAAATTGCGGCGGCAAAGTTCCGCGTCGTGGCCGACCCGATGCACGGCAGCGGCAGCGGTTATTTGTCCGATATCGGGCGCGGCGCGGGTGTGGAAATTGAAGAAATCTGCCGGGACCGAAACCCCGTCTTCGGCGGCTTGAACCCGGAGCCGATCGCCCAGAATCTTGGCCCGCTCAAAGAGGCCGTGCTGGCCTCCCGCGCCGATGTCGGCGTGGCGATTGACGGCGATGCCGACCGGGTGGGCGCAATGGACGCTGACGGCAACTTCGTGGACAGCCACCGCATCTTTGCCCTGATTCTGCGCCATTTGTATGAAGATAAAGGCCTGCGCGGCAGCGTCGTCAAGACAGTCTCCACAACGACACTGATTGACAAACTCTGCGCCAAATACGGTCTTCGCTTGCATGTTGTCCCTATCGGCTTTAAAAACATCTGTGAATGGATGCTGAAAGAGGACGTGCTGATTGGCGGCGAGGAATCCGGCGGCATCGGCGTCCAGGGCTTTATCCCGGAGCGCGACGGCCCGCTGATGTCCCTGCTCCTGCTGGAAACGATGGCGACTCGCAAAAAGCGTTTAGAGGAGCAGATCGCCGAACTCATGGCGGAATTCGGGCCGCATGAATATCAGCGCGTGGACCTGCATCCCGACCCTTCCAAAATGTCCGCTGTCGTTCAGTCACTGAAAGAGGACAATCCAACCGAAATCGCCGGCTTACCCATCAAAGGCATAGACCGCACGGACGGAACCAAATTTCTGCTGGACAACGATGCCTGGCTGCTCCTGCGGGCCTCCGGTACGGAGCCGGTTGTCCGCGTCTACGCCGAGTCCTCCTCGCAGGCCAAAGTACAGGCATTGATCGATGCCGGGCTGGGATTGGTGGAGCGGGTATAAATCGTGTATAAATCAGGTAACAAAAGCCCCCGCCCTAAAATTAGGGCCGGGGCTTTTCAGTGAGTTACTGCCGCAGAAATGTGAGCAGATCACTGGTCAGACGCTCTTTTTCGGTGGCGAACAGGCCATGCGGCGCGCCGTCGTATTCAATCAGTTTAGCCTGCGGGATGCCGCGCGCGGCGGCGCGCCCCGTCGCATCAATCGGCACGGTTTGATCAGCGGTTCCATGAATAATCAGCGTCGGCAGGGTAAACGCCGCCAGGTCGGGCCGAAAGTCGGTTGTTGCGAAGGCGGCGGCGCAGGCCAGCGCTGCTTTCAAGCTGGCCTGCATGGCAACGTCACACGAGTTCTCCAAAAGCTGTTCGCTGACCGGATGCGACACCAGGCTGACGCCATAAAAACTCTTGAAAAAAGCCGCAAAGAAAAGCGCACGGTCTTTTTTCATGCCGGCGGTCATCACCGCAAACTGGGGCTGCCTTTGCCCTTCCTCTGCTCTGTACCCATCTCAGAGAGCTGTCTAACGCCTGATGCCTTTCCGTCGGGGTATAATGATCCCATGCAGTCCCACGTTCATTCCCAGCGATTATTTGCCGAAGCCCAGCGCGTCATTCCCGGCGGCGTCAATTCTCCTGTCCGCGCCTTCAAAAGCGTCGGCGGCGACCCCCTGTTCATGGAGCGGGGCGAAGGGCCATACATCTTTGATGTGGACGGCAACCGCTATATCGACCATGTCATGTCGTGGGGGCCGCTGATTTTCGGCCATGCGCCGCCACAGATTTTACAGGCTGTGACCGACGCGGCGCAGCGCGGGACGTCGTTTGGGGCCAGCACGGAAGCGGAAGTGCGGCTGGCGCAGAAAATCGTCGCGGCAGTGCCGTCGGTGGAAAAAGTCCGGCTGGTCAGCTCAGGAACCGAGGCGGTGATGAGCGCCGTGCGCGTGGCGCGCGGCTATACCAGGCGCGATAAGATCATCAAGTTTGAGGGCAATTATCACGGCCACTCGGACGGATTTCTCGCCAAAGCAGGGTCGGGGCTGACCACGTTTGACCTGCCCGATTCGGCAGGCGTCCCGGCCAATCTGACCCACGATACGCTGACCCTGCCTTACAACGATGCCGACACGTTCCGCGCTGCTATGCGGGCGCATCCCGGCGAAATCGCCTGCGTCATGCTGGAACCAGTGGCGGGAAACATGGGCGTCGTCACGCCGCGCGCAGAGTTTCTCCATGCCCTGCGCGAATTGACCCAGGCCGACGGGGCGCTGCTGCTGTTTGATGAAGTCATTACGGGGTTTCGCCTGGCCTATGGCGGGGCGCAGGAGCTTTTTCAAATCACGCCGGACCTGACGGCGCTGGGCAAGATTATTGGCGGCGGCTTGCCGCTGGCGGCCTACGGCGGACGCGCGGACATCATGGACACGGTTGCCCCGGTTGGCCCGGTTTATCAGGCAGGAACGCTGTCGGGCAATCCGCTGGCGGTCGCGGCGGGGCTGGCGCAGCTCACACTGCTGGAACAGCAGAAAGACACCCTGTATACGCAGATGCACCATCAGATGCATGGACTGGCACAGGCAGCAAAGGACGCAGCGGCGCGCGCGGGAGTCCCCATTTGCATCAACCGCCTCGGCTCCATGATGACGGTGTTTTTCACGGATGCCAAAGTCGTGGATTTTGCCTCCGCGAAAACGTCCGACACGGCCCGCTATGCCGCTTTCTTCCGCGCCCTGCTGGAGCGCGGCGTATACTTCGCGCCGTCGCAGTTTGAAGCGGCATTTTTGAGTGCGGCGCACACCGACGCTGTGCTTGCGGAAACAGCGATTGCCGTCGCTGAAGCACTGCATGTCGTGGCTTAGTCTCGCCAGAACCGACGAGCCGGAACAAATTGACGACCCCGCGCAGCCCTTCGCCGAGCTTCAGCGGTCTATGCGTGATGTTGCCCTGACAAACCGCCTGTTTGGCGGGACGCAGACCGTCCTGCACCATGTCGCCCGGCTGCTCCGCGACGTTCCGCCCGGCTCCAATATTCGGATACTGGACATTGCGACCGGCTCCGCCGACATCCCGCAAGCCCTGCAAGCCTGGGGAAAGCAGCGCGGGCTAAACCTGACCCTGGTGGCGGTGGACAATCACGAAGCCATGCTGCGAATGGCCGCCGAGGCCGCACCAAATGTCTCGCTGGCCCTGGCCGATGCGCTTGCGCTCCCCTTCCCCCGGCGCTCCTTTGATCTCGCCCTTTGCGCGCTGGCGTTTCATCACTTCGGCTTTGAAGCCTCCGCGCACGTTCTCCAAGCAATGGACAGGCTGACGACGCGCGGCTTCATCGTTACCGATCTGCGGCGTGATCTGCCGACGCTTTGGGGGGTGGAGGCCACCTTCGCGGCTCTCGGCGCGCATCCGTTCACCCGGCATGACGGCCCTGCCAGCGTCCGCCGCGCATTTACGCCGCCGGAGTATCGGAAAATGGTCGGCCTGAGCGGCGTCCAGAATGTCCGCCTGCATACGCACTGGTATTTCCGCATTGCTTTAGTCCAGGACAAGAATGGGTAAGAAGAAATCAGCAACACGCTTTAGACTGGCTCTACCCTTTGTCCGACCAAACTTGTGATGTTCTTGTCCTCGGCGCGGGGCCAGCCGGGTCCGCGACCGCCCTGTTTCTGGCCCGATGGGGCTATGATGTCATTTTGCTGGACCGCGCAGTTTTTCCCCGCGACAAGCCCTGCGGCGAATATCTGACTCCCGGTGCGGTGCGCTTGCTGCGGGATGAAATGGGTGTCCTGCCGGACTTGCTGGCGCGGGGGGCGCGGCGTCTCACGCAGGAGATCATTATTCCGCATCGCACTCACTCCTTCAGCGGGACGACGGAAGCTCTGGCTTGCCCGCGCTGGATCACAGACCAGGTACTGCGCGATGCGGCAGTGGCATCCGGGGCGCGAACAGTGGAAGGATTTTCGGCCCGCCGGATGCTGCGACAGGGCCGCCAATTTTGCGGCGTCCAGGGAACCGATGCACAGGGCGAAACGCAAAATTATCGCGCACAAGTCATCGTCGGCGCGGACGGAACGCATTCCCTTCCGGCACGGGAAATGGGCGTGGTTCGTCCGGTTTCGCGTCTTCAGCGCCTGGCTCTGGTCACCCATTATCAAACGGGGGAAGCAGGCGGTGGCGAGGCCGTGACCATGCACCTGCCGCATGACCGCTCCGATGCCTGCTGCGGCGTCGGTGCGCCCTGCGGGCCGGACGGGACGCGCAACATCAACATTGTTGTCCCTCTCTCGGAAGCGCCGCACATGGCCGGGCGGCGTCAGGAGTATTTCAACGACCGGCTGCGGCAGTCATTCCCGCAGGTCTGGGAGCAGGTGGCGGGGCACGCTCCCATCGGCCCGCTGCATTCGGTCGGCTGTTTCGGGCATCACACGGCGCGGGCCACCGGTGATGGGGTGGCGCTGGTCGGCGACGCGGCGACGTTCATCCATCCCTTTACCGGTGAAGGTGTTTTTTTCGCATTGCGGGGCGCGCAGCTCGCCGCCGAGGCGGTTCACCAGGCGTTTCAGCAAGCAGATTTTTCCCGGCAGGGATTGCAGCGCTACGATGCGGCGCGCCGCGCCGAACTCCTGCCGCGCTACCGATTATGCGACGCGGTGCAGCGCGTGGTGCATTCCCCGAAGCTGCTGGAATGGGCGGCGGGGCGTCTGCGGCGGTCAGAGGCTTTGACGGACGTGCTGCTGCGGACAGTCGGCGACAGAGGCCGGCCTGCCGATCTGTTCTCATTTTCCACCCTGCGTCTGGCTTTAGCCACATTGTAGCTTATGCACACCCAAAACACAGTTTTTATACGCGGCCCGAAATCGCGCATTTTTCAACTGGCCGCTGACATTCAAAACTGGCCGGACATCCTGCCCCATTACCGCGAGGTGCTTGTTTTTGAGCAGACTGACGACGGAAACCGTAAAATCGTGGAAATGGCAGCAGTGCGAAACGATTTCCCCGTCAAAGGCGTCTCGTTTCCCGTGCGGTGGCGCAGTGTTCAGGTCTGCGAGCCGGACAGCGGGCGTATTTATTTCAAACACCTGGCAGGGGTTGCTCGGGGAATGTGGGTGGCCTGGTCTCTGGAAGACGACCCGGAAGGCCGGGGCGTTTGTGTATCCATTCGGCATGAATTGACGTATCCCCTGCCCGTCTTGAACGGCTGGTTCGCACAGAACATGGTCGGCGAGCAGTTTGTGGGGACGATTGCCGGACGCACTCTGGCGACGCTCAAAGCGATTGTAGAAACTGAGAACCCATAATGACGGATGAACGGCAGCGCCGTGTTGTAGTAACCGGGCTGGGATTGATTACACCCATCGGCATCGGCGTAGATGGCCTGCGGGCAGGGCTGCGCGCGGGCCGTTCCGGCGTGGGGACAATCACGCACTTTGACACATCGCCTTTTGTGTCCCATATGGCGGCGCAGGTGCGCGATTTTGACCCCGTTCCTTACCTGGACGGCAAAAAACTGAAGCGTCTGGACAAATTTTCGCAGTTTGCCGTTGCCGCTTCCAAAATGGCAGTCACGGATGCCGGACTGGATTTGCGCGTGGAAGATGGTGACCGCGTGGGCGTCTGTCTCGGGACAGCTTTAGGCGGCGTCGGCTTTGCCGAGATGCAGTATCCGGCGTTTCTCGCCGAAGGGCCGCGCGGGGTCAATCCCATGCTGGCCCTGAGCGTTTTCAATGGGGCTGGCTCCTGCAACGTGGCGATTGAACTCGGCGCCACCGGCCCGGCGACGGCTAACGGCGATTCATGTGCATCTTCGCCGATTGCGATAGGCCGGGCGGTTGACCTGATCCGGGACGGCAGTGCGGACATCATGCTGGCGGGCGGCTCGGAAGCCCCGCTATCCCCACTTTGCTACGGCGCGTTTGCTATTATTCGCGCCATGAGCCAGCGCAATGACGACCCCCAAACGGCCTCGCGCCCGTTTGATAAAGATCGTGACGGCTTTGTGATGGCGGAGGGCGCGGCGATGCTGGTTTTGGAATCCTGGGAACACGCGCAGGCACGTGGGGCGCATATCTACGGCGAAATACTTTCCCATGCTTCCACCAACGATGCGTTTCATATGACCCAGCCTCGCCCTGACGGCGCGCAGGCGGCCCGCTGCATGAGCCTGGCTCTCCGCCGCGCCCATCTGGCCCCCGCAGAGATCGGCTATGTCAACGCGCATGGCTCCAGTACGCCGCTGAATGACAGCACGGAAACATCCGCCCTGAAGCAGGTTTTTGGAGAAAGCGCCCGGACGCTGCCGATCAGCGGGACAAAAGGCTTTCACGGCCATGCGCTTGGGGCAACCGGAGCCTGGGAAGCGGCAATTTCCCTGCTTTGTTTGCAGGACAACTGGCTGCCGCCGACACTGAACCTGATGACGCCTGACCCGGCCTGTGATTTGGATTATATTCGGGAGCCGCTGGGCCGAGAAGCGCGAGTGAATTATGTGCTGTCCAACTCGTTCGGCTTTGGGGGAATCAATGCCTGTCTCGTGTTTGGACGGGTATAATACCAGAATAGGCGGGTGAAGAAAGGGCAATAAATGGTCAAAGAAACCATCACTGCGGGCAATCCAACATTGGGATTAAGCACTCAAAGTGAAGAGCGTGGGTCGCTCGTTCACACAAGCCGTGTGCAGGACGATTCTTATGCAAACATTATTGGCGCGTTTGCCAATGCCCCCATGTTTGATGCTATGATAGCAAACATTTATACCCGTCGCCGCGAGATTGACGCAGATGACATTATAGAATAAGCCATGTATCTTCTTGATGTTGACACTTTGGAGTGGATATTTCGCCAGGATTTGCTCGCGACCCAAAGGCTGCTCCAAAAGCCTAGAGAACAAGTTTGGATCAGTTCCATTACTGTGGAAGAGATGTTAAACGGTACTCTCAGTGAGATCAATAAAGCGCGCGAACCCAGCAGCCTCTGGGATATCGAAACCCCTTCACGCTATTTAGTCAGGCTACTGGAACGGCTTCAATTCTTCCAAATTGTTTTTTATACAAATGCCGCAGAAAACCATTATCGCGCCTATGATTCGTCGACCAAGCGCATCGGAAAGATTGATTGCCGATTAGCAGCACACGCCGCAGCAAGCGGCCTCATCGTCGTGACCTGTAATAGAGCGGATTTTCTCAGGATACCAGGAACGAGTGTAGAAGATTGGAGCAAAGGATAGAAGCGCACCTGTGCGTGAATCCTCACCCCTTCGCAAACAGCGCGGAGTCGCGCTGTAAGTAGCCCCGCAGGCGCAGGACGGCCTGCGTATGAAGCTGGTAAACGCGGGACTCGGAGACGGTCAGCACCTTGCCGATCTCTTTGAACGTCAAACCTTCGTAATAATACAGGGAAATGACGAGCCGCTCCCGATCCGGCAGGCGGTCAATGCCTGCGCCGAGCGCGGTTTTCATCGCGGTCGCTTCCACATCAGCCAGCACGTTTGCATTCTCGTCTTGCAGCACGTCTGTCAGATGCAGGCGCTCGCCGTCACTGCTGCCGCCCCCGCCCATCAGCATATCATCCAGCGATAGCACGTTAGCCCGGCTTGTGTTGACCAGCAGCTTCAGCAGCTCAGCCTCCGTCAGCCCCATTTCCGTCGCCACTTCTTCTTCCGTGGCCGGTCGCCCCAGCTTGACTTCCAACTGGTAGTAGGTGCGCTCCAGCGCTTTGACGTTGTCCCGCACAGAGCGCGGAACCCAGTCTTCCTCGCGCAGCATTTCCAAAATCGCGCCGCGAATCAAGGCAATGGCATAGGTTTCAAACTTGACCTGGCGGGTGACATCAAATTGATCTACCGCTTTGATGAGACCCATGACGCCGGCGCTGACCAGATCATCCCGTTCCAAATTGGGCGGCAGGCTGGTAACGACGCGGCCCGCCGTAATTTTGACGAGGTAAGCGTAATGGTTGATAATCTGGTCCCGCGCCTTCTGATCGTTGCGCTTTTTGAAGCGAGTCCAGAGGTCGGGCATGGGGGGCGAAGTTGTCATCGTGCGCTAAAGTCTCACTTCAGGGTATCTGAGTTTATATCATTGGCGTTCGAAGAAACGGATGGTTCGTCCGGCTGCTCAGAGGGCGCGCTCTCAAAGCGGCGACCGGGTGCAGCCGGCGGCAGGGCAGATTGCAGCGCAGCTCGCAGGCCCAGTCCCACCAAAGCAAACAGCAGAAACGCTCCCGCTACCCGCAGCAGGCTCGTCCAGACATCCGCGCCGTAAACGAGGCTAATCGCGCCGACCATCAGGCCTGCGAAAGCCGCCACACGCCAGGGCAGGTGTTCCGCAAAGGGATGGTTCATCGGCATACTGATCGGACCGAACGCTGTCCGTCACTTGGGACACTCTCCAAAGGTTTCCCAGTATACCATAAGCCGGGTTCCTTTGCAATTGCCTTACTTGCCCGGGACCCGGATTTTCTCCGGCAGGAAAGCAGGAAAACACGCAGTGCCTCGCCAATTCTATGGCAGTGCGATTTTCAGTCACTCTTTCTCGCCGTTTCGCGAAAGGTCAGGATTACGCCCGTTCATGTATACCCGAATTTTATTTGTCGTCTTCCTTGCAGTCTGTTTTGTTTCAGTATCGCCCGTATCGGTTCGGGCGCAGACTGCCCCGGATGAAGCCGCACTGAAGTTTCAAGGCGGCGTTGCGGCTTTTCAGCAGGGTCAGATAGATGCTGCTGCCGCTGATTTTCGGGATGCCATCCGTTTGCGGCCCAGTTTTGCCGATGCTCATAACGCGCTTGGCATTGTGCTGGAAAGGCAGGGCAAATCCGCCGAGTCACTGGCCGAATTTCAAGAAACGGTGCGCCTCAGCCCGGACAATCCCGACGCGCATTATAATTTTGCTATTGCCCTGGGCCAGCGCAAGCAGTTCCCGGAAGCCATCCGCCAGATGCAGGCCGCTGTCAAGCTGCGCCCTGACTTTATCCCGGCCCATTTCATGCTGGGCCGAATGCTGGAAGCGGAAGGCAAACGCGAGGATGCTATCGGCGAATACCGGGAAACACTTCGCCTGCGGCCCGATTATGCCGTCGCGCATTATTCTCTTGCCAACGCGCTGGACGACAGCGGCAAGCATGACGAAGCGATTGGGGAGTACCAGACAGACATCAAACTGGACCCCACCAATGCCGATCCGCACAATGCGCTGGGGAATGTGCTGGACACCCAGGGAAAGCACGAAGAAGCCATCAAAGAATACGGGGAAGCGCTGCGCCTCAAGCCTGACTTTGCCCTGGCCCATTACAACATGGCGATTGCGCTGGATGCTTTGGCCCGGCGCGGAGACGCCATCGCCGAATTTCGCGCTGCGCTCCGCAGCAATCCCAATCTCACCGTCGCACGAATATATCTCAACAAAGATTTAAGCAGGCAACCCAGCGCCGCGCAGCAGGCGAAGGCCGCGCAGCAGGCGAAGGCCGCGCAGCAGGCGAAGGCCGCGCAGCAGGCGAAGGCCGCGCAGCAGGCGAAGGCCGCGCAGCAGGCGAAGGCCGCGCAGCAGGCGAAGGCCGCGCAGCAGGCGAAGGCCGCGCAGCAGGCGAAGGCCGCGCAGCAGGCGAAGGCCGCGCAGCAGGCGAAGGCCGCGCAGCAGGCGAAGGCCGCGCAGCAGGCGAAGGCCGCGCAGCAGGCGAAGGCCGCGCAGCAGGCGAAGGCCGCGCAGCAGGCGAAGGCCGCGCAGCAGGCGAAGGCCGCGCAGCAGGCGAAGGCCGCGCGAATCGCCGCGAGGCGTCGTGCTGCGACCATTCCACAAATTGCCGCACGGCCCGTCGCGCGCCCTGAAATTGCCAGTAAGCCAAAGCCTGCCAGCCTGGCTTCTGCGGCTGCCGATCTTCAATCGGCGCAGACATTGGAGGAAGCGGGCAATCAAAATGCGGCCCTCACCGAATATCAAAAGGCCGTAGCCGCCGCACCCGGCAGCCCGGAGGCGCATCTGCGGCTGGCAAACGCGCTGGATGACCAGGGCAAGCACGGCCCCGCCATTGCGGAATTTCATCAGGCAATTCGTCTGAAACCCAACTATGCCGCCGCCTGGTCCGATCTGGGCGTCACACTTTATTTAATGGGGAACAGGGCCAAGGGCCGGCAGAACTGGCGCAAAGTGCTGACAATGGGCGACTCGCAGGAAGCGCACAAGGCCACAGTTTTGCTGCGGACGTACCCGTAAAGCTTTCCCGGCACTTCCAGTGCCGGGCTACTGTCGGGGAAAGAAAAAATCGCTCCGCGACTCAAGAAAAGCACACGTTCACGAAAAGGCAGGTTCCGTAGGGGCGGGGCTTGCCCTCGCCCTCCTATCTTATCCTTGCTCACCGGGTCAAAAGCACATAAAACCCCGCTGCTACGAAGAGAGCGTCAATCACCAAGGCCCGCTGCTTGCGGGCGGCAAACTTTTGCTGTGCTTGCTTCGTATCCGGTACGGCTTTGGCCCGCTGCCCAAAATATGCCAGACTGATGGCGCGAAAGACAACGCCCAGCAAAACCAGCACGCCCCCAATAATTTTAAACGGGTCCAATTGCCTTGCCACTCTTAACGATAATTGGTAAACTGGAGCGGCGCGTCCAATTCTGCGCCCTTGAGCAGTGTCATCACGGCCTGCAAGTCATCCTTGCTTTTCCCCGACACACGCACCTGTTCGTCTTGAATCTGGGCGTTCGCTTTTAGCCCTTTGTCTTTAATCAGTTTCACCACTTTTTTGGCGGTTTCCGTCGGCAGACCGTTTTTAATTGTCACGACCTGCCGCACAGTGCCTTTGGACGCCTGCTCCAGCTTACCGTAATCCAAGAACCGTACATCAATGCCCCGTTTGATCAGCTTGGATTGCAGCACGTCAATCAGCGCCGTCAGCCGCGTTTCATCATCGGAAGTCAGGGTCAGTTTGTCTTTGCCGTCATGGGCGATTTCGCTGATGCTGCCCCGAAAATCAAACCGGGTCTCAATCTCGCGCTGCGCCTGTCCGATGGCATTTTTCACTTCCTGCGGATCGGCTTTGGACACCACATCAAAACTGTATTCGGTTACAGCCATAGTTTATTCTCCTGTCGTGGAATGTTCCCGTATGATACCCCGCCGGGGCGAGAAAGCCCGCGTATCCGCAGTTTGCACTGCATCCGGCCTGCGCCCCAGGGCCAGCACGGCCACCAGAAGCAGCGTCAGGCCGGCCCATTGCCCGAGTGTCATCGGTGTGTGGAAAAAGATCACGCCAATCAGCAGAGAGGTCAGGGGGTAGCAAAGTTCGGCCAAAGTCGCCACAGAAGCCGTCGTTCCGCGCAGCCCCCAATAGTACAAGACCATACCCAGCAGGCCCGGAACCAGCGCCACGAGAAACAGCGCTCCTACGATTTCTGGCGTGCGCGCGGCCACAGGCGGCGGCGCGGAAAACAGAGCCAGCAAACCCAGAACCGGCAGGGCCAGGGCGAACCTGGCCCCGGACAGCAGCGCCGGCGACAGGACGCCCGACAGCGGGCGTCCTGCTACCGTTGCCCCGCCCCACAGCGCAGAAGCAGCAATTGCCAGTCCCGCCTGTTCTAAACGTACACGCGACAGGAGGTGCGGCCCGAAATCCTTGTCTTCGACCACCAGCAGACACGCGCCGGCCAGCACCAGCGCGCACCAGGCCCAAAACAAGCCCGACCGCCGCTCGCCCAGCACCCATCCCGCCAGCAGCAGCGCAAACACCGGCTGCGTTTTTTGCAGCAGCACCACAGTCAGCGCACGGGAATAATCCAGCGTAAAAGCCAGTGTGTACAGCCATGTCGCAATCGCTGAGCCGCCGATGCCGACAAAGGCCAGCGCCGCCCACTGCCTCGGTGTCAGTGCGGCAAGCTGCCGCCGGCCCAGAAATAAGGGAATGACAAAAATCGTCGTCAGAATCAGATGCTCGGCCAGCACAATGTCTGCCGCCGCCCAGCCGGCCTGCACGACTCGTCCCCGCAGCAGCAGGTCGCTGCCCCAGAGCATCGCGGCCAGCGCCACCAGCCAGGGCGAGAAAAATTGAATGGACAATCGGGTAGACATACGCGCCCATGATACCCGAAAGCGGATGCTTGCGGCGGCGAGTCACTTTCTGTTATAATAAGAAGCAGGAGAACAGATGTATGGCCGTTAAATCGCCCCCAGGCCGCCCCACCGCGCGTCAGCCGCGCCCGCCGCAGGCAGCGCCTCGAATCGCGCGTCCTCGTCCCCCCCGGAAAAACGAACGCTTTGCCCACGATCTTTGGGGGCTGGGCCTGGTCGCACTCGGCCTGATTCTTTTTGTCAGCCTGGTGCTGGGGTCTCATGCCGGACTGCTGGGCCATGCGCTGGTGAACGCCCTGCGGCAGATTGTCGGCATCGGGGCCTGGGTTTTTCCTCTGGTTCTCGCGGCGGTCGGTATCATGCTGATTCTGGGACGCGAACAGCATACCCGCGCGAACTTTGCCGGCGGGGCCGCACTGCTGTTTGTTATCGGCATTGCCTGGTGGCATTTGGGCCATACGAGCCGCGAAACAGAGTTCACGGACATCACGCAGGGCGGATGGGTAGGTGCGGCGCTTTCCTCCGGCCTGCGCGCTCTGCTCGGTCCCATTTCCAGCCATATTTTCCTGCTGCTGTTCACCATCGGCGGCATTGTCTGGGCTACAGACATGCGTCTGCTGCATTTGTTTGACCACGCCGTTGCCGGAGGCCGCCGGGTCACCGCGCCCGTCACGCAAGGCGCAAAGGCCGGGGCGCAGGCGGCCCGCGCGGGTGCGGCGGCGGTGAAAGAGCGGGCGCAGGCGCGTAAAGAACCCGCCTCCCCCGCAGCGCGGGTACTCCTGACGCAGCTGCACCCAGACTCCCAGCGGGAGGAGGAAGTGGGCAGGTCGAAAGAAAATCTCTTCTCCCTCCCGTTTCGGGAGGGTGGCGAGCCAAAGACGAGCCGGGTGGGTTCTGTGGCGAGCGGCAGTTCCGACGATCTGCCCACCGTCCCGCGCGTTTCCCTCCCCGTGCCAATGCCCGAAAAGCCAAAAGCTCCCGCCGGGCCGCTTGTCATCCCGGACGCCCTGGGCGACGACGGCACGAAGCATGAATACGTTCTGCCGCCTTTGGAACTGCTCAATGAGTCGCCGCCCAAGCCCGTTATTCAGGAAGCAGCGGCGAAAGAAAAGCAAGCCGTTCTGATGCAGACGCTGAACGACTTCAAGATCGGCGCGAACGTCGCGCAGGTCGCCATGGGGCCGACGGTCACGCGGTACGAAGTGCAGCTTGAGCCGGGGATTTTGGTCAAGAAGATCGTGTCACTGGCCGACAATCTTGCCATGTCGCTGGCCGCGATTGATGTGCGCGTGGAAGCCCCCATTCCCGGCAAAGCCGCCATCGGCATTGAAGTTCCCAACGATGTCCGGCAGATGGTGTCCCTGCGCGAGTGCCTTGCGACCAACGAGTTTATGAACGCGCCCTCCAAGCTGACGTTTGCACTCGGCAAAGATGTCTCGGGCGAGTTTAAATACGCCGATCTTACCAAAATGCCACACCTGCTGGTGGGCGGCAGCACCAATTCGGGCAAGAGCGTCTGTTTGAATGTCATCATCAGCTCCATTCTCTACCGGGCTACGCCGCGTGAAGTCAAGTTTGTGATGATTGACCCGAAGCGCGTGGAGCTGTCGCTGTACGACGGCATCCCGCATCTGCTGTCGCCGGTCATCAAAGACGTAAAGCAGGCCGCAGGGATTTTCCGCAGCGTCTTGAAAGAAATGGAAGAGCGCTACGACCGCTTTGCCCGCCTCGGAACGCGCAACATTGAAGGCTTCAATGGGCGCGTCCCGCCCGAAGAGCGGCTGCCGTTTATTGTCGTGGTGGTGGACGAACTGGCCGACCTGATGATGCAGCAGGGGCCGGAGGTGGAAACGTCTATTTGCCGCCTGGCCCAGCTTGCCCGCGCGACGGGAATTCATCTGGTGATCGCTACGCAGCGGCCCTCGGTGGATGTCATTACGGGAACCATTAAAGCCAACATTTCCTCGCGCATCGCGTTCAGCGTGGCGACACAGGTAGACAGCCGCACGATCATTGACATGCCGGGCGCAGACCGCCTGATTGGGCGGGGCGATATGCTGTATATGCCGATTGATGCCGCCAAGCCTGTGCGTGTCCAGGGCTGCTACGTGGGGGAGCGCGAGACGGAAGATGTGGTGAAATATCTGCGGAACCAGGAAGAAGCCGTTTATACCATGATCCCGTCCGAGACCAGCGCCAGCGGCGGGGGCGGCGACGATTTCGACGACGGCAGCAGTGATGAACTCTTTGAACCCTGCGTCCGCTGGCTCGTCATGCAGGGCCAGTGTTCGACGTCCAGCCTCCAGCGCAAGTTCAAGATCGGCTACACCCGCGCAGCACGCCTGGTCGAGTTCATGGAAGCCCGCCAGATCGTCAGTTCTCAGGACGGAGTCAAGCCCCGCGAGATTTTGCTCCGGCCTGAAAACGTGGAAGCCTTCTTCCTCGGCACCGGGCAAGGAGATGTGGGGCAGTAGAAAGGATTGACATGGACGACCAAGATATGAGGAATGGCCCAACAGTCGCAGAAGTCCAGGACGCCATTAATACATCTTGGGATGATGAAAATGCCTCTGAGGATAGCCACTATGTTCCTCCATATGCTTCAGGTTTCATCTTGGCAGACGCCTCTCGTAGGCATATAATGCCCTCTGTGAAACATACATATATTCTCGGAGACATAGACAACGATGTGCAAGCCTATGCTATTGTTCACCTGAACGGCGATATGCGAAGTTATGATGTTGCCGGTTGGCGGGTGACGCTCGTAACCCAAGATGCAGCGCTTGCGAAGCGACTAAACGGAAATAATGTCGGTGACAAGAGTATGATGGACGGAGAAATTGTTGTGAGTATTGATGGTGGCCTTGTAGTGGCTTACGAGGAAGCGATACACATCCGGGACCAACGGCAACTACAAGAAAAAGAAAGACAGCAAGTACAAGAACAAGCACGACAGCAGCAGATTATCGACAAAAAGCAGCAGATTATTGACAAAATAAGGTTGACAACAATAATCAGAGAGCGTGGGGACAGATTACGACAAGATAAGCGTAACTTGGCAGATTTCCAGCAGCTAACACAGTTTTCCAAAGCCCTGAGCTATGAGATGAATATACAGCAGAAGCTACTTACGCAACTCAATTTTGGGAATTGGAAGATCGGCGACACCGAGAAAATGGAACGTGATCTGCTGAAAGCAGAGGAACGAGAGGAAACGACGCTTGCACCTATGCGGCAACAAGCGGATGTATTGCGCCAAGAACAACGGCGGCAGGCTATTGAGCAACAGCGGCAGCAGGATATTGAGCAACAGCGGCAGAATCGCCTCTATCAAGAGCAAGAGTTACAAAAAGCTGAACGTTTGCGGAAGCAACAGATTATCCAGCAAGAAGCAACAAAACGGAAGCAAAAGGCGATTGATAAGCGTGCGGATCAATATGAACGGACAGAAGACCCCATCACATATGAAAATGCAGATTTTCAACTGGAAGCAATTACGCATCACATCGGAGAAGGGGCCAGCATTGATGTAATTCGTGAACGGGCCACCCACCTGCGCTCCCGGTGCATGAAAAGTCGGAATGCTGTACCATCTACCAGTGCCCAAGCACCTACGTTAGATGGAGTAGGAACCAAAGTTGGAGCTATCATGGGAGGCATATTTGGTATAACGGGTGGTCCAGTAGGAATGGCTCTGGGGCAGCCGTAGACGGTTTCATTGGTAACATAGCCGATCATACCAGCGATTCAACCGCAGTATCCCAAAATTCACTGGAACGAAGACAGTGGACGAGAGTGATTGGCGACATAGATGAACTCATTAGCAAGTTGCCTGAGTAGGAAGGGCATTATTATGGCCATCACGCTTGACTTGAAATCCGAAATAAAAGCAGAAGCCCCGCGCGAGACCGCCACTGGGGGCGCGGCTTTGCAGGAACACATAAATAAAATGATCGCAGAAGCGGTCAAGCGACAACCGCCGCCTTTGTCTCGCGAAGAGCAGCGGAAGAAGAACCAGGCGGTGATTGATCTGCTGCACGAGTGGGATGAGGAAGATAAAACCGACGATCCTGAAGAAATCGCGCGGCGTCAGGCCGAGTGGGAGGAATTTAAGGCAGGAATGAACGCGGCCCACACATCCAATCGGATCATTTACCCATGAGCGCAATCGTTGTTCTTGACAGTGGTCCGACAGGCTTACTCGCTCGGCGCAGAGGCATTCCAGCCGTGGATGCATGTCGCCTCTGGCAGACAAATTTGCTGGCGAAAGGCGTCCGTGTTATCCTGCCGGAGATCGTTGACTACGAAGTGCGCCGGGAACTCAGCCGATTGAACGCAGTGTCCAGCATCGCCCGGCTAGACAAACTGACAACAATCATGGAATACCTGCCGATCACCACTGAGGCAATGCGTTTGGCCGCGACTCTGTGGGGGCAGGCGCGGCAGCAGGGTAGGCCAACGGCGGATGCGAAAGAGATAGACGGTGATGTGATTCTAGCGGCGCAGACGCTTCTGCTGGCTGCAACGAATGTGGTTATCGCGACGACCAATGTGGGGCATTTGGCGCAGTTCGTTGCGGCCCGGCAGTGGCAGGAAATCGCGTGACGAAAATCAACGACAACCATGCCGCCCGCCTGATGGAAGTCATGGAAGCCCGCCAGATCATCGGCTCTCAGGGAGATGTCGGGCAGTAGGCCGGATGTTTAATTTAGCGTGGCCGTTTTACTTTCACGAGTGAGCGCGACTGTTTCCTCGCCGTATTGAACCACGCGGTCTGCGCCCAGAGATTTGGCTTCGCGCAGCGCGTCGCGCAGGCAGTCTACCAGGGCGTCCGAATGCGCCATTTCCGGGGAAAGAACAGTCACACCCAGGCAGGCGGTCAAAGGTGTCGGACCTTCCCCCACCCCGGCGATGCCGCTGCGAATGCGCTCGGCGGCCATGCGCGCGCCCACCTGGCCGGTCTCAGGCAAAATGACGGCGAATTCATCTGCTCCCAGACGGGCGATCACATCTACCGTGCGGACTTTTGATTCCAGAAGCGTCGCGGTGTTTCTCAGCGCCAGGTCTCCCGCCTCAAACCCCAGTGTTTTGTTGTAAATCCCAAACCCATCCAGGTCTAAAAGAAGCACCGAGAGGGAGTGATGATAGCGCACGGCACGCTCGATTTCGGCGCGCAGATTTTCGTGGAATGCGCGATGGCCCCATAGCCCGGTGACGGCGTCGCGCAGGGGCGGCGGAGCCGGGATCGCGCTGTCACTTGCCGCGGCGAGACTGGCCTGAAGACGCGCGCTTTCTGCTTTTTGCTCTTCCAGCGCGCAGCGCGCCTCTTCAATCGCGGAGCGCGTGTCATCCAGCGCCGCGCCCAGCACGGAAACCTGTGTTTCCGACTGCCGCACAGCATTCATGCCGATGCTGGCGCTGAGAACTCCGATGATCGCACCGCCGGCATCATTGAGAGGAACCATGCTGGAGCGAACCAAAGCTAGGGAACCGTCGGAACAGCGATCCTGCCGCTCCATATCCAGCAGAGATTCGCCGCCCAGAACGCGGCGAACCTGCGCGTCCATTTCGGCGCGCTGCTCCGGCAGAACAACCGCTTCCCACACCGTCGTCTGCATCGCATCCGAAGCCGAAAGTCCGTACAGAGCCTCGCAGGCCGCATTCCAGCGGATAATTTTGCCGCTGGCGGCAAAGCAAAAGCAGGCTACGGGAAGCGTCTGGAAAAACTCCTGAAACTGGCGCGAAGCGTGCTGGCGCAGGCTGTCCATTTCTTCTTTTTTGTGCTGCGCCTCCTGAAGCTCTGCGATGAGCTGGTCGCGCTGAGCATCGTAAACGGCCTGCTTCTTTTCCCAGGCTTTGCGCTCTTCCTTCAGAAAAGACTGCGCGGTGTCAAACTGAGACGCGCGCACGGACCGGGCCAGGCCGAGAGCGGCAAGTGCAGACAGCAAAAGGCCGCCGCCCCCCAGCGCCATTGCTGTAAACGCCGGATCGGCGACAGGGCTGCCCGGCACAGGCTTGGCTGCTTTGGGGTGCGCCTGGCGCGCATGAGCCGGCGGCTTGACATGAGCAGTGACCGCCGGGGCAAGAGGCTTCTCGGAGACATGTAAAAATATCCCGTACCCGAACAGGCCGAAAGACAGAAAAGCGATAATAGCTGTGAGAGGAAAAGCAGAATGACGCATAGGAAGTGTGTTGATTCCCTGTTCCGCGAAGTATTGGTATTATTTCGGCAGGAAACAAACAATTCATTATCGGTTTTTTGACCTGCTATTTGCGGGCGCATCTGCCTACAGGCCAAACAAACGCCTACAGGCCAAACAAACGCCTACAGGCCAAACAAACGCCTACAGGCCAAACAAACGCCTACAGGCCAAACAAACGAAGGGCCGGAGGTGCGTCAACACACCTCCGGCCCTTCTGTTCGTCGCTTCGCTGGTCTAGTATTCCCAAAAAATGACTTTCTCAAATGCTCATAAATCTCGCCGCTGAAACAAAATCAGGCCGAGGACGAAAAAAGCGACCATATACACCAGAATATAAGCCATGTCCCCCTCTGAGGTTCCCGTGACGCTTGCGACTTGCGTGGGATCGCGCCGGGCGATAAACAAGCTGAAATCAAAGCCCGCGCTGCCCGGCGGGCCGGCCCCCATGCCAAACACCGATGCTCCGCCGCCGGTGGCATCCAGCCCGCGCGAAATCCAGTGGTTCATCCGGCTCAATGGCACGATATAGCCTGTCAGGCGGCTCAGCGTGTCCAGCAGGGGAATGTCCAGCCAGCGCGACAGACTGTGCAGCAGGTCCTCTCCTAAAGCCACACCCGCCGCAATCAGCGCCAGCGAGGAGGAAAGCGCATAGGTGGCAAACGTAGAAAAGCAAAGAGTCAGCGTCGTAAAAAGCAGCGGAAACAAGCCCGCCGCCAAAATACCGCCCCAGATGCGCGGGTGGTACGTTCCCGTTTGATGCCAGATCGCAAAGGCCAGCAGCGCCCCCCATCCGGCGACGCACATCGCGAGCAAGCAGTTGATTCCAAGCCATTTGCCAGTGTAAATGGCCGCGCGCGGAATCGGCTTTGGCACGATCACCGACAGTACGCCCCGGTCAATTTCCGATGTGATGGCGCCTGCCGACAGCGCCACCGCAAGCACGGCCCCAAAAAACTTGATGGTTCCGCAGCCCAGCCAGGCAAAAATGCGCCCCGTGTTGTTGCGCGCCATCCCCATGTCCAATCCCACCAAAAAGCCAGTTCGGATATGCAGCGGTAAAAACGCAAAGCCGACATACAGCGCGGAAATGATAAGGGCCGCCAGAAAGACCCGCCGCCGAATGGCTTCTTTGATTGTCAGCCCGGCCAGAATGAAAATGCCTCGGATCATGGATCATTTTTCTCCACGACCCGAATAAACAGGTCTTCCAGTGTTTCGCGCAGGGGAACCAGAGACAGCAGCCGCCCGCCATGTCCGACCACGGCTGCCGCGAGATCAGGAATCGCGCCTTCTTCGCTGATCGTCGCGGAGATTTCCTCGCCCTGAATTTCCACGGTTCGCGACAGCGTTTCCAGGGCGCGAAGAAGACCCGGCGATTGAGCCTGCACGCGCATTTTCACCACGGTCGGCGCGGCCAGCAGGTCATCAATTTTTCCCTGCCGAACGACCTGTCCGGCCTTTAAAATTGCGACCTGGTCGCAGGACATCTCAATTTCGGACAGCAGGTGCGAGTTCAGCAGTACCGTTTTGCCGGCGGCTTTTAACCCGGCCACAATCTCGCGCACTTCCCGACGCCCCAGCGGGTCCAGCGCACTGGTCGGCTCGTCCAAAATGACCAGATCGGGATCATTCAAAATGGCCTGCGCCAGCCCGACCCGCTGCTGCATTCCTTTGGAAAACTCACCCAGGCGGCTTTTGCGCCGCGCAATCAGGCCCACCTGCTCTAAAACTTCGGGAATGCGCTTTTTCCGCGCCGCACTGCTCATGCCGTACAGCCGCCCATGCAGGTCCAAAAATTCTTCGGCGGTGAGAAACTCATGGAACTGAAACTTTTCCGGCAGAAATCCCAGGCGCGCCCGCGCGTCTTGATTACCTACCGGCTGCCCCAGCAGGCTGGCCTGCCCCGCCGTCGGCTTGATATTGCCCAGAAGCATATTGATTGTCGTTGTTTTGCCCGCGCCGTTTGGTCCCAGCAAGCCGAACACCTGCCCGCGCGGCACCGTCAGTGACAGGTCCTGCACCGCCGTAAATGCGGGCCGCCCCACTGCGCCGCCGTATTCTTTCCGCAGATGCGCCGTTTCAATCGCCGCGTTTGTCTGGTTCATACATTCCTCATAAGCAGCGTAATTACTTCTGCCGGCGACACACGCTCCGGGTTCAGCGCCGCCAATCCTTCCGCTTCAGAAGCCCGCATCAGCCGCTGATCCGCCGTTACCAGCAGGCAGAGCGAACTCCCCGGCGGCAGGCTGCTCTGATAGCGCAAATATGTTGCCAAGATTGCCGCATCATTGGAATTTAAATTGTGCCGCACCACGAAACTTAGCCCCGCCAGTACTCGATCATCATTAATAGTCAACAATTTGAATTCTTCGGCAAGCAGAACTTCTTGCTGAAGTGCTGTCACTGTTTCAGAATATGCTTCGGCGCTGATAAGACTGCCGTTATATTTGCGGCGCAGAATCGCAAAACATTCGGCATAGCCCCAGAAAGTAACTGACATCGGAGCGACAGCGCCCGCATGATAAATGGCATCCACCACTTCGCTGCCAGCCTCGCGGAAATATCGTTTGACCAGGCCGCTGGCATCCCATAAAACAATCGTCATACGCTACTTTCCCTCCTCAGGGTAGCGCAAAGCAATCATTTCTCTGGAGGCCGAATTATCTTCTGCTCGTATACCCTGTGCGGCCATTAGTTCTCGCGCATGTTCGGCAGTGGCTCCAGTCACAGGGATAAATCCAATTTCTATATTCAGTTTTTCCAGCGTTTTCAGAATCGCCTGTTTATCGGCAAACAGCGACTGGGTTTCAGCAGTTTCCAGAGTCATTCTTACTCCTCCGTTCACGTAAATAACCCGCAATCATCACAAACCCCTGCGCGGCCATGAGGTTGGTGACAAAATAAAAGACAAGCTCTTCCAGGGGCAGCGGCCCGGCATAAATGCCCAGCACACGGGCCGGGTCAACCCGCCAGATGCCATGTCCCAGGGCGAAGGCATCGCAGGCTCCCAAATAAGCCGTGGCGAGAACCACGCTCACGACGAGCAGCCGCCGCCAGCGCCACAGCTCACGCGCGGCGACAGCCCACTGCACGGCGATCACCGGCAAGGCCCACCACAATTCGTAGCTGAGATAAGCCGCGTGTCTCACAGGTCGCGCTTTCCAGAAGACGGCCCCACAAAACGCGCCAAAAGCGTGACGAGCAGGCAAAGAAAAATGCCCTGCGCGAAGTAAAACGCATATTCCTCCCAGGGCAGATACAGCACGAAATGGCTCGTGGGAGCGAACACGGGGTCAAATGTCCAAAGCTTCGTTTTCGCTGCGTGGTTATCCCAGGGCGACGTATACGCAAATGCCAAGCCGCAGACTGCCGCACAGGCCCATCCCTGCCGCGCTTTCCACTGACGCCGAACGCCTGGTGCAAGCAGCAAAATGGGAAGGCCCAGAAAGACCAGCAGGAACACGGCGTAGGTCATTTGATTGTGAATGTTTTCATCGCCCTGTCAATGGCGCTGCCGTACTTTACCCTCTCGGATGCAAGTGTAGAAGCCGTGACAACGAATCTGGTAGTGCCGCGCCCTGAAAACAAACAAAAGACCTGCTGAAGCTTCTGTCCGGTCGGGCTGTCGTCTGCGACCATTCGGATTCCCCGCAAACCGCCTGCCGCTTCCGTCACCCGCGCCGCGCTTGTTCCCGGAGCCGCCGGGGCAGAGCAGGCGGCGGATAGTCCCACCGCTGCCCAGAGTATTGCCAGAACCAATCGCCCGAACAGCCCTGACTGCATCATCGTATTTGTTTCCTTTCTTCTTAGCATACCGCATCAAGACGTTTTTTGTGAAACCGCGTGCGAACGGCCAATTAATGTGCGGAAATCGGCCTGTACCGGGTATTATTGCTTGTTGAATATCAACGCTCCCACACAGGAATGAGAAGCAAAGGATTTAGAAAAGGCAGTTATGACCGTCAACACGCTTTCCGGCAATGGCAGCCAGCGATACGAACATATTTCACCCCCGGATTTTCTGGACGATGCGCCGACGGACGTTCCGGTGACACTTCTTAGCCGCGCCGCGCGCGAACGGCTGGTCGAGCGGGCCATTCTCGGCCTGTACCGCTGGTACGTCGCCCGCTCCCAGCAAATGCGGAACTGGAATCCCGATGCGGATTTTGCCTGGCGAGATATGCGGCAAGATCACTCGGCGGACACCATCCAGCTCATTGAAGGCTTCTTTGCGGTGGAGCAGTATACGCCGGATTATACCAGCGAGATTCTCCAAATCGTGCGGCAAAGCAGTGGACGCTCCAATTTCCAGCTACGCTGGGGCGCGGAAGAAGAGCGGCACGCGAACACCTGGGAGAATGCCTTGCTGTTTTCGCGCGGGCGCACCCCGGAAGCGATTGAGCATTACAAGTGGCAGCTTCGCAACAACCATTGGACTCTGCCCTGGGATGATCCGCTTCATATGATGCTTTACACCGTTTTTCAGGAGCGGGCTACGCAGATTAACTACCTCAACTTTGCCAAAATCGCGCGCGGCGAATCGGATCGACCTGTGAACGCCAATGCTGCCGACCCGGTTTTGGCCCGTGCCTGCACCCTGCTGGCGGTCGACGAGGCCGCGCATTATGCGTTCTTTCTGGAAGGTGCGCGTCTGTTTTTGTATTACTTCCCCGAAGATACCTTGCAGGCGATCCACGACGTGATTACCCACTTTGCCATGCCCGCGCAGAACATCATTCCAAATTGGGAGACCGTCGCCGAAACCATTTACCGGACGGGAGTTTACGGCCCCAAAGAGTTTCAGCGTGATGTGATTGCCCCGGTGCTGGAAAACATGACGGTCGCGGGCCGCAAGGCGCTGGACAACGGCCTCAAACGCAGCAAGCAAATCCCGGACGATCAGGGTGTCATGCGCTTGACGGCGCTGTGGGACGTGTTTGACCCTGGCGAGGCAGAGCGCAGCGTCATGCGTCTGCATGACAAAATCATCACTTATGAAAAGGGCGTCGGGCGTGATGCGATAGACCCCATTCGCTTCGGCGCGAACCCGGACTGGCCGCAGGCGGAGCGATGAATCACATTTCCAAAGCCTTTATTCCGGCAGGTCTCGCCCTGACCTTGATCGGCGTCGGCTGCCGCTCTTCCCAGCCGGGGATAGCCGCCCCCCCGCAGTATGTTTCCACTTCTACGCCGCCCGGCCAGGGAAATGCGCCCCTGCTGCCGGACCCGGCCCTGACGCCAGGGGCGACCCTGCCGGTGACGCGCGATGACATCAGCGTTCCCGGCTACACCAAGAAAGTTCGCAATGTTCCGATAGATGTCAAGCGGCAGGTTTATGCTGAGTACGGCATCACGCAGCACAAGCCGGGCGATTATGAAGTGGATCATTTGATCAGCCTGGAACTTGGCGGCTCGAACTCCATCAAAAATCTCTGGCCGCAGTCATACCGAACGCAGCCCTGGAACGCGCATGTCAAAGACGCTTTGGAAAATGAGATGCACGACGAAGTGTGCAGCGGCAAAGTGGATTTAGCAGCCGCGCAGCACGACATCGCGACAGACTGGATTGCGGCGTACAAAAAGTACTTTCATACCGATCAGCCTTTGTCCGAGGCGGCTGCCGGGAATGGACGCGGAAAGCGTCACTATGGACGCACTTATGCCAGGCGGCAGCAATCATCGCCGGGTGAGGCTGCTACGCCGCCCCTCGATACCGGCGGGCAGGTGTGGGTGAATCTCAAGTCCGGCAAGTATTTCCGCCCCGGCTCTCCCTATTACGGCCATACAAAGCAGGGCGAGTATCTTTCTGTAGCTGCCGCCGAGGCGCAAGGCTATGTCGCCGCGAAAGGGCAATAAACAACGCAATCATGGCAAGTAACCACAAACTCACCGCTTTGCTTAAAGGACGCACCATCGCCGGTACGTCCAACTCCGGCAATGTACTCACGGTTTCATTCAGCGACGGCTCCCAGATGACCGTGCAAACCACCGGGTCGTCCAACAGCGCCGCGACAGGCGGCACAGTCGCGGATGTGCGCCAGGACCCCACAACGCTGACTTTGGATTTCAACAGCGGCAGCAGCCTGACGATCCTGCTTGCCGAAGAAATTTCCAGTGTGATGGTGCGCGACAAAAACCACGTCATGGAATATGCGGACTAACTTTTTGGCAATTCGATCCCGCGCAGCGCCTCGCGGAACTCCCTTTTCTGCTTTTCCTGCTCACTCGACGTGTGCATCTCTTCCGTCACACGCGCTTCCTTGTTGGAAATAGCAGTGATCTGGGCCAGAAAATTAAAATAAGCTTGCAGCTCACCGGCATACAGGGGCAGATAAATGATATGCAGGCTGTCACCTTCCAGTCGCACCGGCGGCTTGATCGGATGCGGCAGATGCTGGTAAGCCTGGTCAAACTCCTGCTGCCAGACATCTGAAGGCACAGCGGACAGCCGCACCTGAAACTCAACTGCCTCCCGGTTGGCCTCTACATTTTCCAGATGCTCCGTATCGATCTCCCGCAGTGAAATCTCCGACGAATGTTCCAGGCTCATTTCCATTCTCCTTCCAGCAGCAAGGCGCGGCAGGGACTGCCTTCCAGACCTTGAAACTTTGGCGGCAAAGCCACCAGCGTATAACGGCCCGGCGCGATGTCGTCCAGCACCAGCGTTTCTACAACGACCATGCCCGCCCCCAGCACAATCGTATGCGTTTCTAGGTTGACCGGGCCATAAGGCCCGATTGAAAGATAGTCAATCCCGATCAGGCGCACGCCGTGATTGACCAGCCAGTTTGCCCCGCTTGGAGCCAGCCCCACATAATCTTTGTGAAACACGGCATCTTCCTTGCGCTTCAGCCGCGTGTTGTCCGTCTTGAGCAGGATGCGCTCCGTTCCCGGCGTGATGCCTGCGCCCTCCAAATCCGCCGACGTGACTTGATCGCGCCCAAAAATTTCCACGACCTGTGCCGGACCAACCAGAATGTTGACATCCAGCGCTTCCACGCTTTTGCCTTTCGCCACAAAATGCAGCGGCGCGTCCAAATGGGTCCCGGTATGTGTTCCATCAGTCAGCACCGACAGATTACATACTGCGCCGGGCTGGCCGAGTTGCGCCGCCCAGCGTTTGGAAAAGCCCTGCTCGGTATTTTCCCACGTCACGGTCTTCTCCGAGACCGTCAAACTGATGTCATGGATTTTCATGGCTCTCTTTATATCCCCAAATCCAGCGGTTCCGACTTTTTGCCAATCACGCCGGACTGATGCTTCGCCATGTCCACGCAGCCATTGGCTTTGAATGTGATGCCTTCCGCTTCCAGCAGGCCACGCTGCGTTTGCATCAACTCGGCAGACCGCCGCCCGATCCGCAGGAAGCCGTCACTGCCGACCACGCGCTGCCAGGGAACCTGGTCGCCCAGGGCCTGATTCATCGCCCACCCCGCCTCCCGCGCCGAGCAGCCGACTTCATCCCCGACCTGCCCGTAAGACATCACCTGCCCCGGCGGAATTTGACGGACGCGCGCATGAACCAGTTTTACCAGCGTTTGTTCGTCCATAATTTCAGCGAGCAGGCTTTTTTAATGCCGTCTCCAACGCCGCGACGACATCCGGCGAAAGGGGATCGTGGCCGGCGGGGAATTGAATGATTCATCATTCACGCGGCATAAATAAGCCCGTTCTCAACTCCAAGCTTCTTTGCCTCCGCGTGAGTCAGTCCCAATGCGCTAGTAAGCGTCAAAAAGGTGCCTTCGCCGCGCACTGTTTCGTAAGCCTCCATAATAATGCGGCTTCGTTCTTCCGGGCTGACTTGACCCCACCGATCCCAGATAACGGTTACATGAATACGATGGCTGCGGAGGATTTTCTCTTCGATGATATAAGGGGCATCCTCGGCCCCCTCCCTTCTTTCTTCGCGTAATTCCCGCGCGATGGCTTCGACAAAGGCACTATCAAGCTTTGGTTCTTCCGGGATAATTAATTTGTAAGGCATAGTTATCTCCACAGGATTTCCGAGTTGGCACGCAGCCAATCCACACTCGTAAACACCTCTTCCAATTCAGTAGCGGTCGCGGGAAAAGAAGTGTAACGAATCGATTCCCGCCAGTGCGATTCCACGATCAATACATGCCGCTCTATTGATGCCGCCATGACAGGATGCCAGGGAATACCTTGAAAAGCGCGTACTTCATTCAGTAGATTTACCCAGCTTCGTAAGTTGTGCAGATTACCACCAAGCCAAAAAGCATTTTTTTGTGCCTCTTTAAGAGATGATACAATATTGTCACTCCGAGGAAGCTGAATTACCTGGAAATATGCTGTTTTCAGAAGCATCTCAGCAACATAACCGAACAAATAAATGCTGACATTCTCATTGCCAGTATTGGCGAGAGCTAATGTCAGCCCGTCCCAATACCGCTGTTCGGCGGCAAGTTCCATGCGCGGCCAGGTTTCAAACGGCTCCGCCAGCTTCAGCCGTGAAAGGAAAGACAATGTTACCTCATTCAGTTAGTGAGTCGGCTTCTTTAATGCCGTTTCCACCGCCGCGACAACATCCGCAGAAAGAGGATCGTGGCCGGCGGGGAAGCGGGCGACAACTTTGCCGGAGCGATCAATCAGAAATTTCGCGAAGTTCCATTCAATGTCGCCTCCAAACTGCGGATCGGTGTCTTTGCTGGTGAGAAACGCATACAGGGGGGCCTGATCGGGAGCCTTGACGGAGATTTTACTGAACAGATCAAAAGTGGTGGCGTATTTGGCCGTACAGAACTGATGGATTTCGGCATTTGTGCCGGGTTCCTGCTGGGCGAAGTCATTGGCGGGAAAGGCGAGGATTCGCAGGCCCTGGCCTTTGTATTTCTCGTACAGCGCTTCCAGGGATTTATATTGGGGAGTGTTGCCGCAGAGCGACGCCGTATTAACAATCAGCAGGACTTTTCCGGCATAGCGGGACAGCGGCACGGATTTGCCGTTGATGTCCTGCACGGTGTAGCTGAGGACGCCGACGGGTTTGGCAGATTTCGCGTCAGCGGCGGGCGGCAGCAATGTCGTGAGCGCGAAAAGCGCGAGGCCGGCAAAAACAGCCGATGCGTGTGAAAGTGTCATGGTAGGTTCCTGTTCTTTTACGGAGCGGGTCAGCGCATTTCCTGGCCGCCTGTGACATTGATTGCTTGGCCGGTCATGTAGGAGGATTCGCCCGACGCGAGAAAAACGACGACATTAGCAACGTCGTCGTAGGTACAGCCGCGTCCGAGCGGAACCTGCGCCTCGTATTTGGCCCGCACCTCTTCCGGGGCCAGCCCCTGCGTTTTGGAGTATTGATCGAGAAGGGACTGCTGCCAGAGGGTTCCGTCTAACAAATTGCCGGGGCAGACGGCGTTGACGCGAATGTTGTGCGGAGCGAGATCGAGCGCCATGCTCTGCGTTAGCCCGATGCCGCCGAACTTGGATGCGGCATAGGCGGCATTGCGAAACGAGCCTTTTTTGCCGGATTTGGAGTTGATCTGGATAATTGCACCGCTCCCATGAGGAACCATCGCCCGCGCGGCGGCCTGGGCGCACAGAAAGTAGCCCGTCAGGTTGATGTCCAGCACCGTCTGCCACTCGGCCAGAGGCATTTCGGTGATGTCATGGGCGCGGACAATGCCCGCATTGGCGACCAGAATATCTAGCTTGCCGAAGGCGCGGACGGCTTCATCGACCATTTCCTGAGCGTCGGTTTCGCTGCCGACATTGGTTTGAGTCGCTCCGGTGCGGCGGCCCGTCTCGCGCTCGATGGCGTCCGCGGCGGCGCGGGCTTTGTCCAGGTTGATGTCGGCCAGCAGCACGTCGCAGCCTTCGGCGGCCAATCGCCGGGCCAGTGCTTCTCCCAGACCCTGCGCCGCTCCGGTGACAATTGCGGACTTGTTTGCAAGACGCATTTATTCGTTCCCCAGTTTCAAACGCAGTAATTCGTCCTCGGCGTCCTGCGTCCAGAACGTGCCATTCTGCAATTTCGAGTAAACGGTGGGCAAATGCGTTTTCAAGTCTTCCAGGGCCAGCAGCGGCAGGTTTTCGATCAGGGGGAAAATGACGGTCTTACCGGGAAACTGCCCGGCTTTGACGGCGGCCAGCCCGTCGCGAAAGGCCCGCAGACCGCCAATCGCGGCCAGACTGGTGTTGGTAGAAAGTTTTTTACCCTCCACCAGCGCCAGCGTGTGCCGCAGATCAGCGATGCTGGACCCCGACGTACCGATCAAGCGCTGGTTTTTGGCGAGGAGCGTGCCGAGGTCGATGTCAGCCGTGACGCCTTTGGCGACGCCCGCAAAGATGTTGTAAACGCCGTTTTCGGCAAGATGCGGCAGAGTAGAAGCAATCAGGCTGGCACTGGGAACCATGTTGATGATGTCATCATACGGCCCGTGCGCCGCCGGGTCGCCCCCGGTTGTGACATTGACAAGAATGAGTTCAATGCCGCGCTCGGCCAGCGCTTTGCCGAAACGATCATGGACACGTTCCAGACGGTCTTCATGCCGATCAGAGACAACGATTGTTTTGGGCGGCTGATCCCGCATGGCCGCTCGCTGCAAGTGCATCTGCCCCATCGGGCCTCCCGCGCCGGCAAACCAGACTTTGCCGCCCGGCAAAATCTCCGAGCGCGTATTGCGGGTGTAAGCGTCGCCTGCATTCTCCGGGTTGTTTGCAGAAACAAAGAGATGCTGCTCGTAATGCACCCGGCCCACGTCTACCTGAACCGGGCCGGTCAGCGGCTTGTCCATCACCAGATTGAGAATGCCGCGCGGCCCCAGACAGCCTATAATCGCCGTTAGCGTTTCAGCATCCGGTGTGCCGTAAACCACGATGTCATCAAACCCGCCGCCTTCCAGCCGAAGGTGGGCAAAGTCTGTGCCACTCGCTGCGACGGTTACCACCGAAGCCGGCTGATGCTCCGGCACACAGTCCGGCGTCCCGTCCAAGCCGGCGTGAACGATCAGAAGGCGGCCCTTGTCGCGCAGCCCAGTTCGGTATGGATACTCATACGCGGCCACGACGCAGGCCCAGGGTTCCACCAGTGCCGCTTCCACATAGCCCGTACCCTCCTGGATGGGAAGCAGATAACAGCCTTCATCGCCCGACAAAACTTCTTTCGTCACTACTCCGTACTGCGCCATGCCGCCGTTAAGCTGGTAGCCATACGCCAGATTTTGACGCTGGTAATAGACATCCGCCTGCACAATAAACCGCTGGCCGGCGGCAAACTGCCCAGTCAGACTCTCTCCCACCGCGACCACCGTCAGCGCGACTTCATGCCCCATGACAACAGGTGCGGCCTGCATGTCCCGCCCCTGCAAACGCGGATGCTCCGGCCCCAGATTGATGATTTTAATGTCGGAAAAGCAGATGCCGCAGGCATCATGCCGCACCAGCAGCTCATCCGGCCCGAACTCCGGCAGGGGAACCGTCGCCTCATGCAGTGCGTCCAAGCCCGCTCCGGTGAGGTGCCACCGCCGCATTTGAGACGGCAGTGTTTCGCGCGCGTTTCGATAGTCTTTGAGTGTCAACGCCTTTGCATCCTATCACCGATGGGCTTATTTTCTCTTCTTTTGGGTTTATTTCTCTTCTTTTTTCGGCGGATAGTTTACTGTCAGATGCAGTTCTTTCAATTGTTTGTCCTCCACTTCCGAAGGGGCATCCATCATGGGATCAAAACCGCCGCCGGATTTAGGAAAGGCGATCACTTCGCGGACATTATCGTCGTCGGTCAGGTACATAAGCAGGCGGTCGATGCCGGGGGCCATGCCGCCGTGCGGGGGTGCGCCGTAGTCAAATGCATCCAGCATGTGGCCGAACTGTTCCTGAATCTGGGCATCTGTTTTGCCCAGCATCTTGAAAATGCGTTCCTGAATGTCGCGCTTGTGGATGCGAATGGAGCCGGACGCAGCTTCCGACCCGTTGCACACAAGGTCGTAGCAGAAAGCACGACAGCGAGCCGGGTCGCTTTCCAGAAACGGCAGGTCTTCAGGGTGCGGCATGGAAAACGGGTTGTGGGCGAACGTCCAGCCCTGCTCATCCTCCTCCCGTTCAAAGACGGGGAAGTCTGTCACCCAGCAGAAGTGCAGCACATTCGGGTCGGCCAGATGCTGCCGAACGGCGATCTCGCGGCGCAGACGGTCTAAAACTTTCGCCACTGTTTCGGGCTTGTCGGCGACAAACGCCACCAGATCGCCCGGCACGGCTTCCGCGAGGGCGACAAGGCCGGCAATTTCGGCTTCCGACAGAAACTTGGCGATGGGCGACTTGACGCCTTCGTCCGTGACTAGCAGATACGCCAGGCCCTTCGCGCCCATCGTTTTCGCCAGCGCAGTCAGGTCGTCAATTTCTTTGCGGGACAAAGACGCGCCCTGCGGGTAGCGGAGCAGTTTGACTTGCCCGCCGCTGCTGAGTGCGCTCTGGAAGACGGAAAACTGCGTGTCTTTCAGCACCGGGGCGGCGTCTTTAAGCTCCAGTCCGTAGCGCAGGTCCGGCTTGTCCGTGCCGTAGCGGGCCAGGGACTCGTCATAAGTGAGCCGCGTAAACGGGGTGACGACCGACTTGGGAGAAATCTTCGGAATGATCTCGGAGTACAGCGACTCGACCACTTCCAGCACGTCGTTTTGCTCCACAAACGACATTTCCAGATCAAGCTGCGTAAACTCCGGCTGGCGGTCCGCCCGCTGGGCTTCATCACGGAAACATTTGGCGATCTGGAAATAGCGCTCCATGCCTGCGACCATCAAAAGCTGCTTGAACTGCTGCGGGGCCTGGGGAAGCGCGTAAAACAGGCCCGCTTCCAGGCGGTAGGGAACCAGATAATCCCGCGCCCCTTCCGGGGACGAGCGCGTGAGTATGGGCGTCTCAATTTCCAGAAAGCCGCGCCTGTACATAAACTCACGGATGAGCCGAATGGCCTCATGGCGCAGGCGCATCTTTTCGTACATGGCCGGGCGGCGCAGGTCGAGGTAGCGGTATTTCAGCCGCAGCATCTCATCCACATCTTTGTCTTCGGCAATTGGAAACGGCGGCGTTTTGGCCGCGTTCAGCACGTCAATGCTCTCGGCAGCGACTTCGTACCCGCCCGTCGCCAGATTCGGGTTTTCCGTGCCTTCCGGGCGGCGGCGCACGACGCCCCGCACACTCAGGCAGTATTCGGCGCGTACTTTTTCCGCCGCCGCCAGCGCTTCAGGCGCATCGCTGCCATTGACAGCGACCTGCACCACGCCTGTCCGGTCGCGCAGGTCCAAAAACACAATCCCGCCCTGATCCCGGTTTCGGTTGACCCAGCCGTTGAGGGTCACGGTCTGCCCTACCTGCGTTTCCGACACTTCGCCGCACGCCACTGTTCGCTTCCAGACTGCCAAATTTTCTCTCCTCTGCCCGGCACCGGGTTTTTCCGCTGAAAATGTGTGGATAAGTATACCACATTAGGACAAACCGCTTTCGCCAAGCCGGGACACACAGCGGCTGCCACAAAACAGGCAGGAATAAAGATTTGAATGCCGTAAGTTAAGGCGTGTCCGTACCCATCTCATCTGCTGAACCAACTCCCCCTGGCCTGTCGCGCCTGCAAGTCCGCCGTTCCCTGCGCCTCTGGACGGTGGAAGGCTGCGTGGCGACGGTGCAGATTTCTCTGACTTCGGGGGCGTTCCAGACCGGGTTTGCCCTGCTGCTGGGGTGCAGCCCGTTTTGGATCGGGGCGCTGGGCGGCATTCCGGCGCTGGCCGGGCTGGTGCAGCTTTTTTCCTCGTATCTGGCCCAGCGCTACGGCAGCCGCAAGCCGCTGGCAGTGTGGTTTTCATTTGCCGGACGCGCCCTCTGGGTTCCGATGCTGCTCATTCCCTTTGTTCTGCCCCGCGCGCTCTGGGTGGGCGCATTTCTGGCGCTGACGCTGCTGTCTTCACTGTTTGCCAATGTGTCCGCGCCGCTTTGGACGGCCTGGATCACGGATTTAGTCCCGGAAGACATTCGGGGGCGGTATTTCGGGCGGCGCAACATGTTTGCCGGGTGGGTCGGGATGTTCGTGCCGATTTTCGGCGGCTATTTTCTGGACGCAGCGACGAAAAGCGGCGGGCTGGGGCAGACAAGGGCCTTTGCCGTGATTTTCGCGGCGGCGACGGTGTTTGCGCTGGGATCGCTGGGGCTGGGCCTGCAAAGCCCGGATGTGCCGAAGAAAAAGCGCGAGGCCGATCAGCCGCCGGAAAAAGCGCTGGCTTTTTACCGCGCACCGTTCGCCGACCGCAACTTTCAGCGCATCCTTCTCGCCTTTGCCATGATGGTGGTCGCGCAGTCCGTGGCGGGGCAGTTCTTTGTGGTTTACCAGCTCAAGTATCTGCGGCTGGATTATACGGCGTTTCAGCTTCTGGCCGCTGTTTCTACGCTGGGATCGCTGGCTTCCATGCCGCTGTGGGGGTATCTGGCGGACAAATATGGCAACAAGCCGCTGCTGATGATCTGCTCCGGGCTGGTGCTGCTTCCGCCGCTGCTGTGGATATTGGCCGTGCCGGACGGCATTCCGGGCCTGTGGGGCTATGACCCGGCGCATGGGCTGTATCTGTCGCTGACCAAGCTGGATATTATCGTGCTGAACACGCTGGCCGGCATCGGCTGGGCGGGTGTCGGCCTGACACAGTTCAACTTGATGATCGGCGCGGCCCCGCCCAACAAGCGCACGGTCTATGTGAGTGCAATGGCCGCCGTGTCCGGGCTGGCAGGCGGGCTATCTCCACTGGCAGGCGGGGCACTGATGGAGGCGCTGGCGCATGTCGCCTTCCCCGCGCACGGGTTTATCCGCAGCAATTATCACGTTCTCTTTGTTTTGTCCGCACTGCTGCGCGTTGCGGCCCTGGTGCTGGTCAAACCCATTCGCGAGGCCGGCAGCCGGCAGACCGGGTACGTGCTGAAACAGCTCAAAGCGTCCAAGCCGCTGGGGTCGTTTACCAACATCCAGAAACTTGCCAAAGCCGACAATTCTTCGGCGCGAGTGGAAGCGGCGGAAAATCTGGCCCGGCTGAAAACACCGCTGGCCGTGGAAGAATTGGTTCACGCCCTGGATGATGTTTCCCTGCCGGTGCGGGAAGGCGCGGCGGCAGCGCTGGGCGAGATTGGCGACCCGCGCGCGACCGGGCCGCTGTTGCGGAAGCTTTCCGATCCGGCTTCAGGCATCATGGGCGCGGCGGCGACCGCGCTGGGCAAGATCGGCGACAAAGCTGCCCTGCCCGCGCTGGCCGCCGCCGCGCAGCTTGGCCCGCCGCTGCGCCAGATTGCCGCGATGGAGGCGCTGGGACGCCTGCGCGACCCGTCCGTGTCCGAAATCCTGGGCCATTTGATGCGCGATCCCGATGGATCGGTGCGAACGGCAGCGATTCGCGCCCTGGCCGAGCGCGAAGACCCGGCCAGCCTGCCTGGCCTCATCACGCAGCTTAGGCAGGAACGCGAACCGGCCAATCTGGCCGTGCTTGCCGATGCCCTGGGCCGGCTGGCCCTGCCGCAAGCGGCGCGCCCTTTGCGGGATGCGCTGGATCGGAGCCAGTCACCAACGGTGCGGCGAGAGATTTTAAATGCTATCGGCAGCATCGGCGGCGGGCGGGATGCGTTCTATCCCTACCTCGCTTTGGATTCGTATGCGCGGGACGAGACCGCAGGAAAGATTCTGCTGAATATTCAGCGGCGTTACCGCGCGCGTGCGGCCCAGGCTAAGGAACCCAACGCCGCGCGCATTTCGGCGCTGGCAAAGCGGGCTTTGATCGCGTATACGACCGGAGAAAACGCGCTCTGCATCAAGCGTTTGAACCACCTGGCACGGTTTTTGCCGACGGAGCATGACCTGGGCGCGGCACGAGAGATTCTCGGCGACCTGGCGGCGCGGGTTCCTGGCAATGCTGAGGAAATTTCCGTGGATGAGTGCCTGCTGGCGGTGTTTCTCGTTCGGCGGATGGCCGGGTAAAAGCGCCGGCCATTATTTGAGCGGATCATAAAGAAAAACGCTGACAAGGCGCGGCTTACCAATCGTGGACTGGACAAGAAGACGATGTGTTTGCCGCGCCTCGGAGGGTTCGAGCAGGCGTCGCGCGCCGGTCAGTCCCAGCGCGGAGGCGCGCTGACCGTCAATTGCCAGCACCTCATCAAAGGTGTTCAGGCCGGATTGACCGGCGGGAGCACCCGCCGCAATCTCCGCGACGATCACATGCGACTGGCCCTGTGGGTCTTTGGTTTCCATCAAGGTCAGCCCCGTCGTGCGCGAAACAAATGCCGCACGCGCATCCGGGGTCGGAGCGAAGAAAACGCGGTTGTGCGGGTAATCAAAGGTGAGGACAAAGCGCGACAAAAGCCGCGCCCCGAGAGACCCGGCATTGACCAGCGACGCACCGCCTTTGGGGTCCAGCGAAAAATCAGTGGGAAGAAAGCGAAATGTCGTCCCCGCGATGGTGAAGGAATCAATTCGCGTGACACGGGAGCGCGACACGCCGCCGATGCCGCCGCCGACGGAAATCGGGCCATGTGGGTACTTTTTGTCCAGGCCGTTCTGGGCGACAAAGGGACTGTAAAGGCGCAGCGCGGCTTCGTCGCCGGTGTCCAGCAAAAACCGGGCGGGGGGCAGCGCATCCAAAGCTGCCTCTACGGAGGGAACATCATTGTCGAGTTCAATCGGCAGCGCGACCCCGTCGCTGCGTGTCGGATGAAACGCATCGGCGGCAATAAATGTCAGTCGCTTGCGCGGGAAATCGATCCGCACGACGAAATGAGCCAGCAGGTCATAGCCGACAAATCCGGCCAGCGGTTTGGCAAAATAAGAGTTGAGCGTGTCGGGTAAATCAATGGCAATCGCTGCGATGTCGCTGAGCTGCACCGCGCCGGGAACCTCAAAATGGTTAATCAATATGGGCCGCAGATCGGTCGAACCCCCGTAGCCGCGCGCTTCCAAAAAGCCGCTGGTTTTCAGGCCAAGCCGCGTTGCCACCCGCTGCGACAGGGCAATGCCGCTGGCCCCGCTGTCCAGAAACATGCGCGACGGCTGCCCGTTGAGATTTACCGTGAAGCCGATTTCGCCATCTTCCATGTCAAAGGGAACCGTCGCCTGCGTGGCGCCCGGACGTACAAATCCATACTGCTTTCCGCCGAGCGGCGGCGCAAATAAACCGGGTGTCAGGGGAATGTTGTTTTCAATTTTCGTGACGGTTCCTGTAATATCATAGCGGGCCGTGCCATTGGTCGTGACTTGCTGAAACGGAAACCGAACTCCATCCACCGTTCGGTAGTCGCTGAAAGAGGTCGTGGCGACAACATCATCATCCAGATGCTGCTCTTTAACGATCAGCCAGGTTTTTGGGTCAAAAAACAGCGTGGTCTGCTTGCCTCCCTCGGGCAGGGCATCTACAATGTAATTTCCCGTGTCCGGCTCGGGATCGGGCCGTAATGTCTCCTTGCCGGGGATACGTCCGGGGAGCACATAGGAATTCGTGTCAAAAAACAGTTGGACGCGCAGGTCTTTAAGCTCTTCGCCGGCCAGCGGGCGAACATTGCCGTTGGTGTCGCGCTGCCAGGCGGCTTTGCCGTCGTAGCCCTGCATGATGTTCAAGATGCCAAGTTTGTCTTCCTCATATTCTTTATCCGGCGCAGCATAAATGGTCGTGATCGTGCCATGAATGCCGCCGGTCAGCACGTCGGAAACCATTTTTGTATTCTGGATCGCCGAGACGGCTTCGCTGCCGCCCAGCGCTTCCAGATGCTTTTGCAGCAGCGTGTTCAGAGTCATAAGAGTAGGGGCGCTGCTTGCCGCGCCCTCTGGCGTTGCCGCGCCCCCGATTTTGTCTAAAGGCGCGGCAAGATCAGAAGGCGCAGCAAGCGGCGACCCGACCGGTTCCAATTGCATAACCCCATGCCGGTAATCAAACGTCACGGCAAAGGCCCGCAGGGCCAGGCTGCCGAGGCCACCGGCCAGCGTGGAAACGCGCGTGATGCCCGGCCCGGTCATGGTTGCCAGCGATAAATCGGGAACGCTGGCCGCGCCAAGATGAAGCGTGTGGCCGGGCGTGAGTGTTTCGGACAGCGTACCGCCCACACCGAGGCCAAGCCGAGTTTGTGCCAGGGGGTCGCCTTTGCGCGGCAGCAGGCCGTGAGCCTGTGCGTACTGGGAGTAAAGATGAATTGCACCGGCATCGCCGGTGTCTACCAGAAAGCGGGCCAGCGGGCGATTATCCACCGACGCCTGCACTGTCGGCATCCGATTTTCCAGTTTCAGGGGCAGCGTAATCGCATCAGGCATGGGCGACGGCGGCGCACTGGGATCGGTGAGGGTCAGCAGCCGGCGGGCGTAATCCACGCGCACCCGGAAGCGGGCGAATAACTCATAGCCGAGTGCGCCGTCAACATGGCCCCGGTCACTCAGAAGCTTGGCGACATTCGGGTCCTTAATCACGACCAGGGACTGATGATGGAGGCGGACGTCATGAGCCACTTCAATCGTCGCCGCGGTGGCAATACCGGTTGCGGATGCGCCGCCGTAGCCCAGGGCCTGCAAGTCGCCCTGTGCGGAGAGGCCCGCCGCCTGGGCCGCCTGCGCCGTGACGAATGAGCCGCCTGCCCCGCTGTCCAGAAGCAAATGCAGCGGACGCCCGTTCACGCTGACCGGCAGGATTATTTCACCCGAATCCAAGGTGAACGGCAGGGTCACCTCTGTCTGGGTGCCGCTCGCCAGGAATTCCCAATCTTTTGGCAGATTCGGCGGGGAAAACAGCGTGTCGGCTACCTCCGGCAGGCGCACCGCCTTTTGTAAATCGGCGTCAATTGCCAGCGGCAGACCGCCATATTGAATTTTCAGGCGCACGGGGATTTTCTCGCCCAGAAATGTCTGGTAGGCAGCAATGGTGATAGTTCCTGCAATGCCGCCTTTGCGCTCAATAAACTTTCGCACCAGCCATGTTTTGGGATCAAGAAAAACAGTCTGCTGCGTCCCGCCTTTCGGCTGGACATCCAGCACGTAGCAGCCGGTTTCCGGGTCGCGCTTTGGCCGAAGCGTGACGGTTCCCGCCGCGCCTTTTTTGAATGGATCGTAGCTTTCCAATGAAAATGACGTGTCGGCCTGGTTTTCCGCCAGTTCCTCACCGCCCAGTACGCGGACAGCACCGCTGCCGTCCTGCTCCCAGTTGACAACGCCATTGCTGCCCGTGATCATCGAAAGCGGCCCCAGCACAAGCTCCGTTCGGGTCTGATGCGGCGGCGCTTCGTAAGTCGCCATAGTTCCCGTCAGCCCGCCCGCGCTGATCGCATAAACGATCTCGCGGGCCGCCACGTCCTGCGCGGCGTCCGGCGTTTCCATGGCCGCCCGATGCCGGGCGATGATTTGAGCCAGAGTCGGCGGGGCGGCCAAAGTCGGGTTGAGGGAAAAGATAGTGCAGAACAAGGCGGCGCAAAGGAGGGCGCGGCGGACAAAAATGTTGGATTTCACGCCTTCATTTTACCGTATCTGCACCGGCTTTTCGTGAAATTTTCGCGCAAGCCTTGACAAAGGCGAAAATGGCAGGTATTCTCTCCCCCGCAGCTATGATTACTCGCAGAAACAACTTGATAGGCTTGCTGGCCGGCACCGGGACACATTCTTCCGGGGCGCCTGCTGCCGCGCCGCGCCTTGTCACCCGACGGAGTGATCGGGGCAATTTTGTGAATCAATTTGACAAAAACGGTTATCCCGCGCCGCCGATTGCGCCCGCTTCTGCTGATTTCGAGAGGTGTTATTAAACACCTTCACGGAAAACAAGAAGCAAGCAATCGGCCCCCGGCGCATAGCCAGGGGCCTTTTTCTTTGTGTGGCAGATCAGGGGGGTATGTCCGTAATGGCTAACGGTTCCGGCTTTTACCCGGAGCATCGCAGTTCAAGTCTGCGTACCCCTATTGCAATTTTTGCAAGACAAAAATGCCGTCTTAGCTCAGTAGGTAGAGCGGAGGCTTGAAAAGCCTCGCGTCGGCGGTTCGATCCCGTCAGACGGCATCACGGACGGAAACAAACGAAGGAGAAGACAATGGAATTTGTAGACGGAATCCCGATCTGGGGCGGGGCGGACGAGCGCACGCTGGCCCAGATCAAAACCTGCGCGAAGACCGCGTCGCATGTGGCGCTGATGGCCGACAACCATGTCGGCTACGCCGTGCCCATTGGGGGGGTCGTGGCCTACGAAGGCAAAATCAGCCCGTCCGGCGTCGGCTTCGACATCGCCTGCGTAGCCGCCGGGAGTCGCATCACCACCCATAACGCTTACACGCTGCCCATTGAAGAGGTACTTTCCAGCACAGCGATTGTCTGCTGGGACGGCGAACACGTCCGGCCTGTGGCAGGCCATGGCGGGCAAATGGCAACCGGAGTCAAGCCCTGCCTGCGTCTGACTCTGGCAAACACGCGGACATTGACGCTCACCGCAGATCATCAAATCCTGACTCAAACCGGCTGGAAAGCCGCTGGAGAACTTTCTTCCGGGGAGAAAGTCGCCTGCCCCATTTATATCGGTCTGCCTTACGAGCAGGCGGCTCCGCGCGTTCTGCGAGACGGAAATGTTTGCGAAACTCTTGTTGACCAGGCTTTGCTGCTGGGGTATGACGCGGCGCGTTTGGCCGCTCTAGCGAGGCTTCTCGGCGTGGTCTGCGGGGATGGGCATGTCGCACAGTCCGGCAAATATATCGGTGTGTATACAACAGATACGGCAGACGCTGCCGCAATTTCCCGTGACTTTGCCACGCTCGGATTTGAGGCGCGTACCTATACGCGATCTCGTAAGCCCGGTTATCTGGACGAAATTCAGGTGCGCGTCAACTCTACCACTCTTAATGCCTTGTTTGTGCTGCTGGGTGCGCCCAGGGGCCGGAAAGCCTGGGAGGAAACACCGATGCCCTGGCTGTTTGCCCTGCCGGCGTGGGTGCGGGCCCAATTCTTATCAGGCTTTGCCAGCGCGGAGTGCATGACGCCGCGCCCGCAGAAAAGTGTCATTCCGAACTTGCAAATCAAGCAGGCGGGTGAAAATGACAATGCGCTCCGGTTTATTGGAAGGCTGCTCGAATCGCTGTGCTACAGCCTGACGCTTGCGCCTAGCGGACCGCCGCGCGGAGTGCGCCGAGATTATGTGATGCAAATTGTTGGCGGGCTGAGTGAGCAGGTGCGCTTTTTCGAGGAAATCGGCTTTTGCTACGCACAAAAAAAGCGCAAACGGGCGGCGGATGTCGCAAGCATTTTCTGGACTTGGACCGCGCATCAGGAAAATCGAGAATCCGCACGGCGCGAAGCGAAATCCCTGTATCTGAATGGACAGCATTGGAAAAAGGTGCAGGCGACCGTCGCAGAAAAATATGGCGTTTCCGCCGGGTTTGTTCATCATGCGATTTATGATGACCGGGGAACGCTGCGGCGCGAACGCGGGAAAACCTTTGCAGCAGAAACCACAGGCGAAATCTGCTGGGTTCCCGTTCAGAGAATTTCCGAGGCAGGGGCAATGCCTGTTTACGACATTGCGACCGCCGATTCGGCACACTGCTTCTTCGCGGAAGGCATCGTGGCGCATAACTGCGGCAACAAGGCCGTGCGGACGGATATGCCGGCATCGGAAGTCCGCGCGAATATCAAAACGATTATGGACGCTGTCTGGAAGGGCCTGGAATTCGGCATCGGGCGCACCAATGACACGCGCGTTGACCACGACTTGTTTGACGACGAGACCTGGAAACTGCGCCCGATGAAGTCGATGAAGCAAATGGCGCATAATCAGCTCGGAACCATCGGCTCAGGCAACCATTACGTCGATTTGTTTGCCGATGAGCAGGACCGGGTCTGGATCGGGGCGCACTTCGGCTCGCGCGGCCTGGGCCACAAAACGGCGACGCACTTTTTGAAAGAAGGCGGAGCCAAAGACGGCATGGACGTTGACCCGCTGGTGATTGATGTAGATTCGCCGCTGGGCAGCGACTACCTGGCCTGCATGGCGCTGGCCGGGCGCTACGCTTACGCGGGCCGTGACTGGGTCTGCGCGGAAGTGGCCCGGCTGCTCGGCGCGAACATCCTGGAAGAAGTGCATAACCACCACAACTTCGCCTGGCAGGAGCGGCACGCGGGCCGTGATCTCTGGGTCGTTCGCAAGGGGGCAACCCCGGCGTTTCCCGGACAGAAGGGATTTGTCGGCGGCTCCATGGGCGACATCTCGGTCATTTTGGAGGGTGTGGAGTCCGCCGAAGGCAAAGACGCGCTGTATTCCACGGTTCACGGCGCAGGCCGGGTGATGAGCCGCACGGCGGCACGGGGCAAAATCAACTATCGCACTCATGCGGTGATCAGCCCCGGCGCAGTTTCGCGCGAGATGATGAACGCCTGGCTGCGCGAAAAGCATGTGGAGCTGCGCGGGGCCGGCACGGATGAGTCGCCGCATTGCTACAAGCGTCTGCCGGACGTGCTGGCGCAGCACGCCAAGTCGGTGCGTATCCTTCACACCCTGACTCCGCTGGGGGTCGCCATGGCCGGGGAGAATGAACAGGACCCATACAAAGACTGAGGCATCCCACCCGGCAGACTTGTCCGCCGGGTGGGTTCCGAGCGTTAATCTTTTGAAAAACAATCATGGAAACAGCATTACAAATAGATGGCTCCTACGGGGAGGGTGGCGGGCAGATTTTACGGACGAGCCTGTCGCTTTCCGTAGTGACCGGGCGGCCCGTAGAGATTGTCAATATTCGGGCCGGGCGCAGCAAGCCGGGCTTGAAAGCGCAGCATCTGGCGGCGGTGCAGGCGGCGGCGGCCATCAGCGCGGCGCGGACGGGCGGTGCGGAAATCGGTTCCGGGGCGCTGCGGTTTGCGCCGCAGTGCCGGGCCGTACCCGGCGAATACCATTTTGCCATTGGCACGGCAGGGGCGGCAACTCTGGTCGCGCAAACGGTGCTGCTGCCGCTGGCGCTTGCTGATGCGCCGTCGCGCGTGACCATTACCGGGGGAACCCATGTCCCGTTTGCCCCGACAGCCGATTATTTGGAACGTGTTTATCTGGCGGCGCTGCGGCGTCAGGGGCTAGACGTGAGGTCGTCCACGCCGACCGCGGGCTTCTTCCCGAAAGGCGGCGGAAAACTTGTGCTGGAAATTGCGCCCTGCTCTGCCCTGAGTCCGGCTGTTGCCAGCAGGCGCGGACAAATGCGCTCAGTCACCGCCATCATCGTCACGGCAGGCCTGCCCCGGACTGTCGGCGAACGGGGCGCGGCGGCAGTGCGGGAAAATCTTGGCGGACTGGCAGCAAAATTGATCGTGGAAACGCGAGAAATGACATCACCGGGGCAGGGAGCCGCAATCACTCTTATTGCCGAGTGCGACGGGGGGCCGGCCGGTTTCTCGGCGATTGGCGAGCGCGGCAAGCTTGTTGAGACGGTCGCCGCCGAGGCCTGTGCCGATTTTCTGACCTGGTGGAACACGGGCGCGGTCTGTGACGAACATCTGGCCGATCAATGGGTTCTGCCGATGGCTTTGACGCAGGGAGAAAGCGTGTGGACGACGTCGCAGGCCACCGAGCATCTTCGCAGCGTTCTTTGGCTCATTCCTCAATTTTTGCCTCGGAACATCTCGCTCCGCGACAATGCCGACGGGATTTGGGTAAAATGCGGCGACAATTAAACTCTGAGGGAAACGAGGAAAACGATGGAAAAAGCGGAACGGTGGAAAAAGCTATGCCGGGACAAAGGCTGGCTGCAAGGCGGCACATTCGTCGCCCCGCAAGGGCATCATCTGGTTTTTTGTTTCAACGGCATGGACAAAAACCAGAATGGCGAGGGAAGTGGGCCGCCGGGATTTGTGGTTGCCAGCGACCCTTCCGTGTATTCTCTGAAAAATGCCCCCAGTTCCACCCAGGTCACGGAGGATTTCATCATCGCCAAGCCCGTGAAGGGCTACAATGTCTCGGTATGGACGCATTATCTGTGGGAAGATTTGATTAATATCGAGCTTTATAAACTGGACGCTGACCGCGTCGTTTAGTGCTGATTTTAGAGCTTCAGTTGCAGCAGTTTCGGCTTCTGCACGGAGGCATTCGCAGCCGGGAGGCTGCCCATCCGAATCCAATGATGCTCGGTAGGATCGCCGTGGAAAGAGAGCAGCGCGTACCCCCAGACCCAGACCAAAGACAAAACCAGGCAAAATGCGGACAAGGCCAAATGCCATCGATCCCAGCGCAGCAGGCAAATCGGCCAAAACCAGACAATATACCAGGGGAAAGCCGGCTTCAAAAATAGAAACATCAACGCTACGGAGAAGATCGCCCACGCGGTCAGCCAGGCACCTATCTTCTGCGATTTCCAGACCCAGGCAGACAGGGCCGCATACAGCAGAATAAGCGGCGCTTCCTGATATAAAAAAGTAAATACGGAGACAATGCGAAGCGGGAGGTTGTGGCCCAGCAGCCAGTCGTGTATCTGCAAAATCCGAGCGATTTCCGCCGGGGTCTGCTCAAAATGTGTTCGCTGCTGCATCGCGGCAATGGTTGCCGGGCCGGCCCAGAAAGGAGCAAACAAAGCCAGAAGCGGCAGCACAACAAGCGCGGTTCCAGCCGCGATGCCCGTCAAAGTCTTTCTCCAGGAACGGCCCCGGCTGTAATCCAGAAGCACCCACGGCAGCAGGGCCAGAGTAATGGGCTTGATGCCGACGGATAATCCCAAACACAGCGCAGCAGCGACATATTTGTTGTCGAAATAGAACATGGCTCCCAGAAGAAGAAAACTAATGAGAACCAGGTCATTGTGGCCGCTGCCGGGGCCTTCTAAAAGAAACAAAGGATTGAGGCCAATCGCCAGAAAAGTCAGATTTTCCCGGCCCGGCGAAAAACGCGCGGCAATCTGCCGTCCTGCCAGTGCCGCGGTCAGGAGTGCGGCAGCTCCCATCAGCTTAAACGCGACAATTTCCGGCCAAATTCCTAAAGGCCGCAGCAAAGCGGCGATGCCGATCTCCAGCCAGGTCCAAACAGGCCCATAGATCGTCGGCCAGTTCCAGACCAGAAAGCGCGCGGTTGGGTCATGGATCGTGACCAGCCCGGCGGGCATCCAGAGATAAGGATTGTGAGCATACAAAACAAAAATGCGGCCATGTGACGCATAGGCATAGGCATCGGTGGACAGCAGAGGCGGTGAGAAAAGGGCAACGATTAGCCCGGCAAGGCCCAGGGTGACCGCCATGAATCTGCCGGCCAGTTTCGCACCCCGCAAGCAGGCCAGCATAATCAGCGCGTAGCCGGCCCACAGCAAAACCAGCAGCAGACGAAACGCGCGGGAATAATAACGGTAATAAGAATGCGGCATCCAGCCGAGGCCCAAATGCGCCTGGAACTGCTGCATTCCCTGCGGGTCCAGCCCGTAAAACCAGGAATCATAACGAACGGGAAATGTGTAAAATAGCACGACCAACGCGACAAACGCTGCGGTGAAAAGACAAAGTCCAGCCGCAAGCAAACGCCGCGCTGGGGCATTGTTGGAAGGCAATGGATAAGGGGCGGCAGTGTGCAATGCCTGAGCCGGCAGTCTGAGCAAAGGTGTCATCTGTTCTTTCCCGTTTGTCGTTCTCGCAAAAATCGCGCCGGAAAATATCTGTATCTCTTTTCATCCTGCACAAGCCATGCCAACTGTCAGAAATATGGGTGCATTAGAAAATACAAATGCAGTGTCCAAATTGTGTGGCGAAAAGGGAAGTGTGAGACTGCTAGGAGGCACTCAAAACAAACCCTGATTTCGGCGTCCGCCTTATACTACCATAGGCGCTCGTTTCCTAAACGTCACCAACTCTTCTTGATTGAGAACGAATTTATTTGGTTAAACGAGAGAAATATTGTAAGATCATAAATACACTGCGGGCCTTGATTTTCACTCTCTACAGGGGTATAATACCAAAGCAATTGCAGCAAGCAAAATCTGCCGACATGGCTCAGTGGTAGAGCAGCTGTTTCGTAAACAGCAGGTCCGCGGTTCGAATCCGCGTGTCGGCTTCCTTACACATTTTTTCTTCCAGCCCGGTTTTCCTAGTTTACGCTGACTGTCCCACTGAGAACTTTTCAGCCATTTTTGTCGTCTGTGCAAGTGTCACCAAAACAGTGACCTGTTCCACAACCGAATGATGGAAAGAAAAGATAGGTGAGGCACTATGAATATGATCAGTTTTAAAACGACTTTCGCCACGGCGGCAATTCTGCTGGCTGCCCTCGGAGCGTTGAGCGGACCGGCCAGAGCGCAGGGCGGAAATGATCTGCGCTGGAGCGGGGACGTCGATGACACTACGATTGTCTCCGTTCGCGGCAATGATGTACGAACCGATACCGTTTTTGGCAAACAGGCATCCAACATCAACGCCCAGGTCTTCGGCGCATTACCGCGCGGCCCGATCCAGGCGTATCTGCGGTTTCGGCATGGGCGCGGGCAAGTCCGCATTATTCAGCAGCCCAGCCCGGACAACGATTTCACCGCCAAAGTCCGTATCCACGACCCGCAGCCTGGCCGCGCCCATTATGAGTTCGACGTGGCCTGGGCAGCCCTTTCTCCTCCGCCCGGCAATGGCACGTATTATATGCGGCCCCCTGTTAATGCTGGTCCAAACGGCGGCTATTAAGTCGTAAGCCGGCATGAAATTCTTATGCCCCGGTTTTCTTCGGGTAAACTGAAGAAAACCGGGGCATTTCGCTGTGAGAAAGCAAACGTCCACTGGCCCCATACCGATTAAAGAAGGTGCGAAATGCCGGAAATCTTGGTGCTGCGACATGCGGCGTGTGAGCCGCTGGGGACAATTGAAAGCGTTTTAAGCGCGAAGGGCCTGGAGTATCGTTCGGTCTGCGCTCACAAGGGCGATCCGGTGCCTTGCGAAATTGGCGACGCGGCGGGCTTGATTATTATGGGTGGCCCGATGGGAGTACACGATCAGGCGCAGTATCCATTTCTGACGGAAGAGCTGCGCTTGATTGCAAAAACCGTATCGCAGCGAATTCCGACGCTGGGAGTTTGCCTGGGCGGGCAGCTTTTAGCACACGCGCTGGGGGCTGCCGTGCGTTCGAACGCGCAAAAAGAAATTGGCTGGCATCGTGTGTCTCTAACCCCGGAGGCCGGCGAAGATGCACTCTGGCAGGGCTTACGAAAAGATTTCACCGGGTTTCACTGGCATGGCGACTGTTTTGAGTCGCCGCCCGGAGCGGTTCCGCTGGCTTGCTCCGCGCTGACTTCGTGCCAGGCGTTCCGCTTCGGCGGCTTTGCCTATGGGTTCCAATTTCATCTGGAAGTGACTGAAGAGATTATTCGGGATTGGACGACAGAGTTCGCCGGGGAGCTGACTGAAGCAGGCTTGAATGCTTCCGCCATCACAGGCGGCATTCCCGAACATCTCGCGCCCATGCAGGAAATCGCGCGGGAAGTATTTGGACGCTGGGCAGCGCTCGCAGCACAAAGCTGACAGCGGCTTAATCTTCCGCAGGTTCCAGATACCCCAGCGCACTTTTTTCAAACAGCGTTTCCAGCGCAAGAGTCGTGCGAGTACTTTGAACCACGCCGGTTGCGCGTAAATCCACGACAAGCTGCCGGATGTCGGCGATATCGGGCGCCACGATGCGGGCCTGAAAATAGTCGTCGCCGGTCACACGGTAACATTCCTGCACCCAGGGACTTTGCCGCAGCAAGTGGAGAACATGGCCTTCCTGCTTTTCTGAACAGGCGGGCATCAATGTGATCGCAATGAAAGCCCGCACGGTCAGCCCCTGTTTTTCCGGCGAGACACTGATCGTACAGGCCTGCAAAACGCCGTCCTGCCGCAGCCGTTCCATCCGCTCCGTAACGGCCTGCCGCGTCAGCCCGACCAGCGGCGACAGCGCCGCTGCCGCCATGCGGCTGTCGCGTGATAAAGCCCGCAGAAGTATCCGGTCCGTTTCATCGAGTTCACCGTTTGCCATAAAACCATTGTACCTTGTGTCAAAATATATCTTGACATTGCCGTTCTCCTGTGATATAATCCACACAAGAAACAATGACGTCTATTCCTGAACGCTTGCCGGACGGCAAAGCCAATCAGGAAAAGGCGTTTTTGGTTTTTGCAGGTGCGAATATAACAAATAGCAATTATTTTGTTGTAATTGTTTGACTTTAGCAAAAAAAATCTGCTTTATTTTTGCGAAACGCTTGACTCTCGCTTACAAATCAGATATAGTAAAGCATCAGGCCAGCGGCGGCTTGCACCGGAAAATCGGTGACAAAGGCGATGACGTCTTTTCTTCTTGAAGATTGCGCGAAGAGCGATCTGCAAAATGAAAAGGCGTTTTTCTGTTTTTATAGTATTTGTTTCTAGGAGAAGTTCTATGTGCGGCATTGCCGGCATTTTGTACCGAGACCCCGCGAGTCCGTCCGCCCTGATTGGACGGGCGCTGCTGACCATGGCGGCCTGCCTCCAGCACCGCGGACGGGACTCGGCGGGCATGGCTGTCTTCGGCGCGGAGGAGAAAGGCCTGCGCCTTCAAGTCATGCTGCCGGCTGGCCTGCTGCCGGAACCGCAAGATGTTTTTGCCCTGGGCGCAGGGCGTCTCGGCGATTTGCGCCCGGAGCCGATGGGCTTTTCCGCCAGTGTCCGCCCCGCCTCTGGGGACGCCGTTTCGGCGAATCTGGCCTTGATTCAAGCGCTGGAAGCGGGGCTGCCCGGTGCGACGGTTTCCAGCTTGGGCCAGCGAATGACCGTGGAGAAGGCAGTCGGCATGGCGGACGGGCTGGACGGGCCGGTGGGAGCGCTGACCGGGACACACGGCATCGCGCATCTGCGCCTGGCGACGGAATCTAAAATTGACCCGGCTCATGCCCAGCCGTTCTGGGGACGCCCCTACCCGGACCTGGCTGTGACCCACAACGGCCACATTACGAACTATCACAAATTGCGGCAGAAGTTTGAGGCGGAAGGCTTCGGGTTTGCCAGCCACAACGATTCGGAAATCATCGGCATTTATTTGGGCCGGAAAATGGCGGCGGGTATGACACTCCGCGAGGCTCTCTCAGCGGCGGGCCAAGAGCTGGACGGCTCGTATTCGTTCATTGTTGCCACTGCTCACGGGCTAGGTGTGGTGCGTGACCCATTCGCGACCAAGCCGCTGCTGTATGCGGAAACCGAGACCCAGGTGGCCCTGGCTTCCGAGCCGCAGGCCCTGTACCGGCTGCTTGGTCAGGATGCCGTGCTTAAAGAAATTCGGCCACGGGAGGTGCGTGTATGGGAGAAGGCCTGAAAACGCTGGACTGTGCAGGACTGAGTACCCGCGAGATCAATACGTTCCTGCGGGAGGCTGCAAGCCGGGGCATGGAAGCCGAAGTCGTTTTGCTGAACCCGGACAGCCGGCACAATCTGGCTGTCGGCCTGACTACGCCGCTCACAATTCGCATTGAGGGCCATGTCGGCTACTACTGCGCGGGACTCTGCGAGGGAGTCGACGTCCGCATCCGCGGCGGCGCAGGCTGGGGACTGGGTGAAAATCTGATGAGCGGGCGCGTGCAGGCAGCCGGGTCGGCGGGGTCGGCGGCAGGCGCGACCATGCGCGGCGGCACGATCATTGTTGGCGGCGATGCCGGGGCGCGCTGCGGCGTGGCGATGAAGGGCGGCACGCTGATTGTTGGCGGTGATGTCGGGTACATGACCGGGTTTATGATGCAAAAAGGCGTCCTGATCGTCGGTGGCAACGCCGGAGAAGCGCTCGGCGACTCTCTTTACGAAGGCAGGATTTACATTCGGGGCAAAATTGATGCGCTTGGCAGCGATGCCGTGCAGGCCGACTTGACCGAAGCGGACATTTCTCTGCTGTCCACAGCGCTGGCCGATGCCGGAATGGACATGGCTGCCGCCGACTTCCAAAAAATTGTGTCCGGTAAAAAACTGTACAACTTCGATAAAAACGAAAAAGAGATTTGGAAAACCGCGCTTTAAGCGGATGAGGAAAAGCGAGTATGACCATGACTTTAGAGCGCGAGCAAACCATTCCGCCATTTCTGTCACAGGAGCCGGGAATCCAGCTTATCAAGTCCGGGACGCCGGAAATGGTGGATTTGGAGCGCTCGTATCAGCAGCCGGGCCTTAAAAGCACGATTATTGACATCCCGATCACCGGCAGCAAAGATGCGCTCACCATAGGCCGCTTCGAGATGCGTCCGTCGATAGACTTTCCATTCTTTTATGAGTATCTGGAAGTCAAAACCATCGTCTCCGGCAAGATTGTAGTCAAAGACGAGGCAGGCGTCCGCTACGAAGCAACTCCGGGCGATGTGTTTGTTTTCAGCCCGCCGCATATGGTGACGTTTCTGGCCGAATGTGACGGCACGGCGGTTTATGTCGGCCATCGCGGCCCGGAACCGTCATTTCTGCCCGGCTTTGAAGGAACCGTCGTGACTCCGGGAGTGAATGATTGAAAAGCAAGCCGGTTTATGCCGCGCTGGAACTGGATATGACCGCGCGCCGGCATCTGTTTTTGACACAGGGGCCGGGCGGGCTGGAAGCGGCCCGGTACGCGCTGGCCGCAGACCCAGCGGCGGATGCGGCAGTGCTGACGCTGGATGACCCGGCAGGACGCGAAACCCGGCTGAGTGATGCACTGGCGCAGGCCGGCATGGACACGGCATTTTATGTGTCCGGGCCGGAAGGGTTTCTCTGGCAGACGGCGAACCGCCTGCGGCAGTCCGGTGTGGAAAATCCGCGTATCCAGCAGGAACTGGCCGGGAGCAAGGCCCGCCGGGTTTACTGCGTCCATTGCCGCGCCCTGAATGAGTCTGTCACGACAAGTATCCACCGCTGCGAGCGCTGCGGGCTGCATCTCGCAGTGCGTGACCATTTTTCGCGGCCTCTGGAAGCCTATATGGGTGTGATTGTGGATGCCGAATCACCCGGCGACGTGCCGGAGCCGGAGATTTTGCACACATGAGCGGGTTGTCGCGGCAAGCAGTGACGGTTACAAAGAGTGAGATGCTGACGCCCAGTATCAAGCGGTTTACCCTGGAATGCGCGGAAGGCGGGCGGTTTCCCGCATGGTCGGCGGGCGCGCACCTTCCGATCACGCTGACCGGCAGAGAGCGTGTCTGGCACAATTCCTACTCGCTCATCGGGACACCGGGCGAGACGGCGTTTTATCAAATCGCTGTCCGCAAAGAAAACTCTGCCCGCTCCAAAGGCGGCTCGCTGTTCCTGCATGAGCAGGTGCAGCCGGGTGACCGGCTGGAGATCGGCAAGCCCGGCAACTACTTTTCGCTGGCGCGCCGCGCCGCAAAGCATGTGCTGATCGCCGGGGGCATCGGCATTACGCCGTTTCTGGCGCATCTCGCCGCGCTGAAACAGCAGGGCGCGTCTTACGAGCTGCATTATGCGTTCCGGGATCGCACGGAAGGTGCCTTCTGGGAGCAGCTTTGCACCGAACAGGGCGCGCGCGTCCGGTTTTACGTGTCGGCGGAAGGAGCGCGGCTCTCGCCCGCGGCGATTTTGGCCCGTCAGCCGCTGGGAACGCATGTGTACGTCTGCGGCCCGCACTCCCTGATTGCCGCTGTCACTCAAGCAGCGGCGGAAGGGGGCTGGCCCGCGTCCCATGTCCATTTTGAGGAGTTTACGCCGCCGCCGATCAGTGAGGCCGCGCCCTTTGTCGCTGAGCTGCCTGCTCTGGGGCGAGAAGTCACAGTCGGCTTTGGGGAAACGCTGCTGGAAGCGCTGGAGCGGGAGGGTGTGCCGATGGCTTCTTCCTGCCGAGTCGGCCAGTGCGGAACCTGCGAAATGCGCGTTCTGGCGGGCGACCCTGACCACCGCGACCGTTGCTTGTCGGAGGGGGAAAGGGCCGAAGGTAAAATCATCGCCTGCGTCTCGCGCTGCCAGGGAGAACGCCTGACGCTGGCTCTGACGGGATGAAATTATGACTGTGCTGCTTGAATCTAGGCCGCTGCCTGCCCTGAAGAACTCGCCGGAAGCCATTCGCCGCTTTCCATTTCCCTTCGGCACGGACAGCTACGGCTATTCTGTCAATCTGGTCCCGGCGGGACAGGGCGGGCCAGGGACATTTGATGAGCATTTGTTTGACATTGATGAGCATTACCACACCGAGATCGAGGAACGCCGCCGGATACTGGCGGAAGACGGCGAACGGCGCTTTTTGACCCTGCCGCACATGATGGAGGCTCAGTGGGACTTTCTGGAACTGGCAATGACCCATCTGGCCGCGGGCTACCCGGAGCAGTTCGCCTTGGCGCGGAACGGTGACCAGTGGCTGTGGGAAAACTTCCTGATGGGGATTACACAGGAGTTCACTTTCGGTGACCCCTCCACGCTGCCGATGGAGCCGCTGGAATGGATGGGACGGCAGATGCAGGGCGATTTCTGCCTGCTGGATCAGCGCGAAGGCGATCTGTACCTGGATGCGGGGCTGGTGACATTCCCCGCCGACTGGTCACTGGCGTTTGATCTGGGAATGACATTTGAAGAGTGGCATGGGCCGGTTCCACTGGCCCACCCGGCAGGAGTGTTTACGCGGGCGAAGAAGTTTCTGATGAATCTGGAAATTGACCAGCCCTGGCAGCGGTTCAACTGGACGTTTACCATTGGCCCGCGTCTGGACACCGCACCCGAAATCTACCATCTGTGGGGCCGGGACAAGCCGGGCGTCACTGCGGAGAATGCGGGCGAAAAAGTGCATCTGCGCGTGGAAGTGCAGGTGCTGGCCCGCCTGCCGCGCTCGCACGGGGTGTTGTTCAGCATCCGCACCTATCTGATCCGGCTGGACGAGCTGGCGACCAACCCGGCCTGGGCGAGGCGTCTGCGGCGCGTCCTGGCATCGCTGCCTGCTGAAATTGTGGAGTATAAAGGCTTAGCAAAAACGCGCGAGGCGGTCATTGCCTGGCTCACGCCTTACGAAGATTAAGTTTCATCCCTACCTGCCACTGCTGGCGCTCTTTGTTTCCCTCCTCCCCGCACCGACGCGGCGACGGACCTGTTCGTTTAGTCCGCGCCACTTCTAGGCGCATAAGGAGAAACACTGTGAGTACCACTCTCTCTGTCACGGCCCCGGCCCTAGCCGCGCCAAAACTGGCGCGTACAGTCACTTGGAAGTCTGCGTTCGTCGTTTCGCTCGGCGGCGCACTGCTCGTCGCGACCTCTCTCGGCGCGATTGCCGGCGATCTTGGCCCGGCATCCGTTTTTGTTTGGACGCTGATCATTACCTTTGGCATCCTGCAATGTCTGATGATCGCGGAAATGGCCTCGATGTTCCCCAACAAAAGCGGCGGGACAGCGGTTTACACCCATGAAGCATTCAAAAAATGGCCGATTGTCGGGGCCATCGCCAATTGGGGCTACTGGTGCGGCTGGGTTCCGGTGATCCCAGTCAACTTGATCGTTGCAGCGGGCTATCTCAAATCATTTGTGCCGAATCTGACGGATCATCAAGTGTTGATTGCGGCGATAGTCATGGCCCTCGGGCTGTACGCACTGAATTACATTGGCCTGAAGCCAGGTATCTGGTCGTCGGCGGTCATGGCAATCTGCGCGATTGGCCCGATGGCCGTGATTATCTTGTCCCCGGTGTTTCTGCCGCATCTGTTCCATGCGTCCAATCTTTTTCCTTTCAAGCCGCTGCATGGCTCGTGGCATTCGGGAGCCTCATGGATGCTGATGTTCAAATGGATGTTCGTTGCCCTGTGGGCAGCTTATGGCATTGAATCCGCCTCCACAACCATTGCCGAGTTCAAAGACCCCCATAAAGACGCCCCGAAAGCAATGACGGCGGCTTCGATTGGCGGCTTTATCGCCTATGCGGTTCTTCCCTTTGTTATGCTGGGAATTGTCGGGGTCAGCGTGCTGACCCAGGACGCTTCCGTCGCGTTTCTGCCTGCCGCGCAGGCGATTTTCGGTCATGTCGGCGGCGTTGTCGTCTCAATCATGCTGATCACTGCCCTGCTGCTCGGTGTGCAGACAACAATCATCGGCTCTTCCCGGTCGATGTACCAGATGACGCAGGATGGTCAGATGATCAAACAGTTTGGGATCATCAATAAATTCGGTGTTCCTGTCGGCTCCATGTTTGTGGATATGGCAGTCACGCTCGTCATGCTGTTTATTTTTCAGGGAAACGTCGTCAGCCTGATTGCCGCCTCTAATGTCGGCTACCTCCTGCTCTGGCTGCTGCTGCTTCCCGCTTATGTGATTCTGCGGCGCACACAGCCCAATGCAGTCCGTTCGTTCAAATTGCCCGGCATATTCGTGCCGATTGCTATTGCTCTGACGATTTTCAATACGTTTATATTCTTCGTAGGCGGCTTCCAATGGGATGCAACGCCGGTCACGACGGTACACCCTTTCGGATATACGCTGAACCTGCTGGTAATGCCTATCGGGGGCCTCGTGATGCTGCTGTTCGTGCCATTCTACTTTTACCGGCGGCTGGTGCAGGATAGGCGTCCGACGCTGGCCTTTGCGGGCGGCGGGCATCTGCCGGAAATGCCGGAGGGCGCGGATGATTTGGGCGGCCGCCGCGAAGTCGTTCACGGCGATTAGCCCAGCCTCTCTCCCGGCATTGTCAGCGAAGGGCAATGCCGGGAACTTCCAACGCAGGAGACCCATCATGCCCGATCATTCTGTTCTTTCCCTCTGGCGCTATCCGGTCAAGTCGATGCAGGGCGAGGAAATCAACTCGTCCTTTGTCACCGAGCGCGGCCTGTTCGGCGACCGGGCATATGCGCTGATGGACGCCGAAGACGGCAAGACCGTCACGGCGAAAAATCCGAAAAAGTGGCCGGAGATGTTCAAGTTCCGCGCCGCGTTTGAGCAGCCGGCGGTGACGCCCGCCGCCGTGCCGCCGGTGCGGATTATGACCCCGGACGGCGAGACGTATTCCAGCACGCAGGCCGATTTGAATGCGGCGCTTTCGGCCAAGCTGGGCCGGGCGGTTGTCTTTGCCAGCCAGCCGCCGGAAAAGCCGCACCTGGATGAATACTGGCCCGACGACGTGGAAGGCCTTGCCCATTCGGATACCGTCACCGACGAGAATACACTCGAAAATACATTTTTTGATCTGGCCTTTTTGCACATTCTTTCGACGGCGACAATCAATGCCCTGCGTGCGGCTTACCCGGAGGGCCGATTTGAAGCCCGGCGGTTCCGGCCCAACATTCTGGTAGACGCCGGGCCGGAAGACTTTGCCGAAAACGCCTGGATCGGCAAAACCATTGCCATCGGCGACGAAGTTCGGCTCGCCGTCACCGGCCCCTGCCCGCGCTGCGTGATGACTACGCTGGCACAGTCCGATCTGCCCAAAGACCCCGGCATCCTGCGTACCGCCGTGCAGCACAACGGGGCGAACGTGGGCGTGTATGCCGAAGTCCTGCACGGCGGCACAATCCGTCAGGGCGACTGCATTCGCGTGGAAACTCCATGACGGCCCTGCACTCGGACGAAATCGTTCGGACGACCTGCCCGCGTGACTGCTATGATGCCTGCGGCATCCATGTGGTCAAGCGCGAAGGCGTCATTCTGAAAGTGATGGGCGACCCGGCCCATCCCCACAACCGGGGAACGCTCTGCGGCAAATGCACACTGGCTTATAACGGCGCATGGCGCGACCCGGAAGCGCGTCTGCTGCACCCATTGAAGCGGATCGGGCCGAAAGGCCAGGGCGAGTTCCAGCGGATTTCCTGGGAAGCGGCGCTGGCTGAGATTGCCGACCGACTGGCCGAAATCTTAGCCGTGTCCGGCGGGGCAAGCGTGGTGCAGACCCATTACACGGGAACATTTTCGCAGATTGGGTACGGCTTCCCGCTGCGCTTCTTTCACAAGATCGGCGCGACGGAAGTGGACCCGGATACGGTCTGCAACAAAGCCGGGCATGTCGCGCTCGGAATGACTTTCGGCTCATCTCTGGATGGCTTCGACCCGCGCTCGGCGCAAGACGCCGCCTGCATTCTGGTCTGGGGAGCAAACCCGTCGGCGTCCGCCCCCCACGCGCATCGGTACTGGCTGCGGGAAGCTCCTGGAACCGTGATCGTAGTGGACCCAATCCGCCACCCAACCGCCGCCGAGGCCGATTTACACTTGCAGCCCTATCCTGGCACCGATGCCGCACTGGCCTTTGCCCTGCTGCATGTGATCGCACGGGACGGCCTGCTGGACAAAGAGTTTTTGGACACGCACACGGTGGGCTGGGAAGAAGTCGCCCCGATGCTCCCGGCGTGTACGCCGGAATGGGGCGAAGAAGTGACCGGCGTTCCGGCGGAACTGATTGTTAAAGCGGCGCAGATTTACGGGCGGGGCCCGTCACTGCTCTGGCTGGGACAGGGTTTACAGCGGCAGGCTACCGGCGGAAACATCCTGCGCGCCTGTGGGCTTTTGGCGGCGGCGACCGGGAACCTCGGCAAACCCGGCGCAGGCTTTTTGTATCTGAACGGAACCGCCAGCCGGGGCATCCAGGACGATTACATTTGGGGAACAAATCTTAACATGGATATGCCCGCGCCGGTCAGCCATATGGACCTGGCGGAGCGGCTGGAAAACACGGACGCCAGCCGGGCGCTGTTCTGCTGGAACAACAACATCGTGGCGTCCTGCCCGAACCAGACGCGCCTGCGAGGCGCATTAAAACGTGCTGACCTGTTCACGGTGGCGATTGATTTGTTCGGCACAGACACGACGGATTATGCCGACATCGTGCTGCCGGCAGCCAGCTTTTTGGAGTTTGATGATCTGGTAGCGTCCTATTTTAACTATACGCTTTCGGCGCAGGTAAAAGCGACCGAGCCGATGGGTGAGTCGCTGCCCAATTCCGAGATATTTCGGCGGCTGGCCGGGGCAATGGGCTTCACCGAACCGGAATTGTTCGAGAGTGACGCCGCTGTTATTGCCGAACTGTTGCGGCAGAGCGGGACAGGGCTGGATTTCGCCGCGCTGTCCGCGGTCGGAACGGTGTATATCGCCCCCGAGCCGGTCATTCCCTTCGCGGATGGACAGTTTGAGACGCCGACCGGCAAAATCGAGATCGCTTCGGACGCTTTTGAGTCAGCCGGTCTGCCTCGCGCCCCGCAGCCCTGGGCGGATACTCGTTCTGCGAATGGCAAACTGCGGCTCCTTTCGCCGGCTTCTCCCTGGCGCATGAACAGCAGCTATGACAATGAGGCCAAAGTCCGGCGGCAATCCCCATCTGCCGACGTGCGGCTAAATCCTTTGGAAGCGTCTTCACGCGGCTTTGTCGAAGGCACTCCAGTGATTGTTTCCAGCGAGGCTGGGAGTCTGCCGCTGTCGGTGGCGATTTCCGACGATGTGCCGCGGGGCGTCGCGCTGGTGCATAAAGGCCGCTGGCCCAAGCTGGACCCCAGCCATGCCAATGTCAATGTTCTGAACACGGGCCGCCGAAGCGACATGGGAGACAGTTCCGCCGTCCATTCGGTGGAAGTGGAGATATGCCGTGCCGCCGTCTGAGCCGATTTTGTGGGAATGGCTGACGTGGGAAGAAGTCAGGGCTTTGCGTGCTTCAGGCATGGACATGGCGATTTTGCCGGTCGGCAGCACGGAGCAGCACGGCCCGCATTTGTCGCTGAACGTAGATACGCTGAGCGCGGACACGGTGGCAAAAGGTGTTTCGGCAAAGACAGGCGTTCCCCTCTTGCCCGCCCTGCCCTACGGCGCGGCGTGGGGCCATACGACGAAATGGGCCGGTACCCTGTCCCTGTCGCCGGCCACGGTGACGCAGGCCATTGTAGAAATCGGCGAATGGCTGCTGGGGGCGTCCGGCTTTACTCGCTTGCTGATTTTGAACGGCCATGTGACCAATGCCGCGCCGCTTCGCGTGGCCCTGGAAACACTGCGCTTTCGCCACCCGGAAATGCGTGTCGCTCTGCGCGGCGTCTGGGAGATTTCGCCCCGCATCACGGCAGTCTATACGGCGGACGCACAGGACTGGCACGCCAACGCCGCCGAGACCAGTTTGATGCTGGCCCACTATCCACAGGGAGTCCGGCCTGAAAAAATTGCCGACGACCCGGATCGCACCCAGAATTTGTTTTTCTCGTATCCCGTGAGCCGCACCAGCGAAAACGGCGCGACGGGAAAGCCCACACAGGCCACTGCCGCGCAGGGCGAAATCCTGCTGGCGTGGATGGTGGAAGATTTGTCCGCGCTCGTGCGGGCCGCGCTCACCGAAGAGCCGCCGTTCGCCCGTTCGTAGGAACCCACCCCACGACTTGTCGTGGGGTGGGTTCCTACAGCGAATAGAAAGAAACTCGATGACCCAAGTGACCCGATACACCGACGCACAGATTGATGCCAAAGTGCAGGACATGAAATCGCAGGGCGTCCGCTATGCCCTCGGGGCATATGTGGATATTCACGGTGTCCCCAAAGCCAAATGCGTCCCGCTGACGCATTTCGCCGACATGGCGCGCGGTTCGGAACTGTTTACGGGATATGCCTTGGACGGGTTGGGGCAGGAGCCGAACGATGACGAAATCAGCAGCGTTCCCGATCTTGACCGGGGGTTTCAGATACCCTGGCAGAAGGAAATCGCCTGGTTCCCTTCCGACAATTACTTTCATGGCGAGCCGTATGCACTAAACACGCGCGTCGCTTTGCAGCGCGTCACCGAGGAAGCCCGGCAGCTTGGCTACACGTTCAATCTCGGCATTGAAGCCGAAATGTATTTGCTGACGCTGGATGACGCGGGGAAGCTGGTCGTGCCAAACAGCAATGACAATCTCGTGAAATCCTGCTACGACGTGCAGCGGTTTATGGAAGCATTCCCGTTTTTAGATCGCATGACGACGCTGATCAACGAACTCGGCTGGGATGTGTATTCATTTGACCATGAAGACGGTCATTCGCAGTTTGAATTTGACTTTGGCTATTCGGATGCGCTGACAACCTGTGACCGCTATATCTTTTTTCGATTCATGGCAAAGAAAGTGGCGGCAGACATGGGACTGACAGCGGTGTTCATGCCTAAGCCATTCGCCGCTCTGACCGGCAACGGGGCGCACTTCAACATGAGCCTCGCCGATGTCAGTACGGGCAAGAATCTGTTCGCGCCGTCCACTTCCGAAGAAGACAAATACGACTGCAAACTGTCCGCGCTTGGCTACGGCTTCATCAGCGGCCTGATCAAGCACGGTCTGGGCAATGCAGCCGCATTCAGCCCGACGGTCAATTCTTATAAACGCCTGCTCCGCAAAGGCCGCATGTCCTATTATTCCTGGGCGCCTGTTTTCAACTGCTACGGCGGCAACAACCGCTCCAATAATCTGCGCGTCCCCATGAGCGGCGGGCGGGTGGAATGCCGGGCGGCGGACTCGTCCTGCAATCCGTATCTGGCCGCGACGCTGGCCCTGGCCGCCGGTTTGGAAGGCATCGCCGAGGCCAAAGACCCCGGCCCGCCCCACCACGAAAACATGTACGAGTACACCGACGCCGAACTGGCCGACAAAGGGATTTCGCTGCTGCCGCGCACCCTGGACGAAGCGGTAGACTTCTTTGCCGCTGACCCATTTATCGAAAAGACACTGGGGAAAGCTCTGCGCGACGAGTTTGTCCGTTACAAGCGCGAGGAGTGGGAAGATTATCATCAGTCCATTTCGCAGTGGGAAGTGGATCGCTACGCGCGGTTTTTTTAAAGCAATACGTCCCCTAACCTCCATTATTGGGAGCTGGGAGGGGTAAATTCTAAAGGAGTTCCATTCTATGCCGATAGACGAAGCGACGCCCTCCCGCATCTGGGACCCGGCTTCCATCCATGACATTCAGGAAAAAGCCCGGCTGGGCCGGTATCGCATCCGAGCATTTTCCACCGCGCGGCAATTGCCGACGCTGGAAGACTTGACTTTTCTGCCTGCCGGCCTGACCCGCGTTCCGCTGGAAGGCTACCGCGAGACCTGCGACACGAGCGTGACACTCGGCACGCGCTTCGCCAAAAAGCCATTGCAGTTGAAGACGCCCATTACGATTGCCGGGATGTCTTACGGGGCATTATCGCGCAATGCCAAAGAAGCGCTGGGGCTGGGAGCAACTCGTGTGGGAACCTCGACCTGCACCGGCGACGGCGGAATGCACCCGTCCGACCGTGAGTATTCACAGATGCTGGTGTACCAGTGTCTGCCATCGCGCTACGGTTTCAACCCGCGTGACGTGCAGCGGGCGGACGCTATTGAGATCGTCGTTGGACAGGGCGCGAAGCCTGGCACGGGCGGGCTGCTGCTCGGCCAGAAAGTTTCGCCCGAAATCGCCGCCATGCGTGATCTGCCGGACGGCGTCGATCAGCGCTCCCCCTGTCGCCACCCGGACTGGATGGGGCCGGAGGACTTGGCAATTAAGATTGAAGAGCTGCGCGAGGCGACGGACTGGCAGAAACCGATTTACGTCAAGCTGGGCGCGGCCCGCGTGTACGAAGATGTCAAACTCGCCGCAAAGGCCGGTGCGGACTGCGTGGTGGTGGACGGCATGGAAGGCGGCACGGCGGCGTCTCCCGATGTTCTTCTTGACCACACGGGCATTCCTACACTGGGGGCTATCTGTGAAGCCGTGAGGGCATTGGAAGATTTGAAACTTCTCGGCGTGGTGCAGTTGATCGTCTGCGGCGGCATCAAAACGGGCGTAGATGCCGCCAAAGCGATTGCCCTGGGCGCGGATGCGGTCGCCATCGGCACGGCGGCGATCATTGCGCTGAACTGCAACGCGCCGCTCTGGATTGAAGATTATCATGCCATGGGGACGGAGCCGGGGGCGTGCCACCACTGCCACACGGGGCGCTGCCCCGTCGGCGTCGCCACGCAGGACCCGGAACTCACTAAGCGCCTGCCGGTGGAGGAAGCCGCCGAGCGCGTGGAGAACTTCCTGCACGCCATGACCCTGGAAATGCAGATCATGGCCCGCGCCTGCGGCAAGTCGCAGGTCGGCAATCTGGACCGGGATGACCTGCGCGCCCTGACACTCGAATCAGCCCTGATTACCGGCCTGCCGCTGGCGGGAACGCGCCGCCCTATTCCATTGAACCTCTGGGGCGAAGGGGGGCCGTAACCATGCCCACGACAACGGACGTGCTGGTGGTCGGCGGGGGCCTGATGGGCTGCGCGACGGCCTATTCTCTGGCCCGGCAGGGCGCAAAAATAACGCTGACAGAGCGGAATATTCAGCCGGGCAGGGAAACGACGGCCCGTTCCGGGGCGATTATTCGGGCGCATTACGGGGTTCCCGCTCTGGTTTCGCTGGCTCTGGAAGCCAATCGCCGCTACGCTCGTTTTGACGACGAAGTAGGCTTGCCCTGCGGCTTTGTCGCGTCAGGTTACTCCGTGCTGGTGGACGCCGCCGATGAACAAAATTTGCAGGACATCACGGCGATGCACCGGTCGCTGGGAGTGAATGCCCGGCTGCTGACACCGGCAGAGCTCCAGGCGCTTGTTCCCTCCGTACAGGTGGAGGATGCCGCGCTGGCCGCCTACGAACCCGATGGCGGTTTTGCAAGCCCGGCGATGACGGTCGCGGCCTACGCGGCTCGCGCTAAAGACCTCGGCGCGGATTTGCGCTTTGACACACCGGTTACGGCGGCTGAAAAAGACGGCTCCGGCTGGCGGGTAACGCTGGGCGATGGTGAAACTATTACGGCAGGGCAGGTCGTACTTTGCACCGGCAACTGGTCACGGCCTGTCGGCGCACTGTTTGGCCTGGATTTGCCGGTCACTCCGGCCCGCGCGCAAATCGTGGTGCTGGAACGGCCAGCTTCCTTCGCAGGCATTTTTCCTGTCGTCTCCGATCTCATCAATCTCGCCTATTTCCGGGCGGATGGGGAGAATGGAATGTGGGTTGGCTCGTCGGACAATGCCGACTTGCAGGAATATCTGCCCCAGCCGGACGGCTACGATGAGAGCGTAGGGCCACAGGCCCTCTCCGATGCCCGCGGCAAGGCCGCACTGCGGTTTGCGGGCATGAGCGACGGCGGTGACAAGGGCGGCGTTCAAAGAGCGTTCTCCGGTCTGTACGAGACAACCCCTGACTGGCAGCCCATCATGGATTCATTTGGAGACAATCTCCATGCCGCCGTCGGCTTTTCCGGGCATGGCTTCAAATTGGCCCCGGTGGTCGGCGAAGCGATGGCTGCCCGCGCTCTGGGACTGCCGGACCCCTTTGACATTTCTTTGTTTGCCCAATCGCGTTTCGCGGACGAGCGCCCTATTCGCTCCCAATATCCCTATCAGCGGGCCAAATTCTTACGCTAGGAGGCTTTCTCAGTGAACGTCGAACAAATTCAGCAGCTCTTTCAAGAGAAAAATATCAATTTCTTTTTAATGTCGTTCGTAGACATGCACGGTACGCCCCGCGCCAAGCTGGTTCCCGCCGCCAATCTGGAAGATGTTCTGGAAGGCGCGGCAGGCTTTGCCGGCTTTGCCGTAGACGGGATCGGACAGGGACCGCAGGACCCGGATTTAAGCTGCGTTCCGCAGGCCGACTCGACCATCTTTCCGCTGCCCTGGAAGCCGGGGCTGGCCTGGATCGCCGGCAATTTGCAGATGGACGGGCAGAATTGGGACTACTGCCCCCGCGCCATTCTGACCCGGACACTCAGCGAAGCACGGAGCAAAGGCTTCTCGCTGAAGACTGGGGTTGAGCCGGAGTTTTTTCTCGTGGACAAAATGGCTGATGGGACTATTGGTGTGGCCGACCCGGCGGATTCACTGGCAAAGCCCTGCTACGGCCAGCTATCGCTGCTGCGGAACGCGGACTTTTTGACCACGCTGATCTCGCAGCTCAACGAACTCGGCTACGGCGTGTATCAAAACGACCATGAAGACGCCAACGGCCAGTTTGAGATCAACTGGCGCTTTGGTGATGCACTCAAAACCGCCGATCAAGTGGCGTTCTTCAAATTCATGGTCAAGGCACTGGCGGAAGAGCGCGGCCTGTGCGCGACGTTTATGCCCAAACCGTTTGCCAACCTGACCGGCAGCGGCGCGCACCACCATCTATCCCTGTGGGACGCCGAGGGGAAAGACAACTTGTTTCTGGATAAAAGCGATCCGCGCGGACTGTCTTCCGTTGCGCTGTCGTTTCTGGGCGGATTGCTGGCCCATGCCAAAGGCTTGTGCGCGCTCACGGCTCCGTCGGTCAATTCGTATAAACGCTTCGGCGCGCGCTCGCCCCGCTCCGGCGCGACCTGGGCGCCGGTTTTCATCGCGCATGGGGGCAACAATCGCACCCTGATGGTGCGTGTTCCCGCACCGGGGCGTCTGGAATACCGGACGGCAGATAACTCCTCCAATCCCTATTTGGCGGCGTCGGGCCTGCTGGCGGCGGGCATGGACGGCATCGCGCGAGGCTTGAAAGTGGATGCCGGGCGGGATGGCAACCTGTTTCTGCTGTCAGCCGGGGAAGGGGCAGCGCAGGGGCTTGATCTGCTGCCAGCCAATCTCGGCGAAGCGCTGGACGAACTGGAGCGCGATGATGTCCTGTGCAGCGCACTGGGCAAAGAATATACCGATGTTTATTTGTCGACCAAGCGCGAGGAATGGGATGAGTACCACCAGATGATTTCTCAATCGGTCACCCCCTGGGAAATGAAAAGATACTTGAGTGTCTGATGCGGCTATGCAGGCTAATTGGGGTATTATCAGGGCTGTCCAAACAATCCAACCTGTGCGAGAAAGCGAACCCATGACAAGCCAGCGCCCTGAAATTGACAAACGATGTTTTTCCAGCCCGGTGATTGAACAAATTATTCAGGAAATCAGCGCAAAGATCAAAGACCCGGCACTGGCGGCACTGTTTGTCAACTGCTTCCCAAACACGCTGGATACGACGGTCACTCTGGCGTCCGACGAAGAAGGACGCCCGGATACATTTGTGGTCACCGGGGACATTGACGCGATGTGGCTTCGGGATTCGACCAACCAGGTCTGGCCTTACCTGAAGTTTATCAACGCCGACCCACAGCTTCAGCGTTTGATACAGGGAGTGATCAACCGCCAGGTACGGTGCGTTCTCAGCGACCCTTACGCAAATGCGTTCAATCGGGAACCTCACCCCAGCGACTGGGTTTCCGATCTGACCGAGATGACGGATGACCTGCATGAGCGCAAATACGAACTGGATAGCCTGTGTGCAGTTCTGCGTCTGTCTGCCGGCTATTATGAGATCAGCAGCGATTTATCATGTTTTGATTCACGGTGGAACGAGGCTATGCGCCTGATCGTTGCGACTATTCGCCGCGAGCAGGGCGGGTCTGAGGAAGCAAAGGCGTACCACTTCCAGCGCGTTTCGCCCAGCCCAACCGAGACACTGGCGGGCGGCGGCTACGGACAGCCGGCCCGTCGCTGCGGCCTGAGCAAATCCCCGTTCCGGCCTTCCGACGACGCCGCGCTGCTGCCGTTTCTCGTCCCTGCCAATGCCATGGCAGTCGTGAGCCTGCGGCGATTGGCCGCGCTGTGGATCGAACTCGGCCAGGCTGAGGATGCTGCCGGGGCGCAGACGTTAGCCGATCAAATTGAGCAGGGCATTCAAACCCAGGCCGTCATTACGCATCCCCGGCATGGCGAAATGTTAGCGTATGAGGTGGATGGTTTTGGCTCCTACTACTGCATGGACGACGCCAATGTTCCCAGCCTGCTCAGTTTGTCCTACTTGGGCTACTGCCGACCCGATGACCCGCTGTACCTGCGGACCCGCCAGTTTGTTTTGAGCGATTCCAACCCCTACTACGCTGCCGGGAAAGCGGGGCGCGGCGTGGGCAGCCCGCACACCGGACAGGGAACAATCTGGCCGATGGCCGTGATGATGCAGGCGCTTACCAGCCAGTCGGAGGACGAGATTCGGGAATGTTTGACGATGCTGAAGGAAACGGATGCAGGCACCGGATTTATGCACGAGTCGATCTGGAAAGATGATGCCTTCCGCTACAGCCGAAGCTGGTTTGCATGGGCGAATACTTTGTTTGGTGAGATGATTCTTGACGTGAACGCGCGGTATCCTGATCTTTTGGGCGAATTTTAATTAAAAATATCTGTGCGCTTTACTCTGCCAGAAGTTCCTGCAAGCGGCGGACGTTGACTTCGTGCATGGTCTCGCTTTCCGGCGTCTCGACAATGATGGGCAGGCCAGCCAGGCGAGGGTCGTTGACCAGCAGGCGAAACGCTTCCAGACCAATTTCGCCCTCGCCGATGTGGGCGTGGCGGTCGGCATGGCTGCCGAAAGCTTTCTGCGAGTCGTTGGCATGGACGACTTGCAGCCATTCCAGGCCGATAATCTCATCAAAAAGCCGCATTGTTTCGGCATAGGCTTCCGGGGTGCGAATGTCATACCCCGCGGCAAAAATATGGCAGGTATCCAGACACACCGCCAGACGCTCCGGGGACTGAACGCCGCCGATAATGCGCGCAAGATGCTCAAATCGCCCGCCGAGATACGTCCCCTGCCCCGCCGTCGTTTCCAGCGCGACGCGCACTTTTGCCCCGGCAGTTTCCGCATGAATAACGTCCAGGCTTTCGATTAGTCGCGCAATGCCCACGTCTTCCCCGGCCCCGCCATGCGCGCCGGGATGGCTGACCAAGAAATCCACGCCCAGCGCGTCCGCCCGCTCAATCTCGCCCCGAAAGGCTATGCGTGACTTCGCCAGAACGTCGCCGCCCGGCTCGGCAGCGAGATTGATAAGATACGAGTCGTGCGCGACGGTTTTGGTGATGCCGCTCTCGGTGACAATGTTCTTAAACACGTCAGCGAGTTCCGGCGTGATAGACGGTGAGCGCCACTGGCGCGGGCTGGCGGTAAAAATCTGCACGGCCTCGCAGCCGATGGCCTTGCCGTCCGTGATGGCATTATGATGCCCGCCCGCCGTCGGCATGTGTGCGCCGAGCAGGGGCTTGAGCAGTGTCGGGACAGGTGTTTCCAGGGCTTCGCCAAGGAGGGGCTGGGAATGAGTCATATTGGTTGTGGCTGTTAATCGCCCTTTTGCTGAACCAGCGACAGGCCTTTGCTCATATCCAGCATCCGCTGGACGGGACGCAGGGCGCGCCGGCGAATGTCTTCGGGCATGGTAATTTCCGGCTGTCCATCGCGCAGGCAGAGATACAATTTTTCCAGGGTATTGAGCCGCATATACGGGCAGGAGGCGCAGTTGCAGCCCGAATTTGGGGGCGAACACAAAAACTCGGCGTCGGGCCGCGCTTTGGTCATCTGGTGCAGAATGCCGACTTCGGTGGCAACGATGAACTGCTTCTGCTCAGTGTGAGCCGTCACATATTTCAGCAGCGCCAGGGTCGATCCGACGAAGTCCGCCTGTGCCAGCACCGCTTCCTCACATTCCGGGTGCGCGATCAGCTGCGCGTTCGGAGCTGACGCGCGCAGTGTTGCCAGACGCCGGGCGCTGAACTGTTCATGGACAATGCAAAAGCCGGGCCACAGCACCATCTCGCGGCCCGTCTGCTGCTCCACCCACTTGCCGAGATGCCGGTCCGGGCCAAATACAATCGGCTGATCGGGCGGCAGCTGCTTCACGATGTCGGCGGCATTGGAAGATGTGACAATGATGTCCGAGACCGCTTTGACGGCGGCGGACGAGTTGATATAGTTGATAACCGTATGGCCGGGGTATTGTTTGAGCCACTCAGCATACTCATCAATCGGGCAGCGGTCGGCCAGCGAGCAGCCGGCATCCAGATCAGGCAGCAAAACCAACTTGTCGGGATTGAGAATTTTGGCGGTTTCGGCCATGAAATGCACGCCGCAGAACACAATCACATCGGCATCAGTCGCGGCGGCAGCCTGCGCCAGCGCCAGGCTGTCACCGACATGGTCGGCCAAATCTTGAATGTCGCTGTCTTGATAATAGTGCGCGAGAATGACGGCGTTGCGCTCTTTTTTAAGCCGGACAATCTCTGTTTCCAAATCCAGGGCCGGATCAATCGCGCGGACGCGCAGCGACAGATCGGCGGGCTGCCCAAAACTCTGTGCCGGGGGATTGGCCGGCGTCTTCGCAAGCGTCAGGGTTTCCATGCGGTTATTATACCCATTCAGGGCGAGGGAATGAATTCCTCTCGCTTCGCAGTAGTCATCCTTCGGATGAAAGAAACGGTGTAGGCAGTTATCCTGCGTCCGCAGGACAATCAGCCAGCAGCGAGAGGAATTCATTCCCTCGCGTTCTTGTACCCTTTGCGGGACTGAACTTTCGCCCTGCTCCCTGCGTCTTTGAGGTCGTTATCCCAATAATCTTTGTATTACCTCAATAGTATTGCTTCGTATTGCCTCAATAGTATTGCTTCGCTTATGGCTGGGAGGATGCACCAACCCAATGGACCAAACTTACATAGACACCGCTCACCTCTTTCGCCGTGCCGGCTTCGGTGCGCCGCCCGAAGCTTTGCGCGTTGCCGCGCAGACGGGGCTTGCCGCCACGACAGACTCGCTGCTGCACCCGGAGCGCACCCCGGAAAATCTCGATGACGACGCCACGCTGGCACGGCTGGCAGCGCTGCTGCCGGAAACGAAGAACGGGGAAGCACCCGCGCAGGCAGTCAAAATGTGGTGGGCGCACCGTATGATTGCGTCGCCCCGACCTCTCGCCGAGAAAATGACGCTGTTTTGGCACGGACACTTTACCAGCAAAGACGGCAATATGCAGGGAGACTTGCTGTATCGGCAGAACCAATTGCTGCGGCAGAATGCACTGGGGAATTTTCGCACGCTCACGCTGGCGATCTCCCGCGACCCGGAAATGCTGCGCTATCTCAATGGCAATCAGAACTACAAAGCCCATCCCAACGAGAACTATGCACGGGAATTGATGGAGCTATTCACCTGCGGCATCGGCAACTACACGGAAGAAGATGTCAAAGCCGGAGCCAGGGCGTTTTCCGGCTGGAACCTGCGCCGAGGAGAATTTATTTTCAACCCCAATCAGCATGACAATGACCCGAAAACATTTATGGGCAAAACGGGTAACTGGAACGGGGATGACATCGTAGACATTCTTGTTGCCCATCCGGCCACTGCCAAGCGTCTTTGTACGCAGCTTTGGACCAATTTTGCGTATCCGAACCCGGAGCCGGAAGTGCTGGATTCGCTGGTGCAGACCTACTATGGCAGCGGCTATGACATTCGGGCGCTGATGAGCAAGATTTTGCATTCCGAAGCTTTTTATTCAGAAAAAGCCCGCTTTGCCGTCATTAAATCCCCCGCGCAGTATGTCGTCGGCACAATGAAGCTGCTGGGTCTGGACAAAGCCGTGGAGCTGGTACTGGCCGACATCACGCCTGCCAACGACATGGCGGCCAGTCCGGCAGCCACCGCCGGGACAGCCGCGCCGGCGCTGACGGCTCCCGCGCTGACTACTCCGCAAGCCAAAGGCCGCCGACTGGGTGCACTGGCAGGTCTGCCGCTGGCGATGCGCGCGATGGGACAAGACCTGCTTGCGCCGCCGACGGTCAAAGGATGGGACGGGGGGGAAAGCTGGATCAATACATCCACTCTTCTGGCCCGCATCAACTTCGCCGACACTGTTTCGCACTCCCGCCAGATGTTTGGCGGGCCATTTCTCAGCGTTGAGAATTTTTTGCAGCGGAACAATCTGACACCGGAAACATGGGTGGATTATCTCGCCGAGACGCTTGGCCCGCTGCCGATCACGTCCGCGACGCGGCAGACACTGATCCAGTATGTCAACACTCCCGATACCCCTTCGCCGGCACCGACGGTTCAGAACGCGCAGTTCCCCTCGGCACCGCCGGCATTCCGGCGTGGCCGGCGCGGCACTGGGGGCCGATTTAATCGTTTGGACGCCATCGAACCCGGCGGGCTGGAAGGCCGACTGCGCGGGGCGATCCCCCTGCTGATGGCAACGCCCGAATACCAGGTTTGCTAAACCTCTCCCCGCCGCAAGCGGCGACCCTCCCCTGTTAAGGGAGGGTGAAGATTTAGAAGCAACTGTCCAACTTCTTACCCTTCTTTAATAGGGAAGGGTGGCAACTTGTTGCCGGGTTAGGTTCCGAAAGGCTTACGAAAGGTTGAAATCATGTCCGTTACCCGTCGAGATTTTATCAAAAAGAGCGCGACCACTGTCGCGGTCGGCCTCGCCGTTCCGCCCTGGCTGGCAAAAATGGTCTGGGCCGACTCCGTCACATCCAATGCCCTGACCCCCACCGGGCCGGCAGGGAATCGTTCGCTGGTCGTGATTCAGCTTACCGGCGGCAATGATGGTCTCAACACCGTTGTTCCGTATGCCGACGCCGCTTATCACACGGCGCGGCCTGTGCTGGCTCATGCCGATAACACCGTGCTGCATTTGTCGGATTATGTCGGCCTGTCGCCGGTGATGACCGGCATGAAAGGCCTGTACGACAAGGGCCGGCTGGCGATTGTCCAGGGCGTCGGCTACCCGAACCCGAACCGAAGCCACTTCCGCTCCATGGAAATCTGGCAGACTGCGGAACCGGAGAAGATGGCCTCGGAAGGCTGGGTCGGACGTTATTTGGATGCCATTCGTTCAGGACGCACTTCGCCGCTCACAGGCATCAATATCGGCAACGAAGCCAGTGAAGCGTTCACCAACGCTCATGCCGCCGTGCCGAGTATTCAGGGCCTGGCAAACTTTGGCGTTGTGTTCCCCCGAAACCCGGATGGCGATGCCCGCACCGCCGCGCTCAAGCAGGTTCAGATGGGCGATACGAACACACCTTATGGCCGCTTTTTTCAGCAGACCGCTTCCGAAACCTATGACAGCGCCGATCAAATTGCTCAGGGCATCAAGAAATATCAGAGTACTGTGGAGTATCCGAAAAGCGCCTTTGGCAAAAGTATGCAGGAAGTCGCCATGCTGATCGCAGCCAACCTGGGAACGCGCGTTTATTATATCTCCACCGGCGGATTTGACACCCATGCCCAGCAGATCGCCCGGCACACCCGGCTATGGCAGGATATTTCGGATACGCTGGCCGCGTTTCAATCGGATGTAGAGCAGATGGGGGCAGGCGACCATGTGCTGACCCTGGCCTTTTCCGAGTTTGGCCGCCGCGTCCATGAGAACGCCAATGGCGGCACGGATCACGGCACGGCGTCGGAAATGTTCCTGCTGGGCCAGCCCGTCAAAGGCGGCCTGTATGGAAATTATCCAAGCTTGACCGATCTGGATCAGGGCGACTTGAAATATTCCACCGATTTCCGCGCGGTTTATGCCACCGTGCTGGACCGCTGGCTGGGAGCCAGCAGCGAAGTCGTCCTCGGCCAGCGTTACGAAGACCTGAAGTTTATCTGACGCGCGATGTTTTGAGCCGCAATAAAAGAACGCTCGCTGCGCTTGCAGCGGGCGTTTTCCTTCGAATAATTCAAGGGGCAGGCGAAACCGCAGCCGCTTCCTCTGCCTGGTGAGTATTTTTGGGAGAGCCAGGCATAAAACGCCGCTCAAACAGCAGATGAAAGCCATACGAAATCAGCAGACTGGCCCCGGTTCCGGCAGTAAGCAGAACAAAAAGTGTTCGCACAACCGAGAGGTGATCGGCGCGAAGCCACAAATGCAGCAGGGAAAGCAAGGGAAAATGAACCAGATAAAGACTGTAGGAAAAAGAACCCAGTAAAACAGCCGCCGGTGTCTCCAGCAGCCGAAGCACAAGAGGCCGTTTTTTTTCTTCGCCCGCGCAGTGCCCAGTGCAGAAACAAAGCAGCATTCCCGTGATCAAGCCGACAATCGTATCCATGACAATGAGATTGCTCCAAAGCCAGTCCGGCACCAGAGTGGCTGCCCCGATGAAAGCAAGCGCCGCCGCGAGACACAGCCAGCCAGACCACTTCAAAAACGATTGGGACAATGCCGCCGGCAGCACAGTCACCGACGCCGCAGCCATTCCCAGGGCAAACAAGCCGAGATACCAGGGACACGCGAAGTCCAGCTGATGAAAAACAAAGTGCGGGACCAAGCCAATGCCGAATGCGGCTCCAACAGCGCTCAGGCTGCCAAATCGCCGCCAGAGAGGCAGCAGCAGCCAGGGGAACAAGAAGTAGATTTGCCATTCGGTGGCAACACTCCACATTGGCGGGTCAATGGCGTGCAGCCAGCGTCCGTTCAGGTTCTGAATCAGCAGCAGATGAGACCCAATGATTCCCGGAGTCAATGCCGGCAAAGCGGCATCCCAGCGGAAGCCTTGAACGCGGTTCATTCCTGGAACCAAAGCGATGAGCAGAATCGAAAGCAGCAGGGCGATATAATAAGGCGGCAATATCCGGCGTGCGCGGCGCATCAGGTACTTAAGGACACCCCCGCGCAGATTTCCGCCTGACTGCGCGACCGGCAGCATCAGAGAGTAGCCGGACAAGACGATAAACACATCCACAGCGACCTGCCCGAAGCCCAGCCAGTCCGTACAGCGCTGGAGAAGAACCGGCAAGTGAACCGGCACTCTTTCCGAAACGACTTCCATGTAAGCGTGATGCACGACCACATAGAGGGCCGCCATTCCCCGCAGCCCGTCCAGATACAACAAACGGCTCGACCAAGTTTGTTTAGCCACTTCCCTATCTTTCTGTCAGTCCTGCCTCGCTCAATCGGACTGCTCTCGCTGCCGGATTATACCCGAGGGCCAGTCGGACTGAAATTCCTGGCGGAAGAATGAAGTATAATCAGAGTATGAGTATTCAGTACGATGTCCTTGTCTGCGGTGCAGGGCCGGCAGGCGCCTGTGCCGGGTATGAAACCGCCGCGGCGGGCCTCAAAACATTGATCCTGGAACGGCGGCTTCTCCCCCGCTACAAGACCTGCGGCGGCGGCGTCCCCCTGACAGTCGGCGGCGAACTGCCCGGCCTGGTCCCGGAAGCGTTTGTGGAGGCGACGGTAACGCACCTGCGCCATACGTGGGACTTTGGGGACGCACATCTGGCGGAAATCAACCCGGACCCTGCCGAGCCGCCGATGAGTTTGTGGATGGTGCAGCGCAGCGTTTTTGACAATGCCCTGACAGAGCGCGCGGCGCGGGCCGGATGCGACGTGCGGGATGGGCAGGCTCTGAAATCGGTGGAAGCAGAGGGAGAAGCGCGGGTACGGGTGACGACGGCAAATGGCGAGGTTTATTTTGCTTCCCACGTCATCGGCGCGGATGGAGCGAATGGCATTGTCGCGCGCATGGCGGGCCTGCGGAAAAACCGGCTGCTGGCGATCGCGCTGGAAGCGGAGATTCCGCACGAATGGGGCGTCGGGCATGAAACGCTGCGTCCTGAAATCGCCCACTTGGAATATGCCGTCAAGCAGGGCTACGGCTGGATTTTCCCCAAAGCCGGGCATTTGTCGGTCGGCGCGGGGATGTTCGGGCGGCGCTCCGCCGAAGGCAAGGGGGAGGCCAGCAAGGAAGAATTGACCCGCTGGATACTCGGCTACCTGGAAGCGCTGGGCGTTCCCCGGCGGCGCGAAGAGATTGAGTTTCACGGCCATCCCCTCCCCATCTGGGGCGGAGCGGAGCCGGTAGAAGCCTGGAACGGGCGAATTGTTCTGGCCGGAGACGCCGCCGGGCTGGTCAATCCTCTGTTTGGGGACGGCATTTCCTACGCCTGCAAGTCCGGCGCACTGGCCGGCAAAGAATTGGCCGCAGGCCGCGCCGCGCACTGGTCGGAGGCAGTGAAAAACGAGTTTGGGGCCAGCCACGACGCTTCGCTCACTATCGCCAAGTTCTTTTATCAGTTTCCCGGCGTCTGCTACAAGATGGGCGTCAAAAGCCCGCGCGGAACCCGCACCGCTGCCCGGCTGATCGGCGGCGATCTTTCGTTTGAAGCCGCGCTGGATCGTTTGCCCTGGAAAGGCTTGATGAACAAGGCAAAGCTCGCCTGGTAACAAAATATTTTTCTTTCGTCAGGAGGAATCCACGCTGAACCTGCCGAATGATGCCGCGATTATTATCCAACGTCAGTATGTCACCCACAGAGAGGACACACCTATGGCACACAGCGTTAAAAGCAAGAAGAACGGCACGGAGTATTTCCTGCATGGCCGCAATGCCGCCAACGGAAAAACCAAGCTTTACTTTTTTGCCAAAGAAGTGAAAGAAGGCGCGATGGACAGCCTGCCCGAAGGCTACGAAGTCGCGGAAAACTCGCTGACCGGCCTGCCGATCCTGAAGAAAAAGAAATAACGCCTTCGGCGACTGCTCTTATCCGCCGCTGCTGAAAAGCAGCGGCTTTTTCCATTTCGGGGAGAATCCTATGCAGCACCAGATACACGGCACGACGTTGCAGACACTGGAAATGATCTTGCAGCCAGGTGAGATGGTTTTCAGCCAGACACATCAAATGGCCTGGATGTCCGACGGCATCACGATGGACACCAGCACCGGCGGGGGCGTAATGAAGGGTTTGATGCGCTCCCTATCCGGCGGCTCGCTGTTTGTGACCCATTTTTCCGCCCAGACAAGTGTTCCGGGCTTGGTTGCCTTTTGCCCGCGTTTTCCCGGTACAATCATCGCCCGGCAGCTTGGGCCGGGTGAGACGCTGATCTGCCGCAAAGAAACGTTTTTGTGCGCGGAGGCTTCGGTTCAACTGGAAATCTTTTTTCGGCAGCAGATCGGCAGCGGCCTGTTCGGCGGCGAAGGCTTTATTTTGCAGAAAGTTACCGGACCGGGCTGGGTCTTTTTGGATCTGTCGGGGGAGGTGGTGGAAAAGACCCTGGATCATGGCGAACGCCTGCAAGTTCATGTCGGCCATGTCGGAGTGCAGGAGCCGTATGTCTCTTTCAGCATCACGATGATGCGCGGCTTCCGCAACGTCATCTTTGGCGGCGACGGCCTGTTTCTGGCGACCTTAACCGGGCCAGGGAAAATCTGGCTTCAGTCCATGCCGATCATCAATCTGGCCGAAGAAGTGTTCCGGCACGCGCCGGGGAGCAATAACCAATCGGCAGGTAGCACCGTCGGCGGGATTCTGGGCGGGCTGCTGGGGGGTGGGTGAACCACGGCCCTGAAGGGCCGGGCTATGCGGAGAAAGGCACTCTGGGCCTGAAGAAGTGATTTCGCAAGTTTGTCCGTAGGCCCGGAGGGCCTTGTCCTTCGCTGGAATAGCCCGGCCCTTTAGGGCCGGGTTCTTCAATCCACCAGTTCGTACCGCGTATTGCGCCGCCGGGCGACGTAACCGGCATCGGTAATCAGCCGCTCAATCTCTTCCAGCGGCACGGTGAAGACGCAGCCTGCGGTCGAGACGACATTTTCTTCCATCATCGTGCTGCCGAAGTCGTTGACCCCGTAGCGCAGGGACAATTGCCCGACACGCGGCCCCTGCGTGACCCACGACGCCTGAATATTGGGGAAATTGTCCAGATAGATGCGCGAAATGGCGATGGTTCGCATATAGTCAAAGGCCGACGCCCGCGTACCGCCGAGTTCCGTGCCATCCGGCTGATAATTCCAGGCGATAAACGCCGTGAAGGCTGTCGGGGATAAAGCCAGCGATTCGTCCTGCAATTCGCGCAGCTTTCGCAGATGCTCCACGCGGTCTTCGATGGTATCCACCGAGCCGTACATCATAGTGGCCGATGAGCGCAGGCCGACTTTGTGGGCGACGCGCATACAGTCCAGCCATTCTTCGGCGGTATCTTTGTAGGGGGCGATCCACTGCCGCACCCGGTCTGTCAGCACTTCCGCCCCGCCGCCGGGAACGGAGTGCAGTCCGGCGGCTTTGAGCCGGGTCAATGTTTCTTCCATTGTCAGCTTGTTCAGCTTTTTGATGTAAATAATCTCGGCGGGCGACAGCGCGTGGAGAATGACATTCGGAAAGCGCTGCATGATCGCCCGAAACAGGTCTTCATACCAGTCAATTTTCAGCTTCGGGTTCAGCCCGCCCTGCATCAAAATCTCAATGCCGCCGACATCGACCATTTCCTGAATCTTCTGGAATATCTCCTCGCGCGGCAGAACGTAGCCGCCTTCCGCGCCGGGGATGCGATAGAAGTTACAGAAGCTGCACCGGACATAGCAGACATTGGTATAGTTGATGTTGCGCCCAATGATGTAGGTGACGGTATTATCCGGGTGCTTGCGCTGCCGGACTAAATCTGCAAGTTCCGCGAGGTCTACGACGTTTTTATGTTCAAACAGCCGCAGGGCGTCTTCGTCGGTGATGCGCTCCCCGGCGTAAACTTTGTCGGCGATGTCGTCAATGCCGGAAGCCCCCCCGCCCTCACCACTCTTGGTATTGGGAGGAGCCAGAAAAGTCAATTCGCGTTCTAAAAGTGCCATAATCGTCGGCCTTTCTAATTCGCCATTGCCAGCGGGATCGCCGGACGCGGGAGCGCATCGTGGCGCACCGGGTCATCCAGTTCATCGGCCTGCGGGACTTCATTGTAAAAGCTGTCGCGCTCGACGGGAGTACGGCCTGCTTCTACGATTAAGTTCACCAATTGAGGGCGGGTCAGGACCTGCTGTTTGTTGCCCTGGGCATTGTCCTGGTAGGTAATCTCGTATTCGTGGATCGTGCCGTCCAAATCGTCCGCGCCGTACCACTGGGCAAGCTGGGATACCTGCGGCGTGTTCATAATCCAGAATGTCTTGATGTGCTGGAAGTTGTCCAGCATCAAGCGCGAAATGGCGATGTTGCGTAGATCGCCGTCGCCGGTGGGGTGCGGCAGGTGCGAGAGCTGCGTTCCTTCCGGGTGGAACGACAGCGGCGTAAAGGTGATGAAGTGGCCGGTTTGGTCCTGCAAGGCGCGCATTTTCACCAGATGCTCGACGCGCTCCGGGATGGTTTCAATATGGCCGTACAGCATGGTGGCATACTGAGTCATGCCCGCTTCGGCGGCGGCTTTGGAGATTTCAATCCATTGATCACCGTCGAGTTTGCGGTCAAACAATTCCATGTGAACGCGGTCGGAAAGGATTTCAATGCCGCCGCCCGGCAGAGAGTCTAGTCCGGCTTCGCGCAGCTCGGCGAAGACTTCCGGCAGAGGCTTGTCGGCCTGCCGCTGGATTTCGGCGATCTCGACGCAGGTGAAGGCTTTGATATGAACGCCGGGCCGGATGGCTTTGACAGCGCGCAGCAAGTCTAAATAATACTGGTACGGCAACTTGGGATTGATGCCCGCCACCATGTGAACTTCTTTGATGGGGATGTCCAGATGCGCCCGCAGGCGGCTCTGCACTTCCGCGATGCTCATGGTGTACGGGTCAGGGCCACCCTTCTGGGCATAAAACGCGCAGAATTTACAGCCTTTATTGCAGACATTGGTATAGTTGATATGCTGGTTGCGGACATAATACGTCTTGCTGCCGTTCATGCGCTCCCGCACGATGTTGGCAAGCGCCCCGACTGCGTTCAGGTTCGGATTTTGGTAAAGCGCCAGGCCGTCCTCTGCGTTTAAACGCTCTCCGGCCTGCACTTTATCGTAAATTCTCGTCAGCCCTGCCGATTCGATCAACCGCTTGCTCATGGCCGCCGCTCCAGTCTAAAAACGTTTCAGTGACTTTGTGAATAAAGGTACAATGTATTGTACCACAATTTGCGGGGTTTGCAACACGGGCGGAAGGGGCTTCTTCTTAATGCTCCGCGATCCGGGCCAGCCCAATATCCACGCCCTGCCCGCCCGTAGTCTGGTGGCAGTGAACGGCCAGCGTCACACTTGCCCCCGGCTTCAGCAGAGCCAATGCGGCGGGGCTGATCGGCAGAGGGTCATAGCTGCCATTAAAGCCTGCGGTGTGCGCTGCCAGAACGCCGTTGACATAAATCTCCACGTCTTCATCATGGTAGACCATAAATGCGAGATCGGAATAGGTTCCGGGCGGCAGGGTCAGCGTGCGCCGGAGCCAGATGTCGCCGGGCGAATCCGGCCAGACAGTGCGGACAATGATACCAGGAGGCGGCAGGTTGCCAAACACGCCCTGGCCCGTTTTCCAGCCGGAATCATTGAAGCCGGTTCTGAACCAATCCGCGGGCGGCGGATTGGCCGTCGTCGTGTAATGCCAGGTCGCAGGCGTCACCGAAGAATTAGGAACCAGATAGGTCACCGTGGGAGGCAAGGGGAGCGCCGCCCAGCCCGTGACTTTGACAGGATCGGCGCCGGCCCATTTTTTCCAAACGGTGTCATCGGTCAGCATACGCGCAAAAACGCCGCCGACGACGGAGCGGGCATGGAGGCCGTCGCTGTGAATGTCGTCGGTCATGTAGGTATCCAGCATTGGGACGCGCGTCGTGGTTCCGTTCAGATAGTCATAGAACGGCGAAATCAACGTCTCAAAGTCCGCCGGGTTGTCTGCCAGTGTGGCGCTGAAAAACGAATGGTCAGTATCGCCGATCCGGGTGCGGGAGTCCAGCGGCACACCGAAGATTCCTAATTCATTTTTATAATAGGCGATCTCTTTTTGCGCGACGGACGGCGAAAAAACGTGGAGACCAAGCACTTTATCCCAGACCATGTTGTACTTCTGGCTCCAGGTGCCGGGTCTGTCAAAGGCCAGCAGGGACACATTGCCGGTATCGGCGACCTGCATCCAGTGAGCGGCGTCGTCCTTTGCTAACTTTGCAAATTTCGCCGCGCCAGCCGTATCCCCACGTCGTTTACACAAATCTCCGTAAGCGGCCAGGGCAAGGATAGCCTTGACCGACAAATTGGCATTGTGGGCCAGATGGCCCATGAAATCGTCGGTGCAAAGCTGGTCTTCGGGGTCCAGACCGTACTGCACCAGGTAATTCGCCCACTGAGTAAGCTGCGGCCAGTAAGGCTTCACGAAATCCGCGTTGCCGTCGGCCTTGGCAATGCCGTCGCAGAGCAGCAGCATGTTTCCAGACTCTTCTACCGGCATGGATTCGCCCGGATCGCCCGTGGCCGACGCCACCGGGTACGTTCCCAGATCGTGCGGCGAGTTGGGAAACTTCCACTGCGGCGATGCGGCATAGGCAAGAATCGGAACCGCCGAGGCTTTTGCCAGCGTCGGACTAAGCAGCAGCCAGACCGGCGAGGAGGGAAACAGGACATCGGACGTCGCAATGTCGCCGTTGGAGGTGTTTTCTTTGGTAAACATCAGCGGCCTGCCGTTGGCATCCACCACAATTCCCGTCCCAGCCAGCGACTGCCGGTACGCCAGGGCGCAAATCTGCGCGTACCTAGCCCCGCCGACTTTCGTGAGGTCTGCCATCAAATCGGCGTCAAAGGCCGTGCAGCGCTGCACGAGATCGGGGTAATCCCGCTCGGCGGCTTGCAGCATCGCGTCCGGCGTCACCCCATTACGACGCCAGTAGGGGCGCAGATTGCGGCCCGCGAGTTTGATGGAATAAAGCTCGTCGTAAGCAATCGTCAAATGGCGTGACACCGGAGCCGCGCCGACTTGGCCGAGCGCAAAGACAAAGGCCAGCACGGGCGTATCTGCGGACGCCTCGCGCGGCGCGTTCGCATCATCCTGGGCCGGAAGCGTCCCCGCAGACGCAAAGCCTGCTGCCAGCGCATCGCCGCTGCCGATAGCGGCCTGCGCCTGTGCGGTCGGGGCAGTGACATAGGCGTAGCCCCAGTCAATGCGGATGTCATCGCCCGGCGGAGAAAGCAGCGTTTGATCCACCGTGCCGACTTTGAGCGCGGTCAGCGGCCCCATGGCTTCCCGTGACCATTCGACTTTCTGATCGGGCGTATTAACCGCCAGCAGCGCACTTGTGCTGTCATACACCGAAACATCGTGCGTCTGGCCGTCAGTGGCATGGACGCTCCATGTGAGATAGCTCAACGGACGGGTCAGTACGTCCAGATCATTCGGCAGCGCCGCCGTCATAAATGTGAGGGTGACATGAACGCCCGCACCGTCAAAGTCATAAATGCTGCGCGTCGGCGTCACCTGCAAGCCCGTCTGCGGCAACGCCGGCACATTGCCGGGGCTGGTTCCCATGAGCCGAAACGCCTTACCGTCAATACGGACCAGGCTGACCAGCGGATGCTCGCGGTGCGTCCAGTGCCGCGTGACATCATCAGTGAGGTGATCCGCCTCCGACCAGATGCTCAGGTACGGGTCACTCGTCACCAGCGGCACGGCAGGCGGGCGAAGCGCCGGGGCAGCAGACAGAGTAATCTGGCGGATGCTGATGGTCGGCTGCGTATGGGCGCACCCGGCGCTCATACCAATCGCGACGAGTCCCAGCAAGGCCGATGCCAACGTGGCGCGACGCTTCAATGTGTCAATTCTCCCTTGAAAAAGAGCGAAAGGCGGAAACCCGTTTGGCCCCGCCTTTCGCTTTCATCCTCAAACGCAACTCATTCTTCATCGAATACAGAAGGTAATTGCATGGCCTGTCATGTTTGTGCTGTTCGCGCCGCCGTTTGGTGCATAGCAAACGCCTCCCGTAGCTGGGTTCCCAAAAATACCAGAAGCAACATATTGAGCGCGCGTGAACTTAACATGACCATCAGCCATCAAGTAATTGGAACTACCAAAGAAAACTGCTGCCTGCGGGTCATGGCGGGAATTAGAGCCACCAGTCACATTTAATGCATTCGACGTAGCCGTACTGGTAATCTTGCCGCTTACACTCGCCCCGCTGTATATGTCAAATCCACCGGGTTGTGGGCTTGGACCAGGCCAATTATCCAAACCACCACAGCCAGTTCCACAGCCATTAACAGGATAGCCAGTCGTTACGGGGGAAAAAGTCATATACCCACCGGGAACTTCGGAGAGGCCCTCATCAACGTACTCAAGATAGGAATATGATTTGCCTACCTCGGAAGCCAACACACAGGTAGCTGGTGCAATGATTTGGTTTAAGGGCTGGCCTGCCACTTCTATATTCATGCCATAGGAAATCGGATAATAGGTATAGCCCGCGAAGACTCCTGGTTGGTCACTGTCATCGGGGCATTTAAAGAGCTGTATGCTTTTAGTGAAGGGCGAAACAGCCCCAGCCCAGCCGATACCCGGCCCTGAACTGGAAGAAGCGCCGGGTGCGCCAGCAGGATACAATTCATCATTGTCCTGTGTATACTGAATAAACGCCAAGCCAATCTGCTTCTCATTAGACTGGCAGGAGGCGCGGCGGGCGTTTTCGCGCACCTTCTGGAAAACGGGGAACAAAATGGCGGCGAGTATCGCGATAATAGCGATCACGACGAGCAGTTCAATGAGTGTAAAACCTTTACGTTTCATAATAATTTCCTTTCGTATTTAAGCGGAGCAGAGGCTTATTACAACAATTTCGGTGGTTAGCTGCGCGAGACTTTGATAAGAATCCTTCCCTACTTTATACTTAACTCAGAAGAAGCCCGGACAACGAGATGAGGCGTGACTTTTTCCTGCTGTACCGGCAGTTCCGGCTCCTGCATTCGCTTTTGCAGAAACCGCCAGGCCAGCGCACACATAGCTTCTACCGGCTGAACAATCGTGCTGAGTGGCGTTTCCAGATACTCCGTGTCTTCAATGCCGTCGCAGCCCACCAGCGAGACCTGCTCCGGGACGCGCACGCCCAGATCACACAGGCCCCGATAGGCTCCCAGCGCCATGTCGTCGTTATAGCAAAAAATACCGTCAGGGCAGCCGTGCGCTTCAACATAGCCACGCAGCGTCCGGCGCACGTCTGCGCGGTGCTTGCTTTCTGTCAAAATGTATTCCGGCGCGACGCCCGCCTCGTCCAAAGCTTCGCGGTAGGCGTCATAGCGGGCCTCGCCTGCGCGTTTCGCCACGTCATGCACAAGAAATGCCACCCGCCGCCGTCCCGCTGTCAACAGGTGGCGTACCGCATCACGCGCACCCGCCGCGAGGTCAATTGTGATAAAATCCGAAGATTTGTCATAACGCTCACCCATGCTGACAAATGGCAGATGAAATACCGGATTTGCTTTCAAAAACGCCTGCACATACGCCGCACCTTGAAAAGCAATAATGCCGTCCACCGGCCAGGCGGACAAGTATGAGCGGCTTAACGAAACATCCGGCTGGCCTGCCATTTCGCGTATAATCATCTCATAGCCGGCTTGCCGGGCCTCCCGCTGCAAATGATAAATCACCTGCGCGAAAAATGGTGCATGAGCATTGGCGATCCAGAGGCCAATGGTTTGGCTGCGCTGCATCGACAGAGTACGCGCCGCCATGTTTGGCTGATAACCCAGCGTTCGGGCGGCTTGCCAGACGCGCTCGCGGGTTTCCTGGCTGAACGATTTCGGGCTATTGTTCAGCACATAGGATGCTGTCGCCTGCCCTACTCCGGCGGCAATAGCGACATCTTTCAGCGTACTGTTTCGAGTCATCCAGCTTCCTTACAGTGAAACGGTTCACTGGCCCTAAGACATTATAAATCAAACACGTCTATTTGTCAAGCCTGATTTTGAGGAGGTCGCGCGATCAAATCCGGGGCGATGAACGCCCCGTCTGGGAAAGGCAACCGTCCTGCGGACGACAAATCAATCTCCCGGCGTCCTTGCCTCTACGTCCGCAGGACGATTGCACTTTTTAGACGGGGCGCTTATCGCCCCGGTCTATCCGCTTTGCGTCTCCAGCTTCGCACAAGATCAGCCGTAGTTTTCATACAGCACGGTTCTTTCGCGCACTGCGGTTGTCACGAATGCCTGCGGGACATCCTGCCATTCCGTAATCTCGCGGGGAGGGTAAACCACAATATCCACTGGAAACATGATGTCACTCAAAACCCCATAAAGGTCAGACGCGCGCTGGGCATGAGGGCGAGAGTCACGGGAGATGATCAGCAAGTCCAAATCGCTTTCAGGGCGCGCCTCGCCACGCGCTCGGCTGCCGAACACAATTACTTTGAGAGGGTGCGCGGTTTGCACAATTCGCTGGACGATTTCCTGCATCAGATTGTCGTCAATGTCAGGCATGTCGTTAGTCCACCGGCGCTTCATTTGCGCCGAGTCGGTGAATGTCCATCACGTCCGTCAGGCGCTGGAGGCGGACAGTCATGGCAGCGATGTGGTCGGTGTCGGCGGCGTCAAAGCTAATTTGCATAACAGCGGTGTGATTGGGAAGCGAACGGGTGCGGATAGCCTGAATAAATGTTTTGGCCTCGCTGAACAGTTTGCCGATGTCTTCCAAAAGCCCCAGACGGTCGACCAGCTCAATTTTGATGTCGGTGGAAAAGCGCTGAGTCGGATCAGATGGCTTCCAGTCTATTTCAATCAGGCGTTCGGGTTCGGTCTGGTGGTAATGCGCGACGTTGGCACAGCCGTGCCGATGCAGGGCAATCCCTTTGCCGCGTGTCATGTACCCCGTGACTTCATCGCCGGGAACTGGCTGGCAGCATTTGGCGCGAACAATCGCCACATCTTCCAGATCGCCTCCCACTTGCAGCTTGGCAGTGTTGACTGTTTTGCGCTCAAACGAGCGGGCATCTTCATGGGCCGTTCCCGGAATAAGCGCCCGCAGGCGTGTCAGCACTGAGCCGACTGGAACGTCGCCGTAGCCGATGGCCGCCAGGAGGTCTTCCTGAGAATGCAGGTTCATCTGCTCCGCGACTTTGGAAAGGATTTCCGGGGACAGCAGATGGCGGGTATCCAGATGCACCCGTTCCAATTCTTTCTGCATGACTTCCCGGCCCCGCGCGGCATTGTCGGCATAGCGCAGTTTGCGGAAATAAGCTTTGATTTTGGTGCGGGCATGGCTGGTTTTGGCGTAAGCCAGCCAGTCCAGCGAAGGATTGGCGCTGGGGCGGGACAAAATTTCCACAATGTCACCGTTTTTGAAGTGGTAGGTCAGTGGAACGATTTTGCCGTTGACTTTGGCCCCGGCGCAGCGCTGACCTAAATCGGAGTGAATGCGGTACGCCGCGTCAATCGGGGTCGCGCCCAGCGGGAAGTCCAGAACGTCGCCTTTGGGGGTGAACACAAATACCTGGTCGGTAAAGAGATCGCCAACCACGGAGCGCAGGAATTCACCCGGCTCTTTGGCGTCCGACTGCCAGTCAAAAAGCTGCTGCCGCAGCAGGGACATCTTTTTGTCGAAGCGTTTGTCCCCGCCCGGCGTCTTCCCTTTGCCGCTATTTTCTTTGTACTGCCAGTGCGCGGCAATGCCGAAATCCGCTGTCCGGTGCATGTCCTTCGTGCGGATTTGGATTTCCAAAGGCTCACCGGCCGGCCCGATGACTTTTGTATGCAAAGACTGGTAGCCATTGGACTTGGTTTTGGCAATGTAGTCATCAAATCGGCCCTGAAGCGGCATCCAGACTTGATGAACGATGCCTAACGCATGGTAACAATCGGCCACTGTGGGGACAATCACGCGCAGGGCGATTAAGTCATAAATCTCGCCCAGCGGGAGCGTCTGCTTCTGCATTTTGTTGTAAATGGAATACAGATGCTTGGGCCGGCCCTGAAACTCCGCCTCAATACCTTCTTCCGCCAGCCGCTCTTTGAGAACAGCCGTCGCCGTCGCGATGTCTTTTTCGCGCTGCGCCCGTGTTTTGTCCAGCTTTTGTTTCAGATCGTTGTAGGCATCGGGATTGGTGTATTTGAATGCCAGGTCTTCCAGTTGCCATTTGATCTGCCAGATTCCCAGGCGGTGTGCCAGCGGGGCGAAGATTTGCAGGGTTTCCTGCGCCACTTTCTTTTGCCGATGTTCCGGCATGGCGGAAAGTGTCCGCATGTTATGGAGACGGTCGGCGAGCTTAATCACCATGACGCGCAGGTCATGGGCCATCGCCAGCAGAATCTTGCGAAGGTTGGCCGCGCTTTTGTTGGTTTCGCCATGCCGCTTCTTGCGGGCCAGCGCTTCAGCGCCTTCGGGCAGGGCCGGCTCGGCGGACGGCAGGGCGTCAATACGCGCCCCCGGCTCGGCTTCATTGCGCGATTCAAAGTCAGCCAGCTTCAGCTTGGTCACGCCGTCTACCAGGTCAGCGATTTCCCGGCCAAACTCCGCCGCGATCTGCTCCCGCGACACGCCGCAGTCTTCTACCACATCATGCAGCAGGCCCGCCGCCAGTGTCGCATCATCCATCTCCAATTCGGTCAGGATGGTGGCGACGGCAAGGGGATGGGTAATGTAAGGCTCGCCGGAGCGGCGCGTCTGGCCCTCATGCTTTTCGGCGGCATACGCATAAGCGCGGCGCAGCAATTCGGCATCCACCGTGGGATGGTAAACCCGCGCCAGCGCGATCAAAGTTTCGACAGGTTCCCCGTCCACCATGGGTTTCTGTGCCCGCTTTCCATACTGCGTCAACACCCGCGTCAGCAGCGTTGCCCCTGTTTTACCCAAATCGCCCGTGATTTGTCCTAACTCCGCCATCATACTTATTATTGTGCATTATTTTAACGATTTCTGTACGTCTGCGGTTCCAACTGCCGAAATAACTCGCAAAAAGCCTGCGGATTCTACCCGCGGCCTTCCTTTTCCCGCTGCTCTCGCTCGGACTGCGCCACTGCCTGCTCCGGGGACAAAATCTGCCCGCCGAAGCGCAGTTCCAGCAGCCGGGCATCATTCAGCACTTTTTCATTCATGGTCAGAAACGACGCCCCGGAATAAATGCTGGTCAGAAAATGGTGAAACGAGTCGCCGTATTCATCGTGGTAGTGCGCGCAAAGCCGCTTGTATTCGGCTTCGTCGCGCACTTTTTTTGAGTCAATGGCCCAGCGCTTGATTTTCTCGCGCTCTTTCGCGGCCGCGCTTTGCAGCTCCACCATCAGCCCGCGATGCTTGCGCTCATATTCCGCCTGCGTGATGCGCCCTGCTTCCCGATTTTCGCTCAGGGTTTTCATTTTTTTGAACCAGGGATTGTCATGCAGTGGATTGCCGATCGGCTCGTTGGCTTGATGATTCGTTTCGTCTTGTGCCACTCTCTTGCTCCCCCAAAATTATGTCGTCAGATGCCCGCAGCGTCATCTTCAGGTTCGGCGAAGGGTTTGTAAGCGCGGTAGATGGTTTTCCACAGCACATAGCCCATGACCATGTTTTCGTCCAGCGCGGGATTGCCGCTGCCTGCGCCCCGGTCGCCGCCGAAGCGGGTGGCCCAGAACGCGCCGGTTCCATGCCGCCCGTCATCCACGCGGGTTCGCAGGACGCTCTGAATGAAATGCTCGGATACGTCTTTGTTTCGGCTGTCAATGCAGGCGACGATGCCGATCTTGGCATTGATAATCCCAATGGCCTCGGTGACATTTTTCACTTTTGTCAGCACGCCGACCGGGCCAAAAATCTCCGTGGTGTACAAAATGTTTTTTGTGTCGACGTTTTCAATCAGCGTAAACGGGACGTAATAGCCTTCCTGGGTCAGCGCGTCGGGAACCGGGAGCTGATAGCGGATATTCGCGCCCTGACTCACCGATTTCTCAATCAAACCCAGAACGCGCTCCTGCTGCTCTTCAGAAACCAGCGGCGGCAGGGAGTAGCGCCCCGGCGCAGCATCGGCTTCGGCCAATTCCAGCGAAGAACCGTCGCCGATCACGATGCCGGGGCATTCTTCCAGAACAGCAGCGACAAAGGCCTCATAAACGCTTTCGTCACACAAGACTTCCTGAATGGACGTGCAGCGCTGCCCGCCCGTAATCGTTTTGCCGTAAACAAAGTTTTTCGCGGCGCGGGCAATCTCGGCGTCTTTGTGGACGTAAAAGACGTTGATGCCGCCGACTTCCTTCATCACGCGCTTGCCGAGACCGCTGGCCGTCGCGTCTACCGCATCACCGACCGCTTTGCTGCCGGTAAACGACAGGCATTTGACGACCGGATGCGAAATCACGGCCTGACCCGGCGCGACGTCACCGCTGACCAGGCTGAACGTGCCGGGGGGAACCGTCACCCCTAGCTTTTCTTTGGCCCATGCAAACGCTTCGTCCAATGCCGCCGCGATGGCCTGCGAGCTTTCGGGGATCAAATGAGACGGCTTCCAGACGACGGTGTTTCCCACGACCAGCGCCGCGACAATCTGAGCGATGGGGATGGCAGCGGGGAAATTAAACGGCGTGATAATCGCCGCTACCCCGCGCGGCTCCAAACGGCTTTCCATCACCACGCCATCAATGTTTTTCTGGTAAGTTTCCCCTTTAAGCGATAGACCCTGGGGAGCGACGCACTCTACCACGCCGATAGCTTCGTCCAGGTCCAGTTTGCAGTCAAACAGCGTTTTACCCATTTCCCGACTCATTGTCTGCTGAAAATCTTCGTAGCGGGCGTAAAGAATCTGCGCCAGATGCAGAAAGATTTTCGTCTTCATATTGCCGCTCACCGCGCGCCAGGCCGGAAAAGCCGCGTCCGCGGCGCGCATGGCTTCATCCACTTCCGCATCAGTTGTTTCCGCGACAACGCCCAGGGTCTGCGACTTGTGGGCCGGAACGGTGTTCGGCAAAAAGTTCTGCGAAGCAGAATCGCGCCACGCGCCGGCCAGGTAAATTTGGTACTGACCATCCGCATTCAGTTTGGGAGCAAACATGGAGGAAGCCTTTCTTGAAGCGTGTCAAAGTCTCACGCTCACGCACGCCAGCGCAGCAATTTCCGCCGCTTCGCCCAGCGCGGCGCACAGCGGCAAGTTCAGCCCGCCGAGGCGGCGCTGGGCCAGTTGCGCCAGCGGCCCGGTGACGGCGGCTGCCGCCAGCAAAACCAGCAGGGCGCGCCCCGGCAGCACCGCGCCGCAGACAATCGCCAGAGCGGTCGCCGCCAGAAATTCCCCGGAGCCGGCTTCCGCCAGAGCCGCGCCGCTGTCGGAGGAAGCCGCCACTGAGAACGCGCTAAATGCGAATGCCATGGCCCATCCCCGCATCGCACCGGCAAGCATCAGCCCCGGCCAGGCCAGCGGGGCCGGCAGCGCAGCCAGAAATGCCAGATGCAATGCCAGCGCAATGCCCCCTGTGACCAGGCCGCGAGTACCGCGCCGGGGATCACGCATCACGGCAAAGGCGCGCGAGCGGTCCCCGCCCCCCTCCTGCGCCGCCAGACCATCCACGGCGCGGGCCATTCCGCCCAGCCCGGCTCCGCCTGTCAGAAGTGCGCCCGCCGCCAGAGTCAGGGCCGCCGCTGCCAGCGGCTCCCCGCTCCACAGCCGATGCCCCAGCGTCCAAACCGCCGCCAGCGCCATTCCCAGCAGCGCCCCCACCAGAGGGAAAAAGATTGGGGCACGGCGGGCATCCGCACGGGTCGGCGTCGCTTCCGAAATCGGCAGCGCCGTCAGCGACTGCACGGCCAGGGCAAAAGAATTCCACATAAGCTATGGCACACAGCACTAAGGCACAAAAATAGACAGGGCGCGCGGCAAAATTGAGATTTCCAGCGGCGTTTTCCCGCCCGGTTCCCCGTCGAACTGTCCCTCAATAGGCGGGTCCGACACAATGGTAACACGCTTGACCCGGTAATAACGCACACGCGGGTCGCGCAGATGCCGGCGAGCCAGCACGGCCACAAGCTGCCCGGCAAAACCAAAGCGTTCGCTGGGTGCGCGCTCAAACACGCAGACATCCAGCCAGCCGTCATCCAGTGTCGCGAACGGCGCCAATTTGATCTGCCGATAGGCGTAGGACGCGGCGTTGGCAACGACGATCAAATAGGCTTCAACGCCTATTTCCTCGCTGTCCAGCGTCAGGCGCAAAGCCGAGGATCGGCAGCGGGCCAGCGCTCCCACTGTCGCAAAAGCGTAGGCCGCCGGGCCAATGATTTCTTTCACCGGGCGCAGAACTTCCCGCACGACCTGGGCATCAAAGCCAAAACCGGCCATCAAGCTAAAGCAGCGATCTCCGGCCAGTCCTACATCAATGGCGCGCGTTCGGCCTGCACGCAGCATTGCTGCTGTCGCGTTCCAATTGGCCGACGGCAAGGGAAGGCCCAGCTCGTGGGCCAGCACATTCTGCGTTCCCAGTGGAACCAGGCCCATCGGTAAACGGGAACGGCCTCGCAGCAGGCCATTGATGGCTTCATTCACGGTTCCATCCCCGCCGGCCACCAGAACCGCCTCGTACTGCCCCCCGTCGGCGGCCTCACGCGCCGCCCGCTCGGCATCCCCCGGCCCCTGGGTCACAGTGATACCGCCCAGCAGCGGGGCCAGCGCCTCTTGCAGCAAGGCCAGCGCTTCCGACGGCTTTCCCTGTCCGGCAGCCGGATTGACGATCAAAAGGGATTTCATAGCGTCTGGCAAGATTGTAGCACACGCCGCCCAGTTTCACAACCGCTGCACTACGCGGCGCGACAGAGCGGCTTTTTTGCCGGAACCAGCTATACTTTCCCCATGATACTGCCGCAAACACAGGTGGCGACGCCGGAATGGATCGCCGCGCAGGAAATCAGCGACTGGCTTGCCGAGGCAGAAATGATCGTCTTGAAAGCCTGGGCTTCCGAGAAGCGCGGCGCGGAATGGCTGGCAGGCCGGCTGGCAGTGAAGCGGCTGCTGCGGGAAGCATATGGGCTTTCTCCGCGAGACTGCGTGGTTGGCCGCGAAGGCGTCGCTCCGATTGTCCCCGGCGCATTGCCGCCGCACATCGCGATTTCCCTTTCTCATAGCAATGGCCTCGGGGCCGCTTCCTGGTCAGACCGGCGCAGCGAAGGAACTGTTGGGGTAGACGCGCAGCATGTCCGCCCGGTGCATCCGGGCCTGCTGCACCGCGTTTTCACCCCGGACGAGCGCGGGCAAATCCGGGCGCATTTTGGAGCCGAAGCGGATGCCAAGGGCCAGCTTCTCTTCTGGGCCGTCAAAGAAGCCGCCATCAAAGCGAGGCGCGTTCCCTGGGAGCGGGCGCTTCAAGACATCACAGTCATGCTTTCCGCGCAGGATGCCGCGACGGTTCATATCGCGGGGGAAGAGCTAATTTACGCACAAATGGCGTGGCAGGACGGCTGGTGGCTGGCCCGCGCAGCGCGGAAAAAGACCCCTCCCGGCGATGGAACCCACCCCGGCACAAGTGCCGACCCCGGCGAAGAAACCCACCCCGGCACAAGTGCCGACCCTCCCGAAACGGGAGGGCAAGGGGGAGGTAGACACAATGTTTTACTGGCTTGACAAAGGGTTTGTCAAGAAAACTAAAGTCAGCAGATTTTTTCCCGTTCACCCTCCCGTTTCGGGAGGGTCGGCACTTGTGCCGGGGTGGGTTCCATCGCCGGGGTCGGCACTTGTGCCGGGGTGGGTTCCATCGCCGGGAAGGGTTTCTTCACGTTGCCATAATCGCAAAACGCCCAGTGCCATCAGCAGCAGGCCGTACAATACAATCAAGGCCGGGCCGGGCAGCGAAACAGCCCAGAGTGCGCCGGATAAACCGCCCAGAACGCCGCCCGCAGACAGCCAGGTCGCGCTTTGGGTCTCTACCTGATGGTGCCGGGCCAGCACGAGTATTCCCGGCAGTGACGCCAGAGCCAGCACGACAATTGCCGTTGCAATAGCCGGATGCGGCGCGAGGCCCAGCCCATAAATCGCCGTGGGAACCACCAGTTCCGCGCCCAGCCCCATCACTCGGCTGACAAGGCCGATGCCTACAGCCAGAACCAGCGCGGCCCCGTAAAACCGAAAATCGTGATCGGCAGGGAAAAAATGCAGACTGTGGGGCGAACCAAAGAAGCCCAGCCCCTGCCCTGTCATCACGACGCCGCCGGCAGCCAGCACGGTTCCCCAGAGCCAGTGAAGCCGCGACGCCGGGGCAAGGCGCCGGCCCAGCGCTTTGCCGACGCTCAGACCGACCAGCAGCATCAGCGCAAGCCAGCCGCGCAAAAATCCGTGCTGCGCGTAAGAAAGAATCGAAGCCAGAGCCGCGAAGAATGTCACGGCGAGAGCCGTCCCAACCGCGCGCGCGGGATGCAGGCCCAAAAGTGAGCGCACGGCAGGGACCGCGAACACGCTGGCCGCCATTCCGGTCAGCCCGGTCAGCAGGCCCAGTGGCAGACCCAGGAGAAATAACAGCAGGTTTTTGAGGTACGATAAGTTTGGCCGCGCCATGCCGCAAAGTATACCCAATCATGCCACTCTGCCGTGTTGTTTCTTATTCAAGCCCAATCCCCTATGCGGCTGCCCTGTCGCAGCAGTACGCGCTGGCGCGCGCGCGGCAGGCGGGCGAAATCCCGGACACGCTGCTGCTGCTGGAACATCCCCCAACGGTCACGATAGGCCGCGGATCAGACGAAACTGACCTGCTTTCGGGAGAGTCAGAACTCATCAAGCGTGGGATCGCTGTCGAGCGTGTGGACCGGGGCGGTGAAATCACATACCATGCGCCGGGCCAGCTTGTTGGCTACCCGATATTAGACTTGCGGCAGCACGGCCAGGATTTGCACCGCTACCTGCGCGATCTGGAAGAAGTTTTGATTCAAACGCTGGCATCTTACGACCTGACCGGTGAGCGTGTGAGCGGTCTGACCGGAGTGTGGGCCGACGGCAAAAAGATTGCCGCCATCGGCATCAAAGTGTCCCGCTGGGTTTCCCTGCACGGATTTGCCCTGAACATCACGACGGATTTGACCCCATTCCGGCGCGATTTCGTTCCCTGCGGAATTCGTGACCGGGACGTAACTTCTCTGGCAGAGCGGCTGCCGGAGCTTTGCCCGGCGCGCAGCGAGGTAGAAATAGTTCTCCTAAAATCCTTCGCCCGCATCTTCAACAGTGAACTTACGTTTCCGGGGAAATGGGTATAATGCCGCTATGAAGGTGCGCGTGACAATGAATGTGGCCGGGCGGCAGATTGATGAAACTCTCACCGGGACCAATGCCGACGATGTGCTGGCGAAAGCCAAAGCGCATGTCGCCAAGGAACTCGGCTGGAAGGGCCTGTTTTTGAATGCCCTGACGCCCCTGGCATTTGCCCAAAAAGCAGTCGAGTTGTACAATGGCGCGCATCAAACACGCTATGCGTCCCCGCGAAGCGCAGACGAGTTTTTGCGTCTGGGACAGGACCTGGGTTACATCACGCTTTTGCCCGACAAATAACGCGGACAAATAGAAAAGACGCCGATGACCAACTATGATGACCTCCCACTGTTTCCGCTGCATGTCGTCTTGTTTCCCGAAATGCCGCTTCCGCTGCATATCTTTGAGCCGCGTTACCGGGAAATGATCCTGCGCTGCCGGAAAGAAAAATCACCCTTCGGCGTCCTGCTGATCCACGATGGCGCAGAAACCGGGAAGCAGGCTCTGGCGCACCGGGTGGGGACGACCGCCCGCATCACGCAGTATGAAGAACTTCCTGATGGACGCATGAACATTGTGGTTTTCGGCGAAACGCGCTTTCAAATCACCCGCACGCTCCATGACCGGCCCTATCTCTGCGCTCAGGTGCAGCCGTTTGGCGATGAAATTCGCGATCCGGGGCAGCTCCGCGAGACAGTCACCAGCGCGTCCCGTTTGTTCAAAACATATTTGCAGTCGCTTCTCGCCATGACCGGGCGTTCTTTGAGCGGTCTGCAATTGCCGCGGGAGCCGGAAAATCTCGCCTACGCCATTGCCAGTGTGCTGCAAGTTCCCCTGCCGGAAAAGCAAAGCCTGCTGGAGATGACCGTCACGGAAGAGCGTCTGGCGCGGGAAATGGAGATTTTGCGTGGGGAAATTGAAGCCCAGGAAGCGCTGCACAGCTTTCTGGGGATTGAGGCCGGCGGTGATTCTCTGGCTTTCCCCGTGGACACGCAGGAACTTGCCCGGCTTTCTTCGCTGAATTAACCGGGCCCCACGATACTAACCCGGAAAAAGCTGGTTCAGCGCCGTCCCCACCCCATCCGCGTCGGCAGGCGGGGCAATCAACCCGGCGATAGCTTTTAGCTCAGGCCGCGCGTCCCCCATCGCTACTCCTACCCCTGCCCATTGAAGCATAGATAAGTCGTTGTAAGAATCGCCGAAGGCCGCACACTGGGATGATACAAGCCCCAGACGTTTCGCGGTTTCCGCAAGCGCTGCGCCTTTATTGACATTCGGAGCCATGAATTCCAGGTATTCGTCTTCCGTTTTGGTGACATACAGGGAGTCGCCGAACTCCGCTTGAAAATGCTTCAGCAGGCGATCTGTCGTTTCGCACGTATCAATCAACAGCAGCTTCGTTGGCTGCTGCCCGTCAAACTGCGTCAGATCGCCCGTGACATGCGGCACGCTTCCCGTCCGCTTCTGGTACAGCCGGCCCCAGTGTGTATCATCTCGGACATACAGGATGTCGTTGAGGTACAAATTGAGGTGATAGCCGTGATCGGCGCAATAGTGAACAATGGTTTTCGCCGCCTCGGCGGGTAATGGCTGGTGCAACCAGGTCGTCCCGCCGTGCGTGCGGATCATCGCGCCGTTGTAAGCAATAATCGGCGCCTCGGCAGGTAAGTCCAGGGTTTGTGCGAACGCATTGATGGTTTCCCATTGCCGCCCTGAAGCAAGAACGATCTGCGCGCCCATTTGTACCGCGCGGTGGACAGCAGCAGCATTTCCTGCGCTCACCACATGTTCACTATTGAGCAGCGTTCCGTCGAGATCAATTGCCGCAAGTTTGAGGGGAAGGGTCAAAATAAGGTGGCTTTCGGTTCGTCTTTGGCGGTTTTCGCCTTGTCGCGGGCAGCCATAAGATCATCAATCAGTGTTTGCCGGGATAGGTCGTAGGCTTCGCCTTCCTGGCGCAGAATGTAAGCCGGATGCAGTGCCGCCATCGCATAGCGGGCATATTTGCTCTCAAACCACTGGCCGCGCTCCTGCATCATCTTGAAATTGCGATGAATAACCGTATTGGCCGCAGGTGCGCCCAGGCACAAAATGACCAGCGGCTGCACGATGGCAATCTGCTTTTCCAGCCAGAGCGGAACACAGACTCCAACTTCATCCGTGCGAGGCGGGCGATTTTTGATGCGTCCGGCTTCTTCCAGCGTTGGACGGCATTTCACCACATTTGTCAAATAAATATGCTTCCGCAGCATTCCCGCTTCGCGCAGGGCTTCGTCCAGCAGCTTTCCCGCGCGCCCGACAAACGGCAGGCCGGTCGCATCTTCATTTGCCCCCGGCCCTTCACCGATCAGCATCAAAGGACTATCCGCATTGCCGTCGCCAAAAACAACTTTGGTGCGCGTTTCCGAAAGGTCACAGGCCGGGCAGACACTCGCCTGCTCCGCCATTTCCAGAATGAGCCGCCCCTTCTCGCTCATAGCCTGTCCACTCGCTTTCTCTTGCCGTTTGCTTATTCCCAGACTGCCCGCAGCGTGCGGCAGGTGTTTTCCAGCGCGTCTGGCAGCACTTTGACATCCGCCAGCACCGGCATGAAATTAGTATCGCCATTCCAGCGCGGAACAATGTGCAGATGCAGATGATCGGCAATGCCCGCGCCGGAGACTGTCCCCAGGTTCATACCCAGATTGTAGCCTTCCGGGTGCATCGCTTTAGCGAGGGCCGCCTGCGCCCGTTTTGCCAGAGTCCACAGCTCCAGGGAAACAGCATCGTCCAAGTCGGACAAGTTTGCCGTATGGAGGTAAGGAACCACCATCAAATGACCATTATTGTAGGGAAATAAGTTGAGGAGAACGAACGCTGCTTTGCCCCGATGAACGATGAGATTCGCGATGTCGTCGGTGGCGGCAGCCTTGTCGCAAAACACGCAGCCCGTCGCACCCTCACCCGGCTGAGGCGGCTTGTCTTTTTGCGGCTGCTCAATATACGCCATGCGCCAGGGCGCGTACAGTCGGTCCATAGTCAGGTTGTACCCAAAAGCCCCTTCGTCGAATGCCGGAATTTCCCAAAAGAAAAATCTCCCCCAAGCCACCGGCTATGAGGAAGATAAATAGTAGACAAATGACTAGCCCCGACGAGAATCGAACTCGTGCCTTCGCCGTGAGAGGGCGACGTCCTAACCGCTGAACGACGGGGCCATATTATGTTTTGCGTTTCACTAGGTATAATACCTAAAGAGCAAGTGATTGTCAAGGCCTGCGGGCCGAAAGGCACCCTGAGTGGCAAAGCGGAAGCGATATGACGATGTGATGCTGCTGGCAGCCGGGGAGGAAGTGCCGGGGCATCACACGCGCTACCGTATTGAGCGCGTGGTCGGCACCGGCGCGTATGGAGCCGTCTATGCCGCGCGTGATCCGAACACGCCGGGCCGGCAGATTGCTCTCAAAGAGTTTTTTCCCGCACGGCATCCCCGTGACCAGGCTCCCCTGCTGGCTTTGTTTGACCGGGAGCGCATGGTCGGAATGCAGGCCAGCCCGCACCCGCTCATGCCGACGTTTTATGAAGCGTTTCAGAATGATGGGCATTACTATATCGCACAGGAGTTTATTGTCGGCTCCACGCTGGATGATATTATCGTGCGCCGCCATCCCCTGCCCCGCGACTGGATTTTGAAATGGTCGGTCTCCCTCTGCGACGCGCTGGCTTTTCTGCACTCGCGCCAGATTGTCCATCACGACCTGAAGCCGGCCAATATTCGCATCACGCCCCAGGGACATCTCGTGCTGCTGGATTTCGGCGCAGCGCAGTACTTCGGGGCGGGACATGAACATGATCAGCCTGTCGAGCTTTACGGCACGGAAGGCTACCTGCCGCCGGAACTGGAAGCGGACGGCCAGTGGATCGCCGATGTTCGCACCGATATTTTTGCCCTGGGCTGCATTCTTTACGAAATGATTGCCGGAGTCGCACCCGATCAGGAACAGATCAACCAGCGTTCCATGTATGTGACCAGCTCATTGATCCAGCGCCCCAATGCCGATCTGGGCCTGGTGCGCCTGATCAATCGCGCGATTTCCTACAACACCGAGCATCGCTACGCCTCGGCGGGAGAGTTTCTGGAAGAGCTGCGCTTGATCGCCCCGCCGGTGCTGCTGGTAAACCGCAAGCATCTCTGGTTTGGAGACGTGACGCCGACTCAAACCGTGCCGCCCATGACGGTGACGCTTTACAATGCCGGCGGCGGCCAGATTTCCGGCGAGATTAAATCCCGCGCGCCCTGGCTGATCGTCTCCAAGCATCGTTTCACCGGCAACCGCCAGGAAATCAGCGTTTGCGTGGACACATCCAAAACGCCGGAGCGCGGTAAGCCCGTGACGGGCAGGCTGGAAATCAGCAGTGACGGGCAAAGCGATTCAGATGGAAATGTGTTTGCCGGAGATAAATGGTCGGTGGAATGCAGCATGACCCTTCAGGCTGCGCCGGGGCTAGTCAAGGTGAGGGAGCGGGATACGCCCAATACGCCGCCGCTGATGTTTAGCGGACGCAAAGGCCAAATGCTTCAGGGCATTTTCCATTTGAGCAATGTGGGAGAGCTGCCGGTAGAGTTTCAGGCCAGTCAAACCGCCGACACGATCACAGGAGGCATCGGCAAGCCGCTGGACGGGCTGGAAGTCTCGCCCCCGGAAGGAACTCTATCGCCCGGACAGTCGCTCGCTGTCACGGTTTCCCTGCCTACTACCGATCTTCCTCCGGGGCAGTATCCGGCAGCGATCACAATCCGCACACGCACACCGCAGACGCTGTCCGTGCCGATTACGCTGCGGGTGCTGTCTCCGCTGGATTTTGTCATGTCCAAACTGGGCCGACACTCGTGAGAATGAGGGTCGGCTAGAGGTTTTGACGCACTTGCGGACCGGGGCCATTGGGAAAATCGTCGGGGGCGGAGTCAGACTCAACGGAGCTGACGACCTTTTCGCGCGTTTCCGCGAGCGTGGCGGCAGCCTGCGCTTTCCAATCGTCGGCACGAATTCCAGCCTGCTCCAGAATGCGCTGGCCCTGCTTCGTGCTGAGAAGCAGCGCCGCCGCTCCAAGAACGGCTCCGACGACGACAGCGGCCAGACCCAGACCGCCGCCGGGCGCGGGTGCGTTGTTGCGCTCGTACATAACTTCTATTCCACTTCGGTCGCCGCTTGCAGCTCAAACAGGCGCGACAGGTTCTGGGCGCGTTCCATAATTTCCGGCGTGACTGTCTCCCCTGTATGGATCAGCGGAAACCCAAAATAGCCCAGGACTTCGCGGTGTGCGACCCGCCCGATAATCGGGTCTACGTAGCCAATGATGCCGGTGTTTTCCGGCAGTGCGATGGTGTCCATCGCACTGGTTCCCATGGTGCCGGCGGGAGTTCCGGTAACGTTTGCCATAAATTCAATGATCTCGCTTGTCTGAAAAAACTCTACAGGTCGTTGAGGCTATAAGCCAGCTTCATAATGGTATCAAAACGACCCAGCTTCAAAACGCGCTCCGGCTGATGGCCTGCGGTCAGCAGCACGTTGAGGGAGCGTCCTTCGGGGGCTAATCGCTTGCGGGCTTCGACCAGCAGCGCCAGGCCGGCGCTGTCGATAAAGTCAACCTGGCTCAGATCAATCACCAGGGGCGGCTTCTCCGCACTGTTGACGGCAGCCAGGATCGCCTCGCGAAGCTGCGGCGCGGTCGTCAAATCTACTTCTCCCGTGGCTCCAATGACGAGCCAGTCGGCTTCCTGCCGCTGGTTAATGACAAGTTGTGCTGCGTTCAAGGCTGATGGCTCCCGCAAATGCGTTTCACATGAAATGTCGGTCTTGCCGATTATCGGCTGATTATACCTGAAAATGCAGGAAATTCTACCGGGGCGTGGAAACATCCCCCATGACAACTCTTGCTGTGACCTGGCTCGGCCATGCCGCCTTTCTGCTGGAAGGCGACGGCCTGCGCGTCTTGCTGGACCCCTACAGGACCCCGGATGTCGGGAGATATGACCCCATCAACACGCCTGCCGACATTGTGCTGGTCAGCCATCTCAACCCGAAGTATCACAGTCATTGGGAAGCGGGTTCCGGCCAGCCGGTGCATCTCAACGGCCTGGATTTTGCGGGTGCCTCGCAGGGAGTGGAAGCGCGGGGAGTGGAAGCGCGGGGAGTGGAAGCGCGGGGAGTGGAAGCGCGGGGAGTGCGGTTCCAAGCCGTGCCGGTCTGGGAATCGCCGAAGCGGGACGTTCCGGTGTCCATGCCCTATTTTTCCCTGGGCGGCATCACCGTCTGCCACTCCGGCGACCTGGGCCATGCGCTTTCCGCCGCCGAAGCCGCGCCCATCCAGGGAGTTGACGTTTTCCTTGCCGTTGCCGGCGGCCCGCCGACCGTGCCGCTTCCCGACCTGAAAGCGACCATTGACTTGGTTAAGCCGCGCATTGTCATTCCCATGCACTATCAAAATGGCAAAGTCAATTTGAACTTGCAGCCTGTTGACGATTTTCTGGCATTGTTTTCCCCGTCGCAGATCATTTATTCTCCCAGCCCGACACTGGAAGTCTCGCCGGAGGCGCTGCCGAAGGAAACACAAGTCGTCGTGCTGCCATCAGCGCGGTAAATTACTGGATCAGCGCGCGCAGAACATCGCGCCCGTCCTGCCGCCAGCTTAGCGGCGGGGCTTGCAGCTCACCCGGCCCGCAGAGGTAAGAAACCGCCGGAAGATAGTCCTGTGCATCTCCCGCGACGGCGCAGCCCTGCAAAAACGCGGCAACAGGCGCGATGGCTTCCGGCAGATCGGCCAGCGTACCGAGGGGCTGAACGGACACGACGCCGAACGTCGGCGAGGGGGTGAACGCGCGCTGCGGACGCGCCACCACCGTCCAGCGCCCCGCCGGGTCTTTCCAGAGCCGCGTTCCTTCTTCCATATGCGCCAATTCGCGCGCCTCACGGACTGTCCTCGGAGCGTATGCGGCCCGAACAGGCAGGGGGTATCGAATTGCTGCTGCCGCCAGAGCTTCCGCCAGGCTCTCAGCAAAGTCTCTTGCTTCCTGCCAGCCGCCTTCCACAAAAATGGTCTGCGGCGACAGGCAGCCGCCTTGATCATACAGCAGCACATCTTTGGCAAAGCCGGCAGCGGCATTTGTGCTGCCTTTGCAAACCAGACCGAACGAGACGCGATGCCCGTAGCCGACAAAGGGCGTCCCGGCGGGACACAAGGCTCGGAGTGTGTGGAGGGTTTCGTCACTTCCCTGCACCATGACTAAATCCACGCCGCCGCACAGCGCGGCATTAAGTTCCGCCGTTTCGCCCGGCCACTGTGCCATAAACACGCACTGCGCCAGCTCCGGCGACACGCCGGCGAGTGCCTGATGGAACCACTGCCCCCACACTGATGCCGGACCGGACGGCAGCTTGACCAGGGATGCGCTGCCGACGAGCAGGGCGCGAATAGTGCAGACCCAGGCCAGCAGCGGCGTATTTCCCGCAATCACATGGCCGACAAGCGAATGCCCTTTGGCATTTCGCACGTTTTCGCTGTCAATGAGCTGCCAAAGCGAGTCGGAAGTCAGCGAATCGAGCAGTGAATTGAGACTGACTTGGGTCATTGCAAACGGGAATGGCTCCTGCATTTGCTCGGCCTGTCGGCGCGGGCCGCAGGAGGGATCGCGCCAGTGCGCGGCAAATTCTGCCAGAGCCGCGACCACTGCCGCCCGAGGCATCGGCGACAGAATTTCCGAATGCGCCTGCCGCAGACGGTTCATTGCCTGCGCTAACTCGCCTGCCGTGATGTCCATAATTCTTCCACCGTGAGTGAGCAGCCGCGCAAGGCAGCATCCGAGGCGCGGCCATGCAGGATAAAGCCGCCCGGCGTCAGCGTCCCCAAATCCTGCGTCTGCAAGGCCAGCACAGAATTGAAGTTCGCCAAATCGTAATGCCGCAGCAGACCCGGCGTCCCCGGCGGCGCATCTTCTCCAGTGTCCGGGTCAATCGCGCGGGTGCGAACCCAGTGCGGGCCGCGCTTGGCCGCGTCCAGCCCCTGCCCGTAAAACTGCGACGCCATTTCGGACATCCCATACTCGCTGAAGCAGCTCGTGAGCGGTACGCCGAGCCGTGACCCAAACCAGCCGTAAAGCTCCTCGCGCGGCACTTCCCGCGTCCGGCCCTTGAAGCCGCCCGTCTCAATCACGACGCTTCCGCGCGGCAGCCGCCAATCCTGCACGGGGCCGTCGAACAATTGCACAAAGGCAAAAGCTGTGCCAAACAGTGTGACCGGCTCTGTCAGATCATGCAGCGCCCCGGACAAAGCGGCATCCGTGTCCCAGTAAAACCGCTCCGCGCCCAGTGCGCCGAGCATATGCGACAGGGAAGAGTTCGGGGCCGACTCCGGGCTGGGCATCATGCCCCAGAGCCGAGGCGGACAGTGCGGGAGTGCCTGCTGAAAGCCCGCGCGCAGGCTGGTTTCATACAGCGCAAGTCCTTCCGCGTCAAAATAGTGACGGCTCGCCGCAGACCCGGTAGTTCCCGACGAATGAAACACGGCAGCGATTTCCGTGAGGGGAACGCAGGAGAGATCAAACGCTTTAAACGCCGCCGCCGGAACCGCCGGGATGTCCTGCCAGCGCCTCACCGTGCCGGGCTTCGCTCCGCTGCTGCCGCACAGGCGGTGATAGGAGTCTACACATTCGTACTGCCGGGCGAACGATGCCAGTGCCAGCCTCTCAAATGCTTCGTCAGTGGCAATGTCCGGGCTGGTCGTGATGAAATCAGCGATTTGGGAGGCGAGTGCATCTTTCATTTCTTTTCCTTCATGGCTCTATTGTACCCCGCAGGTATAATGGGAGGGCAAGAATGAAACACAACCGCAAAACCGAATTTCTTTTGCTGCTGGCCGTGCAGATCGTTCTGCTGCTTGGCCTCGCGCTTGTCTATCTCGGCAAGCAGGCCACGTCGGACTACCCCGCACAGCCGCTGAATGTCAATGCCGCGACGGCGGCGCAGTTCGCAGGGACGCTTTCCATCAGCAAAGAAACAGCGGGGCAGCTTGTCGCGGAGCGGGACGCACATCGCGGGCGGGAATGGGCATCGGTGTCCGGCCTGCGCCATGCGAAGGCACTTCAAGACGTGCCGACCGCGCCGATAGATGCCCGCTTTGTCGCGCGGACAGCCGCCGAAGTCGCCCATGTGTTCTGGGGTGGAACAGCGGCGTTTTTGCTGGTGTTCTGGCTGGCCCATGCTATTCTGCGGAAATCTGCGCCCGCCGCCGACCCTTTCTTGCTGCCGTTCACGGCGCTGCTGTCCGGTCTGGGGCTGATGATGGTTTACAGTGTCAAAGACCCGTACCGAGACACCTTTGTCTTTTCCGGCCAGCTCTGGGGCGTGGCGCTGTATGGTATTCTGGCGCTTCTTCTGCCGCTGACGCGCTCATTTGGGCGGCTGCCCCTGCGGCGGTATCAATATGCCTATGCCGGGATGGCTGTCTTTTTAATGCTTTTGCTTCTCGTGCTGGGGCATGGGCCGGGCGGCATCCATATTCAGGTCTTTGGATTTGAGCCGATTGAAATTATCAAATTGCTTTTGGTGCTGTTTGTGGCTTCTTATCTTGCCGAGCGGCGCGGCGCGGTCAGCCGCCTCGCAGATTTCGGGCCGTTAGCGCTGGTCTATGCGTTCTGCCTCGGGCTGTTTCTGCTGGTCAAGGACCTCGGCCCCGCCGTGCTGCTGTTCGGCGTTTTTCTCGCCTTGCTGTATTTGACGACGCGGCGCTTGATTTATCCCGCATTTGGAACGGGGCTGCTATTACTGGCAGCCTTTGCGGGCTACGCGCTGCATTTCGGGTTCTTTGCAACGCGCGTCGTCATGTGGCTGCACCCCTGGGACAACAGCGACAAAAACGGCGCGCAGCTTGCCCAGGGACTGTGGGGCATGGCGACCGGCGGGCTGTGGGGCAGCGGGCTGGGGCTGGGCGGGCCGGAGTTTGTGCCGCGCGCCGGCTCCGACTCGGTGTTTGCGACGCTGGGCGAACAGCTTGGGCTTGTCGGCGGATTGGTCGTTCTGGCAGTGTACGCATTGCTGATTGCGCGCGGCCTGCATATCGCCCGGCGGGCCGTCACCGAGTTTGACCGGCTGCTGGCGGCGGGGCTAACGGTGCTGCTTGGCCTGCAAACCATGATCATTCTCGGCGGCGTCTCCGGCCTGACTCCGCTGACGGGAATCACATTGCCCTTTGTTTCTTTTGGAGCATCGTCTCTGGTCGCGGATTTCTTTGCCATTGGCCTGCTGCTGCATTTGTCGGGAAAGACGCTGCCGGAAGCGTCGGCGGACCGCGCCGCGCCGGAATGGACTCGCGCCGCCCGCGCACTGGCACTGGGCAGCGCGGCCTATCTGCTCCTGGGTGTCGGCCTGTGCCGCCTGGTCATGGTGCAGGGCGTACAAGACCAGGCCATCGCCACCCGGCTGCTGAAAACCCCTGACCGGGATACGGGGCCGGGGCAGCCGCTTCCGGCCCACGTCAACCCGCGCCTGCTGGCCTATGCCGACGCTATTCCGCGCGGCGCGATCCTGGACCGCAACGGCAAGCCGCTGGCCGAAAACCCGAAATCTGAGGATGACCCCGGCCAAACCACAGTGCTTTCTCCTGACGGACGCCCGCGCCTCTACCCCGGTGGCCCGGCCTGCGCCCAGCTTGTTGCCGCCGCCGAGCGGGCGGCGGGGCCGTCCAATGCGCTGGGCCAGAATACCCGCCTGCGCGGATTTGCGGCCTATGCCGATCTTCTGTCGCCCTACCGCGACCGTCACCTGCCCTGGCACCGAGACCCGGCTGGCGAGAATGTCACACTGACAATTGATGAAAACTTGCAGCAGGCGGCCACCGATGCGCTCCACCGGTATGCGTCGGCGGTGCGAGACCGCCGTACCGGGCAGCCGAAAAATAAAGGCGCGGCAGTGCTGCTCAACGCGCAGACCGGCGAAGTGCTGGCCCTGGCATCTCTGCCGACGTTCGATCCGGCCACGCTGACGCCCGAACGCTGGGCGGAGATGCAGACGCAGTCCGATGGCCCGGCGTTCAACCGCGCTTTGTCCGGGCTGTATCCGCCCGGTTCCGCGTTTAAGATTGTGACGGCGGCGGCAGGCATGGCACACGGTCAAAGTCAACTTTTAGTGACCTGCCGGCATTTTGATACGAATGTAACTTGGCATTTTGACGGCAGACGCTTCACGCGCAGGCGCATCACCGATGAGGAAGGCTTCGTCCCGCATGGCGAGACGGATATGGCGAAAGCACTGCGTGTTTCCTGCAATGTTTACTTCGCCCATCTGGGCATCGCCATCGGCGCAGAGGGATTGGATGCGACGGCCCGGCATCAATTTGATCTGGCACACATGCCCCCGCTTCAAAAGCTCGGCGAAGACCTGCCCGACTGCGCCTACGGCCAGGGCGCAGTGCTGATGACGCCGCTGGAAATGGGCCGCGTCGCGCAGGCCGTCGCGAACAGCGGCAAAATGCAGACTGCTACGTTTATTATGGGCGGCAAAACGCGCTCAGGCACGCCTGCATTGCCCCCCGAACAGGCCGGTCGGCTCCAAAAGATGCTGGCAGGCGTGGTCACCGACGGCACGGCGCGCGGCGTCTTTGACAGCCTGCCGGTTTCTGTGGCGGGAAAAACCGGCAGCGCGCAGAACGGGCAGGGCGATGGCATGACGCATTCATGGTTTGCCGGGTTTGCTCCCGTGGAAAACCCGACGCTGGCCTTTGCGTGCATCGTTGAAAACGGCGGCGCAGGCCGCGCCGCCGCCGCCCCGGTTTGCCGCGAGATGGTGCGGAAGGCGCTGGCCCGGTAAACAGAACCTTCCGCGAGGCGGAGAACCCACCGCGAGGCGGAGAATCCACCCCGCCGCCAGGGGCGTCGACCCTCCCGCAACGGGAGGGCAGGCTGGAAAAGATTTGTTGAGTTGCGTCGTCTTGACAGACCTTCAGACCAACGGTATAAAACGGTATAAGTATAACCTGTTGTCCACTTCCCGCTCACCTTCCCGTTTCGGGAGGGTCGACGCCCCTGGCGGCGGGGTGGGTTCTCCGCCTCGCAGGAGAGAACTTCGCGCAAATAATATGCCTTTCGCCGCCCCTGGGCGCAGCAGAGACACTGAGGAGTACGACGGCTCATGCCTTTTTGCAGGAAAATAATGGTTGCAGTTTTTGGCGCATCGTTCGCAATTTTTGCGGGACAAACGGCGCGTGCCGACGATTTGAAAGCCGCGTATCAGGCACAGGTCAGCAGGACGCTGCATTTGCTGGAAACGGGCCGCTGCGGAGATGCGGAAGACGCGGCGCAGGCTCTGATCGCAGCTTATCCCGATGCAGCCCTGCCGTATGAGCTGCGGGGAACAACCGCGCTTTATGTCGGAAGTGTCAGCCGCGCGCAAAAAGATTTCGCCCATGCCGCTGCCCTGGCGCACGACCCGGCATCACAGTACGGGCTGGCGCTGTGTGCACTGTTTGGTCAAAAATGGGACGCGGCGACCAGTGCGCTGCGGCAGGCCGCCGCGCGGCCCGAAGTGACCCTGGCACAGGCAGGCGATGTGAACACGGCGCAGGCATATGTCCAGTTTCTCAAGGGCGATTGGGCGGGTGCGGAAAGCATGGCGGCCAGGTCCGGCGCGGCGGATGATGCGCTCCGCGAGGAAATCGCGGCTGTCGCCGCAAGCCGTTCTGACCCAGGCAGCGGCGCAGCCCGGCTTACGAAGTTTCTGACAACCGCAAATGGCGTCCCTCGGCTGCGCGAAGAAGACGGGCTGCGGCCTCTCTTTGATGCCCGGCGGCCTCTGGAGTCTTCTGTGATTGAGCCGGATTTGCAGCAGATGTACGCGGATCGATTGGCGGGGAATATCACGGAAACCGCGCACAGTGCAGGACGCATCATCGCCTGCTCCGGCACGGCCACGCTCACACCGGCGGAAGCGATCCCCACCCGCGCGGCGCTGGTGTCGTTTTCCGTAGACGGGCAGATGGCAGCAATGGTCAGCCAGTCGCCGTATGAGTTCACCTGGAACACGGCGCGCGTCTCGAACGGGACGCATCAGGTTCGCATTGACGCCGTCGATGCTGCCGGGAACGCCCTCACAACGCAAACGCTCACCGTCCGGGTCAGCAACCAGGAAGACTTGACGACGCAGGGTGAGTCCGACCCGGCGACGGCGGCGCTTCAGAGCCGCCTTTGGAACCTGCTGAAGCTGCGGCCCTGCCGCAAAGTGGCCGAATGGACACTGGCCCAGGCCGAGATCGCGGCGGGTGATCACGTCAATGCGGAGGCCCACCTTGCCAATGCTGCCGCGCTGGACCCGGCGTACAAAAACGGGCAGCAGTTTGCCCGCGCCCTGCTTGGCTCCCCTGCATCCGCGTTCTGGACCGGCAATCCGGCTCGCCGGGAAATCGCACTCACGTTTGATGACGGGCCGAACGCGCTCAAAACCCCGGCCCTGCTGGATGCGCTGGACAAAGCACAGGCCTCGGCGACATTTTTTGTGGTCGGTTCCCGCGCGGAGCTTGTCCCGGACATTCTGCGGCGCATGGCCGCGCGCGGCGACGAAGTGGAAAACCATTCTTATACGCATCCGAACATGAATCTGCTCGTCCCCTCCGTAGCCGAAGAGGAAATCCTGCGAACCAGCGTTTTAATCCGCGCACTTACCGGACATCAGCCGCATTTCTTCCGCCCTCCCGGCGGCAATGCCAATTCGGGAGTAGAAAAAACCGCACGCTCTTATGGGCTTTCGCTGGCGTATTGGACGGTGGATGCGCTTCAAGCGGAAGACAGCGGCTCCCCGCGCGGCCTGGTGGAATATGTGGTGGGCCATGTTCACCCCGGCTCCATTGTGCTGATGCACAACGCGCCGGATGTGACAATCGCGGCGATCCCCGCGCTGGTCCGTGCTTTGCGGGCCAAAGGCTATACTCTGGTTACGCTGTCGAAGGTCACGCAGGGAAAAGCATCGGGCAAGCCGGGAGCCATGCCGAAACTACGGGAATAAGCCGGGCATAAACCTTTGTTTTTGCAAGCATTGGCAGCGGGTATACTGTGATGACACAAAACTTCTTTCCGTAACGCAGCAGCATTTGGCAAGAGACATCTGGCATGGTTTACGAATGTGATGATTGCAGTGCGGCATTGCCCGCCGGCGCGCGGGCTTGTCCCCGATGCGGCGAAACGTTTGAAGAGCCGGTTCCCGCGGACGCAGTCATGCCGAAGCGCGGCTTTTCTGCGGCTGGCCCTCTTACTGTCGCCGCTTCGCCGCCCGACAAGCAGCGATTGGCGGAGGCGCAGCGTCTTTTGACCGGCCTTGCCGTTGCAGCAAATGAGCGCACGGGAGAAACACGCCCCGATGCGCCGACGCACACGGTTCCCCTGCCCCGCTCCGGCCCGTATGTCTGGCGTCCCGCTTCGTCTGCCTTTGCCCCGCCTGGCCTCGCTCGTACAGCGCCGGTTATCCCGATTTCCGGCGGCTCTCCGGGCCTGCGGATGGCAGGACGCATTTTGATATTAGGGGGTTTGGCCGTATCCGGGTTTTATTATCTGGCGTTTGAGCCAATGGATGCGGTGAGCCGAAATGGGATTGTGATTGGCCTCGGCGACCTGGCGCTGGGCGTGCTTCTGCTTTATATCGGACGAAAAAGCGCCAGTCCGCTTCGCTGGCAAAAGTCCTGGAATAGAAAGTTTGCCCGCCCGACCGCCAAAGGCCGTGCCGGCCAGAGGTAGAGAGGGTTTTTCGACGGGCGCAGTTACCGAGCCGTGATGCGGTCTTCCACGACGCTGTTGAGAGTGGGATGGGCGGCAAGGTAACTGTCTAGGCTTTGAGAAATCGGAATTCCGGTATCTTCCGCGATGTCTTTCTGGCTGAAAATCTGGAAATAACCGAGGCTGCCACCCGCGAGGGGCCGCGTCACGGCGACGCGGTAGGTCTGGGCAGCGCTGACGTCTCTGCCCCCCACACTCACGAGCAAAACGCGCTTGCCTTCCGGCTGGGCCGGACTATAGCGAACTTGCAGGCCGGAGAGCTGCAAAAAGCCGTCGAACGGCTCCGGGGCGCGCGACACAGAGCGCTCAATGACTTTGAGCAACTGTGCGCCGGTCAGGGTTAGCACCACCACGGTATCGCTGGGGTCCGCAGCGTAGCGCAGCCCTGAAACAATGGCGCTCACATCGGCTTTACCGGCGGCAATCCGGGTCTGCCCGTCAATCTCGTCAGCAGGAACCAGCGCGGCCTGGGCATGGCCGGTTTGGCGAACGGCATCCGCGATCAAGTTGCCGAAATTGGTTTCCCCTTCCGCGACCCCGGCGGCAGACAACGCGGTTTGAACCTGCACCGTGTCTTTGGAGGAATTTCCTTTGGAAGCCAGCGGGGCGGACACGGCGGGCAGCAGTGCGAAGGCCAGCCCGGCAATCGTGAATGTCAATGTTTTCAAGCTATTCCACCATTTTCTGCGTCTGCTGCCAGCGTAGGAAGTCATCGATAAAATCATCGAATTCACCGTTCATCACGCGCTGGATGTCGCCGGTTTCGTGGGCAGTGCGCGTGTCTTTGACCAGCGTGTAAGGCTGGAACACGTAATTGCGGGTCTGATGCCCGAAAGCAATGTCTTTGCGCTCGCCGCGCAGATCATCGATGCCGGTGCGCTGCTCCAGGCGGGCAATTTCCAGCAGCCGGGCTTTCAGAACGCGCAGGGCGCGCTCATAGTTTTGAAGCTGAGAACGCTGATCCTGACAGGTAACAACAATTCCCGTCGGGAGATGCGTCAAGCGCACCGCAGTTTCGTTTTTCTGCACGTTCTGACCGCCCGCGCCCCGGCTCAGGGTATGTTCGCGCTTGAGGTCTTTGGCAGGAATATCCACGTCTTCCACTTCGGCGACTTCCGGCACGACATTGACCCCGGCAAACGAGGTTTCGCGCGTTTTGTTGAACGGCGACATGCGAACCAGCCGGTGAACGCCGTGTTCGCCCTGCAAAAGCCCGTAAGCGTTTTTGCCTTCAATCCGCAGGGACGTGCTTTTCAGCCCGGCGACATCGCCTTCCACTTCGTCCATAATTTCCGCTTTGAAGCTGTGACGGTCCGCCCAGCGCAGGTACATCCGCTGAAGCATGGAAGTCCAATCGTTGGCATCCGCCCCGCCCGCGCCGGCATTGATTTCCAGAATAGCGGGTGCGGCGTCGTGTGCGCCTGAAAGCAGCGTTTCCACTTCCAGCTTGTCCAGAGCCAGGCTGAGCGCGGAAAGCTCGCCGGTCAGTTCCGGCACATAAACGTCCGGGTCTTCTTCCATCCCCGCCAGCTCGGCCAGCGTCCGGGCGTCATCGAGCCGCTTGCGGGCGGCCTGCCAGGGTGCAAGGCTTTCTTTAAGTGTGTTCAGCCGCTGCATCTGCACCTGCGCCCCGGCGGGGTCATCCCAGAAATTTGTTTCCGAGGCGGCAGACTCCAGGCCGCTGATCTCCCCGCTGCGGGCCTCCAAATCAAGCGGCTTACTCAGCGAAGCCAGCCTATTTTCCACGTCTTCTATGGCTTTGACGACATCTTCCAGCAATTCGTTCCCTCTTTGGAAGATATTATACCCGATCGCGGAGCAGCGGCACGGAGCGCTCAAATAGCCGCACAGGGTTTCAAGATACGGCTGGCGGGCTATAAGAAAAGAATGCGCCCGTGAAAGGCGTTTTTGAAGGGACACTCCGATGACACACACGAAAAGAACGCCGCTGGCAATACTCTCCGCAGCTCTGACCCTTGCTGTTTCCACAGCCTTTCTGGCTCCGGCACAGGCCGGCCTAATGCACAAGCATCCAACCGCCACCGGGATCGGCGCGGGGCTGGCCGCGCACCACATGGCAAAGCACGCGCACGGCGGCCTGATGCACAAGCATCCGATAATGACCGGCGTGGCCGCCGGAGCAATCGCGCATCACATGGCGAAAAAGCATTGAGCCGTAAAATGGCCCACGCAGAAAACAGCCCCCCGGAAAATCTTCCGGGGGGCTGTTCTCCATTGCAGCAACTAAGGAAATGGGCCGGCCGGGGCTCGAACCCGGAACCCTCTCATTAAAAGTAAGATGCTCTACCATTGAGCTACCAACCCACATCCAGAGATGATTGTACCCGCCGAAGCCGCCAAAGTCAACGGCTAAACCAGGGGGGAATGCAGGAGACACCAGGGCGCAGGGCGAATAATATTGGCACGTATCAGCAGTAAATAGGGAGGCGGAAGAATGGCGGACAAGCCGAATTTCGGATTGACGGGGCTGGCAGTCATGGGGCAGAACCTGGCGCGGAATGTCGCGCACAAAGGTTTTCCCATCGCGGTGCATAACCGCACGACGGAGAAAACCGACAAGTTCATGGAAGAACACGGCGGCGAAGGGGCTTTGGTCGGGTCACAAAGCACTGAAGAGTTTGTGAACGCGCTTCAATCGCCGCGCGCGATTATGATCATGGTCAAGGCCGGGCAGCCTGTGGATGACGTGATCGCCGAGCTCAAACCACTGCTGGCGAAAGGCGACCTGCTGATCGACGGCGGCAATTCGCTGTTTTCGGACACGGAGCGCCGAGTGAAAGCCCTGGCCCCGGACGGCCTGTTATTTCTCGGCACCGGTGTTTCCGGCGGCGAAGAAGGCGCACTCAATGGCCCCTCCATCATGCCGGGCGGCAGCCGGGAAGCCTATGCCATTGTCGAGCCGATTTTCACGAAGATCGCCGCGCAGGTCGATGGAACCCCCTGCTGCACTTATATCGGCGATGGCGGGGCAGGCCATTTTGTCAAAATGGTGCATAACGGTATTGAGTACGCGGATATGCAGCTTATCGCCGAAGCGTATGACCTGCTGAAGAACGGCCTGGGACTGACCAACGATGAGCTGCACGAGGTCTTTACGCAGTGGAATGAAGGCGATCTCGATTCGTTCTTGATTGAGATTACCGCGCAGATTTTCGCCCGCAAAGATGACGACAGCGACGATTATCTGGTAGACCGCGTGCTGGACAAGGCCGCGCAGAAGGGAACCGGAAAATGGACGGCGCAAAACGCGCTGGATTTAGGCGTCCCCCTGACCGCCATTACTGAAGCGGTCTATGCGCGCGCCCTGTCGGCGCTGAAAGACCAGCGCGTGGCCGCCTCTAAAGTCCTTCCCGGCCCCTCCGGCGGCCAGGTGGAAGGCGACCGGCAGGCGTTTATTGATGCTGTGCGGGATGCTCTGTATGCGTCCAAAGTAGTGGCCTACGCCCAGGGCTTCGACCAAATGCTGGCGGCGGCGAAAGAATTTGGCTGGACGCTGCATCCCGGCGAGATCGCGACCATCTGGCGCGGCGGCTGCATCATCCGCGCCCGCTTTCTGGACCGCATCAAAGACGCCTACGACCAGCAGCCCGACCTTGCCAATCTGCTGATGGCTCCTTATTTCACCGACGCCGTCAAAAGCGGCCAGGATGGCTGGCGGCGTGTCGTCGGCGAAGCCGCCCGCCTCGGCATCCCCATTCCCGCATTCTCGTCCTGCCTCGCCTACTACGACGGCTACCGCCGCGAGAAATTGCCCGCCAATCTCATTCAAGCCCAGCGCGACCTGTTCGGCGCACACACCTATGAGCGCACCGACAAGCCCGGCGCGTTCCATTCGCAATGGGCGGACGAAAAGCAGGAGCCGAAGTCGCAGCAACAGCACGGCGTTCAGACGACGGACTGAAACGGCAAAAGCGTCGGGCGCAAATGCGCCCGACACTTTCGGCATACTTCCCAGACGGTTTAGTGATCGGCGGGCATGAGGAAGCCGACCTTCCAGGTGCGGGTAAAGTGAAGGCGCTTATCCAATGCCCGAAAGCGGGCCTCGTCTAACGGCGTCAGTTGAACGGCATCCTGGGCGGGGCCGAGGACAGCCTGAGCGGTCAATATCAGCGGGTTGTTTCCCCCTACCCCGGCATCCGCGTCGGGAATCGTCCAGTAGTAACGCACGATGGACTCTTCCTGGACTTCATCGGGCGTGGGGACATGGGAACGGTCGGGATAAAGCAGCAGAGAATCCTGCGTGGTTCCATAAATGGCCGGGGCCGGGGAGCGGCTGATCGTGGGCAGGCCACGCGCATCAATTAAAATGCCGGTATAGGCGTCCATGTTTTCCACGACTGGAACAACCGGGGCAATGACCGGGGCGGGCGCAGCGGGGGCGGGCAGGACGCGGAGGCGGTCGGCTTCAATGACCCCACTGGCCGTCTGAAAGCCAACCAAGTGAACGCGCATCCCGTGGGCGAGATCGGACAGCAAGCCTTCGCGCTCCGTGCCGATCAGGATAATATCGGTATTGCTCATGTCCGCCGTATAGCGCTTGTCATCATCACCGAGCAGCGTAATCTGCCCGTGTGCCGCGTCTACATCGCGCACCATGCCGTCTAAAATAAACTGCGGCTCGGCAGAGACGGCCACAATGGGAGCAGGCAGAGGCAGCGGCGCGGCGTCTACCGGAGGCGGATTGTACACCGGCCCACGCTCCTCAATCGGAGGGGGCGCTTCGGCAGGCAGCGCGACGGTCTGAAAACCGGCTCCGGCGAATGCGGGCAAAACGCGCAGACGATCCGCTTCCAGCAGGTTGCGTCCGAGCAGGCTGCCGACGACCCGGACGCGCATTCCGCGCGCCAGGTTGTCGATCTCCCCCAGGCGGCTGTCCAAAAGCGTGACATCTGCCCCGTAAGCATCGATCACATAGCGGTGAGCATCATTTCCGTTGACCACCAGACGATCCGCCGCACCGTTGACCGATTGAATTTCGCCCACGACAATGAAACGATCCGGCTGTGAATAAGGAGTCAATTCGTCGGCGCGTCCCGGTGACAGCGCGATCAAAATCAAACCGAAACCGGCACAAATTCCACTGATTTCTCGCTGCATTGGTTTACCCCTTTTCCAGATTGTCGGTTCATTATACAGCAGATTTCAGGCTGGATTTGGGAGTCAGGACGAACCACCGAAAATTATTTTCCAACGGCTTTGTTGCATAATTACTTTGCGCTGATGTTTCCTGCCGCGGAAGCGGCAGTCTCTACGGACAGAACCCCCTTCGGGGCTAAAGTCTCTGTCGCGGCGGGCTTATTCTTAGTCCCATAGTCTTAGCCCCGAAGGGGGTTCTGTCCGCGTAGCCCGGCCTTTCAAGGCTGGGTCAAGTATTTGGGAAAAAGCATTTTTCAACCGATGAACCACCAAAGTAAACGGCTCCGCGAACAATGGGTTTTATCTCTGACATACGGAGTTTTCTTCGTGATGCTGGCCTTTCCCGTCTCTGCTTTGGCCCAATCGCTCGCCTGCACTACTTCCTGGCTCGGCAACAGCTTCGGCGGCGCTCCTACCTCTGGAGAGGCCCGCACGCATGTCCCTCTCTCCATTGACGCGCTTTGCGTGCTGCCGGACGGGACTTGCTATTCCAACTCAGGCTGGGATGAGGACGGCGGCGAAGTCAGTATTTTCAGGAACGGCGCGATCCTCGGCAGCGCCGGGCATACGCACGGCTGGGGGTATAATGGCGGCTCGGAAGTGGCGGCCAGTGCGCGTTATTTGTTCCTCGGGCAAACCGTCGGCAATGAAGGCGGGCATCTGGCGGCGGCAGATACCTGGCCGGCAAAAGGCCTGAGCTGGTTCGGCGTGTCCCGGCGCAGGCATGACGGCAGCGCGGCTCCGTTTCCGGGCGGCCTCGGCGGGCATGGCGATACGCTGCGCGGGGCTTTTCTGCGGATCGGCGAGACGAACAGCGACCCGAACGCCGGCATCAGCGGGATGGCCGCAGACGGCAGGCGTCTTTATGTCAGCAATGCGGCGGCGGGAGAAATCGCGGTCTATGATGCCGAGACACTGGCGCGGGTTGACGGCTGGCCCCTGCCGCGCCCCGGACGAATTGCCCTGGCATCAGACCGCACGCTCTGGATTATCCAGCGGGGCGACGCCGCGCACAAGCCGCGCGTTCTCCATTTCACGGATCAGGGCAAGCTGCTGGCAAACTCTCTTTCGGAGTGCGGCAGCCCTTCGGCTCTGTGCGCGGGAAGCCAGGGGCGGCTGCTCGTCGCGGACGATGGCCCGGCGCAGCAAATACGCATTTATGACGTGCGCGGCCCGCTCCCTCATCTGTCCAGCACTCTGGGCGTGGCGGGCGGCATCTTTGCGGGGCAAGGCCCGCAAATCGGGCAGGATGGACCACTGCGCTTTAACCGCCTGACGGGAGTGGGCGAGGACGCTGCGGGAAACATTTATGTTGCCGCAAACGGCGCGGGAACTGTGCTGGAAAGCTACGCGCCGACACGCAAACGGCTCTGGCGGCTGCTGGGATTGGAATTCATAGACACGCCTGACGCAGACCCTGCCTCAGACGGGCAGAATGTTTACACCAAAGAAGAGCATTTCGCGCTGAACTATGCGAAGAAGTCTCCTGGAAGTGAATGGACCTATCAAGGCTGCACGGCTGACCGCTTCCGCTTTCCCGACGATCCGCGCCTGCATACATCCCCCACGTCGGCCTTCACGCGGCGCATTGGGGGCAAGCTGTTTTTGTTCACCACGGATATGTATGCCGACACGCTGACCATCTCCCGCTTTGACCGCGCGGCGCACGGCGAAGTCGCTGTCCCCGTCGGATGCTTTGCCAAACATCATTTCCAAGGCGACTGGCCGCCGCATCAGCCGGATACCGGCGAATGGATTTGGCGGGATGCCAATGGCGACGGGGCGATGCAGGCGGGCGAGTTTTTTAGCCATCCCTCCGATACGCCGGAATCCTGGGGCTGGTGCGTAGACAGCCGGGGCGACGTCTGGCAGGCGACGGCGCGGGAAGGCCTGCGCCATTTTCCCTGCGGCGGGCTGGATGAAAACGGCTGCCCCCGGTATTCCTATGCCGCCATGCAGACCGTCCCGATGCCGCCGGAGTTTACTGAGCTGTGCCGCATCGAATATCGGCCCGAAACCGATACCATGTTTCTGGCAGGCTATACCCGAGATCATCCGCACCTCGGCGGCGAGTGGGGCGCGGTGGGAACCGAAGTCCTGCGCTACGACAATTGGAGCCAGGGAAACCGAGACCCCGCTCTGCGAATCATGCTGCCCAATGACGGCAAGCAGGATGCCCAGCTTTTCATCAAAGCCATGTGCGTGGCAGGCGATTACCTGTTTGCGGCGGAAAGCCGCAGCCCGGAGCGCATCTTTGTTTACAACCTCCGCACCGGAGATTTTGCCGGAACCATGCAGCCCGGCGCGGCGGTCGGCAGAAGCAGCGGCTGGATAGACACGCCTTACGGAATCCGCGCGATCAAGCGATCCACCGGCGAATACGAAATCTTTGTCGAAGAAGATTTGGACGCGAAAGTCATTTTGTATCGCTGGAAGCCGAAGCCGGGACAGTGAGAATTCGCGATTTCCAGCAAAGACAATACAAGGTTTGTTACGCAGAACTTGCCGGACTAATCTTTCCATCTGCCTATATGAAGATTTCAAAATAAGCGCTATACTCTGGCTAAAGGAGCGCATTATGCTACTTGTCACCATCACTTTAGACACATCATCTGCTGGCAAGGAAGAAGTTGAAGATATTACATTAGGAGGAAAGGTGATATGTGCAGCAGGACTAATCAATTTAAAGTGGGAGGATTTTTCTGCTATTGATGTCGCCCGAAGTATTGGACTGCAAGAAACCCTATGGCAAAGTTCCTATGATGACACGCCAGGATTTCTAACTTTGACGATCCATTATTTTTGTCTGACTCCCGATGAAATTCATGCAAAACTTGAAAACAGGCCGGAGATCGAAGATTACGAGATTCAACAACCTGTTTCGCTCAAAGCATTACGGCTGAACGGAAATTTTGGATCGCCAAACAGCCGAAACTGAAGTTTGAATCGTACATATCGCTTGAAGGTAATGATACGGATTACAAATCACTCGCGCAACTGGATCGGAGATTAAATTCCCTACAACAATCAAATAATAGTTATCTTGACGAAACTTAGCTTCCAGCCACTCTCTATCAGTAAAAAGAACGCTGCCGCTCATGGGTTTGAGACCCTTAACTTCTATTGCTTTTTGGGGATTGCCCTGCACTCCGAAGTCAAAGCCGCCTGCGGATTGCCTGAGATCAATAATACTGTCTTGATGGACATCAATCAGACTAAAGCAATGCTGTAAAAAGTATTCTTCAGCACGGCGACCAGTCAACAGTCGCTCTGCAACATTGGCTGGAACGCGATTCACAACTGCAAGTGCATCAATGGCTTCAATAATAGCCTCCTCATCCTGCTGTAGTATTCGCGATACGACTTCCATTAAAGCATCATCGCTTACTTCTGCAAATTCATTCATAATCCGTTCGCGATTAGGACGCAACTTACGCTTATGCCAGCCTTGACGCGGATTTTGATGGACTGGGTCAAATTCATCACGTAGATTTTTGAAGTTAGCCGCAGGCTCCGACAAAGCCTGAGATGCCTCGCTAAAGGCTTGACGCCAGGTATCCAATTTCCGCTGCGCCAGGTATTCTTCATCCAAACGGCTCATAGCATAGCCAATCAATAAAGATTTCGTTTCCAGCCGCGTTCGTTTGTTTGCATCGGTCATATATTTTATCAGAGAGGGCGATAAAGGAGCCACTAATCCCTTCCGCAAAGTATACAATGGGAAAGAGTCAGTGTCAAGGCTTCTATTCTTTTGATATGGCGCAGAAGGAAAAGCGGGGGTTGAAGCCGAACAAGGCAGGGAATAATGCCGGGAAGCGCACGAAACAGAACGCGCGAAACTTGGAGGGAGTGCTTGCATGGAAATCGCAATGGTGGGTCTGGGCCGGATGGGCATGAATATGCTGGAGCGGCTGGCGGCGGACGGGCATAAGGTCTACGGCTTTGATACGTCGCCCGACAAAGTCCCGGAAGTGGAAAAACGCGGCGGAATCGGCGTCACCGACCTCGGCGAAGCCATCCATCGCCAGGACCAAACGCCGAAAATCGCCTGGATCATGGTTCCGCAGGGCAAGCCGGTGGATGAAACCATTGAAAAGTTGAAAGCCGTGATGTCTCCCGGCGACATCATCATTGACGGCGGCAACTCGTACTTCAAGGACAGCGTGCATCGCGGCAAAATGCTGGAAGAATCCGGCATTCATTACATCGACTGCGGCACGTCCGGCGGCGTCTGGGGACTGAAGGAAGGTTACTGCCTGATGTACGGCGGCAGCCCGGAGGCGGCCAAAATTTGCGAGCCGATCTTCAAAACGCTGGCTCCGACCGATGGCTATGTTTACACGGGGGCTTCCGGGTCGGGTCACTACGTCAAAATGGTGCATAACGGCATTGAGTACGGAATGCTGCAAGCCTACGGCGAAGGCTTTGATATTCTCCATGCCAGTGAATACAAGCTGGATTTGACGGCCATTGCCTCGGCCTGGCGCTTCGGCAGTGTGGTACGCTCCTGGCTGCTGGACCTGCTGGTGCTGGCGTTTAAAAGTGACGAAAACTTGCAGAAGGTTCGTGGTTATGTGGAGGACTCTGGGGAAGGCCGCTGGACGATTCAAGAGGCCATTGACCATAATGTTCCCGCGCCGGTCATTACGGCTTCTCTTTATGAGCGTTTCCACTCCCGACAGCCGGAAAACTTCGCGGCCAAAGTGATTGCCTCGCTTCGGAACGAATTTGGCGGCCATGCGGTCAAGTCTGCCGAAAGCACGGTGCAGGATGCGACGGGTTCGGGTGACTCGGTCACTTACAGCGGCACGTCCGACAGCACGGCGGATCAGATTCAGCCGGGCGCGTCAGCCAGCGAGGCCGCCGAGACTATCGCCGCCACCGAAACCGCTCTGGACAGCTCGGCCAAGAATTAAGCAGTGGAAAAACTCTGGGCCAATCTGCATGGCGGCAGCACGCATTTTCCAATTGCGCTGATGATTGCATCCGTGATCTTTGACGCACTGGCTTATTTTCTCCGCCGGGAACCGGCAAAGCGTGATCTGCACGCGGCGGGGTTTTACTCCCTGCTGCTGGGTGCGGCAGCAACATTGGTGGCGGGCTTGTCCGGCATGGTGATCTCGGCCTGGCAGTTTTTTGGGACCGGGCTGCTGGCAAAGCACCATGATTTTGTTTGGCCGGCCTTCGGCTTGATGATTGGCCTGGCGGTCTGGCGCTTGGTTGTGCGAACTGAAGCCAGTCGCCCGGCGTTCGGCATATACCTGGTCGTCGCGGCAATGACGGCAGGGCTGATGGCGGCGGCAGGCTATTACGGGGGCGAGATGCTGGGGAGCTAGATATGGCGCGTGAACTCAAGGGCCTGATCGCGGGTTTGATTGCAGGCCTGGGCGTGGTGGGGACGGCTTACGGCGTATCCTTAATCGCTTCGCACGGACAAACGGGGACGCAGAACAAACCGCAGTCAGTCGCTTCCGGGCAGGCTCCCCCGCCCGCCCCCCCTACGCAGATTATCGCGACGGGCCGCAGCCTGTATGGAGAGGCCTGCGCCGGCTGTCATGGCAAAGACGGAGCAGGGCGTATTGGCCCTACCCTGCATGGTCTGGGTGACCCGGATGCGAAAGTGGCTGCCAGCATCAAAAATGGCTTTCCCGGCCAGATGCCCGGTTTTAAAAGCAAGTACACCGACGCGCAGATTAGTGCGTTAGTAACTTACGTGCAGTCATTCAAATAAGCAAGTACGCCATCGCGAGGAGATAAATCTCTCTCGCTGCCTGAGAATCGTCCTTCGGACGTAGGATGGGCAGGCAGGGCTCATCTTCTTTCGTCCGAAGGACGTTTAATGAGAAGCGAGAGGAATTCATTCCCTCGCCGAACGCTGCGTAACTCCTAAATTAAATCACGCCTGGAGGCATCATGCCAGAGACAGAAAACACCGATCAAGCGACGGCTGCGGACACAATGCTTATTGAGCGTCCGATCCCCCCCTGCAACATTGTCATCTTCGGCGCGACGGGCGATCTAACCCACCGCAAACTGATCCCGGCCCTGTTTTCCCTGGATGCCCAGGGACTGCTGCCGGATCACTTGAAGATTACCGGCTTTGCCCGGCGGGAGTTTTCCGACCATTCCTTCCGCGATGAGCTGCAAAGCTCGGTTCAGGAGTTTGCGCCGGACTTGTGGAAAGAAGAGCAAAAAGCCTGGCCTAAGTTTGCCAAACGCCTGGTGTTCCACCGCTCAGATTTTGACAATGCCCAGGGCTTTACCTGGCTGAAAGAGCGGCTGGACAAATTTGACCAGACGGAAGGCACGGCGGGCAACCGCTTGTATTATCTTGCCACGCCACCTACCACCTATACGACAGTGGTGCAGCAGCTTGGCAAAGCGGGCCTGGTGCGCGGCGGCACGGAAAAAGACAGCGACGGCTTTACGCGCATCATTGTGGAAAAACCATTCGGCTCCGATCTTAACAGTGCGCGGGCGCTGAATGCGGAACTCAAACAAGTTTTTGACGAAGACCAAATCTATCGCATTGACCATTATCTGGGCAAGGAAACCGTCCAAAACATCTTCGTGTTTCGTTTCGCCAATCTGATGTTTGAGCCACTCTGGAACGGCAAATATGTCGACAACGTGCAGGTGACGGTGGCGGAAACCGTCGGCGTGGAGCAGCGGGCCGGGTACTTTGACCACGCGGGCGAACTGCGGGACATGGTGCAAAGCCATGCCCTGCAAATGCTGGCCCTGATCGCCATGGAGCCGCCGAACACACTGAGCGCAGGGGATATTCGAGATGAAAAAGCCAAAGTGCTGCGCGCCATTTCGCCTGTCATCGGCGGCGACTGCAATACCTGCGTCGTGCGCGGCCAGTATGGTGCGGGCCAGATCAGCGGCAAAGATGTTCCCGCCTACCGCGATGAGCCAAACGTCCCCAAAGACTCGGTCACAGATTCCTATGTTGCCTTGAAGCTGGAAATCAAGAACTGGCGCTGGGCCGGGGTTCCCTTCTATATCCGCGCCGGAAAGCGGATGCCGGAGCGTGTCACTGAAGTCAACATTATCTTCAAAGATATTCCCCAGGTGCTGCTGGCGACGGAAAAAGAAGACACCGCCGAGCCGAACGTCATCACGATCCGGGTTCAGCCCAATGAAGGCATTTCCATGCGGCTCGGCGCGAAGCCGCCGGGCCAGAAAACCGTCGTGCGGCCCGTAGACATGAATTTTACCTATGGAACCAGCTTCGGCCAGCGTATCCATGACGCTTATGAGCGTCTGATTATGGACGCGCTGATTGGCGACGCTGCCCTGTTCACCCGCGATGATGAAGTGGAAGCTGAATGGGGCCTGATTACGCCGATTCTGGAACACTGGGCCAAAACCCCCGCCCCGGAGCTGCCGAACTACCCGGCGGGAAGCTGGGGGCCGGAGGCCGCCGACAAACTGGTCACTGACGCAGGCCGCCAGTGGTGGAATCGGTAGAAATCCAAGCTGGATGAACCCACCCCGCCGCAAGCGGCGACCCTCCCGTATCGGGAGGGTCGGCGGGAAGTGGGCAGGGTGTTTGCTCGTCTTACCACAGCCTAAATCAAGAAGGCAAGACTTAACAAATCTTTTCCCGCTCACCTTCCCGTTTCGGGAGGGTCGCCGCTTGCGGCGGGGTGGGTTCCGTCGGCGGGGTGGGTTCCGTCGGCGGGGTGGGTTCCGTCGGCGGGGTGGGTTCCGTCGGCGGGGTGGGTTCCGTCGGCGGGGTGGGTTCCGTCGGCGGGGTGGGTTCCGTCGGCGGGGTGGGTTCAGAACTGCTTTATTTTCAAGGAGACAAACATATGCCGACAGTGACCATTGAGGGTGGACAAACATTTGAAGTGGAAAGCGAGAAAAAACTCGTTCTGGGAATTGAAGACGCGGGAATAGACATCCTGCACCGCTGCGGCGGCAATGCCCGCTGCACGACCTGCAAAGTTCACTTTCTTTCCGGCGAACCCGCGGAGATAAATGAAGCGGAACGAGCCGTACTCGAAGAAGATGGACTGCTCGGTCAGTACCGTCTGTCATGCCAGATTCGTGTGACGCAGGATATGACTATTGCCCCGCCAGACCTTGCCAGCACACGCGGCATCCCAGCGGGGGATCGGCCTGAGGATTAACTGCTATGAGACACTCCCTGCTTGCTCTGAGCCTGCTCTGGCTGCCGCTGCCGGTGCTGGCACAGTCAGCGCCGGTTCCCGCAGCAGCCAGCCCCGCGCCCGCAGTCCCCACGACGGGTGTGCCGACGACGGGTGTGCCGACGACGGGTGTGCCGACGACGGGTGTGCCGACGACGGGTGTGCCGACGACGATTTTGGATAAGCTTGTTGGAAAACCGCAGATTGTCGGCATCACCGCACGCAATGGAACGCGCGTCCTGGGCCACATTTTTTCCGGCGTTCAGGGACAATACCTGGTTCAGACGTTTCATTTTGCCGGGCCGCCGCAGCATGGCACGGCGACGGTAGGAACAGGCCGCCAGCGCCGCACGGTGCAAACCACGCAGCAAACAGCCCTTCCCGACGATGAAGCAGTTCGCCTGCTGATGCTGGGCGTCGCCGGCTCCAATCTCAAGCCGCGCGAGCTGCCTGCGGGGCAGGCGACAATCGCCGCGCAGGACATCAAATTTCTCCAGGCGCTTTCACCGCCGTCCAAGAAAGCGGCGGCGGACAAAACCAAGCCCGCGCTCTGGACCATGACAACGCTCTGGCCGATCCCGACGGCAGGGAGCCAGGCCAAATAAGCGCCTGGGAACAAGCGCCTGGGAACAAGCGTCAGGAACAGCGAAAGGCTCCGAGCGATGCGGGACAAGCAGTTAGGTTTTCTGTATGACCCTGTTGTTTTGGAGCATCAGCCGCCGGAAGGCCACCCGGAGCGGCCTGCGCGGGTGCGCGAGACTTATGCCCTGCTGGAACAGTCGGGGATTTTGGAGCGGCTGACGCGGCTGCCGGTGATGCCTGCGACCCGGCAGCAATTGGAGCGGGTGCATACACCTGTGTATCTTGACCGCGTGGAGCGCATTGTGGCGGAGGGCGGTGGGTATCTGGACGCCGGGGATACCATTGCGTCGCCCGGTACCTGGGCCGCGGCAACTGCCGCCGCCGGAGCTTCTGCCGGCGCAGTGGACGCTGTGATGACCGGCGGCATGGATGCGGCGTTTGCACTGGTGCGTCCGCCCGGACACCATGCGCCGCCGGACCGGGCGATGGGCTTCTGTCTACTCAATAATGCCGCCGTTGCCGCCGCCCACGCGCTTGCCGCGCATGGCCTGTCGCGCGTTTTGGTCGTGGATTTTGATGTTCATCACGGCAACGGGACGCAGGATGCGTTCTACGCTTCCCCAAACGTGCTTTATTTTTCCACCCATCAATCCCCGGCGTATCCCTTTACCGGCAGCGTGTCAGAAATCGGCGAAGGGAGCGGGCAAGGCTATACCGTCAATGTTCCCCTGCCGCCGGATGTCGGCGAAGCCGGCTTTTTGCAGGCGTTTGACACCATTTTGCGCCCGCTGGCCCATCGGTTCCAGCCGGAGCTGGTCATTGCCTCGGCGGGCTACGATGCGCACTGGCGCAACAGCCGCTATGTCGCCGGAATTCGGGAGCGATTGACCGTGCGCGGCCTATGTGCGCTGGCAACTCATTTGCGGGAGATCGCTGATGCTTATTGTCCGGGCCGATTGGTGGGGATTTTGGAAGGCGGGTATGATTTAGATGCGCTGGCCTGGGGAGTTCTGGGGACGCTGCGCGTTTGGCTGGGTGAGAGAGACGTAGAAGACCCACTCGGTTCGTCGCCCTCCACTGCACGGGAGCCGGACATCACGCCTTTGCTGAGTGAAATCAAGCGGGTGCATGGACTATAGGCCGCCGAGCCATCAGCACCGGCCCGGTTTCGATGTCACACGGGGGCTTCGGCAGCAAGGGAGCGGGCGGCTTACTGAACAGCACCAGCGCGTGCGGAATCGGACGGCTGGGGATGCCAGGGGACGTATGGCCGGTGACAAGAATTTTCTGACCGTACACGAGCGAGGTGCTGAAGCCGGAATCCAGCAGGACCGCTTCGCGGACGCCCTGCGCCTGCAAAGCGCGCGCGAGATCAAACGACGGCGTCACATAAGTGGTTGCGCCAAGGCCGAGACGCCCATCCGGCAGTATACAGAAAAACGCGCGGCGGCGCGGGTCTTCCGCATCATGGACGTGAAACGAATTAATTTGGCTGCGGTCGGCAGCCAGACCGTTGTGAACCAGCCAGACCCCGCCGAGAAAAACATCCGTCAGGCCCGGCAAACGGGCAGCCAGAGCCGCCTGCGTTTTCATCACCAGGGGATTGTACGGCAGAATGCGCGTTCGCCCCGGCGAAAGAAGCACCAGTGGCCTGCCGGCAAGCGCCGTATTATTATCCGCCCGATTGAACACAGCCTGGGCCTCATCGCCGCACAAAGAGGGGCCGATCAGTACGTTGTCTGTTCCCTGCACCGAAGCATCCGCGAAAAACGTTCCATTTACCCCGGCCTGCGCCCCGGCTTGCTGCACCAGTGTGCTGACCCCGCAGCGCAAAGCCGAGCGGCGAGTTTGGGCGACTCCCCCTTCAATTAAAATGAAAGGCACACCCTGTTTTCTGGCTTGTATCACTGAAAGCGGCGACTGTGGGTTTGGCAGATCGGCAGCAGCAAGCGACTCCCTCGGGTCAAGCGCAGGCACGGAGAAAGTCGGCGGGACAGGGTAGCGGCGCACAGGGGAGGAAGGCGGCATGAAAAAAACGGCTGTCAATGCAGCCGCTCCCAGCGAAAGGCCAACCCCGGCAGACAAAAAAGCCAGCCACTTGCGCTTCGGCGTATCAGGCGTGATCACTTTGTGACTGCGGAGGATCATTGCCGCTATTATAGCACAGATGTAGTCACTTGTCAATCAATAAACATATTTTTTGCAATCGCAAAATTACAGGATATTAGAAAGTGATGCCTTTGATCTCAATGCCCAGCCCCAAACTGCGAGTACGGAAGTTGTAAGAAAATACCGGGCTGAACCCACGCTGGGCCGGAGACAAGGCTAACTGATAGTCAATCACCCCGCCTCGCGAAAGGTCGTAGCGAACCCGGCCTGCGGCCACAAGGCGGTCGCTGCCTATCTGCACCCGCACATCCAGCTCGCGTGACGTGTCCAGAACATCAAAATTGAACGGCGAAGAGCCGCCGGTGCTGCTGGCAAGGTATTGTATTCCAACCGCGCTGATGCTCGAGAAGTAGTGGTTGACGGCCAGGGAAAGCTGATCGTATCGGTACGCGGTTTCATCGCCGCTATAGCTGCTGGTCGAAACCGACACGCGCGGCAGCAGAACCGTGTTTGGCCCGATCAGCAGCGGGCGCGCGCTGAGACCGATTTGTGTGCGGACGCGCCGCGCCCGCGTGGAGTACGGTGCATTGGAAAGCTGCTCACGGTAGCTGCCGAGGGTCTCCTGAGCATCCGCGTACAGGACAAGGTGGCGGAGGGAGCGGCGAAAGGCGCTGGAATCGCCGTAAACAGGCGGAACAGGAACCGGGGTCACTGGAATCTGGCCGGTGACGATGACTTCCGGCAAACGGGATACATACAGGTCATCTCGCTTGTTGCCGCGAGCGCTCAGATGCACCGAGGCTTCTTCCGCCAGTGTCAGACTGCCCCGCTCCGGCAGATCAAAAAGCGAGATCGGATTGGCTTCCGGCAGAAAGTCGCGAAACAGCAGCGGATCGCCTTCGGGAAGCGGCAAGCGCGGCGCGGTTGCCAGGGTGCGAATGCGGGAGAGAAGAGTCACCGGCCCGGATGGCAGGGGCGACGGCAGCGCGGCAGAGCGTGCCGCAACCAAAGTCTGCTCGCTGTCGAGGCTGCCTTCCACGGATTGCCGTGTCGGCAGCATCAAGCGGTAATGCACCGGAAAAGGCGCACCGCTGAGGCCGCTGCCAAACGTAACATAGGTTCCGTACCGGGAGGAAACCCCAATCACGGGGATCATAACCTGATGCCGCGTTCCATGTCCCTGGCTGCCCAAATGGAAATTCAAGCGCGGCAAAGTCAGCAAACGTGTATGAAACACATACAAACTGGCATTTCGCAGAGTTCCCCGCTGCTTTTTTTGGTCAAGCGTGATTGTCTGCGCCCGAACGTAAAAATCTGCCGGCCCTCCATTGGGAACCGTCGTCAAGTCGCCATTTTCGGCTGTAATCAAGTCCTTAGTTGCATCAATGCGCGGGGCGCGGAGAGTGAAAACGCCGCGCGTCAGCAGCGCCTGAGTCGCGGCGGCGCGGCGGGCAGGGCCGTCAAAGGTGATTTCCTCTGCACGAATGGTGGTATCGGCCTCATGCGCCTGAGCGTTGCCGCGCAGAACGTAGCGCCCCAGCAGACGGTCTCCGTCGGCCTCGTCGGCGTCCAGTGACAGTTCGCCGCCATAAAGGACATGGATGCCCTCGGCGCGGGGATGATTGAGCGGCCCGCTCAGCGATTCGCAGCGCAGGTCTACGCCCGGCAGCGTCGGAGAAGCCGGAGCGATGGAAACTTGTGCAAAGGCAGGCGCGGCAAGGAGCAGAAAAAGCCCGCCGAGAACATGGGCGGGGGGAATAACGGGCCTACTTCCAGTCACTGCTAAGCTCCGAAAGCGAGGTTACTGCTGTCTTTGCGAAGCCGCCCATGCTTTGCCGGAACGCATCGTCATCGTAAGTACGCGATTGAACCACCACCGGCATAGGAACGGCGTGGCCGAGCAGGAGTGCCTGCTGCTTGCTGTCCAGAGAAGCCAGCACACTCCGCAAAGATGTCGCCCCGGAAATACCGGTCAGCACCGCGTCAATGTCGCGTTCATCGTTGAGCAGGCAGGTAATACGCGTGCCAAGCTGGGAGAGTACTTCGGAATCAATGCCCGAAGGCCGCTGGTCTACGACCAGCAAAGTCACATTGTATTTTCGCAATTCGCGGGCGATAATGCCGAACGTGGTTTGATGCGCCAGATGCGGGCTGAGGAATTTATGCGCTTCTTCAATCGTGATGACCAGCGGCGTCGGCTTTTTGCCCCGGTCTCCCATGGCAGCCTCGGTCAGCTTGACGTATTCGGCATGTATCTGGCGGGTCAAAATGTTTGCAACCAGCATATATTGGAGCGGCTTACGGTAGTTGCCGAACTCCAGGACGACATTGATGTCTTTGAGCAGGCAGCCCATAATTTGTTTGACCGCATCATCGGAGTCATGCGCGTCTTCAATGAGAAACCCTTTGCACTCTTCCACCATGCGGCCCAGCTTGCGTTTAAGCGCGCTCAGGGACATGGCATTCGCCCCGCTGGCCTCGGCAAACTCTTTGATCGCCTCCCCGTCCATTTTGAGCAATGCGGCCAGCCATTTGTTTTTGTAATGCTGCTCCAACAAATACGTCGTTTCCGCCGCGCTTTGATTCAGATTAAGTTCGTCGGTCAGCAGAATAATGTCTTCCACGCTGATCTGGCTATAGGGAATACGCACATCGTTTTCGGTCGGGACATTGCGCCGGCGCGACGATTCGGGGTCCATTGTGAAGACGCTGACGCGGCTGCCGAAGAACTTCTTTAAGCCGTTGACACCTTCGCGCGTCGGGTCTTCCGTGGTGCCTTTCCAGCCATATTCCCCGTGCATGTCAAACACTAAATTGACGGCCTTTTTGTGCTTGATCATGCCGCACAAACAAATTCGGGTCAGGAATGTTTTCCCCGTGCCGGACTTGCCGAAGATGCCGTTGGAGCGCTCCACGAACTTTTCCAAATCAAGGCAAACCGGAATATCGTCCATGTCCAGCGGCGCGCCAATCGTAAAATGCTTGCCGCCCTCGGTTTCCGCACCAAAGATGTCGGCAATGTCGGCTTCGGTGGCTTCGCCCACCTCGGAAAAATGGGTCGGCACGGTTTTGACCGGCTCGAACTCCCCGCCGGACGCTTTCACCCGCATCAGCATCGGCTTCAAAGTGACGGTTCCAAAAGTGGACGTTCCTGCCAGGGCCTTTCGCAGAAACGCATCGGCGGAGGAAGCGGACGCAGGAGGGTCGGCCAGAACGCCGGGAGAAACGCAGTCCAGGGTCACGTCGGTAATCATGGCGAAGAATTCATGCCGGTCTCCTTCCACGACTACAAACTTCCCGGCAGTAATGTCTTCCACGCACCTAGCCCCGGCCAGCTTCATCTGAATTCCGGCTTGCAGGGAGCCGCGCACCACCGTTCCCATTGCCAGCCGCTCACGCTTCGGCGCACCCGGCTCTGCCAGGCCCAGTGGCGGCAGCGCATAATGCAAGCCGGCACCGTTTGTTCCATTTCCATTGCTGCCGTTGCCAAATGCCATATTTCGCGCCTTGTCTCCCAAAACCCTCAAGATATAGTAGTATTATATCATACGAATTGCAATCGCGTCAAACCGCGCTGCTGAATAGTTACTTCTACGTTCGCGATTAAGTTTTGTTTCATAGCTGACGCCAACAACAAAAATCGGCGGCGAGCTTTTGCCCGCTGCCGATTTCGAATTTAAAGAGTGTCAGCCTATAAAGATGAGGGGAGATGGGTGGCGGTGAAAACCGCCGGGGTACATTCGCGTGCGATCATGTTGTAATCGGCGATTGCCTGCTCGGCTCTTTCCGGGTGGATGCCTGCCCGGCTGCGGAGTACGGCTTTGGCCTGCTGACGCAGGCAAACCGTCAGGCTTTTATCCAGGCTCGGGCTGGGGTCCTGCAAAAACGTCAATTCTTGTGCAGCGTCTGCTGAAGCAGGCATGGCTGTGTTCGTGTGCCATAAGCCCCAAACTAGCCCGCACAATCCCAGCACGGGGATTCCAAACGCGGACAGAAACGCTGTCCAGCATTTACCAGTTCGCATGGGTATGCTCGGCTTCTTCATTGTCGCGCAGTGCGCCTGCGCTCATTGGGGCCATGGAGCAGAGGTAGGCCCGGTCCCAGTCCTGATGCGGGCCGGCGTTCATGTAGCTCCAGAAAAGGCGGAGGCGGTTCAGCATCGCCCAGGTGGTCGTATTCATAGTCATGGTCGTGCCTTCTTTCTAAGTCTGACAGCTCTTCTTCTGATTCTTACTCACATTTCGTCGCCCGGATCAAAGCAATAATCTGTTTTTGCAGCAATGCCAGGCGCTCACCGGGAATATCGGCCAGTTCATGAGCGATTTGCAGGGCGGCCTGCTGTTCCAGGTTGACTTCTTCGCCTTCAGCCGGGCCGCCGAGAGTTTTGGCAAAATCGTGCTTCCCCGCAAATCGCAGCCACTCCGCCGGGGTCTCACCAATGGCGCTGGCAAACTTGATCAGCGTTTTCTCGCCGGGTGATTTCCCCTTCACCATGTCGGAAATCTGGTTGTAGCCGATGCCCAGTTTTTCCCCGGCAGCGCGCGCCGAAAGTGGCTTACCGGGCGCTCCAAGCTGCATCAAAACACGCTGGGTCTGCTTTTGCAGTTCTTCAATCTTCGCCATTGACATTATTATACCACAACGTTGTCATCATTGTCAACAATATTTTTGAGATAAAAATACCCTCGCTCTTTTTCTAGAGCGAGGGTATTTCGTGAGAGAATGCTAAGCCCGGATGTCAACCGGACCCATGCGGCGCAGCTTCTTTAAAGCGCGCAGCTCTATCTGGCGAACACGCTCGCGTGTCACAGCAAAGCGCTGGCCGACTTCTTCCAGCGTATGCGCGTAGCCATCATCCAGTCCGAAGCGCATCCGTACAACATCGCGTTCACGCGGCGTCAGCTTGTCCAGAACGGCGTCAAGCTGCTCGCGGCGAATTAAATTCACTGCGGCATCCGATGGCGACTGATTGGCATTGCTCTGAATGAAATCCGCAAGCTGGGCGGAGTCCTTTTCGCCGACGGGCGTTTCCAGCGAAAGCGGCTCCGAGGCAATACGCTTTATTTCATTGACACGCTCCACAGGGACATCCATCTCACGCGCCAGCTCATCCTGAGTCGGCTCACGCGACAATTGCTGCCGAAGCAGGCCCTCGGTGCGAACCAGTTTGTGGATCGTTTCAGCCACATAAACCGGAATGCGAATTGTCCGACCCTGATTGATCACGGCGCGCGCAATGGCGCGGCGAATCCACCAGGTTGCGTAGGTGCTGAATCGATAGCCTTTGGTATAGTCAAACTTTTCCACGGCGCGGATCAGCCCGATATTGCCTTCCTGAATCAGGTCGGCAAGACTGATACCCGGAACCGAGTAGCGCCGCGCGATGCTGACCACAAGGCGCAGGTTGGCCTCCGTGAGTATATCTTTAGCCCGCTGATCGCCATCAGCGACGCGGCGTGCCAGATCAATTTCTTCCGCCGCGCTTAAAAGCTTGGTACTTTTGGTCTTCCGCATCCACATTTGAAGCGATTCGTCGCGCGGATTGTCTTCCACCGGCGCATAAACCGTTTCCTGCGGCTCGTCTTCCGCCAGATCGGAATCCTGGTCCTCATCGCCCGCTGATCCATCCAGCAAAGGCGCAGTAATATCATCCTCGCCACCGGCAAGCGCAAGGAAACGAATCGCATCCGGGTCGTCCATCGCGCCGCCGCTCAGCGAAGTTTCTTCTCCCGAATACTCATTGCCATCGCGCCGGCTTTCCGACACGCCGAGGCCGCGCGGCGCCATTGCCGTATCCGGGTTGTCCATCAGTGCCGTATTGCTCCCCATTGATTTCCCCTTTATCCCTAAACCTGATGCAAATCTAATAAAAATAAATGCTGCTGTCTCTTTGATTTAACACTCAAGTGACTGCTCTGGTTCCTTGAAAGCAAGTAAGCATCCGTACCCATTGCCCTGTGTTCTCTTATTCTTTACGCAAGCTGACCCCTTATTGTCTCAAAATTGCGGGTTAATTTCAGTAATTTAGCTTACGTTTATATAAAATTATTTCTTCGCTATCATACGAAATCCTAAGACTTTACCCATGCGAAGGATAATCTCAATCTTAATGGCCGCATGAAAAATAAAAAAGAAGGGAAATTTGCCTTATTTGGCCGCAGGGACCGGATGCGGCTGGCGCACAGCCCAGGCAACAAATAAGGTGACGAGGGAAGCGTCCCACTGCCGACCGGCGCCGGCTTGCAGCGTTTGCAGAGCTTTGTCCGGTGCCAGGGCGGAACGGTAGGGCCGCTGAGAAATCATGGCGTTGTAGGCATCCGCAATGGCGAGAATGCGCGCCCCCAGAGGAATCTGGTCGCCGAGGAGGCCGTCGGGATAGCCTTTGCCATCCACGCGCTCATGGTGATGGCGAATCATTGGCAGCAGAGCAGCGGTGGAACGAAGGGGAGCCATGATGCTTTCGCCCAGAACCGTGTGCCGCTGCATCCGCTTTTGTTCTTGATCGCTGAGCATCCCGCGCTTGTTCAAAAGCTGGTCGGGCAGGCCGATTTTGCCGACATCGCGAAGCATTGCCGCCTGGCCGAGCAGGCGCAGGGCTTCGTCGGAGAGTCCCAGTTCGCGCCCCAGAGCCTGGGCATACGCGATGACTTGCGGCGTGCCGCCTTCGTAATCGTCGCTGCCTTCCCGCACCTCCACCGCGCGGCTCAGAGAATAAATCACATCTTCCACTTCGTCCAGCTGGTCATTAAGGGCTTTGATCCGCAGCAGTGAGCGGACACGCGCCAGCATTTCAATGCGGTTGAAGGGTTTGAAAACGAAATCGTCCGCTCCGGCCTCGAAGCCCTGCACGCGCTCCTGCGTAGTGGACTGGGCCATCAGAAGAATAATCGGAATACGCCGCGTGCGGGCTTCATCTTTGAGCATTCGGCAGACCGAAAAACCGCTTTGCTCGCCCGGCATCCAGGCATTAAGCATGACAAGATCAGGCCGGGTCTGCCGGGCGGTTTCCAGCCCCTGACGTCCATCACAGGCCGCCAGAACTTCATAGCGGTTATCTGTGCGGAGGACGGCATCAATCAAAGTGCGGCTCATGGGTTCCGGGTCCACCACAAGAACGCGCGGTTTGGCAGTCAGCAGTTCGTTCACACCCGTTATTATAGGAGGGAAGCACTCGAAATGTTACCCGGTAAAGTGTGCGGGATTACACGAGGGCAAGTGACCGCAGTCGCTCCAGCAGCGGAGCGTTGGCCTCCGGGAAGGGGTATTTGTCCAGAGCAGAAGGCAAAACCCAGGCAATCTCCTGGCTGCCCAGGGGCCTCGCGTCCCCGCTGCCGGCCCGGCAAAGGAATGGATAAAGCGTGACAGTGCGCTCCGGGTAAACATGAGAAATCGGCGGCCAGGCTTCGATGATCGCCACCGCCAGCCCGGTTTCTTCCTGCGTCTCGCGCACGGCGCAGGCTTCCGGCGTTTCCGCGGCAAGGCATTTGCCGCCGGGAAATTCCCATAAACCCGGCAAATGCGCGTCGGCCCGGCGCCGGGCAATCAGCAGCGTGCCGTCCGTCGGGTGCAAAATCAGGGCAAGGGCAATGGTCATAATTCCAGACGCCCCTGCGTTTCCTGCCGGAACAGCAAATCGGTCAGCTTGACCTGCGGCGTCGCGAGCGCATACTTTTCCCGCGACTCCTGCGTCACCCAGGCCCAGCGCGCACACGCCAGCGCCTCCGGCAGAGCATCATTTTCCGCATAGGCCTCAAACCCATGCAGCGTGATCCGCCGATTGGCGACGACATGCTTGACGACGCCGAACGCAGTCAGGCCGGAAACGCGCAGGCCGACACTTTGGCAGGCCGCTCGGGCCGCGCACTCGTTCAGACTTTCGCCGTCCTGATGGGTCGCGCGCGGCAGTTCCCACAGCCCCCCCCAGAGCGCGAGTTCCGGCGGGCGCTGCACCAGCAGCACTTCCCGCGCCGCATTGCGAACGGCCACCGAGACATCTTCTACGTTCAGCCACTTTTTGACGCCTGTAAATTGAGGATATGCGGTCGGATCGCCAAGCCGCTTTGCAGCACACTGCTCAGAAACGGGGCAAGTCCCGCACCGGGGCGCGGCGGCTTCACAGACCAGCGCCCCCAGTTCCATCATTGCCTGGTTGAAGTCCCCTGCCCTGCCGGGCGGAAGAGCCTGCTCGGCGAGTTTCCAGAGTTCAGCCTGAGTTTGTGAGGATGTTTTGGGATCGCCCGTGACGGCATGGATGCGGGACAGCACCCGGATCACATTAGCGTCCAAAATCGGGGCTTCCTGGTTAAAGGCGATAGACAGAATCGCCCCTGCTGTGTACCGCCCGATGCCCGGCAATGCCAGCAGCGTCTTGGGGTCTGATGGAACCTGACCGCCGTGCGCCGTCACGACTGCCAGCGCTCCTTTATGCAGATTTCGGGCGCGGGCATAATAGCCCAGTCCGGCCCACTGCTTCAGCACAGCATCCAGCGGCGCGTCGGCCAGGCTTTGCACGGTGGGGAAGCGCGTCATCCATTTGTGATAAAAGGGAATAACGGCGGCCACCGTCGTCTGCTGAAGCATGATTTCCGATACCCAGACCGCATACGGGTCATGCTGGCGCTGCCGCCAGGGCAGGTCACGCTTGTGGGCATCGTACCATACCAGCAGGTCACGCGCGAAGTCGTTCATACCGCTTCCGGCGGCTTTGCCTCGCTCGCCCGCACCTTGCTTTTATCATCGCTGTCTGCCCCGGCATCCAGCGAGATGTCTAAATTGGGAGACGCACCAAGCATGACGACATCATAAGCGGCCCGCATCTGGCGCGCGGCGCGCAGCGGAGGCATAAAGCCGTTGTCTGTGCCGAGGCCCGGCACAAGCAGGGTCTGGATCAGACCGCCATGCAGATCGTTGAAATCCAGCACGGCCCGCAGGGCGGCGCGAAACGCAAGATAGGGGTTCACGGTACGCGCGATGTTCTGCGGGACGCGCATTGTGGGGGCGACAATCAGAAAGGGGAACTGCGACGCATTTGTGATGACGACTTCGGCCTGCCCGACCAGAAGCTCGCCGTCATGCCGGTCCCGAATCATCTGCTGGACTTCCGCCTCGATGTCTTCGCCGAAAAACTCCACGATCTGGGCGTCGAGGCCGCCATCCATGCGCCCGAACGAGTTGGCGGGAGACACCAGCGCATCCGCTTCCAAAGTGAAAATGTTGTCGCACAGCACGGACACGCCCGGTACGTGGGGAAAATAAACCTGCCAGGCTTCGGTCATCGGCAGATGCGCGTCGCAGAGGGTGATTTGCAGGCGATGAATGGGGGCAGGCATGAGCTATTATAGCATAAGAACCCACCCGGTTCGCTAAGGCTGGTGGGTTCTTACCCAAACCGCCCCGAAACGTAGTCTTCCGTGTCTTTTTGCTTCGGGCTGGTAAAAATCTGATCCGTATCGCCGAATTCTTTCATCTCGCCGCGCAGGAAAAACCCAGTGCGCTGGGAAACGCGGGCGGCCTGCTGCATGTTGTGCGTGACGATCACAATCGTATAGTCTTTTTTCAGGTCTTCCATGAGCTGCTCGATCCGAAATGTGCTGTTTGGGTCCAGCGCCGAGCAGGGTTCGTCCATCAAGATCACTTCGGGTTCCACCGCCAGCGTTCGAGCGATGCACAAGCGCTGCTGCTGGCCGCCGGACAGGGCAAAGGCGGAGGCTTTGAGCTTATCTTTGACTTCATCCCACAGAGCCGAGCCGCGCAGGGTGCGCTCCACAATCTCGTTAAGATTCTTGCGATTGGTCATGCCGTGAATGCGTGGGCCATAGGCAATGTTGTCATAGATGGACATCGGGAACGGATTGGGCTTCTGAAATACCATGCCGACGCGCTTGCGAAGGTCTACCACGTCTACGCGCTTGTCGTACAAGTCCTGGCCGTCCAGCGTGATTTTGCCGGTCAGGCGCGTCCCATCGATCAAATCGTTCATACGATTGAGCGTCCGCAGAAACGTAGACTTGCCGCAGCCGGATGGTCCAATCAGAGCCGTCACCTGACGGTCGGGAATGACAATGTTGATGTTTTTGAGGGCATGAAACGCACTGTAATAAAAGTCTACGTTTTCAGCCAAAATCTTGGGCGTGGCGGGAGCCGAAGACTGATCACGGGCCAAATCTTGGAGGCTGCCGGGTTTTTGAGGGGTAGTATCCGTCATAGAATTACTTTTCTTCCTGGAAACTGCTGCGCGTGGCAAAGCGCGCTGCAATACTAAGGATTAAGATGAGCGAAATGAGAACAACCGCGCCGGCCCACGCCTGGGCCTGACGATCCGGGTTGACATCCTGCGAATAGTTATAAATCCGCAGCGGCAGGGCATCAATCGGCGCGTTCAGCGTCGGAATGCGCGCATGTCCGCCGAGTACCGAATGCGTCGTGAAGTATTCACTGCCCAAAATCGTAAACAGCAGGGGCGCGGTCTCACCGGCAATGCGCGCCAGAGCCAGCATGATGCCGGTGATAACGCCGCCCCGCGCGGCAGGCAGAACGACGCTCCACATCGTGCGCCAGCGCGTCGCGCCGAGGCCGAGCGAGGCTTCGCGCAGGGAAAACGGGACCAGCCGCAAAATTTCTTCGGTCGTCCGCATCACCGTCGGAACCATCAGAATCCCCAGAGCAAATCCGCCGGCATAGGCGGAAAAGCCGCTGCCGGGATGGCGCTGTGCGATGGGATACACGACAGCGGCATACGCAAAAATGCCGATCACAATGGAAGGGATGCCGTTGAGAACATCCGTGAAAAACCGCACGGTTGCCGCGAATTTCCCACGCGCTTCCAATTGATAAATGCCGCCCAGAATTCCCAGCGGCAGACCGAGGCACGACGCAATACCGAGCAGCACCAGGGTTCCAAAAATAGATTGCGACATGCCGCCGTTTTTGATGTTGATGTTGTCCGGCGTGCGCGTAAACAGGCTGAGATGCAGCGAGCTAAAACCTTTGGACAGCAAAAAAAACAGCACAAGGCCCAGCACCAGAATTGCCAGCCCGGCGGCCAGCATACACAGGGTAAGCATGACGACGTTTTGCAGCTTGCGCCGGGCGACATTGCCGCTTTGCTTGCCGAGCAGCGGAGGATATTTGGGAGAGACACTCATAGCCTACTTACCTCCCTGCACGTCTTTAGCCGTGTAGAAGACCAGCAGGCGCGCAGCGATGTTGACAAACACCGTGACACCAAACAGCACCAGGGCAATCTCCACCAGCGCAGAGATGTTCAAACCGGGAATGGCTTCGTTGAACTTGTTCGCCAGGACGCTGGACATGGTGTAGCCCGAATCAAACAGCGACAGCGAAATCCCCGACGGCGTGTTGGGCGACTGGTTGCCGATCACCATTGTCACCGCCATTGTCTCCCCCAGGGCGCGTCCCAATCCCAGAATGACCGCGCCGATGATGCCGGATTTGGCATAGGGGATGACGACCTGCTGAATAGTCTCCCACTGCGTCGCTCCCAGCGCATACGAGCCTTCGCGCTGCGTGCGCGGAATGGCCCGCAGAATGTCGCGTGTCACGGCGGTGATAAACGGGGTCACCATGATGGCAAGGATCATACCCGCCGCCAGCATGGAATATCCCGCCGACTGTCCGCCGAACAACTGGCCGATCACCGGCAGGTGCGGCAGGCGCGATGTCACGACTGGCTTAACGATGAACACTTTCAGGAACGGAATCAGGATGAAGATGCCCCAGAGGCCATAAATGACGCTGGGAATGGCGGCTAATAGCTCAATCAAGAACGTGGCGGGGGTGCGTATCCAGCGCGGAGCCAGCTCCGACAAAAAGACCGCCGCTCCGATGCTCACCGGCACAGCCAGCACCAGCGCAATCAGCGACGAGTAAAGCGTACCGAAAATAAATGACAGCGCATGATAGCTGGGCGGCGTCGCTTCTTCGTTCCAATCGGACTGCGTGATAAACGACCAGCCGAATTTATGAATAGCCGGCAGGCTGGCGCTCGTAAGCTGCCATAAAAGCCATAAAATAATGACAAAGATACTGAGAGATGCCAGAAATGTCACCGCACCGTATATCTTGTCACCGAAGCGCGCCAGGCCGGCAGACGGCGGCAGGCGGCGCGGCGCGGCGGTGGTTTTTGTGACTCGCGGAGTCGCCGGGGCAGTGGTGAGAGGCACACTGGGAGCGCGATCAGCCATAAAAGAGAGTTCTCCAGGGCAGAAACGATAAAACAGCAGAAACGATAAAACAGCATAGACAGAGAGGGCGGGGGCAAGCCCCGCCCCTACGTTTTCCGGTAGGGGTAAGGCTTGTCCCTACCCCTCTGCGACTGTTCCTCTTCCAACTTACCGAATGGAAGCAACAGCAGCCAGGGCGCGGCGCTTGACGCCGGGAGGCAATGGCGCATACTGCAATCCTGCCGCATCATTCTGCCCCGTCGTCAGGCACCACTCCAGCAGTTTCTTGACTTCCGGGCGAGTTCCGTTCCTGTAGACCAGCAGAAACGTAAAACCGGTGATCGGATAGCCTTTAGGCGCTGACGTATTCACAATCACTTTGCGGAAGTCCGGCGGCAAAGCCACGCCGTCTGCCGCAATCGTTGTGGACTCAACGCTGGGATAGACATAAGCGCCGCGCGCGTTGCGAATGGCTGCGTAAGGAATCGTGTAAGTCACGGCATAATTCAGTTCAATATACCCAATGCCGCCTTCGTTCTGCTTGATGAGCTGCGCGACGCCCGCGTTGCCCTTACCGCCGAGGCCATTGGGCCAGTGAACCGACTTTCCTGCACCAACGCTGTCCTTCCACTCCGGGCTGACTTCGCTGAGGTAGGTGGTGAAAATATTGGTCGTCCCGGAGCCGTCTGAGCGGTGGGCCGGGAAGATGGCCGTGCCGGGAAACTTCGTGCCGGGACTGAGCCGTGTGATCTGCGGATCATTCCATTTCGTGATCTTGCCCAGAAAAATGTCTGCAATCACCGTTGGGGTCAAATGGATGCCGGGGCCAACGCCGGGGATATTGTAAGCGACGACAACCGCGCCCGCTACCGTTGGGATATGAAGGATACCAGGAGCCGCCGCCAGTTCCGCCGCGTTCATAGGAGCGTCGGATGCGCCGAAGTCAACCGCACGGGCCGTGATGTTCTTGATGCCGCCGCCGGAGCCAATGGCCTGATAGTTGACCTGAGCGCCCGTCGCGCTTTGGTATTCCTGGAACCATTTCAGGTAAAGCGGGGCCGGGAAGGTTGCGCCTGCGCCGTTGATCTGCTGGGCCTGGGCGGAGGCTCCGCCGAGAAGCGCGAGACCGAGAGCCGCCAGGATGACGCTTTTTCCTGTCCGTATGATTGACTTCAGCATTGAAATAATTTCCTTCGTGGAAGATAATGGGGCGATTAACGCCCCGTCTGTAAAGAGCGAACGTCCTGCGGACGAATGGAATTGCTTTCTTTGCGTCCGCAGGACGCTTGCTTTACCCGGACGGACCGTTAATCGGCCCAATCCGGTGGGCTATATTAGCCTAGAACTTGACTTGAACTTCGCCAAGCAGCATCCCGTATTTGGACGGGCTGCTGAAGCCTTTTTGATAGGCAATCGCATCCGGGTGGGTGTACCAAACCCGCAGGCGGGTGGCTTTGTCCAGATTGTACAGCGCGCCGTACCCCAGATTTTTATCCGTGTAGGTATCGCTGCCGCCGCTGTTGTAAGCATTCGCCTTGCCTTCTCCGCGCTTCAGCACGTCATAGGAAGCCGCAAACGTCAGCCCGTGTGTTCCCGCCGAGCCGAATGTGTAGCCGCCCTGAACGTAGTAGCCGTCAATATGATTATCTTTGGCATACACGGTCTGAAGCGAGGTGCCGTCGGTCAGCGAGGACGCGGTTCCCGTGAAGAACGTTCGCTCTTCGTAAAGGCCGCCCACATACTCGGCGTTGAGAAACGCCTGTGAGGTTCCTGTCGGGATGGCAAGCTGCCCGTCCACGCCGTATAGTTCTTTCTTGGCCCCGGTGTAGTTCGGGCCGGTGGTGTTGAGAAGCGAAGCCGCCGCGACGCCGGTGTCCGGGTCATGGATTTGGCCGAGGTAGTAGCTGGCGCCCAGCGACAGAACCTTGCTGGGCGTCTGGTAAGCAACCCGGTAGATCGTGTCTATCTGACGGTCAGTTGCCTCGCCAGTGCGCCCATTGCCATTGACCGCCGCAAACGTCAGTTTCAAGCCGCCCGGAACAAACGCAAGCTGCCGCGGCGTGTTATAGCCGATTTGAATGCCTTTGTCATAGTCCTGCGAGTTGAAAATGCCGTAGTTGGCTTCGCTGAAGGCCAGCGGGCGTTCGGGCGTGATGCTGTTTGCCATAGACGAAGGCAGAATGTAGCCGAACGGCGTCGCGAACTCACCTGCCGTAAAGGTCAGGTTCTTGGCCGGATCACCGTCGCCGCCCGTGTATGCCACGTAGCCTTCGCGCACTGTCACCTGCTGGTTGGCGGAAGCTCCCGCAGTCACCGCGCCCGATGTGTCAATCTGAATGGCATATTTCGTGTTGGCCGTAACCTGGCCGGAGAACTTCAAGCGGGCGCGACGCACTTCAAACGAGTCCACATTGCCGCCCTGGGCATAGTTGCCGTTGTAAGCGCCCTGTTTGACAGATGTGCCTTGCGGGAAGCGCACCCGCGTTCCCTGGCCGTAGCCATCCGCACTCTGAAAGCGGGCCTGAAGGTAGCCGCTGATCTGGAACTTGCGATTTGCCCCGACGCCGTAGGAATTATCCGCCGTGGCCTGCGCTTTGTTGGCAAGGGCTTTGGCATCCAGCACATCGGCGCGCAGCGCTTCAATGTTGTCCTGAGCGGTCTTGAGGTCGGCCTGAATGGTGTCGAGTTCCGGGCGGAACTTGTCAATCAAAGCCTGGACTTCGTTGAGCTGATCCTGAGTCAGCGTAGTCGGCGGGGGGGTGCCGGGTGGAGGCGTCTGCCCCTGCTGGGCTTTGACCATGGCATCAATCGTCATCAGGGCGCGTTCCACGGCGACGGCGAACTCATAGCGCGTCATAGGACGCTTGCCGCCATAAGTGCCGTCGGGGTAGCCGATGACGATGCCTCGTTTGGCGAGGTCTTGTACCGACTCATAAGCCCAGTGGTTGGTGGGCGTGTCCAGGAAGGGGGCGGCCTGAGCATGGGCCTGGGATGCGCTGAGGGCGACTCCCAGGGCAGCCAGTCCGCCGGCGAGCGCTGCTGTCCGAATTTTCAAATTCTGTCCTCCTCCGAGTGATCGCGCATGGGAAAGCTTGCGCGTCAGGCTTAATGATACCTTATCGCGCATTTCATAATCATTTCGGCGGTCAGTTTACCAGTTTTATATTAAGAGAATGTTAAGAAAGAGGAGGGAGGCGAAAAACTTCAAAAACTCGGCGCGGCGGGTTTCCTACGCGCTGATCTGTGCCGCAGCCTGCCCGCCCTGCGCGGAAGAGGCTCCGGCGGCAACGGCGGCAGGCTGAACATAAATGGGGTTGCTGAATATCCAGGGCTTCGCTCCCAGGCAAAGGCTGCCGAGGCGGGTGCGATACAAAAACACTTCCACCCGGTAGACGCCCGGCTCCGCCACCGCATATTCCAGACGCCCACCGCGGGCGGCGGCGACCAAGCGGCCGTCTTTATAAAGGCGCACCAGCGAGCGAGTGCGCGGCGACTGCGCGACCAGGCGCAGGCCCGCCGGCGCGTCCCCAGGGTCAGGCAAGGTCACGCTGTCACCCATCAGCGCCGAAGCCTGCCGCGCCGAAGTGTGTGACTCTTGAGACGCTTCGGCTTCAAACAAAAACCCGGTGGGGTCAGCATAGTTGTCATAGGCCATATAGCAGTGGCCCGACGCCAGCATCTCGTGAACACGCACGGCATCTTTTTTATTGGAAGCCATGCGTTCGCGTGCCGGAACCTCGCCGCGCGAAAGCGGCTGCGCCGTCACCAGATGCGTCCGCAGAGTGCGAAACGTCTCTTCATAAGTGGGAAAAGGATAAGATCGGCGCGCGAATTTCATCACGGCATGGGCATCCAGCGAGGCAATGCCGACGACGCGGCGGAACGGGCGGCCAGGGCCGGGCGAGGCGGTGAGCGTGTCCCAGAGTTTCAATTCCCGCGCGGGGCGGGCAGACACAAGGTGAAATGCTCGCAGCGGACGACGGCTTTTATAGCGCCGCCAGACTTCCGCCAGCGTAGGTAAGTTAATTTTCGTCCGGGCAATCGCGCTGAGGTTGAAAACCTCCAGGCCGATGCCATCCTGAAATCGGTCAAAGTCGCGCCAGTGGTCTTTCAAATCGCAGGGCAGAGCAACAAAGCCGAGGCCGCCGCTGCCTAAAATCGCCTGCTGCGCTTCCACCGCATCGCCGGACGCCGGCAGAAAGCTGTCGGGTACATCCAGCGCCAGCAAATGCCCGGTGTCGGTCGTCACTTCCGTGCCGATCAGCACCAGCGTTCGCCCGCGCCAGCCATCCTGCCCATCCGTGCGCGCTTGCAGGCTGGAATGGTCGCACAGCACCAGAAAGTCCAGCCCGGCCCGGTTTGCCGCGTCCGCAATTTCTCCGACTGTCCCCGCCCCGTCGCTGTACGTGGAATGAATATGCAGCGCCCCGGCGTAATCGTAGAATCGCGGCAGGGCGAGCGTCTGCCCGCCTCGCCCCGCATCCGGTTTGGCCGCTGAGGCAGGAGCAAACTGGATGCGTTCGCGCCAGGTAGCGAACATTCCCTCACAGGACAAGATAGACAAATAAAGCCGCACGCGCGACCATTTCAGCACGGTAGTGTTTCTCCCGACTACAAAGAACCTGTGCCGACCACAAAGGGCGAGCCAGGTTCTTTATTGTAGCACGGAATCTAAGGTTTTGCGGGAACCGGCGCGAGGGAAATTTCTTCCGTCCGGGCGATTTTCGCGGTTGTGGAAACGATCACGTCTACACTGCCCGGAGTGGCGCCCGGCGACTCGGAAACAATCTGCGCGTCACCCGGCTTGTTCTTTTTCTTGTATGAGACGGTGGCAGTGACGGCCAGCGCCTGCCCGGCAGGCGGCGCGGCGACGTGAAACACCAAATGCGGCAGCGTGACAGGTACATCATTGGTATTGGTGACCAGGACACGCTCTGAAGAAGCCGTAGTGTTCTCGCCGCCCGGATAGCTCACTTCCAGATGCCCCGGCTGCAAAATCTGCGTTGTCAGCGTGCTGCCGCGGACTTCCACCGTCAGAAAGTGCAGGTAGCCGCCCTTTTCCGGGGACGCATCCAGAGGCGCGCCGCCGCCGCCGGAAATGTAATACTCCACACCGTCTTTGACCTGATGCCAATAAATGTGGTTGTGCCCGCAGAACACAGCGCGAACGCCGTATTTGACCATCACAGCATGAACGCGGTCGCGACCCGCCGTGCTGATAAAGCCCGTGTCAATGTCGGGCGTATCCGGGTCAGGCGGGCCGAACACGTAATGGTGCATGAACACGAAGATGTTTTTTGCGCCTTTGTTGGCGGCGAGATCACGTTCCAGCCAGGCCATCTGGGCATCGTCAATTGTACCGCCCTTGATCGTGCCATCTGCGCCAACTGGCGACGTATCCAGCGAGACGAAATGGCTGTGGCCGTAGTCAAACGAGCCGTACAAAGCCCCGATGCGCTTTTGATACACGGGCAGCAGGGCTTTGTCCAAGCTGAATTCGTGGTTGCCGGGGGTGCAGAAGACAGGAACATTCGCCAGGGCAATGTCGCGCAGAAACACGTCATATTCGGCATTCGCCTCGGCGATGGTGTCTCCGTAGCCTTCAATGGCATCCCCGGTGGTCAGCACGAACGCCGGATGCACATAGCCCATTTCCCGGCAAATCTCTTCCCACACCGGCGGCATCGGATAGCCGTGTCCCGTAGAACGGTTGTCGCCGCCGACAATAAAAGTGAAGTGATCCGGGTCAGTGGGAAAAGCCAGGGCAGAAGCCGCGGGCGTCGGAGCCGGAGCCAAAAGCCGATTCGTGGAGCCGAATGCGGCGGCACACAGCGCAATGCTTAAAAGAAGCACGAGAAAAGTAATTTTTTTCATGGGGCAAAAGTCTTATAAGGAATTAGTCGGCTTGACGCTGAAAACCGCTGATGTTACATGAGCCTGCATTATCCCAGGCCCAATCTAGGCCGTCACAGCCGGACTTCTCAGCACTATATTGCTGCACCCATTTCACATGCCCATCCTCGTAGGCCGCATTAAACCCTGTGGGATGAAAGGAGTAAGCGGCCGGTTTGTCAATGTAGCTTTTTTGCCAGTCAGCAAACATGCGCGTCTCGGTAGGCCGGGTGAACATACTCAAAGTGGTGACGGTCCAGCCATACCCGGAACCAGTTGCCGCCGCAGCCGTTGGGAGGTAGGTGCTTCCCGCCCCCGTAGGAGTGTCATTTTGACCAATGAACTCACATTTTGTGGAACCCAGTGTCGAGCAAATGGGAATTTGAGCATAGCCCGTCAAGCCTGTTCCGACCGCGTTGGACGGACGCGAATAGTTCTGGTTTGTGAACTTGTAAGCGGTTCCGTAAATCTCATAGTAAGTGTGACCGAGGATCGCCGCTTTTTCGGCGGCCGTGGCCGCAACCGGGCCGGACGGAGTGCTTCCCGCGGAGATTTCTCCGGCAGCGACGGCATGGTCGTCGGGGCAGTCAAAAACTTGCGAACTTTTGACATAGGGCATGATCTCTGCGGGAATGCCGGTCAATACGCCTCCGCCATTGACGGCACTCGCCCCAGAGTTATAAGCAACCGTCGCGGGGCCGAAGGAGTAAAGGTCTTTATATGTCAGCGGCATAGCTTCATCGGTATCCTGAACATATTGCAGAATGCCAAGAACAAACTGCTTTTCATTGGAAGCACAGGAAGCGCGGCGGGCATTCTCGCGCACTTTCTGAAAAACCGGAAATAAAATAGCCGCGAGAATCGCGATGATAGCGATGACGACAAGCAGTTCAATCAGGGTAAAGCCACGCTTTTGGGTAATTTGCATGTAAATCTCCTTTGTTTATGTACACACTGTTCTTTTATATAAAAGCCTTGTATAGTTTACAGTCAACGGGGGAAGATTTCTGTTAAGGGAATGTTAAGGTTTGATTAACTTTGTGTTAAGACTCTTAATGACAGGCTTCTAAAGCACTGAAATGAACGACCAGCCTGATCACTCCCTTGACTCATTTCCGCCCCCGGCAGTATACTCACTGCACTCATTTATGAAATAAGGCGCAAACACACAATGGCGTTGGACGAGAAATATAACTTTCGCGAAATTGAAGGAAAATGGCAGGCGCGATGGGCCGAAGCCGATCTGTACCATGCCGAAATGGACCCCGATCAGCCTAAGTATTACGGCCTGGAGTTCTTCCCCTACCCTTCCGGTCAGGGCTTATCCGTGGGCCACTTCAAGAATTATGCCCCCACCGATGCGTTTCTGCGATTGAAAGCCATGCAGGGTTACAACGTCCTGCATCCAATGGGATGGGATGCCTTTGGGCAGCCCGCCGAAAACGAGGCCATCAAACGTCAGCGCAACCCCGGCCCCATGGTGGCGGAGTTTGCGGCCACCTACAAGCGGCAAATGAACTTGATCGGCATGGCCTATGACTGGGACCGGGAAATCAATTCCAGCGACCCCGCTTACTACAAATGGACGCAGTGGATATTCTTACTGCTGTACAAGCGCGGCCTGGCGTATCGTCAAAATGCCCCGGTCAACTGGGACCCGGTGGACAAAACCGTGCTGGCGAATGAGGAAGTGGTGAATGGGCGCGGCTGGCGCAGCGGCGCACTGGTGGAAAAAAAGAACATCCCCCAGTGGTATCTAAAAATCACCGCTTACGCGGAGCGCCTGCTCACTGACCTGGACACACTGGACTGGTCCGACGGCATCAAGCAGCAGCAGCGCAATTGGATCGGGCGCAGCGAAGGCGCAGAGGTAAATTTCCAGGCAGGTTCGGAGATTATTACCGTCTTCACCACCCGTCCCGACACGCTCTGGGGCGCGACGTTTCTGGTGCTGGCCCCGGAGCATCCTCTCGTCCAAACACTGACCACGCCGGAGCAGAAGGACGCCGTTGCGGGCTACGCAGCGCGGGCAGGGCGAGAGACGGAAATTGATCGGCAGGCGGAAGGGCGGGACAAAACCGGCGTCTGGACCGGCGCGTTTGCGGCCAATCCCGTCAACGGGCAGCCTCTTCCGATCTGGATCGCCGACTATGTGCTCATGGGCTACGGCACAGGAGCGATCATGGCCGTTCCCGCCCACGACGGGCGCGACTTTGATTTCGCCCGCAAGTTCGGCCTGTCCATTGTTCCCGTGTATCAGGAACCGGGACAGGAGATTTCCGGCGACTCGATGACGGCGGCGACGACCGACAAAGGTATTCTTGTCAATTCAGGCCCTTTCGACGGGAAGACGTACAGCAAAGACACCGTCCGCGAAGTCGCGCAATGGCTGGAAGCGCAGGGGTTTGGCAAACCTGTCGTCACCTACCGTTTCCGCGACTGGCTGCTGTCCCGGCAGCGTTACTGGGGCGTCCCGATTCCAATCATTCATTGCCCTGCCTGCGGCGAGGTTCCCGTTCCCGACGACCAGTTGCCCGTCGTCCTGCCGCCGGTGGAAAACTATCAGCCAACAGGCACCGGCGAAGGGCCGCTGGCAAGCATCCCCGAATTTGTCCAGACGACCTGCCCGCAGTGCGGCGAACCGGCCCGGCGCGAAACGGACACCATGGCTGGCTTTGCCTGCTCGTCCTGGTACTTTCTGCGCTTCGCCGACCCGCACAATGCCCAGGCGCCGTTCTCACGCGAGGCGGTCGATTACTGGCTGCCGGTAGACACCTATGTCGGCGGCGCGGAACATGCGGTCATGCACCTGCTGTATGCACGCTTTTGGAACAAAGTGCTGTTTGACGCCGGAATGATCGGCTTCAATGAGCCGTTCACGCGCCTGCGAAATCAGGGCATGATGCTGGCCTACACGCCGGGACGCAAGCCTTCGGCGGGAGAAGACGACGCAGAGGGCGGCGATGAAAAAATTGAAGACTGGGTCGCGGTCAAGCCCGACGATCTGGCAAAATATCCGCCGGACGAAATAATTTACCGCTGGGCCAAGATGTCCAAGTCGGCGGGCAACGTCGTCACGCCTGACGAAGCCGCCGAGCGGTTCGGGGCGGACAGCCTGCGCGTTTATGAAATGTTCGTCGCACCCTTTGAGGAAACCGTGCAATGGAGTGAGGAAGGCATTCGCGGCTCCTCCAAATTCCTGGGCCGCGTTTACCGCCTGATCGCGCAGCAGGGACCAGGCTGGGGCCGTGAGTGGCGGCAGACAATCGGCGAAGCCTCCGGCAAAGACCGTGACCTGCGGCGCAAGACGCATCAAACGCTGCTGCGCGTGGCCGACGATCTGGAACACTTCCGCTTCAACACGGCCGTTGCCGGGCTGATGGAATGGGTCAACGCCTGCTACGAAGTCGCGAACGCTCTGCCGCCTGGCGTTCGCTCATCAGCGCTGGACGAAGCAATGGAATTTCTGACACTGGCCCTTGCCCCCTTCGCGCCGCACCTGGCCGATGAATTGTGGACCGAGGGCCTGGGACAAACCGGCTTTTTGTATCGCCATCCCTGGCCGCTGGCCGACCCGGAAGTGGCAAAAAAAGATGAGATTACGCTGGTGGTGCAGATCAACGGCAAAGTCCGCGACAAAATGACTGCGTCCGCCGACGCGGATCAAGATGCCCTGAAAGCCCTTGCCCTCGCCAGCCCCAAAATCAGCGAGGCGCTGAACGGCAATGTGCCGAAAAAGGTGATCGTCGTTCCCGGCAAGCTGGTGAACATTGTCATTTAAGCCTCTCATTTCAGCGCATTAGCCAGCGCATCAGGCATTTGGGAACCCACCAGCACGATTCGCCCGTCGCGCAGTGTCAGTCGGACGCCGCAATTGCCGCGCGCATTCAGAGCGACATTTCGGCCTACGCCGCGAATGCCCCAGCCGCCGTAGTCGGCCAGAGGCCGGTAGGTCACCGCTTCGGCTGAGGCGATTTCGGTATGGGCAATGCGCCGCCGGTACAGGGGAAACAATGCGCCGAACGTGACGATCAGCCCAGTCTCCGTGACGCGGGTCCGCAGGCACAGCAGGTTCATGGCGATCAGCGGCCAGATTAGCACAAAAAGCAGGAGAGGCTTTTGCCCTCTCGACTGCCACACTGCCAATTCGCTGAAGGCAACAAGGCCGCCCAGTAGAAAATAGACCCAGACGGCAAACGCCTGAGTCTCCGTAAATTGATTTTTTTGATCCGTCATGTCTCACGCCTCCACAACGTGAGACCCCAGACGCGCCATTTAGTTGCACTCGCCCACGGAGGAAACACTCATGCAGGATGCCCGAGTTCGCGCCGCGCTGATCTCGATTTGCCTTTTCTGCCTGCTCGGCAGCGGGGCTGTGCTGTACCTCGGCCACCGAGCCGCACCCCCGCCCGTGATTATCACCCCCGCGCCTGCGGAAGCGACGGAATTTCCTGCACCGCCTGTCCCTTCTGGTTCAACCTCCCCGGCAACTTCACCACAGCCGGCTCCGGCAGCCAGGATTTATGTGGACGTAGCCGGGGCAGTCCGTCATCCTTCGCTTTACACACTCGCGCCCAACAGCCGCGTCATGCAGGCGATTGCTGCCGCCGGCGGGCCGGTCGCCGATGCCGATTTGGACGCCGTGAACCTCGCGCAGAAACTGGCCGACGGGGAGAAAATCTATGTTCCCAAACGCGGCACAGCGCCTACCGCCGCGCTTGCCCCGCCCGAAAGCTCCCCTGCTGCGGCCTCATTACCCGGTTCTAATCTGAAGGCGGGCAAGCCCACTTCCACCAGTCATTCCAGCAAGCTCACCGCCGACTCCGGCCAGCAAGTTGCCCTCAACACTGCGACAGCCGAAGACCTGGAGCGCCTGCCCGGCGTCGGCCCCGCAATGGCAGGCCGCATTCTTGCCTTCCGCGCCCAGGCCGGCGGCTTCAGCAAAGTCGAGGATTTAATGCAGGTAACGGGCATCGGCCCCAAAAAGTTCGCCAAAATCGCTCCCTGCGTCAGGCTGAACTGACCTCGTTTTCAGGTACAGTAAATTGTGTAATTCCTGCCTGTGGAGGTGCTTTATGTCCGTAACATTGCCTGCAAAACCAAAAACCCGCGCAGAAATAACTGACAACGCCATTCCTGTCTTGGAAGCGGACCAAACCCTGACGCGATTGGCAGATGAGTTTACTCTCAATCCGCATGAGGCCGTTGCCGTCATTAGCCGGCATGGCAAACCTGCCCTGGCGGTGCTGTCGATGGAGTATTTTGAGTCTCTACTGGAGACGCTGGAAGTGATGGGCGACGAGGAAATGATGACGGCGCTTCGTCAGAGTCAAAAGGACATAGCAGAGGGTCGCACCTATGATTGGGAAGAAGTAAAGCGAGAACTTGATTTGTAAAATGGGTTCTTTGTCCGTGACAACTGCTGTTGTGGCGGGCTATCTTCATGAGCAAAGCGTTAAGCTCTGCATCATTAAAAGAGTTCAATCATGCCAACCCAATTTACGATCCGTCTTACCCAAACCGCCCAAACCGTATTGGCCGAGATCAAAGACAGGCGAGTACGAAATTTGCTGAAAGCCCGGATTGACGGCCTTGTTCTGGAGCCGGAGAAACAAGGTAAGCCATTGTCTGGCGATCTGCTGGATTGCCGCAGCGTTCGTGCTGTTGGACAACGCTATCGGATTCTTTACAAAGTGCAAGAAAAAACGATCACGGTTTACGTGGTATTGGTTGGCATTCGCAAAGAAGGCGATAAACGCGACGTTTACACCATCGCGGCGAAGATGGCGGCTCAGGGACTGCTGACCCCGCCGGAGGAGATGCCGAAGGGCTAATCTGGCTGCATTTCGAGCAAAGGATTTTCATTGTTATGTCCGTGACGGCAATTTCTCCCATAGACGGGCGCTACGCAGCGCAGACGGAAGACCTGGCGCAAGAGTTCTCCGAATTCGCCTTGATCAAATATCGAGTGCATGTGGAAGTGGAATGGCTGCTGTTTATGGCCGATCATCCGGGCATTATCGATGTGCGAGTTTTCACTGCTGACGAGCAGGCAGCGCTGCGCGCCATCGTCCGCGAGTTTGACCCGGCGCAGGCCGAGCGCGTCAAAGCCATTGAAGCAACCACGCGCCATGACGTGAAAGCCGTAGAATACTTTTTGCAGGAAAAGCTGCACGGCACGTCGCTGGCCGACGCCATTCCGTTTATTCATTTCTGCTGCACGTCGGAAGACATCAACAATCTAGCTTACGCGCTTATGCTTCAGCAAGGCATCATGCAGAAATGGCTGCCACTGGCGCGGCGGATGACGGATCGTGTGGCCGCGCTGGCCGTGGAAATGCGCGACACGCCGATGCTGGCCCACACGCACGGGCAGCCGGCGAGTCCGACCACGCTGGGCAAAGAAATGGCTGTTTTTGTTCACCGCTGGCGGCGGCAGTTGTCTCAAATCGAAAGAATTGAATATCTGGGCAAGTTCAACGGCACGGTTGGCAACTTCCACACGCATTCCATTGCTTATCCGTATCTGCCGTGGGAAGAACTGTCGCGTGAATTTGTAGAAGGTCTGGGCCTGACATTTAATCCGCTCACGACTCAAATCGAGTCCCATGACTGGATTGCGGAGCTGGCACACGCGCTGGTGCGCTTCAACATGGTACTTTTGGGCTTTGACCAGGACATCTGGACCTATATTTCCTGGGGCTACTTCAAGCAGCGCGTCGTCGCGGGTGAAGTCGGCTCGTCCACCATGCCGCACAAAGTCAACCCGATCAATTTTGAGAACTCCGAGGCCAACTTAGGCATCAGCAATGCACTTTTAACCCACCTGGCAATGAAGCTGCCCGTCTCGCGAATGCAGCGCGACCTGACCGACTCCTCGGCCCTGCGAAATCTGGGAACAGCGATTGCCCATTCCTACGTTTCTCTGCACGCTGCGCTGCGCGGCCTGGGCAGTCTGGAAGTCAGCCCATCCGCACTGAGCCGCGACTTGGACCCGGCCTGGGAAGTGCTGGCCGAGCCGATCCAGACCATCATGCGGCGTGTTGGCATGGCCGATGCTTATGAGCGCCTGAAAGCGCTGACGCGCGGCGCGGGCATTACCAGAGAAGCGATTCAAGCATTCATCGCCGACCTAGACCTGCCGCAGGAGGACAAGCAGCGTCTGCTGGCCCTGACTCCGGCGAGTTATACGGGACTGGCTTCCCAGCTTGTGCGCCATGTTAAGGAGCAGAAACAATGACCCAGGAAATCATTGACGAAGCCGTGCAGCGGCTCGTGGCAGCGGCACAGCCCAGCAAAATTATTTTATTCGGCTCCCACTCTCGCGGCGAGGCGCATGAGAGTTCGGATTTGGATTTTCTGGTCATTGAAACAAGCGTAACCAAGCATAGGACGGAAACAGTACGTCTCCAAGATGTTCTTCGCCCAATGCGTATTCCGGTAGACATCATTGTCACAAGTGAAAAAACATTTCAGGCATGGCAAGGGACTCCGAACACCATTTATTATGACGCAGCCCGCGAAGGCAAAGTCTGTTATGAGAAATCGTAATGTCTAAACATAAGGAACAGGCAGCCTTGCTCTTGCAAAAAGCGATGCAGGATATTACTGTCGTTTTAAAATTGCAGGGAGACAAAGACATTGCACCGGAAACCCTGGGATTCCATGCACAGCAAGCCGCCGAAAAATCGCTCAAAGCCTTACTGGCAGGACATAGGATTTCATTCCCCTATACGCACCGTATATCAGAATTGTTTGATTTGCTCAAAGATCATGGGCTGCCGATTCCTATTGAATTGGAAGAAGTGCGGTTTCTCACTCCATTTGCCGTAGAATATCGCTATGCAATCCCAGAGGAAGATAGTGTCGAATTTTTTGATGTACATACGACTTTAGCCGCCTTAGTGAAATTGCATAGTTGGGCAGAAGCTATTTTAAATGCTGCCGTGTGCTTCGTACGGCAATTTAATGATCCGAAGCCGATAAGCAGCGTCTGCTGGCCCTGACGCCGGCAACATATACAGGATTAGCGTCCCAGATTGTACGGCATATTGAGATGCGAAACTAACGCAGCGCGGCGATGAGTGGTATAATAGCGGTGCTTTTCGTACATTTAACGCAGACGGTTTATTGCCATGATTTATCGACTGATGTTACGCATATTCACTTCGAGCGCTTCGAGTGGTTGAAAACCACTCGCTCGGAGCGGCGTCCTTCGGACGTTAGGACTTTGGACGAGAAGCCAGCCTCTTTCTGACACCCGGAGGGTGCCTCTCCGAGCGACTTTCAGTCACTCGCATGAAAGCCTTGCGTTACATCAGGTATCAAGTCGTTTTGCACGAAGCCGAAGAAGATGCCCTGGAAAACATTCAGGACGCGATTGCAGAATACAAAATTTGTCAAAACGAAATATACAGGACTGCATTTTAGGAGCATTTATGGCGCAGGTAAAAGTTTATGTCACGCTCAAGCCGTCTCTGCTGGACGCGCAGGGCAAAGTAATTCAGGGAGCCTTACAGCAACTGGGCTACGACGGTGTGGAGCAGGTGCGAATCGGCAAATATGTGGAGATGACAGTCAGTGACGGGCCGCAAATGGACGCGCAGGTGCGGGAAATGTGCGACAAGCTGCTGGCAAATCCCGTGATTGAAGATTACCGTTACGAAGTGGTGGCGTGAAAGAGCGGGTGCGATGAAGTTTGGCGTTATCAAATTTCCGGGGTCCAATTGCGACCAGGATGCGTATTATACGGTCAAAGATTTGCTGGGACACCCCGTCGAATATCTCTGGCACGGTGATTCTGAACTTAATGGCGTGGACTGCGTCATTGTGCCTGGCGGGTTCTCTTATGGCGATTACCTGCGCTGCGGCGCGATTGCCCGCTTCTCGCCGGCCATGAGCGCGACCCAGGAATTCGCCGCCAAAGGTGGGCTGGTGCTGGGCATCTGCAATGGGTTTCAAGTCCTGTGCGAATCGCATCTGCTCCCCGGCGCGCTGGTGCGAAACGAAGGCCAGAAGTTTGTCTGCAAGCAAATTCATCTGCGAACAGAAAACGCCGGTACGCCTTTTACCAATGCGCTTGCCTCCGGGCAAACCCTGCAAGTGCCGGTCGCGCATGGCGAAGGCAAGTATGTCTGCGACGAAGCAACTCTGAGCGAGTTAAACGCCGCAAATCGCGTGATTTTTCGCTACTGCGAACCCGATGGCGCGCTGACGGATGCAGCCAATCCAAACGGCTCCCTGAATCATATTGCAGGCATTGCGAATGAAAATTTCAATGTCCTGGGCCTGATGCCGCACCCGGAGCGCGCCGCTGACCCGGCGCTGGGGTCTGGCGATGGGCGCGCCGTGTTTGAGTCTTTGCTGCATTTCTGGCGATAATTTCAGGAAACCCTGAGTCAAAGCTGCTTATGAAAACGGTGACGGTGCTGCTGTACGAAGGCGTGGATGAAATGGACTTTTGCGGCCCCCTGGAAGTGCTGGCCTCCTGCCGCAAAGTCGTGGACGGCAAACGGACAAATAAACCCGCGTTTCATGTGGAAACGGTCGCGGCGCGTGTCGGCAGTATTCGCTGCGCCCACGGCGTCCAGGTGCTTCCCGATAAATCGGTGATGCAGGCATTGGAGTCGGATATTGTGCTGGTTCCCGGCGGGCCGGGCGCACGCAAAGACAGTGCAATTTCGCCGCTGCTGCTGGAATATCTCGCAAAATCGACGGCAACCGCCGAACTGGTCGCCTCAGTCTGCACCGGCGCCTTTATCGTTGCCAAAGCCGGTCTCGCCGACGGACGGCGTCTTGCTACCCACCATGCCGCGACGGAGGAATTGGCCCGGCAGTATCCCAAAGTTCAAGTCGTGCCGGGCCAGCGCGTCGTGACCGACGGCAGCAGCCTGATTTCCTCCGCCGGGGTTTCCGCAGGCATTGACCTGGCCCTGGCTCTGGTGGAGCGCTTTGAAGGACGAGAAGCTGCGCGCCTGACCGCGCGCCGCATGGAATGGCCGGGAAGTAAATAAGTAGCCGGGAAATAATGACTTGCAAACGCAGAAAGGCCGAGCCGGATGAAAACTGTAGATGTACTGCTGTATGATGGAGTAGATGAACTGGATTTCTGCGGCCCTTATGAGGCTCTGGCCTCGTGCCGGCGGATAGTGGACGGCAAATGGAGTGATAAACCGGCCTTCCATGTCCAGACCGTCGCGGACCGGCGCTCTACTGTCACCGGGTCGCATGGCCTGTGCATTCTGCCCGACAAATCACTGGCGCAGGCCCACGATGCCGACATTGTCATTGTTCCCGGCGGTCCCGGCGCGCGCAAAGAGACCCTGCCCCTGCATATTCTGGAATTTCTCCAGAACGCCAGTGACACGGCAGAGATTATTGCTTCCGTCTGCACCGGCGCATTTATTCTGGCAAAATCCGGCCTGGCCGACGGGCATCAGCTCACGACCCACTCCGCGCAGTTGGAACTGCTGGCAAAAACCTATCCCAAAATTCATGTCGTCAAAGGCGCGCGCGTTATCAATGGCGGCGGCAAGCTGATGTCGTCGGCGGGCATCACCGCAGGCATCGATCTGGCGCTGGCTATTATCGCCCGCTACGAAGGGCAGGAAACCGCCCGCCTGGCCGCCAAACGCCTGGAATGGCCGGGAAACTGGTCGGAAGCCAGCGTCCACGCCGCCCCCTTTCCCGCGCACAAAACGCTGGCCGCGAAGACTCTGAGCGCCCATTAGACAGCATGGAAAACAAAACCGGCGTCGCGAGAAGCTAGTTCTCGCGACGCCGGCATTTGCTCTTGATGGTCGGGGCGACAGGATTCGAACCTGCGACCCCCGGGCCCCCAGCTCGGTGCGCTAACCAAGCTGCGCTACGCCCCGATCCATTGGGCTGATTATAGCATAGCCGCCTTCGCCCTGTCAAGCAGGCCGCCGCTCGGGAGTGCTTAAATTAAGTCGGCAACAAAATCGCAGACATGAGCAGGCAACTTTGGAAACGCGCGCTTAGTTCGCTGGCGTCGGTTCCAAGCATACACGAACAACGCCACCGCCAATGCCCACAAGCAACGCGAGCAACACCGGCTACAGCACAATTTATACCAAAATAGACGGGGAAGCGGCCAGCGAAATTTATTTTTTGGAAGAGTGGGCTTGCTGACCTTCCGGCAATCTATCATACACGGCGCTTTTCGCCCCGACGCGCAAGGCCCAGCCCGAATCGCCGTAGCTCCAATGCCACCACTCGCCGAGGTAGTTCGTCAGGCCCGTCTTTTCCAGTGCCTCAAACAGCAGGCGGCGATTTTTCTGCGCCGTTTCGCTCAATCCCTTCACATCGCCCGGCGCACTGGTTTCATCCATTTCAAACGGCGAGGTCATGTCCAGCCATTCCTGCGTTTTTGTGTCAATCAGACTCAAATCCACCGCTCCTCCCGTCGTGTGCGGCGGCGGGCAGAGGTCATCGGGCGGGGCAGACATGGTGTTGGCGACCCGGTGCAGCGTAGCCTTGTTCCATTCCGGGTGCTTCTGGGCAAACTCGGCTTTGATCTGCTCGTACATGAACCGCTGCTGGGCCAGAGGCCGGAATCCTTCAATGATAATCAAATCAATGCCGTCCGGCAGCGACTCGGCAGCTTCCGCCAGCATTTCCGCGACGCGCTTTCGGACCTTCGGCGTCCGGTGCATCTCCTCAAATTTCGGGTGTTTCTCGGCAAAATGAACGCGCTTGGAGTGTGTGCGCGGGTCCACGAGCGGCTCGCCGTTGTCCTGAATCGGCACGGCGCGGAGTTTGGTCAGAGGTTCGCCAAAAGATCGGGGCATACTTTTTTCACTTTCTAGTGAGTTTGTTTTATGACGGACGAAGTGCGACAAATTATGGGAGAAACTTTCTTGCCTTTCCACTCGCTTTCTGTTATACTTTTTTGACCTCGCCTGTTAGACAAGGATAACCTCAAATGTCTTCGCCAAATGATCCCCGGCGCGTTTTTATCGGCGCATTGGCCTTATTCGCTTCAATTTTCTTCTGCCAGCCTGCTTCGGCTCAATCGCCACCGCTTGGCTACGGAGTTATCCATGCTTTCCAGACGTTAGACAACAATGGCCACAATGCCGATGGCGCAAGTGCCTACGGCGCACTGACGCCGGGTGGAGATGGCTATCTATATAGCGTCAACAGTAACGGCGGCATTTATGGCGGAGGCACGATCTTTAAGCTGCGGCCCGACGGCACAGGCTTTCAGACACTGTATTCATTCAGCGCTACCAATACCAGTTCTCCGTAAAATAACCAGGACGGTGCATACCCCACCGGTGCGTTGCAGCCGGGCGGGGACGGCTTTTTCTACGGTACAGCAGGGCGGGGCGGAGCGAACGGAAACGGCACGATATTTAGAATTCGTGCCGATGGCAGTGATTTTGCCGTCATTCATACCTTCAGCTCCGCGAGTGTTGCCTATCCTTCCTCTACCAACACGGATGGTCAATCTCCCTTCAATGGCCTGACCAATGGTAATGACGGTTTTTTCTAAGGTACGACACAATCAGGGGGAGCAGATAATAACGGCACAATCTTCCAAGTCAATCCCGATGGCAGCGTCTTCAACACGCTTCACGCCTTCACTTATCCCACTGATGGCAACTTCTCATATGGTGCGCTGACTGCGCTTGGCGATGGCTATTTATACGGCACGGCGGAGGATGGCGGGGCAAATAACACCGGCACAGTCTTCCGGCTTCGTACTGACGGCACAGGCTTTCTGGTATTGTACGCTTTCAGCGCCAGACCTGCGATGGCTCCCTATGTCAACACCGATGGCGCTAATCCCTCCGGCAGTCTCACCCCCGGCCCCGGCGGTTTTTTATACAGCACAACGAATGAGGGCGGAGCAAATGGCAGCGGCGAGATATTCAAACTTCAGCCCGACGGCAGCGGCTTTCAGGTCATTTACTCTTTCAGCGCCAGAGACAGTAACGGCGACAATGCTGATGGAGCCAATCCCCTTTACAACAGCGTTACTCCCGGCGCAGACGGCTTTCTTTACAGTGTCGCGGAGTACGGGGGAGCGAATGGCAAAGGCACGGTCTTTCGGTTGGCCCCAGACGGCAGCGGCTTTCAGACTCTTTACAGTTTCAGCGGAACGAGTCCCCGCAACACGAATGGTGAATATCCTCAAACAACGCCGATTTTCGGGCCGGATGGTTTTTTGTACGGCACCACCGTCGGCGGTGGCCCCAGCGGCTACGGTCTTTTGTACCGCCTGACACCCATTCACACCCATCTGCTCTGGGATACCGCCGACGGCAGGGCCAGCCTTTGGACGGTTGACATTCAGGGCAACGTGACCATTTCGCCTACCTATGGCCCCTATGATAGCGGGCGATGGCAGGCCAAAAGCTTGGCAACAGGCCTGGACGGACGCGCCCATCTGCTCTGGACGCATCCTTCCGATGGCGCGTATTCCGTCTGGGACATTACCGACCCGGCCCACCCTAATATTATGCCCACCTACGGCCCTTACCCCGGATGGAGCGCGGCTGCCCTCACCGTCGGCTCCGACGGATTGGATCGCCTTCTGTGGAACAATACTCCGTCCGGCACACCATCCACCGGCCCCAGCGACCTGTGGACGATCCGTGCCAACGGTTCCTTTTCTTTCAATCGTTACGGCCCTTATCCAACTTGGTCTACAGCGGCCCTGGCCTCCGCAGACGGTGGGGTTAGTCATCTGCTCTGGCACAACACCGCCGGCATGGCATCCCTCTGGACTGTCGGCCCAGCAGGAGATTTCCAATATTCCCCTACCTACGGCCCTTATTCCGGCTGGCAGACCACGAGCCTTGCGGTGGGCTTGCAAGGGGAGCGAGACTTGCTTTGGAACCATTTTTCCGACGGCGGAGCTTCCCTCTGGCGCGTCAACGCCGCCGGAACCCCGGCAGTTTTCCCAGCCAGCGGCGCTTACGGCCCCTACAGCGGCTATTCCTGCGTCGCAGTCACCGCAGACCCGGCGGGCGCAGCATACTTACTTTGGAGCCAGGCTGCCACCGGCCACGCGGCATTCTGGAAACTGGACTCGGCAGGGAACGTTCCTGGCGTGGGAGCCAGCACCCAGGCGAACTACGGCCCTTACCCGGACGGACATGGCGGGTTCTGGACGCCGTTAGCCGCCAGCGCTGGGCCATAAAAGCAGATCACGCTCGGCCTAGCGGGGTTAGGTGTTATCCTATCATTTTCGACACCGCCGCGAACTGGTCTTTGAGCGCGGGGTACAGCGCGCGATAAACAGCGTTGTATTTCTGATAGGTCGCATGGGCGGCAGGATCAGGAGCCGTCTCGGCGACGGTCTGGATTGCCGCACGGCAGGCATCGGCGACAGTGGGATATGCCCCCGTCCCGACTGCCGCCAGCAGGGCCGCACCCAGAGCCGGACCTTCGTCCACCGAAAGCGTGACATGGGGATGGCCCGTTATGTCGGCATGGATTTGACGCCAGAGAGGCGATTTGGCCCCGCCGCCCGATGCCCTGACTTGCGAAACAGGAACGCCGATTTCCTGAAAGATTTGGAACGTATCGTTGAGGGCATAGGCGACGCCTTCCAGCACGGCCCGCGTGAAGTGCTGCCGTTTGTGCCGCAGCGTCATGCCGAAAAATACGCCCCGCGCCGTGGCATCCGGGTACGGCGTCCGTTCCCCCGTGAGATACGGCAGGAAAATCAGCCCTTCCGCGCCAGGCGGCACGGTGCCTGCGCCCCGCGCCATGAGGTTGTAGGGGTCGTCGCCAATTGTTCGCGCGACAACGCCTTCCGGCTGAAAAAACGTGTCCCGCAGCCAGCGCAGGGAGCCGCCCGCTGACAGGCTCACGCCCATCGTGTGCCACTTGCCCGGCACCGCATGGCAGAACGTATGCACGCGCAGCTTCGGGTCGGTGGCCGGGGTGTCCGAATAAGCAAAAACCACACCGCTGGTTCCCACCGCACTGGAAACAATGCCGGTTTCCACAATGCCGCTGCCCACTGCCCCTGCCGCCTGGTCGCCTCCGCCACCGGCCACAGGCGTTCCAGCCGCCAGGCCCGTCAAGCCTGCCGCTTCCGCGTGGACATGACCCGTGATCTCAATGCTTTCCGCGCACTCCGGCATCCATGAACGGGGAATACCCGCCGCATCCAGCACCTCGGAAGACCACTGCCGGTGGGCCACATCAAACAAGGCCGTCCCGCTGGCATCGGACACTTCCGTGGCATGAACTCCCGTCAATTTAAAGCGAATATAATCTTTCGGCAGCAGCACCTTCACCACTTTGTCGTAAGTTTCCGGCTCATGGTTCCGCAGCCAGACAATTTTCGGAGATGTGAAGCCCGTTAAAACGGGGTTGCTGAGATACTGGACGAGATTTTCTTGCCCCACCTGCGCCGTGATCCAGTCGCACTCGGCCTGCGTCCGCTGATCGCACCAGAGCAGCGCAGGCCGCAAAACGTTGTTATCTTTGTCCAGAAACACTGCCCCGTGCATCTGCCCGGACAATCCAATTCCCGCAATTTCTTCCCCCCGCACCCTGGCCTTTTCCAGCACATTTCGGGTGGTCTGCACGACCGCCTTCCACCAATCCTCCGGGTCCTGCTCCGCCCACAAGGGCCGGGGCGTGTACAGCGGATACTCTTGGATATCCGACGCGACGGGCTGGCCTGCCTCCGTAATCAAGAGCGCCTTCGCCCCGCTCGTGCCGATGTCCAGACCGAGATAATAGCTCACTATGATTGCTCCTAAACAGTCTGCAATAGTTTCCGGCTTGTTTTGCCCCCATCATCATTGTCGTGCGCGTTGTTCCGTGCGGCAGCCTACATCATGCCTCGGACCCATTCCAGAATCGTCTTCGCCGCCGCGAGATGCCTTGCCGCGCTTTCACGGTCGTAAAGATGCGCGGGGACGCCTTCGGCGGCCTCGACGGAGCGGGCGGTGAGAAAGTCGGCGTTGAGTTCGGCGGCGGCGTTCATTATTTCCAGTGGGGCATGGAGGGCATTTGCGCTTTGAATAATGTTGTGGCCGCGCGGGTTCTTGGTCAGGCGGACAATGCAGGCAGCGCGCAGGGCTTTTTCGGCGGTTTGCTGGCCGAAAAAGACGGCAGCATAGTAAATGCCGGCATCGGACAATGTCATCGCCGTCGCCAGATCGGATTTTGCCTGCGTCCAGTTGTTTTGCGCGACTGTCCATTCCGTCAGCCAGGCATCACGGTCTTTTTCTTCCGGCATAGGATTTCCTATCCAAAATACTGAGCCAGATATTTTTGAGCGCGGGTCAGACCTTTTTGCTCGCCGGCCCAGGAACCATTGTAGCGGGCATCTTCGAGCTCCACCGAAACATGGCCGGTATAACCGTATTCCGATAAAATCGCCGCCGCTGCGCCCCAGGGAGCCACGCCGTCGCCGGGAATACAGTAACGCCACCAGCCTTCGCCGAAGCCGGGCTGATTTTTGGCCGCCGAGCCGGGCAGTTCGGCGGGCAGGGACGCGCCAAGATTGCCGGTTTCGTACAAGCGGTTCGCGTCAAATGCCGTGTCTTTGCCATGCACGTGGCGGACATGCGCGCCGAATTCGGACAGAAAGCGCAGAGGGTCCACGCCAACCCGCACCAGGTGGCTGGGGTCATAATTCAGTTTCAAGGCTCCTGCGCCTTTTTCGGCATCCAGGGCCAGCATGGCGCGGACAGTTTCCGGTGTCACGCCCAGCGCGGGATAATTCGGGCTGCCACCGGGCCAGCCTTCCATGCAGTAACTGATGCCTGCGGACGCCAGCGCCTCACTGACGGCGGGCCAGCCCGCCGACCAATACTGAAAACTGTCACCGCGCGACTGGCCGCCATCGCGCGGCAGGAAAACGCCGAAAGCGCGGGTCAGGCCCAAATCTTTGGCCCGCGCCGCCACTTCGGCTGCCGCCGAAACGACGCTTCGCCGCTGATCGGGATCGGGCGAAAGCAATGCGCCGGTTCGCATCAGGTCAAACGTTCCCACATCCAGCCCGGCTCCGCGCACGGCATCCACCGCCGCTTTGTCCGGTGCGCCGATGTCTATCGCGCCGAAGCCGTTGTCCGCCGCCCAGTGGGCCAGGTCCGGCAGTTTGGGAACGTCCGCCGATCCTGGTATCCGAAATGCAATCGCCATGGTGTGACTCCTCTGCTGCTCATACGGGAGATGATGCAGAGGAGTTAGCCGCGTGCGCCGTTTTTTCCTTCTCAGCGCCGCCGTCCCTTGACAGCCGCCACGCCATATGCTATTCTAGCGCAGACCAATGGCCGCGATTTTCGATGAGGGAGAAACGTTTATGCGATTGACATCCACCGCGGCACTGACCGCCGCCTTCGGTCTGTGCGTCACACTCGCGGGTATCCACACCAGTCCCGCCGCACCGGCTCAGGTGTTCAAGCCAATGATCAAAAAGCCAATGGCGTCGGGCATGACAATGCTTGCCCACGGCAAATCCATCGCCGAGTCCAGCGGCTGCAATTCCTGTCATGGAGCCACTTATGGGGGTAAAAAAGGCTTTTCGCCCTCCATCCGGGCCTCCGGGATCACTAAAAAATACACGCTCAAAACCTGGGAGCGCGTGATGAACACTGGCATGACCGAGGATGGTGGACATGTCGCGAAGCCGATGCCTGTGTATCACATGGCGGCCAAAGACAGCGCGCCGCTGTATGCATATCTTAAAACCTTGAAGTAGCTTATGTCTTTTCTCAACCCGGATACTTTGGCCGAAACGCATCTCCGCGTCCTGCAAGCTCAGCTTGACCGGATGCGGAGTATGCACTACGGCTACTATGTGCAGTTCTTCCAGGCAAACCATCTTTTCACGGTGCTGACGCTGCTCAACCTCGCCCTTAGTCTTTACCCTCCATTTCGGGCGGCGATTTTCGTGCTGCCGTTTTTCATTGTTTACGCCGGCTTTTTCTGCGCCTATTTGTTGACCTACAATTTGTTTGCGCGTATCTATGCGACCGCGTTGGAAAAGAAGATCAACAGCCTGCTGGGCGCAGAGCTGCTCGTGGCGCATCAGATGGAAGAAGTCTATATTTACCGCACGCCCGGCACCAAGTTTGTCGCGCTGGATTTAAGTCAGCCCTGGACAGCGATCAGCGCCAGCACGATCTCATTTACAGTGGGCGGCCTCCTTACCTATTTTCTCGCCGCTTACCGTGCCTGGCAATTGCTTCCGGCCTTCACGCCTCGTTTCCCGCCGCTCGGCCTGTACTGGCCTTTCCTTGCTGCTTGGACGCTCGGCCATTTGGCCTGGCTGGTCTGGTTTTATATCGGCGGCAAGCCTGAGAAGACCATCGCGGCCATTGTCGATGATGCTTACGGAACACGGCAAGGCTAAAAAATTCGCCGTAGCCTCTTGCTTTTTTCATCGCAGCGGAGTATAATGCTTCTCGTTGCCGCATGGGGGATTGGCGCAGTTGGTAGCGCGTCTCAATGGCATTGAGAAGGTCAGCGGTTCGAACCCGCTATCCTCCACCATTTTAGGTTAGAAAAGCGTTCGTTTGATGTCAGAATCATGCGGGCGTTTTTTATTTTTCAGAATATCCCCGCCCTGAAGGGCAGGTCTGGCGGGCCTGCGGCCAACCGGTCTGCGACCGGGAAAACAAAACACGCTTGCTTATTCCTATTCTTCCGCCCGCAGGGTTGGGTGCAGTTGCTCCGCGGTTGGCGTCTCGCCCGCCAGACCTGCCCTTCAGGGCAGGATATTCCAACGGATTTTTCTTTCCAAACAAATTTCTCATCGGGCTATGCTGAAGTTCTTCCTGAAAGTTGCCGAATAAGAGAAAGTGCCGTATAATATTGCTGGCACCGTACTTATTCATTATTTTTGAAAAGAGGCTTCCCCGTATGGATTGGAAAAAAGCACTTCTTGCAAGCACCGAAGTCTGGACCGGCGTGAGTCTTGTCCTGGCTGGGCTGGTCGCGCTCGGCCTCGGCGTTCATGGCATTCTGGCGCACGCGCTCGCGCCCTTCGGCGTGGGTCTGCTTCTCAGCGACGTTTTCACGAAAACCACCGGCTCGGCCCGTGCCTCGAAAATCCGCGTTCGCCGCGATGATGACAATTAGATAGCGCCTTCTTATGTCCATTCCCCGCCGCCTGGTCGTTGCCGTCACCGGCGCGAGCGGCGCCATTTACGCCGTTCGTTTTCTTCGTCAGGCGGCGCGTCATTATGACGCTGTTTATGTCATGCTCTCGGGCAATGCGCCCGCCGTGTTTCAAACCGAAACCGGCGGGCGGCTGACGCCGCCGTTTTCCGCCCAGGATTATCTCGGCGGCGATGCCCCCTACCCTAACATTCACTTTCTCAATTCGCAGGATTATTTTACGCCCCCCGCCTCCGGCTCGTTTGTACACGAGGGCATGGTTGTTATTCCCTGCTCGATGGGGACGCTGGGGCGGATCGCGCACGGCATTTCCAATGATTTGACCACGCGCGCCGCCGATGTCTGCCTGAAAGAGCGCCGGAAACTCATCCTGGTCGCCCGTGACACTCCCCTGAATTTGATCCAGCTCCGCAACATGGTGGCCGTGACCGAAGCCGGAGCCATTGTGCTGCCTGCCGCCCCAGCGTTTTACCACCAGCCCAAAACTGTAGAAGACCTTGTCGATACGGTGGTCGCTCGCGTCCTGCAAAACCTCGGCGTTGCCCAAGACCTTCAGCCGCAGTGGGCGGTGGACGAGGAATAAGCCGTCATGCTATAATAGCGGCATGAGTGAACTTGAGACGAGCAGCGCGTATGCGCGGGCGGGCGTGGATATTGATGCGGCCACGGATGCCGTCGGGCGCATGAAAGCGCATATCAAAACGACGCTGACGCCGGGCGTCTTGACCGATGTAGGCAGCTTCGGCGGCATGTTTGCGCTGTCCGCGCTCGGCACATTGGCAGACCCGGTGCTGGTTTCCAGCATTGACGGCGTGGGAACAAAGCTCAAAATTGCTTTTGCGACGGGGCGGCATGACACGATTGGCAAAGATTTAGTCTCGCACTGTGTCAATGACATTCTGGTGCAGGGCGCGCGCCCGCTGTTTTTTCTGGATTATTTCGGGACGGGAAAATTGGAGCCGGGCGTGGCCGCCGAAGTGGTGAAAGGCCTGGCAGACGGCTGCCGAGAGGCAGGCTGCGCGCTGATCGGCGGGGAGACGGCGGAAATGCCGGGCCTCTATGCGGCGGGCGAATATGATCTCGCCGGCTGCATTGTGGGCCTGGTAGAGCGCAGTAAAATCGTAGACGGAATGGGCGTCGAGCCGGGTGATATTGTTATTGGCCTGGCGTCCGACGGCCTGCATACGAATGGCTACTCGCTGGCGCGTCAGGTTCTGCTGGAAGAGGCCCGGCTGCCGCTCAGCGAGCCGTTGCCGGACCTGGGCGGCACAACGCTGGCGGAAACCCTGCTATGGCCGCATCGCTGCTATGCGCCTGCCGTGCTTCCCCTGCTGGACCTTACTCCCACCCCAATCAAAGCGATGGCGCACATCACAGGTGGCGGCTTCGTGGACAACATCCCGCGCGTCCTGCCCCCCGGCGTCGGCGTTCAAATTGACAAAACGGCTTGGAATGTGCCGCCGCTGTTCCGTCTGATCCAGGGCAAAGGCGGCGTGACCGAGGCTGAAATGTTCCGCGTGTTCAACATGGGTATCGGCTATGTGCTGATTGTCTCGCCCTTCACTGCCGAAGATGTGCTGGCGCGGCTCAAAGCCTCGGGCGAGACGGCTTACCGACTGGGTGAGACTGTCGCCGGGACAGGCGTGGCTTTTACGCGGGAATGAACGGGGTCTGGCGGTGCAGCGAGGGAAACATCCGGGGGGATCGGATTGCCCCGGTCGCCGAGGCCCGACCCGCTGCTGCCGACCGGAGACATGCGGCTGTAGGTGATTCCGTAAGGCTGCGGCGGAAGCGTCGGCGCTTCCAGAGAGCTGCCGACACGCCCGATTTGATAGCCACCGGCAGCGGAGCCGCCCGCACCGGCGCCTGTAGCCGCCTCACTCGGCCCGCCCGGCGGTGTCGGTCCTAGATGCAGGGCATAGAGAGGGGTGGTCGGCCCGGCAACTTCTTCCGAAGTTTTTTCGGGACGCGCACAGCCGGAACTGAGCGCGGCGAGGCCCAGCGCGGCGAGAAATAAGGGTCGGCGTACCATCATGGCCTAGTGTTCCTCGGACAGCCTGCGCTCAAACCCCGTCCATGAGCAGACGCTCCGCAGCATCTCCCATTTGAATCATGGCGGCCTCGCGCGCGTCCAGCATGATGCCGCGCAGCTTCCCGTAACTCAGGGCAGTTTTTTTGGTCAGCGTCGTGCGGCGGGCCAATTTTGCGCAGGGCCGATGCGTAGTAGGCGTTACGATCATCAGGGCGTCGCCGACCCGCAGCACGTCGCCGGGCTTGAACTGGGACAGGTCTATCCCGCGAATAATGAGGTTGTCGCCGGGAATGTCGTAGGGTATGCCCAGCACGTCCAGCACTTCGGCATTGATCGCCGATACCTGCCGCCCCGCCACCCGTGTGCCGCGCCACCACTGCTTGCCGGGATACTGTCCTTCTACGCCCGTCTCCGGGATAACGCGCAGGGCCGAAACAAATTGATGACAATCCATCTCCGGCGAAAGCACCATTGCTTCCACCCTTCCCACCCCGTCATAACGCAAGGCTGCAAGGTGGATTTGAAATTCTGCCAGCCGCGCTTCGTCCACGCTGTCTTCAGTGATCATGCTTGGTATTTTTCTCGCCAATCCGCGATTTGCCGCAGGTGGTAAAGGTCGTGCAGGGGAATCAGCAGCGCCAAGTCCTGCATGGACAGGACGCCGATTTCGGGGCGATGGGCGGTTCGCTGCCAGTCTTCGGGCGTGAGCGAACGCACGACAGAAGCCAGCGCGCGGCGTCGCTCCGCAAACAAATCTCTTTGTTCCTGCCAGCAGGACCGGGCGTAGTCATGCTCAATCGCCCACTGGCCCTCATCATAGCCCGGCAGGGTCGGATGATCTTCGTCGCGCATCCGGGTCAGCCGCTCCAAAAAGACCGGCTCCCAGTCGGCCAGGTGCGCCAGGGCCTCGCGGATCGTGAACCGCGCCGGGTCGGGCCGAAAGTCCGCTTCCGCGTCCGTCAGCCCATGCACAGATGCGCCGAGGAGCGCCGGACCGGAATCCAGTGCGGCAAACAAATAGCTTTGCGCGTAGGGATAGTGAAGAAGCATCTCACGCTGCCTTTTTCTTACGCTGTCTTTTTGGGAACATTCTCCGACGAGTGGCCGGGGCCGACTTTGGCCGTCGGGTCAACATGAGCTTTGGCGTGGTTGACGGCAATCGCCGCCTCCCCGAAGCCGGTTGCAATCAGCTTCAGCTTGCCGTCATAGGTCACAATATCGCCTGCGCCATAAACGCCGGGGACACTGGTTTCCATGCGCGAATTGACATGAATGGAATTGCCGACGATCTCAAAGCCCCAGCCTTTGATCGGCCCCAGATCGGTCAGGAACCCCAGATTAAACAGCAGTTCATCGCATTCATAATACTTTTCTTCTTTGGTGCGGCTGTCAAAGATGGTCACACCTTCCACATGCTCCTCGCCATGTACCTGCTTGACTTCGTGAAACGTCAAAAACTCAATCGGCAAGGCCATCACTTTCTCAATGGTGTCTTCATGGGCTTTGAACTTATCGGTGCGGTGAATCTGCACAACACTCTGGGCTGCGTCGTACAGGTTCAATGTCCAGTCAAACGCGCTGTCGCCGCCCCCGACTACCATCAGCCGCTTGCCCCGCAAAATGCTTTTGTCGCTGACAAAGTAATGGACTCCCCGGCCTTCCAGTTCTTCCAATCCCGCCTGCGCGATTTTGCGCGGCAAAAATGCCCCGACGCCTGCGGAAATGACGGCAGTTCGGGCATAGTGCGTGTGCCCTTTCTGCGTTTCCATCGTTACCAGCCCATCCTCAGATGTCAGCTTGACGACTTTCTCGTCCAGCGCCAGAGCCGGGTCATACTGCATCATTTGTTCCGAGAGATTGGCAACCAAATCTTTGGCATAAACTTTGGCATAGCCCGCCACGTCAAAGATGTACTTTTCGGGATACAAAGCCGAAAGCTGCCCGCCGAGTTCCGGCAGGCTGTCAATCACCTTTGTCTTCATGCCCCGCAGGCCGGCATAATACGCGGCATACTGGCCTACCGGCCCGCCGCCGATAATGGCAATGTCAAAAATCTCGTCGGGGTTCACTTCGTTGACGCTCACAGACTTTCCTGCTTCCCAAAAACTTACAAAGGCTTTCAATGGCCTTGATTTGAGCCTGTATTATGGGCGAAACACAGTGGGGTTGTCAAGTTGAGGGTAAGAGAAGCATTAGGCCATGCGCCACCGGCGCGAGGGAATAAATTCCTCTCGCTTCAATGCAATCGTCCTTCGGACGGAGAGATTGGGTCGATGACTGCTCTTTCGTCCGAAGGACGTATCTTGTCAGCGAGAGGAATTCATTCCCTCGCTTATTACTCCGGCCCAAACTTTGTATCTTTGCCGTAGCAAATCATCAAAGTTGCGCGGATAAAATAAGCACTGGTATCCACAAATCGCTGCCAGTCTTCCGCTTTGTGAGCATAAGCGCCTGCATCGCGCCAGTCGACCAGGCCGTTGCCGACACCGGCTTCCGCTGCATTCCCATCGCCGAGCCAGAGGTTCGAATAAGCGGTTTTGTTGGCCCATTCATACCGCTTGCGGGCGCGGTCGAGCAGCACAGGATCATGGCGCGCGGTTCCCGCCTTCCACTCCATCGCCGCAAGCTGCAAGCCAGGGCCGGGGTAAAGATAGGCATTTTCGGGGCGGGGCGCGAAATACCAGTGCCAGTGCAGGCCAAAGTAATGCCAGTCAGCAGGATTATTTGTCTGCGCGGTCATGTGAATATTCTGGCCGCCGATTGTCCACCAATCGCTGATTTGACGGACAAACGGCTCCGCCGGACTCAAAACGTCGGCTTCGTAAGGCAGAAATGCAAGCTGGTCCAGGGAGTCGCCGTCTGTTGGTTGAAAAGAATGCCGACTATCGCGGTATTTGAAAAAGCCGCGCCCCGTTTGAGTGTCCCGCATGGCCTGAACGCCGCCCGTGATTTGTGCGGCCAGTGTTTCGTAAGCATAGGCAGGCTTCTGGCCTGTCGTTTTCGCCCAGCGGCTCAAGCAGCGCAGGGCGTCGGCGGCGTAGACGCTGTCGGAAATCCAGAGGTCGCGAGCGGACGCATTACCTTGTACCAAATGATAGCGCGAATTATAAGCGCGGTGCAGATAATTTCCGGCAGGCCGCGCTATCGCCCAGGCATTTCGCCGCCACTGAGCCGCTTCCGCCGAATGGCCGGTCGCCGCGAGATATTCGGAATACTTCCAGAGAGCGACCAGCACCATGCCGGTGGTTCCGGTGTTATAGGCTTCGTCCCGCTGCCAGCGGCCCCTTTTGTCGTAGAAAACGCGCTGCGCCATGCCGCCGAAGTCGCCGTCATGGGCATCTTCCTGCCATCCCTGCCGGTTTTGGAGAAGCCACACATGAAAAAAGCGGCTCAAAACACCGTCGTACCGGGCGGTGCTGACATGGGCGACCTGAAGCTGCCGGGCCGCACTCATCAGGCTGAGAGCGGCCAGGGCCGATTCGCCGGGACGCACCCAGTCCGGGCCGGAATAAGCGACGCGGATGTCATTGATCGCGCCGTAAGCCGCCGCGCCGGAAGTCACATCACCGTGGTTCCAGGCCAGTTCCGTGAAAGACGAGTCGGAAATGTAATTGGATTCGCGCTGAAGCGCATCTTCCCCCCACCCCGCGATGGCGGCGGGCGAAAACAACAGTAAAATTAAGACGAGAAAAGCGCTCCGCGCACAGGCGATAGGTTTCATCTGCGAGTATAATACCCCCAGACTTGATATGAAACTCAGCAAGCTCATCGTCGCGCTCGGTTTGATCGTCTTGGCTGTCGCAATGACAGCAAGCCTTCTGGGAAAGCCCCGCAGGCAGCCGGCACAGATTGCCGTGCCTGCCGCGCCTCTGTTTTCCGGCAATTCTCTCCTCGGCGACCCAAAAAGCCCGCAAAAACCTGGCGAGATTGTTTTGTCTTTCGCGGGCGACTGCACGTTCGGCACGGTCAACGGCGATGACAGCCCGGTACGATTTCCAGCGGTATACCGGCGCTCCGGCCAGAAAAACTACCCGTTTGCCTTGATGCAGCCCTGGTTTCGGAATGATGACCTGACAGTCGTGAACTTTGAATGCACCCTGACAAATGCCGCGAAGACTGCCGACAAGCAGTGGAAATTCAAAGGACCCGCCCGATACGCCTCGATTTTCCCGGCTGGATCGGTGGAAGCCGTCGGGCTTTCCAACAATCACTCAGGGGATTACCTTCAGACCGGGTTGAATGACACCGTCAGCAGCTTCCGCAAGGCCCATGTCCCGGTGTTTTACCAGAACGTGCCGTATGTTACTCGGCTCCGGGGCATCGAGACCGTTCTGATCGGTGACTGCACGGTCGTCGGTGAGAACACCACGATGACCGCCGGGGTCACAGAACGAGTCATCCGTGAGATCAAGCAGTATAAGAAACCCGACAATGTGGTGATTGTAGTGATGCACTGGGGCAGTGAGCTTGACCCCGTTCCCAGAGTTTGGCAGCAAGCGATGGGAAGAAAATTCATTGATGCCGGAGCGGATGCCGTTGTCGGCCACCATCCGCACGTTGTCCAGGGCATTGAGTGTTACCGGGGCAAAACCATCGCCTACAGCTTGGGGAATTTTGCGTTTGGGGGCAATTCGCTGGCCCGCTTTCCCGAAACCTTTGTTCTGCGGCTGCGATTTCGCAACGAGGGCGGAACGAGATCAATGCCGGCTTTTCTCGTTCCCTGCTGGACCACGTCCAGTCGGGCGCGGAATAAAGAAGGAATTCTGAGAAACAACTATCAGCCAAAGCCGGTCTTTGGGAAAACCGCGGATCAAACGGTCGCCCTGGTACTCAAGCGAAGCGCCGGGCTGAAGTACGGTGTGAAGAAAATAGGATATGTGAGGCAGCGATGAAAATTCTTGTTCCCGACAGCATTTACGCCGAACTGATTGCTCCGGCCCGAGAAGCAGCCCCCGACGCCGAACTGCTGCCTTACCGGGAGGAAGAAATCACGCCCGTGACAGGGCAGGCAGAGGCTGCCGGCATCCTGCGCTGGATTGCGGGCAAAGGCTATGCGCGGCTGATCCAGGCCTGCCCCCATATTCGCTGGCTGCATACCGCCAGCGCGGGTGTGGACCATGTGCTGACGCCGGAAGTGAAAGCGAAAGCCGGTCTGATTGTCACCGATTCCGGTCCGGCCTTTGAGATCGCCATCTCCGAGTTTGTCCTGGCCTGGATGCTGCTCACGGCCCGCCGCCTGCCGGAGCTTATGGCAAATCAGCGCCAGCACACATGGCAGTCGGTGCAGCAGAAAGAAGTGTATGGGCAGACAGTTGGGGTGATCGGCCTCGGCCCGATTGGGCGCGGCGTAGCCGTGCGCGCCAAAGCGTTTGGGATGCGGACGCTGGGCCTGCGCCGCACTGCGTCGCCCGCAGAAGGCGTGGATGAAGTCTTCACAGGCCAAGAGGGTTTAGCAAGGCTGTTAAAAGAAAGCGATTACCTGGTACTTGCCGCCGCCCTGACCGGAGAAACCCGAACCCTGCTGGGCGCGGCACAGTTCGCGCAGATGAAACCAACCGCCTGGATTATCAACATCGCAAGGGGCGGATTGATGGATGAGTCCGCCCTGATTGCTGCCTTGCAGGCCGGGCAGATTGGCGGCGCGTGTCTGGACGTGTTTGCGAAAGAGCCACTGCCCGCAAGCAGCCCGCTTTGGGACATACCGAATGTGTTTATCGCCCCGCACAACTCGTCCGGCTGGACAACAGGCCTGCACGCGCGTCAAAAAGCTTTGTTTCTGGATAACCTGCGGCGTTTCACACGGGACGAACCGCTGGAAGGCATCGTAGACATCGAGCGTGGATACTAGGGCCAAAAAATTGGCAGCAAAAAAGCGGGAGCCGCATTGGCTCTCGCTGGGGGGTGCAGACTGTGTTTGTCTGCGCGAATATGAAGTTATTATATCACGCGCGGCTGCTCTTGTCAAGCGAGTTCGCGGAATACTTTTGTACCTCTTGTTTATCCATTTCACAGTGCCAATTTCGTCTCTTTTGCCTTGCCTCAGGCTTGCATGAGAGGCGAGGATGCCGACAACAAGCGTTTGCCTGTGTCTCAATTGTCGCAAAATCATTCGGAAATTTGATATATCTCAAGAACCCACCCGTCTCGCTAAGGCTCACCGCCCTGCTGCCCCTGCTCGCAGAGCCTCGGCAGCGGGTACTGCGGGAGGGGAAGGAGAAGTGCAAAACAAAAAAGCCTTTTGCATGAAGCCCGCTTTTCCCTCCCGTTTCGGGAGGGTGGTGAGCCTTAGCGAGACGGGTGGGTTCTTATAACTTGACTTGCCGGTACCCTTTTCGTCATACTAAATTCAGAAACCGACTATCCGTTCGGTATTTTATGCCCCGAAGGAAGAAACACTGTGACCCGTAAACTGCGAATCGGGATGCCGAAAGGCAGCCTGCAAGACGCCACTTTTGCCCTGTTCAAAAAAGCCGGCTGGGACTTCCGCGTCAGCACCCGCTCTTACCAGCCCGTCGTGGACGACGAAGAACTGGAGCCTGTCCTCCTGCGCGCCCAGGAAATCCCGCGCTACGTCGCGATGGGCGTTCTGGACGTGGGACTGACCGGCCATGACAATGTGGTGGAATGCGAAGCCGATGTTTACGAAGTCGCTGAGCTGATTTATTCCAAAGCCACGTCACGCCCGTACCGCTGGGTGCTGGCCGTGCCGCAGAATTCCCCCATCAGCGGCCCCAAAGACTTGGAAGGCAAACGCATTGCGACGGAACTGGTCGGCGTTACCAAGCGCTACCTGCAAAAACACGGCGTCTCGGCGCATGTCGAGTTTAGCTGGGGAGCCACCGAAGTCAAAGTCCCTGACCTGGTAGATGCCATTGTCGAAGGTACAGAGACGGGCAGCACTCTGGCCGCGCACGGCCTCAAGATTGTAGACACGCTGCTGGAAAGCACCACTCGGCTCATCGCCAACCACCAATCCTGGGACGACGACTGGAAACGCACCAAGATTGAAAATCTTCAATTGCTTCTGCAAGGCGCACTCGACGCCGACAGCCTCGTGGGACTGAAAATGAACGTCGCCAAAGAAAATCTGGACGCCGTCACGCGCCTGCTGTCCGCCCTGCGAAAGCCGACTGTCTCTCCCCTCGATGAAGACGGCTGGGTCGCTTTGGAAACCATCATCCCGGAAAAAACCGTCCGCCACATCCTCCCGGAACTGCGCCGCGCCGGAGCGCAGGGCCTGGTCGAGTACCCGCTGAACAAAGTAATTTACTGAACGAAAAATGATGAGGCAAGCCAATGACACTGACACTCAGCCCGGAAATTGAGAAAGCATTGACGGAAGCGGCGACCCAATCCGGCAGAACGCCGGATGAATTGGCGGAAGAAACTCTGAGAAACCGGTATCTTTCGCCGAACCACGCCGCAGAACAGGAAGCAGACGAGCTGCAAGCAAAAGTCAAAGCGGCGCGTGGAATGTTTTCTCACATCAGCGGGGGCAGCTATGAGTTTATGCGAAATAAAGTTTACGAAAAGCTTTTGGAGGAACGACACTGGTGAACATTCCGCAATCCTATTCCGTGCTGGATGCCAGTGCCATGATCGCCTTCCTTCAAGGTGAGCCGGGATCAGAAGTCGTGGAAAACGTATTGACTGACACCAGCAAGCGAAAAGTGGCCCATGCGATCAATGTGTGCGAAATGTATTACCATTTTTTGCGCCAGAACGATGAAGCAGCGGCGGAAGAGGCCGTGACCACGATTGCGGGTCTCAAAGTTGACGTGCGCGAGGACATGGACAGCGCATTTTGGCGACAGATAGGGCAGCTCAAGCGGGCGCATACCCTGTCGCTCGGCGACTGCTTTTGCGTAGCGATGGCAATGCGGGTAGGCGGGGAAGTCGTGACTTCAGATCACCATGAAATGAACGCAGTCGCGCCCCTGGGCTTATGCCCGATTTTATTTATCCGTTAGGCGATTAGGAACAGGTGTGACGAGTATGGCGAAGGTTGCAATTTTAGACGAGAACACGGCCAACCAGATTGCGGCAGGCGAGGTGGTGGAGCGGCCTGCCGCCGCGGTGAAAGAACTGGTGGAGAATGCGCTGGATGCCGGGGCGCGGCGCATTCTCGTGGAACTGGACGAAGGCGGCAAATACCTGATCCGCGTGACCGACGACGGCAGCGGCATGAGCCGCGAAGATGCCGTGCTGTCGCTTCAGCGCCATGCCACTTCCAAGATACGCTCGGCGGACGATCTGTTTCAGATCACGACCATGGGCTTTCGCGGAGAAGCTCTGCCATCTATTGCCTCGGTTTCGCAGATGAGTATTACCACCAAAGCTGCTGGGGACGATGAAGCCGCCGGGGTGCAGATTCGCTGCGCGGGCGGATCACTGGAAGAAGTGTCGGAAGTGGGGGCTAGGGCGGGAACCAGCATCACCGTGGAAAATTTGTTCTACAATGTTCCCGCGCGTCTGAAGTTTCTGAAAACTTCTTCCACGGAACTGACCCATATTGTGGAACTCATGCAGCGATTCGCGCTGGCCCGGCCTGATGTGGCGCTTCGGCTGATGCACGGCGGCGGAGAAGTATTCGCGTCATCAGGCAGCGGGTCGGCGATGGACTCCTGCGTCCATGTTTTCGGGCGCGAAACGGCCCGGCATCTGGTTCCGGTCAGCTATGAGGGCGCGGGCCTGCGCGTGACCGGCTTCATCGGAACCCCGGCCGCCCTCAAATCCAGCCGCTCGGCCCAGCATACGTTTGTCAACAAGCGTTTTGTGCGAAACAAAGCCGTCACCCGCGCCCTGGACGAAGCGTATAAGAGTGTTCAAACCCTGCATGGAACGCGCTATCCTGCGGCGGTGGTGATGATTGACATAGACCCGGCGCAGGTGGATGTGAACGTCTCGCCGACCAAAACCGAGGTGCGGTTTACGCGCGAGGGCGACATTTACGCGGCGGTTTACAAAGCCATTCAAGAAGCATTGATGGCGGGCGGTCTCGTGCCGACATTGACACAGAAACTAACTCCCTCCGTCCCTGCCGCCGTTGTGGGGACGGAGACAAGACAAGAGCCGGCCCACCCTGCACTCATGGCCGTCCCGTCGCGCCCCGCCGGGAACACGCGGCAGGAGCCGCATGACACAGCGGCATTTCATGCCGCTTACCAGGAGCGGGCGCGCCAGCCGTTTGACGATGACCCGTTTGAGGGCAGCGGGCCGCTCAGTCCACCGTTACTTAGCACGGGCAGAGAAGAAAGGGCAGGAGCAAACCCTGCCCCGACGGGCGGCGATTACCGCGAACACAATCTCGACTCCCTGCGGGTGCTGGCGCAAACGCGCAACATGTACATTCTGGCGCAGACCGACGACGCACTGGTGCTGATTGACCAGCATATCGCCCATGAGCGCGTCTTGTACGAACAACTTCTGGCCGGAGCCGAAGGCGCGGGGGGGGGCGTTCCCACGCAGCGGCTGATGCTGCCGTTGACGCTGGAAGTCAGCAAGCGGGAGGCAATGGTGGTCGAAAATCGGCTGGAAGACCTGCGGCGGGCAGGCTTTGACCTGGAGCCGTTCGGCGGCGATTCATTTGTCGTCCGCTCCGTCCCAGCCTCCGTCGCGCAGAAGCACATCAAAGCCCAGGGCGGCCCGGAAGAAGTGCTGCGGGAGATCGTGGAAGAGCTGGTGGAAAAGACTGTTTCCCGCCGCCTGCTTTTGCCCGCCGAAGAAGTGTTAATCACGGCCTCCTGCAAAATGGCCGTCAAGGCCGGCGATCCGCTCTCCTTTGACGAGATGAACGCGCTGGTATCCGACCTGCTGAAATCCGACAACCCCTACACCTGCCCGCATGGGCGTCCAATTATTGTGGAATTGCCAAACGGCGATTTGGACCGCAAGTTTGGCCGATAAAAGGTTGGCCGATAAAAGGTTGGCCGATAAAAGATTGGAAGAATTCTCTTGCCGAGCGGCAAAACACACGACAAGATCACGGTGGTCACGGCGGCAGCGGCAGTTCCGATGTGGTGGTGGGAGTCGGCGTCAAAGGATTGGGTGGGCCTGGTAGTCGGACTGACGGCCTATTTATTTTCAGGCTTCTGGCTGTCGGACGATCTGGACACAAACAGCATTTCCTACAAGCGCTGGGGAGCCTTTCGGTGGCTATGGTGGCCCTATCAAAAGATGGTTCCGCATCGGTCATGGATATCGCACGGCATCGGCTTCGGGCCGATTTTCCGAGTGGCCTATTTTCTGGTCATGCTCTGGGCGACCATGCGCGTCGTTCTCTGGGGGCTAATTAAAGCACGCATTCCTGTTGATCGCGACGCGGTTCTTGGCGGTTTCTGGGGACTGACGACGGACTGGACGGCGGCCCACCCTTCCTGGGCCATGTGCGCCCTGCTCGGCCTGGTGCTGGGCGGTGTCACCCATTCCGTCGCCGATGCGGTGGTAAGCTGGGCGAAACGGGTGTGGTAAGCGCGTTTTGAGAAATGTGCTATAATAAAGGCGCTATGGGCCTATAGCTCAACGGTTAGAGCTGCCGGCTCATAACTGGTAGGTTGGGGGTTCGAATCCCTCTGGGCCCATTCCATTACAAAGTGAAAAACCGCTGGCGCACTCTGCGCCGGCGGTTTTCTTTGTAATGCAGGCCGTCAGGCGGCTCGTGCCAATACGCGGCGATCGGCCGTATTGATGGCATCGTCGCGGTTCATGGCGGCAACAAGGGCGCGCAGGGTTTCTTCGGCCTGGTCATGCGGAACCTGGCAGGTTCCCGCCGCTTCGTGGCCGCCGCCTCCATAGCGGCGCATCAGAGACCCGACATGGGTTTTGGAGGTGCGGTTCAAAATGCTGTGACCGCAGGCCAGGACGCAGTTGCGGCCCTGAAAACCGTTGACGACCCAGATGGAAATGCTCTGCGCGGGATGCAGGGCGTAGACCAGAAACCGATTGCCGCAGGGAATGGGATTCACTTCGCGCAGGTCGGTCACAACGACATTTCCCGATGTCCAGGAATGCTCTTTGAGAGCCTTGCGAAACAGAATATCCTGCTCCTGGTAGCGCACCAGGCGCTCCTGCACATCGGGCATCTGCAAAATGCCGCCGATGCTTTGGATCATGCAGGCATCAATCAAATCATACATGAGCTGGTAATTACTGATGCGATAATCTTTATAGCGGCCCAAGCCGGTGCGGGCATCCATGATAAAAGACAGCAGCGGCCAGCCTTGCGGGTGCAGGATTTCATCGCGCGTAAACTGGGCCATGTCGGCCTTGTCCACCTCGCGCATCATTTCTTCAATGCCGGGGAAGCAGGCCGCACCGCCGTAATAGTCGTAGACTACCCGTGCTGCACTCGGTGCAATTCGGCAGTCTCCGCGAAAATCCACTTTGCCCACGATCCGCTCCACTTCCGTCGCGTGATGGTCAAACCACAGGCCGCAGCCGGGGACATACGGGACATTGGTGAGAACGTCGTCTTTGGTCACTTCAAACTTGCCATCCTGCAAGTCCTTCGGATGTACAAACTGGATCGAGTCAATCGCTTCTACCTGTTTGAGCAGCACCGCGCAGATCAAGCCGTCAAAATCAGACCGCGTCACAAGGCGCATCGGCGTACCTCCCGCAATTCTTATAACTTCGTTGCCAAGCATTTATGTCAGAGATTATCGGTAGATTGAAAGAAAAATTTTAGGGCGGATTTGCACCCATTGCTTGCGCTTGACGTTTAATACAACGTCCAAATTGGGGACTTTTGGATAACAGGTCTGAGTTTAGAAAGTCGGAGGATTATCAACTGTGAATCGGAACACACTGAGTACGGGACTGGCCGCAGCCGGGCTGCTTTTTTCCCTTGCAGGAGCGGCGACAGCGCAAAGCAGCATGGACAAGATGTTTGCAATGAAAGCCGCGCAGGGCGGCATGGCGGAAGTGATGACCAGCAATCTGGCTTTGCAGAAAACGCACAACAAGCAGGTTGCGGCTGTCGCGCACCGCATGGTCAAAGAACATACCGCTGCCAACGAGGAGCTGAAAGCCGTTGCAGAGCGCAAAAGCATGACGCTGCCTAAGGAAACCGACCCGATGCACAAGATGGCTTATGCCAAACTGTCCCGACTCTCCGGGATGGCGTTTGACAAAGCCTACATAGCCGGTCAGGAAAAAGACCATGCCGCTACGGTGAAGCTGTTTGAGAAAGAAATTGCCCTGGGCCATGACAAAGACATCAGCGGCTTTGCTGCCAAAAACCTGCCGACGATTGAAGACCATACCAAGATGATTTTTCAGGTAGGCTCCAACCTAGGCGTCCATGCTGTTGCCATGCCTGCGCTGAAGTCGGGTTTGATGCCCACCAGCATGAGCGGCAAAAACATGTAATCTCTGTGAGAAAGACAGGCATTCATGGCAGGCACACTTAAACCCGGCGACCTTGCGGAGTGGAATACATTGCAGGGAACCACCCACGGCACGATTAAGAAAAATCTGACGGAGCCGGCACATATCAAGTCCCATGAGGCTGCTGCCTCTCCTGACCATCCCGAGTATCTAGATGAGCCTAGAAAAGCGAAAGGCAGCCAGCCGACCGCCGCGCATACGCATGGGCGCTATTCTCTGCTGAACTGGGGCCACGAACCGGGGAAAGGGCAAGACTGAGTGGAAAGCAATAGCAAAATTTTCGGCCATCCCGCCCACACAATTCTGATTGCCTTTCCGCTGGGCCTGCTGTCCACAGCCGTGGTTTTTGATGCGCTGCACTGGCTGACCTTGAAGCCAAAACTCGGCGAACAGGGCCTCGCACTGACCGGCGCGGGGCTGCTGGGGGGCATGGCAGCCGCCCCGTGGGGATTTTGGGACTGGCTGTTTATTCCCACGGGAACACGCGCCAAGGAAGTGGGACGCTGGCACGGACTGGGCAATGCTGCTGCGCTGGCAATCTTTGGCGCAAGCTGGGCTTTGCGCCGGGGTCGCCCCCAGGAGCCGGGTGGCCTGCCGTTTGCGCTTTCGCTGCTTGGATTTGCTCTCACCGGCGTGACGGGATGGCTTGGCGGGGAGCTCGTGGATCGCCTCGGTGTCGGTGTGGATGATGGGGCCAATCTCAATGCTCCGTCTTCCCTTTCCGGCCTGCCGGCCTCGTCGAATGAATAGAATGTCTCTTATTGGGCTATAAGTCCGCATCAACACATTAGAAAGAAACCTTAAATGTCGGAATACACGCACAACGCTTCGGTGACAATCAACGCACCTGTCAGCCAGGTTTACGGGCTGTTCTCCCACTTCAATGACTTTCCCAAGTTCATGTCCTATATCAAGGAAGTCACCTATAAAGATGCCAGTACTAGCCACTGGGTTGCCGATGTTGTTGGAACGCACGAATGGGACGCGGTCAATGATGGCTGGATACCCAATTCTCAGATTGGCTGGCGCTCCACGGCAGGCCTGCAAAATCATGGGTCGGTGACATTCGCCCCGGTGGGTGATAGCCAGACCAAGGTTAATGTTGTCATCACCTACACGCCGCCCGCCGGCGTTCTGGGCGATGCCGGAGAAAAGCTGGGCGCGGGCAAGCACTTTGAAGCCAAGCTTCAGCAGGATTTGGACCATTTCGCGCAAATGGTAGCGCAAGCTCCGATGGGCGCACTCGACCCGGAATCATCGAACTATCTGTTCCATGATGACAGTGCGGCGACTAAAGGTAAAACAACTGCGGCGCAGGACGCGACCATGAGCGACAATACCTGAAGCTTATTGGACAAAAAAGCGGCCCGGTGCAGATGCACCGGGCCGCTTTTTCGATGGCTTACTCATCTAATTTTTCTGCCGCGGCTCGTCCTAGAGTGGTCAATGCCTCGAATGCCGGGCGACTCGGAACTTCCGGCGCGGCCTCAAAGCCGGTGGAAGTCGTCTGTGCGTCCGGGCTGCCCGAAGGGGGCGGCAGAACAAAGCGATTGATTAGCGCCAGCAGGTCGGTCGTCGGCCCCGGCAGAATACCGTGTGCCAGGGACAGCAGATTGGCAGGCAGGGAGAGAATACGCTCGGCCTCGCCGCGCCGCGTCGCCGTCACGATTTCCCGCGCCGCCCGCTCGGCGCTGATTGAGCCGCCGGGAAGACTGTCTCCGAGACCGAACCAGGCGAATTCTTTGGGCTGACCCCCCTTAAACGACGCATGAAAGTAGGAGCCAGTTCGCAGCAAGCCGGGAATAATAGTGGTTACGGTGATGCCGTCGCGCCCTAGCTCTGCCCGCAGGCCCTCCGACAGCCCGGTGGCTGCGAACTTGGCGACTGCGTAGGGAAGCAGATGCGGAAATGCCACCTTGCCGCCAATGGAAGCGATAGTCACGATGCGCCCGGCGCGTCGCGCCTGCATTTGTGGCAGAAGAGAAAGAATCGGGTGCAGAACGCCCCAAAAGTCAATCGCCAGGGCATCCTCAAAATCCTGCCGGGTCATGTTCTGCACCGGGCCGACTTCGATAATCCCGGCATTGGCGACTAAAATATCAATCTGCCCATAATGCGCCGTGACTTCGGCAATGAGACGCTCCACCTGAGCGGCATCAGACACGTCGCAAACCACGGTGTAAACCTCTGCCCCCTGCCCTTCCAAATCCGCTTTGGCCCGCGCCAGTTCGTCCGCGTCGCGGGCGCAGAGAGCTAAACGGCAGCCGTGCCGGGCAAACTCGCGGGCCAGCGCCAGGCCGAGGCCGCGCGAGCCGCCGGTAATCAGAACGGACTGCCCGCGCAGGTCCGCTTCCCACATTTTTTGCGTCAGTGCGCGGGCCGCCAGCGCCAACCCTGCTCCGAGGAGCAGGGCATTTCGGGTGTTTTTGGTCATGGCTTCAGCACAATTTTTGTGCAATGATCCGTTTTTTCCTTGAACATTTTGTAGCCATTGGGCGCTTCATCCAAAGTCAGCCGGTGTGAAATTACAAACGTCGGGTCAATTTTGCCCTGCTCAATAATGTCCATGAGTGGCTTGAGATATTTATGCGTGTGCGTCTGGCCCATCTTGAACGTCAGCCCTTTGGCGAAGGCCGCGCCCATCGGAAACTTGTCTAAAAAGCCGCCATAAACGCCGGGAATGGAGACCGTCCCGCCCTTGCCGCAGCACTGGATCGCCTGCCGCAGCACATTGGAGCGATCTGAGGTCAGCCGCGCCAGTTCTTTGGTTTTGTCGTAAATATTGCCGAGGCCAGTTCCATGCGCTTCCAGGCCCACAGCATCAATGCAGTGATCCGGGCCGCGCCCGCCGGTCATTTCTTTCAGCGTCTCAAACAGGTTATCTTGATCTTCATAGTTGACCACATCGGCGTGGCTTTTGTCCCGCGCCATGTCCAGCCGCTCGGCAAGATGATCCATCGCAATGACGCGCTCGGCGCCCAGCAGGTACGCACTCTGGATCGCAAATTGTCCGACGGGGCCGCAGCCCCAAACGGCCACTGTGTCGCCGGGCTTGATGCCGCAGTTTTCAGCGGCCATGTAGCCTGTCGGGAAAATATCTGACAAAAACAGCACCTGTTCGTCAGTCAAGCCTTCCGGGACTTTGATCGGGCCGACATCGGCAAAGGGAACCCGCGCATATTCGGCCTGCCCGCCCGCATAGCCGCCATACATATGGGAATAGCCGTACAGCGCCGCCGCCGAGTAGCCATAGAACTCTTCAGCAATCAGCGCATTCGGGTTGGAATTGTCACACGCGGCCCATTCCCCACGCTGGCAGAAGAAGCAGTTGCCGCAGGCGATGACAAACGGAACCACCACACGGTCGCCAATTTTGAGATTTTTGACTTCCGGCCCCAGGGCGACGACTTCGCCCATGAACTCATGGCCTAAAATATCGCCTTTTTCCATGGTTGGAATAAAGCCGTCGTAAAGATGCAGGTCCGAGCCGCAGATGGCGGTAGACGTGACTTTGAGAATGGCGTCGCGCGGATTCAGGATCGTCGGATCAGGAACAATGCTGACTTGAACATCGTTTTTTCCATACCAGCAGAGTGCTTTCATAATGGTTTGCCTTTCTATCTTCCATTCTGCCCGCAATGAGCGAGGGAATGAATTCCTCTCGCTATACCGGATCGTCCTTCGGACATAAGAAACTTACCGGACGCGAGTTATTTCGTCCGAAGGACGTTTATTATGTAGCGAGAGGAATTCATTCCCTCGCTGAAGTTCTTTGTGTAAACTGAGTTACTTCGTTTGATCTTTGTCCGGCCCCCGGCCTGACGCCTGGCCTTCGGTGGTGGGCCGCTCGCCCGTTTCCATGATCTGCTTGAAGTGGCGCAGATCGTCATCAAGCTGTCGGCGTGGGTCTTCGCCCAGCAGGTGTGCGATGGTGGCCCCAACTTTACCCGCCGGCGGCGCATACGAAATCTCTACGCGCACTTCTGTTCCGCGTCCCAGCGTCGCGGGTTTGAACGTGACCGCTCCGGCATTGTCCACGTCCGCGCCAGGCAGCGATTTCCAGGCAATAACTTCATTGGGCTTGTCGTTGATAATTTCGGCATCCCATTCTACGGTGCGCCCCAGCGGGGCTTTGGCGACCCAGTGGGACTGTGCGCCATTCTGCACGGTTACTGAGTTGAGATGATCCATGATGTGCGGCAGATTGGTAAAATCCCGCCAGTAAGCGTAGAGTTCGCCGACAGGCTTATTGATCGAGACGGCATGGGTGACTTTGATGCCGCTTTCTCCCAGCTTTTTCCGAATGGCGTCCTCGTCGGTAGTTGTGTCGTTAGACATAATCATTTCCTTTCATTTGCACTTTATTTCAGCAGCACCGACGACCCGTCAATTTTTACGCGGTACAGGCGGTACGGCTTCACGCGCAGGTCTTTGCCGTAGTGATAACTCCCCTGTCGCTGTAATTCGTTGCAGGTAAAGTAAAGATAGCCATTAGTCGCCACCGACATCGTATCCGGCCAGTAAATGGTGGGAGCCTGCACAAGGGTTTGATAGGGGCCGCCGGGCTGGCCGCGCACAATGCGGGCGTGTTCGTAATCCGTCGCGTACAGCCGCCCCTGCGCGTCCGTTTCCAGGCCGTCGGAGGCAGGCTTGGCGCCGTAATCTTTCACTGTCGCGCTCACGTCGGCGTCGCTTTTGCTCCGGTCTACGAGCGCATCAATGCTGACCCCATACACTTTGCGGCTGGCAAGGGGACAGTAATAAAGCGTTTTACCATCGGCACTGATCGCAATGCCGTCTGCCCCCATCGTGATGTTCTGCGGCGTCTGACCCGGCTTGCGCTGCTTGAGCGGCTGGCCTTCTACGATAGGCAGGAAGTGCTTCTCGGCTTTTGTGGAAGGGTGATCGTTGAGCCGCCGCCAGCTTTTACCCGTCGCGAGGTCCACGACGATAATTCCATTCGGTCCTTTGTCCGCCGAGTCGGTGATAAACGCCATACCGCCCTGGCCGCGCCGCAGATCAAAGCGAACGTCATTTAAGTACGTCGTCGGCAAAGCGACATTGCGCGGAAAGAAAATCTTGCGCGTGATTTTGTTGGTCGTCAAATCCATGCAAACGATTTTCGGGCCATTCGGGACGTTGTTTCCCAGCTTGACGCTGCCGGTATCCAATGCCCAGAGCCGATCTTTGGGGTCTACAACGACGCTCTGCACGGAATACAGGCACTGGCCGGGGTGATGCGGGTCCAGTTTATTAACCTGCGCGTTGGGATACGCGACCGCCTGGCCTTGTTTGATTTCGGCGACCGTAAACTTCACGGGATCGCCCCAGTGCGGGTAGCAGACAAAAATGCGCCCCGTGTGCGAGACAGTCACGCCTGTCGGCATAGGGCCGTAAAAGTTGGCAACGGTTTGCGGCTGCTGGGCGCAGGCTGGCAGAGCGGCAAGAAGTAAAAGAAAAAGCGACAATTGTTTTTGAAGGTTCACGTTGATTTCCTGTTTGTAGGGGCGGGGCTTGCCCCCGCCCCTACCCGGAAGAGCGGAGTATCCCCGGCGCTTTTTCCTGCAACGCCTTCTGCACCGTTTCTGCATCCTGCGGCGACTGCTCCTGCGCGTCGCGGAACAATGTCAGGCCAATACGCTCAGCATTGGGCGTTCCCGACGCCAGCGCCTCGGCGTAATGCGCCGCTTCTTCCGGCTTGATCGTGCCGGGCAGGATCGGCTCAAGCGGGTCGACAATGGCCTCGCAAAGGGCCGGGCCGGGAGAGCGCAGGGTCAGCGCCACCATGCCTTCCGCTTCGCCGGGCTGTTCCAGGTGAAATCCTGATGCGCCGCAGGCTTCGGCGACTTTGACGAAATCAATGTCCGAAAGCTCAATGCCGTACTCCGGGTGGCCCAGATAAATCATTTGTTCCCAGCGGATCATGCCCAGCGCATTGTTTTTGCAGACAAAGATTTTCACCGGCAGCTTATATTTGACCAGTGTGGCGATTTCGCCCATCAGCATCGTCAGGCCCCCGTCACCGGCAAACGCCACAACCTGCCGGCCCGGAAACGCGACCTGTGCGCCGATGGCATACGGAAGCGCAGAAGCCATAGAAGCCAGCGTTCCCGACCCCGAAGTTTTTTGATCGCCGCGTATTTGAATATGGCGGGACAGCCAGAACACGTTCTGGCCGGAGTCTGCGCAGATGATGGCATCGTCGTCCAACTGCTTGCTGACCGCCTCTGCAAAGGTCTGGCCGCGCATAGGAACGCGGTCGTTCTCGCCGCGCTTGGTGAGTGTCTGCCGCCACTCCGCCATGTTTGCCTGTGCCTGGGTCAAAAACGCGCGATTTTCATTGCGCGTGAGCAGCGGCAGCAGGGCTTTGATCGTTTCCGCAGAATCGCCGACCAGTCCCACTTCTACGGGGAAACGCAGGCCGATTCGTTCGGGCTTCCAGTCAATCTGCACCCCGCGCACACCTTCAGGTTTCGGCAGAAACGAATAATAGGGAAATGACGAGCCGATCATCAAAAACGTATCGCAGCTTTGCAGGGCCTCGGCGGATGGCTTCGTTCCCAGAACGCCCATGCCGCCGGTAGTGTACGGGCTGTCGTCGGTGAGAACGTCTTTACCCAGATAGGCTTTGGCGACGGGAGCGCCCAGCGTTTCTGCGAGTTGTTCCACTTCCGCCCGTGCGCCTTTGGCGCCTGCGCCGACGACAATGGCAATTTTTTTCCCGGCGTTCAGCACGTCCGCCGCCGCCTGCAAGTCCGGCGATGTTGGGACAACAATGGGAACGCGCCAGTCCTGCGAAACATGATGCGGCACATCCATTGCGCTGAACTGCGCGGCGGCCGCCGGTTTTTCCTGCAAGTCAATCGGAAAGCCGAGATGCGCCACGCCGCGCCGCCCCAGGGCCATACGAACCGCGAGATTGGCGACGTTCTCCACATGTGCCGGCCCCATGATGCGCTCGGAATACACCGCGATGTTGTCCATCAGGCGTACTGTGTCTACATCCTGCTGGTAAAACGTGCCTATCAAATCGGAATACTGCATTCCCGAAATTGCCAGCACCGGAACCATGTCCATCTTGGCATCATACAATCCGTTTATCATATGAAGCAGACCGGGGCCGGACGTGGAGAGACATACCCCCAGCTTTCCGCTGAACTTGGCATAGCCGACAGCGGCAAATGCAGCCGCTTCTTCATGGCGCACGCAGATAAACTGTACGTCACTCTGACGCTTTCGCAGAGCTTCCATGATGCCGTTGATTCCATCGCCCGGCAGCCCAAAAATATGGCGAACGCCCCATTTGTCTACCAGCAGATCAATCAATAAATCGGCAGAATTTTTATCCGGCATAATTTTTCCCTATTAATTCCGCTCCCGCGACTGTATCTGCCATTGTTATACTGCTTTCTGTTTCTTGACGCTTTTATAAACCCTGTCTTTCCTACGAATGTTTTCCTAATCCGGCATCTCTTGAATAAAACGAGGCTCCGCCAGTAGCCGCCCGTTCGCTTTACGGCGATGGCGTGACATTTCAGGATAAGCCCGCAAACGCGCCCGCATGATAGACCCCAGAGGACGATGCGCCGCGAGGCTGTGCGAAACGCAGAACGCCAGGTCTTTGTCGACATACTCCCGGCGAGCGTCGCTGTAGGCTTCCTGACGCGGCAGGGTTAAACGGGCGACGGTCTGGTAGGGACTTTCTTCCTCGCTCCATTCCGTAGTCGCGTTCTCCACCGGCATGGACTCCAAATCAGTGCAAAGCTGCACGCGAACGTCAAACACGGCATCCTGCCCCCGCAGGTAGTCCACCGTCGCAGTACGCAGGGCGTTTTCGTCGTCGGCGGTATCCAGAACGTCCTTTTCCAGCGCAATCTGCGCTGGTGTGACGGGAATGACGGCCAGCTTGGCGAGATAATTCCCGTACCGGATCGGCGCCTGGGTAAAATACGCTTCCGCCAGAGGATGAATCCGGGGATGGCCGACAAAGTCCAGATGTGCGCTGTCGCCGCCGACGGCGTGCAGGGCTTTGTTTGCGGCGAAGGAAGTCTTGGAAACAGTTTCCTTGGCCCCTTCCGGTATCTGCGGCGCGTGTTCCAGCAGCAGATGAGTTGCCAGAAACTCTTTGGCATTTGCCGCCGCGAATCGGTTTCCAGTATCCAGCACAAAGTCCTGCGTACTTTCCCCGACATGGCCGGGCAGCATTTCTCCTTCCACGCCCAGCACCTTGAGCGCCAAACCACGCTGCGTCGAGACGGCGTCACTGATGATCTCGCCGGGAACATTTGCCAGCCGCGCCATGACCGCATACCGCCCCGGCTTCGCAAAGAGACCCTGACGCAGCGGCTCCGGCAGATCGTCCGCAACCACCAACTCGCCGGCGGCTGCGCCATGACTTTTGGCGTGCGAGACCCGAATGGCGTGTCCGTACTTTGCCTGCGTTCGGTCACTCAAGCGATGCATGGACGCAAGGATTTTGTCAATCGTCTGGCTTTCGTCTTCCGGGATGACCTCGACATCCTCGGAATATCGTACATAAGAATCTGACATGCCCGCCTCGCCTTCCTGCGTTTCACCGAAGCCCTGCGGCCCAGCTTTCAATCGCGCTGTTGCAGGCTTCCGGCTTTTCAATAATGGCAGCGTGGGCTGCACCGGGAATAATCGCCAGTTTGGAGCCGTAAGCGCTGGCTTTCATCATTTTCTGCATTTCCACCGGATAGATGGGGTCGTCAATACCGACGATAAGCAGCACCGGCACATTGATATGCGCCAGGGTGGGCCGCGAATCAGGCCGGTTGGCAAGCGTACTGCCGCCGCCGATGGCAGCTTTGGCGGAGCCTTTTTTGACGATGTCGCCGATGAAGCTCACCAGCGCCGGGTTCGCCATGCGGGTCGGCCCGGTCAGCATTTGCGGCATCAAAATAGGAATCATGGACGCGACGCCTTTTTGCTGCGCCTGCCTGCCGAAGGCAGGCCACTCTCCCTGCTCCACAATGGCCGCCGGGGAGGAGGTAGAGTCGATCAAGATCATGCCCCGGAAACGCTGCGGGGCTTCGCGGTACATTTCCAGCGTCACCGGGCCGCCCATACTCATGCCGCCGATGATCGCCTTGCGGATATGCAGATGATCCATGACGCCCAGCATGTCTTTGGCGTAAATCCCCACACTGCCCCGGCTGTCGGGCGTGGTTGAGCTGCCGAAGCCGCGCAGGTCGGGCGTGACAACGGTGTAGCGGCGAGAGAGAACGGAACGGTTCTTGGCGAACAATTCGCCCGAAAGCGGGTAGCCATGGATCAGCATCATCGCCGGGCCATGTCCCTGCACCCGGTACGCGATGGTCGCGCCGTTGACCTGAACGGAGCCGGAGCGGGCCTGGGCATGGGCCGGAGACGCGCAAAGCGTCAGGGCCGCCAGAGCAGCGGTGGAGGTGGCGAGGGCCGCCGCCCGGAACGTTTTAATTGACAAAATATTTTCTCTTTATCTTTGCGTGTCAGCGTTGAAAATTATGCGGCCAGGGCCTGCGGCTCCAGCTCCACTTTGATCCAGCCGGGCTGCCGCTCATCAAAGGCTTTGAAGGCGTCAATCGCCGAAGAAATCGGCTCCTGCTGGGTCAAAATCATCGTGGGGTCAATGACGCCGCTTCGCACCAAATCCACCAGAAACGGCAGGTATTTACGGTGCGGGCAGTTGCCCATTCGAAGCGTCAGATTTTTATTCATAGCTGCGCCGATGGGAAACGAGTTCATGGTCAGAGGGTAGACACCGATAATAGCAAGTGTCCCGGCCTTCGCCAATGATTCTACTTCCCACTGAAGGGCCTGCGAGGGAGCGTCGCCGGGAATCCAATGGCTGCCATCGGGCTTGTATCCGGTAGGATTGTTTTTCTCCATCTCTTCCTTGAACTGGCCTTCCTGCGCTTTTTCCAGCTTGGCCGCCGGGCCTTGATGGGCATGGTAAGCGTCCACACCGACGGCGTCAATGGCGCAGTCCACACCCGACCCGTTGGTGAGACGCATCAGCGCTTCCACCGGATGCTCTTCGTTGAAATTCACGATCTCCGCACCCTGCGCCCGCGCCATGTCGAGGCGCGATGGCACGGCATCTACCGCGAAAACTCGCCCGGCTCCCAGGAGTTTGGCGCTGGCTATCGCGAACTGGCCGACCGGGCCGCAGCCAAACACGGCGACGGTGTGGCCGGGCTTGATGCCCGCAATGTCCGCACCGAAATAGGCTGTCGGAAAGATGTCGGATAGCAAAATCGCCTGTGCGTCACTGACTTCGTCCGGCAGCTTGACCAGCGTGACGTTAGCAAAAGGAATTCGGGCATACTCGGCCTGCAAGCCGTCGAACGGCCCGGTTGGAGCCGGGCCGCCGAAAAAGGCAGTTCCCGCCGCCGGGCCATTCGGATTGGCTTTGTCACACTGGGAATACTCGCCCTGGCGGCAGTACGGGCAGGCCCCGCAGGCCAGCGTGGAGCCGATCACCACGCGGTCGCCGGCAGTGAAGTTGCGGACATCTTTGCCCACTTCTTCCACAATGCCGACACCCTCGTGGCCGAGAATCGTGCCGGGCTTCATGCCGACGAAGGTTCCGCGCACAAAGTGCAGATCGGTTCCACAGATAGCGCTGGCCGTCAGACGGACAATGGCATCGGTAGGGTCTTTGATTTTGGGCATAGGGACTTCATCTAGGCGAATGTCGCCGATCCCATGCCAGACAACTGCTTTCATCAAGTTTTCGCTTTCTAGGCTGGTGAGGCTTGGCCGGTTACCTCTGAGCGCCATGCAGTGCGCGGGCCATGCGAAGGTGCATCTTCAGCATCGGCAGAGTTTTGGCGGCAAAAGCGCGGGTTGCCGGGTCTTTACCGGTCGTCGCTTCTTTAGTGAAGTCGGCGATGTCTTTGACATGGTCTTCCACCATATCGCTGACATAGGCTTTATCGAAAGCTCCTCCCGACAAAGCCGACAAACGCGCCTTTGTCGCCTGATCTTCCGGGCCGGGGGCATCGGGCAGGGAAATGTTTTTCTTCGCGGCGACCCGCATCAGCGCAGCGTTAGCTTTGGAGTGATCCGTGACCATCTTTTGCCCGAACTCCTTGACTCCGGCGCTTTTTCCCCGGTGCTGCGCCAGTGCGCCAAGCGCGACTTCAGCCTGCCCGCCCTGGGCCGCTTTCATCATAAAATCTTTGTCCGCCGCCGGCACCGAACCGCTTTGCGCGGCGGCGGGCAGGGCCAGCGCGAGCATCGTGGCGGCGCTGAGAATACCGAGAATCGTTCGTTTCTGCATAGTGATTGTTTCCTTTTGAATCGCTTTAACTGCTGTCGCCGTCGCCATCCGAAGTTCCTACTTGAGCGGCATCTGGGCTATGATCAGATGGCGGCGTTTCTTCTGATTGAGCATCGGGCTGCGTTTCGTTGTCTGCCATTGTATTCTGCCTCCTCGTTTGTGTCCCCCGTCATGTTACCGTAGACGCAGCTTTCTTAAACTTCATTAATCATGCTTAACTGCTAATGGCGTTATTTAACTATGTGCAAAATGTATGACAAGACGATCAAAAGCAGACGGGTATCTGAAAGATGCCTGTCTGCTCCATTCGCTTCCTGAGCTTTCGCTCGGTTCTGCTCCGCGAAAAGTGTCGCGCGTGGTGATATGGGGCAGTCTTATAAGTTTCCCAGAATGAGCCGACTGATAAATGGCTCCCATAATCTCCTGGTCCTGCAAACCTTCCTCACCCGGCGTGTCAGGCGGCGCAACAGGATCATGCGCCTGGGCCATCATGCAGGGCGCGATTTCGCCGAGCAGTATAGCGGGACAAAGCAGAAGGGAATAATTGGGACATGATGGGGGGGTTCTTTCCAGCTCTCTGGACGTTTTCTGTGACACAGCTCCCACAATTATAAACACCATAAACCCGCCAAACAATCAGTTTAGCGAAAAGCGCGGAAGCCTCTTTGATTTATCAAAGAGATGGACTCCTAGTCGCTACGCTCCGTAGCGGAGAAAATAGCGCGTCGTCTTTCCGAAGACGACAAATCCCTCACGCAAAATTGATGTCTCGTGAGTGGTTTAATTATGTAGAGCCGTGTGGCCATAATACATTATGGCGCAACCGTTTAAGTCAGACCACAATTCGGTCTACTCGTGCAAATACCATGTGGTCTGGTGTCCAAAATATAGACGCAAAGTTCTCACAGGCGAGATTGCCGAGCGTCTCAAAGTTCTCGTGCAAGAACTCGCCGTCGAGTCCGAGTCGGAAGTGCTGGAAATCGAAGTCATGCCCGACCATGTTCACCTGCTAGTCGAAGTGCCTCCGCACTACGGCATTGCCAAGTTTGTCCGTATGTGCAAAGGTCGTTCCTCTCGCGTTCTGCGTGAGGAGTTTCCTGCGCTTAAAACCCGTCTTCCAACTCTCTGGACACACAGCAAGTTTATTTCTACGGTGGGCGGTGCGCCGCTCTCCCTGGTCAAGCAGTACATCCAGAACCAACAGCGTTCGGAACCACGCCCGAAGAAAAATGCTGAAAAGAATTGATTAAAGCCCTCCGCTATCGCCTCTATCCGACCAAAGCCCAAGCCTCTCAACTGGCATGGACACTGGAAACCTGCCGCCAAGTCTACAACTCGCTGGTCAATGACCGCAAGTTTCAGTACGAGGTGAACAGCAAAACCCCGTCATGGATAGAGCAGAAGCGGGCTATCACGGCATGGAAGCCGAACCACCCTGAACTTTCGGACGTGCATTCGCAAGTCTTGCAGGACGTGTCCAAACGGGTAGACCTTGCGTTCCAGGCGTTCTTCCGCAGGGTCAAAGAAGGCGATACACCAGGCTATCCCCGAATTAAAGGCGACGGGTACGACTCGTTCACCTATCCGCAGAGTGGCTTTGGTTTTTACCAGGGCAAACTGCGCTTGTCCAAGATTGGCGACGTTGCTATTTGCCTACACCGACCAATAAACGGCACAATCAAAACCTGTACCGTTCGGCGCATTAACTCAAAGTGGTTCGTATGTTTCACGACCGAGTACGCGACTGAACTTCTGCCTGCGTCTGATGAGGAAGTCGGCATTGACGTTGGACTGAAAACCTTTGCCTCTCTGTCCAATGGTGAGTTCATCGAGAACCCGCGTTTCTTCCGCAAAGAAGAGAAGGCTCTTGCCAAAGCCCAGCGCAAGTTATCGAAACAGAAGCGCGGGAGCCGTGAGCGGAAGAAGGCCCGTAAGGTCGTTTCCCGTATCCACGAGCGCATCCGTAACCGCCGCCACGACTTTGTGCATCAAACAGCACGGCGGCTCGTCAACCGCTTCGGCATCATCGCCGTTGAAAAATTGAACGTCAAGGGCATGGTCAAAAACCATTGCCTCGCCAAGTCTATCTCTGACGCTTCCTGGTCAATGTTTCGCTCCGTCCTGACGAATAAGGCTGAAAGTGCTGGTCGTCTGGTCGTTGCGGTCAACCCCGCCTACACCTCTCAAATGTGCAGCGGGTGCGGAAACATTCAGAAGAAGTCCCTGTCAGTGCGAACGCATCGGTGTCTCAGTTGCGGGCTTGTCCTAGACCGAGACACCAATGCCGCCGTCAACATTAAGGCTCTAGGACAATACAGCCTCGCTACTTTGATAGCGTAGAAGCCAGTCCATTTATGGACGTGGAGTTGTCACCAGTTTACTTCTCTATAGAATTTGACGAAGTCAACCGATATTTGCAGCAGGCACACATCTATTATGCGTTCAATATATTCCATCACTCTCAGCCGACGCATTCCAGGCTTTCTCCTGGCAGCCGCCGGCCTGGGCGCTGCTCTTGCGGGGGCTTTTAGCCTGCGCGGACTGCGTATACCGGCAGAATTTCTCGCGTTTGGACTGGTCATCGCCGGTTTATTGACGGCACTGTTATTCATCCGGCACGAGCGAAAATCCGCGGCGCTTCGGGCGGAATTGGAAACGGCCTGCCTGGAAATGGACGCAGCGCGGGCCACGCTGGCCGCGCAGCGGGATGCCCTGCTGGCTCAGCAGGGAGAGCGTGATGAGAGCGCGCACTGCCTGGCGCAAACCAACTTGCTGCTGGCACAGGCATCAGGCCGGTTTCAGGAACTCTTTCAGGGCTTGCCGGTGGCGTGCGTCTGCTACGATTTGCAGGGCGGAATCATGGAATGGAACCGCGCATTCGAGCGGCTTTATGAGCGCAGCAATCTTTTCGGGCAGTCCGTCTGGGAAACCATTTATGCGCGCTGCGAAGCGCCGCAGATCGTGGAGGCCATCGCTGCGGTGATGAACGGGGAAACGCGGGAAGGAATTGAATGGACCCATCAGCGCGCGGACGGCACGGCGGCCCAGCTTTATTGCAGCATTTTTCCGCTGCGTGATGCCAGCGGCGACATCATCGGGGCCATCAGCACGGATATAGACATCAGCGCTCAGCACCAGGCTGAGGCTGCCCTGCGCGCCAGTGAAGAGCGGCTTCATGCGCTTTACAATACCACGTCCCAGCAGACGTTGTCGTTTGAGGCGAAAATTGATGCGCTGCTGCAAATGGGAAGTGATTATTTCGGCATGGAGATCGGCGTCCTGGCTCATGTCAGCGGAGATGACTATCAGATCGTGCAGGCACTGTCGCCCAACAACAGCCTGCATAAAGGCGCAACCTTCCCAGTTTGCAGCACATACTGCCTGGAAGCACTGGCCCTGGCGGATGTCGTCAGCTTTGAGTGCGCCGGAGAAACGGATCGGCGCGAAACGGCGGCTTACCGGCAGTCCGGCCTGGAAGCGTATATCGGCACTCCGGTGCGCATTGGCGGCGAAGTCTGGGGAATGCTTTGCTTTGCCGATTCCCGGCCTTATCCGCGTCCGTTTGCCAGCGGCGACCGCGAAATGATACGGCTGATGGCGCAGTGGATCGGCGGCGAAATGGGCCGTCGACAGGCGGAAGACGCTGTGCGTGAGAGCGAAGAAAAGTTCCGCTCCGCGATTGCATCCATGTCCGAAGGCTTGATCGTCATGGATACCGAAGGCGTCATCCGGCTTTGCAACGAGAGCGCGGAGCACATTCTGGACTTAACACGCGGGGAAGTACAGAAATGGCATCCGTTGAATCCGACTTATACCGCGCGCCGGGAAGACGGTTCGCCCTTTCCGCAGGGAAGCTACCCGCTGGTGGTTTCACTGCGAAGCGGCCTGCCCCAGCGCGGCGTTGTCATGGGCCTGCCCCGGCCCGATGGCCGGCTGCTCTGGGTTTCCGTTAATTCCAATCCCCTGGTGCGGCCCGGCGAACAGTCGCCTTATGCCGTCGTGGCAACGTTCTCCGACATCACCGAACGGCGGCGCGATGAAGACAAAATTACGGCTCAGATGGCGCAGATCAAAGAATATGCCAGTGTGCTGGAGTTCCAAAAGACGCAGCTTCAAGATGCCAATGAGCAGCTTGAACAACTGGCAATGCGCGACGGACTGACCGGCCTGGGCAATCGGCGCGCATTCAGTCAGCGGCTCTCGCTGGAGACTGACCGCGCCGCCCGTTATGCAACGCCCCTGTCATTGATTATCTTTGACGTAGACCGCTTCAAAGACTATAATGATACGTTTGGGCATCCGGCGGGTGATGAGGTTTTGAAGCGGCTGGCCTTTGTGCTGGCAGACCAGGGGCGAGAAACTGATTTTTTTGCCCGCTATGGCGGCGAAGAATTTGCCGTGCTGCTGCCCCACACCGACAGCCTGGGAGCCACCATTGTCGCGGAGCGGCTTCGGGCTGCTATTGAAGCCGCATCCTGGCCGGGCTGGCCGGTAACGGCCAGTTTCGGCACGGCGACACTCCTGCCCGCGATGCAGGATGAGATGGATTTGATTGCCGAAGCGGACCGCGCGCTTTATGCCGCGAAAGCGGCAGGCCGCAATTGCTCGGTCCATGCTCAGGCTTTGCCGGCCATGTTCCCCCAACTTTCTTCCTTCTGAAAGCCGTCTCTGCACTGCCCCTTGACAAAAGGCGGCGGATGTGGATAATGACCGTCATCGTTTCTCTGCCAGGCGGAGAGGCGTTTAAGTCCGCGACCAGGCGGGTATATGCCTCATTAAGCACGTATCCATTGTATTAAGGCTCCCGGTTTCCCAAACAATGCTGTAGGGGAAGCAGATGGGCCTTTTTCGCGTTTTAACTGTGCTTCAGTTCTCAGGTAAGGAGTGTAACGATCACCGTGAATATTTTCCAGGGTTTTGTTGATTTCATGCGGAATGGCGGGCCGGTCATGTGGCCGCTCCTGCTGTGCGCCATTCTGTCCGTCGCGGTGATGATTGAGCGCTTTATTTCAATCACCCGTGCCTCTGCCGATAATGAAGTGCTTTCCGAGCAGGTGCGCGAACAGCTCAATTCGGGGCGGGTCAATGAGGCGCTGAAGGTCTGCGACGAGCATCCCGGCCCGGTCGCGGCCCTGCTTGCCAGCGGCATTCGGAACCGCAATCTGGACTCCGATTCCATTGAGCGGGCGATGGAAGAGCTGGCACTGCGCGAGACCCCTATGCTTTACCGTCGCCTCGGCGTTCTGGACACCGTGATCACCGTTGCCCCGCTTCTGGGACTGCTCGGCACGGTGACCGGTATGATTAAAGCGTTCCACGTTGTCGGTTCGGCAACTGGGCTAAACAACCCGACGGCGATCACCGGCGGCGTGGCGGAAGCCCTGCTGGCGACGGCGACGGGCCTTGCCATTGCCATTGTCACGCTGGTCGGCTACAATTATTTAACGGAAAAAGTGAAAGAAATCATTGCGGAAATGGAAATCCGCGCGACCCAGTTGATGAACATCCTGGCGAACCTGCGGGACGGGGAAGGGGTGCGCGGTGAAGTTGCAGCGAGCCGAGCTTAAAAAGGCGCGGATCGAAATCATCCCAATGATTGACACGATCTTCTTCCTGCTTGTCTTCTTTATGATTACAAGTCTATCGGAAGTGCACATGTCGGCCAAAAAAGTCGCGCTGCCCATCAGTACGACCGCAAACTCCAAGCCGCTGACGAAAGTGGTGCTGACTGTGGACGACAAAGGCGCATTCTTTATTGACCGCAGCGAGCCGCTGTCTTACACGGAAATCCTGCCGCGCCTTCAGGAAAAAGTCGCCGAAAACCCGCATGTGGTGGTGGTCATCAACTGCGACAAGAACCAGAATGTGGAGCAGTTTGAGTACGCGCTCAATCTCGCCAAGCAGGCCAATCCTGAGTCCCTGATGATTGCCACGACGCCGAAAAGTCCGACGCAGTAGCTTATGAAAAATTGGGTTCACATCAAATCGGCTCCGATGAAGAAGGCACGGATTGAGATCATTCCGATGATTGATACGATCTTTTTTCTGCTTGTCTTTTTTATGTTCACCAGCCTTTCCATGGTCAAGATGAACGGCATGGATGTCAGCCTGCCGAAAGACAGTTCCAGCCCCGACCAAAAGCCGCCGCCGCAGGTGGTGGTGACGGTGGATAAAACCGGCGGGTTTTTTCTCAACACCAGCAAGGTCGACCCGGCCCAGCTTCAAACCGAAATGCAGGCCCGATTGGACGCCAAACCGGACACGGTGTTTATCGTTAATGTCGATAAAAGCCGCCCGACACAGAACATCATTGACGTGATGGATGCTGTCAACAGCGTCAAAATTCCGGGCCACCCGGATGATCCCGTGGGCGTGATGATTGCGACGGAGCCAGTCAATGCCAGCGGTCAAGCAGCCTCACCCTGATTTGCGGCGAGTACAATTCCGATGAGTAAACTGATGCAAGACCCTGTTCTCGATCCGCCGACGCCTCGCGAGGAGGCTTTGCGCGGCGAAAAATCTTATTCCGACCGGGTGCTGGGCTATGCCGTCCTGGCGTCCATCATCGTCAACTTCGGCTGGATGGCCTGGGTCGCGCACAGCAACCTGTTCGGCAGTTCTTCAGCGTTGATTCCGCTGAAGGAAACGAAGATCAAGGTCTTCCACCCCATTCCGCAGAAGCCCAAGCCCAAGCCGCCCAAGCCCTTGCCGCCACCTCCGCCGCCCAAGCAGCAGCCGCATGTCAAGCCGCCTCCGCCGCTGCACCTTCAGCCGCCCCGGCCCCATCCGCCGGTTCCGACGCACCAATTTAAAGTCGCGACGACTAAGTCCCCCACGGCGACCACCAAGTTTACCATGCCTTCGGCCCCGGATACCGCACCGCCGACGCAGCCGACCATGCCGACCAATTCCGGGCCGGATGTCGTCGCGCCCCCGCCAGCGGTAGAAACACCGCCTGCGCCCGCCGTGGTTGCGCCGCCGGTTGTGGAGCAGCCCAAGCCGGTGGAACAACCCAAGCCAGTGGTAGAGCAGCCCAAACCCGTTGTCATCCATCACGCAGAGGGCTGGGTTCCGATTGATACGCAACAAGCGGATTTCCCCGACGTGTCGGGAGATATTCACCCGGATGCTGGCGCTCAACTCACCAATCCTAATGTCGTCATCAGTTTTACGATTGACGAACATGGGCGGGCCAAAAATCCTCGCATCAAAGAAAGCTGCGGCGATAACACTGTTGACGGTCTCTGTTTGGAGGCTGTGCGGCGAGCGCATGGAACGCCAGCGATTCAGGATCATATTCCACGTGAGCAGCCGTGGTCTGTGACGATACCTGTCAGTAGTTAAAATCTTCTTGTTTTTCTTTGTCGTCCTGCCTAGCCGCCGGGCGACAAAGGAAACATGAAAAATTTATGAAGAATTTTCCCCCACCCCCGCAAATTTGCAGGAATTCCATGTTACACTGTTGTATCAAGTAACCAATATGTCCGTCCGGTCTTAAAATAGACCCTCGGCTATTCCTCGGCAATGGCGCCCGACGTTCTTTCTGGAACACAGTAGGCGCATAAGTTCTTACCTTTTCCACTGTTTCTTGTTAATGCAAACTGCCTGCGAGGGAGCTGCGACAACAAAATGCGTCCTTATCTTGATGGCCGCACGACAGCAGGAGAAAGTTGGCAGCAGCGTCCCCACTTTCAGAATTTAGGTTTCGTATATCGGTTTCGTGTATCGCTTTCATACAGCAGTCAGACAGTGCACGTCCGGCATTTTCAGCACATCTCGTCGGGATATTTAGAAGGGGGATTATGTCTATGCAGAAAGCAACTTCCAACAAGCTTGCTTTCAAGCTTCTGGCGGCAACGGCTTCTCTGGGCGTCACTTCGGCGCTCACCGCGGTCAACGCGCCACCGGTTCACGCCGCCCAGGTCGGAGGCGTTCAGGGTACCATCACCGATGCCAGCGGCCAGCCCATCAAGGGCGCGCAGGTTCTGCTGATTCCGGCGGGCGGCGGCGCGGGCCAGCCGGCCCGAACCGACGCCAGCGGCTATTATAGCTTTGCGGGCGTCAACCCCGGCCCCTATACCCTGCAAGTGAATGTCGTCACCTACAACTCCGGGGCGCAAAATGTCAGCATTGTCCAGGACATCAGCGGCACGATTAATTTTTCATTGACCAAAAAAGAAATTAGCAGAGTCGGCGCCGGTGTCAGTGTTCCGCTGACAAAGAAAACGGATACCAGCTCCTCTTATACCGTTACGGCTCTGGATGAAAAGCGGGAAAAATCTCAGCCGAACACCTTGTACCAGTCCACCGGACTTTTGAACTACAAGCCCGGTGTTACCACGGACGCCGGACAATATCCCCATGTGCGCGGCTCGGACCTAAATCAGATTGACTGGTCTGTTGACGGCATTGACCTGCGTGACCCGATCTTCAACGAGTTTGCCACCAACCTGGTCACGGTCGGCATCCGTTCTGCCAATGTCATCACCGGCGGCGCTTCCGCCGACTACGGCGGCTCAGCGGGCGCGTATCTGAATCAGATTTCCATCAACGGGCGCGACCTCGTTCGGCCCGGCAAGACATTCGGCGGCTATATTGAGAATACAAACGGCCCCGGCGACAAATGGAAGTACGAGGGCGGCGCGACCAATCTGGGCGGTACGCTTCTGGACAACAAAGTCGACTACGCCCTGTCTTCCATCGTTTTCAAAACGCATTACGGCGACAACACGCAGCTTGGCGAGCTGCACTCGTCGCATGACGAATCGGGCAAGTTTAACTACTATGCCGACCCCAATGACACCTTTACACTGTATTTCGCGCATGGCGCAGAAAATTACAACGATTACCAGACAACGCCCAATTCGATCTTTACCGATACGGACCGCGTTCTCACCGCGCCAAACGGCTTCAAGTACATCTCAACCCGCGACCTGGGAAGCAGCTTCAACGACCATAGCGTACAGACCGACAATTTGGATCACTTCACCTACAAGCACAACTTCGGCCCGGCGTCCTTCCTTCAGTATCGCCTCTTTCAGCTCCATCAGGGAGACCCGATCCATGCCGAAGGCACTTCGGGTGCTTTTCAGTTTGCCGACACGAATGTCACCGGCAACATGCTCGACTATTACAACCAGCTTGACAAATCCAATGTGCTGAAAGCGGGCCTGGTTTACAATGATTATAAAGGCTCGTATCTGCGCCAGATTTTCACGGATGCTCCGCTGGACCCTAGCGGTGCAAACGGCCCGACGAGCCTGACTGACCGTACCTTCGCCGCTTATCCGAAGGACTTTGCGCTTTATCTCTCGGATCAGCTTCAGACAGCGCAAAATAAAGTGGTCTTCAACTACGGTGTGCGCTTTCAAAGCACGACATTTAAGCTCCATTCCTCGGGTTACCGAGACTCGCTGGGAACTCCTGTTCCCGATGGCTATACCACCAAGTCTACCGACCCTCGCCTCGGCCTGACTTATACGCCGGTCGCTGACCTGACATTCCGCTCGTCCTTTACCTACAACTCGCAGCGGCCCGACATGCGGCGCATTCAGCGTCTCGGCCCAACCGATGTCGGTGACATTCCAACCGCAGTCAGTGCGGAAGATGCAGCGGCCCAGGATAAAGCCGCGTCCAACTACGGTTTCGGCGGGTACAATCCCGTGAAGCTGTCCAACTCCCATGACTTTGATCTGGGCGTCGAGAAAGGCCTGCGAAATCCCGGCGGCCTGTTCCAGGGATCATACAGCCTCTCCCTCACCGGCTACAACAAATGGGTGAGTAATATGGCCTTCCTGACTGCGCCGAATTATGTTGCCTACCCAGGCGTTCACACAGAGTATGATAACGAAGGCAAGCAGAAGTCTTCGGGCTTCGAGTTCTCGTTCCGCAAATTGCAGCGCAAACCCTCAGATTGGAATGGCTATCTGAGCTACACCAATCAAGTGGTCCGCGCCAATGTTGGCGCGATTGACACCTCATATGCCCCGTATGCCGTCGTTGAACTGGCAAGCACCGGCGCTTTGACGGAACCTCAGCTTCAGGCGCTGGCACGCAAACAGTTCGCACCCTCCTGGGATCAGCGCCACACCGTCGCCGTGGTCGCGACCAAGCGCATCAACAAGCTGTTTGAGTCCACATTCATTCTGGATGCAGGAAGCGGCCTGCCGTTCTTCCCCGGCGCAACCTCTACGGGCGGCGGGAATTTCGGCGCTATTGGCTCCGGTTTCGCGGAAATCACCGGCACAAACGCGGGAGCAGGCGACTTCACGAACGTGCCGATTTCAGTCGGCGGCGGCAAGCTGCCTGCGATCAACCCGGTCACGGGATATACGGGCTGGCACTATAAGATATCGATCAACACCGACTTCAATCTGACCCAGGATTTCAGCTTGTTCCTGAACGTGGATAACGTCTTTGACAAAAAGACGGCGCTTTCCCTGGCAACCGGCACCTTTTCCGGGGATCCGTATTATGTCAGCCCGACAGCGGCGTTCCCCCAGGGCCAGGAAGTCTTCGGCACCCAAAGCAAAGTCACACCGACATTTATCACCTTCGGCTTCCGCCAGAAGTTCTAAATGACTTGATTGGGCGGGGCAACAGCCCCGCCCAATTGTTACAACCCTCTTCACAGGATTACCTCATGCATAAAAAACAGACACTGACATTCGCGGGGATCAGCGCCCTGGGAGCCGCGGCTCTGCTGCTCAGCGGCTGCGGCGGCAGCTCGTTCCAGAAAAATACGTTCGGCAATTACCCCAATACACTCCCTTATGCCTACGGCCAGGAGCCAATCGCCTATTATGGATTGACAAATGCCATCGGCAAACAGGCGGACATCGAAGGCAGTGGCCTTCAGGCCGCTTCCGGCGGACAGGCCTACATCACCGGTGCACTGGCTTTCGCTGCCGTCACTGCCAACGGCGCAACTCTGCCGGTAAACGCGGACCCGAATGGAACCGGCACACTTCCGCTGGGCTTTTCCACAAAAGGCCTGTATATTGATGCCGCCAACCTCACCGGCGCAACCTTCGCGACTGTCACCAGTGTCACCCCTGGAACCGCTGTCGTCTTCCGCGCGGCTCTGGCGAACGGTATCTCCAACAACAATGCCGCCGGCATCACCAGCGCCACTCTGACTTCTACCGACGCGCAGTTTGCCTCCGTGGCGGGCCTGACCACAGGCTTGCCGATGTCGCTGGATGTGGTCGGCGGAGCGTTCGCCAATGCCACCTATGCAACGGGAACCGGAGGCACAGCCGTCCCGTTTACCATTCCCGCCGCGACGACCTCCGGCCTGCATACGGTGGCGGTCACGGTCAAAGACGATGCGGGCCGAGTCACCTCCACGACATTCGTTTTCCCGGTCGTCGCGGGAAGCACTGTCGCGCTGTTCTTGCAGCACCTCACCGCAGACGGGCAGACGGGGACGCCGGCCGCGACTGCGATCACCCCAGGCGATACTGTCACCATTGACGGCGGAGCAGGCCTCGGTACCTATCCCGCAGGCTATAAGCCAACAATTGCCGACACTCAGGGAACCGTGGTGTTCTTTGTCGCTCCCGGCAAGCATACAGTGGTAGATACCAATGTTGTCCCGGCCACCGCGAAAGCTGCCGCCGTAACCACCGTGACGACGCAGACGATCACCGTCGCCGCTGCCGCCGCTGGAACGACGATTATCCAGTAGCGACGAGGCTCTTAACGACAAACCGCCCCGGCTTTTATAGCCGGGGCGGTTTTTTGGTTTTTCTGCTTAGCGGATTTAGACTGGCCGTCTTGATCGGAGGCAGCGTTAACTCTTGGAATTGAGTTGGCGCTTTCGTATGCGGTATAATACGATAGGCCGCGCAGGCGAAAGGGATAAAGCGATGAGCGTTACGCTGGATTTGCCTTCAGACTTAGAACTGGTTTTAGAAAAAAAGGCGCAAAACCAGGGACTGTCAATGTCAGATTTCCTGCTTCGCCTAGCTCGGCAGGAAGCCGAAAGCGGTATGTACGCTGCTGCGGAAATCGCGGGTTTTCTTAAGGCCGACTGTCTCTCACCGGAAATTTCTGCAAAAGTCCAAAGGCTTCTGCGGAAATGAAGCGCATTTTCCTGGATGCGACCTGCTGGATTGCGGCCGCAGGCTCGGAAACCGGCGGTTCCTCGGCGATTGTTTCACTGGCTCAGGGCCTGCTCATTGTGCTGGTGGCAAGCCGCGCTGTGCTTCAGGAAGCGGAACGAAATATACAGGCCAAGATGGAAGCGAAAGCGCTCACGGGATTTTACTTTCTTTTGGCGAACACCGAGATTGATATTTGTGAAGAAACAACTTTTACCGAAGAAGAGCAATGGGCGGATTTGATTGTCGAAAAAGACCGGCACGTGCTGGCAGCGGCTTTCAAAACAAAGGCGGATGTGCTGGTGACATTGGATCGCAAACACGTCTTGACAGAGAATGTTCGGGTAAAGTTTCCTATCCCGGTGCAGGATACCAAAGAATTCCTGACGGCTTTTCGGCCTTAAATTTTGATTTCGACTGGCGGCGGTGACTGTCGGAATACAGGTCGTGCTTACGCATCCAACAAAAACCGCCCCGGCTTTTATAGCCGGGGCGGCTTTTGCTTGTGTTCGTTTACTGCGGCTTGTTCAGGCTTGCCGTCTTGACAGGAGCCAGTTTACCCTGATCCATGGGACAGGTATAATGCAGCTTTTTCGCCTGGGCCGCGCTCACCTTGTGATGACAAATCGGACACTCATACGTCGCCGCAGCCGCGAGCCGGGCATGAGTCGTGTGCGGTTTAAGCTTGCTTTGAGCAGCATCCGCGGTGAATGGCAGCGCGGCCACGGCGGCAAGCGCCAGAAGCAAAACAGCGTGAATTTTCATCAAGCAATCTCCTTGAGTTGTTGAAAAGGTTTCCCGCTAACCTTTGGCTTTGGACTGGCGGCGGCGCATATCGGGATTTAGCTCGCGCTTTCGCATCCGAATGTTTTTAGGCGTCACTTCTACCAGTTCGTCCGGGCCGATATATTCAATGGCGCGGTCCAGAGACATCACCGTCGGCGCGGTCAGGCGCATAAATGTTTCTTTGTTGGATTCGCGCATGGAGGTCAGGTGCTTTTTGCGGCAAACATTGACTTCCAGATCGGTATCGCGGGCATTTTTACCGACAATCATGCCTTCGTAGACTTCGATGTTATGCGGAACGAACAAAATCCCGCGCTCCTCGGCGGTGCTGAGGCCAAACGTGGTGGTGATACCCGATTCACTTGCCAGAAGGCTGCCGTTGCGCTCAATGGTCATGTCGCCGCTGTAGGGAATATAGCCGCCAAACAGCGAGTTCAAGACCCCTGTGCCGCGCGTCTCCGTCAGAAACTGATTGCGGAAGCCCAGCAGGCCGCGCGTCGGCACTTTAAAGCGCATATGCACATGGCCGTTACCGGGCGCGTTCATATCCTGCATTTCGGCCTTGCGGCGGCCAAGCTGCTCAATCACGACGCCGCTGTATTCCTCTGCAACATCAATTTCCACTTCTTCCAGCGGCTCCATCCGAACGCCATTTTCTTCGTGGAAAATAACTTCCGGCTGAGACACTTGAAGTTCATAGCCTTCGCGGCGCATCGTTTCAATCAGCACGGCCAGATGCAGCTCCCCCCGGCCCGAAACACTGAACTGGTCGGCAGAGTCCGTGTCTTCCACGCGCAGGGCGACATTGGTTTGCAGCTCTTTCATCAGCCGCTCGCGCAGCTTACGGGAGGTAGACCACTGGCCTTCGCGCCCGGTCAGGGGAGACGTGTTGACGCCGAAGGTCATCCGCAGGGTTGGCTCGTCCACTTTCATCAGCGGCAGGGCCACCGGGTTTTCACGAGAAGCAATGGTCTCGCCGATGTTGACATCCGGCAGGCCGGAAATCGCCACGATCTCGCCCGCTTCGGCGGAATCCACTTCGGTGCGGTTCAGACCCTGATAAATAAATACCTGGGCCAGCTTGCCGGGGACATTAACGCCTTCGCGGTTGACGACGACAATGTTCTGGCCGGTTTTCACTGTTCCGGCGTTCACGCGCCCGATGGCGATGCGGCCTTTATAATCGTCATAATCCAGTGTGGTCGCCCGAAGCTGCAAAGGCGCATCGGGATCGCCTGTCGGTGGATTGATATGGCTGACAATGGTTTCAAACAGCGGGGTCAAATCCGTTCCCGGCTGTTCCGGGTCCAGGGTCGCCGTGCCTTGCAGGGCAATGGCGTAGACGATGGGAAAGTCAAGCTGCTCTTCCGTGGCTCCCAGGGCGACGAACAAGTCAAAGGTTTGATCTACCACCCAGTCCAGGCGCGAGTTGGGGCGGTCAATCTTGTTGATGACCACGACGGCCTTGTGGCCGGCTTGCAGGGCTTTAGACAGCACAAACCGGGTCTGCGGCATGGGGCCTTCGACGGCGTCAATCAGCAGCAGAACGCCGTCTACGAGGCTCATCACGCGCTCGACTTCGCCGCCGAAGTCTGCGTGACCGGGAGTATCTACAATGTTGATTTTTACGTCGCCATAGGTAATGGCCGTGTGCTTGGAGACAATGGTAATGCCGCGTTCGCGCTCCAGGTCCATTTTATCCATGACGCGCTCTGCGACGGCCTGATTGGCGCGAAAAACGCCGCCCTGTTTGAGCATCCCGTCCACAAGAGTGGTTTTGCCGTGATCGACGTGCGCGATAATCGCGATGTTTCGCAGGTGATCCTGCGTAGGTGTTTGAGACATAGCGCAGTATTATACCCGAAAACGCGCCGATTTCGGTCACGGCACATTCAGACCGACCTTGTTGCCGTCACCAGTGATGGTCGGCTGCACAGGTTTCCCCGGCAGTTCCTTCGTCCAGTGAACCGTATTGCCGTCGTTATCTACCGTCACAGCCTCCACCGAGCCGATCACCGTCACGCTGTCACCATCCCCGCCGACCGTGAGATTGCGGACATCACCGCGCAGGATAATGGTATCGTGGTCGCCTGTCACCTCTACATCCCGCTGCGGCCCTGTTCCCTGAATGCTGTAGCTGCCGGAAACGCTGTCGCCGCTCACATGGATACCGGCGGGCGGCGGGCCGTGATGAAACCAGTGGGGGGCGGAAGAAAGCAGGCCGACACCGCCGCTGCACCAGAATAAAATCCAGGCCCAGGTTTTGATTTCCTGCCAGCCGCGCCCCAAGCGCCGAGCAACGGCTTTCTTTGTCACCGCAGCCGTGCGGCGGGCTTCGGCCTGCGCGGCGGCTTCCTGCTGTCCCTGCGCGCGCTGCTTCTGCACCTGTGCCCAGACTTCTTCGGGGGTAGCTTCCAGGCCCATCTCCTCTACTACCTGCCCGATAGGGACTGTGCCTTCCAAATGATGCGCTGCTTCCTGCTTTCCTGCCTCCAGTGCACTCATCGCCGCCGCCAGCTCTTCCGGCGTGACCCGGATTTGTGCGGCAGGCATGGGAATAGTTGGTTCCTCTGTTTCGTTTTTCAGCATGGCAGTCTCTCCCAAAGAACGGCTGCATTATTATAGCGCGAAACTGTCTGGCTTTCGGCGTTTTTCGTTGACACTCCAAGCCGTGTCAGGTACAATAAGCGCCAGCCATTCACTGCGAATTCTTTCACTGCGAATTCTTTCACTGCGAATTTTCTCACCGCGACTTCTTTGTTCCAGCCCACGCCATGAAAAAAAATCTCCTTCTTCTCACGCTCTTGCTTTCCGCTGCGGGACGGGTTTCGGCGGCTCCCACCGACATCGTGCCGCGCGGCAGCGCGCTGCTGGATGCCTTTGCCACCCTGGCACGCGCAGAGGCGTTCGGGGCCGCCGATACGCCGGAGGATTTTTTGGGCGAGCCGCTGTACACGCGCGAGCAGCTTGCTCGGCGGCTGGAACATCTGGTGCAGGACGAGCCGCAGCGTTTCACCAAAGTTCAGAGCGACGAAGCAGAGGCCGCGGCCCTGCACACGGCCCTGGCGGACTTGCAGCCGGAGCTAACTGCCGACGGCGTGAACCTGACGGAAACCGACACAACCAATGGCGGAACCTCGGTGGGCGGCTACGTTCAGCCGGAAGCACGCCTTCGGACCAGCGGGGACAAGCATCCGGGGTCGGGGGCCATCGGCATTTACCGCGTGACGGCGCTCGGCAGCCTGCGCTCCAACCTGCGATATGTCCTGTCGGCGTCCAACTGGCCGGAAGATGAGCGGCGCGTTTTCACCAATGACATCGGCGCACATGACTTTTCGGGGATCAACGAAGCGTACCTGGAACTGAACGGCGGGCGCGGTCTGACAGTCAGCCTGGGGCGAATGTACAACCGCTGGGGGCCTGGCTACCGGGGCGTGACGATGGTTTCGGACAACGCGCCGGCGCTGGATCAAGTTCAAGTCGCTTTTCCATTCAGTCTGGGCAGCCGTCTGGGACGCAATTATCGTTTCACGCAGTTTGTGTCGACATTTAAAGAAGATGGAACACGCAAGTATTTTGAGGGACGGCGCATTGAGTATACTTTCAACTCGCGGCTGACGGCGGATTTCCAGGAGGCATTTAAATCTTCCAGTTCACGCTCACTGGAAGTGACCGCGCTGCCGGATTTCTATACAGGCCAGAGCGCTGATTTGAAAATCGGCGGCCTGAAAATTCGGGGACTGGATCAATCCTACAATTCTTTCCTGAACCTGGGCCTCTCCTATGCCGCCACGCCTGACACGCGCGTTTACGGCCAGCTCGGGATTGACGACATTCAATCACCGGGGCATCAATCCTACCACACACCGCGAAAAATTGCGTATCTCATCGGCACAGCGCTTCAGCCGCTGCCGGGAACCAGCGTGATCGCGGAATACACTTTTGCCGACCCGACCACTTACAGCTCACGTATTCCGGCAACGCAGTGGCAGGAAGGGCAGTACGACGAGCTTGGCCTGCCGACCGGCCCGAATAGCCAGGAAGTCTTTCTGCGCCTTTCTCAGCGCCTCACACCCCGCTTGACAGCCTCGGTGCAGGATCGGAACAAAAAGCGCCGCAACGACAATTTCCCCGTCCCCGCATCGCGCGATCTCGCCGGAACGCTGGATTACGCGCTCAACCAGAAAACCGGCATACAACTCACTTACCACGATTACCGTCAGCAGGCGTTCCCACTTGCCCCAAATATTCCCGTGGCAGGCGACGGCTTTACACCGGCCAATGCGGAAGGCTTTTATGGGCAAAATCTGCGAATCCAGCAGCTTGACATTGCCTACCGCCTTTTCTTCTAATTCCCTCCTCCTTGAATTTCCACTGTGCCAGATATAAAAAATTGCCGGTGCCTTTTAAAAGGCACCGGCAGCAAATAAATTGCGTTTTGCCGAAGGTTAGGCTTTGAGGCTGCGGCGCTTGCGCGCGATCAGCCCCGCCATCATCACAACGCCAACGCCGACGATGGTGAACGGAGCCGGCTCCGGCACAGTTGACACCTGGCCTACCGTGTCGGTATCAGCAAGGAAAGATAATCCATTGTTGCCGGTTCCGGTAAACCCGTTCGGACCGAAGTTTATGTTGAGATAGCGATAAACATCACCAACGGCGGGATTCGGGGGAATAGCCACTTCGCCGCTGTAGGTTGCCGTGATGTTGTACGGCGCGCCGCCGGAGACGACTTTGAAGTCTTCGCCGGGAGAGCCGGCAGTGCCGGGGGACGGGTTCGTCGAGTCGAACAGCGTGTTGCCGGGAAAGCCGTCCAGGAAGATGTTGGTGATGGGCGTGCCGGAATTCATCAGGGTAAACGGATCATTGTAGGTATCCGCGCCTTTAACTTCCAGCGAGAAGCCGCCGCCGCTAACGCCGCCAGCCGTCGAGCCGTCAGCAGGAATAGCCGCCCAGGTATAGGTCTGGGTGGCGCCGCCAACATAGGAGACGGTCGCTGTGGTGCCGGCCATCATGGCGCCTGAAGTTTTTACATCCTTGTAGTCGGAGGCATTCTCCTGGTCGGTATTGTTTTTAACAACCGAGACGGTGCCGGCAAAGCTGGGGGCTGCGACGAGGCCCAGCAGTGCAGCGGCTCCTAAAATTGAAGTGGTTCGTGTCATATCGAGTTTCTACCTTTCATGATGCCTGCATCAAGATAATTTGCGCCTACAGTAAAGCAACATTTTTGTGTCATAAATTGGAGCATGATGGAGTCAGAGTCGCCGCTCCAACAGCATGAGCTTCGCCACTGACGACCGTCTCCCTTCTGTTCTCTCCTTTCCAGCACTCCGGCGAGATGCTCAATCGGGGAGGATTGTGCGCGGGTGCGAAGGGTCTGCATGTCGGTAAATAGAAAGAGCAACGTCATTATACCAGACAGACATCCAATGCGCGTCTTTTAGAGACGCGCGGTTCTTAATTTTGAAGCACAAGTGCCTGCGGTGAGGAAAAAGCAATGCACCGCACTGTGAATAAACTGCAAGAATCGTGCCAAAGTGAAACAATCAAGCGATTCCCGTCAATAAATACCAGTTTTCTGCAAGGAGAAAGACGATGCGACGGTTAAAGCACTGCCAGACCGCCATCCGGCGCGAGATTGGCCCCAGTAACGAACCCGGCTAATGGGGAAGCATAAAAAAGAACCACTCCCGCCACATCGTCGGCAGTCGCCAGGCGGCGCAGGGGCGTCAGCGCGGCGATGCGCTCTTTGACCGGCTCCGGCAGGTTTTGGGAATACTCGGTCAAGGTCATGCCGGGTGACACCATGTTGACTGTGATCCCATGCGGCCCCAGCTCACGCGCGAGAGTGCGGGTGAGGCCGACAAGCGCGCTTTTCGCAGTGGTGTGTACCACATATTCGGCAGCAGGCCGCTGAAGCAGCGTCGCCACAAAATTGATGATGCGTCCCCCACCCTGCGCTTTCATGGCAGGAATGACAGCACGGGTCGGATTGACCGTTGCCCCCACGACGCCGTCAAACTCGGCCCGAAAGTCGTTCCAGGAAGCTTTTTCAAAGGATAAATCGGCGGCAAAGGAAGCCGCATTGTTGACCAGTATGTCCACACGCCCAAAGCGCGAAAGCGCGTCAGCCACCATAGCTTCGGTCGCCCCCGGATCGGTGAGATCAGCGGCCAGGGCCGCGCCGCCGATTTCCGACGCCAGCCGCTCCGCCGGCTCCCGGCTGCGGCGATAATGCACCACAACCGTGGCGCCTTCGGCGGCAAATCGGCGGGCAATCACTGCGCCAATCCCGCGCCCGGCGCCTGTCACCAGGGCAATCTTATTTGGGAGAAGCATAAGCATTAGAAGAAGCATAGGCCATCCGCAGCAGCTTCATCTCACGGGGCGGCGTGAAGGTCATGTCTTCATCACGCACTTTCAGCTCTTCGACGCGCGTCACGCCGCGCAGCGCCAGCTCTTCCAAAACACCCTGGACACGGTCTTCAGGCGCGCTGGCCCCGCTGGTGACCCCAATCGTTTGCGCCCCGGACAGCATGACATCGGTGATGTCCTCGCGCCCGCCGATGAGAAATGCTCTGGCTCCGAGCATTTCGGCGACCTGGCGCAGCGATTTAGTATTGGAGGAAGTCTGCGAGCCAATGACCAGCACCACATCGCTTTGCGGGGCAATAACTTTGATGGCGTCCTGCCGGTTCTGCGTCGCATAGCAGATGTCGCCGGTGGGCGGATTTTCCAGCCGGTGAAAACGGGCGCGCAGAGCATCCACAATTCCTTGCGTTTCATCAATAGAAAGCGTGGTTTGCGTCAAGTAAATCAGTTTCTCTTCCGGCGGCTCCGGCAGCGCGGCCACATCACCCACATCGCAGACCAGATGCAGCCTTCCCGGCGCTTCGCCCAGCGTGCCTTCGGTCTCCACATGGCCTTTATGTCCGATGTAGAAAATCCCATAGCCGCGCTTGAGGAATTTATGCACCTCCAGGTGGATTTTGGTGACCAGGGGACAGGTGGCATCAATCACCCGCAGATGGCGCGCTATGGCTTCTTCGCGAACAATGGGCGCAACGCCATGCGCGGAGAAGATCAGAACACTGCCGTCGGGAACTTCGGCCAGATTGTCCGTAAAAATCGCGCCCCGGCGGCGCAGCCGCTCCACAACATGTTCGTTGTGAACGATTTCATGCCGGACATAAACCGGCGCGCCGAAGATTTCCAGGGCTTCCTCCACCACATCAATCGCCCGGTCTACTCCGGCGCAAAACCCGCGCGGACTGGCAAGCAGCGCTTTCATGGCATCATTATACCTGATGCACGCGGGGACAGGAGAACAAATCCCCGGAAAGCCCCGTATAAAGGCGCAGGAGGAAACACGCAGATGCAGCATAAAATGAAGATTCTGATGACGGCGCTGGCGGCAGGAACCACTCTGGCAACAGCGGCCTGGGCGCAGTTTGGCGGGCAGCCCTTTCCCGGCGGGCCAGGGGGAATGGCACCCGGCGGACAGTTTGGCGGCGGGCCAAATCCGCCCGGCGGGCCATTCGGCGGGCCAAGCGGCATGATGGCGTTTGCATTTGGGAAAATCGGCACAGTAGATGCTGCCGCGGAAACCATCACCCTCACGCCCCAGCCAGGAGAAGCGACCGGGCAGACAGTCAAGCTCACAGGAAAAACCCGGATTTTAGCCCAGATACAAGTCAGCCTGTCCGAGCTGAAGATAGGCGACCGGGTACAGGTACACGGAGTGCCGACCGGAATTGCGGCGTCACAAATCACCGCCGGGGATGAAACCAGCACAGTTTCCAGCAGTCCGTTCGGTGGCCCCAGTCCCTTTGGCATGGGCGGGCCAAATGGAGGGCCAAGCGTTGGTGCAGCCGCCGCATCTGCACAGGCGTCCGGGAAGATTACCCGCCTCAGCCCGCTGACCATTGCCGTTTCGAACACGACTTCGCTCACAATCACCGCCGCGCCGAGCCTGAAAGTCGGTAAAACAATCAGTGAAACTTTGGGCGACCTCAAAGCAGGAGATCACCTGTCAGCCAGCGGGCTATCGGATGCCGCCGGTGTCTTGACGGCGGATCATGTCCAGATAAACATGGGCAGCCCAGACGCTCCAGGCACTTTTTAGGGATAAATACCGCGCGTCAGAGTCGCTTCAGCGACGCGGGCAACCCCCACCATATAGGCGGCGGTGCGTAAGTCTACCCGATGGATTTCCGCCGCCGCCCAAACTTCCGCAAAAGCGCGCCGCATGATCCGGGCCAGACGGGCATTGACCTGCGATTCGCTCCAGAAAAACGACTGGATGTCCTGCACCCATTCAAAGTAGGATACCGTGACACCACCGGCATTGGCGAGAACGTCAGGAACCAGCAGAATGCCCCGGCTGCCAAGTATCGCATCTCCCTCCGGCGTGGTCGGACCGTTCGCCCCTTCCACCACCATGCGCGCCCGAATGTTTTCCGCGTTCGCGCCTGTGATTTGCCCTTGCAGAGCCGCAGGAACCAGCACGTCGCACTGTGTTGCCAAAATTTCCTGGTGGGACACCGACTCGGATTCGGGAAAGTCGGCGACGGAGCCAGTGCGCTTGACATACGCGGCCAGAGCAGGAATATCTAAGCCATGCGGATTGATGATGCCGCCGCGCACATCCGAGACAGCCACGACTTTCGCGCCGCGCTTGTGGAAAATCCGGGCGGCCGCGCTCCCGACATTGCCGAAGCCCTGCACCGCAATCGTCGCGCCTTCCATCTGCCAGTTTCTTTGCTTGAATGCTTCTTCCGTCACCAGCACCACGCCCAGCCCGGTCGCATCAATGCGCCCTTCTGAGCCGCCGATGGAAACAGGCTTGCCGGTGACAACAGCGGGGACGGTGTGGCCGGCGTGCATGGAATACGTATCCATCAGCCAAGCCATGATCTGCCCGTTCGTGCCGACATCCGGCGCGGGAATGTCACTATCAGGACCGATTAAAATGCTGATCTCGGTGGTATAGCGCCGGGTCAAATCTTCCAGCTCAGCGCGGGTCAGGGCGGCAGGGTCGCAGACAACGCCGCCTTTCGCGCCGCCAAACGGGATATTGACGATGGCGCATTTCCAGGTCATCCACATGGCAAGGGCGCGCACTTCGTCCAGGTCGGTTTCCGGGTGAAAGCGCAGGCCGCCTTTGGCCGGCCCCCGGCTGGTATTGTGCTGCACCCGGTAACCCGTGAACATCTTTGTTCCGTTGCCTTCCATCTGCACGGGGAAATGCACGGTCAATTCGCGTTTGGGCTTTTGCAGAATGGCGTGAACATCATCATCCAGCTTGAGCAGCCCCGCCACATGATCCAGTTGCCGCAGGGCAATCTGGTATGGGTTCATTTCCTCTTTCGGTTTTTCTTTAACTGCGGTAGTCTCTGCCGTCGTCTCCATTGTCTCTGGCATGGTTCTCAATTCCCTTCAGTAATCTATTCCCCGATTATCGGCAGATGCACACACTCAGGATACCCGTCCGCTGAATCGGGGGTCTTCCGGCCCCTGGCCGACACGCAGCCCGCGCAGAAGCAGGGCAATGGGAAAAGCCAAAAGGCTGTTATAAAGCAGCTCGCCGCCCAGCATTATCGCCCAGTGGCGCGGGTGATGAATGGCGTATCCCGGAGACATGAAAGTCGTCAAAAGCTCTGCCAGCAGTGTCCCGGCCAGTGTCAGCAAAGAAGGAACGAGGAAATGACTGCGGATCAGATTTCCCCCGATACCGCCGGCAAACGCTCCAGCGGCGATGCGGCTGACAAACAAGCTGCCGTAGGCCGGCGGAAAAGAAACCGCAGCGAGCAGCCCCGCCCAAAAACCAAGCCAGGCTCCGCCGGCACTGCCGACAAGCAGCGCTCCGCAGGAAAGAACAATCAGCGGAAAATCCGGCTGGGCGCCGCCCACACTCATGGCATGGGCCAGACGCCCCTGCGCGACCGCCGCTCCCCAGAGCAGCAAAGCTACGATCAAAAAATGACGCGCCGAACTCATGGAGTTAAGCTCCCGGCGAAGCCGCAGGAGAAGAAACAGCAGGGGTTGAAATCGGCGGCGCGGCGACAGGAGGCAAGGCATCCTGAACCACAAATACTTCGTCCAGGTGATTAAAATCCGCCGAAGGGCGCAGCAGCGCGGTTTGCAAGGAGCGGGCTTTGTCCGGCGCAACCGTATCAACCGCGCCAATGGGAAGGGCTTTAGGAAAAACACCACCCAGGCCCGAAGTCGTCACGGCGTCGCCGGGCTGGAGCCGGGCATCGCTCATCAAGTAAATAACGCGCAGATGCCCCTGCCCGTCTCCCTGGCAAAGCCCCAGGGGGCCGCGCGGCGTATGGTTATGCACCAGAGCGCCGACACTGCTCAAAGAATCGGTCAGCAAAAGCACGTCGCAGGCGCCGGGAGACACGTCAAGCACCTGTCCGACCAACGCGCCGTTGGGAGCGACTACAATGGAATGCGGGTGGACGCCCAGCGCGCTGCCGCAATTGAGGGTCAGGGTATCGGAGAGAGTGGAAGGCTTGAGGGCAATCACTTCCGCAGCCAGCAAAGGCCGGGAAGAGCGCTGCTGAAAGCCGAGCAGACCGCGCAGGCGAATGTTTTCCGCCTGCTCGGAAAACAACACTTTGTTTTGGGCAGTCAGCGCCATCACTCGGGCCTGAAGTTCGCCGTTCTGCCGAGCCAAATGCGGCCCGTCAAACATCGCCCCGATATGGCTGCGCCACCACTCACCCAGATGCGCCGCCGCCACTTGCGCCGGCACCAATCCCCGGTCATGGATCGCTGCTGAGATGGGATCGGCCTGCCCGCTGCGCCCGGCCCGCGCATGGAAAGCTGTCAGCAGACCGCACAGCAGCAAGGTCAGCAGCAAAGAGCCGCCGCGCCGGTTGTCACGCTCCAGCCGCACGCGCGTTTACCTTCCCACCAGCGAATAATGCCCCAGCCGCGTCTCCGTGAGCAGTACATTTCGCAGCGCGCCGCTGCGCTGGGCTTCGTCCAGAAACTTGCCTGTCCCCAGCACAACGCAGGAAAGCGGATCGGGAGCGATATGTACCGGCATCCCGGTTTCCCGTGAAATCAGCCGGTCCAATCCGCGCAAAAGCGCCCCGCCGCCGGCCAGCACAATGCCGCTGTCCATGATGTCGGCAGACAATTCCGGGGGCGTGTCTTCCAGCGTTTCTTTGACCGCCTGCACAATTTGATGGATGGGATCGGCAATCGCTTCCCGCACCTGCTCCGAGGTAATGATGGTGGAGCAGGGCAGACCGCTTAAAAGGTCTCGCCCGCGAATCTCCATGGAGGTTTCCTGCGCTAGAGGAAACGCAGAACCGATGGTAATCTTGCACTCTTCCGCCGTGCGGTCGCCGATAAACAGGTTGAACGTCTGGCGGACATACGCAATAATGGCTTCGTCAATCTCATCGCCCGCGACGCGGATCGATTTGGAGGCTGCCATCGCTCCCAGAGAGATCACAGCCACTTCGGAGGTGCCGCCGCCGATGTCTACGATCATGGACCCAATCGGCTCGGACACCGGCAGCCCGGCCCCGATGGCGGCTGCCATCGGCTCTTCAATCAAATACGCTTCTTTAGCCCCGGCTTTTTTGGTGGCTTCAATGACCGCGCGGCGCTCGACTTCGGTAATGCCGGAGGGAATGCCGACCACAACGACCGGGTGGAAAAATCCTTTGCGGCGATGCACTTTCTCAATAAAGTAACGCAGCATCCGCTCGGTATGGTCAAAATCGGCGATGACGCCATCTTTGAGGGGACGAATGGCGACAATGCTGCCGGGAGTGCGCCCCAGCATTCGCTTGGCTTCCTCACCGACCTGAATCACTTGATTGGTCAGCTTGTTGACGGCGACTACGCTTGGCTCGCGCAGCAGAATCCCTCGGCCCTGCACATGCACCAGCGTGTTTGCCGTGCCGAGGTCAATGCCCATATCGCGTGAAAAACGGCCCGATAAGCGCCGGAACAAGTCAATCATAGTGTTTCCAATATATTAAGTGTGTGACTCCTGTGAGCGGGGGAGAACAGGTGGCAACTGCCGGAAAGTTCTTGCGCTATTATAGCATAAATGCGTGGGATTCTTACGGCTGCGGTGTGAGGAACAAGTCACGAGGGAATGAATTCCTCTCGCTCCATGATGAACGCCCTTCGGACGAAAGATAACCGTTTGCCGTCCGCAGGACGAATAATAGGAAGCGAGAGGAATTCATTCCCTCGCCTGTTGCCTGCCGGCATTATGCCGGCGCACGGTTTACCAGGGACAGGCGGCGTAGTCTTTCAGGAACAAGCCGAACAGCGGCTCCTGTGGCTCGGTAATCCCCTGTGCAATGGGATGGTAAATACGCGCCATGCCGTCCACAATATCCAGCGGCGGGAAAAAGCCTAATTCTTCCTGGTTCCGCATCCGCCGGGGCGTCGGATTTTCATCGGTGACCCAGCCGGTGTCCACGCTATTCATATAAATGCCGTCTTTGGCATAATCTTCGCCGGACGTGCGAGTCATCATGTTCAGGGCTGCCTTTGCCATATTCGTGTGCGGGTGAAACACGGTTTTGTGGCGGCGGAATTGTCCCTCCACTGCCGACACGTTCACGATAAAGCGGCGCGAAAAGGGAGAGCGCATCAGCAGCGCTTTCAGGCGGCTATTCAGCAGAAACGGAGCGACGGAGTTGACAAGCTGCACTTCCAGCATTTCCGGCGCACTGACATCGTCCAGCCGCAGCAGCCAGCTATTGGTCGTGCGTGAGTCCGCGCGCTCCTCGTTGTCTTCCAGCGCATCTGCCGGAAGAACGTCCGTCACATCGCCCAGCACGGCAGGCAGGAGCAGCGAGCTGTCCGACACGGCCAGCGTAGACGGCGCACCCTGCGCGACCAGGCGGCGCGCGCCGTCTGGAAGCGACTCAGGCGGGCTTTGCTCCTGAGCAATCAGCTCTCCGTAGAAGCCAGTCGGGCGGCGGATTGTCTGTGCGGCATTGTGAATGACAATGTCCAGAAAGGGTTCAGTCTGCCGCAGGTGACGCGCAAACTCCTCCACCGCAGGAATATTTCGCAGGTCCAGGCCGTATAACTGCAAGCGTCCCGCCCACTCAGCAGAATCGGCTTCCGCAAAGAAGCGGCGTGCGGCGGTCTGAGGGAACCGGGTCGTCACGATGACTTTTGCCCCGTCGCGCAGCAGGCGCAGCACAGTCTGAAAACCAATCTTGACGCGCCCGCCCGTGACCAGCGCCGTGCGTCCGGTTAAATCCGCATGAAGGTGGCGCATCCGGTAGTTGAACTCGGCACATTTAGGGCAAAGCAGGTGGTAGAAAAAATGAACTTCCGTATAATCTTCTTTGCAAATATAACAGCACTCCGGGCGGTTTAAGCGGAGCGGCATGGCCGAAGGTGGCGGGGGCAGCGCAGTGGCCGCAAGAGCATCCCGCTGCAACTGCACCATCGCTGTCGTCGCCTGCGTCCGGCGATCTTCTGCCTCCTGACGGCGCCGCTCGTCGTGAAGGTCGCGCCGCTTGCCTTCCCGGTAGATTTTGGAAACCAGGCTGTTAAGCCGGTCGCTGCGGCGAATGGTTCCGTGGGAATCGGAAATCCGCTGCAAGACACGCAGGCAGGTTTCCAGCTCTTCGGGAGAAATGTCAGTCTTTGTCACAATATCCTCGCACAATTACAATCCGCCTCTAGTTTACCTCAAATCCAGGCATGGTTGACCTGCGCCACTTATTCTATCGACGAAACGGAACTTTCCCCGGACGCTCAGTTGTAAACCAGGCAGCAGGAAAAAAGGAAAAAGCAGGTAGGCATGAATCAAAGGCCGGACATCGGGAACGCAGAGCAGACGGCACGCCGCGTGGCATTCGGCGCTCTGGCGCGCGCACAGGAAGGAAACCTGCTCCGGGCCGCCCGCCGCCTTTGCCGAGGCGATGATGATCGGGCGCAGGACTTGATGCAGGATGCGCTGCTGCGCGCTTATGAAGCATTTGCCGCCGGACGGTTTCGCGAGGACAGCGCGACGCCCTGGCCCTGGCTGCTGCGGATATTGACCAATCTGTTCATCAACGATTACAATCGCCGCCGCAAATGGGATGCCGGGGTAGACCTGGACACGCTGACTGCCTCCGGCGAGAGCGGCCCAGCGGAAACACATGCCCCGGCTGCCGATGTGCCGGGACAGGCCCTGATGGCGGCGACGCTGGACGAGGAACTGGAAGCGGCCCTGGCAAGCCTGCCGGAGACAATGCGCGTCTGCGTGGTTCTAGTAGACATGGAGGGTTTGGAATACGCGGAAGCGGCCAAAGTTCTCAAAATTCCAATTGGAACCGTGCGCTCTCGCCTGGCGCGCGCCAGAATGCTGCTTTATGATCGTCTTCAGGATTACGCTCGCCGCAAACGCCTTATTCTTTAGGAGAAACTATGTTCGCGCATGACCCCCATGACTTGAAACCATGCCGCCACATGACCGGCCTGGTATCCGCGCTGGCCGATGACAGCCTGACAGGCATTCCGCGCTGGTTTACCACTCAGCATGTCGCGGGCTGCCCGCGCTGCCGCAACGGTTTGGAATACTTCCATGCCTTGCAGGCGCGACTGGCAACTCTGGACGCGAGAGAAGAAGAAAAGAAAGCGATGACACCGGAGCAATGGGCAGTGGCGGAAGCCAAATGGGAAAAAGCCGACAGAAATATCACTGCGGCAGATTAATCCATTTGCTTTACTCGCTGCGCCAGCAGCAGGCAGGCATCATCACGCAGGGAGCCACCGGCAAAGGCTTTGACCCGCTGCATGATCTCTGTGCCGGTCTCACGCAGCGAGTTCTGCCTCTGCGCGTCATCGGCTATCCGAATAAGGCCCTCGACACCGAGGAAATTATTGCCCTCGCGTGCTTCCGTCAAACCGTCAGTCGCGAGCAGTAAAATGTCGCCGAAATCCATCTGCCAGGTCAGCGTTTGATAAACTTCTTCAGAGTGCACTCCCAGCGGCAGGCCCGGCAGGGATTTTTGCTTCGCCAAACCCGCCTCCCGCAGCACAAGTGCCGGTTCAGACCCGGCAAACGAAAAAGTCGCTTCCCCGGTACGCGCGTCCAGAACACCCAGCGCCATCACGACAAAACGGGGGCTGGCCTCGACAGCAAAATCGTGGAAGCGGCAAAGGAAATCATTCAATCGGCGAAGCGTCTCAGCCGGAGCAGGATGGTCCAGCAGGAACGCGCGCAGGGCGTATTTCACTTCCGCCGTGCGAGCCGCCGCTTCCAGCCCTTTGCCCGCAACATCGCCGACCACCAGAGCTACCTTGCCATCGCCCAGAGCAAACGCATCATAGAAATCGCCGCCGACATCCGCCTCGCTCCAGGCGGCTTCATAGAGCGGGGCAACCGACAGGCCGGGAAAGTCCATTTCGTCACCCGGCATCAGCAGGGAGCGCTGCAAAGTCTCTGCAATTTTCTTTTCATGGGCATAAGCCGCCGCCAGAAGTGTCTGTGCGACCTCTTTTTCCGCCATGATTTTGGCCTGCTGCCGCAAAAGACGGCGCAGTTCCAACTGCTTCATCACTTGGCCGGCCAGCACCTGCAAGATGTCTTTTTGCTCGTCGGTTAGCTCCCGCGCCTTGAAATCCAGAACGCAGAGTGTTCCCAGCGGCTGTCCTTCAGGGGTGGTCAGCAGCGAACCGGCATAAAAACGCAGGTGCGGATCACCAGTGACGACCGGATTGTCCGCAAACCGCGCGTCTTTTTGCGCGTCCGGCACGATCAGCAATCCGGGCTGCAAAATCGCATGGGCGCAAAAGGAAATGTCGCGGGGCGTCTCGCGCATTCCGATCCCTACCTCGGACACATACCATTGCCGGTCCCGATCCACCAGCGTAATAGTCGCAATCGGCACATCGCAGATGCGGGCAATGAGCCGGGTGACTTCCTCGAACTCCTCTTCGCGAGGCATATCAAGAATGTCATAGGTATACAGAGCCGCCAGACGCGCTTCTTCGGTTTCCGACTTCGGAGCCTGCATGAATCAAATCCCCGAAACAGTATACCCGAACGGTATCACTCTCCGCTTTGCTCAATCATCTTGGCCACCAGTCCCGTCCAGCCCGTCTGGTGGCTTGCACCGAGGCCCGCACCGTTGTCGCCGTGAAAATATTCAAAGTACATCAGCAGGTCACGCCAGTGCGGATCGGTCTGAAACGTTTCTGTGCCGCCGTAAACCGGGCGGCGGCCATTATCGTCGCGCAGAAACGTTCGAGTGAGGCGGCGAGACAGTTCGGCGGCGACCTGACCGAGCGACAGGTTCTGGCCGGAGCCAGTTGGGAACGGCACGGTGAAGTCGGGGCCGAGATAATAATCAAACTTTTGCAGGGCTTCAATCAGCAGGTAGTTGATCGGGAACCAGACCGGGCCACGCCAGTTGGAATTGCCGCCGAACAGGCCCGTGGTGGACTCGGCAGGTTCGTAGTCCACGCGGTACTCCACGCCATTGACGTTCATCACGACCGGGTGATCTTTGTGAAAGCGTGAAATGGCGCGAATACCGTGTGGGGAAAGGAATTCGGTCTCGTCCAGCATCCGGGTCAGCAAGGCGCGGAGGCGCTCCGGGTCGACGATAGAAAGCAGGCGGCGGTCGTGGTGGCCGGATTCGCACAGATCGGCAACATTTTTGACAAGCTCAGGCCGGTTGGATAAAAACCAGGCAATACGCTGCTGAAAATCGGGCAGCGCCGCCATTTGGGCCTCATCCATCGTATCCACCGCCAGCAGCGGAATAAGACCGACCAAAGAGCGGACACGCAGGAATTCACTGGTTCCATCAGGCCGGTGCAGAACGTCATAATAAAAGCCGTCCTGCTCATCATACAAATCTATGTCCGCTGTCCCCATAGAATTCATGGCATGAGCAATGTAAACAAAATGCTCAAAGAATTTCGTGCACATGTCTTCGTAGGTTGGATCATGGCGGGTCAGCTCTAAAGCAATCGACAGCATGTTCAGGCAGAACATCGCCATCCAGGACGTGCCATCGGACTGCTCCAAATAGCCCCCCGTCGGCAGAGGCTGGCTGCGATCAAAGAGGCCGATATTATCCAAGCCCAGAAAGCCGCCCTGAAAAACATTTCGCCCCTCAGCGTCCTTGCGGTTGACCCACCAAGTAAAGTTCATCAGCAGCTTATGGAAGATTTTTTCCAAAAACTGAAAGTCGCCGTCGGTGCCGAGGACGCGGCCTTCAATCTGGTAGACGCGCAGGGCCGCCCATGCCTGCACGGGCGGATTGACATCTCCGAAGGCCCATTCGTAAGCGGGGAGCTGCCCATTGGGATGCTGATACCATTCATGGCCGAGCAGCAAAAGCTGGTCTTTGGCAAACTGCGAGTCTATCACAGCCAGCGGAATGCAGTGGAACGCCAAATCCCAGGCGGCAAACCAGGGATATTCCCAGGTATCAGGCATGGAAATAATATCATTGGCGTTGAGATGCCGCCAGTCGTGGTTGCGGCCTGTCTGCCGCGCCGCAGGAGGCGGCGGTGTGGCCGGGTCGCCGTCCAGCCAGTGGACGACATCATATTTATAGAACTGCTTAGACCAGAGCAGCCCGGCGAAGGCCTGACGCATGACAAGCCGGGCATCAGGCGAGAGTTCCGCCGAGCCGATGGAGCTATAAAATTCATCCGACTCGGCAATGCGTGCCGCCAGCACCTGGGCAAAGCCCGCGCCAAAGGGGTCTGGCGCCAGTACCTGATCGGTCAAGCGCAGGCGGACAGTCGCTGACTGGCCGCTTTCCACGGTCAGCCGGTAACGCGCACACGCTTTTGTACCAGTTTGAGCCGGATTGATCGCCCCTTGAATGCCATCCACGAGGTATTCGTGAAACCCATCTTTGACATAAGGCGTCGAGTTTTGAGAAACCCCATAAAGCCGCTTGCTGTTGGTTTCATTGTCTGTAAACAGCAGATCGGGCTGCCCTTCGCAGAGCAGATATAGCTGCCCCAGTTCCGGCTGGGCGGCTTCCACGACAGCGCCCGGCCCCGGCCCGCGCTTCAAATTGGGCTTGGGATTGTCCCATCCCCAGGCCCAGCAATTGCGAAACCAGAGCGTCGGCAAAACCTCCAGAGTCGCAGCTTCCGGCCCCCGGTTTTCGGCAGTGATCTGAATCAAAATGTCATCGGGCGAGGCTTTGGCATATTCCACCGTCACATCCCAGTAACGGTCTTCGGCAAAGATGCCCGTGTCCAGCAGCTCGTATTCCGGGTCGTGCCTGGAGCGCGCTGCGTTCGTTTGAACTAAATCTTCATAGGGAAACGCTTTCTGGGGATATTTATACAGCCATTTCATATAAGAGTGGCTGGGCGTATTGTCCAGAAAAAAATAATATTCTTTGACGTCTTCGCCGTGATTGCCTTCTGGCCCGGACAAGCCAAACGGCCGCTCTTTGAGAATGGCATCCTGGCCGTTCCAGAGAGTCAGACCGAAGCACAGCTTTTGCGCGCTGTCGCAGATGCCGGCCAATCCGTCTTCATTCCAGCGGTAAGCTTTGGAGCGCGCCCAGTCATGGGGCAAAAAGTCCCAGGCGCGGCCATCCGGGGAATAATCCTCGCGCACTGTTCCCCAGGCTCGCTCGGAGATATAGGGTCCCCAGCGCCGCCAGTCCGCTCCCGGCCGCTTCTGCCGCATGTCTTCCATTCGTGCACGTTCTTTGTCTGTAGTTGCCATGCCGCCCTATTCGGTAAGGGCGTGAATGTTTCCTGCAAGGCCCATCAAACTTGCAAAATCCGCGAAAGTATGTTAAGATAGTTTGGTTGTGAAATATTGCACGAATTGACAGCCGCTCATTTTGACACTAAACGAAACAGATACGCGAAAGGAATTCTTGCTTTTGCTGCGATTTAATTTTAACCGGATGACCCTGGCCTCTGGCCACTGCACGCGCCGCCCTTTGTTCTTGCTGACCACTGTTGCGACCTGTGCGGCCACCTTCCTCTCCGCCCACATCGGCTACGCCCATTCCACATTTTCCGCGGCTGCCCATCAGGCTCGACTGGCAAAGACCCAGGCACAGACGAAAGCCCTGCACAGCGGCAGCGTCGTCCAAGCCGCTTATGCCTTCCGTGGAACCCGTTATGTTATGGGCGGCACATCGCGTTCCGGCTTCGACTGCTCCGGCTTCGTTCGCTACATCCTCGGTGCGGCCAGCGGCGTTGCCCTTCCCCGAACAGCGACCGAGCAGTACGATCACGGCGCTAAAATCCCGGATGGACAGCTTCGGCCCGGCGATTTAGTTTTTTTCAAGAACACCTACAAGCGCGGCATTTCTCATGTCGGCATTTATGTCGGCGGTGGTGAGTTTGTCCATGCCGCCAACTCGCACAAAGGCGTTCGCATGGACCACCTGAGTGACCGCTACTACCAGGCGCATTACGCCGGCGCGCGCCGGGTCCTGCCCTACCAGATGCGAACCGCGGCCCTCGCCCGGTAGCTGCCAGCGCACTTTAAGTAAAAACGCCCGGCTTTTGTCGTCTCCGTAAAGAGTTGACAAAAGCCGGGCGTTTTGGGTATAACCAGCGTGTTCCAATATTTTCCGGGCCAGGAAGGCGCGCGTAGGCATGAGGTCTGCGGAAAAGCAAAAAGCGCGGGAATTGCGCGGGCAGGGCTGGAGTTACAGCGACATACTGCGAGAAGTCGGCGTCTCTAAAGGCACATTCAGCGTGTGGCTGCGCGACATCCCGCTGACAGACGAACAGATTGCCTGTCTTTCGAGTAAGTTTCGCGCAGGCCGCGAAAAGTTCAGCCGCAGTATGCGAATCCGGCGAGATGATCGCTGGGCGCAGTATCACCGAGAGGCGGAAGCAGAATACGCGATTTTGTCGCAAGACCCGCAGTTTATGTTCGGGCTGGCACTCTACATCGGCGAGGGCAGCAAGACCAAACAGAATGATTTATGTCTGGCAAACTGCGATCCGCGCGTTATTCGGAAAGCCAAAGACTTCTTTCTGATGATCGGTATTCCAGCCGCTTCGCTACGCTGTGGTTTGCATTTGCATCCGGGGCTTTCTGTGGAAGCCGCGGAGAGTTATTGGCAGGAGATAACCGGCCTGCCGGAAACACAGTTTCATAGGACAAGTATTGCAGTCAGCCGCGCGAGCGGCGGCAAAAAGGGCAACCTGCAAATCTATGGCACTTGCCAGCTTTATGCGTCAAATACAAAGATTTGTCAGAAGCTATCTCGCTGGATGACACTCTCACTTATGGCCCGTTCGTTCATCGGTTAGGACAAGAGCTTTTCACGCTTTAGAGAGGGGTTCGACTCCCCTACGGGCTACCACCTGAAAAAGAGAACCATATCTGGTTCTCTTTTTTCTGTCATCGGCTATCAATCAAACTGCGCCGCTCCAATTCTTCCCAAATCTGCGTCACCGACTGCTCAACGCTATCCCGGTCGGTGTGGACGGTGACTTCCGGGGTAAGCGGCGGCTCATAAGGGTCGGACACGCCGGTGAAGTGCGGGATTCCCCCAGCCAGCGCCTTCTTGTAAAGGCCTTTGACATCCCGCTCCGACAAGGCTTCCAGACTGGCCTGGGCGTAGACTTCCACAAACGGCACGCCGTCCACATTATGCTCGGCCCGGACTTCGCCGCGCACGTCCCGGTAGGGCGAAATGGCCGCCGTCAGGACAATCACGCCATTGCGGGCCAGCAGGCGGGCGACGTAGCCAATGCGGCGGACATTGATGTCCCGGTCTTCCTTGCTGAACGTCAGCCCTTTGGAAAGGTGGGTGCGGACTTCATCGCCATCCAGCAGTTCTACCTGGTAGCCGCGTTCCCGAAAAAGCCCGGCCAGTTGCCCGGTCAGGGTGGATTTTCCCGATCCCGAAAGCCCGGTCAGCCAGAGCGTAAACCCTTGATGTGTCATAGCAAATCCCAAAACCTCTGCACTTGTCGGTGCGTATCTTCCAAATCGGTGTCGGTCGTGATGACAACATCCGCACGGTCAATTTTTTGAGCGAGGGGCCACTGGGCGGCGATTTGACGCTGAGCTTCTGCTGCGTCGAGTCCGAGGCGCGCGCGCAGGCGCGCAATTTGAGTCGTTTCCGCACAAGCGACCACGACTACTGCATCCACAAGCCATTCCAGATCGGCCTCATACAACAGCGGGATTTCGGCGACGGCGATCCCCGGCCCGCCACTTCGCCATTCTGAAATCTGAGACTGCAAAGCCGCAATGATGGCCGGGTGGGTGAGCGCTTCCAGCCGGGTGCGTGCCGCAGGATCGGCGAAGATGAGATGGGCCAAAGCGCGGCGATCAATTGACTGTTCCTGCGTATCTGACTGTTCCTGCGTATCTGACTGTTCCTGCGTATCGGCACTGCCAGGGAACGCGGCTAGAACGGCCCGCGTCGTGTCTGTTCCCGGCGCGAGGAGGGCGCGGGCAATGGCGTCCGCGCTGACCGTCAGCGCCCCTTCGTCAGCCAGCATCTGCGTCACAGTGCTTTTGCCGGTGGCAATACCGCCGGTGATGCCGAAAATTTTCATAACGCCTTGCAAGAAAAAAGCCCCTGCATCATGCAGGGGCTTTTGGTATCACTTACTCTTTCTCAGCTTCCCCTTCGGCGGCAGCGGGTTCAGCCGCCGCAGGCTCGGCTTCCGGCGCACCCAAATTGCCGAAATGCTCTCCGAAAACATCCGCCAGACTGGTGCCGAATGTTTCTTCGCGCTGGGCCGCACGGTAATTTTTGAACTCTTTGTAATCGTCTTCCGTATCGCTGCCGTAACCGGTGTCGCGGCCTCCGCGGCTGCTCCCGCCACCGCTGCGCTCGCGCCGGGGACGCTCACGGGGCGGGCTGACTACGCCGCCTTCGCGCTCACCGCCGACGACGGGACGGCCATCACGGTCACCCCGCCCGCCGCGCGGCTCGCGTCCGCGTCCGCCGCCCGCTGTTTCCGGCTCCGGCACATAGGGCTGTGCGGCGGTAGACTCCAGAACGCGGCGAATAGACAGGGTCATCTTACGCTCATCCGAGCGCATCTCAATAATCCGGGCTTCCACAATTTCGCCGGGATTGACGGCATCCGATGGCTTGGCGATACGCCGCTCGGCCAGCTCGCTGGTGGGGATAATCGCTTCCACGCCTTCTTCCAGCGTGACGAATGCGCCAAAAGGAACCAGACGCGAGATAGTCACTTTAACCAGGTCGCCGACTTTGTATTTGTCGCCGATCTCCGTCCACGGGTCGGGCAAAATCTGGCGGAGGCCCAGGCTGATGCGGCCTTGATCCAGCTTCAGCTTCAGGATCATCACATCCAGCTCCTGCCCGTTTTTCAGGACTTCGCTGGGATGATTGATGCGCGACCAAGACATTTCGGATACATGGAGCAGGCCATCTATACCGCCGAGGTCAATAAACGCGCCGTAATCGGTAACGCGGCGGACAATACCCTTGCGGACTTCGCCTTCTTTCAAAGACGCCAGTGTTTCATCTTTTTTGCTGCGGCGCTCTTCTTCCGTCGCCAGCCGGTTGGAAAGAACGACTTTGCGGCGGTCGCGATCCACTTCAATAACTTTGAGCGGAATGCTCTGGCCTACATATTTGTCCAGGTTCTGATGCTTGAAATCGCCGGAGCCGACATGGGACGCCGGGACGAAGCCCCGGATGCCCAGGTCTACGACTAGGCCGCCTTTGACGCGCTCAGACACCATGGCATGAAGGATCGTGCCGTCATTCATGGCTTCAATGACTTTGTCCCACGCCTTCTCAAAGTCGGCGCGCTTTTTGGACAGCAAAAGCTGGCCTTCTTCGGTGCGCCCGATTACAACAACTTTGATCTGCTCATTGATCTGAACGACATCTTCAATGTTGTCATACGGCTCACGGGACAATTCGTTCGGGCGAACCACGCCTTCACTTTTGCTGCCCACGTCTACCAGCACACCATCTTTGTCAATATGGACGACCGTTCCAATGACCACATCCCCTTCAGCCAGTTCTTTGAACATGCTTTCAAAGTCTGATTGGCTCATGGGCTTTTCGTCGCGCACAGGGGCGGGCGCAGGAGCGGCTGCCACAGGCGCAGAGATTGGCGCGGGCGCAGATGCCACAGGCGCGGGAGCAGGCGCGGCGGCTTGCGCCGTCCCGTTTGCTTCAACGGCTGGGGACAGCGCGGGTTCGGGAGCCGTTACGGCTGCCACAGGGGCAGTCTGCTCATTGGTCACAACATCTTCGGGTACGGCCGGCATAATTTCGTAGTGCTCCTCAGCATTAGGACACGATTGTCCTGGATTCGGTGTGTAATTCGTTTCGATTTATTTTTTATTTTTGGCAGGCCGCGCAGTAAACGGTTCCCCGTCCGGTAACGCGAATACGGGTCAGCGCCGTGCCGCATGTCAGACAGGGCTGGCCGCCCCGGTCATAAACGCGCGGGGCATAACGCCCGATCTGCCCATCGGCATCCACATAGCTCTCGCTGGTCGTCCCGCCGTCTTCAGTGGCTTCGGAAAGAACCGCGCGGATTTCCCGGTGCAGCCGTTCGGTTTCGTCTAAAGACAATGAGCCTGCCGGGCGCAGAGGCTGTACCCCGGCGCGGTGCAATGACTCATCTGCATAAATGTTGCCAACTCCGGCCAGAACGGCTTGATCCAGCAAAACCGCTTTAATTGCGGTTTTCGGGCGCTTCGCCAATCCCTCGCCCAGAAGTTTCGGCGTCCAGCTTTCCAGCAGTGGTTCCGGCCCCATATCCTTCAAAGCAGGATGGGCGGCCAGTTCGCTTTCCGTCACGAGACGCATCTCGCCCCAGGTCCACATATCGTGAAAACGCAGTTCGTGTCCATCATCCAGCGCAAACGCCGCCGCCAGATATTTCGCGTCCGGCGCATCAGCAGGGCAGATTAACAACTGCCCGCGCATGTTCAAATGTAACAGTAGATAATACCCGGAATCCAACGCATTAATCAAGTGCTTTCCGCGCCGCCCGACAGAAACAATTCGCGCCCCGCGCAGACTGTCTCGAAACACGTCTGGTTCCGAAACAGTTCCCTTGACCATTTTGGCGACCCGGACGCGCGTTTCGCCCAGCGTTCGTCCCACCAGATGCTTTTCCAGCCCGCGCCGCAGCGTCTCCACCTCCGGCAATTCCGGCATAACTTCTGCTTTCTACAAAAAAACCTAACCCCCACCCCTTCCCTGTCAAGGAAGGGGAATAATCGAGAAGTTACCCGGAGGCAACGGTTTCAAATTTTGGGATCACGGGATTGTCCGATCCAGCCACTGAGGTACTGGGCCTGCCGAGAATGTCCTGAACATAGCGCGGCCACCAGTCCACCTGGGGTGCAAGCAGGCTGCGCGATTCCAGCGACGGAGTGGGCCTGCCGATGATCTCGCCAGCTTTGTCTAGAATATCCTTCACCGTGCCGAGATCAGGCTTGAGCCAGCGGCGTCCAATCTGTGCGTGCAGCACCTCATCCGCCCAGTCGTAATCCTGGAAATAAGTCGCCAGCGGATCACCCGCCTGCTGGGCGATGCGCCATTCTTCGCGCTTGCCGGTTTTGCCGTTCATCAGGCTTTGCTCAATGTAATACAAAATGACGTGCCGCTCCAAAGGCGTCCTGTCCAGGTTCAGGTGCATGGACCAGCCGACATGGTTCGGATAGCGGCCCCAGTCTACGTTGTATTTGGCAAACCAGACTTCACCCATCATGGAATGGCGCGCTTCGTCCCAAAGCTGCCTTCCCATATCGCGGTAGTATTCCCAGGGCTTGCCTTTGGTTTGCAGCACAATGGAAGACATCATTTCAGGAACGTCCATTTCGTGAAAGCGCTTGTACATCAAGGCCAGATTGCGCTCGTCATAGTCCGCTGCCGGGTCGGAATAGACGTCGTTGGCACGGTAATGAAAGTTGTAAATGTCCCCGGAGCGGGCATCGCGTTTGGGGTCTACATCCGCCACAAACTCGCCGACGGCACGTGGGGCAGGAAGTATTAACTCTGCCGAAATTGCTTCTTTGCCGCTAATACCGCCGGTGGCCTGCAAATACGCCCGCAGGTGCGTTTCCCAGGCGAGGGCAACGGCCTGCGTTTCGGGCGTCTGGGTCACAGCCGCCAGCGCCTGCCGCCCCCAATCCAGCATCTGCGCTTCTTCGCCCACGGCCTGACGCATCAGCCGCGCCGTAGGAAAGTCAAAAACAGGATTGAGCGCCGCCAGATGTTCCTCATACGCGGCCAGCAGGGCCGGACGAATAACGCCAAAAACCCCCGCCAAAAACTCGGCTGTGTTCTCGGCCCGAATGACTTCGTCCATCAGCGCAGCCAGAGTGTCGTCCGGGGCCTCATCCAGAAACAGCGGCGGACGGCGAAGCTCGGCAACACGCTCCCGCAGCGCCTGGCTATGTTCGGCGTCCAGATAGAGGTGCAGGCTGAGCGCTCCCTTGACTTCCCATTCCGGGGTCGGGTTCAGAAATGCCGCTGAAATTTCGTAAAGCCGGGCTTCAACATAATTTAACCGGCGCATCCGGTCTACATTTTCGTCCACGCCGAAGCCGACCCGCGAGGCTTCATCGTAAGTTGCCAGCCCCGCCAGCGGCGGGATGCCAGCGTTCGTTTTTGCAAATTTGATGTCGCTCATAATTTTTCCCTTTAAAACATGATGACGCTACGCAAAACATCGCCGTGGTGCATAGCGTCAAAGGCCTCGTTGACATCGTTGATGGTGATTTTATTCGTCACCATCTCGTCCAATTTCAGCTTGCCGTCTAAATACAATTGGGCCAGCAGCGGGAAATCATGCGATGGGAGCGCGTCGCCGCAGTGACACACGCGCAGGCCCGCCTTGTTCCAGTAAACACCCGTAGACATGTCGCCGAGGTTGAGCGTCACGGCATCCTCGGCGGCGGGAAAACCGATGGTCGTGGCCGTGCCGCCGTAGGAAAGCATCTTCACGGCCTGCTCGGTACATTTCGGAATGCCCGTGGCTTCAAACGCAAACTCCACGCCGCCATCCCATCCGTCTTCGGTGAGTGCGCGCACCTGCGCCACAGGGTCACTGTCAGCGGCATTGACGGTATGCGTCGCGCCGAACTCCAGCGCTTGCTTCAGCTTGTTTTCGCTGACATCGACGGCAATGATCTGGCGAGCGTGCTGCAATTTCGCGCCCTGAATAACCGACAGGCCGACGCCGCCGCAGCCGATGACGGCCACGCGCGATCCGGCAAATACGGGCGTGGTGTTCATGGCCGCGCCTACCCCCGTGACCACGCCGCAGGCGATCAAACAGGCTTTGTCCAGCGGCATTTCGGCGGGCATTTTAATGGCGGCTTTGGAATGAACGACGGTGTACGTCGAAAACGTCCCGCATCGCAGCACCTGGGAGCAAAGTGCGCCGTCGCGCTTTCGCCGAATGCGCTGGCCGGGCCGCAGGGCCATGTAGCAGTGGCGCGGGTCGCCGCGCTGGCAAGCCGGACACTGCCCACACGGGGCGCGGTAAGCCAGTACCACCGGGTCGCCAGGCTTGAGATGGGTGACGCCTTCGCCAACGGCTTCGATATAGCCTGCCCCTTCATGGCCCAGCACGATAGGAAATGCCATGCCGTTGCCATTCAAGTTCTTGACCGTTAAATCGGTATGGCAGACGCCGGAAGCGGCGAGCTTGACCAGTACTTCGCCGGGGCCGGGATCGTCGATGGTCACGGTTTCCACTTCTACGTCACGCCCGGCTTCGTTCAGCAGGGCAGCTTGGCCTTCGTAAGGCATAGGGTTTTTCTCCTAAAGCGCAGCTAAAGCGCAGCGGCAATTTGGGCGTGAAGTTATTGTAAGGCAAAGAACCGAGTGAGTCAACAAAAGCATAGCGGCCCTTCACTACTTTAAGAAACTGCCAAGATTGTTTTCAGTAATTCTTTTCCCACGCTTTGATATTGAACTGCTTCCAGCAAGTTAGAAATACTAGATAGTCTTGGAAAAGTGTAAACACCATTACCATTATCATCGACATTTTGCAAAACAATCTCCTCAATACGCGAAGGATAAAGATCGTTTTGCTGAAACCATAACGGAGGAATAAGCCCCGCTCTCTGACGCATCGTTTTGTAACCGCGCTTATATAATCTTAGTGTTTTATCACTACCCGCGAGAACGGCTTCATAGGCAGCCTCGACCCGCTCGTAATCCAAGCCATCAACCGGTATGGCATCTGTTTGAATAGGTTTCCATTTTAACGTGCCTTCTTGGGTAAGCTGTATCAATTTAGCAACAGCTTCCACAAGACCTTGTGTCCCATTTGTATCCGCTATATTTGCCATTTTGCGTTTTCCTTTGCATCAATCATAATTTGAGTGATATAAAGCAAATCATTGTAGATCAGGCGCAAGCCTTCTTTTTCACTTTGCTTTGGCAACCAAAAATAGATTTCTCTAAAATTTGGTGTTAGGCTATAACGTCGGACTTGTTTCAGTAGCTTTTGTACGGCTTTTCTCTGTTGATCAGGAGAAATAATAATCAGAAATTATAAAGTTGCTTTTAACTTTGCAAGATGCGCGCCAATTATATTATCTGACGCAGCAAACTCATTCAAACTTGATGTTAAGTCAGTGCTATGCTCTTGCAGCCGTATCAAAAAATCATCCCCACGCCCAATAAAATTGTAATGACGGCGTATGGCGCGAACATTCCAAGCAACAACAATACTCACGATTACACTGACAACAGACAACATGCATCCAGCGAGAGAAGCAATGTTTCCGTACAAAGACAGGGTATCCAAACGTGCATTTGCCTCCTTGCGTAGCTATGTCGGCTCAATTGCTTCATCCGCTTTGCCTATGCGTTGCAAATAGCCGGCGACGACATGCACGAGATGTTCTGGGCTGAACGGCTTGGTGATATATTCATCCACGCCCACGCCTACACCTTTACGGATGTCTTCTTCCTGAGCTTTGGCCGACAGCATGATAATCGGCAAGGTCGCCGTTTCCGGGTCAGCGCGAAGCGTTCGTGCAACTTCATAACCGTCAATGCGCGGCATCATAATGTCCAGCAGCACCAGGTCCGGCTTGTGAGTCCGAATTTTTTCAAGCGCTTCTTCGCCATTGACCGCCGCCAGCATTTCATGGCCCTGCCGGGCCAGAATAAATTCCATCAGCCGCACGATGCTCGGCTCATCATCCACCACCAGTATTTTGTACGCCATGTGACGACTCCTTAGACGGTGATATTTTACCTGAAACCAGCGCCTAAAGAGTGAGATTATCTCGGATGAACGGCGGACCAGATTTGCTGAATAAAATAATAAAGCGCCAGACCGCCCGCGATCACCGTTGTCGCCCAGCCCACCACATTGTCCCAGAGCGTGTTGCGGTACTTGCCCATGATGCGCCGCCGATTGATGAGAATCAGCATCAGCACCAGCTCAATCGGCAGCAGCGCGCAGTTGACGACCTGGGCCTGAATGATAATACCGATGAGGCTGGAATTGGAAAACAAAATCACCAGGCCGCCGGCTAAAATCAACACGCCATAAGTCCCGTAGAACAGCGGCAGTTCGCGAATGCGCCGCCCGACACCCGATTCCCAGCCCAGGGATTCCGTAACGGCGTAGGCCGTGGAGAGCGGGACAATCACCGCGGCCATGAGCGAAGCATTCAGCAGGCCGAAGGCGAACAAGCCGTAGGCAACCCACACGCCCGCCAGCGGAACCAGCGCCAGCGCCGCGTCTTTGGCATCGGTAATATTGCGCTGATGGTGCAGATACAGCGTCCCGTAGCAGGCAACAATGATAAAAGCAGCGACAACATTGGACAGAACGCAACCGACAATCGTGTCCCACTTGGTCAGGGCATACTCGCGCATCTGCACACCCTTGTCCCGCACCGCCGACTGCTGGTAGAACTGCATATACGGGGCAATAGTCGTGCCGATCAGCGAGACCACCATCAGCAGCAGGCCGCTTTTGCTGTCCCGCCAGGGCAGCGCGGAGAGGTGCGGAGCAAACGTGTTGAGGGCTACCGCTTTCCAGGGAACCCCGATTTTCAGGGCCGTGATGATATAGGTGACGAAGATCAGCGAGGCGATCAGCAGGATGCGCTCCACTCTTTGATAAGAGCCGCGCGAGACCAGCAGCCAGACCAGCACAATGGCGGCAGGGATCACATAATAGCGGGCGTGGGGAATAAACAGTTCGCCGACGGCGGCAATGCCGGCAAATTCAGAGACAGTGGTGGCGAAATTGGCGATCAGCAGAACGATCATCGCGAAGAACGTCACTTTGACGCCGAAGTTTTCGCGGATCAGGGCGGCCAGCCCTTTGCCCGTGACCGCTCCCATGCGGGCGCACATCTCCTGCACGACAATCAGGCCGACGGTGACAACGGCAATGCTCCACAGCAGAGAAAGGCCGAATTTGGCACCGGCCTGGGAATAGGTGGCGATGCCGCCGGCATCGTTACCTGCTGCCGCGGCGATGACGCCCGGCCCCAGCACCGAAAGCAGGACAAGCCAAAGGGGACGCCGCCGAGGGGCCGAATTCGGCTCGATAGGAGGCGCAGGGGAGTCCGGCTGGAACGATGCCGGAGAAAGCGGCGGCGTCCCGGCTCCGCGAAGGTCGCGCGGCGCGGATTGGCTCATGCGTGCAATACTGACTATGACTGTCCATTGGGTTGTTTCGCGCGCCAGGTGAAGAAGACAAAAATAGGGAGGGACGGCCCCGGCGGAGCGCAGTTTGATTATAGCGATTTGGGCGATGGTTTGTCAACCAGGCTTTTCCGGTATAACAAACTGATGCTGCCTATGGGCGGGCGTCTTAGAAAATGAGGAAAGATGAATAAAGATGTGGAAGGCCTGGTTTACGGAGCCAGCCTGGTCTCAATCGTGACGGCGATTTATTTGTTCGCGACCGGCAACAAAGATACTGGGATTTTTGTCGGTCTCTGGGCGCCGACGTTTCTGGGACTGGGAACGTTTTTCAACAGTGTGTCGCGCCCGGCCAGCGACGTATAAAGCCACTGCCTCAAACGAGCGTTAAATCTCTCCCTGCGCCGTGACAAGCTCCCGGCGCAGGAAATCCAGATAAACACTGCCCATCAGGCAGCCGGGATAATCTTCGGCATAGGCCTCTGCCCATTCAATTTCCCGCGCCAGCGTTAGAATGGTTTCTTCTGAAGCTGTCCACAGCCACTCCACATTGATTTCTTTTTCCACTTGCTTTTCCTGTCCACCCTGTTTCTCTCTGCTCCATTGTAGCACCCCACCCTGCCGCTTTCAACAGTAAATGTGCGGGTTTTTCAAGCCATTCATCACAGCGAACCACTTTCGCGAATCTGTTTGTCTGCTTCTTCAATTTCGGCCTGTGCGGCGCGCAGGTCAATCAAACGTTTGGCAATGATCCCGGTATCCACCTGCGCCCACTCAAAGTCTGCATGGCGCCCTGCCCGTTCCGGCCACTGGCCCACTTCGCCCGGAAGATTTTTGAATTCAATTTCTCCCGGCGTATTAGCGAGGGTATCGGCCAGTTTAAGCAGTGCCGTCGCGGCGGTTTTGATTTCCGCACCGAGCTTGATGATTTTGTTTTCCGCGCGGGCTTTCTGGAGCAGCAGCGCCCCAAGCTGTTCATCGGTCATAGGTTAGTTTCCTTTTTCACAGAATAATCCGTCCCGCAAGAGGCGGCCTCGGAACCCACCCCGCAACAAGTTACGACCCTCCCGAAACGGGAGGGTGGACGGGAAGGAGACACTATGTTTTATTGGGATATCCCAGGCAGGTTAGACTTATGTGTTCTCAAATACTGGCGAATTTGGTACAAAACGACGCCAATTTGATTCTGCACTTGGTGATTTGTAAACCGCAGTACGACAATCCCGTGAGTGGCAAAGATTTGGTCACGCTCCCGGTCATAGTCCGCGTCGTGGATTGGCCCGTCTACTTCTACGGTAAGCGCGGCTTGATGACAATAAAAGTCTGCAATGAAGCCGGAGATGATTTGCTGGCGACGAAAATTGACGCCAAGATTTCCCCGACGCAAACGCTCCCATAGTTTTGCCTCGGAAGGTGTCATCTCACGGCGCATTTGCCGCGCCAGTATAAGTTTGCTTTCGTCAACTCTTTGCCCAATCACGATGTTTTCAGGTCGCAACGTTTCCTCATTGTTATTTTCTTCCATAAACGCCTCGCTCTCCATGCGATTTTATACAATCTAACCGAAGTCGTCTCTCAATCCAACCACCTGTCACCTTCTCAGCCTGCCCTCCCGTTTCGGGAGGGTCGCAACTTGTTGCGGGGTGGGTTCCGAGGTCGCAACTTGTTGCGGGGTGGGTTCCGAGGTCGCAACTTGTTGCGGGGTGGGTTCCTCCCCTATCTTTAATGCCCCGGCACAGGCGGCTGAAGCGAGTTAAAGTATTTACGGACATCGCTGCGGTAGGCGGGCGGAATCTCTTCTTTGTCCATTGTCGATTCCGCGCTTTTGCGGGCGGGAGCGACATAATCATAGTACGGCACTTTGCTGGTTGTCTGCCCGGCGGGAGCATTCGGATTCGCGCTGACTTTACGCATGGGGCCGGTCTTACTGGGACCGGCATTCAGCGGCTTGCCGAAGTAAAACTTGCCGTTTTTGGGATTATTCGGGTTTTCATGGCCCAGGTGCTTTAAGGGGCTGCTTCCTTCGCCGGTATCGGCGGCCTTACCGCCGGCCATTCCGCCGCCGCCGGAGCCGCCGTTTCCCTTGCCGCTGCCGTGCTTGCCCCCGGAACAGGGCAGTCCGCGGCTGTTGGTTGCCTGGCCGGGAGCGCACGGCTTTCCGTCGCCGTCCCCATCGCCTTCTCCCTGGCCTTGCCCGCTTCCCTGCCCTTTACCGTTCCCCTTGCCGTTTCCCTGGCCTTGTCCGGCCTGGCCGGAATCGTCCTGGATGTCTCCGGCGCTCCCTGCGCCCGCCATCTCGCTTTCCGCACCTTCCACCGACTGCTTGGCATCCGCCATCGCGTCTTGATCAGCCTGCTGCTGAGCTTCGCGCTCGGCGGCGTCGGCGGCTTTTCGCATTTCCGATGCGGCGGCCTGCTTGTCCCCGCGCTTCAAGGCATCCGCCGCCGCCTGCGAATGCTGCTGCGTTTCCGGCATCGGCGTATTTTTAAGAGCGTCGGAGAGCTTCTGCAAATCATGGGCGGCCTGCTGCTGCTCGGACGCGGACATTTTGCCCGTTTCTGTACGGGACGCAAGCTGACGCAGTTGTTCGCTGAGACCCTGGGCGTCGTTTTGCTGCATGGCCTGGGCGGCTTTTTGCATTTCCGGGGTGGACGGTGCATTCGGCGTGGACTGTCCGGGATGGCTTCCGGCATGTTTGCCGGCGCCGGGGACATTGAAGCCGCTGAACTTGTCCCCGGCGCCGTTTTTACCGCCATTTGCGCCCTGTGCGCCGTTCTTTTGATTGCTTTTGCTGCCGCCCCCGCCGGTTTTCTGGCCGCCGGACGCGGATTTGCTGCCGGAGGTGGCGGACTGTGACGCGCTGGACATTGCCTGTGCCATCTGCTGACCCGCCAGCGCCATGCTCTTCTGACCTGCGCCTGCGCCACTATTTTGCTGGGCCATTTTTTGCTGGTCGGCGCGCATCTGCTGTGTCAGTTTGGACATCTGCACCATGGCCTGCTTTTTGTCCAGATGGCCCTGCGACAGGCGCTGGCCCAGGCGCTGCATGTTCGCGGCGGCCCGGCGCGTTCCCTCCAAGTGCTGCAAGTCGGCCTGTTTAGCGATCAGCCGCGCCGTTGTTTGCAGCTTGTCGCCGGTCTTGCTGACAATTTTGCGCTCAATTTGAACGCCGGGTGGAATAAACACCGGCAGGGCCGGCAGGATCAGGGCCAGCCCCAGCAAGGCCAGGCCGCCGAGGACAGCTTTGGCTTCCCACGGCCAGGGCAGCGGAACGGCTTCACGGGCTTTCAGTCTGCGGGCATGAAGAGCCGCGTCTTCCTGCTGCAAGCGCATTAAAATGGCGGCGTCGGGCGCGAGTGCGGATTGCGGGGAGCGTTCAAATTCCAGTGCCGAGGAAAGGCGCTCTTTCAAGCCCAGCCGCGCTTCCGCAAGACGGGCCGCCTCCATCGGCGCGATGGGGCGCAAAAATGTGGTGAGGGTTCCCAAGCCGACGGCTACGAACAGCGTGACGGGAATAACGGCTTCTAATGGCAGCCAGTCGGGGAGAAGATCGAAATGGGCAAAAATGATGGCAGCGAGACTCAGGGCAATGCCGGCCAATGCGCCGCGCGAAGCATGGCGCACCCAGCGCGCCAGACGCAGCCGCGCTGTCACCTGCGCCAGTGCTTCGGAAATGGCATTGGGGCCGGGAGATTGTGCCCGCTCAAGTGTCGTTGCCATGCTGGGGCCTGCTTTCAAGAGGAATGCTTTATTATACGCCATTTAAGCGGCGAACGTAGCACCAATTTTCCGGCAGGCCAAGCTCAGGGGTTACGCAGATGGGGCGGGGGCGGCTCGTCTGCTGCTTCAGAGACAGGCGGGACAAAAATCGGCTTCGCCCGAAGCGGTACGGGACGGCGCGAAGATGCCGGGTGCAGCGGAGCCATACGGAATGCAGGGCGTACCAAATGCACGGGATGAACAGGAAACGAGGCAGGCTTTATCGTTCGCAGATTTGACGCAATGGGGCGCGTGCCCGAAGCGGCAGAAGCCAGACGAGAATTCGCCGTGATAGGCCGTGCGCGGCGCACTTTCTGGAGGGACGCTTTGAGTGTCTTTCGCATCGCAGCAGGCGGTGGCACGATGGGCTTCACCGGCGCGGCGCGGCGCGGCTTGACCGGCGCTTTCAAGACGGCAGCCCTTTGCTTTCTGACTGTCGGCTGCCTGACCACGCGCTGTTTTGCAGGCAAGTGAAAATTGCTTTTCGGGAGGGGAGCGGCGATGGCATGAGGCAGCGCGGAATGCGCGGGAATCGGCTGAGAAGCAACTCGAACCAACTGCGGCGGCCCTTCCGCGTGATGGCGATGCCACCACACCCCTCCGCCCAGCAGCAGCACTGCGGCGGCAGCCAGGCTGCCTGCCAGCGCCCCGTTTCGGCGGGACGCCGCTGCCAGCGCATTCTGCTGCGGCGTTCCCGTTTCCGCTTTGGCAGCGGCGTGAAACGCGGCGGCGAAATAGCCTGCCGTCTGAAATCGGTCTTCCGGGGCTTTCGCCAGGCCGCGCAGCACGACGGCTTCGACTTCCGGGGAAATGCTTTCTCGGTGGAAGCGCAGCGGCGGCGGATCGGCAAACACCTGGCGGTGCATCACTGAAAGCTGGGCCTGCGTGCTGGAATCGGCGGCTCGAAACGGCGGCGTCCCGGTCAAAGCGAAATAGGTCACGGCGGCCAGGGAATACACATCGCTGCGGGCATCCGGCGTCTCATGGCCGCGCACCTGCTCCGGGCTGGCGTATTCGATGGTTCCCAGCATGTCGCCCATGAGGGTCAGCGGCGCATCCTCATCGATATGGGCCACGCCGAAATCCGTCAGGCGTGCCGGCCCGCGCCGGGGCAGAAGAATGTTGGCGGGCTTGACATCCCGGTGAATGATGCTTTCGGCATGGGCAGAGTCAAGAGCGGCGGCAATGCTGTCTACAATCGCAGCGACACGCGGCGAGGGCAGCCAGCCGTCGGCAGTGACCAGGGCAGCCAGCGTTTGACCCCGCACATATTCCATCACCAGCGCCGCCGGGTCCCCTTCGTAAAAGCGGTACAGGGAAACGATGCTGGGATGGCGCAGCCGGGCCATTACCGCCGCTTCGCGGCGAAACCGATCCATCGCCACCGGGTCGTTTGTAACACGCTGCACTTTGACAATCACGTCGCAGCGATGGACACGATCCCAGCCGAGATACACGGCGGTCAATGGGCTGCGGCTCAGAGGCGTGGGGGACAGCGTAATATCTGGCAGGTCCGGTGGCCCCAGAAGATCGGCGTCAGAAGGCGTGGGAGAGGCCTGAACCACAGGGACCGGCTCTGCCGTCACAGGAGTCAGATCGTCCGGCAGGTCGGTGACGATACGCAAGGGGCGAACAGGAGGTTTTTGATGAGGACGCTTGCGTATGGACGGACCTGCTTTCCAGCGCGGGACTAAGCCGGCAAAAGAGTCCGGGTGTCTCCACCCGGACTAAAAAGAAAACCAAACTGTTTTCCAACCCGATTAATGAACGCCGCTGCCCAGATCAATGCCGACAAAATCTCCGTTGGCAGAAGGCGCATCAAAGTAAGTCGCGGTGCTGCCATCAAATACTTTGTCGAAGGTATTGCCGGAATTTCTGTAAGAGCCGGGAGTACCGAAAGGCGTACCAGTCAGCTTCACCAGGCTGCTTCCTGTTCCACTGTCAAATTCCAATTCTGCGATGTCACCATAGGAGCCATTCGGAGCGAGGTAGCGCAGGTAGCGATAAACGGTTGCTGTAGAAATCGGCAGCGTCGTCAATCGCCCTTGAGTCGGCGTGGCAGTAATCGTGGACAGTGTTGTGTAATTAACCCCATCCAGACTTCCTTGAAATTTGCCGCCGACCATACGGTTGGCGCAGTAAGTGCGCGGGCAGTAGCGTATTTGGGTAAGAACGCTGCTGCTCACAGTGCTGCTGGCGGTCAAGGTTCCAGTCGCCGAAGAAGCATTGTCGGCGGACGACCCGGCATAAGTGGTCGTAATTGTATGGCTACCGGCAGACGCAACGGCATAAGGCAGTGCAGCAACCCCGGAGCCGTTGGTAGTGGCCGTGCCGACTGCGGTTCCGTCTACCGTGAAGCTCGCAGATTGGCCGCTCAGCGCCCCGCCATTTGCGGTCAAGGTCGCACTTAGCGTTACCGACTGGCCGACTGTACCGCTCACATTGGAAACGGACAAGGTGGTTGCCACCGGACTCACCGGCACGGTTACTATGAGTGCAGCAGTCCCCGAAGATGAACCATCGCTGCTGTCTCCGGCGAAGGAAGCAGTGATAGTGTGACTGCCCTGCCCCAGACTGGCCGGCAGCGTGTAAGAAAAGGACGCAATGCCGGAACCACTGGCAGCGACAGTGCCGACCACCGCACCATCAATTTGGAACGTCACGCTTTTGCCGCCCAGAACGCCGCCGTCTGAGGTGCGCGTCAGGGTCGCCGTTAAAGACGCCGACTGTCCGACGACACCATTCGCATTGGAGACGGACAAAGCAGTCGGCACGATTGCGACAGAACCGGACAACGCGCCCATTCCCGAAGAGCCGCTATAGCCGCTGCTTCCGGCATAAGTGGCCGCGATTGTATGGCTGCCGGCAGACGCAATCGTGTAGGACTGCATGGCAACCCCGGAGCCGTTGGTGGTAGCCGTGCCGACTGCGGTTCCGTCTACCGTGAAGCTCACGGATTGGCCGCTCAGCGCCCCACTATCTGTCGTGCGTGTCAGCGCTGCGGCCAAAGACACCGACTGGCCGACTGTACCGCTCACATTGGAAACGGACAAAGCCGTTGGCAGGATGGGCGGCGCGACTGTTACACTTCCGGCAGGCTGTGTCACTGTTGCAGAGGCTAACACTGTTACACCGGCTTTGTCCATAACTGACACAGCCACAGTGTAGGTCTGCGGCGAAGAAGTGGTATTGGCCGGCATGTTAGCGACGGTCGTGTAATAGATGGGGTTGCCGCTGCTGTCATTGCCGCTTGGCCCCCAGAGTGGCTCAATGTCCAAAATAGTGCCAGCGCCGTTGGTCAAAGTTACCTGGCCTTTGTAAAAGCCCTTCTGGTTCGGACCATTTGCCGTTAAATCCACGTCGACCAAAACGGAGGTAGAGCTAGGCAGCAAAGGGCTGGGCGTGGTTGTCACGCTGTTGATAATAATGGGATTGCCGAAGCTTTGCTGGAACGTCGCAGAAAGCTGGCTTGTGCTGCCGAACTGGTCTGTCACAACAGCATTGACGGTGTAAAAGGCTGGCGTTGTGATGCTTTTGTTGGGCTGTACGACCAGATAGGTGTAGATGACCGGATTGCCGTTTGCATCGTAATCATAGAGACTGCAAGTATTCTGAGAAAGAACGGTTCCAGTGCTATCCGTCAGTGTTGCAGTCCCGGTGGGAACACCCGTGACATTGGTACAGGTGATCAGCACAGGCATGGCCCCACCAACGGCGGGAATCGTGCTGGGAACCATTGTAATACTGCTTATGGACACTCCGGCGCAAGCAGGCTGGGCGGCGATTGCCCCCAAACACAGCAAAACCACCGAAAGAAACAAACGAAACGATGTGAAGTAACGCGGCATAGTTTTTCCCTTCAGAAAAATCGGCGAGCCACCCTCCGTGGCAGTCAGGGCGATAGACTGGCAGAACGTAGAAGTTGATTGGTCTTTATTCTGGCGAGAGCCAGACAGAAAGTTACCTGTCACTACTGCGAGAGAACGACGTTTCTTTGTGGCTATTATTGTTGAGAAGTGTTTGTTCGAGGGGCAGCAGCATAGTTAAGTGTATGTTGAAGAGAGGTCAATTTAAACCACAAAAGACCTTACATATCCATTATAACACGGAATCCGTAAAGTTAATCAGCGCGTGGTTTTAATTTGTGAAATTTCTCACATCGGAGAAACAGAGAACTAAGAAAAATAATGCCTGCGCGATTAAAGGACTTTGGGGTCAAATTTTGAGCGCGGGGCCGGTTCGGAAGCGGCCGTACTGAGAGGAGCGCGCCGCGATGCAACCGTCCGCAGAGCCAGCATCACCAGAAACCGCAGATCGCGCACGAAGTAGCGGTGCCACAGGCGGGTCGGCTCCTGTGCAAACCGATACGCCCATTCCAGCCCGGCTTGCTGCATCCACAGCGGAGCGCGCTTGACAACGCCTCCGGCCATCTCAAAAGAGCCGCCGACCCCGATGGAAACAGGAACACTGAGCCGTTCTTTGTTGGCGGCAATCCATTTTTCCTGCTTGGGCGCACCGAAACCGACCAGCAAAATATCCGGCTGGGCGGCGCAGACAGCAGCGCGAATGTTTTCCTGCTCTTCTTCCGAGGAAAACGTCTCAAAAGGGGGGCAATACACGCCGCAAATCTGAGCGGCGGGGTATTTTTTCAGCACGGCGTCGCGCGCCAGTTCCGCGGCGCAGGGTGAACCTCCGAGGAAAAACAAGCGCAGGCCCGTCATCTCCGAGGCGCGTGCCAGCTCCCAGAACAAATCGCTGCCGGTGACCCGTTCTTTGAGCGCCGGACGAGATGCCGTCGCTGCCAGATGAGACAGCCAGACCACCGGCTTGCCATCCGCCAGTGTCAGGTCCGATCCCTGATAAACGGCGCGAAATTCCGCGTCATGCGCCAGCGTCACCAGATGATCCAGATTGCCGGTGCAAACGTAACGCGGCTTGCCGGTTTTCTGTGCCATTTGCACGATTTGCGTGACTGCTTCGGCCATTGTGACATTATGAAATGCCACCTCAGCGATAAAAGTTTTTCCCAGTGCTTCCATGGCGTCTTATTATCCTGTGGGAGACATCAACCGGGGCCGAAGCCGCGTCCACATCTCTGTCGCAAACTGCTGCAAGCGAGCATGATCCGCCGGGTAGGCCTGCGGGTCCGGGCTAAGTGGGCGCGTAAAGCGCAGAAAATAAACCGGAGTTCCGCGTCGGCCAAGCACAGCGCTCCAGAGCATAGCTGCCCGAATTTGCGTGACCTGATTGATGATTTTTCCGTTGACGATGTATAAATAAAGAATGTCGTACCCGGCCTCACCTGTCTGGCCGGGCATGGTGGACGGGCTGACAGCACGACAGGCGCGCGCATCCGCCGTGGTCTGCGGCAGCCGTTCCACATGGTCGTTCTCAAGCTGCATTCCCGATCCGATCAGGCAGGAACGCGGGTCGTGAAGCGCGCTGCGGTCTGTACCGCCGATCAGCAAAAAATCCACTTCACTGCCGCCCTGTCGGTAGGTGCGGGAAAGCGGGTCGGTGGATGCCAGGGCCGCGCGCACATCCGCCGGCAGAATGTCATCCTGAGCTGCCTGGTAGCCGTCCACAGAGCGCGGCACATCGGCATCCGTCAGTCCGGCGAAATGGGGCGGCGGCGCAGGCTTCCAGATCATTGCCGTTGCCAGAGCCGCGCCGATCAATAACGTTAAAAGATAGCCCATCCGGCGAATGTACGGCATCCCAATCCTTTTGCCAGCCCGAACAGGGCGACGAAACCAAGTGTCAGCGTAATCATGCCGCTCCAATCATGGAACGTATGGGCGGCATCCGCGCCGACGCACTCTCCCACAACGCCAATCAGCGCGATGCGAACGCTGTTGACGACCAGGCTCAGCGGCAGGCTAAACAGAAACAGTCCAATCCGGCGGGCCGGTGTTCCATCCACCAGATAGGCAAAGGCCGCGCTGAAGGTCAGCATCGCAAGCAGCAGCTTGAAGCCGGAACACGGCACATCCACAAACAGCGAGTAATCATCCATATGAATGATGTTGCCGACAAGCTGCGTGTGAAACAGCATCAAATTCAGCATCTTATTCGCCAGAACGGTGGAAGCCATCTGCACGTTCAGCGTGGCATCATTGAGCAAAGGTCGGGGCAGCGGCGCCATCAGCCAGAGAAACGCCAGCGGAAATGCAGCAGTCCGCACCATCGCTGTGCCAAGTGTCAGCCAGACGCTGCCGACAATTGAAAATAAAAACGCCGCAGACTCCAGCGCCTGCGCCGATAACTTGAGGGCAACGACCAGCAGCGCCAGCGATGGCAGCAGCAGCAGCAGCGCCAGCGGCGCAGGCCGCTTGGGAGCCGCCTGCAAAGCCTCACGCCGATACCACAAAATCAAGCCGACGATCAGCGGAATGAGCGGTGCGTGCTGATAATACGATTCCGGCACGGCGTACTCATAGCCCCAGAAGCTCAGCATCGGCCAGGCCAGAATCACGAGCAGCGTTGCCGCTGCCGCGAACGGCAAATAATCACGCCAGGGCAGCGGCTTGGATTGTGGAAGGGCAATAGCCATAATTCAGCAGCGCGAAACAGCGAGCGGCCCGTGCAGATACACTTTTATCTTCGGCAGAATGTTGGTTAGAATCAATGCTTGTTTTACAGAAATTGCAAAAAAGATTGCAGAAAAAACAAGGTGGCGGGTTGTCGGAACAACACCGCCACCCTGTGAATATGGCGATTGTCGGGAACCACTTTGCAGACTATCGCAAACCGGAACCCTCGTTTCCCTGCAAGTATCCGCCGAAGCGGGCGTCCCTAGGCCGCCGCGCCGTTGGTTCGGCGAGTTTTGCGCGCACGGAAGGCCAGGCCCATCAGGCCCAGACCACCCAGTACGAACGGAGCCACCGTCGCCGGTTCAGGAACCTGCGCCGCCGGTGCGAACGTCACGGATGCACCCAGCGAGCCGGGAACCGTGGAGGTCGTGATGCCAGGAGCCACAAACGTCACGTTGTTGAACGTGTAAGAACCCAGGCTGCCGAAGTCGTATGTGAGCGACGGCGTTGTGCTGGTCTCTACGAGATTAGAAATCCCGTTGTTGAATGACCCGGTGATGTTCCCCAGGAAGTCCTTCGTCTGCGGCGTGCCACCATTAGGGGTAACCGTCAGAGCCACATCATAATTGACGTTGACTGCGTTGGAACCCGTTGAAGGTGTCGTGCTGCTTTCGACGAAATTCGACAGAGTAATCTGGCTGGGCGTCATCTGGTTGAGTGCCGAGTTGTTCAGCACCGTGATGAAGTTGCCGAAGCCGCCGGTGGAGTTGATCGGGTTAGGCGTAAACACAGTGGTGAAGTCGAACTCCCCCAGGGTGCTTGCCATCGAGGAACCTGCCGCGACAGCCGTCAGCGCGACCACACTCATCATACCAGTAATTGCTTTTGTCATATTCATTGTATATTTCACCCCCCTTCTTTTATAAATGGTTTTCTCTGCTCTTATCAGCAGAAAATTTGTTGTAAAAACTGATTGTCCGAAAGGCTCTCTCCGCAATAGTATAGCGGCAGCCCGCAGAAAAATCAAGTCAGTCGTCTTACAAAATCAAGGGACACGCGCCGTTTTCTTACCACTGTCATTGTCCAGCGGATAGTTTTGGATCGCATTGAAATAGGCTTGATACTTTTCCGGGTCGTAATGGAACGTCGGCTTTGCCGTCTGATACAGCCGGGCCATCGTCTTAAGAGCGGAGGGCGCTTTTTCCAGACGCGCTTGATGCTCCACTTGTTCCTGCACCTGGCTCAGAGGCGGCAATGCAGCATTGTTATTTTTTGAGACACGCATGGACAGATACCAGGGGCCGCCATGGAAGGTACGGACTTCGCCTGTTTTCATCGCCTGGATGCCCTTGCTGATTTGCTGTTTGAAGGCGGGCGGCAGGGCGGACAAATCCGGGTTGTATCCGTTGATGCCGATTACTCCCATGCGCGGCTGGCGGCCAATGGCATCGGGCCGCTCGTTCTGGCGCAGCAAGTCAGCGGCTGTAGAAGCATCTACCGGATTTTGCGTCACCACTGTGATGGTCTGAATCTGCTGCGGCAGCTTAAAATCTGCCTGATGCCGGCTGTAATATGCCGCCACTTCCGCCGGTGTCAGCGCCACATCTTTGATTTGAAGATTTTCCAGCGCCATTTTCGTGGTAAGGTCGGTCTGAAACTCGGCCATTTTCTGCGCGTCTTGAACAAACGGGCTTAAAACCTGGGGAGAACGCCGCTCAATGGACGCAAGTTCGTTTTTTACGTCCTGATCCGTCGGGGTCACACCCGCCTGCGCCGCAGCCTGCATGACCAGCTTTGTCAGCACCATTTTGCTTAAAACATCGGCCCCGGCTTGGTGTTCGAGTTGGTCCTGATATTGTTTCTTCGTGATCACTTCACTGCCGACCGTCACCAGCGGCCGGCCGCTGGAGTAGCGTAAATACAAAAGCACGTTTGCCAGCAGTGACAACACCGCCACCACCGCCAAAACACGCGCAGAAACAGATTTCATAATGTGGTACTACCTCGTCTGAGATTTGCGAGAAAGACGCCCGGTTCTTTCTCGGCCTCTTGTCTTTCACATAACTGCATAAATCATGCCAACCTGAGACAAATCGCTTGTGATGCCCTGAATTTTTAAATTTGCTTTTCAGATCGCAGAAAGCAGCAGTCCATAGCCTGCCCGTCCCTATCCGTCCCGGCATCAGTTCCCGTGTCACACATCGCCTGGGCTATCCGCGCAGCCCAGCGGTCCAGGGTCGCATGTTCTTCCACCCAGCGGCGGGCGTTGTGGCCCAAACGCAGGCGGAGAGCATCGTCGGTTCGCAGGCGCGTGATCGCTTCGCGCCATCCGGCGACATCGCCCGGCGCAACGGCCAGCCCATTTTCGCCGTCGGTAATTACGTCCGTCTGTCCACTCGTGCGGGTCGTGATGACCGCTTTCCCCATCGACATCGCTTCCAAAATCGTGGTCACGCCTGCCTGAAAATCCGTCTCATACAGCGGCACGACGACAAAATCCGATTCGGCGTACAACTGTCGCAGTTCCGGGTACGAGTAGCGGCGGGCGCTGACATTGGGCGGCAGGGCGCGTTCCGCCGTTTCGTCTTTGTGCTTGGACCAGGGCGAAGCTGCCGCCAGCTTGACGGTCAGCTCCGGCATCGTTTCTACCGCCTCAATCAGCGTGGGATAATCCCGCCACTCCAGGCCCGCCGCGCAAATCTGATTGGAACTCGCCGGGGCCGTGCCGGGGGCCGAATGGTAAAAACGGTCATCGGCATGGAACGGAATCAAAGCAAGTTGATCCGGCGAAATGTGCAGGCGGTCAGCGGCCCAGTCATACTGAGACTGAGCGTACACAAATATTTTATCCAGGCGGCGCTGCGCTTTGAGAACGCGGAAGAAAACCTGTTTCTTGCCGGTGGAAAGCCGGTGCCCAATGGCGACATGGCCGACACGGCGCGGCAGCAGCCCCAGCAGCAGGGCGAGCGGGATGCCGAGGTTTTCCCCATTGGAGAAAATGACGGAAAACTCGCCCCGCCGCCGAAATGCCATCCAAACCAGCGCGGCATCACGTCCGCCCAAGCGCCGGGCCAGGCGAACCAGAGGCGAGGTGTCCCGGTCCACCGCCGCATAATCCAGCATCTCCACGGACGCACCCTGCTCGCGGCGCAGCGCGGCGGCCAGGGCATGGTAGTCCATCGTGGGGTGCCGGTCGGCGGCAACTTCGGCATCCAGGCCGGTTTTGACGACGCTGGGAATCAGCAGCAGTGTTTTCATCTCACTGCTTCTTCTCTGCAGGAACCGTGCCAAAAAGCGTCTCCATCGAGTTTGCGGGGACAAGTCCATGATTTCTACCGGCCTGACTTTCGGGACGCCGCACCGGCGCGCATGAGTTCCAAAATTTGGTCTACGTTCACCCGGCAGTCAAACTGGGTGCGCGCCTGTTCCAGCGCGGCCTGGCCCAGCCTCTGCCGCAGCCCGGCATCCTCCACAAGCTGGTCCAAACGCCGCGCCAGAGCCGGGTAATCGTCCGGGTTCAGCAGAAAGCCGGTCTCGCCATCGGCAACGATTTCCGGGATGCCGCCCAGACGTGTGCTGACCACCGGCAGGCCGCAGGACATGGCTTCCATCGCGACCAGGGAAAAACAGTCCGCCAGGGTCGGCAGCACAAACACATCGCTTCTTTGATACAAACGCACCAGATCAGCCCCGTTGTTGGCAACATTTTGGTGAACAATCACATTCGCCGTGTCCGGCACCGCGTCACGGGTGACCAGATGCAGTTCCCAGGGCGCAGAAACCGAGGTTTCCCTGGCCCAGCGCAGCAGCAGCTCCCCACCCTTGCGCGCGAAGCTGCCGCCGACAAACAGCAGGCGCACCACGCCGTCGCCCGGACGCAAGGACGGATCAGGCCGAAACAGGGCCTGGTCTACGCCCGGCGGGATCACAGTGATTTTGTCTGCCGGAACACCGTAATCGGAGACCAGGGAAGCGCGCGTCCACTGCGACCAGGTCACAAGGTGGTGTGCGGCGGAAAAAGCGCGCTGGTTCAGACGTTTTTTGACAGCTTCCAGGCGCGCATTCGCGCTGGGCTGATGCCCATAAAACGCGCCGAGCGCATCATATTGAATCGGGGTCGCATCCAGGGAGATTACGGAGGGAACGCGCCGCATAATTCCCGCGCTGAAGAGCGACGTTACCTGCGTATGAAACAGCGCGGCATCCAAATGGCGCGCCGCGCCGCGCAGCCCCAGCCAGGCGCCCAGCGAGGCCCGCAGGCTCCAATTGGAACGAATGCCGGGCAGCTTTGTCCAACTTCCCGTCAGCCCATCAAAGGGCAAATCCACAAAGGTAGGAATAATCTCAGGCCGCTCTTCCAGCGTCCGCTTGATATTCTGGGCATGGGTAATATGGCCGAGCGAGTATTCCAGGGCAAACGCGAAGCGCGATGAAGCGCAGGAGTCCACAGCCAATTAATCGCCCTTTTCTGCATCACTTTTTTCTGCATCACTTTTTTCTGCATCACTTTTTTCTGCATCACTTTTATCGGCCAGCAGCCGGTCGCGCAGCGCGGAGTAAATCAGGTGGCCGACGACCATATGGGCGTCTTCCACCATCTGCATGTTGTCCGAATGAACCACGACATTATGCTGGGCGAGCGTAGACAGCTTTCCCCCGCCATAGCCGCTCCAGCCGAGCGTCACGGCTCCTCGCTCATGCGCGGCTTCCACCGCCGCCAGAATATTCGGCGAATTGCCGCTGCCGCTGATCGCGACCAGCAGGTCGCCGGGCCGCAGCCAGGTATGGGCCTGAGCGGCAAACACATTCGCATAGTCGGAATCATTGCTCCAGGCCGTCAGCAGGGGAACAGAGTCCACCAGAGACAAAATCTCCCAGGGCTTGCCGGCGTGCAGAAACATATTTTTCTGAAAATCGGCGGGCAGGTGGCTGGCCGTGGCCGCCGAGCCGCCGTTGCCGCAGAAAAGTGTGCGCCGTCCATTTTGGTAGTTGTCCCAAAGCAGCCCGGTGGCATTATCCACCTCGCGCACGGAGATTTCGTGCAGCAGGGAAGCCATGCCGGTCAGATAATTTTGCGCGTAGTTCATATTTGGCTCATTCCTCATCACATCTTCGCCCAATTTTTCGGCATTCGCCTGGAACAATTATACCCCACTCCCTGACGCCGGGCGGGGCGCGTTCATAAAGGGCCGCTCAAAAAGGAGGTGAAACCCATAGCCGAGCAGCAGCATCAGCGGCACCATAATGCCCAGTTCCAAGCCCGCATTGGCGGTGTTTGGCAGTGGCTGCGTTACTACATACCGCCGGAGTGCGATTATCAGCGGCTCATGGATCAAATACACGCTGTATGAAAAGATACCAAAAAATACCAGCCAGCGCGCAGACAGCCACTGGTGCAGCCAGCTCTTCGGCTGGCTCGCCGCCAGCAGCAGGCCGGCGTAGATCAGCCCCCACTTGGCGTCGGCGGTGATGCCGAAATGCCAGAATCGGTGATCAATGGCAGTGACGAGAAAGAAAGCGATGACGATGCCGCTGTCGGCAAGCCGCAGCGGGGATTTGCCGTCACGGTGCCACTGCGCCACGAAATTCGCTGCATACATTCCCAGGGCGAATTCAAAGCAGCGTCCAAACACGCTGTTGGTCACCACAGACTCAAAATCGTTGTTCGGCAACAGCATGGCATGGGCCGTGCAAAAACGAAACAAGATCGTCCAGGCGAACACGGCCAGCAAGACCAGACGGGCCGGGAAGCGGCGATACGCTTCCACCAGCAGCGGAAACAAAATGTAAAGCTGAAATTCCAGCGCCAGAGTCCACAGGGGAGGATCAATGGTCAGAACATAGCCGGGGTACAAGTTATGCAGCATGACGGCATGGAGCCAGAGCCAGTCCAGCACATAACCCGTAGAAAAGGGCGGCGCTGCGGCCAGATGCACAGGCAAAACAGACTGCACCAGCGCCCAACCGCCAAACAGGGCCAGCGCGACATAATAGGGCGGCAGGATGCGGCGGCAGCGCTTTTTGGCGAACTCCCAGAGGGTCGGCTCACGCCGCTGACCGCCTTTGACAAACGGCCAGTACAGGCAAAACCCGGACAGCACCAGAAACAGACTCACTCCGGTATAGCCAAACGCCAGCGGCGCGGCAAGATTTATTTTGTGGTGCGCCCCCAGCGGAAGATACAAATGCCAGTAGTCGTTGTATACCCAGCCGTGAAACAGCAGCACCATCAGCATCGCCAGGCCGCGCAGGCCGTCAATGAAGTGCAGACGCGGCACGGGGCGGTTTTCCGGCTGAACTAAAACGGGGTTTACGGGGATTGCTTCTGTTGTCGTGTTCAGCATGATTTCTTTAGAATGTCTTCTTCACCAGCCCGTACTGCTCATAATTGCGCGGGCGACGGCGCTCAATTAAAGCCTGCCGGTAGATATTCAGGGAACGCAAATGGTGCATCTCACTGGGATGCATTCCTTCCATTTTTTGCCACTCCGCCGGCTGCGCCTTGCGCCAAACGGCCAGATGGCAAATCTTTCGGAGCAGGTTCAGCCGGGCCAGCCCTAAGTTTTGATGCGCCCAGTGATGCGCCAGATACGCCCCGGTTTCCCCCAGTTTCTTCGCATGGGCGAGAAAGCCATCCCGCATCAATCGTTCGGGACGGAAATGATGCTCCGTGCCAAGCGGCACGGTCGCGATTTGATAGCCCGCGCGCCCAAGCTGATAGCTAAACAGCGTGTCGTCGCCAAATCCAAAGGCGCCCGGCCCAAGCTCCGGGTCAAAGCGCGGCACTTTATTCAGCACTTCGCGCCGAAACGCCATGTTCGCGCCCACTAGCTCGGACGCGGTGGTCGCCGCGTCCAGCGGGGCCGCCAGCCAGATGCGGTGCATCGGCCCCATCCAAGGCCGCTCCAAATGGGGCGCCAGCCGCATCGCCCCGGTGACCGCGTCCGCCTGGCGGCTCCGAATCGGCGCGGTCATTGCTTCCAGCCAGTCCGGGGAAAAACGCAGGTCATCATCCGTAAAAACGATGATCTCCCCGCCCGCTTCCGAGAGGCCGAGATTACGCGCATTGCTCTGGCCGGCCACCGGCTCATGCAGGCGGCGCACCGCCAGGTTCGGCAGGCTGGCTTCGGCGATCACGGCGGAAGTGTGATCTTGCGAGCCGTTGTCGATGACCAGCACTTCCCCCTCGCAATTGCCGGGAACAGCAACGGCGGCCAGGGAATGCAGCGTTTCACGCAGATCGTCCGCCCGGTTTCGCGTACAAATGACCACCGAGATCAGCATTTCCAACCCTTTGCCGCGATTTCGGCAGCACCCTGTTAGACCAGCCCCGGTGCATCACGATCCATAATGCGGAAAATCTCGCGCATCTGGCGCGGGACATTGAAAAAGGTTTCACAGGACCGTCGCGCGGCGCTGCCAAGCTGATGGCGAAGCGGCGCATCGGCAATCAAAGATTCCAGCCGCTCGGCCAGCCCCTGTGTTTCTTCGCGCCCGATTAAAAAGCCCGTCCGCCCGTCGTCAATCAGTTCCGGGATGCCGCCAACCGCCCCCGCCAGAACCGGCAGACCGCTGGCCATGGCTTCCAGGGCCGCGATGCTGCTGGCATCCGCCTCGGTCGGCAGGCAAAAGATGTCGGCCTGCGCGTACAGCCGCATCAGTTCCGGCGTGTTTGCCTGCAAGCCGCAATGCACGCGCACTGACGGCAGGCGCGGGGCAAGTGAAACGCTGCGCTGCTCCCCCGGCCTGAGCCGCCCGACAGAGCTGCGAATCCAGTCCGGGAGATGGTTTCTCCAAGTCACCAGGTCGAGTTCCCAGCCGCCCGCCTGCGTTTTCTCTGCCCAGTCCAAAAGCCGAGGCCCGCCTTTACGCGGGAATTCGCCGCCGACAAACAAAATGCGTACTGGGCCTCTAGCGCGCTCTGTCCGCTCCACAAAAGGCCAGTGGTTCAGGTTTGCGCCCGGCAGCACCACATGCATCCGCGCCGGATCGACGCCGTAATCTTTGAGAATGCCGTCCGCGGCCCAGCGCGACATGGAAAAAATACCGCGACAAGCACGGTGCAGACGTCCATGCGCGGCGTCCTTGAGTCTTTGCACCGGCGGAGGCGCGCGAAATGCCGCGTCATACCAGGGCGCAAGCTCGCGCTTGCAGGAGGGCGAGAAATCCGTATAAAGATAGCTGCGATAACGCTGGAGCAGCGGCAGAAAACGTACCTGCATCGCCGCAAAAAACAGGGCATCCCACTCCCGGCGCTTTTGAACTCCCTGCTGGGCATACCAGAATTGATGGCGGCCATACCGCAGGGTAGCGGGCAGCCCCGGCAGCTTCGCCAGAAAGTCGCCCGAAGAGTCGCCGGTCAGCGGAATCCACTCGATGCGGTACTCTTCTTCCGACGGACAGCACTGCTGAAAATTGAGAAACTGCGCGTAGTGGCCGTGTCCCATATGAAAGAGAAATCCGATTTTTCCCGTCCGCTGCCGCTCCATGTTCAACAAGGCTGGTTCTTTCTGAGGCCGTCAAACAGCTCTTACGCAGTCCTATTCTGCAAGAACTGTGCCAAGAGAGTGAAACGCCTTTTCGTGTCGGTTTGGCACAGCCTGCCTTGCCACAGCCGGGTTCATCTTCGGAAGAGTGCCGGGACAGTCTTAGAGGCAGGCCGAGCGGCAGGCGAAAAACCGGCAATGTTACGGGGCCGCCGTGAAGGGCCTTCTCTGATTTTCTTCCTGTTCCCCCTCCTGGAACTGGGCGGCGTACAGGCGGGCATACGCCCCGCCGGCAGCCAGCAGGAAGTCGTGCGTCCCACGTTCTACGATGCGCCCCCCGTCAATTACCAGAATCAAGTCGGCAGCCAGAATGGTGGACAAGCGGTGAGCGATGGCGAACGTGGTGCGGCCTGCCATGAGCGGCGTCAGCGCGGATTGGATCAAGCGCTCCGAGCGGGTATCCAGGGCCGACGTGGCTTCATCCAAAATCAAAATGCGCGGGTTCTTGAGTATGGCCCGCGCGATGGCGATGCGCTGCTTTTCGCCCCCGGACAATTTGTAGCCGCGCTCTCCAACTACCGTATCGTATCCCTCCGGCAGCGACGCGATATGATCGTGAATCGCGGCGGCCTTCGCGGCGGCAATGATCTCAGCATCGGTGGCCTCGGGCCGGCCATAGCGTAAATTGGCCTTGATGGTGTCGTGAACCAGATACGTTTCCTGCGTGACAACGCCGATGGCTTCACCCAGCGTTTGAAGTGTCAAATCTTTGATGTTATATCCGTCAAGGGTCACCCGCCCGCTGTCGACATCATATAAACGGGGAATCAAATACGTCAGGGTCGTCTTGCCTGCCCCGGACGGTCCCACCAGGGCAATCAGTTGTCCCGGCGCGGCTTCAAAAGTGATGTCATCCAGCGTTGGCAGGCTTTGTTCCGGGCTGTAACGGAAGACAACTTCCTCAAAAGCTACCGCACCGCGAATCTGCCCGGGGGACAGCGCCAGGGCATCCGGGGCGTCCGTGATGTCCTGCTTCAAATCCAAATACTCAAAAATGCGGTCAAACAGGGCCAGCGCCCCGGTCACTTCCACCTGCACGTTCAGCAGGCCGGTCAGCGGAAAAAACAGCCGGGCTTGCAGCGTCGTAAACGCGACAATGGTTCCCAGAGACAAGCGCTGATCCCCACGCATCACAATCAAATCCGCCGCCAGCCAGTAAACCAGCACCGGGGTCAGCGAGAATGTCAGACCGATCAAGTTGAAAAATGCCCGCATGATCATGGTCTGCTTGATCTGTGCGGCAGTCAGGGCCTCGTTTTCTTCCGAGAACTTTTCCAGCGCCAGCCCTTGCCGCCCGCTGGTCTTGGTGAGCAGCACGCCGGACACCGAAAGCGTCTCCTGCATGGTTGCATTCAGCCCGGCCAGACGTGTCTGTACCGTGGCCCGGATACCCCGCGCCAGGCTCCCCACTTTGGAGCCGACCAGAGCAAACACGGGCAGGATGCCGACGGAAAGCAGCGTCAGCCGCCAGTCCATAATGACCATAACCACCAGCGTGGACAGCACCGTCGTGATATTGGACAGGACACTGGACGCCGTATCACTCAGTACCGACTGGACGCCGCCGACATCATTGGCAAGGCGCGATTGGATTTCGCCGGTGCGCGTGTCGGCAAAGAAGCGCAGGGCCATGCCCTGCAAATGATCGTAAAGCTGGTTTCGCAGATCGCGCATGATGCGCTGGCCAACCAGAATGCTCCAATACCCATACAAAAGCGAAAAGCCCGTCGCCGCCAGTGTCGCACCCAGTGTCAGCAGGGTATCGCGCGTCACCAGGCCCATGTCCCGCGCCAGCAAGCCGCGATTGATAATCGCTTTCAGCAGAAACGGCGGCAGCAGGCCCAGTCCGGCAGCAAGCAGGACGGCCAGGGCAATCGCCCAGACTTGAGGGCGGTAAGGCTGAAAAGTCTGAATAACCCGGCGCAGAGTATCGGGCTTTAGCGGCTTCTTCGGGCCGGACGGCAGGTCGCCGCGCATCATCATTCCCATAGAACAGCAGTGTACCTCAAACCAGGCTCATTGAAATACCTCCGAGAATTTTCCAGCCGCTCTTGACAAATGGGATTTGACCCTGTATAATCAATCTATCGCGATATATCGCGATAGATTGATGAATGAAAGAGAGATAGTTATGCGAGACAGACATATGGGACACGACACAGAATACGCCCGACAGCGCGAACACGGCCATGAACATCATGGGAGCGAACACCATTCACACTATGAGCATCATGTACATGGGCCGGAAGGGGAACGGCATCATGCCCGAGCCGGGCAAGGCGATCATCGGCGCGGCGGACCCGGAGAGGGCCGTTTCGGCGGGCCGCGTGACCGGGCGCGGCGCGGCGAAGCGCGTTATGTGCTTCTGGACGCCCTGCGGGATGGCCCTAAACACGGCTACGAGATTATCAAGACTCTGGAAGAGAAATCCGGCGGGCAGTACGTTCCCAGTCCCGGCACGGTGTATCCCACGATGCAGTATCTGGAAGATCAGGGATTGGTACGCGCCGCTCAGGAATCCGAGCGCCGCGTTTACCATTTGACCGACACAGGCCGGGCGGAACTGGAGTCACATGCGGAAGATTTAGCCGCCTTCTGGGAACGATTTGCTGCTCCGGCAACTTCCGAAAGTCGGCAGCCGGAAATCGGTTTTTTGCGGGAGGAATTGGATCACTTGATGCAAACAATCTGGGGCGGCTTGCGCGACACGAGCGAAACTACCCCGGAAACTATTCGCTTGCTCCATCAGGCTGTGGAGCAGTGCCGCCGCGCAGTGCGCGAGATTGTCACGGCCGGTCGGCAGGAGTAGGGGCGGATGTTTGCAGAAACCCATCGGCAGGTACAGTAGAAAAGAAGGGCAGGCGCAATGCAAGACACTTCTTTTTCTTTGTCCCGCCGCGTGTTTCTGCGCGGGGCCGCGCTGGCTGTCAGCGCGTTCGCTTGCGGGGCTGCCGGATGCGGCGGGGGTGGAAGCCAAAGCCCTACCGCTTCGGCTTATCAGCCTAATTTATCTCAGTTTGTACCAAACTACGCCGCCGAGATTTCCCTGGATCACTGGCCGGCACTGCCCGTGCGCGTTTATTTCGCCAACGACGTTACTGTAACACCGGCAGGCGGCAGCCCCACGCGCGTCAATTCCTTGATCCAGACGGGCTTTAGCCGCTGGCTTGACGCCACAGGCGGGGTCATCGGCTACGCACTGGTAACAGACCCGGCACAGGCCCAGATCACGGTATCGGTCACGCCTATTCCCGACCCGACCGGCCTTTCGGAAACCGGACAGACCGCAGTCCGCACCGCCGCTGGAGGCGTTCTCACAGCGGCAGCAATCCAGATTTATGTCTGGCCGGACATCACCGTGCCGGAACTGACCCAGGGCCTTTTGGCGACAGCTACGCACGAGTTCGGCCATGCGCTCGGCATTGCTGGCCACAGCCCCGATCCCTCTGATGTGATGTATGCACAGCATCAGCCGGGTCAAGATGTTCTGCTGTCCGTGCGAGACGTCAACACGATCAAAACAATTTATTATTTTTTGTTTGGGTAAAAAATGAATTTGGGATGCGTACTAGTTCTGCATCCACCGAGGTTCGGGAGAAAGACGATCTTGCTCCAGCGCAATGATGGTTCCGCTGGGGCCGGTCAGGAGCCAGAGACGATCCGAGGTTTGCAGCATCATTTTCAGGCCATGCCCTAATGTTCCGGCGGTTGTGAAGCCGCGCGCCAGCGTCGCGCGCGGCAGGTTTTCCATTGTGATGCCTTTACCCGTATCTGTGACCCGCACTTGAATTGTACCGTTCGGCGAAACAGAAACGCGGGCGAAGCCGCCGCCGCCATGGACGATGGCGTTCATGGCGGCTTCGTTGACCGCCGTGACGAGGTCCTGGGCGCGCTCCAGCGAAAGGCCGCATTGGTCCGCCGCATCCAGCGTGCAGCAGCGCAAGTCGCTCAGTCCGGCCTGGCGGGTCAGAAAGATCGGGATTCCGAAAAACGACGCACCATGCGGGGGCAAGTCTTCCGGCGTGTCGCAGAGCCGCAGTTTTCCCTCAGTGACACTTGCCAGCGCATCGCGCATAAAGCCGCGCTGCCAGCCCGCCGTTTCCTGCAAAGCGTGGTTAGCCTGGGCCAGTTCTTCCGTCCGCTCCGCCACCCGCGCTTCCAAAACCTCCTGCGCTACCCGCAGCGCATTCGCCTGTCGCCGCGCCGTCTGCGCCAGCGCCACCGTTCCGGCCAGCACCGCGGCCAGCAGGAAGCCGCTGACCAGTTCGCCTGCCGGAAGAAGGGACTGTGCGCGCCGCAGCGCACCCAAAGGCTGATGCGCGGTCTGCGCCAGCCGAAGAATCATGTCCTTCTGGGCTTTTTCTTCCACCACCAGGCCCTGCCACAGGCAGAGTGTAATTGTCACCGCTCCGACCCCTACAAACAGCGGCAGCCAGCGCGGCGCGGCTTTCGGCCCGCTGCGGTCATCCTGCCAGGCATACGCAATCACGCCCACTCCCAGCGTGAGAAACCCTATCGCGGTGTGAACTGCCATGCGCGTGAACGCGCCCCAGGCATAACTCTGAACAATGCCGGTGAAATACCCGAACAGGGCAATCATGCCCAGCCCAATGACCAGAGTGCCGATCAGTGCCGACAAAAAGGAGAGAAAAGAAAACTTTTGTTGTCTGAGCAGCAAAAACAAGCCGATCAGTGTGAAGCAAAGCGCGGAGCAAAAGGCCATTCGCCCTGGCTCCGTGACGCCGGACCAAACGTAAGCCTTCATAAACAGCTCATCCAGGCCAAAATTGACGCCGAAAAAGTATTCGCCGAGTGTCACCACGCCGATGACCATGGCTCCGCCGCCACCCACATAAGTCAATGCGCGCGCCGGGCGCCACCCTTCGTACCCGGCGGCAAGCAGGCCCAGTCCGCATAAAAAAAAGCCCAGGGCCGTGTTGTACGCCATTGCGACAAACGCCGGCGAGATACGCAGCAGCGTCTGGTTGTACGTATACCAGCCCAACAGCACGGTCAAGCCGAGCAGGATAGACAGCACCCCGGCCAGCCGGCCTATCCTGACGGGCCAGCGGCCAGCAAGCTCGACGGGGGTAACAATAATGGCAGCGTCAGACATCATGGACTTTGTACCACATAGAGCGCCGGAATTCCTGATACATTTACCGGCTGCCGGTAATTTTCAGCACGTCACCGCCATATTTTTCCAGCTTGCGCGGCCCGATCCCCGGCACGGAAAGCAGCGCGTCCGCCGACTGCGGACAAGCGCGCGCGATTTCCATCAGCGTTTTGTCGCTGAACACGCAGTACGGCGGCAGGGCTTCCTGAGATGCCTGCGTGGTGCGCCAAAGTTTAAGCTCTGTCAAAACGCTGTCGCCGCCGGCATCGGCGACCAGCCACCGGCTAGGATCACGCGGCAGAGTCAGGGTCGTGGAAAGACGCTCCGCCCAGACCGCCCGGCCTTTTGGGGTAATCGTGCAAACAAAATACGCATCTTCATCACCCTGATTCATCAAGCCTTCGGCAATCAGCGAGTCAAAAAAGCAGTCGACTCCATCGCGCGTGCAGCCTTGAAATATCCCGAAAAGCGACTGGCCGGCGGGCGGCATCTCGCGCGCCCCTGTCCCGCGCAGGAGCTTGTTCAGGCGGGATTTGCCAAGTGCGGGCCGCAGCGCGTCTAAGGCTTGCAGAACAGAGTAAATGTCACCGGAATTGAGTGAGGCCGGCATAGCCGCGGACGGCAGCCGCCTGCCGTCTCCCACCACCGGAGCGGCCGCGGGCGCGTCGCAGTTGTCGCAGCAGAACGAGGACGGCGGCGGCTCCTGCCGGTCACCAAAATAGTCCAGCACCGTCCGGCGGCGGCAATGAGTTGTCTTGCAGTAATCGACGATTTCATCCAGACGGCGCAGGCGTTCGGCACGCTGTTTCGCCAGATCGGCGGCGATGCGCTGCCGGGCGTCCGGCGGAAAATCAGGCCGCGCCAGCGTCAGGATTACATTGTCTCCGGTCTGCGCGACGCGCTTGACCAGATCGGCCCGTTCCAATTCGCCCAGCGCCAGGCGCGTCTTGATGTCGCTCCAGCCCAGCGCCATGCCCCAGCTTTTGGGCAGACGCGCCGTGAGGTCTTTATCCGCATGAATTCGCACCTGACCGAACGCCGACTGCACGGCATCCACTGTCAGGGCTTCATTGTCAATAAACCATTCGCGCGTTCGCCGGTCGGCGAAATGGTACAAAATCACGCAGCGGCTTTTCGATCCGTCCCGGCCCGCGCGTCCCGCTTCCTGATAATAGCTTTCGAGGCTGTCCGGGCAGGCGCAATGAACGACAAACCGCACATCAGGCTTGTCAATACCCATGCCGAAGGCGTTCGTCGCGACCAGCACCTGACGCTCCCCCGCCAGCCAGTCGCGCTGCATCTCCGTCCGCAAATCGGAATCCAGCCCGGCGTGGTATAGGCCCGCCCGCTGCCCGGTTTTAGCAAGGGCTGCGGCGGCGATCTCAAACACCTGCTCGCACTGCTTGCGCGTGGCGACATAAATCAGCCCGCTGCCGCCTCCCGCCGAGAGCTTCGGCAGCGCGCGTTCCAGCTTGTTTTCCCGCTCCGAGTCGTTTTTGCAGCGATGCACGGAAAAATGCAGGTTCGGGCGGTTGAAGCCGCCGACCAGCACCAGGGGATCGCGCATTCCGAGATTGGCGATGATAGATTGCTGCACCCGCTTTGTCGCGGTCGCGGTCGCCGCCAGCAGGGGCGGATTGCCCAGCAAGGTCACGACTTCGCGCAGACTCAGGTAATCAGGCCGGAAATCATGTCCCCATTCACTGATGCAATGGGCTTCGTCGACCACAAACCGGGCGATCTTGACGCTCGACAGCGCCTCCATGAACGCTCCCGACCGGAACCGCTCCGGGGCAACATAGACCAGTCGCAGTCGCCCCTGCCGCAATTGCCGCAGCAGATCATACTGCTCGTCGGCGGATTGTCCCGATGTCAGGCAGGCGCAGCCGAGTGCGGCAAACGCCGGGCGGCGGTTCAGCGCGTCTACCTGATCGCGCATCAGGGCGATCAGCGGCGAGACCACCAGCGTCACGCCCTCCGTCAGCGCGGCAGGAAGCTGAAAGCACAGCGACTTTCCGGCCCCCGTCGGCATCACCACCAGTGTATCCTGGCCCGTCACCGCCGCCTGCACCGCTTCTTCCTGAAGCGGGCGGAATTCTTCGTAACCGAAATAGTTTTGAAGGGCCTGGGATAAGTCGAGCATGGCGGCGGTCATGGAAAGCATCCTCATAAATTACCGAAAGAGCGAGAGGAATTCATTCCCTCGTTGTCCTGTCATAACTGCCGCCTATATTCCATAAATCTTCGCCAGCGTCTGATCAAAAGTCTGCGGCTCTATACCGAACACCTCTTTGACGGACTGCTCCGTGGTGATGTTGTCACGCTCCAAGTTCTTTAACTGGTCGCGGGTCACGGGCGGCTTGGGCAGGATTTTTTCCATCACGGTTGCGGCAGCGAACAGCAGCGGGATAGGGGCGTGCAGCAGCTTCTTTTTCGGCTGACCGAGTTTGCGGGCCAGGCTTTTGATGATTTCATTGAAGGAAAGCTGCGTCCCCCCACCGACTTCATAGACCTGATTGATCGTCTGGCCCATGCCGAGGGATTTCACGACGCACTCGACCAAATCGTCCACCCAGATCGGCTGAAATAAATTGAAGCCGCTGCCGGGAACGGGGATAACCGGAAAGGGCAGGCTGATGGGAAGACCACCGTGCAGGATCAAATCCTTCATCTGAGCAAGAAACTCGCCGTCCGCGCCCAGAATCAGCGACGGGCGAAAAATGGTGTACGGCAGCTTGCTGCCGATGACGATGCGCTCGGCCTGGTATTTGGTGCGTGAGTATTCCGCCGGAGCATTGGCGGCCGACCCGAGGGCGCTCATGTACACAAACCGACCGTCGAAGCCGGCGCGCAGGGCCTCATCCACGACGTTGCGCGTCCCTTCAACGTGGATACGCTGGAAGGTCTGACCCTTCTTGGGAACCTCCTGGATGATACCGACCAGATGAATAATTGCATCTACGCCCGCAAACATTTCCGGCGTCAAAGTCAGGGCATCGGCCACATCCGCGCCGCGCACGTATTCCACGCCGGCCACCTGATGCTTTCGCACCGGAATCTGCCGCACCAGCCCGCGCACCGGATGCCCGACTTTCACCAGACCCGCGCAAATATGCCGCCCGACAAACCCGGAGGCTCCCGTCACTAAAACCGTCATTCGCTCAGTCCCCGCCTTCTAAAAAACAATGCCGCTCAGAAAAAAGTCTCCTGCTGCCGCTATGATACCCTACCCGGCGGCGAAAGCAAAAGTGAAGCATTTCACGCTGTTTTATATAAAAGGCTTGAAGTCCCGCGGTGATATGTGGCACAATAGCCATGCAGAGTTCATGCGACCGGCGTTCGCCCGCGAAGACGTCACTTTTTGAAGAGAACTTGTTCTTCCAGGAGACCAATCCATGCAAGCCGCTGTCAATTTTTTGCTTCATTTCTTTTTGCGAAAGCCCCACCCCCCCCAGCGAACCAAACGGCGCGAGTCGGCAGCCGAGTCGCGAATGCGGGCCGCCGATGAGACTGTGCGCGACGTTCGTAAAGAACGCGCGGCTATGCTGCGCTTTCTGGCGTATCTTACACCCTACACGCCGCTGTTTGTGGCGGCGACCCTCTGCGGTATTACCAATTATGCCATTGGCTGGGTCGTGCCGAATGTGGCCGGGTACGTTTTGGATTTGGTCAGCCATGCCAACCGGCATGTGGGCCGGGTCAATCCGCTGTATCCGGCCATTGACCGCTTGCTGAGTCATCTCGCTCCGAATGCGACACTCATCAGCAAAGTGGACTTCGCGCTGGGCAGCGTGATCTTCCTTCTGGCCTGCTCCGGCGGGGTCATCTATCTGCGCTCGTTTCTGGCGAACGTCGGCGGTCAGCGTGTGATCTTCAAGCTGCGGAACGATCTGTATGAGCATATCCAAAGCCTGTCGCTGTCATTTTTCCAGCAGAACCGCTCCGGGTCCATTGTGTCCCGGCTGACCTCGGACATTGCCCTGGCGCAGAACTTCATCGGCAACGCCTGTACGCTTCTGTGGATGGACTCGCTATCCGTGATCGGCGTCGTCGCCTGGCTGTTTGTGCTGTCCCCGCGCATGGCGCTGGTTTCCATTGTCGTGCTGCCGCTGTGGGTCATCAGCGTCCGCTTCTTCGGCCAGCGCATCCGCAAGGCGTCTCATGCCGTGCAGGAAGGACTTTCAGAGTTGTCGGGCCAGGTACAGGAAAAGGTAGCCGGAGCGACGGTCGTGCAGGCATTCGCGCGGGAAAAGCGCGAAACGCGCCTGTTTCACCGGATGCACCGCAGCCTCTACGACCGGCAGATCAGCACCGTGCGCTTGCAGGCGCTGAACATGACTTCTTCGAATCTGCTGACGGGAATTGCTCCGATCACGGTGCTGCTGTTCGGGGCGCATGAAGTCCTGCATGGGCGGATGACGCCCGGCATGATGATTACGTTTTATTTGTCGCTCGGAATGTTTTATATGCCCTTGCAGCGATTGACGGATTTGGCCGCCGTGATCGCCAACGCCGGGGCGGCAATTGAGCGCATTTTTGACATTTTTGACATCGCGCCCGACATTGCCGACGCCCCGGATGCGGCCTCGCTGCCGGAGCGCATTGAAGGCCGCGTCACCCTGCGAAACGTCACGTTTGGCTACGATCCCGCCCAGCCGATTTTGAAGGGCTTGAATTTAGACATTCAGCCCGGCGAAGTGGTGGCGTTCGTCGGCCCCTCCGGCGCGGGCAAGTCCACGCTGGTCAATCTCGTTCCACGCTTTTACGATGTCACCAGCGGCGAAATCTTAGTGGACGGGCAGAATATCGCTGAGGTCAAAGTGAAGTCCCTGCGGAATGCTATCGGCATGGTGTTGCAGGACAACATTTTGTTTACGGGAACCATCAAAGAAAACATTTTGTATGGCCGTCCCGGTGCCAGTGACGAGGAGATTGTGGAAGCCGCTGTCGCCGCCAATGCCCACCACTTTATTGAAGCTCTGCCGGACGGCTATGAAACCGAAATCGGGGAGCGCGGAACCAAGCTGTCCGGTGGCCAGAAGCAGCGCCTCGCGATCACCCGCGCCTTTCTGCGTGACCCGCGCATCTTGATTTTGGACGAAGCCACCTCGGCTCTGGACAGCGAAAGCGAAAAGCTGATCCAAAATGCACTGAACCGCTTGATGGTCGGGCGCACCACGCTGATCATCGCGCACCGACTATCCACAATCATGCACGCGGACAAAATTGTGACGATGAGCGAAGGCAGAATTGTGGAAGTCGGCAGCCACAACGAGCTTCTGGCAAAGCACGGCCTGTATTATCATCTCTACAAAGCTCAGTTTGAGCACGCTTTTTCGCAGGACAATCCGTTCACAGAAGAAGCCGACAAAAAGTCTGAGACCTACAGAAGCCAAGATCGGCTGGCGATGGCAATCAAATAAAGGTTCGGCAACCAAAAATGCTATACAATAAAAAAGCGCGAGTGTCTCTCGCGCTTTTTTCGTTGACGGATCGCAACGCGGAAAATTCGCTCACTGTGGACGCTCCGCCTCGAACTGTTCCAGAGCCTCCACCGCGTGTGCGGCATACATCAAGGCAGGACCTCCGCCCATTGAGATCGCGACGCCGATGGTCTCGGCGATTTCCTCGCGCGTCGCCCCGTGACCGAGGGCTTCGTGGGTGTGGAAGGCAATGCATCCGTCACACCGAACGGCGATGCCGATGCCCAGGGCGATCAGTTCCTTCTGCTTCTCGGTGAGAGCACCCGCCTTCATACTTTCCTGGTGCAGCACCCCGAAGCCCTTCATCGTGCCAGGTATTTCGGTGCGTAATTGCCCAATCAGCTCCTGGAGGTGCTTGCGATAGTCAGGATAATTCTTGTCCATTTCCGGTCTCCTCGCACTTTCTAACTGTTCCCCCATTATTTGCTGTTCATCGTCTTGTTTGCCTTGACGCGGTTCCAGGGGAGCAACTTAAGGACGGACATCATTGGGCAGATTCCAAGCATCCCTGTCAGCGTCAGCATAAAGCCGACGAAGGCTGCCCCATAGAAGAAAACGCGATTGACAAAAAAGCCCGCCGTGGAAAAGCCCAGGACAAGCGCGCCCGCCGCGATCCGTACTTGACGCTCCAGCGGGACGGCAGTTGTTTGCTTGGCTGTGGGTAGTCCTGCCTGTTGCCAAGCGCTGAAACCTCCCTGCACATCCGTAATGTTATCCATACCCAGTGCCCGCAGCCGCTCGACGGCAATGGCGCTACGCCCCCCCGACTGGCACATCACCAGCACGGGCCTATCTGTGGGCAATTCGCTGACGCGCCGCTCCACATCGGGAAGCGGCACGCAGGCCGCACCTTGAGCATGTCCGGTGGCGAACTCATCGAAGCCGCGCACGTCCAGCACAAAGGCGTGTGCATTGCGGACATGTTCCTGGGCTGTAAGGGCGTCCACGCTGCTTGCAGGCCGCGTCGGCGCAGTAAATGCCATCATGGTCATTGTTTTGTGTCCTTTACATTAGAACGTGGCTATGTTGCTATGTAAAAAGCGCAGTCTGCGCGGTCGGTGCGTGTCCGTTAAGTTATTGCAGGCCTGTTTGGTGCTGACGGATGCAGTCCAGAAGAAGCAATACGCTTCGGTCAGCGATGTCGTAGTGGATGTAGTTGCCCTCGCGCCGCGCCGACAGTATCCCCTGGTCCTTGAGGATACGAAGCTGCTGGCTGACCAGCGCCTGACCAATACCTGCGGCGTCGGTGATCTGCGTCACGGTGCAGGGCTGTCCCTGTTGCCGTAGAAAGTCCAGGATACGCAGGCGCGTCGGATGGGCTGCGTTGCGGATGATGGGCGTGACCCGCTCGAGCGTCTCCATATCAATCAACCTCTCGTGATGTGGCTCAGTCATCATTGCAATATCATTATACCACTATGTCGTCAAATTTACTCACCCTCCTCCTCGCAGACAAAATTGTGACTATGCAGGACGGGAAAATTGTCGAGGCCGGCACCACAAGGTTTGGGGCATGTGACCAGAAGAAAACAAAAAGCGCGAGGTTTCCTCGCGCTTTTTGTTCACGGAGATGATGTTCTGGAATCCAAATGACTTACGGCCCGTACACCAGTACGACGAATGAGCCGGGGAGGTAGGAACGACGCCGGGGCGAGGCTCCCGGCGCGGCGGGGAGAGCCGTCGCCGTCACCAGATAAACGCGATGCGTTTTCGTGTCCAGTGCCATTGTTCTGGCCCCCAATTGTGTTGGCACAGTTTGGGCGACGGTGTAAACATCCGGCGCGTCTTCATGCAAAATCGTCAGCGTTCCATCCTGCCCGTTGGAGCTGAAAGCCATTTTAGTTTGCGGGTCAAATCCGGCAGCGTCGGGGCCATTGCCAATGGCTGGCGTGGCAACAACTTTACCCGTATCAGCATTGACGACCGCCATTTTCCCGTCGTCACAGACCGCGAACAGGCGGCGATTTTTGGTGTCTATCGCCAGCCCGGAGGGTGATTCCAGCGGGGTCAGCGACCAGCGCGCTTTCACCGTCAGCGTTCGGCAGTCGATGGCGACAATTTCACCTTTATCCTCAATGTTATCGTAAATCATCCCTTGTCCATCGGCAACGGCGAACTCCGGGCGTCCGCCAAGCGGAACCGTGCCGGCGACTTTTCCCGTCGCGGCATCAATCGCTGTGGCATCATCGCTGCCGCCATTAAATGTAAATATGCGCTTTGTCGCCGGGTCGTAGATAATGCAGTCGGGCCGGTCTCCAACCGAAATCGTCCCAATCGTCTTCAGCGTCTTTAAGTCTACAATCGTCACCGAACTGTCGCGGCCATTGCTGGTAAATCCCCGGCCCAGCTTCGGGGCCAGCGCGATGCCGTGAACGCCATTCGTGTCGGGAATGTCCCCGATCAGCGTACCACTGTCGGCGTCCAGCACCTGCATATGAGTTCCCCGGCTGATATAAAAGCGCCGAGCCTGAGAGTCCATCGTGAGATAATCCCAGCCGCCGTCGCCGCCGGGCTTGAAGGTCTGAAGCAGATGATAATTTGCGGGTACGGCAGGCGCAGCCAGGACGGAAGAAGAGACAAGGCCAATAGCCATTACGGCGAGTGCAAGCGTGTGTTTCATGGAAATAAGTATACCTGTCTATGAAAAAGAAGCGCGCCGAAAAGTTCCTCTCGGGGTCTTTTCTTTGTGCCTTATTGAAGCAGACACTTCTGGGACAGGAATAGGTTCAGAAAAGTTCCTGCCACTCTTGCGGCGTGTTGACATTGACAAGCTGCGCCGCCAGCCAGTCCGGGGCGAGAGCCGTGCCAAAGTCTCCGGCTTCAATCAAGCCGTGCAGGGCCAGGCGGCGACCAGCCATCTGGGAGGCGATTAAAGGCAGGCACGCGGGGGTATACACCGAGAACAGCGGCTCCCAGCGGCCTGAACTGGCGACCACCAAGCCATGCGGTCCCATATTCTCCGATATAGCCTGTGCCGCCAGCCAGCGGAAAGATTCGCCTGTCAAGCGCGGCATATCGCAGGCAACCGCAAGAAGGGGCGCATTAGTCACACTCAAAGCGGTACACAAGCCGCCGAGTGGGCCGCAGCCGGGCCGGTCGTCCTCGGTAAAAGCAGTATTCTCTAAGGTCCATTCTGACGGACGAGGCCGGCCTACGATTAGCACCGGCAGCCCCGCTGAAAGGGCACAGGCAGCAATGCGTTCCAGCAGGGGCAGGCCGTCAATCTCCAGCCTTGCTTTATCCTGTCCCATGCGGCGACTCTGGCCGCCGGCGAAAATAACGGCGGTAATCGGCAAAAATCTTCTCCTTACCTCGTTTCCGAAACACAGCGGAAACATTGGGATGGTATTCTAAAACTGCAAGACGCTGTGCATTGATGCAAGTGTTTTCTCCCCTCACGTTACCCTTTCTTAAGGCTTTTTCACCACACTGATTCGTGGCTTTTTCCGGCGACGCCGCCTTTTTCAAGTCTTTTCGGAGACTTTTAAGAAAGCGAATGTCCTGTCATGAGTCACACAGACCTGCTTGCCGGTACGCTCACCACCGAAACGCGCCACCAGCGGCTGACACGCACCGGACAAGCCACGCCGCGCTTTTTGCAGGGTATTTATCCGTTTGTCGGGCGCGGCGTGTTTGACCTCGCACCGCTCAATGATGATCTTTGTTACACGGTTCCGGCGGGAAAAACTGCCGAAGTCATTTATTTTCGTGCCGGCAATCTGTCCGATGATTTATTGTATTTGGCCCTGTCGTTCAATGGGAAGCCCGTGCGCTATTTTCCCGCCGGGCCGAAAGCCGATTTTCATGTCCCGCTGTCCATCGTTGAAACCTATCCCGCCGGGTCGCGCCTGGAAATCTGCCTGGCCGCACCGCGCGGCCTCAGCGGTACAGTGGTCGTAGATATCGGTATTCTGGAAGAAAGTGCATCGTCGTGACAGCTACACATTGCCCTTACTGCGCCCTGCAATGCGGAATGAACCTTGTGCCGGACGGGGCGGGTCTGCTCGCCGTGCAGCCGCGCCCAGACTTTCCGACCAACAAGGGCGGCTTGTGCCAGAAAGGCTGGACGGCGGCGGATTTGCTGACACATCCTGACCGGCTGACGACGCCACTGGTGCGCGGTTCCAAAGATGGACGGCTGCGCCCGGCGACTTGGGACGAGGCTCTGGACCGGGTGACGGCGGCGATTGGGGCCGCGCAGTCTGTGTACGGACGCGATTCCGTCGGCATCTTTGGCGGCGGCGGCCTGACCAATGAGAAAGCCTACTGGCTTGGCAAGTTCGCCCGCGTCGCGCTGCGAACGCCGCATATTGATTACAATGGGCGCTTCTGCATGGCATCGGAAGCAGCGGCAAGCATGAAAGCCTTCGGCATGGATCGCGGTTTGCCCTTTCCACTGGAAGACATCCCCGGCGCGGACGCGATTCTCCTCATCGGGGGCAATCCTGCCGAGACCATGCCGCCGATCATGCAGTATTTCGAGCGGCAAAGCGAAAATGGCGGGGCGCTGATCGTCGCCGATCCACGCCGCACCGCGACTGCCGAGCAGGCCACGCTGCATTTGCAGCTCACGCCCGGCACCGATCTGGCTCTGGCGAATGGCCTGCTGCACATCGCCGCTGCGGACGGGCTTTTAGACCATGAGTTTATTTCGTCTCGCACGACGGGCTGGGATCAAGTACGGCGCGTGATTGCCTCGTTCTGGCCCGACCGGGTAGAGCGCATCACAGGCGTCCCCACCGCGCAGCTTGTCAAAGCCGCGCATCTGCTGGGCGAGGCAGGAACCGCGATGGCTTTAACGGCCCGCGGCGCAGGCCAGCAAAGCAAAGGCACGGACAACACGCTGGCATTTATCAACCTGATCCTGGCCCTGGGTAAAGCCGGAAAGCCCCACTGCGGCTACGGCTGCATCACCGGGCAGGGCAATGGGCAGGGGGGGCGCGAGCATGGCCAAAAAGCCGATCAACTGCCGGGCTATCGCAAAATAGACAATCCGGCGCACCGCGAATATGTTGCCGGCGTGTGGGGAGTTGCCCCGGATACACTGCCGGGGCCGGGCCGGTCGGCGTATGAACTGCTGGACTCACTGGGACAGGAAGGCGGCGTCCGCGCCCTGCTGGTGATGGCGTCCAACCTCGCCGTTTCTGCACCCCGCGCTTTGCATGTGCAGGAACGTCTGCGCGCCCTGGACTTTCTCTGCGTCTCGGACATCTTTTTGTCTGAAACGGCGCAGCTGGCCGATGTCGTGCTGCCAATCGCGCAATGGGCCGAGGAAAGCGGCACGATGACCAATTTGGAGGGCCGGGTCATTCATCGCAAATCGGCAAAACTGCGCCCGGAAGGGGTCTGGACGGACGCCATGATTGTCACCGCCCTGGCGGAGCGTCTGGGCGCGGGCCGCTACTTCCCGACTGACGAGCCTGCCGTTATCTTTGAAGAACTGCGCCGGGCCAGTGCGGGAGGCGTCGCCGATTACTCCGGCATCTCTTATGAGCGAATCGACGCAGAGAATGGCGTCTTCTGGCCCTGCCCGTCGGAAAACCACGCCGGGACGCCCCGGCTGTTTCAAGACAAGTTCGCCCATGAAGACGGACGGGCAAAATTTCATGCCGTGCATCATCGCCCGGCGGCGGAAGAACCCGATGATGAGTTTCCGCTGTACCTCACCACAGGCCGCGTCATGGCCCAGTACCAGTCGGGAACGCAGACACGGCGCGTGGAAGCGCTGGAGCGCCTTTCGCCGGACGCTTTTGCCGAAATCCATCCCAGCCTGGCTCGGCGTTTCGGCATCGCCGACGGAGACGACGTGGCGCTGACGACGCGGCGCGGCCAGGCGCGCATGAAAGCTCGCCTGACACCATCAATCCGGCAGGATACAATCTTTGCGCCGTTTCACTGGGGCGGCAAGGCCTGCGCGAACAACTTGACCAACCCGGCGCTGGACCCGACTTCCAAAATGCCGGAATTCAAAGTCTGCGCGGTCCGGGTGGCGAAGATTTGACCCGGCCCTTTAGGGCCGGGATAGGTTCTTTCAACGCACTGTCGCGTCTCCCTTTTAAGTTAAGCCAATTCGTTCATCTTTTTGATTTGTGTTCTTTTGAAAGGAGACACCGATGAAACTCAGTGACTTGAAAAATAGCGGTCACGCACCGTCGCTGTTCAGCGCATTTCTGCATTTCGACATCTCGTTCATGGTCTGGGTGATTCTCGGCGCGATTGCACCCTTCATCACCACCGATGCGCTGCTGACCGGCGCGAATTTGAAGGTGACGCCCTCAGCGCTCATTACGCAGGCGTCGCCGTACACGCTGATCGTCAAGGGGCCGCAGACCGTTAAGCAAAACCCCAAATTAAAGGCCGATCAGCCGAAAACGGTGTACAACCTGCTGATTAAAGCGGGGCTGCCGACGACCATTCGGCCCAGCGACAAGCCTGTCGAAAAATTCGTGGTCAGCAACTCAGACCCGGCGACGATTGCCGCCGTCAATGCCCATTCGAAATACATTCAAATCGCGCTGGCTCCGGCGGCATCCGGCAACCCTTATGACAACGTCATCGGCCTCAAACCAATGGCGGCGCTGGCGGCATCAGGAAAAGCGTTCCAGCCGGTCGCCAATGGGTATCCACCTTCGACGGCCCTGAAGCTGCTGGCAATCCCGCTGCTGGCCGCCGGGTTCTGGCGCATCCTGCTCGGCCTCTTGTCTGACCGCTTCGGTTCCAAGCGTGTCGGGGTGGCGTCGATGGCCCTGACACTTCTGCCGCTGCTTGTCGGGTGGCAATTGGCGAACACTTACAACTGGCTGGTCTTTGTGGGCTTTTTCCTGGGTCTGGCAGGCGCATCGTTTGCCGTCGCCCTGCCGCTGGCTTCGCGCTGGTATCCGCCTCACCTGCAAGGGGTGGCGATGGGCATTGCCGGGGCGGGCAACTCCGGCACGGTGCTGGCAACCATTTTCGCCCCGATGCTGGCGAAGGCCTTCGGCTGGCACGCGGTTCTGGGCCTGATGATGATTCCCGTCGCCATTGTTCTGGTCGTCTTCGCCGCGATGGCGAAAGACCCGCCGACCAAAACCAGACCGTCGACGGCGGCGGAGTTCGGCGCGGTGCTGGCTCAAACCGATGCGTGGCGTTTCTGCCTGCTCTATTTTGTGACCTTCGGCGGCTTTGTGGGCCTGTCGTACTTTATGAACAAGTTCTTCGTAGATCAGTACGATTTCCCCAAAGCGACCGTGGGCTTGGCAACCGCGCTTTTTATCGTTTCCGGCTCACTGCTCCGTCCTATCGGCGGGGCCCTGGCGGACAAGCTCGGTGGTATCCGAATGCTTACAGTGCTGTATGCCGCTGCCTCTGTGCTGGCGCTGGGCATCGGATTTCTGATTACGAACATGTGGGCGACATTCGCCATGCTGTTCGTTCTCATGGGCTGCCTGGGCATGGGTAACGGCTCCATTTTTCAACTGGTTCCGCAGCGGTTCCGCAAGGAAATCGGCATTATGACCGGGCTTGTCGGCGCGGCGGGCGGCGTCGGTGGCTATTATCTGAACTTGAACATGGGCAATCTGCATGATCAGTTCGGTTCTTATGGCGCGGGCTTTTTCGCCTTCGCCGCGATTGCCGCCGTTGGCCTGTTGGTTCTGCGCCAGGCCGCTCCCGGCTGGCAGCGCACCTGGCTGGGCGAAGGCGGCGTGGCACACACTCCCGCAGCGGCTTCAGAGCGCGTTCTGGTAACGCCGGGCGGTGCGGAATTTGAGCCGGCGTAGGACAATTTTCAAGGAGAAACAACACTTATGTATTCAAAACCTCAACTGCTTCAAGGCGTGTACGCCTTTACAGGGCATGGCCTGACCAATGCCCATCCGATTTCCGGCGAACTCAGCTACACGGTTCCCGTCGGCAAGCGGACACAATTTGTTTATTTTCGGGCGGGAAACTCGTCCGCAGAGATGGTTTATGTGGTGCTGATGCGCGACGGATCGCCGATGCGCTATTTTCCCATCGCTGCGCGCGGCGTTGTTCATGTTGCCCTCGCGGTCGTGGAAGATTTAATGTCCGGGACAAAAATAGAAGCCTATCTAGCCGCTCCCGACGGCGTTTCCGGCACTGTCGTGCTGGACATCGGGCTGGTAGAAGTATAAATCGGAAACACGCCGGAAACATTTCCGCCGTATACTGACTGCATAAGCCGGGCCGCACCGTCGCGGCCCTGTGCTTCTCCCTCCGTACTGACGCTTTTCCCCGGCAATGCTGCCTTCCTCTGATGTGTTCGCCCCTGCGGGCAATCTTGTGTCTTTGAAAGGCAGCTACCCATGACTGACAAACAAAAACTGGTCGTGATCGGCAACGGCATGGCCGGTGCGCGTACCGTGGAAGAAATTCTGGCGCGCGGCGGCGGCGATCAATTTGAAATCACCATGTTCGGCGATGAGCCGTATGGCAACTATAACCGCATTTTGCTGTCCAATGTTTTAAACGGCACACAGGACCCCTCTGACATCTTTCTGAACCCCCTGGAATGGTACAAAGAAAATAACGTCACCCTTCATGCCCCCGCGCGCGTAGACCGGATTGACCGGATGGCAAAAGAAATCCACAGTGATGACGGCCAGATTACCCCGTATGACAAGCTGATGATCGCCACCGGCAGCCGCCCGTTTGTACCGCCCATGGAAGGCCTAGAGACGCCGGACGGCGACCCCAAGCACGGCGTTTTTGTATTCCGTACTCTAGACGATTGCCACAAAATCGCCGGCTATGCCAACAAATGCCGCAAAGCCGCCGTGATCGGCGGCGGCCTGCTGGGATTGGAAGCGGCGCGCGGGCTGATCAATTACGGCGTGGAAGTCCATGTGATCCATCTCAGCGGGCATTTGATGAACCAGCAGCTTGACCCGCAGGCAGGCGCGATCCTGCGCTCCATCATGGAAAAAATGGGGGTTCATGTACACACGATGAAGTCTACATCCCGCATTCTCGGGGACGACAGTGTGACCGGGCTGGAATTCAACGACGGCACGACGCTGGACTGCGACATGGTCGTGATCTCCACCGGCATCAAGCCCAATGCCGAAATCGGACACTCCGCCGGATTGACCGTAGAACGGGCCATTGTCACCGACAACCAGATGCGCTCAGTGGATGACCCGGATATTTACGTCGTCGGCGAATGCGCCCAGCACCGGGGCCGCGTTTACGGTCTCGTTGCCCCGCTTTGGGAGATGGGACAGGTACTGGCCGACCACATCACGGGCCGCAATGAGAACGCCGCGTATCACGGCTCGAAAATCGCCACGAAGCTGAAAGTCATGGGCGTAGAACTGGCTTCCATGGGCGTGACCGAGCCGCAGGATGAGCGCGATGAAGTGGTGACGTTCGCCGAGCCGAAGCGCGGTACCTATAAAAAGCTGATTATTCGAGACGGCGTTTTGATCGGCGCGATGATGCTGGGCGATTTGAACAAAGTCGCGTATCTGATGCAGGCGTTTGACCGGGGAACGCCGCTGCCGGAAGAAAGATTGTCCCTGCTCTTTGACATCGGCGCACCATCGGTGGAAGCCACCATGCTGGAAATGCCGGACACCGCGCAAATCTGCAACTGCAACGGTGTTTCCAAAGGCCAGATTCGAAAATGCGTGGAAGGCGGCAAGCGTTCGCTGAAGATGGTCATGGAAGCCACCCGCGCCGGAATGGGCTGTGGTTCATGTAAAAAGCTGGTGCAGGAGGTGGTGGAATGGGCTGCTGAAGGGCAGATAGAAGAAGACCCGTCCATTCACTACTATGTCGCCGGCGTTTCGCTGCCCAAAACGGAATTGGTGGAGGCAATACTGGCGCAGAGCCTCAAATCCGTGTCCAGCGTGTTTGACGCTCTGGCGGGCGGTGTGGAAGATGCCGGGAGCAAAATGGGCCTGGCCTCGCTGCTGAAATCTCTTTGGGGCTTGGAGTATGAAGATGAGCGGGATGCGCGCTTTATCAATGACCGCGTTCATGCCAACATTCAGAAGGACAAAACGTTCTCGGTCATCCCGCGCATTTACGGCGGCGTGACCACTGCCGATGATTTGATTAAAATCGGTCAGGTCGCCAAAAAATACGATGTCCCTATGGTAAAGTTCACGGGGGGCCAGCGAATCGACCTGCTGGGCATCAAGAAAGACGATCTGCCCGGTGTCTGGAAAGATTTGGGAATGCCGTCGGGCCACGCTTACGGCAAGACGTTCCGCACCTGCAAAACGTGCGTCGGCACAGACTTCTGCCGCTACGGCATCGGCGACTCAACCGGCCTGGGCATCAAGATTGAAAAGCGGTTCCAGGGCATTGAAAGCCCCGGCAAGATGAAGCTTGCGACGGCTGGCTGCCCGCGCAACTGCTCGGAAGCGATGGTGAAAGACTTGGGCGCGGTCGCGGTGGAAGGCGGCAGGTGGGAGATTTACATCGGCGGCGCAGCCGGGGCGCATATCCGCAAGGGCGACATTTTGTGCGTGGTGGATTCGCATGACGCCGTGCTGCAAATCATGGGCCGCTTTATGCAGTACTACATTGAGAACGCCAAATACCTGGAGCGCACTTACGGCTTTGTGGAGCGGGTGGGCATGGACAAGATTCGCGCCATTGTTGTGGAAGACAGCGAGGGGATTGCCGCCCGGCTGGACGCAGCCATTCAGGCCAGTGTCGATGCTTATGTTGACCCCTGGCTGGAAGCCGATACGCCGGCTACGGCCAATCAATTCATTTCTTCCCTGCCTATGGTGAACGCATGATAACCTTAGAACCAAACGAGACCCTGATGGGTCCGATCAGCCAGATACCACTTGGCGAGGGCCGCAATTTTCAAATCGGGGACGCCGAGATCGCCGTCTTTCACACGCGGCAGGGCATTTTTGCGACGCAGGCAGAATGCCCGCACCGGGAGGGGCCGCTGGCGGATGGACTGATCGGCGGCACCTCCGTCATCTGCCCGTTTCACGCCTGGAAGTTTGATCTGGCGACCGGCGAGGCGCTGATGGGTCAATGCGGCATCCAGACTTATCCTGTCCGGCTCTCGGAGACCGGGGAAATTCTGCTCACCTATTCCGGGCAGGCGCCTTTGGAGGGGCCGATGCCGGCAGGCGAAGAAATCGGGGTCAGTCAGGCTGCCGTCGGCTCGGCGGCAGGACCGGCGGACGCCTGGGCCGTGCGTTAGAAATCAGGCAGCCGGGGTCGGAAACAAACAGCCTCTTGACTCCGGCCCTTATTTATGCCACACTAAAGCATCCCAGCGATGCGGCTGATGTTCGTGAAATCAGCGTGTCGCCATGCTCCATGTACTTGTTCTCGCTCCGCATCCTCAGCTCGGACCCGCCCACGCACTGGCTGCCGCCCTGCGCGACGCCGGATATCGTGTCGGCCAGAATTCTTTGGAAAGCGGCTCCGGGACGGTAGAAAGCCTCTGCCAGACGTTTGCCGGGCGTCCGCCGGATGTTCTGCTGGCAGACCTATCCGCGGCCCCGGACTGCCTGCCGCTGCGCCACGCTTCTCGTTTAATTCAGCACGCCTGGGGCGACGATGTACCGCCTCCGACACGGCTGGCCCTGCTGACGCCCCGGCATCTGGCCCTGCCGGACTGGCCCGCGTACACTGACGATTTTCTGCTTCCCCCCTACCCTCCCGCCGAGATGCTTGCCCGCCTGTCAGGTCTGGCATTCCGCAAACGCCAAGTTCAGCCCGGCGATACCCTCGCACTGGCCGACCTGACTCTGGACCTGGCGGCGGGCTGCGTTCGGGACAGCCAGAATTGCCTGCTGCCGCTCACGCCACGCGAATACGACTTGCTGCGCTTTCTTTGCCTGCACCGGGGCAAATTCTTTGCCCGCGACCGGCTGCTGGACATGGTCTGGGGAGTGGACTTTGAAGGCGGCGAACGCACCGTGGACATTCACATTCGCCGTCTCCGGGCCAAAGTGCCGCCGCTGGCCGCCCTGCTGGAAACTCGGCGCGGCCTCGGCTACGGCCTGCGGTCTGCTTAACGGAGAGGTTTCACGAGGGTCGGCCTGCCGTCAGCCCAGCCCACCGACATCGAAGAAAGATGCCAAGTCTCGCCAAGATCATTGTTGCCCTGGTAAAATAGCGTGACCTGCCCATCATCGTCGGTAAATGCAAAGGGATGGCCGGATTCGGAAGAGTTCCACGCACCCGGCACGCCGCAGGGCAGAAACGGGTGATCCACAAAAATTCTTTGCCAGCTTAAGCCGCCGTCCTCGCTGACCGCGCAGCCGATTTGCTGGGGCGCATTGTTGTAGGCTCCGGCGTAAAATAGATACAGCCGCCCCTCGCGTTCGCAAAGCGCCGGGGCCTCAATGCAGTCCTGTTCCCCGGAAAGTTCGGGCCGCAGCGCAGCCCTATCTCGATGCAGCTGCGTCCAGAGGAACACTTTCGGGCATTCATCTTGTACCCGCGCAGGCGGCTATTTGGCTAAAAGCCACATCGCGAAGGGCTTCAGCCCATTGTTCCAAAGGGTCTGCATAACATCAGTCACTACGCAAGCTTTGCGGCTACGCGCAAGATTTCGGCCACGCTCCAGGCCTGAGCCGGGCAGCCATTGGGGGCGTAGGGAGCATCGCCGTCAAAAATTTCGGCGAGACTGCCAACTCCATACTCACTCAAGCCCGTATTCAGCAGCGAACCCAGCAAGGCACGAGTTTTGGCTTTGTCGGCATAAACTTTGAGGTGCGCGTCGGCAAAGCCTCCCAATAGCCAGGGCCAGACGGTTCCCTGATGATACGCGCCGTCCCGGAAAGTCGGATCGCCGGGACCGTAGCGCGGATGGTAATCGGGCGAGCCGGGAGCCAGTGTCCGCAGGCCGAACGGGGTCAAAAGATGTTCCGCGACCACATCCACCACGGACTTGGCCTGCTCCCCTTCGATCACGGGAAACGGCAGGCTGACGGCAAAGATTTGGTTGGGCCGCAGGGAGCCGTCGGGGCGGCCATCGTCGCCGATCACATCAAACAGCGAGTGCGTCGCCGGGTTCCAGAAGGCAGCGAGAAAAGATGCTTTGACCTGAGCGGCGCGGTTGCGGCAGTCGGCGGCCAGTTCGGCCTGGCCGGCGCGCTCGGCGAGAACGGCTGTGACGCACAGAGCATTGTGCCAGAGAGCATTGATTTCCACCGGCTTGCCGATACGCGGTGTTACCACCCAGTCGCCGACTTTGGCATCCATCCAGGTGAGCTGCACCCCCGGCTGGCCTGCATGAAGCAGCCCGTCGGCAGGGTCAACGCCAATATGATAATCCGTCCCCTGAATGTGGGCCTGAAGCATTTTCTCCAATACCGGCAGCATTTCAGTCTGGGCGAATTCCCAGTCGCCTGACGCCTCAGCGTAGGCATAGACGGCATGAAAGAACCACAGGCTGGCGTCTACGGTGTTGTATTCGGCCCCGCCCCCGGCGTCGGAAAAGCGGTTCGGCAGGAGGCCATCACGGACGGCCCCGGCAAACGATTCTAAAATCTCGCGGGCGACCGGGTAACGGCACGTCGTCAGGCACAGGCCCGGCAGGGCGATCATGGTGTCCCGGCCCCAATCGCTAAACCAGGGGTAGCCGGCCATAATGGTTGCGCGCGGAACTTTGTCCGATTTTTCAATCACAAACTGGTCGGCGGCCAGTGTCAGCGCCGTGCGCGCCGTGTCGGCCTGTCCCACATTCGCCCGTGCCAGAAGTTCCCGCTGCCGGTCGTCTTCCTGCCGCAGGGCTTCTTCCGGGGCGGCAGGTGTCTCGGTCTCCACCGTGGCGACAAACGTGATTGTTTGACCGGGCGACAGCAGGCCGTCAAAGCGTCCGGGGCAGTACAGGTCTTCGGTGCAGTCCAGGCCGCGCTCCTGTTCGCGGGTATGCTCAAAATTAAAGAACCAGCCACTATGATCGGTGAAGGCAAAGGGTGGGTTCATTGCCATAAACAGCGGATGCGCGGTCGGATAGGCCACAAATTGAATGCGCCCATCCGGCTCAAACGTGGTCGTACCCAGAAAACCATCCCAGCGGTGCTGCTCCGAATGATAGTCTTTGTAGGCCATCAGCGGCACGACTCCCAGGCGAACGGGTTCCGGGGCTTTCACCAGCGTATAGTGGATATAGACCGTGTTTTTGCCGTGCGGCATCCAGACACGCTTTTCCAATACCACGGTTTCTTCGTGAAAAATATATGTAAAGCAGGGAACCGGCTGGGAACCGAAATAACTCAGGTGGCGAAAACCCTGGGGCTGGACAACGCTGGGGTATTTATTGGCGGAAAGCTGGTACAACTGGTCTTCCACCCGCACTTCTTCTTCGGCTTTGGACAGCAGCACGGCCCGGCCCAGAGGCGGGGAAAACGCGGGAACCAGCAGGCCATGATAGCGCCGGGTATTAGCCCCGGAGAGACTGGACGAGGCATACCCGCCGATCCCATTGGTCACGAGCCATTCCAAACGCGATGAGTCATCCCAGTTTTGCAGCCGATCACCGAAAATCTGTGTCATAACGTGCCTTTTCTCGCGAAGTCAAAGTAAGGGGGAACACAGACCTCCCCTGCAAGATTCATGCCAAGTCATTTTACCGGGTTTTTGTGAACGATTCCAGCCGGCGCAGCGTGTCTACCGCCCCCCGGCGGCGCTCCACGGCCTGCTGGACTTTCAGGCAAAGCAGCTCGAACACATCCACGTTGGGCATGTTCTTTTCCACATAATCAAACGCACCGCGCTTCATGCACTCGACAGCATTGGCGACATTACCATAAGCGGTCAGAATAATCACTTCCGTAAACACATCGCGCGCGACGGCGTTTTCCAGTATCCGAATGCCCGATCCCGAATCTTCCATGCTCATGTCGGTCACGACAATGTCATACGCGCGCTCGGCGTTTTGCATCCGCGCAATTCCGGCTTCCTCGCCGACCGCGGTGTCCACCTGGTAGCCCTCGCGCGAAAGCCGCCGCTGAACGGCCTCCCGCACTTCTTCCTCGTCATCCACTACTAAAATACGGCACATAATGCGGCTATTATACCTGAGCGGATTCTTTTTCGGCCTGCATATGCTCTAACTCCATCAGATGCGCGAGGTCTTTCGGACGCCCTGCGGCGCGCTTCATGGCAATCAAAGCAGACAGCGAGGCAACCCGAACGGAAATGCCGCCACGATCCATGACCGTCGCCTCTTCCCACAAACTCTCAAACGAAGCGATTCCGGCAGGCTCCCCCAGCAGGTCTACACTGCCCAAATCCGTTGCGAGTGTCATATTGACCATGTTTTTAACGGAACGTATATCCCAACAAAAAGGCAAACCAGGCGGAGCGCCACGCAGGCGAGGATGATAAGGCGCGAGCGCCTTGACCAGCATTTCCAAATTTTCTGTGTCGCGTGCAAATGCAAAATCAATGTCTTCGGTGAGAATCGCGGAGCCTTGCAGTCGCATGGCGATGCCGCCGATAATCACAAACCGGAGGCTAGCAGTGTTTAATGCCTCAATAATTTGTTGAAAATCGCTGGTTTGTTCCATGCAATCCTCCTTGAAGAAGCCTAATTGTCGTTCCAGTTTCCCTAACCGTTCCCAGGGCGTCAGCCGCAGGTTCTGGCGAATCAATGAAATATCAACACCGTTCTCATCCTGCTCTCCATAGCCGTGCGTATAGGATTGCCACTGCGCCCACTGCACGTCGGTCATACCCAGCCGGTCTTCTGCTATTTCGGCGTGTGCCATACCGTTATTGTACCCCGGAGGAACCTAACCCTGCCATCGGAATGGCTGTCCCTTCCCTCGGGTCGGGTGCAGTTGCGCCAGGGAAGGGTGGCGAGCCTTAAGCGAGCCGGGATAGGACTCTGGCTCCCCAGAATTGGGGCGGGGGACATCTCTACCCTCCCCCACCCTTCAGCACAGGCGTGGCAGGCGGAGGATTGGGAACATGGGAGGCTACTCGGAGCCGCTGCCACTCGGTATCAGGGACGCGCGTGACATGACCGTCCAGAAACAAAACGGCGCGGAGGCCATCGTCTGCCGGGCTGGCTTCGTAGTAAGTGACCATGGTGGCAGGCTCGTTGAAACTGGCGAGGCTCCGGTGGGAGAGCGAAGTATTCACCTGATAAAGCTCATGGGTTTTGGGCTGTTCCAGCAGTTTTCGGTCTTTCAGGTAAGGGTAAATGGCTTCGTCCACCTCTGACACCGTTTTCATCGGCGGCAAGTTCTCATCATAGTCCTGCACATATTGCACCAATGCAAGGCCAATCTCCTTGAGATTGCTGACGGATGTTTGGTTGGGGTCAGGTTCTGCGGCAGCAACGGGACTCAGTGCGTCTACCAGGGAAAACGGCTGAATGTCATTTAAGCTGCCGAGCAGGCGCAAGTTCAGCAGCGACAGCGACAGATCGGTTTCAGGAGTAAGTTTCGGAAGCACCGGCGGCTCGGCCCCGCCGCGCATCAAAGCTGCGTAGTTGATTGCGGCCTGGTGATGATAGGCAATAAGATAAATATCACCACCCACGGTCACTGTTTCCCCCTTCGTATAATAAACATTCGGAGCGCCGCCGCTCATCATGGCAAGATAAAGCTGCATTTGGTCGCCGGAATTGCCGAGGCTGACGCTCCGCCAGGAGCTGTCTAAAGCCTTCAATTTCAGCGTCAGCGGGTGCTTGTCACCGGACAAGGCCGAGACAAAGTCTGTGGACTGGCAGGGCGCAGGACGGGCGAAGATGAGCAAAGAAAACAGTGCGAGAAAACAGCAGAGTGGGCGCAGCATAGTTTGACTCCTTATGCAATAATTCGTGATCGCCTGCTTGTTCGGTAGAGAGGCGCGTTAATCCTCTACACACGCGCCTGGCTTCGCAGCAAAAGACTTACCTCCCTGCTTTTGCACTGGCAGACCCGGAGGTAGGTCTCTTGTCAGGGAGGGAGGTCTCTGCACCTGACCGAATGGGCATAAGTCCAGCACGGGACAACGTTCGCAGGCAGGGTTCTGATGAAAGCAGCAGCGCTGCCCATGCAGCATCAAGACTTCATGGTTGTCATAAACCTGCTGGGCCGTCCAGTCGGGCGGCAGCATGGCTTCCAGCCGGGTATGGGACGGGCCAACGGCGACATTAGAAGCAATCAAGCCGAGGCGGATGGCAACGCGGTGATGGTGGCTGTCTACCGGCAGAGCGCGGCGACGCAGGCGGCTGAAGGCCAGCACAGCGGCGCTTGTCTTCGGGCCGACACCCGGCAAAGTTTCCAGCCAGAGGCGGGCGTCCGGGACGGATAGGTCGGCCAGAAAGTCCAGCGACAATTCGCCGCGCTCGGCAGCGATGCGCCGCAGAATGTCCTGCACACGCGGGGCTTTTTGTTCCGGCCAGGTGCAGGGAGCCAGAGCCGCTTCGACGTCCGACAAAGGCGCGTCACGCACGGCGGCCCATCCGTCTGGAAAGCGCGCGAGTAAGTTTTGGAACGCACGGTGCGAATCGGCGTTTTTCGTGCGGTGCGAAAGCAGGGAAGAAACCAGTTCACTGAGCGGGTCCAAATTATGAAAATAGGCAATGGGACAGCCGTACTCGGCACACAGGCGGTCGTGGACACGCAGGACTTTCTCTTTCGGAGACAGGTCAGACATGCTGCTCTATACCATCACTGTGTGAGAGACTAACCTTGTCGGTTTCGCGCAAAGTGCGGTAAAATAAGGTCATGCGTATTGTTTCCGTTACGGCGCAGGCCTGGACGCTGCCTCTGGTCGCGCCATTTGTCATTGCCACGCGGGTCGCGACCGAGGCGCGGAACGTGCGGATACGGATTGAAACCGATGGTACGGATGGGGGAAACGGTGCATCGGCTCCGGTCGGCTATGTGACGGGCGAAAGCGTCGAGTCGGTCATAGACGCCGTTCGCGCCAGTGGCCCGAAATTTGAAGGGTTGGGCACGGAGCGGCTTGGACCGCTTTTAATTCTGGCGAATACGCTGCTGCCAGATGCACCCGCCGCGCGGGCCGGGCTGGAAATGGCCTTGTATGACCTTTGGGCAAAGCATTGGAATTTGCCCCTGTGGCAGCACTTTGGCGGGGCGGCGGCGCGGCTGACGACGGACATGACGATCCCGCTGGTCTCTCCCGAAGAAGCGGCGGCTTTGGCGGCAGACACCTGGCGGGAGGGATTTCGCGCACTAAAAATTAAAGTCGGCGATGCCCAGGGGACGACAGCGGATTTGGCGCGGATTGAGGCAATTATCCAGGCAGTTCCGGGAATAAGGCTTCGCATTGACGCCAATCAGGCGTTTGCACCGGATGAAGCCGTTACGTTTGCCAACGCTTTGACTGACACGGGAGCCATCATCGAATTATTAGAACAGCCTGTCCCAAAAGAAGATGTCGCCGGACTGAAATATGTTCGGGAGCGTGTTTCTCTTCCCGTTTTTGCCGATGAGTCCGCCCGAAGCGTAGCGGAAGTCCTGCATTTGCTCCGGGAAGATGCGGTAGATGGGGTGAATGTCAAGCTGATGAAGTCCGGCATCACGGGTGCGCTGCAAATTATCGCGCTGTGCCGGGCATCGGGGAAGAAGCTGATGCTGGGGTGTATGCTGGAAACCGGCCTCGGCATCGCGGCGGCGGCGCAGATTGCGGGCGGCACAGGGGCCTTTGATTTTCTGGATTTGGATTCTCATCGCCTGCTGCGGCCTGTCCCCGGTCTGTCCGGGGGGTTTCGGTGCGCGGGCGAGGAAATTCTGGTGGGAGAAATGGCGGACGCCGGATGGGGCGTGATAATAAAATAACTGACGTTACGCATGAGCCTTAACCGGGCCGTAAACGACCCGTCTGCGGGGCCTGCGGCCAACCGGTCTGCGACCGGAAATATAAGGATGCGCTCCTCATTCTTCCGCCCGCAGGGTTGGGTGCAGTTGCTCCGCGGTTGGCGTCTTCGCCCGCCAGACCTGCCCTTTAGGGCGGGACTTGCGTAACAGCGGGAAATTTGATAGCCGGGAACATTTCGGCGGGTTTTGCCGACTAATGAGTAGTCACAGGAGAAATTGCACCATGAAACAAGAAATGACGCTCAAGCGCGCCCTGTCGGCGGCGCTGGCGCTGATGCTGCTGGGCGGCCTGCTGATGCCGCATACGGCATTTGCGGACGGGGACAAGGGCAAAGATGGCAAGAAGACGGTCGTAATTATCGGCCCAATTACCAAGACGGATGACCCGCCCAAAAAGAAATAAGCGAAACTTGCTCACGCCGCGCCCAGAAAACGCTGGCACAGGGCCAGCAGGGCGAACTTTGGCAGGGTCATCACTTTGCCGATTTTCTTCGGGTTTTTGCTCAAGCGATAGAGCCATTCCAGGCTGCTGCGCTGCATCCACAGCGGCGCACGGCTGACGCGGCCTGAAAACACGTCAAACGAGCCACCGACTCCGATTAAAACCGCCGCGCCGGTTGCGGCTTTATGCCGCTCAATCCACTTTTCCTGCCGGGGAATGCCGAAGGCAACCAGGAGAATGTTCGGCGCGGCCTGCTGGATTTCCGTCAGAACGTCCGGTTCTTGGTCCGGCGAAAAGTAGCCGTTCCGCGTGCCGACAATCTGCGTTCCCGGCCAGCGCGCCCGCATCTTTTCAGCGGCTTCCTCAGCAACGCCGGGTGCTGCCCCCAGAAAGAAAATCCGGTAGCCCTTCGCCGCCGACAGGCGGCACAATTCCCCGACTAAATCTACGCCCGAAACTTTGTGCGGCACGGACATTCCCAGGAGGCGCGAGGCCCATAAAATGCCCGCTCCATCCGGGGTCACCAGCGCGGCTTTATCGACAATGGCACGCAACTGGGCATCGCGCCGGGCAATCACCGCCATGGAAGCATCCGCAGTCACGATATGATGCGGCGTCCCATCGGCGAGAAAGCCGTCAATCGCGGCCAGCGTTTCTTCGGGAGAAACCCGGTCCACGCGCAGGCCCAAAATCGTCACACTGTCCATACACGCAATCTACCCCGTATAGCTCCGGCTGTCAAGGCGCGGCCATTCCCATCAAAGCGCGGGCTTTTAGGGCATGGTATAATAACGATATGCCGCGTCGTTCCTCGCTTCGCCCATTTCTTTTCGGCCTGCTGATTTTACTGCCTGCCCCACCCCTGGCCCTGCTCTGCCGGGGACATACGCCGTCGCGCTTCACCGCCGCCAATTTACCGCCCTGGCAGCGGCGTGAGCGCGTCTCAAAGCGTGACCCGGCCCTGAAGGGCCGGGTCAATCGGAGAAAGCCCCTCCGGGGCTGAAGGCTGGCCCGTGCGGGCCGGGTGATGTCTACGTCCCTTCCTGCCACGAAGCCAGGTAACGCTCCTGTTCTTCGGTCAGGGTATCGATCCCCACGCCCAGCGACAGCAGCTTCAGGCGGGCAATCTCCGTATCAATTTCCTGCGGGACGCCGTAAACGCTTTTTTCCAGCGTTTTGGCGTTCTGGTTCATGTACTCTGCCGACAGGGCCTGGTTGGCAAACGACATGTCCATCACACTGGCCGGGTGGCCTTCGGCGCTGGTCAGGTTGATCAAGCGGCCTTCGCCCAGAATAAAGACTTTGCGGCCATCTTCCAGAACGTATTCATCCACGAAGTCGCGCACTTCGCGCTTGCCTGTCGCCATCTTCGCCAGCGCGGGAATGTCAATTTCCACATTGAAGTGGCCGGAATTGCAGACAATCGCGCCGTCTTTCATGGCCGCGAAATGCTCGCCGCGGATCACGTCTTTGTCTCCGGTGACGGTGCAGAAGAAGTCGCCGACTTTGGCCGCTTCCGCCATCGGCATGACATGGAAGCCGTCCATGGTCGCTTCCAGAGCGCGGAGTGGGTCAATCTCGGTGACGATCACCTGAGCGCCCATGCCGCGCGCACGCATGGCCAGCCCCTTGCCGCACCAGCCGTACCCGGCCACGACGAAGAACTTGCCGGCCAGCAGTACGTTCGTCGCCCGAATGATGCCGTCAATTGTTGACTGCCCCGTGCCGTAGCGGTTGTCAAAGAAATGCTTGGTCTGGGCATCATTGACCGCAACGATGGGATAGGCCAGAACGCCGTCTTTCGCCATCGCTCGGAGGCGAATCACACCGGTGGTGGTTTCTTCCGTGCCGCCGATGATGTTTTCAATCAATTCGCGCTTTTCAGTGTGAATAATCCCCACCGTATCCGCGCCGTCATCCATCGTGAAGTTCGGTTTGTACGCCAGGGCGCTCAAAATATGCTGATAGTAGGTGTCATTGTCCTCGCCTTTGATGGCGAATGTTGCAACACCGTAATGCTGCACCAGCGCGGCGGCGACATCGTCCTGAGTCGAGAGCGGGTTGGAGGCGCACAGCACAACTTTCATGCCGCCCGCTTTGAGCGTCCGCATCAAGTTGGCTGTCTCGGCGGTGACATGCAGGCAGGCCACGGCGGTCAATCCCTCCAGCGGCTTTTCGCGCTCAAAACGCTCCCGAATGGAGCGCAGCACGGGCATTTCCCGTTCGGCCCATTCGATGCGGCGTTTGCCGGCATCGGCAAGGCTGAGGTCTTTGACATCATAAGCAGAGGGCGCGACGGGCATCGGCTCCAGGGTCGCGGTCGGGGCGGCGGTCATGGTCATAGAAAATCCTTTCCAGGGATCGAGTGTAAAGTATTCAAAAGTTCAGGGCAAAACGCTTTTATTATACACTATTTTGATGACAAGCGAACGGGGAACTGATTTTTCATTGGGCGTGTTTCAGCGGCATGACCAATCTCCCCGAACTGCTGGCCCTGCGCTATGGCCCGGATGCGCCCCAGTTGCCGACGGATGCTTTTGCCAGAAACCCTACCCTTGCTACTTTGCTGGCACATAAGTCTGTGCGCCGCTTCCAACCCGAACCGCTGCCGCCAGGGACACTGGAAATGCTCGGCGCGGCGGCTCAAAGCGCGGCCTCCTCGTCCAATTTGCAGACGTGGAGCGTGATTGCGGTTGAGGACGCAGACCGCAAGGCGGAAGCGGCGACCCTATGCGGCGATCAGGATTTTATTCGGCAGGCTCCCCTGTTTCTGGTGTTCTGCGCCGACCTCGCGCGTTTAGCGGCAGCCTCCGAACGGGAACAGTTGCTGGGATCGGCGCTGGACTACACCGAAATGTTCGTGACGGCGGCTATTGACACCGCGCTGGCGGCCCAAAACGCCGCCGTTGCCGCCGAAGCAATGGGCCTGGGCATTTGCTATGTCGGCTCCGCCCGCAACCATCCGCGCGACCTGGCCGCTTTGCTGAACCTGCCCCGGCGCGTCATCGCCCTGTTCGGCATGGCAATCGGCTGGCCTGCCGAAAACGACACGACAACCGTTAAACCACGACTGCCGCAGCCCGGCCTGATTCACCACGAGACCTACAGCGCTGCGATTCGCGACGAGGGTGTGGCGGCTTACAACGAAACCATGCACGGCTTTTATGAGTCGCAGAAGATGAATGTGCAGGGGGATTGGTCCCGCCATTCCGCCCAGCGGGTCGCCGGGCCGGAAGCGCTGATGGGCCGTGAAATACTTAGGGAAGTTTTGGAAGAACGCGGGTTTGGGATGAAGTGATTGTTGTTAGACACAGCCTTTTCGCGAGGGAATGAATTCCTCTCGCTGAATAAAATCGTCCTGCGGACGAAGGAAAAGTATCGGTTGTCTGGTTTTTACGTCCGAAGGACGGCTGTAATGCAGCGAGAGGAATTCATTCCCTCGCCTACCATCGTGGAACATTAGTAAGAAAGCATATATGACTGAATTATCACGGCGGGATTTTGTGAAATCTACGGTGACGGCGACGCTGGCAGCGGGATTTGCGCTGGCGGTGCAGCCGGTGACGGCGCAGACGATCCACACGGATAGCACGGGGCTAACGACGGGCGAAATTCAGATACCCACCGGGGACGGGATCATCCCCGGCTACCATGCGATGCCGAACACCGGCAAAACGTTCCCAGTCATTCTCGTCGTACAGGAGATATTCGGCGTCCACGAGCATATCAAAGATGTCTGCCGGCGGTTTGCCAAGCAGGGCTATCTGGCGATTGCGCCGGAGCTTTACTTCCGGCAGGGCGATGTCTCGAAACTCGCCGACATTTCCCAAATCATGCCGATTGTCGCCAAAGTCCCCGATGCACAAGTCCTGTCTGATTTAGATTCCGCCGTAGATTGGGCGGAAAAGTCGGGGCATGGCAACGTCGCCAAACTCGGCATCACAGGCTTTTGCTGGGGCGGGCGCATTGTCTGGCTTTACGCCGCGCACAATCCGCACCTGAAAGCAGGCGTCGCCTGGTACGGAAAACTGGTGGGACAGATGGATGCGCTCCATCCAAAATACCCCGTAGACATCGCGGCGGACTTGAAATGCCCGGTGCTGGGCCTTTACGGCGGGCAGGATCAAAGCATCACTGCAGACAGCCGGGCGGCGATGGAAGCGGCATTGAAAGCCGCAGGTCAGCCATCGGAGATTTACACTTACCCGGATGCCGGGCATGGCTTTCATGCCGACTATCGCCCTTCCTACAACGCCAAAGACGCCGCCGAGGGCGATACGAAAATGTATCACTGGTTTCGCACGCACGGTGTCGCGCCGTAAATCACACACAAGGAGAATTTGAAAATGCCAGTACGCAATGCAGACGCGCAGTGGTCGGGCGGGTTGATGAGTGGCAAAGGAGAGATGAAGCTGGGAAGCGGGGCGTTTGAAGGCCCATTTTCGTTCAAAACGCGCATGGAAGAGGGTGTCGGAACCAATCCTGAAGAACTCATCGGCGCGGCCCATGCCGGCTGCTTTTCCATGCAGTTTTCCGCCATGCTGGAACATGCCGGCTTTCCACCGGACAAAGTGCACACCGCGGCCCAAGTCTTTTTCGGCCCGGACGGCCCCGGATTTGCGATCAGCAAAATTGCGCTGACGACCGAAGGCACGGTTCCGGGCATTGATGACGCCAAGTTTCAGGAAATCGCGGCGGCGGCAAAAGCCAATTGCCCCGTGTCTAAAGCGCTGGCGGGAACGGAAATCACGCTGGATGCAAAGCTGGTGTAAAAGCCACTCCGAAAGAAGCGGCCTTCCGACAAATGATCGGAAGGCCGCTTTTTTGGTCTCATCGGAACATTCCAGTGGGTTTGGGGTACTTTAAATCCATGGATGCTCCCAATGACGACCGAATGACCGACGCCCAGTGTGACTTGATCGCCCGCGCTCTGGCAGAGCCGCGCCGCTGCCAGATATTAAAGCAGATCGGGGCTTGCAGCGATCCGATGCCATGCAGCGCCCTCCTGCAAATCCATCCCGTGAGCGCCGCGACACTCTCCCACCACTTAAAAGAGCTGGCGTTGGCGGGCCTTATCGAGATCATCCACCACGGAAAATTCGCCGATCTCATTCTCCAGCGCAGTGTTCTGCGCGCCTATCTGGATCGCCTGGCGGAAATTTAATTGTGATGCTGCGGGAACTTCCGGCGGTCAGTCTCTGTTCGTCACAATTAGATGATTATCTAACAGATAACTATCTCATCAAAAATCGCTGGGAGAAACACACATGAATCGTCTACAGGGCAAAGTCGCAATCGTCACAGGCGCCTCCAAAGGGATCGGCGCGGGGATTGCCAAGAGTTTAGCCGCCGAGGGCGCAGCCGTCGTGGTAAATTATGCGTCCAGTAAAGAGGGGGCCGACCGGGTGGTGGCGGCGATTGAGCAGCAGGGCGGCAAAGCACTTGCGGTGCAGGGAGACGTTTCCAAAGCAGCCGATGTAAAGCGATTGTTTGCCGAAACAAAAGCGGCCTACGGATCGCTCGATGTGCTGGTGAACAATGCAGCCGTCTTTTCGTTCGCGCCGCTCGAAGCAATCGCCGAAGATGAGTTCCACCGGCAGTTCAACACAAACGTTCTCGGTACGATTCTGACCATTCAGGAAGCGGCAAACCACTTCGGCCCCGAAGGCGGCAGCGTCATTAATATCTCTTCTATCGCAAGCACCGGACGGATGCCTGCCTCAGCCGTGTATTCGGCGACAAAAAGCGCGGTAGATACGATCACCCGCATACTGGCCGCAGAACTGGCTCCTCGGAAAATTCGGGTCAATGCGGTTGCCCCTGGCGCGACGGCCACAGAAGGCGCGGCGGCGATGGATATGCCCCAGACAATGGTGGATGCCATGATCGCCAGTATTCCTCTGGGACGGGTCGGCCAGCCTGCCGACATTGCCCAGACCGTTCTGTTCCTTGCGTCTGATGAGTCAGCTTGGATTACGGGAGACCGGATTTCAGCCTCCGGCGGGCAATATTAAACAGCCGTGCTCCAAGTTAGCTGTATGTGACCTTGCTTGAGGGAAAGAGCCTCTTATGCCCGACACCCGCCGATCAGCCCGACCTACTCAAAATAATCCAGCGACAGGCGCTGACCCTGGAGCGAACACGGCTGCGCCGCAGCCTGATGTCAGCCCGTACCGCTGGATTATTTTGATCGGCCTCATCAGCGCCGTCATCATGGAAGCGCTGGACACCACCATCATCAACGTCGCGCTGCCCCAGATGGCCGGTAACCTCGGCGTGACGCCGAATGAGATTGGCTGGGTGTCCACCGGGTACATCCTGAGCGTTGTCATCGTCCTGCCGCTGACTGCCTGGCTCGCCGCCCGGTTCGGACGCAAGCGGTATCTGGTCGCCTCCATCCTGCTGTTCATCCTCGCGTCCTTCTTCTGCGGAACCAGCCGTACCCTGAGCGAGCTTGTCTTTTGGCGCGTTTTGCAGGGGGTAGGCGGCGGGGCGCTTCTGTCGACGGCCCAGGCCACGCTGCTTGAAATCTTCCCGCCTCAGCAACAAGGGCTGGTGCAGTCTTTGTTCGGCCTCGGCGTTGTTGTGGCCCCCGCCGTCGCGCCCATGCTGGGCGGATGGCTGACCGACAACTACTCCTGGCCCTGGGTCTTTTTTGTCAACCTCCCCATCGGCCTGATTTCTGCGTTTCTTATCACCACCTACCTGCAAAACTCCCGCTTTGAAAACGGGTCGGCGGGGAGCGTGGACTGGGCCGGGATCGGGCTGCTGGCTGTTGGCCTCGGCTCCCTGCAATATGTGCTGCAAGAGGGACAGCTCAAAGACTGGTTCGGCAGCGACTTGATCAAGGGTCTCGCCGCTCTGGCGTTTATATGCCTGGCCGCGTTTGCGACTTGGGAGCTTTGGCCCGGCAACCGCAAGCCTGCGGTGAACCTGCGCGTTCTGCGTGACCGCAATCTTCTCGGCGGCTCGCTCCTGGGCGCGGCGATGGGCTTCGGCCTGGTGGGGGGGCTGTTCATCTTTCCCTTGTTCGTGCAGGGCATTCTGGGCTTCACCGCCACGGAGACTGGGGTAATCTTGTTTCCGGCGGGTCTGGCGATCCTTGCCGGGATTGCAGTCTGCGGCGCACTGATTCAGAAGGGACTGGACCCGCGTATCCTGATCGGCATCGGCATCGCCACCTTTATGCTTGCCAACTGGGACCTGGGCCACCTCAGCCCGCAGAGTGACGCCCACAGCACGATGCTCGGCCAGGTGCTGCGCGGGCTGGGCATCGGCTTCCTGTTTATCCCCGTATCAGTGTCGGCTTATTCGACCCTGAAAGGCGAACAAATCGCGCAGGGAACAGCTTTGTGGAACTTGTCGCTGCAACTTGGGGGCAGCCTGGGGATTGCGGCCCTGAACACTTACGTTGTCAACATGACAGCCTTCCACCGCGCGACTCTGACCAGCGGGTTGTTTGGCGGCGACACGTTTTTCGCCGAGCGGCAAAGCGGTTTGGCGCAATCCCTTCTAGCGCATGGCTACGGCCTGGCGCAAGCCCACGCGACCGCCCTTAGCATTGTTGACAACGCTGTGCAGGCGCAGGCACAGACAATGGCCTACAACAATGCCTTCGTGCTGATCGGCATCGGGTTCGCGTTTTTCTTCCCCGTGATTCTGCTGCTGCGGCGTCCCCAGGGAACCGCACCTCCTGTCGCGCTGCATTAAATACCGGGGGAACATTTTCGGAGAAAGGCGCGTCAAGAGCGGCAAGTACAAAAGGAGAAATGACAATGACATCCACTCGAAAAAGCAACGGCAGAAAACAGTTCGGCCTCATCGCACTGGTGGCCGTGGCCCTGGCGGCAGTAATGCCGACCGCGGTTCATGCCGACAGCGCACACAATGGCAGCCATCAAAACTTTCAGCGCGATCAGCAGCGGCGTTTGCGCGAGCACCAGGTTCTGGTTCATAACCAGCAGATCAGCCACGCGAACGATGAGCGAAGCCACAGGCATGACCAGATGAGCCGCGAGCGCAGCCAGCGGAACTTCATGCTGTCTCAGCAGAAGCATCACAAGCATTAGGCAGCAAACAAAAACGCCCCGGCCTGATGGCCGGGGCGTTTTCGCCAGTCATCGCCGAATGCAGGCAATCCCCAGCGGGCCGTAGCCTGCGCCAAGCCGTGACGGGCGCAGCGGCGACAGTAATCCGCTGGGCTGGCGGCGGAACAGATACAGATAATTCCCTTCTGCGAAGTAGCAGAAATGCCCGGCATGGTCAAAGGCCAGGGAAAAGTCCTGCACAGGAGGCACTGGTGCCGGAATTTGGAGTGTTTGATACCCAAACCTCCCTAACCTGCTATTTGGCCCGATGGCGGCGTAGGCCAAACAATAGGAAGCCGTGGCGTTGATGTCATTCGTCTTCTCATAGAGCAGATACAGAAAATGGCCCGAGGGGTCAACAAAGCTTTTTCCGGCTGTTTCCACTGTGACCGCCTGGGGCGAAAGCGGGGTCAGACTACCGCCGGGGCGCGTCCGAGACTGCGCGACCACGTCGCGCCACTGCGCGGCCAGGCGCTTATCGCGCAGGCTTTCCGAGACGTAAGCATACCTTCCATTGGGAGACACGGAAATCGAATAAGCCTGCGACGAGTCATAGGACTTTGCGCTACCCGGCGAGAGCTGAAGCTGCCCGTTGCTTTTGATGACGCAGGCAAATGTTCCACTCGTCACGTTTTCCAGCCACGCAACATAATAAGCTCCATAGAGGACATGATGCGCCTTGTCAAAGCCGACAATCGGCGTGATGCCGCCCGCGTCGGCAACTTTGAGAACTGCCGGAGAAAGAGGCAAAAGCTGACCATCAGCCTTGATCCGAAACTGCGTGACCGTGCCTTCTCGATTGAACACATAGGCGAACCTGCCGGTCGGTTCTACGGCGATGGAGGCAGGGGTGTCGGGTAAAAATACCCGCGCAGGACTCAGGGAATGGAGTGTTCCGTTCGCCGCAATCCGAAATTGGGACACCAGGCAGTGTCGCTTGCTCCAATCAAGGGCGCTGCCTGCGTACAAGAACCGTCCCCGCGCTGCCGCCAGACTATGACAAAGAATATGCGCTTTAACGGTCGGCGGGTGTAGCGGCGTCAGCATTCCATTGGAACTTTCTCGGAACTGCGAGATCGTACCGTCGCCGTAGTTGGAGACGTAGACAAACGAACTTCGGGCGAGGCAGGGCAAGGCCAGTGTCAGACAAAGAACGACGAACAGCAAAGGGATTCTTAACATGACTACAATTGTAGCACATTTAGCATAAAAACGTCCCGATGCTCCCGCAAGGGATCAACTGCGCTGGGCCAGTTGCAGATTCACCAGCCTCGCCAGGAGTGTTGCCAGGAAAAGCTGCCCCATGACTGCCTCCAGATTGGACAGGCTGCGGGCGATGGCATGGAGCGGGACAATATCCCCGTAACCGGTCGTTGTCAGCGTCGCCAGGCTGAAATAAAGAAGCTGGTCGAACTGGGGCCTGGGATCGGCGGAAACATGGGAGAAGGCGCCGGGATGGAGATGAGAAAGACCCGCATACAAAGAGGTATAAACCAGGGCGAGATTCAAATAAACGACCACCGCACCCTGCACTCGGTGGTGCGTCACTTCTCCGTCGCTGAAGACGGCCTTGGCCACGCCCAGACTCACTGCTCCCGTAAAAAGAAGCAAGCCGAGGTAATGCAGCAGCCGTGTCGGGTCGAGCGCAGGGTTGGAGGAGGTGACCAATGATAACCCGAAGCCGAGGAGGATCACGATCCGGGTGAGGCCGATGCCGGGGATCACGAAAACTGAGACAAGGGCAAGAACGAGCTGGAAGCAATCCACGATTGCGCGTGGGAACCGTCCGTCACTGGTCAAGGGGACGACAAGAAAGATGAAAAAAATCTGAATGACGAGCAGGGCGCTCAGACAGGGTTCCACCAGAGCATCATGCCAGCCTTTGAGGCGCTGCCTGATCTGTGATTTGCGCGCTCCTGGCTCTTCGGGCATGGTCGGCATAGTCCGCGAGTTCCTTTCTCAGAGGGATATGCCTGGACGCGGAGATGAGTAAGACGCAGGAAAGCCCCGGCCATATGGCCGGGGCTTTTTCATTGTTCAGGCCTAGTCCTTGACGAAGGGCAGCAGGGCGATTTCGCGAGCGCGTTTGATGGCGATGGCGATCATGCGCTGCTCTTTGGCCGTGGCGCCGGAGCGCCGGCGCGGAACGATCTTGCCCCGGTCATCGGTGAACGTGCGAAGAAGCTGGACGTTCTTGTAGTCCACCGACTTGATTTTGTTGATGGTCAGCGTACTGACCTTGCGGCGCTTGAAGCGCTTGTTCGGCGGGCGGCTGCCGCCGGGTCCGCCGGGGCCGCCCGGACGCGGGCCGCGCGAGGGGGCGCCGCTGGGTGAACCGTAAGCCATGGTGAAATCCTCCGTTGCGATCCTCGCCGTTAGTTATCGCTAACAGTCACCCACAAAGATACGTCGGGCGAATAAATTCGCGGCAACAAAGGCACGAAACCGGCCTGCGCCGGTTAGGATTTAAGTTTTAGTCTGCGAAGGCAGACTTCGCGCTTTTGTTGCTGCGGTTTTAACCGCCTGACATGGTTTTTGTGAGTGTCTCTTAAGTATCAAGAAAAACGGCGCGACTTGCGGGTTTGCGTAGTTGAGACTGCCCGAAAGTATAGCACGGGAGACGGGGCGAAGTCAAGCGGGGTTGCATGGAAGCGCGGGAATGTGGTATACTTCTTCGTCGGAAATTCCCAAAATCCACACTCGTCGGGACGTTCCTGCGTGTGCCTTTGCCGAAAAGCAACGGTCGCAGGGCGGATGAACGGCGGGGACGTTACACAACACGAAGGAGTCAGATTTGTCCATTCTCGCCATGAAGGACCTGCTCGAAGCAGGAGTCCATTTCGGACACCAGACGCGCCGCTGGAACCCGAAGATGAAACGCTACATCTACGGCGGACGCAACGGTATCTACATCATTGACCTGCACCAGACGCTGAAGCTGTTCGATGATGCCTATGCGTTCGTTCAGGAAATCGCCACCAACAACGGCAAAATTTTGTTTGTCGGCACCAAAAAGCAGGCGCAGGAAGCGGTCGCCGAAGCCGCCAAGCGCTCCCGCTCGTTTTATGTCAATTCTCGCTGGCTTGGCGGGATGCTGACCAACTACCGCACCATTCTTACCCGCATTGCTCGCCTGCGCGAATTGGAGCGTCTGGAAGCCGAAGGCGTCCTAGAGTCGCTGCCCAAAAAAGAAGCCTTTGAGCTGCGCGAAGAGCGCGAACGGCTGGAGCGTTATCTGGGCGGCATGAAAGAAATGAACGGGATGCCCGACGCCATCTTCATCGTAGACCTGAAGAAAGAGCGCATCGCCGTGCAGGAAGCCCGCAAGCTGGGCATTCCGATCATCGCGATTGTAGACACCAACTGCGACCCCGACGAAGTGGATTATGTCATCCCCGGCAACGACGATGCCATCCGGGCCATCAAGCTGATTTCCAACAAAATCGCCGATGCGATCATTGAAGTCAAGCAGGGCGAATGGCAGGATGCCACGGTGGTGGAAACCGAAGAAGAAGCGCAGAAGATGGGCGCCGAGGCCGATTCCGCAGAAATCGCTGCCCAGTGGGAAGCATTGGAGAAACGCATCGGCGCGGGTGCCGTCCCGGCAGGGGCGTTTGACTCAAGCCTGGGCGCGTCCGGCATGACCTCGGAAGGCAACGCCAGCGGGATTTCCGGCCGCACAGCCGGCGCGGAAGGCGCAGAAGCGATGACTTCGGCGTCGGAAGCCGCCGATGAAGTGGCCGCGGTGACCGGGCAGCCGACAGTGCAGGGAGCGGTTTAGCGTATGTTGACGGGCCGATGAACGACCCGTCTATGAGAAAGCGTCCTGCGGACGCCGGAAATCTTTCCGTCCGCAGGACGGCGGCAATTTTTAGCCGGGGGTTTTATACCCCTGGTTCAATTGAAGGATCAATTACAATGGCAGAAATTACCGCCGCAATGGTCAAAGACCTGCGGGATAAAACACAGGCCGGGATGATGGAAGCAAAGCGGCTTCTGACCGAAGCCAACGGCGACATGGACGCGGCCATTAAAGCATTCCGCGAAAAGAACGCTAAAGCAACCATCAAAGAAGGCCGCACCAGCGCGGAAGGTGTCATTGAAGCGCTTGTTCGCGAAAATCACACGCTGGGCGTCTTAGTCGAAATCAACAGCGAAACGGACTTTGTGGCGCGCAACGAAGAGTTTGCGGCCCTGGCCCGCGACATGGCAAAGCACGCGGCGGCCAATCCCGGCGCGTCCAGCGTGGATGAGCTTTTGGAAGCAACCCACACCGAAACAAGCCAGCCCGCCAAGCTTCGCATTCAGGATGTTTTCGCCAAGATGCGCGAGAATATCATTTTCAAGCGCTTCGCGGCGTATCAGAGCGCGGACGGCACGGTGGATGCTTATATTCACATGGGCGGACAGATCGGCGTACTGGTCGAACTGACCGGACAAGGGCCGGAAATCCAAAGCCTGGCCCGCGAAGTCGCCATGCACGTCGCCGCCGCCAAGCCGAAGTATCTGGCGAAAGACGATGTGCCTGCGGCGAAAGTGTCCGAAGAGCGGGAAATCGTGATGACCCGTATGGCCGCCGACCCGAAAAATGCCGGTAAGCCCGCGGAGATTTTGGAAAAGATCGCCGAAGGCGGCGTCGGAACATTCTACAAAGAAGCTGTTCTGCTGGAACAGCCTTATGTTCGTGAGCCGAAGCAAACCATCGCCCAGCTAATCAAAGGCAAAGCGGAGATCAAGCGGTTTGTTCGGTTTGAAATTGGTGAGGCATCTTAAACCTATGGCTCAGGGTTCCATGAAATGGTCCCGTGTGTTGCTTAAGCTCTCCGGCGAAGCCTTCGCCGGGGACGGCAGCCACGGGGTCATTGACTATCAGGCCGTCGCCAAAATCGCCGGCGAAGTCGCCGCCCTGCAAAACAGCGGCGTTCAAACCGCCATTGTGATTGGCGGCGGTAATGTCATGCGCGGCCAGCTTGCCGAAAAAGCAGGCATGAAGCGCGTTACCGCTGACCATGTGGGGATGCTCGGAACCGTCGTCAACAGCCTTGCCTTGCAGGACTCTCTGGAGCAGCAGGGCGTGGACACGCGCGTTCTGTCCGCCATTCTGATTCAGAGCGTCGCCGAGCCGTACATCAACCGCCGCGCCCTGCGCCATCTGGAAAAGGGGCGTGTCGTGATTTTAGCCGGCGGCACGGGAAACCCCTTTTTCACCACGGACACCGCCGCCGCCCAGCGGGCCTCTGAAGTGCGCGCCGAAGCGATTTTGATGGCGAAGAATGGCACGGACGGTGTCTACGACAAAGACCCGCGCCAGCACGCAGACGCCGTCAAATTTGACCGCATTTCTTACGCCGATGCGATCAATCGACAGCTCAAAGTCATGGATTTGACCGCGATGGCTTTCTGCATGGAAAATAACCTGCCGATTGTGGTGTTTGACATCAATGTTCCCGGCAACATTCAGCGCGTCGCCGAAGGCAACCCGATTGGAACGCTTGTTTCCAAAGATGCGTAAGACTTAAGAAGGAATAGACGATGCCGCAGGGATGCGCCGCGCCTAATCTCGCAGAGATGGATCGTCATATACAGTTATCTATGCTCAAGCGCAATTGGGTGGCCGATGAAATCCGTGAAGCCTACGACCAGGGTCTATTTTATTCCGCTGTAGACATGACCGCGAACAATGCCCCGGCAACCCGTTTTATTCACCCGATAAATGGCAAGTCTGTTGTCATCAATAACGCGACAGGTAAAATTATCCATGGTGGCGGAAAAGACTTCCAATACTGAGCAAATGCCGGAGCTGCTGCGAACTCGAGCAGTCATTCTTTCCGGGGAAATGGCGTGGCCTGCCGAAGACGCATTGAGAGTCATTGAGTGGCTGTCTGGTCATGGCTTCGCCGTTGCCGGAGTGGAATTGTGGCGAGATGCAGGAAGCGTTCCGCGCTGGCTCGGTAGCGGCGCGTGTTCTTCAGAAAGTCCGTCCGAATGTGCGCGAGAGGCACTAAACTTCATTCGAGAGTTTGAAGCATTTGAGCCTGCCCATGACAACTTTTACAATCTGACATGGTAAGAATGTCTGACGTTTACTAATTTTTCAGGAGTCTATTACCCATGAGCCTCGCCGACCTCACCGCTGATGCCGAGCAGAAGATGAAGAAAACGGTGGATGCCACCCAGCATGATTTTTCCACCATCCGCACCGGCCGGGCCACGCCAACCCTGGTCGACGGCATCAGCGCCGATTATTACGGTTCGCCCACGCCGCTGAACCAACTGGCGAGCATCAGCGTCCCCGAATCGCGTCAGCTTCTCATCACGCCCTACGACCGCAGCACCCTCGCCGGGATTGAGAAAGCCATCAAAGCCTCCGATTTGAATATCAATCCGGTCAATGACGGCGCAGCCATTCGCCTGACCATTCCCCCGCTGAATGAAGAGCGGCGCAAAGAGTTTGTCAAAATACTCGCCAAGAAAACCGAGGATGGGCGCGTTTCCGTTCGCAACATCCGGCGTGATGCCAATGACGGCTTTAAAGCGCTGGTGAAAAAGAGTGAAGCGTCCGAAGATGACTCCAAGCGCGCTCAGGACGCCCTGCAAAAACTGACCGACCGCTACATCGCTCAGATTGACCAGATCGCCAAAGCCAAAGAAGTTGAGCTGCTCGAAGTATAAAGTACGCGCATGAACGCCCTTTTGTCTAAGCCTATTACACCCCCTGCCGATGCACAGCTCCAGGCGCTGAAAGCGCGCCTTGACCCGGCCCGCATTCCCGCCCATGTCGCTATTATTATGGACGGCAACGGGCGCTGGGCGAACGCGCAGGGCCGGGACCGGCTGCTGGGTCACTGGGAAGGCTATCGAACGCTGCAAAAAATCGTCAAGGCCGCCGATGCGCTGGGCATTGAGGCATTGACGGTCTTTGGATTTTCCACCGAAAACTGGCGGCGGCCCGAAACGGAAGTTGGCGGCTTGATGCACCTGATGCAGGCCGCGATGCAGGCGGAGATCGAAGAACTGGAACGCAGTCATGTGCGTATCCTGGTCACGGGTCGTCTGGAAGAGCTGCCGGAAAGTCTGCGCGAGACATTTGAGAATGCAGTGCGGCGGACGGCGGGCTTTGGAGGGCTGACGTTTAATTTAGCCATCAATTACGGCGGGCGTGCCGAAATTGCCGATGCGGCACGCCGCCTGGCAGAAGCCGTCCAGCGCGGCGAAGTGAACCCTGCGGACATCACCGAAGCACACCTGTCGGCGCGAATGTATGCCCCGGACCTGCCTGACCCCGACCTTTTGATTCGCACGGCGGGCGAGATGCGTATCTCCAACTTTCTGCTCTGGGGCGTCGCCTATTCCGAGATGTATGTGACACCGACATTGTGGCCGGATTTCACGCCCACGCATCTGGTGGAAGCCCTCGAGGATTATGCACGGCGCGTTCGCAAATTCGGCGCGGTTGTGACTTCTTGAGCGGCTCTTTGAAGCGTATCGTCATTCTGGGCGCAACCGGAAGCATTGGGACGCAGACGCTGGACGTGGTTCGCCGCCTGCCCGACAGGCTGAGCGTAGCCGGCCTGTCGGCGTTTCGCAGCGAAACGCTTTTGCGGGAACAAGCGGCTGAATTTGGCGTCCCATTACAAAGATTGGCCTGGGGTGAGGAAGCCGACTTAGTCCGGCTGGCAACAGTGCCGGAAGCCGACATCGTCGTCGTGGCCGTCGCCGGAGCCGTCGGCATTCGGGCCACCATTGCCGCGCTGGAAGCCGGAAAAGACGTGGCGCTGGCAACCAAAGAAGTGCTGGTGGCCGCCGGGGAGATTGTGACGGCGGCGGCACGCAGAAGCGGCGCAAACATTCTGCCGATTGACAGCGAACACTCTGCCATTTTTCAGTGCCTGCACGGGCAGAAACCCGAACACGTCGAACGGCTGTGGCTGACCGCGTCCGGCGGCCCGTTTCGCGAGTGGTCGGCGGATCAGATGGCAGGGGCGACGCTGGCTGAGACGCTGCATCATCCGACCTGGCCGGACATGGGGCGCAAGATCACGGTAGACAGCGCAACGCTTATGAATAAAGCGCTGGAGATGATTGAGGCGCGCTGGCTGTTTGACATGCCGATGGAGCGGGTCGGCGTGGTCGTTCACCCGCAAAGCGTCGTACATTCCCTGGTGGAGATGCGGGACGGCTCTGTGCTGGCGCAGTTGGGCCTGCCGGATATGCGCGTCCCCATTGAATATGCGCTGCTGTACCCGGATCGGACTGATCTCGGAATACCGAAGTATAACATTCTGGCGCAGAAGACCCCGCTGACGTTTGCGCCCCCGGATGAGACGCGCTTTCCCAGTCTGGGACTGGCCCGCCGCGCTGCCAAAGCCGGGGGAACACTGCCCGCTGTGATGAACGCAGCGAATGAAGCCGCCGTCGGCTTTTTTCTGGAGGAGCAAATTGCATTCCTGGCAATTATGGCTTTAACAGAACAGGTCATGGACGCCCACGAAGTCGTGGCGAGCCCAACTCTGGAACAAATCATGCAGGCGGATAGAGGGGCAAGGCAAACTGCCGCTGCGTTGAGGCCAGAACGGGCGAGGGAATGAATTCTTCTCGCTTATGGGCAATCGTCCTTCGGACGTAGGATAGTGAGCGGCTGCTTTTCTTTTGTCCGAAGGACGTATATTTTCAGCGAGTGGAATTCATTCCCTCGCAGACATGACTTGCTTTCTGCTGTTTTTGAAGGAGCTTTCGACTTGGCAATTTGGACACACATACAGCCAACGGTGACGCTGCTGATTATTTTAAGCATTCTGGTCATCGCCCACGAATGGGGCCATTTCATTGTGGCCCGCCTTTGCGGCATCCGCGTGGATGACTTCAGCATCGGCTTCGGCAAGCGGCTGTTTCGCATCGGCAAACGTGGTGACACGGAATACAATGTGCGGATGCTGCCGCTGGGCGGCTTCGTCAAAATCGCCGGCATGGAGCCGGACGAAGCCCCACTGGTCGCCGCCAAAGACAAAATGCTCGGCAAGCCGAGCGACGCCGACCCGGATGCCGGGCAGCTTCCCCTGATCGCTGAGAACGTCGGCGACAATCCTGCTTATACTTCACCTGACGGCTTCTACAGCAAGCCGCTTTGGCAGCGGGCTTTGGTCATCCTGGCTGGCCCGGTGATGTCGTTTTTGTTCGGCTACCTGGCGTTTTGCTTGATGGGCTGGACCGTCGGCATTCCATCAGGCAAAGTCCTTTCCAAAATCGGCATGGTCTCGCCCGGCGGAGAAGGCCAGCGAATTGGCCTCCGCACCGGCGATGTCATCACTGCCATCAATGGTCAGCCAATTGCCGACGGCAAGCAAATGATCGCCATTATTCACGGCAGTCTGGGCAAGCCTTTGACCCTGACGGTGCAGCGCGGCAGTCAAACACTGACGAAAGTTGGGACGCCTCGCCCCCTGATGGAGAACGATAAACCTGTTATCTATACCGATATCGTCTCGCCGGGAGCGGCGGGAACGGCGCTCGGCCTGGTCGCGGGTGACACGCTCATCGGAATCGGCAAAGATAAAGTGACGGATTCCGGGCAGGCCCTTTCTCTTCTGCGAGCCAGCGCCGGCAAGCCCGTAGACGTTTTGGTCTCCCGTCCCACCAGTGACGATCCTATTCCCCTGCATGGCACGCTTCCGGCGGCGCTCACGTCCGCGGGGCTTCCTTCTCTGACCTCGCATCCTGTCGGCGTGCTGAAAATCCTGCCGTCGTCCGAAATCGAGCACCTGAGTCTGGGCGAATCCATTCGCGCGGGGACAAATTTCACCCTGGGAATTTTCGCCCATTTAGGTGAAATGATTCGACAGCCGAGCCAGATCAAGGAAAATACCGGCGGCATCATTTTCATGTATCAGGTCACGGATGTTGCCGTGAAAAATGGTCTGGTGGAGGAAATTTCCATCATGGCCCAGCTTTCCATCAGTCTGGCGATCTTCAACCTGCTGCCGATTCCTATTCTGGACGGCGGGCATTTGCTGACGTTCTTTATTGAGTGGGTCCGGCGCGGCAAGCGGCTGACCGAGCAGCAGCAGCAGGCATTTTTGATGACGGGCCTTGCGATCATCGGCATTTTATTTGTGCTGATCAATTCGCACGACATCCTGCGAACTATTCAGCATCAAATACCGCAGTAGACCTATGTAGGGGCGGGGCTTGCCCCCGCCCTTATTACTTGGACATTTAGAGGGCGGGGGCAAGCCCCGCCCCGTATCGAATTAATTATGCGCTACACACAACTTTTTGCCCCCACCCTGCGCGATGCGCCTAAAGACGCCGAAATGGTCAGCCACACGCTGCTGCTGCGCGGCGGTTTTATCCGGCCGCTTGCCAGCGGCGTATATTCCTATCTGCCGCTCGGCCTGCGGGTGCTAAGCAAAATCGCCGGTATTCTGCGCGAGGAGATGAACCGCGTCGGCGGGATTGAAATGCTGATGCCTTCCCTGGTTCCACACGAGCTTTTGGAGGAGTCAGGCCGGGACAAGGTGGACGTGCTGTTTACCGTCAAGCCGCAGGATTATTTTCTCGGCTTTACGCACGAAGAAGTCATCACAGACATTATCCGCAAAGATGTACAGTCGTACAAGCAGCTTCCCTTGCTGCCTTATCAGATACAAACCAAGTTCCGCAACGAAGCGCGCCCGCGCGGGGGCCTGATTCGCTGCCGCGAGTTTCTGATGCTGGATGCCTACTCATTTGACAAAGATGAGACCGGCGGTGAACAATCTTACGGGGCTGTCAAGGAAGCGTTCGGGCGGATGTTTGCCCGCTGCGGCTTGGACTCGCTCTCGGTGGAAGCAGATTCAGGGGCCATTGGCGGGTCGCAGAGCGAAGAATTTATGGTGCTGTCCGAGAGCGGCGAAGACACGGTGCTGCGCTGCGATACTACCGGCTATGCCGCCAATGCCGAGCGGTGCGAAGCCATCCCCGTCCCGGTGGAAGGCCCAGACACTGCGGTTGCCTCTTTAGAAAAAGTCAGCACGCCCGGCAAAGGCAGCATTGACGACGTGGCTGAATTCCTGGGCGTTCCTGCCACGCGGCTGATTAAAACACTGGTGATCGCCGCGCCCGACGGGCAGCCGGTGGTGGCCCTGGTGCGCGGGGACCGCGAACTCAACGAAGCCAAGCTGGCAAAGCTGCTCGGCGGGCCATCGCCGCTGGCCGATGCCGCGACGGTAGAGCGCGTGACCGGCGCGCCTGTCGGCTACGCCGGGCCGATAGGCCTCAAGGCTGCGGTGCGCGTGATCGCGGACCGAGAAGTGGCATCCATTCGGGATGGTGTCACAGGCGCGAATGAAGCCGATGCCCATTTGCGGCACGTTTTGCCGGGCCGGGACTTTCCCGCGCCCGAATACCATGACCTGCGGACGGCGGTGGCAGGGGATGTCAGCCCAATGGACCCTGCCGGACGGCTGGTGACGCAGCGCGGCATTGAAGTGGGCCATGTGTTCAACTTTGGTACGAAATACTCCAAGTCCATGAGTGCGACGTTCACCGATGAAAATGGCGCAGTCCAGCTTTTGCAGGGCGGCTCATACGGTGTCGGCGTTTCGCGCACAATGGCGGCGGCGGTGGAGCAGCGGCATGATGGCAACGGCATCCTCTGGCCAATCTCCATCGCGCCGTTTGAAGTAATTGTGGTGCTGGTTGCGCCGAAAGACGACATGCAGCGGCAGGCGGCGGAAGATTTGTACCGGGAGCTGCAAGTAGGCGGCATTGACGTTCTGCTGGATGACCGAGACGAGCGCCCCGGCGTGAAATTCAAAGAAGCCGACTTGCTGGGCATTCCCGTGAAGGTGGTTGTGGGCAAAGGCTTGGCCGAAGGCACTCTGGAAGTCAGTCTGCGCCGGGACGGGCAGAAAGAAGCGGTGGCGGCTGCGTCCGCAGCCACGCATGTTTCTGAGATGGTTCAGCGCCTGAAAGCGGAGGTCAGCCTCTGAAATTGTCCGACATCCTGCATTCCGCCCTGCTGCATCAAACCGGCCTGCTGATGCTGGCTTTGCTGCTGGGCGGGCTGATTGGCTGGGAACGGGAGAGGCATGAGCGTCCGGCAGGACTGCGAACTCATATTCTCGTGTGTGTCGGCGCGGCCCTGATTACGGAGGTTTCCAGTCAGTTCGGGGTCAATGGCGACCGGATGGCGGCCCAGATTGTGACCGGAGTCGGCTTTCTCGGCGCGGGAACCATCATGCGAAACGGGGTCAGCGGCGCCGTCAGCGGGCTGACAACGGCGGCCACACTCTGGGCCATCGCCGGTGTCGGCATCGCCGTCGGCTACGGCGGGCAGTATGCCGTGCTTGCCACTCTCGGCACGCTTCTCATCTTATTCACGCTGACCCTGCTGAACCGGCTTGAGTTTTTTTTGATCCGCCATCGGCGGCGGCATGGGCTAACAGTCGTGTTTGCCGAGTCCTGCAATTCGCTGGAAGTTCTGAGCCGGCTGCTGGCTTCGCTTCAGACAAGCAATGTTAAAGTCCGCAATCTGAAAGTTGAGAAGATGGGGGATACCGACGAGGCAGAGATGCAGCTTACTTTGTCCCGTACTGCAAAGCTGGATGATCTGGATAGAATGCTCCGGCGAAACGCCGAGATTTTGCATTATGAGTGGGGGGACTAAGAACCCACCCGTCTCGCTAAGGCTCGCCACCCTCCCGAAACGGGAGGGATAAGAGATCACCGCCCCGCGTCTTGCGGCTCTTGACAGGGTCTTCGCCAAACATGAACCCACGAGTTATCATCCGCCTCGCCCTCCCGTTTCGGGAGGGCGAGGCGGACTTGTCCGCCGGGTGGGTTCCTAATGAGTTCTGATCCGCTAGATTGCTACGAGGCCGCTCCCGGTTCTTTCGGCAAGGTGAGCGTCATGGTTGTCCCCTGCCCCGGTGCGCTGGCAGCCGACACCGTGCCGCCGTGCTGCTCCACGATGCGGCGGACAATGCGTGTGCCGAGACCTGTCCCGCCTGACTTGGTTGAATAAGCGGCATCGGTAAATAACTTCTTTCGCACTTCTTCCGCCATTCCTTTGCCTGTGTCCGCGACATCAATCGTATAAAACGCCGGGTCAGCCGCGTGAATTGTCAGTGTGACGGAGCCGCCGGCAGGCGTCTCCGGCAGCGCGTTGTTGACCAGGTTATAAAGTGCGTTGTAGAGTCGGTGTCCGTCCATGACCGCTTCCAAGTCCTCGTTGCCTTCGACAGACAGCCGCACCCCGATGCGCTGCGCGGCCCCGGCCAGGCTCTGCACGACGCGCTGGGCGATCTCAAAGGGGCAGCCCGGTTTGAATACAAGCGGCGCGATCTCGCCTTTCAAGGCCGAAGCCATTTCCCGCGTCCGCGCCGTGACCTGCTCCACGCCTTCAGCGACATTTTCCCGCACTTCTTCATAGAAGCTCTCCAGCGTATCCAGTGCGCCGGGCTTGCCGTCCCGAACATCGTCGATACAGACTTCCAGCGACTGCACATAAGGCAGCACATGCGTCAGCATGTTTCCAATATCGTGGCTGATTTCGCCGACGGAGCGGGCAATGGCCGCGAGATTGGCTTCCTGGGCCAGCAGGGCGTTTTGCAGGCTCATGGTCACCAGACTGCTGACAATCTCGCTGACCGCCATATCCCCGCCGTCAAACTCGCCGACGCGCTTGTTGACGAACTGAATGACACCCAGCGCCAGGCCGCCGCGCGCATGGAGCGGAACCGTCATCAGGGAGCGCGTGTGGTAGCCAGTCCGGGCGTCTATCGTGCCGATGTGGTCTGTATCGGTCTCGACGTTGGGCGTGATGCGGCTTTGCCCGGTGCGAAAGACTTCTCCGGCAATCCCTTTCCCCAGCGACAGATCAATGCTGGTTCCCATCAATGTTTCTGCCACCGGCCCGATGACCTGCCGAAAGACCAGCACATCGCGGTCGGGGTTATAAAGCAGAACCGAGCCGGCGTCTGCCTCTACCACATCCAGCGCCGTTTGGAGCGCCTGATGCAGCAGCATGTCAGTATCGGTCACGGAATACAGCGCCGCGCTGACACGCTGCACCGCTTCCAGTTGCCGCCGTGCGAGGGCCAATTGGCTCTGTGTTTCTTCGTCTTTCTGCAAAGTTACTTCGATTCTAGTCACTGCCGCGCAGGGAAAATATTTATGGGCCGATGCCAGCCGCGAGGGAATGACTTCCTCTCGCTGCCTCATAGCCGTCCTTCGGACGCAGATAACTTGCCTGCGTTACTTTTTTCGTCCGAAGGACGCTTATTCGGGAAACGAGAGGAATTCATTCCCTCGCTCTGGTTATGCAGGGCTTGCTTCTTCCGCCAAAGGCCGGTACAGTCCCTGCTGCTGAATATATCCCTCCACCGTCTCCGGTGTCAGATACTTCAAGCTGCGCCCCTCCCGCACCCGGCGGCGCAGATCGGTGGAGGAAATTTCCAGACCGGGAATAGGCAAAAACGAAACCCGATGGAGAAATTCGGCATCCAGCATCTCCGCCAGCCGCTCCAGAACGAAACCGGGCCGGGTAACGGCGATAAACCGGCATTCCTGGGCCAGCTTGTCGGCCTCATGCCAGGTCAATATATCCAGCACGGCATCCGCGCCGGTAATAAAATACAGGGCGTCCAGTTCCGGGTGCAGCCCGCGAAAGGCTCGCAGCGTGTCAATGGTGTAAGAAAGGCCGGGCCGCTCGATTTCCAGTCGCGAACACAAAAAAAACGGATTGGACCCTGTTGCCAGCAGGGTCATCGCGTAGCGGTCTTCGGGTGAGCTGACAAGGTAGGATTTCTTGTGTGCAGGGCGTCCGTTTGGGACAAAAACGACCTGATCCAGCGCGAACGCCTGCCGCGCTTCTTCCGCCATCAGCAGATGCCCGTAATGGATCGGGTCAAACGTGCCGCCCATGATACCGAGTCGCTGCATGGCTTCCTGCCTACTGACCGCCAACATGGGGGGTCATCAAATAGATAACCAGAAGAGTTAAAAGACCAGCCAGAGCGCCGCCGCAAAATACCCAAACTTTTGGGGATGTCCAGGCGCGCAGCTTGCCCTCGGCAACTCGCTCCGGGATAAACGCGCTAACATTAGAAACAAAGCTTTCATACTGGCCCGGTTCCAGCTTAAACGCCAGCGAGTAGGTTTTGACTATCCCCTTGTAATTGGGCGCGTCATAAACAAGGCAAACGCGCTTCTTTTTGGGAACCAAAACGAGGCTGCGGACATCCGCCCAGGCCACGCTGAGTGTTTCGTCCCTGCGAAGGGCGTACTCCATAACAATGTAAGCAATAAAAAATCCCAAACGCAGTAAGAAGCAGGCAATAAGAATAGGAACCTGAATTTCGTAGCGAATGACGGCTTTGCCCTGAATGGAAAATCCTTCAGGATAAAGCATCACTGTGCCTACTCGAAAATTAGGGACGCTGCCTTTTACGTAACTAAACAAGGTCTTGAACGGAAAGGTCAGTGCCTGGGACGCATATTGCTGTCCCAGTGGCGGGGGCGGCCAAATGCCGTCCGTTGCCCCCGTCACAGTCTCAGGATTATTCGGTTCCAAGAAAATGCCTTTCTATGCGCGGATTTGCCCGTCGCCGCGTACAATGTATTTGTATGTCGTCAGCTCTTCCAGCCCCATCGGCCCACGCGCGTGCAGTTTCTGGTTGGAAATGCCGATCTCCGCGCCAAACCCGAACTCAAACCCGTCGGTAAAGCGCGTGGAAGCATTGACATAGACAGCGGCACAGTCTACGCCATCCGTGAAAGCCTGGGCGGCAGCATAGTCTTCGGTGATAATGGCCTCGGAATGGCGCGTCCCGTAAGCTGTGACGTGAGCAATCGCGGCGTCTAAATCCTCCACAACGCGGACCGCCAGGATCAGCGCATTGAATTCGGTGTACCAGTCGTCTTCAGTGGCTGCCACCGCGTCCGGCAGCAGAACACGCGCAGCGTCATCTCCCCGGATTTCGACACCCGCCTCGCGCAGCTTCGCACCGGCGGCGGGCAGAAAATCGGCTGCAATTTCCCGATGCACCAGCAGCGTTTCGGCGCTGTTGCACACGGAAGGCCGCTGGACTTTGGCATTAAACACGATGTCCAAAGCCATGTCTAAATCCGCGTCTTTATCCACATACACATGGCAGTTCCCCGTGCCGGTTTCAATCACGGGAACAGTCGCCGTTTCCACGACGGTTTTGATCAGCGAGGCCCCGCCGCGCGGAATCAGGCAGTCTACAAAACCATTCAGGGTCATCAAACGCTTGGCGGCGGCGCGGTCGGTGCTTTCCAGGAGCTGCACGCACGCGCGCGGCAATCCGGCAGTTTCCAGCGCACTTCCCAGCGCGCGGGCCAGGGCGATGTTGGAGTGAATGGCTTCCGAGCCGCCGCGCAGCAGGGCGGCATTGCCGGACTTGAGGCACAAAGCCGCGGCATCTACCGTGACATTTGGGCGGCTTTCAAAGATAATGCCGATGACTCCAATCGGGACGCGAGTTTTGGTGATTTGCAGGCCATTGGGACGCCGCCAGCCGGACAGTACGACTCCAATCGGATCGGGCAGGGCAGCCACTTGACGAAGCCCCGTCTGCATCTCGGCAATGCGCTTCGGGCTGAGTGTCAATCGCTCAATGGAGTGCGGCGACAGGCCCTGCGCGGTCGCTCCGGCGATGTCGCGGGCATTGGCTTCCAAAATGGCGTCTTGCTGCTCCGCCAGCATATCCACCATTGCTTCCAGTGCGGCGTTTTTGGCGGCAGTTCCCGCAGTTGCCAGCACCTGTGCGGCGGCTTTGGCGGCGCGCGCCTTGTCTTCCACTTCTTCAATCGCAAGGGTACTCATGGAGATGATTTTAGCACAAACCCATGTGTTTTGGAAAATTGCCCATTCCGGCGACCCGGTTCCGGCAGCGGCAGCTTCTCAATTTCGTCGATGTCATCACTGCCAAATACCTTATGCAGACGTAAAATCGGCTCCAATTGTGCCACCGTCAGCCAGGGCAGCCAGTGTGTCACCCCATGCCCGCGCGGCGGAACCAGCACTTTTGTTTGCAGACCCGGCAAAGCGCAGCCAAGTATGCCGTCCCAGTCCAGCGCGGCCACCCGTGCGTCTATCTCCTCCCAGTCCTCAAACTTTACTCCCTGTTTTGCTCCTGAGCATTTCGTTTAAATCTTGTTCTTGGTTGCTGCCGGGTTTCAAATAAATCGCACAGAGATGGTCGCAGTCCACCGTATGGCGTTGATTTTCCCGGCACCACGCTTCTACTGCTTCCAATGCTTTCCCTTCTACGACTTGCGGACTGATTATGGCTTTTTGTTCAGTAACATCACACTGAAGCAATTTGAGAGTTTCGTCAACGGTGGACGGCATGAGTTTTTGACTGTTAACAGCGTACAGCACGAGATAAGGCTTACTGTCATGCCGCAGCAGAACAAAGACAAGCGGCTCATGGTGTGTTGTATTCTTTGCGCTAAGCATTACAAGCGGTAACTCTGTCGCCTTCTGAGTATTACGTTCCAATATAGAAAGGTGAGTCACATCAGCAGCGGATTCATCTTGAAGCCTTTCTTCCGGCAGTGTCACGTTGGCGGGCATGGAGAAGATGTCCTCGTAACGGGCCAACGGGATTTCAACGGGAGCAGTCCAATCGGCGACATTGGGCAGGATGCTCCCTCCAACAACTTCCTGAGAATTATTGTGCCTTTTATGCAATCTCTTAATTCTTCGAGCGATATTTATTGCGACTAGGGTTGTTTGGTCACGTAATGCAGGCTCAAAAGTGTAAAGGTGGACAACGCGATCACGTTCGTCTGTCATGCGTAGAACACGCCCAGCGCGCTGAAATAGTTCATCCGCCCCTGGAGGCAAATCATAGTTAATCACAACACAGGCGTCCTGCATATTGATGCCGACGCCATCGGCGTCCGTACAAATCAGCACATCAATTTCTTGAGTTTCCGCGATGTCTTTAGCGCCACTGGAGCGGGGACAGAAGTGTTTGATGACATCTTCGCGTTGGTCCGCCGATTTCAGATGACAATGGCCCCCCTCTGTTTGAACGGTGCAGCCGACATGGATGCCTACATCCGTTTGTTTCAATGTTTCATAGATATAAACTGCTGTGGTGTATCTTTTCACAAAGATAACGACTTTCTGTTTGCGTGAGTAATGCAGCGCCAAAATACGCCGCAGACGCACAGACTTTTCATCCTCCTCTGAACGCATCTTTTCCAGTTTACCTAGCAGCGGGTTCAAGATTTTCTGCCTGTTCTTCTGACTGATTTTGTAAGCTACTTTGTGACTAATCCATAACGCCTCCGTCTCTTCATTGAGATCGTTTTCAGGGTTCACTTCGTCTGAGACTGGAAATAGCTCCGTCATTACTAGTTGGGATTTCTGTGCCTCTGTTTCCTTTTTGTCCTGGCTTTGGCTACAAAGCCGCGCGAAACGCTTGAAGTCGGCTGGGGAACTGAGCCATGCTTGAATGGCCCTGTCTTGCGCCGTATCGACCACGCCGGACTCATGCCTTTCTTCCTTTTCGTTAAAGAAATCCACAGGCATTGGGTCTGAATCAAACACATGTGCAGCGAAGGCGGATTGGACTTCTTCTTGAAGAAACAACGGAAACTCTTCACGGTACAGGATTATCTTACTCGGGAGGTACTTTTTCGGGGGCGTTCCTTCCATCGCAATAAAAATGCGCCCATCGTCCTCTTTATCTCCTTGTTGCCAAGCCATTTTTAACAGATTCAGCATTCCCAAGATGGTCACGACGGGCCGCTTTACCAACTGATCTAGGCGTTCAATATCCCAATAGTTGGCCTTGCCAGAAAAATCCGTGGGAATGCCGTGAGTGGGGCCGGGCAACAGGTGAAGAAGGCTATTAATATCTTGCCGATTCGTGCCGTAGGGAGTTGCCGTCAGCAACAAAAGTTTCGCCCCATTTTTGACTGCTTTCCCTATGCGCTCTTTGACGAAGTTTGATTCTGTCTCGCCCTTGGATTGATTGCGTCGCTGTAAGGAAACGTCCTTTTGCAGCATCTTCCGGTAGCGGTGCGCCTCGTCAATCACGAGTATCGTTGTTGCGTCGCAGTCTTTGAGACCATTGAGAAGGCGAGTGATTTGATGATTGCGTCCGCCGGATGCGTGTCTGAACAGGAGGCCATTATCGAAATATTCGTAAGGCAAACCTCGACTGTGGAGTTCATCATGCCACTGCCCTTTAACATTCTTGGGAGCCAGGATAATGATTCGTTTACGAAGATAAGCCTGGGTGACTCGGCGTGCCGTCTCCGCTCCAATCACCGTTTTTCCCAGCCCAGTTGCAATTAAAAGCAATGCCCCGTGATAGTCCCGTATCTGCCGAACAGCACACGCGATAATTGCCGCTTGAAAGTAGGTTGGGGTATGTCCTTCCGGCCCAACTTGGAAACTTTCCTGCCCATACCAGTAGTAAAGGGCTTTCAGATAAGCATCAAATGGATCAGCCATATTGCGCCAAGCTTCCAGGCAGTCATGCAACGCTTGTAGAAGATCATGGGATTTCGCGATGACCTTGTCGTAAAACTCCGTGAACATTTTGATCTCGTCCCGGTCCCGCGACAGAACGGCCTGTTCCTCATTTCCAATCAAGCCCAGTCCTGGGCCGGTGTAGTTCGCGGACCCGCTCCACATAACTTTGTCATCCATGATATAGAATTTGCAGTGGAAGCGGTAGCTGTTTTGGGTCTCCCATGCGCCTCGAATGACAAACTGCCCGCGCTCGATCCGATAGATTATATCTTCAACCGCATCGCAAAGGGGTACGGATGTTCGACCTAATTCCTCAAGAACTTCTCGGACAAGATGCGCCAGAGTGGCGGCCACATTTCGTCCCTCGCCCCGGCTGACCAGTATCTGAAGTCGAACATCAGGGGCGATGTGGGCGCGGCTCAATTCGTAGCCTCTTATCTGAAAATAGCCGCTTGCAATTCGAATCGTGTGTTCCGCCTCAGGGAAATACGCCTCGACAAAACTTAGACCAGTCCCACGGCCAACGCCCGAAAGCGGCTTGCCATCCTGTCCTAAATGGAGATCACCTTTAATCATCATTATTTATTCTATGGGTCCCATACCGGAAGCTTTCACTACCTTCACAGCCCGTACAGCGCAGCCACCCGTGTGTCAATCTCCGCTTCTCATGCCCCGCACTCTACCCCTTTGGCATCCCAGCCTTTCTCTCTCACGCGGCCATTGCCAAGGGGCGGGATTGTGCGATTTCATCGGCGGCGACGAGGCGGACTTTGGCTTCGGGGAGTGTCAGCAGGGCGACGGTTTCCCCGCCGAGGGTCATAAACTCGACCGTGTAGGCCTGAGTCGCCGCATGGACGGAAACAATGGTTCCCGTGTCCCCGGCCCGCAGGCGGGAGTCCGGCTGATCTTCTTTCAAGGCGATAAGGTCATGTTCAGTGAGCATTTTGTTTTCCTTCCGTGATTTTTCCGTGCCTTTTGGCGGCTTCCCGCCGCTCACGTTCGCGCCGAAGTCGGGTAAGCCGTGATCAGGCGCGGGCGCGGCTCGCCTCCCGGCCGCGTTTCCCAGACGGTACGAACCTGCGGCCTGCGTCCGTCCGGGGCCGGCAGTTCTCCTTCGATGGCGTACTGTGTGCTGTCGGGCAGAGAGACCTGGCTGACGACGCTTCCCGTTTGGGCGTGCCTGACGAGGGCCTCGGCCAGTTCCGCCCCGCGTTCCGGGACGAAGCCAAACGCCCGAAAGAACTGGGCTTTCGAGCGTCCCTGGGGGTGAGTATCACTCAGCAGGTATTCCGTGATCTTTTTCTCCTCAACAGACGCCATTTCTGCGTTAGGAAGCGGCTGCGGACTGCTGACCATTGTTATACCTCACTCCGGCTTCTCTTTTCTCCGGCTCCCCAGAAGGGGGGGCTTCACCTCACAGCCCGTACAGCGCGGCCACCCGTGCGTCTATCTCGGCGTCCCAGGCCCCGCAGTCTACCCCTTTGGCGTCCAGGCACTTCTGCACCAGGGCGGATATGGTGGACTTGTCGGCGTCGGAGGCAGTTGGGATTGGCAGTTTGCTAATATGGATGCTCCGCAGTTCAAGCCGTCCGCCTTGCTCCGCATCACCTATAATAGAACAAACACCTTTAAAAAAACTCCACGCAGAGGACGAGTTTAAGATACCTAACAGGAAAAGGTCGTTTAGAGGGACAAAAAAACTTTTATCGTTTGTGAAAGACCCTATTGTGTCAAACGCGAAGCGCGGCTCTTTACCAAAAACGAACGAAAACCTGCCCGGTCAAGCGTGTCAACGCCAATTCCGTTCACGAGGCCCTGCTGGGAGAGATTCGACGCGCTGCCCAGCATCCAACGCGGATGAACGAGATTATTCGGGAAGCCGTCAAGAGCATCCCCTCTGTGGATAAATCAGCAGATTTAATGACAGGTGTGAACCGACGATTGCGCGAGGCTGAAAAGAAGATTAAGAACATGACAACGGCAATCGAGGCCGGTGGAGGCGCAATCCGAAGTCTGCTCAATCGCCTGGAAGAATTGGAAACGGAACGAATAAAGCTTGCCGGTGAGCAGGGGCAGTTAGAGAAAAAGATTACGGCGTCCCGGATAGCACGGCCTGATACAGCCCAGGTGCAGGCTCACTGGAATGAGTTCCTGACGATCTGGGAAGTGGCTTCGGATGAGGAGAAGGCAAAGCTGCTGCCGCTGATTGTAGAGCGCGTGGAAGTGACGGAGAAAGAGCGCGGATTCTGCCGACTGGTATTCCAGCCAGAGATTCCGCGCTCCCGTAACTTTTCCACATCGGGAAATGTGGTAGTTAACTCCAAGATGGGAGCGCCTACCTCTGGTGGTGCTACTAATAGATACTGCGGCTTTGGTTTCGAGACCCCGGTTCATAGGCCGCCGTGGTTGCGGAGAGGTCGTCGCCCCAGCGTCACGCAAACTGAATCCTAAACGGGAGCGGGTCGCCTCGTTGTTGTGAACTACCCTCCTATCCAATTTCCTGATTTTGAGGTCACGCGGCTAATACGCAACAACCCGACGACAATCTTAAGTTTGTAGCTTTCTTTAAGATGAAGGAAGTCAGTTCTAACTGTTGAGGTTGTTGACCTTCCAATAACCGTCTGAATGAAATTGCCCGGCCATATTGCTAAAGTATGTCCGGGTGTTTGTGTTTCTAGGCGACGCCGCTAATAAACAAGGTTCATATCCACCGCGAAGCCAGCAGCCTTCAACTCTCTGGACAGTTCCACACGCCATGCACCGTTAGCGTCATAGGGAATGTAAGCAATACCAGCATTATCGGAGGGAAGTTCAATGTCTTCTTGGACAATAGCACAGCCTCTTGCCCGCCCAAGTTTGCCCATAAAATATCCAAACTCTAGCACAACATTCTGACGCGCTCTCGGCTTCAAGTCGTGGGGATTGTTCTTAGTAGCACCAACATCATCGGATGTGAAAATAGCGATAGCAAAACTTGTAAAATCCGAGTTATGCTCCAATTTTTCAATAATGGTTCTTCCTTGATTGGGCTGTTCGTGTAGAATGACAGCTTTAAGGCCAAGTTTCTCTATAAACCGTGCAACGGTCTCTTTGAGTTCGCCATTGTGACCATGAATGATGAAAATGTCTGTTCCTGTACCAGATGTATTAGCTTTGGTACTAGGAGCAGATACAACGCCAAAGCTCACCTGCGCCGGAAGCCGCCTGACGCACAGGCACTTGCCACGAATAGCCCATCGCGGCGGCTGTAGGCGTCCGGTGCAGCGCATTGTTAGATGGCTTGCTCTGCGAAAGAGCGCGATGACGAGAACGCCCCCGCCACCGCAAAGCCCCTGACCCACGCCAACTTGACCGAATAATAGAACAGCCTCACCGAAAAAGCAAAGCCCATATTCTGAATGCCCGCCCAAGTTTCGGTGCTTGCTGACAGCCTTTTGCCGCAAGCGATCTAACATCTGTTGCAAGAGTGACTTCACTCGGCCAGTAGTTCTTGATCTCGTCAATCATAGAGCGTAGTATAGCTCTTGCATGTTCTAAACCACCCCTGTAAGCATTAGTCCACGCTGATTCAGGAGTATTAGTAGTAGCTATCATTAAGCTATAAGAGATTTTGGTGAAATCTTTGATGTTACGAGATTGAGCGCTAAAGATATTCTCAATGGCAATCTCTGTATCACGCTTCCATTTCTCGAAAGCCGGGCTGAAACCTTCCGATTGTTTAAGAAGGTCAATTTGCTTAATTGACTCCTCCAATTTCTCTATCGCCTCTGCCTTGCTTAGTTTCATTCTTAGCTGCCTGGATATTAACCTTTCAGTGGTTGCTCATCAAAAGCACTATCAGCGGGCATTTCCACCATAATTGTTTCTTCCATAGCTGTCATCATGGCATGAAGCAACCTGCCCCGATGAAGAACAAACAAGTCACCTTTTTCAGCTTCATCAAGTTCCGAATAATCAGCCTGAAATATGATCTGATCCTCACGCCCTAATGGAAACAACGAACCCCGTAAAGCCATCTGTGGCACATAAACATACAATCTCGGAAGCATTTCGGATAACTACTCAGACTGGTAACTTCTTCCATCTCTCATAACTGTTATTTTACCCAAAATTGGATGCAAACGTGTAGCTTGCCCGTCATCATCGTACAAACTTCATGGTTTTGATCGCATCCTGCCCGATGTTATCAATCTGAGCTACCTCTTCCCCAGTAGTTTTTTCTAGGAAAGATGTCCATCCCTGATAAATCTGATCTAGGTACTCAGGTTCAACGGCGTTCGCGGATGGCCTAGCACGGCCACTTGCCCAAAATTGAAACTGCCTGTCAACTTCGGGCGTCATCAGCCTCATATTAGGCGTAAAGCAAATGAATGAGTCAATACCTGTGTGCTGGTTTTTCAGTAAGTGAGCAAGAGCATGGATGATCATGTTTGGATTCATTGAGTAGTTACCGTCAACAGCAAGTATTAAAAGCCCCTTTGCTTCTGGGAGACCGTAATGCTGCTTCGTCACTTTGATCTGCTTGTTGGCTTTTGTCACCAGTTTTTCCACAGGCGATACGAACAGCTTGAACATTTCCGCAGCACACGGTTCCGGCAAATCCTTCGTCTCAAAACGTAACTTTCCATTTCCTGTGAGTTTTCCCTGCTCACGGCTTATTAGTCCTGCCTGCAACCATTTTTCGATCAACCGATTAGCTTTCTCACCCACTTCCAGGCCGGTCGAGTAGTCTTTCTCCACGCATTTGAGTTCAGCAACAATGGAGCGATTGCCGAAGAAGTAGTCTGCGTTTTGCGGCTTTGCAGCATGGTTCACGAACAAATCGCTCACAAGTTCGCCGCCGAAATCTCGAACAAAAGCGTCAAATGTTTTTTCAACTTCCATAGTAATTTCCTACTCATGGGCCTTCTATATTAGTTCACACTAGCTGGTAAAGGCATGTCATAATGACAGTATAACACGAATACAACGGGTCAGCGATCCACAACGAAATGAAGGAGTAGAATAAATGGATCAACAAAATCAAAGCATTGAAGACAGACAGGCAATGCGTCGCCGGTTCCTCGAAGTCATCTATACGGCTTCCGAGGGAGATACATTAAAGTTTGTTGGAATGGACGTAATTGGCCCCGAACTTGGCTTAACCCTGCAACAAGCCTATCCAATTGGGAAATATCTAGCCGACAAAGGCTTGATCTTGTTTGCTGGCGGCGATGGAGTATGGCGTATTGCACAAGCAGGAATAGATGCCGTAGAACAGCCTAAATCGCCTAGCGCACTTTCCGCCCTCGGTTCAACTATCAACAACCACATCTTCGCCCCAAACTCCACGATTGGGGCTATCCAGCAGGGAGCGACGCACAGTACGCAGACAGTGAGCAACCCGCAAGCAGGAGCTTCCGACATCGCTCATCTTGTTGACCTACTTTTGGCCCGCTTGCCGCAAAGCAACATCGGTGGCAACGAACTCATTGAAGTCGAGTCCAGCTTGGAAACGATCAAAGCCCAAACGAAAAAGCCAGCGCCTAACACTGTCATTCTCGGTGAAGCGGGGAAGTCGCTTCGCAATGTCACAGAGGGAGTAATCGCGGCAGGGATTCAACCAGCGACGCTGATGATGTTGCATCAACTTCTTCAACTTTTGCCAGGTCATTAGGTCTGCATTATCTTCAAGCGCCTGTCGAGAAATGATGTGGAGCATCGGTCTCAGCAGGAAAAAACATAACGCGGGCCGAATATACGTTCTGGTCGTGAGGCAGGAGATACGCTTTTGTTGTCTGACATAAAAGGCAACGCAGAATGGGCGTTTGAGTTGATAACATAGAGCCTCAACCACGAAAATCATAAGAAAGACACATCTCAACGCCATAGCTACGTTGGCTCGTCTTATTATAGTTGCAGATTGTGCAGAACAAGAGATTATGCGAAAAAACCCACCAGGAACCACGGGCAGTGTCGAGCCTCCGCAACCCACGCGGCTACGGATAAAGAGGAATAAAGCATCAGCCCAACTTCAAGATAGGATTGAAGAAGGGGAGCGGTTGCTGGCCCGATATTCGGCTCCTGATTCGGATGCGGCACGACTGGCGGGAGATAAAACGGCGTGGCAGGAAATCAACATCGTTCAACTGAGGCAGATGTTCACGACTACTGAGTACCAGGATCAGTATGAGCGGCAGTCAACCCACCGCCCTCCGTCCAATTTTAGGATGTTCGCTGTCGCCGGGCCTTCGAGACCACAGCGGCCTCAGCCTGCCCCGGAACCCGGCCCCAGCCCGCAGGCTCTTGTTCAGCGGGCGCTTAACTGTCTGCGCTCCATCCAGAATCAAATCGTTCACATCGAAGAGGAACTGCCTACGACGGAGGCTCCGCAGCCGCGCAGTCTGCCTCAGAGCATCTACGTCCACAATATGCACAATTCGGCCATTCAGCAGGGGACGCACGGGAGCAACCAGTCCATCACCGTCAGCCAGCATGACTTTGACTCCGTAGCAGATTTTGTGAAGCAAGTAAAGCAATACCTTGATCTTCTGCCCCTAGACGCCGAAGCACAACAGGATGTGTCGGCGCAGATTGCCACCGTGGAAGGTCAGTTGAAATCACCCAAGCCGAACAGGTTGATCGTGACGGAGAGTATCAAGGCGATGGAGGCGTCGCTTGAAACTGTTAGGGGAAACGTCGTCGCCGATGGGATGTTGCAAAAGATAACGGCTCTGCTTAAGAGTGTTCAAGCAGCCTGAGAAACGGAAGGAAGAACTATGGCTGACAAACTCACGGAAATCAAACGCAAGCGGTTCCTATATCTGGAACAAGTCTACGAACAGACCGGCGGCAACAAGAATACTGTCGTTGATCTGTGGCATCCAGGCACAACTCTCGGCTTTTCTCGTGAGGAGACTGAGAGCATCTACGATTACCTGGAAGGCGAGGGACTGGTCAAAGCTCAGGCGCTGGGCGGGGCCATAGGTATAACTCACGCTGGCATTGTTGAGGTAGAGGAGGCTCTTTCAGAACCCCAACAGCCAACCCAACATTTCCCGGCCAATGTTATCAGCATTGGGACAATGATCGGCGGTGCGATTCAGAAGGATGTTCAGAATAGCACCCAGACCGTCAACTTTGGCCCGCAGGAGACCCAAAGCATCGGGGACTTTGTGGCAAAGTTGAAGCAGCATCTTCCGCAAGTGCCGTTAGACAATGACGCACACCTAGACGCCACAACCCAGATCGCAACTATTGAACTGCAACTCAAGGCCCCAAAGCCCAATAAGACCATCATCGGCGAGAGCTTGAGAACAGTCCGTAATCTTCTTGAAGGAGTGGCAGGCAACCTGGTCGCGGCAGGTTTATTGGGCCAACTGACGCCCCTTCTGGTTACGCTGGGATTGCCTCACCACTAAATCGTAGTTTTTATTTTGCACCGTCGGATGTTATCGCCTAGCGGTATCGCTTGACTTCTACGATACTTGACGGCGGAATGGCGTCGTTGCAGTAGACAAACCACTTGTCCGCGAAACCGCCGCTGCTGCGGTTTATCTCTTGATACCATTCGGTCTGAACCTCAAGATACCTTGCAAGATCACGCCAGCGCCAGAGGTTCAAGTCGGATCGCTCGATCCTAACCGTGATCCTCACCTCTGTTTTGTTTAATCCTTTCGCCCATCCAATCTGCGGGAGGATTTCTCCTTGTTCTGTTAGCCAAACGGCATTGTTGAAATCCTCCCTAGTGGGAGGGAGGCCGCCTGTAACCGGCACGTCGCCCATATTCAGGCCGTTATTCTGAATAGAAGCCATTGCCTGTGGACGAGTGAAATGATAAAGCTGCACGACATCCCCTGTACGTTTCTCCGAGCGACGCGGGTTGGCATTGGAGTCTATGGTGCGACGGTTATAGATGGAGTCGAAGATGGCGAAGTCCATTAGATTGATCTGCATTCTGATTCTCCTTTGGATAGCGTGGATGAAAGGCAAGGCCCAGTTTATAGTCAACACGGGCCTTGCATACACCTGGGATTGCTGCTTCTTCCTGCCTGGCCCTAGTTATCTAAAAAACCCGGAACGTTGGCGACTTCCAGAATGCCGCCCATCACCCTCGACCACCCCGATAGGCGGTGATGGCGTTCGGTGAACATGGGCCGCCCGGCTTCCAGCCAGGCCCGCACCAGCGTGAAGGCTGCCACGAACAACCGGGGCTGGATCATGTCGGCACACAGCCCGCCGTGCAGAGCCGTGAGATGCCCAACACGCCAAGTCGGGTTCTGAATCAGGCGGATGTTGACCGCGCGGGCGGCGATGTCTTTGGAGACCACAGGCTTCGTGGACGTGTAGACCCACAGGCAGCGCACGGGGAGTATTACGGTCTCTGCTCTACCGGATATGCGGGCAGTGAGCGCCGTCGTGGTCAGGGCCGCTGCCAGCGTGGGGGATATAAGACGCGACTCGTCACCCTCGATCCAGAAGTGGGTCGGGCGCAGTGGCAGTCCAGTGGCGATGTCTCTGCGCCAGTTGCGGCCTGCTGAGTGCCCGTGCAGATCGAACACGATCCCAGGTTTATACGGGCTAATTGCGCCTTCCACAAGGGTCGTTTTTCCACTGGCAGGGGGGCCGCTGACGACATACAGCGGAGTCGGCCCGGAGATCAGGGGACGGACGAGCGGTTCCAGCGTCATCGCTAGGGCGTGTGCGCGGTAGGTCTGGTCACAGAAGTTGAATGTATCGAGGAAGTTGTCCAGCAGCAGGGCCTTCGCGTCGCGCAGGTTTTCTGCGGTGGGCGTGGTGTCTGGCTGTAATCCCGGCCTGAGCGCGGAACAGTAGGCGCTGACACGGGCGAAGTAGTCAGCGGCCCCAGAGGGAGGGTTTTGATAAAGAACCGACTCAGCGAACCCTGCGGAGGCGTCGGTTGAAGTGAATGTGTCCATTGGACGTTCCTTTCAACAGCTTCGCATTCCGCGTTTGCTGTGCGTGTGTTATTTTCGTTGTGGATTGTACCCGGCCTGCGTAATTACGTCAAGCTGCTAAAAATGACAGTTATGGCGAAAGAAAGATGCAGGAAATGGTGAAGGGTATCACGAATATATGTTCCGTTATGGGCATCATTGAACAGCAAAACACCGAACCCTATATAGAACTTGTTAAAGCATTTAAGAGCGTGTATTCTAAAGCGAAGTTGCTTGGATCGGTTCGCGTAATTGTCGCTATTCTATCTGCTGGAATTGCACCTTTTGTAGTCGTGTTTATTCCTGATTGGGATAAGAGCCTTGCTTTTATAGGCGCACTCTGCACCGTGATCTGCGAGGGGCCGCTTGAAGCACTTGAGGACAACAGGAAGAGCGAAGCCGCACGAATACAGGAGCAATTCGACATTGGCCTGTTTGGGATTTCGTGGAATAAAGCATTCGCCGGAAATCAGGTTGCGCCAGAGGAGATCGCCTCCGAAGCGAGGCAATTCAATGGCAAACAAGAAGTTAAGGACTGGTATGCTGATCCCGGTAAGATTCCATTCCCACTGGATGTTCTTTTGTGCCAGCGGTCAAGCCTTATCTGGGACGCCCGCCAGCGTAGGCACTTCGCCAGCATCATCAGTCTACTAACTTTATTGTTATTTGTGTTTGGTGTCGGCTTCAGTATTTATAAACATCAAAGCCTGATAGATTATCTCTTGTCCATATTTGCTCCCTCAGTACCAGCGCTGCTACAAGGGGTCAAAGCTGCCCGCGCACATTCCAAAAATGCTACTGACAAAGACGAATTAGTTGAGCTAATACAAGAAAATTGGGACAGTGCAATAATAGAGTTGTCATCTGTTGCTTCGCCGGACTGCCGCGTAATACAAGACCGAAGTTTTCTGTTACGAAAGGAAGGCCCTATGACGCCTGATTTTTGGCATAATCACCATCGAAGTCACTATGAAATGGATATGCAGGCAGCAGTCACAAAGTACCGGCAACAAGCAGAGCAGCGATACGGGACGAAAAATACTTCACCCGTACAGAAAGACTTTGGAAATTAGGAATGGCTAAGGCAGTTGACGACGGATTTGACGTTTTTCTTACTAAACTGGCTCATTCTTCGGCTGAAACGGAAGCAGCAAAGAAACACCGAGCGTCCATAAAGGCTTGTTTGGAAGCCAATTTTGGAACAGTACGATTCTTTCGATCCGGTTCCTATGGAAATGGCACAAGCGTTTCCGGCCATAGCGATATAGATTTTTTTGCCGTGATTTCACCCAATAAGCTCAAGGCTAATTCAACCATCAGCTTAAGCGATGTGAAAGATGCTTTGGCAAAGAGGTTTCCTAATACTGGGGTTCGCGTCAGTTGTCCGGCGGTTAAAGTACCATTCAGCAACGACACTGAAACGAGCGAAGTTGTTCCAGGTTATTACTTCACGAAATCAAAGCAAGGCGATGAAGTCTTCAAGATCGCTGATTGCGCTGGTGGGTGGATGCAGACAAGTCCAACCGCTCACAATGATTATGTTGCGACAGTCAATAAAAGTTTAGGCAACAAGGTCAAGCCAGTCGTTCGCTTCATCAAAGCCTGGAAGTTTTATAATAATGTCCAAATCTCGTCGTTCTATTTGGAAATGCGTGTTGCCAAATATGCAACAGGGGAGAAAACTATCTTGTACCCATATGATGTCGCCGGAGTGTTAAATCATTTGCAGAGCATAAAATTAGCTGATATGCAAGACCCAATGGGAATTAGTGGCTATATCGTTCCTACGCGAAGTGAATCAAAGCTCAAGGACGCGCTTTCCAAGTTGGATTCGGCAGCAACACGCGCAAACAAAGCAATTGCCGCAAATAGTGCAGGCAATATCAAGGAAGCGTTTGGTTGGTGGGACTTAGTTTTTGGTGGGCAGTTTCCGGCCTATTACTGATTAAGGTGAGTTCAACTAATGCTGGCTGGGCTTGAGCAGCTATATTCCGAGATCGGAGCGACTAACCTTGAAAACGGTAACAGCCAACGAGCGTATAAGTGCAGCATTGGAGCTTGCACATTACTATGGGCAAATGGATGGCGCACATCACCGGCTATGGGTAATTGATCAGATGGTTCGTGCATTGACTGGTGACGAATATGATCAATGGATTAGAGAAGTAACCACTGATGAGATGGGTAACAATTTCGGCTACGAATGGGATACAGGCGTAATGCCATGAAACAGAGAGATTGTATGGGTTTGAGCGGTATCGAATAGACAAAATATAAAGTATAATACAAGATATGTATGCTGATCCGAGATTGAACCCCACCAATAGTGTTGGTAACACACCAGCTTTGGCGCTATTTTCTGAAACAGCACCTCGTTTCTCTCCCACACAAGGTACATTTTCTGGGCATGAAACCTTTCCTTTTCGGTACGCTTGGCTGAAAAAGGGACTGGAAGGGTTAATTGTCAAATCTACCTTGTTCACTTCCGATGATGCTGTTATTGATCTAGGCGTTGGCAAGAATATGGTGCGATCCATTCGCCACTGGTGTATTGCGACTAGAGTTCTGGAAGAGGGTAGCAACCTTCCGAGCAGCAGGACAAAGGAGCTTCAGGCGTCAGATTTCGGGAAGCATTTGCTTCTCGACGCTGGTTGGGATGCCTATCTTGAAGATGATGCCTCTCTGTGGCTTTTACATTGGAACTTGGCAACTAACGAAAGACGTGCGACGACTTGGTATTGGGCCTTCAACCACTTGAAGGAGCAAGAGTTCACAGTAGATAGCCTGACGGAATCGCTTGACAAGTGGTTAAGTGGTTATGATGTTAAGGTGTCCGCTTCTTCACTTCGGAACGATGTCTCGTGTTTGATTCGCACCTATGCGGCTGTCAAGCGTGGGCCTGGGTCAACGGCGGAAGAAACTCTGGAATGTCCATTAACCAATTTAGGGCTTCTGTCAGAAATACCAGGTGAAAAACGCTATCGCTTTCATAGCGGCCAGAAAACTAGCCTGCCCTCAGCGGTATTCGCTTATGCTCTTCTCGACTGCTGGCGAAAGCGTCATTCTTCTCAGCAAACAATAAGCGTTCGGGAAATTACGCATGGAGAGGGCAGTCCAGGGCGCGTTTTTCGTTTGGATGATGATGCCGTTCTCGGATATTTAGATAATTTAGATCAATTGACTCAAGGACGGCTTTCTTTTAGTGATACCGTTTTAATTCGTCAGGTGATCCGCCGCTCAGAGATAGAGCCACAGGAACTGCTACATGATTACTACGCTGCATGAATACGCTGACGAGGGCATGGTTGCTCTACGAGATGTTGTCAGTCTTGAGCAGCGATTTTTACGCTCGGTCAACCTCGAACGCGACTTCTACACTCCGCATCCGCTGGACGGTTATATTCCAACCCCTTCAGTGCTTTCTGCGTTGAAGCGTATTGGAGAAGGCGTGACGGCTCAGTATGCTCGTGCCTTCACGCTTACTGGCTCGTATGGATCGGGAAAATCAGCTTTTGCACTTTTCGCATCCCGCTTCCTTTCAAGTCATGGAGTCGGCAACTTGCGCCAGAAGATGCAGCGGCTTGATCCAAAAATCGGTGAGGTTTTCGCGGATACTGATTTAGACAGCTTTTGGCCTGTCTTACTGACGGGGGCCAGAGAACCGATTGGTAGGGCGATTTGGCTAGGTCTGTTCCGTTCTGTTGAGAACAGTCAGTCGTCGGCAGCCCATAATTTGTTGGTCTGGATGCAAGCACATTGGGGGGAGTTAGACCCTGAGCAAGTGCCAACGCCACGCGAAATCGTTCAACTTTACTCTTCCGTTGCAGTGAAGGCCCGTCAGCTAGACCCACAATGTCGAGGGTTGTTAGTTATCATAGATGAGCTTGGAAAGTTGCTAGAGTTTGCCGCTCTGCATCCTGAAAAGGGCGATCTTCAGGTTCTTCAAGAATTGGCTGAACACGCCGTCAGGAGTGGCGATGATGCTGTTCTGTTCATTACGATCTTGCATCAAGGTTTTGAGGAATATGCCAGCCGTCTGAGCGCACAGCAGCGGACTGAATGGCAAAAGGTTCAAGGTCGTTTTCAAGACATTCCCTTCGGTGATGGCCCCGAAGAAACGATGCGCCTTGTTGGACAAGCAATCAACCTCAATCCAAACATACGCCAGTTTGAGGGCCTAACGGCGGCTTTGTCAGATCACATGACGGAATGCCGCAGGCTCAAGTTTATCCCACCCACGCTTTCTGCTACTGAGTTCCAAGAGTTATTGGAGCAAACTTACCCGCTCCATCCACTTTCATTGCGGGTATTGCCTTTTATCTTTCGGCGCTTCGGTCAAAATGAGCGTTCGTTATTCTCGTTCTTGTCGTCATCAGAAGATCACGGGTTCCAGGAGTTTCTGCTATCCAATCATATTTCTGATGAACATATTCCTTTTCTAACGCTAGACGGCCTTTATGATTATGTCGTGATGACCTTCGGCTCCTCACTTTACTCTCATGCCACCTCGAAGCTCTGGGCGGAGACAGCCGACTCTCTGCTCAGGTTGCGCGACGCTGATCCATTGCAGAGCCGCTTGGTAAAAGTCATTGGCCTGCTTCACATCCTAGGAGAACAGACTAGGGTATTGCCCTCCAAGAAGGTGCTGACGTTTGCGCTTTCTGGGCCAGATGTTTCGCCAGAACAAATTGAGGAGGCAATTGCCAAACTGCAATCCGCGACAATTATCACTTACCGCAAGTTCAAGGATGCTTATCGGCCCTATGAAGGCAGTGACATTGACATTGATGCGCGTTTGCGTGAGGCTCAAACGCACTTTTCGCACGGCGCGGATGGCGTCGCGACAGCCAATACCTTTGGGGTGACACCTCCCATTGTGGCTCGAAGGCATTCCTACCAGAAGGGAACCCTGCGTTTTTTTGAGGTGCGTTATTGCAGACCGTCAGCTTTAGAACATGAAGTCACTATTAAGCCTGAACGGGCCGATGGCCTGCTAATCCTTTGCGTTGCTTCCAATAGTTCTGAAGCGGAAGCAGCGGAAGTCAAAGCTCAAGAACTTTCGCAGAGCATTAACGATATTATCATTGGCGTAAGCGTTGAGTCGGAGATGCTGCACGAGGCAGCGGTGTCGGTAGAGTGCTTGCGCTGGGTTCAGGAAAATACGCCGGAACTGCGAAACGACCGAGTTGCCCAACGCGAACTAAGGGAGCGTTTGTTTGAGGCAACGACGCTATTTGGGGAGCAGTGGGAGGGTTTGCTTAGGCCCCAGGGGGACGCAAAGGCAGCAAACGGCTGGTACTACGATGGGCAGGAGCAAGAGATTCATTCCTTCCGTCAGTTGCAGGAATTGGTTTCCAAAGCCTGCGACTATGCTTATAATCGAACCCCTACATTGCTTAATGAGATGATTAACCGCCGCCAGATTAGTTCGACTGCGGCGGCGGCGCGTCGGAATCTCATTGATGCTATGATTGGTCGCCGCCATCAAGAGCGCTTGGGCATTGAAGGCTATCCGCCAGAAGCTAGTATGTACCGCTCTGTTCTGGAAGCGACAGGTATTCACACGCAGGATCAGAATGGGTGCTGGGTCTTTAAGTCACCCGAAAGAGATGAGGCTTTAGTTTCTGTATGGAGCGGATTGGAATCCTATCTTTTTAGCGGGACACTTGATCCTAAGCCGCTCCTTGACATAATTTCTTTGTTACGCTCTAAACCCTACGGTGTGACGGAGGGAGTAATCCCTGTCTTTATTTGTGCGCTGGTGTTGCAGCATGAGCAGGAAGTGGTCATCTACGAAGATGGCAATTTCGTGACTGACCTAGATGCTGCCACTTTTGAGCGTATGATCAAACAGCCTAGTGGGTTTCGCTTACAAGGATGCCGCATCAGCGGGGAGCGACATCGGGTGTTAGAGCGGTTTGCCAAAGGTCTTCTTCGAGCGACTGAGGATTATACACTCGTCAATGTGGTTCGTGGCCTTTATAGGCAATACAATCGCCTGCCTGAATATAGCCAAAAGACGCGAGGGTTGTCTGATACGGCTCGTGCCGTGCGCGATCTACTCAAATTAGGGCGTGAGCCTGAACGCCTTCTATTTTCGGAACTTCCCATTGCGCTTGGAGTAAATCCCTTTGTCTCTGAAGAAGTAGACAATGCCAATGCTGATCTCTTCTTTACGCGCTGGAATGTAGCTATGTCGGAAGTCGTTGGATCATATGATTTACTCCTGACCAGGATCGAGGCGTTCTTAACCCAAGAGTTTGGCTCTACTAGCTGGGAAAACCTTCGCGAACGTGCCACGCTTGTGCTACGGTTTGCAACTGAGATGCGGCTGAAGTCGTTCGTTTTGCGTGTATCTGACAATAAGTACCAACATCAGGAGTGGCTAGAAGCCATTGCTGCGGGCATGACGGGTAAGCCGCCAACCCTTTGGTCAGATGCAGAAGAAGGCTATTTCCAGACTGCAATTTCGTCATTGGTATCGCCTTTTCGGAGCCTAGAACTTCTCGCTTTTGATAGGAGCCAGTATCGCGAGGATGGTGAGCGGGTTGGATACCGTATTGCGGTCACTTCAGAATCAGGACGTGAAGATGCTAGGGTTACACTAGTTGCCAGAGATGATGCCGCTACAATTGATAAACTTTCGTCAGAAGTATTGCATTTTTTTGATGCCCTGCTAAAAAACTATTCTGATGAGACTAGAGTTGCGGTTATCAGCCGCTTGACCCAAGATATTTTACGAGGCAATACGAATGATTGACAAAAACCTTTCTTCAGAAAGGAAAGTGGTTCATGTTCTGGGCATTTCCGGCGGCAAGGACAGCACTGCACTCGCTGTTTATCTAAAAGACCGTGTTCCAGATATGCAGTATTACTTTTGTGACACAGGAGAAGAACTAGAGGAAACATACGAGTACCTGGCAATACTAGAGACATTTCTTGGCAAGCCAATTAAACGCCTCAACCCAGAGCGACCTTTCTCCCATTACCTGAAGGTTTATGGAAGCTATTTGCCGTCCCCACGTATGCGGTGGTGTACGGCTATGCTGAAGCTCAAACCGTTTGAGAATTGGCTTGACGAAGAGTTTTCCGAGTGCGACATTAAATCCTACGTTGCCATTCGTGCTGATGAGGATAGAGATGGTTATATCACCCACAAACCCAATATAGAAGCTGTCTATCCATTCAAGGAAGAAGGCGTGGACAAAGAAGGTGTTTACCGTATTCTTGAAGAAGCAGGAATTGGTTTGCCTAAATACTATGAATGGCGCACACGATCTGGATGCTATTTCTGCTTTTTTCAGCGAAAATCAGAGTGGGTTGGCTTGAAGGAACGACATCCTGACCTCTACGAAAAGGCCAAATCTTTTGAGAAAGTAGATTCAGAAACAGGGCGTCAATATAATTGGAGCCAGAGCGAAAGCCTTATCCAGCTTGAACGGCCAGAGCGTATGGCTGAAATAAAGATTGCTCACGAAAAAGCAATGGAGCGCGAAAAGTCCCGCTTACAAAAACGGCGTCTTTCAGAAGTATTTGAGGAAGTTTTAGACGATGAAGATGATGACCAGGCTTGCCTTATTTGCCATTTGTAGCAGGGATATGTTATGATAAACACAAACGCGACGAGCAGTATAAACTTAATTCGATAAGGCGCATATCGTGAGATTTTCTGATCTTCTTTCTCGTGCTGATGACGAACTCTTGCAGTCTTTTTTAGGGGGCCATGCTGTTCGGCTGATTATGCTCCTTGACCCATCCTCGTCCACTAACCATTTGCGTCAGCTTGCACTTGAACTCAAAAATCCACAAGGGCTTCTGCTCAATCCCCAAAACCGGGCAGCATTATTTGAGCTTCTTCGTCCTTCAGAAGCCGGGCTGTTAGCTACGCTCCTTCAGCCTTCCTCGCCGCAAGATGCCTATACCTTTCTTGGAGCTTTTCGATGCAATCGTGGCTCAGAGAAAGAACGAATGCTATTCGACTTTTTCGAGTTGCCAACCCCGCTCGTTGAACCTAAATTAGTCTCCCCTAGTATTCAAGTGCAAGATGCTTCTTATCCTCTTTTCGCACATCAGCGACGGGCTGCACGAGAGACTACACATTATCTGAATCAGGAACCGCATCGAGTCCTTTTGCATATGCCAACAGGCTCAGGTAAGACTAGAACGGCAATGAACGTCATTGCAGAACATCTTCGCGCTGGTGAACCACGTCTGGTCGTCTGGTTAGCTTACAGTGAGGAATTATGCGAACAAGCTACTGAAGAGTTCGCGAAAGCATGGAACCTATTAGGCAATCGGGAGATTTCTGTCAACCGCTTTTGGGGAAATCATAATCCTGAAATTGCCAATATCCATGACGGCTTCGTCGTGGCAGGTCTCGCAAAAACTTATCGGTCTCTTCTGTCTGATAGTCGCTCTATTGCGGCTTTTGGGGGGCGCTGTTCACTGGTGGTTCTTGACGAAGCTCATCAGGCTATCGCAGAAACCTACCGACTTGTGTTAGATGTTCTCTTCGGTACGGGGCGACAAGCAGCATTGCTTGGTCTGACAGCGACCCCCGGACGAACTTGGGCTGACATGGCAGAAGACGAAAAACTTGCCAATTTCTTTGCTCGAAAAAAGGTGATGTTGACGGTTCCGGGTTATGCAAATCCCATTGAGTATCTTACTGTGGAGCAGTATTTAGCTAAAACTGATTTCCGCTCATTAAACTATGATGGTGGAAACACCCTTTCTGATGCTGATCTACTCAGCATTCAGCGAGAATTAGAAATCCCTGCCCGTGTCTTAGAGAAACTAGCGGAAGATGATCAACGTAACTTGCGGATAGTCGTCGAACTAGCAAAAATGATTCATCACCATAAGAGAATACTCGTTTTTGCTGCTTCGGTGTCGCATTCCGATATTCTGGCGACAGTTTTACGCGCCAGAGGCATAGATGCGAGTTCGTTGACAGGTAGTACGCCCGGCGTAGAACGGTCACGCATTATTGAAGAGTTCAAGTCAGATCAAGAGCAATCCAAAGTTTTAGTCAATTATGGGATTTTGACGACAGGCTTTGACGCTCCGAAGACGAGTGCTGTTCTGATTGCACGACCAACAAAGTCGCTGGTGCTTTACAGCCAGATGGTTGGACGCGCCATTCGTGGGGTTCGTGCAGGCGGCAATCTTGATGCGGAGATTGTCACAGTCGTTGACCAAAACTTGCCGGGATTCGGTTCTGTTGCACAAGCATTTGAGAATTGGGAGGACGTATGGAAGTCACAAACAACGAGCAGTATGATATAGTCCCAACGCATCTTGTCGTTCAGGCGATGCGGGATAATGGATACAAAAATGCCGCTTATGCCATTGCAGAGCTAATGGATAACTCTATCCAGGCGAAGGCAACGCTTGTAGAACTTCTCTGCGGCGAAGAGGAGGAAGTAGTGTCTCAGCGCAGCCGAAAGCGGTTGAAGCAAATCGCTGTCCTCGACAACGGATTAGGTATGGACAATGCAACACTAAGAATGGCACTTCAGTTTGGGAACGGAACCCATCTTGAGTCGAGCAAACAGAATGGCATTGGGCGCTTTGGAATGGGCCTTCCAGCCTCATCCATTTCCCAGTGCAAGCGTGTGGAAGTATGGTCATGGCAGGATGGTGTAGAGAGCGCATTGTATTCTTATTTGGACATTGACGAAATAAAAAATCGTAATCTGTCGTCCGTACCTTCACCAATATCTCGGCCTATCCCCCCGCTTTGGCTCGGAGTCGGCGAAGGTTTTTCGCGCTCTGGCACACTCGTTGTCTGGTCACATCTTGACCGATGTATGTGGAAGAGCGCGAGTGCAGTTATTGATAACTCGGAGCTTCTGATCGGACGGATGTACCGTCGCTTTCTGAACGAAAGTAAGGTAAAGATTCGGCTCGCTGCCTTCAGACTAGACGCTCCTGCACAAACACTTAACGAGCGTGAAGCCTTGCCAAATGATCCCGGCTATCTGATGGCTCACTCATCCTGTCCTAGCCCTTATCATAATGTGCCGATGTTCGAGCCATACGGTGAAGAGCATTTCGAGCGAACCATCACAATCAATTTCCGAGACCAAAATCACGAAGTCAAACTTAGGTTCTCGCTGGCAAAGCAAGAAGCTCGGCTGACCGACAATGCGGGAAACTTGCCTTATGGTAAACACGCAGGTAAGAATATCGGCGTTTCACTGGTAAGGGCTGATCGAGAACTTGACTTGGATCAAGCAATGGTCATCCAGTATGATCCTCGTGAGAGATGGTGGGGCGTTGAGGTAGATTTCCCCCCTGCTTTGGATGACCTATTTGGCGTGACAAACAATAAGCAATCAGCCAGAAACTTTACAAACATCGCATCGCTGGATACCGACGCATTCCAGAAAGATGGCAGGACGCCCAACGACATCAAGGCAGAACTTGCTTCCGACGGCGATCCGGCGGCAATTCTATTAGACATCACACAACCCATCCAGTCGCACCTGAGCCAGTTTCGTAGATTGATAAAAGCGCAGACTAAAGGCACACGCAGCACGGATACTCGACATCAAAACACTCCTGAAGAGACTGCCACGGCTAGAACTAAAGAGCGGCAGCAGGAAGGCCATACAGGCCAGAGTGATATGGAAGAGAAAATGTCATTAGACCAGCGCAAGGAGGCTATCCATGATAGCCTTATTGATGAGGGCGTTGCAGAAAAGGAGGCAGAAGAACTGGCTGGACATACCGTAAACAACGGCTTGAAGTATGTTTTTGCTAAGGCTGATCTGCAAACTTCAGCCTTCTTTTCAGTTAAGCTCAAGGGCGGAGCAATGATTATTACGCTCAACACTAGCCATCCTGCATATGATAATCTCGTGGACATTTTGGAAGAAGATGTCGAAGGAGTAGAAGCGTCGGAGCTTCGTGATCGTCTTACGAAAGCTCTGGGAGGCTTGAAACTATTACTGACTGCATGGGCGAGGTATGAGGACGAGGAACCCGATGGAAACCGACGTATAGCCGCGCAGGAAACTCGAAACGACTGGGGCCGTATTGCATGGCGATTCTTGAACAGAATGAGCTAGGCTGCTAAAAGCGAGCGCTCGAATTGACGAAGCGGGGTAGCACGAACTAATGCAAGCTCTTGGAGACCAACTTCAACAACTTTGCGACGGGAGCAAAAATGAGCTTATCTTAGTTGCTCCGTTCATCAAAAGGGCCGTTATAGAACGGTTACTAGGGCAAGTAGATAGCAGTGTCGTGATCCGTTGCGTGACGCGATGGTGGCCCGACGAAATTGCTTCAGGCGTCAGCGATTTGGAGGTGTGGCCTCTCCTTCAACAACGGCAGAACGCTACGCTTTTTCTAAAACAAAATCTACACGCTAAATACTATCGTGCCGACCAAGACTGCATGATCGGATCAGCAAACCTGACGCAGACTGCATTAAGCTGGAAACAGCGAAGTAACTTAGAACTGTTGATTGCGCTCCCTTCGGGCGAACACGGTTTGCCCATATTTGAGCAATCAGTTTTTGCTGACGCTATCCTGGTAGACGACGACATATACTACCTTGTGAAAGAGGCTGTCTCTAAGCTGCCTTCGATATTTCCCTCGCATGATGTAGCCGTGTCTGAGCTACTGGCGCAAGTCGGAGAGGCACAGACGGCAACAACACAAGTCGCTGAAATAAAGTCATCCTACCAAACTCTAACCGATGTCGTATGTTGGTTGCCCGTTTTACGTCAGCCATCTGATCTTTATTTAGTTTACCAGGGCAAGTCTGATGTCGTTACCAGAGCCAGTTTCGAGGCCGCAACTTCTGATCTAGCTTGGCTAAACGTTCCACCGCTATTGGAAGAACAAGCCTTCAATGCCTATGTCGCCGCACTCCTTTTGCAGCAATCAACCATTCGCAAAGTGGATCACTTTGTCTTGACGCAGCAGAGGTTTGGAGCCGTCCGGCAATTCTTGGGGACACTGCCAGTTTCGAGAGAAAAGGATTTCGATCCAAGTCGGGCCTGGCAAACTTTGATGCGCTGGCTTCTGCATTTTCTTCCTTCCCGCTATCACATGTTCACGCCAAATCATAGCGAGATTTTTGGGCGTCGGCAGTAGCAGCGATCAGTGCGTCTGTCACTCGCCCATGTTCTGAAAGAATTGTCCCAAAGTGAGACCCAACGCATCCAAAATGCGCTTGGCGGTTTCTACCGTTACCGTCTTCTCCCCTCGCTCTACAGCCCCAATGTACGTTCTGTGCAGCCCACATTCCTCCGCAAAATCTTCTTGTGACAATTGACGCTCTGTTCTCAATCGGCGGATTTCCTGCCCCACTTTTTTTGTGAGTTTCTTCTCCCTCATACCTCAAGCATAAGGTTATGCACTCTAAAGGTCTACACTCTAAAGATAGCAAACATGGTAGCCAACAATAAGGAGTGAGCTTCAATAATGAAGCAACACATTTTATCTATGAGGTTTCAATGTTTCGACTTATACAAGCTCATCAGCCGCGCCGCGCCCGAATGTATTATCGCCGAGCAACAATTTTGTCCACATCAGCAAGTTTCTTGATTATCAGCCTACTGAGCGGATGTGCGAAACATAATATGCACAACGCCGTACCGGAGACTTCGGTAGATGCAGTTTCACTCACCAAAGCGTATGCTGATAACGGGGTGAGAGCAGACGAGGACTACAAAGGGCGTATTATAGAGGTCACAGGAGCAATTGATAATGTGGACAATGTATTGGGCGAACCCACTGTCACTCTAAAAGGTGACGGCGGTGGACGGGTACAGTGTGGATTAAGTGACGCGGAGAGTGTCAGTGGACTAAGCCCTGGTCAAACAGTCAAAATCAAAGGGAGATGTAGCGGGGACGTGATTTGGGTAGGCATGAACGATTGTGTCCTTGATTGAGTCTAGACATAAAAATAACAACTGCAATAATGGCATCCCTTGATAATAATTGCTTAAGCAGATTTTTATCCTCAATAAAATAGCGACATAGCATATCAAAATCTTCTGAAGGCATGAATAGAATGGCCGGACTCCCTTGACAAAGGCGTCCGGCCATTCTATTGTTTTTGGTAGTTGTTTCAACCGAAATTAGGAACATATGTTTGTAGGACAGGTAAAAAACCGCCAGATTTAGGTCATATGCCTTATAATATGAGTAGGGGGCTGGTATGGCGACTATACCCCCATGAGAAAAGGTCTCAGCCAATTACCTTATTTGCAAAGGCTTACACCTTTTGAGAAAAAGCATTATGAAAAACAATTACGACAACCGCTCAAATGACCAATACTCCGATAAATGGTCGCTTGATCCGGCTACCCTCTTTGATGCCGCTGACGATGAGAGGGCCTTCCTCAAACCATTCCCGGCAGAAAGGCGGCGACAAGTGGCTGTGTATTTTTGGGAGCCGATCTGTATGCGCGGAATGTTCACGCCGCAGGGTCTACTGGATTTCATACGGGAGCGCCAGAAGCCCTGGCGAGATCATTATTACGCTGTCCGGTACACTGACGCGGACAAAGAGTTCTACGATCAATTTTATCAAGCAATCCAGTACGACCCAATGGCCGTGGCCTACGCCGCGTATGTGCTGGAATATGTCGCCCACCGTATGCTGCCTTATCTGCTGTCATTCCATACGACCCTGAAGCACGATTTGCCACTGACGAACGCACAGCAAGCCGAGTTCGATTCTCTAGGCATCTCCGGTAGCTTAGGCTACAATCGGCATACGGCCCCAGAAAAGATCGCTGAGGTTGAGGCTCACTATGCCCGTCAGCGGGCAGATTGGGAACGGGAGAAAGCCGGAAGATAAAAAGAGACAGATCAAAAACAAGACCCTGTGTTACACTGAGTCATGTACCCAGCAATACTGTACGTACCGAAGTTTTCACCTCGGTGCGATAAAGAGACCCGAATATGGAAAAGCCTATAACCAAATAAAACCCTTTTACCACGCGCCCAATGCGGCGCACAGCGTTGGCCCAGTTTGTCGCAGAACTGAGCCGATCCCGATGTCGGCGGGCGAGGTGATTAACGTCATTCTCGCCACGACAACAAGACCCGCCCTGACTACTGCGACAGCCAGGGCGGGTTTCACATTTAGGAGACTTTCGATGGAAACCAACATTACCGACAACACAACTACGTTCCCCTGGCCCAGCGTGGCGCAACCCGTAAACGAAGGCCAGCTTTTTCACCTGGAATACCTGGGCTACGAAGGCCCTGCGCCCAAAACATTTCGTGAGGCTGACGCTCTGATTGAAGACCTGCTCCTCACCCAGCCGGTCGAGGAGAATGTCAAGACCTATGACGAGGACGACGAAGACTTCGGCGATGGTCATAGTATCGCCGAACACGAGTATGCCCGCATGATGCGCCTGCGCTGGAAAGAGGAGCAGAAACAATGGTAAAACGAATCGACATTAGCCAAAGCAATCTCGCCCTCGGCCTGTCCTTTTTTCCCATTATGGCCGATGGCTCAAAAGCACCTGATTGGCGCGTTCTGCCGAAGGTTTGGAGCGAGACCGAACGAAAAGACAAAGCATCGTGGAAGCCGTACCAGAAACGTCAACCTACCGAAGAAGAGTTGAAAACGTGGTATGGGGCAGGCAAGTCGCGGGGCATTGCGGTCGTCACAGGCAGCATTTCCGGCAATCTGGAAGTTCTGGACTTTGATAAGATCGGCATTTATGACCTGTGGGCCAATGATTGCGCCCTGAATGGGTTAGGCGATTTAGTGGAACGTTGTCCCCTAATTGAAACCCCCAGTGGTGGACGGCATATGCTTTACCGCTGTGAAGAGGCCGTTGCTGGAAATCAGAAGCTCGCGCAGGAAGCCGTTGAAGTCCCCGAAGGCACAGATGGAGCGCGGCAGGTGGAAGGCAAATGGGTCAAGGTCGAGACCATGATCGAGACACGGGGCGAAGGCGGTTATATTCTAACAGTCGGCTCCGCTGCGGCCTGCCATCCCGACAACAAAAAGTACGAGTTCCTGCGCGGTAGTATGGAGACGATCCCGATCCTCACGGCGGCGGAACGCGGTTTATTGCTGTCTCAAGCGAAAGCCCTCAACCTATACGTTAAGCCGTTTAAGGTCGAGACTGCGCGAAAGCAATCCAAAACCGTATCGGCCAAATCTGAGAAAATCATCAAACATAAGCGCCCCGGCAATGACTTCAATGAAAAGAAGGATTTCGCAGAACTTCTTAAAGAAGCAGGGTGGAAGTGCATGACCGAAAGCGGAGAAACTTCCAAGTGGCAGCGGCCTGGTAAAGAAGGCATTGGAAGCTCGGCAACCCTCAACTACGATGGCTTCGGCAACTTGTTTGTGTTTAGCACCAACGCTGCGCCGCTCGAAGACATGACTGCCTATGATCCGTTCGCGTTCTACGCTTACATCAACCATGACGGCGACTTCTCGGCGGCGGCGGCGGCACTGGCCGCAGAGGGCTACGGCGACCCGATGCCCTCGTTCCCACTGACGGATATGGGCAATGCCCGCAGACTCGTTTATTGGCATGGAGATGTTCTGCGCTACTGCGCGGCGATGAAAAGCTGGCTTCACTACAAGGACGGCTTCTGGCAGATTGACCAGGGCGGCGCATATGTTATGCGGTGCGCCAAAGATACAGCCCGGAGTATCTATAAGGAGGTCGAAGGCGTCGAAGACAGCGACGACCGTAAAGCCATTTCCAAACACGCAGTCAAGGCCGAAAGTGCTGGGACGTTGCAGAGCATGATCCTTCTCGCTCAATCTGAGCCAGGTGTCCCAACATTCACGGAAGAATGGGACAAAGACGCCCTGTTGCTGAATTGTACCAACGGAACGCTGGATTTGCGGACAGGCAAATTGCGAAAACACCGGGCCGACGATATGCTGACAAAGATGGCAGGGTGTGCTTACGACCCGAACGCTGACTGTCCCTTGTACGCACAGTTTCTGGCAGACATCTTGCCGGATCAGGCTGTGCGTGGCTTCATGCAACGTTACTATGGCTACGCACTGACCGGGGAGGTGTCCGAGCAGTGCATGGTCGTAGCATATGGCATCGGTAGGAACGGAAAAAGTACCAACATGGAGATCGTCAGCAAGGCAATGGGAAACTACGCTAAGGAAGCCGCACCTGATCTTCTCGTCGCCAAAGACAATAGTGGTGGCGCGAATAGTGATGTGGCTGACCTGCATGGGGCGCGGTTCGTGGCTGCTGAGGAGACCGACGAGGGCAAGCGGATGGCCGAAGGCTTGGTCAAGCGCATCACTGGCACAAAGAATATCAAAGCCCGATTCTTACACAAGGACTTCTTCACATTTGCGGCCACGCACAAGTTGATGTACGCCGTCAACCACAAGCCCGACATCCGGGGCGGCGACCTGGGTATCTGGCGACGAATCCACCTGGTTCCCTTCGAGGTCACGATCCCGGAGAATAGACGCGATAAAAAACTGTCGGAGAAGATGGAAGCAGAACTTCCCGGCATCTTGGCCTGGCTCGTCCGGGGCTGCCTGGCCTGGCAGAAAGAGGGACTGAACCCGCCGGAGCAGGTAATGGCGGCGACGGCGGCCTATAAGGAGGAGATGGACTTGCTGCGGGACTTCTTCGCCGACTGTTGCGAGTTCGAGAAGACAGCTATTGTGACCAAAGGCAACCTCTTCCGCGCCTACGAGATGTGGTGTGAGCAGAATGCCGTCAAGCCACTAGGAAAGATCACGTTTGGCAACAAACTCAAGGAGCGGCCCGGCATTACGGAAGAAAAGGGTGTCGGCGACAAGTCCGAGCGGGGATGGTCGGGTATCAAGCTCAGATCGGAGGTTCTCACGGCGGCAGAGGTCGAAGCCCAAGTTCTTAGGATGGATAGGGATTGGTTCGCCCTTCGGCAAGCAGCCTAGTTCCTGACAACCTGACAATTCTGACAAGAATATCTGAAAGTCTATGCGAAGAAAAAATACTAGCTAGACTTTACGGAATTGGTGTCCAAGTTGTCAGGTTGTCAATTTTCTTGATTCATTTGACTTGAATATAGCCACTTTTGTCAGCAGTCAAAGTAGCCCAAACCGCAAGCGGTTGATTTTGTCGCGCTTTTTGTTGATCGCACTCTTGCTTCCCTGGAAGCCATATTTAAGGATTGGTAATAAAGTAATCATTTATGGCCGCCCCACATTTTAGACTGGCTCGTACCTCGACCGTGCGAGTGGGAACACAAAATCGGCAAGACGTGGCTCGTCTGCTGATGCTTATTGCTCTGCTACACCTGCACTGCCGAGACGGAGCCGATTTAATCCGTGTGTACCGTCAATGGCGCAACCGGGCCAGTGCATTCTTCGACGCCTGCTTGTCGGGAGAGATGAAGCCGGTTGCCAACAGTTTCCAGGCCGATATGAACGCACTGATGCCTGAGAGCCGCGTCGCGCACTTGTACCTGCCGGAGTGGGGCGGCACAGAGCCTGCCTACTACGCATCGCTTATCAAGGAAGTTGACGGTCTGTGGAGGCTTCGTCATCGCCGCCTTCGCCCTGTTCCTGGTACTCCGGCCCGCGACGGTGTTCTTATTCTCTGGGGTGATATGACGCCCTCGCCCGATGTGGCTGTAGCCAAGACGCCGATGTTGGAACGGGTGCTGACTGGCGGCGTTGCCTGCGCCGACTTTGGGGCTGAGGCCGAGAACAATTTTGAGGTTCGCCGCCAACTCAGTCATGCTGTCATTGTTGCTCAGGTGTTCGATGCTCTGCACCATGACCGGCTAGTAACGCAGCACGATCCGGGGAAAGTCATTCTACACGTCAACACTGGCATCGGCGATGGGTGGGTTCATCCGCATGAGTTTGTGACTTGGGCCGTGCGCCCCTATTCCGCAGCCCGCGATCAAAAAGCCCGTGTGACTATCTGGGCAAATACAAGCGGCGAGGGACTGTACGCGGCCCAGATGCCGCGTTGTATTATGCCCAGCGTCAAGGGGGCGACCGCCTATCGCAACAATCCGAAAGAGCGGACAGAGGCCAAATTGTTGGCTGAACTGCTGCTGTCCCGGCTGTTGCCACTGGTCGGCATTCTCAGAGCGGATGAAACAGTGGACATATACGGCTTGCACTGCGATACGATTCAGGGCCGTGGAGTCGTTGCCGAGTTCGCGACGCGGTTGCCGCTCAGGTCTTGTAAGGGTTTACCTTTGGCGAAGTTGAACCAGGCGGGGCAAGGGCAGTACGTGTGGATTCCAAACGCGGCGCTGGTGTCCATTCTTCGAGAATTGGTTTATGACCCGACGCCGGATGCCGATGCTCGTGCGGAGCGTTGGCACTCGCTTCGTCTGGTCTTGAGCTTTCTGGGTACGGCTGCGCCGCAGGACTACCCCGCTTATTTCGCAAGGCAGGTGCTACCACTTCCCGATGGGGCTGATCAGCATATTCTTAATCTGCTCGATGCTGAAACTAAGCATCTTAGATAGCGGTCGGCCAAGTTTTTCGATTCGTTCTGACTGTCTAGGGTGCAGTGGGGTCTTCTGAGACATGCCCCGGCAGGGGGATCATCCCCCCCCAAACTTATTGCTGCTGCTGCCATTGCTGCTGCTGCCATCAGCGATACGCCGAAGGACAAAATGTCTTGTTTTCTGCCTGTCAGTTTAGCCGTGGTTTATTGGTTTTTTTGCTCAAGTGGCTCAACACTCGAATAACGAATAAGAAGGATACACCAGCGGCAGCGGCGAAATTGGAACCCAGTGCGGACAAACTGTTCACCTTTTCTGATCGTGCCGAAACTAAACAATGCCACAAAACAAGCCCGACAACAATGAAGCGGAAAGCAAGCAGGCCAGTCCGCTTTATCCAAGCCATTTGAGACAAGTTCGTGAGGAACAAGTGATGATTTCGCGGGCGCAGCTTATGATCCGATGCGAACTGTTGGCTGCACAGGACAAAACCCGGTACGTCACAGTCGGCAAAACCACACTGCATGATCTTGAGGCGGGTCTGCGTCGGCCAAGACCTAATACCGCCGCTACCCTTGCTGCTGCACTAGAAGCCAGTGCCAGTGATCTTTTTCCATTCGGTTTCGACACCACTGCCCGTAACCCCAAAGGTAATATAGAACATATACGACCTGAGCATAGAACAGGGCGACCTAAGACAAATCCTCCTTCGCCCAGCAAAAACACCTGATTATCGTAATAAATGTTCTTTTGATGTTCTTTTGATGTTCTTTTATACAACTTAAATGGTATACTGGCTGTGCGAATAAGCTCTTGTGGAAAGCAATCTACGGAGCATACCGACAGGAGTATTCATTATGTCTGCAAACCATGAGAAGCCAGCCGAGAGGCAAGAACCGCTTACGGATACGTCCACCCATCACGTTTTCATTATTAAAGAACGCAACATCACCCCGACTGACGTTTCGCAGTTCCTGCGCCTGGACGGGTGTGAGCGCTACCTACGGCTGCGGTTTTATCAGAAGGCGCACGGCGACGGTTTTCTGTACGATTATGACGTGGCTCCCCAGGCCATCACGCCGCTCCTGACGGCGGCAGGGCTGGACTTCGAGCGCCGCGTCGAGGAGGCCGCTGCCGAAGCGTTCACGAGCCTGCACTGCGCTGAATCGGACGGGGAGAATGCTGAGGATTCGGCAGACGGTGCAAGGGAAATGACGGACAACGCTCTGGTCGCCGAACGCGCCCGCCTGCTGGGGGATGGCGCTACGCTGCTGCTGTTCCAGCCCCGGATTGCCGCCCCCCTCGGCGTCTGGTCAGTCGTGGGTGATGTGGACATTCTGCGCCTGCATCGGGACGACGCGGGCCAACTTCACATCCTTATCGTGGACATTAAAAGTACGGCGCGGCCTAAGACCGAACACCACCTTCAAGTCGCTTTCTACGCCGAGATGATCGCCGTTATAATGGCCGAGGCTGCTGTCCCCGTGGCAGCCGTGGACATCGGCATTCTGTACCGAGGGCCTGCGGACGGCGGTGCTACGTTAGACCTGCCGCCTTTGCGCGAAGCGGCTCAAAGAAGACTTGCGGCGCGGTTTCTAGGCGTCGAAGATGCACTGCTTGAGGTCATTGCCAACAAGCAGGATTACACCGCCGAGGTGCGCGACCTGCTCGTGGGGGACGAGGCGGTGGTCGTGCGGATCGCCGGGAAGCCGTTCGCTGATGTCTCCTACCGCCTGGGCCTCAAGTGCGACGGGTGCTTGTTCAACGAGTTTTGCCTGAAAGACAGTCACGAGCGCGGCGATCTGTCTGCGATCCCCTATATCAGCGATGCCCAAAAGCGCGGCCTGCAAGCCGAGGGCGTCCAAACCGTCCGCGAGGTCGCTGGGCTGATGCGGTTCGCCGAGGATGAAGACGCGGGCAAGGACACGCTGACTCCGGCCCAGCAGCACAAAGCCCTGGTGCGCCGCTTGCTGTCCGGCAATGTCGGCCCGCATCTGGAAGAACTGGTGCTGCGGGCGCGGCGCGTAAACCCAGCCCGTAGCAGTAGCAGCGCGTCGCAAGAAGACGTGGAGGCGGCAGAATGACCACGAAAAAAGACATGACAGCGAAGCGTGACATGAATACGAAAAGGGATACCAAGACCCTCAGCTATATTCCCAATCGAGGGCGCGGAACGCTGCCGGTCTGCGATCCTCGGACGCACCCAAACTTGGTGCGCGTTTTCCTGGACGCCCAGTACGATTACAGCAATGAAAGGCTTTACCTCGTCGGGGCGCGGGTCACGGCGGCGAGTGATGGGGAGCAGGCGGGGGCAAGGACGCTGGCCCGGTTCTGCGATGACCCACCTGACAGTGCCGAAGCGGAGCGGGAACTGCTGACCGAGTTCGCCCAGCGCGTCGTCGCTTCCATTGCAGAGAAGGCCATGCCTGATACCGATGGGGAGCGCCATGCCCCGCTGCACCTGATCGTCTGGAACCGCTACTCGATGCGTCTGCTGCTTGAAGGGCTTGACCGGCATCGGGGTAGCCTCAGCGCCGCAGTGCCTGCCCTGTACGACCTGCTGACCCAGAAAGCCGCATTTGCTTCGCCAACCATCACGTTCCTGGAAGACGAACTGCGCCGCAAGAACCTTCCGATCCTTTGCCCTTCCTTGCAGAACGTCGCCACTTTTCTGCGCTTCCCCTGGACAACGAAAGACGGCGAAGACCTGCGGCGCGTCTTCCATGCCCGCGTATTTGACGGTACAGGCAGGATCGTGGGCGACGATGACACCGTGGACTTTTACACCAAACGCGCCCGTTATGATTCGCAATTGCCGCTGGAATACGCCCATGCTGCCTGGGACATGCTGCCGTTGCCCGAAGACGAAGAAGACAAAAAAGGACAACGTGATCCCTACAAGGCGTATCGCCAGGCCACGCCGGAAATGATGATCGAACTCGCAAAGGCGCGGGTGCGGGCGCTGGACTGGATCGCGGACAGCTTCTATACCGACTGGTTCCGGGGCAACCCGAAGATCATCAAGGCGTCGTTCGACCTGACGGCTATTGGCGAGTACCACGAGGACGCCGGGACACTGGCCGAGGCCGTGGACGATTTCCTCTACATCGAGCGTCACACCGAGCTTGCCGCCTGGAAGAAGGAGCGCCTGGCCCCACCGGAGCAGCGCGTTCTGGCTGGGGACAGCCTGCTCGTGACCTACCATGAGGCCGATCAAGATCAAGAAGCTAAACAAGATCGGAATGCCCAATCCCGTGGCGATGAAGATAACGCACCGGCAGAGGATAGGCCAACCCGATTAAAAGCGAATACACGGCTACGCCTGCGGGTCAATCCCCAGGTGAAGGGCCTGGCTGCGGCGGACGCGCTCGACCTGTTCGGCGCTCGCGTCGGCGACCGGATAATCGTCGCGCCGCGCTGGATCGAGAACACCTGGCAGCGGGCTGAGGGAGAGCCAGCGGAACCGCTGAGGCCGACCGCTCCGACGCCGGATCAGCTTCTTTATGAGGCCCGCGCTGAGGTCGTGCAGATTGAAGGGGGGCGTAAGTTTCCCGGCAGGCCGCTGATGATAACCGTCGAGATCAAGGCCAGCTTCGGCGGCGACGGCTGCTTCCTCTTTAATGCAGCCCGCGCCCAGCCCTTGCGCGATGGCGAGACCTATACGCTGGAACCTGACCTCAACTCGCCGCTGGGGAAGTGGCAGTCTGATTTGGCTCAGTCGCTCTGTCGCTTGGAACGAATCAAAGAAAGTGAAAACAAGCGGAGTGATTACAATAGGAGTGACAGGCAGCGTCGGCACGTCCTTTATGACCGTCTGGCCGGGGTCAATGACGGCATGTGCGACCGGGCGCAGCATTGGGATGAGAACGCCGAGGCGGGCCAGGCTAAGTTCCGGCGAGGGCTGGACGCGCTGCGGAAGGACGGCCTGCTGCCTGATCTGCTGGGCGAGGAAATGGAGCCTGCCAAGCGCGAACTGATCGGGCGCTGCGGGGATGCGCCGCTTCTGCTGGTGCAAGGCCCGCCGGGAACGGGCAAAACCACGGCGACGGGGCTTGCGATCCTAGCCCGCATTCAGGGGGCGCTAACTGCGGGCCTGCCGATCCGCGTCCTGCTGTCCTGCAAGACCCATGCCGCAACGGACGTGCTGCTGGGCAAAGTCCTGGAAATGCAGGATCGTCTGTGGGCTGTGCGCGACCGCCGCCCTGACCTGTTCGCCCGTCATTTCCACCCAGGGTTGCTGACCCTGCCGCTGCTGCGCCTGGCCCCACAGACCGAGCCTCTGCCGGGTATCCGGGCGCTGGTCAAAGAAGCAAACAAACGGCGTGGGCGCAGACCGTGCAACTGGGACGAGGTACAGGGAAACCTCTGCTGCGTCGTGGCCGGGACGCCAGGCGGCATTTATCAGATGGTCAAGGGACGCTGGGGGGACGATTTATTCAGCAATCGATTCTGCGACCTGCTGGTGCTTGACGAAGCCTCGCAGCTTTCTTTGCCGGAGGCGCTGCTGTCCGGGCTGCCACTTCGCCCAAGCGGTCAGGTCTTGGTCGTCGGCGACCCGCGCCAGATGCCGCCGATTGTGCAGCATGACTGGGACGAAGAGCCGCGCCGCGCTTGCCGGGAGTTCGGGGCCTTCCGGTCGCTGTACGAGTTCCTAGAAGCCGAAGCTGCTGCCCAGATCAAGTTCGAGCGCAGCTTCCGGGTTCACAAAGACAGTGCCGAGTTCCTGCGCCGCGAGGTTTACCAGAAGGACGGCATTGCCTACTTCTCGACCAATGAGGGCAAGATGCCTGCAATGAAGTTCGACGATCCGTTTCTAGTTGCCGTACTTGACCCGTCACAGCCGCTGATCGTTGTCGAGCATGACGAGGCCGGGAGCCAGAAGCGCAACCCGTTCGAGCAAAAGCTAATGTCGCCGATCATCAACGCCCTGATTGACCCGCTAGGCCACAACCTCAGCCCGCAGACTGGGCTGGGCGTGGTCGTGCCGCACCGCGCACAGCGGGCCTTGCTGCGCTCTGAGTTTCCCGGTCTTGCCCCAGCAATTGACAGTGTGGAGCGTTATCAGGGAGGGGAGCGGGAGGTAATTGTGGTCGGGGTGACTGAGAGCGACCCGGCCTATATTCAGGCGTCAGGCGAGTTCCTGCTGAATCCGCACCGGGCAGTCGTGGCCCTGAGCCGGGCAAAGAAGAAGACCATTGTGGTCGCGTCTCGCTCGGTCTTCACGCTGCACACGCTCGACGATGCGCTTTTCGAGGCGGCGTGTTTGTGGAAGAACCTGCGGCGCATTGCCTGCCCGCACCGGCTTTGGCAGGGCGAAGTGGACGGGCATCGCTTGACGGTCTGGGGCAAGGCGGGGGAGGAGGCGTAAGAGAATGGCCGATCAGTTATTTCCGTTGGGAATTGTCGTGGCAACGCCGGGCGCTTTGGACGCATTAGCCGAGGCCGGAAGGCAGCCGAGTGAACTGCTTGACCGCCATGCCGCTGGGTTCTGGGGTGATGTCTGCGAGGAGGACTGGCAGGCAAACGAGGATGCCCTGCGGCTGGACTGTCGGCTTCTGAGCGTCTATAATCTGGCGGGCGGCGGGAAGGTCTGGATTATCACAGAATGGGATCGCTCGGCAACCACGATTTTGATGCCAGAGGAGTATTGAGGGTAGGTAGGCAAAAGGCCACGAAGGAAAATGAGACAGGTCGGTTTTCAGGCACGTCTGTTACAATGTTTGTATGGCCTTAACGCAGGCCCAAAACTGATGACAGGAAATAACAGACGTGCCACGGACAAAACCAATTATCCACATTGATCTGATAGATGATGATGCAGAAGGGTCAGAAAGCGACCTCCGACGGTGGGTGCAAGCGACCCAGATTTTGCTGCGGGCGAAGGCGCGGCGTGATGCGCGGCTGACCGCTCAGGCAGGGCAAGTGCGCCGGGCGGTTTTGACAATATCATTCTACCTTGCGGGGCCGGATATGCCTCGATCCGTGGCTGCGGCGGCTTGATCCTGCACAGGATTCTATTTTAAGCGAGAGAACAATGAAGCGGACAAATAACCAGAAGCGATATGCTATCTACCTGCGGTGCAGCAGCGATGACCAGAAGCAGGGCGACTTCACGACGATTGATGTTCAGCGCGAAGTTAATACTAAACGCATCGCCGAGCTAGGCGGATCGTTGTTGAAGGAATATGCAGACGAGGGCAAGACGGGTACTAACCTCCGGCGAAAAGGCTGGCTGCAACTGCTGACTGACGCGCAAGCAGGCTTGTTCGATACTGTCCTTGTTACCTACATGAGCCGCATGGGGCGCGGTGACGCCTATACTATCGCCGAGTATGAGCTAGGCAAGTGTGGGGTCAAGGTGGAGATGGTCAAGGAGGCTTTCACGCAAGACCTCAGCGGCTACATCAACAAGAAAATGACCAACGTGATGGATGGGATTTACCCGGTCATGGTCAGCGGCTGGACGAAAACCAAACAGCAGGAGATGGTGGCGAATGGCTTCTTCTGTGGAAGTCAGCCCGCTTTCGGCTACCGGACGGAACTCGTCACGGAAATGGCCGTATCTGCTAATGGCAAGGAGCCTCCAAAACGCTTGGTTTGCGACCCAGAGAATGCAGAGATCGTGCGCTTTTGTTTCGACCTGTTCGTGGAGAAGCGTAAGATTGCGTCAGTGAGGAATCACTTGGCAGCAATTACAGGACAGAACTGGACTACGACCAAGACCAAGCATCTGTTGACGAATGAGGTCTACATAGGCAACTATCTCTTTGGCGAATCGCGCAAAGATGGGGCGCACCCTGCTATCGTAGATGCAGAGATTTGGCAAATCGCTCAAAGCATTCTGGACGCCGCCGCGACCTGTCGCACGAGCCGCGAACCTATCTCAGATGTATATACTTACTACCTGCGTGGCCTCGTGATTTGCCCTCACTGTAAATGCGTTTTCACAAACAGCGTTGCAAAAGGGGGAGCAGTACGCTACTATGAATGTCTGTATCATGCCAAGCGCAAGACCAAATGCCCAGTGCAGCGTATCAATGCGGATGCACTTCATGCGTCTGTCCTGCGTGAGATGAAGCGGGCTGCCGATCATCATACAGTCATGCACCGGCTGATCGCTGAGTCTGGCGGCTGGCAGAATGCAAGCGATGCCCAGAAGTCCCTGCACGGCCAACTCTCGAAGCAAAAGCAGGCCCTTGAAATGCGGATCGCTAACTACATCAAGGCGATTGGCGACGGGCGAGACAGCCAGGCACTTTTCTCCGCGCTGGATAAAGTGGAAGCCGAAAAGGAAGCGATATGCCAACAACTTGCTCAGGCTGACAAAGAGATTGAGGTCTCAACCGTCAAGCGGCCTTCTGCGTCTCAGGTTCAGGAAGTCTGGTCGGAAATGATAGACGTGTGGGATGACGTGACGGAAGAGGAGCGTCAGGAGCTAATGGCGAGCTTTGTTACGCGGGTAGAAATCAAAGAAAAAGACCGCGCCTCAATGGGATTGTTGCCAATACCAGAAGGCCACGGTCTAAAGTTCGTAACAAAGTCTCAATTGGGAGCGGGGGTTGGACTTGAACCAACGACCTCCGGGTTATGAGCCCGACGAGCTACCGGACTGCTCTACCCCGCGTCGTCAACAAAAAGAGTATACCCGGCAATGCGGGATATGTCAAGGGGCAGAGGCAATAGGGAGTGCCTAAAGTAAATCGGCAATTATTTTTAGGCTATAATAGCTCTGCGGACGCACTTATACCCCGGAGCCAAAAAGGCAAGGCTACGATGTGTGGGTGCGCCGCCAAGCCCTGAAACTGTATGTAGACGGCACCAACTTTCGGCGCATCGCCCGTCACCTAGGGGTCAATCCCCAGACCGTTGCCAATTGGGTAGATGCCGCTGCTGCCAACATTCCTGCCCCGCCTTCGGCTAAAGAACGCCAGCAGGAGGCCAGCGTTGAAGTACTGGAACTCGACGAGCTTTACACGTTCGTCTCCCAAAAAAAGAACCAGCTTACCTCCTAACCTGCGCAGAGCGAAGAACGCGCTGCATCCTGGGCTTCGGCGTGGTCTGGGAGCGGGATTGGGACGCCCTTCAGCAAGTGGTGGACGATGCACCTCCCGCCCATCGGTGTTTCAGCGACGGCTTCCCAGCCTATGCCCAACTTCTGTATCCGGGGGAGCATACAGTCGCACCAGGTAAGAGCCAGACCTTCAGCGTGGAAGGCGACAACGCAGAACTGCGGCATTATTTGGCCCGGCTGGGGCGTAAGAGCCGTTGTTTCAGTCGCTGTTTGTGGGCGCTGACGCGGGCAGTGGCCCTGTTTGTGTATGCTTGGAACCGGCGGCAGCGAGCTAAGAGAGCGTTCCCAAAGTTACCCGCAGAGGTTTGTGATTTTGTTGCCGATTTACTTTAGGCACTCCCAGGCAATAAAGATGAACTGCGGCCGCCATAGTTCGGGCTGCTATAGATGCAAAGGCAATGCCACTTGATGTTCCTGGTTGTCCAGCGAATATAAAAGCACTAGAGTTGTACTGGTTCCAGGTGTCAAGCCAGAAATGGTCCTGTTGAAATCAGCCTTACTGGTTATAATTTTCATGCCTAGCTTTTGCAGAACCGTGCCAGGCGGGACCGCCCCATTTTGTGCCAGGCCAGCCATAAGAAACGCCGTTTCTGCCGGGCTGCCGGGAGTGACGCCGGTGACTAAAACGCCGGTTGTCGTGGCAGGCAGGCCGTTGGCCTGACGATCACTTGGTCCTAAATCACGCACACTCAAGCCCGGCATCACAGCCGTCGTGACTTTGGGAGCGAAAATCGGCGACGCTTCTTCCGGCAGGGCCGGGGCGGTTCCCAAAGTCACCGTGAGCCGCCCTGGCTGACCATCACGGACATACGCCATAGAAACTACGGTGCCGGGCAGAGTAGCGCTGATTAATTCGCGCAGCCCCACTTCACTGCGAACCGGCTTACCGGCGAATGAGGTGACGATGTCGGACGCCTGAAGCCCGGCTTTACCAGCAGGACTGTCAATCTTGACATCCCGAATAAAAGCTCCCTCTTTTTGCCCAAACTGAGTTTGCAGCGCCGGCGTCAGGTCATCGGGAGCCAGCCCCAGATAGCCGCGCGTCACTTTCTTGGATTGGATCAGCGCATTCATTACCTGCTGCGCGATGTCGCTGGGAATGGAAAAGCCGACGCCCGCACTGCCTTCCACGGGGGATTCGATGGCAACATTGATACCGACCACTTTGCCGTCGATGTTGAATAGCGGCCCGCCAGAGTTGCCGGGGTTGATGGCGGCGTCGGTTTGAATCAAATCAGGGTAATAACGACCCGCCGAAGTCGGCCCGCCGCCGATAGTTTGGTGGCGGCCCGTCGCGCTGATGATACCAACCGTCATGGTGTTTTGCAAATCAAACGGACTGCCGACGGCAATCGCCCACTGGCCGGGGCGGACGGCTTCAGAATCGGCAAAACCAGCTACCGGCAGCAGTGCGGTTCCGGGGTCAATTTTGACGACCGCCAGATCACTTTTATAATCGGCAAAGACTTTCCCCGAAAATTCGCGCCCATCAGACAGTGTCACAGTAACTACCCCGCCGCTGGCTCCTTCCACCACATGATCATTGGTAAGAATGTAGCCGTCAGGCCGAACAATCACTCCCGACCCTGTTGCCTCCAGGCGGCGCGTCTCCGGCGGTGTAGGAACCGGGGGGGCAGACGGACGGCGCCGCGGCATCGGAGCGCTTTCCCCGGAGCCATCTCCCTCCGCAGCGTCGTCCTCCGCGCTTCGCAGCCGCTCCGTCTTGATATTCACAACCGTCGGCTCCACGGTTTGCGCGATGTTGGTGAAAGCATCTTGCATCTGCACCAGCAGTGTTTTTTGTTCTGAAGTTGTGGGTGGCGCAGGGAGGTTACCCGGCGTCTCCGAGGCCGCTGCAAGTGCCGCCGGAATCGTCAGCAGGAAAAGGCCCGCCAGTGTTTTCCAAGACTGTAGAGAGACAAAAGACATGGCGAAATTCTCCGATGCTATCATTCAATACTATGACTTAATGCTGTTATTTTGAGGCTGCCAGCGTGGCAGCAATCCAGGCGCGGGCCTGAGTGTCAGCCTGACTGTTGAAACGGGCCGCAGAAAAGCGTTTGGAATGGCGTCGGGCCAGCAAGCGAGCAGCAATCTGTTCATAACCCCACCCCTGCCGACGCAGCCCCTGTCCCTGGCGGGCAGATTTTGAGCCGAAATCTCGCACCAGACCGCGCGCCAGGCAGGTGTCAGTGTCCGAGCGAAGCGCGCGCAGCAGTTCCCGGCCAAGTTCCGGCGGCAGCGTCGCGTCGCCGACCACCGTGACACGCACCGCTCCACCATCCATCACCCAGGCCTGCTGACCGTAGCGGCCAAGCTGCTCCCGCAGCATCTTTTTCTCAAGCGGGAGCGGCGGCAGAGAAGGCGACAGGGATTCTTCAAAAACAGACAGGCTTTTCAGGCCATCCCCAAAGCGAAGGCACAGCGCCGGACCACCTTCAGGCCGTATCACGCGCGCGCAGCGCAGCATTTGCCACCCGCGTGGCAGCCAGCAGGGAGCGCGTCCATTCCCCCCCGCAGCCGCCCAGGCTTGTGCATACGGCAGGCTGCCCGGCGAAGGAGAGAACTGCGGTGTTATACCCAGCGGAGGGCTTGGCGAAAACAAGGCGGAGGGCAGATTGGAAACAAATCGCACGCCGGTCAGGCAGGAAATATACTGCCGCTGGCCCCCAGCAGTGTATTCTTCGGTGCGTATAATCAGCCGGTGCCGATGGTCAATCCAGCAGAGGCGCCAGGGTCCGGGCGTGAAGCGCGGCTGAATCTGGACACGGTCACAAAGAATAGCCCCCAGATGGACTGGCTCCATCTGCCGACAGCAGTAATTCCGGTGCAATAACACCAAATTTGCTTCGCCCTGTCTGGCATCCTGCGGGGACCGCTGCGACTGGAAAAGATGACAGGAGGGCTGAAACTGACTTACCAAGACCCCATTATCAGCGACGACCAAGTCGGAGACACTGGGCGGGAACCGATAAGTCATGCGTGACTTTCGCCCGGCATGGGCCACATCCGCCGTCACTCGCGTCCATTGGGCTTGCTCATCCGACCGGGCTGGCCCTGAAAAAAATAATGTTTCCTGGTGCGCGGTGTAAATCAAGTGGAACTTGACCCGCATCGCCTGAGCTAACAAGGGAAATGCATCCGAGACTTTGCGGGGCGGAGGATTTGCCGAAGCCGCCGCGCCGCGCAGCAAAAACAGCGCTGCTCCCATGCAAAGCCAAGCAGACTTGTGCGGAAAGTGGAGTGGCACGCGGCTATCGAATCCGGTAGCCGGCAAAGGCGGCATCACCCTGCACGTAGCCGCGCACCGCGTCATCCGCCAGAGCGGGTGCCGCCGGGTCCGACGATTGCACGTAACGCGCGGCAAAAATCTGCTCACGCCGCGCTTCATCGCTTTCGGTCAAGCTCTGAAAGCCGGCAGGCCGCAAATCTGCGTCCGGGGCCGCCCCGAAAGAAACACCCCCGGTAAAGACGGCCAGGCCGGAAGAAAATCGGGTCGCCGCCCGCAGCCCGGAAGACGCTATGCCATCCCGAGAGGCCGGCGCGAATGGCGCGGCGACCACCAGAACAGTCAGGCAGGAAAAGGCCAGCGCCGTAGTCAGCCGCCTGCCGCGCTGCGGGCGGGACAAAGGAAGCACAGCATCCTGCCACAGGAAAGAAACCGCCGGTGCCTCTGCGGCTCGCACCGGCAGTGTTTGCGAAAAATGGGCCGCCGGCGTTTGCGAATGAAGTGCGCGCAAGAGAGTTTTCACCTGGCTCAGGGACCGCGCCTCCGCTTCGCAGGAAGCACATCCCGCGAAATGCTGCTGAAGGTCCAGCATTTGCCGACCCGTGAGCTGCTGATCGAGAAACGGGGAAATCAGTTGTCGGGCATGGTGACAATTCAAGTCGCGGCGATCTCCTGCGAAAATTAAACGTTTAATGAAACTGGCCGGTGAGCAGAAGGCCTTCGCTCTCAAATGAGGCAATTTTTGCCCGGAGCAGCTTGCGGCCCCGATGCAGGCGGGACCGAACTGTTCCCAGCGAACATTTCATCGCAGCACTGATTTCCTCATACGATAGGCCTTCAATATCGGCGAGAATGACCGTCATTCGGAAATCATTTGGCAGGCTGGTCAGCGCGCGCTGAATGTATTCATCCAGTTCCTGCGACATAACCATACGCTCCGGGTTGGAGCCGCTGTCGGGGATTTCCAAGTAGACTTCGCCGCTGCCGCTCAAATCCAGCGGCTGATCCAGCGACTGCAAATGGGCCTTAGGACGGCGGCGCAGATCATCCACAAACAGGTTGGACATGATCTTATAGAGCCAGTTGTCAAACGGCCAGTCGCGCCGGTAGTTGCCGAAAAAACGAAAAGCGCGCACAAAGGCTTCCTGCGTCAGATCTTCCGCGTCGGCGTGGTTGCCCGTCATGCGGTACGCGATATTGTAAGCCTGCTTGTGGTAACGCTCCACCAGCCGGTCAAATTCCGCGCGGCGGCTTGTCTGCTCCCGTGCGGCGTCTCCCAGCCCGATCAGATTGGCCGTTGCGGCCTCTGCCCATTGTGCCATCGTGTGCATCCTCCCCTCCCTATACGATACCTAGCTTCGCGATGTTCCCGATTTCCCATCTGTTTGTCTTCAGCATTATTCCATAGTGCAAAATATTTTCAAAGCAGTTGTTACTATGAGAACATTTTATCTTCGCGCTTTGTTCCACCGACGGCTCTGTTTTCTCTTGCCGCCGCGCCCGATTGTCGGGTATACTAACACGCGGTTTCCCGTATCTGTCCCTATGCGATGGCACGACGGCATTACAGTATCAAAATTTGCAAAAACGAACCCACGAAATAACATCAGAACTACCATAGAGGAGAAATGAATGGCGAATACCAAGCGCGTGTGGCTCTTTGAAGAGGGCAACGCAACGATGCGGGATGAACTAGGCGGCAAGGGCGCGAACCTTTGCGAGATGAGCAACATCGGCCTGCCCGTCCCTCCCGGATTTACGATCACGACAGATACCTGCAACGAATACACCAAAAATGGCGGGCATTTTCCCGACGGTCTGATGGACGAGATTAAAACCGCGCTTGCTGCCGTGGAGTCCAAGACCGGCAAAAAGCTGGGCGATGCAGCCAACCCCCTGCTGGTCTCGGTGCGCTCCGGCGCGAAGTTCTCTATGCCGGGCATGATGGATACGGTTTTGAATTTGGGCCTGAACGATGCAACCGTGGAAGGCTTGATTAAGCTCACAGGTAATGAGCGGTTTGTGTATGATTCTTATCGACGCTTTTTGATGATGCTTTCCGACGTGGCTTATTCCGACGGCACGAACCATCTGGCGAAGCACGATTTCGAGCATATTTTTACGGACCTGAAAAAAGAACTTGGTGTCACCGAAGATTTGCAGGTCAATGGCGAGCAGCTGAAGCAGCTTTGCGAGACGTACAAAGCGCATATTCGGCAGAACGCCGGGCGAGACTTTCCGCAGGACCCCATTCAGCAGCTTCAAGACTCGGTCTCGGCGGTTTGGAAATCTTGGAACAATGACCGCGCGATCCTATACCGCCAGCGCGAGAAGATTTCGGATGACCTCGGAACCGCCGTCAACATTCAGAGCATGGTCTTCGGCAACCAGGGCGAAGACTGCGGCACGGGCGTCGCGTTCACCCGCAATGCATCCGATGGCACAGACGAAGTCTTTGGCGAGTATTTGATGAACGCTCAGGGCGAGGATGTCGTCGCGGGCGTCCGTACTCCCATGCCGATTTCGCAGCTTAAAGTCCAGAACCCGGAAATGTACCGGCAGTTTGATGAAATCTGCACCCGGCTGGAAGAGCATTACAAAGACATGCAGGACATTGAGTTCACGATTGAACACAACAAACTGTATATTTTGCAGTGCCGCTCCGGCAAGCGCACCGGCCCCGCCGCCGTCAAAATCGCGGTGGATTTGGTGAACGAAGGCAAGATTTCCAAAGAAATGGCTCTGGCCCGCATCAACCCGGAACTGCTGGATCAGTGCCTGCACCCGATCATCAAACCCGGTGCGAAGTACGACCTGCTGGCGAAGGGCCTGCCCGCCGGCCCCGGCGCAGCCACCGGCATTGCCGTGTTTGATGCCACCCGCGCTGCGGAACTGGGCAAAGGCGGGCTGGGTCAGCGCGTTATTCTGGTTCGCGCGGATACTTCCCCCGACGACCTTAAAGGAATGCTGGCTGCCGAAGGCGTCCTGACCGAGCGCGGCGGCATGACCTCCCACGCGGCCCTGGTCGCGCGCGGCTTCGGCATTCCCACCGTGGCCGGCTGCTCCGACATTTCCGTCAGCGCGAGATCGTTCACAACAAAAAGCGGCAAGACCATCAAAGAAGGCGATCCGATTTCGCTCAACGGCACGCTCGGCGAAGTCATTGATGGAACCGTCGAAGTGGTTGACCCGGAAATGACCGGCGAGTTCGGCACATTGCTGGGCTGGGCCGACGAGTTCAAGCGCCTCGGCGTCCGTACCAATGCCGACACGCCCGAAGACGTGGCCCTCGCCATCAAACTCGGCGCGGAAGGCGTCGGCCTCTGCCGCACGGAGCATATGTTCTTCGCCGAAGACCGCCGCCCGATTGTCCAATCCATGATTCTCGCCGCCACCGAAGAAGAGCGCAAAGTCTACCTGGACGCCCTGCTGCCCTACCAGCGTTCCGACTTCCAGGGCATCTTTGAAGCCCTCGGCAGCCGCCCGGCGACCATTCGCCTGATCGACCCGCCGCTGCACGAGTTCCTGCCCTCGATGGACACGCTGATCGCCGAAGTGGCGACGCTGAAAGCCCTCCACCCGGACAGCCCGGAACTGGCCGCCAAGACCGACCTGCTGCACAAAGTCGAGGGGATGCACGAGATCAACCCCATGATGGGCCTGCGCGGCTGCCGCCTGTCCATCGTCTTCCCCGGCATTGTGGAAATGCAGACGCGGGCCATTCTCGAAGGCGCGATTGCCGCCAAAAAGAACGGCGCGGAGCCGCACCCGGAGATTATGATCCCGCTCGTCGGCCATGTCAACGAACTCAAAGCCGTCCGCTCGAATTTGGAGCGCGTTGCCAAACAGGTCACCGAATCGTCGGGCGAAACCATTGACTATATGTTCGGCACGATGATTGAAATCCCCCGCGCCGCGCTGACATCCGACCTGATCGCTGAAGAAGCCGAGTTCTTCTCGTTCGGTACGAATGACCTGACCCAGATGACGTTCGGCTTCTCCCGTGATGACTCGGACAAGTTCCTCAAGCCCTACGTCGAGCAGAAAATCCTGCCCGGCGACCCGTTCGAGTCCATTGACCAGAGCGGTGTCGGCGAACTGATGAAAATCAGCGTGCGGCTCGCCAAATCGGTGCGCCCGAACATCAAACTCGGTATCTGCGGCGAACATGGCGGCGAACCGGCCTCCGTCGCCTTCTGCCACGACATCGGCCTGAACTATGTCTCCTGCTCCCCCTACCGCGTCCCGATTGCGCGGCTGGCCGCAGCCCAGGCCAACCTCAAAGATGGCGGCAGTGGACGAGATCGCTAGGATTGATTGCGAAAGCCCTGCCTCACGGCAGGGCTTTTTTGTTCTCTATATGCTAAAATAGATGCACCATGCCTGCTCGTGACATTTACCATGAGGCCGTCAAAAATGCTCTCCTCAAAGATGGCTGGACAATCACGCATGACCCGCTCCGGCTGCGTCTGCGACGTGGCAAGAACTTGTTCGTAGACCTGGGTGCGGAGCGGATGCTGGCGGCGGAGCGAGGAACAGAGAAGATCGCCGTTGAGATCAAAACTTTCTCGCGGGCTTCGGACATGAAAGATTTGGAGGATGCTGTCGGGCAATTCGTGCTGTATGCACACCTGTTGCAGCGCTCTGACCCAGACCGCGTTCTTTATCTGGCTGTGCCTGAACTTGCGCGGCGTAATGTCTTTGAGGAAGAAGCCGGACAGGTGATGCTGGAAGACAGGGTGATCCGTCTTTTCTCTTTTGATCCCGAGCAAGAGATAATTGTTCACTGGATTATGTAGAAGGGCTCCAAATGCCGGAAAAGTATCAAATCACGGTAGAACGAGTGCTGACGGAGTTTGCACACTTTCTAACCACTGAGGCTGACACTGTCTGCGAAACGGTTTTTGATCGCGTCAACGACCGCTATCTCCTCGTAGAAGTTGGCTGGGAAAATGGCTATCGCATCTACGGCCCTTTGCTGCACATAGACATTCTAAATGGCAAGCTCTGGATTCAGCATGACGGCACAGAAGAGGGCATCGCGGGTGAACTGGTCACGGCAGGCATCCCCAAAGACCGGATCGTGCTGGCATTTCGCGCACCGTCCCTGCGCGCGCCGTCTGACTTTGCTGTCGCTTGAACCCTCTATTTCCCCAATAAGCCTTGTCGAAGGGCAGGCTTTGGAGATTACGGACAATGAACGCTGAACTCAACAGGGAAACTCTTTGCCCCAGTGATGTCGCGTTGCGCGTTCGGCCCTATGTCATGGGAAAGCATATCGGCGACATTGCGCTGCGAATTGATGACGCTCGCGTTCATCTGCATAATGGCTATTGGAATATCCCTGTTCGCCCCTCGCGCTGGCCGAACCCGCTGTTCCCCTATTATGAGACGCTGGCAGAAATTGAGGACGAAGTTCAAGAGCGAGAAGGTCTGAAAGTGACCATCGCCTCCGGCGATCCTATGACGGGGGAATAAACCCTCCTCCGTCGCCTTTTGCCACGGCATCGGCCTGAACTCCGTTTCTTGCTTCCCCTACCGCGTCCCGATTGCGCGGCTGGCCGCAGCCCAGGCCAACCTCAAAGACGGCGGCAGCGGGCGAGACCGCTAATATCGTGACATAGCGGCAAGGCCGCCTGCATAGTGCAGGCGGCCTTTCTTAATTTTGCATCGTTTCAGGTATAACTCTGTCTATGAAAGCTGATAGCGCCACACTTCAAAAGATTTTTTATTCGCCTAGTTGGTATGTAATCCCTGTTTTCCAACGATACTATACCTGGGGCCCTGCTACCTGGAAGAGGCTATGGGAAGACCTAAATGAAATCAGTGTTTCTGATCAACAAAATAAACATCATTTTATGGGATCACTCGTCTTCGTTCCAGATAAACTTGTTGTTGGAAGTATGCCATCGTTCCAAGTGATAGATGGTCAGCAACGCTTAATCACTTTATCTTTGCTCTTATGTGCGCTACGCGACCATGCAAAAGCTTCGGGTTGGGACGCGCTCGCGACCCAATTGACAGAAGATTACCTTATTCATCGCTTTGAAAAAGGGGATCAGAGATTACGTGTTTCACCTCGCCAGCGTGATCGGCATAGTTATCAATGGATAGTATTGCGGGCAGAGCATATACCTCACATGGACCAAGAAAGTATCAAATTGGTTGATGAAACCGTTGGTAGTGGCAACCACTATAAAGCTTACCACTACTTCTCCCAACAAATCAAAGCATTTCCGAATTCCGATGAAGAAACTGCGATCCAAAACTTCTTTACGCTAGTTCGGAATCAATTAGAGTTTGTGCATATTACTTTGAATGAGGAGAATCCTTATCAAATATTTAAAAGTCTGAATTCTACCGGGGTTGATCTAAGCGAAGGTGATTTAATTCGTAATTTCATGTTTATGCATGTTGATTTGAGTCGGCAAGATAAATTTGATGACGAACAGTGGAAACCGATAGAAAAACATTTTGAATTTCATGTAAGAAAAAAGGGCGAACTTGATAGTAAAGCCTTTTCGGGGTTCTTCCGTGACTTTTTAATGAGGAACGGCCTTTACATAGGCCCAGATGCTACTTATGAAACATTCGAGAAACATTATAGCGAGGCCCAATTCTCTGCCGTTCTATTGGCTCAAGAGATCAAGCAGTATGCAAGTTTTTATGATGTAATTCGTGGAGTGAAACCTTCTTCTGCAAATGATGTCACTCAATCTCTGGCAAAGCTGCGTGCACTGAGTGTATCGACGGCATACCCACTCCTATTAAAAATGCTTCATCTTGTCGATAATGGCTCAATGAGTACAATTGACCTAAGAAAAGCGTTAGAGCTACTATCTGGCTTTGTGTTTCGCAGACTGGTTTGTGGCGAGCAATCTCGCCAGTATGGCCGCTGGTTCGTGTCTGCCTGCAAAGAATTAAAGAACAATCCTCTGGAAGACCTTCGCCTATTCTTGAAATCAAAAGGATTTCCAAATGACGCAAGATTTAAGTCTGCCTTTGTACGTTTCAGCTTATATCGCGGCACAGATGCCAAGTTTGTCTTAGCTGCGTTGGAACACAAGCACTTAAGTCATATTGCAAACGAGGCAGCAGATTTATCAAAAGTTCAAGTCGAACATATTCTGCCCCAGACTTTAACGACAGCATGGCAGACGGAACTTGGTCAAAACGCGGCATTAATTCAGGAAGAGTGGCTACATACTCCTGGTAATCTTACATTGACTGGCTACAATCAGTCGCTTGGCAACAAATCTTTCAGTGATAAATGTAATGGTTGGATTGACATGCAAGGCAAAAAAGTTCCAGGGTATAAAGACAGTAATATCGCCATCACAAAAGAAGTCTCGCTACAAGCGGTCTGGACCGAAACTGAGATTACTGATCGGGCTGAACGTTTGGCGCATCTGGCTGCTTCTGTGTATGTAGACAGTGATTTTTAGCTGTCTAAATACAGAACTCGACAGCAATACAACGCGGAATGTGGAGTTGTTGTGCGAGGCGTGCAACCGGGCGAAGGGAAATCGGATACAATAGAGGCGGGAGGAACCCCTCGAATGAATACTGTCACGCTGAACCTGGACGATGATTTCGCGGCAGTCCTGCATGGGCTGAACCAGCCGATCAGCCAGAGCGCCCGCGAATTGATGACGTTGGAACTCTACCGGCGCGGCGCGATTTCCAGCGGCAAGGCGGCGAAGCTTCTGGAAATGGGGCGCGGAGAATTTATCCGGTATGCCTCGCGGCTGGGAATTGCGTTCTTTGATATGACCGAGGACGAATGGCGAACCGAGCGTGAGATGGCGGAATCTCTCTGATGCCTGCGCCCGTCATTTCCAATTCCAGCCCACTCATTGCCTTGACCCAGATTGGGAGGCTGGACATTCTGGAGTCACTGTTTGGGACAGTGTGGGTGCCTCCGGGGGTCGTGCTGGAAGTCGCGCCGAGCGTGGCCCTGCCCGATTGGATTGAACAGCATACATTGGCACAAAAGATCGGGCCGATGATCTTGGGCGCATCTTTGGGGTTGGGAGAAAGCGAAGCCATCAGTTTGGCTCTCGAAACGACTTCCCAACTGCTGATCCTGGATGATCGCCCTGCGCGGCGACTGGCGCAAGCCCTTCATATTCCGATTATCGGGACATTGGGCATTCTGCTCACCGCAAAACGCAAAGGGCTTTTGACCGAAGTAAAACCTTTCTTGGATGCGTTGCTGGATTATGAATTCCATATCGCAGAGCATCTTTATAAACAAGTATTAGGCGATGCGGGCGAAGGCGAAAGAGTATGATTTCCAAATGGTGAACCAAAATCTGATAGGCCGCTATATTGTTTCCGACCCGCGCATCTGCCACGGCAAGCCGACGTTTCGCGGGACGCGCATTCTTGTGGCGCAGGTGCTGGAACAAGTCGCGGCGGGCATGGCGTGGGAGACAATCGCCGAAGAATGGCGCGGCGATGTACCGAAAGAGGCCATTGCCGAAGCCGTGCGTCTCGCCAGCCAGGCGTTCGCGGAACACGCGCAGGAATACACCGTCGAGCTTGCCGCCGCGTGATTATTCTGGATGAGAACTTCCCGGAAAGCCAGCGGCAATTGCTCAAAGCATGGCGTATCCCCGTCCGGCAGATTGGGGTAGAGATCAGTCGCAAGGGGATACAGGATGATGAGATTATTCCGCTCTTGCTGAGGCTACGCCAGCCGACATTTTTCACCCTGGACAATGATTTTTATAGCCGCCGCCTTTGCCATGCGCGTTATTGTCTTGTCTGCGTGGATGTCGCGCAGTACGAAGCCGCCGTATTTGTTAGGCGATTTCTGCATCATCCGAATTTCGATACGGAGGCAAAGCGAATGGGGAATGTCGTTCGCTTATCACACGCAGGTATCTACTTATGGCGACTTCATGTGGAAAACGAGGCACGTTTGGACTGGGAATAACTCTCTCACTTCGCTGAGGCAAACTTATGACCCTGACACTGACCCCGGAAATTGAAACGGCGCTGGCGGAACAGGCGCGGCGGGAAGGCACGACGCCGGAGCGGGTGGCATTGGACGGACTGCAACGCCTGTTTGTCATGCCGAAACACACCCCGGAGGAGATTTTAAGCTTGGCGGCGGAGGTTTACGCCGGACTGTCCGCGCAGGAAGTCCAAGACGTTGAGGAAATAGCGCTTGATAGAAGCCAATTCTTCGGGGAAAGGCAAGCGGTCTAATGCCAAAATCTCTGCTGGATACAGATACACTTTCGGCAGTCATCAAGCAGAACCCGAATGCGCTTTCCCATTCCCAAAGCTATCTCACAACTTACGGGACACTGACTTTTTCTATCATCACACGCTACGAAATCCTGCGTGGCCTGAAGGCTAAAAAAGCACTGGTTGAGATCGCTGCCTTCGAGAAATTGTGCGCGGTGAGCGAGGTTTTACCACTGACGGACGCTATCGTTCAAAGGGCGGCGGGGATATACGGCGGTCTTCATCAACAGGGGCAATTGATTGGAGATGCAGACATTCTGATTGCTGCTACTACGATGGATAACGGCTTGATTTGCGTGACCAACAACGAAAATCACTTCAAGCGCATACTGAACTTGGTACTCGATAATTGGCTTAAATCGTGAACAGAACGACCCGTCCGAACATTAATCTTGCCATCTACGGCGTATCGGCGAGTATCGTCTTTTGCCACAACATCGGCCTGAACTACGTTTCCTGCTCCCCTACCGCGTCCCCATTGCGCGGCTGGCCGCAGCCCAGGCCAATCTTAAAGACGGTGACAACAACCGCGACCGCTAGGATTTACTCTGGAAGCCCTGCCTTGCGGCAGGGCTTTTTTATTGGCATGGTATAATCACAGATATGGAGGCAACGACAATGGCTGAAATAATGACTTTGGAACCGACGGCGGCAGAAGTGGCGGAATTGCAGGCGCAGATCAACCACTATTTGACCGAAATGCTACACCTCAACGAACAAATGGCACGCGATCAAAAACAGATTGATACGCTCCGGGCAGAGTCACAAGTTATTGCGGCGGAAACGCGGGTACTGATGGGCAATCTGCAAGGTACAATCTCGGAAATGAGCGCGGTTTAAGAATGTGGAAACAACTCGCGGATTACATCAAGCAAGTCTTTCTGGTACAGCGGAAACCCAGAAGAATAAAGCAGACATTGTTGAACTTCGGCAGGAGTTGAAAGAGGTTCAGAAGGAACTGCGAAACTTGACAGCCGCCATGCAGCAGATCGCACATGAGATTATTCGAAATCATCAAAATGAGGCCCACGAGCGCGAGAAGATGGCTTTGCGTTTTGAAATTGAATTGCTGCGCTCAGGTCGGCAATTGCCGTCAAGTAAGCCGGACGAAGAACAGAACAAGAATTAAATGCTGCCTGAACTACGTTTCCTGCTCCCCCTACCGCGTCCCTATCGCGCGACTGGCGTCAGCCCAGGCCAACCTCAAAGACGGCGGCAGCGGACGAGATCGCTAGGACACATATTCGGTATAATGAAGGGGTAGTCGGCATCACGCAGACTGCCCCTTTCGTGATTTCCAAGAGGATAAGATGAAGCTTGCAGAAGCATTGATACTCAGGGCGGATCGCCAGAAAAGATTGGAACAGCTCAAACAAAGGCTTGTTGGAAGCGCCAAAGTTCAGGAAGGAGAGGAGCCGCCCGAAAACCCACAGGAACTCATGGAGGAAATGGAGCGTGTCGCAAAGGAATTGCTCCGTTTGATACAGAAGATTAATCAAACAAATTCGCTGACCGAGGTGGCGGCGGGAAGCAGCCTCTCGAATGCTTTGGCGGAACGCGATGTGCTGATGGTACGACGCACGATCTATGCGGATTTAGCAAAAGCCGCGTCTATTGTGCAGGTGCGGACCAGCCGCTCAGAAGTCAAATTCAAAAGTACCGTGAGCGTTCCCAATCTTCAGAAAAAGGTGGATGAACTTTCTAAAGCCTACCGCGAAACAGACGCCACCATTCAGGAAATGAACTGGAAAACGGATTTGCTGGAATAACTCTGTTGTTGGTAATCGCTTTTGCAGGAGTGAGCGCAACCCGCCAACAGGGTTAAGTTGGAATGGTCGACGTTCGGAGCGACGTCGAGCGGGTTCGATCCCCGCACCCTCACAACTCAGGCTCATCACAGTCACCGTTGCACAGGGTATTGTCAAAGTAACGACCATGCGCTGGTCTGCGGAAGCGGTGAGGGCGGGTGAGGGGATAACAGAGCTTAGGGGACGATAGGCGGCAATGAGAAAGTCGGTAGATGTGGAACTGGATCATGTGGCGGTTCCGGCGCGGGACATTGCGGCGTCGGTGGCTTGGTATGTAGAACACTTTGGCGCAAAGGTGCTGTACCAAGATGCGACCTGGGCGTTTCTGCAAATCGGGCGGGGGAAACTGGCGCTGGTAACGCCGTCGCAGCATCCGCCGCATACGGCGATCCGGGTGGGTGAAAACGCGCTAATACGGGCGGCAGCGGCGGCGGGGAAAACGGTTGACAGGCATCGGGACGGCACGCGGGGGTTTTATATGAGCGACCCGGACGGCAATCAAGTGGAGTTGATCTGCTACCCGGCGGGCGAAACGGTGTATGAGGAACCTTGACACCGGGGAAATTCACGGGAGATGGCGGCTGCCGCCGGAACAAGCCGGCAGCCATCAGAGCCAGTGGGGAGAGATGGAATCAGTGCGCGCCGACGGCGGCGAATTTCCAGATCGGCTGGGCGTTCGTCAAATCATCTTCATTGGCAAACGTATACGCAACTTGCAGGGCGTCCAGCAAAGATAGGCTGCGCCAGGGAATGCAGAAGATGTCATTGGACAGCCGGCTGACGGGCGAGTGGGCAACGAGTTCCTCAAAACCCAGCAGGCTGTCCTCTGCGGTACGGAACTTGATGTAAGCGTTTCTCAAAAACGGCTCCTTTCGTAATATCTCTTTGCAGAGGCTCTTCATTGAGTCCCTATTCCTCTCTGCATAAATCATGCCAACCCCGGCAATTGTATCAAAGTCGCCGAACAAAGCCGCACAATAGTCACGGAAGCGCGGATTGACAGCCTGCGTGGTCTGTGGTATGATAAACCATCGGAGCGGCCCGCCGCTCCTCTCTTTTTGTTTTGAAGCACCCGCGGACGCGAGGAAGACTGCCCATGCAAGACGACGAAATTATTTTGTCCCCGGCCAAGTACGCAGAGCTGGAAAAGGAACTGGAAACGCTGACGACGACCGGACGGCGGGAGATTGCCGAACGCATCAAAGATGCTCGTTCGCTGGGCGACCTCAGTGAAAACTTTGACTACCATGACGCCAAGCGGCAGCAGGGGTTTTTAGAGGGCCGAATCAACAATCTCAAGCAAATGCTGGAACGCGCCAAAGTCGTAGAAGCCGTCGGCGGCGGCGACATCGTCTCGCTCGGCTCGGTGGTCAAAGTCCATGACGTGGAATACGACGAGGAGGTGGAGTACGCCATTGTCGGCGTCATGGAAGCCGATGCCTCCCAAAACCGCATTTCCAACACATCACCACTGGCAAAGGCTTTGATGGGCCATCAGGGCGGCGACCGGGTGGAAGTGAAGACCCCTGCCGGGACCGACGCCTACGAGATTGTCTCCGTCCACTAACCCTGACTTCGCAACTACCTAATTTCGCAAACACCTAATTTCGCAAACTCCTGATAGACTGGATCAAGACCGAGTGCAAACCATGCAGCCAGCGCCGGCAGGCCTCCCGGAAGTCGCCGAGACCATGCGGCGCGTCGCCGAGCAGATCGAGACGGTCATTGTCGGCAAACGCGGCGCGATTGATCTGGCACTGACCGCGTTTCTGGCTGGCGGTCATGTGCTGATTGAAGATATCCCCGGCGTCGGCAAAACTACGCTCGCCAAAGCCCTGGCCAAAGCCCTGGGCCTGGTCTTTAAGCGTGTCCAGTTTACACCCGACTTGCTGCCCGCCGACATCACCGGCACGACCATTTTCAACCAGAAAACCGCCCAGTTTGAGTTCCGCGAGGGCCCCGTCTTCGCCCACATTGTGCTGGCGGATGAGATCAACCGGGCGACCCCCAAAACGCAGTCCAGCCTGCTGGAGTGTATGGAGGAGCAGCAGGTGACCACTGACGGCATCACTTATGCCCTGCCCCACCCGTTTTTCGTGATCGCCACGGAAAACCATATTGAATCGCACGGCACCTACCCACTGCCGGAAGCACAATTGGACCGCTTTCTTCTGCGCCTGTCGCTCGGCTACCCGGATGCCGAAGAAGAAAGCCGCATTCTGGCCCAGCAAACCCGCACGAAGCCGCTGGATGCGCTCGAAGCCGTCACCCACCGCGAACAAATCCTGCGGCTTCAGGGCGAATGCCACTCCGTCTTTGTCGCTCCGGCACTGCGCGATTACATCGTGGCCCTTGTCGGCGCGACCCGCACACACCCGCAGGCCGCCCTGGGTGCCAGCCCGCGCGGCTCGCTCGGCCTGCTCCACGCCGCCCAGGCCCTGGCCGCCGTGTCAGGCCGCACCTACGTTCTGCCCGACGACATCAAGCGCCTTGCCGTCCCCGTGCTCGCCCACCGCCTCATTCTTCGCCCCGAAAGCCGCGTCAAGCGCATCACCGGCCCCACTGTTATTGAAGAAATTCTTGGCCGCGTTCCCGTGCCGACCGCACTGTAAACCGTGCTACACGCTGTTTGCCATCACAAGAACATCAATGCCGCGTGCCAGGCGAATCAATTTGTTGATGATGGACCCCTGAAAGACTTCCTGCAAGACCGTGCGCCCGGAATGCCCGATGACGATTTCCGTCACCTGCGTTTTGCGGGCGTAGTCGGCCAGCGCCTGCGCGACATCGTTGCCTGTCACCTCCTCCAGGCGGATGTTCAGCCGCGCAGCCAGCGCAAAGTCGGCATCCAGCACTTTTTGCTGGCCGGAGGAGACTTTGTCACTGGCGACGTACACGGCGACAATGTCCGCCCGGAGGACGCGGGCGATGCGCCAGCCTCGGCGCAGCAGGCGGTCGGAAGGCTTATCCGGGGAAATGCAGACCATGACCCGCTCCTGCGTCTGCCAGGGTTCAGTGACATCGTTTTCCGCGCGGTAAGTCTGCACCGAGCGGTCTACTTCGGAGGCGACTTCGCGCAGGGCGATCTCGCGCAGAGCGGACAAGTTGCCTTCCGTGAAAAAGTTGGAAAGCGCCTGCGGCACTTTTTCTTTCGGATAAACATCTCCGCGCTCCAGGCGGTGAATCAGCGTGCGCGGCGTGATGTCAATGGAAACGATCTCATCCGCCTCGCCCAGCACCCAATCCGGTACGGTTTCACGCACTTTGACGCCCGTGATCTGCTGCACAGTGTCGTTGAGCGACTCCAGATGCTGAACATTCATCGTGGAAAGCACATTGATTCCCGCCGCCAGAATGTCCATCACGTCTTCATACCGCTTGGCGTGGGGGCTGCCGGGGATATTGGTGTGCGCCAGCTCGTCCACCACCACCCACTGCGGCTTGCGGGCAATGACGGCGGCGGCGTCCATCTCCTCAAAGATGGAGCCTTTATACTCCATCGCCTTGCGCGGAACAATTTCCAAGCCGCCAATTTGCGCCTCGGTTCCTTCGCGTCCGTGCGTCACCACAAAGCCAATCACGACATCCTGCCCGCGCTCGGACTTGCGGCGATTGGCTTCGGAAAGCATTTCATAAGTCTTGCCGACGCCAGCCGCGAAGCCTAGAAACAGTTTCATGCGGCCCCGGCCTGCTTGTTTCTCCGCGCGAGTCACGCGGGCCAGCAGTTCTTCGGGAGTGGCTTTTTTGAATGGTTCTTCAGAAGACATAGCACTATTTTACCGCAGGATTAACATATTATCGGCAGACATAAGCAGGCCGCACCGGGCAAGTTCGGTGCGGCCATAGTTTTCAATCATAGTGCGGCGAAATTCGCCTCGGTGTTACCTTCCTTTGTCATGCGGGAGGGCTGCCTGTGCCAAGCCAGACTATTTCTTTTTGTCTTTCTTCTTGTCTTTCTTCTTGTCTTTCTTCTTGTCCTTCATTTCCTTCTTCTTTCTTTATGATCGGTACGCTTCATTTCTTCACCGGAACGGGCGCGGACCGATCCAGTGCCAGGTTGAGTTTCAGCACATTCACCGCCGGCTCGCCCAGAAAGCCGAGGGAACGGCCCTGCGTGTTTTCTTTGACCAGGCCGCGCACTGTATCCGCAGACATCCCGCGAGCTTTCGCGACACGTGCGACTTGCAGATCGGCATTGGCCGGGCTGATGTGCGGGTCCAGCCCGGAGGCCGACCGGGTAACGGCATCTACGGGAACCGCCGCGTTTGCCGCCAATCCGTTGGTCTTGCGGTATTCGGCAGCCAGGTCTTTCACGCCATCAAAATCAGCGGGGTCCGGCTTGCCGGGAGCGAGGTCTTTTTTGTGGACGCCGTTAATCAGCTTGTCGCTGGTCGGCCCCAGGTTCGTGCCGCTGCTTTCGGTGGAATCATAGCCGCTGCCTGCTGCCGAGGGCCGGGGCTGAAAGTATTCGGGTTTGGCGAAGCCCTGTGCCAGCAGTTCAGAGCCGACGACCTGGCCCTGGGCGTTACGGACCAGGCTGCCATTGGCCTGATGCTTAAACGCGGCCTGGGAAATGCCCCAGACGACGAGGGGATAGATGCCGCTGACCAGCAGCAGCAGGACAATCGTGATGCGTATCGCGATAAGTAGTTGTTTTGTCATTAGTTTCTTCCTAAAGCGGAATCGGAACCTAACCCCCCGGCCCCCTTCCCTGTTAAGGAAGGGGGAGTCAGGGTGTTTTCCTCACCCTTCCCTAACAGGGAAGGGTCGCCGCTTGCGGCGGGGTTAGGTTCTTGGCGGGTGGGATTCTAATGCCCCGGCGCACAGTGCAGCAGCACGACAAGCCAATCGAGTGCAGCAATACAAGGAAATGGCAGGACGATGCCGCCGAGGCCCCAGATCGCCAGGTTCCGGCGCAGCACCTGGGCCGCACCCATGGGAGTGTACGGAACGCCTTTGAGAGCCACGGGAATCAGCGCGATAATTATCAGCGCATTGAAAATAACCGCCGCCAGGACAGCACTATAGGCTGAATGCAGGTGCATAATATTCAGCGCCCAGAGCGGCCCATGGGCCTGCCCGCTCGTGATATAAAGCGTGGCAAACATGGCCGGAATAATCGCGAAATACTTGGCGACATCATTTGAGATTGAAAACGTCGTCAAAGCGCCGCGCGTCATTAGAAGCTGCTTGCCGATTTCCACGATTTCAATCAGCTTGGTCGGATTGGAGTCCAAATCCACCATGTTGCCCGCCTCTTTGGCAGCCTGCGTCCCGGAGTTCATGGCGACGCCCACATCGGCCTGCGCCAGCGCGGGCGCGTCGTTCGTGCCGTCGCCGGTCATGGCGACTAATCGCCCCTCGGCCTGCTCTTTTTTGATCAGCGCCATCTTGTCTTCCGGCTTGGCCTGGGCAAGAAAGTCATCCACGCCCGCTTCCTGTGCGATGGCAGCGGCCGTCAGCGGGTTGTCGCCCGTAATCATCACCGTTTTAATGCCCATCGCCCGCAGATGGTCGAAGCGCTCGCGCATTCCGCCTTTCACGATGTCTTTGAGGTAAATTATCCCCAGCGGTTTTTCGTTCAAAACAACCGCCAGCGGCGTACCGCCCTGCTTGGAGATGCCGTCGGCAATCTCCTGAAGCTGCGCGGGAACCGTGCCGCCGCTTTGCTTGACGTAGTCAATCACGGCCTGCACCGCGCCTTTGCGGACGCGCTGGCCGGGGATGTTGACACCGGACATGCGCGTCTGCGCCGTGAAGGGAATAAATTCAGTCTCTTTCTCGTCCAGATGCCGCCCGCGCAGGCCGTATTTTTCCTTCGCCAGAACGACAATAGAGCGGCCTTCGGGAGTTTCATCCGCCAGCGACGAAAGCTGCGCGGCATCGGCAAGTTCCGCGACATCCACGCCGGGCAGAGGCAGAAATTCCGCCGCCTGACGGTTGCCGAGCGTAATGGTTCCGGTTTTATCCAGCAGCAGCACGTCTACATCACCCGCCGCTTCCACCGCTTTGCCCGACATCGCCAGAACATTATACTGCATCACGCGGTCCATGCCTGCGATGCCGATAGCAGACAGTAGGCCGCCGATGGTTGTCGGAATTAAGCAGACCAGCAGGGCGATCAGGACCGTGATGGACGGCGCAGACCCTGATCCGGCCTGGCCGACGTTGTACTGCGCGAATGGCAGCAGCGTCACGGTTGCCAGCAGAAAGATAATCGTCAATCCGGCGATCAAGATGTTCAATGCGATTTCGTTGGGCGTTTTCTGCCGCGACGCGCCTTCCACCAGACTGATCATGCGGTCAATAAACGTCTCACCGGGGTTGGCAGTGATCTCAATTTTGAGCTGATCCGAAATCACTTTCGTGCCGCCGGTGACGGCGGATCGGTCGCCGCCTGCCTCGCGGATCACCGGGGCGCTTTCCCCGGTAATCGCCGATTCATCGACACTGGCAATGCCTTCAACAATCGTGCCGTCGCTGGGAATCACGTCACCGACGGTGCAGAAGACGATTTCGCCCTTACGAAGCATAGACGCAGCGACTTCTTCGACCTGTCCGTTTTTGTCCAGCCGTTTGGCACGGGTCGTCGTGCGCGTCTTTCGCAGCTCATCGGCCTGTGCTTTGCCCCGTCCTTCGGCAATTGCCTCGGCGAAGTTGGCGAACAGCACGGTGAACCAGAGCCAGAGCGCGATTTGCCCGGTGAAGGCTTTCTCCCAACCGCCCATGGAGACGCCCGCGGAGGGGACGAAGCTGGCGAGGAAAATCAGCGTGGTCACGACGCTGCCGACCCAGACCACGAACATGACCGGGTTTTTCGCCTCGGTGCGCGGGTCCAGTTTTTTGAACGCATCACCCAGGGCGCGGCGCACAATCGGCGGGTCAAAGAGAGGCCGTGTCCGGCTGGTACGCCGATCCGCCGGATCACCGCCCGGCACGCTGCCGCCCGGCGCGGAGGCCGAGGTTTGATTGGTTAAAGTTGTTGCCATAAGTATAATCCTGTAGAGGCGGGGCTTGCCCCCGCCCTCTGGCTTCTCCATATTTGCGGAGGCCAATTCTTTCGCGAAGGGCGGGGGGCAAGCCCCGCCCCTATGGTCAAAACGTTTTGCCGCTGTGCATCAGGAAATGCTCCACCACCGGCCCCAGCGAGACAGCGGGGAAATAAGTCAATGCGCCGACAATAATCACGACGCCGACCAGCAGCCCCGCGAAAAGCGGCGTGTCGGTGGGGAACGTCCCGGCGCTGGCCGCGACACGCTTCTTTTTGACCATGCTGCCCGCAATTGCCAGCAGCGGCACGATCATCAGAAACCGTCCGACCAGCATGGAAATGCCCTGCGTCAAATTCCAGTAGGGCGTGTTTGCCGACAGGCCTGCAAACGCGCTGCCATTGTTGCCGGTCGTGGAATCATACGCATACAGCATTTCCGAGAAGCCATGCGGCCCGCTGTTGTTGGTATTGGCCGATGCCAGTGCATTCGCCGTTCCCGAAACCGTGTTCCAATAAGCGGACGGATGCGGAACATGGGTCACGCTCGACAGCGCCGTGAACAGCAGCACGTCGGCGGCCAGAATGAGCGTCGCCAGCATCGCCATTTTGATCTCAAAGGCTTCCACTTTTTTGCCCAGATATTCCGGTGTCCGCCCGACCATCAGGCCCGCGATGAAGACCGCCAGGATCGCGTACATCAGCATTCCGTAGAGGCCCGCGCCGACGCCGCCGAAAATCACTTCGCCGGTCATAATGTTCGCCATCGGAACCAGGCCGCCGAGGGGCGTGTAGGAATCGTGCATGGAGTTGACCGCGCCGCAGCTCGCATCTGTGGTGACAGTCGCAAACAGCGTAGAACGGGCCTCCCCAAAGCGAACTTCTTTGCCTTCCATGTTGCCGCCGCTGTCGCCCAGAACGCCGGCGCGGTCTTCCACACCCTGCGCGGCGATCAGCGGATTGCCCCGCGCCTCCTGCGTGTAGGCGGCGCTGACACCGATGAGAAAGAGAAATCCCATCGCGCCCCAGAGCGCCCAGCCCTGCTTTGTGTTGCCGACATACAGGCCGAACGTATAGACGATGCCCGCGCCGATCAAAAAGATGGACAGGACCTGCAAAAAATCCGTCAGCGCAGTCGGGTTCTCAAAGGGATGCGCGGAGTTGACATTCAGCGGCCCGCCGCCATTCGTGCCGAGCATCTTGATCGCTTCCTGGGAAGCAAACGGCCCGCCGGGAATAATCTGCGTCCCGCCCTCCATCGTCGTCACCGTCCGGTAAGCGTGGAAGTTCTGAATGACGCCCTGCTGGCAGAGTGCCAGCGCATACACAATGCACAGCGGCAAAAGCACGTACACCGTCGCGCGGGTCAAATCCACCCAGAAGTTGCCGATGCTGGCCGCCGAGCGGCGTCCCAGCCCGCGCACCAGGGCAATGGCAATCGCGATGCCCGTCGCCGCCGAGAAAAAGTTGTGCGAGACCAATCCCACCATCTGCGAGAAATACGACATTGTGTTCTCGCCGGAATAGGCCTGCCAGTTGGTATTCGTCGTGAAGGAAGCCGCCGTGCTGAACGCCAAATCCGGCGTCATGGCGGTTGCATACGGCGGCGCGTTTTTAGCGTCCCCGAAGTGCATGGGGTTCAGCGGCAGCCAAGCCTGCCAGCGCAGCACGGCGTAGGTGAACAAGAGTGTCACCACGCTGAACAGCAGCATCGCCACCGTGTAAGTCGTCCACGGCATTTCTTCGTCTTCTTTGACGCCGCCGATTCGGTAGATCAGCCGTTCCACCGGGCGAAAAATCGGTGTCAGCCAGGTTTTCTCTCCCTCAAACACTCGGTACATAAATGTCCCGAAGGGCTTGGTCAGGGCTAGTATCAGCCCAAAAAAGAGAAGGATTTGAAACCATCCAATAAAAGTCATAACATTCTCCTACCCCGCTAAAACCTTAAAACTGCTCCGGCCTGACAAGCGCATACAGCAGATAAATCGTCAGGCCGATGGCCGAGATTCCGGCAAGCCAGATTTCCATTCATCACTCCTTAAAGCTTGTCGCACCCGTAGGTGTAGCCGATGGCAACGGCAAAAAATACGAACGTTACCGCCAAAAACCAAAAATCCTGCATTTTATCCTCCCTTGCCTCATTTGCTTTTTCTTCAACGCGCGGCAAAAACGAACGTCAAAGAAAAATTGCCTGTTTCCGTATCCAATGCAAGAGAGCTTTTCCGAACGGGAAGCCCCATCACCTGCGAGATCAAGGCATGGGCCTGGCTCTGATGCAGCAGGTAAAGGCTATCGTAGGCCGTCTCCAGCAAATCGTCTCCGCCAACCGTCTGCGCTGTGGCCTGCCCAATCGGCGTCAGAGCCTTTGTGAGCGTGACTGTCATGGAAGCGTCGGTCCATTCTGCGCGGGATGCAGTGGCCTGTATCCCCAATTCATTCCGCATGAATTGCCTGACCTCAGAAGCCGCAGAGCGCTCGGCAGCGTGAATGTCCTGTTGTCTTGGTGTGTTCATCTTGTCTAAAATAATAGCCGAATTGGCATAAAGAAGATTCCGCGAAGGTCAGCCTGCATATAAAGAATTCATAAAGATCGCAGACGGCTCCATTTTGATTATCTGGGTGATTATCCGGGAACCAGGGGCGAAAGAGCTTCCAAGGCCGTCAGGCGCACGCGCAATTCGACCATTTCCGCCGCCCGGAGATTTTCGGCGCAGCCAGCAACAATTTTCTGCCCGCGTGCCACGAGCGGCAGGCGCGCATCTGGGCCGGGAAGGGTTGCGGCAATGTCGGTCAAGGCGCGCAGCATCCGCAGGCTGACCACAGCATCTGCCTTTGCGTACACGCGAATCTGCTCAAAAGCGGATTCCAGAAGCCGGTCAAAGCTGAGCCAGGGCAGACTAACGCGCACAACGCCCGGCGGATCGTAAAGCAGCGACGCCGGGGGTTCACGCATCGCAAATCGGATCAGAATGCGGCTGAGTTGATCCACGCAGCCAATGGCCGTGCTGGGATCGTTGACGGCTGGGGAAATTGCTTTCAGAGCAATGTCCACAATCTGAAGGATGCCGTATTCCACGTCCTGCTGAAGCGTTCGTGTCGGGCCGAAATCAAACGCGGCGCGGAATCCGGCCTCACGTTCCGCCGACATCTTATCGCCTTTGGAAACGATCAGCAGCGGAATGCCGGCCGGGACAAAATGACCGACGCGGCGCAGAACGCGAACCGTCACGCCGGCAGATCGGGCCTGGGTGACGAGCCGCTGCGTGTCGATAAAGCGAACATAGCCGGAGACGCGGCTGAGAACCGGCGCCTCACGCGCACTCGGCTCCATCTGTAGGTCGGCGTGCTTGATCGTCTCGGCCAGACCGTCAGGGCGGATCGGAGAAGGCATGGTCTGGTCAATGACGGCTTCCGTCTCCTGTGCAATCCGATCCACGATGTGATTGACGCTGATTGCTTCGGAAATGTGATGGATGAAGTAAAGCAGCCATGCCACGCAGGCCAGGGACAGCAGCATCGCGCCAAGCACGGTCAGCACGGGTTCAAACGGGCGCGGCAAGGTATGGGCGGCGGGCAGGGCGGCCAGGCAGTAAGTAAAAGTGCCGAGGAAAATGCCCAATGTCTGCTGCGTGACCCGGTCCTGCGAGAAAGAAACAATGATACGCGGGGAGAACTGCATGGACGCCAGCGTCAAAGTCATCAGCAGAATGGCAAAAACAATGGAAACCACTGTCATCATGGCAGCGGCGATCCCGCCTAAGATGACCTGTGCGACCTGCGGGTCGGAATGCGAGGGGAACAGTGTGTGAGGCACCCAGGCACTGAGTCTGGGGTAAGACTCTTCCAGCGACGACAAAAGTGCGCCGACAAGCCCCAGCGCCAGGGCAATAATCAGCGGGCGAACGAGAAAGCCGCCGCGCAGATTGTACAACAGGTGGCGGAACAAGAGGGGCAGGTGTTTGTTCATCAGTTTTCAGGGTAGGCGGGGTGTTTTGCTTTAATGATCTCACTGCGAATAGCGTCCACCGTGACGCCTTCTTCAAACAAAACCGAAGCCGCCTTGCCTTTTCCGATCAGCACAAGCCCCAGCAGCAAATGCTCGGTTCCGATGGCAGCCCTCTCAAAGCGGTGCGCTTCCTGACCCACGAGTTTCAGAACTTGCTGGGCACGTTCCGTCGGTGCGAATGAAACCGGGGAAAGAGCAAAGCTGTGTTCCTGACTTCGGACAGAAAGCGCGGCATGGCTCATCAAATCCAGATGGATTTTTTCCCGGTCAACGCCCAATCTCTCCAGAATGCAGACTCCTGCGCTCTGCGGAGTTCGCAGCAGGCCCAGAAGCAACTGCTCCGCCTCCACACCCGTCATCCAGCGGCGGCAAGCCTCTTCCTGCGCGAATTGAAGGGCTTGCTGCGCGCTCAGAGTCAGGAGCGGCAGGGAAGATAGTCCTGCGCCCGTGGGCGTCGCCGGGCCGCCCTCCGGCTCTTCGGCACAAGCCGGAGAGGACAAAGCAGGGTGTTCCCTTTGCGCTTTCCAATGCTCCCGGAAACTCAGCCAGATAAGCGCCGTGCCGACCAGGCAAAAGAGAACACTGAGCGTCGAGACATGGCCGGGGTGCGGCGGCCCGTAAATGCCAAAAAGATAAGAACAGGCCGAGAGGATCAAGCCGAGCCTGAGCAGATGCAGCATGTAAATCCGGCGTTTATTCCCGCGGCGATAGGCCGCGGCCAGCGCCGGCCCTGTGCTGACGAGAAAGACAGTGCATATGATCAGTGCCGCCTGGTAAAAGATCAACATCTTGCTGGCGCTTTCTGCACTCAACCGCTAATCCGTGAGATACCAGGGGACATTGATCACTGTGACGCGCGGGCCGCCGCGCAGCAGCAGGGCGGCTTTCAGGCCGGTTGCGCGCTGATTATGCAAAATGTATTGATACCAGCGCGATTCCACGAGTTCCGGGATCATCACCGCAATTGTCCGGCCGGGATAAGCGGCTTTAAGCTGGTGGATATAATCGGTCAGCGGATGAAACAAACGGCGGTATGGCGACAGTAAAATCATCAAATGAGGTTCCGTCAGGCCCGCGCTGCGAATCGGCTCCATCACAAATTCTGTCCAGGACTCTTGCAGCCGCCGCGCTTCGTCTTCTTCCGTACTGATATGAATCGCGATCACATCGGGCGAAATGTCCAGGCCAAACCGCAGCGCCTTTTCCGTAATCGTTGTCCAGCCCTTCATGGGAATCAGAATCACCGGGGGCGCGTGACGAGTCAAATCTATCGGGCGAGGGCAATCGGTTTCCCGCGCGACATGGTCGTAATGGCGCTTGACGCGGCTAAACAGGAACATCAGCGCCGGAATCAGCAGCACCGTAATCCACGCCCCGTCCCGAAACTTGGTCGCCAGAACCACAGCCAGCGCAACCGCAGTGGCAACCGCGCCTAAAGCATTGATGCTTCGCGCGACGCGCGCTTTGGCCCGCTCCTGGGGCGTTTCACCCGGATTTCGCCCCCAGTAGACCGTCATACCCGCCTGGGAAAGCGTGAATGCCCCGAAGGCGCCGATGGCGAAGAGAGGAATCAAACGATCTGTGATGCCGCCGAAGACAATCAGCAGTCCCGCGGAAAAGGCAGTCAAAATGCCGATCCCCAGCGTGTACACCAGCCGGCGGCCCCGACTGGCGAAGGCATGAGGCAGGAAATCGTCTTCGGCGATCAATCGGCACAAACGTGGAAAGTCGGCGTAGCTCGTGTTGGCCGACAGCGACAGCACGGCGAGAATGCTGCCCAGCGTCACATAATAAAAGACGCCCCGGCCCGCAACGGCGGCGACAAGCTGAGAAAGAACGCTTTGATAGCCTGGCCCGTCCGGGTCGGTCGCGCCGATATGATACACCCGGCACAGATAAGCAATGCCCGCAAGCAATGCGCCGAGAATGACGACCACAAGTGTCAATGTCCGCTGGGCATTCTGAACGGCGGGTTTGGCGAATGCGGAAACGCCGTTGCTGATGGCCTCCACGCCCGTCATGGCCGTACAGCCACTGGAAAACGACTTCATCAGCAGCCAGAGAGTCGCGCCTGCTGTGGCGGCAGGCAGGGCCGGCGGCGTTTCAATCGGGTGCGGATGGCCGCCGCTGAGAGCGGTTCGCACCAGCCCAATTCCCAGAGCCAGTCCCAGGCAGCCGACAAACAGATACGTCGGGACGACAAACGCCGCGCCGGACTCCCGGATGCCGCGCAGATTGACCACCGCGACCCCAGCCAGAATCAGCAGGCACAGGCCTAAAACATGCGGCTGCAACACCGGCACAGCGGACACCAGCGCCCCAACCCCGGCGGCGATGCCGACCGAGACGTTCAGCACATAATCCAGAAGCAGAGACGCGGCAGCCAGCAGACCGGCCCGCTGTCCCAGGTTTTCTTTGGCGACTGTGTAGGAGCCGCCGCCGGTGGGATAAGCGGCCGTCGTCTGCCGATAAGAAAAATAAAGGATCGCCAGCAGCGCGAGAATAATCGCCGTGATCGGGCCGATATAAGCCAGGCCGAGCGCGCCCAGCGGCAGCAGGAGGGTCAGCGCGGATTCGGGGCCGTAAGCCGCCGAAGAAAGCGCATCCAGTCCCAGCATCGGCAGGGCAGTCAGCGGCCCGACTTTTTGTTCTTCTTCTTCCTGGGATGCCAGCGGCTTGCCCAGTATCCGGTCTAAAAACGACATGGCGGCTTTCTAAAATCTTTCAGCAATGTCAACCGGCGTTTGTTCTTCCAGCCAGCGGCGGCACGCATCTCGCGCGGCGGCCTGGGGCGACTTTCCGCGACCCGTCACTGCGAAATCCGAAGGGCGGACCGCACCGGGTGCATGAGCAAAGAGCCGAAACCGAAAACCGTCCGGCACGTCTTCGGTTTCCCCGAGGGCGTCTGTGTAGTCCGGGATGACTTCATACCGGGAATCCACGACCAGGTGGCGGATTGCCTGGCGCAGCAGTTCGGCCCAGTCATCCACGCTGTCGGCGAGGATGATCATTCGCCTTTCCTCGCGCTCGGCCTGTGTCCGGCGCATCAGGCGTTCCCCCCACACATAGTAGAGGTACCAATCGTCCCCAGTCCCCGGACGCGGCAGCGGGTCCGGTAGCAGAATGCCGTAGGCCGCATAGCCCGCCTTTTCCCAGCCGACGCGCTGCGCGCCCAGCGACCGCGCCAGGCGAGCATCCCATCGGTCGGCGAAAGCGCGGCAAAGCGCATAATCGGCTTCCGCTTGCGTGTGCCAGCGGTCAGTTTCCGTTTCGCCGGGCGCAGGTGCATTGGACAAAGCAAAAAGGGATGACATACGAACACCTCGCAGCAGTGCAGATACCTCCATGATAGCGCGGACAGGATAAATTTGATGTGGCGAGGGGAGGCAGAAAGATAAAGTTTTCGTGAAGATTGAAAAAAGGAGTGTTACGCTGTGTCCGGCTCCGCCGTCCGTATGCGGTAGCCGACACCCGGCTCAGTGACAATCAGGCGCGGGCGCGCCGGGTTGTCTTCCACTTTGCGGCGCAGGTGGCCGACATGGACGCGCAAAAGCTGCGTATCGTCGGTGTATTCGGCCCCCCAGACGTTTGCCAGGAGAAGGCGGTGGGTCACCACTCGGTCGGCGTTCTGCGTCAGAAACCGCAGGATGTCGTATTCCAGCGGCGTCAGCTTGACCTCGTGCGCCCCCTTCGTCACCAGGCGACGCGCATAATCCATCGTCAGGTCGCCCCAAGTGAACGCGGCAGGCTCGGCGGCGGGTTTGGCCCCAGCAGCGCGGCGCAGTGCGGCGCGCACCCGTGCGGTCAGCTCACCCATGCCAAATGGCTTGGTCAGGTAGTCATCCGCCCCGCTGTCCAGCGCGGCGACTTTTTGCCGCTCCTGGCCCAGCGCAGAAAGCATCAGGATGGGTACGGCGCTCCATTCGCGCAGGCGGCGGCAGACTTCCAGACCATTCACATCGCCGGGCAGCATCACATCCAGAATGACCAAGTCAGGCACATCGGCGGATGCCATTTGCAGCGCCTCCTCGCCGCGTGACGCCGTCTGCACGCGGTAGCCCTGTGCGGTGAGACCGGCGCGCACGGCCCGCAGAATTTCCGGCTCGTCATCGACCACCAAAATAGTCGCTTTGTGCATCCAAAAACTCCCGACTCCCATACTTAAGGAAGCGATTTCGGCAGAAACACGCAAAATACGGCACCGGCAGGTTCGCCCGGCGGAGCGTTCGCCGCCCAGACGCGCCCGCCGTGCGCCCGCGCAATGGCCTGGCATAATGCCAAACCGAGGCCAGTGCCGTGAATATCGCCGCTCTGATGACGCCGCCCCCGGTAAAAACGCTCAAACAAACGCTCTTCTTCGCCCGCTGCCACGCCCCCGCCGAAGTCACGCACACAAACCGTCACGCCGGCCTGAGATGGCCCCTGCCTTTCCTGAGCCGGATAAATGGTGAGATGAATAGGGCTTTCGTCGGGCGTATACTTCAGCGCGTTTTCCAGAAAATTGCTCAGCACAAGCGCAATCTGAGTGTAATCCGCCTGAATCAGCGGCAAGTCCGAGGCCGCATCCAGCTCCACACGAGACGCATCTGCCGGGGGCAGCCGGTCGAGCGACGTACCGGCCACTTCCGCGAGATCGCACCAGTCTTTTCGCGGCTGCCATGCGCCCGCTTCCAGGCGCGACAAGTCCAGCAGATTGCTGACCAGGCTCGTCAAACGATCCGCCTCGGTATCAATGGCAGTCAAGGCTTCGCGGCGAGCGGCGTCCTCCCAGGCCGCGCCGGGCTGAAGCAGGCCGCTGGCCGAGGCTTTGATCGCCGCCAGCGGCGTTCGCAGCTCATGCGACACCAGCGACAGCAGCGCGTCTTTAAGCAGATCGGCTTCGCGCAGAACCGACGCTTGTGCCGCCTGCTCCGCCAGAAGGTCGCGGGCAATGACAACGGCAGCATGATTGGCAAGCGTCAAAATTAAACGCTCTTCGAGCGGCGAATACGCCCTGCCGTCATCGCGCGGGCCGACATGGAGCGCCCCCACCAGCGCATCCCCGGCGCGGAGCGGGACATAAACCCCGATTTCGGGCAGAATTTGCGGCGGCAGCGGAGGTTCCATCTCCGTAAGCGCTTTCGCCCAGAGGTAACGGCTGGAGCCGAACCCGATGACTTGATTGTTGGCACAGGCCGCTTCGGCAAGCCGCAAAATGCGCGGCAGTTCCTGTTCGCCGGGCGGGTTGGATGCACTTTCGGCAATGAGGCACAGGGGAGCGTCTGCTTCCTGCCGAAATACCAGACACCGGGTCGCGCGGCACAAGGATTGAAGCTGGTCGGAGAGAGCCGCCAGCAGACGCTCGGCGCGCACTTCGCGGCTCAGGGTCTCACTGGCTTGAAACAGAGTGGCAATCTCGGCTTCCCGTGCGCGGGCTTGCTGCGTCTGCGCGCGGGCCTGGGCTGCCAGCCGCGCCGTGACGATGGCGGCCAGCAGGAATACCCCCAATGAAAGCCAGTCTTTGGGATCGGCCACCGTCAGCCCACCAAACGGGGGCAAAAAGAAGAAATCCCAGCACAGAAAGCTCAAAACTGCGCCCAGGATCGCCGGGCCGAACCCGAAGCGGATTGCCAGCGTCAATACCACCGGCAGGTACAGCAAAGACGCCTGCCCTTTGTCTAGCGAGTGCCGCAGCAGCCAGAAACAGCCGGTCGCTCCCGCGACACCCGCCACCGGCCAGACGTAGAGCGTGATGCGGCCTGTCATCGCCGGATAGCCCGCAGGCTCATTCATGGGGCGTCCGCGGCTCCGGCCATCGTCCTGAATTCTTCTTCCGTCAATATCGCCACGCCCAGCGTCCGGGCTTTCTCCAGCTTACTGCCCGCGTTTTCTCCGGCCACCAGATAATCCGTTTTTTTGGAGATGGACGATGCCGCACGGCCTCCCAGCGTTTTAACAATGCCTTCCGCTTCATCCCGCGTCATATGCAGAGCGCCGGTAAAGACAAACGATTTACCGGCAAAGGTATCGGCCTGCGGAGCATACCGGTCGGTGATAGGACGAACGCCTGCCGCACCCAATTTAGCCAGCAGCTCTGTGGTCTCTGCCTGGCCGAAAAACGCTGCAATGGACTCAGCAGTCGTCAGACCGATCTCATACACGGCGTTCAGCTCTTCCACAGTCGCGGCTTGAAGTTTTTCCAGTGACCCGAACTGACGCGCCAGAATCTCGGCGGCGTGTTCGCCGATCAGCCGTATGCCCAGGGCGAAGATGAGACGCGACAAAGGCGGTGTTTTACTGCCGTTAATGGCCGCTATGATATTATCAGCCAGCTTGTCGCCCATGCGTTCCAGCGGCAGAAGCTGCTCTTTTTGCAGTGCGTACAGATCGCCCGCGTCTTTAATCAAGCCCGCTTCCACCAATTGCGCGACGTGCTTTTCGCCCAGCCATTGGATATCCATCGCCCGGCGCGAAACAAAGTGAATGATGCGCTGGATGTTCTGGCCGGGGCAGGCGGCGCTGTTCGGGCAGCGGGTGACGGCCTCACCTTCGGGCCGGATCAGCGGCGCGCCGCAGGCAGGGCAAAATTCGGGCAGTTTATAGGGCTGCGTGCCTTCGGGCCGGGCTTCCGCGACGACCTGTACGATTTCGGGGATGACATCGCCGGCTTTCTGGATCAGCACGGTGTCGCCGACGCGGACATCCTTGCGGTCAATTTCCAGTTGATTGTGCAGCGTGGCCCGCTGGACAACGGAATTGGGCGGCAAGGTCACGGCTTCCACCAGGGCCACCGGGGTAATTGCCCCGGTGCGGCCTACCTGCGCGACGATGTCAATGATCTTTGTGCGGCCCTGCTGCGCGGGGAACTTGTAGGCGATGGCCCAGCGCGGAGTCCGTGCGACTGCGCCCAGGTCCTGCTGCATTCCAAAGTCATTGACTTTCACCACAATGCCGTCAATGTCATACGGCAGCGTTGCTTTTTTTTCTGTCCACTCCGCCACATACGCAATCACCGCGCCGATGCTTTCGCAGAGGGCGACATTGGGATTGACGCGAAGCCCCCAGCCCTTCAGCATTTCCAGAAGTTCTTTTTGGGAAGAGGCAGCTCGCTGACTGCTCTCGCCCAGGGCATACAAAAAGATGTTCAATCGCCGCTGTGCCGTGATCGCCGTGTCTAACTGCCGAACGCTTCCCGCCGCCGCGTTGCGCGGGTTGGCGAACACGGCCTCGCCGGACGCTTCCCGCACAAGGTTGATTCGGGCAAACTCGGCATGGTCCAGATAGACTTCCCCGCGCACTTCCACAAAGTCCGGGTGGGGCGAACGCAGCCGCAGGGGGAGGCTGGACACCGTCTTCAAATTGGCGGTGATGTCTTCGCCGACAAAACCGTCCCCGCGCGTTGCGCCTTTTTGGAAAATGCCCTGATCATATGTCAGCGAAATCGCCAGGCCGTCTATCTTTAATTCGGTGACATACGCGACTTCCGCGTCTTCCGCCAGTCCCAGATGCCGTTTGACTTTCTCATCAAACTCGCGCAGCTCGTCGTCATTGAACGCATTTCCCAGAGACAGCATCGGCTGGCGATGCGTGTGGGGCTGGAAGTCCGACTGCGGCGAGGCACCGACGCGCTGAGTGGGCGAGTCGGCGGTGACAAGTTCCGGGTGCGCCGTTTCGATCTCGGTCAGCTCGCGCAGGAGATGGTCATATTCACTGTCGGCAATTTCCGGCTGGTCCAGAATATGGTACAAGTAGTTAGCGTGACTGAGCCGTGCGCGCAGGTCTTCCGCGCGTGCCGCGATGGTTTGCAGGGTGTCGAGTGGCATAGATGGGGCAATTATACCCGGTCGGAGAAAGGAACCTGCCTCGGCATAAGTGCCGAAGTGGGTTTCTAATCTCCCGGTTCCGCGTCTGCTGGGAAAAGCGAGGGCAGCGGAGCCGGCACAGTAAAGGCAGGCGCGGCGAGTAGTGGCGCGGCAGGCGGGAGCGCGACACGCACGATTTTGGGACGGGGAGCGCGCGTTTCGTGTGCCACGACTTCACGCCGAACAATGCGCTGTTTTTGCGTCCAAAAACGCTCCACCACGACGTTATAGCCGTCACGCGGTTTTTGATCTATCACGCTCTGGCCTGGCAGAAGCAATGGGTCAGTTTTCGTAATGACCGTGTAGGGGATGAGTTCCAGCCAGGTCGGCTTCACAATGACATGTGCGCCGGGCGGCGGGGTCTGCCCGAATAACTGCACGGTCAGGTGGTCGGCGGCGGCTTCCGTGCGAATCACCACCGGGCGGGCCGTCGTGTTGCGGAATTTGAAATCTTCCTGGCCGTAATAAATCCCCGCGTCGCAGCCGGGCGGGGCATAGCTGACTACCCCGGAATGCGGATGCCGCTCAGTGATTTCCAGACCGGCTTGCAGCGCGGCGTTATACAGCCCCGTGGCGACCAGGCAGATACCGCCGCCGGTTCCGCGAACGATCTGGCCGTTGTCAAACATCAAACCGTCCTGATAGCCCCGATCCACGGTACGTTCCCCAACCTGATCGTTGAACGAGAATTCCGCGCCTGGCGCTACCACCGCATTGTCTATCGCTGCCGCCGAGAGCAGAATATTCGCGCGTTCGGCGGGATCGTCTCGCAGTGGGATGTCAAAGGTTCCCAAAGCTGCGATGTCGAACACATGCCGCCAATCGGTGAGCTGCAAAGTCGGGTCCAGCGCGCGGCTCCAGAGAGGCCCGCTGCCCAGAGACGATTTGACGCTGAAAAGCGAGGGAGGCGTCAGAAATGAATCGGAGGCAGGCAGCGCGCTCTGCGGCAGCGTCAGCAAAGCGCGCAGCGGTGCAGGCTTCAGCAGCGGCGACCAGAGCGGCAGCGCATGAGCCGGAGCCGACAGCAGGGCAGCCATGCCCGGCAAAAAAAACGTGAGAAAAGCGTGAGGGTATTTCATGGTTCGGTCTTATTTTACCACAGCCTCGCCGCAAATAAACGCCTCTTGACGACTGATGTAGTCCTATGCTATAATTTTTTTGTTATCGTTTTTTGAGAACTGCTCTGGAAGGATTTGTCCCATGAACAAACCTGTCTCGCTGGGAGACCAGGAACTGACTTTGCTGCGCTACGTGACCGACCACGCCCCGGTCACCGTGCGCGAAGCCGCCGCACAGTTCGGCGAGCCGCACGGCCTGGCGCGCACAACCATCTTGACCATGATGGAGCGGCTGCGGCGCAAGGGCTTTTTAACGCGCCTCAAGGACGCGGGAGCGTTTGAATACCGACCGGTCGTTGCCAAAACCGAGCTTCTGCAAAATCTGGTGCATGATTTTGTGGAAAAGGCACTGGGCGGCTCCCTTTCTCCCTTTGTGGCCTATCTGACCGACGCGCAGGGCCTATCTGAGCGGGAGCTAAGTGAGCTGCGCAAGCTGCTCGATGCCAAAGACGCCGAAAGGGGTTAGAGCGACATGAGCGCGGGAGAGTCCTATTTACCCATGCTCGATGGCGAGGCCGCACTGTGGGCTGTTCGCATGGCCCATGCGTGTCTGGGCGGCGGACTGTTTATCGCCGGAGTGTGGGCTATCTGCCGCCTGGCCCCGCGCCTGCCCGCGGCCCTGCGTGCCTCCCTCTGGTGGCTGGCCCTGCTGAAACTGGTGCTGGACCTGGGCGGCATCGCGCCGCTGGCGCTGCCCCTTTTGCCCGCTGCCCCGGCCCTGCGAGCAGGGCAAACTGCACCATCGCCTGTGGTTCTGGCTCCCCTGCCCCCCCTGTCGTCCGGGCCCACACTCAGTGCAAAAGCCGCCGCTGCCCCCGATGAGACCAGTCTTCACAGTGCGATGCCGCCCCGCGGAGCGCGTTTCCACTGGCCGTTTTACCTTCAAATGATCTGGCTGGCCGGAATGGTCGTCCAACTGCTGCGCGCGTTGCAGCAGGGCTTGCGCCTGCGGCGTGTGGTTCACGCGGCCCGGACTAACGCGCTGCCTTCGGAGATATTAGTTTCCCTGGCCGCCGAACTGGGCCTGCGGCGCGTGCCTCGTGTTCTGGAAAGCGGTGGAGTATCCGCTCCCTGCGTTGCGGGCGTGTTTCATCCCGCCATTTTACTGCCCAGGCACTTTGCCGAAAGGCTTTCACCGGATGAAGTGCGGCTGGCACTTGCCCATGAGATGGCCCATGTGCGCCGAAACGACCTGAGGCTGGCCGTGCTGCCCGCGCTGACACAGGCGCTCTTTTTCTTTCATCCACTGGCCTGGCTGGCTGCACGGGAATGGGCAGCCTCGCGCGAAGAAGCGTGTGACGCGCTGGCGCTGGCCGCGACCGGGGCGGCTCCGGCCCGATTCGGCCACTTGCTGCTGAAAATCGCCGGGGAGGGAACGCCGGCTCCGGCCCTGGGACTGTCGGCGGGCTATCACACCCTCAAGCGGCGTCTCGTTGGCCTGACCACATGCCCCACCCGCTCACGTCATGCCCGCTGGCTGGTAGCCGCCGCGCTGCTGGCCCTGGTTCCCTGGCGACTGACTGCCGGGACGCGCACTCCCTCTGCCGCCGAGGCGCGAGAAGACCTCCGCTTGCCTCGGTACGCGGTCAGTGATCTGGGCGATGTGGCCGAAGCCGCCGGGCTAAACGACGCCGGGCAGGCGGCGATGACGTGGCGGGACGGGGATCAATCGCAGGGCTTGGCCGGCAGCACGGAGACACGGACACTGGTGGGGGCGTTGCCGAAACACCACTTCAGCATCGCCTACGGCATCAATGCTCAGGGTGATGTTGCGGCGGCCTCCTTCAATATCCCCGGTCACGGACGGGCGTTTTTCTGGGATGGCAGCCGCCACCGGCTCGGCTCCCTGCCGGAGTATCCTTATAGCGAAGCGCGCGCCGTCAATGATGCCGGACAAGTAGCCGGTTTCGCAGAGACCGGCGGGCATGACCGCTGGCAGGCGCGTGTTGCCCGTGCGTTCCTGTGGCAGTCCGGGGAAATGACCGATCTCGGCACACTGGGCGGGCCGTACAGCTACGCTTATGACATCAATAATCAAGGCCAGGTCGCCGGCAAAGCCGACACGGACACGTTCGGCCAGACCCATGCATTTTTGTGGCAAAACGGTCAGATGCAGGACTTAGGCACACTCGGGGGCGCGAACAGCCTGGCCTGCCGGGTCAGCGACAGCGGCCTTGTCGTCGGCTGCGCCGAAACGGGGGCGGGTAACACACGCCATGCGTTCATCTGGCAAAACGGCCAGATGCGCGACCTCGGCGCATTGCCCGGCCTGCCCGACAGCGTCGCCTGCGGCGTCAATGCCCCCGGCCAGATCGTCGGCTACGCCGAGCCGCAGCCTGATTCGCCCGGCAAACGCGCCGTGCTTTGGCAGGACGGCCACGCGCTGGACTTAAACGCACTCCTTCCCAGTCATTCCGGCTGGGTTTTGACGGAAGCCCGCGCAGTAAACAGCCGGGGCCAAATTGCCGGCAACGGAACGCTGAACGGCCAGCCGAGTGCGTTTCTCCTGACGCCGCGCTGATTGAAGCGATGCAGGACCAGATCGCCTGCAATTTGCGACTAGACAGACTACTTTTGTAGTTAATTTACTTTCGTTCGTAAACGGAGATAAGACCATGTGGAGAGCTGTTATTTACGCGCCTAACCAGACTACAAAGGTAGTTAATCAACTGCCTCGTCAAACGGTCCGGTTATCCCATTTTGTTCCACCTCTTTCCGCAAGCATTTTTTCATTCGCCCTGGTTCTGTATGGGCTGACGCGAACCCATCTCAACACGTTCGATGCTGTCGCGTATGCCAATCAGATCGGGCTGGCGGCGGAGACGGGCAAGCTGCGCCCGCTGTTTCACCCCCATCACCTGCTGTTCAACGCGCTGGGCTACATCTGGTGGCGCATCGCGCAGGGTCTGGGATACGACGGCGGCCCGCTGGCCGCCATGCAGGAGCTAAATGCTGTATTGGGCGCGGCAGGGCTGACAATTTACCATGCCACGCTTCGCCGACTGCATCCATCCGGCGCATTGCCCCTGCTCATTACTCTTTGTCTGGCCGGGTCATTCGGCTTTTGGATTTGCGCCACGGACGGGCGAGTGAACATGCCGAGTATTGTGCTGATGATCGCGGCATTTTACACGCTGAGCCGGTTTCGCGAAGCGCCGACGGCGCGGCTGGCCGCCGCCGCTGGCGGGCTGGCGGGAGCCGCCGCGCTGTTCCACGAGAGCGCGGGCCTGTTCGGCTTGGTAGGAGCGGCAGGCATATTTTCGGCATCTGTTTCCCGCCGCTGCCGTCGAACGGCGGTTTATGTGTCCGCCTGGCTGGCCGCCGTCCTTATTCCCTACCCACTGATCGGCGTGTTCGCGCTGCATTTTTACACCTGGACTGCGTTCCGCCAGTGGGCCGGGGCATATACCGAGCGAGGCTGGTGGTGGGATTTTCATATTTTTCACAACTTGCGCCTGGATTTATTTGCCGTGCGCCATGCGCTTTTCGTGGAGCCGCTGGGCCGGGCGGCACTGGCGCAGACGCCTCTGCATTTCTGGGGTCTGGCGGGGGTTGTTCTGGTGTGGGGATTATACGCAGGCGCACTGACCGGGCTGCTGACGGCCGGCGCGGCCATTGCCTTTGCGCTGCCGAGACTTTTACGCTCCCACGAACGGCCCCTGATTCTCACTTGCCTGCTCTGGATCGGCGTCTATGCGCTGTTTTTCACCTTCTGGTGCCCCGGCGCGTTTGTCTTCTGGGTTCCGGCGCTGATTCCGTTGGGGGCGCTGCTGATGCTGTCATTGACACAGCCAAGTGTATTGACGGCGCGGCACGCGGCACGACTAATGGGTGCATGGATTAGCGTGTTTGCCCTCATAAACGGACTGGCCGGAGTGCTGCCGTATCTGAAGCCGGTGGCAGGTCTCTCCCAGTGGGTCGCCAGGGACATTGCCGCGCATACGCCGCCGCGTGCGCTGATCGTCGTAGCGGGTGTGGGCGATGACGCCCAGTGTGAGGTAGACATTCCCTACTTCGCCCATCGGCCTGTTTTGTCCCTGCATGGGCTTCTGGCCCACGCGAAGACTTTCCCCGCAGCGCAGGCGGATATTCAATCGACGCTGGACCGGGCATTCGGCGCGGGCCGGAATGTGTATGTGCTGGACGAGATTTGGACCAATCGCCGGACGATGGCTGCATTGCAGCATCAATGCCCGGAGATTTCCGCCCCGCAGGTACAGGCTCTTTTTAGTGCGTATCATCCTATCCCGGCCTGGCGCGGGCCGCGCGGGCAGGTGTGGAAGCTGTCAGCCCCGGAAGCCTTCCGCGATCTATCCGGCAGGATTTCGGGCAGTGCGCGGCGAACAACTCGCCGCAATGATTCACACATCCGCCGCGCCAGCGCTCCGTTTAGGCCAGCTTGATATCTGCCGGGGGCTGGCAATCCTCGCCGTCGTCTTTATTCACGTTTCCGGTCATTTTCTGCCCGTCCTGCATCCGGCAAACTCGGCAGCGCCGCCGGGCTGGGCCTGGGAGGCACTGGCCGTCCCGAACCAGGGCTTTCAGTGGGCCGTGCCGTGCTTTTTAATGCTCAGCGCCCTGGTCAATGCCCAAAGTCTGGCGCGAGGCGGCGACGTTCCCAAATACGCCCGCCGCCGGGCGCAGACGGCCCTGCTGCCGTATTTGCTGTGGAGCGGCGTTTACATCGGTGTCAATTATGCCCTCGGCAGCCTGCATCGCCTGAGCGTCGGCCATATCGCCAAATTACTATTGACCGGCACAGCGTATTTTCATCTTTACTTTTTTGTGCTGGTGCTGGAAATGTATGTTCTGCTGCCCCTGCTGCTGCCCCTGTTCCAGCGCCGCCCGCCTTTCTGGGCCGTTGCCCTGGGCGCGGTACTGCTTCAGCTCGGCGTCTACGGCCTCAATCGATTTATTTTCCCGCACCGTTTCCAGACAACGATTTTTTGGGACATTCTGCCGGTAGCGCTGGGTTTGTGGCTGTTTAGCCAGCCGGCGGAGCGCGGGGAAGAAATTCGCCGTATGGGAGGCTGGGCGGCGGCAATAGTGACCAGTGCAGCACTTCTGGTCTATGAACCGCTGGCCCTGCACCTGCTGGCATTTCCCAAACAGCATATCAACACGTTCGCCTATCAAATCGGGCAGTGGGGCTATACAGCGGGCATGAGTTTTCTGGTGCTGGCCCTGGCGTTTGCCCTGGGCCGCACGCGCCTCACGCGCCTGCTGGCTTATTTCGGCGGGGAGTCACTTGCGATTTATGTGATGCACCCGCTGGCAATTATCGCGCTGGACAGGCTGGGTGTCAGCCACCATGTCGGTGCTGGCCTGGGGCTGATGATTTATTATGCCGCCTGCCTCACCCTGCCGCTGGCGGCGATTGGGGCCTGGCACCAGATCAGATCGCAGAATGTTTCTGCGAAAACGCCTTGACAAAAGGCTGGACGGGCCTCATACTACAGAAGGCTTCCAAAGAAGCGTCGGCACAACAAAGGATGTACTCTATGTATCACAGGGAGAAGCGAGCTGTTGGCTTTACCCTCATTGAACTGCTCGTCGTGATCGCCATTATCGCGATTCTCGCCGCCATTCTCTTCCCCGTCTTCCAAAAAGTGCGCGAGAATGCCCGCCGGGCAACCTGCCTCAGCAACTTGAAACAGCTTAGCCTGGCATTTGTTCAATACACGCAGGACAGCGACGAGCAGTTTCCTGATTCAGCACAAGGCGGTATTGGTTTTGGACTGCCCGGATGGATACCTGCCCCCACTGGAGCGTCAACAGCAAATAGGTATACAGCGGGAAGCCCCGGCGACCTCGCGCTCGGCGCTCTCTACCCCTATGTGAAAAGCCGGGGTGTCTATTTCTGCCCCTCGGACAGCCTCGGTTCCACCAAGGGCCTCAGCTACAGCATGAACGAGTTTCTTGGGTATCAGCCGATCTTAACCCCCACCCAGCCGACTTCGCTCTCCCAGATAGACGCTTCAGCGGCGACCATTTTGCTGATCGATGAGCAAGCCACGCTGAATGACGGCAATTTTGACCCATGCGGCGACGCGCCGACTCGCGCTCACACGGGAGGAGTCACGCTGGCGTATGCCGACGGCCATGCCAAATGGAAGCGCCCGGAAACCTTGCAGGTCAGCGACTACACGCCCAGCAAAAGCTACCCGGTCACGCCAGGCTGCACGCTGGTGATTCCGCCGGGAGGGTAGCCGCTTCTCAGGTCCGGTAACTGGCGGCCAGCGAGCCGGCGATGGCGTGCCAGCCGTCGGCGAGGATAAACACGAGAAGCTTGGCAGGCAGGGAAATCACCGTCGGGGGGAGCATCATCATACCCATGCTCATCAGCAGTGACGAAACCACCAGGTCAATGATGATAAACGGAATGTAGATAATAAAGCCGAAAATGAAGCCCGTTTTCAGTTCGGAGATCACAAAGGCGGGAATGACCACCTGCATTGGAAGGTTGTCGGCAGGGTGCGCCGGGTCGGTGATCTTCGGCAGAGGCGTGTGGCTCATCTGCAAAAACAGCTTCAGATCATCTTTGTAGGTCTGCGCCACCATAAAACGGCGCAGGGGGATTTCACCGCGATCCACTGCCGTGTTAAAATCCATTTTATTGCTCAAATAGGGCTGAACGGCGTCCGCATTCATCTGATTAAATGTCGGGGCCATCACAAAAAATGTCAAAAACAGCGACAGGCCGAGCATGACCTGATTGGGCGGGATGTTCTGAGTTCCCAGTGCAGAGCGCAGAAACGACAGCACGATCACAATGCGCGTGAACGCCGTCGTCATAATCAAAAGCGCCGGGGCCAGCGTCAGCACCGTCAGCAGCAGCAGGATTTGCAAGGTGTTTGCGACCTGCTGCGGGCTTTTAGCGGGAACGCTGCCGGGAATCGTCGGCAGGGCGAAGCCCGTCTGCGCCTGGGCATGAGGGGCAGCAAGCACCAGCAGCAAGGCGGAAGCAGCGAGGAAAAAGCGGCGCAGGGTCATGGGGTTTCTTTCGCCGGCGGATGGGCCATCAACGAGCGCAGGCGGGCATTGGCCGCGGCAATACCTCCGCCGGAAGAGGCATCGGCGCGGGCTAGAAACTCGTCAAAGCCCTCAGTCTCCGGGACAGATTGTTCGGCGGCAGGCCATTCGGTGAGTGCGGACACGGACTGTGGAGTCGCGGCCAGCAGTAAATTCCGGCCTGCGACCGAGACCACATGCAGCATTGCCCCGCCGGGCAGCGGCTGGGACGACAGCACTGTGACTGGGAAATCGCCGGCGCTTTGCGAAGCGCGAGCGCGGCTCAAGCCGCTCCACGCGATGCGGCCCGGCTTGCCGTTTTCCCCCGGCGTCACCAGCCCGAACCGTTTCAGCCCGTAAACCACGCCAACGACTCCTGCCAGGACAATCACCAGCGCTTCCACGGCCCGGCCCATCTGCGCCAGCGGATTGGGGGCGGCGTCGCCCGCTGCCACCGGCGCGCTTTCTCGGCCTCCATAGTCAGGCATCGCCAAAGGCGCAGCCGGGGGCGGGCTTGGCGGCGGTGGCGCGGCATGAACAGGGCCAAGACAGGCTAACAAGAAACAAAGGGCGGGAGGGGCTATCTTACATAGCGAGCGCATGGAGTTCTTTCTCCGAATTCTGACGCTCAGCGGCGGTGATGATCTCAGTCACGCGGACACCGAAATTGTCATCAATGACGATCACTTCGCCGCGCGCCACCAGCATTCCATTGGCGAATAAATCGACCGGCTCACCGGCCAGCTTGTCCAATTCAATAATGGAACCAGGACTGAGGTCCAGAATATCGCGGATCAGCAGCCGCGTCCGGCCCAGTTCCACCGTTACTTCCAGCGGAATGTCGCGAACGCGATTCAGGCCGCCGGACGGCGCAGAAAACGCTTCCGCCAGGGGAGCCGGATCAAATGAGGGGAAATCGATCAGTCCGGCCGGCCCCAATAATGGGTCTGCTTTTTCTTCGGACAGACTCTCCTCAAAGCCGCTTTCTTCGGCAGCGCCTTCCGGCCTATCCGCCTGCGACGCCGCGATCAAGGCATCCAGGTCGCCCTGACTCATCATCCCATCTGACGGCAATTCCGATTCAGCTTCTAAAGCAGCCACTTATTTTTTCTCTCCTGTCGCAAGATGACTTTGTTCGCGGTGCGCGGTCAGCTCCATCGGCGGAGCGACGACCTGTTCTATCTGCACCGCCAGTTTGCGTCCCCGCAGGCCCGTCCGGCCCCGGAATTTGACTTGTTCGCCGACAAGCAAATCCACCGTGCCAAGACGTCCCTTTGGCTGACCGTCCATTTCTTCCGGCGTGGTGCAGACCTGCATGGGCAGCACTTGTCCCACTTCCAGCGCGACCAGATCGGCCACAGTCAGCGAGGAAACGCCCAGGCGAGCCACGCAGGGAACCGCGGTGGTGTTCAAACGCTGCGCGAGCTGGCGGCCATGCGAGGCGGACGCCTTTTTCTTGTCGCTGACAAACCAGCGCTGCGCGCTGAGGCGGTTCAAAATCGGCTTAATCAGCAGGTAGGGCAGGCACAGGCGCATAACGCCTCGGAATTCGCCGATGCTGATCTCAAACAGCATCAAAATGATCGTGTCATTGCCGGGGACGATCTGGACAAACTGCGCGCTGCTTTCCATCGACGCCACTACAAAGTCCAGCGGCAGCACCGTTTCCCAGGCTAGCTTGAGGTCCAGCAGCGCCATTTCAATGATGTTTCCCGCCAGCATTTTTTCAATGTCGGTCAAGTCGCGGACAATTTTTCCCGAGATGCCCTTCCCTCCCAGCAGACGGTCAATCATGGAAAAAAGCATGGCGAAGTTGAGTTCCAAAATGGACTGGCCGGAGAGTGCATCCACATTCAGCACATTCAGCAGCGATTCCGAGACGGTTTTAATATATTCGTCGTAGGGAACCTGCTCCACGGAAACGAGCGCGACCTGTACCTGCGCCCGCAGGTAAGCGGACAGGGAGGTCACAAAATAGCCGGCGAAGTTCTCATGCAGCAGCTGCAATGAGCGCATCTGGTCTTTGGAAAGTTTGTCAGGCCGCCGAAAGTCATACGACTCGTAAGCGGCGGCAGGCGCGGCAAATGGAAACTGGGCGGCGGCCAGCGCCTGACCGGCGGCGGCACGACGGCGCTTGTGCAGCGGCAGAAAGACAAGGCCCTCTGCCATGCGAATCTGCGGCGCCGTACCGCTCATCGTTTCGAGGGCAGGGCGCGGCGTCTCGTCTCTGGCTCCGTCTGCCGGATTTTCCTCGGCCACCGCCATGGCGGCCAGCAGGTCTTCAATTTCGCTTTGTGATAATGCTTCAGCCAAGTGGGGTTCCCGCCGTAATGGGTAAAAAACAAAAGACACCGGAAGCAGTTCGCTTCCGGTGTCTTTATTCCATACTCACGCTATGAATTCCCATGAGATTTACTGGGTGACGAAGTTGGTGAAATAGACTCCCTGCACATCGTCTTCGCCCAGCGCTTCATTGACTTTCTTTTTAATTTCCAGCTTAAGTTTGTCGCGTCCCGGCTGCGGCCCGATTTCATCGCGTGTCTTGCTCGACAGCGACGACAGTACCGCATCGCGGATCAGCGGCGTGTCGTCTTTGAGCGCTTCCGGCGTCTTGCCCTTTGCCTTGTCCAATTCCAGCCCAACCGTCACTTTCAGGAAATGATCGCTGCCGGCATCCGCCAGATTGACCAGAAACTCATCCAGTGTCAAAACCGGACCCTTTTCCACCTTTTTGACTTCCGGCGCTTTGCTTTTCGCCCCGGCCTTTTGCACCATGAAAAACGCCGCGCCCAGGACGACCACTGCAAAGACCGCCATGATAATCATCATCGGGGGTTTCTTTTTCCCGCCCGCCGGTTCTTCTTTTTTTTCCGTCTTTTCGGCCATGCGTTACCTTCCGTGAATACTCTCCGTAAAATTATTTTCCATAAATCGTGCGCCCGCATCCGGCGGGCGCACTGTTATTATCGGCAGGGTGAGGGCGAAACTATACGGAGAAACGGGCCGGAGCCGTTTTAATACCGACGCAGGATTACAATCGCCACGCGGCGGTTCTGCGCGCGATGCTCCTCGGAGTCATTGGGAACCAGCGGGCGCTGATCCGCATAGCCCGCCGCTTCCAGGCGCAGGGAGGCGACGCCGCGCGATTCAAAGTAGCGCAGCACCGTCGTCGCGCGGGTCGTGGACAGTTCCCAGTTGGAAGGAAACTGAGTCGTGTGAATCGGCAGGTTGTCCGTATGACCCTCTACCCGCACCGGATTTTGAGCCACCGATTTTTGCAGCACGTCGCCCACGGTATTGAGCAGGCTGAGTTCTTCGGGCCGCAGGGCGGCATCGCCGCGCGCAAACAGCATCTTATCGGTCATCACGGTGACGACAACGCCGCGCTCCGTGCGTTCCACGCTCATCTGCGTTTGCAAATGGTTTTTTTCAATGTAAGTTTTAACTTTTTGGTACGCTTTGTCCAGGCTGTCGGCGTCCTGCCGCAGCTTGGCGTCTTTGATAAACTCATCGCTGGACGAGTCGCCGCTTTTGCTGGAATTGATGATGGACGGCGTGGAGTTCAGCCCGCCGCCCCGGCTGAAGATCGTCGGCACTCCGCCGGTGACGCTGGTTCCAAAGCCGGAGCGTACCGAGATGGCAAGCTGCTGGAACTTGGCCTGGTTCATCACGGACATGGCGTACAGCATGATGAAGAATGCCACCAGCAGCGTAATCATGTCCGCATAGGTCAGCAGCCAGCGCTCGGCATTCTCATGCTCGCCGCCCCCGCCCTTTTTTTTTCGGCCTGCCATGGCGTTTCTTCCTTGTGTGGGTTAAGCCGCCAGCGCCGCTTCGGCTTCAATGGCGCGGCGAAGTTTGGGCGACAGGAACGCTTTCAGTTTTTCTTCCACAATGCGCGGATTGTCCCCCGCCTGGATCGCCAGAATCCCTTCGGTGATCACCTCGCGCACCAGCACTTCCTCATGGCTGGCCGCTTTGAGTTTGTTGGACAGCGGCAGAAACACCAGATTGGCACTGGACACGCCGTACAGGGTCGCGATAAACGCCGCCGCGATGCTCGGTCCCATGCTGCCCGGATCGGACAGATTGGCAAGCATGTGAACCAGTCCGGCGACGGTCCCGATAACACCCAGCGTCGGCGCGAAGCCGCCCATCGTCGCAAACAAGTTGGCCCCCTCATGGTGGCGGCTGCCCAGAAACGCAATATCGGTTTCCATGATTTCGCGCACCAGTTCCGGGTCCGTGCCGTCAATGGCAAGCTGAATGCCTTTTTGGAGAAACGTGTCTTCTACAGAATGGGCTTCATCTTCCAGCGACAGCAGCCCTTCCCGACGCGCCTTTTCGGCAAAGCCAACCAGCATTTTAATAATCTTGCCGACATCCTCATGCTTGCCCATAAACGCATTTTTGACCACGCCCGGCAGGCCGATGATGGCGGACAGGGGAAATGAAATCATGGAAGCGCCCAGTGTGCCGCCAAAGACCAGCACCGCCGCCGAAGGGTTAATCATCGCCTTCAGCTCGCCGCCTTCCATGATGATGGAGCCGAAGAACGCGCCCCATGCCAGAACAAGTCCGATAATTGTTGCTAAATCCATCGTGATTCTCCCCGCCGCTTACTCACCTGCCCGCAGGGCGTACTCGTCGGCCCGCACGGCGTATTCGTCGGCCCGCAGCTCCTCGCCGACATGTACCCCGGACATTGGCGGACGCGGAAAAATGCCAGCCCGTCGCCGGAACGCGACCACGCGGTCAATCACTTCGGCTGTCGTTTCACAAACCAGCAGCTTTTTGCCGGTGACGAGCGTAATATGCGTGTCGGGCCGGGCTTCGACAAACTCAATCAAATCGGCATTCAAAATAAATTCACTGTGATCGAAGCGCGTCACTGTAATCATAATGTTTGTGTTTCCAGGGCTGGAAGAACCCACCCGGTGAGCCTGAGCAAGACGGGTGGGTTCTTACGCCGGGTGGGTTCTTACGCCGGGTGGGTTCTTACGCCGGGTGGGTTATTTTATCCCTGTTTCATCTGAATAACTGTCTGAAGCATCTCATCCACGGTGGACACGATCTTCGTGTTTGCCTGGAAGCCGCGCTGGGTCACAATCATGTTGGTAAACTCGTTAGACAGGTCCACATTGGACTGCTCCAGATAGCCGGTGCTGATCTGTCCCAGGCTGGAAGTGAGCGCGGCCCCGACCGATGCCTGGCCGGAATTAATGGTGGGACGGAACGCATTGTTGCCGCTGCGCGCCAGTCCCTCCGGGTTGGGGAAATCGCTCAAGGCAACCTGGCCTAAAATACGGGTGAGACCGTTGTTGAAAACGCCGGTGATCGCGCCCGTCTGGTCGACGCTGAACGATTGCAAAGTTCCCGGCGCGAAACCGTTCTGCGAGGTTGGCGCCGCCGAGGACGAACCAGAAATCTGGGTCACGCCGGTGAAATCGGGGGCGATAGCCTGCGCGGCGGCGGCTCCATCGGTCGGAGTGAGCGTCAGGCTTCCGGTCGCGGCAGTCTGCTTGCCGCTGGTGTCAAAGGAGATCGTGCCGGACCCGGCTGCCGCCGCATTGCCGGAAGCGCTCCAATTCCAGGTGTTCGCCGTGGCTGCGCGGGTGAAGCTGAAGGTGACGTTCTGCGGCTCGCCGAGGCTGTCGTAGACTTTGACTGAGCGCGTATAAGGGGCCGTGGCGGCGGTGGAGTCGGCGCTCAGGTTGCCGCCGAATGTGGCGGTCGTGGTCGGCTGCACGGCGGTCAATCCGCCGACCGGCACGGAAAGGTGCGAAGCCGGAGTGATCTGCGCGGTGGGATCAATCTTGCCGTTTACATCCGCTTTCCAGCCCAGCACATAAGAGCCGCTGGATGAGTTGACCAGGTTTCCGCTGCTGTCCAGGCTGAACGAGCCATCGCGAGTGTAGGAAACGCCGGTGCTGTCGCCGAGCATAAAGTAACCGTTGCCCTGGATCGCCATGTCCGTGGACTTGGTGGTACTTTGCAGGCCGCCCTGCTGCATCATCGTGTCAATAGAGGCGACCCGGACGCCGAGGCCGATCTGCTGCGGGTTGGTTCCGCCGATGCTGGCGGTGGGAGCGCCCGCGCCCTGAATGGTCTGCGAGAGCTGATCCTCAAAAGTCACCCGGCCCGCTTTGTAGGCAGTGGTGTTGACGTTGGCAATGTTGTTGCCGATAACGTCCATGGATTGCTGGTTGGCTTCAATCGCGGAAATGCCGCTGTACATGGCCTGTAACATAATCAATTTCCTCCGTTTGGTCATGGCACGCAGTCTGTCGCGCCGGTTGATGGGATGCGGCGTCCTCATCAAGGATTTGGGGAGGTCCCGCCGCGAATTGTCCCCGTCCCTGGGAACCAACAAATACGTTTACAAAATCATCGCGCTGTCAATGTTGGTGAAAATGTTTTCCTTCAGCGCGTCCTGAGAAACCGCTGTGATGACGGTGCGATTGGCGACCGAGACGACCAGAGCCGTCTTGTCCATCAGAAACAGTGAATCTTTGGCCCCTTTGGCCGCTGCTTTGGTCATCGCCTGTCCCAGCTTTGCCACATCTTCGCCGGTCAGCGTAATCTGGCGCGAGGCCAGGCGCGTCTGGGCATGACCGGAGATTTTAATCCCGGCCTGAGCGGTTGCCGCAGCCAGCGACTGTTCCTGTAAAACCTTGCTGAAGCCGGCTCCGCCCGAAGTGCCGGAAGGAGTTTGTGCGGGTTTGACGCCGATAGGCGGTGCGCTGCGAATGCGGCTTTCAATGTCTGCCAATTGGTCCATGGTGTTCCTACTGAATGCCGGTCACGGTCGACGAGTCAATGTTTTGACCGCCCACAGCGAGATAAGTCTTGCCGCCCGACAGCGAGACGGACGACACTACGCCGCTGATGCCCGGATCGGTACCTGTCGCCGTGGAAATGGTTTTGCCGATGAGCGCGGCGCTCTGGGCAACCTGGCTGAAACCTGAAGACGCCGTCAGCGTCTGGTTCAGGTTCTGTATCTGCTGGAGCTGGGAAAACTGGGCGAGCTGCGACAGCGTTTGTGTTTCATCCGTCGGCTGGGTTGGGTCCTGGTTTTGAAGCTCATTAACCAGCAGGGTCAAAAATGAGTTTTGATTGACGGTTGAGTTGTTTGCCTGCGCCGTTCCGTCGGGATTGACGTTGGCGGCGGTTCCATTGACATTGATCGGCGTGATTGTCATGTTGTTCTCCTAGGCCCGTGTATCGATCTGGCCGCGCCCTATCGGGCGCAGCGAAAGCGGCTCGGCAGTTTCCTCCGGCTCCGGGGAGCCGAAGGCGGGCGGGTTTGCGTGATTTCCCTGTCGCCCACCCTGCGATCCGGCGAACGACGCGAAGGCCGACGCTCCCGGCTGCCCATTCTGGCTAAATTGACCGGCGCTGCTCCCCCCCTGCGGCTGGGGCTGACTGCCGCCGCCTGGCGCTGCCGCCGTGTCGGTGTGCGCGGCGTGTACGCTGACGGTGAGGCGGTCCAAGTTCATTCCCGCCGCGCGGAGTGCATGGCGCAGCTCACTCGTCTGGCTTTCCAGCGCGGCTTTGACCTGCGGGGTTTCGGCCACGACATGCGCGATCACGGTCTTTTGCGCCCCAGCGGCGTCGGCACCAGTGGGAGCCGTCAGCGTCACAGAAACTTGAAGCTTGCCCCAGTCTTTGGGATGAAGCTGAATCGTCATCTGCTCCGGCGTCGCGGGCCGCAGCCGTAACGCGGCTGCCCCCACCCCGTCTGCGACCTGCCGGACGACCTGTGCCTGCTCGGCATGACTCAGCGGCGCGGCAGCCGGCTTCACGGAATCATTCAAGGCCGGATGTACTAAAGCCGGCGGCAATGCAGCAGGGTCGAGGGCGGCAGTGACGGAGACGACTGCCTTTTCCAGCGGTTTCACCGAGATTGCCGGATCGGACTGCGCCGGAGACGGCGGCATGTGCGGCTTTTGGTCAAGCGCCGCCGGTTCCCTGGTCTTATTACCAGTTTGAGTATCGGCAGTTACAGTGCCGGTTTGAAGCGTCTTTTCCGCAGTCGGCGCGGGGCGCGCTGCTTCAGCCGAATGCGCTGGCAGGCCGGCTGAGATCACGGGGCTATCCCGCAGTGACTGCGGAGCTGGCGGCAGGGACTGAGCCGGAACACGGCTGGTCAGAGATTCGCCATCCATCGTCGCTTTGCCATCCATCGTCGTCGCTTTGCCATCCATCATCGTCGCTTTGCCTTCAATCATGGGGCGGCTTGCTTGAGGCCAGCCAATGCTATTGGCACTGGACTGCCCGCCGTTTTTCTCGCTTATTTTTCCGCTCACCGTGGCGGAAACACGCGGGCTGGGAGAAAGCACCTTCCACACTTCCGGCGATACTTCCGGCGCGGCCACTCCTTTAGGCGGCTCCGTGGGAGAAAGCGACGCCAGCAAAGGAAAGGCAGCAAGAGGCATCGCCGATTTTTCTGTGCCGGGCCGAAGTTGTTCCGCGATATAGGGCGTTGACAGGGCAAAAGCGACACGCACCAGCGGCTTTGCTGCGGGCAGAGTCCAGGCCGCAGTCAGCGGAGCAGCCGTGGGCCGAACGTCCAAAATCGCCGGAGCGGATTGAGAAAACTGCGGCAATCCACGGGAAGGCAGCGGCAAGGGCAGCGAAAGTGCAGATGGCGCCGGCAAGAGCGGCGCCCCTACCGCGGCTTTCGCCATTCTTACACCGGCGGGCTGAGGCGCGGCAGCAATTGTCGGCAAAGAAACGGCCACCGGCGGCAGGCGCAGCGTGGCCGCAGCAGAAACAGGCGCAGGAGCCGTGAAGATTGCCGTGGCAGACAAAGCCGGAGTCGGCAGCACTGGGAAAAGAGTCGGCAGGGCAGGAAGACCGGCGGACACATGTGTCCGGGCTTCAGAAAGAGGCAACTCACCGTCCGGCTTGCGACTGGCGCGCTCTCCCTGGGGGGCGGGAGAAGCAGGAAAGGTGTCCATTGCGTTCTGCGTATTTGCTGCCGGCCCGGCCACATTCGGCGGCGGGGAAGGCTGACTTTTCTCGGCTTTGATTTGTTTGTCGGCTTTGATTTGTTTGTCGGCTTTGCCTTGTCCCGGTGCATTTCTTTCGGTTTCAGGCGGCGACTCTTTTTCTGTCTTCGTGGCTTCCGGTATGTTTTTCTTTGCGCTCTGCTCCACAGGCTCTGCGGAGGGCTGCGGTATCCGGCTGCCGCTTTGGAGCAGCAAGGCCGCAAAAAGGTTCACCGGACCGGGTGGGCCGGTGTCTGCCGGAGCAGATTTCCCCGCCGGACGCTGGCCCGGCGATGGCCCCGGCGTGATATGAACGGGCATCCTGACCTCCCCTGACTTCATGGCCGTCAGTGTTGTTACCGGCAATATCGGCAGAAGTGCGCGAAATCTGGAGGGAGGCACAGAAAAACGCCCGGCGCATGTTATGCACCGGGCGTTCCAGGAGTTTTCTGAAAAAAGTCAGTTCAACTAATTTTCGCTTTTTCTTCAATAGACTGGCCAGTTTTGCCGCCAGTCGCCTTCAGATAATCATCATAGAAGCGCTTGATGCCGATGTCGGTCAACGGGTGCTTGAAGAGCATCTCCATCGTTTTGAACGGAATGGTCGCGATATGCGCGCCGGCTTTAATACTTTCAGTGACTTGAAGCGGGCTGCGGATCGAGGCGACCAGAATCTCCGGGTCTTTGGGAAATTCGTAGGTTTCCACCATGTTCACGGCCTCCACAATATTGATGGGCGCTTCCAGGCTGCCCATGTCATCAATGCGGCCGACAAAGAACGAAATAAACGAGCCGCCCGCTTTGGCGGCAATCAGCGCCTGAGGCAGTGAAAAAATCAGGGTCACGTTGAAGTTGATGCCTTTGGGAGACAGCTCCTTCACTACTTCCATGGAATTGGCGGTCATGGGGACTTTGACATAAATATTCGGCGCCCACGAAGCGATGTTCTGGGCCTCTTTCATCAGTTTGTCGACATCGGTTTCGACACATTCGGCGGAAACCGGCATATCACCGACCACGCTGATGATTTCCATCACTCGTTTTTTATGCTCCACCCCTTCTTTGGCAATCAAAGAGGGGTTAGTCGTAACTCCGTCCAGAATGCCCCAGGCTTTCGCCTGCTTGATTTCGTCTACATTGGCTGTGTCAATGAAAAATTTCATGGTTGTTGTGCCTCCTGAGCCAGTGTACCCATTCGGCGGGAAAACTGCGCCGGAAGCGCTCAGAATTTTTCCTTGACGCTTTTTGCCCAACTACGGTATAATCACGCAGGCAGTTTCCTGGGAGCGCGACGTTTGTTGAAACCTATGCACCAAAGCAAAGCTATTAATTCCCTGCCTTATGCCGAGAAACTTCCCGCGGCCCTTGCTCCCTCTCTTTTGACATCGCAAGACAGTCCTCGCCTCCCCGCCACTGATCCCCGGCGCCGGCATGGCTGGCTCCGCCTGTATCTTCTGGCTATTCTGGCAACTTTCTTGACAACACTCGGCTTGCTGGCTCTTAACAAAATCGTGTCGGCCGAGGAACCTCGGATTTATGTGCGCCCTTACACGGGGCTTTACATCCTGACGATTTTGCTGATGACCTGGCTCGGAGGCCGCAGGCTTGGCTTTTTCACCCTGGGTCTGTGCCTTCTGGCCTCCACTTATTTTCTTCTGCCGCCGCAGGGCTGGGGTGTCGCACATCCGTCGGATTGGACGGGGATCGTTCTTCTCGCAATTAATGCCGGGGTAGTGGTGGTCGGGTTTGATGCCTTGCAGCAGAAGTCCAATCTTGTCGCGGCGGCTGAAGGCGCGTGGCAGGAAAGCGCACGCCTGGCCCAGGAAACGGTGGAAGCACAGGCACGGCTCCATGCAGTCGTCACTGCCGCGCAGGAAGAGCGCCGCGGGGCAATATTGACCCAGCTTCTGCTGCCGACGCTGCCGGCGCAGGTTCCCGGCTTGGACTTGAGAATCCATTATGAAGCTCTGGTAGAAGAGACCGATACCAGCACACCATTTTTTGACAGTTTCCTGCTGGAATCCGAGGCGGTCGTTTTGGTCGCCGGCCAAGTGGCAGGTTCCGGCTTGACGGCGGCGGCGACGGTTGCCATGCTTCGGAGCATGGTGCGCTCTGCCGTTTATCGGAGCGCGGCCCTGCCCGCGGCAGTCACCGAGCTGAATGCCATGCTGACCACGCGCTCTCTTTTGTCCGGCCCCGGCCGCCTTTTTATCGGCATTTACGAGGCTTCCTCACAAACCCTGTTTTCCGTTTCATGTGGCGAGACCCAGGCACTGGTACGCCGCGCGGAAACGGGGGAGGTACTGAACCTTGCCCAAGCCGGGCCGCCGCTTGGCATGGACGCCCTGGCAATTTATCAGGAGCGGGTTTCGCCGATGCTTCCCGGCGATCTTCTCATTTTTTCGCCCGGGAGCGAGACCGTACCCGGCGCGGAGCCGGAAGAATCGTCCTGGAAAAGAGTTCTGGAGCAGTCGCCGGCATCACAGACCGTACAGGAATGGATGCTCCGCCTGATCCAGGCGGGACAAGAAAATCGTTCGCCCGCAGGCGACGTCAATTTGTGCCTGATGGCGGCTTTGATCACAGAAGGTGGAGCGACAGGTGCAGCCAATGAAAACTGACACTGGGGAAGGGCAGCACCTGGCAGACGCCGCAGAGGCTCCAAATCAAGAAGCTTCAAATCATTTCGATTTTTCGCCTGCCCCGCCTGACGAAAATGCACCGCCGCCCAAACGCATCCTTTATGTGGATCATACGGCAAAGATGAGCGGCGGGGAAATTGCGCTGCTTCATCTGGTACAGCATCTGGACCAGCATCGCTTCACGCCGATTGTCGCTCTCAGCTCGGACGGCCCGCTGCGTGGAAAGCTGGAAGCCGCCGGCATTGAAACCCATTTGCTGCCGATTGCGGCCAGCGTCCTGGAAACGCGCAAAGATTCCCTGGGCCTCAGTACACTGCTGCGGCTGCGCGATGTCGCGCTGACCGGCAAATATGTGGGAACCCTGGCGCGTTTTATTCGCGCACACCACATTGACATTGTGCATACCAATTCGTTGAAATCCGACTTTCTTGGCGGCGCTGCGGCTCGGATGGCACGCACACCCCTGCTGTGGCACGTCCGCGACCGTATTGATGAGGATTATTTGCCGCGTCCGGTTGTCTGGCTGTTTCGGCGGCTTTGCCACTGGCTGCCGAATTATGTGATCGCCAATTCACAGTCCACGCTGGAAACGCTCCAAATCAAGAAACAGGAACGCTCGACTGCCATTTACAGCGGCGTGGAATCGGTCCCTTCCATTCGCGTCGTTCACGATGGCGTCTCGCGTATCCCCCTGCAAATTCCCGTGGTTTATACCGGTCAGCATTCGGCAGGCGTCGCGGCAGTTTTGACGCCCCCCGAAAAGCTATCGCCGGTGCTGGGCCTTGTCGGACGCATCAGTTCCTGGAAAGGACAGCATATTTTCTTGCAGGCTGCCGCGCAGGTTCACAAGCGCTTTCCGGCGGCGCGTTTCCAGATCGTCGGTTCGGCGATGTTCAACGAAGAAGCTTATGAGCGGGAAATTCACGAGTTGACCGTCTCTCTGGGCCTCCAAAACTGTGTGGAGTTTCTGGGGTTTCGCGATGACATTCCGAAGGTGATCGCCGACATGACAGTTCTTGTCCACGCCTCCATCACCGCAGAGCCATTCGGCCAGGTGATTGTGGAAGGCATGGTGGCGGGAAAGCCTGTGATCGCGACGAACGGCGGCGGAGCCAAAGAAATCGTCGTCAACGGCGACACCGGCCTGCTGGTTCCCATGGGAGATGCCCCGGCCATGGCGGAGGCCGTTTTGTTTTTGCTGGACCATCCCGAAACAGCCCTGGAAATGGGACGCCGCGGACGGCAGCGGGCGTATGAGCTTTTCAGCATTGAGCGGACCGCGCGCAAGATTGAGGCGATTTATGAGGAAATATTACAGCGGCAGCCTGGACAAATTCAGCCGGTCGGCCCTTGACAGGCCCCGCGCGAATGGGTAAAATAGAGTTGTCCGTCCTGCCGAAGTGGTGAAATGGTATACACGCTACGTTCAGGTCGTAGTGCTCGCAAGGGCGTAGGAGTTCGACTCTCCTCTTCGGCATCCACAATCCGGCCTTCCCTCAGGGAAGGCCGGATTTTTTTGCGGGGCGGCCCTTACCCGCCGGGCTGCCGGTGACGCAGGCGGTCCAGGGCTACGGCAGCAATGATGACAACACCGATAATGATCTCCTGCACATACGACGGCCAGCCCATTTGCTGCGAGCCGTTGCGAAGCAATGCCATGATCAGTGCGCCGAGCAGTGATCCCAGCACCGAGCCTTCTCCCCCCGACAGGCTGCCGCCTCCGATCACAACTGCCGCAATGATGTCCAGCTCCGCGCCCACATCCCCGGTGGGATCACCCATTCCACCCAGCCGCGCAAACTGCAAGACGCCGGCAAGGCCGAAATACAAACCGGCCAGGCCGTAGATGACGATTTTCAGCCGGTCTACGCGCAGCCCGGACAGACGGGATGCGGTTTCATTGGAACCAATCGCGACGATGCGCCGCCCCAGGGTCGTCGCGCGCAGAAGCACGGCAGTCACAACGGCCAGAGCCAGAGTAATCCAGACTCCCGCAGAGACGATCAGCCAGGGCGGGTCCGGGAATGTCCCGGCCAAACTGTTCAGCCAAGTCTCCGGGGCCGTAACCGCCTGTTCCTGCCCTATCCACTTCGCCGCGCCGCGCGCAATCCCCATCATGCCCAGCGTCACAATAAACGGTGTCACGCGCAGCGATGTGATTAATCCCCCGTTGACGGCTCCCACCAGGCCGCCCAGCGCAATTGCCGCCAGCAGGGCCACCCAGGGCGATTGATGCCCGCGCAGCAGAATGGCAGTGACAATGCTGGTCAATGCCAGCACGGAACCCACGGACAGGTCAATGCCGCCGCTGATAATAATCAGCGTCATCCCCAGTGCGCCAATGGCGACAATTACCGTCTGCGTGATTACCAGCCGAAAATTACCCGGCGTCAAAAAGTGTTCGCGGACATCGCTGTTCCACGAAAAAAGCAGCGTCACCAGCGCGAGGCCGATAAACGGCCCCAGCAGGGACAGCAGCCGCGAGGCGGACAGGCGGCTTTTGGGGTCGGCCTTCGCCGAGGCAGTCACAGTAGCACTCATAATTTTTCTCAATCACACCATTTCAATCAAACACGATCACGACTTTGCCCGATTGGCCTTGATCAGCGACCTCATATGCCTGGGCGGCCTCCTCCAGCCGGAAGCGGTGTGTCACAGTCGCTTCCGGGTGCAGATTCCAGCGAGACAGCCGCTCCAAAAGCTCTTCCATGTGCGGCAGACTGGTCACCCACGATCCATAAAGCGTAATTTGCGGATGGATCAGCAGCGGCGATACGTCAAAGTCTACTGTTCCGCCCTCGCCGACAAACGCGCAGCGGCCCCACTGCCGTGTTCCCTGCAAAGCCAGACGGCGCGCGGGCGCGGCCCCGGAACAATCAATGCTGACCTCGCAGCCTCTGCCGCCCGTGGCCGCTTTGATTTTATCCAGCGCTGCCCCGTCGCTCACAAAGATTTCATCCACCAATCCCAGGCTCTGAGCCAGATCAATCCGGCCCGGACTGGTATCCACGCCGATAATCTGCACTGCGCCCAGCGCCCGGCCCAGCATCGCCGCCGCCAGACCGACCGGGCCGAGGCCCGTCACCAGAAGCCGGTCTTGTCCGCTGACATTCATCCGGGTCAGGGCTTCCCAGACCGTACCGAAGCCGCAGGCGACCAGTGCGCCGTCTACATAAGTCAGGTTATCGGGCAGGGCCAGGCAGGTGTTTTCCTCAGCCAGAAGATACGGCGCGTGGCCGCCGTCCCGCTGCCAGCCGTAGGCGGCTCGGGACGACGAATGGCAGCTTATCATATAGCCTGCCTGGCAGTCCTCGCAGACGCCGCAGCCGCTGATATGATACAGCACGACTCGGTCGCCTTCTCGGAAGCGCTTGCAGCCAGGGCCGACGGCGGCAATCTGGCCGCACGGCTCATGCCCTGCCGTCACGCCCCGATACGCTTCGTCCCCCACCCCCAGATGCTCCCGGTAAATGGCCCGAATGTCGCTGCCGCAGATGGAGGACGCTTTCATCCGCACCAGCACTTGCCCGTGTCCCGGAGTCGGGACGGGCTGCTCGCGATACTCCACAGTGCTGTTGCCGGGCAAAATGACGCCCGGCATGGTTTTTTCTGGTATCGCAGTCATACTTTGCCTTGCTGGTACATCTCGCGCAGCGGCTACTCGTTTCCGATGGCCGGGACAAAGCAACTGCCCCGGTGGATAAACATGCCGAACTTGGCGTCTTGATACCATTCGGGGATTTGATAGGCCTTCACTAAGTCCCAATTGGGCTGAAACCGGCCCTGCATCGCCACTTTGCGAATGTCATCCCTCAGAACTGTGCCTCATCAAACTCGACCAGGGCATACAAATCGGCGGCGGCCAGCGTCACGCCGAAGCTGGAAAATGAAATCTGGTCTGCCGGATTTTCCCAGGCTTCAAAGTGCCATCCGTTTGCTTCCCGCGTATACATCTCCACGCGCACCTGGTCCGCCGCCAGCAGGAAATAATGCTGCTTGGTCAGAATATCGCGCCGATTTCGGTATAAATCCGGTTTGCCGCAGACGACGCTGACATCCGGGAACGTGTTTCGTCCGTCGCCGGTGTGAATCTTCACGTCGGAGCCGAACGTGCGGCAGATTTGGTTCCCCGTTCCGCGCAGAGCATTACTCAGGGCTGTCAAAAGGTTTCCAGCAATCGCGCCGTGATCAATTGTCCCGCCGCTCATCGCCCGAATTCGGCCCAGATGCGGTTCGCCCGGCCTGGCAGGGCTGTCCGGCAGGAATTCCCAGCGGGCCTGGGAGCGCTCTTCCAGGGCAAAGTATTCTTCCTCGGTATAGCAATCCTTATCCAGATACGGGTCATCCGGGTAAATTGCAGACAGAGCCATATGTCTCTCCCTGGCTACGGCAGTGATTTCGCCCTTCACGTGATTGTGCCGGCAGCCTGCGGCGGCAGCGTCCAGAACGGCCCCGGCAACTTCCGAGGCCGATCATGGGAATTTGTGCGCCAGGCACGAGCGCTTTCTTCGGACTTTAGTTCGGGTTCACGCCGTCCGGGGCGGGAATGAACGTGGGCATTTGCCGCCTACTTCAAATACTGGTCCAGAGGCGGATTGAGCAGCATCTGTATGTCCGGCGTGTTCATATTTTCGGGCGTCACCAGAGTCACTCCCGTGTCAACACTCTTATCCAGTTTCTCGCCTTTGACAGCCTGCACTGCCGTCAGGACACCCAGATACCCCATCTTGAACGGGTTTTGCACGACCAGGCCCTGCAATTGATTTGCTTTGAGGGCGGCCACCAGGTCAGCGCTGGAGTCGAAGCCGACAAATTTGACTTTGCCCAGCAAGCCGGCGTCTTTCAAAGCCAGCAGCATCCCGCGCGTGGACGACTCATTGGGCATGAAAATACCATCCGTCTGCGTCCCAAAGCGGCTGAGGACGTTCTGACTGGACTTGTAAGCGGTGTCAACTGTCGGCCCGGCATACTGGTCGGAGGAAATCAGCGTAATGCCCGGCGCGGCTTTCAGGGCTTCCAGAAAACCGGCCTCGCGCTGCTCGGTGCTGGCCGAACCTTGCTGGTAACGGATCATAAGAACGCGGCCCTTGCCGCCCAGCACTTTGATAAGCTGCTGCCCGGCCAGCACGCCGCCTTTTTTGTTGTCGGTGGCGACCATGGCAGCGTAATCGGTGCTGTTCAGACCAGAGTCAATGATGACGACCGGGATTTTCTGCTTGGCGGCATCTGCGACGGGCTGCACCAGTGCCTGCGAGTCGAGCGGGGCCAGGACAATAGCGGAAACCTGCTGGGACAAAAACGTCTGCACCACATCGATCTGGGCATTGCGGTCATCCTCGCGCGCCGGCCCTTTCCAGAGAATGTCAATATTCGTTCCCTTTGCGGCCAGTTCCTGCTTGGCTTTTATGGCTCCGGCATGAATGGACTTCCAGTATTCGTGGGTCGTGCCTTTGGGAATCACGGCGATTTCCAGCGCTTTCCCCGACGGAGCAGCGGTCGGCGCCGTGCCGCCCGTGCTGCTGTCCGCCGTGCCGCCGTTGTGGCTGCATCCGGCCAGCCCGGCCATAAGTGCGAGGAGCGCGGCGGCTGCGCCGAGCGTCTTTGTCGTGCGTCTGATAATCATTGAATGTCCCCTTGTAATGTGTTTCGTGATATTGAGAACCTATCCCGCCAGTGCGAGATGGCCCACTTTCTCCTGCGTCGCTTCCGACCGACCCAATTCTCCGGCGATGCGCCCGTCGCGAATGACGACAATGCGATCCGCCATGCCCAGCACTTCAGGCAGTTCCGACGAAATCATCAGAATCGCCACGCCCTGCGCCGCGAGATCATTAATAATGCCGTATATCTCACGCTTGGCTCCCACATCAATGCCGCGTGTCGGCTCATCTAAAATCAGCAGTTTAGGCGCGGTTTCCAGCCATTTCGCCAGCACGACCTTCTGCTGATTGCCACCCGACAGGTTGCCGACGCGCTGTTCCAGGGAAGGCGTCCGTACCCGAAGACGCTCCACATTCTGCTGCGCCTGTGTTCGTTCCAGGCGGCGCCGAAGAAAGCCCAGGCGGGAGAACTTACGGAGCGAGGCCAGGGAAACATTCTCGCGCACGGAAAGGTTGAGCAAAACGCCTTGCTCTTTGCGATCTTCGGTCACAAAGCCGATCCCGCCCCGGATGGCATCGTGCGGGGAGCGCGGCGCAAACGGAACGCCGTCCAGTCGCATTTCACCCGCGCTGTAAGGGTCGGCCCCGAACAGGCAGCGAGCAATTTCCGTGCGGCCTGACCCAACCAGTCCGGCCAGAGCCACCACTTCTCCCGCATGAACCGTAAGGCTGATATTTTCCAGAACGCCGCGCCGGGCCAGCCCCCGAACTTCCAGCACCGGCCGCCCACGCTCTGCAACCACTTTCGGATACGTCTCGTCCAGATCGCGCCCGACCATCAATTTTAGCACCTGATCGCGGCTAATCGCGCCGATGGGTTCACTGCCGACGACATGCCCGTCGCGCAAAATCGTCACGGTGTCGGCGATTTGAAAGACCTCGTCCATCCGGTGCGAGATGTAAACAATTCCGATATCCTGGGACTGAAGACGGCGAATCAGAATCCACAGATTTTCGAGTTCGTGGGCCGTGAGGGTCGCCGATGGTTCATCCATCGCAATGACTTTCGCGCGGCGGCTGGTCGCTTTGGCAATCTCCACCATCTGCCGCTGTGCTACGGCCAAGCCGCCGACAGGGCTGCGGACATCCAGGCTCACGCCGAGACTGTCCATCAGAGCCTGCGCGTCCCGGCGCATCTGCTGTGCGTTGATCCAGCCGGGCATTCGCAAAGGCTCGCGGCCCAGAAAGATATTCTCCGCCACCGACAAATGCGGCGCAAGCTGAAGCTCCTGATAGATAATGCCGACGCCCAGTTCCATGCCCCGCAGCGGGGTGTCGATTTCCACGGGCTGTCCGCCCAAGCGGATTTCTCCGGCGTCAGCGCGCACCGCCCCCGCCAGAATTTTCATCAGCGTGGACTTGCCCGCGCCGTTCTCGCCCATCAGCGCGTGCACCTCGCCGGGTCGAACGGTCAGGGAGACGTCTTGCAGAACGCGGACGCCGGGATATGATTTTTGAATGCCCCGCATTTCCAGCACGGGGGGGCGAAGCGCTTCGGATTCAGCAGGCATGGTTTGTATTGACCTTGTTAGACATCACTGACTGTATTTCCTGCCTAGCTTCAAATTTAAAGGGCGGTGCATCGGAGAGTCGGCCTGAAGCATATAGCCGAGCGGGTTTGAACTGCCGGGAGCGATGAGTCTGGGATCCGTCAGAACGGCGTTCGCATCGGCGGGGCGGTGGGCAATCCCGCCCCAGTAAGCGTTGTGATCAAAGGTTGTGCCGGTCATACCGCCGAGGTCAAAGCGGCCTTTGCCGTCAACGTAAAAAATGTTGTCCGCAAAGCGCGTGTTGCCGGGCCAGGCATTGCCCCAGTTGCCGCCGCTGACCAGGGAAATATCCAGCCCTTTGCCCAGATAAAAGATGTTATTTTCAATCAAAGTATGGTCGCAGGGGCCGGTGATGTTGAATGTATGCAGGCCATCATTGACGCTGAGATTGTCGCGAATAATCGTGCCGCTGTTGCCGATGTTCCAGGGCGGCTTTTGGCTGCCGTCGTCGCAGATCAGCATGAAGCCGCCATCGTTGTCATGGCTGAAATTATGCTGAAACAGTGTATTGCGGCAGTTGTAGTCCGAGTCGTATCCTTCGCCGTCATTCGTCCCCTTCATGCCGCTGACTTCGTTATCTTCCACCACCGTGTTGTCGCAGGACCACGGCCAGATGCCCGCCGCATAATCCAAAGCGCGCATCCGACCACCGCGCAGAACATTTCGGGCGATAACGCAGCCGTCGCAGCCAATGGGAACGATGCCGTCGCCGCCGATGTCTTCCAGCAGGTTGCCGCGGATGACGACATGGGTGCTGAGCGGCCACTGCGGGCGAGAATAGTACGCACCCATCGTGATACCATTGCGGTCGGTACGCGCCAAATGACAGTTTTCAATCAGCAGGACGTCATAGCGGGTTCGGATTTGGCTGCCGCCACTGGTACAGCAGATGCCGTTGCCGCCACCTTCGTCTTTGACATTGCTGCCGTTCACATCATGGATGTCCAGATCGTGCAGGCGGATGGCATGAGCCGTTCCGAAATCTTCTTCATCCACCTGCACCCCGGCAAGGTGTGGGACACGCTTCGCGGCACGATTGGCGATGTCCAAGCTGCCGATGTCCCAGTACTCGCTATTTTTCAAATAGACCGTCGCGAGAACTGTTCCCGCCGCATCCAGGGCAGGTTTCAACCCATTTCCGTATCGCCTGACCACAATCGGTTTCCCCGACGCGCCGCTCCCGCCGGGGGCGAGAAACCCGGACCAGCGGCTTCCCGCTTTCAGGAAAACCCGGTCTCCGGGGCCGAACACGCCGGAGTTGAGGCGGTTCAGACTGCGCCAGGGATGTTTCGGACTGCGGCCATCGGCGGCGTCGCTGCCGCCCACCGAGTCGGCATAGTACGCCGTACCGCCCGGCGATTGCCAGGTACGCCTGGGATGCGGCCAATCGGCGTAAACCGGGCGGTTCGCCGGGTCAGTATTGATATTAATATTGTTGACGGAGGCTGCTCCGAGGTGCTGGATGCCGAGTATCAGCACATAGTCCGCCGTGTCGCGCCGGACAAAGGAAATCTCCGCGTGGCCGCTTTGACCGGCGGGCTGGCTCCAATCAGTCCAGTTCTGCCCGCTGCCGCTTTCTCCGACACGGCGCAGCAGGGCGTAAAACTGCGTGTTTGGATTGCGAGCCAGAATTTTGTAGTCAAACGAGATTTTGCAGGCGTCTTTCGGCGGGAACAAACCAGGCTGAGTATGGAAAAACTCGTTCCATTCCGCCGCTGACGCGCGCGAGTCGGCTTTCAGCGATTTTTTGCCGCCGACTTCTTCCGCCGGGTCAGTCGTCAGCAGCGCCCCGGCGACCTCACCGGGCGCAATGGCTTTCGCCGGATCAACGACCGAGAAATCCAGGTGCAGGATTTGGCGCGGAGCCTCGTCGGCAGACACAGGGAATGAGAATGCCGTCAGGAACAGGACTGCCGCCGAAACAAAAAGCCACTTTCGGAAAGGGTGCATTTGCCATTATAGCACAAGTCGACAGACGGCTTGCTTTTTTTCAGAGCCAGTGTTATAATCGGCACAATTACCAGACCGCGCTTTCGCTCAGACGCGGAGAAAGAATTGCAATGGCTCTCAAGGAAGCACCCCACCCCGCCTCGGAGCGCCCGCCCCGCCCCGCCCCGCCCAAAATGCAGCGGCAGGACCTATGGTGGATTCAGCCGCTGCTGACGGCATTGGTTCTCGGCGGCTTCGCGGTCTATGCGACCTGGCGCACGTTTGAGAATGCCCATTATCTTTATACAGGCAACGGCAGCAATTATTTGTCGCCCTTTTACTCGCCCGCCATTGTGACGGGCTGGAAAATCTTCGGCTGGACAGTCTCGCCCGCGATCTTTATCCTGCCCTTCCCGCTGTTTTTCCGCGCGACCTGCTACTACTACCGCAAAGCTTATTACCGGGCATTTTTCTGGGACCCTCCGGCCTGCGGCGTCAGCGAGGTGGCATCCCGGCGCAACTACACAGGCGAACGCGAGTTCCCGTTTGTGCTGCAAAATCTCCACCGCTATGCGTTTTATTTCGCGGTTGTGATTTTGGCGATTTTGTGGTGGGACGCCCTGCTGGCGTTTGAGTTCAAAGATGCGTCCGGTGCAGGTCACTTTGGTATGGGCCTCGGCTCGCTCGTGTTTTTAGCAAACGTCGTGCTGCTGAGTTTGTATACGTTTTCGTGCCATTCGTGGCGTCATCTCTCAGGCGGCTGCATGAATTGTTTTTCGTGTTCCGGCGCGGCCAAAACTCGCCATTCCCTCTGGGAGCGCGTGACGCACCTGAATGAAAACCATGCGCTCTGGGCCTGGCTGAGTTTGTTTTCGGTGGTCATCACTGACATTTATGTGCGCTGCCTGGCGACGGGCGCGATCCATGACGTAAGGTTCTTTTAGGCCATTTTATGACAACGTATGAAACATTTGAATCGGACGTGCTGATTGTCGGCGCGGGCGGCGCGGGCCTGCGGGCTACGGTGGCCGCGCGGGAAGCCGGATGCAGCGTCAACCTGGTCTGCAAGTCGCTTCTCGGCAAGGCCCACACAGTCATGGCGGAAGGCGGCGTGGCAGCGGCGCTGGGCAACATGGGCGAACCCGACAACTGGAAAGTTCACTTCATGGACACCATGAAGGGCGGCCAGTTCTTAAACAACCCGCGCACCGTGGAGATTTTCGCCAAAGAAGCCCCGGAGCGCGTCATCGAATTGGAGCAATACGGCGCGGTTTTTGACCGAACGCCGCAGGGCCTGATTTCGCAGCGTCCCTTTGGAGGGCATACTTACCGACGCCTGAACCATGTCGGCGACCGCACCGGGCTGGAGCTAATCCGCACCATGCAGGATAAAGCCGTCTCCTACGGGATGAACGTCCATATGGAGATCACCCTGACGCGGCTCTTGAAAGACGGGGGCCGGGTCTGCGGCGCGTTCGGCTATTCCCGCGAAACGGGCCGGTTTGTCGTCTTCAAAGCCAAATCCGTCGTGCTGGCGACGGGCGGCTGGGGCCGGATGTACAAAGTGACTTCTAACTCCTGGGAGTCGACAGGCGACGGCCTGATGATGGCCTACGACGCCGGGGCAGAGCTGATGGATTTGGAAATGGTGCAGTTCCACCCCACCGGCATGGTCTGGCCGCCGGGTGTGCGCGGCCTGCTGATTACCGAGGGCGTGCGCGGCGAAGGCGGCGTTCTGAAGAACAAAAACGGTGACCGCTTTATGTTCAACCCGGACTATATGCCGGAGAACTACAAAGGCCAGTTCGCCGAAACGCACGAAGAAGGCGCACGCTGGCTGGATGACAAGAAAAACAACCGCCGCCCGCCGGAACTTCTCCCGCGCGACGTGGTGGCCCGCGCCATTTACAAAGAAGTGCTGGCAGGCCGGGGCAGTGAACACGGCGGCGTTTATCTGGACGTGACGCACCGGGGCGAAGCCTTCATCAAGCGCAAACTGCCCTCTATGTACGAGCAGTTTCACGCGCTGGGCGACGTGGACATCACCAAGCAGCCGATGGAAGTGTATCCGACCATCCATTACACGATGGGCGGTATCAAGGCCGACCCGGAAACGGGTGCGACGACGGTTTCCGGCCTCTACACGGCAGGCGAATCGGCGGCGGGCCTGCATGGCGCGAACCGTCTTGGCGGGAACTCGCTTTCGGACATTCTCGTGTTCGGCAAACGCGCCGGGGACGCGGCGGCGGCCTACAGCCAGACCGTCTCGCAAGGCGCGGTCAATCAAGCCCCGATTGACGAAGAAGCCGCCCTGCTGCTGTCTCCCTTTGAGAGTGGCGGCGATGAGAACCCGTATACGCTGACGGCAGAGCTGCAAGAAGCCATGCAGAAGGGCGCGATGATTGCCCGCACCGAAGCGGGATTATCCGAGTGCCTGGCGACCATTTTGAGTTTACAGCAGCGAGCCAAAAATCTCTGTATTCAGGGTTCGCGAATGTTTAATCCCGGCTGGCACGGCGCACGCGATATACGCTTCATGCTGAAAACCTCCGAAATCATCGTCCGCTGCGCGTTGGAGCGCACCGAAAGCCGGGGCGCACAGTGGCGGCTGGATTATCCTGAAAAAGACGCCGAGTGGGGCAAAAAGAATTTAATCATTACCAAAGACGGCGACGCGGTGAAAATTGAAGCCCGTCCCCTCCCCCCCATGCCGCCCGAACTGGCGGCGCTGTTTGAGGAGAAGTAAATGGCAATTTTAGAAACCAAGCTGAAACCGTTGTTCGTTGACAAGGAAAAAATCCGGCGCATTGCCGCGGAACAAAACGCCAAATCCGGCTTTGTTCCCGATCCGACGGCGACGCCGCAGAGGGCGCGGGCAAGAATGCTGGCTCAGGGAGTGCGCCCGGAAGACTGTATTGGCTCCATAGACATTATTGAAGCGAGAGACGAGTAACTTATGCCTGACAAAATTACATTGAACGTGTTTCGCGGCGAAAGCGAAAACGGCGGCGAGATCAAATCGTATGAAGTGCCGACGTTTGCCGGCATGGTGGTACTGGACGCCATTCACTACATTCAGGCTCATCAGGATAGCTCGCTGGCTTGCCGGTGGAACTGCAAAGCGGCCAAATGCGGCTCGTGCAGCGCCGAGGTGGACGGCAAGCCCAAGCTGATGTGCAAGACGCGCGTGGATCAGTACCCGACAGGCAATATCAGCGTCGGGCCGCTCAAAGCCTTCCCGCTGCTCAAAGACCTGGTGACGGATGTGTCGTGGAACTACCGTATGTCGGCCAAAATCCTCCCGCTGACCGCAGCCCCGGACGCTCCCGTGCCTTTTGTCATGCAGCAGATGGACGTAGACCGGGTACAGGAATTCCGCAAGTGCATCGAGTGCTTCTTGTGCCAGGATGTATGCCACGTTCTGCGCGAGCATGGCCGAATGGATGCGTTTTACGGCCCGCGCCAGATGGTGCGGTTTGCGGCGCTGGAAATGCACCCGATGGACACGCTTAATCGCCGTGCGCCTTTGCGCGGCGAAGTGGGCATCGGCTTCTGCAACATCACGAAATGCTGCACTGAGGTTTGCCCGGAGCATATCCACATCACGGACAATGCGATTATCCCGCTGAAAGAGCGCGTGGTGGATGATTATTTTGACCCCGTCCGCAAGCTTATTCAGATTGTCGTCGGCAAGAAAAAGTAGCAGGAAGTGCCTGGAAAGGAAACGGCCATGACAGCAGAGACACAGTGTTTGCGGTGCGGAAATGCGAATCTCGTTTCGACGCATTTGGAACAGCCGATGACGTTTTGCGTGGATCATACCGCGCATCATGGCCGCCTGCGTCTGGCCCTTCGGGCGCGTCTTTGCCGGGCCTGCGGGCATGTCGAGTTTCAGGTCCCGGACCCGTCGCAAATTGTGCCGGGCGCGCCGCCTGCGGGAAGCATCATTCAGGAAGAAGATTTTTAAAGAAAACGCTTCAGTGCGGGCTTTTGGCGTTTCTTATGCGCTAGTTTTCGCTCGGCGCGGAGCGCGCTGGCATCCGCAGGCCAGAGCAGCGTCATGGTCCAGTTGCTGGACTGGCTCGCCGATGGCTGAAACACCGGAGCAGCGCTGCCTGAAAGCGCGGACGCCGTCCGTCCGGCGGCTTTGGGAGCGGCGGCTGGCGGAGACAGCGCCTGAAGATACTTCACGTCTGAGGCCGCAAACAAGTCACGCGGGCCGTAGAGTTCGCGCGGGGCGTGCAGCGAGCCGGCAACTCCGGCCAGCAGCAAGCGCACCGCACGGTCATCCGGGATGGTAGTGTCCGTTTTGGCTTTTGTCGTGCGCGTCGTTCCGCCGGGAACCGTAGTGTATGTCTTGCGCTGCGCCCAGTGCAGATTTAGCCTGGAACCAACCAGCACCATGCTGGTATGAGCGACTCTTTGGGCCGCAGGCGTGGTCGTGCGCGTCTCAACTTTGGGTGGCCCGGCGAAGTGAAACGTCTGGGCGACATACATCCCGTGATCGCCCGAACTGATTCGGCATAGATAGCGCGTTCCATCCTGCTTGGTGATGCCGAGGATTTGGGTTTTTCCGATTAAGTCGTCCAGGAGTGAAGCGGGTGGCCCCGCAGTGGGCGGCGGAGATGCTGCGGAAGCAGAAAGGGGCGCAGCCTGCGGCAGTGGGGCTTGTGCCGGAACAGGTACGGGCAGGGCAAGCAAAGCAGCAAGAAGAAAAGGGCGCATCGGAATACCTCTCAAAAAAGCGTCAGAGCGGTCTGACAGCCTGCGTGTTCCTTTGCTTTGACGCGGCCCCGTGCGAAATGTTCAGGGGGAATGTATCCCGCCAGCCCTCAGCGGGCTTAGTTTTTGAGCCAGCCGTGAACCAGGGCGCGCACCAGCAGATGCCGCAGCTCCACGACTCCGTTTCGATCCAGCAGGTTCGCGACCAGTGCGCGTGATTCTTCCCGCGCAAGGCACAGCGTTTCGGCAGCTTCGTCCGGCGTCTGCCCCTGGAGCAGCAGGCCCAGCAGTTTCCGCTCTGAACTCGTCAGCGCGGCCTGCGCGCCGGCCTTGACAATAAGCATCAGACACTCACCTTTCCCGGTGCAAGTTTTACCACTCCGGCGGTGGAGACTGACCTTATTGTAACGCGGAAAGGGGCAGGAAACAATGATATAAAAGGGTAATCTTTACCGAACCACAGTCCTGCTTACACTCTCGACGGCGCTTTACAAGGCCGCAAAGGGACTTCCATGCATCTTACCTACCGTCCGGCCACACTGGATGATATCGAGCCGTGTCTGGCGCTGCTGCCTGGCTTCTCCTGCCCATCACCGGCGCGGGCGGAGTTTCCCGCAGCCTGGCAGCGCTGGCTTCTCACGGGCGAGATGGAAATGATCATTCTGGATGACGCCGAGCGTCCACCCAAATCACGCCAGATCGCTTTTGGCAGCAGCGTCTTTGTGACGGATAGCTTCCTGGCTGAAGCAAAGACCACACTCCCCCCTTCAATCAGCGCACAAGTAGTAAATCGCTGGCAGGAAGGCTGTTCTCCGATTCTCTCCCAAAGCCAAGTGCGCGCGGCAAATACAGGCCCCGGCTTAAATCTGCTGATCCTTCACCTCGGCTGGGCCGATGGCCTGGATACCGCTGAGATGCGGCTGGTCAAAGGCAAAATGCTGGAAGGCCTGTTGTTTTTCTTTCGCGGTTACAAGCTGAAAGAAGTGTTACAGGAAGTCTATTCCGACGAAGAGCGCCGGCGCGGCGAGGCCGCCGGCGCGCGGACAAAGAATGATTACGGGGACTTCTACCAAGACAATCCCAGCGCACTTCCGCTGCCTGTGCAGCGCCCCTATCTGATAGGCATTCATCGCGATGAAGTGCAGGACGGCTGCTATCTTTCGCCATTGTTTTTGTATCAGCCGCCCCGCTTCTTTTTTAAGCCGGGCGAACAAGACGTGCTGCGCTTGGCCCTGCTGGATCAAGACGATGCGGACGCCGCGCAGTTCCTCAGCATTTCCGCCTCTGCCGTTCAGAAGCGATGGAAGGCGATCTATGAAAAAGCCGAGACTGCTCTCCCGAATTTATTCCCTGCGGACGACCGTTTGCCCGCAGCACGCACGCGCGGCTCGGAAAAGCGCCGGTCTTTGCTCAGTTACCTGCGCTCTCATCCCGAAGAGCTGCGCCCAATCCTCCGTCCTAAATAAGAAATGCAAAAGGCCCGGCGCGATTGCGCCGGGCCTTGCATAGTATCACTGTTACCTGGCATCTTCCGTCGGGAGTTTGCTGTCAAACATTCGTTCCACGCGGGCGATGCAGGCATCATTGCTCTGGTTAAGCGGTAACAAGCGATTTCGGAGCCGGAATCTCACGGCCCAGATAACGTGCGCGGTTTATCCATTCCTGAGCAATGACACAAACATTCTGGCGGGCTTCCGCCTCCGTCACGCCGTCCGACATACATCCAGGCAATTCGGGCATTTCCGCAAGATAAGTATTATCATCATCGCTCCAACAGGTGACAATTTGGTATTGTAAAATGGTTTCTGTATCCATGCTTGGCCTAATCGCCCGATTCAATCAGACTATACTTTTCAATGATGCGTCGTACCTGTCTCACTTGATACGGCTTTGCCAGATTTCCTGAGGGTTGAAAGTTGAGAATTTCCGGCACTCCCTCTTTGTCGTAGACTTTATGACTGCCGCCGCTGCCGTCAAGAGTTTGCGCCGGAATTTATCCCATTGTCCCATCTTTGCTATTGTACCACGAAAGGCCCGGCGCGATTGCGCCGGGCCTTTCGTCTTTGTCGCTGTTATCCGGCATCTTCCGTCGGGAGTTTGCTGTCAAACATTCGTTCCACACTGGCAACCCGGTCGTCGTCGGAGAGATTGATGGCCTTAACGCCCTGGGTGCTGCGGCCGCTGGAACGGATGTCGTCCACGCGAAGCTGAATGGTGATGCCGCTGGCGGTCAGGCGGTTTTCGGTGTCAAAGGTCAGGCTCTGGCTGCTGTAGGTCATCGGGCTGCCGTTGCCGTCATAGGCAAAGCCCGAAAGCGTGAACTGGTTGTCGGAAAGACAGATTCAAATCGCTTAGGGAACTGGGATTCTAACCAGGAATATATTTTTCCGCTCAAACTCACTAACCTATGATTGATCTCTGCATTATGTCCCCCCGGTCCAAATATATTTTATAGACTTGTTTATTCTTTTGGTTATAAAGCTTACATCCCCAGCGAAAATCGTAGTAACCAAATATCGGTTTACCAATGGTTGTGGATTTAATTGCCTTATGAAAAGCTTCTTGTTCTTCGGGATAAGCGATCTCCAACTTGTATTTGTAAGCTACATCTATCTTGCCAGGACTTAACCCAACAAAAGTCAGTACGGTAGGAGGCAAATATAGAACTTCGATTCGATCAATGCGACCTGCCAACAATGCATCATCAATCTGCTTCAATGTTTGGTAAACCAAGTACTTATCATCTTTATAATGATCTCGCTTATGGGTATCTGCCGACACATGAACGCAGACGCATAGGAGCAGAAACCATGCAAACACAGTTGGTAAGTTCATAGTTAAACCGAGATTGTTATTAAAGTTTAGCCAATCGTTAATAGAAGTTACGCAATTGTTTATTTTTAGTGGCAAGGCTTGTATGTATAATCCCGCTTACTATCAGATGTCGTACTAGAACATCCAATTGCGTAACTTCTAAGCCGATTATTTCTTACTTGGGCGATGGGAAAGCTTTGAGAGGGGAAGCGACATACTCAAGGCGATAATCCCAAGCTGAATTGTTCGGTATAGATGAATGGCGGGTCCTTCTGCCCTGCTTGAAGAACTTGGCAGCCGGAAACTCGAAACTTTTCATTGTCATCGCTTCTTCGGGATCGTCATAGATAGGATCGGTATCTTGCACCCGAAGTGCGAAATCAACAGGACTTGTATCGAAGTCATAAGCATGACCAAGTTCATGCAGAAGGATCACAGCAGGGCTTATGCTACCACTGTTCCCCGGCTCCTTGAAGGTGAGCGAGGCATGTGGGTCCCAGAAGATTGCTTTTGTATTGGGCGGTGAACCCGCTACATCGTCAAAATCAAACTCGTCAGTACCAGTGTCATAATGTGTCTTCGCAGGCTTAATTATGATTTGATAATGTGTCTTAGAAGAATTCAACCGCGCAATAACTTTCCTAGCTAATGGGAAGGTTTTCAAAGACTTGATTGCGGCGAAATATCCTTGCTGATCTGTAGTGGGCGGATCTAATATTAGTCCACTGGGATCACTCTCATTGACGGGATTGTTGCCCGTGAACCCATACAGGTTAATGCCGCCATTGTACCCAATCGGATCACGGGTCAGGAACCGGCCCGTCCCCGCATCATAATACCGATGACCCATCAGCACCAGGCCCGTCTCCGTGTCCGTGTACGCGCCCCACTCACCCTGGAAACCCATCGCATCGCGCACCATCTCGGCCCCACCCGTAAACGCATCCGTGTCCCCAAGCTTTGCCCCGTACCCGTCAAACAAGGCCGTGTCCAAAGCATAGTAGCTGATGTTGCTGCCTGGCCCCCCGGTCTGACGCTGCACCAGCGAGCCTTGCGGGTCCCACTGGAACAGATAATACAGGCCGCCGCTCACAGGCGCATACCGCGCCCGCAGGCCATCGGCGGCCTGACCGTAGCCCATGCTGACGCTGGCCGTGCTGCCGCTGTAGGTTTCTTCCAGCAGCGGGGAGGCCCCGCCTGCTTCATCGTACAGGTAGTAGGTGGTCACGCCTGCTGCTGTTTTGCTGGCCCGGCGGTCATCAGGGGCATAGGTGGCGGCAAAGGCGGGGCTGGTGATGGCGGTCAGGCGGTTCTCGGTGTCAAAGGTCAGGCTCTGGCTGCTGTAGGTGCTGGGATTGCCGTTGCCGATAGGAAGTTGTCAAGGTGCAAAGCGAGAAGTCAAAACGTGAAGGAACGTGCCGTCGAGGAGAGGCAAAACAGCCGCCCAACAAGTACGCTACCCTCTCTGCCCCGAAACGCAGAAAATCGAACGCCTCACTTAAAACGAGGAGATTGCTACAGCCTCAAATTATTCGAGGCTGTCCAACTCAACGATCTCACCAGAAATCGGATTGATAAGGTTGCCTTCTTCGTCCACATCAAGCCTTTGATCCTCAAAGTACGTTCCCGCATACCAACCATTACTAGCAGGCGAAAAAAACGCACAGCCATCATGCTCAAACATAATATGTTGATCACTAGGGGATGATGGATTTGTACATCCTCCCCAATCATCGCTAAAGATACCAGTCAGTGGAACAAAAAATCGACAACCTCCACATTGCTGTATTCCCCAATCGTCCTGATAATTTGGAACACCTGGGTCGCGATTCAAGCGTTGGGTCCATCTCTCGTGACAGGCACGAAAATGCTGCTCGTTAGAGTCTAAATATGGCTGTTCATCTTTCATTTTTTCAAGTGAGCTGTGAGAAAATTGAAAATTCGCACTCGGTCATTACCCGGTATCTTAGTCAAACCAATAGATATATTTTTGTTTGCTTGCCCTGCAAAACCACCTCCTATGTCACGGCCCCTATCCCTTGTTATCGGCTCCGCGCCAATTTGAGCATTGAACGTTCGAAGGACTGCATCTCCTGGGTCCTTGCCGAATATCTCTTGGACAGAACGTGCATTATATCCTGCCCCTCTCAAATCGCTCATAAGTTTCGCTGCATTGCTTACAGATAAACCGACTGTCAGATTTTGATCAATTAAATATGGTTTACCTTGCGGAGAAAAACCCGCCGATTGTCTAAGTCTTAGAACCAAGACTTGGTTAATCTGGCGAATAAAATAGTCTCTATCAGAAAATCCACGTGTAATTCCTCTCGGATTTCTAATTCTTGCGGCCAGTTCATCAAGTTCTTTTTCCCTTTGATACTCTGGACTCATCGTATCCGGCATGAACCGATCCTGCCAGTAGGGATCATTTGCAGGAGTGTCGTCTTCGGGCAATAAATCTTCTGTCTTTACATCGGCTGCATCTTCTTGAGTCCCATTGGGATCGCTCTCATTGACAGGGTTGTTGCCCGTGAACCCATACAGGTTAATGCCGCCCTGATACCCAATCGGGTCGCGGGTCAGAAACCGGCCCGTTCCCGCATCATAGTACCGATGACCCATCAGCACCAGGCCCGTCTCCGTGTCCGTGTACGCCCCAAACTGACCCTGGAAACCCTGGGCGTCGCGGATAGTTTCCGCCCCACCCGTAAAGGCGTCCGTGTCCCCAAGCTTTGCCCCGTACCCGTCAAACAAGGCCGTGTCCAAAGCATAGTAGCTGATGTTGCTGCCTGGCCCCCCGGTCTGACGTTGCACCAATGAGCCTTGCGGGTCCCACTGGAACAGGTAGTACAGGCTGCCCTGCTTGCGGGAGCGCCAGCCGTCCGCCGTCCAATCGTTCAGGGCCGTGAACGAGGCCGACGTGCCGCTTCAGCTCTCCTCGGCAATCGGAGTGCCGCCGTAGACGTAGTAGGTCGTCACCCCCTTGGCAGTCTTTTTGGTTCGCAGTCCGTCCCAGTCGTAAGCGGCAGAGAACGATGCGGATAGGCTTAGTGTGTGTGCCTTCTATTGGCTATTGTGTGGGAAAGACCAAAGGTGGCCAGCACAATCAATACTTCCTCTGCAACTGTAATAACATCAACTATAGACCCCTGATTTGTCTTTACAGTCTTGTCGGGATATAAGAGCGGAGAGTACCGATAGCAGAAGGCCATGCCAAGAGCAGGTGTACGCGGGCCACTCTCAATTTCCCAAAGTACAGGTGGAAACAAAAAGGCTAAGGTCATCAAAACCAAGCCAAGCAGAAGAACGAATAGCCTTCCGCTGCTTGGTCCTTTTAATCGTCTCCCTTTCATCGTGGTTACCTGACGCCAAGATGGAATACCTTGGGATCGCCAGAGATACCAAAGAGGCTTGTATGGTTAGCTCGATTGTCTAGGCTCTCATCAAGATCACTTGGCACACCAAACGAATCCAAGTCAGCGCGCCACAGCGAAATTTGGTTGTCGGCCGTGTGGTTCCAAAGAAGGCGGGGCGCTCCATCCGCGCCGGCGGCAAGAGCGGTAGCAGTCCATCCAGGGTAAGGGCCATAGGCGTATTGGGCGGCAATAGTGGTGTCCGCGTTGAGACGCCATAGACTGATGCTGCCATCGGGATTGTTCCAAAGGAGACGGGTCAAGTTGTCGCCGCCGACGGCGATAGCAACCGGCTGGGGCGCAGACTGTGCGGCAGGCAAAAAAGCGATGAGGGCAAAGAGGGCAAGAAGAAAAAGCGCGGCACGTCGGCACAGTTTGGTTGTTTTACCGGGCAGAGACAATTGGGCAGAGACAATTGGGCAGAGACAATTGGGCAGAGACAATTGGGCAGAGTGTTCGCATAGTGATACTCCTTCGTCGGAATGCGCCACCCCTTGCGGGGAGCGGTCTTTAGCGTACTTCAGCCTCTGCCCGAATTGCAGCAGGTAGGTATTGATTTACATTGTAACAGACGTTTTATTTGGTGTCAAGACTATTTATGTTAAATTTGTGTTAAGCCTCTTCCGTCGGGAGTTTGCTGTCAAACATTCGTTCCACACTGGCAACCCGGTCGTCGTCGGAGAGATTGATGGCCTTAACGCCCTGGGTGCTGCGGCCGCTGGAACGGATGTCGTCCACGCGAAGCTGAATGGTGATGCCGTCACGGGTCATAATCAGCAGGCGGTCTTCCTTGCTGACAATCTGAGCATCTACGATGTCGCCGGTCTTTTCGCTCAGCGACATGGTCTGGATGCCCTTGCCGCCGCGCGTCTGGCTGCGGTAGTCTTTGAGCGGCGTTCGCTTGGAAATGCCCCGTTCGCCGATCACCAGCAGGTCCAGTTCGGGCTGAATGACGGCCATGCCGACCACTTCATCTTCTTTGGCCTCCGACAATGTGATGCCTCGGACGCCGCCGGCGGCACGGGAGCGCGGAGTGATGTCGTTTTCAGAGAACCGAATGGACATGCCTTTGCGCGTTACGAGTATCACCTCATCCGTGCCGGTGGTGTGGGCGACCCAGCGCAGGGCATCGTTTTCTTCAATGTCAAACACGATCAGCCCGTTGTTTCGCAGGTTGACAAACTCCGCCAGCGGTGTGCGCTTGACTTCGCCGCACTCGGTCGCCATCAGCAGGAAGCCTTCCACGTCCTTGAACTGCTTCATCGGCACGGTGGCCGTGATGCGCTCGCCGGGCTGAATGTTGATCAGGTTGATCACGGCAGTTCCCATCGCTGTGCGGGAGGTCTGCGGGACTTCGTAAGCCTTCAAGCGATAAACGCGGCCCCGGTCTGTGAAGAACAGGATGAAGTGATGCGTCGTCGCCACGAACAGATGCTCAATGGCGTCTTCTTCTTTCGTTGCCGCCCCGATCCGGCCCTTGCCGCCTCGATGCTGCGTCGGATACGTTTCCTTCGGCACACGCTTGATGTAGCCGTCGCGAGTAATGGAAACGATCATTTCCTCTTCGGGAATCAAATCTTCGTCGCCGATTTCTTCGGCTTCCATCGGGATAATACGCGAACGCCGCTCGTCGCCGTATTTGTCGCGCAGGGCTTTCATCTCCTGCTTGATGATTTGAACCACGCGGGCCGGGCTGGCGAGAATATCTTCGTAGAACGCGATTTGTTTGAGCAGTTCCTTGTAGTCGTTTTCCAGCTTTTCACGCTCCAGTCCCGTCAGGGCCCGAAGCTGCATTTGCAGAATAGCATCGGCCTGAAGCTGGGACAGGGCGAAGCGGGACATCATCTCCGACCGGGCGATTTCCGGCGTCCGCGAACGGCGAATGAGCGCGATAATCTCATCCAGGAAGTCCAGCGCGATTTGCAGCCCTTCGAGAATATGCGCCCGCGCTTTGGCTTTGTTCAGCTCAAACAGCGTCCGGCGTACAATCACTTCGCGCCGGTGCGTCAGGAAGTGCTGCAAGGCATCTTTAAGCGTCAGAATACGCGGCTGTCCGTCCACCAGAGCCAGCATATTGACGCCGAAACTCGTCCGCAGGGGCGTATGCTTGAGCAGGAAGTTCAGAACTTTTTTCGGGTACGCTTCACGTTTGAGCGTAATGACAATCTTCATGCCCGTCCGGTCGGAATAATCGTTGAGGTCGGCAATACCCTCAATTTTCTTCTGCTTCACCAGATCGGCGATCTGCTCGATCAAGCGTGCTTTAATTACCTGGTAGGGCAGTTCGGTAACGATGATCTGGTTGCGCCCGCCTTCAATCGGCTCAATGGAAGTCCGCGCCTGCATGATCACTGAGCCGCGTCCGGTGGAGTAGGCCTGCCGGATGCCTTTGACGCCCAGAATCAAGCCGGCAGTCGGGAAGTCCGGGCCTTTGATGAATTCCATCAGGTCTTCAATCGTGGCATCAGGATTGTCGAGCAGATGCACCAGGCCATCTGCAATTTCGCGCAGGTTCTGGGGCGGAATGTTGGTCGCCATGCCGACGGCAATACCCGACCCGCCATTACAAAGCAGATGGGGGAATTTGGACGGCAGCACCATCGGCTCGCGCCGGGTCTGGTCATAATTTTCCGTCCAGTCTACCGTGTCCCGGTCCAGGTCTTGCAGCATTTCCATCGCAAACGGAGACATCCGCGCCTCAGTATATCGCTGAGCCGCAGGCGGGTCTCCATCAATCGATCCAAAGTTGCCTTGCCCATCTACCAGCGTGTAGCGCATGTTGAAATCCTGCGCCATGCGAACCATCGTCGCGTACAGGGCCACGTCGCCGTGCGGGTGATAGTTACCCATGCACTCCCCAACGATTTTGGCGGATTTACGGTGCTGTCCGGCGGGGGTCAGGTTCAGGTCGCTCATTGCCATCAAAATGCGGCGGTGGACGGGCTTGAGGCCGTCGCGCACGTCCGGCAGGGCGCGGGCGATGATGGTAGACATGGCGTAGGCGAGATACGACTGGCGCATCTCGTCTTCGACGCTGATATTGATGACTTCCAAACCCGCCGACATCTGCGTGGGCGGGAGGGCCATCAAACCGGTAGCCGTCTCGGTTTCGGGCGCGTCGGACGGGAGTTCGGGGGTGAAATCGGGGGCGGGAAATTCTTCGTCAGCCATAGCTTATCCTTTACACAAAGTCAATGCTTAATCGTGTTAGTATTATGGCATATCTGGCAGTAAATGTCAAGCAGAGAGGCCAATGAAGACAAGAAAAACGGCCCACGCTCACAAAAAGCATGGGCCGTTTTGGGTGACGAAACTACTTGCAGCAGCTCATCGCCAGGCAGCCGCAGGCAGAAGTGCAAATGCCGTCGGCAGCATCGCAGCACGAACCGCTGGGCTGGCAGCATCCGGGCATTGCACAGCAGTTGCTACTGGCGCAGCAATCGCCGCCCGCACAACAGGCGGACGCTTTCGCCGTATGCGTAGCCGCCGCTTTGACCGTTGCCACTTTAGCGACAACCACTTTGACCGAAGCCGTTTTGACGTGCGCGGGCGTCGCCGCGTGAGCAGTCGGTGAGCCGCCGAAAGCAAGCGCTGCCAGCAGAGCGGCAAGAGTGAGCATAGGTTTCATGAATTTCTCCTGATGAAAGTAAAAGTAAAGTTGAATGATTTCAGGCGCTCAAAGCGCGGTTTCAGGAGGAAAACGGGGGTGCGCGCGGCCCGTGACAGCCGCGCGGCAGGGGGTTCGAGAGCGAAATGGCATTAGGCTGGATTGTTTCCAACCCTTCGGCGTTCAGCCCCAGCAGTAGAACTGGTATCTGAGCGTAGTCCAAGTTCGGCATGGGCAGCGCGAAACGACGCGATGCTGTGAGAGCTGCAACCGAATGGCCCGGCAGGCAGCACGCAGGCAGCCGCCCGACTGCGGGCCGGGGAGTACAGCAAGGCATAGGCGAGGAATGGACTGCGACAGCCGTTTGCATGGCGCGGCAGCACGGCGCGGGCATCCCTAGCGCGTTTGCCGGAACCATTCCCAGCAGCCAGAGCAGGACTGCTCCCCAGATGCGCCAATCGCGTCGCCTCATAGCAAAAGTATACCATGAATTCGCAGCAAAGCCATTCAGTGCCGAAATCTGAGGGAAACTGCAAAGAGGTCAAAGGCCGGTTTGGGTCGCGGACCATTTGCCAGTTGAATCAGGCACAAACGAGTACGACACAACTTTTTGATCTGCTGAGACTTCAAACTTAACCAGAGCCTCGTCGTGGAGTACTCTGATGTCTTTGACCCCCATAAACCCACAAATATATGGGCCGCCGTCCGGGTCTTTCACAGACTCAACGTGACGCTTTTTCAGATAGTTCATCAGTGCCGGCAAAGAGCAGCCTTGCACAATATGGTTTTTGATAAACTCCTTGCTGAGTTCCGATTCCAAAATGTTCGCGCGATATTGCCTTCCATCTGCGATATAAAGTGAAAGAGCCGAAAAGGGAAACCCCGCGATTAGCCCGCACAACACCGGGATAAACAGCTTCCTCGAAATCGTCCTACCCTTTGGCACAGTCATACCGCTATCCAATCTGATACAAGTTTCAGGATAATCAGAGGCATTTTGCTTTGTACCTAATGCCGAAATCCTAGGGCGCTGCCGCTGGCGGTGAGTTCTGCGAGGGCTTCCGGGTCGTCCATGCGCTTGAGGTGGGAACGCAGCTCGTCCACCTGCTGCAAGACGGCGGCGGCGAAGTCATTATCCAATACGGCAGCCCCGTCCTGGGCGCGCTGAAGGGCGGCGGAGACGAAGGCTTCTTTCAAATAGGCGGGCGTGAAGCCTTCCGTGCGCTCGGCCACCGACTGGGCCAGAGCCGCCGCATCAAACGTCGGAGCCAGCCGATCCGTCAGCGACGAGCGAGACAGCAGGCGCAGGCAGAACTCGCGCCGCTCCGGGGGAGCAGGTGGGCCGATATGAAACACGCGGTCAAAGCGCGAAGGACGCTTGAGCAGGGCTTCATCAATGCGCCCCGGATGGTTGGACGAGGCGATGACAAGCAGGCCCTCGTTGTTCTGAAAGCCGTCCAGTTCGTTCAAAAAGACGGTGCGATTGTCTTCGTGAACCAGCCCGTCCAAATCCTCAAAGGCCAGAATGCACGGGGCAAGCTGGCGGGCGCGCTGAAAGATTGTTCGCACGGCGTCATCATGGCTGCGCTGCTGCAAATCGCGGACATACAAAAACGGCAGATCGGGCAGGGCCGCTGCGACCGCTTTGCAGATCATCGTTTTTCCCGTGCCGGGCGGTCCGACCAGCAGTACGCCGCGCCGCCAGGCAAACCCCAGAGCCGCATACGCCGAACGATTGCGAACAAATCCCTCGACGGCTTCTTTGATGCGCGTCAGCGTGTCGGGCGGCAAAACAACGTCGTCCCATGTTACCTTGCCGATTTCTCGATCCATGTCCGGCGCGTTTTCCCAGCCGTGCATATAGCGCAGGCAGCGGCCCGTCGGGCGGCTGACAAATGCGGCCATCACAGACGCAAACTCGGCCAGCGGTTCCGGGGCATCGGCCATCAGCAAAACATAACCTGTCCGCGCCCCGCCGGGAACCAGGGCGACTTCCAGCGGCATCCCCCGCCACTCTGCGGCCCACCAGCCCAGATACGGCACGACTTCTTCTTCCCCCGCATGGCCGCGAAAACCATCAGAACCGGGTGTCAGGCTGCGAACCGGGCCGGCTTCCGCGTCCAGAAACTGACGAAGCTGCACCCGGTCCAGATACATCATCAAAGTCGAGCCGCCGGGCCGAAAGCGGCGAATCTCGCGCAGCAGGGCATCCTCGCAGTTGTCTCCAAAGGCTTCGGCGCGCAGGGTTTCGCTGAGGGCATCGTTGCGCCAGTCGGCCAAGCCTGCGTCCATCGGTGATTTATCCGTCGTTGTTATCTCCATGATGGCCCTTCAAAACACAAAATGCCCTTGCTGCCAGGGTGGCAGCCAGGGGGCGCGGGGAGGAGAATTTACCAGATTAGCCCCCTTGATGTCAAGAGCCGCCCCGCCAAACTACTTGCCTTTTCCTGCTACTCTTACCTGTTTTTGCCAATTATTGCCACTTTGGCGCGGCTTGTGCAGTATGTGTTGCTGTCAACAAAAAACTTTCTCGGTTCAGTTAAAGGAGCAGTAAGATGTCTTTATTTTCTCAAACTCAGGTTGGTTTATCCGCTGCGGTCCTGGTCGCAATTCTTGGTGGGGCAACCGCAGCCCACGCACAGACATTCACGTATTCCGGCGCGACTCCGGGATCGCAAATCGTGTCGGTCAGCGATGACGGCGGCAAAAACTTTGAGAACGTCTATGCGGGACAGTATCATGGAACGCTGGGCAGCACGCCGATCAACATTTTCTGCGTGGATGTCAGCCACGAGATTCATGACAAAGATACCTATACGGCCAACACGCAGTATCATATTACCGATGCTGCCGGCCCCCTGTCCGGCAGCTACTACAAAGGCGGCCTGGCTTCGGCCATTACGACCAACGATTTGGGTTCCGTGACGGTGACAGCAACGCAGGCCTCGGCGCGGGCCGGCGAAGTGGCCTGGCTGGCCGATAATTACCTGGGTGCGGCTTCATTCAGCGGCACTAAAGATACTGATCCGACCGACAACTTAACGGCAGTTAATCTGAGCATCTGGGACATCGTGACCGACGGCGGCGACGGCCTCTCGACGGGCCAGGTGCAGGCCAGCGGCCTCGGCGGGGAAAACAGCCTGGTCAATTACTATGAAGGGCTGGCGAGCGCTCAGACCGGCTACCAATCCAATACCGCGACCTGGATTCAAGCCCCGCAATCGTCTCCCGGCTGCCATATGCAGGATTATGTGTATGAAGCCCCCGGCGGCAACGGGCCTGGCGGAGTGCAGCCGGTGCCGGAGCCGGGTATGCCGGCGATCCTGTCCTGCCTGGGCATCGCGGCGAGCGGTCTGTACCTGCGCCGCAAGCGCCAAGTCAAAGCGGCTGATCGCAACTAGAAACAACCCGACAAACCCGATTTCACTCAAAGCGGCGCGCTGCCCCGGTCTTTAAAGCCGGGGCCTTGCTGCTAATAATCCCCAATTTTTAGACAAAAAAAGAGGGCAGGGACAAGCCCTGCCCCTACCCTCTTACCTGCTTTTCCCTTTTTATCTATGCCCTGCCCGGAACCATCTTTTCGATGCGCTCGGTGACGCGCCCGCCCGTCAAAGTCCGCAAGTCCGCCAGCGTCATCACCGGCTCCCCCGCCTGCTTGAGAACCGGCGTTTGCAGCGCGGCGGCCTTGATCCCGCCTATCGTCACTGCCGTACTGCCCGCCGTCAGCGCGATTGGCTTTTGCTGCGGCCCGGTCAGCGTCAAGGCTCCTGTTTTCGCGTTCCACCCCGTCGTCAGCCCCATCGCTTTGGCGAATGCTTGCACGGGTACATAAGTCTGCCCAGCGACACGCATGGCCCCTTTGGGCAAGGCGTGGCCGTTGACAGCAACCTGCGCCTGCTCCGGCGTCACCCCTGTCAGTTCCGGCTGTTGGGAGGCGCGAAGCAGGATTTGGTAGGCGACTGCTTCTACTGCCGCAGTGGGAAAGGGTGGGTCATATCCGACTTGACTTGCGAGTTGGGAACGAGTACCGTCGATAAGGATAACAGTATTGCCTGCCCGAAAAATCAGGGTACTGTACCCGCTTGGATTGACCCATGACTCGTCGCCTATACTTATTGTTTGAGCGTTGAATGAGCCCTTCTGAAAACGAGTAGAACAGCCGTTCAAGAACTGTGTTACCTCATCAGTCGCGACCTCAGATGACCCGCAGACATTCAATGTTATAGTAATTTGATAGCTTCCGTTTTCACTATACAGAGACCTCATAATCTGACTGAAGCTACCTGGATGATCAGGCAATGGTGCCCATCCATAAAGCCATTGGGTCGCGTCGCTATTAATAACTGTTTTATCTTCGATATAAGTAGCTGGTGACAGAGGCTGAGTTCCCAATTCACCAGCAGGTCGCAGGCGAGTAAAACCTTGCAGATTACTTTCATTGGGAAGCAATGCCTGTAATTGTTGCGGCGCAACCATTGGTGGGGCAGATTGACCTGAGAATGTCAGGCCAACCAAAAGTCCGCAAGCAATGAGCCAAGTCATATTAAAGCGTGAACTTGCCATGTAATGCCTCCATTTAATTTAGAACATTAATTAGCGATAGTTGGTGTAAAGGCTGCCAAAGGATCCCAGTCCGCGCTGGGCAGGGCTGGCGGAGTGAAGAAATGCAGGTATGAAGCCACCAAGTCTGTATTATAGGTCGTCCCATAAGCTGGGCCAGCCATGTCTATTGGAGCGGTTACTCCTCCAAACCTTAAGCAAGCATCAAATATTCCAGTATCGTTAGCCCACTGATGGTATGCCCAACCGCCTGGAAACGGTTTAGCATCTGCCGCTACTTGATCAGGAGGCGCAGTGATTGGATTTGTATAGAAATGGGACCCAGCATTGTATTCCGCAACGCTTACGGAACGCTGCGATTTTAGCGGCCTCGCACCTATCGCATTGCTCAAGCATACCAGGAAGTCCGACAAGTCATTGCACTGCCCGTACAAGGGGTAAGGCATTGTATTGCTTAGGAAATTTGAAAGATGGAATGTCTCCTGTGTGTCTGTAAATGGATCAGTAAACGCTGGTTTACCGCCATTGTAGTGAGCGTTATTATATTCGTTTGTTACGAGAGCTGTAGTCGCGCTCGTTGCGGTCGTTGTTCGTGCTGCCCAAACACAGGCGTCATCGAGAACGCCGACCCAGGGCGAACTCATAGGCGCGGTCGGCGTGGCGAGGACGGCATATATGTTGTTACCGAATGGACTGCTGGAAGATGCATAAGTTTCGATCTGCCTCCAGACAGGCGTAGGCAACTGTGTGAATTTCACATACAAATTGAGCGCGGAAAAACTCGTCGGATATTTTGCCACCCAACTATCTAGAACCGTGGTCGCGGCAATCGTTGTGGAACTACCGCAGGGTGTCGGCGTAAATGGAGCGCCGGTCGTGTTGTCGTAGAGTGTGAGGGCAGGATCGGCTTGGTGCGTCGTCGGATTGGTCGTATTGGGCGTAGCCTGGAGTTTGAGAGCGTAACCCATAGTCGCGCTTGCAGTCAAAGCCGCGCCTGTGGAGGAACCCAGCAGCATTGTGAAGTTGACTGATTTGCCTTGAATATAGGCCGCTGGGTTGGACGTGGCCGGATTGTTGCTGGCGGAAGTCCAGGTAAACTCCGGCGTCGGCACGGGCGTCGTCGTGTTCTGCATGAGGGGGATATTGTTGTTGAATTTCAGCGATTGAAGCCGCACATCGGCAACGATGTCGTCGGCAGGTCGTCCGTTGCCCTGGGAATCTGTGGAATTCAGAAGAATCGTTGCGGTCGCATTATGGAGTTGAGCAGTGGCTTTGATTGTGTGTTCTCTGGGATTGCCGCTCGTCTGTGTCCAATAGACGAAATAATTGTTCGGGTTGCCGGGTGTCACCGTCGCCGCAATCGGGACTGCGCCATCCACACTAATTTCGACCCAATCCACTGTCAACCCCGGAGCATTACTAATCGTGGCTGAGAGAAGCGTGGTAGGCGCAGGGGCGAACACCTGCTGATCCTGGTCTACGGTCAAAGCGGGAGAGATAATATAGGCGCTGTAGGTGACGGAAGCATTGAAGCCACTGCACTGCGAATTCGGGTTGCTGATGACCGCCGAAGGATTACACGCCGGGCTGACCACAAACCTCTGACCGGGGTTGGCGATGATGGTAGCCGATTTGCCGCTTACCGAGTCCGACTGCACCCCGGAAAGCGGCCCATCCTGCGTTCCCAGGCCGCTGCTGCACGAGCCGGTAAAGCCTGCCGCCGAGCCGCTCACATACCAGGAAGAAGTGCAGGTCTGGGCGACTATCACCTGCGAAGGCGGCGGGGAATTGGGATAGCCGGGGGCAGGTACCCAGGTAAAGGTCGCTGTCAAAGGCCCGTTGCACTGCACCGAGCCGGAATCGCTGCCGCCGTAGGCAGTGACCGAGGCGCTATAAACATTGCCGCTCTGGGTGAAAGCATTGGGAACACCGCCCGAACCGATCATGCCTGTGCCGCCGCTGTAGGTGACAGTGTATGTCCCATGCGACACCGGCGGCAGGTTCTGGCCGGGAATGTGCGAAACCGGCGTAGAGGCAATCACCGCGCCGCTCGCGGCGATGGTCTGGATCAGCACATCCCCGGTCGTAGGATTGACCCACATCAAGTTCATATAGCTGTTTTGAGGCACAATCCCGCCAGGGCCGGCCATTACCTGAAGCGAGGCCGCGCTCAGGGACTTGGGAGCATAGCCGGAAGGATAGGGAAAGCTGTGCGCTGTGTACGTGCCGTCGTACTTGATGCTCCACAAAGATACCGTGCTGTCACTGGGATGGTTCCACAGAATGTGCAGGCCGCCGCCCGCGTCATTGCTCATGCCCAGGGGGGTGTATCCGGCCACGGCAGGGTAATTGAAATAGCTGGGGGAAGTGGCATACGTGTCGGCATTGGGCCAGAGCGAAACCGTACCGTTCGTATTTGTCCACAAAACACTCGGAATGTTGTTACTGCCGACGGCCAGGAAAGACGCGGTGTAACCAGGATAAGGGCCAAAGGTCGGCCCGGCGGCGGACACGTCGGCATTTGTCCACAGGGACATGGCTCCGTTGGTGTTTGTCCACATCACGCGGGGAATGTTGTTGCCGCCCGTGCCGAGGCTGGTAGCCGTCCATCCAGGGTAGGGGCCGTAGTTTGCGCTGGTGAAGGTTCCGGTGGTTTCGTTGAACTTCCAGAGGGACATAGTTCTGTCGGTGTAGTTCCAGAGAATGCGGGAGGCGTTGTTGGAATCTATCGCGAGGGCGGTGGGCGTCCATCCAGGGTAGGGGCCAAAGGTGATGGGAGTGACGGAGCTATCGGCATTGATGCGCCAGAGGGCGGCATCGTTGTTGCCGTCGGGATTGTTCCAAAGCAGGCGGGTCAGTCCGTCCGTGCCGACGGCCATGCTGACGGGTTGTGGGACAGATTGGGCAAAGCTAGGCAAAGTGCAGAGGAGCCAGATTAGCCGGACAGCAAGCGGCGGACAGCAAGCGGCGGACAGCAAGCGGCGGACAGCAAGCGGCGGACAGCAAGCGGCGGACAGCAAGCGGCGGACAGCAAGCGGCGGACAGCAAGCGGCGGACAGCAAGCGGCGGACAGCAAGCGGCGGACAGCAAGCGGCGGACAGCAAGCGGCGGACAGCAAGCGGCGGACAGCAAGCGGCGGACAGCAAGCGGCGGACAGCAAGCGGCATGTGCATGGCGTTCCTCTGGAACCAAGTGGTCACAAAAACGCCCGGCGTTCAGCGTTGATACCAATGTAACACGAATAGCAGACTATGTCAAGCATTATTTCAGCCATTTATTATGCCTGCTTCGTTTACGCGGATTATTCGCCGGGAACATTATGCCGGATACATGCCCAAACATTTCAAGCAAACAAACAGTAGGCGAAAGGATCACACCATGGCAAAAACAGTGGTCGGATTATTCGATGATTTCAATGACGCGCAAAGCGTCGTGCAGGACCTGGTCGACGCCGGGTTCTCGCGCAGTGACATCAGCCTGGCCGCCAATCAAACGGCGAGCGGCTACACCGGAGATGGCTCCAATTTCGGCAATTCCAAGCTGACCAGCTCCGAATTGGGGACGGGTGAGGCAGCCGGCAAAGATGCCGGGATCGGCGCGGGCGTCGGCGGCGTCGTTGGTCTGCTGGTCGGCCTCGGCGCATTAACCATTCCTGGCATTGGCCCGGTGCTGGCCGCCGGCCCACTGGCCGCTGCGCTGGGCAGCGTGCTGGGCAGCACAGTGGTCGGGGCCGCGGTCGGAGCGGCGGCAGGCGGCTTGATCGGCGCGCTGACGCACCTCGGTGTCCCGAAAGAACATGCCGAATATTATGCGGAAGGCGTCCGCCGGGGCGGAACGCTGGTGACGGTTGCCACGTCGGACGACGAAGCGACCGAGGCCGCCGGTATTCTGGATCGGGACGGAGCGGTGGACATTGACCAGCGCGGAGCATCCTATCGCAGCGCCGGCTACACGGGTTATGACCCTGCGGCTTCGCACTTTGCTTCGGAGGACATCACCCGAGAGCGTGACACCTATCGCGCCGCTCCTGCGGCGGCAGGTGAGACGGTTATTCCCATTGTCGAAGAAGAACTGGCTGTCGGCAAGCGGCAGGTGCAAAGCGGCGGCGCGCGAATTCGTACCTATGTCACAGAGCGGCCTGTGGAGCAAAGTGTTACGCTGCACGAGGAGCATGTCACGGTAGATCGCCGCCCGGCGGATCGCGCTGTGTCCGGCGACGATTTTTCCGCGTTTAAGGAAGGCACAATGGAACTGACGGAAACGACGGAAGTTCCCGTAGTCGCCAAGGAAGCGCGCGTCGTGGAGGAAGTTGTCGTCGGCAAAACCGCGACCGACCGCACCGAAACCGTGCATGATACCGTGCGGCGCACCGATGTTGAGGTGGAGACTTTGGACACGACGCGCACCGCCGATGTCACAAATCTGGATGAGGACGACACACTCGATTCAGCCCGCACCACAACACTCGGCGGCACGCGGTAACGCGCACCTCCAAAGGCGGGCGGCTTTTGCTGCCCGCCTTCTTTTTGAAAGCGGGGTTTTATGCCAACTCTCAGCGGCATTCTGCTGGACATTGACGGTACACTGATTGACAGCAACGATGCCAACACCCGCGCCTGGATGGAGGCCATGCAGGCGCACGGGGTGGAGATTAGTTACACTAAAATTCGCGAAGCCGTCGGCATGGGCGGCGATAATTTGCTGCCTGCCGTCGCCCATCTTGAAAGTGACAGTCCGCAGGGGCGAGCCATCAGCGAAACACGCGGCAAGATTTTGAAAGAAAAGTACCTGCCGGCTTTGAAGGCTTTCCCACAGGTCAAAGAATTGCTGACCCGGCTGCACGGCGACGGCTTGAAATTAGTCGTCGCGACTTCGGCCAAGCGCGACGAAGCCCAACCGCTGCTGACGCTGACCGGCGCGGCGGAATTGATTTCTGTGATTGCGACTTCGGAAGATGCCGCTCAGTCCAAGCCGGCCCCGGACATTCTCCAGGCCGCGCTGAAAAAATCCGGCCTCGCGCCGGACGCCGTGCTGATGCTCGGCGATACGCCTTATGACGTTCAATCCGCGCAGAAAGCCGGTGTGGGCATTTTGGGTGTTCGCTGCGGCGGCTGGGCCGCGCCGGATTTGAAGGGGGCGCGGGCAGTTTATAACGATCCCGCCGATCTTCTGGCAAACTATGCCGCGTCGCCGCTGATAAAATTTTGACGAAAGTTCAATGGTCTAAGGCCAGCACCAGGCACTTCGCCGAGCCGCCTGCTTTGATAAACTCGGACAGGTCGGTTTCCCAGACTTCGCACCCGCGCGCTCTGAGATCAGACGCCAGCGCTTCGCAGCCGCTGTTCATCACAATTTGACTGCCCAGCACAACGGCATTGCCGCCAAAGCGCAGCGCATCGCTTTCAGTCAGGAGTATTTTGTCGCCCGGCAGGTTCTCTATAGCCGCGTTCGCCGCCGGGTCAAAGGCCGGCGGGTAATAGGCCAGCAGTTCCGGCGACACGGGGATCAAGCAGGTGTCTAAATGATACCAGCGGCTATCCGTGAGGCGCAGGGGCAGAACATCCACGCCCAGCATCTCCCCTACCCCCCGGCAGGCAGTTTCATCGGAACGCTGCCCAAATCCGGCCAGCAGTACATCACCATAAAACAGCGCGTCGCCTTCGCCCTCAAACGACCCGGCAACCGTTTCCGTGAGCGGCTTTAATTGAAAGCCGTTTTCCAGCATCCACTGGATAAAAAACGCCACTTCTCCCTGACGCTCCACCGGACGGAAACGCGACGGCACAAAGAAATTCCCTTTAGCCAGGCCTGCGTTCGCCGTAAATACCATATCGGGCAGACCCGGCTGCGGCGGCACGAGGGACACATCGGCCCCGACTTTTTCCCGCAAAATCGTGTACAAAGCCTGCCACTGCTGCTTTGAATTCTGCGGATGAGGCCCGTTGGCGATCCGCATCCAGGGATTGATTTCGTAAGTCACGTCAAAATGTTCCGGCGGACACATAAGCAGGCGCATAGGGTGTTCTTTCTTAGTTTTACACTGCGACAAGGCAGTTTAGCCGGGCATTAAAATACCCGTCTGGGGGGCTGCGCCGAACGTCCAGGGGACGGGTATTTTGTTGCCCGGCAATTTGTGTAACAACCTGCTGCACAGCCATCACCGCCCTCGCGTGTAAGTTCCCCGACGGCGGCTCGAAATCTGGTTGGTCACGAGGTTGCGGGTTTGAGATTCATCCACCGCAGGCGCTTTCGGCTTTTCGGGCTTGGGCTTCGGCGCTTTGTCTTTTTCCGGCTCGTCCAGAAAGGCGGTGATCGCTTTCGGCGACGCTTTTTTGACTTCTTCCACCAGTTTCGGCGGCAGAACCTGGGCTACCACTTCGACCATTTCTTCCACCACCGTCAGCATTCGCGCGGGCGTGTCGGGGACGGCCAGAAACACGACATCGGGGAGAAACTGGTGCTGCATATGGTGGCGGGCCAATTTGCGAATAATCTCCTGGGTCAGATGCGTTCCCGAAAAGCGGATCGCAACGCGGCGTTTTTCGGCGACAATCGCACTAATGCCGACCTCCGCGCAGCGCAGGCGCAGACGCAGCAGGGACAATAAATTCCAAACCGGGCGAGGCGGGTCGCCGTAACGGTCTTCCAGTTCGTCCTGAACACGCTGCACGTCTTCGGCTTTGCGAACCGCCGTGAGCTTTTTGTACATCAGGATGCGTTCGGCTTCGCTGGGAATATAAGCGCTGGGAATGAGCGCGTCCAGCGGCAGGCTCACGTGGGGCAGCTCGAATTCACCCTCACTCGGCTCGCCGCGCATTTCATTGATCGCCTGCGACAGCAATTGTGTGTATAAGTCAAAGCCCACGGTGGACACCGTGCCGGACTGGGCCGCGCCCAGCAGATTGCCCGCGCCGCGTATTTCTAAATCGCGCAAGGCAACTTTGTAGCCGCTGCCGAGGTCGGAAAACTCGCGCAGGGCGCTCAGGCGCTTTTCGGCGACATCGGAGAGCTGTTTATCTTTCCGATACAGCAAATAGGCATACCCCTGGCGGCGGGAGCGGCCCACGCGGCCTCGAAGCTGATACAACTGGGCGAGGCCGAGCCTATCGGCATTGTCCACGATGATTGTGTTGACATTGGGAATGTCCAGGCCGCTTTCCACAATAGTCGTGCAGACCAGCACGTCAAATTCTTTGTTCTCAAAGCGCAGCATGATGTCTTCGAGGTCATCCGCGTGCATCTGTCCGTGCGCGATCTCGACGCGGGCAGACGCCACCAGGCGGCGGATTTTTTCCGCGACGTGCGAAATGCTTTCGACGCGGTTGTGCAGAAAATAAATCTGGCCGTCCCGGTCCAGCTCCCGCAAAATCACTTCGCGCACCAGTTCGTCGTCGTATTCTTTGACGTAAGTTTTGATCGCCATCCGGCCTTCCGGCGGATCGTCAATCAGCGACATGTCGCGAATGCCCGACAGGGACATATGCAGGGTGCGCGGAATGGGCGTCGCCGTCAGCGTCAGCACGTCCACGTTTTTCTTCATCTGCTTGATGCGCTCTTTGTGTGTCACCCCGAACCGCTGCTCTTCGTCGACTACCAAAAGGCCCAGCTTGTGAAATTTGACGTCTTTGGAAAGAATTTTATGCGTCCCAATGACGATATCGACCGTGCCTTCTTCCAGGCCCCGCAGCGTCTGAGTCGCCTCGGCTTTGGAAACAAACCGGGACAGCATTTCAATCTTCACGGGATAGGCCGCCAAACGCTCTCGAAACGTGCCGAGATGCTGCTGGGCCAGAATGGTAGTGGGACACAGCACAGCCACCTGACGGCCTGAATTGACGACTTTGAAAGCCGCGCGGATAGCAACTTCGGTTTTGCCGTAGCCGACATCGCCGCAGATCAACCGGTCCATCGGCTTATCGTCTTCCAGGTCCTTCTTGACGTCTTCAATCGCCGCCATTTGGTCGGGCGTCTCTTCGTAAGGAAACGCATCTTCCATCTCGGTCTGCCAGGGCGTGTCGGGCGGCAGGGCATGGCCCGTCGCGGCTTTGCGGGCGGCATACAGCTTGATCAGGTCGGCGGCCATTTCCTGCACCTGCTTTTTGGCCCGCGTGGTGGCTCTGGCCCAGTCGCCGGTGTGCAGGCGCGTGACGGTCGGCGGGGCGTCGGCAGAGCCGATGTATTTTTGAACGCGGTCCACCTGATCCGTCGGGACATACACTTTGTCCCCGGCATCGTATTCCAGCAGCAGATAATCGCGCTCGGCTCCGTCCGCGCCCTTCATGCGCGTGATGCCCGCGTAGCGCCCGATGCCGTGATTGATATGAACCACGTAGTCGCCTTCGCGCAGCTCCAGATAGGACGTGATCTTCAGGCCCTCTTTGAAGGCCCGCTTTTGCGGCTTTTGATGCGCCCGGTGGCCGAAAATGTCCGTATCGGTCGCCAGCATCAAATTGGCTTCCGGCAGCTTGAACCCGCCGAGCAGGGAGCCGGGCAGGACAAACACGCCTGCTTCGCCGCCCGGTTCCAGCCGGTCAGACGGCGACACCGGCAGTTTGTGTTCGGCCAGTATCTGCCGCAGACGCTCGGCCTGTTCAGTAACAAGGATGCAGCGGAAGCGCGCACCGAGCCAGCCGTCTATCGCCTCGAAAAATGCCGGGAGCCGCCCGGCAAAGTTCTCCATCGCCCCGGCCTGCGTGGGGATGGATTTGTCGATTTTGACCCCGTCGAGGCCGCGCCCTAGCAAAGACAACAGCACAGTTGCCTCAGACTTCGGCATAGCCTTGATAAGTGTCTCAAAGCCGCAGGCATGGGGCATGGCGGCGGTGAGATACTCGCCGCGCGCGGCGCGGGCTTCTAAAATTTCGGCGATTTCGCCTTCGCGCTGCTCCCAGCGGGCTTTGGCCTGAGTCGGCTCATCCAATATCAGAATGGCGTCGGCAGGAAGATAATCCAGCGCACAGACAGTCTCATCGGGATACAGATAAGGCAGATAGTATTCCAGCGCGTCAAACGGCGTATGCGCGCGTAGCTGCGCGATGTCGCCTTCCACCCGCTCTTCCAGCCGCTCCGCGTGTTCGGCTCCCCGGTCATCCAGGTTCGCCTTTCGCAGGGCATTTGCGCGAGACGGCAGTTCTTTTTGCAAACGGGCAATGGCCCCGGCAATGGCCGCGTCGTCCCAGGGAATTTCGCGCACGGCGGCAATGGTCAAAGCTTCGGATTTGCCGACGGAGCGCTGGGTTTCGACGTCAAAGGGACGGATGCTTTCAATGTCGTCGCCAAAGAAGTCGATGCGAAACGGCAGGCGGGCATCACCGGGAAAAAGGTCAAAAATGCCGCCGCGCCGGGTCCACTGCCCGGCCTGCTCCACCGCTTCCACCCGCTCATAGCCGAATTCCAGCAGCATCTTTTCCAGATCGCCGATGTCCACCGTTTCGCCAGCAGCCAGACGGAGACGGCGGTCTTTCAGGCGATCAGGAGAAACCGTGCGCTGAAGCCACGCGCCGACAGAGCCAACAGTGACACGGGCCTGCCCATGTGCCAGTTTTTGCAGAGCGGCCACGCGCTGGCCGAGCTGTGCCAAATCCGGCGCGCCTTCAGCAAAAATCAGCGTCTCGGTGGACGAGACCAGATTGGTCAGCGCGTCTTCGGCCACTCCGAAACGGGCCAGATCAGCGCACAGCCGCCCGGCTTGTTCGGGGTTGTAAGACACCACGACCAGAGGCCGGTTTGTATCCCGCTGAAGCTGTGCCAGCAGCCAGCCTTTGGCGGGCAGGGACAACCCCTCAAGCTGCGTGACGCCGCCTGCCGCGACCGCTGTTCGGAGTTCCTGATAGGCCGGGTAATCTTCGGCCAGACCGGGCAGTTCTCGTAAATCCATATGCGCTGTGTACTTCTTTCTAGGAACACCTGTGACGCACAAAAAGGCTTCGGCGGAAGTGTTTCCGCCCAAGCCTGCCGCCATACGTTTTGCCGTTTGATTATACCCGCTGGAGAGTGTTTGTGACAACTCCACGCGCATAAATGCGCGGGCTTCTACGGTCTTGCAACCGACACCATGTTATCCCAGGGTGGTTGTGTCGCAGACCTGCTGTGTTTCAAGCAAGTTGTTATCGACAACTTCTATTTACGGAGCAACCCGCAAGATTTTACGATAGGCAGGATTAACGATTTCAGCCTATCAACCCGTTAAGTCTCTTGCTCTGAACTGGCTCAGTGTTACCTGTATTATACCCGCAAAACTGACAATATAACGTCTTCGGAAAGACGTTGCGCTATTCATCTCGTTGATAAATTAACGAGGCTTCCGCGCTTTCCGCTAAGCGCGGAAAGAAGCGCGTTACGCCGCTTGAAGCAGGCCCGGCTCCGCCAGATGGCGCAGCGCCAGCAAGTGGCCCAGGCTTTCCGCCGGCATCGGACGGTCAAAGAAATAGCCCTGGCCGAGATCACAGCCCAGCGCCAGAAGCTGCACCCGCTGATCCGATGTCTCGATGCCTTCACTGGTAATCCGCAGGTTCAGCGTCTTCGCCAGCGTCACAATGGCGCGCACAATGGCGGCATCGTCTTCACTGCCGGTCATTTTGGTAACAAAAGAGCGGTCAATCTTGAGCGTGTCCAGCGGCAGGCTGCTGAGGTAGGCCATCGACGAGTAGCCTGTACCGAAGTCATCCACCGCCAGACGCACGCCCAGGTTTCGAAGCTCCAGCAGCCGGGAGATAATTGTTTCTGTGTCCTGCATCATCACGCTTTCCGTGATTTCCAGCTTCAAGAACTCGGGCGACAAACCCGACTCCTTCAGCGCAGAGATGACCTGGAAGACCAGATCAGGCTGCTGAAGCTGATGCGCGGAAACATTGACACTGACCGTCAGCGGGGCCTCGTCAGGATACTGAAGCTGCCACTGGCGCCCCTGCCGGCAGGCCTGGCGCAGCACCCAGCGTCCCAGCGGCAGGATCAGCCCGGTTTCTTCCGCCATTGGAATAAATGCGCCGGGCAGGATCAGCCCATGCTCAGGATGCTGCCAGCGCACCAGCGCTTCCACTTCGTGAATCTGGGACGAGGCCAGCCCCATAATAGGCTGGTAAAAAACGCGCAGCTCTTCGCCGCTTTCCAGCGCCCGGCGCAGAGCGATTTCCATTTCCAGCCGGTCCATCGCCTGCATGTTCATCCGGCTGTCGAATACGACCGCCCGCGCCTTCCCACTGGTTTTGGCCTGATACATCGCCGTATCCGCGTCCCGCACGAGTTGGTCAGGAGAGCGGCTTCCCCCTCGGGCGCTGGCAATGCCCAGGCTGCCGGATGTGACAATTTCCCGGTCGGCCAGCGAAATCGGTGTATGCAGCGCTTCAATAAGACGTTCCGCCAGGCCGTGAAGCTGTTCTTCCCCGGTCAGGTCTTCCAAAAGAATGGTGAACTCATCCCCGCCCAGACGGGCAACGGTATCTCCGACACGGAGACAGGCGCTGAGGCGCTCCGCCACCATGATCAGCAGGCGGTCGCCCGCTTCATGCCCCAGGCTGTCGTTGACGACTTTGAAGTTGTCCAGGTCGAGAAACAAAACGCCGACCGTGGTTCCCTGCCGGCCCGAGCGTGCCAGCGCATGTCCCAGCCGCTCCATAAACAGGGCGCGATTGGGAAGATGAGTCAGCGAGTCGTGGAACGCCTGATGAGCAAGATGCTCTTCAAAGGCCTTGCGCTCGCTGACATCGCGGCAGGTCAGCACAATGCCTTCAATGCCCGGCTCCGCCGGCAAATCGGTCAGCACCACTTCAAAGACGCGCCATTCCCCGCCCGCAGGATGCAGCCGCAATTCCGCTGTCAGGCATACTTCCGGGGCGGCCTGTGCCTGGGCAATCAGCGCCTGAAATCGCTCGGCATCCTCCGGGTGCAAAAGCGCAAAAATGCTGGTTCCCTCGAGGGTCTCGGCATCACATCCCCACACATGATTCACGGCGGAGCTGAGATAACAAAATGTCCCGTCCGGCGTCACGATGGCGATGACATCCGAGGCATTTCGGATCAGCGCACGAAAGCGCTGCTCACTCCGGCGCAGCGTATCCTGCTCTGTCGCCAGCCGCGTTCCGCGCCTTCTTGCCCCCTCAAACCGGCGAACCAAAATAAACAGCAGCAGCGCCGCTCCCATCAGAACGCCGCCGGTTCCCACATCGGCCACGCGGTTTGCCAGAACAGCCTCAGCGTTGTTGGTTTGATCCGCCGAATGGATTGCAGTCGCCAGAGTGTCGGCGGCCACGTTGACTCGCTCATCATGGGTCTGCCGCGCCTGCGCGGGCTGCCCGATCAAGTAAAGCAGCGTTTCCTGGGCAATCGCCTGCTGATAGGCGGAAAGTGTCTGGTGAACCAGCCGCCAGGAGCCGGTGCCGCGGGCAGAGGGCGGCAGTGAATCCAGGCACTGCTCCAATTCCTGATTGAGCGCATCCAGCCGCGACATATCCGTGTGAATCAATTCCGGGCTGGCAGACATTTCAGTTTCCAGATCATGGAGCTGGTAAACTTTTTTGTCCAGGCGCATAAGAACGATTTGTGCCTGACGCCGCTGATCGGATTGATGCTGAATGTGCGTAATCACCAGAGAGATAGCTGAGGCTGTCAGCAGTGCGCCGAGCAGGGACAATGCAGAAAGGATCACTGAGCGCCAGTCAGGCTTACGAAGAGATTTTTTCATAGAACAAAAACTTCTCCTCTCGGACAGCGCGCTTGCGCCGAAAGGGAGTGAGGCATCAATGCCGGGCGAAGTGCAATAATAGTGTTGAGACTGATTTCTCCATTGTCGGTAAATTTCACATATTTCTTAATCCAGCGCCGCCGCCAGGGCAATGGGCCGTGCATCTTTTACGTCGTCTGGGGTACAATCATTGGAAAGATTTCTTCGCCGCACGATAAGGTACAGGACTTATGAGCGATCTGGATGAGTTTTACGGACCCAACGCCGGGTACGTGCTGGATTTATATGGCCGTTACCAGGCAGACCCCGCATCGGTAGATGCAGCAACCCGCGCCGCTTTTGAGCAGTGGACGCCCGCCCCCAACAACGACAGTGGCACGCTGCTGGACGCGCCCTCGGTATCTGCTGCGCCATCCCACGAGGCGAAGGGCGCGTCAAGCCCGGTCCCGACAGTGGACGTGATGAAAGTTGTGGGAGCTGCGCGTGTGACCCGGCTGGTGCGCGAACTGGGGCATCTGACGGCCCATATTGACCCGCTTGGCAGCGAGCCGCCGGGCGACCCCGGACTGGAACCGGCAGCGCACGGCCTTCACGCTGATGACCTGGCCGCACTGCCCGCCTCAGTGGTCGGCGGCCCGCTGGCCGAGGGCGCGGCGAATGCGCTGGAAGCGCTGGAACGGCTGCGGCAGGCCTACTCCGGGGCCATCGGTTACGAGGACGATCACGTTCAAAACCCGGAAGAGCGCGACTGGCTGCGCGACGCGGCGGAAACCGGCCGCTTTTTCCAGGATTTCGAGCCGGATGAGAAGCGCCGCGTTTTGCAGCGGCTGACTGAGGTGGAATCGCTGGAGCGCTTTCTGCATCAGACATTCGTGGGTGCAAAGCGCTTTTCCATTGAGGGCGTGGACGTTCTTATTCCCATTCTGGACCGCATCATCCATGAAGCTTCCCTGTCGGAAACCCACGAGATCGTCATGGGCATGGCGCACCGGGGCCGTTTGAACGTCCTGACGCACATTCTCGGCAAGCCTTATGCCTCCATCATGCAGGAGTTCCAGTCCTCCAAGCAGGATGAAAGCTCGTCGGTTTCGGGAACAGGATCACAGGGTTATTCCGGCGACGTTAAGTATCATATGGGCGCGCGCCGGGACTACACAGACAACGGCGTGGAAGAAATGCCGATTACCCTGACACCGAACCCCAGCCATCTGGAATTCGTGGACCCGGTGGTGGAAGGCCGGGCGCGGGCCGCGCAGGAAAATCGCCGGGAACGCGGTGCGCCGAAGCAAAACCCGCAAGCCTCGCTGGCTATTCTGATCCACGGGGACGCCGCGTTCCCCGGCCAGGGCATTGTCCCCGAAACGCTCAATTTGTCGCGCCTGCCCGGCTACTCGGTGGGCGGCACAATCCATATTATCACCAACAATCAGATCGGCTTTACGACGGTTCCGCGCGACTCGCGCTCAACGCTGTATGCCAGCGACCTTGCCAAAGGCTTTGAGATTCCCATCGTTCATGTCAATGCTGATGACGCCGAGGCTTGCATCGCCTCCGCACGAATGGCCTTTGCGTACCGTGAGAAATTCGGCAAAGACTTTTTGATTGACTTGGTGGGCTACCGCCGCTACGGGCATAATGAAGGTGAAGAGCCGGCTTATACCCAGCCGCGCATGTACGAGATCATCAAAAACCATCCCACCGTGCGCGAGATTTGGGCCAAAACACTGGAAGCACAGGGCGTAGTCACAAATGACGAAGCGCAGGCTCTGGTCACGGCCCAGATGAGTTTGCTGGCGGAGGCGCGCACCAAACCTTCGGGAAAAGGCCTGCAAAAGGGGCTGCCGTCCTCGGATCGGCTGACCGAACTCTCAAAAAGTGTCAAAACGAATGTTCCTGCCGACCGGCTCACGGCGCTCAATGAGGCGCTTCTGGCCCGGCCCGAAGGCTTCACCGTCAACGCCAAATTGGATCGCCTGAAATTGCAGCCGCGCCGCACCGCCCTGACCACCGACGGCGCGATCACCTGGGCGCACGCCGAGACGCTGGCGTTCGCATCCATTCTCGCCGATGGCACTCCAATTCGTCTGTCCGGCCAGGACTCGCAGCCGGGAACGTTCAGCCAGCGCCATCTCGTGCTGCACGACCCGGAGACCGGCGAATCGTACTGCCCGCTGCAAGCCCTGCCGGAAGCCCATGCCTCGTTTGCGGTCTGCAACAGCCCCCTGTCGGAGAACGCCGTGGTCGGGTTTGAGTATGGCTATTCCATGCACGCCACCGGCTGCTTGACCCTGTGGGAAGGCCAGTTCGGCGACTTTGCCAACGGCGCACAGGTTATTATTGACCAGTTCCTCACTTCGGGCAACGCGAAATGGCAGCAAACGCCTTCGCTGGTGCTGCTTCTGCCGCATGGCTACGAGGGCCAGGGACCGGAACATTCCAGCGCGCGCCTGGAACGCTATTTACAGCTTGCCGCCAATGACAACATGCGGATCGCGTACCCCACGACTTCCGCGCAGTATTTCCACCTGCTCCGGCGACAGGCTGCCTTGCTGTGGGATGCCCCGCGCCCGCTGGTCGTGATGACTCCGAAGGGCCTGCTCAAAGTCGACAAACCGCCGGTCGGCTCGTCGCTGTCCGACTTGTCGGAAGGCGGCTTTCGGCCCGTGCTGGACGACCCGCGCCCGAAGAGCCGCAACGGGGATGTGACGCGCCTGATCCTGTGCAGCGGAAAAGTTTATGTGGATTTGGTCGCTCACAAAGACTTTGCCGCCGCAGACAATGTTGCCGCCGCCCGCATTGAAGAGCTGTACCCATTCCCCCATGCCGAGATGGAACGTCTGCTGGAAAGCTACCCCAGCCTGCGCGAGGTGATCTGGCTTCAGGAAGAACCCAAAAACAATGGCGCGTGGACGTTTGTTGCCCCGCGCCTGTATGGAATGCTGCCGAAAGACATCAGTTTCTTCTATGTCGGCCGGCCCGAAGCTGCCAGCCCTTCGGAAGGCTCCTCGCGCCGCCATGCCGTCGAGCAGAACCGCATTCTCACCGCCGCTTTGAGCGAAGTCCCGCAGCTCCGCCGCAACGGCGCACAATCGAAAAGGAGCGTCCCTGTCCATGCCCGTTGAAATTCGTGTCCCGCAGATGGGAGAGTCCGTCACCGAGGCCACCATTCTGCGCTGGCTCAAAAAAGAAGGTGACACTGTCGCCGCCGGGGAAGCCGTCGCCGAACTCGAAACCGACAAAGTCAATGTGGAAGTCCCCGCCGACACCGGCGGCGTCATCCAAACGCTGCCTCACGCCGAGGGAGACACCGTAGCCGTCGGTGACGTTCTGGCCGTTCTGGGAGACGCTTCCCCCGTGGCGGCATCCGCCCCGACCGAGACCCCTGCTCTGCCGACAGCTTCACGCAACGGCGAAGGCGCTGCCTCCCCGCCCGTCTCGCCGCTGGCGCGAACACTCGCCGAAGAAGCCAAAGTGGACCTGAGCTTGGTCAAAGGCAGCGGCTCCGCCGGACGCATCACCAAAGATGATGTCGCCAATTTCATCGAGCATACGAGCGACGCCCCGGAAACCGCCAACACCCTGGCCGCCCAGACCGCCGGAGCGCAGTCCGCCGAGCGTTCCAACGAACGCGCGGCTGAGTATGACACGCCGCCGGCAAACCTCTCCCCTGTCAAGGGAGGGGAGAAAAACCTTTCTGCTCCCACTTCCTTAACAGGGAAGGGGGCCGGGGGGTTAGGTTCTGGCCGCCCGGAAGAGCGCATCAAAATGACGCGCCGCCGCCAGACCATCGCCACGCGCCTGGTGGAAGCCCAGCACACCGCCGCCATGCTGACCACGTTCAACGAGCTGGACATGAGCGCGGTGATGGCAATCCGGGCCAAGCGCAAAGACTCGTTTAAAGAGAAAAACGGCATCGGCCTCGGATTCATGTCATTTTTTACCAAAGCGACCATTGGAGCCTTGAAAGCCTTCCCGCTGCTGAATGCGGAAATTCAGGGCCAGGAAATCGTCAAAAAGGGCTACTACGACATCGGCATCGCCGTCGGTGCGGAGGAAGGCCTGGTTGTCCCGGTAGTGCGCGACGCCGACAAGAAAACATTCGCGGACATTGAGAAAACGATTGCCGATCTTGCCAAACGCGCCCGCGAAAACTCGCTCACATTGCCGGAATTGCAGGGCGGGACGTTCACCATCACCAATGGCGGCGTGTTCGGCTCGCTCCTGTCTACTCCCATCCTCAACGGCCCGCAGGTGGGTATTCTAGGATTACATAAAATCGAAGAACGACCCATCGCCCGAAACGGCGAGGTCGTCATCAAGCCGATGATGTATGTCGCCCTTTCCTACGATCACCGCATTGTAGACGGCAGTGAAGCGGTGCGCTTTTTGGTGCGGATTAAAGAATTGATTGAAGACCCGGAAGCTTTGCTGCTGGAAGGGTAAACACAAAAATAAAGAGCCGCCCCTGCCAAACGGCAGGGGCGGCTCTTTTTGTCACTTTTTCTTTTTGCCGTTCTTGTCTGTCTCAGCCGGCGGCGGCTGAAAGTCAATCGCGGGCTGCGCTGCGCCGTCAGGATGAAAGGAAACACGGCTGAGGCAGACGGCATCAACTGCCAGGGTATAGCGATTGTCACGAGCGCGCGGGCCAGTGACAGTGAGGGTAAGCGTGTGCGGGCCGCGCGACAGGGTCGCATCGCCGATATGGCTCCATTCAAATTTGCCGGCATACAATCCGCCTTCTGCAACGGCGTCCTGAACTTCGTTCGCACCGCCATCATCCAGTGTCCAGGTAAATGGAGAAGAATCGCGGGTAGGGCTGGACGCAATCCAAAGAGCATACGGATTGGTGGAATTGACGGAGAACTTATACACGGCCTGGTAGCCGCCTTCCGTATCTGTTCCCGACGAAGACGGCTGACGGTCTGTGTCCAGCGAGAGGTAAGAGCCGCCGGATGCTTCCGAGTCGGAGATGAGCGCGTCAAATGTATACGAGCTCGCGCTTTCGCCTTCAATCCAGACATAAGGCTGCAATGCCTGGGACATTTCCCCAATCGCGCGGGCCAGAGCGTTGTAACGCAGGTCGGCATTTTCAGGCGTATCGGCGATGGTGCTTTGGGCATAAAACAGCCGCTGCTGCATTAAATCCGTCGCCAGTCCTTGATCTTTGGCAAGTTTAAGCAGGCGAACGGCTTCTTTGTCAGCGGCCTCGGCGGCATCCAGCGGCAGCGGGACATGGGAAACATGACTGATCAGGATAGGGTCCGCCCCTACCGGAACCGTCCATGCCCCTTTCTTATTTTCCACTTTCAGCGGCACACCTGCGGCATCGGTTATCACCGGAGATGTGTCTTTGGGAAACGGCAGCCGCGCCTGGGTCATCGCCCCGTGCGGCGACCATACGACAAAGCGGGTTTGCAGTCCGTCCGGGTCGGCCAGCTTATAACCTCGCAGCAGCGGGCCAAGCGTGAACGCATCTCGCGGCTCAAAAAGCGCTCCGACCCGGTACGAGGGCAGCCACCAGACACCGCTTGCCAGACGGCGCACTTCGGCCTGGATGCCCGGAAAGCCCGCCGGATACAGCAGCGCCCGAGGACGGGCGTTCAGGTCCGACGCTTCAAAAGACAATGACGCCCCGTAATCCGCCAGCCGCCCTGCCGCATCCGGGGTGGGAGCCGGGGCAAAAAAGCCGCGCGCCCCTAAATCCGTCAGGGTTTTCCAGTCGCCTGAGCCTGCCTCCGCGGCATGGCTGTCTTCGCCGATCAGCCAGGTCGTGCGCGGGGTTTCTTCCGCCTGCGCGAAGGCATACGCGCCCGTATCCGCTGCCGGCATACTGATGCCGTCGAAGCCGCCGCGCGTGCCACTGTTCGTCAGCAATGCGCTGCGTCCGCCCCACTGATAAACCACGGGAACGTCAGCGACGCCTTTTTTCAGCACGTCCGCCATGGCATTCATGTACCCGCGCACCGATTCAACCCGGAACGCTTCCAGGTCATCCCAAAGATGCCCGCCGATATGCGGCTTGTTCAGCACCATATAGGCGGTTTTTTTGACGGGGTCATAAACCGCCGGGACACCTTTGGCCCCTGACCAGAGGGGCAGGCTGCGGGCGGCAACGGTGAAGTCGGGAAGATTCTTATCCATAATCCCCCAGCCCCGATTGAGGTCGTCTACATTATGATTGTATTTTTTGTTCAGCCACGCCTCAAAGTCCAGCCGGTAGCCATCGGTTGTCGGAATGACATTGTCTACTTCGCCGCCGAACCCGATCTGCTCGGTGAGGGGGTCTAAAAAGAAGCGAAAGCCGGGGCCAAGCTTGATACGGCTGAAAAATGCCAGCACGCGGTCCCGGTACTCATCATAGCCCTGCCACAAGTCCGGCAGATGGCTTTCCGGCGTCCCGGCCAGGTAAAGCCGCTCCGGGTAAAGCAGCAGAACATCGTCCGTCACCTGTGTTTTCGGCGTCACTTCTGCCGTTTCCGCATCCACCATCTGCGCCCGGCCCGTCTCATCAATGTCGCCGTCATGGGAAGATACCAGCACATAAAACCCGCCCGCAAGATCGGGGATATGCCGAAACTGCGTTGACCCGGACGCTGAGGGGGACGGATTGCGGTACACGGACGGCTTGATGACATAGCCAATCAAGGGGTCTTTCGGAAAATCGGCGATTTCCAGTCCGTAATGAAAGCCGTTCGCATCCAGATAGTCCAGCACTCTTTGCACGGCAGCCGGCGTCACATGGGTCAGCCCTTTCGCGCCTGCCGACAGCACAACGTCCCGGACGCCGCGCCTGCTCAGAATGCCCAGGGCGTCTTTGTCCTTCGCCCACTCTGCATCCGTTCCGTCCCCCATCCACGACTGCGGAGTAAACGCTGCGCCGACGGGCAGATAGGGAGCATTCTCCCAGGTCAGGATATGTCCCTGCCCAATGCTCCAGGGATGCGTCCCGCCCTTGGCATCCTGATACACGCCGGCGGCTTCGGGCTTAAGCAGCAGCGGGGGCGGGGCGGGCGGCAAAACATTATTTTTGGCGATGCAGGCAGGCAGCGTCAAAAGCGATAAAGCGGCCAGAAAAGGCAATGGGTACTTCATGGTAGTATGGAAACTGGGAAAGAGCGAGGGAATGAATTCCTCTCGCTCCATGATAACCGTCCTTCGGACGGCGGAGTGGTTACGAAGGCATTTCTTTCGTCCGAAGGACGTTAGGTTGCAGCGAGAGGAATTCATTCCCTCGCTCTCTCGATTTAGTTCACATCCGCTCCGGGGCGGAGACGCCCAGCAGGGCCAGCGTATTGCGAAACACCGTCTGCGCGGCGGCCACCAGCACGAGACGCGCTTTCAGCGTTTCCGGGTCTTCGCACACCACACGCAGGGCGGGGCTGCGGTTGCCGGCATCATAAAAGCTGTGAAAAACGGCGGCCAGGTCGCGGGCGTACTGCACAATCCGCTGCGGCGCGTACTCCGTGGCCGCCAGGGCGATCTCATCCGGCAGTTCGCTGAGTTTTTTGATCAAATCGACTTCCGTGTCTTCGGTCAGCAGGCTTAAGTCGGCGTCGGCAGCCGCAGGAACCGCGATGCCTTTCTCCTCGCGGGCTTTTTGAATGGCCTGAGCAATCCGCGCGGAAGCATACTGGACATAATACACCGGATTGTCTTTCTCGGTCTTTTTTGCCAGATTGATGTCAATGTCCAGCGTGCTGTGCGGCGAGCGCATCAGAAAAAAGAAGCGAGCGGCGTCTTTGCCGATCTCGTCAATTAAGTCCGCCTTCAATTCCAGAATGTTTCCCTTGCGCTTGGAGGACATGACTACTTCGCCGTCTTTGACGATGCTGACTAGCTGGTACAGCAGCACGTACAACCGGGCCGGGTCGTAGCCGAGGGCCGCGAGGCCCGCTTTGGTGCGGGAAACGTACCCGGCATGGTCAGCGCCCCAGACATTGATCGCCCGGTCAAAACCCCGGTCAAACTTGTCTTTATGGTACGCCAGATCACCGGCAATATAAGTGGGCGTTCCATCCGCGCGCAGCAGCACCCGGTCTTTGTCGTCGCCGAATGCCGTCGCTTTGAGCCAGAGCGCCCCATCTTTTTCGTAAGTAAAACCGCGCCGGCTCACTTCCTCAATGGCGGACTGGACGCGGCCATCCGCGTGAAGCGTGGCTTCGCTGAACCAGGTGTCAAAATGGACCCCGAAGGCTTCCAAGTCGCTTTTTTGCTGGGCGATCATGCCGGCTTCAGACAATTCCCGGAAGATGTGCGTCGTTTCCGGGGCGTCAATGTCGGCAGTTTCATAGGCGCGGCCCTGTGCGGCCAGCACCTCGCGGGCGACATCGGCCACATATTCGCCCCGGTACATTTCGTCCCATTCCTGCCCGGCGTGGCCGAGCAGCTCCCGGTAGCGAAAAAACACGGACTTGCCGAAGTTGTTCATCTGCACCGAGTTCAGCGCGTCATTGATATAATACTCGCGCGACACGTGGCTGCCGGTCGCAATAAGCAGGGACGCGATTGTGTCGCCGATGGCTGCATTGCGCCCCCCGGCAACCGTGATCGGCCCATTCGGATTGGTGGAAACAAACTCAATGACCACGCTCTGTCCTGTGCCGCCTTCCGACTGGCCGAAAGCCGCGCCCTGCGCCTCAACGCGCCGGAGAATGTCGCCGAGCCAGTCCGGGCGAAGCGTCAGATTGATAAATCCCGGCCCGGCGATGTCGGCTTTGGCGATCAGCGACTCGCCGCCCACGGGAAGCGCGGCAACGATCTTCTGCGCCACGTCACGCGGCGGCATTCCCAGAGTCCGGGCCAGGCCCAGAGCCACTCCAGTTGCCCAGTCCCCATGCGCCCGGCTTTTGGGCATTTCCAGCGCCACGTCGGGGATAGTCTCCAGCGGCAGGTCCCCGTTCGTTTTTGCAAATTTCAAGGCTTCTGTGATAACTTCGGCAAGCTGTTCTTTGATCACGCACTGCTCCTCAACATAACAAAAACCTAATCCCCCAGCCAGGCCGCGAGACGGGGCCAAAGAGTATCCGCGGCGGTCAGCAGGCTCAGAACGACGCAGTAGCCCAGGAGAATCTGCGCCAGGCCCATCGCCCACAAACGGCGCACCGGGACGAAGCGCGGCTCTTCGCCCCGTTCCAGGCGCTGCCGGCGGCGCGACAGTACCTGCTCGGCAGCAAAGATCGCGCCCGCAATTTGCCGGTCGGTCGCCGGACGGGTCGCAAACCACTGCTGCACCCAGCCGCCCACCCGTCGCCAGCCCCAAAGCGCCACCGGAGCGGCCAGCATTGCACCCAGCGAGGCTCCATCCAGCGGCGGCCAGCCGGACGCCTGAGCAGCGCTGAAAATGCTGACAAAGATCAGCATGAACAGCGAGAATCCAGCGAACAAATTGGTACCGCAGCGGGGATGAACGCGCGGCATAGCCCGCACGCAGGAGGGATTCAGCGGCGCGGAGCGCTCAATGCAATGGACGACCTGATGCTCGGCGGCGTGAGTTCCCGACAGGGGCGCAAGGCGCAGCAGCACGAACACCAGCGGCAGCGGCAGCCAGGGCGAAATCGCGGCCAGCCATTGACGCAGGCCCGGCGGCGAGGCTTTCTGCCACTGCGCCGCAAGCGCCGGATGCGCGGCGAGGGTCAGCCCCAGCCCATGCGCGCCGGCCTGCGCCGCCAGCGCGAAAATGCTCATTGTGATTCCGGTCAGAAACAAGCCCCAGAACCCGGCTCCCCCGGAAGAAATCCCGTCATGCAGATACACGCCCAGAGGTGTAGCCATCCCGCCGAGCCGGGGCGGAACCGGCGGCGGAACCGCTTCAGGCCGGGCCAGCACCGCGATGACTTGGCCGGTTTCCGCATCGCGTATCGGCAGGGTCGGGAGTGGCGAGCGGCGCAGCATTTCCAGCGCGTCCCCGAGGCTGTCCTGCGGCCTCGCCAGCCCCACATCATTTTCCATCATTTTACTATACCAGTGCCGCCGGGAAATGTCAACCGGCCCTGCCGAAAAAACCCGCAATACCACCGGCGCGACACCCTAAAGAACCTGGACGAAACGCCGACAATACCAGTGTACGCAGACGAAACGCCGCGCCGCCTGATCGGGGCTAAAACAGATCGCACTCGCAAAGAGCGATCCGTGCCGCCCGCCTCCACTGTTCCGATCCGAGTGCCGCGCTTTTGCCAGCCGTGCAGCCTCTTGGCAGGAAGCCAAAGTCACACAAATCGTCACTGGCTCCCCGGTGACATCAAGGAAGAAAAACCATGTCCAGCTACATCAACACCAACACGACGGCCACCGAGGCCGCCTACAACCTGAGCATCAACCAGACGAACGAGCAGACCGACATTCAGCGGCTCTCCTCGGGCCTGCGGATCAACTCCGCGGCGGACGATGCCGCCGGTTTGGTCATCTCCGAAAGCCTGCAAGCGCAGTCCTCCGGTTTGACCCAGGCGACCGCAAACACCAATGATGCCATCAACGTCGTCAAAACGGCGGAAGGCGCGCTGAACGAAGTCCAGTCGCTGCTGATCAACATTCGCTCGCTCGTCGTTCACGCTGCCAACGTCGGCGCCAACGACCCGACGGCCCTCAAAGCCGACCAGGACTCCATCGCGTCCGCCGTCGCCAGCATCAACCGCATCGCCGGCACGACCCAGTTCAACAACAAAAACCTGCTGGACGGCTCGGCCAGCTCTTCGTCCGCCTCCGTCACCGGCGGCACCGGCACCGCTGTTGCCGCCGGCGGAGATAACCTGAGCATTACAAACCAGGCCGTCGGTTACGGCGCGGCAGCAATCACCAGCGGCAACGTCACGTCCGCTGCCGCCGTTGCCGAGAAACAGACAGCCACGTTTACATCGGCGACCACCGGCACATTCGGCGGTAACTTCGTGGTGGACGGCAAGGCCGTCACCCTGACCGGCAACGCCAATACGGCGGCCCAGGTCGCAACAGCGATCCAGCAGCAAACCGGCCTGAACTACGCAGTGACCACGAGCGGTTCGACGGCCGTCTTTACCAATCAAGCCAAGGGAGCAGCCGCAGGAACGTCGGACTACTCAGGATTGACCAACGCCGGCGGCGGCGCATATGTTTCCACCGCAGTCACCACAGCCGGCGCGAATGCGTCATTAACCGTCAACGGACAAACCAGCGACACGGTCAGCGCGGACGGCAAGACCTTCAGCTTCACCACCGGCGCTCTCAAGGGCCTGTCTCTCTCGACCAGCTCCACCCTGGGCGGCACGATTGGCACGTTCAGCGCGACGGCAGACAAGGCCGTTTCGGGCAATGACCTTCAGTTCCAGATCGGCGCGAATGCCGGCCAGACGGTAGACATCAGCATCGGCAGCACAAAAGCCAGCAACCTGGGCAGCTACGCGGATGCAACGTCCGGCAATTCTTACAATCTGGGCGATCTCGCTTCGGGCGGCGCACTGAACGTAACCGATCCGACGGGAGCCGCGCAGCAGGATGCCCTGAAGGTGGTTGACCAGGCCATCTCAGACATCTCGACCACCCGCGAGAAACTGGGCGCGCTTCAGAGCAATGTTCTGGAATCCAACGTCCGCAGCCTCTCGGTGGCGCAGCAGAACACGGATGCGTCGGTCAGCACCATCCGCGACACGAACCTGTCTTCACAGATCGTGGATTTCACGAAGAATCAGATTCTGGTTCAAGCCGGTACCTCCGCGCTGGCCCAGGCCAACCAGGCTCCGCAGGCAATCCTGAAGCTTCTTCAGTAATCCTGACGCGACATTCTCCTGACGGGGGCTGCTTCGGCAGCCCCCGTTTTTTTGCCGCCATTCTCTAAAGAAAATCGCGGCGGATGCCGATATGAACACTATCGCAGGAGACCCTTTGGAATGAGTTCAGCACCCACAATCAGTTTTTCCGGCCTTGCCTCCGGCATTGACACTTCCAGCATTATCAGCCAGTTGACCACCGTGGCGCAGCAGCCCATCAAGCAGCTTCAGAATACCCAGGCGACTTATAACTCTGCGCTGACGGCGTGGCAGACATTCAACGCCAACTTAGCGTCGCTGCAAAGTGCGGTAACGACGCTCAGCCAGCCGTCTACATTCAGCGCGGCCACCGCAACATCCTCGGATACGACGGTTGCGACCGTTTCCACGCTTCCCGGCGCGACGCTCGGCGATCACAGCCTTTCCGTCACTCAGCTTGCCCAGGCGCAAAAGGTCGTTTCCACCTCGGTCAGCAGCGGCAGCACCGCGCTGGGGGATACGGGCAGCTTTACTCTCAACGGCAAGACCATCGCCATCAGCAGCACGGATGCTCTCACCGATGTCGCCGTCAAAATCAATGCCGCGCAGGCCGGGGTGAGCGCCACAGTGGTGAACGTCGGCCCCAATGATTTCCGCCTGACGCTGTCCAGCCATCAAACCGGCACGGCCAACTCTATTGCCGCCTCGGATGTCACCGGAGGCGTTCTGGGCAGTCTCGGCATCCTCGGCAGCGGCGCGGCGGCTGTCCGCCAGGGCGTCAGCTTCACGCAGAACGCAACTGCTTATACCGGAGCGGCCTCCCTGACACTTTCCAGCGCGACTCAAACCGTCGGCTCCCTGCTGGGAATTGCTTCCGGGCAGGCTCCCAGCGGCACATTTCACGTCTCCAACGGCGGCACGGGCGCGGGCAATGAAGCGGACATTTCGGTCGATCTCAACACGGCTTCGCTTTCCGATGTCGCCAATGCGATCAATCAGGCGGGCGTGTCCGGCGTCTCCGCCGAAGTGGTGACGCTGCCGGATGTCAACGGCAATCTGGGCCGCATTCAGCAATTAGAGATTGTCAACAAAGGCAGCGCGGCTCCGACATTTACCGACCCCAACAGCGTTCTCAGCACCCTGGGAGTCCTGCAATCGCCATACACGCAGACAGTGACCGCCGCCCAGGATGCAAAATTCTCACTGGACGGCCTGAACTTCTCGCGCCCGTCCAACACGGTCGGCGACATCATTCCCGGCGCAACCATTCAGCTTCTTTCGGGAACTACGGCATCGCCCGGCACAACAAACATCAGCCTCGCGCAGAACACAGACACGGTGGTGCAGGCGGTCAGTACGCTGGCAACGGCCTACAATGCGATTCAGAACTTCATCAGCACGGAGAACACGTTCACGCCGCCGACCGATACCACCAGCGGCACCGCCGGAAGCAGTGAACCGCTGTTTGGCAATACCACTCTGGACCAGATTCAGTCGCAGCTTTCCAACACGCTGACCGCCGTTTCCGGCAGCACGTCACTTCAGTCCATTGGCGTGACAATCGGCACAGACGGCACATTAAACGTGGATTCCAATGCCCTGACCACTGCGCTTCAAACCAATCCGACAAGTGTTGCCAATCTTTTCAGCGCGTCCGGCACGACAGACAGCAGCAGCATTCAATTTGTCGCCTCCGGCCCCAAGACAGTTCCTACCAATGGCGCGGGCTATGCGGTCAATATCACGCAGCCGGCCACCCAGTCTTCGGGAACCGCCGGGACGGCGAATACCGCAGGCAGCGTGAGCAGTGCGCCGGAAACCCTGACCTTCAGCGGCGCATTGTTCCCTGCCGGGGTCAAGCTGACCCTGCCCGTCGGCAGCACGCTTCAGGATACAGTTTCCCTGATCAACAATACCAGCAGCCTGAATTCCAGCATTTACGCCAGCATCGACGCGAGCAATCATCTGGTGATTTCGTCGCAAAATTATGGCTCCAACAACGATTTCAGTGTCTCCTCCGACACGGCGGCAAGCGCGTCCAACTCCGGGATTGGCCCTTCCCTGGCGATTAGCTATGGCGTCGATGTGGCCGGAACCATCAACGGTGAACCGGCGACGGGAACCGGGCGGACATTGACGGGAAATGCCGGAAATGCAACGACCGAAGGCTTGCAGCTTCTGGTCAGCGCAACCACTCCTTCCGGCACGACGCCCAGCCATGTCTCTGTGACAAATGGCGTGGCAAACAGCCTGACCCAGGCGCTCACCCAGATTCTGGACCCGATCAACGGCTCCATTGCCGGGGCGGAAACCAGCCTCAATTCGCAGATCGCCGATGCACAGACCCAGATCACACAGATTCAGACTTCCGTGACCAATTACCAGGCGTATCTCACCCAGCTTTTCAGCGACATGGAAACGCGCGTCAGCGCATTGCAGGCGCAGGGAAATGCGTTCAATGCTTCCATCGGCAACACCAGCAGCAGTTCGAGCAGCAGCTCGGGCAAGACCTCTGTTTCAGGATAAACAAACTCAGGATAAACAAAGATACAAAACCACTATGAGTCTTCCCAACCCTTATGCCCAGTACCGCCAGAACAGTGTAGAGACGGCAACGCCGACACGCATGATCGTAATGCTTTATGACGGAGCGATCCGCTTTCTCAGCCAGTCGCTGCCCGCCATGCGGGAAAAGAAATACGACCGTCAATCGGAATACATCGGCAAGGCCCAGGCCATTATTTCCTATCTGCGCGACACGCTGGATTTCGGCGCGGGCGGCGCGGTCGCCAAACATTTGAATGATTTGTACCTGAGGCTGCTGGACACGCTGACTGACGCCAACATCCATGACAAACCGGAACTGGTGGAGAAAACGATTGAAGCCCTGCGCGAGCTGCGCGACGCCTGGGCAGAAGTGGATCGACAGTGCCAGACCCGCAAAGGCGCCGTCAGCACCGAACGAATTGCGGCCTGACCGGGCCGTTCGGAGGAGAAGTAAACCATGTCACTCGCCACGGGCAACGCCGAGCGCGCGAAATTCGGATATTTGCTGGAACTCGCCCAGGATCAGGTAGCGGCTTTGGAAACGGACGACCTGTACGGGTTTGACCGGATTCTAGCCGCCAAGCGCGCCATCATTGAAAGTATGCACGACACGCGCAGCTTGATGGCCGCCGACCCCACACTGGAAGGCGTCGTTGCGCGCATTCAGGACGCCGACAAGCTGGCACAGAAATTGCTGTACCGGAAAGTGGGCCGCATCATGCGGGAAATGGACCTGCTCAACCGCCAGAAAAAAGCGCGGGGCGCTTACGGGGCCGAGACTTCTCCGGCCAAGCGCGCCATAGGACTCCTGCCGGATACGCCCGCCTATCTGGATGCGAAGTCATAGGGGCGGGGCTTGCCCCGCCCCTATCCTTTTTCCGCTTCCCCCCTTTTCATCTGTCCTTCTGCCGTGCTACAATAGGCTCCCATGCCTGTTCCTATCCCATCGGCTGCCGAAAAATCACATTCTCTATCCGGTTCCGTCTTTGACCGCGAATTCTGGGAAGGCGATACCTCCTGGATGGTGCTGGCGGATGTCGCCAAGATTATCCTCATCTACCTGATTCTGCGCTTCGCCCTGTACCGGCTTATTGACAAAGTGCTGATGCCCGCGCTGGCGCATGGCGAGAAACGCATTGATGCCGCGCAAGCCTCGCGCATTAAAACGCTGGCCGGACTGGTGAAAAGCTCACTCATTTACATTCTCAATTTCGTCTTCGGCATTATGCTCCTGCGCGCCCTGCGTCTGGACCCGATTCCCCTTCTGACAACGGCCAGCGTGGCAGGTCTCGCCGTCGGATTCGGGGCGCAGAAACTGGTCAAAGACATGATTTCGGGGTTTTTTATACTGCTGGAAAACCAGTACGGCATCGGCGATTATGTGACCATCGGGGCCGTGACGGGAACAGTGGAAGAAGTTGGGCTGCGGACGACGCGCATTCGCGACGACAGCGGGAAGCTGTACATTCTTTCCAATGGCGACATTTCGCAGGTCTGCAACCAGAGCCGGGGGAAGTGGCTTCGTTTATTGAGGTCGGCGTGGCGGTGGCGGCGGACCTGGCCCATGTCACGGAGATCATCAATAGGGCCGGGGAAGAGCTGGCCTGTAAGCAGCCTGGTCTTGGTCTTGCGTCGCCTCCGGCAGTGGAAGGCCTCGGCGCGATGGATGCGGCCCGGCTGACGCTCCGCGTTTCCTGCCCCGTTTTTGCGCCCGCCCGCCTGACCGGCGCGCAGATTGCGCTGCGCGGCCTTATTCACCAGAAGCTCGGCGAGGCCGGCGTCGAAATGGCATAACAGGCGTTCGAAGCTTTCTTAGTGCGGGTGAGAAGCCGCAGGCATATTGGCAGGAAGCGCGAGCGGGCTGGGTTTCCGCGGCAGCGCGGACGGCGGGGCCAGGATATGGATGGTGACGGTGATCGGGCCGCGCGCGGACAGCGAGACGCCTGCCGGAACCACCGGCTCCACGCGGCGTACCACATCCGTCGTCGCCGCCGACAGGTCAATCGGCGACGTGGTCAGCATTCCCATAGCGGCCAGGTCTTCCGGGCTGCCTTCTGCGGTCACGGCGGACGGCGCGACTGTGAGACTGCCGAAGCGGTACGGAGCCGGCGGCGAACCCACCAGGTTCGGGCTGACCACCAGTGTTTTGCGGGCCAGAACGCGCATCAGGTCCCGGTGAACATGCACCGAAGCCGGCGTCACCGTGACGTTTCCCACTGGTGCGCCGCTGCTGTCCAGGGCCGCAATGGTGAGATCGTCGTCTACCGCGCCTGCGGCTTGATCCGGGTCGGCCTGCGCGACCAGGCGAACAACGGCGCTGACGGCTTCGGACGTGCCGCTGATCACGGCTTCGCGGGGAACCACGCTGGGAGCGGCCAACGTGTAGTGAGATGGCGCGATCCCGATGTTATCCGCACTGATAGGAAACTGACGGCGGCTGCGCGGCTGAAGCAGCAGGGAGAGAGGGCCGGGATCGCTTTCGGCACTGACATCCGCCGGCATCCCACTCAAATGCACGGGCAGCGGCGCGGTCTGTCCGGCGCGGGCGTGAGACAGGTCCACCGAGGCCGTCACGGTGGCGTCGGTGAGGTGGCTGATTTCTTCCGGTGGCCCGTCCAGTGTCAGGGTCACGGAAGGGGTGTCCTTTTCGTCCAGCATCAAAGTCGGGGGCAGGTTTCGTACCGTCAGCGGCAGGATCAGCACATGCGGCGGATGGGCATTGATCAGGCCTGCCGCGTAAAAATGCACAAAGCAGGCAAAAAATACGGCCAGCAGCTTGTATCCGAAATTGTGTCGCAGTGCGGCGATCATACGGTATCCTAAGAGGGAGCTAAGAATGGGACTCCGCCGACGCGACCGGCTCCATTGGGTCTGTTTCCGGCAGGCGGACGGGTTCCGGGGCAGGAGTTTTCGCGGCTTCCGGGACGCGAGGGCCGCGCGGGCGGATCATGCCCCGGCGGCGGCGCAGGCTGGGCCGTTCCCGGCCCGTGTATTCACGAATCAGCAGATCGCGCAGCCGCCCGTCATCGCGCAGGCCGCGCACCATTTTGCCGTCAAACGCCAGCGAAATAATGCCGGTTTCTTCCGACACCACGACAATCAGCGCATCGCTCTGCTCCGAGATGCCCAGGGCTGCTTTGTGGCGCGTGTGTACCTGCATTCCCTGGACTTCCCGGCTCTCCGACAGCGGCAGCGTGCATCCGGCGGCGACCACGCGGTCCCGGCGAATCACCGCCGCGCCGTCATGGAGCGGCGAGCCGGGGTAAAACAGCGTCCCCAGCAGCTCCGCGCTCACCTGGGCATTCAGCGCGGTTCCGGTCTCCACGATGTCCGTCAGGCCCGTTTCACGTTCCAGCACCATCAGCGCGCCAATTTTTTTGTCCGACAGATTTTCCGCGGCCCGGACAATTTCGCCCACCATGGAAGACAAGTCTTCGCGGTCCAGCCCCGTGAACCCTTTGCCCCAGAAGCCCAGGCGCCCCACTTCTTCCAAAGCGTGCCGAAGTTCGGGGTAAAACAAAATCACCAGCGCGACCGGGCCGAGGGGAAGAATTTGCTGCAACAGCCAGGACAGCGCCGACAGCCTCGCCCAGGTGGAAAACAGCAGCAGGATGACGAAAACAAACAAGCCTGTGATGATCTGCCACGCCCGCGTCCCTTTCGCCAGCATCATCAGGCGATAAATGAGGTACGAGACGATCAGAATGTCTGCCCCGGTTCGCGCCAGCCCCCAGAGATCGCTCAGGGGCCATGTATGCCAGTGGTGCAGCAAGTCTTGCATTGTGCCAATTATGGCATAAGCGAGGGCGGATATGCAAGGTGAACTCTGTCACAAAACGCAGAAGCCGGTTTCGCGCCGCTGATGGTGGTGCTGCCACACCGCCGCAGCCCGGCAAAAGCCAGAAAAGACACCCCGGCGACGCTGTGAGGCTTCACCGATGATTTTAGGAGAGTTACCGATACATTATTTCACCATGGCTTCTCATTTTTTAGCACGACTATAAGACGAGAAGCCTGACGCCGGAAGCGATCATTTTCAGGCGCGAGTTGTATATATTTTTGGAACTCGTGAATAGCGTTGTCACGCGCAGAAACATTTTGTCCACGACTATAGGCATAAATAGACTGATAAACATCGGCCAAAACTGCATGTGCGCCTGCATCTCCCGGCTGTTGATTCACCCATTGTTGAGCACTGACCAAAGCCTCCGTTAGACCCTCCCTTGAAGCATCAAGAGCGTAAATCAGATTGATTCGCACCTCTCTATCCAAGGGATTGCGCTTCAACAGCCGATAAGCAACGGGCCTTAAAAAAGTTGTGTCGCTATTCTGAAATAATTCTCTTGTGATAAGGAATCGCAGTCGAGTATAGCGACATACATTCTTTGGGTCTGCATAAATCAAAGAGTTATAGACTGGATCGGTAACCATTCCTTGATGGAAACCTTTCTCGGCAACATAAGCCCATGTGAACTGCGCTCTAGGATCGTCAGGATGAGATATTGATTTTGCTTCAAAATCTTCTACCAATGATTTAATTGCTTCGCCTTTAGCAATACGCCCATCAATACTAGCTTCAATCTCTTGATATGGGCGATCATTGCCTGTCCATGACTGCATCATCCATGAATTTGACGAAGGTAAAGCGGGAATATTTTTGGAAGATTGACCAAACGTTCCTACTATACAAAAAGGAACAATGCTCCAAAAGAAAATTATTTTTCGTGCTTTCACTTTATTATTCCTTTCGCTAATACTGAGCAACATGGAATACTGGCTCATCATGGTTTGACGTGATTACCTTTGTGAAAAGAGGATGATTGGGGCTAACATAACCGTGCTGATAGTATTTATCAGCATCCCAATTTGTGCTTGTTGTATATTCAACACGGTCAACATCCATGGTACATGAGTAATATCCGTTTGGATCGTTGAAATATTTAGGCGGAATATGCTGAATATAATTTGACGGTAATGTTTGCGATTTCCACATTGTATCGTCGTGGGTTGCCTGGTTCCAAGTACCTTGCCAGTTCATTCCGCCTAGTGTTGCGGCAGGCTCTTCCTGGAACTCATAAGTCCAATTCGTGATTTTAGAAATACCACTTAGTAGTTCAAATAGGCCAGCAATTTCGTCTTGACCGAGAACGCTGGCAACAACAGATATACCATCAACTAGCCCCTCAAGATTTACGATTTTATCGTGACTAAGTGGAACATTTTGAGATAGGCTTTGATCAATATCCGAAATGCGTGTCTCATATACATCGCTACCCATGACCGTTCCTAAAAGTACGGCTTTTTCATACGGCAGATGCCATGTCATTCTATAAGTATTAGTCACAACCGCCCCGTCGCTGTCAGTCACATTGACAACGACCGTTCCAGTCAACGGGAATTTCGTTTGGTCAGGTTCGATCAATGAGAAATCCACCGGATTGGCCGTAGGATATGTGAGCCATGCTTGGGGTAGAGCCAGCCCTTGTAAAGTCCACGAGTAGTTAGGGGAAGAACTCAAAAACCCAGAATCATTGGCTGTCAGCGGAAGATTATTGACCTGCCAGCCTTTGACAGAATTAGCACTAAAGTCCTGCCAAACAACAACGGAGTCAACGGTTATAGATCCATCTGCGTTACGCTGATGCCCCCACTGATCTGTTGTTCCACTATTGGAATTGCCTTTGTAATAAGAAATTTCAATCGGTGAGCTAATCGTCACCGCGCGGTCATCGGGCTTGGCGGTGGCGGTCACCTGCGTACTGGCGGATACGTCCGTCGCGCTGCCGTCAAGATCGTTCGGGTTGGCCGCCACTTGATTGCTGCCCGTGCCGGTGGTTTGCGCGTTTAGGTAAACCTCCGCGATCCCTGTCGTCGGGTCTACCCCTGCCCGCACCAGATGATGCCCCACCACCGGAGCCGGAGTGTTCGCCGTACCAGCATCCCCCGCCGAAGCCAGAACCGTCTCATTGAAGCCCGCCCCCGCGACCTCATCCGTGGCAAGAGCCGTGGCGGCCAGGCCCGAAGTCTGGCCCGAAGCGTGGTAGTCCACAGAGGCGGACGCGCTCAGGTGTGTCGTCAGCAGCAACTCCATATAATCAGGCGCAGGCGGCGGGGGCGGCGCACCCACCGGCGTCGTGGTGCCGTGACCGGGGGCAGAACCGTAGTAGGGTGTCCATTTGAGGTAAGCGGCGATAGCCACCCCAACATTGGCCTGGAGTGTGCCGACGATGGGACGGCCGGGGTAAGGTACAGCAGTCGTGGTGCCGGTGGCCGCATGGTAGAACGTGCCGTAGAGCGTGCTGGAATAGCCCCGGTAGTCTTGGGCTTCATTGCCCAGAGAGATAATAGCCCCCAACTGGGGATCGCCGGAGGAACCCTGCCCGTAAACTTTAGAAGTGGGAGCGCCGGGGATCAGCCCAGGATAGAGCCAGGCATCGGGGGCATAAAAGGGGTTGGGATAAATGGGGCCTTCGCTCCACCAGCGATACGGATAGGGCTGGAACCAGGCGTCCGGGGCGTTTGGGTCGGCGCTGACGGAGTAGGGGAGAATGTCGGCATAGGTTCCGGTGAGAACGGCGTTTCCAGTGAGGGTTCCCAGCAGGTTTGCGGAGCCATCATCATTGACAGGGGGAGGACCGCCCACGACGCTTTGCGGGGGGTTGCCATTGGCATCGCACCAGGTCCATTGGGGCCGCCACACCGAGCCATCCGGGTCGGCACAGGCTTCGGGGGAAAAGGCGCTTTCGCCTGCGGCATTGACGGCGGTGAGACGGTAGGAATAGGTGGTTCCCGCTGCGCTACTGGTATCGGTGAAACTGGTTCCCGTCAGTCCCGTCTGATAGGGCGTGGCGGCTTCCGCTCCCGGCGCGGTTCCCCGGTAGAGGTTGTAGCTCGTTGCCCCCGGCGAAGCGTTCCAGGAAAGCGTCACCTGGTTGCCCCCGCCCGTTGCCGAAAAGCCGGTGGGCGCGGCGGGGAGAGTGACCGGCGGCGTCTGCCCCGGCCCCAGAATGAGCGCCCCGCTGCCATCGTAGAGGCGGGTGTCAGTCAGCGAGAGACTGATACTGCCCAGCAGGCAGAACTCAACGTAGCGGGCTGTCACCGGAGCGAAGGTATCCGGGACGCCGCTGGTGTAAGTGGAATCGAGGTCTGTCCAATTCGTGCCGTCATTGGAATAAAACACTTCGCATTGGTAATTGGTGAGGAACGTGGCCTCAAAGCGGCTCAGGCTGACGGGGCTGCCCATGTCCCAGAGGACGCAGAGGCACGGGGTACTGCTATCGGAGTATCCGGTGGCCGTGTCGCCGACATTGGCATCGTAGGCATTGGGGGCCGGGGTAGTGAAAGAAGCGGCGGATTGGGCCTGTGTGAGATTGGCGGTCTGCCAGGTAACGGAAGCAGCCGTCAGGGCAGAGACGGGACGTGCGTTCATCAGGCTAACCAGCAGAAGCAAAACAGAAGCAAAAAGAGCAAGCTGCGGCATGAGCGGGAAGCGACATGAGCGGGAAGCGACATGAGCGGGAAGCGACATGAGCGGGAAGCGACATGAGCGGGAAGCGACATGAGAGTATCTCCTTGTGTTCCGTCACGGACTGGTGCTGCCGCCGATACTGCTGGCGTTTCTTGCGTTGCGAATACTGCTTTGTGAGTCTTGCTTTACAATGGGTTCATTGAGACCAGTATAAGCCCTGTGCGCCCGCTTGTCAAGCGTTTACAGAAAATAATTGTTGCGGGGCGTAAAAAAGCGGAGGCTGCACGGGCAGCCTCCGCCGGGGGAAGAACGAGAATAGCCTCAGGGACTCGGAACCAGAGGAATACCGGGGACGCCCGGCACGGACGGCGGACCTTCCGGGGGAATGCTCAGCACAACGGTGGTGCGGGCATAAATCCACACACCGTCATAGGGCTGAAGCGAGGCTGTCGTCGGATCAAGGGCATCGTATGCCCCTGTCGTCATGTTGTAGTGATACAAAGTCGGCTGCACCAGAGTGCTGGTAGCAATCGGAGCCGAGGAGCCGCCCGTCGGCAGGTCCGCGGTGATGCCGGACAAAGGCGCAGCCGACTGAAACGGATCGCCGATCTGGTTCCAGCCGTCCTGGAGTGTGATCTGGAACGCCTGCGTGGTCGGAACCGCCGTGCCGCCCAGGCGAATATAGGTGGCCGCCGGGAACTTGATCCAGTAAGCCTGGCCCGGACGCAGCGTGTCTGCCGGGGCGGTCGGGTAGAACACATACGCGCCGAGGCCCGGCTGCCACTGAATCAGACGGGCAGTGGGACTTCGCAGGGGCGGGGTCAGGCCGAACAGGGCCGCGAAGTCCGCACCACTGGCGGTGTAATCAAACGGCGCGGAAATCATCTGCAAGCCCGCCGCAAACTCAAACGCGGGAGTAAGTGCAAAGTTTTCCACCAGAGAGCCGCTTGCTGCTACCGTGACATTGGCAATCGTCGCACCGGAATAGTTCGTGGTCGTCGTGGTGACTGCCGAAGCGGGCGCCGTAGATGGGTCCACGGTGATGTTCAGCGACAGCCCGGCGGGAACGGTCAGCGTGTAATTTCCGCTGCCATCCGTCACTGTGGTTCCTTTGATCGACCCGGTTGCCGTCGAGGTCACCGTGATGGTGGCTCCGACAATGGCTGCGCCGCTGACATCGGCGACGGTTCCGGTCAATGTGCCGGTCGCCGTTCCCTGATCCGGGTTGAACGACAGGTCGGCCAGCAAGGCACTGCCGATAAATGATCCGAGGCCGGTGGCGTCGTCATAACCCGTCCCGGCCTGAAAATAAAGATTTGTGCCGCTTTGTACATCATGGAAATCCGTGGTGTATTTTGTGCCGCCGCCAATCGCATACAGGTAAGGATTGGCAAAGCCCAGGCCCGTCAAGCCATTCAAGACACGCTGCTGGTCAATTAGTGCAGTGAACCCGGCCCAAAGCGGCGAGGCAGCACTGGTTCCCCCGTCCGTTTCTACCTTTCCGGCCACATAAATATCGTATCCGGTATCGGGGTCGGCATCCAGCGACACATCCGGCACATCCCGGTTTTCAGGAGAAGCGCCGAAGCCCTGCTGGTAGTCTGGCTTGGCCCAAACTTCACTGATGCCGCCGCCGCCGCCTTCCGGGCCGTTCAAGCTGGTTGGGCCGCTGGTATCCCAGGCGCTTTCGGACACATAGGTGCCGGGCTTTGCGGTCAGCACAGTGGCCGAGACCGGAACAGGTTTGTTGTACATCAGCCGTGTGCCGCCGACGCCGGTGGCAAACGGCTGCGAGGCGGGATTGTCCACCGACAGAGTGTAGGTCGCCGCAGTGGTCGCAGTGTAGTTGTCATAGGCGCCCTGGTCGCCGGAGGCGCAAAAGAGAGACTGTCCCTGCGCCGCCATTTTCTGGAACAGCGTGTTTTCACCGTTGCGCGTCGCCGGGTCTTCTTCCAGTTCCGGCACACCCCAGGAGCAGCTAATCACATTGAGCAGCGGCAGGCTGGTCACGGGGTCAGTAGCACCGGCCATGCGCATGAAAATATCCAGCGCCGCCGTTGTGTCCGTGGCTCCATCCGCTTCATAAACGTACAGCCCGGCCACATTTGGGGCCAGCGCCAGCGCCATGTCAATGTCCAGCGTCACTTCCCGCTGCCCATCTGCGGTCAGCACCGCACCTTTGTAAGGGCCGATCAGGACATTTTGCAGCACTGAAGGCGTGGTGGTGGTCGCGGTCAGCACGGTAGGCAGGCCAAACTGATTGACATAAAGCGCAATGTCTTTCGGGTCGTAGCCATCCAGTTCAAACAGTCCGATCTTCTGGCCGGTTCCATCCAGCGGCGTCGCCGTCGTGGTGCCGGTGGTCGTGGTGGTGGCTGTCGCGCCGTAAAGTGGGGTAATCGAATCCAGGCTGTAGGCATATTTGATGTCGTTGGGTGACAGGCCGCCATTCGGTCCGCTGCCATTGCCGCCGGAGCCGGGCAAAGGCGCGTGGGGAATCATTCCAGCGCGAGCCGGCCTGACCGGGTGAAAGTTCGGGCGCATTCTCCCCAGACTGCTGAGGCCGGCGATCCCAGACAGGCGCGCAGCGATGGCTTGGGGCAGACGCGGCGCGGCGCTGTTGGCGGATACCACGCGCCCGTCCCTCAAACGGTACTCACTCATGTGAACGCCCAAAGCCGTTTCCACGACAGAGGCCGGGCCGGAGACTTTCAGAACCGTGCGCCCGGCATACATCGCTGTCACCTTCAATCCCTGGGCGCGGGCATAGGCGGCGACGGCAGCATAGTCCTGCGAAGTCGGCGCAAATTGCGCGTCGAACTGGGCGGGAGTCAAAAACTTGCCCCGAAGGGCGTCGCCCGGTGTGTAAAGCCGGTGGAGAAGCGTGTCCAGACGGCCCTGGTTCCGCAGCGGCAGCGTCAGGGCCAGGGAAATGGTCTGCGTGGGGGGTAAGCGGCGCACCAGATGCGCGCCGCGCAGAGCCGGCGTTTCGGCAGCGCTGCGAGCGACGGCAACGCGCGCTTCTGCCGCGCGCCCGGAATGGGTCAGCGCGCCGCCCAGAGCCAGCAGCAGCAGCAGTGCCGGAAGCCGGACGGCATGAGGCCCCTTCTGCGGGGTGAAATTGGAAATTTCTATGAAAGGCATCGAGAGCTAACTCCTTGATGAACATTGGAAAGCAGAACGCGGGAAAACATAGGGACACCGAAAAGGGACGCGGGCAATGGCCCTGTCTCTATTATAAAGGTTCGCGCCGCCCCTGTCAAGCGACAAGCCCAACAAAAAACTTGACGCCGCCGCGCAGGCACGAAAATCGTTGACAAAAGGGCGCAGGGAGGGCTATAATAGGCCCGAAACACCCAGATGCCGGGTCGTTTAATGGCAAGACACCTCTCTTTGGAGGAGGCTAGTCAAGGTTCGAGTCCTTGCCCGGCAACTTATTTTTTTGTTTTATCCCTGCCTGCTACTCCGACAATGGGCAAACAAATCCTTAACCTGCTGCGCGAAGGCAAAAGTTACAGCGAGATTGTCTGTCTCCTCGGTTGTTCCAAGTCCACGATCAATTATTACGCGAAAAAGCTGGGAACAGCCAAGTCGCGAAGTGTTTATAACTGGCAGGCCGTCCAAGAGTACCACAACCAGGGTTATGGAATGTCGCAGTGCATCAAGCAGTTTGGATTCGGCAAGGATGCTTGGGACAAAGCTGTGCAGTGAGGTGCACTAGTCGCTCGTGAATGGCGCATTCCTTTGGCCCATCTTTTGGTCAGTGACCGAAAGACGGGCCGGCGGCATTTGAAAAAGCGATTGGCCGGAGCGGGCTTGCTGCAAGACTGCTGCCAGGAGTGCGGGCTGCGGGAATGGCGCGGGCAGCGGCTTTCTCTGGAGCTGCATCATCGCAATGGCATTCCCAGCGACAACCGCCTGGACAATCTCACCTTGCTGTGTCCCAACTGTCACAGCCTGACCCCCAATTATTGCGGCAGAAATAAAAAACGCGCATGAAGAAATGCGCGTTTTCCGGCAGGAATGGTATAATGTTCCCTATGGATGCAGAGTATTTCCGTGCGGACGATGCGATCACGCTCACGCAGGGCGAGTGGCAGGAACTGGTGTCATCAATACAGAATCTCGTTCAGGCCAATACTGCCTTGCTGCAAACAGTTTCCGAACTGATGGCGCAGCGCAATGAAGCCTTTTCCCATCAAACCCTTATTCAACCGCCTGCTGCATCTGCTCCCGATCCCTATGACCTCAGCGCGCTGAACCGCCTGCTTCACCCTCAGCCATAACCTCTGAACCATTATTTCTATCACGTTAGCTATTATTTCTATCACTTTCGGAGCAACTTTCCGGTGAATGACACCCAAAAATGGCCGCATCGGCTTTGGATTGTTCGGCATGGCGAAAGCGCCGGCAATGTCGCTCGTGACCTTGCTGAAGCCGCGGGACATCCAGTTATTGACCTCCCGACGCGCGACGCCGACGTCCCGCTGTCTGCGCTCGGTGAGCGCCAGGCGCAGGCGCTGGGCCGCTGGTTCGCGCACCGCCCGGCGGATGAGCAGCCCACCGTCGTGCTGGCTTCCCCCTACCTGCGCGCGCGTCAGACCGCGGCCATTGCGCTCGAGGCTGCCGGCCTGACGTGCGCTGAAGATACTCTTATTATTGATGAACGGCTGCGCGAAAAAGAATTCGGGATTTTAGACCGTTTAACCCATGCCGGGGTTGCCGCACGCTACCCGGAGCAGGCCGAGTTTCGCCGCACTCTGGGCAAATTTTATCACCGTCCGCCCGGCGGCGAAAGCTGGTGCGACGTGATCCTGCGGCTTCGCTCCAGCCTTGACATGCTGACACGCGAGTTTCGCGGCGAGCGCGTCCTGCTGGTGGGCCATTCAGTCGTGGTACTCTGCTTCCGCTACCTGCTGGAGCGGATGACGGAAGCCGAAATTCTGGAGATTGATCGCACCACCGAAGTAGCCAATTGCTCGGTGACATCGTATGCTTTTGACCCAAACCGGGGCAAGCACGGCAAACTGATACTGCGGGAGTTTAATTTTGTGGCCCCGCTGGAAGAAGCAGGCGAGAAAGTAACCACAAAGGCGGATGTCTCCGTTGCCACGAAATAACAAGAAAAAATTCAAGGAGCCAGTTGCGGTCACCCCGGCCCTGCTGACCGGATGGCCGCTGCCCCAGCATGGAGATGGGGAGGACAAGGAAGGGCGCGGACGTATTTTCGTTGTCGGCGGCTCGAACCAAATTCCTGGTGCGATCCTGCTGGCCTCATTGGCGGCCCTGCGCGCGGGAGCCGGACAGCTCAAAATCGCCACCGCCGGCAGCATCGCCGCGCACGTCGCCGCAGCCATTCCCGAAGCCTGGGTCATGCCGCTGCCGGAAACACCCGGCGGGGGCTTTGACCCGGCCTGTGCCAATGAAATTGCGGAGAATGCCAACAACGCCCACGCGGTTTTATTCGGCCCCGGCATGATGGCCCCCCTGACGACTTCAGATTTGCTTCAGGCCGCTTTGCCCCAAATCCAAGCACCCGCCGTGGTGCTGGATGCTGCCGCGCTGGCCTGCTTGGGCGACCTTCCGGCTTTGCTGCATAAGCTGAAGGGTAATGTCGTCGTGACTCCGCACGCGGGGGAAATGGCTGCCATTCTGGGATGGGAGAAAGAGCAAATCAAAGCAGACCCCCGCGCGGCAGCCGTGGAGGCCGCCGCCCGGCTGCGGGCGGTTGTTGCCATGAAAGGCAGCGAGACTTATATCGCGGCCCCGGATGGCCGGGTGTTCTGCAACCGCTACGGCTGTGTGGGCCTGGCGACTTCGGGATCGGGAGACACGCTGGCCGGCATCATTGCGGGTCTGGCCGCGCGCGGCGCGGACCCGGTGCAGGCCGCGGTCTGGGGGGTGTACCTGCACGCGCGCGCCGGTGATACGCTTGCCCGCCGCGTTGGCCCGCTGGGCTTTCTGGCCCGTGAGCTTTTGGCAGAAATCCCGCGCCTGATGTGGAAGACAGCCGCGCCAAGGTCCCCGCGAAAAAAATAGCCATTGCTTGAGAAATAAGCGCTACTTCCCTAATTCGTGCCAGCTTTTTTCCGCCATCTCTACCCCAAAGTGCTTGGCGGCTTTCTCAATGTTGGCGAATGCCGTATCGCGCTCGGCGTCGGAAACGTCGTCTACCTGGTCAAACCGTGCCAGCGCGTTTTTGACGTGCTTGGCATCCGTCAGCGGCTCCTTGCGCTGTTTCGGGAAAGCGAACACGCTTTCCGGCAGATCGTTCTTTTCTTTGGTGGTCAGCTCGCCGCTGGTCTCATGCGGCTTCCAGGTGGTGTGCGCGGACATGGCTTGGTTCTCCTTGAGTGGTTACTGAAGCCCATTTTCCCGCCTTTTCATCCTGTCAAACTTGTCGGTATTTGCCCTCGGCAATGGCTTTCAAAGCGCGGTTGCGAACCGCCAAAAATCGCAGCATGTACCGCTCCAAAAAGAGCCTGTCCGCCAGCGCTCCCAGCCTGCCCAGCGGCGACACCCATTCCAGCCGGTCCCGCATCAGCGTTTTATTTCGCAGCGCCGTAAACGTGTGCCGATGCCGCAGACTCTGGAACGCGCCCGACAGTGCCTCGTCGGCAAACACGGCAGGCCGCTCAAACTCGGTGATGCGCGAAGTCAGCCGCTGCCGAACCCCCAGATGCGTCGCCTCAAACGTCAGCACGTCGCCCAGTTCCGCCAGCCCGCTCGTCTTCGCCCCGACCAGCCGCTCGCGCGTGTGCGCCACCGTCCGGTTATGAACGTCCAAGTCGCGGCACAGGTCAAAACAGCGCTCAATCGGCGCATGAATTTCCGTCACAAGTGTCAGGATGGGCATGACGTTTCCGTTTCATCCATTAGGAATATCCTCCGGGTACAGCGTCACCAAACTTTCCTCGTCCATCGCCTCCACCGAAACCATCCGGTTCGCATGGGCGTTAATGGCCTTCTCAAACAGGTTCCGCGCCAGCCGCGCATTGCCGAACGTCTCATCGCGTTTTGCATACAGGGCCGTAAAGGTGTCGTTCAGTTTCGTCTCCGTCGCCGGGTGCAGCTTGTAATCACCCTGCGCGGCGAAGTGCTGGAATATCTCGGTCAGTTCGGCGGGGGCGTAGTCGTCGAAGTGCAGGAACTTGTTGAAGCGCGATTGCAGGCCGGGGTTGCTGCGGATAAATTTCTGCATCGGCTCGGTGTACCCGGCGACAATCACAATCAAATCGTCGCGATGATCTTCCATCAGCTTCAAGAGCGTACTGACGGCTTCTTGTCCATACATATCCCGCCCATGCGCGTCATCGGTCAGGCTATACGCTTCGTCTATAAATAACACGCCCCCAATGGCACTTTGCACGACTTCTTGCGTTTTGATCGCCGTCTGGCCCAAAAAACCACCCACCAACCCGGCCCGGTCTGTTTCTATAAACTGGCCTTCCGTCAAAATCCCCATACTCTTATAAATTTGTGCAATTAGCCGCGCAATAGTCGTTTTGCCCGTGCCGGGATTACCAGTAAAAACCATGTGCAGGCTTTGGTCTGGAACAGATAAGCCTTTTTGCTTTCGCATCTGCTGGACGCGAAGAAAATTGACGAGTTGATTTACGTCGGATTTTATTTGATTTAAGCCAATTAGTTTGTTCAAGCCGGTAATAAACTTAACGGAATCATGCTCACTGCTTTGCTGAGATGCAACATTTTGCGACACCTCTGGTTCATCATAATATTTTCCTAAACGCCCAGCTAAGGAAAACGCACGTTGCTCAATTATAACCTGTTTGACTTGCTCCGCAGTTAAATCTTGGGTCTTTATCCTGGCTGCCACTCTGTCTATCCAAGTTGGCCCACTAACTTCTGGATATAGGCTAGGTATTTGTTGGTTGTCAATCTGGTGCTGTTTCTTGCTTTGAAGATGTGTGTTAAGAATATTGATAATTTGATGATGTTTGCTATCAGTTGCTAGTTCTAAAGCAGTTAAGCCATTCGCGCCCTTCAAAAAGGGATCGGCGTTGTATTTCAGCAGTAAATTAACCAAGCTAACATTAGCTTTGCTAACAGCAAAGCCTAATACAGTAAACGCGAAACTATCTTTTATAATAGCTGAGAAGCCACCCAAGTTAGCATCTGCACCATTTTCAAGTAATATCTCGGTCACACCATAGTATTCACCATCAACAGCACCAAACAGAGCTGTTATATTCTGTTGAGTTAGTAAGTTAGGATTGGCTTTGTTATCCAACAAGACTTTAACAATTTCAACATAACCTTTCTTTGAAGCCAAGAATAGAGCATAACCGCCTTCGTTTGTCATTACATCTATATTAGCCCCGGCTCTAATGAGTGCGTCTACTGCAAAGAAGTTTCCGTTATCGGCAGCCAAAGTTAATGCAGTATCGCCGGTACTAAGGCGCGATTCGACGTCTACCCCATGCCGTAGCAAAACATCAAATACTGTTGGGATATTGTCATGGACTGCCCACATCAAGGGAGTTGTGCCATTTTCACTCTTTTCATTGACGCTTAATCCAAGCGAAATCCAACGTTCAACTGCCTCTAAATCATTGGCGCGGACAAATTTTATTAATGATTCTGTCTCCTTATTCATAAATAGCGAGACGATCTGCCCATGATGTTTTGACGCTGCTACCTGTGCCGCTGTTCTGCCATGTTTGTCTTTGATATACAGGGATGCGCCATGTCCGAGAAGCGAGATGACTATGTCTATATGCCCGCCCTTTGCTGCATAATGCAGTGCCGTTAGGCCACTTTTGTCAGTCGCATCCAGGTCTACCTTTGCTGAAATCGCCGACTCCACAGCAATTATATCGCCAGAATACGCCGCCATAATAAGTTGTTTCGAGTCCATATCGCTCATTCAACTTGACCTGCAACTTCTCTTGTGCTACATGGCCCATTACCTATGCGCCCGCTCTACCTGCCTTATATGCTTTCCGCAATATCGCCTCGACATCCAGCAGGGCAAGTTCGCCTCTGTCCGCAGATTCAATTCCAATGGCAATGTCTTTGCGAAGCTGTTCCAGTTTGATTTGCCGAAGCGCGTCTTTTTCCTGCAAGAGCCGCAACCCTTCGCGGATCACCTCCCCGGACGAGTGATATTGGCCGCTCTGCACTTTGGCGTTCACGAGTTCTTCCAATTCGGGGGGCAATGAGACGGAAATCATGGCGGTTTCCTCCTGGCTTAGACTGCGGATATTATAGACGCGGCGACAGGGAAAGTCAATTCGTGTATAATAATGGGCATGAAATATCCTCGCACCATCTTTCTATGCCTAACCCTGCTTTTGCTTATGTGTCCCCTTCTTGCACAGTCCCCTGCCCCGTCCGACCGGCCTGAGCTGCGGGCGATGTGGGTGGATGGGTTCAACGACGGCTTTAAGACCCCGGCGCAATGCGACACGCTGCTGGCGCGGCTGCGGGCGGCGCATTGCAACGCGGTTTTTGTGCAGATGCGGAAGCGGGCGGATGCGTATTACCATTCGCATTATGAAGGCTGGGCGATGGACGACCCGCAGCACTTTGATGCCCTGCAATACCTGTGCGAGAAGGGCCACGCACCGGGAAAGCCGCGCATTCAAATCCATGCGTGGATCAATGCCTGCGCCATCGGCGGCAATGCCAGTGCGGGGGCGTTGACGAAGCAGCACCCGGAATGGCTGTCACTGTCGGATACCGGAGCGGACTATGACACCGAGGCGACGAAAATTGACCCCGGCAACCCGCAGGGGGCGGAGTGGACATACCGGGTATATATGGATGTCGTGCGGCAGTATGACGTGGACGGCATTCACCTTGATTTTATTCGCTACGGGGGCGACAGCAAAACGGTTGGACACTGGGGCTACAACCCGGTCTCAGTCGCCCGGTACAATGCCCGCTACAGGGCGACCGGGCAGCCCCTGTGGAATGACCCGCGCTGGCAGGCGTGGCGGCGGGAGCAGGTGACGGCCCTGGTGCGTCGGATTTATGCCGGTGCGATGGCCTTGAAGCCGAAATTGATTGTCAGTGCGGCGACGATTTGCTGGGGAGACGCGCCTGACGGGGATGCCGGGTATGAGGCCCACAGCGCGGCGTATACGGAGGTATTCGCGCCCTGGCGGGACTGGATGCGCGAGGGGATTTTGGATTTAAACTGCCCAATGACCTATTTTAGTCTGCCCAAGGCGGCGGTGAAGTGGCACGGGTGGAGCGCGTTTGCCAAAGACCGGCAGTTCGGGCATCAGACCGCACTGGGAGTTGGCGCTTATCTTAATGCCGTGCCGGAGACCGTCGCGATGGTGCGGGATGCGCGCGCGCCGACCACGACCGGATATCGGGCGGCGGGGACGGTTTTGTACTGCTACGATACCATGCGCGGGCAGAACGGGCAGGAAGTGGAAGGCGATACGACCCTGCTGGCCGCCCTGCCCAATGTTTACCCGCGCGACGTTCCGCCGCCGTCGATGCCCTGGAAACTGCATCCCACAACCGGCGCGATCCGAGGGACGCTGCTGACCGACGAAGGGCTGCTGCCTGCGGACGGGGCCGTGGTGACCTGGGAACGCACGGACGGGAAAGTCCGGCGAACAGGCCGGAGCGACGGCAATGGCTGCTTTGCATTTGTCGGCCTGCCGCCGGGAGAATATACCGGGAGGGCCGTTTGGGACACGGGGGATTACAAACTCTACGCCACCGTCCTGCCGGGCCGCGTGGCGTCCGAAATCGTGGTGCATACGGGGAGCGCCGTTTCCGTGTCATGGGTGACCGGGATTGGGCAGCAGGCCGACGGCGAGTCGGTCGTTCTAGGCGAGGTGCTGGTGACAAGCGGCTCTGAGCCGCAGGACGGCCATTTTTTCGTCGCCGACGGCTTTGGCCAGAATGCCATTCGCGTGGATGCGCCGGGCCTGGTTCCTCCGGCGGTGATGGGAGATCGCGTGATCGTCTCGGGGACGCTGCATCACACGCCGGGCGGCGTAACCCTCGCGGCAAAAGCAGTGCGAATGGTGGGAATTGAGATTGTGAAAGCGGAGTAGGAACGGGCCCGGCAGGGAGTCACCGCCCGGCAGTCTTCAGCGCCGGGGCCGGCGCATCTCGCTTCGTGATCCGGGCGCGCAGGCTTCGCCCCAGCCAGGCTCCCAGGACGCATACCAGGGTCCAGACCGCGCCCCAGAGGATTTGATTGCGGATCACATACAGCGGAGCCGTCACATAGTCCTGCGTGCCGCCGGCGCGAGCATTCAAGGCATTTTGCTGGAGGATCGCAGTCGGCCAGAGAAACGCCAGAAAAAGCGCGACCAGCCCGAGCGCAATCGCGGCAGCGGCAAGCAGAACGCGCCTGAGTGTGGCATAAGTCGGCGCAAACCAGCCCAGTGCCAGACCGCCGCAGAGAAGCGACAGAGGCATTGCCAATAGGGCTTCCTGCTCGTCAATTTTTTCCGTCAACTGCTCAAACAAAGGGTCGGTACGGAGGGTACTACTTGCATTGTAGTGCGCCAAAACAAAAAACTGATGCAGGGCGCTTCCCGGCAGGCAAATCAGCAGCAGAAAAATCAGCAGGCCCACACCCAGCGTCGCTCCAATCGCCAGGCTGATCGCCTGCCCCAGCGTCCGCTCCCGTTTCCTTTGTTTTCGCGGCGCGCGTACCATACTGGGTATTATAACCGTATTCAGCCGCAGCGTCAAGCAGGAACCGAAGCCGGCGTGGTATAATAGGGGCTGGAAACCACACTATGCCACGCGACATCCCCATTGCCAACGGTAATTTGCTTCTGACATTTGACTCGCGCTATACCCTGCGCGATGTTTATTATCCTTATGTCGGTCAGGCTAATCACACGCGCGGCCAGGCCTGCCGGTTCGGCGTCTGGGTGGACGGCCAGATGTCCTGGATTTCCGAGCCAAGCTGGCAGAAGACTCTGCGCTACGAAAAAGAAACGCTGGTCACGGAAGTCACGGCGGTACACTGGGGCCTCGGCCTGCAATTGGTCTGCCGGGACTGCGTGGACTTCGACCGCGATCTTTACGTCCGCAAAGTAGAGATTGAAAACCTGCTCCCCATGCCCCGCGACGTGCGTTTGTTCTGGCATCACGATTTCAACCTCAATGAGTCTGCCGAAGGCAATACGGCCTATTATGCGCCCAATTTGCAGGCGATGATCCATTACAAGGGCAAGACCTGGTTTCTCGCGAATGTCAGCGTCAACAACGGCGTGGAAGAAGACTTTGGCGTCCACCACTATGCCATTGGTGTTTCCCATGCCCACGGCGCGGAAGGCACCTGGCGCGATGCGGAAGACGGCGTTCTGGGCATGAACAATGTCGCGCAGGGCGCAGTCGACAGCACCATTGGGGCGCATGTGCAGCTCAACCGGACGGCGACCGTGTATTACTGGCTGGCCGCGGGCGAAGATTATGCGGCGGTCAAGCTGATCAACAGTCTGGTCAAGCAGCGCGGCCCGGAGTTTTTCCAGCACCGCGCCCGCATTTACTGGAACCGCTGGGTCAACAAAGACAACATTCCTTACGGCGATCTGCCGGACCCGGTGATCACGCTTTACAAACAATCTCTGCTGATTCTTCGCACGCAGATTGACAATCGCGGGGCAATCCTTGCGGCCAACGACTCGGACTACCTGACATTCAACAACGACACGTATTCCTATATGTGGCCGCGCGACGGCGCATTGGTCGCGTACTCGCTGGACCTCGCCGGCCAGCCGGACGTTACGCGCAACTTTTACGAGTTCTGCAAAGACGTTCTGCTGCCGGAAGGCTACCTGCTGCACAAATACAATCCCGACAAGTCGCTTGGCTCCTCCTGGCATCCCTGGGCCGACGACAAAGGCCGCTTGCAGCTTCCCATCCAGGAAGACGAGACCGCGCTGGTCATCTGGGCCTTGTGGGAGCATTATGAGCGCTACCGGGACGTGGAATTCATTCGCGGACTGTACGCCCCGCTGATTCGCCGGGCCGGCGAGTTTATGACCCAGTACCGGGAGCCGCATACCAACCTGCCGGGGCCGTCCTACGACCTGTGGGAAGAACGGCACGGCATTCATACGTTCACCGTCGCTGCCGTCTGGGCCGGGCTGAATGCCGCCGCCAAATTCGCGGAAACGTTTGGGGATGAAACGCGCGCCATTGAGTTCCGGGCTGCTCAGATGGAAATCAAAGAAGCGGCCCTGAAGCATCTCTGGGACCCGGAGCGAAACCGCTTTGTTCGGCGGATCACGGTCAATCCCGAAACGGGAGCAATTGACGCCGACATCAACATTGATGCCAGCCTGTACGGGGTGTTCCAGTTCGGAATGCTGCCTGCCGATGACCCCATGGTAACGGCCACGATGGAGCAGATTGAAGAGCGTTTGTGGTGCAAGACCGATATCGGCGGCGTCGCACGCTACGAAAACGATTATTACCACCAGATCAGCCAGGATGTCGGCAATGTCCCCGGCAATCCGTGGATCATCTGCACCCTCTGGCTGGCCGAATGGTACATTGCTAAAGCCAAAACGCTGTCCGATCTGACCCGCGCGCTGGACATTCTGGAGTGGGTTCGCAAGCACACGCTGGAATCAGGTGTTCTGGCCGAACAAATACACCCCTACAACGGCGACCCCATTTCCGTGTCCCCGCTCACCTGGTCTCATGCCACTGTGGTGATGACCGTGCGCGAATATCTCGCCAAACTGGACAAATTGTGCGAATCCGCTACCAAAAACGCGCTTTTGACAGGCGATATGGATTTGTACGAGATGGCCGATTAGGGAAAGACAAATGGCACTTACGCTTGATATTTCGCCGGACATAGAAACCCTCGTGCGTCTTAAAGCCAATCAAAGTGGCCTGGATGTGACCGAGTATTTGCTGCGGCTTGTGGAAAGCGATCTGAACGTCGACTTGTCTGAGCACGCAGACTTGGAAGATTTCGCTTCGTCAGTGGCCGCAATTCAGGAAGGGCTGGAAGATATAGATGCCGGCCGCACGTTCTCTTTAGAGGAAACCTTCGCCAAACTGGAAGCAGAAAAGGCGGAGTGGCGCAAAGAACGTAAACTGGGAAGTCAAAAAAACACGCATCAAGTGATTGTTGCATGATAGATAACGCTTCGGACCTGCCATTAATTTGGTCGCTTCGCTTCACGCAAAGGGCTTTTGCGGATATTGCAGCGTCATGGCGGCATTTTGCTGAAAGCGCGGGAGAAGAGATTGCCAATGCTTGGGACAGAGGGCTGAAGGCTGAGATCGCGAAATTGGCTCAGTTTCCCGCGCGACTGCGCCTATCGCTTCCGAAAATGATTTGTTTTCTGAGACAATCCGTACTCTGCTCTACCGGCGCACCCGACGAGGGCCGGCCTATCGCGTGCTGTTTGTCCTTCGCCAGTCTCACGATGATGCGCCGACGGTTGCCATTATTCATGTTCGCCACAGCGCGCAGGCTCCGATGAGGATAGAAGAAGCACAGGAAATTGAGGCAGCCGAATGAGCGGATGGCGCAAACAACCTGTGGGCGACCTGCCGCTGTACCAAGCGCGGACAATCGCCTGGCTGCCGCGCATGGTGCAGGGCTTCACCACGCGCAGCGGCGGAGTGAGCGCGCCTCCGTATGACATGCTCAATTTAGGCACGCACGTCGGCGACCTGCCGGCCAGTGTCCAGGCCAACCGGCAGCGGGTGTGGGCCGATCTCGGCTTTTCCGAAGGGCAAGTCGCTCTCGCCGAGCAGGTGCATGGGGACGGCATCGCGGCTGTCACCACAGGCACGGGCAGCCAGGCGGCGCCGGGCGTGGACGCGCTGGTGACGAACACGCCCAACCTGCTTTTGATGCTTTTTTTCGCCGACTGCGTTCCAGTGTATTTTGTAGACCCTGCCCGTAAAGCCATCGGTCTCGCCCATGCCGGATGGCGCGGCGCGGCGGCAAACATTACTGCAAAAACGATGCAGGCAATGACCTCGGAGTTTGGCAGCCTGCCGTCCTCCTGCCTGGCCGCCATCGGCCCCTCCATCGGCGGCGACAGCTACGAAGTCGGGCCGGAGGTGGCAGACATTTTTCGCTCCATGCCGGGGGCTCGCGGGGCCAATGTCGTGACACCCCGCAGCGAGTTCAGCGGCACATACAATTTGAATCTGCGTCAAGTTGTATTCGGACAACTGCTGCAAGCTGGTCTTCGGGCCGATGCCATTGCGGTTTGTGATGAAGACACCCTGCGAAACAAGCGTGACTTCTATTCGTTCCGCCGAGACGGTGTCACAGGCCGCATGGCGGCTTTTTTGGGAATCAAGGGGACAAAGACGGAATGAACCGTGTATTTGCGCTCATAGGAGTAGGAATTGCAATTGCTGCACTGGCATTTTTAAGCCAGGGTATCAAAAAAAACGCGCCGACGGACGAAGATTTGCAGAAGCAAGCCCAAGCGGAACAAACGGCGGCTCAGAATGCTGCGCCGCCTGCCGCGAGAACAACCCAGCCACCTGCCTCCACTGTTTTGACGTCAACGCTGCCTGCTGAAATAGCCGATGGCAATCCGGCTTCGGCAAAGCATCACATTCAAGTGGGATGGGTCTATGATGAAGCCAATCAAGCGAACCCAAACACGCTGACTGTTCCGTTGCAGGCGGTACGGGATTTTGTGCAGAGAAGCAGCGGGGCAGTTTCCTCCGAAATCGTCAACCTGGATGTACCCGCAGAAGACCGCACGCCAGCGGCGCAAAGCGTGAGTCAGATGGGCATTGCAGTGGACGGCAAGCCGGTACTAACAGAGAATTTGTCGGACAAGCCGCTTAGTTCTCAGCAGATAACGCAAATGCTATCGACGGCCTCAAAATAACAAGCCCTAGTCCGGCCCCTGAGTTTGCGAGGCACGGGACAGCTTTGCGGCGAGGCTGACGATTTTAGACACGTTCTGCATGGTTGCCAGAGCGGGCTTTAAGTCCTGAGGATGAACGGATTGAGCCGTTGCTTTAACGTGATTCACGGTTTCTTTCACTGCCCCGGCGGTTGTTTTAACAGATGTACCGATGTGTTTGACCCGCACCGTTTCCTGCTGGACAATGCCCTTGCCGGTAAGCACAAGGTTTTTTCCGGCATTTAATGGCCGTTTGTAAAGCTTTCCAGCATTCGTCATCAGCGCAGTTTTCACATGCAGTGCGGTCATCGCCAGCCAGACCGTGACGCCGATTAAACCAACCAGTGCGAGAACCAGAAAAATCTCGCCCGCCAAATACACATATTCCATAAATTTTGCCCCGCTTTCGTTTACCCTGTTGGGGAACGAGGCCAAACCTGAGTGACCAAAGGAGAAGTACGCATGGCGACACCACTGACCGAGGGCCTCCCTGTCCGCGTGGCAGAGCGCGAATCGAACGCCGCCGATCTAAAATCCGGCCTTTTTTATCCATATTACAGCGGCCTCACGGGAACCGTCGCAAAGCTCTATGCCGACGGAACCGCTGCCGTCGCGATTGATTCTGACAGCCTGCCCGCCGAAATCCGCAGCCGCCACCAGAAGGGGACCGAAGCGATGCGGCAGAAATGGCTGGACGGCCTTTCCGACGAAGCCCGCAACAAGCTGTCCGCCGGGGAAAAGAAATTTGCCCTGCGTTACAACCTGCTGGTCGGCATCAGTGACCTGTCCCCGACCGGCGAGCCGACGCAGGCCAGATTGGCCGGCGACAGCGCGGCGGAACCGTCTCGCAAAAGCCTGGCGGAGATGGAAGCCGATGAGGCCAAGCATCTGGCCGAGATCGCGCAAAAGCGGAAGGCGTAAAACCGAATTCGCTTGCCAGGCAAATTAGTTCCAGGCTTCTCCCAGTCGTTCCAGCCGGGCGCGGTACTCAATGCGCTTGATCCAATCGTTGGGCCACGCAGGCAGGCCGTGACAGGCTCCGGCAAAGGCTCCGGTCAGGCAGGCTATCGAGTCGGAGTCACCGGAGCTGACGGAGGCGCGGCGAATGGCGGCAACTGGATCGTCAGGGAACAGCAGAAAGCAGAGCAGGCCGGTGGCAAACGCTTCTTCGGCGATCCATCCCGCTCCGGTAATCAGGCAGGGGTCAGCGGCGCGGACTGCCTGATCCAGCGCGGCATCCAGAGCCGCGAGAGCGCCCAAGCACTCGTCCCAGCCACGCGCGATAAATTCTTCCGGGCTAGAGGTCATCGAACGCTCCCATAATGCTCCCAGCCATTCCCCATGGTAAACAGTGCGCTGAGACCGGGCATAGGAATGCAGGCGCCGGGGTAGATCAGCAGGGCTGCCGCCTGCCGCCAGACCGGCGACAGTCCACGCGGTCAAGTCTGAAGCCGCCAGCGCCGTCGGATGCCCATGCGTCAAAGCGGCCTGAAACTGGGCAATGGCCGCGCGGGTTTCGGCGCTCACGCCCGGCAGCAGGCCGACGGGAGCCACCCGCATGTTGGCCCCGCAGCCTTTGGAATCAGCGACCGTCGCCTCCGTCCAGGGCATTCCCATGTTGAGACGCGCACACGCCGTCAGGCAGGTCATTCCAGGTGAGCGATCATTGTCCGGGCTGTCATTCCAGGAAATGAACGCCCGGCGCAGCGGCTCTTCCAGAGTCACTGCTGTGTAAGGCTGTTTTGCTGCCAGAAGCGCCTCGCCGACAGCCAGCGCCATCTGGGTGTCGTCGGTGACGCGCATGGGATCACCCGGCGGCTCCTGCGGGCCATGCGGCGGAAATCTTCGGAGGATTTCAGAAACTGATAAAAACTCGGTCTCGGCGGCCAGCGCATCGCCGAGAGCAGAGCCAAACAGGCAGCCGGAAGCCCGCTCCAATTTTAAGGTGTTCATGGTGCATTTTAGCACAGCGATTGCCGAAAAAGCGCCGAACTTCTGGTACAATAGCCGCGCAAAGTCATTTTTCCTTTTCCGTGCGCTTCAGGAGGATTGTCCCCAACATGCCGACGATAACCGCCCCATATGTCGAAACGCAGCAGGTCGTGACGGGTTTCATGTATGAGCTGCACATTGCCGAAGAAACAAACGGGCCGGGCATCACGCGGCTGGACATTGGGCCATACTTCTTTACCGGGGCGCGCGGCAGCGTCAAATACCCGGAAGCGGTCACCAATGAAATGACCCCGCCCGGCTGGCAGGCGGTACGCTGGGTGACGGACGCGGCGGGGGCAAGCTGGCTGCGCTGGGAAGGCGGGCGCATTGACACCGAAGACGGCGAAATGCTGTTTCAGCTCACGTCCAACTATCCGTCGAGCAATACCGCCGCTGCCCTGCAAGTCTGGCGCGGCAATCGCCCCCCGGAAAAGTATGCGATTTCCGCCCCCGATTATTCGCAGCTACCCCCTGCGGTCAACCCGCGCCACGATGTCAAGGGACAAACAGCGTTCGCTCAGGGGAGCGGCTGTGCGCCGCCGCTGGTGTTTGCGCTGGGCTTGATTGCGGCGGCGGCGCGGCACTGGCTGGCCTAAAAATTTTGTAGGGGCAGGGTTTACCCCTGCCCTTTTCAGTTCCAGCCAGAGACAGACACGGGCAGGGGCAAGCCCTGCCATTACGGGAAACACACCCAGTTTATTAAAGAAGCATCAAGTTCCGATGGCCGTCGAAGAACTATCGCCGGGAATGGACGAGTCGCTGCCGGAAGAGGCTGCCGTCAGCCAAAGCCGGACACGGACTAGGCCCGCCGCTCCGCTCGCGGCGGGGGCGCGGCTGGTTTCGCTGGATGCGTTTCGCGGGCTGACCATCGCCGGGATGCTTCTGGTCAACAACATTGCCCTGGACACGGAGACGCCCGCACAGCTCACGCACGCACCCTGGAACGGCGGCGTTCGGTTTGCCGACCTGATCTTTCCGTGGTTTCTGCTGATGGTTGGTGTCGCTATTCCCTTTTCGGCGGCCAGCGCAAAGGCGAAAGGCCTGGCGCTCTGGCGGTATGACCTCAAAGTGCTGGGCCGGGTACTGACACTGGTGGGTCTGGGCTGTTTGATTGATTCCAGCCTGGCGAAGCAGCCGCTGTTTGATTTGAACGTGCTGCAACTGATCGGACTGGCTTACGGCGTCGCCTCCCTGCTGTATGTTCTGCCCCTACCCCGGCGTCTGGCGGTCGCATTCGGGCTATTACTGATGCACTGGGCGGCGATCAAATGGCTGCCGGTTCCGGGGATTGGGACAGGCGCGTTCCGAGAAAACGCGAACCTCATCGCGCATCTCAACTATACTTATTTGCAGCCGGTGCATCTGGATGGTTTGATTTCGGTGGTTCCGACCTCGGCGCTGGTACTGATCGGGTCGGCCTTCGGTGATCTGCTCCGATGGGAAATCAGACCTCTGCCGAAAATTCCGCTGCTGATTCTGGCAAGCGCCCTGCTTTTGGGCCTGGGCTGGGCGTGGCATTTCAGCCTGCCTTATAATAAACCCGTATGGACGGCTTCGTATATTCTGCTGACGGCGGGCCTGGGCGGCTTCGTGCTGACCGCGCTGTATACGCTGGTGGATGTGACGGGCTGGCCGGCGGCTCGCTGGCTGGTATTCCCGCTGACCGTGTTCGGCTCCAATGCCATCGCAGCCTATGTCGGGCCGATTTTGATCAAAGTGCTGATTCTGCGCGAATGGACATGGCGAATGCCAAATGGAACGCGCGAGACACTGGAGCAAACCTGGCTCCATGCCGCTGTCGCGCATTACGGCCCGTATCGGGGCGGCTGGGTTTATACGCTGGCGTATATCGGCATTGTCTGGCTGGCGCTGCTGGAACTTCGGCGGCGAAAACTTTTCCTGCGAGTGTGATTATGAGTATTATTGACCAAATCGGGTGGGACAAGTCCCCGGACGGACTGGTTCCCGCGGTTGTACAGGACGCCGACACGAAAGACGTTTTGATGCTCGGTTTTATGAACCGCGCGGCGCTGGAGAAGACGCTGCGCGAGGGCAAGGTGACATTCTGGACCCGATCCCGCCAGAAGCTCTGGACAAAGGGCGAAACGAGCGGCAACACGCTGAACTTTGTGTCCCTGCGAATCAACTGCAATGAGGATTCGCTGCTGGTGCTGGCCCGACCCATCGGCGCAACCTGCCACACCGGCCATCCGACCTGCTACTTCCGGGAAATGGAAGGTGCAGATGATGAGTGGCGGACAATTACCGAAGCGCAGTTTGACCCGGAACAAGTATACGCGAAAAGCGCGTAGAGATTGAAAAGAGAGCGGGCGATTAAAAAGAAAGCGGGCGATTTCAATCGCCCGACAAAAATTCCCTAATTCCAAGAGTAACCCCTATATGAAGCCATTTTCCCGTCTCGCCCTCGCCGCTGCGCTGGCAGCCTGCACCCTCGCCGCGCAGACTGCCGACGCGCGCCCGCCCGTGCCGATCTCACACCCTGCGCCCGGACAGCGGCTTCAGTGGGACTCGAAAAAGTTCATGCACGTCAGCGAGCTTCGGCCCGGAATGCGCGGCTATGCGCTGACCGTGTTCAAAGGCACGAAGATTTCCCGCTTCGGCATTGAGATTCTCGGCGTCGTTTCCAAATTCAATGAGGGCAAAGACTACATCATGTTCCGCGCCACCGATGGCCCGCCGCTGACGCGCGGATTGGGCATCGCGCATGGCATGAGCGGCAGCCCGATCTATATCAGCGGGCGGCTGGTCGGCGCGATCTCGCTGGGCAATGAATTCGCCAAAGACCCCATCGGCTTCGCAACACCGATTGAAGATATGTTTGATGCCTGGAGTCCCGACCTGCCCGCCAAACCGTCCAACATGGGCGCGATGCCGCCTGCGTCGCAGGGCATGAGCGGCACGCAGTCCGCTTACGGCGCGCTGGAATTGCCATTGACCGTCAGCGGCATGAATGCGCGCGGCCTGGGGCGGCTTCAAACGGCGCTGACGCCGTTCGGGTTCAATGTCATGGCGGGAGGCGGCTCCGGGACGGATGTGGACACGAACCCGCTGGCAAAAGGCGCAACGCTCGTTCCCGGCTCTGCCGTCGGCGTCTCGCTGGTGCAGGGCGACATTGACATGACGGCGACAGGAACGGTGACCTACCGCGACGGCAACCGTTTGCTGCTGTTCGGCCACCCCTTTACCAGCCTGGGGCCAATTGATGCTGCGCTGACGACGGCGTATGTCGTCGACATTTATCCGTCGTATCAAGCCTCGGTCAAGTTCGGGTCGCCGATCAAAACCGTCGGGCGCATCTTTCAGGACCGCCCGTTTTCCGTCGGCGGCATCATCGGGCCGATGCCGCAGATGGTTCCGATGACGGTCTCGGTGGATGACCAGTCCATCAAGCGCCGCAAGAATTTCACTGTCCGCATTATTAACCATCCCTTGCTGACCGGCCAGTTCGTCTCGCAGGTCGCCGACGCCGCCATTGAGCAGGTGCATGGGCAGCCCGGCGACTCCATGGCGCGGGTTACACTGGATGTAGACGTGGAAGAAATCGGGCATGTCAAGCGCACCAATACATTTTATGACGCCCTCAGCATTGACCAGACCGCCATCGGCGATCTGGACAGCCTGATGCGCCTGCTGTCGTCCAACCCGTTTTATCCGCTGGCCGTCAAAAGTGTCCAGATGTCGGTCACGATCCAGAACCGGCACGACACCGCCGAGATTGACCACATCTTTGTCAAGCAATCGAAATTCGCGCCCGGTGACACCGTGGAAATTGGCGTTGCCCTCAAGCCCTACAAGCAGCCGCTGTATACTCGGTTCCTTTCGGTGAAAATCCCGCAGTCCACGCCCGACGGCCTCCTGGCGCTCAATGTTCAGGGGGGCGGCTCGGAGGGCAGCGGAGTCAGCCTGCTGGCCGCGCTGCTGGGCGGGCGTCCGGCAGAGCAGACCGGAATTGCGGCGAACGTGGCGCAGCTCGCCAAACAATGGGCAGAGAAACCGCACAATGACGACTTGGTAGCCCGCCTGACACTGCCGACCTCGGCGATCAGCATTCAGGGCGAAAAGCTGTCCGGCCTGCCCCCGACGCTGGCCGCCGTGATGCAGTCCAACCGGACAACGGGCCTGCGGACAGAGCGCGATGAAGTCAAAGAAACGCAGTCTGTACCATACATCGTTACCGGCAGCCAGGCATTAAATATCACTGTTCGCCGCAAAGATGTTTCTGAAGGCACGCGCCCCGCGTCTTCGGTTTCTACAACTGTCCCGGCAGGAAGCAGCGGCGACTCTTCATCCGGCCCTGCCGACAGCACGGCTCCCACGCCGCTTTCTGCCGACAGCGCGGGAGATGACGAGGATGCGCTGCTGGCTTCCCCAACGGGAGCCGTCAAAATTGTAGGGGCAGGGCTTGCCCCTGCCCTTTCTTCCTCTTCCGCGCCCTCTAAGACTGGCACTGTCAACAAAACGGAAACAGGCGCGAATGACAAAAGGGCGGGGGCAAGCCCCGCTCCTACGGACGCTGCCCCGGCAATCCCAGACACGCCCACCGTCAAGCCCGTGGGTCGCCTTCCCTCCATCTGGCGGCAGGCCGCCATGAGCGATTTCGCGGCAGGGACGCTGCAAAACGTCGCCGTGACCAGCCTCGGCGATGTCCGACTGTCTCCGGCCCTGCAAAAAGTCGCCGACACGACGGAAAACTACATCTGGGCCATGCAGCCCGACGGCAAAGGCAGTGTCTACCTGGCAACCGGCGACGGCGGCCTGATCGATAAAATGGACGATTCCGGCAAAGTGACCCCGTTTTTCAAGACGGGCGAATTGGAAGTCACTGCGCTGGCATTGGACAGCGATGGCAATTTATTTGCGGGAACAGCACCAAATGGGCGCGTTTTCAGGATTACCCCTGACGGCAAGGGGGGAAAAGTCTTCACGGCGAAAGAGAAATATGTCACCGCGCTGACATACGCCAACGTGTTTGGAACTGGGGAAGTGTATATCGCAACCGGCGGCGGCACGGGTCGTGTCTACCAGATCAGTGAGGAAAAGGCCCGGACAGCACAGCAGGTCGATGTCTTGGAAACCTCCTCCGAAGCGATGTTCACTTCGCCGGAAGCAAACATTCTTTCTCTCGCCACCGACAAAAGCGGCAATGTCTACGCGGGAAGCTCCCCGGACGGTATCGTTTACAAAATCCCGCCTGACCACAAAAGCACCGTTTTCTATGATGCGGCGGAGCCAAACATTTCCGCCCTTGCCACCGACTCGCAGGGCAATGTCTACGCGGGAACCTCCCCGGCGGGAACCATCTACCGCATTGCGCCCGACGGCACGGCCAAACGCCTTCTGGGGCGGGCGTCGCCAGGCATTTCCAGCCTCAAAATCGACGGCAGCGATGCGGTCTATGCGGCTTCCGGCAACACAGTCTACAAAATCAGCGCGGATGACTCCGTGCAGTCCTATGTCGCACAGGCTGACGAGCAGTTTTTGAGCCTTGCGCTTGACCCCGCCAGCAATTCTGTCTACGCAGGAACCGGAACGGTCGGCAGTGTCTACAAAATCGGCACGGACACCGCCGCGGGTTCCCTTCTGACAGGGACATTCCAAAGCACCGTACATGATGCCGGGGATCGCGCGCGTTGGGGAACGCTGGACTGGACAGCGGACACGCCTGCCGGCACCTCGGTGGTCTTGCAGACGCGCTCCGGCGACGTGGAGCGGCCCGACGACTCGTGGAGCGCGTGGTCTGCGCCGCTCACCAATGCCGCCGGGCAGACGGTCGCGTCGCCACCCGCCCGGTACGTTCAGTATCAAGCCGTGCTGACCGGCCCGGCCACCGGTCCGGCCCCGCGTCTGCGCGATGTGTCGCTGTTTTACCTGCCGCGTAACCACGCGCCGGTGGTTTCCATCGTCAAGCCCGCCGGGAACGATGCGCTTTCCAAAACCGCCCTGCTGCAATGGTCGGCCAGCGACCCGGATCGGGACACGCTGGTTTACAGTGTGTTTTATTCCGCGGACAGCGGCAAAACCTGGAAGCCGGTTCAAAAGCGGGCCGTGCCAGGCGGCGCGAAAGCGGCGCAAGACGCCGCCGCGCAGTCCAGGGCGAACTTGGAGAAACTCACCAATGTTCCGCCTGCCGTGAAAGCTCAGATCGCCGCGCAGGTAGCAGCGTCCACCGCCGGCAGCAGCGGCGACGCTGCGAGCAAGGCCGCCCAGAGCTTGAAAGAAACGTCGTTTTCATGGGACACCACCGAGGTTCCCGATGGCCTGTATCAAATTGAAGTCGTCGCCAGTGACAAGCCCAGCAACCCCGATGGCGCGCTGACGAGCAAGGCGGCGTCGGCTCCTTTTTTGATCGCCAACACTGCCCCAACGCTGACTCTGGGAACGCCGCAGGTGACGCCCGACAAATCCGTTCTGCTGCAAGGCATCGCGGCAACGGGCCTGGCCTTCGTTCGGGCCGTGCAGGGCCGGGCGGATGGCGGGGACTTTGTCGCGGCCTCCGCCGACGACGGCTTGTTCGACTCGCCGCAGGAAGCCTGGACACTGGCCCTGCCGGCGCTTTCTTCCGGCAGCCACAAGATAGAAGTGCAGGCACTGGATCGGGCCGGTAACAGTGTCACACAAAGTGTGACAGTCACTGTGCCATAAGAAAACGCTTCGAATAAGCAAATTATCCGAGCAGACAGCTATCTCAGCAAATACAAAACAGCCCCGGCCATCGGGCCGGGGCGATAAACGCCCCGTCTAAAAAGTGCGAGCGTCCTGCGGATGCAGGAGAAGCCTGGCCCATTGGGTCTTCCGTCCACAGGACGGTTGCCTTTCCCAGACGGGGCGTTTATCGCCCCGACCTAGCGTGAGTCCTCAGCTCAGCGGCGCGGTTTTCGGCGCATCGTACCAGTCCACAATCCAGTCATGGAAAGAAGCGTTGGTATTGCCCTGGGCCCAAAGGCCAACTTTACCGCCCGCGTAACCGGACAGCGTCGTGCTGATGCGTTTCTGCATGTCCAGCCAGCCGCGCACCTGCCCGTCTTTGACCAGCAGGCGGAGCGTGTGCCAGCCGGGAGCCAGAGGGGTTGGCATGGCTGTGACAGCAGCAATCGGGGAGACTGTTCCAGCGGCGGGCAGGGCCAGCGGCGTCTGCTGCACTGTCGTGTGCGCCGGCCCGGCAATCTGGATCAGCGCCAGATCGCCCAGAGATTGATTGCAGCGCAGTACTGTGTAATGGTCGGGGTCTGTCAGGCCAAATGCAATGCCGACGGCAGGGCTGGCCTTGCCGCTTTCAATGCGAAACCGGACCCGAACATCTAAGTTGCGGCCCTGGTCGGCCCGGTCCACCAGCAAGGCAAAACGATCCGGGCGGAACGTGGGCGCAGACACGCGGGCCACCATGCCGTCCGCCCCGGCCCTATCTATCGCCACTTGCCAGAGCGGGGCCGGGCCGGGTGTCCCGGAGCCGGCGGGAGCAAGCGCGGACAGCGGGTTTGCCGCCGCGAAATTAAACACGCGCGTTGCCGCCGGTGCATCCATCCACACATCCAGCGAGTCCGTGGCCCAGGGATCGGACAGCCGTCCGCTTCCGCCCCGGCGGGCATCGGTCTTCGGGGCGAATGTTCCCAGATACGATACGATCTGCGCGGCTTCTCCAGGCGAAATGGAGTCCGACGCATGATACTTGGTCAGCATTTGATTGACCGTGCGCTGCCATTCGGCCTTCGTGTAGCCTTTCTCCTGCGGCACAGGGAGATTGTGGCAGGCAGAGCATTTCTCGCCATAAAGCGCTTTCACCTGGGTCAAATCCGGCGGAGGCGTCTCGGCGGAGACAGGGCGGGGGGGAACCGTCAGCGAGGCGACCGCGACTGTGCCGACAGCCGCCAGAGACGCGAATGCAGCAGTGAGCGAGTGAGCGATTTTCATAGACGATTTCTCCAGTGAAACAAATCAAGCTTATGTATTATAATATGTATTATAACACGGGTGCAAAAGCTCATCCGTGCAGACGCCGCCGGGCCGCCCAAAGCAGGGCAATTGCATCTAAATTTGAAGTGTGGTAAGTTGAGGCATTGTTTCTGGGAGTTGCCCGATGTCTCACACTTTGCTTACTCACTTTGCCGATTTGCCCGATCCGCGTGTTCAGCGAACGCAGCGGCACTCGCTTTTGGATATTTTGGTCATTGCCCTCTGCGCTCTCATCTGCGGGGCAGACGATTTTGTCGCTGTCTCCCGCTTTGGGCAGGCCAAAGAAGCGTGGCTCAAAGAACGGCTGGGATTGGAATTGCCCAGCGGCATTCCTAGCCATGATACTTTCGGGCGCGTCTTTGCCTGCCTCGATCCCGATGCTTTTGGACGATGTTTTCTGGCCTGGACACAGCAGATGCACACCCAGACGCAGGGGCGAACTATCGCTCTGGACGGCAAGATGCTTCGGCACAGCTTCGATACGGCGTCCGGCAAAGGGGCCATTCACATGGTTTCTGCCTGGGCCTGTGAAAGCCGCCTGGTGCTGGGGCAAGTGAAGGTCGAGGCCAAAAGCAACGAGATCACGGCCCTGCCGCTGCTTCTTGCGATGTTCGACCTTTCGGGAGCAATTGTGACGACCGATGCGATGGGATGCCAGAAGGCCATTGCCAGGCAGATCACGGAGCAGGGCGGCGATTATGTTTTGGCGCTCAAGGATAATCATCCTCTCTTGCACGATGAAGTGCGCCGTTTGTTTGCCTGGGGAGAGGCGGAGGGTGCAGTCGATCTTGCGTGTTCGTTTCACCAAAGCCAGGATTATGATCACGGGCGACAGGAAACACGTCGCTGCTTTGTGACGGAGCAGATTCACTGGCTGGACGAAACAGACGAACCTTCGGCTTGGACAGGGCTTCGCAGCGTGGCGAAAGTGCAGAGCCAAAGAACGGTGGCCGGAAAGACGACGACCGAGAGCCGCTACTTTTTGTCCAGCCTACCTGCCGACGCCAAAAAGGTATTGTCTGTGGTGCGGGAGCATTGGGGCATAGAAAACAGCCTGCACTGGGTATTGGACATGGCGTTTGCCGAAGATTGCAGCCGTGTCCGGCGCGATCACAGCCCGCAGAACTTGGCGACACTCAGGCATTTGGCCCTGAACCTGCTGCGCCAGGAGAAGACGGACAAGAACGGCGTGAAGAACCGGCGCTTACGAGCGGGCTGGGACAACGACTATTTGGTCAAAGTCATCACAAGTTAGATGCAATTGCCCTGCGCCCAAAGTTCACCGCTTGACAGGCAGGCCTGTCTGCTGTTATAATTTTGCGTTCTTTATCCCGCAATTTTACGAGGTCACTGTGCAAGGATATTGTGTGCGCTGCCGCGCCAAACAAGAAATGCTTTCTCCCACCCGGACACTGATGAAAAATGGACGCCGGGCCATGATCGGCCTGTGCGGCTGCTGCGGAACGAAAATGTCTGTCGCCGGCAAATGGGATGAAGAATCGAGCGTATCCGTCCCCAAAGATAAATCACCCGGTTTGACAGCCCCCCTCGAAAATGGGTAGAATAATGGCGGCGCTCCTCGCGCAAGGAAGGTCTTTTCCCAATGGCAGACGACAAAGAATTTGCAAAAGGTCTGGAAGATGTTATCGCCGGCGAATCATCGATTTGTGATGTGGACGGCATCCACGGCAAGCTGATTTACCGGGGCTACGACATCCACGATTTGGCTCAGAACACGACCTTTGAGGAGGTCATTTTTTTACTCTGGAACGGCAGCCTGCCCACCGCCGCCGAATTGGAAGCGCTGAAGGCCGAACTGGACAAAAACCGGGCCATTCCCCAGGCCGCTCTGACTCTGCTGCGCCAGTTTCCACGTTCCGCTCCGGCGATGGATGCCCTGCGAACGGCCACTTCTCTGCTTTCACTTTATGACCCCGACGAAGGCGATGAAAGCATGGAAGCCAATCGCCGCAAGGCGCTGCGGGTCACGGCGCAGATGGGAACTCTGGTCGCCGCGCTGCATCGCCTGAGCATCGGGGAGGAGCCGATTGCGCCGAAAACCGGCCTGTCCACCGCCGCCAGTTTTTTGTACCTGCTTACCGGAAAAGAGCCAAGCGTGACGGAAGCACATGCCCTGGATGTCGCACTTATCCTTCATGCCGACCATGAGCTGAATGCCTCCACGTTTGCCGCTCGCGTCACCGTCGCCACTCTGACCGATATGTACAGCGCTGTCACCAGTGCCGTTGGCACGCTCGCCGGCCCGCTGCACGGCGGCGCGAATGTCAATGTGATGCACCTGCTGGAAAAGATCGGCACGCCGGACAAAGCGGATGCCCTTGTGTCGCAAATGCTGGCGGAAGGCAAAAAGATTCCCGGCATCGGTCACCGCGTTTACCGCGCTCTGGACCCGCGCGCGGTGTCGCTGCGCGAAATGTCCCAGCAGCTTGCCGAAAGCTCCGGCGACTCAAAATGGTACGAGATCAGCGAGCGCGTTCAGGAAGCCGCTGACAAAGCGCTGACGGCGAAAGGCAAAACGACGCTGAAAGCCAATGTGGACTTTTTCTCCGCCTCGGTTTATCATGTGCTGGGCATCCCGACGGAGTTGTTTACGCCGGTTTTCGCCGTCTCGCGCGTCGCCGGCTGGACCGCGCATATTCTGGAGCAGCTCGGCGATAACCGTTTGATCCGCCCCCGCGCCATTTACACCGGCCTGCGCGACCTCCAAGTCACACCGCTGGGTCAGCGATAGGAACATAACCACGCCGCGCAGCCGTAGCTACATTAAGCCACCTGCGCGGCAAACGCATCCGTGCCTGTGTCGCTATCTTTACTATCCAACAAGGAAAACCTATCTATGAACCGATCTTTGCGGACGCTGGGCCTGACCGCCCTGGCCGCTTTCACACTTTCCGCCGCACGCGCCGCGTCTGACTTTCGGCCCCCAGCGGTTCCTCTCGTTGCCAGTGACCCGTTTTTGAGCATCTGGTCTGAATCCGATACTTTGAACGGCGATGTGACCCGGCACTGGACGCACCACGAGCATCCACTGGTCAGCCTCATTCGCATCGATGGCAAGACGTACCGGCTGATGGGCAATGACCCCGCCAACACGCCTGCTTTTCCGCAGACCGGCTTGCAGGTGACCCCGACCCGCAGCATTTACGACTTTGAAGACACCGGCGTTCATGTGACGCTGACCTTTATGACCCCGGCGCTGCCCCACGACCTGGACGTGCTGACCCGGCCCGTGACTTATCTGACCTGGAGCGTCCGCTCAGTCGACGGCACGGCGCACAAAGTCTCCCTCTACGATAGCACCAGTTCACTGCTGGCCGTCAACATGCCCAATCAGCAAGTGGAATGGGCGCGGGAGAAAATGGGCGCACTGACCGCGCTGCGCGCCGGAACGCCCAAGCAGGGTTATTTTGATGTTTCCGGCGATGACGCCCGCCTGGACTGGGGTTATGCTTACACCGTCGCTCCCACCGCGCAGGCCAAATCCGCCATTGGCGCTGACGGGACTTTGCTTGCTGACTTTATCGCCGATGGCACACTTCCCGCCGAAGACGATATGCAGATGCCGCGTGCGGCCAACGACAATCAGCCTGTACTGGCCTTTACGTTTGACCTGGGCAGCGTCGGCGCTGCGCCGGTTTCTCGCCACTTGATGATCGGCTACGACGAAGGGTATGCCATCAAGTATTTCGGCCAGAGACTGCGCCCCTACTGGCGGCGCAGCGGCGCGACACCGTCCGACTTGTTCCAGACCGCCGAGCATGATTATTCGAGTCTGACGCAGCGCTGCATCGCGTTTGACCAGGAAATGACGGCAGACGCCACAAAGACCGGCGGGGCGAAATACGCGCAGATGATCGCCCTGGCCTATCGCCAGTGCCTCGCGGGCAATGGCATCGCCGCCGACTCCAACGGCAAGCCGCTGATGTTTACCAAAGAAAATACGTCCAATGGCGACATCGCCACCGTGGACGTGATTTTCCCGCAGGACCCGATGATGATCCTGCTTTCTCCCACCCTGGCGAAAGCGTCCATCGTGCCGGTGCTAAACTATGGTGCGTCTCCCCGTTGGAAGTTCCCCAATGCCCCGCATGACCTCGGCACTTATCCAGTCGCACGAGGAACTGATGACGGCGGCGAACAGATGCCGGTGGAAGAGTCCGGCAATATACTGATCATCTGCGACGCCATCGCTAAGTCGGAAGGCAATGCCAACTGGGTGACGCCCTGGTGGCCGAATTTGAGCCAGTGGGCGCAGTACCTGGAACAGTACGGCGAAGACCCCGGCGACCAGCTTTGCACCGATGACTTTATGGGACATCTGGCCCACAATTCTAATCTGTCCGTGAAAGCCATTGTCGCCCTGGCGGCTTACGCCGACATGTGCCGGATGCGCGGCGAAACCGCGAATGCCACGAAGTACATGACCCTGGCCAGAGGCTTTGCCCAGCACTGGGTACAAGCTTCCTCGGACGGCGACCATTCCCGCCTGGCCTTTGACCAGCCCAACACATGGAGCCAGAAATACAATTTGGTCTGGGACAAGATTTTGGGTCTCAATGTTTTCCCGGCAGGCGTCAGCGAGGCGGAAGTTGCCAATTACAAAGCCAAATTGCAGCCCTACGGCGTTCCGCTCGACTCGCGCACCCATGGCACCAAATCCGACTGGACGATATGGAGCGCGACCCTAGCCGACAATCAGCGCGATTTTGAAACGCTCACGGACCCGATGTATGCCTATCTGAACGAGACGACGGCCCGCCAGCCCTTTGCCGACCAGTATGCGACTGATGACATTCACAATGTCGGAATGCACGCCCGGCCCGTCATCGGCGGCGTGTTCATCAAAATGCTGGCAGACCCTGCCATCTGGAAGAAGTGGTCGAGCGGCGATCCGGTCAAAGTCGCCGGATGGGCGCCCCTGCCCGCTGCCCCGAAAGTCGCGTACATCGTCCCGACCTCGACGGTAACCCCTGTTGCCTGGCATTATGTGACGACCGCGAACAAGCCGGCGGCAAACTGGTACAAAACCGACTTTGATGATTCCGGCTGGAAGACCGGCAATGCGCCATTCGGCAGCGGCCTTCCAAATGGCATCGCGCACGGAACGGATTGGAATGATACGCCCGGCGACATCTGGATGCGTCGCACATTGACACTGCCCGATACTCCGGCCTCCAATCTTACCTTCATGGTCTACCATGATGAGGACATTGAAATATATGTCAATGGAGTTCTCGCTGCCTCCGAGGCCGGGTACAACAATGGTTATGACGCTTTGGAAATTACCCCGGAAGCCAAAGCCCTGCTGAAGCCCGGCGCGACTGTGACGCTGGCTGTCCATGTGACGCAAACGGGCGGCGGACAGGGAGTTGACCTGGGCCTGGCAAACATCACACAGCCTTAAGCGGTCTTCTTTATAAAGCGCAGGCCATTTGGCCTGCGCTTTTTTCTTGCCCGGCGTTTTATTCGGTGCGTGAGGCGGTATACTATTTGTGAGATTTAACCCCGGTTAAATGAAAAGTTTCCCTTGACGCCGGTGAGGATACCCCAATGCACAGCGCGGTGGTGGAAGATTACGTCAAAACGATTTACAAGCTGCAATCGCAGACAGAGGCCGTTTCCACGTCTGCCCTGGCGGACCGAACCGGAACCACTGCGGCTGCCGTCACCAAAATGCTGAAGCATCTGGCACAGCTTCATCTGGTTTCTTACACTCCCTACCACGGGGTCCGGCTGACATCCGTCGGCGAGAAAATCGCGCTGGAAGTCATTCGCCATCACCGCCTGCTGGAATTGTATCTCGCGCAGGCCATGGGCTACTCGTGGGATCAGGTCGATGCCGAGGCGGAAAAACTGGAACACGTCATTTCCGAAGAGTTTGAAGCGCGCATGGATGCGCTGCTCGGCCATCCGCAGACCTGTCCGCATGGCGATCCCATTCCCGGCCCGGATGGGACGCTGACCGAGGAGCGCCTGCGCGCCCTGAGTGACTGCCTGCCGGGTGAAACAGTCGCCATCGCACGGGTCAAAGATACCAATGCCGAAGTTCTCCGCGCCCTGACAGCGCGTGTCATGCGCCTGCATACGGTGATTTCCGTGCTGAACCGAGACAGCATTGACGGCCTGCTGACAGTAGCGGTGGAAGGCCGGGAACATGTGTTAGGCCCGGCCCTGGCCGGCAGTGTTTTTGTCCAGCCGGTTTGGGAAAGTCTTCCGTCTGTATGTCTTCCGTAGAACGCGAACTGCCTTCCCTGCCTGCCGCCGCGCCGCTGCCTTCCTTGTCTTTCTGGGAACGCCTGCGCGACTTTGCGCCCTATCTTGGCCCGGCGTTTCTGGTCAGCGTCGGCTATATGGACCCCGGCAACTGGGCCACAAACATCGCCGGAGGAGCCGCATTCGGGTATTCCTTGCTCTGGGTGCTGCTGCTCTCCAATTTGATGGCTTTGCTTCTGCAAACCCTGGCCGCAAAGCTGGGAATTGTGACAGGCCGCACCCTGGCGGAAAACTGCCGGGATCAGTTTTCAAAACCGGTCACATTCGCGCTCTGGCTGATTATCGAAGCGGCGATGCTGGCGACGGATTTGGCGGAGCTTCTGGGAGCGGCTATTGGGCTGAAAATCCTGTTCGGGCTGCCGCTCTTTCCGGCTACGCTGCTGGCGGGGCTGCTGGTCTTTTTGATTCTTAGTTTGTACCGCTTCGGCTTCCGGCGCTTTGAAGGTGCGGTGATCGCCCTGATCGCGACCATCGGTGTCTGCTATGTGTGCGAAATTGTCACCGCGCATACCTTGATCCACTGGCCCGCTGTTCTGCGTGGAACCGTCATCCCGACCCTGCCGCCCCGCCCTTTGTTCGCACCGCAGTCGCAGTCATCACTGCTGATGGCAATCGGCATGATCGGGGCCACCGTGATGCCGCACAATTTATTTCTTCATTCCGGCGTCATTCACACGCGCGTTGGGCAGGAAGACAATGAAGACACGCCGGGGGAGAAGGATGTCCACACGCGCAAAGTCGTTCGATTCGCCCTTCTTGACAGTCTGCTGGCCCTGAACATTGCCTGGCTGGTCAACTCGGCCATGATTATCGTTGCTGCCGCGACGTTTTTTCAGAACCACCGGGCAATTGACAGTATTGAAACGGCTTATGCGACTTTGAAGCCTTTGCTGGGCGGGGCCGCGCCGCTGCTGTTTGGAATTGCTCTGCTGGCCGCCGGTGTGTCTTCCTCGGTCACCGGAACGCTGGCCGGGCAGATGGTGATGGAGGGGTTTCTTCACCGCGAAATACCCCTGTGGCTGCGCCGAAGTGTGACCATGCTGCCGGCGCTGATCGTGATTTACTTCATGCCCCGCTTTGGCTGGGGCGACGCGCAAATACTGGTCGTTTCGCAGGTGTTTTTGTCGCTGGCCCTGCCTTTTGCAGTCATCCCGCTGCTGATGTTCACACGGCGGCGGGATTTAATGCGCGAACACACGAACCGGCCCCTGACAAACTTCTTTGCAATCCTCGTCACCGCCGTGATTTTAGTCCTGAATGGCCTGCTGCTCTGGCAGAGTTTCGGCGGCGCGCTGCCATTTTAGCCGCCCCGCGTTTATCCCCGCCTGCCAGCCGGGTATTCTGTTCCTAACTCTAAGGAGGTATGCCCCCATGGCAGACCAGACCGTTTCCACCCAGACGATTTATGCACTGTTTCAGGACGTTGCCGATGCCGAGCGCGCGATTGGCGCGCTTCAGGATCACGGCATTCCTGCCGCCAACATTGGTGTCGCCGCTCGGCGGCCTGCCGAACAGGAGGAAGCAGGCCGTATTCGCACCGGCTTTACCCGTCTGACCGATGACGGCGCGGTCGGGCAAGGCGAGCCGGAAGTCGCTTACGCCGCGCAGCCGGGAACCCTGCCGCCGGCGGCTATCGCGAACACTGCCGCCCCCATCACCAGTGTGGATACCCCGCAGAACGTGGCGACGGTCGGCAAAGAGGGTCTGACAACCACCACGCCGCAGGATGCCGTTGCCGGGGCGGCGGTGGGAACCGGCGTCGGTCTGGTCGCCGGCATCCTGGCAGCGGCAGCAGCATTGATGATTCCGGGTGTCGGCCTCGTGCTGGCCGGCGGCGCTCTGGCCTCCGCCCTCGGCGCTGCCGCCGCCACCACGGTGGCAGGCGCGGCAGTGGGGGGCGTCACCGGCTATCTGCGAGACATGGGAATGCCGGAACAGGCCGCTGCCAGCGTCCATGACCGCCTCACCGAAGGGGATTACCTGGTCACCATCGGGGTAGACCCCGCGCGTTATGACCAAATCAAACAGCTTCTGCTGAAGTACAACGCTGCCGGAGTGGATGTCAATATCAGCGCGGCGGGAGAGCAGATCACAAATGTGTGGGGCGCGGACCCGGTGATCGCCGAGCAGCTTCGCCGCGTTCCTGCTCCCGTGCTGCCCGTTTCTGTGCTGCCCGTTTCTGTGCTGCCCGTTTCTGCACCTTTGATGGCGGAAGGCTTGAATGGCCGCCCGATGGGCGAGACGCCGGATGAAACAGCCGCCCGCGAGGAAGCAGTCCAGTCAGAAGCCTTCCGCGAAGAACGCGCACGGGTCTACGAAGCGGAAACGCGGGACGCGATTACATAAGCCATGAAGGAACACAAGCCCGCTCCATTTGCCGCGCTCCGTGCCGTGCTGTTTGATCTGGACGGGACACTGATTGAGACCCACATCGATTTCCCAGCCATGATGCAGGCCATGCACACTCTGGCGCGGAACGCGGGCGTACCCGAAGCCGTGACGGAGGGCAAAGATATTCTGAGCTTCGTGGAAGCCGCGGCTGACTATCTTCAAGCGCGACGCAAAAATGGGACTGCCCTCCGGCGGGAAGCGTTCGCGCAGCTTGAGGCCCTGGAAGTGGCGGGATGCGCTCATCCGGTCCTGCTGCCGGGGACACCGGAACTGCTGGCAGAGCTGGCGCGGAACAAAATAAAAATCGGCATCGTCACCCGCAACTGCCGCCGCGTATCCGAGTCGCTGCTGTCGCAGTTTGATCTGCCGTATGACCTGCTTCTGACACGCGACGATGTCACGCGAACAAAGCCGAACCCGGAGCATCTCTGGGATGCTTTAAAGTGCCTCGCAGTTTCCCCTGCCGAAGCGGCCATGGTCGGCGATCACTGGATGGATATTCAGGCCGGGCAAAAGGCCGGGTGCGCCGCCACGCTGGGTATTCTGGGAACGCACCATGCGAAATGGTTCGCCCCCTGTCCGCCGACAGGGCTTGTACGCGATCCGTCCGCCGCGCTGCCCCTTTTTCAACAAGGCTGACTTCTTATGGCGTTTCGTCCCTGCATTGATCTCAAAGACGGCCAGGTAGTTCAGATTGTGGGCGGAACGCTGACGGATAATGGCGTGGGCGTCGTCACCAACTTCATCTCAGAGCGGTCCGCTGCCGATTTCGCGCAGTTGTACCGGCGTGACGAATTGCGCGGCGGCCATGTGATCATGCTCGGTCCCGGCAGCGAAGAGGCCGCCCGATCCGCGCTCGCGGTTTATCCCGGCGGACTGCAAATCGGTGGCGGCATCACGGCGGGTAATGCCGGGCAATGGCTGGCCGCCGGGGCAAGCCATGTCATTGTGACATCGTTTCTGTTCGAGAACGACGACCTATCCCCGAGGCGGCTTCACGCCATGACGCAGTCCGCTGGCTCTCATCGCCTGGTTATTGATCTAAGCTGCCGCCGGAGCAGCGACGGCCAGTATTATGTTGCCACAAACCGCTGGCAGACTGTTAGCCCCACCCGCCTAGACGCCGCTTTGATTCGCTCTTTGGAACCATTCTGCGCCGAATTCCTCATTCATGCCGCCGACGTGGAAGGAAAATGCGAGGGCATAGACGAGGAGTTAGTTCGGCTTTTGGGAGAATGGGTCACGCTGCCGACCACCTACGCGGGCGGGGCAAAATCCCTGGGCGACATTGCCCGTGTGGCAGAGCTTTCCGGCGGCAAGATAGACCTGACCATCGGCAGTGCGCTGAACATCTTCGGCGGCTCACAGGTGCGCTACGAAGATGCCGCACGGCTCGGTCATTCCGGCAACGCGCCGACCGCCTGATCTATTTCCTCAAACGTATTATAAAAATGCGGCGAAAAACGCACGTTTCCGCCGCGCACGGCGGCTGTGACACCTGCCGCCGTGAGCGCTTGCAGCACAAGGTCATTGGAAAGGAAGGGATGCTGGAACAAAACCAGACCGGCGCGCCGACTGTCGTCGCGGCGCGACACCACTTTATATCCCTTCGCTTCCACTTTCTCAGCGGCATACGAAGCGAGGGAAAGAACTTTGGAAGCAATAGCGGAAATCCCCACTTCTTCCAGCAGGGACTGGGCAGCGTCGAGGCCGCAGAGGCCGAGACCGTTGGGAGTACCTTCTTCATAACGCTGGGCATTGGGCTTGGGCGAAAAGTCCAATGGATCAAATTTCGGCACGTCCACCACCGCGCCCGCACCCATATTCACCAGCCGCAGCTTTTCTAAGGCATGGGGTGCGATGTACAGACCGCCCGTGCCGCCGGGAGCCATCAGCCACTTATGTGCGCCCGTCGCCACAATGTCCAGGCCCCATTTCTCTGCCTCCAATGGCAGTGCGCCCAGCCCCTGAATCACGTCCACGATAAAGAGTGCGTTCCGGGAATGGGCCAGCGCGGCACAGGCGGCCAGATCGCAGCGGAAACCCGTGCCGAACTGCACCCAGGAAAGCGTCAGCGCCCGCGTTTTCCCGTCCATCACCGCGTCTAAGTCCTCCGGGGTAAATGTCCCGTCCGCGCGCGGCGCGACCAGCCGCGTTTCAATGCCCCGATCCTGCTGGGCATACCAGGGATACACAACGCTGGGGTATTCGCAGTTGACGCTGACGACATTGTCGCCCGGCTCCAGCTTCAGCCCATCGGCGACCAGAGACAGGCCATGCCCGGTGTTTTTCGTAAACGCCAGATGCTCCGGGGAAACGCCCATCAGCCGCGCCAGCCGGAGTCGGGCTGATTCGCGGGCGGGTAGCACTCGCTCCATGAAAAATCCCAGGGGATGAGACGCGGCATGGACGGCAGCTTCCGTCACGGCCTTTACGACCCGCGCGGGGGACGGAGAAACGCCCGCGTGGTTCAAGTAAATGCCCTGGGCGACGACAGGGCCAAACTCGCGTGTTCGGTACTCTTGCATGGGGGTATAATACCTGAAAGCGAGTTCTTTCGAAAAAGCTTGTTCTTTCGAATCGGAAAGCGAGGCGGAAATGACACCGGAAGATGCGGAAGTCGCCCGAATGGTGCGACGGGAATTGGGGAAACGCGCACTGGATTCCACCCAGATGGATATTCAGGTCAAGGCCGGGAAAATCACCCTGGCAGGCCGCGTCATGCACCTGGGAGAAGAAAAAGGCGTCAACCTGCGCGCGGAGATTGAGATTTTGTCTAAAATACTGACCCGTGACCGCATCGTCAAAGGCGTGTTTGATCAGCTCCACTACGTGATCGATCACAGCGCGGGTGAGAAAGAAGAAAACTCACGCGGGCGGATGCGGTCGGGACGGTAGTTACTCCCCATGTATCCCCGCCACAAACAGCGTCTTTTCGTTCTGGTAAGTCACCGCGCCGGGAGCGCTTTTGCGCGGCTTGCGAACATACTTTTTGAGTGTGTAGTCCACCGGTATCAGGGACGAATGTTTGACTTCGCTGCGGGCGGCGACCATCTCAGCCGCCTGCTGCAAGGCAGCCGGTGAGACGGACGCCGGACGGTTCTGGGCGCGGATCACTCCGTGTGCGGAAGTCGCCGCCCGGACGTGCAGCCAGATGTCCGAAGAAACAGCGATTTTCGTGGTCAGATAATCGTTGGAAGTCGCATTTTCTCCGACTAAAATCTCCCAGCCGTCTACCGAACGATAGCGCTTGATCTTATGGCCTTCAAATTCAGGCAGATCAGGCCGGGCAGTTTCCCCCGCCGCGCGGCTTTCCTGCTGCCCGTGCTGAAGTGACTGCGCCATGCTGGTGCGGATCGCCGCCACTTCTTCCGGCGTTGTCGACTGTGCCGTTTCCCGCTCGGCCTGTGTGATCAGCGCCACTTCTTCCAGCGCCTGCGCCCGCCGCTCTTTGAGCGTCAGTGCGCTCGTCTCGGCCTTGCGGCTGCGCTTGTAAAACCGCTCCGCATTCTCATGCACACCCAGCGCGGGGTCGAGCGCAATAAAGCGCATGGTCGGCTCGCCGCCGGGCAAAGGCGGGGCGTAGTAGTCCAGCACCTCGACCAGTGACTGGCCGCGCCGGATGTCCTGCTGATGCGAAAGCAGCAGGTCGCCGGACTGGCGGTACTCGTCGGCGCGCCCTGCGTTCCGCATTCCCAGTTCCAGTTCCGCGGCTTCCCGCTGGCGCAGCCGGCGCGTCTTGGAGAGCGCGGTTAGCAGCGAGGTTTTGGCTCGGTCAAACGTGTCCCGGCGAATGATAGAGGAAGCGGCATGGTCAAGCGCGACGCTGATAGACTCACGCGGATGCTGATTGCCTGCGGGAACCGACAGCAGCGCGACGGGGTAAGCGCCGAGGATTTTGCCGCCGTCATCCGTCCAGATACGCGGCATCCAGTCACCGACCCGCACCACGGTCAGCAGTCCGGTCAGAGCATGATGCAGCGTAGCCGGGGTCAGCTCGCTCCGCGTCACCCGCAGCACAGTTTCCTGCGCCAGCAAAGGACTGATGCCCGACCAGGTCGCCATGAGCCACTCCCGCGCTTCCTCAGGGGTCATCAGCTCTGCCTGCTGCTCATTTCCGGGCAGCTCAAAGGGCTGAAATGGGTCTCGCCGCCCGCGCTGCCTGGGAGGCGGCGCATAGGTCACACCGGGCAGGGTCTGCCGAAAACGGTTGACGCCGCGCCCAATAAGTTTGGCCGCGCCTAAAATCGTCCCCGTCGCCGTCACTAAAATTAAGTTGGAATGCTTGCCCATGAGTTCAGCGATCAGGGTGTAGGGCGCACCATCTACCGCCCGAAAATGCAGGTGCAGGACGCGCTCTCCAAAGCCGTGCGGCATGGAAACATCGTCTAGCCAGGCTCCATCGAGATACTTTCGCAGAAGTCCGCAGAACGGCGGTGGGACAGGTGGATTCTCACGCCGCGTATGGGTCAAATGCACCCGCGCTTCCTGCGGGTCGCAGGACAGCAGAAGGTCATGCTTCTGCCCGGCATGGTACATTCGCAGGACAATTTCCAGCGGGTCCGGCTGGGCAATTTTTTCCAGCTTGCCGCCCACGAGAGTTTTTCCCAGCTCATCGCGCACGGCGGCCAGGATCAGTGAATCAAAAATCATAGCGGGGTTATTATACCCGGCGGCGTCCCGCCAAAATATCCTTCCTTCTTCGTTCGGAATCGTTGACAAAGAGCCACTGAAATTGCTACAATTAATGCACAAACCTTTATGAAAAGATTTAGGAGTCATCTTGAGCCGTGTCAGCGGCGGGAAGCGGGGCCAGGGCAATGTCCTGCCTGTCTATGCCTGTGCGTACAGGCGTGGCATCAACACACCGAGCCGCTTCGACCCGCTTGCGACTGACCCCGTTTGACACACGGCCAAAGTCGGAGCGGGTTTTTTGTTTGATACGGGGCGAGAATCGACGGGAAACTTGGGAAAGGATAGGACGACACGAGTTATGAGCCATGAGGTACTTGTTCTCAACAGCGATTACGAGCCGCTGAATGTCTGCAACCTGCGCCGGGCCGTCGTGCTGCTGTACCTGGGCAAAGCGGACGTCCTGCACACGCACGACGGCGACGAAGCGACGCAACTGCTCACGGGTGAGGGCGACTCGTTCCCCGCGCCGTCTGTCCTGCGCCTGCGCTACCATGTCAAGCGGCCTCTGCCGGACCTGAAGCTGTCCCGCCGGTCCATCTTTGCCCGCGACAACAATACCTGCCAGTATTGCGGCGTCCAGACCCGCGACCTGACCATCGACCACATCGTCCCCAAGCGCGCCGGGGGCGGGATGCAGTGGGATAATCTCGTCGCCTGCTGCCGCCGCTGCAACACGCGCAAGGGCGACAAGATGCTCCACAACAGCGGTATGAAGCTCTCGCGCCCGCCCAAGCGCCCGCGCTACGTGCCGTACATCAGCCTGACCAAATACATCAACGGCACAAAAAACGAAGTCTGGCGCGACTACCTGCCCGTCTTCCACGATGTCGGCGGCGCGGATAACTACGCGGCGACGGCGTAGAACGAGCAGAGAAGAAGGGCAGGGGCAAGCCCTGCCCCTACGTTTGCATCAATCGTTCCGTAATCTTTCCGAGTATCTCCACAGTTTGAACAATTTCTTCCCGCGTCGTGCTGCGGCCCAGAGTAAAGCGAACCGCGCTTTTGACATTGCTTTCGGGCAATCCCATTGCGGTCAGTACATGGCTTGGCTCGATGCTGCCCGACGCGCAGGCGGAGCCGGAGGAGGCGGAGAGGCCGGCGCGGTCTAAGCTCAGCAGCAGTGATTCGGCGTCCAGGCCGGGAAAGGAAATGTTGAGATTGTTCGGCAGCCGCTCGGTCGGGTGGCCGTTGAGAACGATGCCGGGAATGCGTTCCCGCAGGGCAGCCAGGAGGGTGTCGCGAAGCGCGGTCAGCCGCGCGGCTTCGGCAGTGCGCTCCGGCAGCATCAGCCGCACGGCTTCGCCGAAGCCGGCAATCGCGGCAACATTTTCTGTGCCGGAACGCCGCCCGCGTTCCTGGCCGCCGCCATGCAGCAGCGGCTCAAAGGGAATACCGGAACGCACATAGAGTGCGCCCGCGCCTTTGGGCCCGTAGATTTTGTGAGCGGAAACAGTGAGCAGGTCCGCGCCGAGAGCGGCGACCGTGACGGGAAGCTGGCCGAACGTCTGCACGGCATCGGTATGGAGATACGCGCCACGCGCATGAACACTGTCAGCAATCTGACGCAGGGGCTGGATTGTGCCGACTTCGTTGGAAGCGTGCATGACTGAAACCAGCACGGTTTTATCCGTCAGCGCATCGGCGACGGACTGGGGCGAGACGCGGCCCTGTCCATCCACCGGCAGGAATGTGACGGAAAAGCCAAGCGTTTGCAGAAATCGGGCGGTATTACCGACGGCCTCATGCTCGATTTGCGTGGTGATGAGGTGGTCGCCACGGCTGCGATTTGCCAGCATGACGCCAAGCAGGGCGGCATTGTCGGCTTCCGTGCCTCCGCTGGTGAATGAGATTTCTGAAAACTGGCAGCCCAGCGCCCCGGCAAGAATGTCGCGGGCCGTGTCCAGGGCGCGTTTGGCCTGCTGGCCGTCGTGATGGAGACTGCTGGGGTTGCCGAATGCCGTGAGGGAAAGATACGGCTCCATCGCCGCCCGCGCTTCAGGGCGAAGCGGGGTCGTGGCGGCATGATCCAGATAGATGCGCTGGGCATCAGCGTTGTTCATGCCGCCATTGTACCCGTAAGAACCTAACCCCCCAACCCCCTTCCCTGTTAAGGAAGGGGGAGACAGAGACCTATCTCGGCTTGCTTAAGGCTCGCCACCCTTCCCTCCGAGGGAGTCGGGTGGTGCTAGTCATGTCTCCGTAGCGCACTGAACAGTTGCGCCAGGGACAGCCATTCTTATGGCAGGGTTAGGTTCTTACGGGCTGGCCGTGCCGGTCACACTGTCCGTGTTCGGGTCGGAGTCAGCGCGCAGCTCGATCACAGCGTCTTCGCCGGTCGGTTCAGCGACAGCGGCAGCGTCGTCGGCCTCCTCAATCGCTGAGGCGGTGCGCGAATAATGCAGCGCGGCAATCGCGGTCGTATCAGCGGTGGTGAATTCCAGCTTCGGGTTATGCGGCAAGTCGGAGACATGCAGCACGTCGCCGATGCTCAGATGGGACACATCCACATCCAAATGCACCGGCAAATCTGCGGGCTGGGCATGTACCGTGATGGTTTCCAGTGTGTGTTCCAAAACGGCTTCGCCGGTGTCCACGGCGGCGGGGCTGCCGACAAGCTGAATAGGAATCTGGGCGGTGACTTTATCGCCCTTTTTGACCTGATGGAACCCGATAGCCTGGAAGCTGCGCGTGATCGCGTTCCGCTCCAGGTTGTCCACCATGACAGAGTGCGATTTCGCTTCGCCCTTGATCGTCAGATCAATAATCGTATTCATGCCGGTGTCCGCAGTCAAGACGGCGGCGATGGCGCGCGCGGGAACTTCGATGTTAAGCGGCTCCAGCCCCTTGCCGTAGACCGAACCGGGGATCAAGCCCTGCTTCAAACGTATCTTGCGCTCGCCCTTGCTTTGCGGGCCGCGCTTCGTGGCCGTGATGTTCATAGTTATCTCCTCAGTTATCTGCTTCCATAAATTTGATCTTCAAATCTGCTCTTCATGTTACCCGATTAGGAAGCCTTCTTTAACATACCGTCAAATTTGACCAGATAACTCTGGCGGCGCAGGGGCAATGCGGCATCCTGGGGAACGAGATTGGCCCAGGCGTCCATGACGTGCAAATATAAATCGCGCATGTCATTATCCAGCCGCGTGTCCGGGTGGCCCCCGGACAGAATCTGCTGTTCCGGGTTGCTGCTGCCACCTTCATCCGCAAACGACTCCAGCCCTCTGGCAGCCCGCGCGTAGTAGCCTGCCGCAGCCGGCACGTCGGTTTTCGCAGCGGCATCGCCCATTTTGGCATCCGCCACGGCGAACTTGGTTTCGGTCACTTCGCCCAGCGCCCGCACCGTTCCCACCGGAGTAAGCTCCAACTCAGAAACCCGGCGATAGTTTCCAAGAGCCAGCAGCAAATCCAGATTGTTGGGGTCGGCGCGCAGGCCATCTTGGTACGCTTCTGCGGCGTCCTTCTGCTGACCGCCCCGCTCAAGCACGGTTCCCAGGCGCTTATCATTGAGGCTGCCGGGTTCCAGTGCAACCGCCGTGCGAAGGGCCGTTTCCGCTTCCGGCAGGCGGCCTTCGCGGACAAAAAACTGTTTGTAGCCCTGATCGCTGGCATATTTGCCGTTGAGCGGGTCCCAGGCACGGGCCGCGCCATAATCGTCCGCCCCGTACCCGGCGGCAATCCCCTGCGCGGCGACAAAAGCAAACAGTGCAGCAGCAACACTGCCGGCGGCCAGAGCAGCGGGAAGCGGCGTTCTTTGCGTCCAGCTTTCCTGCGAAACAGGAGCAGCAATCCCGGCGGCCAGCCCTGCCAGCGTCCAGAAAGTCGCGCCCAGAAAAAAGACGTACCAGTCCGAATCAATCATATTCTGCACACTCCCGCCCGCCAGTGCGCCAATAACTCCGCACAGCAGCAGGCGAGAATCCATCGGCCAGAAATCTACCGGAGACGCCAGCACGGCAGGAGAGACAGGTTTTCGCTTGCGGCCCTGTGCCGGCGCGTCAATAGCCTTTACGGGAGCCACAGGCGCGAACAGCAGGCCGCGCCCCAGCGAACTGCCGAGCAGGCCCAGCGTCGCCAGCAGGGCAAGCAGGGCCGGAACGCCGCATTCATCCGCCACCTGTAAATAGGAATTATGCGCCAGCCGCGTGAAGCCCGTCAGCGCGTAGCGCGGGTACAAATCCGGCCAGGTTCCGATGCCTGTTCCCAGCACGGGGTTGGCCTCCGCCATTTTCACCGACCCCTTCCATGTCCATTTCCGAAAAGCCGCCGAATTGTCATTAACCGTGTGCAGACGGGCGATCACAGGCCGGGCAAAAACGGCTCCCGCCAGCATCAGACCGAACGCCATCACGCCCAGCAGTCCGCGCGCGGCTTTATTCAGCACAAGCCCGTGCCGCAGGGCAAAAGCCAGTGATGCGCCAAACATGAAAAAGCCGGTCAGCAGCGAAACCAGCGCGAAGCGTGATCCTGTGGTCAGCAGAGCAATCAATTGAAACACTAAAACAAGCCCCAAGATTAACACCCCGGCACGGCGAACTAAAGGCGTCAGGCCGCGCATGTCCGGGATTTGAAGAAGCAGTGCCAGCGTGACCGGCAGCAGCAGCACAAAATAGCCTGCCAGAAAGTCCGGCGTGGATGTGCTGAAAATGCGATAGGAAGATTGATGGGTTAGAAAAAACGGCAGATATTCCAGAATGCCCTGCTGCGCGACATAGGCGGAGCCGCAGACAGCGGCGAGAACCAGCCCGTAAAGCGATTTTTTGTCCGACGCCACCCGCCGGGCCAGCGCGAACAGGGCAAAATCCGTCGCCAGCAGCGCCCAGCCGCGCAGCATGAGGCCGAAAAAGCCCATGCCATGCTGACTCACAAGCCGCGCGAGCAGGGACAAAAATGCCAGCCCCAGCAGAACCAGAAAGGCTCTTTCCGCCCGGCTCGTTTTCTCCGAGAAAGTTCCCTGTCCTCGGCGCGCGGCAACAGCCGCGAGTATCACGGCCAGCAGCGTTCCCGCCGCAAGCCAGGACGACCACAGCGGCTCATCAGGAATGGCAGCTAGGCACGGAGACAGCAGCAGCGCACAGGCCAAAAGCAGGGACACGGCGGCATTCACAGGGAAGCCGCCTCTTGAACCGCCGCGCTTTGACTGGCTCTGAGAGTGCGCCGCCCCGCCGCGCGGCGCTTGGCAATTCGCACGGCGGCGCGCAGCCACAGACCCAGATAAACCGCGGCGCGGCGAATTTCAGACGATTTCGGGTGGCGCTTCAAATCATACTCGTACCAGGAGCGATGAAACTCGATAATCATTTTGTCTGCGTTGTTGTCACTGGATCGCCCGATAGCATGGGTCACGACGGCCTCCGGCACGTAGACGACTTCCCGCCCGGCATCCCATGTCCGCTGGCAGATGTCCACATCCTCGCAATACATATAAAACCGCTCATCCAGCGCACCGATCCTTTCGATGAGCTCTCGCCGAATCAGCATCGCGCAGCCAGACACCCAATCGACAGGAAGGTCGCGGGCGTGATCGAAGCCGATCATTAAATAATCGCGGGCGAATTTATTATGCGGAAAAAGCCGGCCAAGATAAGTGTTGCGAAAAAAGCCCGCTCCGAGCGACGGAAAGCGGCGGCACGAGAATTGCAGCGACCCATCCGAGTTCAGCACCTTCGGCCCCAGTATTCCCGCGTTTGGATGCGCGTCCGCATAGGAAACGAGAGCATCTAAAGCACCAGGGTGAATGGCCGCATCGGAATTCAGCAGAAAAACATACCGGCTGCTTGTTTCGGCAATCGCTTGATTGTTGGCTTTGGAAAAGCCCAAATTGTCACGATTGACCGTAAGAGCAACTTCGGGAAAATCGGCGGCCACCATTGCCGCCGAACCGTCCGCGCTGGCATTATCCACCACGCAGACAGTGCAGGCAATTGCGGGCCTCGGCGCGGCAGTCAGCGAGTGAAGGCACCGGCGCAAATCCTCGCGCGCGTTCCAGTTGACAACAATGACGGCAATGTCATTCATGGGCAGAGTTTATTCCGTGGCTTTTCTCAGCGTTCGCCATTCATTCAGCAATACGGCTCCTTTAATCAATCCTCGCAATGGGGCAGCGAGAGACGTGTAATGCTTCTCATAAAAGCGCAGCAGGGAGCGATGGGATTCGCGGGTCATGCTTGCTTTAACCTGACGGGTGCTGCCACCGCCGTAATGGGTGACGGCCACTTCCGGCGCATAGTAAATCCGAATGCCGTATTCGCGCTTGGCCCGCCAGCACCAGTCCACTTCGTTGAAGAAGATCGGAAACTGCGGGTCCATCAGGCCGACTCTCTCAAAGGCGGCACGGGTCAGCAGCAAAAATGATCCCATCGGCTGATCTACCTCAATCAATGAATTGTAATCAAACCAGGTCATTCGGTACGCCCCGAAGCGGCGTGAGCGCGGGAACAGCCGGGACAGGCCGAGAAATTCCCACAGCACCGGGGCGGGATCGGGGAACGAGCGCAAAGACCGCTGCGTCCCGCCGTCCAGTTCCATCAATCGGCATCCTAACGCTCCAGCCTCCGGGTGCACGGTCATAAATGCCACGGCTCGTGTCAAGCTCTCCGAGTGAACCACCACATCCGGGTTCAGCAGCAGCAAATACTCGCCGGTCGCCCGCTCCAATGCCTGATTGTTGCCTTCCGCATAGCCCCGGTTATTGGAATTGGCAATGACAATCGCGTGCGGAAATTCCTGCGCCGCCATTGCCGCGGAGCCGTCGCCGCTGGCATTGTCCACGACAATCAATTCGGTCTCAACGCCCTGGGGCGGATACTTCATCAAAGCCGCCAGACACTCGCGCAGATAATCCCGCGTATTCCAATTGACGATGCAGATAGAAAGGCGCATGAAGTGTGAATGCTTTGTCCTTCCCTATCAGTCTTTACGCATCAGCAGCGAAAACGTGTTCGGAAGTTTGGCGACTATTTCTTTGGGCAGGTTCTCAAACTGCTCCCAATAAGTTTGTGGGTGTTCTTCTAGGGCTTCCAGACGCAGTCCGGCTTTGAGCAGAGGAGCAATAATCTGACTGAAAGTCTTTTGAGACTCGTATTTTTTCGCTAGGTGTTCCTTTGGCTTGCCAAGATCGCCGATGTAAGTCGGCCCCCAGCCTTGATCCACCAGCGCCCCGGTCTGAAAATAATCGCCATAAATGGGGTCCAGCCGGATTTCCACCGCTTCTGCATCCCATATCCAGGTCAGCGGATGCCCCTCAAATAGATACAATTTGCCTCCGGGTTTCAGCAAGCGGGCAATCACACGCGCCCAGCCATCCATGTCGTGCAGCCAGCAAATCGCGCCACGCCCGGTGTATACCAAATCCGCTGTGCCATCGAGATCATGGGGCATGTCTAAAATATCGCAATGCAGCCACTGTGCCGGAGCGTTTAAAGCCTCGGATTTGGCCTGGGCCACTGCAATCATATCTTCGCTGATGTCCACGCCGACCACTTCTTTCGCACCGAGATTCCACAGCGAAAGTGTGTCCGTGCCACCCGCGCACTGCAAATGAATGGCGCGGTTGCACCATTCATCGAGGCCTTGCAAGTACATGAGTTCCGGGGTCTCAAAGTTCGTACCGCCTGCCCGTAGGAATTCCAAACGCTCCCCAAGTGTCTCGGCATAGTGCGCCGCGGCCTCATTCCAGGCAGTCCGATTGGACTGATGCATATCGCGAACGTTCACTGGCGCCCTCTCACACAAAAAAGCCCTGGGGGATTCCCCAGGGCCTTAGTTTACCTCAAAGAAACGCCGTTTACGAAACGGCGATGTCGCCGCGCTCGCCGGTGCGGATGCGTATTGCTTCCATGACCGGCGTGACGAAGATTTTGCCGTCGCCGATTTCGCCGGTGCGAGCCGCGCCCTCAATCGCGCCGATGACGCTTTCCTGCTGGCTATCGGTGACGACAACGACAAGCTGGACTTTGGGCAGCAGGTTGACCTGATACTCGGAGCCGCGATAATGCTGCGTGTAGCCCTTTTGCTTGCCTGCGCCCTTGATTTCCGTGACGGAAATCCCCCGGACACCCAACTCGTCCAGAGCGCCCTTGACTTCATCCAGCCGACTGGGCCGGATGATTGCCTCAATACGAACCATTTGTTTTGCCTCCTTATATTAGGCTTTCTAGTAGGCGTTTAATCAATACCCGCCAATGCCGGCATTCCGGCATTGTCGCCATGGTAAGCTTCCTCGCCATGCTCGGTCACATCCAGGCCGTCTTCCTCTTCGGATTCCGGCGCACGGATACCACCGCAGACAACTTTCACGAGAGAGCCGATAATCAGGGTTGAGACGACCGCCATGATGACCGTCAGCAGGATTGCTTCAATCTGTGCAAGCGGCTGCTCCCAACTTGCACCGGCAACACCGGAGAACGGGCCATTGGAACGGCCAAGTTGCGAGGTCCCGCCAGAGTTGACCAACGAGTTAATCGTGCTATTAGCGAACAGGCCGGTGGCGAGAGCGCCCCACATTCCGCCGCAGGCATGGACGCCGAACACGTCCAGCGCATCGTCGTATTTGTTGATCTTGCCCTTCATCTGGATCGCGGAGAAACAAAGCGGGGAAACGACCAGACCGATAATCAGAGCATCAATCGCATTCACAAAGCCGCAGGCGGGGGTAATGGCGACCAGGCCAGCCACCGCTCCCGAAGCAAAACCGACTGCCGTGGGCTTCTTGAACTTGATCCATTCCACAATCATCCACGAAAGCCCGGCGGCTGCCGTTGCGATGTGCGTGTTGATAAAGGCTGCGGTGGCCACGCCGTCCGCTGCAAGCTGCGACCCGGCATTGAAGCCGAACCAGCCGAACCAGAGCAAAGCGGCTCCAAGCAGCACCATGGGGACATTGTGAGGCCGCATCTCTTCCGCGCCATGCCCTTTGCGCTTGCCGAGCATGATACACAGGGTCAGAGCCGAAACACCGGAGGAGATATGGACGACCGTACCGCCCGCGAAGTCCAGCGCATGGATATGGCCGGTTCCGATGTAGCCGCCGTCCCAGACCATGTGCGCCAGCGGGTCATAGAAGAACGTGGCCCAGAGCAGAATAAATAGGCAGTAAGCGCCGAACTTCATGCGCTCGGCAATCGCGCCGGAAATCAGCGCGGGAGTAATAATCGCGAACGTCATTTGAAACATCATGAAGATCGCGCCAGGAATAGTAGGCGCATTAGAAACCGGGGTCGCTCCCGCACCCGCTCGTAACCCCCACCAGCTTTCCGGGCTGGCGAACAAGCCAATCTGTGTTCCACCAATCATTAATTTATGTTCTGTGGGACCAAACGCGACCGAATAGCCCCAGAGCATCCATTGAACACTGATAATGCCAAGAGCCGCGAAGGACATCATCAGGGTATTGAGGACGTTTTTGGAGCGTACCAGGCCGCCGTAGAAAAAGGCCAGGCCCGGCGTCATCAGCATGACCAGGGCCGACGCCACAATCATCCAGGCGGTGTCGCCCCGGCTTGCACCTTCAGGAGTGAACGCCGCATTGTTGATGTTTTTGAGGCTGTTCATCGGGACAGCAGGCTTGACACTGTCGTCCTGAACCATCGTACTGCCGTTAATGTTGGCAGCAGGGGGGGGGGCCGGAGCCGCCGCGGGCGCAGCCGCAGCCGATGTGGGAGGGGCAGGCGCGGCAGGCGTCGTGGGAGCCTGAGCGTAGACGGATAAACACAGTGGAAGGAGCGCCAGCACGCCGAGGGCGTGGCGCCAAGGGTTAAATTTCACGAAAAAGCATCCTCCTGAAAATGGGGTGGTTTCCGGGGTGCTTCATCGCGGTTGCCGGATGGCTGCTCGCTAGGCGTCAATGCCCGGCGGTAGGAGAGAATAGCATAGGTCGGGAACCTTTGTCAAGTCTTTCCCGTATGTTTTTCAATTTTGTGTTTCGCCGCCAGACAAATCCCCGTAGTTTTACGGGTCAAGATAAAGGTCACAAGGCTTCCATCAGATGCGCCAAGAACTTGTCCTGCACGTCGCCCGCCTGCCGGGCAGTACCAGGGAAATTGTTCATCAGCAGCGAGAAAACATACAGTCGCCCGCCCTGGCCGGTGAAGTAGCCGGACAATGCGCGTACCTGACTAAGCGTTCCGGTTTTGGCATGGACATTGCCCGCCGCCCGCGTACCTTTCATGCGGTTTTTCAATGTCCCATCTACGCCCATAATCGGCAGAGATTCGTAATAAACGTGCCAATCGGCCTTGCGGTGCATCCCGATCAAAAGCTGAGACACGGCGCGGGCGGTCACAAAGTTGCGCCGCCCCACCCCGCAGCCATCCACCAGCGCAATGGACTTTGTGTCCACGCCCAGGCTTTGGAAAAACGGCGTCTCACGCCCATGTCCGGCATCGTAAGTGCCGTGCGAATCCAGCAGACGCACCAGGCTTTCCGCCAGAAGATTGTCACTGGGCTTGTTCATCTTCGCCAGATACTGCGACAGCGGCAGGCTGCTATGAGAAGCCAGCACCAAAGCTGCGGCAGGCATCGGCCCGGAGGCCGCAAGGCCGCTGACGGCAATCCCCGCGCGTTCCAGCGACGCCCGCAGCAGCGTTGCGGCCAGCAGCGAGGGGGAGTCTACCGGCACTTTGACATCTTTTGTCTGGCCCAGTGGCAGCGTTCCCGTGACCAGAAAGCTGTGCTTGTCCCAGGGGCGGCTGACAGCGCAATCGTCAGCGGCCTCTTTCGCGCCCGTGCGGGCTGTGATCAGCACCGGAACATACCCCGTTGGCGGCAGAAGCGTCGCCGTCACCGCGTCTCCGACTGCCGCGCCGGATGCGACATGGACGCCCAGAACGCCTTCATTGACTTCCAGACCGGAAATCTGCGGAAATTCTTCATCGGAAAAATCATCCCACTCCCAGCCGAAGCCGTAAGGCCCATCGGCGAACCGCGTTCCGTCCCCCACGACATCTCCCGCGATGCGCTTGACACCCATGTGCGCCAGCGTTTGCGCCAGCGCGTCCAGATCGTCCGGCGACAGCAGGCCGTCTCCCGCGCCGTGCAGGTAGACATTGCCCGTGATGATGCCTGCCGCGTCGGGTTTGGAGTTGGCGCATAGGTCCGTGCGGAGAGTGTAATTGTCTCCAAGCAGTTCCAATGCCGCCGCAGAGGTAAACAGCTTGCGATTGGACGCGGGCAGCAGGCGCATGTCGGCTTCATGCGCGTAGAGAACTTTGCCGTCGCTCACCCGGCAGACAATCGCCCCGGTCACGCCGCCTTTCAGGGCGGCTGCGCTGAGAATGCTGTCCAGCGGCTGCGGCGAAACGGCCTGGGCATGAACGGGCATCCAGCCGAACAAAGTCAGCAGAAATGTGAAGGAAAAAAGAAGTGGTCGGCTCATTGTTCGCTCTTGCGGCACAGATACATGCGCGGGAATGAATTCCTCTCGCTCCCAAATAAACGTCCTTCGGACGAGGGAACTGCCCCCTCTGCCGTCCGAAGGACGGATTTATCCAGCGAGAGGAATTTATTCCCTCGCTCTTTCACTCATCCAGCCGTTTCGTAAAGTAATAGCCGCCATTCGTCATGCCGACGGCCTCATAAACCTGATGGGCCACTTTGCGCCCGTAGCCTGATTCCAGCCGAACGGCCTCGCACCCGGCCTCCCGCGCCGCGGCAAACGCCGCTTCCAGGAGGACGCGCCCCGCGCCCACCCCTCGCGCACTTTCGGTCACAATCAAATCGGGAATCCACCCATGCCGATGAATAAAATTGAGATGTTCGCGAAAGGTCAGCGACAGAAAGCCGATGATCTCCGCATTCGTTTCAGCCACCAGTGAAGCCGTCTGCGAGTCCGAGACATGGCGCAAGTAAACGGCCTCCGCCCGATCCCTAGTCTCCGGCGTGAGTGGGGGCCGCCCCAGTTCGGCAAGCAGGGCCGTCACGCGCAAAAAATCCCCTTTTGCTGCCGGGCGTACTAAGATTTCGCTCATAAGATGATTATACCCGCAGGAATCCCGCTCTCCCATCCCGAACTCTACCGCGTGAGACTTTTGGGAGCCATTTTTGACTGCGACGGCCTGCTGGCCGATACGGAAACGCCGGACTATGATGCCTGGCACACGATCTACGAAGAACAGGGACTGCACCTGCCCGTGGAACTCTGGGCCAGAAGCATCGGCACGGCCAAAGGACACGAGGCAAACGACTGGCACGCGCCGCTGGCAGAGCGAGTCGGGCCGGGATACAATCGCGAAGCAACGCAAATCCGTAAACGCGCTCTATATCACGGAGCGATTGGCAGACTGACCCCCATGCCGGGCGTCCTCGCGCTGCTGGACGTGCTGGATGCCGACCAGATTCCCTGCGCGGTCGCATCCAATTCCGAACGCGCCTGGGTAGACACGGTGCTGGACATTACCCGGCTGACCGGGCGGTTCCGCGCGATTGCGACTGCCGACGAAGTTTCGCGCCCCAAGCCCGCACCGGATGTGTACCTGCTGGCCGCGCAGCGCCTGGGCGTGCCGCCGGAGCAGTGCGCCGCGTTTGAAGACTCCCCGCGCGGCCTCGCCGCTGCCCACGCCGCCGGTATGTTCACGGTTGCCGTGCCCACGGCCCTCACCCGGCATCTGGCGTTTGAGCAGGCACACCATCTGGTGGATTCATTGGAACAACTGACGCTGGACCGTCTGCGCGGCCTGCTCGCGCGGGAGATTCACCGATGACACCCCAGGAAACCACACTGGCGCTTACGCGCCATATCCGTGACGCCGTCCGCCCGCACCTAGGCGCCTGGCATGGGCGGGAAATCACCGGAACGGCAGCGTCTGGCGACGCGACCTTTGGCATTGACGAGATCGCGGAAGAAGCTATCGTCACGTTTATTGAGCGTGAAAAGCTGTCCATTGCCTATTATTCGGAAGACAAAGGACTGATTGAATTCGGCTCCTCCCCGGAAGCAGTGCTGATTATTGACCCGATTGATGGGACACGGCCCGCCGTCGCCGGGTTTGAAGCCTGCGTCGTGTCCGTCGCCTGGGCCGATTACGCGCCCGATGCCACTCTGGGCGATGTACGAATTGGCTGCATCGGGGAAATCAAGCACGATGACTTATTCTGGGCCGCGCGCGGGCAGGGCGCGCATTGGATCGGGCCGGACGGCACGGAAAAAGCTGCGCGTCTGCTGCCGATAACGGAAATCCGTCAGGCTCCCCTGACATTTGAGGTAGTCGCCCGCCCCTTTGAGTGGATCGGAGTCGCACTGGGCGACATTGTCAACGCGGCCTCTGTAAAGGGTGGCTGTTTTTTGCTGAACTCCACCGCATTTTCACTGACGCGCCTGATGACGGGCCAGCTTGCCGCGACCATAGACATCGGCAACCGCATTCTGCGGGATTTTCCGCAGTCCCGCCCGCGCTTTTTAGACCTGGGCCTCGGCAAGCCGCTGGGCCTGTTTGCTTACGACATCGCCGCCGCCGCGCTGATTGCGCAGGAAGCCGGAGCGATTGTGACCGACGCTTATGGGCATTCGCTGGACAAAACCCTCCTGCTGGATACAAGTGAGCCGAATTTACAGTCCATTCTCAGCGCGTCCAGCGCCGCGCTGCATGAAGCGCTGCTGGCGGCGATCAACAGCGGCATGGAGCGGCTGACAATCGGGTAAAAAACAAGCATGAACAAAACAAGCATGAACAAAAATGGAAAATGGGGATGGATCGTCGGCGGCGGCCTCGTGGCCGCTGCGGCAGGCTACTTTGCCTGGGCGCAGCGCCGCCGGTTTCTGGTTGGTGACATCACGACCGGCGAAAGCGCTGCGTACCCGGAGCTGCGTTCGCGGGTGTACTATGCGGATACGGCACGGACACTGACCGCCGCCGAACAGGCCCTCCGCCGAATGCCGCGCTGGGAATTGGTGTCACTTGATACCGAGAACGAGGCGATTGAAGCGAAAGTTGCGGCACCTATCGGCTTGCTGACTGATGATGTGACAATTTATGCAGTGCCGCTCGGCCACGGTCAAACGCGCGTGACGATCCGCAGCCGCGCCCATATGGGCGGCGGAGACTGGGGCAGGAACGCCGCGCACATTCGCCGGCTGCAAGGCGCAATGGATAGCCGTTTGAACGCAGACGCGGCGTTTTAGACCTCAGCAGATTACGCCCCCGATAGCTTTAATTGCGCCTGCGAAGCGGCATACTGCACATGCGGGTCGGAACTGGCAGATAGACCGCTCAGAGCCGACAGTACGGACGGGTCATGGACGCCTATCTGGCCCAAAGTCACTGCCGCCCAGGTCTGCGTGGCAGGACTGCCGGAGGCAATCGCCCGCGTCAAGGCAGGCGCGACATCCGTGCGGGTCAATGCGCCCATACGCGACAAAGTCTGGCAAGCGTTGAATGGAACCGGGGTCGGCTGCGTAAAAGCGGCGACCAGTGCGGGAATCGCATCCTTTTCCAGAGCCGGTGACAGCAGGCCCCCGGCGGCGTCCGTAGCGACCGCGCCATTCGGGTCGCCCAGGGCCGAGATAAGCGTTGGAATTACGCCTATGTTGCCGCTGCGGCCCAGCCCGGTCACAGCTCCCTCCCGCACCGGAGTCGGAGTCGCGGGCAAAGCGACCACCGCGTCCAGCGCCGCGACCGCCGGCGGCGTGCCGATTCCGCCCAGGGCCTGCGCGGCGGCAGCGCGCGCGCCGGTGTCCCCATTATTCAGCGCCGTCGTCAGCGGGCCGACGGCGGCAGGGCCGGACACCTGAATGCCCTGCACCGCTGCATCATGCACCAGTGCATCAAAGTCTCCCAGCGCCGTGACCAGAGCCGCAATGGCGGCCGGGTCTGCGTACCGTCCCAGGGCCAGAGCCGCCTGTGCGCGCGCGTCACTGTCGGCATCAGGATTTTGGAGGACGCTTCTCAAAGTGCCTTCGGCGCTCTGCACCAACGGAACGGCAGCCTCGGCTTTGGTCAGCGCGGCCTGCGCGTCTGCCTGTGCTTTGGCTGTCGCCGCACCCCTCGGTCCGGTTTGCGCTTTTGCGGCGGCGTCTTTTGCTGATTGAACCCCATTGTAAACGCTCAGCACGGTATCGGCTAAAGCGACCTGCGCCAGCCGCTGCACGGAAGGCTGGTCCGCCTTGCCCGCGAGCTTGGTTAGCTGCGGAACGCTGTCGGGCGCGGCAATCTGGTCCAGCAGACTGACCATCTGCTGGCGGAATGCGATGTCCGAAGCTGCACCGGGGTCTTCCAAATGCGCCACCACCAGCGGCACGGCAGGCGCACCGATCTGCTGCAGCGCACTGATCGCCGAATCCTGAGCCGCAGGAAGAGACAAAACCGAATTGGCGGCGGCGGCGGCTTTCGGGCCGCCGATTTTGCCCAGCACGTCCACCGCCGCCCCGCGAATATCCGGGTCGCCGTTGGAAAGCCGCAGGACGATTTGTTTCAAATTCGCGTCATTCTGCCCGCCCAGAGCCGCCAGGCCGGTTTCTGCGGTGTCTTTTACATCCCCGTCTTTGCACAAAGCAAACAACGTGTCCAGCGACTGCGCCGGGGTGATTTTGTTTTCCGCCGTCAGGCGATTGACCGATTCGGCGGCGTTTTTGCGGATGGTCAGGCTGCGCTGGTTTTGCAGACTGTCTTTGTCTTCGTCCGGGTTCTGCGTGTTGATCAGCATATCAATCAGTCGCCCGTTCTGAACCAGTCCCTGCACGGCGGCATCACGCCTCGCGGGCTGCCCGTCGGCAATGGTTTCTTCCAGCTTCGCCTGCCCGGCTCGGTTGATGGAAACCAGGGTGCCGATAGCGACAATCAGCACAAGGGCAATCACGATAGCCCGCAGGCGCGGCCTGAGATAAGTAACAACAGCGTTCATGGGTTTATCTTAAACGAAACGGCGGCATTTGTCAAGCGGTAAAACACGCGCCGGGACAAGGAGAAGCGGCCCTCTCTGTCGAAAGAAAGAAGCATGAGTGTACGGATTGCTATTCTTTTGTCGGGGCGGCATGGGCGCGGCAGCAACATGTATGCCATCGCCCAGGCCTGCGCCGAAGGCCGGATTGATGGCGCAGTCGCCGTCGTCATCGGCAACCAGACCGATTCGCCGGCGCTGGCGCGGGCGCAGGAAATGGCTCTGGAAACCTGCGCGATTTCTTCCCGGCAGCCGGAAGCTATTTATGCCGAGTCGCTTCTGGCAGCGCTTCGCGACGCGCAGGTGGACTTGATTTGTCTGGCGGGCTATATGCGAAAAGTCCCCGATGCTGTTGTGTCCGCTTATGCCGGGCGGATAATGAACATTCATGCCGCCCTGCTGCCTGCCTTCGGCGGCAAAGGCATGTACGGCCTCCACGCCCATCAAGCCGTGCTGGATTACGGCGCGAAAATCTCCGGCTGCACCGTGCATTTCGTGGATGAAAGCTACGACACCGGCCCGATCATTTTGCAGTCGCCCGTGCCGGTGGAAGAGGACGACACGGCAGAAACGCTGGCCGCTCGCGTTTTAGCGGCGGAGCATCAAGCTTATCCCCATGCCGTCGCCCTATTCGCGCAGAGGCGGCTCGTCGTGGAAGGACGGCGGGTACGGATCAGCGATGCCCTGCCTTAAAACCAGCCGTATCTTGTCCAGCCGCCGTCCGTCCGTTTTTTCCACGACAAATTTCAGGCCTTCATATTCCACCATTTCGCCTTCTTCCGACTGCCGGCCCAGCAGGCCGAACACAAAGCCGCCGATGGTGTCAAAGTCTTCGCGCGGCAAATCCAAATTCAGATGCTCGTTCAGCTCGTCAATGCCCAGTCGCGCATCCAGGCGGTACACGCCGGGACTGATTTCCAGCAGCAGCGGCTCCTCCCGGTCGTATTCGTCCTGAATGTCGCCCACCAGTTCTTCCAGCAAGTCCTCCATCGTCACCAGCCCTGCCGTGCCGCCGTACTCATCCTGCACAATGGCAAGCTGAACACTGGAATGGCGAAACTCGTCCAAAAGCTCACCGACCTGGCGGTTTTCCGGCACGACCAGCGGCACACGCATGACGGAGCGCAGTGCAAGATCGCGTTCCCCGCGTGACAAAGCGGGAAGCAGGTCTTTGGCATGAACAATGCCGACAATTGCATCTACGCTGCCTTCGTATACTGGAATGCGGGAGTGGCCGCTGGCAACAATCAATTCCAGCAGGGCAGGCAGGCCCGCGCCAACGTCCAGAGCCTTGACATCAATGCGCGGCGTCATCACCCGCCGCACGTCCGTATCACCAAACGAGATCACATTGCGGATGATCTCTTTTTCTTCTTCTTCAATCGCCCCCGACTGCGCGCTGGCCTCGAGCAGGGTCCGCAGCTCTTCTTCCGTGATGATCGGGGCCGCAAAAGTCGCGGTCAATCCAAAGGGACGCACAAGGAGATTGGATAGCCCCAGAGCAACTGCCACCAGGGGAGTGAACACGGCGACGAAAAAGCGCAAAGGGCGGGCAATCGCGAGTGTCACCCGCTGAGGACGGCGCAGGGCAACCGAGCGCGGCACGATCTCACCGACGACAATTGTGACCAGCGCGGCCAAGAGAGTGAGCAGAACGACGGACACGCGCGCCGGATGATGGGTCAGGCGGGACGGCAGGCGCGCAGCGAGGTCCGGCGCAAGCGTGGCGACGGCGATGGCGGCGACGGCAAACGCGGTCAACGTGATGCCAACCTGCACAGTGGCAACCACGCGAGTGGGCTGACGCAGCAGCATCTGCGCGCTGCCCGCCGCCTCGGCATCCCGCCCGCCTGCCGCAATCATTTCCTGAAGCCGGGCATTACGGACGGTATTCAGCGCAGTTTCGGCCAGCGTAAAAAAGGCGTTGAGAAGCGTGAGAACAAGTGAAGCGAGCAGGGCATAGATATGGGAGGAATTCATCGGAAAAGACGTGATTGAAAACTAATGCGCCGGAAAGATTTGGAAAAAGTAAGCGCCTGCCGTAAACAGGATACCCAGCAGGCCGCCGATAGTCACTTCCTGTAGCGTGTGAATCTTTCCTTCCACCCGGCTTTGCGCCACCAAAAGCGCCAGAAGCAGCGCGAGCGCCCCGGTGAAATAGTCCATTGTCCGGTAAATCAGCGTAGCCGCCAGAAAAAAGGCCACCGCCGCATGGCCGCTGATAATGCCGCCGGACAAAATCGAGCCTTTGCCGCCCAGGACTTTGCCGATCAGCACAATAATCAGCACCAGCACCACGACGGTAAGAAGCACCGTGACCGTCTGCGGGTCGTGGGCTGCGCGCGGATGCAGACGGGCAATTTGATTGCTGCCGAAAAAGAGAATTCCCCCCACAATCGCCGCCGTCATGCTGGCGATCAGTACCGCCCCCGCTGCAATGTCTTTCGCCAGCTTCGCCAGCGGGTGATACGCCTGGGTCACCATGTCCACGACGCTTTCAATGGCCGTGTTCATCATCTCCGCGACCAAGACGCTGGAAACGACCAGGAAAAGCACCGCCATCTCTACCCGACTCAGCCGCAGCATCAGCCCGATCAGCAGCACCAGTACCACGGTAAGAAAGTGGAACCGCATATGCTTCTGAGTGCGAAACACATGCACGATGCCTTCCACGGCATAGCGAAATGAATCCAGATGGTTTTTCGGGCGTGGTACTTGGCGCATGTCTTATCGCTGGCATTTCAATGCCGGGCTGCATCCTCCACGAAAAAAGGATGCTTTCCCTGCCCTGGAATGGAAACACTGATCGCGCGAAAAACGGCTTCCGTGCGGCCCTGCATTTCCCAGGCACCTGCTTCCGAATCGTCTTCATATCCCAGCAAGTGCAGCAATCCGTGAACTGCCAGCAAAACCACTTCATTTTCCAGCGGCCAGCCGGCGGCGGCGGCCTGACGGGCGGCGGCAGGCAGCGAAATCACGATGTCGCCCAGCAGCGCCGGATCGTCTTCCTGAGCGAATGAAAGCACATCGGTGGGCTTGTCTTTGCCGCGCCACTGTGCATTCAGCGTCTGGATAAACGGATCGTCGCACAGGACAACACTGATTTCCGGGTCGCCGGCAATGGCCTCAAGCCGCAAGAGAGCTGTCATCGGCCCCGTCAAAATTTGTCGTGCCGGCAGCGGAAAGCAGTCGGTTCGGCGCTGTATCAGGAGTGGCATGGGCTTCGGTCGGCTTCCTGGCAGCCGTCTCTTTCAGCATTTCGGGGTATTCAACGCGGCTATGCAGCATTCCCGACAGCAGGCGAATAAATGCACTCTGGATGCCGCGCAGATCACGCTGAGTCAGATCGCAGTCATCAAGCTGACCGTCAGCAAGCTGAGCCGTGGTGATCTTTGCCACCAAATCTTCAATGCGTCCCAGCGTCGGCTTTTCCAGACTGCGCGAGGCGGCTTCCGTGCTGTCCGCCAGCATCAAAATCGCCGTTTCACGGGTCTGCGGCTTGGGGCCGGCATAGCGAAACTGCTGCTCCAATCCTGGTGCCGCGTCGGAGTCGTCACCAGCGCACTGCTGATGGTAAAAATACTTGATCAGACTCGTGCCGTGATGCTCCGTGATAAACGCTTTGATTACAGGTGGCAGCTTTTCGCGCTCGGCGATTTCCAGGCCATCCTTGACATGCGCCGTGACGACCAGAGCGGATAACGAAGGGTTCAAACGCTCGTGGGCATTGTCGCCGCCGGCCTGGTTTTCCACAAAAAACTGCGCGCGCTGCATTTTGCCGAGATCATGGTACAGCGCACCGACGCGGCAGAGGAGCGCGTCGGCCCCGATAGCTTCCGCCGCCGCGACGGCCAGATTGCCGACCATCACCGAGTGCGTGTAAGTGCCGGGCGCAAGCTGGCTGAACTTTTGCAGAAGCGGCCGGTTGGGATCGGACAGTTCCAGCAGGCCGAGATGCGTGGTAATGCCGAACAGCTTCTCAAACAGGGCCGCGCTCACCGAAAACAGGCCCAGCGCCAGACCGCCGGAAAAAAAGGCCCAGACGATGGACTGCTGCAAGTCGACCCGCGTGTCCCCCTGAAGCTGTCCAATCAGCAGACTTAAAACTACATTGGACGCGCACAGCAAGCCGCCCGCGCGCAAAACATCGCTGCGGCTGCGAATATTGGAAACCGCAAAAATCGCAATCCAGGTGGAAAGCAGCGTCAGCACGGAGAAGCGCATGTCATTCCCCAGCATCACGCCTGACTGAGCGGCCAGCAGAGCCGTCACCAGCATCGCCACGCGCGGCTTGATCAGGGCGGCGATCAGCATTCCCGTTGCCCCGACCCAGACCATGCCCACATAGCCAAACTGCGAGGTGGATAAACGCACCCCCAGCACGGCGCTGCCCAGACGCAGGCCGAGAATGCCGAGCGTGACCAGCAGGCTCAGCAAAAGCAATGTCCGGGTGGATTGATAAATATCGGGATTGTAGCGAGACAGCCAGAAGCAAACAATGCCGGTCATAAAGGCAACCAGACCGGCGACGCAGGCAACGGCTCCCGGCTCCAGGCGCGGGTTTTGCAGTCCCAGGGCGCGCAGACGGGCAATCGTGTTGGGCGTGACAATCTGGCCGCGACGCACCACACTGTCGCCGGCAAAGACCTGCCCGTACACCGGGGCGACCAGACGCTCTGCCGACGCCACTGCGCCGGCGGTGCGCCGAGCGTCCAGCAGGCGGTTTGGCTGAATAACGGCACGGGCGAGGGCGGCAACGGCGGGAACATCAATACGGGGCAGCAGGGAAGCCGTCAGGCGCTGAGTGACGGCGGCGCGCGCCTCCGCCAGATCGCCGGGATGGTCATCGCGGATTTCCCGGTCCATCGCATCATGGACAAACTGATGGGTCAGCCGCTCGGCCTGATCCAGATGGTACGCGCCCGCACCCGCATTGAGCAGTGGTGACAGCGCGCTCGGCGGCACGGCCAGGCCAACTTCCTGGCGCAAATCCTGAGCCGCCCGCGTGGAATCGCGCAGCCCGGCGATTTGGTCGCGCCGCAGGCGCAGGTAAGCTTCTGTGATGGTTTCGTCGGCTTCCGAGGCCGCATGAACCGAAGTATACACCGGCTCGGTGTGCGATGCCGCCGCCGCGCGCAGCATCGCCGTTTCGTCTTCGTCCAGGTAGCGCACGGTTCGGAGTGCGCGGATGTCCTGACCGCTGATGTCACCGGGGCGCAGGGCGACTTTGTCCGGGATCAAATGCAGCGACAGAATTGCCGACAAGATCAGCACAGTGGCGACTAGCAGTGTCACCCGCCCCCAGTCCTGCCCGGCCAGTCCGCTTTGCAGGCTCTGGAAAAGCCGTGAAAAAGCCTCTCCCATCGAGTGTCCTTCCCGGCGCGGCTTGCGGCGGCGCGGGATACGCCCGAACGGATTGGTGGTGGAAGAAGTCAGTGCTGGAAAGGCTTTCGCCATAAATCAAAAGGGGAAACGAGATAAAGAAAAAGCGCGCGCTTCACTTCCGAGAACGGAACAAGCGCGCGCAGGCGCGGCTAATCACAGCGATTAGGCCTTTTCTTTTTCTTCGTTGCGAATACGCTTGCGCTTGGCGGCGGCTTCGGCTTTACGCTTTTTGTCGCTGGGCTTTTCGTAATGCTCATGCTCGCGCGCTTCTTTGAGAACGCCGGTGAGCTGAAGCTGCTTTTTAAAGCGTTTCAGCGCGGAATCCAGCGACTCGTTGGGTCGCACCTGAATCTGCGTCAACCTTATCACTCCCCTGCATTAGAATAAAAATCAAGAACGTGTCAGTATACCACTGCCGGCAAACGTCTGTCAAGTTTGCCGGCCGGCAGGGTTTGGGTAAAAGAAAAGGCCGCGCGGCGAGACAAAAGCAAGACAAAATGCACGGCTAGAAATTAGAACGTATGAGACCTCTTTCGGGGCAAAGCCGCTCCAACCCCTTCCGCAGCGACCTGGCACGCGCCAACAGCGCCTATGCCGCTTACGAAAATCCGCAGTTGATACTCCCTCAGACGCCGGATCGGCTGCCATCGCCGTTCCAAACAGAAGTGCATGACGCTTTTCGGGCCAGAATGCTCCATCCAGACTTTTCCTGTGTCGGCGCAAAGGCAGCTTTTCGCAGCGGCCAGTATCGCATGGGTGTCTATGGCGGCATGACCGAAAGCGGCTCGCTGGCCGGGCTGGCACGCGATTTGTACACTTTCACCCAGGAACAGACACAGATGGGCAGTGAATTCACGACATTCGTGGCCTGCTTTGCCGGCCCGCAGGGAATGGATGAACCGAAATTTGAAGCACATCTCTGGGAAGTGCTGCAATCACTTTATGATGTAGACCGCCTTTACAACCCGGCGGACCCGGCGGTCACCGACAACCCGGAAGCAGGCGACTTTGGGTTCAGTTTCGCCGGGCGCGGCTTCTTCGTAATCGGTCTGCACCCCAATTCCTCGCGCCTGGCCCGCCAGTTTGCCTGGCCGACGCTTGTTTTCAACGCGCATTATCAATTTGACCACTTGAAGGCCGATGGCCGCTACGGAAAAATGCAGGCCGCCATCCAGGCACGAGAGCTATCCTGGCAGGGGAGCCTCAACCCGAATTTAAGCGACTTTGGTGAGCGCTCGGAAGCGCGTCAGTATTCAGGCCGGGCCGTGGAAGAAGATTGGCGCTGCCCGTTTCAGGTGCATGGGCAGGGGAGGGAATAACTTGGAGCCAATCAGTCGTTATCATTTAGAGCCGCAAACCGGCATCGGGTTTACGCTGCAAAAAGGCCAGCGGCTGCGTATTATCGACCCGCAGGGTGAACAGGTTTCCGATTTGGTCGCATTCGCGCAGGAAGACCCGCGTGAATGGCTGTCGTCGGGGCGCAGCATTGATTATGCCAATACCATCTCTCTCACCACCGGCCATGTGCTGTATTCCAACCGCAGCCGCCCGATGTTCACGCTGCTGGAAGACCGGGTCGGACGGCATGATTTTTTGCTGACACCATGCAGCCCGGAAACGTTTCAAATCATCTACGGCAACCACGATCCTCACCCAAGCTGCTTTGGAAACCTTGTCAAGAATCTGGAACCGCTGGGTATCTCGCCGGATGAAATCCCGACCACATTCAATGTGTTTATGAATGTTGTGGTCGCGCCGGACGGCGCGCTGACCATCGGCCCGCCGCTTTCCAGAGCCGGGGATTATTTAGACCTGCGCGCGGAGATGGATTTGATTGTCGGTGTCACAGCCTGCTCCGCCGAGATGTCCAACAATTACTCCTTCAAGCCGATTGATGTAGAGATTTACACGCAGTAAGAAGGCGTCCCGCTGGCGGGTATACTCACGGGCAGATGACAGCGCTGAACGCTCTTTTGGACCCTTTTTTGACCCTGCTGTACCCGCCGCGCTGCCTGATCTGCCATGCGCTCGGTGAGGCCGCGCTTTGCGCCGCCTGCGGGGATCAAATCCTTCCCGTTCCCGAACCCGCCTGCCCGGTTTGCGGCCATGCGGTAAATTTGCAAGTTGGCTGCGTCAACTGCCTGGCCTGCCGCCCGGCCTTTGTTCGAGCCCGTGCGCTGGGCGCCTACGAAAGCGTTCTGCAAACCGCCATTCACCACTTCAAGTACCATGACCGCCCGCAGCTTGCCGAGCCGCTGGGCAAACTCCTGGCACACTATGCCCGCGCCCAGGCTGCCCATTTCAACAATCTGCAATTTGATGCCCTGCTGCCGATGCCCATGCACCCGGTTCGAAAGCGGCTGCGCGGCTACAACCAGTCCGAGCGGTTGGCGCAGGTAATGGGCAGAGAATTGGGCTTGCCCGTAGCCGCCCATGCGCTTGTCCGCACTCGCGCAACACGGGCGCAGGTAGGGCTGGCGCGAGATGCGCGGCGCAGCAATTTACGCGGTGCATTTGCCGTGCGATTCCCGGACGCGGTGGCGGGAAAGACGCTTTTGCTGATTGACGATGTCTCGACGACCAGTTCCAGCTTGAATCTTTGCGCGGAGGCACTGAAGGCTGCCGGGGCAAAGGCGGTGTACGCGCTGACACTGGCCGCAGGGTAATCAAAAGCAAAAATGAAAAGTGTTCCAGCTTAGACGAGGCTGCCGCGCCTGCGGGCCTTGAAAAGCCGCCAGGCCGTCCCAAGTATGACAAGACCCAGCAGAGCGCCCTGGGACGGTTCGGGAGCGGCCACGCTGTTGCTGATTGTAAACATCTGTGCGCCGCTCGCCACTTCAACAACGTCATTCGTGACACTCTGGCCGTTTTGCAGCACCCCTGTGAGCGTATAGTCTGACCCCCCGAAGGGCGTTTGGCCGGCAGGATCAGGAGCGTAAGACAAATGGGAGCCGACGAACGTGAACGTGCCGGTCGTCGAATCGGCAAAATTGACACCTTTGTATTGCCCGAATGTGCCGCCGCTGACATTGGCATTGCTGTTTTGAGTAACATCCAGGTAGCTGCCGACGGCCCCACCGCTGACATTGATCGTGCTGCTCCCGAAAGACCACAATAAATCATCGGCAATGCCGCCGCTGACATTGACCACGCTGCTGTTGTAGACTTCCAGATCGCCGGTGACCTCTCCGCCCCTGACGAGATTGACGGTAGGGCTGGAAAGAGCGTAGGACTCGCTATATCCGACGTAAGCATCCGCATCGACCAGGTAATTGATCGTGGTGCTGTCGGGGAAGTAAATCGTCTGCGCGGCAGCGGGGCGCGGGGCAAAGCTCAGCGCGGTGAGGGCGGCGAGTCCGCAGAGTGAGAAGAAGCGGTACATGGTTTGCATGTCGAGGGTTCCTTTCGTTCCGTCTACAGAAGGCGTCGGAAGGCCCAAGGAGAACCGCCGGGCCTGAGTGTCTACGGCTGCCTGCCCTGCCGAGCAGCATACCCGCAGACGCCGACTTAAATCAATGGCAGAGAGTCCAAAATCTCCTGAATGGACAGCGTTGCCCCGCAGATGACCTCATCCGATGCCCCGTAGTAGATCGTCACCGTGTCGCCGTCGCGCGTGTGACCGTTGGTGAAAACAACGTTGCCGAGAAAGCCGGTCAGTTCATACGGAGCGGAAGGCTCCATGATGGGGTCGTAGGAGCGGGACAGAACTTTGCTGGGATCGTCGCGATCCAGCAGCAATGCCCCCAGACAATAACGAGTCTGTTCGTTGGCTCCGTGATAAATCGCCAGCCAGCCGCGCTCCGTCAAAATCGGCTCCGCGCCCGCGCCAATCCGCACCGAATCCCAGTGACCGGGCCGTGTCCAGATCAAGCATTTATGCTCTCCCCAGTGCAGCAGGTCGGGGGAGCGGGCCAGCCAGATAAACGGGCCGCCAATGTAAAGGTTAGAAGGCCGGTGCAGGGCCAGATATTCGCCGCCGACTTTTTGCGGGAACAAGGCGCAGTCTTTGTTGGACGGCGGGAAAATCAGGCCGTGCTGCGTGAAATTTTTCCAGTCGTCGGTGCTGGTCATGCCGACGCCGATTCCCGAAGGTGAAACCGCGGTGTAGGTAAGATAAAACCGCCCGTCAAGTTCAGTCACGCGGCTGTCTTCAATCCCGAAGGACTCCAATTCACCCCGGCCCACCAGCGTCGGCACGTCTTCCGCAGTAAAATGAACACCGTCATCACTGGATGCCAGGCGCAGATGAGAAAGTGTCGTGAGATAGGTTTTCCCCTGGTACTGGAACGAGCGCGGGTCCCCGTAGACTAAATCGGGGTCATCCAAACTGTGATTGACAATGGTAATGCCGCTGGGGGCATACGGATCGAGAATTGGTGTAGAAATGCGCCCTTCCACCTGATGAGGCCGTTCGGCGACGCGCAGCAGGAGCCACGTTTTTCCCTGCCACTGAAACACGCCGGGATTGAGCAGGCATTCAATTTCCAGCCCTTCCCGGCTCGGCTTCACATCGGCAGGCCGCAAAATCGGGTTCGCTTCAAATCGCTTTGCTATATCTGCCATAAGAACTGCTTTCTGGTTGATTGCCTTTTTATTTGCGTGGTATGTTTTATTTGCGTGGTATGTTCCCCGGTACGAAGTCGCCGAAACGGATTTGGATGCCATGACGGGTGTTCATCACCGCGATTTCGCGCGGCCCGGTCTGGTAGATCGCGGGAAATGATAAGCTAAAGCCGATGTCCCAGGCAGGCGGCGCGGCCCACTGCCAGGTGCGGCCCTCGTCACTGCTGACCGAAATCTGATTGGAGCAGGAGGAAACCACCACGCGCCCATCGGACAAAGAACTCACCCAGGGACCGGCGTGCTGCAAGGCAATAGGGGCGCCGAGGCCGTCCGGCCAGTGAATGCCGTCGGGGGAAACCTTGAAGAACACGGCGGCGTTATCCAGCCCAACAATTTCGGAAACCTCCATGTACCGTCCGTCGCGCATTCGGGCCACCACCGGCATTCCGGGGCGCAGGCCGCCGCCGCCGGGCTGAGAAACCAGGGTCATTTCCGCCCCCCAGGTCGCACCATTATCCGCCGACACTTTTTCCCCGCAGATTTGGCTGTAAGACGGTGTTTCTACCGAATGTTTTTCATCGGCATAGGCCGCCGCCAGCTTGCCGTCGGGCAGCAAAAAGAAATGCGGCTCCCACAGGCCCTGGCTGGGCTGATTGCCGCTCACCACCACGTCATTGGCATCTATCATGCTCAAATAAGTCCAGTGTGCGCCCGTATCGACGCTCCGATAGACCGGCAGGTGAAACGACTGACCGTCGACCACGGAGCGGCCTGTCAGCAGGAGGGTTCGGTTGGGAAGCTGGATCAGCTCGCCATTGTCCATCTTGCGGCCCGGCTCCGCCACCTCGGAAAGCACGGCCCAGGTACGGGCCTGGTCGGTGCTAAACTTGAGCTGCAATGTGCTGCTCGTGTGGGACTGAAACAGCGTTCCCACCGACAGCCAGCGCCCATCGGCGAGACGAATCATGCGTCCCCACCCCGCTGCCGCCACGGGGAGCGTTTCCTTCCACTGAAACGGCCCCGGTGTCTGCGCGCAGGCAGGAAATGTTCGGAGCAGCGAGATGCAAGTCACCAGCAGGAAAACCGCAGCATATCGCTTGCCGGAAACTCTCATTCCCCGCTTTCCTGTCGTATCTTCTGCATGGCCTCCCGCGTCATACGGTACAAAAACCACTCTTTCATGCGGCGCGCCCCCAGACCTTCATACATCGCCTGTGCGTTCGTATTCCAGTCCAGACAGGTCCATTCCATGCGCCCAAACCCGCGCTCCTGGGCGACTTGAATACAGTGGCGCAGAAGAGCCTTGCCGATGCCGCGCTTGCGGTAAGCCGGCAGCACAAACAAATCTTCCAGATACAGCGAAGGCCGGGCCAAAAACGTGGAATAGGTGGGAAACAGCAGCGCGTAGCCTACAGGGCCGGGCGCATCTTCCACCTCGGCGAGAACCACTTCAAACCGCGGCGATTCTCCAAAGCCGTCCTCCCGCAGCCGCCCCTGCGCCTCGGCATCCGGCGGCGGCAGATTTTCAAATTCCGCCAGGGCAATAATTAAGCCGATCACGGTTTCGGCATCGCCGCGCTCGGCGCGGCGCAGAGTGATGTTTGTCATGTGTTTTCCAAGCTCCAATGAAGCGGAATAGTTGGGACGTGCCCTAATTCTTCCAGTAAGCGACAAATTTCTCGAACTAATTTACGAAATGAAGAAGCGCGGCGGTAAGCCATTGCCAGATCAAACATGGCTGACAAGGCAGGTTGGTCTGCCGTCGGGCTGTAAGATGTGTGGGGAGACATGAAGCCTTTGATTATCCCTTTTGCGTCCTTTTTGTCTTCGGGGTTATGTGAATACTCTGCGTCATCACGGATTCCCCGTATGCCTCGCAACGACTCGATAGAGGCAAGAAACCAAGCCTCATATTCGCGCCGTGCCATGATAATCGCGCACGGAAAGTTCGGCGCAATTTCCTGAGACCATTGGCGCATATTTGGGATGTGCGTCCTGGCACAATCTTGATCTGCATCGAAGAGAAGCACAATGGCATTGGCATTCGGCTTAAATGTCGCGAGTTTGATGACCCGCTTAAAATCGGCTTCCCGAATTATTTCCGTGCGCCTGCTGCGAATTGGCGCTCCACCAATGTCTAAATAGCAACCAAGTTCTACGATCAAGCGCCGGAGAAGGATAGGAAAAGCGGCTTCTTCGCCCTGTCCCTCAACAATCGGTTGAATCATGCCAGGTCCTTGTCGAACAGACTACCAAAATCCTCTGCCTCCCGCGAGGAACGCGGGGCGGCATCCAGCGCATTCGCCCGCATGAGTTCGCCTGCACCCATGAGATGCTGCTGTAAGACTTTGACGGGGGCCTCGCCGAGTTCGGAAATATGTGTTTCCCCATTGTTCCACTCGATCACACGCAGGTTTTCCGGCTTGATCCATTTGGTATCCAGCAAATCCGGGCTGTGGGTTGTGATGACTACCTGCGTCCTCTCTGCGGCAATGTTAATAATGTCCGCAATCGCTTCCAATGCGCCTGGATGAATATTCAATTCTGGTTCTTCAATGGCAATCAGCGATGGGGCAGGCTGCTGTAAAGCTGCAATGATAAGTCCTAAAGCATATAAAGTACCGCTTGACATGGCTCCTGCCTCAAAAACGGCTTTAGTATTGGGCCAGTCTTGCTCAATAAACAGAACCGATTGGCCTCGCACAAATTCCGGCACGATTGGCGTAATACCAGGAACAATAGATTGAAGCAAATCTCGCACACGCGATATACTACCAAGAGCAGGCTTAACAAAACCGTTGTCTCGCTTAGACAAACGAAGCAATACACTGTTGCTGTTGGAACCATCAGCTTTCAAATAAGGAGAACTGCTTTGCTCCTGAATTCCGCCTATCAGGCCCGACTTGATCTCATACACACTCAGCGATCTGAGAAATTGGTAAAGCTGATATAGAATTTGAACGCCGCCGAGAATTGGCATCAATAGAGATTGAGTATCAATAGCAGGCTGTATACCAGGGATATTTGTCGTAAAGTCAGTCTCAATTCTATCAAACCAGAATGTTCCGGTTTCACTTACCAAACGGCATTGCTCGCGGGCAACTACCAGATTCCTGTCCGGGGTGACGCGCAGAGTGACCGCATACGATCCGAAAAAGGGAGCATTTCTATCCAGTTCTATCTCTGCGCGGAAACCTATGTCACCCGATGTATGGCGATGGCATATCCGATCCAGCCCGCCCCATTGTTCTATCACTGATTGCAAAGGATTAATCATGCAATCGGACAGGAACGCCAAAGCGTTTACAAAATTGCTTTTGCCGGAGCCATTCCTACCAACAATAATCAAGGGGTTGGTAAATGTCACGGTTTCATTACGGATAGACCGAAAGTTTCGCAGAGTAAGTTTTTGGAGGTCTGGCTCTCGGCTCATAGTTAAACAGTGCTTTCTGATAGACAGGCCAGTAACCTATTCGCGAATTGGCGAGGATTTCCTGCCGAGCGCGAAATCAATTCGCTCCTGCAGAGAAGGATGATCCATCAGCCAGAATTGGATAAAAGCCGGAGGATTGGGGTCGCTGAGATTTTGCTCGGAAAGTGAGACGAAGGCACGGGCCATTGCCGGGCGGTTGCCAGTGATTTGCAGGCCGTAAGCATCGGCCTGATGCTCGATTTCGCGCGATACGGCATTGGTAATGGGGGCCAGCAGAAAGCTCAGCAGCGAGACGGTCAGCAGCAGCGCGGGTGTGGCGGCAATGTCGGCGGGGCCATTGATCTGCCAGCGTGGGCCAAAGCGAGCAAGCAGCCATTCCAGGAACTTTTGCGCCAGCGGCAAAACCAGCAGCAGGCCGCCGACTGTCAGCAAAAAGCCCCAGTACAGATGTTTGAGAACGTAATGGCCCATTTCATGCCCGACTACGGCCAGTATTTGATCGGAGGGCATTCTTTGAAGTGTCGTATCCCAGAGAATAATGCGCGCGGACGCACCGATACCTGTCACATAAGCGTTGGTCTCGCGCGTCTGGCTGCTCTTATCTGAGACCAAAATGGGCGCGTTGGGGATGCCCGCTTTGGCCGCCAGCGCTTCAATCTGTGTTCGCAGCGGGCCATGCGGCAGGGGCGCGAAGTGATTAAACAGCGGGTCGATCAGCACCGGCGCGGCGAAGATGCCGAACGCGATGATCGGGATAAGCGCGGCCCAGAAGCCAAACGCCCACCGGCGCGGAAAGCGCCGAACCAGCCAAAATAGCAGCCAGAGAACCGGCGTGGTGGTTGCCACGCCGACACCGGCGCTCTTTGCCACATCCCCCAGCCACGCACCGAAGCTTTGTGACGACAGCCCGTACTCGTGTTCCAGATAATAGCCGCTGTACCAGGCCAGCGGAAAATGAATGGCAAGCAGTGTCAGCGTCAGCAGCGCGTAGTAGCCGAGCAACTGGAGGAACGAGAAGCGCAGCGGCTGAACCAGTCGGCGCAGGCGAACGGACAGGCCCGTTGCCAGCACGGCCCACAGCCCAATCATGCCATATGCGGTTCCGGCGAAATACAGGGCGTAGCGCGTGCGTGAATACGCCAGCATCTGCGGCGTGACACGGGGCGGCGTAACATCCGCGCTTGGAGCGGACGCGGAACGCTCGTAGACAGGCGGCAGCGTGGGCGCGGCGCGGGCTGTGAAAGGCAGGAAAAGAAGAGCGAGGCAAACCAGCAGCATATTCATGGGTTCAGGTACAATTATGGCATGGATTTCCAAGAACCGAAGCCGCAGAAAAAATTAGTGTTTGCACCGCTGGGGGCGGACATGTTCGGCGATGATATTCTGCTGTTTGAACATGGGATTTTGTTCGCACTTCAAACAGCGACCGAAGCGGCAGGCGGTTTCTCTTACGCCGACGTGCATGATGCACTGGGCGGGGCGGACAAAAAAGAACGTCCTGTGCCGCCGCTCACGGAGGGCGAGATTTTCGCGCTGGCAGATAAGGCTAAGTGCGACGCGCTGATTGACGGCCTCCTGCACTGTGAGCGCGACGCCGAGACGGGCGCGCTGGCGCTCGTGACGGTCTCGCTGCGCGTGTTTTTCCCGGCGATGGGCGAATTTGCCGCGCCGGATAGCCTGACGTTTACCGCCTTTGACGCCGCCGCCCGGCCCGAAACACTGGTTTTAGATTATGACCTGTGGATTGCTCTGCAATACCGCCTGTGCGTGTCACTGCTGCACGCGCTGGGAGTCGGCGTCCCGTGGACCTTCACCACCGACGCGCTGCAAGTGACTTCTTCGTGGCCTGCCTACGCGGCATTTCTCAAAGGCAAACGGATGGCCCGGACACCGGAAACGAAGCTGGGCTATTACGAACAGGCCGTTCAGCGCGACCCGGACTTTTTCCTGGCCCTTTACAACAGCGCCATGCTTTATAAAACGCAGACCGACTATGCTCTGATGCGGAAGCGCCTGTCCCGCGCGGCCTCAGTGACAAGCGATCCAAAAGATTTAGGCGACGTTTATTTCGAGCTGGGGCTGGCGTCTATTTATCTGGGAGACCCGAAAACTGCCCGCAATTTCTGGGAACGAGCATTGGAATACGCCCCCGAAAACCCGTCCCTGTATGTCAACATGGCAGGAACCTACGAGCAGGAAGAAAACTGGCAGGAAGCAATCCGGCTCAACGAAGAAGCTCTGGAGCGCGCGCCGGATTACCATAAAGCCATTGTCAGTTTAGGCCGCCTTCATGCCATGTTTGGGCGTCTTGACCAGGCGATTCCGCTGTACGAGCGCGCTCTGGAGCTTTCACCCGATGACGCCCTGCGCCGGTCCGTACTGGGCGGCTGCTATCTGGCCGATGGGCGAACGGAGGACGCGCGGGCGCAGTTCGCGCGGGCGGTAGCGCTTGACCCGGAAGGCGATCCCGGCAAATACGCCGCGCAGGAACTGGCAAACCTGGGGCCGGAAAGAGCAGGCCGAGACGACGTGGGCGAAGAGCCGAAAAAGAAGCGGTGGGGGTTGTTTTGATTGCCTCTACTTCCGGCTTGTCTGGCGGATGCGCCGGGTGCGCTCCCGCTGCTTGGAGCGCTCCAGCGGCGACCCCGAACCGACCGAGGACTCGGCGGCAGGAGTTGCCAGCGCAGACCGCCGCAAATGGCTGGTGCGCTTGTTTTCAATCTCATTTGCGTATTGCGCTGCAACTTCAGCGCCGAGAAGCAAAATCATCATGGAATAGTAAATCCAAAGCACGAACGCGATCAAGTTACCCAGTTCGCTGTAAAGAGTTTTGTTGGGTTTCAGGAGCCAGACAGACAGCCCTTTTTTGGCAATCTCAAAGGCAATCGCCGCCGCAAAGCCGCCGATCAGCGCGGACTTCCACGAGACTTTGGCAGCCGGCAGGAATTTGTACGTGACGGCATACATCAAGCCGCTGACCACCACTGCGCCTAGCTCGATCAGCCCGGCGATGGCAGCCCCTTCAAAGGGAACAAGCTTGGCAAACGGACTATCGGAGAATTGTGTAGACAGCGCTGTGACCGCCAGCGACAGCACCAGAAGAACGCCGGTTCCGACCAGCAGGCCCAGCGCAACCCCCCGCAGCACAAACCAGTTGCGCTTTTCGGTCGTTTCCCAGGCGGCGTTCATGGCCGTCGAGCCGTTGATGAATATTTGGATCGCGGCCCAAATCACCGTCAGCAGGCCAATCGCGCCCGCCGTGCCATGACCGTGCAAAATCTTGAGCAAGGTCGGCCCGGCGTGCTGGCCGGTCGAATCGGAAATCGCCGCGCGCTCCATGAGATGCTGCACCTCATCCCCCGCCGCTCCCGGCAGCACCTGCGTCGACAGCAGATGCTGAATCTGCATCACCGCCTCGTCCGGTTTGTGCGCGTAAAACAGGCCCAATGCCCACAGGCCGACCAGCAGCAGCGGCACCACCGCAAGGATCAGAAAAAAAGCCAGCCCGGCGGCCAGCAGGCCGCCGTTGTCTCTGCCGAACCGCGTGAAAACGTCAAATGTAAATTTGATCCAGCGGAAACGCTGTAGCCAGGCCATGACGGCTCCGGGCAGGGTCTTCAAACGGGCAAGTGTCGCGTTCATAAAAATTCCTAACCCGGATGCACCGTAATTTTGGCGGCACTAGATGCCGCGTTGCCCGTTGAATCCAACTGCGTCGCGGTAATGGTAAAGACCGTGTCGCGGTTGCCGCCGAACAAACTGCGGATTTTCAGTGAAAGGTCTTGCGCCATCCACTCTCCACTTTTGTCGGCCACTACGTCCTTGCTGCCGCTGGAGCCGCTCACCGGCAGAATGCCGCCCAGTTCTTTGCTGACATAGTTGACCGTGACACGCACTGTGCTGCCGGGCGTGGCTCTGCCCCGCACTGTCAAAGGCGCATTGGCATCGACGGTATCGGCATCCTGCGGCTCGCGGATTCGGGGCGCAGGAGGCGGGCCGGCGGTGAGCGTCAGCCCGGAAGCGAGCGCGGTGGAAACCTCCGTGCCATCCCGCGCTGTGAAACGGGCCGTCACGGGGGCATTGTCCACACTGTCGCCGGATTTCACGGTGTAGTCACCGACATAAACGCCCGGATCAGTTTCACGCAGGGGAATTGCTTTCGCCAGCGTGCCGATGCCGGCAGTCGCCGTCCCGCCCGCAGGTGCATTCAGCGTCAGTTCCACGATGGAACCCGCTCCGACGGCGCGGCCCGCAGGCTCGTTGGAGGTGAACGATTGAATAATCTTACCGGTAGAAACATTGAAGGGCCATTCGGCAGTCGCGACATTTCCCGCTTTATCGGCCAGTGTCACGCCGACATGGTGCAGGCCGCCGGCAAGCGCATTTTTGGGACGGTACGTAAAGAGCGACGCGGTCAGGGTCGCATCGCCGGTGACATCGGCTCCGTCCAGCGTGATTCGCGTGGCATCGGGGTTGACACCCACGCCGGCCCCATCCGAAAGCGTGGCGTAAATCAGCGGATGGGCGCTCTCTACGGTGGCTTCGCGCGCCGGGCCGAAATCAGTGATGACCGGCGGCAGGCTGTCAATGGTCAGTGTTCCCGGCGCTTGAATCAGCGCGCTGGTGACGCCGCCGGCGACCAGCCGCCCCAGCACGGCAGCATGGGAGACAGCAGCATTCCTGGGAATGGTAAATGCTCCCTGATAGACGCCGGGCGACGTTTCTTTCATCGGGACATCTTCGATCACGCCGGGAATAGCGAAACTGGCCTTGCCGCCGGGCGTACCGTTCAGCAGCGCAGTCAAGGTATCCCCGGCTTTGAGCGGCTTTTCTGCATTCTGGGTAAACGAGTCTACCGTCACCGTTGCCCCCCCCACCTGCGGTGCAGGGGCAGGCGGTGCGGGGGCGAGCGGAGCCATGCCGGGCGGGGTGGGATGGGGGGTCACCGCCGTGACGACGGCCACGCCGAAGCCGAGATCATTGGCGGGATTGGTTCGAATGACGACTTTCTCATACAAATGGATGTCGGAAAGCGCGACTTTGCGGCCCCCAAACATCACCGGCGCGTCCGGGACGATTTCAATGACTTTGCCGCTATCCAGCGTGATTGCGGAGTTGCCGCTTGCCAGTTTCCCCATGCCGACGACTGTTCCCCGCACCTCTCCGAAGGAAGCTGTCACCACGGTTGCAACCCCGCTGTCACTGCGCTGCACGGTGACTTGATCGCCGGGCTTGATCTCGCTCAAATCAACCTCGGTGCCGGGCTGCCCTGCGCTGGAGCGCAGAATAATGGTGCTGTCCGACAGGGGAATGACCGAGTTGATGCCCCCGGTCATCAGAGTCAATTGGGTAGGCGTGGTGTTGGAATAGATACCAGTCACCTGCCCGATGACTTGCCCGGTTCCGGGCGGCGAGGGCAGTGATCCGATATGCTGGTCGATGGTTTGAATAGTCACGGTGCGCGTCGCCGGGTTCCAGCTCACCGCGGCGCCCAGCGCCTCGGAGATAAACCGCAGCGGGACTAGAGTGGTGCCGGCGATAAGCTGCGCGGGCTGCGGCAGCGTGTGCGGCTGCCCATTAACCGTGGCGACCAGCGCACCCAAAGGCAGAATGATTGCCGTTGCACCCTTCTGCCCGTACACGGTCTGCGCGGCTTTATCAAACTTGACGCTGGCGCCCAGCGCTTCAAAAATGCCGCGCATGGGAACCAGTGTCGAGCCTTTTATCTGCATCGGGGGCGTCCCGGAAAATGCCAGTGTCTGCCCATTCAGAACGACCGCAATCGCTCCCGTGGCCTGTGACCGGGCGGCGGCAGGCAGCAGCACGGCAGCGGCCAGCAGCGCGAGTGTCGTTTTGTTTTTCATGGAAAGTGGACGCTCCTTTGGAAGTAATGCCTCAACAGGGCGTATTATCTGTATATCCGAATGGTTGGCGCGTGAAACACGGGATACCAGACGTTGTTGGGTACAATGGCCTCGTGCCAAACGACAATTCCACTTTCCAATCCTATGACCTGATCATCGTCGGGGCCGGCCCCATCGGACTGGCGGCAGCCTGCGCGGCGCAGGATTTGGGCCTGCACTTCTGCATTTTAGACAAAGCCGGAGCCTGTCAGAGCATTGTGGAGTTTGCTCCCCGGCAAAGCTTTTATTCTCCGGCGGAGGAACTGGAAGTCGGCAGCGTTCCGTTTCCCCTGGCCGCCGACGACAAGCCGCGCCGAGAAGATGCCCTGGCCTATTACCGGGCCGTCATCACCAGCCGCCGTTTGCCCTTGCAGACCTGGGAGCGCGTCAAGTCCGTTCACAAAGCCGGCGAGATGTTTACCCTGCGAACGCAGCAGCAGCCGGACAGAGCCTGGGAGCACGAATACGCGGCACGGGCAGTCATTTTTGCCAGCGGCGTCTGGGACCAGCCGCTGACTCTCTCTGTTCCCGGCGCAAAGCTGAAAAAAGTCAGTGCACGGTATCTGGACCCGACGCCGTACCTGTGGAAAGACTGTTTGACCGTCGGCGGCGGCAACTCAGCGGCGGAAGTGGCGATGGCGCTGGCCCGCGCGGGAGCCAAATCCCGCATGGCCTTGCTGGAACCCTCGTTTGAAGCCTGCAATCTGCGCCCGTTTGTTCTGCGCGAGCTTTTAATCCTGATGGAAGAAAAGAAAATCGAGCCGCACTTCGGGGCAGAAGTCACGCAGATCACCCCGACGGAAGTGCATCTGCGCTCGCTCGCGACGAGCGGCACCGAAACGCTGCCCAATGACTTCGTATTCACGATGATTGGCGCGGTTCCCGACGTGCCGCTGCTGGCCGATGCCGGGGTCGCAATTTCTCCCCAAGACCAGCGGCCAGTGTATGACGAAGAAACATTTGAAACAAACGTTCCCGGCCTTTATGTGGTCGGCAGCATGGCCCGCAACCAGCACATCGTCAATGGCCGCGCCCGCGCGGTCAAAGTCGTGGAACGGATTGCAGGTCTCCTGAAGGAGCGCCCATGAGCAAAGCGTTTGCAGCGGCCTTCTTTGTCTTCCTACTCTTGTCTTGCGCTTCTTCCGAGGCGGCTGCCCCGACAGCGATCATCATCACCGTGCAGCCCGGTGCGCGGCAGACCTTTCAGGGCTTCGGTGCAAGCGGCTTGAATTTCGGGCATGAATATCAGACGCTAACCCCCGCGCAGCGGCAAACGCTGTCTCAAACGCTCTGGCATGACCTCCATTTCAAGATTTTGCGGCTGTGGATGAATACGGATCAATATTCACCCACTCCGAGCGCACATGACCTGTCCCAGTTTCGCGGCTGCTATGTGGATTCCGGGCTGATTGCGGACGCACGCCGCAATGGCGTCACTACCCTGCTGCTGGCCCTTGATCACCTTCCGGCGTACATGGCGGAAAAGCGGCCCGACGGCAGCGCACAGACGGGCATGGCGCTGAAACAATCCGAGGTAGATGCTTATGCCGATCTGGTCGCGGATTTTATCCTGCGGCTGAAGCAGCAAACCGGCATCCGACTGGACGTGACCGGAATCCACAACGAGCCGAACGACACCTTTCGCTTCACACCCGCGCAGATCGTGGAAGTCGTGAAGCGCCTTCGGACCGACCTGGACACGCACGGTTTGTCCCAGGTGCAAATCATCGCGCCGGAAAACGCCAGCGCGGATGGCACTTTGGAGGGACAAATAGACGCGCTGAAAGCCGACCCGGCAGCCTGGAACGCGCTGGCGGGAGTGGCATCCCACTCCTACAACATGGCGGCGACGGAGAACATCGCGCACCGGATTGAAGGCACCGAAAAAAGCTACTGGATGACCGAAGCCAGCGACAACGGGCCGGAAGTCCCCGGCGATGCTCTGCGGGCGGCTTCGCTGGCATCGCGCTTTCTCAGCGACATGAACCACCGGGTAACGCACTGGGTGCATTTTGTCGGGTTTGAAGTCCCCGACCCCAATGACAATGCCACGCGCATTCTGGCCTATACCCCCACCCCCTTTGGAATGACAATGTTTCAGAAGTATTACTACTACCGTCAATTATCCCGGACATTTGATCAGGGAGCCATTTTTCGTCAGTCGCAAAGCGCATTGGACGGCGGCATGACCTACACTTACGGCAAAAAGCCGCGCCTGACGGCGGCGGCAGCCCGGAACCCGGACGGCACCTGGGGCATCGGCCTAAGCAACTACACTTCACCCACATTTTGGGATACCGACGATGAAAAAGATTTCGCCCTGCACAACAGCGGCTATGCCGCGCAAACTTTCGCCGTCACCCTGCGGATTCCCGACCTGACCCACGCTGGGACGGTACGCTTCGCCGTTCGCCGCAGCAACAGCGGAGTCAACGACTTGCCGGACGGAGCGCTTTTCATGCACGACGGGACACTGACAATTCCCGCTGTCGGCCCACTGGATTTAATCACTCTGCGTTCACAAATTCTGGAGAAAACACGCCCTTGATTCATTCTTGATTCATTTCCCGTGGCCGGCCATGCGAATTGCGGCGCAGCGGAAGAGAAAGCAGGCTTACAAACAAAAAGCGTCAAAAAGCGTTACCAAAAGCAAGGCAGGGCAGTGTTTTGTGCGACCGTCGTTATTTTATTGCAGGGATTCGATTAGGTCTATGTTCCCATAACGGGCGGCCCAATTCTTGGGGGTTTGACCTGTGTGATCCGTGATATTCCTGTCCGCGCCGTGATGCAGCAGCAGTTCGACAAAACTTTTGTGGCCGTAAGCGGCTGCCAGGTGAAGCGGTGATTCTCCGCACACGGGCGGAGATGTTTGGAAAAAGTCGGTTGTTCCGCCTGTTGTTTGACAATTGAGGATCGCACCTTTTTCAATCAGCCACTGCCCGATCTCTGTAAACCCTTTATAAGCAGCGGCCATCAACGGGGTTTCACCGCTTGCCGACGCCCTGTTCGGGTCTGCTCCATATTCCAGCAGCCGCTGCACCATCGGCAAGTGGTCACCCCAAACAGCCATGAGTAACGCAGAGCCATCTTGAGAAACCGGATTGACGTTTGCACCCTGCTCAATCAGCAAAGCTGCGATTTCCAGATGTCCACCCAGTGCCGCCAAAGTCAGGGGAGTGGCGCCTTCCCAGTGGTCCGGCGAGCCTTGCATTCGTGCAAGTTCCGGGTTTTGCCACAGCAAATTCTTCACTTTGTCAATTGCGCCTTCGTATGAGGCCGCAAGAATTTCGCTTTGATTTTCTGCCATAGTTGATTCCTTTGTGGACATCGTATTATAACATCAGAACAAATAAACGAGCAAGTCAAAAGTTTGCAGGTAAGACACAACCAAATCGGAAAGGGTACACTCTCCCTATGATGACTTTTCCCTGGCCGACGGTGCTGGCGGCGTTCCTCGCATCGCTGGTGGAGTTTGTGGAGGCGCTGACCATTGTGCTGGCGGTCGGAGCCGTGCGTGGCTGGCGTCCAGCGCTGGCAGGAACAGTAGCAGCGGCGGGGCTGCTGGCGGTATTGGTGCTGGCATTCGGGCCGCATCTGGCCCGGCTGGATGCCCATGTGTTTCAGCTTGTTGTCGGGATTTTGCTGCTTTTGTTTGGCCTGCGCTGGCTGCGAAAAGCGATTTTGCGGGCGGCAGGCGTGATTGCACTGCATGACGAGGCCAAAGCATTCGCAAAGACGGAAGCCTCTCTGCGTCAAGGAACCATCACGCCAGGTTTTGATACCGGCGCGGCGCTGGCAGCGTTCAACGGCGTGTTTGTGGAAGGCTTGGAGGTCATTTTCATTGTGCTGACCTTGGGGGCTGTGAACAAACAGCTTCTGCCGGCGGCGATGGGCGCGGCGGCGGCGGCAGTGCTCGTCGTCGGATTGGGATTGATCGCACGGCAGCCACTGACGCGCATTCCTGAAAATGCCCTGAAGCTGGTCGTCGGCGGGCTGGTTTCGGCCTTTGGGACGCTCTGGGTTGGCGAAGGTCTGGGGCTGGCTTGGCCGGGCGGCATCTGGACGCCGGTGCTGCTGTCGCTGGGCTATTTCGCCGTTGCCGCGCTGGGCGTGCCGCTGGCCCGGTCGGTGCGTTCCCGGCCTGCGAGACCGGAGATGGGGCCATGAAAGTATTGCGGAACATTTTGGCCGAGTTGATCGGTCTCTTGGTAGATGACTGGCTATTTGCCCTGCTGATTTTGCTCTGGGTGGGGGTGTTTGCTCTGCCGGGCGTTCGCCATGCACTTCCACTGGCCGGGCCGCTGCTGTTTGGCGGCCTGGCAGCCCTGACCTTGATCTTTGTGGCCCGAAAGGCGCGCGGAGCCTAGCTGCCCCGGTGAAAATACCGGCCTGGAAGGCCCGCTGCGCTCAATTTTTTGCTATCTTGGGGTATGATAAGAAGTTACCCGGCTCATTACCCATCCCATGAGATTTGACAGAGCCGACGCAGCAAGGATTTTCTCGTACTATGCACATTCGCACGATTCAGCACTCCGTTCCCTCCCATAAAGTCACCAACGACGATATTTTAGAAACATTTCGCCGGGAAAGTGCGGGACGCCTCGCCCCCAAACAAATCGCTGACCTGGAAAAACAGGTGCGCGAGACGCTGAACACCGCGGGAACGCAGGTGCGCTACAAACTGAACACGGGCGAAAAAGCCATTGATTTCGTGCTGGACGCCGGGCGAAAAGCGCTTGCCGATGCAAAAGTCGCACCGGGCGAAGTGGATTTTTTGATTTATACGGGCGTCGGGCGCGGCTGGCTGGAACCGGCGATGGCGAACGTTGTGCAGTCGGAACTGAAAATGCCGAATGCGACTTGTTTTGATATGCTGGATGCCTGCGCGAGCTGGCTGCGCGCCATGCAGATCGCACACAGTTTGATTCAGAACGGCACGTATAAGTGCGGCATGATCGTCAACTGCGAAAGCAGCCTGGTTCGCAGTTTCTGGGCGTCGGAAATCAAAGATGCCTCCGACCTCAAGCATCGCGTCGCGCAGTTCACCATCGGGGAAGCGTCTACCGCAACCATTGTCACAGCGGAAAGCCCCGACGACGATTTTTACTTCAAGTTCCAGAACTTCGGCGAGCATTTCAAGCTGTGCATGATTCCCCTGGCAAACATGGACGACTTTCTGCCCTCCAATCCCGACCCGCGCTATGCCGCTTCTCAGTTCTTTTCCCTGTCCCGCGAGCTAGTCGTCACGACGGTGAAAAAGATCGCTGAAGTTTATGGGGCCGACCCGCATTTCTCCAAACGCTGCTACGACATCGCGTTCGGCCATGAAGCCAGCCAGAAGGCCAGTGAAGTGCTGGTGCGCCACCTCGATTTGCCCAAAGGTGTTTACTACAGCGTCCACCCCCGCTACGGCAACTGCGTGTCGGCGTCTGTTCCCCTGGGCATGAGTCTGGCCTGGCAGGAAGGCCGCCTGCGCCGGGGCGACCGTGTTTTAATTGTCGTCGGCAGCGCAGGCGTGTCGGTCGGCTTGTCTACATTTACATTCTGAAATGACCGGGCCGTAAACGACCCGTCTGGTAGGCGTCTGCGCCCGCCAGACCTGCCCTTCAGGGCGGGGTCTTGGATTTTATACCAATTCCCCAAACCGTTTTCACCGCTCCTGACGTTTAAGTCTTTGCCGACTTATTCGGAAGGAGTTTTTTCATGCCCGTTCGCAAATGCCGTTTCTTGATCGCGGCCTTCGGCCTCGCTGCGATCTTCATTGTCTTTCTAACCTTTGAGCAGCCGCGCCGTCCGGCCCCGCGCTACACCGTCACCGATTTAGGCGTTCTGCCGGGGTATACGCAAAGCGCGGCGACTGCCATCAACAGCCGGGGCGATGTCCTTGTTTCCAACTTTGGGCTGGGGCCTTATCCTGAACACGCCTGCCTGTATCAGGACGGCAAGCTCCATGATCTCGGCACTCTTCCAGGCGGGGGCCTGATTGATGCACATGGGATCAACGCGGAGGGCGAGGTGACAGGCATTGCCATGATCGGTAGCGGACAACATGCGTTCCTTTATAAGAATGGAAAAATGCAGGACCTCGGCAGTTTGCCAGGGTTCCCCAACAGCCTGGGGATAGCAATTAATGACGCGGGCGAGATCGCGGGAGACATTGCCGACTTTGCGGGCCAGACTCACGTCTTTTTATATCGACAGGGGAAAATGAGCGATTTAGGGACGCCGCCTGGCTGCTCGGAAAACCATGCAGGGAGTATCAACGCGGCTGGCGACATCTTTGGGTTCTGCCGAAAAATGACATCACGCAGCAGTATGAATCAGCCGTTTTCCTACGACAGCCGAACAGGGAAAACAACGGTAATGGCCTTGCCTGCGCCCTACCTGTCCTGTGAGGTGTTCCGGGGCAATGATAGAGGGCAGAGTGTTGGAGATGTAAGGACTCCCAATCTTTTCCACGCAGCTCTCTGGAATGGAAACCAAATCACCGATCTAGGAGGGCTGCCCGGCTTTGATAACAGTTCGGGGAAGGGGTTAAACAATCGAGGCGAGGCTGTCGGCTACTGCTTTCGGGTTGACAAGCTGTATGTAATCAGACATTTCCTGCATAATTTTCTGCACTTGCCAGAACGTGAGACTGAGTGCGCTTTTGTGTACGAAAACGGCAAAATGGAGGACTTGAACGAATTGATCCCCGGTGATGCCGACTGGACATTGGAAGCAGCGCGGGCGATCAACGACGCAGGCCAGATTGTCGGAATGGGCCTGCATCACGGTCAGATGCGAGCGTTTCTTCTGACACCAGTGAGGTGAGGACTTTTTTCATGCCCGTTCGCAATCGTTGGTTCGCGGCTCTTGTCTGCTTCACGGTGGCAACTGCTATCCTCTTGCGGCCTCGTCCGGCGGCTCCGCTTTATACCGTCACCGACTTGGGCGTATTGCCGGGTGCGGCTGTTAGCAGCGCATGCGGCATCAACAATTCAGGCGATGTCGTCGGCCTCAGCGGCTCACAACAGCGAGGCTTACAGCACGCTTTCCTGTACCACGATGGGGTACTGTTAGACCTGGGCCAATTCAGGTTAATCAGCAGCCAGGATGGGCCGGCGATCAACGCCAGTGGTCAGGTTACGGGTGTCATGGAAATCGTCAGCCCGCCCCGGCGAAAGTTCCATGCGTTTCTTTACGACAAAGGCCGGCTGCACGACCTGGGGCTGCTGCCGGGCTGTTCCATGAGCATGGGAAACGGCATCAACACACAGGGGCAGATCGTCGGCGTGGCGTTCGGCACGAAAGCATCGACTTTCTTTGAATGCGCTTTTTTGAGTCGCGGCAGCCACATGGTCAGCCTCGCGTCGCTGCCGGGATACCAAAACAGCCAGGCAGCCAGCATCAACGCAGGCGGGCAAATCGTTGGCTGGTGTGGTCAGGGCGGCCATCAACAAGCTTTCCTCTATGGCAGCACGGGCAGGAGGATGACGGCCCTGGCGACGCCGGGCGGATACACGGACAGTATCGCCAGCGGCATCAACGACGCGGGCGAGGTCGTCGGCACAGTTGCGGACGAGCCACATTGGGAACATGCGGCGGTCTGGAACGGCGGCAAGCTCAGTGATTTGGGAACCCTGCCCGGCACGGACAGCGCCAACGGCACGGCCATCAATAATTTGGGCGTGGCAGTGGGAACAGCCTGGAGCCAACCGAGCAAACTCTCTGGCTTCATAAACGATCATCCGATTCGGTTCAGGCTGCTGCTCCCTGTCACCCAAACAGTCATCGTAAATCGTGCTTTTGTATACCGCGCCGGAAGTATGACGGACTTGAATGCACTTATTCCCGCTCATGCGGGCTGGACCCTGGAAGAAGCGCGGGCGATCAACGACCGAGGCCAGATTGTCGGGCGGGGGCTGCATCATGGGCAGGAACGGGCATTCCTGCTGACGCCGGTGCGGCCAGCGAAGACCAGGCCGTGAATGGCACGGCTCAGGCGTTGTTGGGGTAACCAGCCTTCGGCTAAGAAGTACCGCTTCTGCACGGGCAGACCCGGAGGGCGCGGCATGGGAAAATCTTTCGGAGATTTGTCTTGTCCGCGCGAAGCGTGGGATTTTTGGCCTCTGCGCCGGGTAGCCGTGCCATTTATGGCATGGTCTTTCATTGACACCCCTTCGTACCCAGTGCTATAATGACGGTGTGAGCATACCAATCGAGCGAACTGCCGAGACAGGAGAGTGGGAACCGGAAGAAACTGGCCTGCTGCTCGTCGTTTCTGGCCCGTCCGCCGTCGGCAAAGACACCGTTCTGGATGCTCTGCTATCCCTTCCTAATGATCCGCTCCCTGCGCCTATTCGAAAATGCGTCACTACCACCACCCGCCCGCCGCGCGCGCAGGAAATTAATGGCGTAGATTATGATTTTGTCAGCGCGGCCCAGTTCAACGATCTGGTGGCTCACGATGCCCTGCTGGAATACGCCGAAGTTCACAACAATTACTACGGCACGCCCCGCGCTTATGTCGCCGCCGAGCGGGCCGCCGGGACGGATGTGATCTTGAAAATCGACGTGCAGGGAGGCCGCGCCGTCAAGCAGAAGATGTCCGATGCCGTGCTGATCTTTTTGCAGCCGCCGTCGCTGGAAGAATTGGAGCGCCGCCTGCGCGGACGCGCCACCGAAAATGAAGAAGACATCGCCCGCCGCCTGCTAAACGCCCGCCGGGAAATGGCCCAGCGTCCCTTTTATGATTACGCCGTCACCAACGACACGGTAGAAGAAGCCGTAGACACAATTCGGGCTATCCTGCGGGCGGAACACTGCCGTATCCGATCTCAAAAAAGCGATGAGTGAACACGAAAAGTAACACTGGAGTGTGACCTCCTTCGCTAAGTGGGGCAGACGCCAATCATCCGCCTTCGCGGACTTAGGACAGCACGAGAGTGGTCTTCTCTCCGCGAAGGCGGAGAATAGGCCGCAGGCTACTGAGCGAAGGAGTTCACTCCATTGTCTGATCCAATTTCCCCCAAGCGAGTCGTCCTCGGAGTGTCTGCCTCAGTGGCCGCCTACAAAGCCGCCGACCTTGCCAGTCAACTAGTCAAAAGCGGCGTCGACGTTTTTCCCGTGCTGACTGCGGACGCCGCCCGGTTTGTCCAGCCCGCCACGTTCCGCGCTTTGACCCATCACCCCTGCCCGATTGACGTGTTTGAGGAACCATTCCCCGGCGAGATCGCCCACATCTGGCTGGCCCGGAACTGCGACCTGTTTGTCATCGTCCCGGCGTCCATGACTGTGATCGCACGACTGGCGAACGGTCTGGCCGAAGACATGCTGACTGCCGCTGCGCTGGCCTGCACCGCACCGATTTTACTGGCCCCCGGCATGAATACCGGCATGTGGAACAATCCTGCAACGCAGGCCAATCTCACGAAGCTGCGCGAGTACGGCTACTACTTTATTGAGCCGGCCACCGGGCGATTGGCCTGCCGCACGGAAGGTGTCGGACGCATGGCGGACGTTGGAACGATTTTTGCAGCCATTCACGAGATGCTGGCTCGCAAAGCCTCCTGGCACGGTGTCCGAGTGCTGGTCACGGCCGGGCCGACCCGCGAGCCGCTGGACCCGGTGCGTTATCTCACGAACCGCTCGTCCGGGAAAATGGGTTACGCGCTGGCGGAAGCGGCCCGCCTGCGCGGGGCTGACGTGACGCTTATCTCCGGCCCGGTCGCGCTGCCGCCGCCAGGCGGTGTGGAGATAGTGCGCGTCCAAACGGCGGCGGAGATGCGCGATGCCGCGCTGCCCCGCGCCGGGCAGGCCGATCTCATCCTCGCCGCCGCGGCAGTCGCCGACTACCGCCCGGCAGAGTTTGCGGCACAAAAGATCAAGAAAAGCCAGGACGCCCCGACGCTCACTTTGACAGCTACCGACGACATTCTGGCCCTGCTTGGCCGGCAAAAGCGATCCGGGCAGACACTGGTAGGGTTCGCCGCCGAAACGGAAAACCTGCTCGGCCATGCGCGAGGCAAGATGGACGCCAAAAATCTGGACTGGATTGTCGCCAATGATGTGACTGCCGAGGGTGCAGGGTTTGAGGGGAACACTAACATTGTCACGCTGCTCGGCAAAGACGGACAGGAAATTGCCCTGCCACTGCTGACCAAGCGGGAAGTCGCCGAGCGGATTTTAGATACAGTTCGGCCCGCGATTTAACGGTCGGATTTCAGCATCTCATCTACGGTGACGAACCGAAAGCCTCTGGCTTTCAATCGCTGAATGATCTGCGGCAGAATGGTCAGCGTCTGCGCGCTGCCGTCATGCAGGAGGATAATACCGCCGTCGCTGATCGTATCCAGCGTGCGCGTTTCAATCACCTGCGTTCCCGGCTCGGCATAGTCGCCGGGATCATCGCTGTACAGGATCATCTTATAGCCCAGCGCTTCTGCGGCCTCCGAAACGGCCCGATTATATTCGCCGCCCGGCGGGCGGAACAAATGGGGCGATTTGCCGGTGATGCGCTTGATGACTTCCCCGCAGGCTTCAATCTCGGTGTCTATATACTCCGGCGGGATTTTGATCAAGCTGACATGATCGTAAGTATGATTGCCAACCGAGTTGCCGGCGGCGACTTCCGCACGGATCAATTCCGGGTAGCGTTCGGCCTGCTCCCCGACCACAAAAAACGTCGCCGGAACGCCGTTCTGGGCCAGGATTTGCAGCAATCGGGGCGTATACACCGGATGCGGGCCGTCATCAATGGTCAGCGCGATTTCGCGGCGAGAGGGATCGCCGCGCAGAATCTTTTCCGTGCGGATGCCGCGCAGCAATTCTGTCTGCTGCTGGGCGATCAGCTCCAGTGTACTTTTGTAAACTTCGCGCCTGGCATTAAGCCAGTATTTATCGCGCTCTCCCTGAACCAGCGCCAGCGCCTGCGTGGCGGGCAGAAGATTGGGAGACAGCTCCGTGTGCGCGGAGTTCTGCGGCAGACGGGAATGAAGTGGAAGCCGGGAATGAAGCGGAAGCCGGGAATGAAGCGGAAGCCGGGAATGAAGCGGAAGCGCCGGAGACCGCGCAGGAGCGCTCTGGCCGAAAGCGGCCCCTGATCCGGCGAGCGACAATGCTAAAAGGCAGGAGGCAGCATCGCGCCGAACTAATTTACAAAGTGTCATAGCGCTGTATTCGCCGTTCTCCGGCGGCTTTCCTGCTATAATAAAGCCATGCAGTTTCGCCTTTCCCCTCCCCCGGATTTTTCGTTTACCGAAACACTCACCGCGCACGGCTGGCGACGGCTGCGGCCTTTTGTCTGGCAGGAAGAAACGCAGACGCTGGAGCGCGCCGAGGAAATGCCGGATGGAACCGTCGCTTTGCTGCGGATTGGCGAGGAGAACGGGCAAATTGTCGTCAGCGTGGAGGGAAAGGCCGAAGAAGCGGAACTGACGGGGCGGGTGCGGCGAGTGCTTCAGCTTGACTTGCCCCTCACAGAGTTCCACGACTTTTGCCGGGAACGCCCGGAACTGATACATCTTGTCGCCTGCAAAAAAGGCCGGATGCTTCGAAGCCCCACACTCTGGGAAGATGTCGTGAAAGTGATTGCCACGACAAATACCACCTGGGCGCAGACCATCGCCATGACCACGCGGATTGTGGAGAATTTCGGCGCGCAAGGCCTCGCGTTTCCCAGCCCTGCACGCATTGCCGCGCTTACCCTGGAAGAGTTCGCCGCTGGGGCAAAGATGGGCTACCGCACTGCCTCGGTACACGCCATTGCAACGCACATTGCCAGCGGCGGCTTAGATTTGGAAGCGTGGCAGAAAGAAGCTTTTGCACCGGGCGAACTGCAAAAATGCCTGCTGTCTCTGCCCGGCATCGGTCCGTATGCCGCCGCCTGCCTGATGCTATATCTGGGCCACCCTCAGCATGTCAATGCCGATAGCTGGGCGCGAATGCTTTTGTCCAAAGAATTGGGGCGGCCCGTCACCGACAAGGAAGTCCATGCATTCTTTGCCGGCTACGGCAAGTGGCGCGGGCTGGTTTATAATTTCTATCCCTGGCGGCAATGATTTTGTTTAACTATTCCATGGATGGGCTTTGTTCTTCGCCGGCTCCGTCGGGTCGCCGCCCTGTCCGGTCTCATCGGCGGAATGCGTGCTGTCCGGGTCGACATCTCCGGCGTCCGTTGAATCGCCCGCAGTGGTGCTTCCATCCACCGGCGGTGCATCCACCGGGGCCATTGCTTTTGTCGTTGTCTCTTCTTCCATTTGCTCCGCCTGTGTCATTAAGACTGTTCCCCTGTCTTGTCGGTTTCGCCGCCGCCACGCGGGCCAGGATAAGCCTCGCCGCCCTGCGACATGTCGGACGGGCTTTGCGCTGGCGCGCTGCCGCCGCCGGGTGATTTGGCGCTGCCGCTGCCGGTCTGGTGCGGGTCACCGGGGTGCGGGCTTTCGGCTTCCGCCGTCGGGGTATCTTTGGTCAGTTCCACGGGTAAAGTTACTCCTTAATACGCCGGGTTTACCCAGCGGTGCGTCGGTCGCAAACCCGCCGGTTTAGAGATTGGATAGAAAGCATGTCGGGCGAATGAATTCGCGGCAACGAGTTCACGACACCGGCCTTCGCCGGTTCCAGTGGCAGTCGCCGAAGGGCGATACGCTGTAATGCCCTCTTGGGCATACTTTATGCTTTTGTTGCTGCGGTTTTAACCGCCGGTCAAGAGTTTCTACCCGGTCTTCTAGCCGACATCGGCCCGCAGGCCCGATTCCTGCGGGCTGCCGACGGTGTTGCGTTGCAGGGCCTCCCGCAAATGCAGATCGCGCGTCCGCGCATTCTCCGCAGCGGCATCATCCTGAGGCGCATAGCCGACCAGGGCACGGGCATCGGAGATGTCTAGGCGCTTGAAGCGATTGTCGCTCAGGCCATGCAGCACGGCGAATTGGAGATTTTCCACGTCGATGCAGCGGTTAATAAGCTGGTCCAAGTCGCGGTGCGACACAAACGAATCCAGCATTCCGAGGCCCTCTTCAGCACGTGCGGCATCCAGCGGCTGGAATGCGCCGATTCGCAGGGCAATCGCGCTGACGCCTTCCTGCTCGGCCATGTAGCGGCACAGGGCTTCCCCAAAGCATTTGGAGACGCCGTACAGATCGCCGGGGTTGACCGTCTCCCCGGTTTTGACCTGAACATCTTCAGGATAGCCCGATACGGCATGGATGGAAGACGCATAAATCACCCGGCGAACGCCCTGCGACTTGGCGGCGGCAAAAATGTGATAAGTTCCGATGATGTTGGCTGGCAGCAGGTCTTTCCAGAGCGCGGACGGAGCCGGATCGCCGGCCAGATGCACCACCGTGTCTATGCCCGCGCAAACTTCTTTCAGCCGGTCCAAATCCGCCAGATCGGCTTCCACCACTTCCCCCAGAGGCCGAATGTCTTCCAGTCCGTCTTCATCGCCGCGCACCATCAGCCGCAGAGCGTATTTCTCCCAGGCATTTCGCGCAAAATACGACCCGATTCGCCCTGCCGCCCCTGTCACCAGTACGCGCCGGCGCGGGCCATCCGCCATTTTTGCCAGCGCTCCGGTGTCTGCCGCTGTCCATGATTGCGCCATGAGTTTTTCCTTCGTTTGTTTACTTGTCCGGCGTTTCCGCTTTCGCCAGCGGGTCAGCGGCTTCCAACTTTTCGGCCAATTCATGCTCGGCAGCCAGGGCGCGCATTTCCTCATCGGAGACGCGGCATTCCAGATGACGCATCAAATGGATGATCAGATCGGTATTGTGTTCCAGATTTTTCAAGACGACCATGATTTCTTTTTCGGCCTTCTGGTTGATCTCAAAATCCAGCTCGGCGCGAATTTCCGTATGGCGGCTCTGGACATTCTGGCCCACCATGATCAGGGGCATCAATAAAATTTGAATGACGTTGCTGATCAGCAAGTAGGCAACAAACGCTGGAAACGGGTCAAATGCTTTCCAATGCAGGCCGGGCGCCACTGAAGCTAAAATGTTGTAACTCGTCCACAAAATCGTCCAGGCGAGGATAGTCAGAAAAAAGCCCATGGAGCCGACTTTTTCCGTGATCACCGCCGCCAGCTTGTCCAGCGGGCTGAGGCCTTTTTTGTATACATCGTTGGCATTGGCAACCGGCGGATGGTCATGCTGAAAATGCGGCAGTTGCAGCCGCTTCCAAATGTCGGAAGGAGTCGCGCTGGCATCGGCAGCGGAAATAGGCGCGGCATCTTTGCCAGACGCCGCATCGGCGGGTAAGGAACCGGAAAGCGACATAATTTTTCTCCTGAAGACACGTTACTCACTGATGTTATGCCTCAGTACGGCATGGGGCAAAGAGCGAGGGAATGAATTCCTCTCGCTTCATTACAATCGTCCTTCGGACGCAGGATAACTGGTCGGATGCCTGCTCTTCAGTCGTCCGAAGGACGTTTACCTCTAGCGAGAGGAATTCATTCCCTCGCTCTGCGTAACGTCATCTGACGTTACGCAGAGCAGCCGCGCTAGGTTACGCCGCGTCGCCTGGATTTTCCTGCGAAGGAATTTGGGAGCGCGTGTCGAATCGAAGGGGACAAAGGAGAGCGTGCGATGGTCTGTCCCGGATGCAAAGCGGAAAATCCCGACGGTAAAAAGTTTTGCGGCGAATGCGGCGCGGCGCTGGCCGCGCCGGAGGCGGCTCCTATTGTGGCGGTTCCCGGCGAAGCGGGCGCGTGGTACTGCACCCGGCACACGAAGGTGGTAACGCGCCTGCGCTGCGGACGGTGCGAAGCGCCGATCTGCCCGAAATGCACAGTTTACACGCCGGCGGGGACGCGCTGCCGGGCGTGTTCCAAAAACAAAATCGCCGTTCGCCCGGTTGGCCTGCTGCACAGCGCGGTGGGCCTGGTAGAAGGCGCGTCGCCGATGGGCCGCCGCGTGTGGTATGTGGCCTTGTGGTATCTAATTCTTTCGTTTCTGCGAAACCCGTTTGACTGGTAAAAGCAGCGTCTACTTCGGCCCCAGCGTGAAGCGGTCTATGACTGATCCATTGGGGCGCAGCACCGTTCCCGTCACGCGCGGGCCGTCTACGTCCAGACGGATCGCGTGGTAAATCAGTGCATCATAGTCGGCTTCGCTGAGAGGCCGCCCCAAGCTGTCCACATCTTTGACGAACACATCGCCGGGAATGGAGAGCGCCGCGTTTTCCGGTCGGTATGGCGGTGCGCCGCCTCCCCCGGTGACGATATACGCCACACCGTCGCGGAAGGTGCGGTAGTAAAGGTGGTCATGGCCGCAAATGACCAGGCGTGGCGGATATTTCACAAAAAGCGGGTGCAGAAACTGCTGCGCTTCCGGCGTCGGGCCATGCGGGCCGACAGAAAACGGCGCTTCGTGAAACATGACAAAGGTGTTGATGGCAGTTGTGTGCGCGCGCCTCAGTTCCCCTTCCAGCCAAACGTACTGCGGGCTGCCGGGATCATACGGCTGCATACTGTCCACGATGATAAACCGATTGCGGTGGCGGCTAAACGCATAATACAGGCGGTTGGTTTTGTCTCCCGAATCAAACGGCTCGGTGACGTGTTTCGGATAAAACGTGCCGAGATCGTGGTTGCCGCGCGCCGGATAATAGGCGATACCTGCTGTATGCAGAGGCTTCTCAATCTCGTCAAACTGCGCCCATTGCTTGGGATTACGCCCGTCGGACACCAGATCGCCGCTTTGCAGCACAAATTCGGGATGCAGGCGAACGATTTCCGCGATTACGGCGGTATGCGCGACGGGATTACTGCGTGTGTCGCCGTAGGCGACAAACGTAAACGGCTTTTCCGGCAGCACCCGCGGCAGCCTTCGCATCGGCTTCGGTGCGGCCAAAAGGGGCAAAGCCCACAAAAGCAATGCCAGCGTTGACAGTCGTGTGAGATGAGACATGAAGTTCCTTTCCGCATGGCCGGCCTCGCCGCCCAAAAACGTCATGGGAATTATACTCGTTTTTTGCCGTTGTTTTTGTTGAAAAAGTCTGCGGCTTGGGGTAATATCTGCCAAATCGGACAGGAGTTTCCGCTAAGATGCGAGGAACCACAATTCAGAGGTCCGCTAAAGGAGAAGACACTCGTGAAAATTTCAGCTAAGATGCTAGGGGCTTTGGCTCTGGGAATGACTTCATTTGTTTCGGCTCACCCGGCACAGGCGCAAGCCGCACCCGCGGGAAGCATTATCCTGCCGACCACCGGGGACAAGGAAATTAGTCTCGGCGGCAGCTACACTTTCAACACCCCGAAAACCTACTTTCTGCAAGGCGGGTACGGCGTGTTCACTTCGCCCAATCTGGAATTCGGCGCGCAGCTCAGCGTTGGCGGAGCCGATCATGTCAGCACATCCACCGATGTCGGCGTATTCGCTGATTATTATTTGCGCGGCGGCTCGGACAATGCCAGCCCGCTTCTGCCCTACATCGGCATTTCCGGCGGTTATTTGAACCAATCGCATTATGATAGCGCATCGGTCGGCGGACAGGTCGGCGTCAAGTATTTCTTGAATTCCAACGTGGCCGTCAATGCCGAGTTTGAGTACAACGCGGCCCGACATTCGTCCGGCCAGTCTCAGCTCTTTCTGGGACTGTCCACGTTCATCCATTAAACCAAACAAAGTAAAATCAAACAAAGTAAAATCAAACAAAGTAAATGAGACAAAGGAGGTTACGCCGCGATGAGTGTTTATCCTGCAAACAGCGACAGCAGCACGAGCAATGCCAACTGGGGAACGATTGTGATTCTTCTGGTGGTCGTGATTATTGGCGTGGTCGTCGGCGTTTTGACCTTCCATCCCCACGCGGAAAGCGCTCCGGCTCTGGTCAACCCGCCGGCAGCGCAAAGCGCCGTGAAATAAAGCGCGCTCCGTAAACTGCTCACAGCCCCTCAGCCCCCACCGGGTCGAGGGGCTTTTTGTCCTGTCATGCTCCGGTGAAAGGAAACCGTCGGAATGCCGCACTCATTTTCGCTTTCTTCTCTTTTGTTTTCTGCACGGCAGCTCTGGACCGCTGCACTTGTCTGTTTCTGCACCGGCTTACTGACGGCTGCCGCCGGCGCTCAGACAGCTTCAGACAGCTTTGAGTATCCTGCCGGCGCGACCCTGAATTCCCAGAGCGGCGGCACGGGATGGGCCGCGCCCTGGATCGCCCCCAGCGCCGTGGTGACCGCCGGTGCCAAGACGCCGTTTTTGGGCAAGCTGGTCGCCACGGGAAAAGCAGTCGGACTGTTTGCCGACACCGGCCAGTTTCTGACATCCGACCGCGCGACGGCGTTTACCTTCGGGCAGCCCGGCACGACGGAATGGTTCAGCTTTCTGATTACGCGCGTCCATTACAACGCCGCTGCCGCCAATCCGCCTGCCTATGGCGGCTTATCGCTGGGCGGTTTTCATGGGCTGTTTTTGGGCGACATTGGGGACGGGCACTGGGGCATGGACAATGCCGGGAAAAGTATGCAGGGCTTTGTCAATGCCAGCCGGGTCACGCAGGACGCGCCGACGTTTCTGGTGCTGTGCGCCGATTTTCACAGCACCGTGGACAAGTTCACGCTTTACGAGAACCCGACGCCGGGCCTGGCCGACCCCGACGTGCCAGGGATCGTCAAGCAGGATATTGAAATTGGCCCGTCCAGTCTGGTGCAATTCGCGTATGGCAACGGCAACGCGTATGTCGTAGACGAGCTGCGCCTGGGCCTTTCTTACGCCGATGTCGCGCCGAGCCTGACACCCGCGATTGCTCCTGCGCCTGCCGATACGGGCATCGCCGGCAATGACCTGACGCCCCGGCAGGCGATTGAAGCGGCGTATGTGGATTTGAACCGCGCGATGAATACCAAAAACGCGGACGCCGCAGCCGCCTTGCAGGCGGAAAGCTTCACGCGCGTGGAGGCCTCTGGAAAATCGGTTTCCCAGACGCAGGCAGCGGCGCGCCAGGCCCTCAGCATTCTTTTTCGGGCGAATGCAACCGTGCAAAATGACACGGTGGCGGATGAGGTAACGGTTGAGGAGGGCGACGCCGGAGCTACTGTTCAGGCCCACGACCGCCTGACACTGCTGCCCAAATCCGGCACCGGCGTGCGGGTTGAAAGCACGGTGCGCGACCACTGGACGCGCGAAGACGGCGCCTGGCATCTGGACCGGCGGCAGGTTCTGACGGTTCACCGGACAAAGCTCAAAGCGCCGCCGGCAGCCAGGCACGCGCTGAAAAAGCCTCGGAAATAAGCCAAAAAAGAGGGCAGGGACAAGCCCTGCCCCGACGAAGGACAAATGAGACTATCCAAACGCCTGGGTTGTCTGCGAGTGCGCGGCTTGCACCAGAGGCAGCAGCGAAGCATCTAACGCCTCATCGGTATCGGCAATGGAAGCCGTTTTTGCCAGATGCCAGAACTCGGTGTGGGAGGCTGACGCACCCGGCTCCAGCGTGACCAGCGGGCCGAGCGTTTCCAGTTCCTGAAACGGGCCGTCGGTGTAGGTCTCAAAGTTGCAGCCCATGTCGGGCAAAACGGCTGGCCCGCCGGGAGCCGGCACAATGCGGATGATAAACGCCTGGTTTTCGGTCAAATGCGCCGCCCAGCCCTGAGCATTGTAAGCGCCGACTTTCTGCGGGTTGCCCGCCGCGCCGGCCTGAGTGAGCGACAAATATTTTCGGCCCCAGCGCCAGCGCGGGTCGGCCATGTCAGTAAATTTCCACAAAATCAAAGGCCGGGCGGCATCCAGCGCATCATCGTGCGAGACAAACGGCTCCTGTGGCACAATCACCCGCCCGCCATTGGCGACAATGCTTAATGCCCAGACCGACAGGGTGACCGGCCAAACAGCGTGATTGGTTAAGAGATGCTCCACTTTGACGGCGGAACCGGTAGGAGCCAGCGTCAGGCGCATTTCTTTGGCGATCCCGGTGGTGCTTTCGGTCGGGCTGATAACGCGCAGCGCGCCGTTTTCCAGGGACGGCATCCCGTAAGGGCCATGATCCGGGTGATAAGAACGCGGATTAACTTCCGGTGCGTGCCAGAGCCGATGCCCGCCATACGGCAGCCACTCGCCGCTGCCATTGTTCTGCCCCCGCGTTTCAGGAATGATTTGAAACGCATTCGGCCCGCCGAGCAGCCCGTAACGGATAATACGCGGCCCCACCGAGGTAGTGACAACCACTTCCGCGTCGGCATTGCTGAGACGAACACAGTCCCAGCCCTCAAACTTCATTTGTTCCAATTGAGTTTCCATGCGAGGCTAGTTCGCGGCCAGCAGGGGGATTTCCTCCACAACGGCGGCAAAGGAAAATGTCAGGCCGCCAGGCTGCACGATCTGCACTGAAACCGGCGTACCGTCTTCCCAGTATTCCCGGCGGACATAGCCCAGCGCCACGGCGCGGCCGCCCAGCAGCGGCGAGGCGACCGCACTGGTGATGCGTCCAATCTCCCGCCCCGGCTCCAGGCCGTCTTCGGGAACGTGAAGCGTCGCGCCCGGCGGCGGCACGGGCGCATCGTCAGCCAGCACCAGGCGGCGCAGGCCACGGTTGGCATGGCCGCGCGCATGGAGCCGGGCCACAATTTCCTGCCCGACATAGCAGCCTTTGGTATAGGAAACCGCATCTTCCATGCCCGCTTCCGGCAGCAAAATCGCGGAGGTTAGCTCCTGGCCCCAGGCGGGCAGTCCGGCTTCCACGCGCAAGGTTTGCCAGCCCGCGTCGTCCAGCGGCGCAGCCCCGGCATCCGTCAGCATTGCCCAGGCGGCGGCATAAGACTCGGCAGGCAGCCAGAGATCAAGGCCGGGCGCGACGGGATAAGCAAGCGGACGCACCTCACCCGGCAAATGAAGCAGAGCGGAGACCAGCTCAGAAGCGCCCTGCCCCAGCACGGAGAGCGTAGCCCACTGCGCGGTGGCGTCGGCCATCTGTACATCTTCGATGATCAGCAGTTTGTCCAGCGTGTTAAACAAAACAGGAAGGCAGACAATATCGGTTTCGAGAAGCAGAAATTCGGGAAAGGTATGAACGCGCAGGTCGGCAAGAAGGTGGCCGGTGCTGTCCAGCAGGGCCGCGTGGCAGCTTTGCCCTGGGGCCAGCGCCAGAACATCATTGGACACCATGCCCTGTAAAAAAGCCTGCCGGTCCGCGCCGCGCAGTTCCAGCAGGCCGCGCCCAATGCGAGGATAAAGAGAGATTGGCAAGAGCATCGGAAGCCTCCTGCCTCAAAGGATACCCGTTTTAAGCGCGGCGCGTCTCTAGGTGATCCAGAAAAAAGATTTTGACGGCGGCAGCGGCAGCGGTCAGCAAAGCGCCGAGGAGAAAACCGGGGAGGGAACTGGAACGCATGAGAGTGGTGCCTTTCATTTGTAATATTGTACCTTTTTTCACAATCTCAGTCAATCTGCGATTTATGCTGTCTTTTGCAAAACACTTCTCCCATCCGATAAAGGAGCTATGAAAGTCAACGCATTGCTGCGGCCCTGGAAAGGCGACAAGCGCTGGACGGAAATGTCCCGCCAGGCCGCCGCGCTGAAAAAGAATGGACAGAGCGACACAGAAATTGTCGCTCGCCTGAAAGAAGCGTATGGCTGTGCCGAGGCTGTGGCGGCGCTCAGCGATATTCCAGCGCCTTTTTATGTCTGCGGCGAAATCGGCGGCGACATTGATCCGGTGGCCGCGAAGCAGCTCATGCTGGCTCTGCGTTTGCCGATTGCGCTGGCGGGCGCGCTGATGCCGGACGCGCATGTTGGCTATGCCCTGCCCATCGGCGGTGTTTTTGCCGCGCACCGGGCTGTATCCCCGGCGATGGTGGGCGTGGACATCGGCTGCCGAATGCACCTGAGCATTTTTCCGCTGCCGCCTCGCGAGTTTCAAGCGCGCCGCGCCCTGCTGTTTCGCGACTTGCAGGCCGTGACGACATTCGGCATCGGCGAAAGCCGCCCTGCCCCGGCGGATCATGCCATCTTGAATGCAGACAATTGGACCGTAACCTCCCAGACCCGGAGCCTGCGCGACAAAGCCCGCCGTCAGCTTGGAACCAGCGGCAGCGGCAACCATTTCGCGGAATTGGTCGTCGGGCAGCGGCTGGATGCCGGCACGGATTTGCCGCAAGACTTTTGCGGCCTGCTCACGCACAGTGGCTCACGCGGCATTGGCTACGCCGTTGCCAATCACTACATGCGCCTGGCCGCGCAGGAAACATCGAAAATCGCCCGTGTGCCGAAGATGTACGAATGGCTGAGTATGGATGGAGACGCGGGCCGCGAATACTGGGCCGCAATGACATTGGCCGGCAGCTTCGCGCAGGCGTGCCACGAAGTCATTCACGCCGACTTTGCGCGCCGCGCCGGACTGGCAGCCAGCATAACCATTCAGAACCACCACAACTTTGCCTGGCAGGATGGGCCGGATCGCATTCTCCACCGTAAGGGCGCAACCCCGGCGGAAGCGGGAACATTGGGCGTCATCCCCGGCAGCATGGGCAGCGCGTCCTATGTCGTGCGCGGAGAAGGCTGCGCCGCCGGCCTGCAAAGCGCGTCCCATGGTGCTGGCCGGGTCGGCAGCCGAACGGCGGCACGGGACCGGATCAGCCTGGGCAATGCGCGGCGCGACATGCAGCAGCAGGACATTCTGGTAGAGGGACTGAGCGCTGAGGAATCGCCGGCGGCTTACAAAGACATCGAGCGAGTTATTCGCCTGCAAACGGAGGCCGGATTGATCACACCGCTGGCGCGGATGCTGCCGGTTGCGGTTATCATGGCGGGGGAATAAGCATTAGATCAGTGTGACAGACTTGGCCTGACTGCACCATCGTCAGTGTCAATGAAAAGAATGCTGAAAAGCCCCGGCATCAAATGATGCCGGGGCTTTTTCTGTGGAAGAAAACTCAGGCGGTCAAGCCCTGATTCTTCGCTTCTTCTTTTACCGTTTCAATGGCTCCCTGAACGGCGGTCTGGGCGACCGTCTGCACTTTATGGCCCAAGTCCTGGGCGGCTTCCTGCGCTTTGCCGGCCAGATCGTCGCGAGTTTTGCCTAAGAGTTTGTCTTCATACGGCGTTTCCGGGACGGCGAAGCCGAGGCCTGCACCGAAGACAATCGCCATGGCGCCGATTGCCAACGGATTTGCTTGAAGCGTCTGGCTGAACCAGCCGGCGCCGTGCTTGGCCTGGTCCTGCACCTGAGTTTTCAGATTGCCGGCGGCAACCTGCACCTGTCCGGCAACCGTGCCGACCTTCCCGGCGGCGTCGGACGCGGCATCGGAAATGGAAACGGGCGGCAGAGCAGCAGCGGCCTGGTTGTTTCGGAGCAGCCAGATCAAGCTGGCGATGACGCAAAGGGCTTGAAGCGGGTTCCGCTGAATCAGCGTCCAGATTGCTGTTCCCGCGTTCTGCACACCGGTGGTTCCGGCGGCGCTGATTTTACCGGCGGCTCCGCTGAGTGCGCCTGTGGCGCTGGCTCCCGCAGTCTTGGCCGTGTCCAGCGCATCCCCGGCAGCGGCTTTCGCGCCTGTAGCTGTATCCGCGACTTTCTGCGCCGCGTCCTGGGCTTTGCCCTTCAAATCCTGAACGGTATCTGTTACTTTGTCTGCCACTGTGTTTGTCGTCTCCTTGCTCGTCGCGGTTAAATCGGGCATCGGCCCGGCGGACCGGCGCGGAAAATTATCATCCCGGCTGTGTGAGGAAGCGCTCAATGGGACGGGATCAATCGGCCCGTCCACCAGCGCAACTTCACCGACTTCAATCGTGTCTTCAATCGGATCATCCGTATCAACGGTTACGGTGCTGACCGGCTCATGCCATTCCGGTCTGTTATTGATGCTCATCGTTTTCCTCCTGAGTTACGCCGAAGCGGCCTGGCCGGAACTTTTCAGGAAGCGAGCAGCGGCAAAGCCGATCAGGGCCGCGGCTCCCAGGAACACCGCCGGCTGACTGCGGCCAAAGTTCTCCGTGTCCTGAATGACTTCATCGATGTTTTTACCTTGAATGGTCGTGCCGACTTCCGTTAATTTCTGCACGGCTTGATCCACGTAGGGTGCGGCAAAAACACCGATGCCCTGGCCGGTGAGAGCTTCCCCATTCTGCTTAAGTATCTGCGCGACATCGGTGATGCCTGTTGCCAGATGGTCTTTCTGCTGACTGAGCGCGGATTTGACGCGCGTACTGACTAAATCCACCGCCTGTCCGGCATACTGCTGGCCCTGCTGGACGACTTGCTGCGTTTGCTGTTTGACTTGATCGGTTAAAGGCGCTTCTGCGCCATTTTGCGTGTCTGCCATTGAAAGGGTCTCCTGCGTGTTTTTCGCGATAGCCTGTCTTTACCCGAACGCTCGCCCGGTTAAACGGGAACTCATTCGCAGACTGTTTTGTTAAATAACTTGACAGCATCGCGCTCATGTACCATAATAGCGGCAGTGCGAGGTCACTTGCAGAGGGAGAAGCACAGCTATGGCGGTGGATTACAAAGATTATTATCAAATTCTGGGCCTACCCAAAACAGCGAATGAGAAAGAAATCAAGGCGGCGTACCGCAAATTGGCGCGCCAGTATCACCCGGATGTGAATCCCGGCGATAAAACCGCCGAAGACAAATTCAAAAATGTTGGGGAAGCATACGAAGTGCTGTCCGATGCAGACAAGCGCTCCAAATACGACCAATTCGGCGACCAGTGGAAATCCTACAGCCAGGGCGGCGGATTTCAGCCGGGCGCGGGAAGTCAGGGCGGCGGCTATCAGGATTTTGACTTCGGCAGCATGGGCGGCGGCCAGGGCGGCATGGATGATTTTTTATCGTCCTTGTTTGGCGGCGCACAGGGCGGCACAGGCGGATTTGGCGGCTTCAGCGCCGGGCAGCCCGCACGTGGGGGCCGGCACACGCAGCAGGATGTGGAGTACCCCATTGAAATCAGCCTGGAAGACGCCTACAAAGGTGTCAGCCGCAGCCTGACCGTCAGCATCCCTGAAACCTGCGGACGGTGCGGCGGCGCGGGTGCCGTGTCTGCCGGAAAAAACAAGCCCTGCCCGATGTGCGGTGGAACCGGCAAAGTCAAAGGCGGACGCGGCCTGTTTGGAAACAGCATCTGCCCGCAGTGCAGCGGCACGGGCCAGGCGACGGAAATCTGCCCGGACTGCCGGGGCGAAGGAACCGTGACCAGGCAGCGCAAGCTGTCTGATGTCAAAATTCCCGCCGGCGTTGCCGACGGCCAGCGCATTCGCCTGGCCGGGCAGGGCGCGAATGGCGGCGACTTGTTTCTGAAAGTCAAAATCCGTCTCAGCGCCCAGTATGAGCGCACCGGCGACGATCTTCGCACCGACGTGGCCGTTCCCTATACCGTCGCCGCGATTGGCGGCGAGGCGACCGTGGAAACATTCGGCGGGCGAAAAGTGCTGAACATTCCGCCGGGAACCCAGAGCGGCCAGGCATTTCGCTTGACCGGCCTGGGAATGCCCAAACTTAAAGGCATTGGCAGCGGCAATTTATATGCGAAGGTAAAAATGACGGTTCCCAAAGACCTGTCGCCGCGCGAAAAAGAACTGCTGACGGAGCTGGCGAAGCTGCGTTCGGACACCGTAAAAGTCTGAAGTTGGAAAGTGTGACACCATGGCATTTGCCAAAGACAGAGACGAGCCGATTTACACCATCAGTATCGCCGCCAAGCTGGTGCGCCCGGTTCCGCCGATCCATGCCCAGACGCTGCGAATGTACGACCGGCTGGGACTGGTCAAGCCGCGCAAAGTCGGCAAAAACCGCTTTTATTCCGACCGGGACATTGAGCGCCTTCAGCAGATACAGCATCTGACTCAAGACATCAAAGTCAATCTCAGCGGCGTCGCGTATATTATTTCCCTGCTGGACCAGATGGGCAAGATGGAAATGCTGGGCGAACGCATCGAGGCCATGCTCCGGGAAGCGGAGCAGCAAGCTGGACAAATTGACTTGAAACGATCTACGACGAAATCAGATCAAGACGACGAATGACCCTGTCCCCCGATACTTTTCCTAATCTTCCCTTGAGGGAGGACCCCAGCGAAGTGAGGAATGAACGAAGCGGGGAGGTAGGTCGCAGGAGGTTTTTCTATGTTTGAAAAGTTTACCGAACGTGCGCGGGAGCTGGTGCAAAAGTCCCAGGATATTCTCGCGCGCTACCAGCACACGCAGCTTGACACCGAACACCTGCTGCTGGCGATGCTGGAACAAAATGACGGCCTGGCCGCGCAGGTGTTGAAAAGTCTGAATGTAGACACGCGCGGTTTGGCTCAGGCCACCGAAGAAGCGCTGGCGCGTGCGCCGAAAGTGCAGTATGCCGACGCCGGGGCGCAGGTGTACATCACACCGCGTATCAAGCGCGTGTTTGATCTGGCGAAAGAAGAAGCGCAGCGGCTTCAAGACAGCTATGTCGGCGTGGAACACCTGCTGCTGGGACTCATCAAAGAAAGCGACGGCAGCGCGGCGCGTCTGCTGAAACAGCAAAATGTTGACGAGGAAAAAGTCTACAAAGCTTTGCAGGCCGTCCGGGGCGATTCGCGCGTGACCGATGAAAACCCGGAAGAAAAATACCGGATGCTGGATCGGTTTTCGCGTGACCTCACAGCGCTGGCACGGGAAGATAAAATCGACCCGGTGATCGGACGCGATGAAGAAATCAAGCGGACAATCCAGATTTTGTCCCGGCGCACCAAAAACAACCCGGTGCTGATCGGCGATCCCGGCGTCGGCAAAACAGCCATCGCCGAAGGCTTGGCCTTGAAAATCGCGGGAGGCGACGTTCCCGAAAACCTGCGGGGGCGGCGTCTGCTGGCCCTGGACATGGGCGCACTGGTCGCCGGCTCCAAGTTCCGGGGCGAGTTTGAAGAGCGCTTGAAGGGCGTCATGGACGAAGTCCGCAAAGCCGCCGGTCAGGTCATCTTGTTTTTGGATGAACTGCACACGGTCGTCGGTGCCGGAGCCGCCGAAGGCGCGATGGATGCGTCCAATATGCTCAAGCCCGCCCTGGCGCGCGGAGAACTTCAGTGCATTGGCGCGACGACGCTGGATGAGTACCGCAAGAACATTGAAAAGGACGCCGCGCTGGAGCGCCGCTTTCAGCCCATCGTTGTCGGCGAGCCGTCGGTGGAAGACACCATCGAGATACTCAAAGGCCTGCGCGACAAGTATGAGGCGCATCACACGGTTAAAATTGACGACTCGGCGCTGGTCGCCGCGGCGGAACTCAGCAGCCGCTATATCACTGAGCGTTTTCTGCCGGACAAGGCCATTGACCTGATCGACGAAGCCGCGTCCAAGATACGCATTGAAAAATCGTCCATGCCGCAGGACATCAAGGATATGGAAGAAAGGCTGAACCGCCTGGTCGCCGAAGGCCGCGCCGCTGCCGACGCCCGCGATTATGAGAAGGCCGCGCGGCTGCGCGATGAGGAAGTCGCCCTGCGCCGCGTGTTCACCGAGCGGCGCGATGCCTGGGCGGTCGAGTCGGGGATTGACAGCATCGTGGACGAACATGACATCGCCGAGTTGATTTCCAAAACCACCGGCATTCCCGTGTCGCGGATGTTTGAAGAAGAGGCCGACAAGCTGCTCCGCATGGAAGCCACGCTGCATGAGCGGGTGATCGGCCAGGAAGTCGCTATCGCCGCCGTTTCCGAAGCCGTCCGGCGCGGACGGGCCGGCCTGAAAGACCCGAACCGGCCCATTGGCTCGTTTTTGTTCCTCGGACCGACGGGCGTCGGGAAAACGGAACTGGCCCGCGCCCTCGCGCAGTTTATGTTTGACGATCCCGATGCGATGGTTCGTATAGACATGTCCGAATACATGGAAAAGCACTCCGTCGCCCGGCTGATCGGCGCGCCGCCCGGATACGTTGGCTACGATGAAGGCGGGCAATTGACCGAGGCCGTTCGCCGACGCCCGTACCGCGTGATCCTGCTGGATGAAATTGAGAAAGCCCACCCGGACGTTTTCAACATTCTTTTGCAGCTTCTGGACGCCGGGCGGTTGACCGACAGCACGGGCCGCACGGTGGATTTCAAGAACACAGTGGTCATTATGACCAGCAACATCGGCAGCCAGTTTATTGAAGCCATGCCCGTCGGCGCAAGCCCGCTGGACCAGGACATGCTGTACGACAAAATGAAGGACAAAGTGACGGATGAGCTGCGCCGGCATTTCCGCCCGGAACTGCTGAACCGCATTGACGAGATTATCGTCTTCCATGCCCTGAATCAGCCGCAGATCACGCAGATTGTAGACCTGCTGCTGAAGGGAACGGAGCGTCAATTGGAAGCCCGCAAGCTGTCTCTGGAAGTCACCGATGCCGCCCGGACATTTATCGCCCTGTCCGGCTTTGATCCGCTTTACGGCGCGCGCCCCCTGCGGCGCACCATTCAGCGCCTGGTGGAGAACCCGATCTCGTCCGGCATCCTGCGCCGCGAATTCCGCGACGGCGACACGATTGTCGTCGACAGCGACGGCGAAAAGATTATAACGCGCCTCAAAGTACCGAGTGTGCCGCAAGAAGAAGCAGCAGTTTAAGGAATTGAGAGCGGCAATACTTATTGCCGCTCTTTTCTTTTTTGCCGGGTACAATTCCCCCATGATAGATGCCGCTCAAATCCGCCAGGTCAGCGAGGAGATTGCCCGAAGGTTTCAGCCGGAGCGCATTATTCTCTTCGGCTCCTATGCTTACGGCACACCCACCGAAGACTCCGACGTAGATTTGCTGGTCGTCATGCCTTTGCCGAATAAGGGGCGCGGCAGGGCATCGGACATTCGTTTACATCTTGACATCACTTTTCCACTTGATCTCGTTGTCTGCGACCCGGATTATTTACAAAAGCGCATTGCAATGAATGACTTTTTCTTGCAGGAAATCACGAAAAAGGGACAAGAGCTTTATGCAGGCGATTACGCAGCAGTGGATTAAGAAAGCCGAAGGGGATTGGGTCAGTATGGAACGCGAAGGACAAGCGCAGAATGCGCCCAATTATGACTTGGTTTGCTATCTGGCGCAGCAATGCGCTGAGAAGTACCTGAAAGCCTATCTGCAAGAAGCTAACGTAACTTTTCCCAAAACACATAATCTTCCTGCTTTGCTGGCTCTAATTCTCCCCATGGAACCATCTTGGAGCGTGTTGCAGATGGCACTGACAAAGCTGGATGACTACAGCGTGGAGTTCCGCTATCCCGGTCGCGATGCGGATGCTATGGACGCGCAGGAGGCAATGAAACTTTGCCGCATTGTGCGTGAAGCAGCCCGGCACCATTTTGGTTTACCGTTATGATAGACGCCGCCCAAATCCGCCAGGTCAGCGAGGAGATTGCCCGAAGGTTTCAGCCGGAGCGCATTATTCTCTTCGGCTCCTATGCCTACGGTACGCCGAATGAAGACTCCGACGTAGACTTGCTGGTCGTCATGCCGTTTGAGGGCAAAGCTGTCAAGAAGTCCATTGAGATTGACCTTGCCGTGCATCGCGGGTTTCCGGTAGACTTGATTGCCATCACGCCAAAACGCCTGCGGGAACGCCTGGATATGGAAGATTTTTTTCTGCGTGAAGTCACGGAGAAGGGACAGGTGCTTTATGAAAACAACCTCGCAGGAGTGGGTTGATAAAGCAGAAGGCGACTGGGACACACTGATGCGAGAGATGCGGGCGAGGCGAGCGCCGAATTATGATGCAGCCTGTTTTCACGCCCAGCAATGTGCCGAAAAATACTTGAAAGGCCGTCTTCATGAAGAAGGAATCAATTTTCCAAAAACCCATGATTTGCTGGCGATTTTAGACTTGCTCTTGCCGATGGAACCGCTCTGGACATCTCTTAGGCCTAGCCTGGTAATTTTGAAAAATTATGCCGTCGCGTTCCGTTATCCCGGCGAATCGGCGGATAAAGAAGAAGCGATCGAGGCAATGAAACTTTGCCGCATTGTGCGTGAAACTGTGCGGCAAAGGTTTGGCTTGTCGGTTTGAGAAGCAAAAAATAAATTGGCCTGGCGTAAGCCGGGAACCGAACGCATCCGTACAGGCATTCAAAGAAGAATAATGACTATTAATCTGGAACACGAAAATCAACGGCTGGCGGCGATGACGGCACAGGAGCGCAGCGCGTTTGCCCTCGCCCAGTGGAAGCCAAATATCCTTCTGTCCTCCAGTTTCGGCGCGCAGTCCGCTGTGCTGCTGCACATGGTCACGCAGCAGTGGCCAGATATTCCCGTGGTTCTGCTGGACACACAGTATTTGTTCCCCGAAACCTACCGTTTTGTGGACGCGCTGACCGAGCGCCTGCACCTCAACTTGAAGGTTTATGGAAGCCCCGTCAGCCGCGAGTGGCAGGAAGCGCGGCACGGCAAGCTCTGGGAAAAAGGCGTCAGCGGCATCACGCAGTTTAACCGGATCAACAAAGTGGAGCCGATGGCACGGGCGCTGCGAGAACTGAATGCTCAGGCCTGGATTACCGGGATGCGGCGCGGGCAGTCGTCCACCAGGCGTTCTCTGGAAACGCTGGCGTTACAGGACGGCGTCGTGAAAGTCCACCCAATTTATGACTGGACCAACAAAGACGTTCACCAATATCTGACTCAAAACGATCTGCCCTATCATCCTCTCTGGTACGAGGGTTATGTCTCCATCGGCGACGTGCAAACATCGCGTCCGCTCACCGCCGATTTGACCGAGGAAGAAACCCGCTTTTTCGGCCTCAAGCGGGAGTGCGGCCTGCATGAGGCAAATCAGATATGACACGAGATTTTATCTGGAGTTGCTTTTTACGGGCAGTCCTGCTTCTCGCGGTCACCCGGCCCGCCTGCGCCCAGCAGGATTCTCGTGTCTGGGCAGACACACTCAATCTGAGCCTGCTCGCCCAGGATTTCGGTACGCCCCATGCCGGGCAGTCGGTAGACGGCAATCCACTCACGCTGGGCGGCATCGTTTACGCACATGGCATTGGAACCCATGCCAGCAGCCGTTTTTTAATTGATCTTAAAGGCGCGGCAACGCAGTTCACGGCTACCGTCGGGGTGGATGACGAAAAGAAAAACAGCCGCGCCTCAGTCAGGTTTGAAGTTTTTGTAGACGGCAAGAAAAAGCTGGAAACATCAATCCTGCATGGCGGAGACAAGCCTGTTCCGATTTCCGTGGACGTGGCCGGCGCAAAACGGCTGACGCTGGTGGTGACGGATGGCGACGACGGGATTGACAGCGACCATGCCGACTGGGCAGACGCGAAACTCACTCTGGCGGCAGGAGCGGCCAATACGCCGGCAGCCCTTCCTGACACAGTCACCAGGGAGCCAACCATGCCGATTGACATGAGTGGCGATTCCCCCAGCCCGGCCATTCACGGCCCGCGCATTGTCGGCGCGACCCCCGGCCATCCATTTTTGTTTCTCATTCCCGCCACCGGCAACGGCCCGCTGATCTTTTCCGCCCAGGGCCTGCCCGCCGGACTGGCCGTGGATCAGGCTACCGGCATTATTTCCGGCGCACTCACAGGCATTGGGACGACCAAAGCGACCTTGACCGTGCGCGGGCCGAAAGGCAGCGCGAGCCGCGCTCTCACAATCGTTGGCGGCAGCCGCGCCCTGGCTTTGACCCCGCCGATGGGCTGGAACTCGTGGAACGTCTGGGCAGGAGCAGTGGACGCGCAAAAAGTCCGCGATGCCGCCGACCAGCTCACCCGCGCAGGACTGGCCGCGCACGGCTTTCAATATGTCAACATTGATGACACCTGGGAAGCGGACCGCGATGCGAATGGCGTCATTCAAACCAACGCGAAGTTCCCGGATATGAAGGGTCTGGCGGATTATGTGCATGGCAAAGGCCTGAAACTCGGTATTTATTCTTCGCCCGGCCCGAAAACCTGTGCGGGCTTCACGGCAAGCTGGCAGCATGAGCAGCAGGACGCCGATACCTATGCGGGCTGGGGCGTGGACTACCTGAAATACGACTGGTGTTCTTACGGGGACGTGGCGACGGGCGAGGGGCTGGAGCGGCAGATCAAGCCGTACCGAGTCATGGGCGCGGCGCTTCGCAAGGAAAGCCGGGACATGGTGTTTAGCCTCTGCCAGTATGGCATGGCGGATGTTTGGAAGTGGGGCGCGACAATTGGGGGCAACTGCTGGCGCACTACCGACGACATTCAGGATAATTGGGGCAGTCTGCGGAGCATCTTCACCAGCCAGAACGGCCACGAAGACTACGCCGGGCCGGGCCACTGGAACGATCCCGACATGCTGATGGTCGGCATCGTCGGCTTCGGCAATACCCATCCCACCCACCTCAAGCCGAACGAGCAAATCCTGCATATCTCAATGTGGAGCCTGCTGTCCGCCCCGCTGCTGATCGGCTGCGACCTGACGCGGCTGGACCCGTTCACCAAAGCGCTGCTGACCAATGACGACGTTCTGGACGTGGATCAGGACCCGCTCGGCAGGCCCGCCGGGCGCATCGCGCAGGACGGCGACGCGCAGGTCTGGGCGAGGCCGCTTTTTGACGGCACGCACGCCGCCGGCCTGGTCAATGCAGGCTCGGAACAAGTCGACGTTTCCGTTACCTGGGCGCAGCTTGGCCTGAGTGGCCGCCAGCCTGTCCGCGACCTCTGGCAGCGCAAAGACCTGGGCACATTTTCGAATTCTTTCACGGCATCCGTCCCCGCCCATGGCTGCGTTTTGATTAAAATCGGTCAGCCGCAGGGGCAGAATTGAAAAACTCGTGACACTCTCCGCCGCTTCGAGAATTTTTTTTCTTGCCCTGCTGCTGGCGATGGCGCTGCCGGCAACGGCGTCCCACTACACCATCACTGACCTCGGCCCGCTTCCCTGGGCGAGTGGTGAAGCCGCGCTTTCGCTGAATGCCGCCGGGCAAGTGGGCGAATGGCAGGAGCAGGGGGGAGTCATTCACGCGGCCCGCTGGGACAAGGGTGAAGTCAAAGACTTAGGCACACCGCCCGGCTTTATCAGCAGCATTACGCATGGGATCAATAGCCACGGGCAGAGTGTCGGATGGGCAATAACAAGCCGCAATTTGGTGGACAGCCTGGCGACGACCCATGCCTGCCTTTTTGACGCCACCGGCAAAGCCATCGATCTCGGCACTCTGGGCGGGCGGGATAGCCAGGCATTTGGAATCAATGCCGGCGGCCAGATTGTCGGCGGCTCGCTTCGGGCCGATAAAAACCGCCACGCATTTCTGTATGCCGCCGGAAAAATGACTGATCTCGGCACACTTCCGGGCGGCAATTTCAGTCTGGCCTATGCAATCAGCGATGCCGGCACGGTCGTGGGTATCAGCGAAACCACACAGTCAGCGGTTCATGCGTGCCTTTGGAAGCATGGAAAAATTATCGATTTGGGTACGCTGCCCGGCGGAAGCCTCAGCCTGGGTTTCGCCCTCAACAGCCGGGATGCTGCCGCGGGGTCATCAGTGACCCACAACGAATACCATGCGACGCTTTTCACGCTTGGCACGGTGCGGGACTTGGGAACGCTGGGGTCCGATCCGGCGAGCTTATCCAGCCTGGACGATCAGGGCAGGGGCGTCGGCGCTTCCAACCTTTCGCCCAATGTTCGTCATGCCCTACTTTGGGAAAAGGGCAAGATGACCGATCTGAATACCCTGATCTCCCCCAAATCCGGCTGGATACTTTTGGCAGCAGCGGCCATCAATAAACGCGGCCAAATTGTCGGGACTGCCCGAAGTTCTGCCGGGGCGTTTCATGCCGTTCTGCTGACTCCTCTCACCCCTTAAATTATTACAATTTTTTTGATCTTATTTGACAGGTTTCCCGTTTTTGGCATATTTCTTGCTGTATACTAGGAGTAAGTTGTTGCTGCGTGAGGCGTTTCTATGCCTAAACTCGCGGCGTGTACCTGATTGAGAGAAAAAGTCTTATGCCAACCATGTTTTCCACCGCTTGCCGCAGGGGTTCCTTCCGGCGCGTTTTGAGTCTGTGCCTTCCCTTGCTCCTGCTGCCGCTGGCAGCGGCCCGCAGCCAGGTCAATGTGCTGACTTATCAGAACGACAATGCCCGCACCGGGCAGAACCTGGCCGAAACAGCGCTGACTCCAGCCAATGTCACCGCAGCGAGCTTTGGAAAGCTTTATTCTCTCCCGGTGGACGGCTATGTTTACGCTCAGCCGCTCTACGTCAGCCATGTAAACATCGGCGGCACGTTCCACAACCTGCTTTTAATCGCTACCGAGCATGACAGTGTTTATGCCTTTGACGCGGACAACATGGCCGGTACGAATGCCGCCCCCGCCGCTCCTCTCTGGCAAACCAGTTTCCTCAACGCGGCCGCCGGCGTCACGACCGTGAATAACAACGATACGGGAACGGGCGACATTAAACCGGAAATCGGCATCACCGGTACGCCGGTAATTGGCCTCGGCGCACCCGATATTTCCGGCGGCACGACCGGCAGCCTGTATGTCGTCGCCAAAACAAAAGAAAACGGCGCCTATTTCCAGCGCCTGCACGCGCTCGATCTGGCGACCGGCCTGGATCGAATCGCGCCCACCGTCATTGCAGCGACTGTGCCTGGCACCGGCGACGGCAAAGGAGAAGTTGCTTTCAATGCGCTCGTAGAAAATCAGCGAAGCGGCCTGGTTTTATCCGGCAACGTTCTTTATCTCGCGTTTGCTTCACACGGTGACAACGGCGCCTATCATGGCTGGGTGCTGGCCTATAATCCCACCACACTGGCGCAGCTCGGCGCTTACAACACGACGCCCAATGGCAGTGAGGGCGGCATCTGGATGAGCGGGGCTGCTCCCGCGGCAGATAACAGCGGCAATCTCTTTTACATCACGGGTAATGGCAGCTTTAATGCGAACACCAAAGGCACCGAATACGGGATGTCGTTCCAAAAACTTAGCTCGACCCTCTTTGTCCAGGACTATTTCTCGGACAAGGCTGAAATGGTCAACAACGGAAGCGACCAGGATCAGGGATCAGGCGGCGTGATGCTGCTCCCGGACTCGGCAGGCAACCCACTGCATCCGCATCTTCTGGTTGGCTGCGGCAAATCCGGCAACATGTTCCTTCTTGACCGCGACAATCTCGGCGGCTTTAATTTAAGCACAGACAATGTGGTTCAGCAAATCAGCATCAAGGGCGCATGGAGCAATCCGGCCTTCTGGAACGGGAGCATTTATTATCAGGCTTCGGGACAGTACACACAGGACTCGCTGAAACAGTTCTCTGTGACCAGTGGCGCGCTGTCATCCACCGCCGTTTCTGAGAGCAGCGATGTCAGCACCTTTCCCGGATCAACCCCGACCATTTCGGCCAGCGGCACGACGAACGGTATTGTGTGGACGATCAATTCGAGCGCCTATAACAACGGCTCCCCTATCTTATACGCCCATGATGCAACCAATGTAAGCATCGAGCTGTACGATTCCACGCAAAATACTCTGCGGGACCGGCCTGCCGGCAATGCCGTCAAATTTTCCGTGCCGACTGTCGCCAATGGCAGAGTGTATTTCGGCGCACAGTATAACGTCAATGTTTACGGCCTTCTCAAAGCCCAGCCGACGCCGATTATTTCCAGCAGCGGCAGCGGCAAAGTCGGCGACACGGTCACGCTGACCGAAGCTCTCTCCGGCACAGCCCTGTACTACACGACTGACGGCACAACGCCCACCCAGGCGTCTATTCTTTACACCGCGCCATTTGTAGTAACCGCCCCCGAAACGATCACGGTCGTGAGCTTTGCCAGCGGCTACGCTCCCAGCAGCGCGGCCAGCCGGTACTTCGGCGCGGCTCCCATCGCTCCAATAGTCACCGCCACGCCCGGCGACACCAAAGTGATGCTGAGCTGGCCCGTTTCCGCCGGCGCGACGGGCTACAATGTCAAGCGATCCACGGTCAATGGCGGGCCGTATGCCACGCTGCCGTCCGGGGCGAACATCACGGCCAGCAGCTACACGGATGCCGGGCTAACCAATGGCACGACCTATTATTATGTCGTCTCCGCCGTTAATCCATACGGCGAAAGCGCGAATTCCGCCCAGACAGCGGCGACGCCCACTGCGCCAAGCTCTGTTCCGCCGGCTCCGACCAAGCTGGCCGCCGTCGCCGGCAGCAGCCAGGTGACTTTGACATGGAACGCTGCGGCAAGCGCCGCCGGCTACAAGATTTATCGCGGCACAAGCGCAGGCGCAGAAGCCACCGCGCCGCTTGCTTCGGGCATTACCGGAACCACATATACCGACGCAGCGATTGTCAGCGGAACCACTTACTATTACAAAGTAACAGCCGCCAATTCCGTCGGGGAAGGCCCGGCCTCCAATGAGGCGTCCGCGACGCCGACTGCCCCGACAACGGTCACGCTGATCAACTATCCGACTTTCACCGGGGCAACCGGCCTTCAGCTTAACGGAACTGCCACCCTCAGCGGAAGCCGGCTGCGCCTGACCGACGGTGGAAGCTACGAAGCGGCCAGTGCGTTCTACGCCACGAAAGTCAGCGCCCAGAACTTCACCGACAGCTTCCAGGTGCAGATGACCAATCCCCAGGCCGACGGCTTTACCGTCTGCCTCCAGGCTGGCGCGCCCACCGCGCTGGGAGCAAACGGCGGCTCATTAGGATATCAAAATATTCCCAGCAGTGTTGCCGTTAAGTTCGACCTTTTCAGCAACATCGGCGAAGGGGTCAACAGCACCGGCCTTTATATGAACGGGGCCATCCCGACCACGCCCGCTATTGACTTGACCCCCAGCGGCTTGAACCTGCATTCGGGCAACATCCTGAGCATTGTTCTTTCCTACGACGGCACGACTTTAACCGTCAAAGAAACCGACACCGTCACCGGCGCAACCGCCACCCAGACATACTTACTTAATCTGGCGGCAACCGTGGGCAGCAGCCAGGTCTACGCCGGGTTCACGGGGGGTACAGGCGGCCTCAGCGTCACCACCGACATCCTCAACTGGACCTACACGGTCACAAACGCCGTCCCCACCGTGCTGACGACGATTGCCGTGACGCCGGCGACGGCAGCCGTGACGGCAGGCAGCACACAGGCATTCAGCGCGACCGGCTATGACCAGTACGGCACAGCCCTCAGCCCGCAGCCGGTGTTCGCCTGGTCAGTGGACAGCGGTGGCGCAGGAAGCATCAATGGGTCTTCGGGCCTGTTCACCGCAGGCAGCGTCAGCGGCACGGCGACGGTGCGGGCGACGAGCGGCGCAATCAGCGGCCTTGCCACAGTCACAATTACCGGACCGCCCAGCTCTCCCACCGGCTTGACCGCCACTGCCTACTCGCCCAATGAAATCGACCTCGCCTGGACCAACACAAGCAGCAGCCAGACAGGATTGAAACTCATCCGAACCGTCGGCGGCGTCAGCACAACATTCACGCTGGCCGGCACTGCTACCACTTATGCCGATACCGGCCTCAGCCCGCAGACTGCCTACACCTACACACTGGCGGCTGTCGGCCCCGGCGGCACCTCCGCGCCGGCTGGCCCGGTTTCGGCTACCACGCCCAACGCACCGCCGACGCAAGCCTCCAATCTCACGGCGACGGTGCTATCTCCCACGCAGATTCACCTGACGTGGACCGACAACTCAAACAATGAAACCGGCTTCAACATCTACCGCAAAACAGGCACCGCCGGGTTCTTCAGTCTGATTACCACGGCCCCCGCCAGTCCCGGCGTCGGCGGAACCGTCAGCTACAATGACACCGGATTGATACCGGGAACCTACTACGAGTACCACTTGAAGGCTGTCAACGCGATTGGCGAGGCAGGTGACTTCGCCGGAACCAACACGACCACCTGGGCGAGTGCACCCACTGCCTTGACTGCCGTCCCCGGCAGCGGACAGGTCACGCTGAGCTGGACGCCCCCCACCGGAGCCGTCACCAGCTACACCGTGACCTACGGCCTCGCCAGCGGCGCGGAAACCACGGCGGTCGCGGGTATCACCGGAACATCCACAACACTCACCGGCCTGACATTGGGTAAGACGTATTACTTCCTTGTCAGCGCCGTCAATGCCGGCGGAACCGGCCCGGCCTCCAATGAGGCGTCCGCGACACTGACTGCCACGACAGCGGTTACGCTGATCAACTATCCGACTTTCACCGGGGCAACCGGCCTTCAGCTTAACGGAGCCGCTGCCCTCAGCGGAAGCCGGCTGCGCCTGACCAATGGGCGCGTTTACGAAGCGGCCAGTGCGTTCTACGCCACGAAAGTCAGCGCCCAGAACTTCACCGACAGCTTCCAGGTGCAGATGACCAATCCCCAGGCCGACGGCTTTACCGTCTGCCTCCAGGCCGCCGCGCCCACTGCCCTGGGCATTTATGGAGCGGGCCTGAGCTACCAGAACATCCCCAAAAGTGTTGCCGTTAAGTTTGACCTTTACAGCAACAGCGGCGAAGGGGTCAACAGCACCGGCCTTTATGTGAATGGGGCCATCCCGACCAGGCCAGCCACCAGCCTGACCCCCAGCGGCTTGAACCTGCATTCGGGCAACATCCTGAGCATTGTTCTTTCCTACAACGGCACGACACTGACCGTCAAGGAAACCGACACCGTCACCGGCGCGACCGCCACGCAGACCTACCCGCTCAACCTGGCGGCAACGGTGGGCAGCACTCAGGTCTATGCCGGCTTCACGGGAGCCACGGGCGGACTCGGCGTCACCACCGACATCCTCAACTGGACCTACACTACGCCTCCCGCGCCCGGCCCGTAAGGTCCGACGCCAAAAAGCCTTCGGAACCTATCAGGTTCCGAAGGCTTTTTTCTTGGAAATCGCCATCTTAATGAGCAAACAGTCTTTTATAGAACAGGCAGAAGCGGCTTATGACACAGGCGATCTTAGAGTGTGTATAAACAGCATAGCGGGCGAATGAATTCGCGGCAACAAGGTCACAAAATCGGCCTTCGCCGGTTCCAGAATCAGTCGCCGAAGGGCGATACGCAGTAATGCCCTCTTGGGCATACTTCGTGCTTTTGTTGCTGCGGTTTTAACCGCCGGTCGGGAGTTTCTATACACACTCTAAGAGAGGCAGCTTTTTTCTATAAGCGCGAACTCGCGATCAATCCACACAGCGATGACATTGTAAAAAGGCTGGCTTTTATTTTCTTGTTCAGAACATTTCTGCGTACTGTTTGGTCAAAGTAAAGTGCTTTATGAGATTGCAAGAAACAAATCTTTTTGTGGTAACAACAAAAACCGAAGGGATGTATCTGGCCGTGTTTGATGCCCTCTCCCCTGCGAATACACCAGGTAAGTGGGACGAAGCCTGGAATTTATCGGGTAGCCAATCTGTCTCAGAACCTTATTTGCGGTTGTTTTTTTTCAACGACTTTTGGGCAGACTATGCCACTTCCCATCATCTCCTAGCGTGGACACTGATTTTTGACGGTGTTTACCGTACTGAGATTGTCGTCTCGCCAAATGAAATCAACAATAGTGAGCAAGAACCTCAATCGTTTATTGGGGCTAAAGATACGCTCGCCCAACTTTGGTGTCCCTCCGGTGAGTTGGTAGTAACCAGTTTATATGAACTTGGTGTTCCAATTACGACCTCAATAAAAGTATTGCCGGGCCTCTATGAAGTATTGCTTAGTGTTAATGAGGAGCAAGAAAGCAAGCACCAATTTCTTGAAAACATATCCGACTATCCTGATCAGGATGGCCCAGATTATACACTTTATTTCAGACGAATAAGTTCTCAGCAAACCGGCTTCTAATACAGTACGTTAATGACTTGAGACTGTGGACAGCCAAGCAGGACAGGAAAATTACCCTGCCGCCAGCACCTGCCCATAAAAAGCTTCCAGATTGGCGGCAATGGAGGCCCAGCCGTATTCGCGCACCACCAGCGCGCGTCCCTGTCGGCTCAAAGTGTCGGCTAAAGCCGCGTCGCTCAAAACCCGCACGACGGCGTCGGCGAAAGCCGGGGGATCGTCGGCAATCAGCAGATGCTCTTCAGAGCGGACATGGATGCCCTCGCAGCCGACCGAGGTGGACACCAGCGGCTTGCCCATCGCCAGCCCTTCCAGCACTTTCAGGCGCGTGCCGCTGCCCATTCGCAATGGCACAATTGCCGCCGCCGCGCGGGCAAAATAATCGCGCATGTCCGGCACGGCTCCCGTGATTGTCACCTGCGGCCCCGCCAGATGCGCGATTTCTTTTCCCGCTCCGGCTCCCACAATGGTCAATGTGGCCTGCGGGCGAACTTGATGAACCAGCGGCAGGATTTCCTCCACGAAATACAGCGCCCCGTCGATGTTGGGCCGATACGACATCAGCCCCGTAAAAATCAGGCTGCCGGGAACGGGCGGCGTTTGCGGCGTCGGCTGGTAGAACTCAATATCCACGCCGTTGGGGGCGACGGCGGTGGGCTTGTCCGGCAGGAGCGCGCGCAGGATGTCTTCTTCGCGCCCGGATGTCAGCAGGCAGGCGGCGGCCCTGCGCCAGCAGGCCTGCTCTTCGCGCCGGAATTTCACATATTCCGCCCAGTTGTACAGCCGCCGCCCCGGAGCGCGCTCGCCTTTGTAAAGACGGTACAGCAGCTCATATTCCAGGTTATGCTCATCCAGTAAAACGGGAACCTCGCTGCCGAAATTAAAAGCAGCCATCTGGCTGGACTCCACCTGCACCAGATCAAAACGCTGCCCGCTCATAAGCCGCGTTACAGCGTCCTGCATGGCCGGAGAGCGCAGGCTGGACGTCTGGTAAGACAGCGGCGACAGCAGCGATAGCATCTGTGCGCCGCGCTTGCCGCCGAGGGGACGCGGCGGCGGCACGACATGGACGGAGTCGCACACCTGCCGCATCGCCTGAATGTTTTCTGCGTCTTCCGGCCCGGCATAAGTCAGCAGCGTGACCCGGTGCCGACGCGACAGCTCGCGCAGAAGCTGGTACACGCGAATGCCGAACCCCCAAATAGGTGGATACGGCAGCGACGGAGTCAGCAGAAGGATATTCAGCCCGGCGGCGGCAGGCGCGGCGGGGAAACGAGTTTGTGGTTGAGCGTTAATCATGCGCGTTAAACTTTGCAAAAAGCGTGTCGGGCGATTAAAATCGCGGCAACAAAGGCACAACGTCCACCTTCGCGGACTAGGACTTCAACCGGCGAAGGCCGGTTTCGCGAACTTGTTGCTGCGGTTTTAACCGCCGACGTTGAGTTTATATGCCCTCTAAGCATCCAGCGAGCGAATCAGTTTGGCAGGAATGCCGCCCACAAGCGTGTTGGGAAGAACGTCCCCCGTGACGACCGCTCCGGCGGCCACCACCGCTCCACGGCCAATGGTGACACCTGGCAGCACGGTCACACCGGCGGCAATCCAGGCGCCGGAATCAATAGTGACAGGCCGGGGCTGGATCGCGCCGGCGCGAAACTCCGGCGGCCCAAAGGCGTGGTCGGTAGTGATGATGACAACATGATGTCCAAGCGAAACGCCGTCACCGAGGATGATCGGCGCGGCGGCGTCCAGAAAAAGCGGGCTGTTGAGAAAGCAGCGCGTTCCGATTTGCACGTTTCGCCGCGGATCGCCCGCCATGCCAAACTGGATTGGCCCCCCGATCAAGCTTCCTGCCCCAATTTTGATGCCTGCCGCCCGGTACAGCCGCGTTCGCAGCCGCGGCCCCGCGCCCGGCGGCCACGCGCGGGTCAGCAGGTCCACCAGCCGCAGGCCCAGCGGCAGATAGCCGCATTCGGCCCGCGCCACGGCGGCTGTTTTACCGGCCATCGCGGCGGCTTTATGAGTCAGGCTCATGCGGGCTGCCATTCCTCCAGCCGCATCGCGGCGGTGACGCGGCCGCAGTAGGCTTCCAATGTGTATTTTTCTTCGATCAGCCGGCGCGCATTCGCCCCCATCCGGCAGGCCAGGGCCGGGTTGTCCACCAGCTCCCGAATGCGCGCGCGGAGGCTGCTCACATCGCCCGGCGGCACATAGAAGCCTGTCTCGCCTTCAATAATATAGTCGCTGTGGCCGGCAATTTGCGATGTAATGACCGGCTTGCCCATCGCCATCGCTTCCGCAATCACCGCGTAGCCGCAGGCATGGACGGCTTCGTACAGCGGCACGACTACACAGGCGGATTCGGCGTAAAGGCGGCGCAGGCCGACATAATCGCCATACGAGCGCGCTTCCACATTCGGTGGCAGCGTCTGGCCGCCGATGTCTAGGTCCGCACGAAACCAGGCGCTGTCCGCCGCGATTTTCACAGAGGCATCCAGGCCGTCTGCTGCGGCGACCAGTGTTTTGTAGTCCCGCTTTGCCATGCCGGCGCTGGCGACCTGGCGCGGCGGCATCGGCGCTTCGTCCTGCGGCTGAAAAAAATGGGCGTCCACGCCGTACCCGATGTTAAATGCGCGCTCCGCCGGAATACCGTGCCGGCGGATTAGCCGCTGGCGCAGCGTCTCCGACAGGCACAAGAAATGGACTTGTGAGGACCGGCGCAGCAGGCCCAGCGCCCATTTCCCCTTACGCGATCCCAGATAGGAGCCGTGCAGCGTGACAAAAATCGGCCAATCGCCGCCGGTCAGCTTTTGAAGCAAGGCCAGAGGGAAGCCTACATCTTCGCCCATGGTCAGCGCCCCGGCCGCCTTGCCTTCCAGACATCCCAGGGCGGCCAGGCCCCAGTATTCGCCGCCCACGCGCCGCGCAGCCTTGACCAGCGGCGACCTTGCCGCGGAGACATCCGCAAACGTCCTCATCCGGGCTGGGCTTTGCTCCAAAATCTCCAGATATTCCACGCGCGGATGCTGTCCTGACGCGATACGCGCCGGAAGCTCCGGGTCAAGGTAGCCGCCGACAAACAGCGCCCCCTGAAAAAGTGATGGCTCGGTTTGAACGTTTTGCATCATGCTTTCCGGGCCAGTATCTGCCGCGCCATGGCAAGGTCCTGGGCGCTGACACAGCGCAGCAGCCAGCACATGGCTGCGTAGATAATCGCGCAGGGGATCACAATCCAGAAGCCAATCCGGCTCTGGGACATCAATCCCAAAAACGCCGCCATGGGCAGCGCGGCGGCGGCGCAGCGGCCCAGAAACAGAAGATTTTCATTGTCAAACGTGCGTGGGGGCAGCATTCGCAGATAGCAAAAGATCAGATACGCTTCCGTCAGCACGTCGCTGACCATCGCACCCACCGCTCCGTTTCCCCAGAAATGCGCGCCCAGGTAAGCCCCCGCAAAGCAGGCGGGAATACTGCCCGCCGTGGCAAGCAGTGAGGCACGCATCATCTTGTGCTGGGCGTCCGCCGCAATCACTGCCGTGCCAAGCACCATCGCGGCATAATACAGCAGCACGCCTAGCCCGCCGATTCGCAGCACAAGCACCGAATGGGCGAACCCGGCGGGGTAATGCAGCAGCGCAATGATCTGGCCCGGCAGCAGCAGCAGCACCAGCGCCACCGGAATGCCGCAGAGCATTACTAGGGCCAGCATCCGCCGCGACATTTGCCGAAATTCGGCGGCGCTTTCCCGGTGCAGCCGTGACAAAGTCGGCAGCAAAGCCGTCGTGATTGCCACCGGCAGGAACAGGCAGGTGCCGACCAGGCGGGAGGCAGCCGCGTACCAGCCCACTGTGGCGTCATTGGTCACGATTTTGAGAACAACCGGGTCGCACTGGCTGTAAAGCGTGCGAAAGACGATCCAGCCCATAAACGGCATCCCGGCGATTGCCAGCGTGCGGATCGTACTGACCGACGGCCACCGCAGCGTCGGCAGCAGCGAGCGAAACGCCGTCGCATTGACCGCAATGGAAACCAGACCAGTGAACAGGCCGACCGCCGCCAGCGTCCACAGGGGAGCGCGCACAAAAACCAGGTAAATGGTCAGCCCGGACGACAAAAACTTCTCGGTCAGCACTGCAACGCTCAGGCGGGGCAGATTTTCCTGTCCCTGAAGCGCCGCGCCCAGCGCATCATTCAGAGCGCCCAGCACCATGCCGGCGGCAGCCACCGTAATCAGCAGTTGAATCAGCGCCGGATAATGCAGCAAGGCCGCCACTCCCACTGCCAGTGCGCTCATCAGCAGCCCCAGCGGCAGACGCAGCAGCAGGGCAGCGGCCAGCAGTTCACCGGCTCGCTCACGGTGGCGGGAAATGTCTTTGATCAAAACGGTCGAGGTTCCCAGCGGCACGAAAACTCCGAAAATTGTCACAAACGAAGCGGCGAAGGCCAGCTTGCCCAGCCCGGTGTCACCGACATAGCGCGGCAGATACAGCGTAACGGCAAACGTCAGCCCCCAGGAAATCAACTGTGTTCCCAGCGTCGCCAGAATGTTGCGCCCGACCAGGCCAGACCGGGCTGGAGCAGTTTCTCCCGCACTGAATTCCGCAGGACGGCTTTCTGCGGAGCGGCTTTCTGCGGAGCGGCTTTCTGCCGTCTCTAACCCGGCATTGCTTCCCCCGCCGGACAATTCCTGCCGGGTTTCGCGCCGGGCATGAGTCGACAGAAAAGGCCGCTCAAAGGCCAGGTGAAACAGATACCCCAGACCCAGCAGGCCCGGAACCATCACCAGCAGGCCAAACGCAGCGCTTTCGAGATTGGAAAGCCCCCACCCTGCCGTCAGGTTTCCTATCGCCAGCGCCAATGGCTGGTGGATCAAATAGACGCTGTAGGAGAACACGCCCAGTGTCACCATCACGCGCGACGACAGCCAGCGGTTCAGCAGGCTGCCGGACCGGCTGGCGAGGAGCAGCAGGGCGAAGAAAGCAAACCCGGACAGTGCGGCTTTGAACACCTCCACCAGCCCCTGATGACGCCCCGCCAGCATCAGCACGATGATTCCGGCGATCAGTGCGCCATCGGCCAGAGTGAGAAATCTCCCGCTGCCCGCCGCCCGGCGCGCCAGAAACTTGGCCGCGATCATGCCGAGCAGGAATTCCAGGCACCGGCCAAACACGCTGTAAGTCAGCACGTTGACCCAGGCATCATCGGTAGACTGCCCGACATGTACGACCAGAAACCGAAAGCCGGACGTAAAAAGCAGCACGGCCAGCAGCACCATCCGTGCCGGAAATCGGGCAAGCGCCGCCACGAAGATCGGAAACAAGATGTAGAGATGAAACTCCAGCGCCAGCGACCAGAAGGAGCCGTTCAAGTCAAAAAACGTTCCTGCGCGCATGTTATGCAGCATCACCAGGTGCATTCCCAGCGACTTCAGCACGGACAGCGGCGCAGCCCCCGAAGCGGAGTGCCGGGTTTCAATCAATGCCACGGCCCCAAAAATCGCCAGTGCAATGTAATACGGCGGCAAAATACGGCGGCAGCGCTTCTTGGCAAATTCCCACAGCGTCGGCTCGCGCCGGTTCCCGCCCTTCACGAACGGCCAGTACAGGCAAAACCCGGACAGCACCAGAAACAAGCCGACTCCGATGTGTCCGATCCCGAAGATCGAAAACAGGTTGACGGTGTGATGTCCCAGGGAAATATCGGCGCGCCACTGGCCGCCAAATGTCCAGCAGTGGAACAGCAGCACCATCAGCATGGCAAGGCCGCGCAGGCCATCAATGAACTCCAAACGCGCCGTCGGGGGCGGCGGAGCGGCGGCTTCCTGTGGGGGGGGCAGAGCGGCAGTGGACGGCGCGGCGCGGCGCGGCACATCCGGCGGCGGGGAAAGGGATGCGCGGCGCACATGGGAGAGCCGCTTTCGCAGCCGGCCGCAGGGCTTCTCGACAAAATGATACATCAAGGTCGCCAGCGCCAGGCAAAGGGCAAGCGACGTGATGCCGACCAGAGGCCTGTGCCAGTGCGTCCAATACTCCACGCCGTACAGTACCGTAGTGTGCATCAGATACAGCGAGTAAGACAGCAGGCCCACAAACTGCACCGCAGGCAGGTTCAGCCAGCGAAACACGCCCCACCAGGGCAGCCGAATCCCGGCAATAAACAGCGGAATCAGTGCCAGACCCTGCACGGTGTAACGAAACGTCTGATCAAAACTGGGCCAGAACCGGCCCAGACCAAAGCTCACCACCAGCGCCGCAGCGCCGAGTGGAACCCAGAAATTTTGGAGGCGCACCGCCGAAAATGGGACAACATCCAAAAACGGGTTCCCGTACACGGCGAGAATGCAGCCAAATAAAATGGAGTCGACGCGCGTGTCGGTAGCGACATACGTGCGTTCTTTGGTCACATGAAACCCATACACCAGCAGGCAGCGCCAGGCCAGAACCGCGACGCACAGGCCGAGCAAAATCCGTGCCTGCTGCTCTGCCGTCAGGTCGCGCCGACGCATCAGCAGGTACAGCAGCGGGAAAACCAGATAAAAATGCTCCTCCACCGCCAGCGACCAGAAAATCCAGCTTCCGGGAGCCATGCCGTACCACCAGCCGGCATCAGGATTGTGGCTGTGGGTGACGATCCAGTAGTTCGTTAAATGAAACCCCTGAGCCAGCACGGCCTGCGGCCAGAGCGTGTTGCCCAAAACATGCGTCAGGGTCAATACGCAGTCTGCTGCGAGGATCAGGTACAGGGGCGGGAAAATCCGCAAAACGCGGCGCAGGTAAAAGTCGCGGAAATTGATTTTGCCCGTGCGGTCAAACTCCATTCGCAGCAGCGTGGTAATCAAATAGCCGCTGAGAAAGAAAAAGGTTGCCAGGCCAAAGTAGCCGGGAATCCACTTGGACGCCGCGGCATGGGACAAAAATACGATGCCAAAAGAAACCGCGCGGATACCGTCCAGCGTGGGAATATGAAACGCTTTCTTAACAGCCGGCCTGGAAGGACTGCCGGACAGGGAAGCGGGCGGCGCGGACAACGCCGGAGACTCAGACAAGGTCATTGGCCGACCCTCACAGGACTGCGCGTGGAAACAGGGCGGGGATTCAATGACGGCGCAATCGCCAGAACGCCCACCCAGCCCCCGGCGAACAAGACATCCCGGTAGGAAGAAAGCTGCAAGTCCAGCAGGCCGAACACGATCAGCATACACATCACGCAAAGCGTAAAGATGCCGATGGCCTTTGTCGTAGCATCGGCGTTTTCAAGCCGCGCCGTTTGCCCCGCCAGAACCAGAATGGCAGCAACCATCATCCAAAACGCCAGAAAGCCAAAAATGCCCAGACGCTCCCAGACCCAGAGAACCGTGTTGTGGGGCAGATAATCTTCCAGTTCATAAATGTCGCTGATGTCCGCCATGTAAACGACATGGAGATACCGATGCCCATAGCCATTGCCCAGCAGAGGCGCCGACCGGATGGTCGCCATCAAGTTGGCATTCTCCGCATCGCGGGCGGCGTTGGACCCGGCATCGCGCGTGTCCGGCTGAAAGTTGGACTTAATCGCCCGCGCCGGCTGGGCCAGAATGCTGGAACTGTTCTTGAACAGCGGATAATAGATAGAAAGCCCGACCGTCAGTGTCACGCACAGGCCCATAATGAGCCGCCGCCGCTCCGGCAGCGCCCGGTACGCGGCCAGCAGCAGCAGCGGCAGCACAACGGCCAGCGCCGCTGTCCCGGCTCGCCGGTTGCAGGCCACATTCCCCAGCACCACAAACGGCAGCAAGGCCCACATTACCCATTGCAGCCGTTTGTAAACGCGGCACAGCAGCAGCACCATCAGCAAAACAATGAAACAGTCAAAAAAGAAGGCTTCTTCATGCGAGCCGACGCCCTGATCGGAAAGCGGCAGCCCGGCCAGAGTCACATAGCGCCGAAACGTGTAAAGAATTCCCTTCAGCCCGATGCAAAGCACGACCACCCAGAGCAGGGAATTCAACTGGCGGCGATCCCGAATAAAATTCACCGCCATCAAATAAATGACCAAAAAGTAGAACTGCGCGCGCACTTCCTGAAGCGAGATTTTAAAGTCTCCGCCGGTCAGCAGGCCGTTGACCCAGCCCAGCAGGACAAAGCCCACATACACCAGGATCGGCAGAAGCAGCGCCCCCCCGCGCAGATTGACAGTCCCTGTATAAACAGAGCGTATCCCGGAGCAGACACCGGCGATCAGCAGAAAAACTTCCACCAGATTCAGGGGAACAGCTTTCAGGTTGATGTGAGCATAAGTCAGAAAAATCGTGTTGATGTTCCAGAAAAAAGGAACTCTATCCGTCAGCGCGTCGGCGTAAGACGTTTGGAACATCTCAAACAGGCAGGCGGCGGCAACCGTGACATACAGCGACATGCGCGGAAAGCGCCAAAGCAAAATCGGGGTGACAATCGCCAGCAGCAGCACAATCGGCAGGAGAATGTTGTCCAGGCCATACGCGACAAAGGACGCCGTAACCAGCCCGGCCAGCAGGCCGCCCCCCAGCATAAACAGCACAATCCGGTGCCGCGCTTTGGCGGCAAACTCTTCGGCGGACGGCAGCAGGTAGACCGGCGCCTGCTCGTCCACCGGGAATTTCGCCTCAAGGGCGCGTTTTCGTAAAGCAGTATTCATAAAGCAGTGTTGGTCATTTTATCGAAGCGAAAACCATTACTTTTTAGCCGGCAGGCGCAGCAGAGTAATGGACTGCGGCGGGAAAAGAAGCGTGCGTTTCCAGGCAGCCGCCGGATAGCTCGTAATCTCTCTGGGATTATCGGCGTCGCAGCGCCACATCTTCACGGTTCCCGCCGGGACGAAGCCCTGAACATTCACCGGCGCGGTCACCGCCGCTTTAGGCATCTTGTTGATCACCATCAGGGTCAGATCACCCGTGCGGCTGTCGATGGCCCCGTAGCAGGACAAGCGGCCCTGGTCGGCGCTGCTCGCCGTGCAGGCAATGTCTCCAAAGCCATGCCCCTGGCCGTCGGCATTGCGAAACAGCTTGAACGCCTGATAGCCCGGCCCATTTTTGGCCGGACACGCCCAGTAGTTCGCCAGATACACGTTTTCACGCCCATAAATGCCCAGCACGTCCGCTACGGCAAGGCCGCCGTTGATGTGATCATCCGCCCCGAAATTCCACTCGGTAATACCCAGATGCGTTCCGGGATAATTGGCGGCGATCCAGCTTTGAAGACGCGGAATCAGGTAAATCGGGGTCGCGATCCACGATTCATCCTTGTAGGCCGGGTCCCACAGGCCGCGCGTGGCGCGCAGGCGAAGCGCCTGGGCGTCCGGGTCGGTTTGACCGCTGAACGTGCCGCTGCCCTGCGGATAAAAATGCACGTCCAGCACGTCCAGGCTGCGCCGCCCGGTTTTGACATCGTGGGCATGGACACTGTGGAGAAACCAGGGCAGGAACATCTCGCCGCCGTGCGCCGTGCGGTCGGCATGGGTGGCATAGGTATCGTCGCCCCGATCCTTGGCGGAAAACAAATAGCCGGTCCAGCCCCAGGAAACAGGGCCGGTAATCATGGCATTCGGATCGACATCTTTAACGGCCGTGGCGTACTCCTCAAAGGTTTTCAGCATGTCGTCGTAGCCCATGGAGGCCGGATGCACGTCTGTGTGGATGGAATCCCATAAATCCGGCTCGTTGTCCATCGCGAAAAACTGCACCCCGCCATGCGCGGCGTCGCCGAACGTGTTTTTCAGGTAGGCGATCCACTCATCCTGGTAAATCACGCCGCCCGCGAGGGAAGGATGCGTCGTAAAGGGCGCATTTTTGCGCGGCAGGGAGCGTACACTCGTTGCCGCGCGGTTGGCCGCCGGATCGTAACCGGAAATCGCGCCGTCCGCGCCGCTCAGTCCTGTGCCGCCATTAGCGGGGACATTGACGGACGCATGGCTGTTGTCCGAATCGCGCGCCACCCAGCCGATGGTCGGCACGGTCAGCAGGGTTGCGGCCCCTGCGGCTTTGTTTTCCCGCACAAATCGGTCGGCGGCGGACGCTGGGCCGGGCGGAACGCTGCCGTCGGACGCATAGCGGTTGCGGAAGCCCCAGTCACGCGCGGCATTGTCGGCATTGCCCTGTACCCAGTTGTACCGAGTTTTGTCGTTGCCGCCCCAGCGGTTGACCGGGACTTTCAAATCCGCCAGCACATCCGGCGGCGCAAAGGCCAGGCCGTAAATGAACGGCGAGATCGGATGCCGGCCCGCCGCCGCATTGATGGTCAGCGCAACAGTTGCCGTCCTCGGCGCGGTCGGCAGGGACAGGTCCGGCAGCAGCGAAATGTCATCCAGACTGATCGGGGAATACGTTTGGGCCGATGCGGTCTGAAAAACCAGGCCGGTGATGGTTTCGCCGGAGCGCCCCGCGCCCAAATCCGCCAGCGGAATGCGCGCCTCCTGCCAGCCGCCCGCCGCGGGATGGCAGTACGAGGCCAGCAGGACTTTCGGCCCCCAGGTTCCGCCGCCGTCCGGCAGGGCCACATTCAGCGAATTCGGGTCGCCATGCACGTAAAGGTGAAGCGTCGCATAGCCGCCGGTTCCCATCGGGCCATGATGCAGCGACAATGCCCCGAAGTTTTTGGGCGTCATCAAAATCGCCGCGTGGCCGCCATGCACGGGCGTGTGCGAAGAAAGGTCGCGGATGCACCAGGACCAATCCGCCCAGCCGTCCCCCAGTTTATCGTCATAAATCACCAGCGGGCCATCCGCGCGCTCGGCAGGCAGCGCGGCGGCCTGCGCCGACTGGCCTTTGATTTGATGATACAGGCTTCTGGCAAGCTGATGCCAGCGCCCCTGCCCATGCAGCGCGCGGTGCGCGATATTCGCGGCCAGCAGGGCAGCGACGGCCAGCGCCAGCAGAAGGAGCCAGCGGCCTTTATGAGTTCTGGTGTGAGTTCTGGTATGAGTTCTGGTGTGAGTTCTGGATGCGTCGCCGGAACGGCGGGGGGAGTTCATGGAGCAACTGCCTTTTCTGATGCTGTTCCCTCTATTTTAACACATTTTGCCGCCAACTTACCCACCCTGCCCCAGCAAATACGTCGTCACGAACTGCACCGTGGCGTAAAACTGGAACTCAATGTTCTTCTTTTTGGCGAAGCCATGCCCCTCATCGTCGGCCATTAAAAACCAGACCGGAACGGAATTGCCGCGCAGGATTGACACCATTTGGAGTGCCTCACTGGCTGGAACGCGGGGATCGTTTTTTCCCTGAATGACAAACAGCGGCTTTCGGATTTCATCCGCGTGATGAATCGGGGCAATGCGCTCCAAAAAAGCGCGCATTTCCGGGTCGCGCTCATCGCCGTATTCCACCCGCCGCAGGTCCCGGCGGTAACCCTCGGTATTTTCCAGAAACGTCACCAAGCTGGACATGCCGACAATGTCGACGGAAGCCGCAATTTTTTCGCTGTAAAGATACGAAACCGCCAGGGTCATATGGCCGCCGTAGCTGCCGCCGCTGACGAGAACTTTTTCCGCGTCCAGCTCCGGCAGCGCGGCAATCCAGTCCAGCAGCGCACCGATGTCTTTGTACGAGTCTTCGCGCAGAAAGCCGTTGTCCAGGTCCAGAAATGTCTTGCCATAGCCGGACGAGCCGCGAATGTTCGGATAAAGCAGGGCGACGCCCAGCTCATTCAAATAATAATTGCTTTGGCCGAGAAAACCCGGACGCGCCTGCCCTTCCGGGCCACCGTGGATGACAATCATCACCGGGCGTTTCCCTGTAAACTTCGGCGCAGGGCGGTACAGAAAACCGGAAATGGAACGACCGTCAAAGGAAGGCCAGCGTACCAGAGACGGTTCCGAAAATCCGTCCGTGTTCAATCCGCCGGTCTCGCTGCGCGTCCAGCGATCAAGCTGCCCGGTCAGCACCAGCGAATAAATGTCCGATGGTGCGCGCGCCGACGTCACGCCGAACGCCAGCTCTTCGCCGCCGCCGTGCCAGGACAGGCTGCCCAAAACGCCGACTGGAATTCCGGCAGGCTGCGTGATCTCGCCCGTTTCCGTATCCAGCAGGCGCAGAATGCTGATGCCGTCTTCATTGGTGGCAAACGCAATCCGCCGGCCATTCGGGGACACGTCGAAGTCTTCCACTCCCCACCCCAGATCGGGCGTCAGCGGCGTATGCGCCCCCGTCGCCGGGTCAAAGGCCATCAAGCGGGCGAACTCACTGTCCTTGTCGGTGACGACAAACAGCGTATCGCCGTCCGGCGCAAACTTGCCGCCTTTGTAGGACACTTTCGGCCCGCCTCTGGGCGTCAGAAGCGTCTTTTCGCCGGTATGGGCGTCCATGCGCCAGAGATAGCTTTCATTGACGGACACATATTCGGCGGCTAAAATCTGCGTGTCATCCGGTGACCAGTCCAGCCCAAACCATCCGCCGCCTTCCTGCGCCGCCAGCAGGGCATCACTGGCCGGGTCCGCCGGTAAGATCGTGTAAAAGTCCGTGTCCTGGCCGGTGCGGCGCGTGGACGTGTAAACCATGCGGTCCCCGCGGCGGTTCCAAAGGCCGTGGCTGTTTTTGGAGCGGCCATCGGTCAGCAGCGTGATTTGTCCGTCGGGGAAATCATAGCGGTAGTTTTGAGAGAACTCGTCGCCGCCACTGTCTTTGCTGAAGACAAAATAGTTTCCCGTCACCGGCTGATAAGAGGCCGCACCTACCGTATCGGCGAAAAACGTAATCTGCCGCCGGTCTCCGCCGGGAAACGCGACCTGGTGCATCTGGAACGTATCGGCAAACCGGGTACGAATCAGCATTTCGCGCCGGACGGGATGCCAGTCGGCAAAGCCTGCCGCGCGGCTTTCCGTGTAGCGGCGCAGAGTCTCGGCCAGAGATTTGGGGATCGGCGGCACGCCCTCAACCGTCAAATTGTCGCCGGGAGCGACGAATGCCGCCGGAATGGAGAGAGGCATGAAATATCTTTCTTGGGCTGGTTTAGGAAAACCCGGTAGTCCTGACAGGAAGTAAAAACCTCTCACTCCCCGAAAATGAGGAATACAGAGTTGCTTCTGTCATCGTGTTTCTCTTTTTTGCCCCGCTGGAAACAGCGGGGTCTTTTTTTGCGCGAATGATGATCTTCCATCAATCACAATTCGTGCTTTTCGCGAATCGCCGCCAGCAGGCCGTCGGCGGCCTCCGTCACCAGGCTGTAAACACCCGCAAAGCCGCCGGTCAGGTATGGATCGGGAACGTCCCGGACCCGGTTATCGGGGGCAAAATCCAGAAAGCGGCGGACAACAGCGCGGGCCGGCCCCAGCGCCTGAATGTCGCGCAGGTTAGCATTGTCCATCGCCAGCACATAATCAAATGCCAGCAGGTCGGCGTGTGTCAGCCGCCGCCCTTGATGCGTGTATTCAATGGCGTTCTGCGCCAGGATTTCCTGCGTGCCGGGATGCGGGGGGCTGCCGATGTGCCAGTTCCCTGTCCCCGCCGAATCCGCTTCGATCTTTCCTGCCAGCCCCGCTTCGCGCACTTTGTGCATAAATACCGCTTCGGCCATCGGTGAGCGGCAAATGTTTCCCAGACAAACAAACAAGACGCGAACCATTTCACTTCCCTTTCGCGTTATAACAGTACCAATAGGATACCCGATGTCTGACCCATTGCCCAACCCGATGCCGCGTCCAATTTCGCCGGACAACTTTCGCAAAGGCCCGCCGCTGACGCTTCAAACCTGGCTGCCGCCATTGACACAGTTCACGCGCACCAAAGATATCCGGTATCATCCGGTGTTCCGTGGGCTGCTGTTTCCCTGGGCCTGGCGCGTCTACACGGAGCGGTTCACGCGGGCCGGCCATTATTTTCTGGTCGCCACGCTGTTTTTCATGGCGTTCGGCTCCATTTCGCTGGATCAGCAGTGGTATGTGCCGTTTACCTATGCCTGCGGGCTGTGGGCCGTCGCTCTGTTCGGCATGTGGCGCGGCAGGCCGCGTGTCTCGCTGACGGCCTCCCATGCCGCGCGGGTGAGCGCCGGCGAGACGCTGCCCGTAGAAATCGCAGTGACGGCCTCCCGCCGCCGCGCGGCGGGTCTCACCGTGCTGCCCGACCGTCTGCCGCCCTGGGTGGATGCCGTGCCGGAAGAAGGAATCGGCTTGCCGGTTCTCGGGCCGGAGGAAACAGCCCATGTTCGTCTGGGACTTTTCTGCAAGCAGCGCGGCGCGTACCGGCTGCGCGGCTTCCGCGTAGAAACAGCGTATCCGCTGGGACTAATGGTAGCGCAGCGCGTCTTTTCCGAAGACAGCCCGCTGCTGGTGTATCCCCATTTCACGCCGCTGGCGCGGCTGGACGCCCCTCTGGGACGCCGCTACCAGCCGGGCGGGGTGGCGCTGGCCTCGCATTTGGGTGATTCGTTTGAGTTTATCGGCAACCGCGAGTACCGGGATGGCGATCCAATCCGCAGCATCGACTGGCGGGCAACGGCGCGCCTGAGCCGCCCGGTGGTGCGCGAGTTTCGCGAGGAGTATTTCCTGCGAGCCGCCGTGATTCTGGACACCTATGTCCCTGTGCCTCCGGGGTATCCCATTCCACCGGCTTTTGAGCGCGCCGTTTCGGTCTGCGCCGCCGTCACTGACTGGATGGCGCGTTCGGAATACCTGGTCGATTTGTTCGCCGCCGGACCGGAGCTGCATCAGCTTACCGCAGGCCGCAGCCTGGCTTATTTAGATGAAATTCTGGACTTGCTGGCCTGCGTGGAGACGAGTGACCGGGAAGCATTTGACGCGCTGGAACAGGAGATGATGGAGCATCTGTCGCAAATCGCGATGGTGGTCTGCGTGTTTCTGGACTGGGACGCCGCACGCCGGGATTTTGCAGAGCGTTTGCGGGAGCAGGGAACCGGTGTCAAAGTGCTGATTGTGCGGGATAAGCCCTGCACCCTGCCGCCGATGGGGGAGCGCGGCGCGGCGGAAATCACGCTTCTGACCTCGGCGCAGGTGGACGCCGGGGTGGAGGCAGTATAGCATGGAAGCCACAATTACCCGCCCGCCCTGGCCTGCCACTGTAGCCTCTCTGCTGGCATTTGCCGCCCTGGCCTTGAGCTGCGGGGCTGTCGTAACGCTGGTTTGTCTTGGCTTCGGCCTGCTGGCCTCGTATGCGTTTCAGGCGCGTTATGAGAACACGGGGCTGACGAAATGGACGCTTCGCATTGTTGTCATCGGCAGCGCCGTATTCAGCTACCTTGTCACGGCGACCAAAGACGACAATGCGTTTCTGGACATGCGCTACGGCTACTCGTTTGCCCTGGCCGCCGCGTCCGAAATCGTGCTGCAATTCTGGCGCCGGGAGCCGACGGGCGGGGGGCGCGCACCGCTGCTTGTCCTGCTGTCCGCGCTGGTGTTTCTGGCGGGATGCACGACTTTTGACGACACATATCATTACCTGTGGTATCTTGCGCCGGCATACTTCTTATTTTTGACGCTGGCCCTGCCCGGCTTTCGCACGTCCTCGGTTATTCCCCTGCGCCTGACCGTGGTGCCGGCGCTGCTTGCCCTGCTGCTGGGCGGAGTGAGCCATGCCGGACTCTTTGTGTATCGGGGCGATCTCAACGCTCTGGGGTCGCGGTTTTTGTCCGGGCAGCGTGCAGCGCCCAGCATCGGCATGAGCGGGCGGCCTATTTTGGGATCATCCTTTACCCTGCGCGATTCATTGACACGGGTGCTTCGAGTTTACAACCTGGGAGATGACCCTTACCTGCGCGGCATGGTGTTTGACACTTATACGGAGCGCGAATGGGGGCCGGGAATGGAAGGGCGCACGTTTGCGCCATACCCCCCCGCCCCCAATAATGGCGCAACCGCACCCGACGGGGGGACATCCATCGCCCACGTTGAGCGTCTGGACGATGCCAATGGCCTCCTGTTCATGCCGCTGCACAGCGCATCGGTCAAGGCTACTGGCGGTCATGTTTTGGAATGGGCAGCGCACGCAGAGGGGCCACTTCGCACACCGGCGACGGATACCGACCCGCTCAGCTACACGGTGAGCGCCGGGACAGGAAATGCCCCGCATGGGGTTCTAGACGCCGCGCCGACGCCCGATCAGCAAGCGCGGGATTTGGTGGTGCCGCGTGAAATTGACCCGCGCGTTCTCGTCAAAGCCAGAGAAATCGGCGCGGGCCTCACGACATCGCCGCAGAAAGTAGACGCGGTGATTCGGTTCCTGCATGGGAACAATCAATATAGCCTGACTACCGATGCCGGCAGCGGCGACCCGATTTCCAGCTTTATTTTGCAGCATAAAAGCGCGCACTGCGAGTATTTTGCTTCGGCGGCGGTCGTGCTGCTGCGGACTTTAAACGTCCCGACGCGCTATGTCAGCGGCTACTTTGCCCATGAATCAGATGGCGACGGCTGGATGCTGGTGCGCCAGCGCGACGCCCATGCGTGGGCGGAAAGCTGGATTGACGGTACGGGGTGGGTGACCGTGGACGCCACGCCCGGCAATGGACGCCCCGACGCTCTGGCGGGGCGCATTCCCCTCTGGTGGCGCGGGTGGGAACGCATTCAAGACGCGCTGGGATGGGTTCGCCGCTGGGTGGTCTCAGCAAGCTGGACAGAAAAAGGAGCCGTGTTCGCCCTGCTCGTGCTGGGCCTGCTGATCCCGCAGGCCTACCGCTTCTGGCTGCGGCGACGGGCAGCCGCCGGAGGTTTCCGGTATTCACCGCCGGAAGCCGCCCTGGCCGCCCTCGCAGTGCGATTTGAGCGCCTGCTGGCGCGTCTGGGCCAGCCCTGCCCGGAAGGGCTGACCTGGCAGGAGCATCTGGAAAAAGTGGAAGAGTTTGTCGAACCCCGGCGCGGGCCGCTGGAAGGGTTTGCCCGCGCTTATGGCCGCGCGCGCTTCGGCCCGCGCCCGGAGCCGCCGGAAATTGCCCGGCTTGACATGGAATTGCGCGCATTGGAAAAGAGCATGAAGGAGACGGTATGACAGTCATAGTTGCGAACGCCGTAGAGCGCATCGAGGCCAATTTAGCCCAGGTTATCAAGGGCAAGCCAGACAGCATCCGCCTCTTGTTGATCTCGCTGCTGGCCGGGGGCCACACCCTGCTGGAAGATGTGCCGGGAACAGGGAAAACAACGCTGGCAAAGTCGCTGGCACGGACCATGGACGGCGTGTTCCGGCGCATTCAGTTTACGCCTGATTTGCTGCCCGCCGACATCACCGGCAGCAGCTTCTACAATCCCGGCGACGGCTCGTTCACGTTCCGGGAAGGGCCGGTTTTCGCCAATGTTGTGCTGGCGGATGAGATCAACCGAACGTCGCCCCGCACGCAGTCCGCTCTGCTGGAAGTGATGAGCGAAGGACAAGTGACGGTAGACGGCAGGCGGCGCGACCTGCCGCAGCCGTTTTTCGTGATCGCCACGCAGAACCCGACGGATTTTCACGGCACGTATCCCCTGCCGGAAGCGCAGCTAGACCGCTTCGCCGTGCGCGTCACGCTCGGCTACCCGGACCTGCCCGACGAAATGGAGATTTTGTACAGCCAAAACCGGCAGCATCCCTTTGACTCGCTTTCGCCGGTGGTCTCCGGCGCGGAGGTGCTGGAATTGCAGGAGCAGGTACGGCAGGTGCGTGTAGACCGCGCCGTCGCCGAGTATATTCTGCGGCTTGTCGACTGGACCCGCGCCGACCCGCGCATCCGCCTGGCCGTCTCCCCACGCGGCTCGCTCACACTGTTTCGCACCGCGCAGGCCCGCGCTCTGACCGAAGGCCGCGATTACGTCCTGCCGGACGACGTCCATGCCCTCGCCGTCCCGGTGCTGGCCCACCGCATGATGCTGGACACCAAGACAAAATACGGCGGCGTCTCCGGGGCGCAGATGATCGAGGAAGCGCTGGCGAAAATCCCCGTGCCGCGCTGAGAGTTTTCAACCCCGTTATTTTCCGGCAGCAGTCGGAGTCGCGGGGGCTGCCGGGGCGGCGGGAGCCGCAGGCTTCGCGCGCTGGGCGGCCAGGGACACCGCGCGCGCTTCGGCCTGCGCGATAATCGGGGCGACAGCAGAACCCGGCACGACGAATATGCCGCCGTGGTTGCCGCCGCTTGCGCCGCCGAACATTCGCATCATCATCCGCATACTCATGCCTGCGTTGGATTCGGTGGCAGGAACCCCGGAAGCAATGCTGGTCAGCACCCCGACGGCATCCCCGGAGAGGGCATACACCGGCATTCCGACTTCGGTCACGCCGCCATCCAAGATCAGCGCCGGACGCGGCTTGGTGATCGCGCCACTTACCCGCGCACCCTCATAAAACGGCGCGTAATCGTAACCCTTGCTGAGACGCACGACGGCAAACACCGGGTCGCCTAGCGCCGGTGCGGACGAGGCGGCGAATGAGACCGAGGTAAGCGCCCGCCCGCCCAGGTCTTCGATCTGGATAAAGGCCAGCCCCAGCGTCGCGTCAGTTGCCGCCAGAAACGCCGGATATTCTTTGTCCTCACGCTCAAAAACGACTTTAAAGTCCGTCGGAACGATTTTCGGCGCGCCCGCGGCTGCTTCGCTCGGCATTCCCATCATCTCAATCATCTTTGCCGGGGAAAACGGCAGACTGGAAACCATAATCAGCCCGGTAGGGTCGACGACCACGCCCTGCATTTCGGTGCGCGATTCGGTGGACTGCGACGCGCCGCCGCCTGTCATCTGCATTTTCAGTACGGCCCGCACGGTGACGACTGCCGGAGATTGTTTGGCAACCAGCGCCTGCATTTGGGCCGGAATGTCATCCGCGTGCGCGGACAGGCCGCCCAGGGCCGGCGAAAAGACCAGCGCGAGAGCGCACGAGGCGACAAGGCGCGGGAAAATAGTCATGGATTTATAACCTTTCATGGCTTGAGGAGAGAATGAGACCAGTCCGGCTCCAGAAAAACAAAATGCGTGAGGGCATCGCGACGGACAAACACGGTGATTACTTTCGGCTGCGTGCGGACAAGCGCGGGCAAAACCTGCTCAAAGGAAGCAACATCCGTGACTGTGCGCCCGTTCAGCGATAAAATGAGATCATCCACATGCAGCCCGGCGATGGACGCCCAGCCGCCGGAAGTCACTTCCGTAACCAGAACGCCCTGCTGGTCTTGCGCCCAGTGATTATCGGCTTTATCCATTAAAGTGATATTGCGGACACTGAATTCCAGGTCTTTGGAACGCGATGTTTTGGCCTGCGCGGCAGACGCGGGAGACGGTTCCAGCACGACTGGAATGGTAAGCGCCGCACTTCCACGCCGAACACTCAGCGCCGCCTTGTCACCCACATTCAGCGCTTCAATCTGATGGGTCAGGTCCTCCGCATCCTGGGGCCGGGATGCTTCCAAAGCGGCCCCATTGAACGTGGTGATAACGTCCCCCGGCTTCAGACCAGCTTTGCTGGCTTCCGTGTAGGGATAAACTTCGGTCACTCGGAAGCCCGTCTGGCCGGCCATTCCCAGGGCCTGCGCGACTTCGGGCGTCATCACCTGCGTTTTGATCCCAACCCAGGCTTGCGGCAGCTCGCCGCCATCTTCCGGGGCTTTGTCGGTGTCTGTTTTGACAATCGCCAGTAAAAGTTCGTCTTTACGGCGCAGGACAACCGGGAACCCGGCGCGGCCCGCCCCGCGCTTTTCCGAAGCTTTGAGGGCCAGGGTGAAAGCCGCCAGATCGGGCGTTGGCTGCCCATCTACCTGAGTGATGACATCTTCCTCGGCAATCGGCGGCTGGGCGGCCTCAAACGGCAGGCCGGGGCGAACCCCGGTGACTAACACGCCGCGTGTATCCGGCAGATGCCGGTCCAGGGCCATCATAGGGGTCAGGCCGCGCGCAGTAACGCCCATGCCGGGAAACTCCTGCTCCGCGCCCAGGTCCGGGGCCAGCGGGGCCACGCGAACCGTGAGGGAAAGCGGCTTTCCGTCCCGCAGCAGGCGCAGACGCGCTTCATGGCCTGCCGCCAGTCCGGCCACGCGCTGATAAAAGACGGGGACTTCCTCAAAAAAACGAACGGAAACCGGCTGGTCATCCAGCGCCAGAAGCAAATCGCCCGGCTGCACTCCACTCAGGGCCGCCGGCGAACCCGGCGTGACCGACGAAATCAGTGCGCCACTGGTTCGGCCCAGTTTGCTGACAGGCATCACGCTCAGGCCCAGCCAGCCGCGTCCAACTTTTCCGTACTGAACAATATCCTGAAACACTGTCCGGGCCAGATTGGACGGAATGGCAAAGCCGACTCCATCACCGCCCAGCTCATTGATGCCCACCACTTCGCCGCGCAGATTGACCAAAGGGCCGCCGGAATTGCCGGGCAGGATCAGCGCATCATGCTGAATCCAGCGTGTGAATGTCCCGGTTTTTTCCCCTTCGTCCAGCGCCATGTCTTCCATTTCCGTGCCGGTAAAATCTGTAAACACGCGATGAGTATTGGAAACGATGCCCAGAGTCATGGACGACGACAGCATCAGCGGATTTCCCATCGCCAGCACGGGGTCGCCGACAGTCAGCGTGTCCGAGTCGCCCAGAACCGCCCAGGGCAGTGGGGCGTGGCCTTTCAGACGCAGTTTCAAAACACTTAAATCCGACAGAGGGTCGTCGGCGACCACGCGCGCTTCCAGCGCTTCCCCGTTCGCCAGCGTGCAGGTGATATGCGTCGTATGGCCGGCGACATGAAAATTAGTCAGCACGTAGCCATCCGGGCTGATGATCACGCCGCTGCCGCCTGCCGGCGCGCGCTGCGCCCGGCCTGCGCTGTAATAGCGTTCCACGACGGCGATATTGACCAGGGCCGGGTAAACCCGGCGGCGGGCGGTATCCATCAGCGATTTCGGGGCCGTGAGCGCTTTGGGAGGCGCGGCAGCAAAGGCAGGCCTGAGCAGCAGAAAGCAAAACAAAGCAATAGGAAGGCGCATACGGAGTCCTTGCATGGCGAAGATGCCCCTATTGTACCACACAACGCAAGCGCGAACCGAGCGAAACACCAAAAAAAGCCCGGCGGTTAAAACCGCAGCAACAAGTTCGCCAAACCGGCCTGCGCCGGTTGAAGCCCTAGTCCGCGAAGGCGGACGTTGTGCTTTTGTTGCCGCGATTTTAATCGCCCGACACGATTTTTATTCAGTCGCTCAGGGTCTGCCGGTCAAGCAGCAATCTGCTCGGCGTCGGCCCGGCCCCAGTGCCGGTGCAGGGAAATCGCGGCGATAAATGCCTGAGCCGCTGAAGTCCAATCCGCGCCGTCGCGCTGCGTCACGACGCCCAGGTGGCTGGAGGCTTTCCCCCCCGCGCCCCATTCCGCGCCGCCCGGCAGGGCGGCGGCGACCAAACTGACGCCGTCGCCCGTCGCCGCAATCGCTTTCGCGTGCTTGTAAGCCTCCGCAATGAACTGGCGCGGGTCGCCCAGCGGCTTCAGCATCTCTACACCCTTCGCGCCACCCGGTACATACACGGCATCATACAGCACCGAGCTGGTGTTGGCGAACGTCTTGACGGCTTCCAGAGTCGTTCCTTCCAGCAGTCCCAGGTGGGGGCCAACGATTTCCGAGGTCGCGCCGGCGGCCATCAGAGCCTTCTGGAACGCCATCACCTGCCCGCTGTCCGTGCCGGGCGCGGCAAGAATGGCAATTTTGCGGCCTTTGGCCGACTGCGGCTGGCCTTCAACCATGCTGAGAGCGCTTGTCCGCTGAAGTCCGCCGGATGCCGTGGTGGGGGTGGTCGCATCCGCCAGCACTTTGGTTTCCGCCGCTGAGTCGGCTGTGCCATCGGGCATTGCAGTCGGATGGCTGGTCGGAATTTTTTCGCCCAGCGCCAGGCCGACCTGGGCTGCCAGCACGTCGTTGACCTGCTGCAAGTTGCCCAGCATTCGGAGCCGAACGGCTTTCGTTTCCACTTTGCTCAGCTCAAATTGCAGCGCCTTGACAATATGCTCTTTTTCCGGCGGCGTCATGCTGTTCCAGAACAATCGGGCCTGCCCGAAATGGTCGCCGAAGCTCTCGCTCCGCTCACGCACTTTCGGCCCGCTCACCGACTCCGGGTAAGACACAAATCCGCCCCGCGCCGGAGTAGCTTCATCAGGGTCATGCCCGTCCAGAGAAGCAGGCGTGTAAGAAACACGGCCTTTGTTGATGGTATGCCGCATGTGCGCGTCGCGCTGGTTGTTGGACACTTCCACAACAGGCCGGTTGATCGGCAGTTCGGTAAAGTTCGGGCTGCCCAAGCGGCTGAGCTGCGTGTCCAGATACGAGAAGTTCCGCCCCTGAAGCAGCGGGTCATTGGAAAAATCAATTCCCGGCACGATGTTGGTCGTATTAAAGGCTACCTGCTCCGTCTCGGAGAAGTAATTGTCCGGGTTGCGGTTCAAGGTCATTTTGCCGACGCGGCGCACAGGGATTAAGTCTTCCGGCCAGATTTTCGTGGCATCCAGAATGTCAAAGTCGTATTTGGTTTCGTCGCCTTCGGGCATGACTTGCAGGCCAAGCTCCCATTCAAACGGAGTGCCCTGTTCAATGGAATCCCACATGGTGCGCCGGTGAAAATCCGGGTCTTTGCCGGCGATTTTCAGCGCTTCGTCCCAGACCAGCGAATGTGCGCCCAGCAGTGGCTTCCAGTGGAATTTGACAAACGTAGATTTGCCTTCGGCGTTGACCAGGCGGAACGTATGAACGCCAAAGCCATCCATCATGGCAAACGAGCGCGGGATGCCCCGGTCACTCATCACCCACATCACCATATGGGTCGCTTCGGGAGTCAGGGAGATAAAATCCCAGAACGTGTCATGCGCCGTCGCCGCCTGCGGGATTTCGTTGTTCGGCTCCGGCTTAGCGGCGTGGATGAGATCGGGGAACTTGATGGCATCCTGTATAAAAAAGACCGGAATGTTGTTTCCGACGAGGTCCCAGTTGCCGTCGGGCGTGTACATCTTAACGGCAAAACCGCGCACGTCGCGGGCCGTATCCGCCGAGCCGCGCGAGCCGGCCACGGTGGAAAAACGCACAAAAACCGGGGTCTGCGCCGACGGATCGGTCAGCACTTTGGCGCAGGTGAGATCAGAAAGCGACTCATACACCTGAAAATGGCCGTGCGCCGCCGCGCCGCGCGCGTGAACAATGCGCTCGGGGATGCGCTCATGGTCAAAATGCTGAATTTTCTCGCGCAGCACGAAGTCTTCCAGCAGCGTAGGGCCGCGCGACCCAGCTTTGAGCGAGTTCTGGTCGTCACTGACCGGCTGCCCGACATTGGTTGTCAGCGGCTGCTTGTCTTCCGTCGTCACGGAAGCCAAATCTTGGTCTTTGCTGGTAGGAGCGGCATTGGGTGAAGGCATGGGTTTAGATTCTTTCTAAAAATGGAGTTGACACCGAAGGCAGATACGACATAGTTTTTACCCAGAAAGAAACAGGGGAAAACCGAGGGAACTTATGAATCAGGCGGGAGAACTGTGCTGCGCTCACTGGCCGGAAAGTTTATTCAATTTATCCAGCACTCTATTCAAGTCATCAGGGGAGAGCATAGCCAATCTTTGCACGAAGCGAGAGCGATCAGCAGCCCTTGTCTGGAAAACCAGCGCCACCGACGGCAGATTAAGACCGTTCAACGGTGCGGGATCAACTTGCACAGTCGCAGGAAAGCGTAAGCTGCTGCTTTGCGACGTCAGCGGCACAATCAAGATCAGTGGAGAACGCTGCCCATACAGCGCATCTTGGATCACAATGGCAGGCCGCTGTCCGCCCTGTTCATGCCCGGCGATAAACGGCAATGCAACGGACCAAACCTCGCCGCGCTTCATCGCCACCCCAAATCTTCCTGTTTATCCAATCGTGCCTTGTCTTCGTCCGAGGCCCGATCCCAAGCATTGAATTCATTCTACGATTCCGGGGAAATCGGAGGAAAATGCGTTTGAAGAACTTGCAGCAGAACCTGCTCGGCGGATGCGCCGGAAGCTTGGGCAATTTCCTGAACTGACATCACAATGTCATCGGGAACCATAAGCATCATAGACATGGCTGTATCCTTTCAATCACTCTTTGCGGGCAGGAACGCGATAAAGTGCGCCCCGGAGCTGCCTGCGCCGACTTCCACGATGGTTCCCCGGTGGGCCTCCAGAATACCTTTGACGATGCTCAAACCCAGGCCCAGGCCGCGCGCGCGGGAGGTGAAGAACGGCGTGAAAATGCGCGGCTTGATGTCTTCGGGAATGCCGGGGCCGGCGTCGACAAACTCGGCCTGAAGATAAACGCGCCCGCGCGGAAGCCGAAACAGCGCGGGAGCGCGGGACGGCTCGGTGCGAGACGTGCGAATCAGGAGCGACCCCCCGTCAGGCTGGAACGACAGCGAGTTTTCAATCAGCTCGGAGAAAGCGCGTTTGAGGCGCGCGGCATCCGCCATGATCGGCGGCAGGCCAGGGGCCAGCTCCAGCGTCAGCGTGACACGGCTGCGCTTGGGATAGCTTTCCTCCACACATTGCCGGATAATTTCATTCAGGTCGTGCTGGGCCAGAGCAATCTGCGTGGCTCGCACAAAGTCCCGGAACTCCTGCAAAATCTCTTCCAGCCGAAAAATGCCGCGCCGGATACCTTCGGCCAGCGCACGAAACTCCTTACGCTTGTCCTCCGGCTCGGATAATCGGTATTCCAGTTCGTTCAAGTCGCCCTTGATGGCAAACGTCCGGTTGCCGATCATGTGCGCGGCTTTAGCAGACAGTTCTCCCCAGGCCGCCATTCGCTCGGTATTGACCAGACGGTCCAAAATCCGGCTGTTTTCAATGGCCGTTCCAAGCTGCGAGGCAATTGTCAGCAGAACGCTTTCGTCGTCTTCGGTGAACTCGCGCCGAAACCAGGGCGCAACGCTTTTGCGGCGCAAAACGCGCAAAACGCCTAAAATGCCGCTGCGCCCGAAAATGGGAACGGCTAGAAATGCCCCGACATCGGCCGCGGGGAACTCTTCAAATCGGCCTTTCCAGCGCGGGTCTTCGCGCGGGCCGCCGATGCGGATCGGCTCGCCGTGCTGGGCCACCCACCCGGTCAGCCCTTCACCCACCGGATACGCCGCCGTGCCGATCCGGCTGGCAAGTCCGCCGCGTGCGGCCTGCAAAATCAATTGCTGCTTATCCCGGTTCAGCACGAACAGCGAACAGTCCTCAAACCGAAGCTGCGCGGCGGCCACATCCACCACCCGGCGCATCAGCAGTTCCGGGTCGGCAATCGCCGACAGGTCCTTGCCGATCTCCACCAGCGCGGCCTCGCGGGCGCGGTAGCCGTCCATCAGCAGGCGCAGCGCGGCAATGTTGGCAAGCGACTGAATCACCGAAAGATGCTCGCCCGTAAAATGGTAGGGCTGAAAGCTCTCGATATTGATAACGCCGCGCGTATGGCCGTTGCCGTCCAAAAGCGGCACGGCAATTTCACTGGAAACATCATCAAAAAAGGCGTAATAATAGGGATCGGCATTAACATCGCCGGTCATGTACGGCAGCCCGGTCGCGGCGACATGTGACGTGATGCCGCTGCGCCGCTCGCCCTTATGCCTGCCATTCGCAGCCCGGCCCGTGTCATCAATTTTGAGCCGCATGGCCCGGAATTCGTCCGTCCAGCCCATTCCCGCCGTTGCCACCAATGCCAGCTCGCCCGTGCCGTCATGGGCCAGCGCCACAAAGGCTCGGTCCGCCCCGACGGCCTCCATCGCCGTTTGGTTGATTTCTTCCAAGAGCGCCTGGGCATCGTCCACTTCCACCGCGCGGCGGGACAAACGATGAATTAATGTCAGCGGATCAGTCATGGCATGGATTGTACCCGACGCGCAAAAAAAGCCCCCGCCCTAGAATTGGGGCGGGGGCCGTTTTCGCTACGGCTGGCCGAAGGGCAGCATTTGCGGCTGTTCTTGCTGCGGCTGCTCTTGATCCTGCGGCGGGGTCTCACCGAAGGAGGCGGGGCGCTCACGGAGGGTGACGTTGACAATGCGATCTGTGCCATTGCGGGAAACTTTGAGTACCAGCGCGTCACCGACTTTCAGGGTTTTGATGACGTTGTTCAGGCTGTCCTGGTCGGTGATCGGCTGGCGGTTGGCTTCCAGGATCACGTCGTATGTTTTGAGACCGGCATCGGCGGCGGGGGAGCCGGGGTAAACCTGCTGCACAATCACGCCGTTGTCCGTGTCCAGCGTGATGCCCATCCGGCGTCGCGCCTGGGCAGGAAAGCCCTTCAAAGGCGCATAAGAAACGCCGAGGTAAGGCCGGACAATTTTGCCGTCGCGAATTAGCTCGGCGGCGATTCTCTTGGCGGAATTGATGGGAATGGCAAAGCCGATGCCGACATAAGACCCGGTCGGCGAATAAATGGCTTCGTTGATGCCGATAACCTGGCCGTTGATATTGGCGAGTGCGCCGCCGGAGTTGCCGGGATTGATCGCCGCGTCGGTCTGGATCACCGAGTTCAGCGCATGGCCGCCGTCAGCGCTCAGGCCGGTGCGGTTAACCGCGCTGATAATTCCCAGCGTGACCGTTGTGCCGATGTCCAGCGGATTGCCGACGGCAATGGCCCAGTCGCCAATTCGCAGGTCGTCAGAGTTGCCAAGCTGCGCGACGGGCAGCTTGACACCGTTGGTGTTGATCTTGACGACGGCAATATCCGTCACCGGGTCAGCCCCAATCACTTTGGCATCATAGCCTTTGTCGCCGACATTGACCGTGACGGTCTGCATGTTTTCCACCACATGGTTGTTGGTCAGAATGTAGCCATCCGAGCTGATAATGACGCCGGAACCAGCCCCGCGCGGGGTGATCTGCGCGCCGCCGCCATTGCCGAAAAAGCGGCGGAAAATGGGATCGTCGCCAAAGGGATTATTCTGCTGCTGCTCCACAGCTTTCCCAATGGTATGCACCGTGACAACGGCCTGATCGACCTTTGCCGCCGCATCAGCCACCACGGTATCGCCGGTGAAATGCTTGAGCGCGGGCGGCGTGGTGTCCAGCGACGCCAGCACCGCCTGCTTGGACGGGCCGCTGCCGGAAAAGAACGTGGCCGGATCGCCGAAGGTTTTCAGGCCAATGGCGCAGGCCGCAGCGCCGACGGTAAACACGGCGATGTAAGAGCTTGCTTTCTTCATTTGTACTGCTATCCTCATGGAGTGTAGTGTTTTCTATACGAGTGTTTATACGCGAATTGTTTTCAATAAGTTCGCCATCTCAATAGCGGCGGCGGCCACATCCGCGCCTTTGTTGCCCGCCTTGGTTCCAGCCCTCTCCAGTGCCTGCTCAATGGTATCCGTTGTGAGAACGCCGAACAGGATCGGAACGCCTGTCTCCACAGCCAGAGACGCCAGCCCGGACGCCAGCGGCCCGGCCACATAATCAAAATGCGCGGTGGCCCCCCGGACGACCGCGCCCAGGCAGATAATCGCGTCATAGCTGCCTGATTTCGCCAGCGCCGAGGCCGCCAGCGGTATCTCAAACGCGCCGGGAACCCGCGCCAGCGTGATGTCGTCCTCTGAAGCGGCGTGCCGCTTGAGCGTGTCCAGTGCGCCTTCCAACAGGCGGTCGCCGATGAGTGAATTAAAGCGGCTCAAAACAATGGCGAACCGCAGGCCGGACGCAATCAGCGCCCCTTCGTGTGTCTTCATAGTAGACGGTGATTTTCCTTGAAATGTTTACGCCACTTCGGGCGCATCCTGCTCGTCCAGTACCAGAAAATGGCCCATCTTTGTCCGCTTTGTTTCCAGGTAGCGGCGATTGTCTGCATTCGGCTCGGAAACCAGCGGTATCCGATCTACAATTTCCAGGCCGTAGCCTTCCAGCCCCGCCAGCTTGGCCGGATTGTTTGTCATGTAAAGCAGCCGCTTGACGCCTAAATCCACCAGCACCTGTGCGCCGATGCCATAATCACGCAGGTCCGGCTTGAAACCAAGCTGAAGGTTGGCTTCCACAGTGTCCGCGCCCTGGTCTTGAAGCGCGTAAGCCCGGATTTTGTTGGCAATCCCGATGCCGCGTCCCTCCTGCTCAATATACAGCAGAACGCCCCGGCCCGCTTCCGCAATTTTTTCAAGTGCGAGATGTAATTGGTCCCCGCAATCGCATTTGAGAGAACCCAGCAAGTCCCCCGTGACGCAGGACGAATGGATACGCACCAAAACGTCTTTACCGTCGGCAATGTCGCCCATCGTAAAGGCCGTGTATGGCGAGGGGTCTACTTCGCTCTCATAGGCATGGGCCGTAAACTCGCCGTAGCGCGACGGCAGGCGCGCTTCAGCCACCTTATGGATAAGCTTTTCTGCCCGGCGGCGGTGCTTGATCAGTTCCGCAATCGTGATAAACTTCAAGTCAAACTGGCGGGCAAGCTGGGCCAGCTCCGGCACGCGCGCCATTTCGCCGCCGTCGCCCATGATCTCGCAAATGACGCCCACAGGCTGCAATCCTGCCAGACGCATCAAATCCACCGCCGCTTCCGTGTGACCGGCGCGTTTCAAGACGCCGCCCTTGCGGGCCATCAAAGGATTGACATGACCGGGCCGGTTGAAATCTCCCGCGCGCGCTTCGGGGTCTGCCAATCTGCGGATTGTCAGAGCGCGATCCGCCGCACTGCTGCCGGTCGTTGTTCCGTCGCGGGCATCCACCGTCACAGTAAAAGCCGTCCGCATACTTTCGCTGTTTTCGCGCACCATCAGTTCCAGGTGAAGCGAAATCAAACGGTCTTCCGGCATGGGAACGGTGATGATGCCGCTGGCATGGCGCGTCATCAGTGTAATCGCTTCGGCGGTGATAAACTCGGCGGCCATGACGAAATCGCCTTCATTCTCGCGGTCTTCGTCGTCCACGAGAACAACCATTTTGCCCGCCCGCAGGTCAGCCACGGCTTCTTCAATTGTATTAAACGGTATTTCGGTCATTTTGATTTATTTGAAGTGTTTTAGCAATTTGTCGTACTTCGCATGGAAACCAATCCAGAACCAAACAATGATATTGTCGGTACGAAAGCCGACTGCTCGCCAGTGCAAACCGACCCGCACCGAATGAACGCGCTTGTCCGACGTTACTTGCTTGAAGTCAAGGCTATTATGCTCCAGGTCATCAAGCCATAGCTGATAGGCCGCATTGGCGAGTGCCTGAATGTCACCGGGCAAATGGCGAAGCCGGTCACGAAAGTCCCTAGTCGTTCGCGATAACACAATTTTTGCTCATGGGCTTTGTTTCGCCCCGCTCATACTCCGCCTGTGCCTGCGCCAGCAAAAATGCGAGGTTTTCCTGCGGCTCGTCTGCGGCGTGTTCCTCAGCAATCTCCGCCATAATGCGATTAGCCAGATAATTTTGATCTGCCACTGGCAGTTTTGCGGCCTCGGAAACGGCTTCGGCCAGAGCCTCGGTAATTTCTAGATGTGCTGCCCGTGCGGGTATCTGCAACAATTCCATCATAATTTTTACTCCCGGTAAGCGGTCGCAGTGCCGGCCCAGGAAGGCTCAATGCGCTCCAGATCAGCAATACGGACAGGGGTTTCGGAGCGGGCGAAATCACCGCCGACGAGTTTTTCTACATACTTGCCGATGATGTCCGTTTCCAAATTGACCTGATCCCCGGCGCGGCGGGCGTGCAGGTTGGTGTGATTCCACGTATGGGGAATGATCGCGACGGAAAATGTCTTGTCGTCAGCGTCCACAACGGTCAGTGAAATGCCGTCAATGGCAATGCTGCCTTTGCGAACGATGTAGCGGGTAAGGGACTGCGAAGCCGTGATGTAAATGTAGTAAGAATTGTCCACTTCGCGGATGGACGCAATCGTTCCGACCCCGTCCACATGGCCCTGCACAATATGGCCGTCAAAGCGGCCGGTGGCGGCAAGGCTCGGCTCCAGGTTGACTTCATCCCCAATCGCCAATGCCCCCAGCGCGGTCTTTTGCAGCGTTTCATACACCGCGTCAAAGGCGACAATGCCCGGCGCGTGATGGACAATGGTGAGGCAGGCGCCGTTGACAGTGATGCTGTCGCCCAGCTTCACGCCGTCCAGAATGTGTCCGGCGCGGATTGTGAAGCGCGCAGATCGCTCGCCGCGCTCAATGGCTTCCACCAGACCGACTTCCTGAATGATTCCGGTAAACATAGCGCTTCCTCACCTCCCCAAAGATATTATCGAAAAAGATATTATCGAATATGCCGTGCTGGTATTCTACCCAAAGCGGGCGTCAATTACGATGTCCGGCCCGCAGCGGCGCACCTGCTGAAAAGAAACCAGGCGGGCCTGCGCCATGTGCGCGATGCCTAGATCACCGATTGGGCCGGGGGACGCCTCTCCCCCGATCACTTTGGGCGCAACATAGCTGACCCAGCGATCCAGGAGGCCAGCGGACAGCAAGCCTGCCGCCAGCGTCCCACCGCACTCTATAAGAACACCAATGATGTCCCCGCGGGTTCCCAGTTGACGCATCAAATCGGTCAGGTCAACGCGGCCCGCCTGCGCGTCACAGACCAGAATTTGACAGCCGCGCGCGGCCAGCGCATCACGCTTTGCCGGGTCTGATTTCGGCGTTGTCGCAAAGATCGTCCGGCTATCCTCCCCGGACAGGCGAACAACTTTCGCTTCGGGCGGCGTCTGCAAGCTGCTGTCTACCACGATGCGCCAGGGATTTCTTCCGGCCCGATGCGTCAGCCGCGTGGTCAAAGCCGGGTCGTCCGCCAGCACCGTTCCTACCCCTGTCAAGACTGCATCGCAGCGGTCTCGGAGCTGCCGGTGAACGGCCTTGCGGGCAATCGCCGACGTGATCCACTGCGAGTCGCCGGTGCGCGTGGCGATCTTTCCGTCGAGTGTCGTCGCCGTCTTTAGAACCATCCAGGGCAGGCCGGTCGTGCGGTGCTTGAGATAGGCGGCGTTCAATTTCCGTGCCTCTGTCTCGCAGACGCCGACTGTCACCTCCACCCCGCCCTGCCGCAGCCGTTCCAGCCCCTGCCCGCCGACGCGCGGGTCCGGGTCCGCTATCGCCGCCACCATGCGGCGGATACCCGCCGCCAGCAGCGCGTCCGCGCAGGGCGGAGTGCGCCCATGATGCGCGCAGGGTTCCAGCGTCACATACGCTGTCCCGCCCCGCGCCAGCTCGCCCGCGCCGCGCAGAGCAAACACTTCCGCGTGCGGCTGCCCCGCCTGCGGATGAAAGCCTTCGCCGACGATCTGTCCATCACGATTAACAATGACACAGCCTACCATCGGGTTTGGGCTGGCATGGCGTCCCAGCGCGGCCAGCCGCAGGGCGCGGCGCATAAAATGTTCGTCAGTGGAGATATTCATGGAATGAGGCCCCAGCGGCGGCAGTGGAAGCGCAGCGAGTCCTGCACATGGCGGTCCCAGTAACTCCAATCATGGTCGCCGGGGTATTCATGGTACTCGTAAGGAACGCCCGTCATCCGCAGGGCCTGTGTCAATTCACGGCTGGCATAGTATAAAAAATCTTCCGTCCCGCAGTCCAGGTAAAGAGCCGGGCCGTTATAGCGCAGTTTTCCAGTATCCTGGTCTTCCCGCAGAAAACCCTGCGTGAGAGTTAAAATATCATGCGCCCGGCGCTTGCGCTGCCCTTCCGGGCCATCGCCGTACAGCGTTTTGCTCCATTCCCAGGGCTTCCCAAGCTCGGTGGTAGCCCGCGCGGTCAGCACGGCCCCGCTGTGGCTGGCGGCGGCTCCGAAGACCTGCGGGTGGCGCAAGGCCAGCAGCAAAGCCCCGTAGCCGCCCATGGAAAGCCCAGTCGTGGCGCGTCCATCGGCAGAAGCAATCGTCGGATAATGGGCGTCAGCAAACGCCGTTAATTCCTGCACCAGAAACGCTTCATAATCGCCGAGTTCACTGCTCAGATAAAAGCTATCATCCGCCGAGGGCATGACTGTCAGCACAGGCAGATCGGCCAGATAGTCACGGATGCACGTCTGAGTCGCCCAGCGAGTGTGATCGCCGCCCATGCCGTGCAGCAGAAACAGCGTAAAGCAGCGGCCTTCCGGCGTCAGACGCGCCGGCGGGATCAAAGTCACGTCCTGGGATCGGCCCAATGCCACGCTGTCAAATTGCACTGATTCTATCATAGACAGATAAGCGAGAAATACCGATTTGCCGACAGATGCGAGGGAATAAATTCCTCTCGCTTTGTTCAAATCGTCCTTCGGACGCAGAACAGATGGTAGCGGAAGATTTTTCTTTCGTCCGCAGGACGCTTCTCCTAGCGAGAGGAATTCATTCCCTCGCGCCGAATTTATCGCTACAGACAAACACAAAAGCCCGCCATTTCAGGCGGGCGGATTTCATTCAGGCGGGCGTGTCATGCGACGGGTCGTTCGGGCTTCCAGGGATTGAGTTTCCGGCCAAAGGCCCAAGCGTCTCCTGAAAGAGTTTTTTACGCGATTCGGCGAGATGCCGGACATTTTCGCGCCAGTCCAGCAAGGCCAGCGGAACCAGAGGCAGGGACGCAAGCACCGTCAGTATCCAGTATTGCAGCCAGTGGATCAAGCCGCGCGTGGTGTGCGGCTTCGGCAGATAGGTTCCATTCAGCCAGAGGCCCAGAGTCGCGAGCAGGAAAAACAGGCCCCACGCCCGCAGCCGTCGCTGTTTGGGCGAAATCACTTCCAGGCCAAGCGGAGTCGGCCAGCGGCGGATTTCCCAGAGGCCGTAAGCGGCGGCGGCAATCAGGGCCACCACAAGCGCGAGGCGCAGAAGCATCGCGGAAGGCATCAGCGGCCCCCGTTTCGATGCGGATCATTGGGAATAGCCTCGTTCGCCAGGCGGCGCAGCTCCGCGACCGCATCCGCCAGGCCTTCCGGGTGATGAAACACGGCGCTGCCGGCAATCAGCGTGTCGGCTCCGGCTTTGGCAACCAGCGGAGCCGTATCCGGGTTGACACCGCCATCCACGCCAATCTCAAAGCGCAGACCCTGAGCGGCGCGCATCTGGGCCAGCGCGCGCACTTTTTGCAGCATCTCCGGGATGAATGCCTGCCCGCCGAAGCCGGGATTGACGGTCATCACGAGAACGCGGTCCAGCAGGCCCAGCACCCATTCTATCGTGGACAGCGGCGTGGCGGGATTGAGGGCAACCCCGGCTTTGGCCCCCGCATCTTTGATCTGGTGCAGCACGCGGTCCAGGTGAAATGTCGTTTCCGGGTGGATCGTGACGAGATTGCCGCCCGCTTTGGCAAACTCGGCGACATACAGTTCAGGCCGCTCAATCATCAAATGCACGTCAAACGGAACAGTCGTCACCGGGCGCAGGGCGCGGACAAGCTGGGCGCCGAACGTGATATTGGGGACAAAGTGGCCGTCCATCACGTCAATATGGATGTAGTCCGCCCCAGCGGCGGCCAGCTCCTCGGTGGCTTCGGCAAACGCGCCAAAGTCGGCGGAAAGGATAGAAGGTGCGATTTTGATGGACATAGTTGAGAACCTGAAGAACCTAACCCCCACCCCTTCCCTGTCAGGGAAGGGGGGCCACTTGTTGCCCGGTCAGGCTCCTAAAACGTCTGCTGCTTGACCAGCTTGTTATCCAGGAAAATGCGAAACGTGACTTTATGGCCGATGCCCTGCACCGGGGCGCTTACATCCTCGCCAGGGTCATGGTTTTCGTCATAGACCAGATTTGTCCCGGTGGTGTCCTGTATCTCAATTTGAACGTGGCGCGTGTGGCGCGGGCGGCGCGGAACGCGGAACTCAATGGTGAACTGCCGCAGACTGGCGGCCTTCGGCTGGTCCGCAGGCGAAGTCGCGGCTGTCCCGGAAGTCGTGCCGCTGCCATCGGCAGGCGGCGTCACCACCGTATCCGGCGGCAGAACAGGCGACTGGTCTACTTTCGGCGCGGTTGTCACCAGCGACGATTCACTGGGGCCGGATTCGCCGGCAGCATTCACAGCATTGACCGTATAGGAATAGGTTGTATCCGGCTGCAAGCCCGTGTCGGTGAAATGCGTCGCCGCCAGAGCGCGGGCAACGGTGACGACATCGCCGTCCAGCGAGCGCAGAATAGTATAAGACTCGGCGCGCGGCGAGGCTTGCCAGTTCAAATCGACTTTATCCGGGGCAGAAGATGCCGACTGCACTTCCGCAGGCGTGTCGGGCGGCTGGCGGCCTTTGGAAACGACAAAATTCACAGCGGTATTACGGGCCACTTTGCTGTCGCGGTCGGGAGACTGACGGATAATAATGCCGGACGGAATGGTTTCGCTGTACTCCTGCGTGACACTGCCGGGGGATGGAAACTTCGCGCTTTCCAGGGCCTGAGTCGCATGATCCTGGGTGGTGCCGACCAGATCGGGAACTACCAGCAGGCGCGGGCCGAGGCTGCGGAACACGGTCACCTCTTTGTCGGCTTTGATGACATGGCCGGAAAGCGGGTTCTGCGCGTAAATTTGATTTTCCGGCATTGTGTCGCTGTAGTCGCTGCCGGGGCTTTCCACCAGCGTGAAGTGCTGCTCCTCCGCAATCCGCTTGGAATCGTCAAATGTCTTGCCGATTAAATTGGGAACCTGGACATCATTGGGCGGCTGCATGAATTTCGTCAAATACCAGGTCAGGCCGATGACGCCCAGAATGGCAATCACGAACATAATAGAGGTGGCGACGCCCAGCACCGAAATCGGTTCGCGTTCACGTCTCACGCTTTTTCGCTCCTCCGCTTCCCGCGCTGCGGCTTCTCGCTTGGGAGGCTTTTGCCGTCCTGCATCCTGCATTTCGGCGCGCTCTTCATTCAGCTCCTGAGCGGCGGCCGTGATCGCTCCCGCTGCCGCTCCCGCTGCCGCGGTCGCCACAGGTGGTGATGCCGGACGCGGAAGACGTTTTTCCCCATTTTTGAGGGTCAGCGGTGACCAGGCCAGCGATTTACCGGCGCGCAGAGCCTCACGCACCGATTGAAGGTCTCCCAGCAGAGCGCTGGCCGAGCGGTAACGGACACTCAAGTCCGGGTGCAGGGCTTTCTGAACAATGCCGTCCAGCGCCGGCGGAATGCTGGGATTGATCGCACGGGGCGACGAAACCCGCGTTCCACCCGCCAGCGGCGGAACGCCGGTGAGCATCTCGTACAAAATCGCGCCGAGCGCATATAAATCGCCGGCAAACGAGCTGTCTTCCGGCCCAAGCTCCGGGGCTAAGTAAGCCGCGCGGCCCGCGTCCTGCGTTCGGGCGGCGACCATCGCACCGTAGGCAAAATCGGCCACTTTGATCTGGCCTTCCGGGCTGAGCAGCACCCGCAAAGGCCGCAAATCCCCGTGCGCGACGCCGGCGCGATGGGCTGCCGCCAGGCTTTCCGCAACGGCTGCGGCAATGTCGGCGGCGACTGTCAGCGAAAAAGGCGCAATCCGGCGAATACGCTCCTGAAGAGCAATTCCCCGCATATACTCGCGCGCCACATACAATTCGCCCGTTTCTTCAGCGATCCCCTGATCGTAAACGCGCAAAATACCGTCATCTTCCACGTCCTGCGCCCGCCGAACCGCAGCTTGAAATTCCGTTTGCGCGATGGAATCCGCGCCAAAGGTGTCTGCGGGCAGCACGAGAAGCGCCACCACGCGGCCTTCTTCTTTGTCGCGGGCTTTGGAGACCACAAACGGCAGCGTGTCCGTTCCGGCCGCCGTTTCTAAAATCTCGTAGCGTTGACTGAGCGCCTGGGTAGACAAGTAAACCATTCTCCTCAGCGGGTTTCCGAAAACAACCCCTGCCTTCATCTCGCTATTTTCGCTTCTTCACGCGCGTTTTTTGTATCGCCCTCGGCTTGATCGTCCCGGTGCAGATATTTCCAGGCCAGCGTCCCGACGGAAACCAGCAGCATCAGCGCATACAGCGCCGAACCGGCCTGCGTGTAAACGCCAATGGAGGCAGGCAGAAAGTATCCGCCGAAAAAGAAAACCGCAACGACCAGCACCCACAATGTCAAAAGAATGTCGGCCCAGAAAGGCGGTTTTTCAGTCATGGTTTCAGCTTTACTTGACGTTCCATCGCGGTACGAATGGCTGCTTCTGAAACCGCGTGGCCGGGGGTGGCACGGCCAATCTCCTCGGCCAGCACGAAGCGGGCCGCGCCGCCAACCGATTTCTTGTCCCAGGCCAATGCTCGCAGGATTTCGCCGTGGTCAAGGCGGGCGTCCAGGCGCACTCCCAGACCTGCTGCGCGAAGCAGAGAAACCACCGCCGCCGTGTCTTCAGGCCGGGTCACATCCACTTCTTCGCCGATCAGCGCCGCCGACACCATGCCCAGAGCAATTGCCTCGCCGTGCGTGTAAACTTTGTACTGCGTCACGGCTTCCAGTGCATGGCCGACGGTGTGGCCGAAGTTCAGGATTGCCCGCAGGCCCTCATCGCGCTCATCCTGCTCCACCACTCGCGCTTTGAGGGCGCAGGAATGGGCCAAAACGTAGTCCAGATGCGGCGAAGTCAGGTCTAAAAGCCCGGCGATTTCCCGTTCCAGCAGGCCAAAGAAATCTTTGTCGGCAATTATACCATATTTTATCACTTCCGCGAGGCCGGAGCGACGCTCGCGCGCGGGCAGCGTTTGCAGCGTCTCCGGGTCAATCACCACCAGGCGCGGCTGATGGAAAGCGCCGATCAGGTTTTTAGCGCTGCCGAAGTTGATCCCGGTTTTGCCGCCCACGCTGCTGTCCACCTGGGAGAGAAGCGTGGTTGGAACCTGCACAAAGTCCAGCCCGCGCGTGTAGGTGGCGGCGGCAAACCCGGCTAAATCACCGATGACGCCCCCGCCGAGGGCAACCACGATTGTGCGCCGGTCTGCCGCCTGTTGGTAGAGAGCCTGGTAGAGACGGCCCAGGCCGGCGGCGGATTTGGACCCCTCGCCCGCAGGCACCGAGACGGCGGAAACGCGAAACCCGGCGGACAGCAGGCTTGCCGTCACCGCAGCACCGTAGCGGCGGGCAATCGCCGGACTGGAAACCACCAGCGCCCCGCGTTCCCCGGAATGATGAGGCAGACGGGCGGCCAGTTCCGGGCCGAGAAAGGCCAGAAAGCCACGCCCAACAAGAATGTCGTAGGAGCGCTCGCCGAGGTGAACGGAAACAGTGTGTGTCGGTTGGGTCATTCTTTAACAGGAAGCCAGCAAAGCGAGAATTTCTGCTGCCTCTTCCGGGCCGGCACAATCGGAGGTATCAAGCGCGAAATCCGCCAGGGCCGCATAATGGGGAGCGCGGACGGCCAGCAGGCTCTGGATGCGCTCCTGCGGGTTCTCCTGAAAGTCCGCCAGCAAGGGCCGCGTGCGGAAATCCGGGCCGATGCGGGCGACAATCGCTTCGGCGGAAGTTTGAAGCCAGACAATCGTTCCGAGCTGCGTGAGCAGTGCGGCATTTTCGGCCCGCAAAGGCGTTCCGCCTCCGGTGGAGAGAACGAAATTTCTCCTCACCCTATCCCCATGGGGGGGAGACAAAGCAGACAAAACAGCGGTCTCGCGCGCCCGAAAGGCCGCTTCGCCTTCCTCTGCGAAAATCTGCGGAATGCTTTTGCCTGCCTCGCGCTCAATCTCCGTGTCGGTGTCCAGCCAAATCATTTGCAGACGCCGGGCCAGCGCACGGCCTACGGCGCTTTTGCCGGTTCCCATGAAGCCAATCAGGACAATGCTTCGGCGGGTGGCATTACTCATCTTCTATTTTCCGCGCTTCCGTCCGCGTCATCGGCTTTCGCGCGGCATGGCGAATGTGTAGAATATGAACGTAAGGCGATTCCAATTCCTCGGCAACAATTTCGTATAAGATGCGATAAATCACATTACCCGGTCGAAAGCGATAAGGGTAGACACGCACGGCACTACGAAATAAGCGCTGTTCATGGGCCAATGGATACCGGGATGGATTGACAGCCAGGGAAGCCAGCACGTCCCGTAAGCCATTCTGCCAGGTATCCGCATACAAAGTGCCGCTGAAAATTGCCATCCTATTATGCGCTTCGTCCATATCCGCCGCTGCCTGGCGATGAATACGAATCGCATAACTTTCCGAGTCGCTCATGCACCATTCTCCGCGATTGAATGCTGTGTGCGTGCATTGCGCTTTGCCAAAACGTCTGCCCAATAGTCCGCTAGAAGAATACCTTTGTCTCCAGATAAACGATTCTGAATTCGCTTTTGAAGAATTGCTATTTCTTCGTCCTGCTCCTCAGTAGACATTTCCGAGTCTTCATAAAGGCCGGTTTCTACCAGCGTGAGCAAATAATCGCTGACCGCCTGCCCTTGCAAAGCCGCATTTTCTGATACTAGAACTTCCATCTCGGACGGGATTTCCAATGTGACTGTCATCTGAGTCCTCCTTCTACCGCGCGGTTCGGGCGGCCAGAGTCGCCTGATAGCTGTCGTAGTTGGCGCGCATCTCGCGCAGGCTGTCACCGCCGAACTTTTCGCGCATCAGGTCAGCAAGAACAATGGCGACCATCGCTTCGCCGACGACGGCGGCGGCAGGGACGGCGCAGACATCGGAGCGCTCGGCGAACGCGGGGACGCCTTCTTTGGTCTGGAGGTTGACCGACGGAAGCTGTTTCATCAGGGTCGCAATCGGCTTCATCACGGCCCGGATGACGAGCGGCTCGCCGTTGGAAATGCCGCCTTCCGTCCCGCCCGCATTGTTGGAGCCGCGCCGGAACCGAGCGGCGTCTTCGCCGCTGGCCTGGTCGTAGAAAAAGGCATCATGCACCTGCGAGCCGGGAACGTCCGCCGCGCCGAAGCCGATGCCGACCTCCACGCCTTTGATGGCCTGGATAGACATCAGCGCCTGTGCCAGTTTGCCGTCAATGCGCGTGTCCCACTGCGAATAAGACCCCAGGCCGACGGGCAGGCCGAGTGCAACCACTTCAAACGTGCCGCCGAGCGTGTCTCCCCGGCTTTTCGCGGCGTCAATCGCTGCGATGATCTCCGCTTCGGCGGTTTTGTCGGCGACCCGCACCGGGCTGTCTTCAGCCAGTTCCCCGACCTGCCGCAGATCAAGCCCATCGGCGCTGGCTTTGACTCCGCCGATGTTGACGACATGGGATGCCACGGAGATGCCGAATTCGGCCAGCAAAACGCGCGCGACCGCGCCCACGGCCACCAGTGTCGCCGTGTTGCGGGCGGAAGATCGCTCTAAAGTGTTTCGCAGGTCATCATGGCCGAACTTCATCATGCCCGTATAGTCGGCATGGCCGGGACGCGGCACGGTGATTTCGGGCGGGGCCTGCCCTTCAGCAAGCGGCTCCACGGACATTTTGACAGTCCAGTTGGCCCAGTCCCGGTTGCGGACGACCAGGGTAATCGGGCTGCCCATCGCCAGGCCAAAGCGGATGCCCGACAAAATTTCGGCAGTGTCCGATTCGATTTTCTGGCGCGCGCCGCGTCCGTAGCCGCCCTGGCGGCGTTTGAGCTGAATGTTGATGGGTTCGGCGGTCAGCGGCAATCCGGCGGGGACGCCCTCAATCAGGGCTGTGAGAGCCGGGCCATGCGACTCGCCGGCGGTAAGAAATCTAAACATGCGGGGATTATACCTGAAAAAGCCCCCCGCCCCAATTCTGGGGCGGGGGGCTAGGCACCTGTCTTACGGCGTGACGGTTACGCTCTCGCCGGCGTTTGCATTGGCGGTCGCGCTGTCATTGCTTTCGCCGATAATGGTCGGTGTCACAAAGATCAGCAGCTCCTGGTCGTTGGTCTGTTTGGAGCGGGTGCGGAACAGGTTGCCCAGAATAGGCAGGTCAGCCAGAATTGGAATGCGCTGGGTGGACGATGTTTCCTGCTTGCGAACCAGGCCGCCGAGAACCATCGTGTCGCCGCTGCGAACGGTCCGCAGGGTCGTCAAGGTCTGTGTGATGGTCGGCGGGATGCCGCCAACCGCCGACTGCCCGGTGGTATCCGTGATTTGCGGGTTGAGATTGAGCGTCACTGAATCGTCGCTGTTGATACGCGGCGTCACGGTCAATCCGGTCTGAAGCTGAAGAAAATTCGCTTGCTGGCCCTGTGTCGTGCCGCCGTTCAAGCCACCATTGGAAACAACGGTCGTGGTGAAAAAGGGAACCTGAGTGTTGACTTGAATGGTGGCCGTGACATTGTTTGTTGTTGTAATGAGTGGAGCCTCAACGACTTTGCCGCGGGTGCGGGTCAGAGTCTGGTACAACTGGGCGACCAGATTTCCCGTTGCATATTGCAGGAAAGTCGGAGGGGCGGCGCTTGAAATCGTCGAGTTTCCCTGATTGCTGGCCAGTTCCAAACCAGGGTAGGGAACCAGGTCAAAGTTGATGCCGAGGTTGTCGACATCGGCAACACTGGCGGTGACAAATTCCACTTTGATTTCTACCTGGCGCGGTGCAACGTCGAGAATCTTGACAATCTGTTTGACTTGATTGTAGCCCTCCGGGGTTGCTTCGATCAGCAGGGAGTTGTTGCTTTGCAGGGCAAAGATGCGGGCGACGCCCGTGGGCAATGCGCCCCCCCCACCCTGGCCGTTTCCATTCTGGCCATTCCCATTCTGCCCCTGCTGAAAGGGGTTCAAGCCGCCCCCATTATTGAAGCCACCGCCGTTAAATCCGCCGCCATTAAATCCGCCGCCGCCGTTGTTAAAACCGCCACCGTTGTTAAAACCGCCGCCATTATTGAAGCCGCCGCCGTTGCCGGGGAACTGGTTGGCCTGGTCGGGCGACGCCGGATCGGCGGTGCGATGTGCGTAGTTTGCACTGTTGGAGATTGCATTGCCCGTGCCGATAGGAACGGAAGGGTAATTCGGATAAGACGGCTGGTTCACCACAACCGGCTGCGTGGAAGACAGGACCGGATGCGCTTCCGGCATTTGCAGCGCCGTGAAAGGCGTTTGTTCCACCAGATCGCGGTCCCAGTGCATCATCTTCAAAAGCTCACTGGGGACAGCGTGTTGAAGCACCAGACTCTGCCAGTGCAGGTCGCCGGGAGCAAAGTGCGATTCGGGATCGTCATTCCTCGAGTTTTGCAAAGGGGCAGCCTGCGGAGCAGCGGCCACAAGCTGCGGCGAAGCATCCGCGGACGCGGCGGCAGAGGACGCAAAAGCCGGGCCGGAGTTCGGCTCAAACACATAAACGCCGTCATCATTGCGGGTAAATTTCGCGCCCGCGCTCAGAGCAATGGTTCGCAGCGCTTTGGGCAAGCCGGCATCTTTGAGATGGACGTTGATCAGCTTGAACGGGACGTCGCCGTTCTGCACAACCGTCTCAATGTCGGCCTGGCGTCCCAGCATATTCAGCACAACTTGAAGTTCGGCTCCGGCGACATCAATGCTGACGGTTTTGCCGGATTCCGCGGCGCTCTGGGCAAAGGCAGGCAGCGTCCCCGCTGTCAGCCCGCCCAGTGTCAGCAGGCCGCAGCAGGCCGCTGACAGGCCCAGTCGTTTTTGAGAAAAGCGCATGTCATGTTCTCCTATGCAATTCTTCTATGCAATTCTTCTATGCGATTTTTGTTCGCAGTTTTTGTTCGCAGTTTTTATCGGGTCAAGCTGTAAGACCGAAAGCCACCACCGCCGCGACCACCACCATAACCGCCGCCGCCACCGAACCCGCCGGTGTTACCGCCGCCAATCGAAGTGATGCTGGGACTGCTGCCGCCAAAGCCGCTATTGCCGCCAAAGCCGGTGCTGCCGCCAAAGCCGCTATTGCCGCCATTACGATTATTGTTGTTACCACCGAGTCCGTTGATGAGACCGCCCCCGCCGCCGGAGATGACATCATTGACCCCGACCTGCACAATGCCCTGCGCGCCGAGCAGGCGCGCGATGTAATACGCATCATATTTGTCAATCGGAATTTTATAAAATCGCTTGGGCTGGTTGTCGGTGCTGGCATTGCCGGTCGCGTTCGGGTCTGCGTTAGCCACGGTATTTTGAACGACCGGAGCCGGAGGCGGGACTGGGCGCGCCACGCGGATCGTATAAACCCCGTCTATCACATCCGAGCTCAAAGGCGGATTGACCGAGCTGAGCAGGGTACGCAGGGCCAGATCAAAGGGAACGTCGCTGACATTGATGTTGGCGAAGCCCTGCACATCACTGGCAATGCTGGTGTTGCGAATGCCGGCTCCGGTAAACAAAAGCTGAAGCGCGGTTTGGATCGGCACATTGTGCAGATTCAGCGAAATCGGCTTGGTCGGCGCGGTGGTCGCAGCATCTTGCGCCCGAACGGCGGGAGTCGCGAGTCCGAGCAGTGCCAGGCCGCCCAGGGTAAGCGCCAGTGTGCGGCGGCAAAGAATTGGTTTCAAATGGAGTTTCATGGTTGGTTGGTTCCTTTGACTTCGGAAAGAGAAAGCTGGGCGAGGCCGTCCGGCGTGGCCTCAATCACCAGAGAATTGTCGCTTTCGAGAACGAAGATTCGGCGGACGCCCGGCGGCAGAACATTTGCCTGGACATTTGCCTGGACATTTGCCTGGACATTTGGCAGAACATTTGCCTGGACATTTGGCAGAACATTTGCCTGGACATTTGGCAGAACATTTGCCTGGATATTTGTCTGAGCCGAGACCACGGCTTTCGCCGGCGTCAGAGCGGGGCCGGACGAGGCGGACGGATTAGCAGGAACAACAAAGTTCGGCGGCACCACAATGATGCCCTCCGGCCTTGTAATCAAATCCGCCATGACTCCGGCGTCATAATGTTTCACGCCGATTTTCGTAAATTGGTACTGGCCCGCGTCTTTAATGGGCAGAGTTGGTTTTGCGGCGCGGGATAGCGCAGATTGCGCGTGCGCGGCCAGCGGACAAAGCGCGGCAGAGGCCAGCAGACAAAGCGCGGCAGAGGCCAGCAGTATTGGTATCGGCATTCGGCGCAAAATTCTGTTTCGCGAAACTTTGTTCATTGTGGTTTTTGTTTCGGCCCGGCGGAACGGGTTACTGGCCGAACGGCATCGCCTGGCCCTGGTTGAACGCATTCGGGTCCTGGCCGTTTGACTGATCGACGGGCCCGGCTCCCGATGTCAGCGGCACGGAAACCGTGCTGCCGCCGGGCGTCCGCAAGGTCACGCTGGTGGCCTGGATGGACAAGACTTTGCCGCCATCGGGCAGGCCATCACCCGGTTTGACCGTCTGCGATTGGCCGCTGGTTTCCAGAATCGCAAGAATGCCGCCATCGGAATTCTCAATCCCGGTCAGGCGGTAATTCTGTGCGCCCGGATCATTTCCTGCAATGTCTATTGTAGGCGGCGGGGCAGGGGGATGGATCGTGAACAAATTATAGACCGGCAGCAGGTCGCGCAGGGGCAGCTTCATCCCGGTAGGGCTGGCGTCCGCGCCGCTGGACCGTTTTGCCATAATCACCTGCCCGCCGGGAATGCTGAATGGGTCCGGCCCAACGGCGGGATTGACCAGCGCGGGAGCCACCGGGACCGCCGGCACAGCGGGAGTGGCCGACGCGGTTCGGACACCGGGAGGCGTACCGGGCCGCCCTCGGCCGGGGCCGGACGGAGACGGTCTGCCGGGCGCAGGGGTGAGGCCGGGCGGTGGCCCCCCCGCAGTCCGTGGGGCTTGCGGCGCCTCCGCCACCGGAGCAGGCGCTCCGCCGATCAAGCCGGTCTCAAAAGCGATGAAACCGCCGGCGGCCAGCAGGAAGAACACCGCGACGCCAACCACAATCGGCAGATTTTTTTTGTCTTTCAGCCAGTCCATTCAGCCCTTATCCTTACATTACCGAGAGTCGTGTTCTGTTGGAGTCTTTCTACCCGAAAAGCCTTCAGAAATCTTTATCTGCCCGGAGTTCTTCCACTTTGCCCGCTGGAGGAAGTCCCGCCAAACCCGGAACTGGAACGGCCTGGCGTGGCCGGCGGGCCGCCGCCGGCGGCGGCAATCGGCGGCGGAAGCTTGGTATCGTTTTGCGGAAAGATGAAAAGGGTTGCCGTGTAAGCGCCCTGCATGTATGGGCTGTTGCCGTGCAGGGCCAGATTATCAATCAGCACCAGGCGGTTGAAGTACTGCCAATTGTAAACATTGGTAAGAATAGCCCGGAAATGCCCAATGTCTGTCACAGTTCCGAGCGGAATAACAACCGGCGCATTGGTGATATCATTGGGGTTGACCGGCGGGGCCGGCAAGTTGAAACTAGGCGTGGAACGCACCCCGGACAAGCGGGCATGGCGCTCCAAATCCGGGCCGAGATACTGAGTCAATTCGTAGGTAAGCTGCTTGAGCGCACCGAAACGATTGCTGACGTCGTAGCGCGGCATCAAAGCGGCATCCACCTGCGCCCAGGTGTACTGGGTCATCTTTGCTTTGAGCGTGTTGGCCTCCAGCAGCTTTTGCGCCGCAAGCTGGGCGGATGGCAGGCTGTCGGGATGAGCTGCATCATAGCGGGACTGTGCGGCAGTGATTTTATCCTGCGTTGGCCTGATCAATCCAAACAGAATGCCGGCAATCGCCATCAAACAAAGGACGCCGCCGATCACAGCGACCACAAGCGGATTGATACGATTTGTTTTCATAACGTTATCCTGAGCTTGCGGCGGAAGAAGAGCCGCCGAAGCCGGAGCTTCTGCCGGGCGTGGCCGCCGGAGCGGTGCCGGGCAGACTGGGAGGCGTAAGCGGCTGTTTCAGAGTAGCCGTGACGGTGAGACCAAAGCCTTTCGGCGCGATCCGCATCACAACCTGACGCAGATACTGCCGGCGAATAGCTTCCCGCGTTTCCGGGAGGGCAAACGGGCTGATCCCCCGGTCGGCAATCTTAAGAAATGCCTGACTGTAACCGCCGGTGGCCTGCCCGGCACTGCCCTGTCCGCCGGAGGGGGTGGCTCCGCCGGTCAACTCCGGGGGAGGCGGGCCAACGTCAGGTGGGATATTAGTGGGGCCATTCGGGGCCAGATGCTCCGGGTCATATCCGCTGGGTGCGCCGCTGCCGGCGGCCTGTCCGCCCCCCTGGCTGCTGGAAGAACTGTTCGAGGAGCTACTGGAAGAACTGCTGGAATAACTGCCCGAAGAGCCGGAGCCGCCCGCATTGGCCGTTCCCCCATCCTCGAAGACGAGCTTGCCCTTCAAAAAGTACAAATGCCGGACATTATCCGGGTATCCCGGCACTTTGTCTACCACAACTGTCTGAAAATCCGGCTCCTGGTACATGGCCTGCAAGTAGCGGCCCACGGTGTCCACACTGGGCGAAAAAGCCTTGATGGTCATCGTGGAGCCGGTGACCGCCGCATCGGTGTAGATCAAGCTGGACTTGGGACTGGTATCGGCCAGCGTATTATAAAGAGCAACCCATTGGCGATTGTAAGCGTGAACAGCAGTGACGAAATCCAGCTTGGCCTGGGTAGGCTGCACAGCGGTCAGAACGGCGGCCGCCTGCGCTTTTCGCGTGTCGGTGATCGCCTTGTTTTTTTCTGCGTCGTCCGCCTGCGCCAGCAGAACGGTCAAGTCGTGCTGCTGTTTGGCGTAATAGGCCAGGGGAAGCACAACGCTCAGCGCGACCAGAACAGCAAAAATCGCCGACAAGCGCCGGGTGATGCGTCGCTGGCTAACATAAGCAGGGAGAAGGTTAATTCGCAGCATAATGGTCTTTAGGCGCTTGCGCCGGTCGCGGCAGCCGCCGCAGCTTTACGGGAGACTTTAGGCGCTTTCGGCGCTTTCGGCAAGGGATTGGCACCAAACACGGCATCGCGCGCCGCCAGGCCGACCGCCACCGTGAAGGCCGGGCCGATCAGCGGCAGATACGAAGGATCATATTGTTTGGACGTCACCGGCAGCGCGGCCAGCGGATTAGCCACAGCGACCGGAAGCTGCAATTCATTCTGCAAAAAAGCCGCCAGGTTCGTCAGGTTGGCGGTGCCGCCGGTCAGCAGCACGCGGTCCACGGAAATCTGCGCGCCCCGGCTGCGGTAATAATCCAGAGAACGGCGCAATTCAGAGGCGAGTTCCCCCAGTACGGGCGCAATAGCTTCAAAAATGTCGTCCCGCAGTTTATCCGCGTCCACTGTGCCTTCCATCGGCGGCAGGCCGAAGTCGGCCAGACCCGACGACATAAATGGCAGCGGCTCCGACGGCAAAGGCTTAGCCAGGTTCAGGGTGCGGCGCGACATCGGCTGCGTGCGCTCCAAATCATCAAATTGCGGCTCGCCGAGACGTCCGCTGGGCGTCGCGCGGAAGCCGGTTTCGCCGAACGCGGCATCATCACCGGCATTGAGGTCAAAAGGATGGTCTTGTCCCTCTTCGTTGAGATTAAAGCCGCCCTCCTCGTCAAACTGCGGCGCATCGTCAAAGCCGCCTTCGCCTTCGTAATGCGTTCCGGTGTAGACGGCCATGCGGTCAAGCTGCACCGTTCCATATTCGCGTTTGACGCGCTCGGCCTGCTCCGGCGTATATTGCAGCGCTTCGGCGATGGCGCGTGTCAGACTGTCGCCGGCCAGGGGCAGAGAACGCGGAAAGGTAAGCTGGTCAGCCTGGAAAATGGAGATGTCGGTGTTGGCGGCGCCGATGTTGACAATGGCAACGGTCTCCGGGGGCGGGCCATCCAGCGCCATTTCCTGCCCCGGCAAAAACTGGGGCCGAGCAACCGGCTGTCCGCCCTCACCGATGTCCAGAATGGCACGGGCGACGGCCAGCGGCTCAATATCAATGGCGACCGGGTCCAAGCCCGCCGCATAAATGGCATTCAAATAGTTATTGACGGCATCCTGCTGGGCCACCGCCAGCAGCACTTCAATGTTCGGCGCGCTGCGCGCTTCTGCGGTGTACTGAACCAGCGGCTGATAATCCAGCATGGTTTCACTGGGTGCAAAGGGAACATGGCGTTCCACTTCCCATTTCATCGTTTCTTTCAGCTCGGAATCGGTCATGCGCGGCACTTCGATGATGCGTATGACAACGGCATTCTGCCCGGAAATGCAGCCGACCACTTTTTTAATCGTGATGCCGCTCTCGCGCATGATCTGCTTGATCACAGCCCCCATCGTCGCGGGATCGGTAATGATGTTGTTCTGAATTACGCCTGGAGGCGTCTGGCCGATGCCCAGCGCAGTAATTGTCAGCCCGGTCTTGCCGGGCCGAAGTTCGGCGATTTTGATCTGCTGCGATCCGATGTCCAGTCCAATGACGGGTGTGGCGGCCATAGAGTTACCTCATGCAAAAGGGGACGTGGAAATCTCCACGCCCCCTATTCTAACACGTCCGCTTTTTCTTGTCAAGCGGCGATTTCAGAATGTTTTGAGTGATTTTAAGAGACTTTTAGTAGGCATTGACATCCGCCGCGCCGTACTTGGACAATACTTGCTGGGCTGTCGCCTGGTCGACCTGGCCCGAAGGCAGATTGATCGACAGCACCGCGCCGCCGCCTGCCACCGTCCCATGATAGCGCTCGGCGGCTTCGCCGGGAACGCCCTGCTCCTTCAAGTAGCCTGTCACACCGCCTGCAATCGCGCCCGCACCCGCCGTCAGCGCCGTCGCCCCGATGGCTGCCGCCAGTGCGCCGCCGCCCAGCACCAGACCGAAGCCGGGAACGGCCAAAGCCGCCAGAGAGGCCAGAATGCCGAGGCCCAGACCAATGCCGGTTCCTTTCACTGCCCCTTCTCCGGCATCCTCCGGTGTCGTGGTACTGAGACCCTGCTTGGCCGACAAATCCGCGTTGCTGGCCGGCGAATCAGGCCCGCCCTGATCCAGCGGGTTCATGTCGCCCGACGCGGCGACTGCCGTATCATACGCGCCGATGGTCCCCGGCAGGGCGATCCCGCTCCCAATCCCGGCCCCCATCATGCCGACAGGAGCGACCGGGTACTCGCTATATTCCGTCCCTGCCGTTTCCGCCCCGTAGGTTTGCCGCGTCGTGCCGTAATCATCGTGAGCGACCAGGCTGAGGTCTTCCTGGCGAACGCCGTAATCCAGCAGCGCTCCCGCCGCTTTTTCCGCCAGCGAGGCATCGGCAAATGAAGCATACAAGTGTGACATGGGTTTCCACTCCTTTGTCGGATACGCCGATGATGACTGATCAATACATGAGTACTCTACCCGCCGGGCAGGCAGGGCAAACCTCCTGACTGCACCGTTGACACCGGACGGTGCGTGTGTTACTATTGCCTTATGTCTTTGATGCAAAAACGTCCGAGCGATCCTGGCTTTCCCGCCGATACGTCGCCGGAAACGCCGCGCTGGAGCCGGATCACGCCCCGCGCCTGGATCATTGGCCTGCTGCTCATTCCGCTGCTGATGTTCTGGCTGGAATACACGGAAATCGTGGCGAGCGGCCCCGATTTGGCGGCGATGTCGCTGCCGATGGCCGTGCTGTTTGCCCTGCTGGCGCTGATCGGAATCAATCTGGCGATTAAAAAGCTTTGGCCGCAGCGCGCACTTTCGCAGGCGGAGCTGATGACGATTTACACCATGAATACCGTGGCAATCACCATCGGCGGCATCGGAATGATGCAGTTTTTGACCCCCGCCCTGGTGGGCTGGAAACACTTTGCGACCCATGAAAACAAATGGGAGAACTGGCACCGCTTCCTTCCCGCGTGGGCCGTGCCGGACCCGTCGGTGATCCCGGAGTATTACGCGGGCAAATCCTCCCTGTTTACACCGGCGCATCTGGCGGCATGGGCGGAGCCGATTGCGGTTTGGACCGGGTTCATCTTTACACTGCTGTTTTGCTTTTACTGCATCGCGGCTTTGATGCGGCGGCAGTGGGTGGATCGCGAGCGGCTGATTTTTCCCATTGTGATCATTCCGCTGGAAATCACGCGCGACGGCGGCAGCACTTCCCTTTGGACCAATCGCCTGCTCTGGCTGGGCGCGGCTCTGCCGGCAGTGATTGAAAGTCTGGCGGCAACCCATTTCACGCTGCTTCCCACCCTGCCCTACCTTCCGATTAAGCCTGAATTGGGGCTGCGGCTGGACACCGGCATCACAAACACACCCTGGAATGCCATCGGCTTCACAACGCTGGCCTTTTATCCTCTGGTGGTGGGGCTGACTTATCTGCTGTCGCTGGACGTGTCTTTTTCCTGCTGGTTCTTTTACCTGTTTACCAAGCTGCAAGCAGTCGGCGCAACGGCTTTTGGCTTCCGCGATCCGGGCGCGGGGCCAACGCTGGCACATATGCCCTACATTGCCGAGCAGGGCGTCGGCGCATTTGTCGGCCTGGCCTGTTATTCGGTGTGGCTGGCCCGCCCGCATTTAGCGGAGACCTGGCGTAAGGCGTTCCGGGGCGATACAAGTGTGGATGATTCCGGGGAGCCGATGGCTTACCGGACCGCCTATTTGGGCCTGTTTCTTTCTTCTGCGCTTTTGGTTGGCTTCGGCGTGGCCCTCGGCCTTTCCCTGGGGATTTCGCTGCTGTTTTTCCTGCTGTTTTTGCTGTTTGCCCTCGCCATGTCGCGCATTCGGGCGGAAGCCGGCCTGCCCTGGGGGCCGGGCGGAGCCGGGGGATGGGTCGGGGCACACTCAGTCATTGTCAGCTTCGGCGGCTCCCGGTCTTTGCTGCCGCAGGAGCTGACGGCCTTTTCCCTGACCCGCTGGTTTGATTCGGATTTGCGGTGCTTGGCACAGCCGGCGGAGATGGAAGCGATGAAAATTGCCGACGCCGCCGCGCCGCGCCCGATGAACCCGCGCCACCTGACCGGGGCCATTCTGGCCGCCATTCTTGTGGGCTGCCTGGCCGCCTGGGTCTCCTGCCTGGGAATCTACTATCATTTTGGGGCAGGCAACGCGACCATGAATGTCTGGCGCACCGGCCAGGGCCATTTCGGCTTTGACGAGCTGCAAGGCTGGCTGAACAACCCAAAGCCGCCGGACAGCGGACGAATTTCCGCGTCAATGTTTGGACTGGCAATTGTGCTGCTTCTGGGCCTTCTGCGAACGCGCTTTTCCTGGTGGCTGCTGCACCCCATCGGCTACGCCGTCGGCAGCACGGATACGATGACATGGATATGGTTTCCCGTGCTGCTGGGCTGGCTGTGCAAAACGCTGATTCTGCGCTACGGCGGCGTCAAGACCTACCGCACTGCCCTGCCGTTTTTTATTGGCCTGGTGCTGGGCGACTACACGGTTTCCTGCCTGTGGGCGTTGTATTTTCTGGCGACGGGCCATGCGGGCTACCGCACGTTTCCGATTTAGGAACCCACTCGATGACGGCAGCAGCGCAGCATTATCTGGCATTTGATCTCGGCGCGGAAAGCGGGCGAGGCATCCTGGGGCATTTTGACGGGCAGCGGCTTTCCCTGGAAGAAATAGGCCGATTTGCAACCGGGCAGGGCGAAGACGATGTTGGCCCGGACGCAGTGCGCCGCTGGGAGATTGACCGCATCGGCGCGGAAGTTGACGGACTGCTGGCCCGTGCCGAGATGCAGGCAGGGCAATTGCAGGGGGTAGGCGTGGATACCTGGGGCGTGGATTTCGGCCTGCTGGATGCTCAGGGCCACCTGCTGGAAGCCCCCGTCCATTACCGCGAGCGGCGGCATTCCCCCGCGATGCAGGCCGTACATGAAATTGTGTCCCCGGAAGACATCTGGGCCACGACCGGCATTCAATTCTTGCCGTTCAATACGCTGTACCAGTTGTATGCCTGTCAAACGCGCGCGCCGGGACTGCTCGACCAGGCCGCGCACCTGCTGATGATGCCTGATCTGCTCCACCACCGACTCACGACTGGCCGCAGCTTCGCGGGCGAAATCACGAATGCCAGCACCACGCAAATGGTCGATCCCCGGACGCGGGCATGGGAGCCGTCGCTGCTGACTCGTCTCGGCCTGCCGTCGCAGTTTCTCGGCCAGATCGTTCCCGCTGGAAGCGCGCTGGGCGTAACCAATAGCGGCATCCCGGTCTATGCCGTCGGCACACACGACACCGCCTCCGCGGTTGCCGCCACGCCCGCCATGCCGGGGACGCGCTGGGCATTTCTGTCATCAGGAACCTGGTCTCTGCTGGGTGTTGAGCTGCCGGAACCTAATCTTTCTCAAGCAGCCTTTCAAAAAGGCTTCAGCAATGAACTCGGCGTCGGCGGCACGGTACGCTTTCTGCAAAACATCATGGGCCTGTGGCTGGTGCAGGGATGCCGCCGCTCGCTCACGCCCACGGGAGGGCTGGAATATTCCTACTCGGAACTCGCTGCCCTAGCCGAAACCGCGCCCCCGGACGGCCCCCGTGTAGACGCCACCGCGCACCGCTTTTTGGCCCCTGCGGACATGGCGGCGGAGATTCGCGCGGCCTGCGCTGAGAGCGGCCAGAGCCTTCCCAAAGGCGTCGGCCCCCTCCTTCGCTGCTGCCTGGACAGCCTGGCCGCCGCCTACCAACAGGCGCTGAACAATCTGGAAGAACTGCTGGGATTTCAATTTGATGCCCTGCACATTGTCGGCGGCGGCTCGCAAAACCGGCTGCTGAACCAGTTGACCGCCAATGCCTGCGGCATCCCGGTCATCGCCGGCCCATCGGAAGCCACCGCGATTGGCAACCTGCTGGGTCAATTAGTGGCTTCCGGCGCGGTATCCGATTGGGAGCAGGCCCGTGCCGTCGCCCGGAATTCTTTTCCCACGGAAACATTTTACAGGCAAAATTGAGAAAATAGAAATAACAATGGATGGGCGATTAAAATCGCAGCAACCAGTTCACGAAGTCCGCCTTCGCGGACTAGGGAATTGAATTTCTAACCGGCGAAGGCCGGTTTTGCGCCTTCGTTGCTGCGGTTTCAACCGCCCGTTTTCTATGAACTGCCGCACCGGCATAAATTTCAGGCCAGCGGAAGGTAAAATGACCTCAATGAAAAACGCAAAGAAGCAGGTGGTCAGCGTCAGCCTGGGATCGGCGACCGGAGATTTTTCCCGCGAAATCACGCTGGCGGGTCAGCCGATGCAGCTTGCGCGTGAAGGTATGGACGGGAACATGGACCAAGCCCGGCGGCGCATCGAGGAACTGGACGGACAGGTTGACGCGCTGGGGCTGGGCGGTATTGACATCTATTTATCGGTTGGCGGCGAGCAGTTTATCATCGGCGACGGCCAGCGTCTCACCGAAGCAGCAGCGCGAACACCTATCGTAGACGGCAGCGGCCTGAAAAACACTTTGGAGCGCCGGGTGGTGCGCGAGCTGGCGGCACAGGGGATCATTACTTCCCAAACAAAAGTGCTGATGGTGAGCGCCCTGGACCGCTTCGGCATGGCGGAAGCCTTTGTGGAACTCGGCTGTCCCTGCGTGTTCGGTGATTTGATCTTCAACATCGGTCTGGATTTCCCCCTAACGACGCTGCCCGAAATTGAAGAATTAGCCCGTAAATACCGCTCGCGCCTGCTCACTGTCCCCTTCCATATGCTGTATCCCACTGGCGCTTCTCAGGATACGCCGCAGGCAGACGCCCGCTATGCGAAGTATTACCACGACGCAGACGTGATTGCCGGAGACGCACATCTGATCCTGCGCCACCTGCCGGAGCAGTGCGCGGGAAAAGGGGTTGTCACCAATACCACCCGCCCGCAAACGATGGCCCGGCTGCGCGAAGCCGGCATCGCCTGGATCGCCACGACGACCCCGGAAATGGACGGCGTTTCCGGTGGCACAAACTTGATGGAAGCCGCTCTGGTAGCATTGATGGAAAAACCGCTAAATGAAATCACGCCGGGCGACTACGAGGGCTGGATTGAACGTCTGGGCTGGCGTGGCGCATTTCACCGGCTGAATTGAAGCCGCGCAAACCCGCGCGGAGCAAAGCGCGAGGGAATGGAAAACCGAGGAGTATCAAATCGGACAGAGGCGATGATGTCCGGGGCGATTTGGCCGGGCCGATGAACGGCCTGTCTACGAAGTGCAAGCGTCCTGCGGACGCAGGAGCATATTGGGGCTTCCTCTTTCGTCCGCAGGACGGTTGCCTTTCCCAGACGGGGCGTTTATCGCCCCGGATTTCGTTCGCCCGGTCGTCGTTGGCCCGGATTTCATCTTCCGCGAGTTACTGCCCCTGCTGAATAGAGAGAGACTTATGACACCTGCCGACGAACTGCAAGATAGCCTGGAATCGTTTGCGCGAAGCTGCAACGACAATGCCCGCCTGATGGCGATGATTAAGGATTGGAACCGGACAATGCATGTCCAGGCGACTGATCTCGGCACGGACGCGACGCTTTTAACTAGAGATGGCGCGGTCACGACGCAGCCTGCCGCGCCCGCTGCCGCTGACCTCGTGCTGCAAGCGACCGGTGATATTCTCACCCAGATTTTTTACGGCGAGCTTTCTCCCAATGATCCTTACAACGCCGGAACGCTGCGAATTCAAGGAGCGGAGTCGGACATCGTGCGCCTGGATTTCGTGATTGCAATGCTATGGGAGTAGAAACTCCGCATCTAAAGCGAAGTATTGGGCTGGCAACAGTGGTTTCCACAAGCGCGGGACTGACGTTCGCCTCGTCCACGTTTCTGGTTGTCGTGCAGATGTGCTGCTACTTGGCAGGAGACGCCGGGTGGATTGCCGTTCTCATCGCAGGCGGCCTGTGCGCGCTGGCTGCCGCCGCGTTCTCAGAGCTCAACGGCATGTGGCCGAGCGTCAACGGCATCCGGCTCTACATTCACCGGGCGTTTGGGGAAAAGATTTCACTGGTGGCCGCGCTGACGTATATGTCGGTGGTGACGCTGGTGGTCGGCACGGAGGCCTACGTGCTGTCCCATGTCCTGAGCGCGGCCCTGCCCGCCGTTTCGCCGCCCTGGTGGATTTTCCTGATGCTGACGCTGGCAACGGCGATCAATTTTCGCGGATTGAAGATCGCAGGCGCATTCCAAAGCATTGTCACTTTTTCAGTGGTCGCGTCCATTGTGCTTCTCAGCATTCTGGCGCTTTCCCATGCCCATTTTCAGGTTCCTCAGCCGCTGCATACGGGCGGCATCGGGCCGTTATTTCAGGCGGTCGGGGTCGCGATTTTTCTGTTTGTAGGATTCGAGTGGGTGACGCCGCTGGCGGATGAAGTCCGCTCGCCCCGCGCCATTCCGGTCGGAATGCTGATTGCCGTCGGGCTGCTGACAGTGGTTTATGCTCTAGTTTCAACGGCCATGTTTGCAGGCCTGCCAGGGGCGGGGCGTGGAGCCTTGTTCGGCACAACGACGGCGCGGGAGGCCGTTCCGCATCTCGTGTTCGCGGGCGCGGTTTTCGGGTCAGCAGGCCGCTGGTGGATGATCGGCACGAGTCTCTGCATGTCGCTGACGACATTCAATGCCGGATTGATGGGCGTCAGCCGCTTTTTGTACGGCATGGCGCGAGATCAAGTGCTGCCGAAAAGCCTTTCCAATATCTCCACTCGATTCAATACGCCGGATCGTGCCGTGTTTGTGGTCTATATCGTTGCTCTTGCGGTTTCTTTAATTGTCTACTGGACGCAGCGCTTCGTGCTGCTGGTCAATTTGGCCGCCGCGACGGAAGCGTTTATCTATGCGTTCGCCGCCGCTGCCGTCATCGCCCTGCGGCTGAAGGATCGGGAGCGGGCGCGGCCTTTTCGGATGCCGGGCGGTCTCTGGCTGCCGGGGCTGACCGCGCTGCTTTTTACCGGGCTGGGCGTCGGCGTATTCGCGCAGCCGGGGCTGGAATACTGGGGCGCGGGCGCGCTTTTGGCGCTGGTCGGCTTCGGCTGGTGGCTGTACATTCATTTCCAGGCCCTGCCGCGCCTGATCAAACTGCGCGCGGAAGCCGCCGCGCGCCCTTCGCGCCGCCCCTCCCGTCGCCCCATGCCGGAGGAGTGACAGCAAAAATCATGCCTGATCCAGATACAAAACTCACCGAACTGCTTGACTTGTCTCACATCCTAGGCGACCCGGCCCACGACTGGGCCATTCTGGGCGAAGGCAACACGTCTGCGCGCCTCGACAGCGACACATTTCTGGTTAAGGCCAGCGGCTCGGAGCTGCGAACACTGACTGGGGAGCAGGTGAGTGAAGTTCGCTTCGCCCCGGTTCTGGCCTCGCTGAACGCCGCGCGTGAGTATTCCGATACGGAAACCAAAGACCTGCTGCTCAGCGCGTGTGTCGGCGGGAATGGCCGGATGCCTTCGGTGGAGACGCTGCTGCACGCCTACCTGCTGACCCTGCCCGGCATTGAATTTGTCGGTCACACGCACGTCACGTCGATCAATGCCTTGCTTTGCTCCCGCCAGGGCTGGGATGCCGTGCAGAGCGGCGGGCGATTGTTTCCCGATGAAATCGTCGTCTGCGGCGTCGCTCCCTGCTGCGTTCCGTATGTCGACCCCGGCCTGCCGCTGGCCCGCGCCCTGCGCGACCAGGTCATCGCCTACATTCACGGATACAATGCCGCTCCGAAGACGATTTACCTGCGAAATCACGGCTTTATCGCGCTGGGCAAATCTGCCCAAGAAGTCCGCAACATCACGCTGATGGCCGACAAGGCTGCCCGCATCCTGCTGGGTGCGCTGGCTGCCGGAACGCCGACCTATTTGACGCTTGATAATGTCACACGCATTCAAACGCGCCCGGACGAGCATTACCGCCAGAAGGCCCTGGGAATTCGGGAAGACGCGGGAACTTCTCCCCCCTGATTCTCGCTTCAGCCCACAGAATATTCACCAAAGGAGATGACCATGCTCAGGACACTGAAGATTTCCGCCGCTTTGACGGCCCTCACCCTTCTCGGAGGCGCTGCGGCCTTTGCACAGATGCCGCCCCCGCCCGCACCACCGGCCCATCATGGGTTTCTGCACAATCTGTTCCATCGCCCCCGCCCCGGCCAGCCAATGCCGGGCCACCCCATGTATAGTCACATGATGCCGGGACGCCCCATGCCCGGCCACATGATGCCCGGCTCCATGCTGAGCGGCAATGTCATCGGCAACAAGAACAGCCATGTTTATCACCTGCCTGGTGACAGAGGCGCACTGCCCGCGACGCAGAACCGCGTGTATTTCCGCAGCGCCGCCGCTGCCGAAGCTGCGGGCTACCACCGCGCCGGGGGAGGCGCGGCCAGCCATCACTCCATGCGGCCCGCAATGCACGGCTCGCCCCGGATGGGAACGCCCGGTATGATGCACCCTTAGAAAGAACGCAAAAAAGCCGCCGGACGGAAATCAATCCGTTCGGCGGCTCTTTAATTGACTGATTTTTGCCTAATTTCGGCAATGGCTGGAAAGCTGTGCCGTTACCGTTCCGTAATCAAACTCCGCCTGGAACAATGCCCGGTCGCCCCAGCCGTAGCCGGCCTGAAGCGCATTGCCCCGCCGGTACAAAGACATTGGGAACGCCACCCGCTTGGTATCAAACAGTTCCCCGGCGCCGTGATACCCATTCGGCACGTCATCAGGCGTGATCGCGCGGACGCAGGCTTTGATGATCGGCACGCCGCTTTCGTTAAATGTCAGCCAGACCAGCCATCCTTCATACTGCTCATTGATGCCGGGATGAGCCGGATCAAGTGTTTCCGGGAAAGCCGGGTTATTTTTTTCCATCACGATATGGATCAGGCCGATAAAGCCGCCCAGTTCGGGGCAATCCACGAAATTACTGCCCAGGCCCACCCGATGCACCCGATCCCAGACTTGCAGGCCGAGCGCCCGATGCAGGCCATCAATCACGCCGCCGAGGCGAAAATCGCTCAGGCCATCCGCCGACCGGCTTTCAAACCAGGCGATCTGCTTGGTTTCACTCATGGAGCGCGCCCCGATCAGAGTCTTGCAGTCATCCAGGCAGGGCAGCTTGACTGAGTTTTTGTACGACTCAACGTGCATCATGCCCAGGTCGGTTTCCCCGATGCCTTTCACCCAGACATCTTCGCCTAGTTCCGTCAGCAGCGATTCCTCGCCCCCGGGCCGATAGGGCGCGAACTCAATGCCGCCAAAGAGGTGCTGAAGCTCAAGCTGGCCCGGACGCGCCGCCGGGTCCAAATACCCCCCGTACACACCCACATCATGGATGAACAGGCCGTCCGGGGAAGTGACTTTCCCCCGGTATCCCTGGCCGGTGACGAAAAAGCCCGCCCGCCCGTCCGGCAGCGTCGCCGGGGTCAGGCGCAAGTCCTCCATGATCACCCCTTCCGGGTTGGCATCATACCACAGCTTGCCCAAACGCGGCGGACACTGCGGAACCGGAGTGCGCGGCCCCCGAATGCGCGTGAAAGCAAACTGGCGGGCCATGTCATAGACATTGTGCATTCCGGTCATGGCCTCGGCGGGCAGGTAGAACAGCAGGTTGGTGGAATACAGTTCGCGGGAGACGGGGTCTTTCAAGCGGGACAGGCGCACAGTGACGGCGTAGGTGGGCTGTCCGGTGTCGGGATCGTCAAAGGACTGGATGGGGCCGTTGAAGGCGGCTTCCCAGGACTTGCCCGCTTTGCGCGCTTCCACGCCGAACTCATGGACAGTGTGCGGGATCACTTCCATGACTGATGCCTCAGAAAATGAAGAAATTGCAGGAACGACAGTGTTCACAGATAAATACCTCAACTCACCTTTTAATGACAATTAATAACAAAAATCGCCGTCTCAGTGTTCCACGGCAGCCGGATTTCGCCGCGCCTCTCTCTTACGGACTGTTTTCGGCAAAAACAAGTTCCCTCTGTAGTGCTTTGTGGTATTTTATAGCAGCTTATTATAGTAGCTTATTACAGCAGACTATTCCTGCTGCATTTTGTTTCAAGTAATTTTTTGTAACCTGAGATCAACCAAAACGCCCCCGGCAATTGCCGGGGGCGTTTCTTTTCTTGGCATCTCCGAAGGATAGAGTTATTTTCCGAGGGCGCTGAGTGCCTGAAATTCGTCGTCGGTCAGTTCCAAAGACGCTGACGCGACGTTTTCTTCCAGGTGCGCCACGGAAGATGTGCCGGGGATCGGCAGCATCACCGGGGAGCGTTTCAGCAGCCAGGCCAGGGCAAGCTGGGCCACCGTGGCGTCGTGCTGCTTGGCCGCTGTGTCCAGCAGCCCGCCCGGCTTGACTAAATCGCCGCCGGCCACGGGGAACCAGGGAATAAAGCCGATGTTTTTCTCGGTGCAGTAATCCAGCAGCGCTTCGGATTTACGCTCGGACAAGTTGTAAAGGTTCTGCACCGAAACAATGTCTACCAGGGTCTGCGCGTGTTCCAATTCTTCCACCGACACTTCCGACAGGCCGATGTGCCGGATTTTGCCCTGCTGCTGCAAATCTTTCAGCGCTCCCAGCGTTTCTTCGGCAGGAACCTTCGGGTCAATCCGGTGAAGCTGATACAGGTCAATCGTGTCGATCTTAAGACGCCGCAGGCTCAGTTCGACGCACTGAACCAAATACTCAGGCCGTCCCACCGGCAGCCATTTGTCCGGCCCCTGCCGGGTCAAGCCGCCCTTGGTAGCGATCACCAGGCCGCTCGGATATGGATGCAGGGCCTCGGCGATGAGCAGTTCGGAGATTTCCGGGCCGTAGGAGTCTGCGGTGTCAATAAAATTGACGCCCAGATCGGGCAGGCGCTGAAGAACGCGCTTTGCTTCAGCAGGGTCTTTCGGGTCGCCCCAGATGCCCTGGCCGGTAATACGCATCGCCCCAAAGCCGAGACGGTGAACAGGCAGGTCGCCGCCGAGAGAAAACGTGCCGGACCGGGCGGCATCCGGTGTTAATTGCGTCATGGGATGATTGTCTCCTTATCCAAAAGGCAGTATTCCCACCCTCGCGAAAAATGACACTTGGAAAAGCCCAGGAGGAGCGCGGGAATAAATTCCTCTATGCCCAAGAGAGCATTACTGCGTATCTGCTCCATTTAAATCGTCCTTCGGACGAGGAGAGCAAACGCGGCCATTGTTTCTTTCGTCCGAAGGACGTTTATCGGCAGCGAGTGGAATTTATTCCCTCGCAATGGCGACTAACGTCGGAGGCCCCCAATGCAGTTTTGCATCACACTTCCTGCTCCAATTCCAGCAGAATAAACCCTTTGCGCTCAATCTTCAAGACATGGCCGGTTTGAAGGCGCTCGGCGGTCAGCAGCCCCCCGTCTGTCCATTCCCCCAGCAGGCTTTCATAGATGCGCGCCCGGTACGCGCCGGTGAGGGGAACACAGACGCGCAGGGACGTATTGATAGTCTGCTCACTCGTATTGCCCGCAAACAGCACCAGGCGGTCATTCTGACGCAAGCCCAGCGTACACACCGAGTCCAGACCGGCCTGTACCAGGACACTGATGTCCTCATCGTATGCCTGATACGCTTCCGATTCCTGCGGGTGAAAATTCGCGTACATCTGGAGGTCAGGGGTGCGGACGACAAAAAACGTCAGCCGCTTGCCCCGGTACGGCAGGTTTTGCAGGCCCAGCCACTTCCACTCACTGGACAGGCGCGGATGCAGCGAAAGATTGTCGCCCGACGGGTCCACACCGGCCACGCCTTCCACCGCCGCCCACAGGTAGCGCGGAGGGTCCCAGGGCGAAAGCATCATGCCCTCGTTGGTCAAAGTTTCCCCGTGCAGCCATTCGGAAAACTGGCCCGGCACGGTGCTGTTGCGGCGCGGATCACTGGAAAAGTTGCGGAACGAATCCGATAGCGCCCGATCCATAAACTCCGGGTTGTAACGCGCGGCGGCAAAGGCGAACCAGAACGAGCAGCCCAGCCAGACACCGCCCATCAGGCCGTAAGGGCCGTCGTTTTTGCCGTCCGGGTCATAGTCCGGCGCGTCGCGCGGCGTCGTGCGAATGCCCGATTCAGTCCAAAAATCGGCGTCGCTCAGGCGGCTGATGATCTGTGCAGACGTTTGATCGTCGGCAACCCCAAACATGACGGGAAACACTAAATCCGACGTAATATTGCTGCGCGTATTGCCGTCAACATCAATGTTGAGATAATACAGGCCGTTGCCGGGGTTTTTCAGGTGCGTATTGATGGCGGCTTTGAGCGCCTCGGCTTCGTGCGCGAACTTCGCGCTTTCCGTGTGCTTTTTCAGAACGCGGGCCATGTGGGCGGCGGTCAGAAGCGCGGCATAGCACTCCGAGTTGACTTCCGTGCTGGCTCCTGACAGGCGATAATTGGCAATGACATTGCGCCAGCCGATGATTCCCCAATCGGAGGTTCCCGTCGCCGTACACCAGACCAGGCCCTGATCATTGCGCTGAGACAGCAGGTAATTGGCGGCTTTGGCAGCGGACGGATAAACTTCCTTCAAAAAGTCAACATCCCCGGTCGTATTGTAGTGATGCCAGAGCGCCAGCACCAGCAGCGGCGTGTTGTCGTTGATATTGAGATTATAATCCGCCGTTTTTCCGGTGCGGATGTCATAATACTCTACGACCTTGCCGCAGCTTTCCTGATTGTGAACATAAGCCAGCAGAGAATCACGCACAAACTCCGGCCTCAAATAGTCGCCGCCGTAGGCGAACCAGCAGGTGTCGCGCCCGACGCTGTTGTTGGAGCGTGTGGGATCGTTGACGAAGCACCATCCGGTCGGCGCTTTGGCAATGACCCGCATCATGTTGGCTTTGGCCCACAAAACGCCCCGGTTGACCTGCGGATTTGGCGTCACCAGCACAGCCCGGCCCAGAACGTCAGCATAATAGGATTTGGTTTTTTCCAATGCCTCGCCGACAGGCGGGCAGTCCCGGTAGTTCTTCGCAGCTTCTTTTCGCCCAATTCCAAACGACATCAGGTAATAGAAATGAACCGTCTGCCCGGGCTTGATTTCGTGCACATGCCGCAGGGTTCCCAGGGGATCGGTGGACGTTTCCGTTTGATTGCACAGCGGGCCCGGGTCTATTTTGGAAACGGCTTTGCCGTAATCCTCCGTCGTCTCGTAACTGTCCGGCTTTTGCGAACAGCCGACAATTCGCACCCACTCGGGCTGGCTTTTGTTCCAGGCCACGAGTGCGCCGAGGCGAGAGTCATATTCAGCAACGACGTCATGCCCCGTATCGCCGCGCAAATCGGCATACAAATAGGTGGCGATTTTGGCCGTTTCTGCGCCATCATTGCGAAGCTCCACCGACAGGTAAACGCCCGGCGGGTCAACCGCGCCTTTTTCGCCGGGCTGGCCGCTCAGCACAAAAACGTTCTCCCGGACAGTGAGACCGGGCGGCAGGCCGAAGTGATGCTCCTGATGTTCCGGGTGGATTAGAAACGTTCCCGGCAGGTCCTGGGCCAGGTGCATTCCGGTGTCCACGTCATAGTGGCGTACCAGCACCGTTCCCAGCAGCATCTGGCCGATGTCTGTGGCATAAATCCGCTGAATCGCTCCTGTCGCCTTCAAGACGCAGGTGGCTTTCGGCCCGCCCAGCGTGCTGCCGATGGCAAGTTCATTGTCGGGCAGACCGTAAATCCCCACGCGCCAGCTTGGCCCGATCTCGCGTGTTACACCGGAAGTTTGAAGCGGCATTTAGAGGCTCCCTGCCTGACGCAGCATCCCGCCGTCTATGAAATAAGTACTGCCGGTGATATAAGAGGCCGCGTCGGAAGCCAGAAACACGGCCAGCCCGGCGACTTCTTCCGGCTTGCCCCAGCGTCCCAGCGGGATTTCGGCCATCAGCGCCTTTTCCATCTCCGGGTTTGCCTGAACATCGGCATCAATCGGCGTAAAAATTGCGCCCGGCCCAATGTTGTTGACTGTGATATTTTGGGGAGCCAGCTCTACGGAGACCGTTCGCATCAGCATTCGCAGCCCGCCTTTGGAAGCACAGTAGGGAGCGTTCCCAGTCATCGGCAGGTCTTCATGGATGCTGGAAATGTTGATAATTCGCCCGGCTCCGCCCTGAGTGATCATCTGCTTGGCCGCCGCCTGCATACACAGAAACGGCCCGGTTAAATTGACGGCAATGATCTTGTTCCACTGGTCCAGCGGGAACTCGGTGATGGGGTGCTTGTATTCAATACCGGCATTGTTGACAAAGATGTCCAGCTTGCCATAGGTCGTAACCGCCTGCTGGATCAAGTTATTGACCTGGTCCGGCTGCGAAACGTCGGCAGCGACGGCAAGAGCCTTGCCTCCCGCGCTTTCAATCTGCTGCACAGTCTGAGCGGGCGCGTCCGGGCTTCCCACATAGTCAATCACAACCGACGCGCCTTCACGCGCCATTGCGATGGCGATTGCCTGTCCGATGCCGGTCGCTGCGCCGGTGACGATGGCGACTTTGTTTTCCAGAATCATACTGTTTTTCTGCCTTCCCGCGTTTTCGCGTCTGCCTGCTTGCTGTCTTATCCCCTGATGGGACTGCTGTTTCATACCCGTTACGGTACAGTCATAATCTTCCACACCGACACCGGCGGCGTGGTCGGCGCTTGATCGTGCTGAAACACGGAGCGATAGGCCGGATCATGGTACAGCTTGGCCGTATGCGGAACCGGCTGAGTAAACCAGCCGGTGCGCCGCAAGCCAGCCGCGCAGGCCGCGCCCACCAGCGGCCCCAGCACATAGACCCAGGACAAATGCCAGTCCCTCACAGAAGCCGCCGGGCCGAACCAGCGGGCAGGGTTCATGCCGCAGCCGGACAGGTTGCCGTCCAGCCAGATCAGCACTGCGACTGCAATCATTGCCAGTGCCGGAGTCCAGCGCATGAGCGCTTTGTAGCTGACACAGGTGTAAATCAAAAACATCAGCACAAATGTCGTGATGACTTCTCCGGCAAACGCCATAAACGGGCCAACCGACGGGCCGGGATGAAGCGTCCCGTTATGCACTTCGCGGGCCAGGGACCCAAACGCAAAATGACCCAGCAAAGTCCCGATCACCGCGCCCGGAATTTGTCCGGCGACATAGCCCGCCAGGTCCCGCGCGTGCATTTTTCCCAGAACCCAGAAGCCCAAAGACAGCGCCGGATTGGCATGAGCGCCGCTCAGGCGTCCCGGCGGCGAGATCGCCGCCAGCCAGCCCTCGGCGCCCAGCAGCAGGCCCAGCAAAAACAAGCGCAGGGCCAATGAGGGAAAAACATGCAGAAGCGGGGAACTCTGCCCGAACATCCACGACACCAGACCGACAACGCAGAACAAACAACACAGCGTCAATAAAAACTCTGCGCCGTATTCTTTCAAATGATGGCCGTAACGCTTCCAGTCAGCATAAAGCTGAACCTCGGTTTGTTCCAGCAGGTCATCACGGGTCGCAGGGGGCGGCGGCGGTGAATGGGCCATAAATTTATTCCCGATTTTCAGGCCCAATCGGCAGAGCGGCAATTTCACGTCCAAAAATCATATCCAGCGTCCAGTCCAGCGCAATGCGAACGCGCTGGCCCAGACCAGGCATCTTCATCAAGTAAACACCGCGCCACATCGCCCAGGCGATCAGCCCCGAAAACTGCATCCCGAAGACGCGGGCCACACCGGCGCGTTTGCCCACAATCGCCAGTTCCCCGATGGGCTTGTAGACAAACGGCTCCGGCTTCTTTCCCTGGAGGCAAGCGGCGATATTTTGCGCCACCTGCGTGCCTTCGCGCATGGCATTCTGCGCCGTCGGCGCATAAGATTTACCGTCCGGCTGCGGAACCTCCGCGCAGTCCCCAATTGCCCAGACGCCCGGACGATCCGGCACCGCGCAGCAGGCGTCCACCACAATGCCGCCGTGAGCGCCGCGCTGGCAGTCAATTTGCGCGATAACCGGGCTGGGCATGACGCCGCCTGCCCAGATCAGCAAATGCGCGGCAAGGCGCGGGCCATCTTTGATTTCCACGAAGCCGTCGCCGGCTCCGCTGATCTCCGTTTTCAGCTTCACTTCCACTCCGCGTTTTTCCAGTTCGCTCTGCGCGTAGGCCGCCAGCCGCCCACCCAGTTCCGGCAGCAGCCGGTCTCCCGGCTGAATAAGCACGGCTCGAATATCGCTGGATTTCAGAGACGGAAAGCGCCGGGCTTCGTCCCGCAGCAGGTCATTAACCGCCGCCATCGTTTCCACCCCCGAAAAGCCGCCGCCACCCACCACCACGGTCAGCAGCGCCTGGCGCGCCGCCTCGTCCGGCTCGGCGTCGGCCCGCTCCAGCAGGGCCAGTGCCCGGCTGCGGATCGCAGCGGCATCCCCAAGAGTTTTAATCGTCAGCGAATGTTCCTGAACGCCCGGTAAATGGTGGAAGTTCGTGACGGAACCCAGGGCAATCACCAGATGCTCCGCGGTTAAAGTGCGCGTCGACTGTGGAATGCCCTCTTCGGTAGCTCCCAAAATAAGAGTGACTTGTTTGGCCTTGACATCTATCGATTCGATACGCCCCTGCTCAAACCGAATGTGGGGCGATAAACGGCGCACTGAAGCAACGACATCGCGCGTGTCAAGCTGCCCGCCTGCGGCCTCGGTGAGCAGGGGAGTAAACAGCAAGAAATTGTTTTGATCTACCAGAACGATTTCGCGATCATCCCCCGGCGGCAGGCGCTTTGCCAGTTCCTCGGCCACATGGATGCCGCCAAACCCGGCTCCCAGAATGATGATCTTTGGCCCGGTTCGCCCTTCCGGCGCGTGCGGGGAGCGGCTGGGACCACCCCACGCTTTGACGAGTGCCCGTCCGGCCAAAGCACCCATAGCCAGCCCCACGCCCAACCGAAGAATCCTGCGAATTTTTTGCCGCTTCAATGCCTGTACTCCTTCTTTCTTTCATAACATTGCGGCTGCCCGCGCTACAGAACCGTTATGGCATGAATCAGGCTGGTGTCAAACCCAATTTGCAGACTTTATTTTAAGAAATGATGTTATCCGGCGGTCGGAAGAGGCAAGAGATTAGAATGACGCTTTCCAGGCTCGATCCAGCCCGGCACGGCTTGCTTGAATGACCTGTTCTAAATCACTGTCCCAGAGTGCGTCCGGCACATTCGCGGAAAAGATTTCCACCGAATAGGCCCCCGAAAAGCCTGCCCCGCGCACATGGCGCAGAAACTCGGCCAGCGGAATGTCACCCTGCCCCGGAATGAGTCGATCCTGGAAAGAGCGGGGCGTCCGCCAGTCACTAATCTGCACCACGAAAATACGTGCGCCGCACGCCGCAATCGCCGCCGCCAGGTCAGCGTTCTGCCAGATATTCCAGCAGTCCAGGCAAATGCCGAAATTGTCGCAGTCAACCGCCGCCACAATTTCCAGCGCCTGCGGCAGTGTCCAAACGGCGGTTTCAATGTTCATAATCGCCGGGTTGAGCGGCTCCAGCGCCACGCGCACCCCCAGGTCGGCGGCAAATCGCGCCACTTCCCGGTACTCTGAAATGGCTTCGTCCCAGACCTGCTGCATGTTGCCGTTTGGGGGAACGCCGGTGTTAGTGACAAAGGCGACGCCTGGCGCGTACCGCGCCAGGCGCTGAAGAGACTGCCGAAACAGTGCCATACGCGCCTTCGGCTCAAGCGGTTCCGGCTGGGAAAGACTGGGAAATAGGGTTCGCACGGATGGCTGAACCGAAGTGATGGTCAGGCCCAAATCGGTTAAATGCTTCATCTGCGCGTCAATTCGCACCGGGTCCAGCTTGAACTCGCAGACTTCAATCGCCGAGACGCCCAGCCGCGCATAGGCTTCCACATCGCGCTCAAACGTCCAGGGATTTGTCGTAAACTCACTGACTCCGAATTGATAGCTTGTTTGATAGTTTTCTACAGCCATTGTGCCTGCCTTTTCTTCTGCTGAAACTCTTCTACCCAATTTTATGCCATTGAGCTTTCCGCGCAGGGGCCGCAGGCAAAATGCCTGCGGCCTTCTTTTGGTAGCCGAGCGGCCGCGTGTTGACAAATGGCCCGATTGCCATTAAGATGCTGTCACCATGACCAAGAAATTCTGCTGCCTGTGCTTTGCCCTCATTAGCCTGATTCTGACAGCCACTTCTCAGCTTTCTGCGGAAGCCGTCATCGTCGGCGATCCCAAAAATCCTGCCGGGCTGGCGCAGGCCGTTCAAAATGCTTATGCTGCCGGGGCGCGCCGCATTGTCATCAAACCCGGCGTCTACTTTCTGCCGAACGTTGGTCATTCAGCGCTGACGCTGGACGGCTGGGCAGACGCAACACTGAGTGCTTACGGAGCGACGCTGATTTTGACCGACCTGGCCTGGAACCACAATTTGTTTGAGATGGTTCAGTGCCGCCATGTCACGCTGCAAGGCGGCACACTATCCCAGAACAAAATCGCCTCCTATCAGGGCCGCGTCGTCGCCGTCGGCATCGGCGCGGACGGGAAAGCGACCTGCGATTGGAAGCCCGACGCGGGTTATCCCGTTCCCCCTGCCGATGCGAAGAAGTTTCCCGGTGCAGCCAATGTCGTTGACGCCCATACACGGCTTTTGAAAGTCGGCAATGGCGATTTCTATGATCTGCCCATGGAAAATATGGGAAACGGCACGTATCGCCTGAGTTTTAATCAAAAGCCCCTGCGCTTTGGCGTCGGCGACTGGCTGGTGGGGCGCTATGGCGACGCGCCCTTTAAAGTCCATGTCGTCAGCAGCCATGACTGCACGGTTAAAGACGTGACCATGATGCGAAACGGCTTCGCCAATGTCCGCGAAGAAGGTGGGGGCGGAAACCATTACCTGCATTGCCTCTGGGCGCTCGGCCCGCGTCCGAGCGCCGCGACCGAAAACCCTCTCGTCACCAACTCTGCCGACGGAATGCACATGACCAGTTCCAATCCCGGCCCGGACATCGAAAACTGCGTTTTCCAGGGCGTCCTGCTGGACGACTGCATCGCCATTCACGGCTATTTCGCGAAGATCAAAAATGCATCGGGCGCGACCCTCACTCTGGACGGTGGCCCTGCCGACCTGCAAGTCGGCCAGCCAGGGCGAATTTCGGATGAAAAAGGCTTTTTCGGTGAAGCGACTGTTCTGGCGCTGAAAGACAACGGTGACAAGACCTGGACGGTGACACTGGACAAAGATTTAAGCGTTCCGGCCAGCGCAAAAATCAGCAATCCTCTGCGGGAGGGGGCGGGGTATAAAATCATCGGCTGCCATTTAGGCAACACGCGCTCACGCGGCATTCTCGCCAAAAGTGATGGTGGACTCATTCAAAACAACGTCATTTCCGGCTGCGGCATGTCGGCGATCAGCCTCGGCCCCGAATACTACTGGGGCGAGGCCGATTATGTGCAGAATGTGCTGGTGGAAGGAAATCTGCTGCGCGAAAATGGCGGCGCGACTTACGGCGGCGCGGCCATTTTGGTGCATGGAGATGGAGCGATGGGCAACAAAAACATCGTGATCCGCAGCAACAAGATGTTTGCCAATTATCAGGGCGACATGCAAATTGAATGGGCGGACGGCGTGAAGATTTCCGGCAATCTCATCACCGGCGCACCGGTCTGGCCGGAAGGAATGGCAGCGCAGTCGCCGATTTCGCTGGCAAACTGCCGCGCCGTGGCCTTGCAGGAAAACAAAGTGCAGCATCCCGGCGTTTATAAGCCGCACTTAATCGCCGTCGGGGCCAATGTGGCCGACGTGCAGAACAATGATGCGGCAGGTATCCGGGCGGACCCGCTTACAGGTCCGTCGCCGGGCGCTCCGTCCAGCCCGCGACCATAGAGCGCAGGGTATCCCAGCCATCGGCCAGCACCAGCAGCACATGGGGAATCACAAATAGGACAAACAGCCAGAGCAGCCCGAAATGCCAGAGGCGGGCGTAATCATAGCCACCGAACAATGCTTGCAGCCAGCCAAGCTGCTGCGGCTTGTGAATGGCCCAGCCCGTCAGCACAGCCAGCGTTCCGGCTACAGGCATCGCGAAATAGGCAAGGCGCTGCAACGCATTGTATTTGGTGGTGACCTGTGGATGAGTCCAGGGCCGGCGCAGAAGCTTGGCGACAGGCAGGCCCATGTAATACCACTGCATGACCAGTGCGTCTTTCAGGTCGCTGCGCCGGGGCAGCAGGGCCTTGTAGCCGCCGCCAATTCCCAGGCCGACAAGATACAGCAGTCCATTGAGCATAAATAAATATGCAAACAGCCAGTGCAGGTTCAGCGCGGTGGAAAGCAGCCCGGTTCCGAGGCTGAAATGGTCGTAGACCCAGCTTGGGCTGTAATGGGTTCCCGGAACCCAGTTGTCGGACGTGCCGTAAGAGTGCCGCCAGGGTTCATGGCGGGCGACCCAAAAGCCGATGTCATTCAAATAATCTTCGTTGCCATTGGCATCCGGCGCGTGTTTATATACCGGAGCGGCCCAGTAAATGGAAATGCCGCTGAGTGTCAGCCCCAGCAGCAGAGGGATGTTGAGCCAGTGGGTGACGCGCACCAGCCAGTGATGCTTGCGCGCAACCTTGATGGCCGCTTCGGGCGCATTAACTGTCAGTGTTGCCATTGCCTGACCCTTCTTTCAAAAAGAATGGCAGCCGAAAGCAGTAAACCCGCTTCCTGACTGCCATTTTGACGCCGCCGGGACTACATTTTGTGGCCCATCATCTTATGATCCATCATCTTATGATCCATCATCTTATGATCCATCATCTTATGATCCATCATCATTTTGTGATGCATCATCATTCTGCTGTGCATCATTCTGCTGTGCATCATATGGTGATGCATCATGCCGTGGTGCATCATGGCGTCCTGTGCCAGGGCTGTGGTTGCCAGGGCAAGTGTCAAAGCGGCGACAGCCGCCGCGATTCCGCGTGTCTTCATGCGATTTCTCCTCTGAATGCTCCTGCACTCCGGCAGGCGTGATAACGGCAGCCTGTTTGTGCCGCCGGATGCCGGTGCGCCATTTTTGGCCGCACAAGCAACAATTGCAGTCTATCCCAAAAGCAGGAAGGCTCGAAATAAATCTTTATCGGACACCGAATAATACAAATGCACTGCGCTGTGATCGTCCACACAGGACGCAGCAAAAGCGATGTCGGTATCGCCTGACTGGCCGAGCGGCGGCACAATCAGCGGCTCTTCCGAGCGAGCAATAATGCGCGTATATTCGGCATCAAAAACAATCCAGCCGATACGCCAGTGGGCATCGGGTGTGGCTCCGTTGTAGAACATAATCGGGCGCTGCGGGTCGCGGGTCAAAACTGGGCCGGGACTCAGATGCCAGCCATCCCAGCCGCCGGGCCGGGCCTTCACCGGCGACGGAATGATTGTCCAGGGGCCATCCACCGCCGGGGCGGATGCCAGGCCGATCTTAGAAGCTCCATCAGCAGCGTACTCAAAAAACAATCGCCAGCTTCCGTCGGCCACTCGGACAATTTCCGCTTCTTTCGGGTTGTCATAGCCCGCCGTCGGCGGCAGCCGAACGCCCTGCTTTGTCAGCGTCCGCCGGTCCGGGCCGGCGGCCAGCAGAAGCTGCCCGCGCTTGTCCGACTCGTTCCATCCGCTGTAATACACAAATGTTTCGCCGTCAGCCACCACCACCGTCGGGTCTTCGCAGCCATCGCGGTCTTCCGGGCCGGGTCCCGGCGCGAGGATCGGCTCCGCATCCATCGTAAAGCAGAGACCATCCTCGGAAGCGCCGCCGTAAATCCGGGCAATTTTTTCGGCCGGGTTGTCCGAGTGCGGTACGGCCCGCAGAAAAAGCGCATAGCGTCCGGCTTCGCGCCAGACGAACGGACTGAGCGTATACATCTCGGAAAGAGGCGGCCCGCACTGAAGCGCCAGCGGCTCTATTTTCTCAACGCGAAAGTCCGTCATCGGCCCCACCCGATAATGAGAGTTGTTCGATGCATTGATCTTGGCATACGCTTCTCTGCTTCCCTTTACCTACAGCGCAGGTGGTTGGTTCCATTTCCGAAGAAATTTCACAAATTGATTTCCGCCGCGCCGACAATACGGCGGCTGCCGCGCTCCTGCACGAAGACGACGGCGTGGAGCGGACTGCGCCGCCAGTCGCTTTCCAGGCTCACGGCGGGCGTCGCTGTGAAGACGCCGCCGGAAGTGGTGCCGAGAACGCGGAGCTGACGCACCACCGCGCTGTGGACCAAGTGCCGCCCGGAATTCTCGCCACCGCCCACGGAAGAGGATAATCCGTCTTCGGTCACGGCTAAAATCACAAAGGCGGCGTCATTTTTTACCGATGCGGGCAAACGGTCGACCCGCACCGTCAGCAGATCGCCGCTCGCTTTCGCGACCTGCACGTCCGCTTTCGGCGCGCGGGCAGCCTGGGCTATCGCCTGGCGTGCCCGAATATCATCGCTGCCGACAAACTCCGCGTGTCCGTCCACAATCATCTGCGGCGTGTAAACATTGTCCAGGCCAAAGAAGCGGGAATAGTCGCTCTGACGCACGCTGAACTTCGCCGACGAAAAACGGTCGGCCCAGCCGCCGTGGTTCCAGTAATCCACATGCTCGCCCAGCGCAATCACTTCCGCGCCCGGAACCGGCTGCGCTTTGATCAAGCCTGAGAGAACGGCATCGGCAGGTGGGCAGCTTGAGCAGCCTTCCGATGTAAATAGCTCTACAATCACGGGAGTGCGGGAGGCCGGCGCAGCCGGCGCGGGAGTCTTGACACCCAATGCCAAACAGCCGGCGGTTCCGGCGGCAGCCAGCAGGCCAAAGAGGGGTCTGGTAAAGGGTTTCATGGTGTTCTCTTTTCTGTTCTTTCCCGTCTCTACAATCACCCTCGCCCCGGAGTTCCGTGCCGCCGCACAGAAAACAGGAAACGCAGGAAATAGGAAACGCAGCGGCGAATGATTTTTCAGGCAAGAAGGACGCCGATACACTATGACCAATTTCTTAAGCGGAGGCGTCGCGGCCCTGCTGACACTGATGCTGATGGGCAGTCCTGGCGCGCGAGGGGATGCGCTCATCACGGTAGACCCGTCTATTCAGTACGGAGCCTGGGAGGGCTGGGGAACGTCGCTGGCCTGGTGGGCCAAAGTGGTCGGCGGCTTCCCGGAACCGGCCCGCAGCGATTACATGACAAAGGCATTTGACCCCGCCAAGGGCCTCGGCCTGAACATCGTGCGCTACAATATCGGTGGCGGCGAAAACCCGGCGTATCAGGCTCCGAACCCGGTGCTTCTGTCTTTTCGCGCCGCCGTCCCCGGATACGCGCCTTCCCCCGGCGTCTGGAACTGGGCCGCGGATGCCAACCAGCGCCGGGTACTGAGCGCAGCGATGAAACTGGGCGCAAATCAGGTGGAGGCTTTTTCCAATTCGCCGCCCTGGTGGGCTACCGTCAGCGGCAGCGTCACCGGCGGCAAGGGCGGCGCGGACAACCTGCGGCCCGGCGCGGAGGCCGCGTTTGCCGATTATCTCACGCGAGTTGTCCAGCATTTTCACGACATTTGGGGCATCACGTTTCGGGATATGGAGCCGCTCAATGAGCCGGCGGCTCCCTGGTGGACATTTGGAGGCGGCGGCAATCGGCAGGAAGGCTGCCATGTCGCCCCGGACCATCAAAATGTGGTGGTGAAAGTCATTGCCTCATTCGCCCGGCCGGGCATGAGCGATACGCCGGTGACGGCCTCCGATGAAACGGCGGTCAGCGCTGCCGATGACACGTTCGGCCATTATGACCGCGAGGCTCTGGCCGGACTGTCCAAAATCAACACGCACACCTATGGGGGCGGCGACCGAACGCAGTTGTTTGACTTTGCCGCTGCTGCCGGCAAAGACCTCTGGATGTCTGAGTACGGGGACGGAGATGCCAGCGGCTTGCAGATGTCCCGGCAGATACTGATGGATGTGAAAGGGCTGCACCCGTCAGCGTGGGTTTACTGGCAGTTCGTGGATGGCGGCGGCTGGGGAATGCTGACCAATCCTGAGTCGGATGAAGTGACGACTGCTTACGGAGTCAACCAGAAATACTACGTCATGGGCCAGTACAGCCGGTTTATCCGTCCCGGCAGCGTATTGATCGCCTGCGATGATCCGAACTCACTTTCGGCCTATGACCCGCGCACGAAAGCCGTGATTATTGTCGCGACCAATAGCGCAGACGCGCCAATGACGGCGGCATACGATCTTTCCAAATTCACCGCGCTGGGCGGCTCGGCAGCCGTGACGCGCACGGCATCAACGGAAAGATGGGCGGCGCTGCCCCCGGTAATGCTTTCCGGCAAATGTCTGTGCGTGACACTGCCGCCGAAAAGCGTCACCTCGTATGTGATCCGTGGCGCGGCGTATGCCGGGCCGCAGGGCTTCGGCTATCGGGAGTTTTACCGGCTCGTCAGCGGTCGTCCGGGAATAGTTCTCGGCGTCGCCGGAGCATCCAAAGGCACGGCGGCAGCCGTCGCCCAGGCAGATGCAGGCAGACCGGATCAGCAGTGGGATTTCGTGGGGCTGGGACATGGGCTGTATCAGATTGTCAACCGGGCCAGCGGCCTCGTGCTGGATGTAGACAATGCGCGAACAACGCCGGGCGCAGGAGTATTGCAATACAGCTACGGCGGCGGGAAAAACCAGATATGGCGTCCGGTTCCGGCCAAAAAGGGCGGGTGGGCCCTGCTGAACTGGAACAGCGGGCTGGCGCTGGATGCAAGCGCCGGAGGTGTCGTGACGCAGGAAGCCGCCGACGGAGGCGCAGGGCAGACCTGGCGACTGATACACGCCGCGCCTAAAAATCAGATGCAAAAATAAAGTGGTCATGTGAGAAAAATGCCCCGGTTTTCTGAAAAGAAGCCGGGGCGTTTGCGGTGCTGTCGTTGTTACAGGCGGTCGGTCGAATCCGGGGTTACGCCATGTCCAACACCGGTGACGGTGTTATCGTTGTCGACATGATCCACTGCGGCGACACCCGCACCACTGGCGACACCGCCGGCCACCGCACCGATGACGGCTCCGAGCGGGCCGCCTGCCAATGCGCCGACGATTGCACCGCCAACTGCGCCGCCGACCGCGCCTTTTTCGGCGTCGTGGTTCGGGTTGTCATCAATGCCATGCTGAATGCCGTCGTCGGTCCGCACAGTCTCGCCGTTGAAATTGTCTGTGTTGTTGATCATCTTCCGGGTCTCCATTGATGTATCGTAAGATTCGGATACAGCTTGCTTGTTCCCAGTTTCCCGGCATTCTACTCAAGGCAGCCGCACATCGCAGACAAGTTTACGCCGCCCGGCAGGCGGCAGGGTATTCCCCGGCCCGTGCGGGCTTCCCATTCAGCACCTCGGTATAGATGCTGCCCATACGCTCGGCAACGCGGCCCCAGGTGTAATTGTCCTGCGCCTGCCGCCGCCCGATGCGCCCCATTTCTCTGGCTTGCTCCGGGTTTCGATGCATCTCTGTGATGGCCGACGCCAGCGCACACGGCTCGCGCTCTTCAAAGACCAGTCCCCCGGCATTGATGACTTCGGGAATCGCCCCAGAGTTTGAGCCGATGACCGGGGTTTCGCAGGCCTGAGCTTCAATGATGACGCGCCCGAATTGTTCTTTCCAGCGGGGCGTCGTGCGCGAAGGCAGGACGAGCGCATCCAGCGCATTCATCACCTGCGGCAGCTTGTCCATGGAACGAGCCGGTAAGAAGCGAACACGATTTTGCAAACCCGCCTCCTGAACGCTCCGCTCCAGGCTCGCTTGATACGGCCCCTGGCCGACAAACAGCAGATTGACATCCGGCGGGCAATGCGGCAGGGCTTCCACCATTTCCATCAGCCCTTTTTCCTCTACGATGCGCCCGACATAACCGGCCACGAAACCGGACACTCCCAGTGCGCTCCGGCATTCCTCCCGGTTCAGCGGGCGGAACAGCTCCGCATCTACCGCATTGGGAACTACCGCCGCCGCGCCTGTGTAGCCTTTGAGACGCATGTTGTCTACGGCTTCGCTGCTGCGGCCGACCAGAAAATCCGACTGCTGAAGCGTATACGAACGGAAATTTTCAAACGGAGGCGGCAGACGCTTGGCGATGTTTTGTTCGGTTTCCGTGATGATTTTTGCCTGGGGCAGCAAGCGGTTCCGCAGCCAGGCGGTGTGGGCGCTTACCAGGCCCCAGGGTTCTTCCCAGATGTCAATGATGTCCGGCTGAAAGTCGCGCAGCGTCTGCGCCATGCCGGGATACCAGTGCAGATACCACTGCCCCGGCCCGGTCCAGGGCAGGCGCACTCTTCCAACTTGATACTGGAAACTATCGTCCAGCGGCGGCTGCGCCTTGCGCCACTGGTCGTATTCGCGCCAGCGATCCGGCACCAGCACGCGCAGCTCCACGCCGGGCAGACGGCCGAGCTGCGCCGCTTTCGGCTGCCCCTGCTGCTGTGACTGGCAGGTATGGGAAATCAATAAAACGCGCATCAGAGTGTTTTCCTCAAACTAAGCTGCCGCCTGACGATACACCGCCAGCGTCGCCTGGGCCATCCGGGCCGCAGTAAATTGCTCCTGAAAACGTGCCAGGCCCGCCGCGCCCATTTTACGGGCCTCCCCAGGTTCGGAAAGCAGCCGCACAGTCGCCGCCGCCAGTTTTTCCGGCGAAGAAGGTGGAACCAGCAGGCCGGTTTTTCCCTCTTCTACAATTTCCAGCGGGCCGCCGGCGCAGGTCGCGATCACCGGCCTGCCCAGCGCCATCGCTTCCAGCAGCGCCAGTCCAAATGGCTCGGCAAGACTCGGCAGCACAAACAAGTCAGCAGCGGCGATCAGCGCCAGGGCATCGGGCCGAAATCCCAGCAGAGTCACCGTTTGCGCAAGGCCCAGACGGTCGATTTGTTCCTGAAGCGCCCCCTGCTGCGTTCCGGTTCCCGCGACCAGGCAGTGCACGTCCGGCAAAGCCGCCCGAACCTCCGTCATGGCCTGAATCAAAGAAGAAATGTCTTTTTCGGCTTCCAGCCGGGCCGCGCAGACCACCAGCGGCGCATTCTGCGGAACACCCAGCGCGGCTCGCACCGCAGCCCGCTCCCCCATCAATTTCGGGTCCGGCGTCGAAATGCCGTTCGGAATGACTGTGATCTTATTTTCGGGCGCTTCGTGCCGGGCCAGCAGGGCGACTTTGACCGCCTGAGAGATGGCGAGAATGCCGCTCATCTGCGCTGTCACCCAGTGATGGGCCAGCCCGGACACCGCCGCTTTCGGGCCGCGCTGCGTTGTGTGGTTCGGCTCCAAAAAATGCTGCGTCATCAGGCATTTCCCCCGGCCCGCCCGCCGGGTCGCCAGGGCCGCGGCCAGCGCCGTGCGCCCATTATGCGCGTGAACGATCTCGACTTCCCCGTCCCGCAGCAGGCGCGTCAAAATTCCCACCGCATTCCAATCGATCAGGCCCTGCTTCGGGATCGCCTGCGTGGGCAGACCTTCGGAGGCCGCCCGCTCTTCCAGCGCCGCCGGCGACGGGCAGGCCACCGAGACGGATACTCCGGCATCGCGCAGGCCGCGCGCCAGGTCCAGCATATGCCGCTCGGTTCCCGCAAACACATCGGCATCCGTGTATAACAGCACGCGCAGCGGCTTTTCGGCGGGCGAAACGCTCATGCGGCGGCAGCCTTCTGAAGAACCTGCTCATACTCGGCCAGAATCCGCTCCCAGGAATACCACAGCACCGACTGGGCAATCGCGTCTGAGCGGACAATGGAGCCGTCCAGCAGCGGCTTCAATTTGGCAGCAATTTCGTCCACGTCGTGCGGGTCATCCAGCAGCTCGCCGGTTTCCCCCTCCCGCACGGTGATCGCCGCACCGGCCAGCCGGCTGGTCAGCACCGGAAGGCCGCAAGCCAGCGCTTCCAGAATGACCAGTCCCCAGGCTTCATACTGCGTCGGCAGTGCGAACACATCAGCGGCAGCGAAGGCCAGCGTCACATCATCCATCGGCCCGGTAAATTTCACCCGATCCGTCATGCCCAGACGCGCGATCTCGGCCACATACCGCTTCGGATTCAGGCGGCCAACCGCCAGCAGGTGAACATGGGGGTCATCCAGCCGCGCCACGGCCCGCATCAGCGGGCCAAATCCTTTGCGCTCCAATTCGTTGGCGACGAAGATGACGACTTTGTCTTCCTCGCTGTATCCCAGACTCGCGCGCATTTCCGCGCGTTTCTCTTCCATTCGCGCAAAGCTGAACTCAGCAGGCCAGTACCCGGAAGGCAGCACCGTCACGTCCTCCGCCGGAACATCATACAGGCGCATCAAATCCGCTTTGACATTTTCCGTCAGCGCGATCAGCGATTTGTAGCGGCGACGGCCATAATAATTCTTTTCCATGGACACCAGCACCGGATGGATCGGGTTCAGGCGCTGCTTGAGCCGCCCTTTCCAGTCCCGCTGGCGGCGGCTGACTGCCAGCCACTCTTGATGCACACTGGGAACCCACAAAACTCCGCCATAGGGGCAAAGTACGCCGAAAGCGGAATGGACATCCGCGGGCGGCTGCTGAGTCGCCATCACGCGGCGGCTGCGGCGCTGGAACGCCAGCAGGCGCAGCAGCGAGCCGCGCTTCGGAATGGGAACTGGCCGCACCTCCACTGCCGGGTTCAAGGCCGCTTGATCCCACTCCGAAGCAAACAGCGTGGTTTCATTCCCGCGCGCCGCCAGATAATTGACGCATTCCAGCACCGCCCGCTCAATTCCGCCCCGGCGGTAGCATCCGGTAAACGACACCGCAACTTTCATCTTATCTTCTGTTTTATCTTCTGTTTTAAGTTCTGTTTTAAGTTCTGTTTTAAGTTCCGTCAACGCCCGCTCCTTTGCCATGCCAGAGGGTTCCATGCGAGAGGGGGACGGTTCCTCGCCTCATAGTAAGCCCGCGTCGCCATGCCTGCGGAGGCCCAAGTCGCCATCAATGCGCCCCGGCTCCAGTAGTGGTCCACCAGGCCGTGTATGAATTTGTTTGCCACCAAAGCTCCGCCGAGGCAGAGCAAAGAAAACATCGCTTCGGACGGCGCAATACGTGCCTGAGTTTTCCAGATCATCCGGTAAAACACCACATGCACCAGCAAAAAACCGGCACACCCCAGCACGCCCGTTTCCGCCAGAGTCATCAGAATGAGATTGGTAGCATCGTAATCTTTGCGAAGCCCCACGCCCATGCCATACACGGGGCTTTGGTTGAAATACCGCTCCGCAAGGTCAATAGAATTGTAGCGCAACTTGATATTGTAATGCTCCTGGCCGAAGCCGGTGGCATAATCGCGGGACGACTGCGGCAGCACGAACCAGAACAGCGCCAGCAGCGGCAGCAGATACAGCGTGATCTTCAGAAGCCGGGGTATCTGCCGCCGCAGGCCGAAAATAAAGATCACGCCGCCGATAGTTCCGAGCCACGCCCCGCGCGAGAGAGAAAACAGCAGGCCAGTCGCGATCACCAGCAAGGCCGCAATTAATACTTTTCGGCGGCGCGGACTGGCCGCCGAAAGAATCATTTCCACGCAAACCAGAAAAGAGCAGGTCAGCGAGTCCGCAATGCCGTTTTTGTTCAGCCCGATAAACCAGTATTTCGTCAGCAGGCCCGCAATCGCCAGAAAAACGCCTACCCCAATCAGCACATTGAACGCCAGCCAGTACTGGCGCGGTTCAAAGGCCAGCATGTTGAACACGGAAACCGTCACGATCAGATACAAAAGCATTTGGACCAGTGAAATCAAGGCCGAGTCGCGCCAGTGAATCGCGGATGAACACAGACAAACCGCAAAATACAGCAAAACCGGCAGCAAAATCGGGCCGATGCGCGGCTGCCGTTTTTCTACCAGCCAGCGCACATAAATAACCGGCAGGGTCAGCACAAGATTGATTTCGGCAAGAGAGAACTTTGCGCCGTCCCCGCCGCCCGACAGGTCATTCTGAAACGGAGCCGAGGCGAAAATCATCATCAGCGCCACCGCAGGATAGCGCCAGGCCACGACCAGAAAGCCGACAGTATAAATGATGGCCGCCGCGGCAATCAGGCTTTGCAGTGCCAGCGCCGTCAGCGCCGCCGCTGCCAGCGCCGCAAACAGGCCGCACAGCAAATTACGCCTGCCGCGCGGCGCAGCCAGAGGGCGCGGAGACGGCAAAGGCGACGGAAGTGACGGGCTGACCGGGGCTTTAATCAGGGCGTTCATGCCTGTGCCGCCTTTCCGGCCCCGCGCCAGTGCGTCGCTTGACGCAGGCACAGCCAGGCTTGAAGCCGCGTTTTCGCCTGCGCCACCGCCCGCCGCCGGGGAGCCGCCGCCGCGATGCCCGCCCACAATACGGTTCGCAAGGCACACCCAATGATCATGGCAAGGCGCAGCGAGATCAAGCCGGGCAGGCCATGATGCTTGCGCGTGTAATAATCCAGACTGTCAAAAAAATGCGCGTTGATTTTCGCCTGCTCCGAAGCCCCGCTGGCTCCGCCCAGATGCGTCACGACGGCAGACGGTGTAAATGCAATGTCCCAGCCCGCATCCCGAATGCGGCGCTGCCAGTCGGTCTCTTCCTGATACATAAAAAACGACTCGTCAAAGCCGCCGGTCTGCGCCAGCGCCTCGCGCCGCACCAGCAGGCAGGCGCCGATCACCCAGTCCACCGAACGCTCGGCATCATGCGCCCACTGCCGGTAATCTCCGGCGCGGGGATGGCGGGGCAAAGCCGACGAAATCCATAGATTTTCCAGCCATGCGCGGGCCGGCGAGGGAAAACGGTAACATGAGGGCTGCACGGAATTGTCCCGGTTCAGCAGGCGCGGCCCGGCAATACCCGCGCCGGGATGCGCGCGCAGATAATCCACCAGTGCGCCGCAGGCTCCCGGATGCACAAACGCATCACTGTTGAGCAGCAGCACAAACTCGCCCCCGGCCTGCGCCAGCGCCAGATTGTTGGCTGCACCGAAACCGGCATTGCTGGGGTTCTCAATCAAGCGCACCTGGGGAAACTCGCCGCGAACCGCTTCGGCGCTGCCATCGTGCGAGGCATTGTCCACGACCCAGACCTCGGCGGGCATCTCGCCCAGATCGGCGGGCATCTCGCCCAGATCGGCGGGCATCTCGCCCAGATCGGCGTAAAGCGCGCGCAGGCAGTCCAGCGTCATCTGCCGCGTGTTGTAGCTGATGATGATTGCCGATACCAGGGGCGCAGCAGACGATTTAAGAGACACGAACAGGCTCTCTTTTCTCAGCAATTTTGCCGGCAGCGCCCGGCAGCGGCTCCAAAATCTGATCCAAAATCTGATCCAGGCGCGCGTCCCAGGAATGCCGGCGCGCTTCGGCGCGGCGCGCCTCGCCGGCGGCCGGGTCTTCCCGCAGCGCCGCTTCCACCGCATCCGCAAAGCCGTCGGCATCGGACGCAATACGGACAAACTGCGGGTAATCGCGGAATCCGGCCACATCCGTGGAGACAATCGGCTTGCCGGCGGCCAGATATTCCCACAGCTTGATCGGGTTCAGACTTTCCGTGAACGCGCTGACCCGGTGCGGCGTCATGCAGACATCGAAGGCCCGCATCATCTCCGGCAGACGCGCATACGGAACCGGGCCGGTCAGGACAACATTCGGACAGGCTTGAAGACGCGCCAAATCTTTCCCTGTCAGCATGTTCGGGCCGACCAGGGCGACCGTTCCCGACGGAAAGCGCCGCGCCAGGCTTTCCACCAGGGCGACATCCACGCGGTCCGGGTGAATGCTTCCGGTGTAGCCGATCACCGGCTTGGCCCAGCCATCCGCCGGCGCGGGCAGCGGCCCCTGCCCGTCCAGAACGGTTTCATAGTGTCCCGCATCCACTCCATTAGGGATCAAGTGCAAATTTCGTGCCAAGTCGCGCTTTATGGCAAAAAGACGTTCCGAGCAAACAACCACCGCATCTGCGCGGCGGCATAACTCTTTGTCCTGCGCCACCGTCAAAGCCTTCAATACCGAGGACTGCGTCAGCGTCGTCCAGTCATCGGTGATGTCGTACACGACCGCCGACTCTCCCATCTGCCCCGCCATGTGAACCGCGGCATGTGGGTTCAGCCAGAGCAGCGGATTTTTCAGACCCAAACGGCGAGAAGCATGGCGCACTTGTGACCGAAACAAGACTTCGTTGAGCCGCCGCCCCCACTCCAGCGTATTGGGCAGCAGTTTGAGCGGGCGCGTGAGCGTGATGTTGGGCAGACCCGGAACCGTCTCATCCGTGGCCGTCAGAGACGGCAGGCGGCCATGCCGCAAATCATTGGTCGCGTCGCGCGTCAGCCCGACAAACAGGATTTTGCGCTCCGGGAAGCGGCGAGCCAGGCCCGCGCACAGGAACTGATTGCGCCGCCATACCTCGTCCCAGTTTTCCATAGACACAAAGATCAGGTCCTGCATGGCTCTCCTGCGTCCGGCAGCCGGGCGGACTGGCGGTAAATCTCAAAATACTGATCGGCAATGCGCACCCAGGTGAAGTGCGCTTCCGCCCGTTCTCGCCCCGCCCGGCCCATTTGCGCCGCCCGCTCCGGGTCGGACAGCAGCGCTTCCAGTGTCTGGGCCAGCGCCGGGGCATTTTCACCGGGAAACAGCAGGCCGGTTTCGCCGTCCAGGACGATCTCCGGGACGCCTCCGACACGGGCGGCGGCGACGGGTTTGGCGCAGGCCATCGCTTCCAGGCTGACAATTCCCTGCGGCTCATGGCGCGACGGCAGCACAAACAATTCGCAGCCTTGAAAGAGGCTCACCGCGCGGGGCCGATCCGCACGGCCAATCAGATGAATGCGCGCGGACAGGCCGAGGGCATCCGCCTGGGCCACCAGATTTTCCCGCTCCGGGCCATCCCCGGCGATAATCAAATCGGGAGCCTCCGGGACGCGCTGAACCAGCCGGGCATAAGCATCAATCAAAATGTCAAAGCCCTTTTGCGGAACCACGCGCCCGATGCCCAAAATATACGGGCGGGGGTGTGCATACGGGGCAGCGCCGTCAAACTCCGACAGGTCAATCCCGTTGTAAACGGGGCGGCTTTTCTTATCCAGTGAAAAGCCCGCAAATTGTTTCGCGTCGTCCAGAGTCTGCGCGGAGCAGGCAGTCACGTAATCGGCGCGGCGCAGCAGGTTTTTGAGCGTCCAATTCGCAGCCACACTCTTTTGATACAATCGCCCGGCGTCCATCGTTCGCTCGCCCTGCGTCGTCACCACCAGCGGCAGCCCCGTAGACTGCGCGGCCCAGAGGGCGTAAAACCCATTGGGGCCAACGCACTGCACATGAATAATATCCGCGCGGAGTGTTCGGAGCAGGTCAGCCACCGCCCGCCGCTCGGCAGGAAACTGCCCCAGGAACCGGGCCATGCCGACCGGGTTCGCGCGGGGCATGGGAAATGGAAACCGCCATACATCTATCCCTTGAATGGTTTCATGCGCGGGCAGGCTCTGCGGATGGCGCGTCGTGATAATGGCCGCTTGGTGTCCCCGACGGCCATATTCCAGGGCCAGATGGCGGCAGGCTTCTTCGACACCGCCGAAATGCGGACTAAATGCGCTGGCAAAAATCGCAATATTCATAACGTTAAGTGATTACTGCACCCGCTGAAAAACATACGCCGAAGTGATGCTTTTCGCACCGTTGGTCGGCATCGCGATGGACGCGAGGCGCTGGTAGCCGCCCAGAGACCCGCGCTCCGGGGCATCGTCAAACGAGATAATGACTTTAGGCTTTCGCCGCTGCAAGATTGCGCCCAGCGGATCGCCGGGCCGGTACCAGTCTTTATCCGCAATGCCTGTGCTGTATTTGTACCGGGCCGGCAGGTGCGCGATTTCCCGATCCGTCAGCCCCCGGATGTCCAGCATGGATTTATCCATGTTGGCATATCCGGCATAGCCCATCTCCGAGTAGGCCACCGTCGTGCCGGGCGGGAGCTGCCGAATATAATCAGCACCTTTGACCCAAAGCGGCCCGTATCCTTCACTCGCCTGGAGAAGCCGGCTGCCCTGGGTAGAAAATTGCGCGCTTTTCCAGGAATAATGGTTGGTCTTGACACCGCTGATCAGCCATAAAACCGCCGCCAGCCCCCCGCAAAACTGCACAGCTTTTCTTAGCGGCAAACTCGGACGCCGCCGCGCAAGCCACCGGGCAAGTGCGCGTATTCCATAACACTGGCAGACGGCAAGCAGGGGAAGAATGGGAGCCATGAAGCGCCAGCCGTACATCCAGTCCCCGCCGGCTTTCAAGACAAACAGCAGCACCGCCGCAATCACCGCCAGACTCATCATGCCGATCAAGCGCCGCTTTGTTCGGACAAGGCCCCACACGGCCAGCCCCCAGAACAGCGCCGGCATCAGCAGATTAAACAGATCGGAGCGCAGGTTTTTTTGCTCTACGCTGCGAACTGCCAGAAGGGTATGCCCGTTCAGCCCCGAAAGATGCTGAAAAAACGCCCCCAGAGCAGTGGGTGTCGGCGACATTGCCCGCAGCGGATAGGAAAACCCTGTGTAAATACTCTGCACCAGCGGCTGCGCTTTGGCAAAGTACGTGTTGGGCAAAAGCTGGCCGAAATAGCTCCAGCGCATGATCTCAAAAAGGGCAAAAGGCGCAAGAAACGCCAGCAGCCAGAAACTTACGAATGGAAGCGGCAACTGGCGGCGGCGCATCCAGAAGAAACGAACGATGAAAAGCGCCGCCACGACCAGAGCCGCTTCCGGCCTTGCCAGCATCGCGGCGAACAACAGCAGGCCGGACGCCGCGCCATATCCGCGCCGGCACTCCCGCCCAAATACGAGCAGGGAGGCCAGCAGAAGGCTGCCGTACAAAGTCGTTTCCAGCGCATTAACGCCCGCCAGGGCGAAATTGATATTCAGCGCCACCAGCATCTGCGCCAGCACCGCTTCCCAGGCGCTCAGCCCGCTGCGCCGGGCCAGCATTCCGGTCTGCATCAGCATCACCGCCGCAAACAGAAGGCTGGCACATTTTGCTTTGAACAAAATGTCCACCGACGGCGCGACCGTCAGCAAAAGGGCGGACAGCAGAAGATGGAGCGGGCTGGTATAGCCTTCCACCCGTTCACCGAGGTTGAAAACCGGCCCCTGCCCGGCCAAAAGATGCGCGGCGTACCGAAACGTAATGTAGGGATCGTCTACGGTTTCCGCAAACACGGAATACGCCAATCCCAGCAAAAACAGGTACGGCAGCATCTGGGCCAGGCGCAGAAGCCAGAGCGGAGTTGAGCGGCTCAATGCTGGGCCTGCGCTCTCAGCGGCTTCGCCGCAGACGTTGATCCTCCGGCGGCCGTACCCTCTGCGGCTTTCAAGCCGCGCAGCGCCAGAAATCCTACCCCCCAGATCGCCGCCGTGCCAAAGAACTTCATGGAGACCAGCAGTTCTTTAAGGCCGTGCTGGTACGAAGGCGCAAACGGGGTAAAGAACGGCCAGGAGCGGCTGAAGATCAAATAAATCAGCACGCCCCCGCCCAGCATCAGGCGCGAAGTCGCCAGTCCGCGCGACCCAGGCCGCCAGTCCATTTCCGGGGACACGAGCAGAGTCCAGAGCAGCGGAAAACAATACACGAAATAGCCGTTTTCATATGTCGGCAGCAGAAGCAAAATGGAGGCCAGTGTCAGGCCGAATGCCAGTCGCGCTTCCAGCGGCGACGGGCGGCGCAGGACGCGCCACAAAAACACGAAGCCGGCGAGGACCGCCGCCGTGCCGAGCGCAATGAAAGCCAGATAAAGCGGGTGGCTGTTGACCAGCGGCATGACGAAGTAGTTGGCGCGCAGATGTACGTTGGCAAAGCCCACAATGGAGCTTTGGACTTCCTGCCGCTCCTGCGCCGCTTTCGACTGCTCTAAAACACGCACAAAAGCAGGCAGCTCGTGCCAGCCGACCAACGTAAACGACCCGATGAGTACCAGCCCGAAGCCGGCGGCACTCAGCAGAAACGGCTTCCACTGGCGGCGCAGCAGCAGATATAAAAGCAGGCCGATCAGCCACAGCTTGAACAACGCGGCGACCACGATCAGTGCGCCCATCAGTCCCCAGCGGCCCCGGCTATCCGCCCAGATCATGCCGCCGATCAGTCCCAGCAGAAAATCATTGGATTGACCAACGCCGAAGTTCAGCGTGTTGTCCCAGAAGCGGAAGCTGACGATCAGCAAAATCCCCAGCAGCCAGGCATTGCGCCAGCCCAGCCGCGCAGCGGCCCCGTAGAATGCGATGGCGAGTATCAAGCCGAAAGCGTTAATAAAGAACCACAGCTTCAGCGCCTTCTCAAACGAAAAATGCCCGAGCGGCCGCAAAAGCTCCGCCGGCAGCGGCGTGTAGCAGTAAAGCGCGTGCTGAAGGCTGATATCCAGGTTTGGCTGATACAGTTCCTGGCCCTGATTGAGCCGCACCGCCGCCGGATAAAACACCCGAAAATCCATACCGGTGATGCCGCTGGCGCTGCTGGTCGCTCCGCTGTACGTCACCGACAGCAGCAGCCAGGCCAGCAGCGCCAAAAGAACAATGCTGCCCAGTGCGGATGCCCGTGGGTCTAAAAGCGTGGATGTGTCTGCCTGCTGTTGATTGGTCATGCCGTAATCACCTCGCGATAAATGCCCAGGGCCTGACGCGCGTGCGTTTCCCACGAAAAAAGATTGGCGCGCGCCGGGCCGCAGGCGCTCAGAGAGTGTGCCAGCGCCGCGTTGTCCAGAAGCGAGCGCACAGCGGCGGCCAGGCTTTCCGGGCTGCCATTTTCCGCCAGCACGGCGCAGTCGCCCACGACTTCGGGAACGGCTCCCTGCCGCACGGCAATTACAGGAACGCCGAGCGCCATTGCTTCCAGCGGCGGCAGGCCGAAGCCCTCATAAATGGACGGATACACCAGCGCAGTCGCCGCTTTCAAAATACGGGGCAGCAGGTCGCGCTCCAGATAACCGGCAACGACCACGCGCGGCGCGGGCGTCTCCGCGGCCAGAGCTTCCAGGGGCGCGGTCGGCCCGGCCAAAACCAGGGTCAGGTCGGGATAAGCCGGGGCCGTCTGTGTCCACGCTTCCAGCAGCGCCTTGACGTTCTTGCGGCGCGTAAACCCGCCGGAGTATAGCAGAAATGGGCCGGAAATGCCGCGCGCGGCCAGCATCTCGGCGTCGGCAGGGATTACATCCGGGTGAAACACGTCCCGCTCATAGCCATTGGGAACCACATGGACGCGGCTTTCGGGCAGGCCCAGCAGTTCCACCAGTTCCCGTTTGGCAAACGCCGAGGGCGTTACCACTGCACTGGCCGAACAGGCGGCCTGCCGTGTCCAGCCCGGCAGCGTTCCTTCATCGGAAAACCGCGCCGGCGGCAGGTCGTGAATGGTATACACGGACGGACGCCCGGCGGGTGCGGGATAAGACAGGGCCAGCGAGTGATACAAATCGGGCGGCGTCTGCCGGTGCATCAAGTTGACGGCGGCGCGCGCCGCCGGCCACGGCAGAGCCGCCAGGCGGGCGGGGGAATATCCTTCAAACGCTGCGCCGGCCAGCCCCGGCTCCAGATCGCCCGGCCCCAATCCGCCTTCCGGCGCGCGCCCGGCAAAGCGGATGTCAAACCGCCAGCCGTCTTCCGGTGCGCCGCTTTGCATTAAGGATCGAATCAGCAGGCGCTCGTAATGACCCATGCCCATGCGCGGGCCGGGCCGATTCTGCGATAAAAAGCGAACGTGTCCTCCCTTGCCATCACTGGGAACGGGCATCTTCAATAAGCCCCTCTACCGGATAAAATCGCTGGAATAGTCATCCATAAAATTCGTGTATTCAAACTCAGCGACTGATGCGCGGCATAATGCAAATCGAGGGCCACACTTTCCTCAAAGCTCAGGTCGGCGCGCCCGGATACCTGCCACAAGCCCGTGACTCCGGGCATGATCGCCAGTCTCTGCCGCTCATACTCAGAATACTGCTCTACCTCACGCGGCAGAGCGGGGCGCGGGCCAACGAGGCTCATATCGCCCTGGATCACGTTGAGAAGCTGCGGAAGCTCATCCAGCGAGTATTTACGGATCAATACGCCGACACGAGTAATGCGCGGGTCATGGCGCATTTTAAAGACCGGGCCGCCGCGTTCGTTTCGCGCTTCAATTTGGTGGCGAATGGCTTCGGCATTGGCAACCATGGAGCGAAACTTATAAAAATTGAATTCGCGGCCATGTTTTCCGACGCGCTTCTGCACAAACAGCGTCGGCCCAGGGCTGTCCAGCCGGATCAGCAGGGCAATCAAGACAAATAAAGGCAGCAGCATCAAAGCCAGTAATCCCGCAATGGCAAGGTCAGCCATACGCTGCACCTTCTGCGTGAGCAGGCGGCGTTTGTGCGCCCGGCAGGCGGCACACGCATTGCACGAATTACATATCGGAAGAAGTGAGGGAGAATTGCAGTCTTGATTTGCCGTCAGGAACGTCCTATCCATACCGACCTCCGTTTTCCGAAAACACTCTGGAAACACGCGGGCATCAGGAACACTCTATTATGACATAAATAAAGTTTTATATAAACCTTTTTCTGCAAAAATCATGCCAATTGCGGCGACTTGGCATGATTTATGTAACATAATAGATTGTTTTGGCATTGTTTCATAAATGCTTTATGCTGGTATTACCTGCCGCTGAAGCGGCAGTCTACACGGACAGAAGCCCCTGTGGGGCTGAAGATGCTGTCGCGAGGGATTTACTCCTAGCCCCGAAGGGGGTTTTGTCTGCCTAGCCGTGCGCTTTAGCATATGGTCGGGATTTATGTAGCATAATAGAGTGTTTCTGTTTGTGATTGTTGAACTTTTAACCTACCGTGAGGAAAGTCTGTGTCTGTTTCCGCGCCTGACCGTGTGCTTCCGCCCAAACCCGCCCCCCGCCTGCGCCTGGATTATCTGGACGGCCTGCGCGGGCTGGCCGCGCTGTATGTGGTCATGCACCATGCTTATTATGGCCTGACCTCCGAAGCCGTGCTTCCTCACCAGATCGCCCTGCTGACCTACTGGCTGTATTTGGGCCGCAGCGCGGTGGACATTTTCATTGTGTTATCCGGGTACTGTTTAATGCTTCCTGTCGTCCGTTCCGGCGCGGGCGTGCTGTCGGGCGGCTCCCCGAATTTTTTCAAGCGCCGGGCCAGGCGCATTCTGCCGCCTTACTATGCGGCGATGGCTGTCACCCTGCTGGGGATTGCCCTGATCCCGGCACTGCATGACGCGAACCCCGGCACTCTCTGGAGTACAACCCTGCCGGCGTGGGGCATCGGGCCGATTTTATCCCATTTGCTGCTGATCCACAATTTCAATCCGGCCTGGCATTCCAAAATCAATTATCCCATGTGGAGCGTGGCAACCGAGTGGCAGATTTATTTTTTGTTTCCCCTGCTGCTTCTGCCCGTCTGGCGGCGAGGCGGAGCGGCAGCGGCTGTTCTGACAGCTTTTGTGGTCGGGTTTGTTCCCTTGATTTTGTTTTATGACCGGTTTAGCGGCGTCAGCCCACAGTTTTTGGGCTTGTTCGCGCTCGGCATGGCGGCGGCAGACCTGAACTTTTCCCCAAAGCCGCGTCTCTTGTTCTGGCGGGAGCGGCTGCCGTGGGGATGGCTGGCGGGCCTGATTACCCTGGCCTTGGTGGCCGCAAGCCTGCATCGTTCCTCCGGGCCGCTGGCCGTGCCGCTGAAAGACATTCTGGTGGGCGCGGCGACGGCCTGCCTTCTGGTTTACTGTACCCGCTGGCTGACGCGCCGCCACGAGACGGCAACGGATCAATCTGCCGAAACGCAGCGGCGCGCGCCGCTTCTTTTGCGTGTGTTTGAATCGCGTCCGGCGGTGCTTCTGGGCGTTTTTTCTTACAGTCTGTATTTGATGCACGCCCCCGTGCTGGCGATCTGCCAGAACGCCTTGAGTGCGCGGCATTTATCGCCCACGCTGGACCTGGTCGTGATGCTCTGCGGGGCCGTGCCGCTGGCGGTGGTGTTTTCTTACGGGTTTCACCTGGTCTTTGAGCGGCCTTTTCTGAGCCATGCGCTGGTCAAGGCCGAGCACAAAGTCGCCGAGCAAAAATGACACGGCCACTGTCACGGAGCAGCAGAGGCGGTCCCGGTGGGGTATGGCACAGTGTTTGTCCCGCCGAGGGCATTGGTGATGGCAATGGCCCACAAAGCGCCGAGGTCTTGATGTCCGGGCGGTGTGGGATGGACGCCATCGCCCTGCTCCGGGTGCTGCTGAAAGAAGGTGTAGGCCGTCTTGTCGCCCTGCAAGATCGTGGTTCCGTTGCAAAGCAAATCAATCTGCGCCTGGAACGTCAGAAGCCGGGAGTCCGCCGTTGTGTCCCAGAGCGGGGAGCTATGCGTGGGCTGAATATAGGGGCTGTAATTAAGAATCACTTTCTGGATGCCGGTTCCAGGTGCAAGAAACGAATTGATGATCCAAAGCAGCTTGTCGTGGTAGTCCTGAGGCGAAGTCGCAATGGAAATCTGCGCGTCGTTCGTGCCGAGCATGATGCTGACAACGGACACGCCGGCTTTCTCAAACGCCTGAAGCGGCCCGGCGGTTTGCTGATAATAGGAAGCGACGCTTGCGCCGTTGCTGCCGTTGTTGACCCCGCTGACCTGATAGCCATTCAAGGCAAGATCGGTCAGCGTCCAGTCATAGCAGCCCGGCCCGCCACTGTCCCCAATCCCATAGGTAATGGAGTCGCCGAGAAAGCCGATCGCAAGCGGGCCGCCCCCTGTCGGGGGCGGCGTCACGGGGCTTGCACTGCCCTGGTCAATGCCGGCATAGTTGCCGCTGGCGGTAGGGCCATCAAAGTAGGTGGCCGTGCTGCCGTCAAAGACTTTGGCGAACGTGCTGCCCGAATTCTTATACGAGCCGGGCGTGCCGAACGGGGTTCCGGTCAGCTTAACGGCGCTGGTTCCCGTGCCGGTGTAGAACTCCACTTCTGCCACGTTGCCGTAGCTGCTGTTGGGGCTGAGATACCGCAGGTAGCGGAATGCCTTCGGATCGGTCGTGAGCGTCACGGTCGTCCACTGTCCGTCTGTAGGGACGATGAGAATGGTGTAAAGCGTCATGTAAGTGACGCCGTCCGTGCTTCCCTGAAATTGTCCCGTTTTCATGCGATTGGCACAGCCGGGGCGCGGATAGAAACGGATCGTGCCGGTGCCGCTTGCGACAATGGCCGCCGGGATGGTGATGGTGGCGGTGGCGCTCTTTGTCCCGTCTGCGGCGCTGGTGGCCGTTACCGTCACTGCCTGCGGAGTGCTTGTCGCAGCAGGCGCGGTGAACAGACCCGAGGCGTCCACCGAACCCGCCGAAGCCGCCCATGTCACGGATTGAGACGGGCTGTTGGTTCCCGTTACTGTCGCCGAGAACGCCTGCGTTTGGCCGCCGCTGACAGTCGCCGTCGCCGGGGAAACGCTTACCCCCGTCACGGTCGGCGGTGGCGTGGTGGCCGGGCTGCCCTGGTCAATGCCGGCATAGTTGCCGCTGGCGGTAGGGCCATCAAAGTAGGTGGCCGTGCTGCCGTCAAAGACTTTGGCGAACGTGCTGCCCGAATTCTTATACGAGCCGGGCGTGCCGAAGGGGGTTCCGGTCAGCTTGATGGCGCTGGCTCCCGTGCCGGTGTAGAACTCCACTTCCGCCACGTTGCCGTAGCTGCCGCTGGGACTGAGATACCGCAGGTAGCGGTAGTATTTGGGGTCCGCGGTGACGGGCGCTTCGGTCCATTGTCCGTCTGTGGGAGTTGTCGTGATCGTGTACAGGTTGGTGTAGCTGACGCCGTCCGTGCTTCCCTGGAAGGTTCCGCCGATCATGCGGTCCGGGGAGCCGGCGCGAGGGAAAAAACGCACTTTCCCACTGGGAGAAGGCAGCGCCACGCCATCGGGACCGTACAATTCAATCTCGCGCAGCGTGATCTGGTGCGGCCCCGGCTGACCGCCTGCCGTCACGACATCCGCGCTGGCTGCGCCGCCGTAGGTGGTATTGTTGACCAGCAGGCGAATCTTCTGAGTGGTGACCGGCGCAAAGTCGTGTTCAAAAATGCAGCGGTCGCTGTAAAAGCTGTCTACCGAGCAAAACACGGTCGGCGTAAAGAAATCAACAACATTGGTCGGTTCCACGGGATGCGCGAGAGTCACCCAGGTTCCATTGTTGTCATACTGAAGCTGATAGTCCAGCAGAGAGCTGTCATTCTGCCAGGGAACGCCGGCGTAGACGATCACATGGTTGATCCGCATGGGCGAAGGCAGCGTAATCTGCACCCAGCCGGGGAAAGAAGCGTTGTTGCTCATCCAGGGATGATCGTTTGGCCCCTGGTTCCAATACCAGTTTTCCAGAACGCCATTGATGATCTTAGCGGGATCGTTCCCATACGAGGCATTCAGCGGCGACGCGGAGGAGCCGGAAGCGGAAGCGGTGGTGCCGGGCAGCAGGGCCAGGTCCGTGCCGTAATCAATCGGCGCGACCGCCAGAGTCTGGCCGGCAGCCGGCTCGACATACACCGGCAGTTCCGGCACAGGCAGGGTCACCTGCCCACCGATAATCGGCAAGTCCTGTTCCACACCGAACGCCGAAACAACGTGCAGGGACGAGCCGCTCGAGACATTCAGCGTCACCTGGCCGTCCGTTCGGCCCGCGCTCATAAACGCGGCCACCTGCTTGCCCGGCCCGCCGAACAGGCTGCCAAGGTACTGCTTGTTGCCCGTCGCGCCGAAGTCGTAAGCGGACACGAAATTGGTTCCGTACAGTTCTTCGCTCCAAACCCGCATCAGCGAGGCCGCCGGGTCAAAGCTGCCCGCAGAATACGGGCCATCTTCGTTTTCCCAGAATGCCGGATAGCTCCAAAAGCCGTGGCTGCGGTCGTACCACAAATGGTTATGCTCTTTAGGGATGCCGTACTGCTCATAGACCATCATTTGCAGCATAGTCCACCGGCCTTGCAGGCGCGGCTCATAAGCGCCGTAGCAGGCGGCGAAGTAGCCCTGCTCTGTCTGCCATTTTTCAATGTTTCCGATGCCGTACTTTGTCAGCAGCGCCTGAAGCGCATTCAGAGACTGCCGGGCCAGCATCAGATCGCCATCCATGTTGTTGTAGGCATGGAACGAGAACGCATCAATGTAGTTCCCGCCACCGGCCTGAAGAAAGCCTTCAATCCAGGTCAAGCCGGACGGGCCAATGGTGACAACCGCCGGCCCCAGCACTTTGCAGGTGGGGTCCACGCTTTTCACCGTCTCGTAAAACGGCTTCAGCTCTTTGTTGACATAGTCCGCGCCATCGTAAGTGCCGTTCGGCTCATTGAGCGGCTCCCAGTATTTGACATCGTTGTGGTAATGCTGGACAAGCTGGGTCAGGCCCGCCAGATTGGCGGCCTGCTTGACCGGGTCGGAGGAGCCGACGCCGTTGGGAAACGCGATCATCAAAGGCCGGCTCCGCTGCGGGTCGAAGGGCGTATAATACTGCTTATCTTCCGCGATGGAGGGATCAAGCGCGGCGATGGCCGCCGCAGGCTGGGAGGCGTCATTGACCGGATGCCGCTGCGGCCCCATGCCAAGAACGCCGCGCGCCACTTCATCCCCATCGAAAACGGTGGAGTTGTTAGGCAGATTGGGGCTGGGCATGACCGGAAAATTCGGATCGGGGCGAAAAATCTCAAACATCGTGCTGCCGACGCTGTCGCCCCAGGGCGCCGTTCCCGCTCCGCCGTGCAAAGACAATTTGTACCAGCCCGGCTGCGAGACGGAGGAGGTCAGGGTGGAGGGTCGGGCCGGTATCGGAGCCGGCACGGTGCCGCTGTCTACCAGCGCGCCCGTATAGTCACGCACCTGATAGGTGATCGGACTTTGCAGCGCGTAAGTGCCGTAATTGGAAATGGTGAGGGTAAATTTGATCGAGCTGCCGGCATAAAAAACGTTGTTCCGGTGGCCCGAATTGAGTGTCACCAAGTTGGGCGGGTTGGAAAAAATCCAGTTGGCGCGGGCGGGCCGCCCTCCTGACAGAAGGGTGGACAGGGATGCGAACAAAACTATTAACAGGCAAAGCAAATGTTTGCCATTGCGCGGGGAAAGCATAGGGTGTTCTTTCTTTGTGGAAGCGAAAATCACTGTTCGGTGAGGAACGGTAAGCGAGATTGACGGCTGTGGTGAGTGAAGCGGCAGAAACAGCCGATAAATTATACCTGAAACAAAGACTTTCATCCCATGTTATTTTTTCAGGCAATGTTCCAAAATGTCTGCCCCGGCGCGGCAGGCAAAACAAAAAGTCAAATTATAAAGGTCTAATTATCGGGAAAAATGTTCTAAAATTAGTATCGGCATAATCCCTATGAAATTGGACAGTCTCGCCGACAGCACAAATCTCCTGCCCAAAAAATGTTAGCGAACCTGGCAGGCATACTATAACAGATTTCTGCCTGAGCGTCAAGCGCTGCCTTCACCCAAATTGCCTTCACCCAAAGCCGCGTCAATGGCCTGCTCCCAGGTCAAGGCCTGGCCTTCAGCCCAGGCCGCTCGAAACGCTTCCACCCCGAGAAAGTGACGCAGCGTTTCCATTGCCTGCTTCTTATCTTCATTGCCGGCGTTCTCGTTCGGCATCTCCATCTGCTCCCTCAGAGAATTTGCCGCTCCGAAAAGACGCACGGCGCGAACGGTCAGGCTCCGCTCGGCAAAGACAAGGGCGATGGCATCCAAAAGCGCGACGGCGCTTTTCCAGCCAGTTTCCCGGCACAATGCCAGCGCCTCGGCCAGCAATGCCTGGGCCTGCGCCAAATCGCCCTGTGCACTCGCAATTTCGCCCAAGCCTCGCAGCGTAACAGCAGCAAATGCCGGTGCCCGATTTCCAGACAAATGGCGCGGCTTTGCTGTAACAACAAACGGGCCTGCTCCAGATCGCCGAGGCCGGAAGCGACGTCGGCAGAGTCATTGATTGTGATGGCCTCAAACGCACGATTTCCCAATTTTTGAAACAGCACCAGCGTCCGGTCATAGAGACGCTGGGCTAGATCGTATTCGGTTCGCGCGACAGCCAGCCCCGCTAGGCTCAGTGACGCCTGGGCAATTCCTTCTTCGTCTCCCAAAGACTGCGAGATTGCCAGCGCCTGCTCGGCTCTGATTTGCCTGGACCCGGATGTGTCGCCGGGAACTCGAAACGCGGCCAGCAGTGCCGACGCACGCGCCGGGATCGGAACCTGTGCGCCAGGATGAGACAGCGCCTCGCCGCTTCGCTGCCCCGCTTCCGTAAAATAGCCGCAGTCCCGCCAGCGCCACCGGAGGGCCGCCGTCAGCCGGAGCCCCGCTTCCCCGCCGGCGGGGTCAGCGCGACTCCAGTCGAGAGCGGCCCGAAAATTGTCGTGTTCGCGCTCAAAATCGCTGTTGGTGACTTCCGCCTCGGCCCGGCCCAGAAAATAGTTTCGGTGGCGCGTCCGGGCCGCATCGGCTCCCCCATCCTCGCGCAAACGGTCCGCCGCGTACTGCCGGATGGTTTCCAGCAGGCGGTAGCGGCCCGGCCCGGCCTCAACCTCATTTTCTTCGTAGAGGATAAGCGACTTATCCACCAGAGAGGTCAGAATGTCCAGCACTTCCCAGTGTTCCACCACGCCGTCCGCACAGACCTGCTCTGCCGCTTCCAATGTCCAGCCGCCCGCGAAAACCGACAGCCTTTGAAGCACAGCGCGCTCTGAAACCGTCAGCAGGTCATAACTCCAATCCACCAGCGCCCTCAGTGTCTGCTGGCGCGGCAGCAGCAAGTGTGAACCGCCGGTGAGCAGGCGAAAGCGGTCATCCAGGCGCACCATCACCTGCTCCGCCGACAGCGAGCGCAGACGAGCGGCGGCCATCTCCATTGCGAGGGGAATGCCGTCCAAACGCCAGCAAATTTGGGCCACTGCCGGCGCATTCGCGTCCGTGACGGAAAAACTCGGCTGCACCAGTCTGGCCCGCTCCATGAAAAGCCGGACTGCCTCGTACTGAGACAGGCTTTCGGGTGTGCAGGACGCTTTCGGGTCCGGCAGGGACAGCGAAGGAACGCGGTAAAGCTGCTCTCCGGCCACGTTCAAGGCTTCGCGACTGGTCGCGAGCAGGCGGACATGAGGACAGGTTCGGAGAATCTCGGCGGCCAGGGCGGCGCAGGCCAGCAGCAGGTGTTCGCAGTTGTCCAAAATCAGAAGCAAGCGGCGAGATTGAAGCCATTCCAGCAGCGTTTTGGCAAGGGGCCGGCTTGGTTCCTCGCTGACACCCAGGGCATCAGCGACGGCCTGCGGCACCAGGGCCGGTTCCGACAGGGGAGCAAACTCGGCCAGCCACACGCCATCTCCCTCGCCGGTGAGCAGATCGGCAGCGACTTGAAGCGCCAGCCGCGACTTGCCGCTGCCGCCCGCCGCCACCAGAGTCAGCAATCGCGTTTTTGCCAGAAACGCCCCGATATCGGCCAATTCTTTCTCACGCCCGATGAAGCTGGTCACCTGCTGCGGCAGATTGTTGGGAAGCGCGGGATTGTCCAGAGACTTCAGCGGCGGAAACTCGGCGGGCAGATCGGGGTGCAGAAGCTGAAAAACCTGTTCGGGTCGTCCTAAGTCTTTCAAGCGGCATCGGCCCAAGTCCAAAAGGGAGACCGCCGCCGGCAGAGCGTCAATCGTCAGCCCCTGGGTGACTTCGGAAAGCAGCGTTTGGCCGCCGTGTCCCGCCGCCATCAGCCGTGCCACGCGGTTCAAGGACGGGCCAAAGTAATCGCCGCCGCGCTCTTCGGCACTGCCGGTGTGAAGAGCCATCCTGATCTGGAGGCGAATTCCATCGGGCCATGATTCGGCAGCAATCAGACGCTGCGCGTCAAGTGCGCCGGCCAGCGCTTCGGGTGCGGTGGAGAATGCCGCGCAAAAGGCATCGCCAACGGTTTTGAACACGACTCCCCCCTGGGTCTCAATGCTGCGGCGCACCAGGACATCGTGCCGGGCCAGCGCCGGCTTTACGGCCTCGGGGTATTCTTCCCAAAGCCGTGTGCTGCCCTCAATGTCGGTAAACAAAAAAGTCACAGTGCCTGTCGGAAAAACCATTGGCTGTCTCACATCAACGCCTCCCGGCTTGTCAAGAACATTTTTCCGCGAACCAAAGCCCCGGAGCCAAAGAAGGGATTGGGAACGGTGGCAGCGAACTTATTCCTGTCGTTTCTATTTCACAGAAGGAACCCGAAGAAATGCCGAAAATACCGATTGCTTTGCAGCTGTACACGCTGCGCGATGACGCCGCGAAAGACTTTGCCGGAACGATTCGGAAAGTCGCTGGGATCGGCTATGCCGCCGTTGAACTGGCCGGACATGGCGACTTGTCCGTTCAGGAGCTGTCGGGCCTGCTGGCCGACAATCACTTGAAAGTGGCAGGCAGCCATATCCCGCTGGAAGCCCTGGAAAGCGACCTGCCGAAAGTGATTGAAGAAAACCTGGCCCTGGGCAACCGCCACATTGTCATTCCCTACCTGGGTGATGACCGTCGGCGCACCGCCGAGGATTATAAGAAAGTTGCGGAAACGCTCAACAAATACGGCGAAAGCCTCCAAAGCAGCGGCATGACGCTGTGCTACCACAACCACGATTTTGAGTTTCAAACGCTGGACAGCGGCCAGATCGGCGAAGACATTCTGCTGGAAAACACCGATCCGCAGTTTGTCAAAGCCGAGGTGGATACCTACTGGGTCTTGAAAGCCGGCCTGGACCCGGTGGCGTTTATCCAAAAGCACATGGGGCGCGTTCCTCTGCTGCACCTCAAAGACATGGACCCGGCAGACGGTTCTTTCGCCCCGGTCGGCACGGGCAAGCTGCCAGTGGACGCGCTGGTCGCTGCCGCCTCGGCTGTCGGCGTGGAGTATTTGATCGTGGAGCAGGATGTGTGCAAAGGCCCGGCGATTGAGGCCGTGACGCTCTCCTACAACAACCTGAAAGCCAAAGGGTATGCGTAACTAAGCTGTAGGGGCGCGGCAAGCAGCGCCCCTACTCGCTCAAGTCGTCCTCACCTTCTCCGCTTTCCGCCGCATCCATGTATTCGTCGAAATCGTCCCCTAAATCCTCGCCCATTTCCTTGCCCATCTCTTTGGCCCAGCGGCGCATGGCTTTTGGGTCGTCCATGTCGCCGATCTGAGACGGATCGGCCAGGTCTTCCATCAGCGCATCATCGGTGCGGCCCCGCGCAAAACGAGTGACGCGCTTGACGGCCTGATCGCTGCCGCAGTGCGGGCAAAGGTTGGTATCACCCCCGGCGGTCATGCCGACCAGCACGGAGTAGCGTTTTCCACACTGGCTGCAAACATATTCGTAAAGTGGCATGGAGCATTATAGCACGAAGCCACCTCATGTCCAGTAGAGTATCCGGCCCTGCGGGAAGCGGCGGGCGATCTCGGCCTCGAAAAAGCGGCGCAGGGACTTCATGGTTTCCGGCGGGTAGACATATTTGACGCCGCCGAACTTGTTCCGTTTTTGTGCGCGCGTTTCTTCCGCCATATCCAGACTCGTTTTCGGATACCAGGACAGCAGAACGTCTTTGGAGCCGGGCGTAAAGCGATGGGTAATCAGCTCAAATGTGATGTCGTCCGCGAAGCCGACCGCCTGCTGAGCTTCGTCCAGCAATTGCCCGTAATGCTGCTCCCAGTCATCGACCGGGAAAATCGGCGCGATCACCAGGCCAACCGGATAGCCGCCGCCCCCCTCGCTTCGGGGCAGGGCCAGGCGGCGCAAAGCGGCCAGGCGGGCGGACACCGGCGGGACGCCGCCTTCCAAACGGCGGGCGATTGGGTCAGCGTTGACTGATGCCCGGCAGCGGGTATGCCCGTGATGCGGCAGGTCCAGCAGCGGCTCTACCGCATCAAATTTTGTGGTGTAGCGCAGGTAGGCATGGTCGCGCGTCCCGAACCAGCGAATACACTCGGCTAAACTGCCGGTCAAATGCTCCAGACTCAGCGGATCGGTGTAGCACGACGCTTCAAATGTTGTCCCACCCGCTTCATTGCGGCCCGCGCCGGGCGTCTCGAAGCGCGGCAGATTATCCAAAATGTCCGGCAGATTGGCAAAGGCACGGATCACCGGCGGGCCGGCGAGGCTCCCCGCCAGGTAGCAGTACTGACAGTGGGCGGGGCAGCCTTCCGCCAGATGAAACTGCCAGTCGGCGGAGGGCGGGATCGGCTGAAGCTTCAGCGCACCCGCCGCGGCATTGACAATCGCCAGAGTTCGCTTTGCCTTGTTGTAGGTGTCGCGAACGTCCTCCCCGCGCAGCCCCGTCAGACGGTTCTGCGTCAGCGTTTCGATAGGTATGTTCAGCGCAGAGATGCGCTCATAAATCTGACGGCCCCAGGACTGTTCCAGGGCCGCCGGGGTAAATAAAACCCGCTGCGGAGTCCACAAACGGGGCCGAACAAGCGGGGTAATCGGCGTCTCTAACAGCATGGAAGTCATACCAATAAAACACCGGCAGGGGGCAAGGCGTTCCGTAAACTGCCTGTTTTTAAGGCGCGGGGGCTATGTTTAGACTGCTTGTTCGGGGGATATATAAGCAGTGTCGGAACGACTCTCCGAACAACCAACCAAATTACCAACAACAGCCAAAAGCGGACGTCTCGCTCGGACAGCGACGCTGCTTTTGAGTGGGGGAACAACAATGCTTGTGTCTATTATCGTATGGCTGATCGTCGGCTTCCTGGCCGGCCTGCTCGCAAAGGCGATTGTACCGGGATCAGCGGAAAAGCCGAGTGGCTTCTGGGGAACCGCTATTTTGGGGATCGTCGGCGCAATCGTCGGCGGGTTCATCTACTTCATGGTTTCCGGCGGCAGCCGGAACCTCACCACGGCGCTTGACCTGCCGAGCATTCTCTGGGCCGCCCTGGGCGCAATCGTCGTCGTCGCCATTGAGCGCGCCGTTGCGGGCCGCCGCGCCATTTAAGCCAAAACTTCATAGCGAACCAGAAAAGCCGGGAGCCTGCACAGGCTTCCGGCTTTTTTGCGTGGCTTATTCCATTCGCCACAAAAAGTACACGCCGACGACGGCAAACAGCAGGGCGGGCGACCAGGCAGCGAGGGATGGCGGCATTTTGCCGGTGATGCCGAGAATCTTCGTCAGCAGCAGCGTGTTCCAGGCCACCCAGACCATGATAATGGACAGGAAAATGCCCATGTACGCGCCCGCACGGGCAAAGCGCAGCGCCAGGGGCGGGGCGCACAGGGCGAAGGCCAGGCAGAGAAACGGCAGGCCGAGTTTGGAATAATAATTGAAGGCGACTGCCGTGGTGTCCTGACCGGTGCGGGCCAGGGCGTCCCGCTGCGCGCCAAGCTGGGCCATTGTCAGTTCATCGGGCGTGTCCGCTGCGCTTTGCGCGAGGCTTGCCAGGGGAACCTGCAAATTCAGTGTGAACGTCTTGAACGCTGCCTCCACGCTGACAAATCCATCCCCATCAAATGTGACCACATGGGCGTCATTGAGCGTCCAGACATCCCGGTCATAGTCCGCGCTTTTGGCCGTCATCAGGGTCGGAAAGCCGCCGGCATCCGCCGGATTCTCGTAAATGGTCAGGCCCAGCAGCTTCAAACGATTGGCATTGCCGCCGGGGTCCTTTCGGATTTCGCGGATATGAAACGAATAATCCTCAAACGTGAATACTTTATTGGCAGCCACGGTCGGCGAGGCTTGCAGGGCGTAGGCAAACATCTGGCCCTGCGTTTTCTGGAATTCGCGCATGGACGGGGGAACCACCCGGTCTCCAACCAGAAACGAGGCGATGGAGGAAAGCAGGCCGATCAGGAAGATCGGCAGAAACAGGCGGCGCAGAGGAACCCCCGCCATGCGAATCGCCGTGATCTCGGAGTCGCGCGCCAGACGGTTCACGGCCCACGCCGACGCCAGCGCGACGCCGGGAGGCAGAGTCAGAGGGATCAAAATGGGGATGTTGAAGGCAATCAGCTTCGCCACGACCAGAGGCGGGATGCCGCTGCGAACGATCTGCTCAATGAGCGGGAACAGCGTGTTGCCGACCAGCATGACGACGATGAGCAGAATGCCGCCGACAAATGGCAGCACCATTTCACCCAGCAGGTAGCGGTCCATGTATTTCATGGATATTTGTATTTCATGGATACTTAGGCCTGATACCCTGCCGCCCGCCGCTTCAGGTCATACAAAGCCGTGTGCAGGCGGGTAAAGGCTTCTGTCACTGTGCCGTAGGCCGAAAAGTATTGATGCACATCGCCGTCGCTCATGTCTTTGTCGCACAAATAGTAAAGATGGTCACTGGTCTGCATCCGCCGCCAGGCTTCCAGATAGCTCTGGTTCCCGGTCGCTTTCACTGCTGTTTCCAGACGCTTGATTTCCTCGTAGCACAACTGCTGCATTTCGTTGCCCAGCCACGCACTGGTGTCGCGCTCTTTGTCGGCCCAGGAGATCGTAGAAAAATCGGGAACGTCCACGGGGCCGGCCGCAGGCACACGGGCAATGGCCTGGGAGGGCGTCGCCCACTCCAGGTGCGGGAACTGCGCGACGTGATCGGGCAGAGCCGCAAGAAAATCAAAAATCCCGGTTTCGGCCCCGATATGCTCGCCGAGGGCTTCATAGTCCATCGCCAGCAGCACGACGGGGTCTGTATCGCCCGCCAGCCAGCCGGCGAACTTTTCCGCCGTGAGGGGAAAGCCATCCCAGCTTTTGTTGGAGAACCGATACCCGATGTCGTCGCTCAGCCGGTAATTGCGGAGCAGCACAGGCAGGCCGCAGGGCGCGGCATAGACAAAGTCCGGGGAGCGCCAGCCGGCCATCAGCCAGTCCACGCCTTCGGTCAGGATGCCCTGGAAGCCCATTTCCTGCACGCAGGCGGCAATGCTGTTGTTGTACAGCATTTCCGTGTTGCGAAACACGGCAGGCCGCTGGCCGAACAATTTCTGCACGGCGTCCCGGTGCAAATCCACCTGGGCGCGGAACTCGGTGCGCGCGTCGTCAAACAATCCCGACAGGCTATGATGATACGTTTCGCCGAGGAACTCCACCTGGCCCGTATCCGCCAGCGCTTTCCACAAGTCCAGCAGTTCCGGCGCATACAGATTTGCCTGCGACAGCAGCGTTCCCGACAGGCCATACGCGACCCGAAACGGCTTTTCCCGGCCTGCGCGTTTCTGCACCAGGTCTAAAATGAGCCGCGTCGCCGGGAAATAGCACCGGCGCGCGACTTTCAGAAAGATTTCGCGGTTCAGCGCGTCATCAAAGTAGTAGGCATCTAATTCGGCGGGTGATGCCGGGCCGTGCGCCGGACGTGAGGCGACCGAGCGCAGGCGAAACGGCTGATGGGCGAAAAAGTAAGGGACGAGGAGCGTCATGGGGTATAATTCGACTGTGGCAGAGCATTCATCATGCGAGGGGATAAATCCCTCTCGCTGCGCCTAGTCGTCCTTCGGACGAAAGAACAGACAGAAGCCAGACCCTTACCGTCCGCAGGACGGGTAAATGGCAGCGAGAGGGATTTATCCCCTCGCAAAATGACGGCGTGACAGAGACGCGGTTCAATTGCTGATCTGCACGCTCCAGTTGATGATATCCAGATCAGCAGCATCTGCAAACTGCGCGGACGTCACCGTCGTCGGCCCGCCGCCGACGTACTGCGTCACATCCCCGGCCGGCTCGATGTTCTGATCGCTGTTTTGATAAATGCCGGACTGGGTGGTGGGGATGATAACAAAGCTGTTCAGATTGCCCGAAACATTGGTCGGGTAGAGCGCATCCACATACTTTGCCGTCAGCGTGTCGCTGGGAGGCGGCAGAACATTGGTGGCAATGAAATTGACTTCAAGATTTTGAATGGCAGCAGCGGGCGTGCCGGCATTTGCCAGGTCCGCCAGCGGGATTTGAACCGTAAAGGTATTGCTGCCCACCTCCGACTGCACCAGATACGGCGACGAAGAGCCGAGATAGGAAGGCGTCAGCAGGTCGGAGCTGATCGTCCAGAACCCCAGGTTCGTACCGCCCGGCTGCCCATTATGGTACTGCACATAATTCGTGAACGCGCCCGCCGCAAATCCGTTACCGTAGGGGGCGGCAAACACGGGAATTGGCCCCACGGGCTTCGCGCCGGCGACGGCGCCGGTGGCATTGAACAATATAAAATAATAATAATTCGGGTTCAGCGTTCCAGCCACCGTCATGCTCACCGTGACCTGCGGCCCGGACGTAGAATTGCCGCTGATCCCGCTGGGCGACTTGGCGCAGCCCGCCGGAACGAGCAGCAGACCGGCCAGCAGGGGAAGCAGACGAAAAAGACGAACGGCAGACGCTTGCATGAACGCATTATAGCAGGATTGACGCTCCCTTGACAACACAGCCAAAACCAGCCCCCCCTGCTCCCAATAATGGGGGAGCCGGAGAGCATAAGAGGGCGGGAGCAAGCCCCGCCCCTACAGGGCTTCTTTCGGCTGCCCAGGCCTGGGGCGGGAGGGCTTTTTCCATGCTTTGCACCGCCCTGTCCGGGCTGCTGCTGGCGGGCGCGCTGCCACATCTGGATTGGGGCTGGCTGGCCTGGGTGGGCCTGATTCCCTTTCTGCGCCTGTTTCCGTTCCGAAACACGCGCACGGCGTTCGCGCATGGCTTCGTGCTGGGCGTGTGTTATCTGGGCGTCATGGCCTACTGGATTGTAGTCTTTGCAGGCCCGATCATCGGCCCCGCCCTGAGCGTTCTCGGCTGGGCTTTGGTCACGGCCTATCAGGCCTTTTATCTGGGCGTCTGGGCCATCGGGGCGCAGTGGCTCCGGGGACGAAGCAATCCCTGGGCGTGGCGGCTGGGCGTTCCCGCGCTCTGGGCCATCGTGGAATGGTGGCGGCAATCAGGGGCTTTGGGGCTGAGCTGGGGCGATCTGGCGTATACGCAGCATTTCGCGCTGCCAATTTTGCAGGTGACAAAGCTGACCGGCATCTGGGGCCTGGCATTTATAATCGTGCTGGTAAACATCGCAGGGGCTGAGATTGGTTTGCGGAAAGGGGAGCGTCGCGGCCCGGCATTTCCCCTCCTCACGGCGGCTCTGGTTGCTGCCGCGCTGATTTATGGGCTTGCCACGATCCACACCGAAAATCTTCGCCCGAATTTTGTCGCGGCGGCGCTGCAAGGCAACATCAACCAGAATGTCAGCGAAGACGCAGCGTATCGGGAACGTGCTTTGCAAACATTCGCCGCGCAGAGCCGCACGGCAGAAGCGCGGGGAGCCGCGCTGACGGTCTGGCCGGAAACGGCTTACCCCGGCTACCTGCGAAGCGCCGCGCCCCTGCCGCAGCAAAGCGCGGCGGTCATTGGCGGCGTAGACTATGACTGGGCGGCGCGCAAAAACGCCAATGCGCTGTTTCTGCGGGACAAGCAGGGGCAGGTCACGGGCAGCTATAAGAAGCGGCAGCTTGTCCCTTTCGGCGAGTTCGTGCCGGGCCGCCGCTGGATGCCCTGGCTGGAAGCCCTGCATGTCACCGTGTTTGACATGAAAGCGGGCGCGGACACGCAGCCGCTGCTGAACGGCGGGCCGACTGTGGGGGAAATTGGCACGACGATTTGCTTTGAGTCGTCGTATCCGCGTCTGACACGGGAGCAGGTAGCGCGCGGGGCGGGGCTTCTGATCATCTCCACTGATGATGCCTGGTTTGGGCGAACGGCAGCCGCCCGCCAGCATTCGGCAATGGCGGCGGTGCGGGCGGCGGAAACGGATCGCTATGTGGTGCGAAGCGCGGCGACAGGCATCTCGCAGGTGGTAGACCCGACAGGCCGCGTACTGGCCGAAGCGGGCTTGTTTCAGCCTGCCGTCGTGTCCGCGCCGGTGCAGTCACGGGCGACAAAGACGCCGTATGTGCGCTGGGGCGACTGGGTCGTCGGCTTCTGCGCGTTTCTGCTGCTGGGGTTAAGCCTGTCTAATGCTCGTGTTCGCCGCGCAGGAACTTCTCGTAATTCGGCCCGGTGACGCCGCAGTCCCAGTGTTCCTGGCCCCGGTAGAGTTCCAGCCCCGCGCGGAGGCCGCCGGGCGGGAAGAACGAAACAAAGCGAAACATACCCTGCGCTCCCGGTGGAAGCGTTCCGGTGGAAACCAGGTACGTCGGCGCATCGGGTTCGTCCAGCGCCACTTCCCAGTGCAGGCGGCTCCAGCCGCGTGGGGCGGACTTGTGCATCCAGAGGCCGGACTCCGGGCCGCCGGAAGTCAGGCCCAGAAACAGGGGCTTTGGCTGATAATCCGGGCGAAACAAGTACGGGCCGATACGGATTTTCGTGATCGCCGGCTTGCCTTCTTCGGCGCGCAGCAGCAGCTCAAAAATGAAGCCGTCATTGCCCGCCACGCAGGTGAGCTGAGGGGCGACTTCCGGGATAATCATGCAGTCCTCCAAAAAGCGATAAAAACAAAGAATTTCAAGAGAAATAATGGGCGTGGTTTATTATAGCATACCCGCACGAGAAGTCAAAGGAGTAAACATTGGAACCACTGGAAATCTGGGGCATGGTCTTTGAGACGATTCGTAAAACGCTGCCCGTTCCCACCGTCTGGCTGGCAATGCAGGCCGTTAAGCCGCTGACCATTGACGGCAGTTATTTTGTCGCTGCCCTGCCGCCTCAAGACGAGTATCTGGCGAGCAATTTGCAGGACAACCAGGCGTCTACGGCCATTGAAGACGCCCTGCGGGAAATCACAGGCCGCATTCTGGCCTTTCGGCTCATCAAAGGCGAAACACTGGCGGATTGGGAGCGGGAAAAAGCTCGCGAAGCCGCGCCCAAGTCTGCGTCGGCCTCAGAACCGCTTTCGAGCGTCGCGCCCAGCCATGCCGTAATGGGCTCAAAGGCTGGGCCGTCGGCAACTGCCCCCACTTCTCTATCCTCTCCTTCTCCATCCTCGGCAGATTCGGCGCGCGCCGTCAGCCCCACCTGGGAAAAACTCTCCGAGCGGCTGCTCCACGGCTTCAAAACCGCGCCCTACATCAAATATCCGCATGGGCAGGCACAGTTTGTCCTGACCGCCGTCAAACATATCTCGGACACGATGGACGCGCAAATGCCCCCGCCCGGCGCGGCGCGTGATGATCAGCAGGAACGCGCCCTCGCCAAAATCATTGAGCGCCTCGGCAGCGTCGTCAACCTTGACCCGCTGTTTCTGTCTTTGGAGCTGCTGCGCTTCCGCGAGGCGCAGGGCAAAGGCCACGACATTCCACTGTGATGCGTCAGAAGCCTCCCTATCTTGACAGCGCCGCGCGGCCTATGCTAAAATAACTGCGTTCGCGGGGCTATGGCTCAGTTGGTAGAGCGGTTCGTTCGCATCGAACAGGTCAGGGGTTCGAGTCCCCTTAGCTCCATACTTGAAAAGACCACTCCGACCGGAGTGGTCTTTTTCTCGTCACTGCCCGGCGCGGCAAAGCTCAACGACCAGCAGGCGCAGATTGGACGCGGGATCGTCGGCGGGGGCGGAAGCCGCGAGGGCCGTGCCGGGGGGGATGCTTTTCATCGCCAGATCACTTGCCAGGACGCGCTTGAGGCCATCGCGCAGGGCGGGCCAGGTCCAGCCGCGCGCCTGCTCCTGCAAGTTTTTCAGCAAAAATGACTGCCGCTGGGTCATGCCCAGCATTTCACCGGACAGTACGCTCTGGACTTCAGGCGGCAGGCCGCCCTTGATGTTGAAGCCGTTCAAGCGGTGATCGGCCAGATACTTGGCCCCCCAAAGATGGCGCAGGTGGCGAGCCAGCATCACGAAGGTACGGGCGGCAACGGCATCGGGCTTGTCCCCGGCATCCAGCAGGGCGTCGGCTTCGGCAAGGGCGCGGCGCGGGTCACGATTGCCGACCGCATCCAGCAGGGCGAAGATGTTGTCCTGCGCCGAGTGCAGACCGACGGCGGCGGCATCCTCCCGCGTGATCTGCGCCCGGTCGCCGGAATAGGCAATCACTTTTTCCAGTTCCTGCGTCAGCACGTTGATGTCGCCGGTGCGCCCGCCCCCACCCCGCTCTGATGCCGTCGCTTTCGCACGTTCCAGTATCAATGCCAGGGCCGATGGCTCCATGGTTTTGCCGCGCTCCTTGAGCAAGACGTTGGCGCGCGCGTTCAAGTTGCTTTCGGCGGGCGCGTCGCACAGCACAGTCGCGCCATTTTTGCCGGCGGCATTCAGCAGTTTGGTCTCGACTTTTTTCCCCTTCGGCTTGCCGGCATCATATTCCGTCGCCCCGGCAACCAGCACCAGGCAGGTCAAGTCGCCCAGCTTGGGCAGTCCCGCGGCCAGCGCTTCCTGGTCCTCTTTGCCGAGACGCTGCACATTGGTCACGATGACAACGCGCCGCTCGGAGGCCATGGGAACGCCGCCCGCCGAGGCAAGAATGGCGCGGGCGGTTTCACCCGCTTCCCCGGCCCCGGTGGGCGGGATGTCGCGTTCCTCGCGGTCAAAGTCGGCAAAAGACGAGTCGAGCAGCGGCCCGGTCAGCTTTTGCATAGCCTCGCGCTTGAGAGCGTCGTCGCTGCCGGTCAGCAGATAAACGCGCTCGGTGGGTTTTGGAAAACCTTTTGTCAGTTTTGCGTAGTCAAGTTCCATCAGTTTTTCTTTCCAGGCTTCGCCACAGCCTGTGCCACCATGCTGTGCGCGCGGCGGCTTCCAATTGCCCTAGAGTACGGTTCCAGGAGGCAGACGCGGCCGGCTCGGCATTCCCGCCGCCATAACAGGCGCGGGTGAATGCCGCAGTCAGCTCCTGCACCAGTGCTGAGGGCGGCGCGAAACCCAGTTCCCGTGCCTGGGTATCCAGCAGCGGCGCAGCGCGGGCGGCGTACTCGGCAGGCGTCTCAGAGGGGCGGCGGGGCAGGCCGAGACGGCTTCCCGCGCGGGACAAGCGGGCGTACTGACGCCCCAGGGCCGTGCGCTGCGCGGCTTGGGCGCCCCGCACCGGCGGCAGGCCAGGCTTCGGCGCGCGCCGCCGATCTAGGAATTCGGTTTTGACGACGTACATCAAAATCAGTGCGATAGCACCGGACAGGAGCAGCACCGGGGCCAGGTCTTCGGCGGGCGGCAGGCGCAGATGCGAAAGCCAGACAAGCAGGGCGTTCCGGCGCGAGGACTGCGCGTTCGGCACGGAGCCATCGGTGCGCGAGCCGGCGGTCGGATCAAATGCCGCCCAGCCCGCGCCGGGAAAGTACACTTCTGTCCAGGCGTGTTTGTCTTCTCCGCGCAGGTTGAACCCATCGCCGCTGGCTTCTCCAGGCGCGAAGCCGGTGGCAAGGCGCGCGGGGATGCCCGCTGTCCGGCATAAAATCGCCATAGACGAGGCAAACATATCGCAGTAGCCGCGGCGCGTGTCGCCGAGGAACGCATGAACATGGTCTACGCCCACTGGGATGGGCGGCACGGCCAGCGAATAAATGCAGCGTGCGGATACCCAGGCCCGAATGGCAAGTGCTTCATCGAGCGGATCGCGCTGGCCGGGCGGCAGGGTCAGCAGGGCTTCGGACAGCGCCTGCCGGTAGAAAGCCCTGTCGCCGGCACTTGGCAGGCCGCTTTCCCCTACGGGCAAATATCTTGCCCGGACTTCTTGCGGGTAGTTCCTTCCCGTCTGCCGCAGCCGTGCCTGCGTGTCCGGCTGCATCGGATCAGGGGCAGGCTGAGAGACCACGGTGTAGGAAAAATGGACGCTGCCGCCGTTCGCGAGGTCCAGCCGCCCATCGCGGCAGACGCGCAGCGCACGAGCGAGACTGCTTTCAGGAACCACGAGGCGCGGCAGGGCGGCATAATAAAATTGGCCGGTATCCCCCAGTACCTTGAAAACGGCGGTCAAATTCGGGACACCCGGAGTCGCCCCGTCTCCCGGAGTGAAATCATCGGGCAGCACAAAGCCGCCATTCCCGGCACTGGCATTTGCAGGCTGCTTTTGGTCTTCCAGTGAGCTAAGCCAGCCTTCGCCGGTGTACTGGTCATAAGTACGGCCACGCCACAGATGTTCCTGGCCGTCAGACGGCGCGACATGCATCACAACCTCCGGGCTGGCCGACCAAGCGTCTCCTGTTCCGATTTGCAGGCTGTCATCGTCGGAAAAATGCAGTGCGAAGCTGCCGATTGCAGGGCCGGGCTTGCCCAGCAGAGTGAGACGCCGAATAGCCTGTCCCAGGGAAAGACGCGCAAAAACCGCCTGGGCCGGGATAATTACGAGCAGGCCGAGCAGCAGCACAATCAGCCCGCACACGCCGGTCTGTGCAAGCTGCGCGCTGAGAAGGCGCACCGGAAGTTCACTGCGCTCCGGCAAAGAAGCGCGGGCGCGGTTTTGCAGAAAATTCAGGTGGATCAGCAGGAAAATCACGGCAAGAATAAACACGCCGAAACACACCATCAAGGAGTCGTTCAGGTTGTTTTCCGCCGACAGGCCCAGTGCCGCCATTGCCGGAACCATGCAGCCCATGACGCGGTTGTCGCTTCGCAAGGCCCAGGCCCAGCCGGTTCCGCCCCAGACCAGGGCGCACAGCAGCCGCATTTGCGGCACGTTTACCCCTTCCGGCAAAAACTGCTGGGGAGAAATCTGGCCCGTTGCCAGCCCGGCCATCAGCAGCAAAATCACTCCGGCAAAGCCCAGGTCGACCAGCGTGGCATTGATACCCAGGCGCCGGCTGCCATAGGAAAATAAAAAGCCCAGACCAGCCAGCAGCAGAGCGCCAAGCAGCCAGCCGGGGTCCGGCATCTCAAAGGTAGAGTAGGCAGCCAGTGCGCCGCACAGCGTAATCACGCCCCCTGCCAGATACAGAGGGACGCTGGGCGTTTCCGCCTTTTTATCCGAAGTGTTATCCGTTCCAGCCATGTTCACTGCTTTCCAGAACAGTCTGCAAATCGTCGCCGCGCCGCACCCGGCGCACGGCGGGGTCCACCCACTGCGCGCTGCCACTGGGCAGGCCGCTGCGGAACGAGGCGGCTTCCAGCGCAAACCCGAAATGATGCCCGCCGCGCATATCCCATTCGCTCAAAAAAGACACCAGCCGAAGGTTCTCAAAATCGGGTGTCACCACGACCAGCGTAGCCACAGAAAGGGAGGCCGCCCGGTCAGTTTCCAAAAGCTCCGCCAGGGGAAAGGGCGCATCCGCCTGTGCACGCGCCAGAGCGGCTAAAAATTGCGGCATTTCTTCCATGCCGGAAACGGGGGCAGCGTCTTCGGGCCGGGTCGCCTGAGTCAGCAATCGAACCGTATGACCGTGCCGAAGCAGGTCATCCAGCAGCGTCACCGTGAGCGAAATTGCTGTTTCCAGTGCGCTCCCGTCCCCCTCGCCGGTTCCCGCATAAGCCTCTTGGGACAGGTCCAGCGCCACCAGCACGTCCAGCGTCACCCCCTGCGCGTATTCCGTCACGGCGAGGGTTCCGGTGCGGGCCGTCGTTCGCCAGTGGACGCGGCGCAGTTCATCACCGGGCTGGTACTCGCGAACCCCATAAAAATCATCCCCGCCGCCGCGTGTCAGCGCACTGGCTTCGCCGCGCCACCCCTGTGCCGCCGCGCCGCGCACCCAGGAATCGCGCAGGGGAACCAGTGCGGGATACACCACCAGTTCCGAGACCACCGGCATTTTTTGGGAGAAGGTTTGGAGGCCCAGGGGGTCGGTGGAGTAGACCTGTGCGGGGCCGATGGAAAAAACCCCGCGCCGCCGGGTTTCCAAAAGGCCGCGCGTTTCCCCTTCCGCACCCGGCCAGAGCGTCATCACCAGCGGGGGTCCCTCTGAGAATGCAACGCCGCGCGGCAGCGTATCCCGGATCAGCAGGTAAAACTTGGGCAGCGGGCTTCGGTTGCCCAGCGTGTAAATCAGCGGGACGATTTCACCTGCCGTCGCAGAAAGCGGCAGCGCGCGTTCGCAAGTCAGCCCGCCGAGCATCAGCCAGCCCATGAAATAAGAAACGGCAGGGATCAGCCACAAAATCGCGGCCATCAGATACAAACTGGGCAGAGCAAACAGCACGGCGACAATGGCGACAAACAAACCGGCGACATTCAAAACCAGACGTTTCATAAGAGACAGCAGTATACCCGACCCAGGAAGCGGCGCGAGGCCTTGAAAAGCCAGTACTTTGTACGGTAAACAGGATGAAAAAGCAGATTCATCTTACATTTTTCCTTAAACGCAGCGTTTGGCATGAATTTTGCCGTAAGTAGTCTGAGACGCTGCGCCGATGTGGCGCGGAACAATTAAGTGATGCAACCTTATGAAAATTGCGCTTGTCCATGATTATCTCGCACAAGCAGGCGGCGCGGAACGGGTCGCGGGGGCTTTCCATGCGATGTTTCCGGCGGCCCCGCTTTTCACGTCCGTGTATGATCCCCGGTCTACTTTTGCGGAATTCCGGGAGATGGACGTGCGGACTTCTTTTTTGCAGCGCTGGCCGCTTTCATCGCGCCGGGGCCACAAGCTGGCGCTGCCCTGGTATCCGGCGGCCTTTGAGCGGTTTGATTTCAGCGGCTATGATCTGGCCCTGAGCAGCTCCAGCTCGTTTGCCAAAGGCATCATCACCCCACCGGAAACCTGCCACATCTGCTATTGCCATACCCCCTCGCGCTTTATCTGGCGGCAGCAGGAATATCTGCATCAAAGCGGGACGGCCAGTCTGGGAACAGCCCTGCTCGGCTCCGTCCTGAGCCGCCTGCGCTCCTGGGACGTGGAAAGCGCGCAGCGCGTCGATTATTTTGTGGCAAACTCCTACAATGTCGCTCGGCGCATTCGCAAATTTTACCACCGGGATGTCGCGGCAGTCATCTACCCGCCGGTGGAAACCGGCAAATTCCTGCCCGTCAGCCCGTCGGAAGTCGGCAGTCATTTTTTGATTGTGTCGCGCCTGATCAATTACAAGCGTCTGGATTTGGCGGTGGACGCCTGCAATCAACTTGGAGCGCCGCTGCGAATTGTCGGAACCGGCCCCGATTTACCGGCGTTGAAACGCCGGGCCGGGCCGACGGTGGAGTTTTTAGGCCGTCTTTCCGATCAAGAAGTAGTGCGGGAGCTGGCCCGCTGCAAAGCATTGATTTTCCCCGGCGAGGAAGATTTCGGCATTACCCCTGTAGAATGCATGGCAAGCGGCCGCCCGGTGGTGGCTTACGGGGCGGGCGGGGCTTTGGAAACCGTGATTGAAGGCAAAACAGGGTTGTTTTTTCGGGAACAAAACGCGGGCGCATTGCGCTCTGCCTTGAAAGACCTGGAAAGTTTGAAGTTTCACCCCGACGCGCTGCGGGACCACGCGCTGACATTTGACCGGGCCGTGTTTGAGGCGCGGCTGAGTGATTTGATCGCGGATGCGCTGGACGATTATCAGCATCACAACACCGTTTCCGCCATTGGGCGAAAAGGCCTGTCGGCGCTGCCCCCGGACCGAAGCGCGATATTATCTCAAATTTCGGCCCCGTCCGGGTATCATAAGTAAACCGCAGCCGGTCCAAACGCTCCTGAGTCCAAAATTTACAAAAAGCAGTACCCATGAACGAACTTGAACGCAGCAGCCCCTTTCAGCCGAGTCCGCGCGAGGTTTTCACCGAGCCGACGCCGACAATCCATGACATCGCACTGATTTTGTGGCGGCGACTCTGGATCATTGTCCTGATCATGGCGGTGTCGACTCTGACCGCCGCGGCTTTGTCCAAACGCACCCCGAAGGCCTGGCGGGCCAATGCCCAGGTGCTTCTGGTGCAGCACGCCCCCATGCTGGCTCCGACGGGCCAGCCCGAATTCACCGGCCCGATGCAGGAATCCGTGGACACCCAGATCACGCTGATGCAAAGCCGGCAGCTGGCCGTGCAGGCGGCGCAGAAAGTGGGCATCTCCCCGGAAACGCTGATGGGGGCAACCACCGTCACGCCGCGCAAGGATGATGATAACATCATAGATGTGGCAATGGAGGCCGGCAGCCGCCAGGACGCGGTAGACTGGGCCAATGCCCTGTGCGTGGCGTTTGTAGAGTACAAAAAAACAATCGCGCAAGGAACCGGCAGAGACGACCTGCGAACGCTGCAAACGCAAACCGCGCAGGCCCGCAAACAAATGAACGCCGCGGATGCACGCCTGCTGGCCTTCCAGGAATCGCACAACATCAGCGGGGTCGGCATCTTGGACTCCGCCGCCCAGCGAACCGCCTTACTGAACGCCGTTTTAAGCCAGGATGCGGTGATCGCCAATCTTAAAAATGAAGCCGCCACGGCGGAGGCTACCGCCGGCTCACTCAATAGCCAGTTGCAGCAGGCCAAAGCCGCCATCAACAACAGCAACGGCGTCCGCGACGACAGCGAAGTGACTAAGCTTCAGGAAAGCCTGCACGATCTTCAGCAGCAGCGCGATGCAATGGCGCAGCGGTACAAACTGGCGTTTCCCGATAAACTGCGCCCGCTGGACGCTCAAATTGCTTACACGCGCACCCAGCTCAATGAGGCCATTAAGAATCTGCAAAGCCAGCCGAATCTGGCCGCGCTGAGCGAGCTTCAAACCTCCACGGACAATGCCAACAGCGCCGCGCTTGCCGCCCGTGTCCGGCTGGCCGCTGCCATTCAGCAGCGCTCCCAGCTTCAGGCGCAGACGACCGATCTGCCGCGCATCGGCATGGCCGCCGAAAAGCTGATGGAAAGTTCCGACCAGGCACACAAGCTTTACAGCACCCTGAGCGCCGCCGCCCAGGCCGCGCAGCTTGATACCGATGTCGCCAGCGGCAACGTTCAGATTGTTCAGCCCGCGTTTGCCCCGGAGGCGCCGTTCCGGCCCGAGCATAAGCGTGACATTTTGCTGGGCCTGGGCATCGGGCTGTGCTTATCCCTGCTGGCCGTGCTGCTGCTGGAACAAGGCGACCGCTCCCTGCGAACCGCCGCCGATGTGCGCCGCCTGGCGGAAGGCCCGGTGGTCGCCGTGCTGCCGCAGATGACCCGCGCGCAGCGCAGCCAGTTCCTGAGCGGGGAAACGCCGCCGCATCTGATTGAAACTTACAACGCCGTGCGCGCCAATCTCGGCATCGCCATGCGGCAGGCCGGCGTGGACCTGGACGGCCATCAGGTTATTCTTGTCACCAGTGCGATCCCCGGTGAGGGCAAATCCCTCACCGCAACCGAGCTCGCCCAGTCCTATGCCCGCGCCGGACGGCGCGTGATCTTGGTGGATGCAGACATGCGCCGCTCGTCGTCTTTGCCCCTGCTGAGGCCGCTGGATAAGTCGGCGCCGGGCCTGGCCGAAGTTCTCATGGGCGAGGCCAGCGTGGAAGACGCGCTCGTTCCCGCTAAAACAGCGAACTTGTCCGTGCTGCACAGTGGAAAAGCCACGCAAAACCCGATGGACCTGATCTCGCAGCCGCGCATGGCGGAAACTTTGGACATTCTGCGCGAGCAGGCGGATGTGGTGATTATCGATTCGCCGCCGGCGGCTGTGGTCGCCGACGCTCTGCTGCTGGCCCCCCATTCGGACTGCGTCTTATTTGTTGTGGGTGTCGGCATGGCCGATACTGAAAGCGTGCGCCAGACGGCGGCGGCGCTGACCTCGGCTTCCCCGAAAATGCTGGCCTATTTCGTCAACCGCGTCCCGCATTTGATCGGCGAGCCGGCTTCTTACTCCTACTCCGATTACGGCGGCACACCTTATGCGCCGCCGGCAGGCCCACTGCGCGATTATCAGGCCTCCCGCACCATGATGCTGGACCGAGCGCTCATGTCGGAGTCCGGCAGCGTCTCCGAGGCGGTGCAGGGCAACGGCCACAAGCCGGCGGACAGTCCGGCATCCGCCCTGCGCGTTCTGCCCAAAGTCGGGTCGCGCCTCACCACTCTGGAAGGGCCGTATGTCGGCCAGAACTTCGCGCTGGCCCCCGGCAAGCCGCTGACAATGGGCGCGCTGCCGGACCGGGACATCGTGCTGGCACGGGACATTACGGTTTCGCAGCTTCATGCCCGCATTGTGCCGGAAGACGGCGGCTACGTTGTCTTTGACGACAGCTCTACCAATGGAACATTAGTCAACGATGTTCCCGTCCTACGGCATACGCTGGAAGTCGGCGACGTGCTACAGCTCGGCGCCAGCAAGTTCCGGTATGAGTAAACGCTGCCTGGCTGTCCCTTCGGGACGGTTTCAAGAAGGATAGGCCCATGAAATACGAATTTTCTGTTGCGCGAAACGTTGTTGGATTTTCCCTGGCCGGGTTAGTTCTGGGAGCGGCGACGCTGCTTCCCGCCCAGGCCCAGATGCTTCGGCGTCCGGCGGCTCCCGTCTCCGCCGCCCCTGCCTCTGCCGGATATGCACTCGGCCCCGGCGACGTGATCAGCATTGATGTCATCAATTTCCCGGAATTGTCTTCGCTGCCGACAACGGTTCCGCCGGACGGCAAAATCAACGTCAAATTTATCAACGGCCTTGCCGTATCGGGAAAAACGACCACGCAGATCGCGGACGCCTTGACCCGGAAATGGTCGGCTTATGTCGTGGACCCTTCCGTCACCGTGATTTTGACCCAGCAGCGCAAGCAAACGCTGGAGTTTTATGGACATGTCATCCATCCGCAGACAGTGGATTACCAGCCCAATCTGCATCTCGTTTCCGCCCTGGCTGAAGTGGGCGGCTTCGCGGACGACGGCGATGCCTCGCAGGTGACTGTGACCCGCAGCAACGGCGTGACGCAGACAATTGACCTGACCGATCCGCAGACTAAAGGCGGCACAGCCGAGGATATTCTGCTGGCCCCGAACGATACCATTTATGTTCCTCAGCGCCACACCCAGGTCAGTGTGCTGGGAGCCGTCGTCAAACCGGGCAGTTTTGAATTCGCGGACAAAATGACCGTACTGGATGCGCTCAAAGATGCCGACAATACAAATCCAGAGACTGCGGATTTGTCCGGGGCAACCTTGACCCATAACGGCCAGGACACACCACTCAATTTGAAGGCCCTGCTGCATGACGGCAAGCTGGAAAACAATGTGACACTGGCCGCCGGAGACAGCATTTTCGTTCCGACCTTAAGCAACTTTATTTATGTAGATGGTGCGGTTTTGAAGCCCGGCATCTACGCCTTCAAGCCAGGCGACCGCCTTGTGGATGCGATCATTGGCTGCGGCGGCACACAGGCGAATTTTTCAGACCTGGCGAAAGTCAGCGTGGTTCAGATGGATAAAGCGCACAACACGGCCACAAAAAGCGAAGTGGATGTCGCGAAATTTTACCGGACGGCTGACATGCAGTCAAATCCGATTCTCGTCCCGAACGAAGCCGTGTATATCCCGGTCAAAGGCGCACGCACCGATCCTCTTTCCATCGTGGGTAATCTGATTGGGATAGGCAACAACACGCGCGTATTGACTCGCCCGTATTAAAGCAAGAAATCGGAGCGGTCGGGTGCATCTGCGCCATGAGCGCCCCGTCTAAAAAGTGCAGGCGTCCTGCGGACGCAAGATGAAAGATAGGCGCACAATGCTCTTCCGTCCGCAGGACGGTTGCTTTTCCCAGACGGGGCGTTCATCGCCCCGGATCATATCATCTATGAGTACCATTACATCCGAGATGCCAGACCCTTCCGTGCGCCCGTTCCGCACCCTGCGCCCGCAGCCCGGCTGGCAGGCGCTGAATGTGCGCGAGCTATGGCTGTACCGCGACCTGCTGCTGACGCTGGCGACGCGCGATGTGAAGCTGCGCTACCGGCAGACGGCGATTGGTGTCCTCTGGGTCGTCCTTCAGCCGCTTCTGGCGGCGGGGATTTTTTCGCTGGTGTTCGGGAAGCTTGCCAATTTACCCACCGATGGGGTTCCGACATTTCTGTTCATGTATGCCGGATTGCTCGGCTGGAACGTGTTCGCTAATACCATTCTGAAAGTCAGCGCTTCGCTCGTGCAGAATGCCAATCTCATCTCCAAAGTCTATTTCCCGCGTTTGATCCTGCCGCTGTCCATGATGTTCTCGACGGGATTGGACTTTCTGGTGGCTTTTGCGCTGCTCCCGTTTTTGATGCTGATCGCCCGCGTCGCGCCCGGCATCGGAATTTTGACGACGCCCCTCTGGTTTCTCCTGCTGCTGATGCTGGCGCTGGGTATCGGCATGTTCGTGGCGGCGCTGGCGGTGACATACCGGGACGTGCAGTATGTGGTTCCCGTGATTATGCAGCTTCTGCTGTACGCATCCCCGGTGGCTTACTCGCTCACCTATGTGCTGCTCAAGCTGCCGGCGGCTTACCGCCCATTTTACTACCTGAACCCGCTGGCCGGATTGCTGCAAGCCTTCCGCTGGTCGCTGCTGGGACATGGCAGCCTGCCGGTCGCGGCGGTGACGTATGCCGCGGTAGTGAGCGTGCTGGTTTTCTTCGGCGGCGCGTATGCATTCAAAAAGCTGGAAAGGAAATTTGCGGATGTCATCTAAGGGCGACCTTGCCATTTCGGCGCGCGACGTTTCCAAGTCCTATACGATCACCCACAATGCCGAAAACCACACGACGGCCTCAGAGGCCCTGGTTGCCCGCCTGAAAAACCCCCGGCAGCGCGCCACGCGCGAAACGTTCTGGGCGCTTTCCGACCTTTCCTTTGACATTCAGAAAGGTGACGTAGTGGGCGTAGTCGGGCGCAACGGGGCCGGAAAAAGCACCCTGCTGAAGCTGCTCAGTCAGATCACCGAGCCGACCAAAGGCGAGATTGACATGTACGGACGGGTCGGCAGCCTGCTGGAAGTCGGCACGGGCTTTCACCATGAGCTGACGGGACGGGAAAACATTTATCTGAACGGCTCCATTTTAGGCATGAGTCGGCGCGAAATCACCAAGCAGTTTGACGCCATTGTGGACTTTGCGGGCGTGGAGCAGTTTCTGGACACGCCTGTAAAGCGCTACTCGTCGGGCATGTATGTCCGTCTGGCTTTCGCCGTGGCTGCCCATCTCAGCTCGGAAATCTTGATTATTGACGAAGTGCTGGCGGTGGGCGATGCCGAGTTCCAGAAAAAATGCCTGGGCAAAATGCAGAACGTCGCTGACAGCGGGCGCACCGTGCTGTTTGTCTCGCACCACATGCAGAGCGTCGCCGCGCTGTGTACCAAAGGCATGTACCTGACCAAAGGCCGCATGACCTATTACGGCGGCGTGCAGGAGGCCATCCGGCACTACCTGGACAGCTTCAACCAGCAGAATGCCGGGGTTGCAAGCGATGTCGCGCGGCGTCCCGGTTCGGGCGAGCTGCGAATCATGTCGGCGATTCCCGACAAGCCATTTTATGAAGCCGCCGAAGAAAAACGCATCCGGTTTCGTATTGAAGAACAGAGACCGTCGCGGGGCAAATATTTTATTTCCTGCCATCTTTTTAATGAAATGGGCGTCGGCCTTGTCACCTGCGACTCGCGGCTGATGGGCCACTGGCTGGAGCCGGCCCCGGTGCATGACGGGGAATTTGTGCTTCGCACTCCCTGGCTCAAGCCGGGCCGTTACCGTATGGAAATGTTTTTGTGCGGCGGAAACATCATTGATCGCTGGGAAGAAGCCTGCTTTTTTGACGTGATTCCCGTGCTGCCCTACCCCGACCCCAGCCATCCCCATGCCATCACGGACGGCCTGATGTTTGCCGACTTTGACTGGCTTGAAGTGGCTCCCGGCACGGAGTTTCCCGGTGCGGAGGCGCTGCGCCCGCTGGAACTGGCCGACGCCCGATGAGCGTGGTGTTCCTCAACCATCCGCTGGAAACGTGGACACCGACCAGCAGCGGCGCACTGGCAACAATCATCTGGGAATGCTGCCGGGTCGCGGAGCGGCAGGGTGCGGGCGAACTGCCCTGGGTCATTACGCGCGAAAGCGAGGCCGCGCGATTCCCCTGGGCCAGGACAATCACGCTGGCCCCGCCTGCGCTGCCATCGCATCCGCTGGGCCTCAAAGCGCTGCGGGCCGAGCGCAAATTGTCCGGCTGGCGGCATCTGCGCCACCGCGCGTATGCGTTCCAGGTGATGTCGGCGCTGAAGAAAAACGGTCTGCAAAACCGCCCTCTGGTGCTGATCAATGACCCCGAAATGACGGTCTATCTCCGTCGGCATTTCCCCCAGGCAATTATCCTGCACTGGTTCCAAAACCAACTGGAAGCCTCGCCTCGCTTCCGGCGTTTGTTTCCGCAAGCCGCGGATGTCACCGCGGGTGTCAGCGACTTTACAAGCCGCTGGGTGGCAAACTTTTACGGCCTGGACTCGGTGCCGACGATTTACAACGGCGTAGACGCGGCCCAGTTTACCCCGGCGGAGATCGCCGAACCTGGCCCGCCCGCGATCAGCTTCGTCGGGCGCACGGGCATTGAGAAGGCCCCGGACTTACTGCTTCGCGCCGCCCTGCACCTGTCCGAGACGACGACCGATTTCCGCATCTTGATGATCGGCTCCAACCACTGGGACCGCTTTGAGCTGGATGAATACCAGCAGCAGTTATTGGACCTGGTGGGGCAATTGGAAGCGCGCGGCATTGCCGTGGAGCGTCCCGGCCATGTGGGCCGGGCCGATCTGCCCGCCGCGTTGCGCCGGGCGCAGATTCATGCCGTGACTTCGCGCTGGGACGAGCCGTTTGGCCTGACCACCGTGGAAGGCATGGCATCGGGTCTGGCCGTTGTCGCTTCCGACACCGGTGGAACCCCGGAAGTGGTCGGCGACGCCGGCTTTTTATTCGCGCGCGACGATGCCGCAGGACTGGCGGATTGTCTCAAGCCGCTGGTTTTGGATGCCGCGATGCGGAAGGATTACAGCCGCCGGGCAAGAGCGCGGGCCGAAGACTTTCCCTGGGAGCGCACCTGGGGACGCATTCAAGCACTGCTGGCAGCAAGCTAAATCTGTAGAACTTGGCATTGGAAATGCCGGGTCATGTCACCGCGTTTTTCTAAATCATTGCCTATGAGCTTTGTTTTTATCAACTGCACTGCCGAAACGTTCACGCCCACCCGCAGCGGCGGTATCTGTTCCTGGGTACGGGAACTGGCACTGGCGGCGCAGAAAGACGGCATTGAACCCTGGGTGATCACGAAAACCAGCTCTGCCGAGCCGTACCCCTGGCCCAAAACTATTCTGATTGATTATCCGCCGATGCCGAAGAACAAAATCCTCAGCAAGCTGTTTTATGTGCAGAAAGACCTCACCGGCTGGGGCCATGTACGCCAGAAAGCCTACAACTTGAAAGTCGCGGCGGCGATCCAAAAAGCGGGCTTGCAGCATTTTCCCCTGCTGCTTAACAATGACGCGGAAATGGCCGTATTTCTGCGGCGAAAGTTTCCCCAGGCCGTTATCTTTCACCAGGCACATAACCGAAACCCGTGCAGTGAAAAATTTCGGCGGCAGTTTAAATCGTCGGTGGATGCCGCTACGGCTGTCAGCAACGACTGCGGGCAGTGGAACAAAGATTATTTTGGCCTGGACTCAATCCAGACTCTGTATGCCGGGGTGGATATTGACCAGTACCATCCCGCTTCCTCCCCGCCTGACGGCCCCCCGCTGATTAATTTTGTCGGGCGAACGGATCACAGCAAAGGCACCGATCTGCTGCTCAAAGCCGCTCGGCTGCTGTCGCCCACCTTGAAATTCCGTCTGCAAGTCTTAGGCTCCAACCACTACGGCTATTCCGTCCCGGATGCATTTGAGCAGGAACTGGATGGCTTGTCCGAGGAATTGGAACGGAGCGGCATTCCCGTCCGCCGCCCCGGCTTTGTCGACCGCTACGCGCTTCCGGGAGAGCTGCGAAAAGCCCACATCAATGTTGTTCCTTCGCGCTGGGATGAGCCGTTTGGATTGGTGACGCCCGAAGGAATGGCATCCGGCCTGGCAACTGTCGCGTCCCGTACCGGCGGCACACCGGAAATCATTGCGGACGCCGGTTTTCTGTTTGAGCGCGAAGACGTGGACGGTCTAGCCGGCCATCTGGAGCGGCTGATTTGTGATCCGCCGCTGCTGGCAGAATACGGGCGCCGGGCCAGAGTTCGGGCAGAGGAATTCACCTGGACCCGCGCCTGGTCTCGCCTGCGGCGATTGGTAGGAGTTTAATCATGCACGTTTGTTTTTTGAATATGCCCATTGAGTATTATTCGCCGGTTTCCGGGGGCGCGATTGCCACCATTATCAAGGAAACCGCGAAAGAACTGCTGGCGCGCGGCCACAAAGTCACGGTGCTGACGCCGACCAATGGCGACCCGATTTACCCGATTGGCGAGGTCGTGCCGCTGGACACGCGGCTGCGCGACCAGCTTTCCCTGCCCCAGCGCGCGCTGTCCCGGCTTCGCAACAAATCCAATCCCTGGGATTATGCGTATTACGAATACTATCTGGCATCCTTTAAGAAAGCCCTGCGGCAGCTTTCGCCCGCGCCGGACGCGGTGATCTGCTTCAACGATCTGGTTTCCCCGCAATACATCAAAGCGATTGTGCCAAAGGCGAAAGTGCTGGTGGATTTGCAGAACGAGCAGGGAACGCGGCAGGAGAGTCTGGCGGAAACCATTGCCGCCGTGGACACGTTTGTCGCGTGCAGCCGGCATATTCGCCAGTGGACGCAGAAAAAATACGACGTTCCTGATAGCAAACTCGCCGTGATCAACAACGGCATTGATGCCGAAGCATTTTTCCCCCGGCCTGACTTTCTGGAGCCAAGTCCGAGCCTTAAAGTGCTGTTTATCGGGCGCATTGATCGCAACAAAGGCCCGGACATCGCCGCCGATGCCGTTGCGGTTCTTCGCCGTGAAGGTCTGCCGGTGCAGCTTACGGTCGCCGGCGGCCTCTGGTTTTACGGACATGGCAAAGAAATGGAAAACCCGTTTTTTCGGGAACTCAAGGGTAAAATGGACGCAGTGGATGCCGATTACAAAGGCCATGTCACGCGCCCGGACGTTCCCGCACTGGTTCGCAGCCAGGACGTCGTGTGCGTACTGTCGCGCACCCATGACCCCAACCCCTTGGTCTGCCTGGAAGGCATGGCGTCGGGATGCGCGGTCATCGGGGCGGACCGGGGCGGCATCCCGGACGCCTTCGGCGAAGCGGGAATGCTGGTAGACCCGGATGACTTTGAAGCAGTCACAGGTTATTTACGCCGCCTGGCGACTGACCCGGAATTGCTGAAGCAGGAAAAACAGAAGTCGGTCGTCCGTGCCGCGCGCGCATCTTGGGCCACGAATGTCGACCAGTGGGAGCAGCTTCTCTGATACTCGTTTCCCACACTTTCCATAAGGGTTTTAGAGAAACGAAGCGATCTCAGAGAAGTCAGCTCAGGCGGGCAAAGTATCGTGCCGGGTTTGATGCCAGTGCGTAACGCGGTTTCGCCCCTGCGTTTTGGATTGGTATAAGGCGCGGTCGGCGCAGGCCACGAGTTCGTCAGGCCGCTGCGTGCCGAGCTGAAGCGTACAGACGCCGAGGCTGGCCGTGACCGCGCGGTGTTCCCAGTGTGTGGTCACCACCGCGGCTCGTATTCTTTCAGCCACCTGCATGGCCCCATCTCCGTCTGTTTCGGGGAGCAGAATAATGAATTCTTCTCCGCCATAGCGCGCCGGAATGTCGGTTTCTCGCGTGGATTTTTGCAGGACGCGCCCCACCATTCGAAGCACTTCATCTCCTGCCTGATGACCAAATTTATCATTGTACTGCTTGAAAAAGTCAATGTCCAGCATCAGCAGGGACAATGGCTTATGGTAGCGCGAGGCGCGTTCGCATTCTTCCACGAGCCGCTCGTCAAATGCGCGCCGGTTCCGCAGGCCCGTCAGCCCGTCCAGAGTCGCCAGAGACGCCAGTTCAGCGTTTGCCCTTTCCAACTCCTGCTTCTGGAATTCCAGCACAACGGAGAAATCTTTCAGCGTCTGTTCGGCCTGCTTACGTTCCGTAATATCGTGGCCGACGCCGATAATTCCGGTGATCGTGCCGCTTTGATCCCGCTGCGGCCGGACTTCGTTATGGTAGCAAAGATCGTTGAGTTCCGCATCATACGAAACCGCCTCCCCGTTCAAAGCGCGGCGCAGATTGCCCGCAATCTCAGGCGCATCCCGGTACAGGTCAAACACCGACTGCCCAACCACCTGCCCTGGCTTCAAGCCCAATCGCTCCAAGCCTGCCCCTTCCGAAAGCGTGACAGTTCCTTCGGTGTCGGTCGCGTAAAGAACAATCGGCGCAGCTTCCATGATGGTGCGATGGGTTTCTTCGCTTAAACGCAGCGCTTCTTCCGCTTGCTTTTGTGCACTGATGTCCCGCCCGATGGTGCCGATGCCGATAATTTCACCTGTCAGGCTGCGGATCGGCGAAAATGTCAGGGAGACGTGAAACCATTCACCATTTTTTCGGCAGCGCCTGGCTTCAATATTTTCTCGCCTCTCCCCGCGGACGATGGCCTGAATAATTGCTGCCAGAAAACCGCGCTCTGCCGGAGGCGCCAGAACTGAGGCGTGCTGCCCGATAATCTCTGCTTCCGAATAGCCGTAAAGCTGCTCCGCCGCCGGGTTCCAGCTTACCAGAGTGCCCTCTAAAGTTGCCGAAAAAATGGCGTCATGGCTGGACTGTACCATCGCGCCGAGGCGCGCCATTTCGTCCTGCGCCTGTTTACGCTCGGTAATATCCTGCGCGGTTCCCATAATCTGGCGGGGCGTCCCATCCGGGTGACGCCGAAAAACGACCTCGCGGTTCCAAATCCAGCGCCATTCCCCGCCGACGTGCCGCACCCGGTATTCTATCTCCTCGACTTCGCCATCTTCTTTGCCGGCAAACTCCGTAAAATGCGCCTGAACGCGGGCCAGATCGTCGGGGTGAAGCATCGCCGGCAGCAGCGCGTCGCCCATGTCCTGCACCTGCTTCGGGGAATAGCCCAGAAAGTCACCGACGTTACGATTGGAGTAAACGTTTGCCATTGTGTCCAGGTCAAACACAAAAATAATGCTGGTGGAATGTTCGGTGATGCTTTGGATAAATTGATTGCTTTCGCGCAGGGATTGCTCGATCTTGGCGCGTTCGGCAATCAAGCGATCCTGGAACGCGATGTGCCGGACCATTTCCAAGCGGCACGTTACCTGGCGGGCCAATGTTTGCAGGGCGCTTTTCTGATCATCAGTGAGTGCGCGTGGCTGCCGATCAATAACGCACAGGGAGCCGAGCGCATGGCCGTCGGAGGTAATCAGCGGCGAACCGGCATAGAAGCGAATATGCGGATCGCCGGTCACCAGAGGATTCTCAGAGAAACGATCATCTTCCTGGGCATCCGGCACAAGAAGCAGATCGGGCTGAAGAATAGTATGCGCGCAGAAAGCCTTGTCGCGCGAGGTTTCCCGGACGTCCAGACCAAGAATGCTTTTAAACCACTGGCGCTCGGCGTCGACCAGGGAAACGGCGGCAATCGGTACGCCGCAGATTTGGGCTGCCAGGCGCGTGATGTCGTCGAAATCCGCTTCGGGGGCCGTATCCAGCGCCTGACATTCCCGCAGGGCGGCGAGTCTCGCATTTTCCGTATCCGGCAGAGGGGCGGTCATCGTGTGTTTCTTTGTCTCCCGGCAATATTATCGGCAAATGGCCGGAAGAATTGCAGAGGAAACCTGAGGCCCTAAACCGGTGCCGCCGCACCCGCTTCAGAGCGGATGGCGGCGACCATTTCCTGCGAACACAGGCCAATGCCGGGAATGTAGCGGACGCGCGGGTCGGCGGCTTGACGCACCCATTCAATCAGCGGCGATTCGTCCAGCAGGTGCAAAAGGCGGCGAGCGTCTGCGGTTCGTACCATGCCTTCCGCTGCGGCCCGGTCGCAGAGGGTTTTGACATCGCCGGGGATGGCGGGCAGTGAAGGCTGCGGCAGGGCAAATAAATTGCTTGCGGCAGCTTCGGCCTGTGCCAGCACTTCCACGGCGCTTATTTCTTTGCGGCCCAGTGGGAAGACAAGGGGAGAAGTTCCTCCACCCCAGTTTTGGGAAGCCGAAGCAGGAAAAGCCCCCAGCAAAACGTGAGCCGTCGCGTCCTCGCGTGTCAGCGTGAAATCCGGCAGCAGAACGCCGTCTGCCGTGACAATCGGTTCCGGCAGGCGTTTGAATTTCCAGCCGCCGCCTTCCCCTTTGGCCCGGCGCTTCAGCAAATCTTTGTGCAAAACGTGTGCGGCCTCAAATCGCCGCCGGAACGCCGGCTTCTCATCGCCGCGCTTCGCCGGCATTCCCAATGCCCGCAGGCTGTCGGCAGACAGCATCAGCCGGAACTTGGCGGTTCCCAGCGTCGCGTCGGCGCAGCCCGAAGTCGCACGGGTCGCATAAGCCTCCACCAGATGCAGAAGGCAGCGCGAAAGGCTGCCGGGTCGGCGCGGCAGCAGGGACATTCCCCCGCCCTCTTCAGAAGCCGCAGGAACACTCAGCGTCACGCCATCGCCCGACACCACGGCTTTCACGCCCAGCGCCCGTGCCAGGGCGCGGATGTCGGCAGCGTCGGCGGGTGTCAGGGCCAATCCCGCCAGCACAATCTGCGTGGCCCGGCGCAGCGGCGTTTCCAGCGAATGAAAGTTGTACAATGCCACAAGATCAGCGGGCGTCGGAACCGCACCGGGCCGCGTCAGAAGCTGATTTTCTTCGGCATCCAGATGCAGCAGCACGTCCCACTGCTGTGCAGTCAGGCAAAAGCGCATCCCAAGCGCGGCATAGCAGTCGGCTCGTCCGGCTTCCGTCAAAAAGCCGGCATGGTGATGGTTGACATGGGCATAGGTCAGTGCGCGAACTTCTCTAGCCCCGACCAGTCCGGCGTCCTGCAAACGCCCGGCAGCATCTCGCCCGACCATCTGCCGAAAATCGGGCGTCTCGTAGCGGTAGAACCGGCCCAGGCAGGCGACGATGCCGCGCGCCAGGCGCGGGTCGCTGAAGAAGTCAATCATCGCCTGCGCGTTCATGTCCCGCCGCCGCCTGCCGACGGAGCCGTCAAACGTGCGAATGGCAATGTCCAGCCGCGCCAGCACTTTTTTGTCTTTAAGCTGGTGGGGATACAAAGTCGCCGGGCCGCCGCTCGCGCCCTTGCGATTGGTTTTCTTGAATTCTTCCAGACGAAATGCCATATATTCTCCAGACCTACCTCCCCGCTTTGGTGGGGTCCTTCCTAAAGGAAGGATGAGGAACAATCAATCACGCCTGTTGCATTGCTCCGCGTCTTCCCTTCAGGGAGGCCCCTGCGTAGTGAAGTATGAACGAAGCAAGAAGGTAGGTCATCCTTCCGCTTTTTCCACCGGCTTACGCCGCCGCGCCGTCTTGACTTCACTGGTTCCGCGCGAGATGATCTCATACAAATGCGCGTGGCCCGGCTTCGGACGCAGAACCCGGCCCAGCCGCTGAATATACTCGCGGGTCGTGCTGGAACCCGACACGACAATGGCGACATTGGCATCGGGAACGTCCACACCTTCGTTCAAAACGCGGCCCGTGACCAGCTTGGAATACCGCTGCTGCCGGAACTTATCCAGAATGTCGCGGCGCTCATCGGCATGGGTGCGGTACGTGATGGCGGGCAGGCACAGGCGGCGCGATAAATCATTGACCAGCACGTTCCACTCAGAAAACACAATCACTTTGTCGTCTCGGTGCTGCCCCAGAAGGTCTTCCACCGCTTGAATCTTGCGCTGGGCATTCATCGCCAGCATCCGCGCCTCGCGATGGGCGCGCAGGGCATTGCGGGCGGCGGGATCGTATCCGGCGCTTCGGATCAGGGCCTCAAACAGATTGGCCGCGCCGGTCATCATCAGCTTGGTGCGATTGGCCGCCATGTACCAGGAAAAATTGGCCGTCAATTGATCGTAGCGCGCCTGCTCGTCGTCGGTCAAATCTACCGAAACGCGCTCGACTTTATAATCGGCAATGTGCTTGTCACGGGCCAGCGTCGCCGGCTGCCGCTCAAACACCGTCGGGCCGATCAAGGTCCGAAGATCATCATGCCGTCCGTCGGAGCGCTCCAGCGTCGCCGACAGGCCCAGCCGGAACGGGGCGTCGGCTCGCACCGCAATCGTGCGATAAGAAGCCGACGGCAGGTGATGGGCTTCATCAAAAATCAGCAGACCAAAGCGGGACAAATCCCGTCGGGGCATGGCCGCCGAGGCATATGTAATGACCGTAATGGGCCGCTCGGATTTAAACCCGCCGCCGATCATCCCTACTTCGCCCTCTCCCAGCCCAAACTTCTCCCGGATGCCGTCGTGCCACTGGTGCATCAGGTCAATCGTGGGAACCACCACCAGTGTCCAAACACGCATGGCTTCCAGCGCCATCAGGGCCACTACGGTTTTCCCGGCACCCGTCGGCAGCACGACAATCCCACGCCCATGCGCCTTGCCCCACGCCGCCAGCGCTTCTTTTTGATAGGGCCGGGGCGTCAGTGAAAACACAGGCATCGCAAACGGCAGGCCGTAGTCTTCCGAGGCTGTTTCGAGCCAGGCAGTTTCCGCTTCTTCATCCTCGCCGCTTTCCGCACCGCTGTCTAGGCCGGCAGAAAACAAGTCCAGATCGGCGTCTAATTCAGACATGGCTCATCCTCAAACAGCGACAATTGCCCGAAAAGCGCGGCGCGCTTGGGGCCAAAGCCGTACAGTCCCTGCAAACGGCCTGAGCGGGCGGCTTCGGCAAGCTGTTCGGGTGTTTCAATACCCAGCGCATCATGCAGCCGCTGCGCGGTGCGCGGGCCAACGCCGGGAACGGACATGAGTGCGCCCATGTAAGGCGGCAGATCGGCGAGAATGTCCTGAAAATACGCCATTTCTCCGGTGCAGGCTAATTCTTTGAGCTTACGCTGCAATCGCTCGCCGAGAACGCCTTTCCGATGAGGCAATAATTTTTCTTGAGTGCGGAGCGCGGCGACCGCATCGGAGCGGCGACCCATCAGCGAACGCGCGCCGTTTTCATAGGCACGGATACGGTAAGGATTGTCCTGCCGATCTTTCAGCAGGGTGGCAATATTGAAAAGCGTGGCAGCCATTTCTCGGTTATTCATAAGGGGATTTCCTGTAGCGAACACTTGTTCCATTATACCCAAAATGGGTACTCTGTGTCTACGTTTATGGAAAGAATCTTTCAGAGAAGAGGGGTAAGAGTGAGAGGATTTTGTGAGCCGGGATAGGACGCTCTTATTCCACGCCGTCCCCGAACGCAATGTCCCGCTGCCGCAGGACGGTGATGCGCCACTGGGCAAACAAGAATGCCGGCGCGGCAATCGCGAGGCAATAAACGCTGCCCAAAAGCAGACGCAGCAGCATGGATAGGTTCGAGAGGTAAATCACCGTCAGGTAAACGCCGCCGCCGACTACGCCCACAAACAGCAGTGTGGACAAGCCGCGCAAGCCTTTGAGAAACACAGGAAACGTCGCCAGGGCCGCGCCTAAACTTACGCCCAGGCCATACAGCGCGGCGACAAAAAGCTGCCCGACCAGCCAGGCGGCCAGGGCCAGTCTGAGGCCGACCGTCGGCGCGGCCAGACCGTACAAAATAAGGCTTGCCAGGGACAGCATCGCCCACGCAGCGGCGGCTCCCGAAGTCTGGCCGAATACTTTGCCCCAGAAGATTTGCCGAACGGTGAGTGGCGTCAGCAGAATAAATCCCCAGAGTCCCCGCTGCCGATCCCGCGCAATCAGCGTTTCACCGACCGTCTGCCCCCGTAATCCCAGAATGTAGCACTGCAAAAGCAGCAGAATCGCCGCCAGATTTGCCCAGACCAGAGCCGAGGCGAAAAAGTGAAAGGGAGAGATAAACGAAAAATAGTTCACGAAGTCCGGCCAGGCAGCCGCCAGCGCGACAAGGGCGAGAAAAACTCCGGGGGCCAGAAAACGCCAGTCCGCCCATTGTCCCGACCGGGTCCGCGCCCGAAGCTCCTGCGTAAACAACGGATTGTCGGTATGCGCCGTCACCCAGGCCAGCAGGGCGGCGGTCAGGGCGGCGTTGCGCTCTTTCAGTCGCGGCAGCCGCTGGACTGGGGCCGCAGCCGAAACCGGACGCGGCGTTTGCGAGGACACCGCTCCCAGAAACAAACCCAGCAGGGCCGGGCCGGCAAGGCAGATTTCAAACGACGGAAGCTGTCCCAGAGTCCAGAGCTGCGAGGGGAAACGCGAAAGAAGCGCCGGGCCGTCCGGGAACAAGGAAAGCCAGGCCGACAGGGGACTGAGCGCCGCCAGGTTCCACAAACCGGGAACAGGCAGCGACAAAGCCGCGAGAGGCAGGCCATACAGCAGAGCGCGGGGAGCCAGACGCTCCGTCGCCGGGCCGGGAAACATCCGGCGCAGGCCGACGGCCCAGACAGCCGCACTTAACGCAGCCAGCAGTACGCGGCCCGCCACTTTTCCGACGGGCGGGGCAACTGGTGACAGTCCGCCCAGGGCGCAGGCCAGCAGAAATGTCACTGCCGCCACCGTCAAAGGCCGCAGGCTGCGTTTGATGCCCCGGCGCAGCGTCGCCGTGAAAGGCCGCAGGCTGCGCCCATCTTTTTTGCGGATTGGCACGGCCAGAGCGCGATTGATGATGCTGTAGAAGGACACGCCGCCAAGCAGCAGGGCCAGGCCTGCCGCATCCCAGCCCGGTCCGCCGGCTGCGCCGGTCGCCAGCGCAGCCGTATCCCCGCTCTCCACCCAAGCTTTCCAGACAAGGCCCAGAAAACAAAAGCCTGCGGCCCGCGCCGTCCAGCGCGCCAGCGTTTGCGCCCGCGAGTAAAGCGGCAGCCGGCGCATTTCCTCCACACTGCCAGCCGACAGGGCAGACGCCGACGACAGCGCGGATGCGACCCAGTGCAGCACCGCCAGCGGCAGCAAAATCAGCAGAGGAGAAAAAGACACATGAAAAAATTCGAGCCGTTCGCCTAGAAGCTGAACGACATAATAGGGCCAGGAGAAAAACAACAAGGTGCGCCCGAATACCTGTCCCATCGGGCCGCTCGGCAGATAAATATGGAGAGCCAGCAGCAAATGCGATAGCCAGGCCCCGCCCAGCAGCGCGAAGGCCTGGCTGAAATACAGCACGGATATGAATATCCAGAGCCAGGCCGCGGAAAAAACCCCGGTGCGCGGCGCACGCGCCCGGCCTCGGAGTTGGAATAACTGCGCCGTGAGCGGATTGTCCGGCGTCGAGGCTGCACCGGACAGCGCAGGCAGGGCATAGCTCGGCGGCGAATAGCACAGCAGGGCCAGCAGCACGTAGAGGAAAGCAATCTCACGCCCGGACAAGCCGCCGAACTCGGCCAGCAGCAAGTAAACCGGCAGCCCCGCCAGCGCCACCAGCAGCGCGCCGCGCGCCGGGCCAACCCCCATCGCCAGCAGCATTTCCGCCCGTCGCAGGGGAGTCATCAGCAGGTCAGGCAGCGTCCCCCGCCGCGCTTCATCGCCCAGCGAGACTGCCAGCGCAGTGCGGGCATTCGCGACCAGCAAAGTGTGGATAAACGACAAAAGCACAAATAAAATGGCGGGAAAAGAGCCGCCCGGCAGAAAAGGAAACGGTCTGCCCAGAACAGCCGGGTACGCGCCCCAAAGCCACAAACCGAGCAGCAGCAGACCCGACAGAATCAGACCGGCCAGGCCCAGCCGCAGACTCAAACTCAAACCGCGCGTCTCCGTGCGGCTTGTCTTGAGCAGAAACGGGTTGTCCCGCCGCCACGCCGGGCCATCCTCGGTGGCTCCCCGCAGGCCCAGGTCGGCCAGGGTCTCGGCCAGCATCCAGCGCGTTCGCCGCAGCCATCGTCCAGGCCGCCGTAAGTAATGTGTGAGAATGGGCAAGTGGAAACAACCAACAGGGCTAAGTTACATAGGACGCACGAGCGAAGCGAACATGAGCGAGGGAATGAATTCCTCTCGCTGATTGAACCCGTCCGTTGGACAGAAAAACATACTCACTGACTGTTCTTTTCGTCCGAAGGAAGTACTATGTGCAGCGAGAGGAATTCATTCCCTCGCTCATGTTGACTCTGCATGCTTCTTCATCAACCAGGCTACGATCCAAACATCCGCCAGGGATTCGGCGCTTCGTCCGCGGCGGGCGGCGCAAAGTTCGCCAGGGCTTCCTCAAAATCTTCCCGTGTCAGAAGGCGCAGAGCCTCACGGGGCGCTTCCGAGAGACGGATCAACGCCTGCAAGCCGGCTTCATTGACGACAGCTTTAATGTTCGCGCCGGAATATCCCTCGGTACGGTGCGCCATGTCGTCTAAATCGACATCGTCCGCGAGCTTCGCGCTCCCGGAGGCCAAAGCAAACAACTGCCGCCGGGCAGGTTCATCGGGCAGGGGAATTTCGATCTCACGCGACAAACGCCCGCCGCGCAGCAGAGCGGCATCCAGCATGTCGCGCCGGTTGGTCGCGCCGACCACAAAAATGCGGCGATTTTTGATCAGGCCATCCATCTCATGCAAAAACTGATTCACCACTTTGTCGCTGTACTGGTTGACGCCCCCGGAGCGCGAGGGCAGCAAGGCATCAATCTCGTCCAGAAAGACAATCGCCGGAGCTTTGGCACGGGCTTCGTCAAACAGCCGTTTGACAGCTTTTTCGCTTTCGCCCAGCCACATGGAATTGATTTCCGCGGGGCTGGTAGCAATGAAATGGCAATGGGATTCGTGGGCCAGCACCCGCGCAATCGTGGTTTTCCCCGTCCCCGGAGGACCATACAGCAGCAGGCCGGTGGGCGGCTCAATGCCGAGATCGCGGGACAAACTGGGGTTTTCCAGCAAAAGCTGCATTTGTTTGAGTTCGCGCTTGGTACGGGCCGGCAGCACGACATCGTCCCAGGTGACGCCTGCCGGAGCCGGATTTTTGGCGTCGCGCACCCCGCTCTCACGGCTGGCCGCCTGGTCAAACGCTTTGGCCCGTTCCCGGTACTCGCCTTCCCCCGGAGACAGGGATGCAGCGGCGCGGGCGGCTTCGGCGGCGGCTTCAGTCTGGCCCAGATACCGCCGGGACAGGGCCAGCGCATGAAAAAAGCGCGGATCACTTCGGCTCAGCGCAATCGCCTGCTCAAACTGCGCGGCGGACTGCCGGAAGGCTTCGCGGTACTGCACGATCCAGTCGGTCTGCCCCAGCGCTTTAGAGGCAGCGACCACGCCCAGGCCCAGCGCGGATGCCGCCAGATCGCCCAGACCCGTTCCGCCGCCTTTCTCGCGCAGAGCGGGCGGCAGAATGGCTTCGGCCCGCTGCTGCCAGGCCAGCCCCAGTTGGTACGGCCCTTCGGCGTCTTCCGGGTGCCGTGCGATAGCCGCTTCAAACGCCGCCACCGCGCCGGGATGTTCGCCTCGCAGGCTGAATTCCATTCCGGCCACAAACGCCGGGTCCTGGGTAATTGCACTCATGCCTTTAGTTTACCCGGTGCCAAGCCAAACTGTTTTCAAATTGACGAACTCATGCAGGCCATGCCGGGAAAGTTCCCGCCCGTAGCCGGAGCGCTTGATGCCTCCGAATGGCAGGCGCGGGTCGGAGGCGACCATGCTGTTCACGAATGTCATTCCTGCCTCGATTTCTTCCACAAAGCGATTTTGTTCGCCCATGTCGTTTGTCCAGACACTGCTGCCGAGGCCAAACGGCGTGTCGTTGGCACGGGCAATGGCCTCGTCCAGTGTCCCGACAGACCAGAGCAGAGCAACCGGGCCAAACAGCTCTTCAGTCGCGGCAGGCGAACCCGAAGGAATATCTGTCAGCACCGTCGGCGCGTAAAAATTGCCGGGGCCAGGCAGGCGATGCCCGCCGGTCAGAACACGCGCCCCCATCGCAGCGCTTTTTTCTACCTGCGCCTCCAGAGATGCCAGAATCTTCGGCGTTGCCAGTGGGCCGACCTGAGTGGCCTCATCCAGCGGGTCGCCGACCCGAAGGGCCGCCATGCCCTGCACGAACCGCGCCGTGAATTCGCCGGCAATCGACTCCGCCAATATAAACCGCTTGGCGGCAATGCACGACTGTCCATTGTTGAGCGTCCGCGCCGTCACCGCCGTCTTCACGGCCAATTCCAAATCCGCAGAAGGCATGACAATAAACGGGTCACTGCCGCCGAGTTCCAGCACGGTTTTTTTCAGATTTTTTCCTGACTGAGCCGCCACAGCGCTTCCCGCGGCTTCGCTGCCGGTGAGCGTCGCAGCCACCACGCGCGGGTCGTCCAGAATGGCGGCAATCTGCGGCGTTTCAATCAGCAGGGCCTGAAAAACGCCCTTGTCAAAACCTGCGCGCCGGAACACATCTTCTAAAATCTGCGCGCACTGCGGTACATTATCCGCGTGTTTCAGCAAACCGACATTGCCCGCCATCAGTGCCGGCGCGGCAAAGCGAACAACCTGCCAGAGCGGAAAATTCCAGGGCATAATTGCCAGCACCGGGCCGAGCGGCAGGGCGCGAACAAACGCTCTTGCTCCATCAGCCGCAATCACCTCATCAGCCAGAAACCGTGCGGCATTTTCCGCGTAAAACCGGCAGGCGCGGGCGCATTTTTCCACTTCCTGCACCGAGGACGCCAGCGTTTTGCCGACTTCCAGCGTCATCGTGCGGGCAATAGAAGACTTGTCGGCATCAAAAATTGCCCCGGCCCGCGCCATCTTCTCGGCACGGGACGCAAGTGTTGTCCGCCGATATTCTCGAAACGCAGCAGCAGCCTGAGCTAGTTTTTCTTCCAGTTGAGAATCTGTCAGGGGCGCAAAATCTGCCAGGACTTCTCCGGTGGCGGGGTTAATACTTGCAATAGGCATAGCCGAATTTTCCCCGATTTGACGCCGCTCAATCCCAGGATTTTACGCCGAAGATGTGGAACAAGCACCTGCTGGATTTCGCTGAAGCCGAATAAACCACCGTCTCCCGAAAGGAAACCCATGATGCTGACACGCAGGCTCCTCTGGCTGATCGCCGCCGGCCTTTTGATGGGAAGCCGCTTTCCCGCCCAAGCCTGGAACAGCACCGGACATATGACCACCGCCGACATCGCTTACGACCATCTGACGCCAAAAACCAGAGCAAGTGTGGATGCCCTGCTCGCCCGCCAGCGGGATTACCCTCTCTGGATGGCTGCAATGCCGGCCGGGTATAGAGACCGCGCCCGCTTTGCATTTATGAAGGCGGCGACCTGGCCGGACGACATTCGCAAAACTCCCGATGACCGCCCGATCTGGCACTACATTGATGTTCCTGTCATCGCGCCCGGCTTCACGCCCGGCCCCATCGCACTGCTGACCGTGCGTCCCAATGCCGAAACCCAGATCATCGCCGAAACCGCGCTGCTGACCGCTCCGACGGCCACGACGGGCGAACGCGCCGTCGCTCTGTGCTGGGTAGAGCATCTGGTGGGTGATGTTCATCAGCCGCTCCATGATGCGTCTTTGTTTTCGCCGCAATTTCCTCAGGGCGACAAAGGCGGCAACCTGGAATGGCTTGCGGCCAATGCCGTGGCGTCCGACCCCCTGGAAACCCAGGCCAATCCCCACAAGCTCCATGCTCTCTGGGACGATGCGCTGGGCAATACGCTGGACCCGGTGGAGATTCAAAAGATCGCCGCCGCGCTGGAAACTTCCGCGTACCGACGCGCCGCTTTTCCTCAATTGAAAGCGCACCCAGCCGTACAGGACTGGATTTTGGAAGGCAGTGCGCTGGCAAAACAGGATGCCTACTGGAATTTCGCACTGCCGATGGTGACTGCTGTGGATGGCAAAACAGACGTGACTCTGCCGGCAGGCTATCTTGCAAATCTGCATAAGATTTCAAATCAGCAGATTGCCCTGGCAGGCCTGCGCCTCGCCGACCTGCTCAACGCTCAGACATTCCCGCAGGATTCACGGCAGCCGGCCCCGAATTGAAGCGATGAGAAATAAAGCGAACGAATGGAGAATGTGATGCCCCCGCTGGAAGATTTGAAGAGCCATTTGGCTGAGGTCAAAGCCCTCTCGGAAGCGGCAGCGGTTCTGGGATGGGACCAGCAGACCTATATGCCGCCCGGCGGGGCCGAATCACGGGCCGCGCAGCTTACGGCTCTGAGCCGGGTGATCCACCAGAAAACAACGGGTATTGAAACGGCCCGGCTGCTGGAGCAGGCGGAGCAGGCCGCCGGCGGCCTGGGAGCGGATTCGGACGACGCAGCATATCTGCGGATGGCGCGGCGCGACTTTGATAAGGCGACAAAGCTCCCGGAAGCGCTGGTCGCGGAGCTGTCGCGAGTCACGACGCTGGCCCATGAAGTCTGGACGAAAGCGCGGATCGAGAACGATTATGCGAAATTCGCGCCCTGGCTGACCCAGATTATCTCGCTCACCCGTGAGGTGGCCGATCATCTGGGACATGGCGGGGAGCGTTACGATGCGCTCATTGACCTGTATGAGCCGGGCATGAAAACCTCGGAAGTGCGGGCGATGTTCGAGTCCATCAAGCCTGACCTGGTGGAACTTGTGCGTAAAATCGCGGCAAAAGGGCCAAATGCGGTAGATAATTCCGTGCTGTCGCGCGATTTTGATGAAGAAAAGCAGCGTCAGTTTGGCGAAGGCGTGGTGCGCGCCCTGGGCTTTGACTGGAACCGGGGCCGGCAGGACCGCGCCGTGCATCCGTTTTGCACGTCGTTTGGACGGGGGGACGTGCGGATTACGACCCGCTTTGACAGAAACTTCCTGCCGATGGCTTTGTTCGGCTCCATCCACGAAACCGGCCACGCACTTTATGAACAGGGAGTCGCGGAGCGGTATGCGGGAAACATCCTGTGCGACGGGACTTCGCTGGGCTTCCATGAAAGCCAGTCGCGCTTGTGGGAAAATCTCGTGGGCCGCAGCCGCCCGTTCTGGCAGCACTTTTATCCGGCCCTGCAAGTGCAGTTCCCAGAGTCGCTTTCGAGCATTGACGGCGAAGCGTTTTACCGCGCGATCAATAAAGTGAAGCCAACCCTGATCCGGGTGGAAGCCGACGAAGTGACTTACAACCTGCATATTCTGCTGCGCTTTGAGGTGGAACAGGACCTGCTTTCGGGAGCGCTTTCCGTGGCCGATGCCCCGGCGGCGTGGAACGCGAAAATGCAGCAGTATTTTGGCCTGACCCCACCGGATGACGCGCAGGGCATCCTGCAGGATGTTCATTGGTCCGGCGGCATGATTGGCTACTTCCCGACGTATTCGATTGGCAATTTGCTGTCCGTGCAGCTTTACGAGAAAGCCGACGCCGATTTAGGGGGTCAAATCGCAGCGCTGACCGCATCCGGCGACTTCGCTCCGCTGCTGAGCTGGCTGCGTGAAAACGTTCATCAATGGGGCCGCAAGTATCCGCCGGCGGACCTGGTGCAGCGCGTGGTCGGCGGCCCGCTGGATGCTGCGCCTTACCTGCGGTATCTCCAGACAAAGTTCGGGGCAATCTACGGCGTGTGACGCGAAGTGAACTTTTAAGGTTGTATTTTAAGCTGCCCCGTGCTATAATAACGCGATTGCTTTAATAACGCGATTGTTGAACTTGACCGGCTCGTTCGGTTTTTGTTCCTCTCTGCCCCATTCGGCTTTGGCGAGCCGTCCGGGGCCAAAAATCCAAGCCCAGAGAGAGGAGGCATTTTATGCCATCCATCGCCATTACACAGCCGTATGAGGCCGTTTACATTGTAGACGCCACGCTCGGAGACGAGCAGATCGGCGTCATCACCGCCAAGTACAAGCAGCTCGTCGAGACCGGCGGCGGCGCGGTTGATAAAATTGACATCTGGGAGCGGCGCAAGCTGGCCTATGAGATCAAAGGCCGCACCGAAGGCATTTATGTCATCATGCAGTTTCACGCCAAGCCCGCCGTGGAAGCCGAGCTGCGCCGCGTCTTTCAGATCAGCGAAGACCAGATTCGCTTTATGATTGTCCGCCAGGACGAGACCGAACCGGCCCTGCCGGTTATTGCACCCGCTGCCGCGAGCGCACCTGCCGCGCCGTCAGCCCCAGAGCCTGCTCCGGTGGAAACACCAGATGTCGATGCTCCGGTTGCCGAAGCCCCCGCTGCGGAAGCCGCCCCGGTGGAAGCAGCAGTCACCGAGACCGAAGCCGCCGAACCTGTCGCGGCCTGAGCAAGACCCTGCTGCCCCAGTGGGGCAGCAGGCCTCCCTGACAACTGAACTGGTTTACGAGAACAGCAAAGGAACCCAAGAGAATGGATTTGAACCGCGTTATTTTGATTGGCCGTCTGGCCAGCGACCCCGAACTGAAATATACCCCCAGCGGCATTGCCGTCACCCAGTTTCGGTTGGCCGTCAACCGCCCCATGTCGGCAGAAGCCCGCAGCAACGGGCAGGAAAAGCAGGCGGACTTTTTCAGCATCGTCGCCTGGCGTCAGTCGGCGGAATATGCCGCCAATTACCTCGGCAAAGGCCGGCTGGTTGCTGTGGAAGGCCGCTTGCAGGTGCGTGAATACGTCACCCAGGCCGGCGAAAAACGCCGCGATACCGAAGTGGTGGTGGACAACCTGAAATCGCTGGACCGTCCGAAAGAAGGCGAAGAAGGCACCCAGAGCGGCGGAGGCGGCTACAACCGCAGCCAGGGCAATGGCGGGTATTCGCAGGGCGGCGGTGGCCGGGACGAATACGCCGAGGAAAGCCCGGCTCCCGCGCCCGCTCCGGCACGCGCCCAGGCGGCTCCCCCCCGCCCCGCCGCGGCAGCCCCGGCACGCTCCGGCGGGCGTCCGCAGCCCCCGCCGATGGATGATGATCTGGACGACCCGTTCGCGGATAATTAAGCCCGAAACACAAAAAACCGCCGTCTCTTTTGAGAGACAGCGGTTTTTTTCTATTTAGAAAGAAGCCAAAACTGCCGCAATATCAGCAGGAGAAGTCAGTTCAGGATTGAGGGCCGTCAGACCCTCCAACTGTGCGGCACGGCAAAAGCGGCCCTCGGCAGCGATCAAAATGCAGGTTTCGCCCGCCGCCTGGGAGTACCGGAGAAGAGTTGCCAGCAGGGCAGCATCGGTGGAATTCAAATTATGTTTCTGAATATGCGTAATACTGCCGATTATGTCGGCATCAGTGACGGTCAGCAGACGGAATTGGGGACGGAGAATTATATCGTTTCGCAAGGCAGAAGTGGCGACACTGAAATTGGCAACAGGGAGCCTTCCATCATTGCGCTTGCGCTGCAATAGCGAGAATGTCTCCGTATAATACTTGGCAAGACCGCTTGCATCCTAAAATAGCGCCGTCAAAAGCGTCACTCCTCCCGTGCCGCGATAATACCCCGCGAAAACTCGTTATCCTCTGGGCGAACACCAGCAGCAAATATCGCTCTGCGAGAATCTTCCACCGTCGCTGTCGGATCATAGTCAATCCCCAATTCCTCGAATTGCCGGGCGACGATGGCGCGTAGTTCGTCCATCCCCTCAGCACTGATGAACAGCGCTTCCGCTTTCGGATTAACGCGGGTTTTTTCCAGAACAGCCATGATATCCTCCACTCTAAGGCCAATCTAAAACGGCCCCGGCGCATATGCACCGGGGCCGTTCTTTTCACTTCTAACGCCGCCGCAGGAAGGCGGGGATGTCAACGTCGTTATCGGCGGGCTGGCGCTGGGTGATGGTTTCCGGCGCGGTCTGGGTCGCCGTGCCGCCGCTGCCGTCGCTTGTTCGGGTGCTGGCGGCCATGACGGCGCGCGCAGCGGGCGCGGGCGGCGGGGGCTTCTGGTCAAAGCCGGTTGCAAGGACGGTAATGCGAACTTCGTCCTTCATGTTGGGGTCTTGAACGATGCCAAAGATAATGTTGGCGTCTTCGGCGTCGGTAGCCTGCTGGATCAGCTCGGTGGCTTCATGTACTTCTGCAAGCGTCATGTCCGGGCCGCCGGTGATGTTGATCAGCGCGGCGCGCGCGCCTTCAATGCTGGTTTCCAGCAGTGGCGAGGCGATGGCGGCCTGGGCGGCATCTACGGCGCGGTGGTCGCCGCTGGCGATACCAATCCCCATCAGAGCTGTGCCGGCATTGAGCATAATGGCGCGGACATCGGCAAAGTCCACGTTGATGATGCCCGGAATGGTAATAATGTCCGAAATGCCCTGAACACCCTGCCGCAGCACGTCATCGGCTTCCCGAAACGCTTCCACGAGTGTGGCGCGCTTTTCCACAACACCGAGCAGACGGTCATTGGGAATAATAATGACCGTATCCACTTTGTCTTTCAGATTGTCGACGCCCTCGTCAGCCAGGCGCGAGCGGCGCGGGCCTTCAAACTTAAAAGGCTTCGTGACGACCGCGACGGTCAGGATGCCTAAATCTTTGGCGATCTCCGCGATCACGGGCGCGGACCCTGTCCCGGTGCCGCCGCCCATGCCGGCGGTGATAAAGACCATATCTGCGCCCTCCAGCGACTTTTTGATGTCGCTTTTAGACTCTTCAGCGGCAGAGCGCCCCACTTCCGGGTTGCCGCCCGCGCCGAGGCCGCGTGTCAGGTTTTCACCAAGCTGCAATTTGTAATCGGCGGCGGAAATATCCAGCACCTGAATATCGGTGTTCATCGCAATGAATTCCACCCCGGTCAGGCCGGCATCAATCATGCGGTTGACCGCATTGGTGCCGCCGCCGCCGCAGCCGATGACTTTAATTTTGGCGAACGGGGTCAGTTCTTCTCGAAATCCGAGTGCCATGAGAAATTGTCTCCCTTAAAAAGCGTCTGAAATTTATTTTTAAAGTGTTGTCTTGAAATTGCAATGTGTGGATGCAGCTTTGTCAAGCCCATAAAACGCATTATACTCTTTTTCTGCATGAAATTCCTTCTCCCTGATGACAGAAAGGCATACAGGAGAATAAATCGTAATAAGCCAGAGTGTTTTGAAGTTAGCCGCTGGCGGCGCGGGACATGATGCGGGTGAAGAAGCGCTGGATGCGTCCGAGCATGGAGTTCTCATGGGCGAACTGCCGTGACTGATGATGATGCAAAGCGCCGTATTGGACCAGACCGATAGCTGTGGAATACACCGGGGAGCGCAGGTCATTGGAAATGCCTTCCACATCACGCGGACTGCCCACGCGGGTCGGCATTCCCGTCACGGCCTGGCACAGCGCAGCAGCGCCGGTGAGCTGCGAGCCGCCGCCCGACAGCACAATGCCCGCCGGAAGCAAGTTGTAATACCCGGATTTGAGAATCTCCTGGCGCACCATCAAAAATAATTCGTGCATTCGCGGCTCGATAATCTCGGCCAGAATGCGCCGCGGCAATTCCCGCACCTCATCGCTGCCCAGACTCAGCACCTCGAATCGCTCTTCCGGGTCGCCCAAATCGGCCACAGACGCCGCCGCCTGCTCACGCTTGACCCGCTCCGACTCTTCGTGCGAGGCGCGCAGGCCGACACTGATGTCGTGGGTGACGTGATTTCCGCCGACGGGAATGGCAGAAGAGTAATAAATGTCGCCGTGAACAAAGATCGCGATGTCGGTGGTTCCGCCGCCAATGTCGGCGATGCAGACGCCTAAATTCTTTTCATCGGGCAGCAGAACGGCTTCGGCGGTGGCAATCGGCTCCAGAACGGTGGCTTCAATCGTTAGTCCGGCCTTGTGAACGCACTTGGCGACGTTCTGCAAGAACGTCACCGCGCCGGTCACAATGTGCGTCTCTACTTCCAGGCGTGTGCCGGACATACCGACCGGATAACGGATGCCTCCCTGCCCATCAATCGAGTAAGCACGCGGAATGGCATGGATGATCTCACGGTCCGGCGGCAGCACAATAACCCGGCTTTGATCCTGAACGCGCGTCACATCGTCTTCGGTGATCTCACGGCTGGCATGGGTAATGGCAATCACGCCGCGCGAGTTCAGCGAGGCCACATGCTCGCCGGTGACGCCGACGATGACCCGATGGATTTCGTAGCCGGACATGGCGCGGGCTTTTTCCACGCTTTCGACAATCGCCTGGGCCGCGCTGTCAATGTCAATGACGACGCCCTTGCGGATGCCGCCCGACAGGCTGTTGCCGACACCCACGATGCGGATGCGGCCCGGCTCTTCGATCTCCCCGACCACTGTACATACTTTGGTCGTCCCAATGTCTAGCCCGACGACGCAGTCCCTGGCCACCTCCTTACTCCCCTATTCTCCGCTGATTACTCCCCGACTTTGCTGATTACTCCCCGACTTTGATTCCACGGCGCGAATCGCGCTCATGGCCTTCCATCCAGTGCCGCCGAATAATGGACAGGTTGACGAAAATGCGCCCGCCCAGCGCGACCAGCGCGGCCAGACCCAGCGGCTGCCCCATGAGATCGCCCAGGTAGGCCAGAAATGCCGCCAGCAGCGTGTTCGTCAAAAACCCCGAGATAAAAACATCGCTCTTAAACTTGCCTTCGGTGCCGGCGCGAACGCCGCCGATCAGCGAGTCCAGTCCCGCCAGCGCGGCCAGCGACAAATACTGGGCATACTGCGCCGGGAATGCTGCTCCCGAAAAATAAACCAGGCCAAAGCCCAGCGCCCCTGCCAGCAGTGCAAACCAGCCCATAGGTAATGCCCTTTATGCCCCCAGCTTTTGATCCGCGACTTGCGTGGTAGTCGCTGACACAGGAACCGCATATTTAGAGGGGGTCGCACCACTGTAGGCGGGGATGATTAGCTGCTTCACGGTTTCGCTTTTGAGCATGGTCGGATCAAAATGATTAATCTGATCGGCTTCGCCCCCAGGAATATTAAGCGCCGGCTCCAGCGTTTTGGGATCGCCGATAGCTTTGATCACAAAGGGCGACGCGGCCTGCGTATTGTTGACATACACCGTCGGCCCGGCGCACCGCACGGCGCTGACCGCCACCAAACGCTGGTCATTGACGGAAACGGCTTCGGCCCCCGCCTGCTTGAGTTCATTGACAACCTGATTGATGTCGGTGTCATGGATGATATTGGGCGGCGCATAACCCGGCGGCAGCAGGTCCGTGTAAGGCTTTTTGCTGTCGTTGAGCGTCACAATAATGCCCGGCCCTTTCACGGAGGTCAATCCCGCCAGAAACTTCGCGGATTTCAGGTCATCGCTGAGCGCGCGTGTTTGGGCAGTCTGCGAGGTGGCGCCAGCCTCATATTTGCTGATGCGGTCTTGCAGGGTTTTGATCGTCTGCTGCTGGTCTTCGACCTGCTTGACATTGATTTTTGTCCCGGCGTCTTCGGTCGCGCGGCGGACGACTTGCTGCGTCCGCACGGACAGGCCCAGCATGGCCCCCAGGATGCTGCACAGCAGCAGCAGAGTGGCCCACCAGGTGCGGCGGTCTTGTTTGGGCAGAGTCTCAGTTGGGGTGGGATTCAAATCCATTGTCTTCTCTGCTGATTCCTGTGCGAAGTTTGTCCCAAAGCGGCTTATCTTTGCGGGGCATCCGCACCATCTGCTCCGGGCTGCTGACATCAATGTAAACCGAGTCACTGCCGTGCGCTGAAAGGGCGGCTTCCGCCAGCGCCAATTTCTGCGGCAGGGCGTCCGATTGGCCGAGGCGAATTTGCAGGCCGTCCCTCCTATTTAAGCACAAATTCGCGCTTTGGTCAACCACGATTTTCAGGCCCGATAAATCAGGCCGGGCTGCCGCCAAATCCAGCAGCGAAAAGGCATCGGACAGCCAGGGGGCGCGGACGGACTGCCCCAGTTCAACCGGCATCGGCAGGAGAGCAGAAGCCGCCTGCACCAGGGGAACTTCGGGCAGCGGCCCGTCAAGCTGTCGGTACGCCACGCCTTTGGCATCCAGCAGCCAGAACCGACCGCTTTCCGCCAGCACGGCTTTTGGCTGCCGCTCCGTCACCGTCAGCACCAGCAGGTTCGGCAGCCGTATGGAGCGCGCGGCATGGTCAATCACCGGGTCTGCCGCCAGACGCTTTGCAAACGGCTGCCGGAGCATCCAGAAGATGTTGGCATGGCGCGGTACGCGCGCTTCATCAAAAACCTGCTGCGTGGTCAATGTCTGCGCGCCGACCACGCGCACTTTCGTCACATGCAGGTACGGGTTAGCGAACAGCGCCGCGCCGATTTCTACCAGAAACAGTCCCAGGGCAATTCGCCGCCCAATCCGGTTCCAGTCAGAGCGGCGGCGATTGCGGCGCTTTTTAGCCGTATGCGCTATTTTTTCAGAACCCGGTTTTTCGGAGACGGTCAAATGCGTTCGCTTGTGCATGATTTATTCCAGTGCCAGGGCCATCAGACGATCCAGGAGCTGCGGAAATGAATAAAGCGCCGCTTCCGCCGAGCGCGGCAGCAGGCTGGTCGGGGTCATGCCGGGTATGGTGTTGACTTCCAGCGTATAAATGTCGCCGTTCGGCGTGACGATCATGTCCGTGCGGGACATCCCCCGGCAGCCGAGCGTCCGGTGGCAGAGGGTAGCAGTGCGCCGCGCTTCAGCGGCTATAGCGTCTGGAATTCGCGCCGGGACAATTTCATCGGTTGCGCCTGCCGTATATTTGGCCTTGTAATCGTAAAAGCCGCCTGCCGGGACAATTTCGACAATCGGCAGCACTTCCAGAGTGTCGTTGCCTAAAATCGGCACGGTGATTTCCGTCCCCGTAATGAACTGCTCCACCAAAACCGTATCATCGTAGTCAAACGCGGTTTGAATCGCGCGTTCTATTTCATCGGCTTGACGCGCAATCGTCATGCCGATTGTAGACCCTTGCGCGTTTGGCTTGATGATCACGGGCAAGGGCATCGCCCCCGGCTGCATCCGCTCGCCGCGCTTCAGGGTCACATCCTGAGGCATTCGCACACCCGCGGCCATCAAAATGCGCTTGGACATGGCCTTGTCCATTGCCAGCGCGCTCGCCAGAACGCCGCTCCCGGTATAGCGGATGCCGAGCAGGTCCAGCAGGCCCTGAAGCGTTCCATCTTCGCCGCCTTTGCCGTGCAGGGCGATCACGGCAACATCGGGCGGGTCGGTGGTCAGAGCAGCCAGCAGCGCAGGCATATCCGCCGTATCCAGCGCAATGACGGCATAACGCGCCGCGTCCAGAGCGTTCAAAATCTGCTGCCCGGTGGACAGCGAAACCTCACGCTCGGCGCTCGTTCCGCCCATCAGCACGGCGACTTTGCGCTGGGTAGTCATAATGCCAGCAAGCCCTCACCTGCCGCGCGGATGTCGCCTGCACCCAGAGTCAGCAGCACGTCGCCGGGAAGAACAAGCTCCGCCAGGCGGGCCGGAAGCGCGGCTTTATCCGCCACATACGTCACATGGTCGGCCCCACGCCGATTGGCAGTCAGCGCAGCCAGACTTGCGCCGGTGACGCCTTCCAGCGGCTGTTCACGGGCCAGGTAAATGTCGGTCAGCACCACATGATCGGTCAGGGCAAAGCTTTCCGCAAATTCCGTCTTGAAGTCGCGTGTCCGGCTGGGCAAATGCGGCTGGAACACAGCCACAATGCGCCGGTTCGGGTAGGCGCTTTTGGCAGCAGCCAGGGTCGCGCGAATTGCCGTCGGGTGATGCGCGTAATCGTCAATCACGAGAACACCCTGCGGCGTCTCCCCCAGCCGCTCAAAACGCCGCCCGGTTCCGGTGAACGCGCGCAGTCCCTCGGCAATGGAGGCGAACGGGATGTCCAGGGTCAGACCAACGGCCAGAGCGGCGAGAGAATTGGAAACATTGTGCATTCCCGGTACGCTGAGTGTGATTCGCCCCAGCGTTTCGCCCTTCCAAACCGCCGTGTAGCTCGGAGCCGCGCTGTCGGCCTCAATGTCGGTGGCATGAAGATGGGCCGTTGGACACAGGCCGTAAGTCAGCAGATAGGGGCCGTCCGCGCGGGCCTCCAGAAAGTCAATCAAAGAACGGACATTGGCATCGCATTCATTGAGAATTGCCGTTCCCGTCACCTGGGACAGAAACTTTCGGAAAGACCGCAGGACATTCGCCAGATCGCCGTAATAATCCAGATGATCCGCCTCAACATTGGTCACGACGGCAATTTGCGGGTCCAAATCCAGAAACGAATCGTAGGCTTCGCAGGCTTCGGCCAGGAACACGTCGCTGCCGCCGAGCCGGGCATTGCCGCCGTAGGCCGGCAGATCGCCGCCGATCAGGGTCGTCGGGTCAAGCAGCCCGGCTTCCAGCACCATCGCCGTCATGCCCGTTGTCGTCGTCTTGCCATGCGTCCCCGTAATGGCGACTGAGCGGGCATAGCGGGCCATCAAGCGTCCCAGCATTTCGGCGCGCGAGATCACAGGAATGCCCTGCGCTCTGGCCGCCACGATCTCCGGGTTGTCTTTTTTCACTGCCGCCGTTGCCACTGCCAGCGTGGCCTGGCCCAGATGAGCCGCGTCATGCCCGGCAAAGGCCTGAATGCCCGCTTCGCGGCGCAGTGATTCGAGTGTCGCGGATTCACGTGAATCCGAGCCGGTCACCCGAACGCCCTGACGCGCCAGAATGCGGGCCAGGCCGCTCATTCCTGCCCCGCCGATGCCGATAAAATGCACACATTCACGCACGGAATGTTTTCCCCTGTCTGCCGTTTGTTTTACACTCTGGATGTTGTGATCCGAACCACAATGCTCTCATTATTCTACCATAGATTAGGGCCGAGTCGTTTTTGCCAGTTCCAGCACCGCGTCCGCCAGGTCCCGCGCGGCATAGGGCGTCGCCAACGTCAGCGCCGCCTGCCCCATCCGCCTGAGATGTTCGGGAGCGGAGAGCAGGGCGCGGACTTCCGACAGCAGGCGCGAGCCATCCAGTTCGCGGCTCGGCAAAATCGCTGCCGCGCCTGCGTCCGCCGAGCGCCGAGCATTGCGCGTCTGTTCATCCCCCCCGGTGGGAACCAGCGGAATAAACAAAGCAGGCTTGCCCACTGCGGCTGCTTCCGTCACCGTTCCCGCGCCGCTGCGGCCTACCACCAAATCCGCCAATGCAAATATGTCGGCAATCTCTTCTCCGACGAACGGAATTACGCAATAACGCGCCTGTAAATGTTCCCCAAGACTTTCGCGCAAAAGCGTCAGCCGCTCCCCATCCTGCCTGCCGCACTGATGAATGACGCGGCACAAAGCAAGCAGTTCCGGCAAAGCGGCTTCCACCGCCCGGTTCAGGCTTTGCGCCCCCAGCGCCCCGCCGGTGACATAAATCGTCGGCAGGCTGTTCTCGGCGGGGTCAAAGCTGAAGCGCACAATGGCCCGCGCCGGGTCACCGCCAAAAATCGCCTGCCGGACGGGGTTGCCCGTCACAAACGCCTTGCGGCGCAAGCTCCGCGGCAGTTCCGCAGCCGCGCCCTCAAATGTCAGGGCAATCCGCGTGGCAAACCGCGCGGCGATTTTGTTCGCCAGGCCGATCTGCACCGTTTGTTCATGGATCAATACAGGCCGCCGAAGCAGGCCCGCCGCGATCACGGGCGGCACGGACACATAGCCGCCGGTCGCCAGCACCACGTCGGGCCGGAACCGCCGCACCTGGCTCCACGCCTGCCCGATGCCGACGGGGACGCGCAGCGCATCAGCCAGATTTTTGAGTGTCATCAGCCCGCGCAAACTGGACGCGCGCCGCAGCTTGCCGCTTTGAACGCCGACAAACGGAATGCCTGCCGCCTCCGCCAATCCCTGCTCCACTCCGTGCAGGCTGCCGACATACTGGAACAGCGGCGTCCAGTCCGCGCCCACCGCCATCGCTTGCAGCTTTTGAATGGTTGCCAGCGCCGGGCTGACATGGCCGCCGGTTCCGCCCCCGGTGACTAAAATGCGGATGGTTTTCAGAACCTACCTCCTTGCTTCGCAGGGGTCCTCCCGAAACGGGAGGACGAGGAGTCAGGCAAGCCATTCGGCGACTGAACTTCACTCTTCACCTTCCCGTTTCGGGAGGGTCGCCGCTTGCGGCGGGGTAGGTTCCTAATCCCGGAGCGTTCCGCTGTCGCGGCGGGCGCGGTCCAAGCGCCGCAGTGTTCCCGCCGAATAAGACCCGGTCACGCCCCGATCCCAGCGGCGGTTCCAGTCGTCTTCATTCGGCTCCACGGTGTCCTGCGCCTTGCCCTCCGGCCCGTCCGGGTAAGAAGAAATGTTCAGCAAAATCCCAATTCCCAGCAGCATCAGCACCAGGGACGAGCCGCCGTAGGAGATAAACGGCAGCGGGACACCCGTATCGGGAATCGAAGCTGTTGCAACCGCCATATTGATAAGCGATTGAACGCTGATAAGCGTTGTAATGCCCGCCGCCAGCAATGCGCCGAAGGGGTCTTTCGTCCGGTAAGCAATCGCATACCCGCGCATCGCGACAAACACAAAGATCGCCACTAAAGCCAGCGTGCCGATGAGGCCCCATTCTTCCGCAATCACCGGAAAAATAAAATCAGTGCGCGGCTCCGGGATAAACAGCTTTTCGCGGCCTTCCCCCAGACCCATGCCGCCGACGCCGCCGGAACCGAGCGCGATCAAAGCGTGCCAGACCTGGTAGCCCGTATGGTACTGATCGGCCCTGGGGTCCAGAAATGCCGTCAGCCGGTGCATTCGGTATGGCTTGGAGACGGCAAACAGTGCGCCGCCAATCGCCACCACCGCCAGCGTCGCCGCCATGTGCCGCCGCTGCGCCCCGGCCATGTACAGCATGACCAGACCTGTCGCGCCCAGTACCATCGCCGTTCCCAAATCCTGCTCAATTGCGATCAGCCCGGTCAGCAGAGCGACCATACCCAGCGGCGGCAATAGCCCGTCTTTCGGACGCCGCCGGATCGCCAGCCGACCGCCCAGGGTCTTCGCCAGATACAGCACCATTGCTAATTTTGCCAGCTCCGATGGCTGAAACCGAATCTGCCCATGTCCCAGCCAGCGGCGCGCGCCATTAACGACGATGCCGATATGCGGAACCAGCACCGCGACCAGCAGCAGCACGGAGAGCGAGATGCCGATCACTGCCGCACTTTTCCACTTCCAGTAGGGCAGGCGCGTCGCTCCCCACAATGCCAGCAGGCCGAAGATCGCCCAGGCCCCCTGCATTTTGACAAAATGGAACGAGTCCCCGTGCAGCTTCTCCACGGCGATTGCATAGGACGCATCATACACGGAGACGATGCCGATGCCAAGCAGCAGAAACATCAGCCACAGCAGCAAGCTGTCCATCGGCTGCCGGTCTGCGCCCGCCGCCGCATCCCTGCGCCGATCCGAGGCTTTTCGTGCCGTTGTTTTTGTGATTGTCGCGCTCATGGTTGATTGTCCGTCCTCCGCCGGGGCGTTTATGGCGCAACTGCACCCGACCGCCCCGATCTCACTGCCGCCTTAAACTGATCGCCCCGATCTTCAAAGTCCCGAAACATGTCAAACGACGCGCAGGCCGGAGCCAGCAGCACGGTATCCCCGGCCAATGCCAGTCCCCGCGCCTGCATCACCGCAGCCTGCAATGTCTCGGCCCGATAAATGTTTTCATAGCCCGCCGCCCGCGCCGCCGCGTCAATGTCTGGGGCCGAACGCCCGATCAGCACCAATGCCTGGACATTGTTTGCCGCCACCGCCCGGCCCAGTTCCGCCACATCGCCGCCTTTGAACACGCCTCCCGCAATCACAACTTTTGGCTCCGGCAAGGCTTCCAAAGACTTCGCGAAGGCCGCCGCATTGGTACACATGGAGTTGTTGACGTATCTCACCCCATCTATCATGTCCACATATTCCAGCCGATGCACGACGCCGGTAAATGCAGTCGCGACCTGGCGAATGGGTTCCACGCCGACGCCGAACGCCGTTGCCATTGCTGCCGCCGCCATGATGTTTTCTTTGTTATGTGCGCCGGGCAGACCCACCATGCCGAGATTGAGAGCCGCGCTCTGGCCCGGCCATCCCGACAAAATCACAGCACCCCGTAACTTTTCTGCCTGCGGTTCCCGCGCCATCGGCAGCGGCAGCACTGCAAAATCATCTTCCGTCTGGTTCTCGAAAATGCGCCACTTCGCGGCAACATACTCGTCCCAAGTCTGCCGGTCGCCATGATCGGGCGTGATGTTCAGCAACACGGCGACTTTAGGCCTAAAAGTAGACACCCATTCCAACTGAAACGATGAAACCTCCGCCACAATCGCGGCTTCGGGCGGGGCCAGAAACGCGGCTTGGATCAAGGGCATGGCGATGTCGCCCGCCGCAATGTTGCCTGCAATATACGTTTCAATCCCGGCGGCCTTCAGCATTTCGCCCAGCAGCACCGTCGTCGTCGTCTTGCCGTTGGTTCCGGTGATCGCCAGAATGGGGGCGCGGGCGATGCGATACGCCGCTTCAATCTCGCCCAGAACTGGGACGCCTGCCGCGACAGCATTCTGCAAGACGGGCGCGTCTTTGCGGACGCCGGGACTGGTGATGAGATAATCCAGACCGGCATAATCCAATTCCGCGCCGCCGACAATCGGTGTCAGGCCCAGCGCCTGCGCCGCCGCAACCGCTTCGGCAATCTCCGAGGCAGGCTTGCCGTCGTAGGGAATGACGCGCGCGCCAAGCTGCGTCAGCACCTCGCAGCAGGCCAGTCCACTGCGGGCCAGACCGACGACGGCAACGGTTTTGTGTTCAAATTCAGTGTGCATCAATCTCGGAATGTCCTATCCCGTTTCGCCTTGCGGCTCTCCACCCTTCCCTCCGAGGGAAGGGCATTAGCGAATTAAGCCGTGCATCATTTACCGAACGCCCGACAAACGGCGAAAGCCTCTGTCACCAAAACCCTTCCCTCCGAGGGAAGGGTGGAGAGCCGCAAGGCGAAACGGGATAGGACACCCTAGCCACGGTCTCACGGCCACATATACATCATCGGCGCGAGAATCAGGCCGAGAATCAGCGCGAGAACGCCGAAAATCCAGAAACGGGCGACCACTTGCGTCTCCGCCCAGCCCAACTTTTCAAAATGGTGATGGATCGGCGTCATCAAAAATACCCGCCGCCCGCCATGCAGCTTACCGCCCGTTGCCTTGAAGACGCTCACCTGAATCATCACGCTCACGGTTTCCAGCAGAAAGACAATCGCGAACAGGAGCAGCAGAACTTCCCGTTTACCGATAATTCCCATCGCTGCGAACGATGCTCCCAGAGCAAGCGACCCGGTATCGCCCATGAAGATTTTTGCCGGGTGCGCGTTGAACCACAGAAAGCCGAGACACGCGCCTGCCAGAGCAAATCCAAAAAGAACTAGGTCTGGATAGTAACTTATGATTGTTAGCGACAAGCCCAGCAAGGTAAAAATTGCCAGCCCTGCGGCCAGCCCGTCCAGCCCGTCTGTCAAATTAGCGGCGTTGGACAGCCCGATCATTAACAAGAAGGCCAGCGCATAGTAAAACCATCCCAGATCGCAATGCTGATCGTGCCAGAACCAAACCTGAGTCGTAAAGTTTGACTGCGCGGTCAAATACAGCCAGATCACAAAGGAAAGCGCGATCAGAACCTGCCCGGCCAGCTTTTCCCGCGCTTTCAGTCCCAGCGAGCGTCCCCGCTTGATTTTGCGGTAGTCATCGGCAAAGCCCAGCGCAGCATGAGCGACAAAGACCAGCACCACCGCAATCAGCGGCGAAGTGACAGGGCGCAGGCTCGGCACGGCGAGGAAGCCAAGCGCCAGCGTTAGAAGCAGGCTAAGAACCAGCAAAACGCCGCCCATCGTCGGCGTCCCCTGCTTTTTCTGATGGCCTTCCGGTGCGTCTTCGTTGATATTCTGCCCGAACTTCAGCCGGTGCAGGGCCGCGATGACACGCGGCCCCAGACCCAGCACGACGGCGAACGCGACCAGGAATACGCCCAGAGCATACGGATCAGCCTTCATGCGGCCAGGGCCTCCGCAATCTTCTCCATTGCCATCGCTCGCGAGCCTTTGACCAGGATCACATCCCCCGCCTGTCCGGCCCATGCTTCCCGCACGAACCGCGCGGCATCTTCGCTGTCGGCGAACCGCTGGGCCGCACCGGGGATTTGTGCGGCCAGACCACCGACGGTGTAAAGAGCGTCCAATCCACCCCTCTCCGCAATGATCGGCCCCAGGTTTCGATGCGATTCTTCGGCCCGTGCGCCAAGCTCGCGCATGTCGCCCAGAAATGCGATCTTGCGAATTCCCGTGTGCGCCGTGAGGGTTTCCAGTGCGCTTTGGACCGACGCGGGCGCAGCATTGTACGCATCATTCAAAATCGTCCCGCCCCACCCCGTTTTGACAATTTGCATCCGCATCGGCGGCGGCGCGTAGGCTTGCAAAGCCTCGGCGGCGTCTGCCAGTAAAATGCCCAGCGCGTCGGCCACAGCCAGCGCGGCCAGTGCATTGCCGATGTCGTGCCGCGAAAGAGCGTCAAGCGTTACAGGGACGCCGCGCACCGTGAACTGCCAGCCGCTTTCGGTGCGCGTGACGGCTTCAGCTTCCAAATCGCCGGCCATGCCAAATGTGACAACCCGCGCCGCCGTTTTAGCCCGCAGACGCGCCACATAAGGATCATCGGCGTTCAGCACCGCAATCCCTTCCGGCGGCAGGCTTTCCAGCAGCTCGCCTTTGGCATCAGCAATGGCATCGCGTGAACCCAGCAGCTCCAGATGGTTGTCGGCAATCGTTGTCACCACGCCGACGGTCGGGCGGGCGATGCCGCACAAATAGGCGATCTGGCCGGAGCCGCGCATTCCCATCTCGACGACGGCGGCTTTGTGTGCGGGCGTGAGCTGCAAAAGTGCTTTGGGAACGCCGGTTTCGTTGTTCTGGCTGGCGGCGGTTTTCAGAATTTGGCCCAGCGGAGAGAGAGCCGCGGCCAGCATCTCTTTCACGGTTGTTTTGCCCACGCTGCCGGTCACGCCGACGACGGGAATGGCGAACTTGTCGCGCCAGAACCGCGCCAGCAGTCCGTAAGCGACTTCGGTATCGGGGACGCGCAGCACCGGCGTATCCAGGGATGCGACGACCGGCTGCGAGACAATCAATCCGCCGGCCCCGGCGCGAAGCGCCTGCGGGATAAACTGATGCCCGTCGGCCTCTTTGCCCACCAGCGCGACAAACAAATCCCCTGGCTGCAATGTCCGCGTGTCGGTGGAAACCTGCGGAAATAGGATGTTTTCGCCCCCCGACGGAGCGCCGTAATCCAGGGACTGAAAAACTTCGCGCAGGGTCAGGGACATTGCGCCAGTGCCTCCCGCGCTACCAAACGATCATCAAACGGCAGAGTTTTTCCCTGCGCGGTCTGTCCCGTTTCGTGGCCTTTCCCGGCGATGACAATTAAATCGCCCGGCCTCGCCATCTCGCACACAGCCATTTCAATGGCCCGGCGGCGATCCGCCTCCACATATACAGATTCGCTCTCTGTCCCACCCGCAATGCCTGTTAGAATGTCGGCCAGAATCGCATTTGGGTCTTCCGAACGCGGGTTGTCACTGGTCAAAATAGAGATGTCAGCCAGTTCAGCGGAAAGGCCTCCCATCAGCGGGCGCTTTCTGGCATCGCGGTCGCCGCCGCAGCCGAACACGCAAATCAGCCGGGAGGGATGAAGGGCGCGGGCCGACTTCAGCACGTTTTCCAGGCCATCCGGGCTGTGCGCGTAATCCACTACCACCGTAAAGCCGCGCCCTTCCGTCGGAACCAGCTCAAAGCGGCCCGGCACTCCCGCCAGCGCTTCCAGCCCGTTTTTGATCGCCATGAGCGGCACGCGCCGCCCCAGAGCCACGCCAATGGCGGCGAGGGCATTGGATACCTGAAACAGCCCACCGAGATTTAAGTCTATCGAAAACGAAACGAGGCTGCCCTGCGGCGGCTGATACTGCACCGTGAAGCGCGTCCCATCGGGCCGCGCCTCTTCAATGACGGCCCGGAGCGTGGCGGTCTCATTTTGAAGGCCGTAACGCAGCACAGGCCGCCCCGCCGCTTCCAAAGTCTCGGCAATGCGCCGGCCATAGGAATCATCAACATTGATGACGGCATTAAACGACGTTTCGGGAAACGCTGCCGGGTAGTCGGTAAATAATCGCAGCTTTTCGGCGAAATAGTTCTCCATCGTGCCGTGGGCATCTAAATGATCCTGGGTGAGATTGGTAAACACGCCGGTCTCAAAGGCGCACTCCGCCGTCCGGCCCATGATAATTCCCTGCGAGGAAACTTCCATGACGCACCGGCGTACCCCCGCCTGCACCATCTCGGCAAATAATCCCTGCAAATCCGGGGCCTCGGGCGTCGTGCGCTCCAGGGGAACCGTCTTGCCGTTAATAAACGCGCCGAGGGTTCCAATCAGCCCGGTCCGCTCCCCCAGGGTGCGAAAGATGCTTTCAATCATGTACGCGGTGGTGGTCTTGCCGTTGGTTCCCGTGACACCGATCAAATCCAACTGGCGCGAGGGATCGCCGTAAAAAATCGCGGCCAGCGCCGGCAGCACGAGGCGCGTGTCGGGGACACCCACAGTCGGCAGGCCATAAGCGCTGTACCAGCCCGCACGGTCACTGTGAATCATCAGCGCCGCCGCGCCTTTATTCATCGCCTGAGCGATAAAATCATGCCCGTCGGAGCTTGCCCCGCGCAGGGCGACAAAAAGCGCACCGGGCGTCACCTGCCGCGAGTCGTAGGCCAGCCCGGTGATTTCAATATCTTCCCCCGCGCGCTGCGCGTCCGGGATATGCTGGATCAGCTCACTAAGTTTCATAATTCTTACGAGTGATTGAAAATCACTCGCTAGGGAGCAGCGTCCTTCAGACGGAAAGAAAGGGCAGTCTGGTTCTACACCCGGAGGGTGCCTCTCCTAGCGAGTGGTTTTCAACCGCTCGGCCAGTTTCACGGGATTAGGCTTCACTTTCAAGTGATCGTCCCAATCCACTACGCCCGGCGCGTCGGGCATGATCCGCATTTGAAGCATAGCCGCGCGGGCGATGTTGTGAACCACCGGGGCGGCAACCGCCGCGCCCCAGTGAATGCCCTGCGGCTCAAAAATGGCGCATAAAATGACCAGGCGCGGGTGCGACAGCGGGTACAAACCGACAAATGACGCCACAAAATGGCCGCTTTCATAGCCGCGCGGCCCGGAAACCTGCGCGGAGCCGGTCTTGCCGCCGACGGAAAAGTCCGCGATCTGCGCGGGTTTGCCTGTGCCGTCCTGCACCACCGTTCCCAGCATGGAGCGAACCGTCTGCGCGACCTGCGGGTCGAGAACGCGCCGAACAGCTTCCGGCGCAACAGGGCTGTCCTGCCCGTCCCGGCGAATGACACGCACAATGTGCGGGCGCATCAGCGTTCCGCCATTGGCAACCGCGCAGTATGCGGACGCAAGCTGCAAAGGCGTCACCGAAATGCCCTGGCCGAAGGAGATATTCGCCAGTTGAATCTGGGACCAGCCGATCCCGCCGGTAAAATGATTGGGCGCGTCGGGCGCGGCCAGAGGCGATTTTGTTTCGCCGGGCAGGCCGGAGCCGGGCAGGTCCAAAAAGCCGAACTTCTGCTCATATTCGTACAGCTTATCGGCGCCCAGGTGCATTCCAAACTGCGCCATGCCGACATTGGACGACACTCGCAGAATCCCGCGCAGATTTTGCTCCCCCAAATTTTTGGTCAGTTCATCTGCCGCCTCATGGATGACGTGCTTGCCGACTTGAAGGGTAGGACTGCAATACACGCGGACATCCATCATGCCCAGGCCCTGCTCCTGCAAAATCGCCGAGGCAGTCACCGTTTTCAAGGTAGAGCCTGGCTCGTACAAATCCGAAACCGCCCCGTCACGCCAGTGCGAAGCCACTTGCAGGGCAGCGTTTTTGGACAATTTCTGCCCCGGACGCGGAATATTCGGGTTGTAGGTGGGCGACTGCGAAAGTGCGAGGATTTCGCCGGTCTGCGGGTCCATGGCGACCACGACTCCGTGCGCGGCATGATGGGCGGTGACCGCCTGAGCCAGCTCGGAATCAGCCACTTGCTGCAAGCGCCCATCCAGCGTCGTCACGATGTCCGCGCCGTTTTCGGGATCGATCTGATGCCGGGTGGTGCCGGGCAAAAATCGGCCATCCCGGTCGGTTTCGGCAACGATTTTACCGTCCTGCCCGCGCAGCAGACTTTCCTGGCTATGCTCCAGCCCTTCCACACCGACACCGTCCCCATTGGTAAATCCCAGCGCCTGCGCGGCCAGTGAGCCGTCAGGATAGCAGCGGCGGGTATCGGCGACGGCGTAAACGCCGGCAATGCCTGTTTGTTTAAGAGACGCCGCTACGGCGGTCACCGGCAGCGTTCCGGCATCCATATCCGGGAGGATGAAGTGGCGTTTCAGCGACACATAGTGAATATGAGCCGAGCGCGGGGTCAGAAGGCGCTGGAGCCGCGCCGGGTCTTCATGCAGAATGGGGGCAAGAAGGGCGGCGGCGGCGGCAGGGTCGGCGATTTCCTGGGGGTCGGCATAAACGGCGGCGGCGGGGATATTGCCGGCCAGCGCATTGCCGTCGCGGTCCAGAATCAGGCCGCGCCGGGCCGGCAGGATGTCGGTATTAACCCGGTGGGCGTCGGCTTCCTTCTGAAAATACGTATGCCGGGCAGCCTGGAGATAGACCAGGCGCCCGGCCAGCATCAGATAAAGACTCGCCACAAAGACAAATACCAGAGTCGCGCGCGGCTTAATAATGGAAAGATGCTGCTGTGCGGCTGTCTTCTGTCGTGCCACCGTGTGTTTCCTGATCTGCTGCTTGCTGCTCTGCGAGGCCATTGAGATTTGCGAGGCGGCTGCCCTGCGCTGCGGTCAAAGAGGACGCGGAAAGATATTCCACCGGCGTCGACCCGCGCGTGGTCATGCCCATGGCGGTGGCAGCAGCAATGACGCGCTGCGGGCTTTGCAGACGGTCGCGCTCCTCTTGAAGCATTTCGTTTTCAAGCCGGCTTTGACGAAGCTGTGCGCGGGCATTGGCCTGGTCAATCCCCAGACGGGTGACATGGGCATAGGCCGCCAGATACAGCAGCAGCAGGCCGCAGACCACCGCCGTGCAGACAGTCGCCAGACCCATCAAACGCATTTCCGAGCGGCCCAGCCGGTTGGGCCGAGCCACTGGCGTCGGACGCGGGGGAATGTCCAGCTCCCGGCGAAGCGCAGCATTTCCTGCCGAGCGGACAGCCGCAGGACGCCGTGAATCCGGGGAACGCCGGGAAGCATCCGCAGGGCGAATCCGGGGAGAAGCCGGTGGTTTTCGGGTTTCCAGCATCGCTTTTCCTTGGGTGTGAGACTTCTTACAACTTGCGAACCGCACGCAGGCGGGCCGAGCGCGCGCGCGGGTTCGCCGATACTTCCGAAGCGGCAGGCTCCTGCGGCTTACGGGTCAGCAGTTCCACCAGAGCAGGCGGCGGCGTTCCATAAATGCCTTCGCCGGGGCCGCGCCCGGACAGCCGGGCAAAAAGCTGCTTGACGATCCGGTCTTCCAAAGAATGGTAGGAGAGCGCGATCAATGTGCCGCCTTTCGCGAGGCGATCTGCCGCGCTCTCCAGCGCGTGTCCGAGAATGGTCAATTCGTTGTTGACGGCGATTCGCAGGGCTTGAAAAGTGCGCGTCGCCGCGTGCTTATCTTCCGGCCTGGCCTTGACAGGCATCGCCGCGTAAACCGTTTCCACAAGCTGGCCGACCGTCCGGTACGGAGTCGCCACGCGCCGCTCGGCGGCAAAGCGGGCAATGCGCGCCGCCCAATGCTCATCCGAGTTTTCACGAATCAGCGTGGACAGCTCGCGCTCCGTGAGCGTGTTCATCAAGTCCGCTGCTGTCGGCCCGCCTGCCGCCGGGTTCATCCGCATATCCAGCGGCGCGTCCGGGTCTTTAAACGAAAACCCGCGTTCCGGCGTATCAAGCTGATAGGACGAGACTCCTAAATCAAACAGCGCGCCGTTCACTTTTTCAATACTCAGGTCATCCAGCACCTGGCCCAGGCGATCAAAGCGGGCTTGCCTCAAAGTAATGCTGTCGCCAAACCGCGCCAGGGTTTTTCCGGCTTCATTCAATGCGTCCGGGTCTTGATCCAGCCCGATCAGCCTGCCGCCCGGACTCAGCCGCTCCGCAATCAACGCTGCATGGCCGCCGCCGCCCAGGGTGCAGTCCAGGATCACCTGACTCGGCTGCGGATGGAGCAGAGCGAGAACTTCCGCCGCCATAACCGGAACATGATAGGGCAGACCATCCGGGTTCATGCAATGCCCAGCTCGCGCGCCGATTCGCTGATCATGTCCGCCGTTAAATCGTCGTTGTAGCGCTCCCAGGAAGTGCTGCTCCAGATTTCAATGCGGCTGCCGGTTCCAACAATGACCACATCGCCCTGCTCGCCGATTTTCGCATATTCACGCAGCTTGCTTGGAATCGCAACGCGCCCCTGTCCGTCTACATTCAGCTCAGTGGAGGTGAAGAAACGCTGAAGGCGCATGGTGTGTTCGTCCAGCTGCCGCTGACTGGACAGCGCTTCGCTCAAATTTTTGTACGCGCCCTCGGTGTAAACAAAAATGCAGCCGCCGAGGCCTTTGGTCATGTAAAAGCGCTCCCCCAGGGACGAGCGAAACCGCGTAGGAATGATGACGCGCCCTTTGTCATCCACACTGTGGTCAAATTCGCCCTGAAAAACCACCATTCCTCCACTCTGCCACCACCAGCCGCCACTTAGGTACAACTATACGGCATGACGCCTGCTTTTGTCAAGGCAATGCGAAACTTTTTTGGGATTTATTTTTTCGGGTTTTGACGCTAGATGTTGGGGGTTGGAATTGAAAAACTCAAAATGTAGGGGTTTAAGGGAGAGAAAGACCGGAAGCGAACGCACGATAGTAGACAAATGCTTTTGGGATACACCTCCACTCAAAATTATGCCGGAAAATCGGGACAAAAAAACAGCCCGGCCTTTTGAGGCCGGGGCATCCCGCTAGGCGGTTCGGAATTAGTGATGGCCGCTCAGAGCGGTCTGGGCGCGCTCAATCCGCCGCCGGCGCTGACGCTGGATTTGGAGCGGCTGTAAATCGACGCAGAGAACAGTCTCCGCAAGACCGCGCGCATGAATCACCTCGCGAATCTTGGGGATCAATTTATGCTCAATGAAGTCGGCGTATACTTCATTGTAATTGTTTGTCTCAACGGCAGCGGTCCAATTGACGCCCTGACCGCGCTGGCCTGCCGGGTAATAAAACACCGTTGGGCCGGTTCCTGTACTCCATTCAATGACGACTTTGGCGGCCTCATGGCTTTTCCAGGCATCACATTTCACACGCAGCGTTTCCAGATCAAACTGGGGTTCCTGATGCAGCTTTCGCTCCATGCGTTATCACTCCTCACAAAGACACAAGGCTTTTTCGGCTATTATAGCACACGCGAAGATGAAACCGGCACCCCGCTCGCCTGGTCGGCAGAAGCCGGGCGAAGATAGCCGTACCGCAGCAAAGTGGGCCAGGCAAGCGCGGTCACCAGACGCCGGTTCTGAGGGGACATCTTGCGCTGCCATTCCAGATCGGGCCGAATTTGAACATCCTGCTGGAAACGGTCAGGATTGCCGGCGATGGTATGGTTCAAACTGAGACGGATGGGAGAAGCCCGAAGAAACTCCAGGGAGGCAGCCGGCTCGTCCATCATGCTCCAGATGCGGCCAATGGCCGCTTCCGTCTGGCCGGGACTGGCGACAATATCTTCATACCGTAAAAACAGGGTTTGCGGCGAGATTTTCCGAAGGTCCAAAAGTGAGTTGACGGCGCTCCAAAGCAGGGCGGTTTGAAGCGGACTCATTCGGGTCAATTCGCCGGGATTAGCAAAAATCGGGGGATCGCGCTTGACCCGCAGATAAGAGTGAGCAACCGCGCGGCAATCGCGCACCAGATGTACCGCCCGCAAGTCCAGAAGCGGAGACTGACGCAGCGCATAAGCATACAAGGGATGCTTTGTGGCATCCACAATCACGCGCGCACCGGACACCTCCGCAATGGCACGGTACAACGCGCCCAGAACGGCCAAATACTCAGCCTCCTGGCGCTTCTGCCGCGCCGACAGGGACGGCAGCAAAAGCCGAGGCAGAGAGCGCAGGCGATAGGACTGCTTGGCCTGGTGCATCGCTTCCAAATCCAGCGTCTTCATGCCGCCGAAGGCACGGTCAAACACGGCTTCCCAAAATTCACATTCCTGGATAGGCTTGTGGCAGCCGCAGTGGCCGTGCTGCTGGAACTTGGGCGAAAAAATCAGCCCCAGCTCTCCCACATCCACGGCCGACGGCAGCTCGCCCAGCAGACGTCCCAGAATCGTGCTGCCGCTGCGCCCCATGCCGGCAATGTAAAGCACCTTGACTTTATCGTCTGTCATTGCCCCACCTCAATCCCCATTCAGGCCAGTCAAATCCGGCCAGTCAAAACCTAGGATGCAAAAGTTTGGAAAACGTTTAGCTGCTCTCAGCAGAAAGCTCTCACTCAGATTTTTTCAGCGCCAGCATGGCCGCGTAGATTTCCCGGCGAGACATCTTGCGATCCGCGCTGAGCTGCCGCACGGCGTCGCGCTCGCTCAGGCCCGACTCCAGCGCGGCGCGCAGAGCATCCGGGATTTCCAAAAGTTCCGGTTCCGGCGGGACAGCGGTTTCGCCGTCACCGCCGCTGCTGTCGGCGAGGCCCTGCACAATCACCGTGATCTCGCCCCGTGCCGCGGTGGCCGCGAAGTGGGCAGCGACTTCGGCCAGCGAGCCGCGCACGAACTCTTCAAATTTCTTGGTTAATTCGCGACCGACAGCGGCAGGCCGCTCCGGGCCGAACGCCGACACCATTTCTTTGAGAGTCTCGGCAATGCGCTGCGGCGATTCATAGAAAATCAGAGTGCGCGTTTCCGTCCGGGCCAGCGCGTCCAGCTTGGCACGGCGGGACGACTTTGTCCGGGGGAGAAATCCTTCAAAGGCAAAGCGGGCCGGCGGCAGGCCGCTGCCGACCAGAGCGCAGAGCGCCGCGCTTGCGCCGGGAATGGGAACCACCGGAACGCCCGCGGCCAGCGCGGCCCGGACCAGTTCCACGCCGGGGTCAGAGACGCCGGGCGTTCCGGCATCGGTCACGAGCGCGACCGTCTGCCCCTCTTCCGCGAGGCGGCGAACAAGATTTTCGGTGCGTCCCGCTTCACTGTGCTGATGGTAGGCAATCAGCGGCGTCCCAATCGCAAAATGCGACAGCAGGGCGCGGGAATGGCGCGTGTCTTCCGCCGCCACCAGATCGGCTTCCTTGAGGACGCGCAGAGCGCGCAGCGTGATGTCTTCCAGGTTGCCGATGGGCGTGGCGACAATGTAAAGCGTTCCGGGCATGAGTTACTGCGCCGGCTTGGGAGCGGGCGCGGGCGGGCCGACATGGATTGTGCCGGCGGGCCGGGCCGAGCCGGGGCCGGGCGGCATCATCTGGCCGCCATTGGGGCCGCCGCTGGGTGCGGGATGCGCGAGGGAGAAAGCGCGCAGCCACTGCGTTTCTTTGTCGGCCAGTTCCGGGTGTCCTAGCTGGCGGAAGTTCATCAAAAGCTGCAAATGTGTTCCCTGGTCATTCCAGGCAAGCTGGGATGCCTGCTGGAACTGCTTCAGCGCATTGTCTTTGTCTTTGGCCTGCATGTAAAGCTGGCCCAGGGCCATCCGCAGAGTGGCATCATCCCGTGCCGCCACTGCCGCTTCATAGGCCTTGATCGCATCCGGCGTCTGATGCAGGGCCATGTCCACCTGCGCCAGAGCCGCGTTGACCGAGCCTTTGTCCTGCGCGGCCAGATTACCGGCCAGCGCTTTCTGGTAATCCGCCTGCGCTTCTTTGTACTTTGCCTGCGACTGAACCGGATTGCCGCGCTGCGACGCTGCGGTCAGGGCCCGGTCTCCGGCCAATGCCGGGTCGGTGACAACAATTTTTGCGCCGTTTTTCAGATCGGCCAGCATCTGCGCGGACTTTTCCTGGACACGCTGCTGCTGCACTTGGGCAATATAAGTGGCAGGGTTTTTGTCAAAGTCCGGCGGCAGCGTGCTTTTGACGCCGTCCAGCTTGATGATAAAGTAACCGAATTGGGGTGAAACCACCAGATCGGGAGTGACCTGGCCGGGTTTGAGGCTAAAGGCCGCCTGCTTGAACGCCGGGTCATACGGGGTGTTTTCATCGATGAAGCCGTCGTCCCCGCCTTTGGCCTTGGTGCCGGGATCATCCGAGTATTGTTTGGCAAGCGCGGCAAAATCCGCGCCGGGCGCTTTGGCTTTGGCCAGGATTTGCTGGGCCAGCGCTTTGGCCTGTACGTCGGACTTGGATTTGTTGTCTATCAGAATATGGCGCGTGTGATACTGCGTGTAAAACTGCCGGGCATCCGCCGCTGAGACCGGTGAGGCCGCCGCCATCGCCGCGGCCAGTTTGCCGGGCACTCCCATCTGCGGGTCGCCGATCAAGATCAACTGACGCAGGGAATCATCGGAAAGCGGCTGACCGCCATTCTGGGTCAGCGCCGCATCCACATCATCGGCGGAAGCCGTAGCCGGAAGGCCCAGTTTCTGACGGTAGCCCAGCTTGTCGATCAGCATTTCGCGTTCTTTTTGAATGTCGGCGTCGGACACCGTGATATTCATTTTTTTAGCCTGCTGCACCTGAAGTTTGGTGTTCACAAGCTGATCCAGCACGGTGTTATTGAGCAGCGGCATCTCGGAAATGGCAATGGGGCGGCCCATCTGCTGAATTTGCCCGACAAACCCGGCGCGCGCATCGTCATAATCCCGGCGTGTAATGGCATCACCATTGACCGTCGCGATGGTATCATCCCCCGACTCAGGGGCGGCTGCCGCGCTGCTATGGCCGCCGAAAAAACTGCTGGCGTTCCAGGAAAACGTCGTCACGACCATTGCAACCGTGACTGCGCCCAGAATCCATTTCGCGCTATGGCGCATGGTCTCGCGCATTGTATTGAGTGACATCTTGGTCTAATTTCCTGCCCTGCAAGCGAGGGAATAAATTCCTCTCGCTGAAAATAATCGTCCTGCGGACGTAGGATCGTGGGCCCCGATCGGGGTTTCTTCCGTCCGAAAGACGGTTTTGATGCAGCGAGAGGAATTTATTCCCTCGCAAACTTCAGCCGGTCAATTGTTCAGCAGCCGCTGCAAGCCTTCCAGACAGGCCCGCGAAGAGGCTTCTTTCGTGGGGTGGCCGCTGTAATGTGTTTCCAGAGAAAGCCAGCCTGCGTAGCCGTCTTTCCGAAGGGCCGCGAATTGTCCGGCGTAATCAATCTCGCCCTGTCCGACCACCGTCCAAACCGGAGTATTTCCCCCGGCGGGAACAACCGCGTCTTTGACATGAACATGAACGATAAATTCTTTGATGGCCTCATAGCCGGTCGGAAATGGATGCTCGCCGTCCATGAACGCATTGCCGGGGTCCCAGATCGCGCGCACCGCGGGCGATCCGATTTCCGCCAGCAGCCGTGCCGTCTGCGCGCCGGTTCCCAGGCAGCAGGCGTGTTCGTTTTCAATGCCTAGAACCATGCCCGCGCGTTCCGCCATCGCCGCCGGCTCCGCATAGGCATCAACGATCATTTCTTCCTGCGTCGGCGTCAGCGGCCCGTGCTTCCAGAACGAAAAAGTCCGTACCAGTGAAGTGCCGAAGAACTCCGCAGCGGCGATGCTCCGCTCCAGCACAGCGATCTGGTCCCCGAGGCCGCGCGCGGACGCGCTGTGCAGTGGCCCCACCGGGCCTTCCGGCTCGATGCCGGGCAGGGCGCATTTATAAAAAGGGGACGCGATCCCGACAACGCTCATGCCGCGCGCATCCAGCTCTTTCTTCGCCCGCTGCCAATAATCCGGGGAAGCATCCGTGATGTTTTTGTCCCAGAGCTGACGCAGCTCCGCGCCGCGCACCCCGTACTCCGCCATTACGTCCAGCGCATGGCCCAGATCAGAGTCAATTTCGTCGGTGATCACAGACAACTTCATAGCCAATGGCCTCTTCCTCTTCCTTTACGCAAAAAGAAGACCTTTTATTTTAGCCGAAACCGTTGGGTTTGTCAACAAACAGGCAGTGGGTACACTGGGCGTATTATGGCAAAAGAGCGATTAGACAGACATGACGGCATTCACCATGAGCTTTTTGACGAAGATACGGGCCAGGTCGGCAGCCTCGGCGACCTCGTGGAAAAACACGCGGGCGACGCCGTTTTTTTGACACCGCCGGAAAAAAGCCCAAACGGCGTGGACGGCGGCGAAGCGGATTTTGAGGCGGAAATGCTGATGACCGATCCGGCGGCCCACGAAGACATGGACCCGGACGACCTGTATTCCGCCGACAACGAGACGGAGATGTTCGCAACCGACCAGACCGGAACCGTTGCCGGAATTGCGCGCGGCTTTGGAACTCATCTGCCGCAGGACATCGGCGCAGGCGGCTTTCAGGTAGAAACGCTTCCCCAAAGTGCGTTCCAGACGCCGCGGCGCCCGCTCGCTGATGGTGAAGAACTGGACGATTATGACGATGACAAAGCGGACACCGGCAGTGGATCTGACTCCCAGCCGTTTTCCCACATGGTTTCCGACGCCTCAGATCACGAACCCACCCCGAATCGCATCCCCGTCCGAAACCGCCGTCCCGATACCACTGATGAAGAACTTGACGCGACGCAGGAAATGAAATAACCAGCATCAAGCCGCACAGCCCAGGAATTATTCCTGGGCTTTTTGCACGTCTGCCAGAAAGTCCTGTACCTGCCAGCGAGTGTTGCGGCCATGCGTACCGAGATAATCCAGCAGGGCTTCTTCCGCAAATTCTAAGTCAGACAAATCCGCCGGTGAAAAATCAGCCTGCACACTCTCCCAAACGGCTTTGAGGTCGGCGAGGCTGAAAATCCGATGGGCATCGCGAACACTGGCCGGCTTGACTTTCAGAAACATCTGGTCGGACTGCTCAATACGCCCTTTGACAACGTAACCTTCAATGCCGTCGCGAGCGGCCAGATGCTCCAGCGAGCGCAGGCGCTTGTAGATGTCTCCCGCTTCGCTGCCGCCGACGAGGCGGCCCTGCAATTCTACCAGTTTCAGCCTGTAATCCTCGGCAATACGCTCTTTTTCCAGCCGGTCCACAAACTGAAAATCAGGGTCAATGACGTCAATGAGAATCATGTCCGGCCCATCGGCGGGAATGACAGTTTCAATCTCCGGCAGGGTCATCTCAAAGCACGGCACGTAGCCCAGATCAGCCAGTTTATACGCATTCGGATAAAGTTTATCCAGCAATTTTCGCGCCTGCGAGCCGTAATCAATGCCCAGGCCACGGACGTTTTCAATCCCTGCCGAGACCAGGGGATTGCCGCCATTGTAGACGTCGCGCGTCGCCAGAAGGTATTTCTCCGCCCCTTTGTCCCCGCGTTTGTACAGCCGGAGATTAACGCCATCTTCTTTCTTTTCTACGATGACTTCCCCGTCGCGCAGGGCGCGGAACAAAAAGCGCTCCTGCGTCGCCGCAAAGCGGTCGGTCGTGTAGTCGGATGCGGGCAGGATGCGCGGATAGCCGCGCACAATCTGCCGGGTGTCGGTCCAAAAGATCGTGCCTTTCAGCACATACGAGATGGGCGCGTGGCTGCCGGATTGATGATAGGTAATCGCCGGACCATCCTGCGAAAATGAGCCGATGCCGACGCTGAAAAACGCCGCCAGAGCTTCGCGCGTGAAGGGAGATACGCTCCGCGCGCACTCCCGCAGTTTTTCCGCAATGTCGAGGTACATGGTCCAATACTACGCAGACTTTTATGAGCGACCGAAAACTACTCGGTTAATGGCTCTCGGTTAATGGCTCTCGGTTAATGGCTCCGTATCCCGCACAATAAATAAACAAAGTCCCACTTGTTCATCGCGCAGCTCCAAAAAACGTCAGCAGCGCCGCCGCCACGGGGTCGGGCCGCTCTTCCGGCAGCCAGTGGCCGCCGCGCGGGATGGTCTGAAACTCGGCCCCGGCGGCGCGCAGGGCGGCGAGATCAAAGCGCGGATCGCTTTCGCCCAGCAAAGTTAATTTGGGGACACGTTCGCCGAGGGAAAACTTCTCCGGGGAAACGCGAAACGGCGCCAGGGAAGCGCGCAGCGCACCGGGCTGAGACAGCGCCTGGGCATACACAGCCAAGTCGGCCTCGGAAATCGCGTCTGGGTCATGCGCCCAGGCGCGGAAGAAATGGCGCAGGTAAGCGGCCAAATGCGGCGCAATCAGCATCTCCGGCAAGTCAGGCGTCCGGTGAAAGCCGTCGTGCCAGTCAGGGGGCTGCGCCGAAAAGCCAGGGGGAATGGCACTGAGCGTTGCCAGCCCGGCGACCTCAGCCGGATACAGCGACGCATAGGCTTCCGCCACCGCCGCGCCTTCCGCGCCATTCCCGACGACGAACACTGGGGCCTCTGCCAACCCCAGCGCGGATACCAACGCGCGGACATCCTCCATGCGCGTGGCTGCCTCATAGCCCTCGACGGGCTTGTCTGAATCGCCGCAGCCGCGCAGATCGGGCGCAATCGCGGCATAGCCGGACGCCGCCAGGGTTGGCAGAACGCGCCGCCAGGCATGGCCCGTCTGCGGCCAGCCGTGCAGCAAAACAACGGTTGGCCCCTCATCGCCCATCCGCCGGTAACGAAGCCGCAATCCGCCCGCCAGCCGCAGGAAGCCCAACTCGAGTGTAGACATAATGAAAAGAAACGCGCGAACAGGCCGTATAGCCTGCCCGCGCGCCTAAAAGTTATCCCAAAAAAGCCACGCTATTTTTTGGCAAAGCTGGCATTGATCTGGATGAAGTTTTTCCACTGGTCGGGGACTTCATCTTCCATGAAAATCGCATCGACCGGACATTCGGGTTCGCACAGGCCGCAGTCAATACATTCATTCGGATCAATGTAAAGCTGATCACCCGCTTCATGGATACAGTCTACCGGGCAGACGGCGACGCAGGATTTATCTTTAACCCCAATACAGGGTTCGGCGATTACATAAGGCACAGTCAATTCCTCCTCGAAATCTTTAAACTTTGTCTTCTAAACTTGGGATGGGTTACGTGAGGCTATTATACACAAGGCGGCGGAAAAATAGCAAGACCCGGCTAAGATTTCCCGGTGAAACTGCCATATTAAAGAGTGAGAAGTAAATGGGACATCAGTCGTGGATGGGTGAGGAAGTGCCTCTGAACATGGGAGGCGAGACTCTGAAATTGCAAGAAACAGCGAATACAACCGATGGACGATTTTCGCTGCGGCGGGGGCTGGCGCTGACACTGCTTCTGAACGGGCTGCTGGCAGGATGGATCGTGCTGCATCCGGTCTCAGGAAACGCCTTTCTGGACGGCGATTATCTGCTCCAAACCGTCGGCGGGATTTGGGCCGGTATTTTCTGCTTTTTACCGTTTGGCAGGCAATGGAAACACGCAAGCAAGGAACAAAAGCAGCCGGCGCTCCTCTGCGGGCTGGGATTGCTGGCTTACGGCCTCGCGCAAGTGTATCTGACCGGCTATCAAATCCTGTTCGCAGCGGCAGCGCCTTCTCCCTCCCCGGCGGATGCCGTTGACCTGCTTTCTTACCCTCTGCTGCTGGCGGGCCTGCTGCGCCTGCCGGGCGGGCGGCTGCCGCCTGCCGCCCGCCTGCGGATCACGCTCGACGGGCTGATGGTGCTGACCGCTGCGATTACATTTTCCTGGCGGTTCATGCTTGGCCCGTTCTGCCTGCAAAGCCATCAATCTCTCTACACTCAGATCGTCAATGTCGGCTATCCTGTGGGAGACATGGTGCTGCTTTTCTGCCTGCTGATGGTCGCCGCCCGTTCAGCCCGGCCTGACACACGCCGCGCCATCGCCCTGCTCACCTTCGGCCTGCTGATCGTGGTCGCCATAGACAGTGCTGAAACTTACGAAGTGCTGCACGGCAGCTACAAGCCGGGTACCTTGCTGGACATCGGCTGGTCTCTGGGCTACATGCCGGTCGGCCTGGCGGTTGCCTCCCTGTGCCGGCGACAGCCGGATGAAGCAGAGAAAGCCGTGACGGACAGGCCGCCTCCGGTCTGGCTGTCACTGCTGCCGTATGCCCTTCTACCCGTCATCGCCCTGCTGGTGACCGAAACGCGCCACTTGCCCGGACCTCCGGCACTCAACCACGGGGTCTGGCTGGGCGCACTGGCTCTGGTGGGCCTGGTGCTGGCGCGGCAGGTCTTATCCATCCTGGAAAACGGACAGCTTTACGGTTCACTTCGGGGCGCCTATGCAGACCTTGCCACCGGCGAGGCCCGTTACCGGCATATGTTCGAAGCCAACCCACAGGCGATGTGGGTCTACGCCACCGAGCCGCTCACCATTCTGGCTGTCAACGAGGCTGCCATCCAGATTTACGGCTATACCCGCGCCGAGTTTTTGTCCATGACCATCAAAGACCTGCGCCCGCCTGAAGGGCTGGCAGAGCTGCAGGAAAGGCTGGCGGACGGAGAAAAGCAGCCGTTCTGCCATTACGCGCAGGCCAGCCGGCACCGGACCAAAGACGACCGCGTCATGGAAGTGGAAATCACCTCCAGCGCACTTGTCTTCAGCGGCATGGCAGCGCGGATGGTACTGGCCCAGGATGTCACCGGGCGAATGCAGATGGAGGCCGAGCGGGAACGGCAGCTTGCTCGCACTGAGGGACTGCTTTTCGAGGCCATTGAGCAGGCAGATCGGGACCCGCTGACGGGCCTGTGGAACCACCGGGCTTTTCACCGGCGGCTGGAAGAAGAAGCCGACCGCACTCAGCGGGAAGGCAGCTCGCTGGCAGTGGTGATGCTGGACCTGGACAACTTCAAATTTTTCAACGACGCCTACGGGCATGTCGCCGGGGATGACGTGCTGAGGCAGGTATCGGATGCCTTGTGCGGCGCCTGCCGCTCGTATGATACGTTAGCCCGCTTCGGCGGCGATGAATTTGCCCTGCTGATCCCTCTTGCCCGGCCTGACGGCCCCTTCGCACCCGAACAAATACAGGCCGCACTGGACACCATTCACACCCGTCTGTCCGGCGGTCTGGACGGGCTGACATTTCTGCCGCCCGGACATGACTGCACGGTGCCGCTGGCGGTTTCATTCGGCGTGGCCCTGTTTCCCCAGGAAGCCGCCGCACGGGCCGACGTGCTGCCGCTGGCCGATGAGCGTCTGTTCCAGGCCAAAGGCGGCGGCCCGGAAGACGCCGAGGCCGCGAAGCTGCGCCGCCACTTGCTTTCTTCCACGGAAGGCTATTCCATGCTGGACGCTCTTTTGATGGCCGTAGACAATAAAGACCGCTACACCCGGTGTCACTCCGAAGACGTACTGGCATACAGCCTTCAGATTGCACACGGCCTGGGCTTGGACGAGGAAGCGCAGCGGGTGGTCGCGGTGGCCGCTCTGCTGCACGATGTCGGGAAAATCGGTGTCCCAAATGCCATTCTCCGCAAGCCGGGGCGGCTGACGGAGGAAGAGTTAGAGGCCATTAAAAAGCATCCGATGATGGGCGCGGTGATTGTCGGGGCCGTGCCGGGCTTTGAAAGCACGCTGGACGCGATCCGCCACCACCACGAGCGCTGGGACGGCGGGGGCTACCCCTTTGGCCTGCGCGGGGAAGAAACGCCGCTTATCGCCCGTCTGATGGCTGTAGCGGATGCCTTTTCCGCAATGACTACGGACCGCCCCTACCGCGCCGGCATGGAGGAAGGCCGGGCGCTGGCAATTCTGGAAGCGGGGGCCGGGACGCAGTGGGACCCCACCTGCGTTCAAACCTTCCTGCGGGCGCGTCGGGGCGCGGAGAGACCAGCAAGCTATGAACTCGGCAACTCGTCAGCATTGATGATCTGAAGAAGAGAGCCGGTGAGCAAATTTTGCCGAAATACATTGAGATTTTGACCGCCTCCCCCAGAAGGAGCGAGTATCGCCTCAAATCCCGCCTCATAAGCCAGCCGACCAATCACTTGGGTCAGCGTCTCAGTGGCAGAACTATCCCAGGGCGCACCGCGAAGTTCTTTCAAAGTCACCTTCAGCATCTTGCGAACTGCGGAATTACTGAGGTTCAAAACTTTGCTCAGTTTGACGTTTGCACTGATGGCTGTGTAGGGCAGCAAGTGTGCAGAGTCAAATCCTCTGCTTCGGGCCGTGTTCGTGTATTCCCATTCAGCAGTTTTCAAATCCGTGCTTGTATAAACTACCAAAACTTTGCCTATGACATGAAAGCGCCCCGAGGTTTTTAAGGTGCCTTCACCAGAAAAAGCATCGAGACTGCTGCTATAAACAGGTTTGACACAGCGGAAACAATGGCCGGTAAATTCTTCGGCATTTGCTGTCAGATGAGTGATGGTGACTGCAAGTCGAGATATTCGAACGGACGCCGTCACACATATATGCCTTCCTGAACAGCAGCCAAAATCTCCATGACTTGGCTTGTCTTACCCTGTTTGATTTTATCCACTGGCCGATGGCCGCCAAGCAAGGGATTAGGCACAGACAGCCACCGGTCAGCCTCGCGGGTTTCAACGATGCCGCTGAGTGCTTGCCTAACCTGCTTGATGTTCTTTTGAACTCGCATATGCTGAACGTAGGACAAACTTTGTAGCGTGGAACGCTTGACTGTTTTTTCTCGCCTCACAGCAACAGTATACTTAGTCCTCTGGCGGAGACGAGCAATCAAGGTCCTAGCAAGAGGCGAACTGCCATGTTCAGCAATAATTGCCTGTAACTTCTGATCTCGCACTTGCTGGATTTGTTCCCGTTTTCTTTTTCGGGTCGCGCTTTGTGTACGGATTGTTGCAATCATATGGCTTCTCCTAACTTTAATCCCTAATGCCAGAAGCTTTTTGACATTATACCATCTTTGCTGGTTTCACTCGAATACACTAAATCTGCGCTCCCTGCGCGTTCAATCGCCGCCGCAGTTCGCTCGTGTCCACCTGACGGGGCATGACGCCTGTTTCTAAAGCCAGCACAGCGGCGAGGCCCGCTGCCTCCCCCAGGGCGCGGCAGTTCTGCTGGATACGCACGGCAGCCTGCGCGGCAAACGTCGCCGAGAGGCAGCGACCCGCGACCAGCAAATTTTCAATTCCAACCGGCAGCAGGCAGCGATAGGGGATTTCGTGGTAGTGGCCGGGCGGCAGGTGCTTCATCACCAGGCCGCCTTTGGCTTTCGTGGAATGAATGTCAATGGGGTAAGAATTCCGGGCGACCGCATCGGGAAAGCGCGCTTCGGTGAGATAGTCTTCTTCGGTGAGCGTGTAGTCGCCGACAATGCGCCGGGACTCGCGGATGCCGACCATCGGCGCAATCGTACCAATGTAGGAGTTCTCGAAGCCTTTAACGGCTGTTTTGAAGAAGCGTGCAATGCGCCGTATCTTTTGCCGCCCCACCGTCTGCGCCCGCGACAAATCCCAGGCATCGGTGGACGATAGGCCGGAAATGCGCGGACAATTAAACGCCAGTTCACCGGGGCGGCCCAGCACGGAGAAAAACTGCAAGTAGCCCAGGTCATCATCAGCCAGAACGCCTTCGGCAACGGCCCGGCAAATCAGCGGGCCGAGCGGCGTGTTTTTAGCCTCGCCTGTGCCGATCTCAAACAGCGGCGGACGGGCATAACAGGCCATGCCCAGTTCATCCGCGAGAAACGCGGCAGCTCGCTCTGGGTCCACGCCAGCCAGCGCGAAGCGCAGGGACATCGGCTGGTTGTGGCCGTCGTCGGGGTCGCCGGAAACGCAGGGAACGCCCGCCCGAAACGCAACATCAGCATCGCCGGTGCAGTCAATGGTAATTTGGGCGTCGATGCGCTGCCGCCCGGATTTGTTTTCGATGACAATGCCGTTCAGACTGCCATTTTCGACAATCGCGTCGCTGATCACGGTGTGAAACAAAACACGTCCGCCCGCTTCGGCCAGCAGGTCATCCAGCACCAGCGCCAGCGTGACGGGGTTGAACCAGAGCAGGTCGCCGGATTGCTCCGTCGGCGGCGGGTCATAGAGAGCAGCGCGGCGCAGAATGTCGTCGTTGATGCCGTGCGTCAGCGATTCGGTCAGAATTTTGTTGGGCATCATCGGCGTCACCCATCCCGCCGATTGCGTCCCGCCAAGCTGCCCCAGGCTTTCCACCACCAGCACGTCCGCCCCGGCCCGCGCCGCCGCAATCGCCGCCACCACTCCCGCCGTACCGCCGCCGCAAACGAGAACGCCGCAGGAGGCGGCCAGGGGCAGGGTGTAAATGTTATTCATGGCGTTGTCCGCGAGGGAATGAATTCCTCTCGCTCCAAAGTAAACGTCCTTCGGACGAGATGACTAACGACGCGGCTTTCTCTTTCGTCCGCAGGACGATTTTTGCATAGCGAGAGGAATTCATTCCCTCGCTTCTTTGTCTATACCCCATGCGCCGCAAACAGCGTCGCCGGGTCCTGCCGATAATAATCCCGCAGGACAGCGTACAGTTCCGGGTGTAAAGCCTGCATCGGGAGCGGTTTCTCAAAGAAACATTCGGTGGCGACAGCAAAAAACTCGGCGGCATTGGTCGCGCCATAAGCGTCAATCAGCGTCTGCTCCCCGGCCTGCGTCTGCTCGGTCAGCCGCGTGTACTCCGCGCTCATCACTCGCGCCCATTCGTCCACCTGAGCGGCGTCCCGCAGATACGGCGTACCGTCCGCCGCGCCGTCACGCATGTCCAGTTTGTGCGCGAACTCATGCAGCACCACGTTGCGCCCGTCACCGGTGTCGCGCCCGCCCAACCTCACGTCCGACCAGGAAACGATCACCGGCCCATGCAGCGCGGCCTGCCCGGCCAGCGGCAGCAAGTCTTCGCGAATGACGCGCCCCGGCTGAGGCTGTTGGCCAGTCACCAGAAATCCCTGCGGATACACCAGAACTGTTTCCACGTTCGGATAATAATCCTGGTCAAAGCCCAGCACCAAGATCGCGGCCTGCGCGGCGATGGAAACCTGTATCTCTTCCGTCAGCGTCAAGCCGCCGCAGCCTTCCCAGTGCTTTTCCGCGATCAGGATTCGCGTGATGTCCCCCAATTTCTGCTGCAAGCCGCCCGGCAGCAGGCGATAATAGCCGACATTCGCCGAAAGATACCCCTGCCAATCTCTCGGAAAAGGCTGCGCCAGAAGCGTGCGCCGCTGCTGATTTTTTGACCAGGGAAAGTGCATGGTTCACGTTCATTCCCGCCGGGGGAACGAAATTCCTTCTGCAAACGTCTCAAATCTAAAGGCGTGTGGTATGATAAGACATGAGCAAGATTGTGAGTGAACGAATCAAACGCTTCTGGATACGGGAGCCGTTTTGCGGGTTTTCGCACGGGCTGGGCGCTCTGCTGTCCGTCGCCGCGCTGGTAGCGCTGCTGGTTCTGGCGCACGGCAAGGTCTGGCAAACGGTTAGCTTTGCGATCTTCGGGGTCAGTTTGGTGGTGCTGTATACGGCGTCCACGCTGTACCATTCTCTGTGGGTGAAGCCGCAGCAAATCATCAAATTGATGCGCTTTGACCATGTGGCGATTTTTCTGCTCATTGCCGGGACGTATGCCCCGGTCTGTTTGGTGAGCCTGCGCGGAGCGTGGGGGTGGAGTTTGTTCGGGGTGGAATACGGCCTGGCGGTGATCGGAATTGCGTGCAGCTTAATCTGGAAGGGCTTCCCGGACTGGGCGCGGATCGGCATTTACATCATCATGGGCTGGCTGATACTCATTGCCATTGTCCCCGCTCGTCACGTTCTGGGGCCTGCCGGGATCGCCTGGCTGTTTGGGGGCGGCGCGGCCTACTCTATCGGCACGGTGGTCTTTGCGACGGATCGCCCGCATTTGTGGCCGGGCAGGTTCAGCGCCCATGACCTCTGGCATATCTTCGTGCTGGCCGGCAGCGCATGTCACTTCGTGCTGATGGCCTGCGTCATCGCACCGATGATGTAAAGCAAACGAAAAATGCCCGGCGGCTCCTTCCGAGCCGCCGGGCATTTTTGCGTGTGGGGCTAAACGGGCCTATCGGCTTTCAAATCCAGATAGGCTAACTCTGACGGTGTGAGCTTCACATCCAGCGCGGCGGCATTGGACGTAAACTGCTCCTCGGTCTGGCTGGAAATCAAGGCAAAGACATTCATCGGCTGGCTCATCACGAAGGCGACGGCGATTTGCGGGAGGGTGACGCCTTTAGCCTGCGCGAGTTCTTTGGCCCGGTCCAGCCGCTGAAAGTTGCTTTCCCCGCAGTAACAGCGAATGGCAATCTGGTCAAAGTAATTGTCTTTGGAAAACGTGTCTAAATTGCCGCGCTGGAAGCGGCCCGAAAAGAAGCCGCCGGCAAACGCTGACCACGGAGTCAAAGCCACGTCACTCGCCGCATACCAAGCCCGCGCCGCTTCTCCCGAAGGGCCGCTGATGGAGACGCAACCATCCCAGGGTTCTTCGTACTGCTCGGCCAGGCTGAAATTCGGGCTGCTCACGGCAAACGGAGTCAGGCCATGCGCCTGCGCGTACTCGTTGGCCTCGCGGATGCGCTCGTGCGTCCAATTGGAGCCGCCGAACGCCCCGATGCGGCCTTCGTTTTTGTGCGCGTTTAGCGCTTCCACAATCGGGCCGACGGGAACGGACGGATCATCCCGGTGCAGGACGTACAGATCGAAATAATCCAGCCCCTGACGCTGCATGGACTCGCCCATGTCCACGGCAAGGTCTTCAGGCGTGACACGGCTGCGCCCGCCGCCGGGATGGCCGCCTTTGGCGAGGATCACGACCTGGTCACGAACGCCGCGTTCGCGCACCCAGCGGCCCAGCGTCGACTCATTGCCCTCGCCGTAGACATGAGCCGTGTCAAACGTGTTATAGCCATGTGCCAGCGCCATGTCCAGCAGGGCAAACGCCTGATCAGGCTTGCTGGCGTCAAAAGCCGTGTTGGCAGTCCCCTGAATAAGCCGTGAAACCGGCTTGGCGATGCCGGGGAGCGTCCCGTAGTGCATAAATGGTTCCTTTGGGAAGAGAGTGATTAACGCACAGCGGCCATCTGTCTGGTTTCTTGCTCGTCCATTATTGGGGGCAGCGGGCTTGAAACCCTCTCCACAAATCGGTGGATACGGCGCAGGGCTTCTTCGATCTTTTCCAGGCTGGTGGCGTAGGAAATGCGGATATGGCCCTCCCCGCCCCGGCCAAAGGCGGTTCCGGGGACGACGGCGACATGCTCCTCTTGAATCAGGCGCATTGCAAAGTCTTCCGAAGACAAGCCGGTGCGGCGGATGGAGGGAAAGGCGTAAAATGCCCCGTGCGGCATATGGCAGTCCAGACCGGCGGTGTTCAATCCGTCCACGATCAATCGCCGCCGCTGATTGTACTGGCCGATCATGTCGCGCACGGCAGTCTCGCCACTCCGCAGAGCCTCAATCGCCGCTTTCTGGCTGGTAGTCGGGACGCACATGATCGTGTAAGCGTGTATCTTGTACATTGCGTTCAAAATCGGCGCGGGCGCACACACATAACCGACGCGCCACCCGGTCATGGCATAGGCTTTGGAAAAACCATTGAGTAAAATCGTCCGCTCCCACGCTCCCGGCAGAGACGCCACACTCGTGTGCGTGCCGTCATACGTCAGCCGGTCGTAAATCTCGTCGCTGATCAGATACAGATTGCGGCGGCGGGCAAATTCCACAATCTCCTGCAATGCCGCGCGCGGCATGGTCGCCCCGGTCGGGTTGGACGGATAACCCAGGACAATCGCCTTCGTGCGCGGCGTCGCCGCGGCTTCTAGCTGCGCGACTGAAACGCGGAACTCATCTTCCATGCGGGTTTCCACGCCCACCGGGACGCCGCCGGCCAGAGAAACGCAGGGCATGTAAGAGACATAGCAGGGTTCGGGAACCAGCACTTCGTCACCAGGGTCTAAAATCGCCCGCATCGCCAGGTCCATACCTTCGGAAACGCCGACCGTCACCAGGATTTCGTCCTCCACCTGGTAATGCAGTCCGTACAAGTCTTCCAGGTGCCGGGCAATCAGCCGCCGCAGCTCCAAAATGCCGTAATTGCTGGTGTAGGAGGTTTGGCCGCGCTCCAGGGAGTAAATGGCCGCCTCGCGAATGGCCCAGGGCGTCAGGAAGTCCGGCTCGCCGACCGACAGCGAGATCACGTCCTGCATCTGTGCGGCGATGTCGAAAAACTTGCGAATGCCCGACGGGGCCAGATCACGCGCAATGCGCGACAGGGGCGGCGGAGGTTGTGTGAGTTGGGCTTCGTTGCTCATAATGTTCACGCTTTATCCAGCAAGCGTAATGCTTTGATAATCCTCTAAGGCGATCTCGATCAACTTCAAGAAGTCACGCCCCCCTTGTTCGCCGAGGTGACGCGAGACCGAATAATGATGCAGACAGGGCAGAAAAACAGTCTCTCCCAGCAGCCAGGGATATTCGGCGTTGGCAGGCGTCTGCTCACGATCTACGGCAGGTGCAAGTTTTTCAATCTCCGTCGCCAAAGAGCGGGCGTAACGCTCCATCTGTCGCCGTTTTGAATCCTGTGACAGATAACGGTGTTTCACCGGCGTAGACTTCAGGAAGCCGGTGATGAACTTGGAAAAGACGATGTGGCTGTAAAGGTCATCAGGATTGAAGGAAGCCAAATCCCTAAGACGGTACGCCTTGGCGATCTTCTCGCAAGCCATTTGCAGATAGTGGAGTCGTGGCACTCTTCCGCGTTCTGTAAGCACAGACTGTAGACGGCGAAATCCGAGCGGCTTTGCTCCGCGTAAGCGTCCGCAAGCCGCGCCCGTACCAGCGGCGTCCATTCGGGAGCAGCCGGGGCCGTCTGCAAGGGACAACCAGCGCGGCGGCAGTCGCCTTTAACCTGAGTCATCGCTTGTGGCCATTGGCCTGCGCCACCGGCAGCGCCGTCAGGTCTTGCTTCTCATCCCAATTCCACCCTATCGGCAACAGAATATCACCGCGCTGAACCTGTTCCATCTCTTCGGGCGTGATGGTGGCAATCGTAGTCAGGTAAGGCACTTCCTCGGTTTTACCGAACGTAAATGTCATCACGCTTCCCGAGGCAGGCGTACCGGGGCTAACTTCCAGGAATTTAATCGGCTCACGCGGGTCATCCTCATTCGGCGACAGGAAACGGTAAGCCTTCACCATCTCAGGGTCTACCTGGAAATGCCATGCCATCAGATCAGGAATGACTTCTTCTTTGGTCGGCATGAGTTTCTCCTACGGCGTCACCACCAGCCTTTGGTCTTCTTCGGTTTCCACAAACAAATCCTGGTCTTCTTTGTAGCGGCGCAGCAGAAAATGCGTATCGGTGGCGGTCACGCCTTCCAGCGTGGACAGTTTTTCGGCAATAAAGCGGCCCACTTCGCGCATGTGCTTGCCTTCCACGACGACGCGCAGATCGCTGCCGCCGGAGACGAGCCAGACGCTGTGAACTTCCGGGTAACGGTAAATCCGCTCGGCGACCATGTCAAAGCCGACTTCGCGGGCAGGCAGCACTTTCACGTCAATAAACGCAAACACTTTTTCCACGCCTGCCTTTTCCCAATCCACAATGGTTTTATAGTGCTTGATAATGCCGCGCCGCTCATAGTCGGCAATGGCCGCGCGCACTTCCGACACGGGCCGTCCGGTTAAGGTGGCGATGGTGTCGGCGGACGTGCGGGCGTCGCGGGCAAGGATGGTCAAAATCTCATCGGGCGGCGTGGCGTCAGGCTGGCTCATGGTGGGTTTAGTATGGCACGGGACAAGAAAGAAGTCAAGGGAAACGGCAGGGACAAAATGGCTTGCCCCTGCCCTCTTACTTTGCTATTTTCTGACCTACTTTCCGGTCAACTTATAGGACAGCGTTGTGCCATCGGCAAGCCATTTCACATGGCCGTCAACGAATGCATAATCTGTGGCGTCTATGTGACGGCTGGGATGCGGCACAGACTGGCCGGTGTCGGAAGCGTTCTTTATCCCCGCGCTGCTCTCAAACAGCATGACGGTGTCGGCAGGATGATCAACCTTCGACAGCGGCTGATGCGATAGGGTGCTGTTATACGCATAGCTCCATTTCTGGCTATCCGGGGCAGACGGGTCATGGAACAAGGCTTCGCTTTTCATATAGGGCATGATCTCGTCCATCCAGTTTGCCGCATCCGGCAGAGTGTTATTGTTGTGCCGCGTGTACTGAGTGATGCCGAGCGCTATCTGCTTCAGATTAAGCTGACTGGCAGCTTGCTGTGAAAAGTCGGACCCGTCAGGAAAGAAAATCGGCGTTGTTCTCACTCCGTCAATACGCCGGGCGCCACCGGCGACAGGGTCCGCCGCTGTCACAATCTTCAGAATTTTAGGAGTAGACAAAGGTGTTCCGATCTGATAGGCACTCACCAGAACAACCGATGGATCGTCCCCGGAGGCTCCCAGCACGCGAAACTTGAAATGAAGCGTATCATGGAAATCCGCAAAAAGCGCAATCATTGGCAGTATACCTGGCGGAAGTTGGGTGGCGGGGTTTAGCACTTCCTTGATCATTTCCGGCACCTGGGGCAGTGGCATCCCCTCCTGGGACAGGGCAGAAAGCAGTGCATAGGCAGGGGTGGCCTGCCCGGCGGCGCGGGCCTCCAGATACTGCCGGACTAGAGCCACCGAGGGCGTGTCGGCAGCGGTGGCGGAAACCGCAGGCACGGGGTCTGCCTTCACCATGGAGGGCATCAAGCCCAGCATCAAGCCGCAAAGCAGGCAAGCAAAAAATCGGCAGCGTAAGTTCATGTTTTTCTCCTCAAAGTGTCTTATCTAGTATAACGAGAGTAGTAATAAAATCGGTTCGCAGCAAGCAATTATTTCTCCGATATGGGAACCAAACCTATCCGTTCATTGTTAATGATAATAACAGACAACGGTAAAAGAACGAGAAAGGGCGAAAATGCGAATACAATCATCGGTGCTGGTGCATCTGGGATTTGGAAAATATGTGCGCTCGGATCAGGTCACGGCAGTGGTTCCGATTGACGAAGACCGGGGGCCGGGGCGGCGGACGTTTGTGCATCTGGAAGGGCGAGTGGACCCGCTCATCGCGTCGCGGGCTGAGGACTCGCTGGTGCGCGATCTGGTGCAGGAGCCGCGCGAAATCACGCAGTCGCGGCAGCAGCAGGAAATCCTGCGCGACTTGCTGCAAGACCTCGGCAGCGTCAATGCCACCGTCAAGCGGATCGCGCGTGACGAAGGCGGGCTGGACCTGGAGCTTTTGGAGCGGCGCATTCGCGAAGTGGTCGAAGATTAAAGTGAAAAGTCAGCGGATTTGCAAAGCCCGGCGCCGTGTGTGCCGGGCTTTTGCGCGTTTGCCTTGCGACTTGGCATAAATTTTGATATAATACAGTATACGCAGCTCCAATCAATTATTTATTAGTCAGGAAACACCGCAGTTACTCCTATGGCAAGCTCAAGAAAATCCAGTCCGTTCAAATCACTCCAAAAGTCGGCCCGCCAGACGGTGCGCCGTCTGACACAGGCTCCCGGCGCTTCCTGGAAAAAAGTAAGCCGCAGCCTGCGGCATAGCCGCCGGGAAAATCTCAAAGAGATTGGCAGCCTCCAGCGCGACTACACGCAAAATGCACGCTGGCAGATGAAAAATCTGTTTAAGACCTATCAGGCGACCCTGTGGCGGCCGCTTGCACTGGTATTTGGCGCTTTAGCTCTGGCCGCGATTGCCGGCATGGTACTGATGTACTTTCGGTATACGCCCGCCCGCCCCCTTGTCACCATCGGCGGCCATGTTATTCCGCGCGGCGAATACCTGGCAAAGCTGGACGAGGTCGCCGGACGGCCCGTGCTGACGAAAATCGTTTATTCCGATCTGGTGCGTCAGGCGGCGACGAAGGCGGGCTTGATGCCAACCCCGGCCCAGATTGACACGCGCCTAGCGGACCTACAGCGGCGCGGCCAGACGCTCCCGCCCGGCGACTCTGGCGGTGACCTGCGTGATGGCGTTGCGCTGGACATTGCGCTGGAGAACCTGCGGATCGCCGGAGTCACCGTCACTGATGCCGAAATTGCCGATGTTTACAAGAAAAACACGGCCAAACTCATGGTGCCTTCTCAGGTGCAGTCCATTCTGGTGGTCACCCAAAGCGCCTTTGCGGCCCAGACCGCCGCCGGACTGCTGGCGAAAGGCGAAACGGCAGCCCAGGTGGCGGCCCAGCCGGAGATGCATGTGGATGGCGAAAACGGGTTTCGCCTCAATTTATCGGGCCTGCCGCCGGCGCTGCACGATAAAATCGTCAATATGGCACTGGGAATGAAGCCGGGTCAAATCACCACACTTCCAGTCGGCACTGCTTTTTTGATCGTGAAATGCCTGGCAAAAGCGCCGGCACATCTGCCCGCGCTGCCGGAGATCAAAGACCAGCTCGCCCGCGCCATCAAGCTGCAAAAAGCGCCCTCGGCAGCTGTCGAGATGGTGACGCTGTACAAAGCCAACAAGCCGAACTTTGACATGGATCGCTATGCGACTTACTTCAGCGACATTGACCGCGCCCAGGTTACTCCGACGCCCGCCGCTCACGGCGCGCCTAAAACTGCCAGCGTTCCATAACGGAAAGTTACTTTTTTATGACACCTTTGCTGGACCGCGATGACAAAGCCGGGGCAACAAATACCGCCGCTCTCCAAACAGACGCGGCTTCTCCCGCTTTCGGGCGATGGGACCTGACGACGATTCTACTCCTGGCGGCGGGGCTGGGCTTGCTGCTGGCGCTTTCCTGGCCGATGCCCCGGCATTTGTACGAGGAATACACACAGTTTGAATCGTACTATGCCTATGGCCCGGTGATCCCCTTTCTAACCGGCTTTATGCTCTGGCATCGCCGGGCCGCCCTGCAAGCCGCGCCGCGAACGCCCTGCTGGGGGGCACTGGCGGTGTTTCTGCCCGCGGTGGCGCTGCTGATCTGGGCCAGCGGCCAGGAACTGGCCTGGGTTATGGACAACAGCTTTCTGCTCAGCCTGTGGAGCGGTGTGTGGCTTGTGCTGGGGACGCGCTGGACCCGCGTGGCCGCTTTCCCGCTGGCATTTCTGCTGTGGATGATTCCCCTGCCTGGCCCGCTGCTCAACGATGCAACTTTTAGCAGTCAGCACTTTTGCACCGGGGCGGCGGCCCGCCTGCTGCACTTGCTGGCATTTCATCCTGTCATCGTCGGCAGCGTGATCCAGCTTGACAATTTTTCACTGTTTGTGGACGTTCCCTGTTCGGGTCTGAAAAATCTGCTGTCGCTGATGATGATCAGCGCCGCCTTTGCCTACCTGCTGGACGGCCCGGCAAGCCGCCGGATTGCGTTGTTTTTGTTCAGCATTCCGCTCAGCATTGCGGTGAATGTCACACGCCTGACGCTGCTGGGCGTGGTCGGTGAATGTTTTGGGACTCATGCCGCGCATGTGTTCCATGATTGGGACGGTCTGCTCAGCCTGGTGCTGGGCGTGACCGCGCTGTTTTGGTTTGCTCGGAGGATGGGATGTCGCACGTTCGCCGGATGGCCGTTGTTTTAGTATTTGCGCTGGTCGGCGCTCTGGCCGTCAAGATGCACTGGAAGCCTTACCAAAGCACCATCGTTCCGCTGTCGGAAGCGGATGTGCCGCTGTCCGTGGCCGGGTACACTGCGCCGCCAGACAGCGACTGGAACCATGCCCAGGAGGCCAACGCGGAAAAGTACATTCAGCAGTCGCAGGTCATCACGCGCTTGTACCGGAGCGGAACAGACGAGATCAATTTCCTGCTGGTCAGCGGCAGCGGGCGCACGGCATTGCACGACCCGCGCCTGTGCCTGACCGGCTCCGGCTGGCGCCTGTCCGATGCTCACACCGAGCCGCTGCCCGGTACGCCCATCGTCATGCAGCAGAATGAAGCAGCAACGACGACAAATCTCCCGGACACGTCGCTGACTTATTTCTACATTGTCAAAGGCCACTCGATCAGCAGCCCGACGGAAATTCGTTTTGCCCTTCTGGGAAGCTCTCTGCTGGGACGCGACAATGCCCCCATTTACTTTTTCCGCTTTATCCAGCCCATCAACCCCGATGCTGCCCAGGCAAAGCGCGACCACAGCCATCTGCTTGCCTTCGCCGCTGAAATGTGGCGAGACATGCAGCCCAAGCTGCACGCCGGCTAATGCTGGATAATCCGCCGAAGCAAAGAACCCCAGTGAGCGCGGAGCAAAGCAAAGTAAGCCCGCCGGGAAAGCGCCGGCGACTCCGTTTCTCCAAATACATCCAAGTAATAATGTGCGCTGAGCCAGCGCGGCGACGGAACTAAAACGTGCCGCAGGGCATTCCAGCGCGCCCCCGAAGTTTCCAGCAGCAGCCACAGCAGCGGGAACCGCAGCCATTCCGTGCGCCTCTGCCCGATGTCGGCGGCGCGGACGATTGCCAATCGCTCCAAGAGTCCGCGCCCGAAGCGCGGAGCGAGAGCGTCCAGCGCGGACGCCGGAACAGGTGTGCCGAGCAGAGCGGCACAGGCAAACAGCCCCGCAAAGCAGGCAGCGCCTGCCCGCGACCGGCGGGCAATGGCGACCAGCAGCGGCCAGTCAAGGACGCGCGCGCGGCAAACCTGATCAATGTCGCGCAGCGAACGCGGTGCGGCCCCGTAATGACAGGCCAGATGCAGGCACAAATGCAGCATCTGGTCTTCCGGCCCCAGCACCCGCGCCGCCTCACCCGCAAGGCAGGCATCCTCGGCACGTTCCCACACCCCCGTATCCAGCCGGACAACGCCGAAAAAGAACGGATTATTGATCAGCTCCGTGTGCAGCTCCACCACCACAGCCCCGCGCTCCGGGTGCTTGAAAAAATTTGCCTGGCAGTAGCGGCCTTGAACCAGGTCTTCCCACTGCCGGGGTTCCGGGGTGTACCCCAGACTTTCCAGCACCAAGCGCGCCGCAGAAACTTCCGAAGCGTGTACCAGCACATCCAGGTCTCCGAACAGGCGCAGGCTGGGACGCGGATAAACGGTCTCGGCCAGCGCCGGCCCTTTCAGCACCAGCAGATCGACCTGAGCTTCGGCACAGGCGGTCAGCAGTTCCGCCAGATAAACGCGAAAAAAAGAAAACTGAACGAGTGCCTGGATTTCGTCCTGGGCTGCCATCTCAGCGAGGCTTTGGGCGAGGGGAAAGCTGTCGGAAGAACGGGACATGGTGGAACAGCCAAACAAGGGGATGAGAAAAAGAAAAGCCCCCGATCCCCAGGAAATGGGAACGGGGGCCGTCCAAGCCGAGTTATCTTTGTCCGCCACGGTCCACGCAGACCCCGTTGACCGGGAACAAACCGCTGCAGCAGGGATGGGTGGGAAGGCTGTAAGGCTGCCCGCGTTTCGCGCAGCTAATGGACATCGCCATCGCCGGGGTCGGCGCGACAATGCTCTGCACAACCGGCAGGAGCAGACTGATGCCGCCTACCAGCGCCGCTTTTCGCAGGACCTGACGCCGCGTGATTCGCGCCGCGTCATCCGGGCGGGTCAGCTTCTCTTCCAGCAAATTCTCTTTTTCCAAACGATCCAGCGCGAGCCAGACCACATCCTCAGTCACAGGAACGCCCAGATGCGTTTGCAGTATGCCTGCCAGGTCCGCGACGGTTCGCTGGCCGTCGCAGTGCTGCCATACCAGTCCGGCAGTCTGGTTGAGCCGGTGAACATGGCTGCGCTTCTCATCATAGATCAGAGTTTCGTCGCCAATCTCTTGGATCACCAACTGGTTTTTTCGTGCATTGGGTGTCATTTTGTCTATCCTTTACCGGCGCCTGCCGCGCAAGTGCAGCACAAAGCCTTTAGTCAAAGGCCGGCGGCGTTTGTTTCTTTCGCTTGTGCGCGCCCAAGACAAGCCCGCTCAGCAGGAGCGCAGCCAGTCCAAACGTGGTCAAAGTGGAAGGCTCCGGCACAGCGGTTCCCCCCACCGTCAGGGGGCCGGTATAAAAGTCATTGCTGTTTCCGGTGAAATGGTCCGAGCCGGCATCGGAAAAGCTGCTGACCACGACTTTGCTGATATCGAGGCTGTCGGAAGCCGCGCCCAGGAAAACAGATTTGCCGGTCTCGCTGGTATTGTCATATACCGGCGTCGTGAACACGCTGAGGACTGTTCCGCTGGGATTATAAATCGTGAATGTAAACTGCTCTTGATCGGCAGCGGCATCTTCGGTTTTGAAGCCGAATGAACCGACCGGCTGGCTGAAATCAATTTCCAGCGGCCCGGTGGGGTTCATTGTCACCGTGTCAAATGTATCCAGCAGATGCGTGCCGTCCGCATAATCAAACCCCAGGCCGGTCGCGGGCGAAACCATATTGGCAAAGCCTTCCAAAGCGGTCGCCCCTGTCGGCTCACCAGTCGCGACGAACGTGACTCCGACGCTTCCGGCATTGACTGTGTAAGGCGAGGGAAGTGAACCCTCCGGCCCGGTGCCAAGCGAATAAGGCACCGTGGTCATGCCCCCTCCCAGCGAAGAGGTATCACCGTAAGAGGGGTTAAAAATGTCAATTGCCGCATGGGACGCTCCCCCGCTCAAGGCGACAAGCCCTCCCAGGGTTAACGCTGCGCGCACGCCGACGGCGAACGGTTTTCTTGAATTGGGTGGGAATGGTGTAAACATGGTATTAGTCTTTTCCTTGTGATGACAATGATACGGCAATGGTGACTGATGGCCTCAATCAGTAATGGCAAGTTCTCCCGCATACAGCACAAGTCCCAGAGACATCTTTCTCCATGCTTGCTCTCCTATTATACCCCAGAAAAGCCCGATTCCTGCACTTGACGCACAGAATTACCTTGTCAGATTGACTCTCGTTTCAGCAGCCAGGATACGACAGCCTCCGCATCGCCCCGTTTGCTCTGAATTGCTGCCGCGCCCATTGTCACTTTTTGCAGCGTCTCCATTGTCAAGTGCGGCTGTTCCCGGACCTGCACCGTGTTATCCAGCAGCGTAAGCATGGCGCGCCCTGGCGACAAAGGACGAGGCCGCCAGCGCGAACCGGCGGTGTAGCGAGCGGAAACAATCATGCCCACCGGAAGCGGGCCGCTTCCGGCCCGGCCCCCCAGCGTTTCCACCGGACTTCGCTGCTGCGGCCCGCCCTGCTCGTCTCGCAGCGACAGCGGCTTGGCATAAGGATACACCTGCCCCTGCGCGTCGAACACCGCATATTCGTCCGAATAATAGGTCGCGCCCGCGCGCACCAGCGCGGCGACCAGACTGGTTTTGCCGCTGAAACTGCGGCCTGGAATGACAATGGCCTGTCCGTTCCAGGCTACCACCCCGGCATGGACAAACAGCCTTTCCCTTGAGTGAGAGGCCACCTGCGTGTGCAGATCGGATTCCAGCGTCGCCAGCGCTTCGTCTAAATCATGGGTACGGACAATCTGCCCCACTCCCTGATACAGCAAGTGATAGCGGCGCAGGCTCTGGTTTGGGCTGGGCACCGCCACTTTCAGCGAATACAGCCCTTCCACCACCGGCGACGCCGCAGGCTGCCAGCCGGGCGGCAAAAGGGCAGGCAGGCGGTCCAGAACCGACGGATCGTTGACTCGAATTCCCAGGCGAACGCCGTAGCTGACAAATGCCAGTCCTGCATTCCAGCCCAGCCGGTCCAACCTTTCCCAGCAGGGAGGGCAGTCCCCCGTCCATTCAATTTTCGGCAGCGTGAGTTCGGACACGGTCTTCCATTGCTTTCTATTGTTCACAGCATAAACAATGCCAAAGTACGCATTGCGCGAAAAAGCGGCAAATTCAATGACAGCTATTTTTGGAGAATACAGAGGCAGGCCTGCATTTTACGGCTTCTGCATCCACCCGGCGCTGAGAACGACCAGGGCCGCAGCGCTGCCGGCACTCAGCGACCCCATCCAAACCCATCGCGGCGTCGGAATGGCCGAAAGATCGTTTGCGCGGCAAGCCGCCGTTCCCAGTCCCATAAATAACCACGGCAGCACAGACACGCCCGGTAGGTTGTAGGAAGGTGCGCCCGCCGCATCCACACAGGAACCGACAACGGCTCCGATACAGGCAAGAACAAGGCCGCGCAGTTGCGGAGAGCGAATATTCGGCAAAGCACGAATGGCTGACAGGAGAAATGCCGTGACGGTGGCCGCATACAAAAACAGGCCTACGCCGCCGGTTTCCGCCGCCCATTGCGCCCAGAAATCATGCGCGAGGCCTTGCTGATCCCCACCGCGAGACCAGACATCTTTCCGGGCGAAAACTTCGGCGGACGTCTCGCCCTCATGGGTCCAATTTCTCTGCATCACCGGCCAGGTACCCAGGCCCCAGCCGGTCAAAGGACGCTCTGAGGCCATCAAGCAAGCAGCCTTCGACTTATGAACTCGATCCGTAAATGAAAACAACCTCGCAGTCCCGGCGAGACTAGAAACGCGCCGCGAAACCATTGATCCGACGCCGCTGACCAACAAAACGACACACAGGGCCAGAGCGATGGCCGCCGCCGAGTGCCAGGATTTCCAATGCCGAACCGTTTTTGGAGACACGGGCTGTTGCAAGCGAGACGGCTTTTGCCGCGCCGACACCAGACCCATCGCGAGAAGCCCGCACACGCCGCCAATCCAGGCAGAACGGGTACAAGTGATTAACAGGGTTACTCCCAGTATCAAAGCAGCGCCTTGTCCGGCAAGACGCCCGGCATCCGTGTTCTCCGGGTCCAGCGCTTGCTGAAGAGCAAACGGCAGGAGAAGCATGAGAAAAGAACCGAGATTTTCGTTGTCGGCAAATAACCCAAGCGTATGATCAAAAACAAGCGGCGTCCCATTTCCCTGTGCTGCGCCGAACTGCGACAAACCGAGAGCCGCTATTCCGACGCCCAGCAGAAGCAGCCCCCCCGCCAGGGGCCAGAGCTGCCCAGGCCGCAGGCCAAACGCGGCGAGAATGTAAACACTCAAACACAGACCCAATCGGAGCAGTTCCGCTGCGGCGTAAGCTCGAAAAGGGGACAGCCAGGCAGAAAACAGGCACCAGAAGAGAAGCAGAAACAGAAACGGATGAGGGCCGCGCTTGAGGGCGGACAAAAGATTTGGCTGCAAAGTCCGCGTGACGGCGGCGATCAAAATCGCCGCGCCTAATCCGGCAACCAGAAATTGTAGCAGCAGCGCACGAGCGGCAGCAGGCAGCCAAGCGGCGGACAAGCCTGTGGCGACCTCAACAAGCGGGGAGAGGCCAATCGCGAGAAGCAAAGCAATCAGAACATATTGCTGAGAAAGAAAAGCAAGTGCGAACAGGGTAACGCTGTGCGGCCTCGCCGCAGCACGGTCACTTCGCTGTCTATCGGCAGCCAATTTTATGGGTCCTTCAAGGATGGCAGATCGAGCGGCGGCAGTGTTGCGCCCGCCATGTGCGGCGTCAGGGAGGGCGGGGCCAGGGAAAAACAGTCAGGTGAGTTTTTTTCCGGGCAGAACAGTTCCTGATGCTGATGCAGGGCGGACTCCAAAAAATTCATCATGCGGGTATTAAAGACCGCAATGTCAAAACGTGCGGCATGGGCGCGCAAGGCCGCCGGAGAAAACGGGATTTCGGCGACCTGCTCCAAAGCCGCCGCCAGAGATTCGGGTGTCTGGGCGCGGAACAGCAGTCCCGTGTGGCCGTCCACCACGGTTTCCAGTGCGCCGCCGGCGGCAAAGGCAACCACCGGACGCCCGCTTGCCATGCACTCCACAGGGGTCAGGCCAAAATCTTCTTCGCCGGGAAAGATCATGGCGCGGCAGCGGGCATATTCGGCGGCAACCTCGTGGTCGGGGAGGCGGCCTAAAAACTGAATGGTCGGGCCGGCTTTACGGCGCAGACCGCCCATATCCGGGCCGCCGCCGACAATGCGGAGGGTGGCTCCAAGCTGGTTGCAGGCATCAATGGCGAGGTCAATGCGCTTGTAGCCGACCAGGCGTGAGACGACCAAAAAATGATCTCCCACCTGATCAGCGCTGACCGGCGCATACTTGGCGGTCTCCACCGGCGGCGGGATCACCGCGGAGACTTCCCGCCGGTAATACTTGCGGATACGCCGGGCCACATTGAGCGAGTTGGCAAGAAAATAGTCGGGCCGCTGGCCGCTTTCTACGTCCCAGGAACGGAGGCGGCTGAGTGTGCCGCGCAGGAGCGGATACAGGAGGCGGCCTCGCCGGCTTTGCGACAGGTATTCCTGCTGCCGCCAGGCAAAACGGGAGGGGGTATGGCAGTAGCAAACATGGCAGGTCGCAGGCGGGGTAATGACGCCTTTGGCAAAAGAGCTGGAACTGCTCAGGACCAGGTCACAGTCTCCGAACTCAAACTCTTCAAAGGCCGCCGGATAAAGGGGCAGAGCAAATTTGTGCAGGCGATTGGAGGAAAAAGGCCAGCGCTGCAAGTAAGACGTGCGAACGTCAATACCCCGAAAATACGGCAAAGTTCCCTTCGCATCGTAGACAGAGGTATACAGCGGCGCGGACGGAAACAGAGCGTGAAGCGCAGCGGCAACGCGCTCCGCCCCGCCGGACTGGGTGAGATAGTCGTGAACAATGGCTGTTTTCGTCCGCGGGTTCATGGAAGTTTTTCCTCAAACAAGTCAGCAAATCCTTCTCGCCCCTAATTATACCACGAATCAGGATTTTCTGAAAAAGACGGCGGGCACTCAGGATCAATGGCCGGGAGGATTCTGCCGCACACATCGCGAATTGCCAAAATACAGCAATTGCCCCCGCAAACAAACGCAGGACAGGCAGAAATGAACAGTCAGCACAATCAGCCTCTGGGCCGGCTTGGCGGCGGCCCTTTCCGCCCGCGCTTTGCGCTGGGGCAAACACTGCGCGTGATCAATAAAACCGCGCGCATTCCTCTGGGGACTGAGGTGCGAGTCACCTACTGGCTTCCTTTGCGCCGCGACGGAACCTATCATTACTTCGTGACAGGACCGCTCACGGCGATGGCACGAGAAGGCGCCTGGGTGCATGAACGGGATTTGGAAGCGACCGCTGCCGCGCCCTCCCCTACCCCGCTCCCGTCCACGACTGGGCCGCTGCCGGTCTTGGAACGAATACAAATGAAGCTGGCGGCTTTGCCGGAGCCGACCCAGATGAAGCTGGCGCCAGACAAGACTCTGGCGGCTTCTGAAGGTGAGGCAGCCCGAAGCCGTTCCGAACAAACCCGAAGCACCGAGGGCGGCCCCGGCAGCCCCAGGGATAAAGAGCGTCGCAAGCAATGGTTCCGCGACTGGCTATCCCGCGGACATCTTCGGTGAAAGAGGGAAAAGCAAAAGCGCCGGACTGCGGGCAGGAACATTCCGCGAAAGCCGCCGTCTGTGAGTTATGGAGAAGAAAGACACGCACCAAAGATTGCCGGCCGGCGGCCCGATCCGGCCCCTGCCGCCGGTGGTTCCTATTCGCGCGTATGACCTGAGCCGCCCGGAGATTGAGGCGGCGATTCTTCAGGTTCTCGCTCTGGGCCGCGCGGCCAGCGTGGACGAAGCGGCGCTGACGGCTGCCTTTGGCTCGGTACGGGAGGACCCAACAGTCACGCAGTGGGCACAGGCATTCGCCACGATCTATGGCATCCGCTGGGAGCGGCGGCGGCTCTTTGAGGACCTGCTTTTTTCTCTAATTGACGCTTTCTAAAATGTCACCTCGCGCAGTTCCTGGTCATGCTGCCGAAACCAGGCAACAGTCCGGGCCAGGCCCTGGCGCAGATCATGGGTCGCCTCAAAGCCGAAAAGCTCTTTTGCCCGCGTCACATCCAGGCAGCGGCGCGGCTGGCCGTTTGGCTTGGACCTGTCCCAGACAATTTCTCCCTCAAATCCCACTTCGGCGGCGATCAGACGGGCCAGATCGGCAATGGAGATTTCCACGCCTGTCCCCAGATTCACCGGCAGCGGCCCATCGTACCGCTCCGCCGCCCGCAGCAGCCCCTCGGCGGCATCTTCTACATACAGAAACTCGCGCGTCGGTGTTCCGTCCCCCCACAGTGTAATCTCGGAGCGGCCTTCGCGCACCGCCTCCGCACACCTGCGAATAAGGGCCGGAATAACATGCGACGTGTGCAGGTCAAAGTTGTCGCGCGGGCCGTACAGATTGACCGGCAGCAGATAAATCCCGTGAAAGCCGTACTGTTCCCGGTACGCCTGAAGCTGGGTCAGCATCATCTTTTTCGCCAGCCCGTAAGGCGCATTGGTTTCTTCCGGGTAACCGTTCCACAGATCGTCTTCCTGGAAGGGAATTGGTGTCAGCTTCGGGTACGCGCAGATGGTTCCGACGGCGACGAACTTCTGCACCCCCATTTGCCGGGCCAGTTCAATCAATTGCAGGCCCATAATGGCATTGTCGTAAAAAAAGCGGCCTGGATTGTCCCGATTTGCCCCGATACCGCCGACAACCGCCGCCAGATGCAGCACGATGTCCGGCCGCGCCGCTTCGTACAAACGCACGATGGCATCCCGGTCGCGCAGGTCATAGTCTGCGGAGCGCGGCACGACTATCTCCCGGCAGCCGCGCGCCCTTAGCCCATTCACGACGAAGGAGCCGAGAAAGCCCGCACCGCCGGTGACTACCACGCGCGTTTGGCCCCAAGCTTTCTGCTTCACCGGCTGCTTGCCTGAACACTTTCGCGCGTCCCCAGTCGGTTCAGGGAAGCAATTTCCTCATCTACCATCAAATGAACCAGATCATAAAAAGTCGTCTTCGGCTCCCAGCCCAGCTTGGCTTTTGCCTTGCCTGCATCTCCGAGGAGTAAATCCACCTCCGCCGGGCGCTCATAACGGGCATCATACTCCACATGCTTTTTCCAGTCCAGGCCCGCATGGGCAAACGCTTCCTCCAGAAACTCGCGTACCGAGTGCGTCTCGCCCGTCGCAATCACATAATCGTCCGGCTCCTCCTGCTGAAGCATCCGCCACATCGCCTCCACATACTCCTTGGCATAGCCCCAGTCACGACGCGCCTCCAAATTGCCCAGGTACAGCTTGTCCTGCAAGCCCGCTTTGATCTGCGCCGCCGCCCGCGTGATCTTGCGCGTCACAAACGTTTCCCCCCGACGCGGAGACTCATGGTTGAACAAAATCCCGTTGCAGGCAAACAAGCCGTAGCTTTCCCGGTAGTTGACCGTGATCCAGTGGGCATACACTTTTGCCGCCGCGTAAGGACTGCGCGGGTGAAACGGCGTTGTCTCCCGCTGGGGCACTTCGGATACCAGCCCGAACATCTCCGAGGAACCGGCCTGATAAAAGCGCGTCGCCAGGCCAACCTCGCGAATGGCTTCCAGCAGGCGCACAGTGCCGAGGCCGGTGACATCGCCGGTGTATTCGGGGATGTCAAAGGAAACGCGCACATGGCTCTGGGCGGCCAAATGGTAGACTTCTTCGGGCTGAATGCGGTAGAGGAGTTTGATCAGATTGGTGGAGTCGCTGATGTCGCCGTAGTGGAGAAAGAGGCGGACGCCGTTGATATGGGGGTCTTCGTAGAGGGCATTGATGCGGCTGGTGTTGAAGGTGGACGCCCGGCGGATGATGCCGTGGACTTCGTAGCCTTTGGACAGCAGCAATTCCGCCAGATACGACCCGTCCTGGCCGGTAATGCCCGTGATGAGCGCTTTTTTGAGAGACTGTTTTTTCTGCACACTGCATTATATCATATCTGTGGGAAATGCCGTGCCTGTCTCCCAGTGCCACGCCTTAACGGGCGGAAACGGCTCGCACAGGGCGACGGCGGCGGCATATCCCAGGCCGATGTCCAGACCACGACACTCCGCTGCCCCCGGCAATTCGCACGCAGCCAGGCCGCCGGAAAGACCCACTCCCTGGGCTTTCAAAACGGCTTCTTTGCGGGTCCAAAGCTGAAAAAAGCGCTCGGAGCGGTCTGGTTCGGGCGCTTCATGCAGCCAGTCCAGCTCGCTGCGGGCAAAGAACCGTTCGGCCACTTCCTGCGGGTAAGCATCAATGCGTTCTATATCTACCCCTACCCCGGCGACGCCGGTAACGGCGATCAGCGCTAGGTCTTCGGCATGAGACAGGTTGAAATGAAGCGCATTTTGAGAGGTTTCCGGCGCAAGCGCCGGCTTGCCGCATGGTCCGTAGTGGAACCGAAGGCTTTGCGGCAGCTGATGCAGATACAGGCCGAGCAGAGTGCGGAGAAAACCGCGCGCGGCGATGAATCGGCAGCGGTCTTTCGCAAACCGATACCCATCTGCCCGCGCCGCTTCGTCCGGCGACAAGAGCGCCGCGCACGCGGCAGACTGCTCCGGCGCGCAATGAAGATCGGCCCGCCAGAGATGCACTTCCGCCTCCGGCCAGGGAGGCCGCCTGGCACAAACGCTCCACTCTGCGGGACTGATTGGGGTGGGTGTCACGGATTCGCAGCAATCTTTGCAAGACGGTTCCCGACACTCAGCGAAAGGGCCTCTATATGTTCCAGAATGCAGGAATAATGATCGCCGGGAACGGGAAATACTTCGGTTCTCTCAGCAAAGTCAGCCCAGGCGCGATCAGGAGATGAGTTGTCTGCGGACGCCTCCGCAGGCCAGAACAAGCTGATCTGCCCGGAATACGGGCCGGGAGCATAATAGCCGATCAGCATTCGGTACAAGTTCATCAGTTCGTCCTGCTGTTTCTGCAAAGGGTTGATTTCCGCTCCTGCCTTGTCTCCCCCGTTTTTTTTCGGGCGCAGGTGCGGAGAACGGGCGGCACGAAGTGTTTCCATCCACTGATGCAGCGCCGGTTCCTGAAGACCCATACGCCGTCCCAGACTGCGAGCCACGCGGCGCAAAGGACGATAGCGAATGCTGCCGGGCGAGGCATGGATAAGGATGAGCGCTTCGACACTCTCACCCTGCGCCTCCAGAAGACGCGCCATTTCATAGGCGATCAAACCACCGTTGCAGTAGCCCCCCAGACGGTAGGGACCATTCGGCTGGAAACGGCGCACATCGGCCAGGTGACGCGCCGCGATTTCCGGCAGGGACGGCGGAACCGCTTCCCCATTCAGCCCCAGCGGCGGCAGGGCATACACCGGCTGATCCGATCCCAGATGCCGCGCCAGGGGAAAACTGTACAGGCCGCCGCCATGAAAGTCGCCGTGCAGAAAATACAGCGGCGGCAGGGAGCCGCCACTGCGAACCGCCATCATTCCGGCAACCGGTTCCTCCACTTCCCGCAGCAGCGCGTCCGCCACCTGCTCAATGGTCGGGCCGTTGAACAGCAGGGCGAGGGGCAGACGCCGCCCGGTTGCCTGCTCCATGCGCTCGAGCAGCCGAACCGCCAGCAGCGAATGCCCGCCCAGCGCAAAGAAATTGTCGCTTACGCCGATGGGACGAACCGCCAGTGTTTCCTCCCAAATCTGCTGAAGGCTGGCATGAAGCAGGCTGCGCGGCGGGCGGTACGTGTCTTTCGGGGCAGCCGCCACCCGTTCCGGGGCCGGAAGATGCCGCCAGGCGACCTGCCTCAGCTCCGGCTGTCCCGGTGGTTCCGCGCAATCTTCGCACACCGGAGCGTTACCCGATGCACCTTCGAGGCCCGCCGCAAAGCTTGCCGGCGTGGGCGACTCAAACAGCAGGCGCAGAGACGCGCGCAGTCCTGAAGCAGCCTGCACGCGGGAAATCGCCTGCATCGCCAGCAGGGAGTGTCCGCCGCACTCAAAAAAACTGTCATGGATATCCACGCACTCCACTTTCAAGACGTCCGCCCATATCCCGCACAGCGTTTCTTCCAGGGAATTTCGCGGCGCGGCATAGCCCTTCTCCGAAGCTGCATGGCTGCGCTCCGGCGGGGGCAAGTTCTGCCGATTTCGCTTGCCATTGGGCGTCAGTGGCAGAGCGTCCAAAAAAACAAATGCAGCCGGAATCATGTAATCGGGCAGCCGCGTCTTGAGAAATGCCCGTAAATCACTCGCTTCCGGGCGTTCTCCGGCTGCGAGAACCAGGTAAGCGACCAGGCGCGGGTCACCCGGCGTATCTTCGCGCACCATCACCGCGCATTCCCGCAGCGCAGGCAGGGACGCGAGAACAGCCTCGATTTCGCCCAGCTCAATCCGAAAGCCGCGCAGCTTGACCTGATAATCCAAGCGCCCCAGGTATTCCAAAGCCCCATCCGGCAGCCACCGCGCTTTGTCGCCCGTGCGGTACATCCGGGCATCCGGCTCGGCCCCGAAGGGGCAGGGAACAAACTTTTCCGCCGTCAGCTCCGGCCGTTTCCAGTAGCCGCGCGCCAGGCCCCGGCCCGCCAGATACAATTCGCCGGGAACTCCGGCGGGAACAGGATTGCCGCAGCCATCCAGCACATACGCCTGCGTCCCGCAAATCGGGCGTCCTATGGGCGGCGCTTCTCCGGCCCCCGGCACCACACGCGCAAAAGTAGAGTACGTCGTATCCTCGGAGGGACCGTACAGGTTGAAAACGCTTTGCACCGCCGCCGTCTGCCGGTAAATCTCCTGCGCCAGTTTTTGCGGCAGCGGCTCGCCGGCCAGATTGACGACCCGGACACCCGCCGGCACACTCCCCGTGCGAAGCAGTTCAGTCATGGCCGACGGTACGGTGTTGATGAGCGTGATGTCATTCGCTTCTGCGGAAGCGGTCAGGGCCAGCGCATTTTCCACGACCCGAACCGTGCCGCCCAGGCTCAGCGGCACAAAAATCTCAAACACCGACAGGTCAAAGCAAAGCGAAGTCGAGGCCAGTGTCATCGCCAGGTCTTCGGGCGAAAAAACCCGGCGCGCCCAGTCCGCCAGCGCGACGGCGCTGCGATGTTCAATCGCCACTCCTTTCGGCTTTCCCGTGCTGCCGGATGTGTACAGCACATAAGCCAGGTTCGTCGGGCCTGCTTCACTTCCCTCATATCGCCTTGTTTTTTCTTCGCTGCCCGTGGAAGGGTTCCCGTCCGCGTCCAAATATACTATCTGTGCAGCGGACACCGGCAGCTTATCCCGCAGGCGCTCCTGCGTCAGCAGCACGGACACTTCGGCGTCTGCCAGCATAAACGCCAGCCGCTCCGAGGGATAATTCGGGTCCAGGGGAACATACGCGCCTCCTGCTTTCAGAATGCCCAGCAGAGCGACAACCATTTCGGGCGAACGCTCCACGCAGAGACCGACCAGAGTGTCCGGCCCCACCCCGCGCCGGCGCAAATCGCGGCTGAGATGCTCTGCCCGCGTGTTTAGCTCCGCGTAAGTGATTTGACTCTCCCCGCCAACCACGGCCACTGCGTTTGGAGTCTGCGCGGCCTGCGCTTCAAACAACTGATGCAGACACCGATTTGAGGGGAGGCTCGTGTCCCATTCCTCGCCGAGGCTCCACGCACCGAGGATTTGCCGGCGCTCCGGCGGCGTCAGCAGCGGGAGTTCGTCAATTCCCTGGTCGGGGTTTTCGGCGATGCCTTGCAGCAGCATTTCAAAATGGCCGCACAGACGCGCAATGGTGGATGCATCGAACAGGTCCGTGCTGTATTCCAGCCATCCGGCCAGTCCGTCCCCTTCCATGTTCAGGCTCAAAGTCAGGTCAAATTTGGCAGTCCGGGTCTCCACTTCCACGACCTGGCAGTCCAGGCCGAAAAACGCGGCGTCGCGGCGGGGCGCATTTTGCAGCACCAGCAGCGCCTGTACCAGCGGCGACCGGCTCAGGTCGCGCTCCGGCCCTAACTCTTCCACCAGCCGGTCAAACGGCAAATCCTGATGGGCATAGGCTTCCAGGCAGGTGCGGCGCACTCGCCGCAGCGCTGCCCGAAACGTCGGCGCGCCGGACAGGTCGGTTCGGAGCGCCAGTGTGTTGATAAAGCAGCCGATCAATTCTTCCGTTTCGGCCTGGCTGCGGCCCGCGATGGGCGCACCTATCACACTGTCCGTCTGGCCCGTGTACCGCGCGAGCAGCGTATGAAACGCGGCCAGCAGTACCATGAAAAGCGTTGCACCTTCCGACTGTCCCAGGCGCGTCAGCGAACGCAGCAGTGAAGCGGGTATTTCCAGCCGCAGCCTGCTTCCTCGATGCGACTGCGCCGCCGGGCGTGGCCGGTCGGAGGCCAATTCCAGCGCACCGGGCAGGCCGGAGAGCTGCTCTTTCCAGTAGGAAAGATGCTCCTGCATCTCGCTTCCTGCCAGCCGCGCTTGCTGCCATGCCGCATAATCGCCGTACTGAATTGGCAAATCCGGCAGGAGGGGCGGCAATTTTTGGGCAAAGGCACTGTAAAGCGCGGCCAGATCGCGCAGCAAAACGGTCTGGGACCAGCCGTCAAAGACAATATGCGGCACAGTCAGCAGAAGGAAATGGTCGTTCTCGCTGACCGTTTCCCAGGCCGCTCGCAGCAGCGCTCCGCCGGCCAGGTCAAAAGGCTGCCGCGCTTCTTCGCCGACCCACGCCGGAACCGAGTCTTCCTGCCCGATAGTTGCATTCTTCGGACGCAGCGTGACGGAGCAGGGCGCAGCGACCGTTTGAATGGGCTGGCTCTCGTGTGACTGAAAGACTGTTCGCAGCGTCTCATGCCGCGCTGCCAGTGCGTCCAGTGCCTGCTGCAAAGCAATCAGGTCTAAATTGCCATGCAGGCGCAGCAGAAGCGGGCTGTTGTAAAGCGGGCTTGCGGGGTCCCAGTGATGCAGAAACCACAGGCGCTGCTGCGCGGAAGAAAGGGGTTTGCAGGCCAAGTCTGGCAGCCGCGTGATTGTCTGCCGGTGGATTTCTTGCCCGGCATCGGGCAAGGACTTCTGACCGAGGCGCTGCTCCAGCAATGCGCGCTTGGCAGGGGAAAGCCGGGCGATTTTTTCTTCCAAAGAGGTGGAGGCTGTCCCCGCCGCCGCAGACGCCGGGGAAATAGAGTTGCTCATAGCGATTTTTCGGCAAATACCAACGACATCTTTATCAACGCGCCGTCATCATTCCTGCAAAAGCTGCTCGGCTTCTTCGTCAGAGAGGAGTTCCATCTCAGCCAGCAGACCTGCCAGTTCCGCTTCCTCCTGCTCTGCCTGCGCTTCTTCTACGGCCTGGGCTAGACCTGCCGGAGTTGGCGTCTCAAACAGGCGCACGAGTGAAAGCGAGACCGCCTGCGCGTGTTCCAGACGCGCCAGCAGGCGCGCCGCCAGCAGGGAGTCGCCGCCGATCTGGAAAAAATTGTCGTGCCGACTGATTTCTTCCCGCAGCAGCACTTCCCGGCACAGCGCAATCACACGGGCCTCTAAAAGCGTTTGCGGCCCGGACGCCTCTTCCCTGGCAGGCATCGGCTCCGAGTCCGCAGAGGAAGAAACGCCTAACACTTGCGCCAGTCCAATTCGCTGCACTTTCCCGGTTGGGCCTTTGGGAATCTCGTCCAGAAGCAAAATCCGGCTCGGTACTTTGAAGTCCGAGAGACGCGCCGCCACAAATTCACGCAGTTCGCGCTCCCATTTTTTGCCGCCGTCCCCGGCCTGTTCCGGGCGAAGCACCACAGCGGCCATGATTTCCTCGCCGAGACGCGGATGCGGAGCCGCAAATGTTACCGCCTGTGCGACTGCCGGATGTTCCAGCAGCGCTTCGTCAATTTCGCGCGGAGAGATTTTCTCGCCGCCGCGATTGATCAATTCTTTCAGGCGGCCCGTGAGAAACAAGTATCCGTCACCGTCAAAATATCCCTGGTCGCCTGTACGGAACCAGCCATCGATCCACGCCGCGGCATTGATGTCGAAATCGCCTCCGTAGCCGGACATCACACTGGCTCCCCGAATAACTACCTCGCCGACAATTTCCTGGGGGCAGAGACGGCCGGCCGCGTCCATGATTGCCATGTCCGGCCCGGCGGCCAGCCCCACCGAACCGGGCTTGCGCGGGCGGGGCGGCAGCGGGCTGCTTGCCATCTGATGCGCTGCTTCGGTCATGCCGTAGGCTTCCAGCACCGGCACGCTGAAAAGCGTTTCCAGTCCGGCCATGACAGGCGGCGGAAGCGCGGCGGAAGATGAGCGGACGAGCCGCAGCCTCCCTTCTCGGCGCAGGTCTTCCGGGATGAGTCCCTGCTGAGCGGCCCGCGCCAGGATTGCCTGGTGCATCGTGGGAACCGCCGTGTACCAGGTGGGACGCACCCGCGCCAGCCAGGGAAAAAAGTCCGGGGCCGAGAAGCCGGGGCTGCACTCAATTTCTGCTCCCGCCGTCAGTGAGGCCAGCAGCGCACCCACCAGGCCGTGAATATGAAACAGCGGCATGACATTCAGGCAAAGGTCTTCGGACGTAAGATTTAGGCAGCGGGCGATGTTTTGCGCGGAGGTGCATAAATTGGCCTGAGTCAGTGGGACGATTTTAGGCCGTGCCGTTGTCCCCGAAGTGTGCAGCACCAGGGCGGCGTCATCCGGGCCGGACCACGTTGGGTTTGTTCCAGCCGATGCCAGGCTTGCTCCCTCTGCCTGAAGAACAAAGCTGCCGGCGCAGCCATCCGGCACAGGCAAAAGCCGGAGAATGGGGATGCCCTGCGCCTGAGCCGCCGCCGCAGCCGGGGTCTCCGCGCCCGCCTGAACGATCAGTGCCTTTGCCCCTAAATCGCTCAAGTAATACTCAAATTCCGAAGCGCGGTAAGCCGGGTTCAGAGGCGCACAGGTCGCGCCCACCGCAATGCCCAGAAAGGCCGCGGCCATTTCCGGCCCGTTGGGCAGAACGACGGCGATGCGGTCGCCCCGCCCCAGGCCCAGGGCATGGAGATGACTCACCACAGACCGGGTCTGGGAAAAAAGCGACGCATACGTCATGGGCGGCTGATGCGCCCCGGCAAGCGCGGCCTGCTGCGGGCAGCATTCGGCATGATAGCGGAGAAGATCGGCAAGGCAGGAGAAAAGCGGCATAAGTGTTCTTTTGCAGAAGAGCCAAAAAGCTAATTCTGTCTTCCTGCAAAAATCATGCCAAAATGCAGGTAAAAAAGCGTGGAACGCACTTATGCGGCGGAGTTGGCCCGGCGGAGCGCCGAAATATCCTGGGGAATATCAATGTCCAGCAGACCTTCCGGGAACGGAAGGCGCGAGATTGGGCCGCGATAGCCTCGGATCACTCTTCGGGCGCCTTCATCGCCGGTAAGAGCGGCCAGAGGCGCAAACAAGACCTGGTCAAACAAGGCGGGGACACCAACCGTTTCCCCATATTCACAGGCGACAATGCTATGGCCCGTCGCTTGATACGCCGCAATCAGCGCATCCAGAAGCGCGCCAGTCACGGCAGGCTGATCGCATAGCATGACCACCACCGCGTCGAACGTCTGCGCTGCCTCCAGCGAGTTCAAGCCCATTTGGAGCGAGGACGCCATGCCGGTTTGCCAGTCCGGGTTGATCGCGACCGTCAGCGGCAGACCGGCCAGCTCGGGCCGGATGTCTTCCGCTGATGCGCCCAGCACCGCAACAATCGGACGGCACTGCGAAGCCGCTGCCGCCTGCGCCGCGCGCCGGATCAGACTCAGGCCGCCTTCATCCCGCAGAAGCTGCTTCGGGCTGCCGAGCCGCCGGGAACCGCCCGCCGCCAGCAGGATCAAGCCGATGCTGCTCATGCCGAAACCTGACACAGCGGACGCTGACGCTCGCCCACCCCCGCATGGGCAGAAGAAGGCTGCAAGTGCAGCGGCTCACATCGCTCTCGCAGCAGTCCCCCTGCCCGCCCGGCGCGAACGGCTTGAATTTCCGCCACAATCGACAGGGCAATTTCTTCCGGTGAATCCGCCCCCAGGTCCAGTCCAACCGGGCCATGCAGACGCCGCCGATGGTCAGCGGTCAGCGCAAACCCATCGTCACTGATTTCCGCCAGCAGCCGCTCCGTCCGCGCCCGCGGGCCAAGCTGGCCGATGTAAAAGGCAGGCGAAGCAAGCAGCGCAGGCAGTACGCGCCGGTCATCCGGGTAATGGTGCGTCATCACAACGGCAGCCGTTCGCGCGTCCAGGAAAATTCGTTCGGCAATGGCTTCCGGCGGGCAGGCCACTACGGCGTCGGCATCGGGAAAGCGCTCCGGCCTGGCCTGCGCGGCCCGCGTGTCGACCAGCGTCACATGCCAGCCCAATTCTTTCGCCAGCCGAACCAGCGGCACGGCGTCATGGCTTGCGCCAAAAATGACGAGCGGTTCCGGCGGCAGTACGGCTTCCAAAAAGACCGTGACCGTGCCGCCCGTAAGCGGGTAATCTTGCGTTCGTGATTCCCCCAGGCTGCAAACCGCGCGCGCATCGGCTTCCACACTTTTGGCCAGCGCGGGGTCACTCAGGCTGCTTTGGGTCTCGCCCTCCGGCGAAAGCAGCAGTCGCCGGCCAATCTGTTCCGCGCCCTGCTCAGAGGCGATCACCGTCGCAATGACGCCGGGCTGGCGCTGCGCCAGCACAGCGCGCAGCAGCGAAAGCGGGCCGGGATGCTCCGGGGAAACACGCTCCAACAGCACCTGCACGACGCCGTTGCAGCCCAGCCCGAAGCCCCAGACAATGTCATCTTCATCGGTGGAATCGTAAGTGACCAGCGCGGCCCCGGCGCGGGTATGCCAGGCAGCTTTTTTGAGCAAGTCCCCTTCCAAACAGCCGCCGCTGACCGAGCCGGCCAGGCGGCCTTCGGTCGTCAGCAGCATCCGTGCGCCGGGGCGGCGATAGGTCGAGCCGCTGACCCCAACCACTGTTGCCAGCACGGCCTCGCGCCCGTCCCGGCAAACAGCTTCCCATGCGGCAACAATTTCCGTCAGTTCTTTCATGTCAGCTCTTTTATATCACTTTATCCAGCCGCACCGGCAGGTCGCGCACACGCTTACCCGTCGCGTGGTAAACCGCATTGGCAATTGCCGCAACCACGCCCGTGATGCCGATCTCGCCGATGCCTTTAACGCCCAGAGGATTAACATACGGATCGGTTTCCGGCACGAACGTGATGTCAATGTCGGGAACGTCGGCGTTGACCGGCACATGATATTCCGCCAGGTCGGCGTTCATCACCCGGCCCAGGCGTGGGTCGGTCACGGTTTCTTCCAGCAGCGCCATCCCAATGCCGAAGACAATGCCGCCCATCAGTTGGCTGTTGGCAGTTTTGGCGTTGAGGATGTTTCCAACGCCATAAGCCCCGACGACGCGCGTGACGTGAATCATGCCCAGGTCCGGGTCAACCGTCACTTCCGCAAACACGCCGCCGAACGAGTGCATGGCATATTCATCTTTTTCCGGGCCGGGTTTGGACTCGGTTTTGGCTTCAATGCTGGGCAGCTTTTGACGGGCAATCAGCGCAGCATACGTCTCGCCTTTCGCCGGGTCAGCGACTGAAAACAGACGCCCGTCTTTGACGTTCACTTCGCCGGGCATCAGGCCAAACAGGGGTGAGGCGGCGTCGGCCACCGCCAGCGCGATGGCCTGCGCTTTCGCGGCCTGTCCGGCTTTCTGCACGGCGGAGCCGGTGGAAGCCGCCGTCTGCGAGCCGCCGGAGACCGGCGTTTCGGGCATCACCGTGTCACCCAGCTCAAAGCGCACTTTTGCCGGCGGCAATCCCAGCGCATCGGCAGCGGTCTGGGTCATCACGGTATACGTCCCGGTGCCAAGTTCCTGTGTTCCCGCCTGCACATAGGCCGTGCCGTCGGGCAGCAGGCGGGCCAGCGCCGAAGACGGGCTTCGGCGCACCGGATAGGTCGCCGTCGCCATCCCCCAGCCGAGCAGCAGACCGTCGGCAGTTTTCATAGAGCGCGGCTCCAGGGTACGCTTGCTCCAGCCGAACTTATCCGCCCCCACCTGGTAGCACTGACGCAGAGATTTGGAGGACCAGGGCTTACCGCTGTCCGGGTCTTTCTCGGCATAATTTTTTAACCGCAGGGCCATCGGGTCCATTTTCAATGAGTACGCCAGCTCATCCATCGCCGACTCCATGGCAAACGTTCCTGAAGCTTCGCCGGGCGCACGCATGAATGTCGGCGTTCCGACATCCAATCGCACCAGGCGGTGAGACGTTTGTTCATTGGGCGTGTCGTACAAAATGCGGGTGACGACGGCGGATGGCTCCACGAACTCATCAAACCGCGAGGTTTGCGAATAAACATCATGTCCCACGCTCGTCAGTGCACCATTCTCGTCCGCCCCCAGTTGAAGTTTCTGCTCCGTCCGGGGTCGGTAGCCGACCGGGCCGAACATTTGATTGCGCTCTAACACAAGTTTGACCGGACGCCCTACCTGCCGCGAGGCCAGGGCGGCGATTACGACATGGGACCAGGTGGAGCCTTTGCAGCCGAAGCCGCCGCCGAGAAAATGCGAGACCACACGCACGTTGTCCGGCGGGAGGCCGAACGACCGCGCCAGCACTTTTTTGTCTCCGAAAATCCCCTGCGTGGCATTGTAAACCGTGAGATGGTCTCCCGACCAGACCGCCAGCGTCGCGTGCGGCTCCATCGGATTGTGGTTTTCCACCGGAGTGACATAGGTTTCGGTTACCTTTGCTTTAGCGGCACTCATACCCCCATCAGGATCGCCGCGATGCGTATCGGTGGGGTCCTGATTGGCTTTGGCCGGTTGGTAAGCGTGTTTTTTCTCCCGCTCCAATTCCACGCGCGGCGAGCGCGTTTCGTATTCCACTTTGACCAGCGAGGCCGCCTGCGTGGCCCGCTCCAGCGTATCCGCGACGACGACGCCGATGGGCTGGTTCTGGTAAAAGACGTTCGGGTCTTGCAGCACTTGCAGCACGCGATCCTGCGGGCGGGCTGCCGCGCTGCCGGGGCTGGGCGGCGGCTGAAGCCGGAGCGCATTGGCGGGCGTGATGACGCGAATCACACCCGGCAGGGCTTCCGCCGCACGGGTGTCCATAGACGTAATTCGCCCCGGCGCGGCGATGCTCATAATCAGCACGCCGTAGGCCACATCGGGAACCGGCATATCGGCGGAGTAACGCGCCCCGCCGGTGACTTTCAGCCGCCCGTCCACCCGGTCCAGCGGCTTGCCGACGGATTTCTCAATGTCGTTCATGGATATTCCTCTAAAATACTATTAAGAGAGAGTGAATTGCTTATCGCTGACCTTTTCCAGCCAATCAACGATTTTGCCGTTCAGGCTCTCCTGAATGGCGATATGCGTCATGGCCGTGGTTGGAGTCGCGCCGTGCCAATGCTTCTCACCCGGCGGGAACCAGATGACATCACCGGGCTGAATTGGCTCAATGGGGCCGCCCCAGCGCTGCGCCAGGCCGCCGCCCGCCGTCACGATCAAGGTCTGCCCCAGTGGGTGAGTGTGCCAGGCAGTACGGGCGCTCGGCTCAAAGGTGACGCTCGCGCCGCTGACTCGCGCCGGTTCAGGGGCCTGAAACAGAGGGTCGATCCGCACAGTGCCGGTAAACCAGTCTTCCGGCCCCCGCCCGGACGGCTGCGAGCCGCTTCTTTTGATGTCCATTTGCTTGATCTCTACGCTTATAAGTTCGTTCCTATCCTCAGGCCCCGCCGTGAACGGCTGGTCTGGGGGGGCCTTCGGCCAATCGATCTGTGACCAAAAAGAAAGATTTGCCTCGCTGCTCTTCCGCCCGCAGGGTTGGGTGCAGTTGCTCCGCGGTTGGCGTTTCGCCCGCCAGACCTGCCCTTCAGGGCGGGACTACGTTGGGGATGTCCATTTGCTCACTCTGTTACGCCATCCGGCTGACTGTTTGAAGGCAGCGCACCAGAGTTCGCTTTGCCAGTTCCACCTTGAAGGCATTATCTTTGTGCGTCTTCGCACCGCGCAGAGCGGCTTCGGCGGCAGCGCGAAAATTGTCATCCGTCGCCGGCTTGCCCGCCAGCGCCTGCTCGGCCTCAGTGGCCCGCCAGGGCTTCGTGCCGACCCCGCCCAGTGCAATCCGTGCCTGCTTGATGCTGCCGCCCGCCATGTCCAGCGCGACCGCCGCCGAGGTGAGCGCGAAGGCATAGGAAGCCCGGTCACGGACTTTCAGATAATGCGAACGGGCAGCAAATGGCAGGGCGGGCAGTTCTACCGCCGTGATGATCTCGCCCGGCAGCAGAATGTTTTCCCGCTCCGGGTGATCTCCCGGAACGACGTGAAAGTCGCTGAACGCGATGCGGCGCGGCCCCAGCGGGCTGTTTGTCAAAATGACGGCTTCCAGTGCAGCCATTGGCACACACATATCGGACGGGTGCGAGGCGATGCAGTGGTCACTGACGCCTAAAATGGCATGAATACGGTTGTAGCCATCGATGGCCGCGCAGCCTGATCCTGGCTCGCGTTTGTTGCAGGCGGTGGTCGTGTCCCGAAAATAATAACAGCGCGTCCGCTGCAAAATGTTGCCGCCGGTGGTCGCCATGTTGCGAAGCTGCGGGGATGCCCCCTGCAAAATGGCCTGGGACAAAAACGGGTAATTTTGGATCACGGTCGGGTCATGCGCCAGATCGGCATTCGTGACCATTGCGCCGATCCGCAGGCCGCCGTCGGGCATCGGCTCGATTTTGGTCAAGGGCAGCGGGGAAATGTCAATCAATCGCGCCGGTGTCTCGACGTTCAGCTTCATCAAATCAATCAGGGTCGTGCCACCTGCCAGAAAGCGGGCCGGAGTTTGCAGAGCGCCCGGCGCACCCCCGGCAATCGCGCCGCTTCCGGCTGCGGTCTTTTCTTCCGCTGCCTGCGTATACTCAAACGGGTGCATTGCTTCCGCCTTTCCGAACGTCCTGCACAGCGGCGACGATATTGGGGTATGCGCCGCAGCGGCAAATGTTCCCGCTCATGTTCTCGCGCACATCGGCATCCGCCGGGCCGACAGGTTCCTGGAGCAGCGCGACGCCGCTCATAATTTGGCCGGACGTGCAGAACCCGCATTGAAAGCCGTCATGCTCAATAAACGCCGCCTGAATAGGGTGGAGCGTCCCATCGGGAGCGGCCAAGCCTTCTACTGTTGTGATGTTTTTGCCCTGCGCGGCAATTGCCAGTGTCAGGCAGGAGTTGACCCGCCTGCCGTTCACATGCACGGTGCAGGCGCCGCATTGCCCATGATCGCAGCCTTTTTTGGAGCCGGTCAGGTTCAGCCGCTCCCGCAGGGCATCGAGCAGCGTCACGCGCGGCTCTATTTGCAGTGTGTGGGGTGTACCGTTGACCGTGAGCGTCACCGGCACGGTTCCCGTCGTGACGGGAGGCCGCAGGAACGCATAAGAAAAAGCGTCAGGCCCGCCCTCAAGCGCTGTCTCGGCGCGAGCAGAGGAGGCGGCCAGCGACAACGCTAAGGCTGCACCCAGGGCGGCGGCGAGAAACTCGCGCCGGGTTAATCCCTTTGCGCCATGAACCGCAGGCGCGCGCAGGGACGACAGCCCGGCCAAAAGCTCTTCGGCCTGGGGGGCAATTCCCGGTGCGGCCACGTAGCGCCATCGAATAATCCCTTCCCCATCCAGCATAAACAGCGCCTGCTTGCCTGAAACGCCGAACTGCCGCGCTGCGTTGGCATCCGTCAGCAGTGGAACAGGCACCGCTCCGTCCGCAAAAGCGGCTTGATACCCGGCGCCGTCTCGCGACAATTGAAGCATCTCACCGGCGAGGCCCATCAGGGACAGCAGCCGATGCGTCTGCGCCAGTTCTTCAGCACGGGAGGGGTCCCAGTCCGGCGGGGAAAATGCCAGAACGACCGGCTGCCCACGCAGGTCGGAAAGTTTGCGTGGCCGCTGGTCTGCCGCAGGCGGCAGGGAGAAATCCGGGGCAAGGTCGCCCGGAAAAAGAGCATCCATAATGCCAAGCCTTTCTGAGGGTTATGAAAAACACGAAAGTGCGCGGCCTTCCGCGCACTTTTCCTGTTAATTTTACCCGTTTTTGTCTTCGTTAAACACCGCATTTTCTGCAAACAATCTGGGAACAATCACAGCAGAGGAGATACAATGCAAACACGAAAAATCGGCAGTTTAGACGTATCGGTGATCGGGCTGGGCTGCAACAATTTTGGCTGGAAAATAGATGAAACCGCGACAAAGCAAGTCGTAGACGCCGCATTAGAAGCGGGCATCAACTTTCTCGACACAGCCGACATCTACGGCGGCACAAAAAGTGAGGAATTTTTAGGCCGCGTGCTGGCCGGGCGGCGCGATCAGATAATCATCGCCACGAAATTCGGCATGAAAATCGATGATGCGCGTCCCGGCGGCGCAAAGCCGGACTATATTCGCCAGGCCGCCGAAGACAGCTTGCGGCGGCTCGGCACCGACCGCATTGATCTTTACCAATTGCACAAGCCGGACCCGGACACGCCGATTGCCGACACACTGGGCGCTTTGAACGAACTGGTACAGGCGGGGAAAGTGCGTGAAATCGGCTGCTCCAATTTTTCGGAGGCTCAGTTGCAGGAAGCTAAAGCGGCCGTCCCGGCGGGCGGGGCGCGGTTTGTCAGCGTCCAAAATGAATACAGCCTGCTGCACCGGGAGCCGGAAGCCAGAGTTCTGACCGAATGCGCGCGGGAAGGCGTCGCGTTTTTGCCTTATTTTCCGCTGGCAAGCGGCTTGCTCACGGGTAAATACCGAAAGGGTCAGCCTCTGCCCGAAGGAACGCGCATCCAGGCGGGCGGTGAGCGGTTTTCCGATCTGCTGTCGGAGCAAAATTTATCGCGCGTGGAGGCTCTGATTCAGTTTGCCGAAATGCACGGCCACTCGCTTCTGGAACTGGCTTTTTCGTGGCTGCTGGCAAAGCCTGTCGTCGCTTCGGTGATCGCCGGAGCGACTTCCCCGGCGCAGATCAAAGGTAACGCGGCGGCGTCCGACTGGAAACTGACTGAGGCTGATTTGTCGGAAATTGATAAGCTGCTTGCCTGAAAGCTTTTGCAGGGGCAGGGCTTGTCCCTGCCCCTACAGGTTTGGCGGCAGGCCGAACGCCTGTGCCAGCAGTTCGTAAGAGCGCAGGCGTTCGAGCTGCCCGTGAACCATCGTTGTCACCATGATCTCGTCCGCCCCGGTCCGGGCGGACAGCGCGCAGAGCCGGGCGCGGAGGGTTTCCGGCGTCCCCGTCATCACCCGCCCGCGCGTTTCCGCTACATGAATTCGTTCGCGCGGCGTGAAGGAATACGCCTGCGCTTCCGCCACGCTTGGGAACACGGACGGACGCCCCCCGGCCAGGCGCAGCCAGGCTAAATCCAGCGAAGTTGCCAGCGTATCCGCTTCGGCCTCCATCGGGGCGCAGATTGCAGACACCGTCACAATGGCGCGCGGCTCCGCCTGCTGGGCGGACGGCATCCAGTGGCCGCGATAAATCTCCAGGGCTGCCTCCGCCCCGTAGGGGTTGATATGGCTGGCAAACGCAAAGCCAAGCCCCATCTGCCCGGCAACCCGCGCACTGTAATCGCTGGAGCCCAGCAGCCAAACCGGCGGCAGCGGCACACCCATTGGCGACGCTCCCACTGACCGAAATGGATGCCCTTCCGGGAAACCGCCGCCGGAAAATGCGAACAAATCCGCTAGCTGCTCCGGCAGTTCCTCGCCCGGCATTTGGGTTCGGCGCAGGGCCAGGGCCGTGCGCGGATCGCTGCCCGGCGCGCGCCCGATCCCCAGATCAATCCGGCCCGGAAACAGGGCTTCCAGCGTCAAAAACGACTCGGCGACTTTCAGTGGTGCGTGGTTTGGCAGCATAACGCCGCCGGAGCCAACGCGAATCCGGGACGTGGCCTGGGCCACCTGCCCGATCAGAATTTCCGGGGAAGAGCTGGCGATGCCGGGCATGTTGTGATGCTCCGCCAGCCAGTAGCGCCCGTAACCGAGGCGTTCCGCGGTACGGGCGAGTTCCAGCGTATTTTGCAGCGCCTGCGCCGCGGTCATGCCGGAGGAAACCGGGGACAAATCAAGAACGGAAAGTGTCAGTGCCATAGACATTTAACACCTCACCAGGGCCACCGGGTTCCTGCGTTATTTCTTGTAGTTTGCGTTACCTTCACACAAACTTAACCTAAACTTAATATTCTCTTAACAGAATTCTCCGCGGCTGCCCTGTATACTAAGGCTGTCAATTAGCGGCTTCTCTGCTGTAATGCTATCAATTGCTATTCTGGATGTATGTTCGCGCCGCCCGGCGGCGCATGAAGAAACAAGGAGAGACGATCACGATGAAACCCATTCTTGCGCGCGCCGGTGTCACCACCCTCGCCGCCCTCGGCCTGGCCTTCGCCGGCACGACCGCCCATGCTCAGACAGTCATCGCCGGTTTTGATTTTGAGAACCTGCCGACACCCGCTACCGGCACAAGCCCGGCGGCTCCCACCACTATCACTGCGGACTTAGGCACGGATGCAGGAACAGCAACATTGGTTCCCGGCGGCGTCGCGTTTGCCAACGTGAGCGGCGACGGCACAACACCAGGGTACGCTTATACCACTCCCGGCGATGATGCACCCGGAACATCTACCCCCAGCAACGACACGCTGCGCCTCGGAGTGGGCAAAGCCACATCCAACAACGGCTCGTCGTTGGTGTTTAGTGCCAGCACCGCAGGTTTCAACACGGTCAGCAGTTTCACCTATGACACCTATGCGTCCAGCGCCAGTGCCTTCCAGACCCAGACATTCGGATACAGCACCAACGGTGGAACCACATTTACCACGCTGACGCCGACAGTTGCTGTCCCGGCTCAGGGAACAGCGAAAGCGCCGGTCACAGGCGCGGATGCCGCCGGCTATTCGCCGGAAACGTTCAATTTGTCGGGCATCACCGGCCTCGCGGAAAATCCGAATGCTGAGTTTGAAATCGTGTTCTCCGGTGCGCCTGCCTACGCAGGAACCGCCGCCCCCAACGACCGCCTTGACAATGTGTTCATCAATGGCACGGCGGACACCAACCCCTCCCCCGCCCCGGAGCCGTCCCAGATGGCCGGCCTAACCTTCTTCCTGCTCGGCGTCTCCGCGCTGGCCTTCCGCGCCCGAAAGCGGGCGAATACGGCCGCGTAACCGAAACGACGCACACCCTCAGAAGAAAAGCCCGGTTCCAGAGTGGAGCCGGGCTTCTTTCGGTCAAAAGGCTAAAATCGCCAGTCCAGGTCGGCGGCGGGAATGCGCCGATAAGTCCAGTTGAGCTGCCGCTCCGTCAGGCGGCAGTCCACAAACCACCAGGGATAGGCGTGGGGATCAAAAATGCGGAATGTCCGGCGGTAGCTTTGAATGGCGGGGAAGGCCTGGCAGAAGCCGCAGCGGTGCAGGGTTAAAAACAGCGACAGCAGGCGGACGCGCAGCTTGACAGCATTGGTATTTTCCAGAGGAACGGCGAACGACTGCGAGAGGCTGAACACTTCACGCTGCGCGAGATGCAGACTGACCGTGTCAATGCCTTTGAGAATGCCAATTTTGTCGGAAATCTCCGTCTCGTTCATGCGCGCGGAAAGGGTCAGCACGTACCGTTCCATGCTGTCGGCCCAGCCGTCTTCCACCCGGCGGGCGACGGCGACCACTTCTTCAAGCTGAGGCGCTTCCCCCAGATACTCGCGCAGATGCGTTTCCGCCCAGTCCCAGCGTTTTACGGCTTTTTTCGGCAGGCGGCCCATATCGTCCGCGGGACACAGACGACAGATGCTGCCGCGCGTCCCCAGCAGGCGGCTGTAGGCGAACTCAATGCCGGACACGCTGGCGCGCGGGTCCAGCAGGCCTTCCACCAGCCTGCCGTAGCCATCTATCAAAAATTCCAGCGCATCGTGCGACATTTCCGGCGCATCCGCCGTCATTCGCAGCCGCCGCGCCATGTCCGCGCAAGGCTCGCGCGGCAACTCTGTCAGCATCAGCATTAAAGTCTCTCCCGATGTCTATTATCGGCACTAGACCGCAGGCAGGCTTATCCGTATTGTTAAGAGGGTTTCAGGTTGCCGATTTTGGTCCGCACAATCGTCAGCCGCTGCCTTTTGTGTCCGGCGCTTCCGGCAGGACGAAAAAGACGGCCAGGGCCAGCGTCAGGCCAACACTAATCAGGGGGCTGACAAACGCGGCGGCCAGCGAAACCGCGTACAGAAGCGGCCCAAAGCGGTACTGCCGGGTGATGCGCCGCGCTTTTTGCCGGTCATGGCCGGCGGCTAAAAGGCGCTCCCCATCCGCCGCGTGATGCCAGAGCCGGTTGAAAAGAACTGCCATCGCGACCGAAAAGGCCGAATAAAGCACGGCGGCGATTTTGGCTTCGGGCCGCTGAATGTATTCCGCCACCAGAGAAGTCGGGAACGGGTACAGCGTGATTACCATCAGCAGCAGGCCATTGAGAATGACCAAGCCGCGATCTTTTTTCCCAATATGCTCAAACAAACGGTCGTGGTTGATCCACATGACAAGAATAGACAGGAAGCTGGTCACATACGCCAGATACATCGGCCACTGCGCCGCCAGCGCCGCGCCGAGGCCGCCGGGCGGCAGTTTGTCAAAGTCAGGAACATGAATGTCCAGCGCCAGCAGTGTAATCGCGACGGCAAACACGCCATCACTGAACGCTTCCACGCGCGCGGTTCCGTTTTCTTCGTGTGCCTTTTCTTCGTGTACCTTTTCTTCGTGTGCCATGCTGCTTCCCAGTTGGACAATGCGCCCGAAATCCCCTGCTTCCCTAACGAAATCCGCCGCTTTTGCCATAATCTCTCTTGGAGGCGGCATCGCGAAAGGAGCGAGTTCTATGACAGCAATGTCTGTCGTCCCAGGGACGGTGTTGGCGCCCAAGTCTTCCGTGTCGGTCAACGGAGCCATGAGCAGCGAGGAATCGCATCTTGTCAAATTGACCAAGCGGGAAATTGAAGTGCTGACGCATGTCATTCAGGGCAAGTCGAGCCGCGAGGTGGCGGAGCAGCTTTTCGTTTCCAAACGAACTGTTGATTTCCATCTCGCCAATGTCTACGACAAACTTCATGTCAACAACCGTGTGCAGGCGTTTCGCCGCGCCACACGGCTGGGGCTGATCCCCTATGAAGCACAGTTCGCCGACTAGCACGTCTATCGGCGCGGCGCAGACAAGACATTTGACGAATCGCCTTAGCAAGCCGCAGGCAACCCAACCAGGCGGGAGACGAAAGTCTCCCGCTTTTTTTCGCTTTTTACTTCCCGGAGTGGAAGCAGGGGGGACTAAATCGCCGCAGGCGCAGGGCGTTTGTCACCACTGACACTGATGACAGGGCCATTGCCGCACTGGCAAACATGGGGGAAAGAAGCCCATGCCCTGTGAACACATACAGTACGCCTGCGGCCAGCGGAATGCCTAAAATGTTGTAGCCAAACGCAAACGTCAGGTTTTGCTTGATATTTTTGAGCGTCGCCCGCGAGAGGGCAATCGCGACCACCACGCCGTTCAAGTCGCCGCCGATCAGTGCCACATCCGCCGCTTCAATCGCCACGTCCGTGCCGGTTCCCAGGGCAATTCCCACATCCGCCTGCGCCAGCGCGGGAGCGTCGTTGATGCCATCCCCGACCATTGCAACTGCCTGGCCGCCGCTTTGAAGCCGCTTCACTTCTGCCGCTTTGTGTTCGGGCAGCACCCCGGCCAGCACTTCATCCACCCCGACCGTGCGGGCAACAGCCTGGGCTGTTTGTGCATTGTCTCCGGTCATCATCACCACCGTCAAGCCCAGACGCCGCAGGGCGGCGACAGCAGCCTTTGAGGAAGGCTTGACCGTGTCGGCCACCGCGACCAGGCCCGCCGGATAGCCGTCAATGGCGACAAACATCGGCGTTTTCCCGGCTTTGGCCAGTGCAGCGGCCCGTTCGGTCAGACCGTCCAGCGAGATGCCGCGCGCCGCCAGCAGAGCGGCGTTCCCGGCCAGGACTCGATGCCCGTCCAGAGTCGCCGTGATGCCCTGCCCGGCGATGCTGTCAAACTCGGTCGCATTTCCGAGGCTGATTCCCTGAGCCTGAGCGCCTTCGGCAATCGCCTGTGCCAGTGGGTGTTCCGAGCCGCGTTCCGCCCCGGCTACCAGGCGCAAAAGATCGGCGGACGCCAAGCCGTTGAGCGGCAGGATGTCGGTCAGGACAGGTCTGCCTGCCGTAATCGTCCCGGTCTTGTCCAGCACGACGACCTGGACGGCCCCGGCGCGCTCCAGAGCTTCGGCGTCTTTAATCAGCACACCCAATTCCGCCCCTTTGCCGGTACTGACCATCAGCGAAGTCGGCGTCGCCAGGCCCAGCGCACAGGGACAGGCAATAATCAGCACCGCAATGAAATTGGACAGGGCCAGCTCCGGCGCATGGCCCACCGAAAACCACAGGGTGAATGTCGCGACTGCGACCATCAGCACCGCCGGCACGAAATAGGCCGTTACCCGGTCGGCCTGTTTCTGAATCGGGGCGCGCGAGCCCTGCGCCTGCCGCACCAGCCCGATGATTCGCGCCAGAGCCGTATCCGCTCCAACGCGCGTCGCCTCAAACACAAAGGAGCCGCGTGTGTTCATCGTCGCGCCAATCACGGGATCGCCGACTTTTTTTTCTGCCGGCAGGCTTTCGCCGGTGATCATGCTCTCGTTCACGGCGGACGCGCCCTCCACGATGCGGCCATCCACCGGAATCTTCTCGCCCGGACGCACCCGTATCCGGTCTCCTGCCCGCACTTCTTCAATGGGAATATCCCGCTCCTCTGTGCCGCGAAGGACCCGCGCCGTTTTCGGCTGCAATCCAAGCAGCGCTTCCAGTGCGACTCCGGTTTTTCCTTTGGCACGCGCTTCCAGCATCCGTCCCAGCAAAAGCAGCGTGATGATGACATCGGCAGTCTCATAATACACATGGCCCTGCGGCCCGAACAGGCGAGGCCGGATGGTCACCGCCAGCGAAAATAAATAGGCTGTCCCGGTGCCGAGGGCGATCAGCGTGTTCATGTCGCTGCTGCGCTGGCGCAGAGAAAGCCATGCCCCCCGAAAAAAGCGGCTGCCTGCCCAGAACAACACCGGCGTGGTCAGCAGAAGCTGCGCCCAGGGGCTTGCCGGCCCGCGCGGGATGTTCAGGCCCAGTTCCAGACCCATCGCACCGAGCAAAACCGGCAAAGTGAGAAAAGCGGCCACCCAGAAACGCCGCGCCAGAAAGCGCCCTTCGGCATGATAATTCGTTTGCTGAGGCTTGTCCGCATTCAGCGGGGCGGCGTCATAACCAATTCTCTCAATGGCGGCGGCAATCGCCTGGGGCGAAGTCTGCGCGGGGTCGTAAGTGAACGCCCCCTGGTTTGCCAGCAGGTTCACCGTCGCTTCCCCCACCCCGGAAACCCGCCGCGCCGCTTTTTCCACGCGGGAAACGCAGGCCGCACAGGTCATGCCGGTAATGGCAAGGTCTGCGCGCAGCGTCGCAGCCGGATCGACAAGAATTGTCTCGGCCTGTTTGGCCTCCTTCGGGCCGAAGAAGAACCAGGATAACAGGCCGATTACGCCGGCCCCGCCCGCGAGAACGGCGGTTTCCATTTGAGTCATGCAGCGCCTGATTTCACTCTGTTTTTGGTGGGAAGCCCAGCGACGTGAGCGCGTCCGCAATCTCCGCGCGGCTGCTCTGCGAGCTGTCAAACGTCACCGCGACTGTTTTGTCCGCCACATCCACTGTCACCGCCTGTACACCGTTTTCCTGCCCCAGCGCCTTTTTGATACTGGCAGCACACCCGCCGCATTCAATATCCGGCGCAGTAAATACCGTTTCCATCTTTATCCCCCGTTAAGAAAACTGCCTATTTGAGAAACCGCCCTAACGAAACGCGGACTTCTGCGACAAGCTGTTCCTGAGTCATTTGTTTGGCACAAGCATGTTCGGTCTCAGAGCCATGCCCCACCACGCAGCCCTCAATATGGCGGGTGAGAAGCTCGACGCCCACCACATCCAGAGCCGAACGAACCGCCGCCACCTGGGTCAAAATATCCACGCAGTAGCGCTCTTCCTCAATCATCTTCTGGATGCCGGCGATCTGCCCTGCAATCCGCTTCAGCCGCGTTTGCACCTTTGCCTTTGTCTCGATCTGCATTTCTTAGGCTCCCAATGTAATATACCCCCCCAGGGTATTAATGTCAAGACTGCCGCTGAAACTACTTTCCGGCTTTTCTGCGAAACGGATAGAGCGCGGCGAGTTGGATGCGACAACTCCGGCGGCATGTGCTATAATAACGGCGATGCCGATATTTACCATTTTTATGGCTGTGCGCCGCGCGCTGCTTCCTGTATTCCTGCCCATGCTTTTTCTACTTGCACTGGCCGGATGCGGGACCCAGATGCAAAATGCGATTAAAGTCCAGGACCTGCTTTCGGAAGCGGCCCGGCACGCCCAGGTGGACCCGGACGACAAACAGGCGCGTGCCTGGGTCGACCGCGCCGTTGCCGTTGCGCCCCATGATGTTGACACGTATGTGGGGGCGCGTGACCCTGGCCCAGCCGGCCCTCTTTTCAGCATTGCAGAAGTTTTTGCCGAGGTCGGGGATGACGCCGCAACTGCCGATTACATGCAGCAGGCTATCCATAAATTTCCCGGCGATGAGCGTGCTTACCAGTTTCTGGCTGACGCTCAGGGCCGCCTGGGGCAAACCGCGGCGCGTCAGGCAACCGCCACGGCGCTGGCCGGGGTTCTGACCCAGGAGATCGCCAAACCAGGCGCACAGGATATTGAGACCCTGACTCTGGAGCGCGCACAGGCACTGTGTGATTCCGGCAATCTGACCGGCGGTGCGGCGGAATATCAAAAAGCCATGCGCGCCTACCCGACCATCAGCTTTTATCCTAATGGCCTGGCCTATGCCTATGCCGAAGCCAACACGCACCTGCCGGAAGCCCTGGCGCTGGCCCAAAAAGCCTTGACCCTGGCCCAGCGCAGCACGAGTGACGGCAAAGACCTGGATGTGGCCGCCGTTCAGGATACATTGGGCTGGGTGCAGTATCGGCTGGGCGATCTCAAAGACGCCGAACAAAATTTGGAGGAAGCCGCCGCGGCAGCGCCGCGCCTCCCGGAAGTCCGCTTCCACCTCGGCACGGTGTACGCCGCCGAAGGCAAAACCGATGCGGCTCATGCGGAGTTTGGCCACGAGGTTCTTCTCGCCAAAGACTATGCCGCGGCCAAACAGGCACTGGCCGCGCTTCCTAAATCCACCGCGTCGGCCTCTTCCTAAAGTGACCCGGCGGTCTTCTTCCGAAGCTCACGCGATCTGCCAGGCTTGATGCAGCGTTTCCAGCGCTTCAGGAGCCTCACGCGCCAGGTCTTGAACGCTGCCTTCCACGGAAATACGGCTCTCATAGCCCATCTCTTTTAGTACGCAAAAAAAGATTGCCCTTCCCAATATAGCGTTCCTGACGCGCTTCGTCCACTTCGCAGCCCACGATTTTCAAGTCGCCCGGCAAAAAAATGATGACCCTGGCGGCCTGGGGAGATTGCCTTTTGTTGGAAATCGTTTTCTAAGTCAATGAAGTTATCAATGGAGAACGGACAGGGGTGCGGTCAAAACTCAGATGCAGTCGCCCTGGGAGGTGGCAGCACACGCTAGAATTTCATGCCCAGGTTGGCAGTCGCATTGTAATCGGGTGCGGCAGAGGCGGCGGCCTGCTGGCGCTTGCCGCTGAGGGACACGCTGAAACGGTCGCCCAGAGAGTGGGTGAAGCCGACGGTATAGGCCGTAGAAAACGGCGCAGTGGGGTCAAGTGCATCCTGGCGGCACTGATAGCCGACGGCAAGATTGGTGGCGGCGGAGAAGCGCAGGCCGAGATCGGCGTGAACAGTCTGCTCGTCTTCAGCCGTGTCGTAATGATGCAGCCAGTCGCAGCCGCCGGACAGTCCGAGCGCTCCGAAATTCGTTTGCAGGCTGACGCCTTGCCGGGCGAGATGCTGGAGCGCACTCGCGCCGCCGTCGTCCGGGTTCTGGGCGTAAGTCGCCACCAGATGCACGGACGGCAGCGGGGACAGGGCGACGCGGGCTGTTCCTGAATCCCGCAGGTCATCCGGGTTGGGATCAGCGTCGGAAGCCATGCGGCTTTTGTAGCTGCCGGAGAACTCCAAAAACGGCAGCGGCTTCGCGGCGGCGCTGACGGAGGCGACGGCGGTTCCGAGCGTGTCTTTACCCGCCTGCTCGGTCTGGCGCAGATCAAGACCCGCATGGATTTGAAGTGTGGTGCGGGGAGAAAGCGAAAGGCCAACGGTCTGGCTGTTGATGGTCTGTCCGCCTTGCTGGCTTTGGCCTGCCGCTGTTTCCAGCGAGAGCGTCCTGACTGGAGTCAGCACGGTTTTCAAATTCAGTGTCTGGCTGTCCTGGGCCGTGCCGGGGGCATCCTGGCCGCTGTAAGAAGCGCTGACCTGCATTTTCGCGCTGGGCTGAGATTGAACAGACAGAGTGACGGCCTGAGTCGTACCGCTGCCGCTTGTCTCGCTCTGGGTGATGCCGACCTGCATTTGCGTTTTATCGGTGGGCGTGACAGTCAGGGAAAGTGCGGTCTTTGCAGTGGAAGAAGCCGCCGGATCATCCGTCGCGCTTTCCTGGGCGTAGGAAACCAGCGCCTGCACTTGCTTGTCCGGCGTGAAACGGCTGCTCAGGGAGAGCGTTTGCTGCCCGGCTTGAATGCTGCTGTCCCCGCAGTCGCCCAGGCTGACACCTGCGCGGGCGAAGCCAAAGGAAAACAACGCCCACTGGCCTGCGCCTGCCGTCCCCGCCACAGACAGGCCGCTGCGCTTCTCCGCAGACAAAGAACCGGCGTCGGAAGACGCCGTCACCGGCGCGAAGAAGAAATGAGTGGCGATCCGCGTTGCTGCGCTGGGCTGCCATCCCAGGCCGACGCCCAGAGTGAGATTGCTTTGCGCGGCATCGCCGGGTTTGCCCAGCGCCTGAAACGAAAAATACCCGCGATCAGTGCGGAGCAGGTCTACAGTGAGCGGAATGGTCTGCCCGGTTCCGGTGTGCGCGGATTGAAACGGGTCGCGCTCATAGGTAATTTCTGCCGCCGAGCGCACCGGCAGGCTGTGGGTGAAGGTGATCGCACCGCCATCGGTATCCAGCGTGTAATCCAGCCCGCGAATCTGGGATAAACCATTCACCGTGACAGTTTCCGTCCCCGGCACAATATGGCTCCAGGAAAGCGCGAAGGGGCCGGGGGTCTCGTTGCCGACGCAGACATCGTCCACACGCGGCCCGTTCGCCAGCGCAGGGCCGGTCAGCAGCAAAAAAAGAAGGGCGATGGGGTGAAAACGCATGGCTTTAAGTGGTCTCCACTGCGTTAGAGGGGCGATGCAGCCAAATGTTTCAAGAAAAAGCCCCAGCACGGAAAGTGCCGGGGTTTTCGCAATGACATTAATCAATGTGGGAGTGTTGAATATGATCAGGGTGATTTGTCCGAGCCGATGAACGGCCCGTCTCAAAAGTGCAGCCGTCCTGCGGACGTAAGGAAAAAAATTGTTCTGCGTCCGCAGGACGCTTGCCTTTCCCAGACGGGGCGTTGATCGCCCCGGATTTCATTGCCCAGACCTATATTCGACACTCCCATCAATGTTCCTGCGCCGGATCATACAGGTAAAACGTATTGCTGCTTGGCAGTGCCTGAACTTTGAGATTGGCGGCAGCGGCCAGGGCGATGAGCGGCGCGGCGGGGTCCGTTCCCGAAAAATCCGGGGAAACCGTCTGGGTCGGAACCGTATCGGCTTCCACCACAACGGTGACGCCGTAATGAGCGGCGACAGCTTGGACGGCGTCCAGGAAATTTGCGTTTGCCGGAGCCGGAGGCGTCGGGTCCGCCGCACCGAAGGGCGTAAAGACGACTTCCGACCCGGACGGCTGCGTGGTATCGTCGGGCGTCCACTGCACCAGCAGGTCCAGCGTGCTGCCGGCGGGCTGCGCTTCCAGCGGCGCGATAGGGATTTGCACACCCTGATGGTTGTTCAAGTGCATGTTCTTCATCGCAGGCGTCGCGTCGGCCAGATGTGCCGGGTCGGTGATCTGGTTGGTATCCGTAATCACATACGCATTGACCGTCGCGGCGGGAACGGTTTCCGGCAGATGCAGATGAAACACATGGCCGCCGCTTGCCTGCCCCGGCGTTGTTTCAATGCTCTGAAGCATCTCCGGGCTGATAGTCTGAGTCGGTGTCGGAACCATGTTGCCCGGATTGGTTGTCCGTGCGCCCTGATGGGGGAAAATGACAAAGGCCATTGCAGCGACCGCGGCCAGGGCGGCAAGTGCGCCGCCCGTCGCGCGGCGATGTGAAATGGTCTGAAACCAGCCGCCGACGCGCGGGCTGCGCGTCGTAAACGTCGTTTCGCGATGTCCCTGCTCGGCGGCGGCTCGTTCCAGAATTTTGGAGCGGAAGCCCAGTGGCACTTCCACTTCCGATGCCGCCGGCTCCTCCAAAAGGGCATAAACACGCGCAAACATTTCGTAATCGGCGCGCGCCGCCGGGTCCGAATCGAAGTGCTGCTCCAGCGCCAGCCGCAGTGCGGGCGTGAGCGTGTCTTCCGCGTAATCCGAATAAAGTTCCTGCGCCCGTTCAAGTTTCATGGTCGTCCGCCTTGCCTCTGCGAAAGTAATCTGCGAGGGTGTCAAAGATGTCAGGCTCATGCCCGCTCGCTTATCTGACGATGCTATGAATTGAAAAGTTCCCGGATGCCGGAAAGATTTTCTTTCAGTGCCAGGCGAGCGCGGTTGAGGCGGCTTTTGACGGTTCCGATGGGCAAATCCATGATGTCCGCGATTTCTTCGTAGGATTTTTGCTGGCCGTGATACAGCGTGACCATCGCGCGCTGGTATTCCGGCAGATCGCCGACGGCTTTTTGCAGAAGCTGGGCGCGCTCCGTTTCTTCCAGCACGGCATCGGGGGTCGGGGAGGGGTCTTCAATCTGGCGGGCGACACTGGATTCGCCCAGCTCCAAATACTCGTCGAGCGAGGACTGCGGGTGCGCTTTGGCGCGCTTGCGCTCATCCAGAAAAACATTCGTGGTAATGCGAAACAGCCAGGTGGAGAACGAGGCATCGCCTCGGAACGTACCAATGGCATTGAATACGCGCAGAAACGCATCCTGCGCGACATCATTGGCATCGTCATAGTTGCCGGTCAGGCGGTACGCGAAGTTATAGACCTGCTTCTCATACTTGCGAACCAGGTCATTAAACGCAGCCAGATCGCCGCGCTTGCAGCGTTCAATCAGCGCTTTTTCTTCGGCGGAAACCGCAGTCCGGCCCCGCACCTGGCGCGCGCTTGCGGCTTCATCCATACTTCATCCTCGCCGCAGTTCGGGAAAAAGATTTCATGCGTTGTTTTACCCAACGCTCGTTCCTCTTACGCCTGTCTTTGTCAGGTGACTTAGTATGTCGTATTGAAGGGGCAATGTCAAGGGAGCAGTCGGAACCCGGACGCTGTTAATTCTGTTCTTCCTCTTCCAAAAATCGCTCGGCATCCATCGCGGCCTGGCAGCCGGTTCCGGCAGCCGTGATGGCCTGTTTGTACATCGTGTCCTGCACGTCCCCCGCCGCAAACACGCCGGGAACATTCGTCAGGGGACGGCCTGGAGTTGTGACAATATATCCCTGCGGGTCCATCGCCAGATGTCCCTCAAACAGCTTCGTATTGGGCGTGTGGCCGATGGCGATAAAGACGCCGTCGGTGGAAAAAAAACGCTCTTCATCGGTTTTCAGGTTGTGCAGGGTCAGGCCCGTCACTTTTCCCGCCTCGGGATCGTGAATTTGCTTGATGGCACTGTCCCAGATAAACTCAATTTTCGGATTGTCAAACGCGCGCTTTTGCATGATATGGGACGCGCGCAGGGTGTCGCGCCGATGCACAATGGTCACTTTGGAGGCCATGCGGGCCAGATAATTGGCTTCCTCCAGCGCCGTATCACCGCCGCCGACCACGACGACCTCCCGATTGCGAAAGAAAAATCCGTCGCAGGTAGCGCACGCCGAGACGCCCTTGCCATAAAGAGCCGTTTCCGAAGAAAGCCCCAGCCACTTGGCCGACGCTCCGGTGGTCACAATCGCCGTTTTCGCCCAGAACTCTTTATTATCGTCCGTTTTGATATGAAACGGACGCTGCGAGAAATCTATGCTGCTGACATTTTCCGTCAGGAACTCCGCCCCGACACGGGCAGCCTGACGGCGCATCTGGTCCATCAAATCCGGCCCCATGATGCCCTCAGCAAAGCCGGGGAAGTTTTCTACATCGGATGTGATCATCAACTGCCCGCCCGGCAGATTGGGCGCGCCGCCTTCAATCACAAGCGGGTGCAGATTGGCGCGGGCGGCATAAATCGCGGCGGTCAGTCCGGCAGGGCCGGAGCCGATAATCACAACGTTGCGCGGTTCAATAGCATGGGGAGTAGTCACAGGAAATCCTCTTTAAACAGGCAAAATAATTTCAGGCACACGAAACAATTTCAATTGGCATTTCGGTTTATTTTAGCATACGCTTACGAATAAAACAAACGAGCAGGCGCACAGGTTCCCTTGACAGCCGCCCTTACCCTATGCTATCGTGACACCGTGACGACTTTGTTTGCCCGCCGCCGACTTGCCATCGTCCTGCTGCTCACCCTGCTGCCCTGGCCCGCTGTCTGGCTGGGTATGTACCACTGGGACAGCTTGATTGGCACCTTCGCGCTCTACCACGGCTGCTGCCTGCTGCCCGCCGCGATCTGGGGCTATCCGCTCTGGCGCAAAGCTCTGCGCTGGCCGACGCCGGGGCAATGGGTCTGGCTGGGAGGCGGCCTGCTCGTGGCGGTTCCCTTGTCGCTGCTGATTTACACTGAACTCGGCAAATCGCTGTTTGATGCCGCGGACTTGAAATCGGTCGTCACCGCGCGCGGCTTTCGGGCCGCCTGGCTGCTGCCGCTGACGCTGTATTTCGTGCCGGTGAACGCGATCCTGGAGGAGCTGTTCTGGCGGGGCGTGGTGCTGAACGAGCTGCGCGGCACGGGTGAGACGATCTGGACGCTGGGCGCGATCTGGACGGCGCTGACATTCGCCGGGTGGCATTATCTGGTTGTCCGCCTGCTGCTGCGGCCCGGCTGGGCGGAATTGACGGTGCTGGGGATTTTGACGGCGGGTATCTTTTTTTCCTGGCTGTACCGACGCACTCAGTCCATCATCGTTCCGATTTTGTGGCATGGACTGGTGTTCGACTTGAGCCTGCTCGTTGTTTTCGGGGCCGTATTGCGGGGTTAGTCCATGTGGATCGGCATTTTTTCGGGCCTGTTTTCTCTTCCTTCGCTGCTCGGCCTGCTGATTGGGCTGCGGGAAGCGGGGCGCGCGCTGCGCGGACAAAACCCGGTACGCTGGGAGCGGATCGGCCTCCTTGTTGCCATTCTGACGGGGCGGTGGTGGATGCCCTGGCTGCGCCGCATTGATCCTGATGAGCCGAAGCCATTGACGCCGGAGCGGCGGGGGACAGCCCTCGGCGCAGGCGGCGTCCGGCTGGAATGGGAGCAGTTTGGGCTGGACGACGCGCCGGCCCTGCTGCTGTCGCATGGCTGGTCGCTGACCCACGACACCTGGTATTATCAGAAAAAGGCGCTGTCCGGCGAGTTCCGGGTCATCGTCTGGGACATGCGCGGCACAGGCCGGTCGGCGGCTCCCGCCGATCAGGACTACTCCCTGGAAGCCGTCACTGATGATCTGGCGGCGGTCTTTCAGGCTGTTGATGCGGGCCGCCACCCGTCCGGGTGCGTTCTCGCGGGCCACTCGGTTGGAGCGATGATTTTGCCGCTGTTTGCCGCCCGTCATCCCCAATTGATGCCGCGCGTGCGCGGGCTGGCAATGGTGGGCGGCACGGACACGCCGATGCTGGAAACCATGTGGGGAAGGCGCGCGCTGACCGCAATGCGTTCCTGGTTCTGGGAGCCTCTGGCACAGGTGATGAGCCGCTTTCCCCGGCCTTTTGAGGCTTTTGCGCGGCTGGCCTGGCAAATGGGCTGCGTCCATGCTGCCCTGATGTTTGGAACCCATGTCGGGCATGAAAGCCGGGGGCAGGACGACCTGGTGGCGGATCGCTGCGCCCATTTTTCCATGCGCGCGGCGGGTCTGGGGGCGCTTGCCTGTTTTGCGTTTGATGCGCGGGCCTTAATGCCGACACTCACCGGGCCGACGCTGCTGCTGACGGGCGACTGTGACCGGAACATGCCGCCGGACATTCAGCGGGCAATGGCCGTGCGCTTGCCGCGCGCCGAATTGATTTTGATTGAAAACTGCGGCCATCTCAGCCTGCTGGAATGCCACGCAGAAGTCAGCGCAGCCTTGCGGGACTTTGCGCGGCAGTGCCTGCGCCCGTAGGGGCAGGGCTTGCCCCTGCCCTGTTTGCCCTGCCCTTTGCATACGAAAGAGGGCGGGGGCAAGATTAAGAGGGCGGGGGCAAGCCCCGCCCCTGCACGCCTTTCCCGTCCGTCTCCCTCTTTATTGGGCCGGGGGACTTCTCCGGTACGCATTCAGGTATCATAAACCCCTATGAATTCTTTGTCTCCTTCCCAGCGGCGGCGCGTCATCGTCGCTGTCGGCGTTGCTCTGATATTCGCCCTGGCGCTTTTCGGCTACAGCCTCTGGCGGCGCGGGCATCCCACGGCGGAAAATTACCGCGCCCTGGTGTCAACATTTACCGAGGGGGTGGTTGCGCTGGAAGTCAGTGACGACGAACATGCTCTGCCTTCGCTGACGCTGGCGACGCAGATCGCCCCCTCAGAGCCGGCGGGCTGGGCCGATCTGGGCGTCTTCTATCTCCGCCACAACAATTCAGACCAGGCGCGGCAGGCACTGGAAAAGGCAGGGAGCCTTGCACCTAAAAACGCGGCGATCCTGGCTCTGCGGGGACTTTTGGAAACACAAAGCGGAAAGTTCGCCGACGCGGTGGCCGACTATCAGCAGGCTGTGGCGCTTGACCCGGCTGACCTGCAAGCGCGTTATGCACTGGGACAGGCTGTGCAGCAGCAGGGCGGGCCAAACGCGGATGCCGACGCCGAGAAGCAGCTTCAAGCGATTGCCGACGCTGCCCCGGACAACTTGTTCGCCGCCATCAAATTGGCTGAGGCAGCCGCGAAAGCCGGTCAAACGGAGACCGTGCGGCAAATGACGGCGCGGCTGGCCGCTCACGCGGCAGGCTGGCCGCCGGATTTGCAGGCGGCGCTCAAAACCGCGCAGCAGGCAGTGTCCGGCGGCGACACCCGTGCGGCGGTTCCGGCTCTGCAAGGACTGGAGAATTTGCTGGGGCAATATCCGCCTTTCCACGCTGATCTTCTAAAAGTGCAGGGCGACACGGGAGTACTCGGCGTTCCGCTCACGCGGTTCCTGTCCCTCCCGAACCCATCCGCCACGCCTGCCGCGCCTGACATGAACTTGAAATTCACGCCGCAGCCGCTGGCTGTGCCTGGCAGCGCGGGCCGCTGGACGTGGGCGGAAACTGTTCTGCTCACGCCGCAGGCTGCGCCGACACTGGCCGTTGCCGACGGGCGGACGCTGCGGGTGGGCGCGGTTTCTCTGGCGTTTCCCGGCGGGCCGCAGTCAGCACCATCGACGCCGGATGGCGTGGCGGCGTTTGACGCCGACAATGATAGCCGCATGGACTTTGCCTGCGCGGGCTTGGGCGGGCTGCGCTTGTATCATCAGAAAGTCAATGGAACATTTACGGATGCAACGGCGAAAGCCAATCTGCCCCCGGCAATAGTGGGCGGCTCTTACCTCGGCGTCTGGCCTGTAGACATCGACACCGACGGCGACTTGGACCTGGCGCTGGGAACAGCGTCGGGAACGCCGACAGTGCTGCGGAATAACGGTGACGGGACATGGAATGTCCTGCATCCCTTCCCCACCGTCAAAACGGGCGTGTCACAGTTTGCCTGGGCTGATCTGGACGGCGACGGCTCCCCCGATGCGGCGCTTCTGGACAGTCAGGGCAAGCTGTTCGTGCTGCAAAACAAGCGCTCCGGCGTCTTTGTGAACTGGCCGCTCCCGGCAGACTTGGGCAAAATTGCCGCTCTGTCCGCCGCCGATGTGGACGCGGACGGAACGCAGGATTTGGTCGTGCTGACCGCAGGCGGCGCAATTCGGCGGCTTTGGCGAAAAGCGGATGGGGGCGGCTGGGATGTGGCGGAGATGCTCCCGGACAGAGCGGCTTTTGCGCCCGGCAATGGTTCGGCTCGCCTGCATTGGGCAGACTTGGATAACAATGGCGCACTTGATCTCATTGATACGACCAGCGATGGCAGTCAAGTATGGCTCACCGATGCACGCGGCAAATTCATGGCGTCCCCCATTGCGGCAGCAGGCACTCAGCTCACGACCGATGCACAGGCCGTCAAAGGCCGTTTAGACCTTATTGGCCTGCGGGTAGACGGGCTGCCCCTCCGCCTGGTCAATTCGGGGAGTAAAAACTACGCCTGGCAGGATGTTCGCCTCAAAGCCGCCTCGCAGGGCGACAAACGCAACAACATCTACGGCATCGGCAGTGAGATTAGTCTGCGCGCCGGACTGCTTTACGAAGATCAAATCGTCAGCGGGCCGATCACGCATTTTGGCCTCGGCGATAACGCCAAAGCCGATGGCATTCGCATTCTCTGGACCAACGGCACGACGCAGGCGGAGTTTACGCTCAAGCCAGACCAGATCGCTGAGGCCCCGGAGCGGCTGATCGGCTCCTGCCCCTGGCTGTTTGCTGACGACGGAACAGGCGCGACTGCCGACCAGGGCATGAAGTTTGTCACCGACTTCATCTGGCGCTCCCCGCTCGGCCTGCGAATCAATGCCCAGGACACGGCTGGGGTCGTGCAGACGCGCGACTGGGTGAAAGTTCGGGGCGATCAGTTGCAGGCTCGCGATGGCTTCTACCACTTACGCATCACGGCGGATTTGTGGGAAACGCACTTTTTTGACCAGATTGCCCTGATGAGCGTAGACCATCCTGCCGGCACGGATGTTTTCGTGGATGAGCGGTTCGCCATTCCCCCGCCGCCGCTGGCTGTGACTGCCATGACGCCGCCCCGCCCCGTCGTTCGCGCTGTAGATGACACGGGAAAAGACGTGACGGGGCTGGTGCAGGCGCGCGACGGCAAGTATTTGGACACCGGAGTTGGCGACTATCAGGGCGTCACCCGCGATCACTGGGTCACGCTTGACCTGGGGCCGGATTTAAACCCGGAGGCCCCGCGCTGGCTGGTAGCCCAGGGCTGGATACATCCGACAGATAGCTCCATTAATCTCGCGCTCGGCCAGGGCCATCATGCCCCGCCGCGTGATCTCAGTCTGGAAATTCCCGACGGCCACGGCGGCTGGAAAGCCGTCCGGCCTCACTTGGGCTTTCCCGAAGGCAAGAACAAGACCATTTTAATCAATGTCACCGGGCTGCCCCGAACCGTGCGCCTGCGAACCAATCTGGAAATCTACTGGGACTTTCTGGGAACCGCCCAGGGCCTGCCCCAAACGCCGCTCCGTACCCGGACACTGACCGCCGCCGAAGCGCGGCTGCGTTACCGGGGGTTTTCGGCCACGCATCAAGCAGATCACACGGTGCCGGAACTGCCGGACTACGCGCATCTGGCCGGGACGGCCCCGCGCTGGCTCGACTTGGAAGGCTTTTATACCCGTTTTGGCGATGTGCGCGAGCTGCTGGCCCGTACCGACGACCGTTACGTCATTATGAACGCCGGCGATGAAATGGCTCTGCGCTTCGCCGCCCCGCCCCCGCCCCCGGCGGGCTGGACGCGCGACTTCGTGCTGATCGGCGACGGCTGGGTCAAAGACGGCAACTACAACACAGCTTTCTCGCGCACGGTGCTGCCCCTGCCCGCCCATTCTCGCCCGGCCTACAATACGCCGCCCGGACGGCTGGCCGATGATCCGGTGTACCAGGCGCACCGCCCTGACTGGCAGACCTATCAAACGCGCTGGATTTCGCCGCAGCGATTTCGAGAAGGAATGAGGCCATGACATTAACTGAAATTACCACGCGCCTGCGCGGCGGGCTGATTGTCTCCTGCCAGGCTCTGTCGCACGAGCCGCTCTTCGGCGCGGACATCATGGCCCGGCTGGCCCTCGCTGCCGAAGCGGGCGGAGCAGTGGGCATCCGCGCCAATTCCCCCGGAGACATTGCCGCGATTCGCGCGGTGACCCGCCTGCCGCTCATCGGCCTGTCCAAAATAGACGTGGCGGACTTTGATGTCTATATCACGCCGACCCTCGCCGACGCACAGGCGGTAGCCGACGCCGGGACCGACATCATTGCCCTGGATGCGACCAATCGCCCGCACCCGGAAGGCAGCGCGGCGGAGTTTATCCAAAATGTGAGAGCGACTACCGGGAAGCCCGTTCTGGCAGACATTTCCACTTATGACGAAGCCCTCGCCGCGCAGGACGCCGGGGCGGAATTCATCTCTACGACCATGTCCGGCTATACCCCGTACAGCCCGCAAAGCAAGGAGCCGGACCTGGCATTGGTGCGCCGACTGGCCGCCGTGCTGACGGTTCCCTTGATCGCCGAAGGTCGGATCGCGACCCCGGCGCAGGCGCGGGCCGCGTTAGAAGCCGGAGCCTGGGCGGTCGTCGTCGGCGGGGCGATCACCCGCCCGCAGCAGATCACGGCCCGGTTCGCGGAAGAATTAAAGGGGCGATGAGCATTTTTCTGGGCATAGACATTGGCGGCACGAAAATCGCCGGGGGATTAGTAACGGACACCGGAGCCGTACTGGCAGCAATGCGCCGTCCCACGCCCCTAACCGGCGGCAGAGACATTCTGGATGCGGCGCTGTCAGTGGCGCGTGAACTTCTGGCGCAGACCGACCAGCCGGCTGCCGCGATTGGCATCGGCACGGGCGGCCAGGTGGACTGCGACCGCGGCGTGATTTTAGCCGCCAGCGGCCTTCTGCCCGGATGGGCGGGAACGCGAGTCAAAGCCATGTTTGAAGACGCCCTCGGCTTGCCGACTTTTGTAGAGAACGATGTCAACGCATTGGCTATCGGAGAAAGCCGGTTCGGAGCCGGACGCGGCCTGGGAACGGTTTTGTATGTAGCGCTCGGCACGGGACTGGGCGGGGCAATCGTGCTGAAGGGGCAGGTATATCACGGCGCACATTGGAGCGGCGGTGAGATCGGCAGCCTGCTTTTGACGACCGACCCACAGGCACGGCGCGCGCCGAGCGGCGAGATCGGAACTTTGGAGGCCTATGCCAGTGGGCCGGGGCTGGTGCAGACCTGGCGGGAATTATCCGGCCTGGCGGACGCAGCGGTGACCGGGGCGGCCCTGGCCGCAGAAGCGCAGCGCGATCCACAGGGCATGGCGTCGCAGGCGGTAACTCGCACGGGAGAATATCTCGGCTATGGCCTGGTCAGCCTCGTCAATGTGCTTGACCCGGATTTGATTGTCATCGGCGGCGGGCTGGTTTCTCTGGGAGAGATGCTGCTCCATCCGGCACGGCAAATACTGCACAAGCGCGCACTGCCGGGTCCGGCATCCTGTCCCATCGTCCCGGCGGCACTGGGGCCGGATGCGGCGGTGATTGGCGCGGCGTGTCTGGGGATGCAATAGTTCCGTCAGAAGCCCGCCCGGCGGCTAAGTCTGCCGGGTGGGTTCTTCGCCGTCAGTTTCTTGCAGGAGAATCCCCATGATGCGGGGAAACTGCCGCCATGTCAGATTTACTTGTTCCCCTTTACAAGCTGCCGCCCCGTGAGACCGGCGCGGCCAGCGTCCGGGCCGGCGGCATTATCCTCCGGCGGGCCAACTCATTTGAGCAGGCTCCGCTGGCGGAGTTTATTCAAGCCCACTTTTCCCAAAGCTGGGCCGATGAAACCGCCGTCACATTCGCGCGTCAGCCGATAACCAATTTCATCGCCATTGAAAACAAACAAATCCTCGGATTTGCGGCATTTGAGGCCACCCGGAAAGCATTCTTTGGGCCAACCGGCGTCGATCCGGCGCACCGAGGGCGCGGCATTGGGAGAGCGCTGCTGATTGAGTCGCTCTGGGGTCTTTATGATCTCGGGTATGCCTACGGCATCATCGGCTCGGCGGGGCCGGTGGAGTTTTATCAAAAAGCCGTCGGGGCCATTGTCATCCCGGACAGTTCGCCCGGCATTTATGCTGATTTATTGTGGTGAGAAGGCTGCCGCGGGAGCCGCCTGACGCGACTTCCAGCCGATTTCAATCAGATTAGCCAGGGGGCCAACCAGAAAAAGAGCAAAGTAGGGCGCGTGGATGTTGCCGCTGAGCCGCAGGATGCACTCTGCCGCCGCGATGGCAAACGCGACCGCGCACTGCGGCCAGAAACCATGCACGGTGCTTTTCGGGTCGGTGATCATAAAAAAGATAAACAACTGGTAAACCGGCCCGGTAATCGGGGCCAGCTCTGCCAGAAACGGATGGCCCGGCAGCAGGCTTCGCAGCCCGGCAAAGGCGACAAACGATACCACATAAGCGACGCAGATGTGCAGCCGCTTCAATCGCCATAAAATCACTGAGCCGAGCGTCCAGACGATCAGCATGGGCGTCAGCGTATTGCCCCACTGCTGGGTCAGGCTGGCGACGACGGCGGGAGCCAGAAACAGCATGGCGGAGATGCCGAAGTTGGACGGGTTCCAGAGGTGGCGTCCCTTCACCCGCAGCACATATTTGGAGACGATGGAAAGAACGGCGACCAGTGCGAACGGCCAGAACAAGGTGGAGCGAATCAGCACCCCGCAGCTAATTCCCGACACATAGGCGCTCGCCAGATGCGGAAATTTGCGGCAGACAAGAAGGCTCAGAATGATTTCAGCGGCAATGCTGCTCCCGATTGCCAGCAGTGTTTTGGGATAGCTTTCCAAAATGCCGTAAGAAAGCTGCCCGACAATCAAAATCACCGTAATCAGCAGCGGGGCCACATAGCGGCTGTCTATGGGAAAAGCGCGCGGCGCGGCCTTCGGCGGCACCGGCGCAGCAGATGTGGAAGGATGCGTAATCATGGCATTTCTGTTTCTAAAGCCCATTGGGTCCGCAGGGCTGGGAGAGCCGTTTTCAGAGACCTACTTGCAATTGTACCATACAAATCAAGCAGAACATTTCAGCCGGCGGACCCGACCGGGTGCAAAGAAGGATCGCCTTCCCGAATGAGCAGAAAGCGGTCGGCGGCGAGATTGTGATAAACATCCTGGTGACCGCTGGGCCAGCGAACAGTCAAAGTCGGTATTTCCGTCGCCGTCCCCAGCCCCAGGTGAACGCGCTTGTCGGAAGCGGAAAGATAAGAGCCATCGGAGTGACACAGGCGCGTCTGCGTCACGCCGCCCGCCGTCGCCGTCACTGTCGCCCCGTAGCCATCTCGATTGCTTCGTGTTCCGACCAGGGTGAGCGAAAGCCAGTGGCCGCTTTGCTTGCTTTCGTTGCGGAGCAGCAGAGGGACGCCCTGGCTGTCGGCGATCAGGACATCGACTTTGCCGTCATTGTCAAAATCGCCAATCGCCAGGCCGCGTCCCAGAATAGGCCGTGCCAGGTCCGGCCCCGCGCTTTCGCTTTCATCGGCCAGCAGGCGTCCGTGTTCATTGTGAAACAAAAGCGTGGGCTGCAAAAAAGAGCCGCCGTATTGAGTGGCCGTGTCCCGAATGTGGCCGCTGGCAAGGATCAAATCCAGCCAGCCGTCATTGTCGTAGTCCAGCCATTTCCCGCCGAATGTCAGTGAAGGCATGGCCGGTTCGCGGAACCCCAGCAGGGTGGAAGTCTCATCAAACACGCCGCCGCCCAGATTGTGGTAAATCGGTTTCGGCTCTTTGGCGAACGCACTGACAAATAAATCAGGGCGTCCGTCGTTGTCGTAGTCGCCCCAATCTATCCCCATGCCGGAAATCACCCGAGCATCCAGAGTGGCTATGCCGGATGCCGCGGCGATATTCTGAACGCCCTGTCCCTGAAAACGCAGCAGGTCACCGGGCATCTGGTCATTGGCAATGGCAAGGCTTTGCCGGCCGCTGCCATCGAAGTCGCAGAAGGCGGCGGCCAGCGCCTTGCCGGAGACTTGCTCGGCGCCCCATTGCGCGGTGACGTCCCGAAACCGCCCCATTCCTTCGTTATGGTATAAAACGCCGCGCCGCGCGCCATAGGTCTGCGGCGGGCAGGCTCCGACAATGCCGTTCACGAGCGGGCAAAGCCGGGGGTCTTTCGCAGGATCATAATCCAGGTAGTTGCAGACATACAAGTCCAGCCGTCCGTCATTATCCAGATCGCCCCAGGCGCAGGACGTTCCCCAGGGCTGCGGCTTCAGCCCGGCTTTCTGCGTGACATCGGTGAAGCCTTTGCCGCCGTCATTGTGCAGCAGCAAACCCGTCCGATAGCCGCTGATGTAAAGATCATCGTAGCCGTCGTTGTCGTAGTCGCCCACCGCACAGCCTAAGAAATGGCCTTGCAGCTTATCCAGGCCCATTTGGTGCGTGACATCGGCAAAATGCCCGTGGCCGTCGCCTTTGTAGAGCGCGAGCTTCGGGCCGACCAGCAGAACGTCCAGATTGCCGTCATTGTCGTAGTCCAGAAAAGCGCAGCCGTTGCCGATGGTCTGCAAAATATCATAAGGATGGGGGCCGTTTATCGTCCACTGATAATTCAGCCCGGCGGAGGCGGCGACATCCGTAAAGCGTGCGCTGCCGTCGCCCCACTGACCCGTCAGCGCGTGCCATTGATGCTGAAAATGTGCCTGGTGGTCCTGCACATAGCTGACCAAACCCGGCCCGCCGATGAGCGCGGCCAGGCAGGCTGCCATGAAGCAAAGAACAGCAATCTTCTTTTTGATGGAGAATTCACGGCGACTGGGCAAAATCGGGTTCTCTCAAAAACGGCAAGAGGGCCGGCTTTTCGGTAGACGAAAAGCCGGCCCGCAATTAAGTTAGGTAAGAATGTCCAATCAGCTCTACTGATAAAACTTGCCCAGATTTTGCATGTCGGTGATGCCCGCAGGGGAAGGCGCATCACAGTTGATCGCGTCCGTACCTTGCAGAGAGCCGGTACAAACAGCGCTGAGGTCATTGACATAGCCCCACATATTCAGCGGCGCATAGGTCGCGGTGGGGAGCATGGTTTTGACATGTCCATCGACAAACAAGACGTTCATCCGCCCTGTGTGGCCGGCGAAGCCGCGATCTGCAAATGCCCCGCCCGGTGCCCAGTCACTCCAGTTCATGCCGCACTGGTTGTTGCCATTAGGAAGAGGTGTTCTGGTCGTAATCCGCTCACCAATCATAATTTTGGAAGCCGGCTCGCTGACGCCGTTGGTATTCTTCGGAGCGCCCCAGACGGCACTGCCACCTAACAAGTTGTTATAGCCATAGCTGACCGGCATACAGGCGGGGACATAGCCGGCGACTGCCTGGCCCATACAGGTGCCGGTGCCGTCCGCTTTGTATTTGGCGCCGTCCTGGTTATCCGGGCAGGTATAAACACCTGTGGACTTAACGTAGGAAAAGATTTCCTGCGCCCAGTTGCCATAATTGTCGGAAAGCGGCATATTCTCGTCCGCATCCTGCTCGTACTGGATGCAGGCAAGACCAAGCTGCTTGAGGTTGGACTGGCAAGACGCCTTGCGGGCGTTCTCGCGGACTTTCTGGAAGACCGGGAACAAAATAGCGGCGAGGATCGCGATGATGGCGATAACGACGAGCAGTTCAATCAGCGTGAAGCCTTTTTGCTTCGGGGGTGAAAAATGTTTCATTACTTCATAACCTCCTGCGAAATGTAGCGATGATATAATCGCTTTGTTAGCATATCACGTTTTTCGCCGCTTGTCAAGCATTTCTGCAAATACTTTCGAGCGAACTTTGGGGGAACTTTGGGTTCCGGTCAATTGGCACTGGCTATGATCCCTGCATAGTCAGTTGATAAGGATACCCGGCGGAGTTCAGTTGCAACAGGTAACTGGGCCGCACAGACTTGACATGGCCGTCGCAATAGAGCGTATTGATCAAATCAGGCGCGCCGTGCCGAGCCAGAAAAACATCGTCGTCAATCAAGTTAGGTGCGCCCTGAACGGTGCAATTGGCGTTGGGCATCGTGCCGGTTGTCCCTAAAACCATGCTGTTGGTTTGGCAGTCAGCCTGGTAGCCGCCGTCACTGTCCGTCACCCAGACAGTTGAGGCAGGCGATTTCAGGGAGGCAATGAGGTATGCAGTGCCGATTCCAGTGGTATTATTGCCGGGACCAATGTTGGGGTAGCTGCCACCCCAGTTGAAAGAGTTCATGGCGTAGCTGCCGTAGTACTGATCATTCGGCGTAGGAATACCGGGTGTTCCTAATTGCTGGTACGGGATATAAGTGCCGGTCGCTTTCCCTGCAATGCCAGTGACCGAGCTGCCGCTGTCGTCGGGGCAGTGAAAAACGCCGGTGCTTTTGACAAAGGGATAGATCATGTCCATCCACTTATACTTAATACTTGCAGGATTCGAGTCCGACGCTTGGTAGCCGCCCTGCCCCAGCCAGGCCGAACAAAGAAGCTCGTCGTTATCCTGGCTGTACTGAATTAAGCCCAATCCAATTTGTTTGAGATTGGACTGGCAGGAAGCCTTGCGAGCGTTCTCACGGACTTTCTGGAAGACCGGGAACAAAATAGCGGCGAGGATTGCGATGATAGCGATAACAACAAGCAGTTCAATCAGCGTGAAGCCTCTTTGCTTCGGTGCGATGTATTTCATTAACATCTCCTTCTGAAAGCCGATAGGAATTGGATTTATGCGGCTTATTGCCAATCATACTACGGAATTCATTCTTTGTCAATAGTCGCAAATAAACTATTTTCACTAAGAATAATCATATAAAAACAACTCCAGCTCTCAGCGCCGAGCGATTATTGGGCCAGCCGAGGGGGAAAACACGCGAAGTAATAAATTTCAGAAAGGGTTATCTGAAAACCAACCAGAAAGCCCCGCCTATTACTGTAATAGGCGGGGCTTCGGAAACAATCAATTGCAGGCCGCTAGTCTTTACTGGCAGCCAGGGAAGGCACCATTGGCAACTGGTTTGGACAAATACCAGTCACAGGGGTTGCCATTGTTGTCAAGACTGGTGCGTTTCCACTTCACATGGCCGTCGTAATACAAAAAGTTCGAGCCGTTGGTATGGCGAGGCTGCACATCGCTCAGGTTCCCGATGACACCGGCCCAAGTGGAACTGTCAGGGTTTCCCGCCGGGGGGAACACACCGACATAATCCGTGTAACGAGTGTCGTAAGTATTGGCGCTGCCAAATGGTGTGCCAGCCCCGGCAGGATTGGGCCTTGTTTCCGACAGCAGGATGGTGCTGGCTGATGATTGGACAGCCGCCAAAGCCTGCCCTTCGCCGTCGCTCCCGGAGATGGTACCGATGCTGATGCCGTTCCCATTCGTGACGCAGTTATAACCATAGTCAGTATACTGAACATCGGTATTGTAGGCAGGGGTGCCATGATATTGATCGCCACTGCCATAGATATCCACATGGGTGGACGAATCGGGGCAAAGATAGATTGCTTTTGACTTCGTGTAAGGGAAAAGCATCTCCGGCCAATAGGTGCGGTCGGCATCACCATTGTAACTTCGGTAGGAACCCGAATTCAGTTCATCGCTATCCTGCGTATACTGGATTTCGGCAAGCCCAAGCTGCTTGAGGTTGGACTGACACGAAGCCCGACGGGCATTTTCTCGGACAGACTGGAAGACCGGGAACAAAATCGCGGCCAAAATCGCGATAATGGCAATCACGACGAGCAGTTCTATCAGGGTAAATCCTCGGGTTGACTTCAAACAAAAAGGACGGTTCATAACTTCCAGCCTCCAGGTGGTCAATTTGTTACGATGGACTCATCGCACTTAATTTATACCAGAAATTTTTGGCAATTAAACCGATTTATTACGGCTCTCGGACAAAGCAAACGTGGTCTGTGTGCGGGGCGCTGATAGTCTGTGCGGGGCGATTGTCGGGCCAGCGGATGACGGCGCGTTCCACCTGCGGGTTTTGGCCCAGGCCAAAATGCAGGCGGTGATCGTTCTGGGCGCAGAAGCCGGACGCGGCGGCGACTTCCTGAAGCTGAGACTGCTCCTGGCCGGCGGCGTTTTTCCAATACAGACGCACCTGTGCGCCAATGGCATCGCGGTTGGCATGGGTTCCTTCCAGGGCAAACTCAATCCAGCAGCGGCCCGGCGCAACCGTGTTTTTGTACACCAGCAGCGGGCCGCGCTGATGGGCCACAAGAACATCTAATGCGCCGGTATTCCACAGGTCGGCTACCGCCACCGAGCGACCGTCCTGCGTATCGGTCACTCCCACTGCTCCGGCGACATCGGTGAACTTGCCGTAACCGTCGCCAAGCCAGACGTGCTTCTGCTCATAGCCGGACAAGCTCATGTCGGAAATCGGCGGCCAGTTTTTGGCATCCACGATGATGGCGCTGTTGGCCCCGGCAATCTTGCCATAGTCGTACCAGTAGCTTTTGTCATGGCTGGCCGAAATGTAGCCGTTGGTCAGAAACAAGTCCAAATTACCGTCGTTGTTCAAATCCGCGAACTGCGCCCCGAAGCTCCACCCGCCCATCTCCACGCCGTCTACCGACGCCAGATTGTCGTAATGCAGGGCCGCCGGGGAAGGCGGGCCGGAAGGTATCCACAGATTGTTGCCCTGTACGAGATTGCCCGCCGCGCTGATGTTGGTGATATAGACGGCGAACCGGCCTTGATTGGATATATCGCCGAAGGACACATTCATGCCGCTTTTAGGCTGGTAGCCCAGATTGGCGTCATGGGCGATGTCATGGAAGCCTCGCCCATGATCGTTGGCATACAGCTCCGGGACGCCGTAGTCATTGGCTAGAACGATGTCCGGGTAGCCCGTCCCGCGCAGGTCCGCCGCGCCGACCGCCAGTGTCCAGCGGTGGCTGCTGAGGCCCATCTTCGCGGTGACATCTTCAAAATGGCCGCCGCCGAGATTGTGCAGCAGGTATTTGCGCCCGCCATTGTTGGCATACTCAAAGCTGTCCGGCATCATGCGCGTGTTTTTGAGATGCCACAGGTTGACGTCATCCGGGTAATAGCCGCAGATCAACAGGTCCAATTTGCCGTCGTTATCATAATCCAGCCAGGTCGCGCTGTTGGCATTGACCCATGCCGGCAGCCCGGCCTGCTCGGTGACGCACGTGAAGCCCTTGCCCCCATCATTGTGAAACAGTTCCGGTTTGCCCCATTTATACAGCAGCAGGTCCGGGTAGCCGTCGTTGTCGTAATCACCCCAAACCGCGCCCATGGAAACGCCGGTTCCGGGCCGGTTGACATCAGCAAGGCCCATCTTCGCGGCGGCATCGGTGAACGTCCCGTCATGGTTGTTGTGATACAGATGGTTCTGGGTGCCTTCGGCGCTATCCGTCACATAAATATCGGGCCAGCCATCTTTGTCATAATCCACAATGGTCACGGATGCGCCCATGGAGGCAATCTGAGGCATGATGTGGGCCAGCGCGGGGTCAAGCGTGGGAGACTGATGCGTGAAATCAATGCCGCTCTGCTTGGAAACTTCCTGAAGCACGAAACCGTAGCGGCGCAGGGCGTCCGCCCCGGCTATCGCAGACGGCGCAGGCGCCTGCGCCCGGCGGTTCAGCCAGGCAATCGTGCCGAGCAGGGCGACCAGAACAAGAGGTAACAAGAAACGAGGGATGCGGCTTTGCATGGAAGGATAACAGTCTAATGGCGAGGGATTTATTTGGTATTATAGCATGAATACGCGCGGGCCGAGGGGAGCGTTTCACTGCCCCTGTTTTCGCGCCGCCGCGCTGCATTTGGCGTGCAGATGCGGCAGCAGTTCTTTTCCGGGGACAAATTGATAACGCCGCTCCAGCATCGCCGCCAGCCGCCCGCGCGTGGGAAGGTCTGACCCGTCGGACGGCCCATCCAGACAGGGACAGGAGCCGAGGATGCCGTCTTTGCGAAGCGTTTCCAGCGCATCGCCCCACTGCTTGATGACTTTGCCGGGGTTTGTCCGCGCCATTTCCTCCCAGGCGACTGCGCTGCCTTCCAGAACGGTTTTCATTTTGAGCGGATGCTGCGGGGTCACTTGAATGCGGGATTTACCGTCTTTGACGCTCTCCTGAAACGTCATTTTTGATGCCTGATTGTTCATCTGAAAGACCAGATACCAGCCGATGCGCCGCTCCCAGGGCTGCCGCTGAAGATCGTATTCCGCCAGGCGTTTGAGATGAATGCCGCGCATGGCCCGCTCCGCCACGAAGGGAGCGGCCCATTGGCCCAGCGACAGCAGATACCCGATTGGCTCCGGCTCTGCGCCGCCGGACGCAGGCGGCGGACGGAACAAGCGGGCGTGCTTGACCAGAAACGGCCCCTCCGCCGAGACAAGCACTTTCTTTCGCTGCCCGGTCTCCGAGCTTGTGCGCCAGAGTGATGCCTGGCTGCGGATGGGCATCCGGTCTGAGCAGAGAAACTCCAGTCGGGCGACCACCTTCCGCCGCATTTCCGGCGAGCGTTTGCGCGGGTCTACCCCGCGCCACTGGAAGTAATCATCCAGAAAAAACGGGAAGGACGCATCGCTTTGGGCCGCGTCGGTTCGGGCGAAAAACGCACTGACGGCCAGCGCCGCAATATCCCAGGCCAGAGCGTCCAGAGTTGCGGCATCGTCGGGCCGAAGCTGAAGCGTATTGCCTCCCTGCGACAGGTCGCTTCCCGCCTGGTGGCAGGCGCGAAACAGCAGCGCCATCAGCGGCGGCTGCAAAAACAGCCGGCTGCGAACGCGCGGCCCGGCAAGCGGAGCAGCCCGGCCCGAAGACGCCCGGCGAAGCGCGGCATAGCCGGCCCGGTACGCTTCCGTGAGGCGCTGCACTCCGGCAAAGTATTCATCCTGCACCGATTCCGCGCCCAGCCAGCGTTCTTCGTCCGTGGCTGCTTCCTGCCTCCAAACGGCGGCCAGCGCCCTGTCCCGCTCTTTCAGAAGCGCTTCCCGCTGGGCCAGCTCGCCGCTTTCGCGCATAGCCTGAAGCAGCGGCGCGCAGTCGCACAGATCGTGCAGCCGTGGCAGCCGGGAACGGCCCGGCTTTTCCAGCAGTTCCCAGGCCGGACTGCCTGCCACCAGATCATGCAGCCGGCGGCCTGCGCGCGTAGCCTCCGCGCCATAAGCGCGTTCCAAGTTTCTCAGAACGGCGCGGTCAGAAGGCAGTGCGCCCGACGCCTCGCTGAGGGCGTGCTGAAGATGTTGAAGCAGAACTTCCGCGGTTTCGTGCATGGGTGATTTTCAGTGACCGAAAAACGGCGAAACTAATTGATCCAGCGTCGCAGCCTGCACCTCCGGCGTCAAAACCGCCGTGCTGTAAAACTGGGCTTCGCGCAGCAGGCGCTGAGGCGCGGCATCGCGCAGATGCGCCCGCCCGCCGGTGGCGACCACGGCGGCATGAGCGGCGCGCAGGGCGAGAACGTTGGCCGTCGCCCGCGCCCGCAGCGCATGGGCCGCGTAATCCGGGTGGCCGGCGCAGTCGCAGTTCCAAAGAAGTGCGTTGCGCCGGCAATGGTCAATTTCCCCGGTCAGCGCCAGGGCCGTCTCGCCCAGCGACTCGCGGCCCGGCATCCGGGCCAGCCCATGCAGCAGCCGCGCCCCGGCACGGGCGCAGCCCAGAGACAGAGCCGCGTGGCTGGTGATGCTTCGCCGGTCTGCGTCTCGAAGAGCCTGCGCAGGCCGCAGACTCAGCACACGGTCATCCGGGACAAACAAGTCCGTTATCTGCACTTCCACCGTGTCGGACGCCGCCATGACAATCAGCGGCAGGGGCGGGCTGGCCGTGAGAGCCGTCTGGTGCGCTTCTTTTTCTACATAGACAAACAGATGACGGCCGTCTTCCAGAGCCGCGCCCAGAACAAAACCGTCCAGCCCGGCCCAGCCGGTAATCCAGGGAATGACGCCGCTGACACGGTAGCCGCCGGGAGCCAGAGCCGCACGGATCGCGGGCGGCCCGGCGCGGCGCAGATGCGACAGGGCAATTCCGCAGTGAAGACGGCCGGCGGCCAGCGGCGGCAGTAAATCCTCTTTGAGTGCAGCGTTGTCCGCTTCCACGACAAACTTAATCCCGGTTTGAAGCTGCTGCTGGGTAAACGCCGTCACGCCGCAGGCAGACGCCAGGATTTCGGTGTATTCATGCCGGGTCACTTCGTCCGCACCCAATCCGCCATGCTTTGCCGGAATTCCCAGTCCGAAAAAGCCGGCCTGGCCTAGACACTGCAAATTTGCGGAGATCGGCCCGTCCCAATCTCCCTGATCTGCCGCCGCGGCCTGGGGCCGAAGCCGGTCATCGGCAATTTGCCAAACTGTGTGCAAGAGCGTTCTATCCATTTTTCAATCTTAACACAGGAGGAAGAGAGTGTCAATGGGCAAGTCTGATTTTTCACCTGGCGTCCGATTTCTTTCACCTCGCCGCAGAATGCGGCAGCCTTTGGCTCTCTCCGAAAATTACATTGGGACGGCTAAGCATTTAAGCCCGGTGGCGGCCATCGCGGCAGACTGCCGATGCTTTTCGTGTAAAATAGGGCGAGGGAGAACACAGAATGGCGCATGTTACTCTGCCGGAAGGATTGCCCGGCATCAGTGGTCCCCTGCGGCAGTATCCCCAGACAGGGCAGCACCTGCTGGGTCTGGCAGAGGCGCTTCTGCGCGGGCCATCCTCGCTGACAAGCGCCGAACGCGAATTGATTGCGGCGTTTGTTTCCGCGAAAAACGAATGCGTCTTTTGTATGAGTTCGCATGGGGCCGCCGCCCGCTGCCTTCTCGGCCCGGATGCCGGCCAGGTAGATGCGGTTCTGGCCGACTTTGAGCAGGCTTCCACCAGCGAAAAACTCAAATCCCTGCTGGTCATCGCGGGGAAAGTGCAGAAGGGCGGACGCCGTGTTGCCGATGCGGATGTCATCCGCGCCCGAAAAGCAGGCGCGGACGATCAAGCCATTCACGATGCGGTTTTGATCGCGGCGGCTTTCTGCATGTACAATCGCTACGTCGATGGCCTGGCAACCCTGACGCCGCATGATCCCGCGGTTTATGCCGAAATGGGCGCCGAACTGGCGCAGCATGGCTACCGCCCAATTTAAACGCTTCTGTTCCATCACTTTCGTTCCATCACTTCAAAGGAGAAATACACAATGGCAAGCGAGCAGCTTATTCTGGATAACCAGAAGACAATTCAAGACAATCAAAAGACAATCCTGGTAAATCAGCAGGACATCAAAGCCAACCAGGAGCAAATCAAGTCCAACCAGGACAAACTCGACAGCATCCTGAAAAACCAGGATCAAATCGTGGCAAATCAAAACACAATCATTGCCAACCAGGAAAAAATACTGGCGAAATGACCGGCTTGTTTGTGCTATGATGATGACACTATGACCGAAAGAAAAGCCCCCCGCGACTTCGCGGCTCTGGTTCTGCCGGGGCTGGTTCTGCTGGGCGCGATAGCGCTCTGGGCCGCTGTGCCTGCCCTCAAAGTGCAGGGGCATCCTTTGGTGGAAGACTATGATTTCCCCTCGCCGCTGGCCGTGCTGCAAAGCATTCCTGACGAGGTGCATACAGGGCGATTAGGCAGCGACATTGTCGCGTCGCTGTTTCGCATCGGGGCCGGCTTCACGCTGGCGGTGGTTCTGGGCGTGCCGCTGGGCCTGTGGCTGGGCAGCCGGCCCCTGGTGCGCGCCGCCCTGCTGCCGGGGGTCAACTTTTTTCGCAATCTTTCGCCTCTGGCCTGGATTCCGTTTGCGATTTTGTGGTTCGGCATCGGCGACCCGGCGGCGATCTTTCTCATTTTTATGGCCTCGTTTTTCCCGCTGGCAATGGCAACCATGGCGGCAGTAGCGACCATTCCGGTGGTTCACTTCCGCGTGGCCCGCGACTATGGGTTTCACGGGCGCGAATTGCTGTTTCAGGTGACGCTGCCGGCTATTCTGCCGCAGGTCATCACGGCGCTGCGCGTGACGGCGGGCGTGGCCTGGATTGTCGTGGTGGCGGCGGAGATGGTTGGCTGCAAGGACGGCCTGGGGTACGGCATTTATGATGCCCGGAGCGCCCTGCGGCTGGATTTGGTGGCGCTTTACATGATTATCATTGGCCTGCTCGGCATCGGCCTGGACCGCCTGCTGGCCCAATTGACCCGCCTGCCGGGCGTTCGGTGGGGCTACGAGCGCTAGATGAACGCCGACATCGCTTTGCATCTGGATCATGTTTCGCGGGACTTCGGCGGCCTGCCGGTACTGCAAAACTTATCGCTGACGATTCGGCGCGGCGAGTTTGTCGTGCTGGTAGGGCCGTCGGGCTGCGGCAAAACAACCCTGCTGAATGTACTGTCCGGGGCCATTGCGCCGTCTTCGGGAACCGTGACCGCCCAGGGCATTCTGCGGACGGTGTATCAGCAGGACGGTTTGTTCCCCTGGCTGACCGTGCAGGGCAACATTGAAATGGGCCTGCGGGGTATTGCCGATCCTGCGGAGAAAGCGCGGGAAGTGACTGAGCTGCTTTCCATGATCCGCCTGGACGAATTCAAGAACCACTATCCGCATCAATTGTCGGGCGGGATGCGGCAGCGGGTGGAGCTGGCACGCGCTCTGGCAGGCCGCTCCGACATTTTGCTGCTGGACGAGCCGTTTTCCGCACTGGATTATCAGACCCGCCTGCGCCTGCGGCGCGAACTGGCCCGCCTGCTGTCCCTGCGCCCGCGCACGGTGGTCTTTGTCACCCATGACATTGAGGAAGCCGCTCAGCTTGCCGACCGCATTCTGGTACTGTCCGAGCGGCCCGCACAGGTGCAGACAGAATTGCTTTTAGAGACGCCGCGCCCACGCGAGCTGACGCATCCCTCGGTAAGAGAAGCAGTGGAGCGTATCCTGCACGATCTGGGCCTTTCGGAGCCGGCTTCAGACGAAGCGGCGTGATTTTCATTCCAAAGGAGAACTTTCCATGTCCTCATCCCTCAAAATTGCCCTCGGCGTTGTCGCCGCGCTGGCTGCCATCGCGCTGCTGCGCTTCCAGCCCTGGCATCATTCGGAGGCCGACGCTACCATTCATACCGGCCCGGCAGCCGGAGCCAGGCAGACGCTGACGGTCGGGTTTCTGCCCGTGACCTGCCACCTGACCTGTCCCGTCACCGATTTTGCCTCCAAACAAAGCACTTCGGGGACGAACTTCAACTCGCAGCGCTTTACCGACTTTCCTACTATGGCGGAAGCGGTCAAAACAAAAAAGCTGGAGGCGACATTTATGATCGTTCCCCTCGCCATGAAGCTGCGCGAACAAGGAGTTCCCGTCAAAATCTGCTATCTGGGCCACCGGGACGGCTCGGAAATCATGGTCCGCAAAGATGATCCCGCCAAAAGCCTGCGCGATTTGAAGGGCAAAACATTCGCCATTCCCAGCCCCTACAGCAATCAGAATTTGGTGCTTCATGCCTTGATGCGCCAGCAGGGCATGGCAGACACCGACATCAAGTGCATTCCCCTGCCGCCGCCCGATATGCCGGTCGCCCTGGCAAACCACGCTATTGACGGCTATTTCGTCGGCGAACCATTTGCCGCTAAAGCCGAAGTGGACGGCACGGGCCGGGTGCTGTATTATGCCAAAGACATCTGGCCGCACTTTATTTCCTGCGCCCTCGTCGTCCATGAAGATTTAATCAAAGAGCATCCCGATCAGGTGCGCGATCTGGTTATGGGCATCGCCCGTTCGGGAGCGTGGGCGGATGGACATCGGGTACAGGCCGCGCAAATCGCCGCCCCCATGTACCGCCAGAACGAGAAACTCTTAGAATACGTTCTGACCAAGCCCAAAGACCGCGTTAGCTACTCCATGCTCACCCCGACGGACGACGATTTGCAGAAAATTGAAGACATGGCGCTGCAAATGGGGATTATGAAAAAACCAGTGAAGATGTCCGATTTGATCGACCGCGAGTTTATCCCGAAAGACATTCAGCCCGCCGACATCAAAGTTGCGGCGAAATAAGCATTTATGAACATCCAGAAAGCCACCACGCAGTATGAAGCGTGGCTGGCCTTGCATACGACGCTTGTGCCGGCAGACATCACCTTCAAGCACACGCAGATGACATCAGGCGTGTTCCCATTTCTGCGCTCCACGTTTTACCGCTGGGCGCAGGTTTTCCCCGACGCCTGCCCGGCCCTGGCGAAAGCGCCAATCCTGCTGGCAGTCGGCGACTTGCACATTGAAAATTTCGGCACCTGGCGCGACACCGAAGGACGGCTGATCTGGGGCGTCAATGATTTTGACGAAGCCCACGAAATGCCATACACGCTGGACCTGGTGCGCCTGGCGGTCAGCGCGAATTTGGCCGAGCTGCGCTGCGACAGTGCGCCGATTTGCGACGAAATTTTAGAAGGATACGAGGCCGGGCTGAAAGCCGGCGGCAAACCATTCGTTCTGGCCGAAGACCACGCCTGGCTGCGGGAAACGGCGATGCGCGATCTGGGCGACCCGGTGCAGTTCTGGAAAAAGATGGCCGCGCTGCCGGAGATGGAAAGCGGCCTGCCGGACAGTGCGCGCGAAGGCTTGGAACATCTGCTGCCCCATCCCACTCCCCCCTACAGCGTGGCTCGCCGCCGAGCCGGGCTGGGCAGCCTGGGCCATATGCGCTTTGTCGGCCTGGCCGCCTGGGCCGGGGGACAGATTGCCCGCGAGGCCAAAGCCCTGGTTCCGTCCGCGTGGCTCTGGGCTGCCAACCATGTCGGGCCGCAGGAAATTTTGTACCAGGCCGCATTGTCCCGCGCCGTGCGCTGCCGCGACCCGCTGGTGGAGCTGCGCGGCCAGTGGATACTGCGCCGCCTGGCTCCCGACTGCATTCGTGTCCCACTGGAATCGCTGGGGGAAGAAAAAGACGAGCGGCGGCTCCTGCGCGCGATGGGCTGGGAGACGGCCAATATCCATCTCGGCAGCCCGGACAGGATCAAAGCTGTCCGGCACGATCTGGGAAAACGCCGTTCCGGCTGGCTGTATTCCGCTGTGGAAACCATGCGCGAAGCGACGGAGCGCGACTGGAAAGATTGGAAGAAATCTCCGCTTTAATCGCCCGAAATTCAGGAACCTTGCCGGCGAATTCGTGGTATAATAAAGCATCTTACACACGAAGGAGGTATCAAAATTGGATCATAGTTTACAGGGCGGTGGCGAGGGTTAAGCCCTTTTAACCTTCGGGTCGGCCTTTCCTTCGGGTAAGCAATTACCTGTCGGTCATGAATGGCGCACCTTTGCCATCTGCCCACCCCAAATCAAAGTCGCTTTGGCTTCTGAATTGGAATCAGAGCGACAATGAAAAAGAGACAGCGAGGCGTTTCGCACCGCCGCCGTGAGGCGGAGTGCGTATAGCCTCGCTGTTTCTCTGTGTCAGGCAAATCACTGTTTGACAAACGCCTCGCCCCCGGCGTACAATGACTTATGGCGATTTCCAGTTTCCCTTGCCCGATCAGCGAGTTCCAAATCGATTACACGGTCATTTGCGGCCAGACGTTTCGGTGGCGGCGGGACAAATCCGGCTGGTGGGCTTGCCTGCTGCCCGTCACAGACCCGCTGACCGGGCGCATGACCCACCAGCTTGTGCGCTTATGGCAGGATCGAGACATGGTGTATTATGAAACCGGCCCGAAGCCGCGCGACCTGGCCTTGCTGCATGACTACTTCCGTCTGGATGTCAACCTGCCTGCGCTGGCCCGCCAGTTTGCGTCCCATGACCCGCATATCGCGCAGGCCATGACCTCGTTTGCCGGCCTGCGCGTGATCCGGCAGGACCCTGTCGAGTGCCTGTTTTCGTTTCTTTGCTCGTCCGCCGCGCCGCTGTACCGCATACGGCGTACCCTGGCCGCCCTGTGCCGGGAATACGGCGACTCTTGGCCCGGCGGCGAAGTGGGCGGCTTGGAGCATTTCGCGTTTCCACCCGTCAACCGCCTGGCGGAAGCCAACATCGCTCATCTGGCCCGGCAGGGACTGGGCTACCGCGCCCGGTATATCAAAGAGACGGCCCAGGCTGTGATGGACAATGGCGGCCCGCTCTGGCTGCTCGGCCTGCGCGGGCTTCCCTACCTCGACGCCAAAGCTGCCCTGATGACACTTCCCGGCGTGGGCGAAAAGATCGCCGACTGCATCTGCCTGTTTTCCCTGGACAAAGACGACGCCATTCCTGTGGACACGCACGTCCGCAAAATCGCCAACCGCTATTATCTGGGCGGCAATCATCTGCCCAGCACCAAAACGCTGTCGTCAAAATCCTATGCGTTTATTGGCGATACGCTTCGCGATGAATTCGGCCCGATGGCCGGATGGGCGCAGCAGTATCTGTTTTTTGAAGATTTGTTTGAAAAAGGCGCATGGGAATCCTATACGGCCTTGTATCAGCCGCTGGGTGAACCCGTCAGGCCGCTGATGAAGTAATCTAGCCGCCAAGCCAGTCAGACCAGGCGGCATTCTGTCTTTAATCGTCGGCGTCTTTGGAAACGCCCCGAACCCAGCGAGTATGGCTGTCGAACGCCAATATCTGCGTCCCTCCCCGGTGGCGATAGGTAGTCACAATGGTGCTTTGGCCGAAATCCTGTTCGGCTTCATAGGCCAGCGTGGTTTGAGCGGGCTGGGCGATGACAGCAGGATTGTAGGGATCATTCCAGCCGCACGAAATCGGAAGGCCCTGATACAAACTCGCCATGCGATAGCTGCCGGGCCGCCCTTCCTTGATCCGGTCGTAGTCGTTGGGACAGGCAAAAATCGCCGTGCTGCGCGTGTATGGCTGGCAGTCGGCGATCAGACCACCGAATGAGCCACCGTCCGGCGGCGTCTGACCATCCGCATCGTTTGCGTACATATGGATCGCCAGCCCGATTTGATGATAGTTGGACAGGCAAGCCGCTGCGCGGGCGTTCTCGCGGACATTTTGGAACACGGGGAACAAGATCGCGGCGAGAATCGCAATGATGCCGATGACGATTAACATCTCGGTCAGGGTAAAACCTGCCTGCTTTGCATTTCTGCCGACGGCAAGCGAAGAGTGGGTATACAGTGTCAAAATATCCTGAACTTTCTGTGGGTACTGTGGAGCATGGGCAGGCGTGAAAAAGCGGCTCAGTGCATTCCATTGAAAAGAAAGAAGAAAGTCAGGAAAGGGGAGGGCCGCGCGGCGGGGGATGGGCGAATCGAGGCGACTGTATCGGCGGGCCGCGAGGATCAACCACATAAGCCACTGTCTGCGTCGCAACACTTATTCGCGGAGAAAAATGGGGAAGCACTGCCGGCGCACTCTGCGGCAGGCGGAACCCAGGCTCATCAACAATGGAATTATCCCGCGAAGCCACAAAGCTGGCTGAGTGCGCTGAGATAGATTGGGGTCTGGAAAAAGACAGCCCAGGAGCATGGGGATCGGCCTGGCTGCGGCAGGAAAAATACAAGCCATCATCATCGTCCGCATCCATTGTCGCGCCGACGGCAACACGACACCAGACTTCTGCTGTCTCGGTGGAGACCAGGGAAGCCAGTAACATTATAAGAGCAACAATGGAAAACAGGCGGCGTCGAAGCACGGCGGTTAGTGTACCCTAATTTGTATAAAGATTTGTTTGAAAAGGGCGCATGGGAATCCTACACGGCCTTGTATCAGCCGCTGGGTGAACCCGTCAGGCCGCTGATGAAGTGAACACTCCTTCCTACGGTCTTCTTCTGCGCGTCTGGTTTCTGCTGGGACTGCAATCGTTTGGCGGAGGCGGGGCCACGCTGGCCTTGATCCGCCGCACGGCCATAGACCACTATGGATGGATGACGGAGGCGGAGTTTGTCCGGGACTGGACATTGTGCCAGGTTGCGCCGGGGATCAATCTGCTGGCGCTGACCATTCTCATCGGGCGGCGTCTGGCAGGTGGCGCGGGCATTTTTCTGTGCCTGCTTGGCCTGCTCCTGCCAAGTGTCACCCTTACCCTCATGTTTACAGCATTTTACAGTCATTACCGCGAGTTGCCTGCCGTGCGGGCAGCCCTGCGCGCTGTGATCCCGGCGACAGTGGGAATCGGACTGGTGACGGCATGGGGCATGGCTCGTCCCCTGCTGGCGGCCAGCCGGCGTCAGGGGAAAGTTTCGCTGGGTTTTGGCCTCGTCCTGCTTCTGGGAGCCGGGGTGGCGGCCTTGTGGCATCCGCCGGTCATTCTGGTTCTCTGCGCGGCAGGCGTGGCGGGGGCGCTCTTCGGCTGGGGACGCGAGGAAGCCCGAAAAAGAAGGACGGGCCAAAGACGGGCCGGCCAATGAACCTTCTTGTGTTTTTTGGGCTTCTCCTGAAAGCATCCCTGTTTTCCACCGGCGGCATGGGCAACCTTCCCAGCCTGCACAGCGACTTGACGGTGCGCGGATGGGCGACAGAGCGGCAATTCGGCGAGGCGCTGGCGGTCGGGCAGGTCTCGCCGGGGCCGAACGGCCTGTGGGTCATCAGCCTGGGGTATCTCACGGCGGGGACGCGCGGCGCGCTGCTCGCCCTGCTGGCTATTCTTCTGCCCCCGTTTCTTGTTCTTGCCGTGGATCGTCTGTACCGGCATATCCAGCACCATCCCGCGGTGGAAGGATTTGTGCGCGGGCTGGGGCTTGCGGTCGTCGGCATCTTTGCCGTCGTGCTGTTTTCACTGCTGCGCGGTGCCGGCCTGACCAGTCGCAGTGTTTTGATCGTACTGGGAAGCCTCGGACTGACGCTCACAGGCCGCGTTCCTCTTGGTGTGATTCTGGTAGTGGCTGCTTTGATCGGTATTCTTTTTCACTGACCGATGCCAGGCAGCCTTTGTTTAAGTGTCTGTTTGAATGGGCATAAGACACTGCACTGCCCTATTCTTTCAAGCCTGCTATTCAGGCAGAAATATAAAATGTAAGCAACATGAGTACTCCTCAATCCCCCGATCCCAAGACCGTGCGCGTTTATGACCGCCCGGCATCCGCTGATGCGTCGCCTCTGTCCAAGATGCTTATTCCGATTGTGATTATCATAGTGATTGCCGTCGTCGCGCTGGCAGTGGTACACTTTGTTTTGCACAAAATCTAAAGCCGCGCCCAGGAGAACTTCGATGCCGAATTTAGCCGAAACTGATTTAGCCGAAACCGAAGTAATAACTGAGGAAGTCGTTGTTGTGCCGCTAGTTTCCGAAGAACTGCGGGTCGGAAAAGCAACCGTTGAGACCGGACAGGTGCGCCTTGTCAAAACCGTGACCGAACGGGAAGAAGTCGTGGACGAGCCGCTTCTGCGCGAAGATGTCGAAGTGCTTCGCATCCCCGTCGGCCTGATGGTGGATGCCGCCCCGGCGGTTCGCTACGAAGGCGACATGATGATTGTGCCGGTGCTGGAAGAAGTGCTGGTGGTGGAAAAACGACTGCGCTTGAAAGAAGAACTGCATATCACGCGGCGTCAAACACAAACGCACGCGCCGCAGTCGGTGACACTTCGCAGCGAAGAAGTCGCTGTGGAGAGAATTTCTGGAGAGGAAACCCTATGAACACAAAAATTAATATGAACACAAAAATTAAACTGCCCCGTATTTTCTTTGCCGCTGCCCCTGTGGCCTGCCTTTCACTTATCATGCTGGCAGGATGCAACGGCCACGACAGCACGGCGAACCCAACGCCTGGCCCGGTTGCCAGTGATGCAAGCGGCACGCCGAAAGCCTCTCCGGCAGCCGCCGATGCCAGCGGCACGACCACTCCCCTTCCGGCGGCGGGGGCGGGCGCGACGGCGACCACGAAAGCCACGCCTGCGGAAACGCCCGGCGGTCCCGGTGGCACCATGATGAACAAGCCCTCTAAAAACCCGGCCGGTGCGCTGGGCGATGCCGAGATCACTCTGCGTGTCAAAAATATCTTGATTGCCGACACCAATGTCGCCGCGCGCACTATCAATGTTGACACGAAAAGCCAAGTCGTCGTCCTGCGCGGGCGGCAAAAAAGCCCGGCACAGGTCACGGCGGCGATCAACGATGCCAAACAAATCAAGGGCGTCACGCAGGTTATCAGCCAGCTTACGGTTGCCCCGTAAGCATTTTCCAAAAACATTCAAGAAAGCATAAAAAAATGGCAAAAACAGTAATCGGTCTTTTTGACGACTTTACCGAAGCGCAAAAAGTCGTGCAGGATTTAATCAACGCGGGTGTTCCCCGCGCCGACATCAGCATCGCGGCCAATCAGACCAGCACAGGATATACCGGACAGGAAGACCTGAATGATGGCGCCTCGCCGGCGGCAAATGCTGCCGGGAAAGATGCCACCGCCGGAGCCGCAGTCGGCGGCATCGGCGGCCTGCTGATCGGCCTGGGCTTTCTGGCGGTTCCCGGCGTTGGTCCGCTGCTGGCCGCCGGGCCATTGCTGGCGGCGCTCACCGGCGCAGGCATCGGCGCCGTTGCGGGCGGCCTGCTGGGTTATCTGACCCACCTGGGCATTCCCAAAGAAGACGCTGAGTATTATGCGGAAGGCGTCCGCCGGGGCGGAACGTTGGTGACGGTGAACTCGCCGGATGAGATGGCAAATGAAGTCGTCGCCATTCTGGATCAGCATGGGGCCGTAGATGTGCAAGATCGCGGCGCGTATTATCGCAAGAACGGCTACACGGGCTACAGCCCCGATGCCGCGCCGTATCAGCCCGCACAAATTACCGCCGAGCGCGCGCAGGTCATCCCAATTATTGAGGAAGAACTCGCGGTCGGCAAGCGCCAGGTGCAAAGCGGCGGGGCGCGCGTCCACACCTTTGTGACCGAGCGGCCTGTGGAGGAAAGCGTCACGCTGCACGAGGAGCATGTCACCGTAGATCGCCGCCCGGTAGATCGCGCCGTCACTGCGGCAGACGATGCGTTCCGCGAAGGCTCGATGGAGGTTACCGGAACTTCGGAAGTCGCCGTGGTATCCAAAGAAGCACGGGTCGTCGAGGAAGTGGTCGTTGGCAAAACAGCCACTGAGCGGACGGAAACCGTGCATGACACAGTTCGCCGCACAGACGTGGACGTGGAAGAGCTGGACGGTAAGGGACGGTAACGGGTAACGCAGGGCCGAAAAAAAAGACGGACGAGGCCAGTTGCCTCGTCCGTCTTTTTTTATTCTTCCGGCCATTTCTCCGGCAGGGCTTCCGGGCGGACGCCCGCGCTTTCCATCAAATAGTGCCGGCCTTGTTCCGACGCATCCAGAAACCCATACATCGCGTCCAAAACGTGATAGGTCAGCTCGCCGCTGGCCCGATGCGGCCTGTTTTCCCCGATGGCCTGCGCCATTTCCGCCACGCCGAGTCCCCGGCTATTTTCGGCATAGCCATGCGTCAGCGGCATTTCTTCCCATTTGCCGTCGCGGTACAGTTTTACCGTGCCGTCGAACATATTCGGGTCGGGGACCGACAGCGAGCCTTCCGAGCCATGCACTTCAATCGGCGGCAGGTTGTGCGCCCACACATCAAACGACGTGATTATGGTTCCCACCGCTCCGCCTGCGAAGTCCAAAACTCCCGCGATATGGGTAGGCGTTTCCACGATGATCTTCTGCCCCGAAAGCGGCTGGCTGGTAATCAGCCGCTCCGGGAACGACATCTGTGCGGACCCCGTGACGCGCCGAATTGGCCCCAGCAGCGAGATCAGCATGGTCAAATAATACGGCCCCATGTCCAGCATCGGCCCGCCGCCGGGCTTGAAAAAAAATTCTGGGTTGGGATGCCACGCTTCCACGCCGCGCCCCTGCATGAACGCTGTCGCGGCAATTGGCTGGCCGATGGCTCCGTCATCGACCAGTTTGCGGCAGGTTTGCCCCGCTGCACCCAAAAATGTATCGGGTGCGCCGCCGATTCTTAGCCCTCTAGCCTGTGCGGCTGCCAGAAGATCACGCCCCTGCGCGCGGGTCAAAGACAGCGGCTTTTCCACATAAGCGTGCTTCCCCGCTTCCAGGATCGCTTTGCAGACTTCGTAGTGCGCGGCGGGAACCGTCAGATTGATGACAATCTCAATCTCCGGGTCGGCCAGCAGCGCCGCCACAGGCAGGGCACGGGCGATGCCATGTTCTGCGGCTTTGGCTTTTGCCCGCTCCTCGTCCAGATCGGCGACGGCCACAATGTCCAGAATGTCAAACTTTTTGCCGGATTCCAGGTAAACATTGCTGATGTTGCCGCAGCCGATCACACCGACTTTCGTTGAAGGCATGTCACGCTCCCGTTGCCCTTTATACTGTCTCTTCCGGCAGCAGAGCCGGCGTCAGATCAGGAGGCTGCCAGCCCCCGGCCTCATATTCTGTCCAGACACGCTGATAAACGGCAGCCGTCTGCGTGGCAATCGTGTCCCAGTTGAAGGTGGTCAGCACGCGCTCATGCGCGGCGGCGACCAAACGGCGGCCTGTCTCCGGCTCATGCAGCAGCTTAAGCAAACCGTCGGCCAGAGAGTTCGGATTTCCGGCATAGGTCGTAATTCCGGTGACATTGTTTTCCACCACTTCCGGCAATCCCCCGGCGTCGGACACGACGACGGGCAGGCCCGCCGCCATGCCTTCCAAAGCGACAATGCCGAACGGCTCATACAGGCTGGGGAAACACGCGATGTCACTGATGCTGTAGATTTTCTGCAAATCTTCGTCAGGAACAAAGCCGGCGAAATACACATGGCGCTCCATGCCGAGATAGGCCGCCAGATTGACCAGGTGATCGCGCTGACCACCGCCGCAGATGAGCAGTTTGGCGTCATGGTAGCCCCAGCGCACTTTGGGCAGGGCTTCAATGAGAATTTGAACGCCTTTTTCGCGCACCATGCGGCCCACGAAAAAGATGATTTTCTCTTCCGGCGCGGCGTACCGGGCGCGAAAGGCTGCTTTTTCTTCGGGCGTGAAATCGGGAAGCTGGAACTTGGCGGCGTCCACCCCATTGGGAACCACATCCATCTTGTCCCAGGGCGTATGCAGGGCATATTCACACTCGCGTTTCATAAACTCGGTGCAGACAATCAGCCGCCAGGCTTCGTTCTGAAGCTGCCACTCCACCGAATTGATATACTCCTGAGTCGGCCCTTTGATACCGCTGTTGCGGCCATATTCCGTGGCATGAATGGTCGCCACCAGCGGCAGATGATATTTATGCTTGAGCGAAGCAGCGGCAAAATGCGCCAGCCAGTCGTGGGGATGCAGCAGCAGAGGCGACTCGGAGTCTGCGGCCAGAAGTTCGGGGATCAGCGTGTCGGCCCGCGCCAGCATGGCATCATTGAGAAGCTGTACCCAGTGGATAAAGTCATTGCCCGGCCCCGAAGGCGTCACGCGGTAAAGATGGATGCCGTCTTCCACTTCCTCTGCCGCCGCGCCGGGATGTTCGCAGGTGATGACATGGACCTCCACGCCCTGTGCGGCCAGCCCGTGCGCCAGGCCATACACATGCGGCGAGATGCCGCCGACGATTTTGGGAGGATACTCCCAGGTGAGCATGATGACGCGCATAAGTTCTCCTGTGAAAGACCTCTCCCCGCCGCAAGCGGCGCCCCTCCCCTGTTAAGGGAGGGTGAAAAGAGGAAAGATTTGCGTATTGCTTTACCCTTCCCTGTTAGGGAAGGGTCGGCGGCAAGCCGCCGGGGTTAGGTTCCTAATCCGGCTTCTCTGCCCGGTGACCGATGTCGGTGCGAAAGTGCATATGGTCAAACGAGATGCTTTTGACGGCGGCGTAGGCACGGGCGCGCGCCTGCGTGAAATCGTCGCCAATGGCACTGACGCCCAGAACGCGCCCTCCCGCCGTGACCACTTGCCCCTCGTCGTTAAACTTTGTCCCGGCATGGAACGCCACCACATCCGACAGATGCGCGACCTGTTCCAGTCCCTCAATCGGCAAATCGGTTGCATACGCGCCGGGGTACCCGCCGGAAGCCAGCACGACGCAAACCGCGCTTTGCGGCTTCCAGCGCACATCCACTTCGTCCAGGTGGGCGTCGGTGACGCCCAGCAGAATGTCTACCAGATCGGTTTCCAGCAGCGGCAGCACGACCTGTGTTTCCGGGTCGCCGAAACGGCAGTTGAACTCCAGCGTTTTGAGCGAGCCATCCTTACCGATCATAATTCCGGCATACAAAACACCTTTGTAGGGAATGCCTGACTCACGGATGGCTTCCACCACCGGGCGCAGTATCTGGTCGACGGCCTGCTGATAGATAGCCGGAGTGATCATCGGAACAGGCGCATAACAGCCCATCCCGCCCGTGTTTGGGCCTTCATCATTGTCTAACGCGCGTTTGTGATCCTGCACCGGCAGCATGGGAACAATCGTCGTGCCATCGGTGAATGCCATCAGCGAGGCTTCCTCACCTTCCAAGAACTCTTCCACCACAACCGTTTCACCCGATGCGCCAAAAATACGATCCTGCATGATTTTTTGCAGCGCGTCCTGCGCCTCGATGTTGGTGCGGCAGATAAAGACGCCTTTGCCGGCTGCTTCGCCGTCCGCTTTGACGACCAGGGGAGCCTGCGGCTGGGCTTCAAAGTGGGATTTGAGGTAATAGGACGCGGCATCAAACGATGTAAACGCGGCAAAATGCGCGGTGGGAATGCCGTAACGCAGCATCAGCCCTTTGGCATAGGCTTTGGAGCCTTCCAGCAGGGCCGGCTCACGGGCGGGGCCAAAGATTCGCAGGCCGCGCTGCTCAAAGAGATCGACAATGCCGGCAATCAGCGGGATTTCCGGGCCAACCACGGTGAGGTCAATGCCATTTTCGACGGCGAATTGGAGCAGGCCCTCGCTGTCGGTGATCGCCAGCGGGACGCACTCGGCAAGCAGCGCGATGCCCGCGTTGCCCGGCGCACAATAAATCTTGCTGACCTGCTGGCTTTGCGCCAGTTTCCAGACCAGCGCATGTTCGCGCCCGCCGCCGCCGATGACCAAAACCTTCAGCATAAATTTCGTTGTCCTAAAAATCGCGCCCACATACGGAAATTGGCGAGGGAATAAATTCCACTCGCTGCCGATTAATTGTCCTTCGGACGTAGGAATAATGGCGAGCGTCGGGTTCTTCCGTCCGAAGGACGACCAAATTGCAGCGAGAGGAATTTATTCCCTCGCTTTTCTGCGCGTCGCACCCGCTCCTAAAACCCTGTCGGCTCATCCGTGCGGGTTAAGTCCAAATCCACGAATTTCGCATACTCCGCCATGAAGCCCACCTTCACCATACCTGTCGGCCCGTTGCGGTGCTTGCCGACAATGATCTCCGTTTCTTCCATCGCCTGCCGCTCCGGCCGTTCCGCGCCTTCGGTGTTGAAGGCTTCTTTCATCTTGTAATATGCCTCGCGGTACAGAAAACAAACCATGTCGGCCTCGGCCTCAATACTGCCTGATTCGCGTAAATCCGACAGCATGGGCCGCTTGTTTTCACGGCTCTCCACGGCGCGGGAAAGCTGCGAAAGAGCAATCACCGGGACTTTCAATTCACGGCCCAGCGATTTCAAGCCGCGCGCGATTTCGCCGATTTCCTGAACACGGTTTTCCGTGCGCCGGTGGGAGCGCATAAGCTGGAGATAGTCGACGATGATCAAGCCCAGACCGTTGTGCTCGGCCATCAATCGGCGGCACTTGGCGCGCATGGTCAGCGCCGACGTGTCGGTCGCATCATCAATAAAAATCGGCGCGTCGTACATGTTCTGGACGACTTGCGCCAGCGCTCCCCACTCGTCTTCGGAAAGATGGCCTGTTCGCAGCTTATGGGAATTGATTTGCGCCTGTGAACACAGCATTCGCAGGGCAAGCTGCTCTTTGGACATTTCCAGGGAAAAAATCGCCACCGGCTTGTGTTCGTTCAAAGCCACATGCTCGGCGATGGAAAGGCAGAGAGACGTTTTCCCCATCGAGGGGCGGGCAGCCACAATGATGAGATCGGTGCTTTGCAGGCCGGAGGTGATCATGTCGAAGTCGTGGATGCCCGTCGGCAGGCCGGAAATTTGCGCCTTCGACTCCATAAGTTCTTCGGCTTTGCCGTAGACATCATAGAGCAGGGTGCGAAGCTGGGAAAAGTAGGCGACAGCGCGCTGCTGCGAGACACCGAAAATGGCGCGCTCGGCTTCGTCCAGCACTTCTCCTACATCTTCCACTTCGCCGCGCGCGCTTCCGATGATTTCCAGCGACGCCGAGATCAAGCGGCGCAGCGTGGCTTTTTCTTCGACGATTTTGGCGTAATACTCGACGTTTGCCGCCGTTGGAACGGTGTCAAACAGGGAAGTCAGATAAGCAATGCCGCCCACGGCGTCCAGCTTGTCCTGGTTTTTCAGCTCATTCTGGACGGTGATAAAGTCGACCGGCTCGTCGCGCTCGGCCAGCAGAGAAATGACATCAAACAGCGTCTGATGAGCATCGCGGTAAAAGTCTTCTTTGTGCAGAATTTCAAAGACTTTTTCCACGGCGGAGCGCTCAATCAGCATCGCCCCAAGCGTGGACTGCTCGGCTTCGATGGAATGGGGTGGAACCAGCGCACCCAGCGGCCCGCCCCCGTTTTCACCGCCGAAGCTGCTGCCATTCCCGTTGCGTCCGCCGGAGCGTCCGCGTTTTTCGAATTCACTGCGTTCAGGCATGGGGGAATAACAACTCGCTCCGGCGATGCAAGTCATGTTTGCGAGGGAATACATTCCTCTCGCTACCGAATACACGTCCTTCGAACATAAGAACAGGACAAAAAACGAAAAGCCGTTGGCTTTTCTCTTCCGTCCGAAGGACGGGCGCAATAAAGCGAGAGGAAAAAACTATTCGGCGACGACGGCGACTTTGAGCGGCACGGTCACGTCCCGGTGCAGCTTGACCGGGATATCATACTCGCCGATGGCTTTAATGGGGTCCAGGAGGCCGATTTTGCGTTTGTCCAGCTTGACGGACAAGTCGCGGGCGACTGCGTCGGCGATGTCGGACGCCGTGACGCGGCCATACAAGCGGCTGTTGTCGCCGGCCTTGACGCGCAGGGTGACCGTTTTCTCGCTCAACAGGCCGGCCGTCTGAGTGGCTTCCTGCAACTGTTTTTCGGTGCGCCGCTCTTCAAGAGCGTGTTTGGCCTGAAGATTTTTCAGTGCGCCGCCGCCGGCTTCCACCGCCAGCTTGCGGGGAAATAAGTAGTTGCGGGCATAGCCGTCGGCCACAGTGACGACATCGCCCTGTTTGCCTTGATGTTCAATGTCCTGCAAGAGTATGACTTTCATGTGCGTTTTTCCTTTGCGTGTGTGATTTCTACAAAAATGGATTATCGTGACTGACGGTATTCCAGACCAACCAGACCGCTGCTGTGCCGGGTCAAGTCCTCGCCGCCGACGATCAGGCCCAGTTCCGGCGCGAGTTTGAGTACCCCGCGCGCGTCCAGGTGAAAATTGTTCGGGTCGTACAGATCAAACGAAAGCGTGACAGGCTGCCCCAGGCCATAATCGCCGCCCACGGCGAGTTTGGAGGCATAAAGCCCGGCGCGCCCATCTATTCTGCCGGTTTTACCGATGCCCCGGCCTGCCTGCAAAATCAGTTTGTTGCTGTCGCCAAAACCATAAATACCGGCGCGGGCAAATGAAACCGGCGCGACGCTGAGGGGAACAACAGCATCCAAATCAGTGCGAAAGTGCTTCGCGCGGGTATTGAGCAGAAAGTCCACGCGCGGCAGGTAATAAGGCGCGCCCTGTGACGGAGCAGGCGTGACGGTCGGAACGGCGGGCGCATTCGGCAGAATAAGAGCGCCCCCGCCCGGCCCCAGCACCACAGCGGCAGCTTTCCTGCGCCCGCCCGCAATGTGGTTTAGCCGCTCCACCAGATAACTGGCCTGTTCGCTGGCATCCCGAATGTTGGCGACGGTTTCCCGCAGATTGCTTTGCACCTTCGGGTCAGTCGTCAGGCTCTGGAAGCTGCCGGCAATGGTATTAAGCTTGTCGGTGGTCGTTTTCAGGTTTGCAACCGTCGCGGCCAAATTTTGCGTGACGCCGTTCTTGAGCGTGTTATTAACCTGACCCGTAATTCCTGCTACCGCCGAAGTGGTATCATCGAGATTGCGAACAATGGCGCTGATCTGTGCCTTGTTTTCACGAGTCGTATCCCGAATTGTCGCCGTTGTCTGGGCAATGTTATTCAGCGAAACCTGCGCGCCTGCCTGTGTTTGTGCCAGCAGCAGTTTGACCTGGGCATTGTCGTCTACCAGCAGGCCGTTCAGCCGCTGCGTGAGCTGAAGCCCGTTGGCGGAGGCGGCATTGACATTGTCCAGCGTCTGCACCAAAGTGCCGTGAATTTTCGGGTCGGTGGCGGCGCTGTTGGCGGCATCCAGCAGGCGATTGACTTTTTTCGTGGTCTGCGTCACTTGATCCAGCAGCAGCGTGGCTTTGTCAAACGATGCGGTCAGATCGCCGGTGTTCTCGCCTTTAACAATCGCGCCTTCCCGAATCGGCGGCTGCTGCGCGGAATCGGCCGGAGGAACCACTAAAATAGTTCCGCTGGTGCCGAGCAGGGGCGTACTGATCGTAAAGCGCGACCCCACCGGGATGTGAACATCCTGGCCGTTCAAACTTTCCTTGATTTGCAGTTTAAGGTCTGCTTTTTGGTCCGGCGTCAGCCGCACCGTTTCCACTTTGCCAATCTGCACTCCGGCCAGTGTGACCGGAGTTTCCGGCGTGACACCGCGCGCATTGTCAAAAATGACATCCAGCGAATACGTATGGGCGTTTCCGAGGCTGCCATGCAAAAAAACATACATGGCGCTAAACAAAGCGGCGGCGATCACCGCGACTGCCCCAACCCGTCCTGCATTTCCCAGTGTCGCCATAAACTAAAACTCGTTTCCGTACCGAAACCCACCCCGGCGCTGCGCGCCGACCCTCCCGAAACGGGAAGGTGAGCGGGAAGACAATCGCGAAGACAATCGCGAAGTTTTGGCGTCCTGACGGTACCTGCCGTAAAATCAAGAAAGCCTAATATCCACTTCCTGCCTGCCCTCCCGTTTCGAAAGGGCCGGCGCGCAGCGCCGGGGTGGGTACTTGTCGCGGCGAAGGCATGTCTCCAGGACTTTTCCCTTACCGCCGCGCAACATCTATCGGCCCGTGCGACTTGCCTTCAATGAACTGCCGCACAATGGGATTGTCGCAGTTTTGAATTTCCTGCGGCGTTCCCGTCGCCAGCACATGGCCCTCATGCAGCATGGCGATCTTGTCGCTGATGCGAAAAATGCTCGTGATGTTGTGCGAGACGACAATGCTGGTCACACCCAGCTTGTCCCGCATTTGCATGATTAATTCGTCCACAACGCTGGCGATGACCGGATCAAGGCCGGATGTCGGCTCATCGTACAGCAGGATTTCCGGGGACAGCGCAATGGCCCGCGCCAGACCGACCCGCTTTGCCATGCCGCCCGAAAGCTGCGATGGAAACAACTGCTCCGTCCCCGGCATTCCGACCAGGGCCAGTTTTTCGGCCACCATGCGCTTGATGTCGTCTATGGGCAGGCGGCGGCGGCGGCGCAGGCCGAACGCGACATTTTCAAACACCGAAAGTGAATCAAACAGCGCGGCATACTGGAACACCATGCCCATGCGCTCGCGCACCGTGTTGAGTTCGCTTTCCTTCATGCCGACGATCTGCGACTCGCCGATCCGTATCTCGCCGGAGGTCGGCGCGGTCAAACCGCCGACGCAGTGCAGCAGAGTGGTCTTGCCGCACCCGGACATACCCATAACGCACAGGATTTCGCCGGGCGGCACTCCGAGCGTCACGCCTTTCAGGACTTCTTTGCCGCCCACCGTATAGCGCAGGTCGCGCACTTCAATCCACGCCGGCTCATGCCAGTGGGCGTCCGTGCCGTTTTCCGCTGCCAGCGCCGCCGACCTCAAAACGACACCGTCTGGCTGAACATGAAATACGTCAGCACGAAATTCGCCAGGTAAATCAGCACAATGGACAGCACGACGGCATTGGTAGTCGCCCGGCCTACTTCCGTTGCCCCACCGCGTGTCGCCAGCCCCTGATGGCAGCCGACCAGCGCGATAATCAATCCGAAAATCACCGTTTTAAAAATGCCCTTCACGAAATCCATCGGGTCAATAAATTGCTTCATGGAGTCGAGATAAGTGGCAGGCAGCACACCTTCGGTTTCGGAAAGCAGGTAGCCGCCGTAAATGCCCCCGGCGTCGGCCAGCGCGCAGACCAGCGGAACCATGATCACGGCGGCCAGAATGCGCGGCACCACCAGGTACTGAATCGGGCTGACCGCCAGCGCGCGCAGAGCGTCAATCTGCTCCGTCACCTTCATCGTCCCCAGCTCCGCCGCAATCGCCGAGCCGGCCCGCGCCGCGACCACCACGCCCGTCAGCACCGGGGCCAGTTCTCGCGTAATCGCCAGCGCCACCACCGCGCCGGTAAAGCCTTCCGCCCCGTACTGCTTAAGAAACGGCGCGAAATAGAGTGCCAGCACTGCGCCCGAAGTCGTCGTGGTCAGCAGCGCGATGGACACCGAGTTGACGCCGAGCGAGGCCATTTGCTCCAGTAAATCGCGGGCATTCACTCCCCCTCGGATCGCTTTGATGGTCTGGCCCAGCAGGATCAAAATCTCGCCAAGATACGTCAGCACCGCCACAAACGGGTTCAGCGCCGCTTTCAGGGGCCGAATGTCTGCCAGCAGTGCTGCCGGGCCGACCGGAGCCGGGGATGCCGTCGTTTGATTCGCCATAGCCTTATCGGGCGGGGTGCGCCGCATGAAATCCGCTCTAGTGTACCGGTTTCCGCCCGTCCGAGTCAAGTTCAGCCGCATTCGGGGAGTGTCTATTTGACAGCGGTTATGGCGAGGGAATGAATTCCTCTCGCTCTAATTTAGTCGTCCTTCGGACGTAGGAGGACTGCCGAGTGTCTGATGCTTTCGTCCGAAGGACGATCATTTGCAGCGAGAGGAATTTATTCCCTCGCGATGGCCCACAGACCGACCGACCGATCTGAGACACTTCCCGCGATTTTCCGCAGGCAGGAATCGCGCCTACGGAAGCCGAACAGTGCCGCTATGTTGACCAATGAAGAAGCGTTGCAGATATTCAAAGATTCCGGCGCACTGCTGGAAGGCCATTTTCTGCTGGCATCGGGCTACCACAGCGCGGTTTATTTAGAGAAGTTTCAGGTGCTGCAATTCCCGCCCTATGTGGAGCGGCTGTGCAAGGAAATCGCCGAGCGGTTTGCCGGGGACGAAGTACAGGTGGTCGTCGGCCCCACGACCGGCGGCGTTTTGCTGGCTTATGAGGTCGCCAAGAACCTGGGCGTGCGCGGCATCTTCGCCGAGCGCGGCGACGACGGCAAGGGCCGCGTCCTGCGCCGGGGCTTTGAGATACGCGAGGGCGAGAACGTCCTGCTGGTGGACGACATTCTGACCACCGGCGGCAGTGTGCGCGATACGATGGAAGTGATTGAAGGGTATCAGGGCAACCTGGTCGGCATCGGTGTTCTCGCAGATCGCAGCGGCGGCACAATTGATTTCGGTGTCCCGCTGGAAGCCCTGCTTTCGCTGAATGTCGAAAAGTTCGCCCCGGATGCCCTCCCCGACTGGCTGGCAGCCATCCCGCTCACCGAGCGCGGCAGCACGCATCATTTGAAAGCATAACCATGAACCAAAAAGCGTTACTCACGACCACGCTGCTCGGCGGCGCACTTGCCGGAATGGGCCTGGTACTGGCGGCAACGCGGCTGACGCCGACGGCGCTGGCCGCGCCTGCTCCGGCGGTAGCTGCCGGGCCGATGGCGGAAATGCTGACCGGAAAAACCTACCCAGTGACACTGAAAGCCGAGCAGATTGATTCCAGTTATCATCTGGTGGGCCTGGTGGACGCGCAGGGGCAGTCCAGCATGTACGCCACGCGCGGCGAGATGCTGACCGTCGGCGGGGAAACATTTCTGGTTTGCTACAATGTCGCGACGACCAATTCTCCGGTCAACCCGCCGCAGCCCAAAGCCGGAGCGACCGCCAACTTAATTTACATTGATATGCGCGCTGTGGAAGCCATCGGCGGCATCCTTCCCATCGCGCCGCCGCAGACCGCCGCGCCGGCTGCCGCTCTGCCTTAGAATTTTCTCCTATGATTGCGGCCCAAAATGTCTCCAAAACTTACGCCGGTCAGACCGCGCTGGCCCCGACGACGCTGACGCTCGCGCCGGGCAAAACTACGGTGCTGATCGGCCCCAGCGGGTGCGGCAAGTCTACACTGCTGCGCCTGCTCGTCGGCCTGATTTCCCCGGATTCAGGAGAAGTCATTATCAACGACGCGCCGCTGACGCCGCAGAATATGGAAGGGCGTCGGCACGAGATGGGCTATGTCATCCAGGACGGCGGCTTGTTCCCTCATCTGACCGCCGCGCAAAATGTCGCGCTGCTGGCTCGGTTTCTGGGCCGCGGCGAAAGCGACGTTCAGAACCGCATGGCCGAGCTGGCCGGGCTGGTGCAGCTTCCGCAGGAATCTTTGTCCCGCTATCCAGCCAATCTCTCCGGCGGCCAGCGGCAGCGCGTCGGCCTGATGCGAGCCTTGATGCTGGACCCGCCGCTGCTGCTGCTGGACGAGCCACTGGGCGCACTGGACCCGATTACCCGCAGGGAATTACAGGAACAATTGAAAGCGATTTTCGCGCGGCTGGGGAAAACTGTTGTGCTGGTGACGCATGACATGGGCGAAGCGGCCTATTTCGGCGACACCATTGTGCTGATGCGCGCAGGCTCCATCGTGCAGGCGGGAACGCTGGACGATTTGCTGCATCACCCCGCCGAGCCGTATGTCACCGATTTTATTCGCGCCCAGCGTTCTCCCCTGCCTCCGATGCCGGAAACAAAAGTGGAGGGGCAGGCGTGAGCAGTAAATTCGTGATCCTGCTCCTGCTGCTCGCCCTGCCTGCCTTTGCACAGACGCCGACGCTGAACGTCGGGTCCAAACGCTTTGCCGAGTCGCGAATTCTGGGCGAGATCGTCACGCAGACGACCAATGCCGTCGGGGAAGCTCATGCAGCGCACCAATCCGGGCTGGGAAATACAGGCATCGTCTTCGCGGCCCTGCAAAGCGGCAGCATTGACATTTATCCCGAATATACGGGAACGATCACGCAGGAGCTGCTGAAGACCAAAGAAACGCTGGATTTGCCGGCGATGAATGCCCGGCTTGCACCGCTGGGGCTGGCGGCGGGTATCCCGCTCGGCTTCAACGATACTTACGCCCTGGCGATGCGCGAGGATCAGGCGCAGAAGCTGAACATCGTAACGCTTTCCGACCTGGCGAAGCACCCGGAACTGAAACTCGGGCTGTCGCAGGAGTTTCTCAAACGCGCCGATGGGTGGCCCGGCGTCAAAGCGGCGTATAATCTCCCCTTCGAGTCGCCGCAGGGCCTGGATCATGGCCTGGCCTATGAAGCGATTGCAGGCGGGCAGATTGATGTCACCGACATTTATTCCACCGATTCTAAAATTGCCAAATACAAGCTGCGTGTTTTGACCGACGACAAGCATTATTTCCCAGCCTATGATGCTGTGCTGCTGTACCGAAAAGACGTTCCGACGCGCCTGCCGCGCACCTGGGCCGCGCTGCAAAAGCTCGCGGGCAAGATTACGGCCCCGCAAATGATTGCCTTGAACGCACAGGTGGAATTGCAGAACCAAACCCCGGTGGCCGTCGCCGCCGCGTTTCTATCCGGCAAAAGCGGGTCTCCGTCAGCGCAGGAATCGGGCAGCGGCTTTTGGGCAACGCTCTTTGCGCCGGACTTCTGGCCGGAAACGCGCCAGCATCTGTTTCTGGTGTTCGTCTCGCTTGCCCTCAGCATTCTGGCTGCCATTCCGCTCGGTATCTGGGCGGCGCGAACGCCGTCGGCGGCGCAGCCGATTCTCAGCGTCACCGGCCTCATCCAAACAATCCCTTCTCTGGCACTGCTGGCCTTTCTCATCCCATTGCTGCACCAGATTGGGCCGCTGCCGGCAATTGTCGCCCTGTTTCTTTACTCCCTGCTGCCGATTGTCCGCAACACTTACACCGGCCTGACCGATATTTCGCCGTCTCTGCGCGAGTCCGCCCTGGCACTGGGACTGCCGCCTTTTGCGCGTCTGCGCTTGATTGAATTGCCGCTGGCGGCCCGCTCCATTTTTGCGGGGATCAAGACCGCTGCCGTGATCAACGTCGGCACGGCGACGATTGCGGCGTTTATCGGCGCAGGCGGGTACGGCAATCGAATCAGTCAGGGCCTGGAAAACAACAATGATCTGCTGCTGCTCTCCGGGGCCATTCCCGCCGCCGCGCTGGCCCTGCTGGTGCAGTGGGGCTTTGAGTTACTGGACCGCGCCGTCGTGCCGAAGGGACTAAGAGTGAAGTAATGGGCGGCTATTATATCAATGTCAGCGTGAAGTCGGAGGACGCGGCGCGGGTATGCGAAGCGGTCAGGGCAGTGTTCACCGCGGAAGGCTTTGGGCTCCTCAGCGATGAACCCGCATCTGTCATGGTGGAAAACGAAGACAGACTCCCGGACGGTGACGCCTGGTACGGAGTGATGGTCAGCGGCGCGACGAAACACGGCTGGGTCACGGTCTATGTGGACGACTGGCAGGACAGCGGCCTGCTGGCAAAATGCCTGTCGCAGTCGCTGGCAGCGCCCGCGCTGGAAGCGTGGGTGGCCGACGACATTCACTGGGGCTATACCTATTACGAAAACGGCGCGGTGCGTGACCGCTTCGCCGATGACCCGACGCAGCTCGCCGAGACGCCGGAAGAAATAGCCCGGTACGAGGGGCAGGCGGACGCCCTCGCGCCCATTCTGCAAGTGCCGCCGCTGCGCTTTGGTCAAATCCTGCGTGCGGCCCAGGACGCTCCCGGCCAGTTTGCAGGCGGGCCGCTGGATGCCGTCGCGCAGGCCGCCGGCCTGCCGTTTGAACATGTATTTACAGGATACGACTATTTCTTCAGCGATGACCCGGAAGACTACGGCGAGGATTTAGAAGGCTGGCCGCAATTCCGCCATCTCGCGTTTCAGCCGCCGCCGGGCCGGGAGACGCTGGCGGAGTGACAATCGGCAGATAAAAAGCGAGGGAATGAATTCCTCTCGCTCGCGTTTAATCGTCCTGCGGACGAAAAAGAAAAAAGGAGCCGCAAGTCGATTTTCTCCGTCCGAAGGACGGTTTTATTCAGCGGGAGGAATTCATTCCCTCGCGCCGGTTGCTCTATGCACGCCTATTGCTGCCCATGAGCCAGACCAAAACAGAGCGAGCGAAAAAGCGCCAACTGGGTCAATTCCTGACGCCGCCTGAGACGGCCCGGCGGCTAGTGGAAAGCCTGACGTTCACCCTGTCCGACCGCGTACTGGAACCAAGCCTGGGAAACGGCGCATTTATCCTGCCGCTGATTGAGAAGTTTCTGCCCCTCTATGACGGCCCGGTTGCCGAGCGGCTGGATAAAATCCTCACGCGCAATCTGTACGGAGTGGAAATTGACGGCGCATTGCTGGAAGAGTGTCTGGCAGGCATTGCCGCGCGCTGGGGCTATTGCCCGCCCCGGCACAATTTCGTCTGCGCGGATTTCTTTCAAACCTTTCTCCCCCACCCTTTTGATTACATCATCGGCAATCCGCCCTTTGGCGGCACGATTGCCCCGGACCTCCAGGATCAGCTCGACCGCGAATTAGGCCGGCGGGGCGGTCTGAAAATCAAAAAAGAAACCTATGCGTTTTTCCTGGTCAAGTGCCTGGATTTATTAAAACCCGGCGGGCATCTGCGCTTTATTTGCAGCGATACGTTTCTGACGATCAATACCATGCAGGGCCTTCGCCGCTGGCTGCTGGACAGCGGGCAGCCGCAAGCCGAAAGACTGGCCTTGTTTTCGGAAGAAACAAAATACGCGATGCTCGTGCTGGATTTCGCCAAAACCGGCCCGGCAGCTTCGGTGACTGTGGACGGCTTACCAGTCCGGCGGGAGCAGATCGGGCTGACAGGGAACCATTCGTGGCAAATTACGGAGGACTACGCGCCGTATTTCGCCGGGCCGAAACTGAGCGATTTTGTGGTGGCGACCAGCGGCATGACGGTGGGCGCAAATGAATTGTTCGTGCGCCCTATTGTGAACGGCAAAATCACGGAGCCTTACGAATTTACATTTTGTGAGGAGCCGATCACCCTCGCGCGGGAAATACAGCGGGCGCGGCTGGGATGGATCGGGCCGAAGAAGCGGGCCGAGATTGCCCAGTGGGCGTGCCGGAAAGAAGCGCGGCGCAATGTCAACATCATACGCCGCGCGGAGCCGCTGCAAGTGACTCTCCCCGACCCCGATTACCGTCCGTACAACAAAGCCTCCCGCACGATTGTCTACGTGCCCCCGTCCCAGGCGATCTACTGGAAAGACGACGGCGACGCCGTGCTGACATTCAAGAAGAACGGCAACTGGTATCTGCATGGAGTAGGCGGGCAGAAGTTTTTCGGGCGCGAAGGGCTGACCTGGCAGCTTATCTCGCAAACATTAAACGCGCGTTACCTGCCGCCGGGCTGCATTCTGGACAGCGGCGCTCCCTGCGCGTTTTTGCGGGAAAACGTCCCGGCGGACGAACTCTACTTTATTCTTGGCTGGACTTTTTCGCCCCTCTGTCAAATGCTGCTCAAAAACGTGATCAACCACACGAAAAATATCCAGGGCAAGGACTTTGAGCGGCTGCCGTATCCGTTCTGGGTTTCAGCAGACGTGAAGCGCGCGATTATCCGGCAGGTGAAGGCGCTGGTGGCTGAGGCACAGGCAGGGCGCGTGTTTGGCTGGGGGGATACGGAGATTTTGGCAGTGGGGTCTTTTTACAGCCGTCGCCGCATCAAAAAGTGAGGAATGCCGGCGTCATCAAACTCTTCGCCTTCCGCCACGAAGCCCAGACGCGCGTAAAATGGAATCGCATAAGTCTGGGAATCCAGCACAGACTCCTGAAAGCCGCGCCGCCGGGCCTCGTCCAAAACTGCCTGCATGAGACGCAGCCCTAACCCCCGCCCCCGCGCTTCTTTCAGTACGGCGACGCGGCCAATCTTCGCCAGGCCGTGCTTGTCCAGCAGCCGCGCAGTTGCCAGCGGCGTTTCCCCCTCCCGCAGCAAAAAATGCGCGGACGTGTCGTCGTATTCGTCCAGTTCCAGTTCCAGCGGAACGGCCTGTTCCTCCACGAAAACCGCCTTGCGGATACGAAAGCATTCTTCCAATTCCGCCGGCGTCTGTACCTGTATGACCGTAATAGACATAAGAATTTAGTCCCGAACACGAAATTTCAGCAGCGCCCAGGCCGCATCAACGGCGTCGCGCCAGCCGATTTTTTTGCCCTGCGCTTCGGTGCGCGGGTGATAGTGAATGGGCGTCTCGTAGATTTTGTACCCGCGCTTGAGGGCTTTGGCCGTCACTTCCGGGCAAAAGTCAAATTTGGCACAGCGCAGAGGAATAGCTTCCAGCACGGCGCGGCGGAACATCTTGTAGCAGGTTGCCTCGTCGGTGATCTGCGTTCCGAACAGCAAATTCGTCAGCCAGGGCAGAAGGCGGCGGGCATAATAAAATTTGTCGCGGCGGCCTTCGTCGTTCAAGCGCGAGGCATCGCGCGACAGGCGCGTTCCGTAAACAATCGCGGCTCCCGCGTCAATCTGCGCCAGCATCGGCAGAAAGTCGCGTGGGTCATATTCGCAGTCGGCGTCCTGAATAACGACCACCTCCCCGGAAGCATGGGTCAGGGCAATGCGTATCGCCGCTCCCTTGCCGGCATTTTGCGGGGCATACACAATTTTCAGATGCGGGTCATGCGCTTCTTGCAGCGCATGGAGACGGCGACGCGTGCCGTCGGTCGAGCCGTCATCGACAACGATCAGCTCCAAATCCACTGGCAGAGCCAGCACGGAGGCGATAATCTGTGTCACCGTGTCTTCTTCATTGTAAACCGGCATCAGCACCGAAAGGCGGGTCATGGAGTGTCCTGATTGCCTTGCGGCAGGCGGCGCTCAAACTTGAGCAGTGTATTGTCCAATTGCAACGCCAGCATTTTTCGTTCCGCCGCGTTAGTATCACTAAATTTAGTCTGCTGAACATCTTTTGTCACAGCAAATAATTTTGCCGCGATTTCTATGATCTGTTTAAGCACCGTTCAGCACCCGATACGCATTTGCCATGCTCCGCCTCGTTTCCTCGCGAAGCATCTCTCCATGAGCCTTGAAGGCGGCGCTTTCTGCCCTGAGTTCTGCAATTGCCGCGTCGTCGGCTTGCATTTGGGCGCGCAGGTCGTCAATCTGCGCTAAAATGTGCGCCAAATCAGCATTTGTCGGCATTTCCAGCAGTCCGGTTGTAGTTACGGCTTCCATCGTAAATCCTCCGTTTTACTAAGACTTGATATGCCTATTATACCAGAGCCAAAGGGCGGCGTGAGTCAGGGCAATTGCATCTAACTTGTGATGACTTTGACCAAATAGTCGTTGTCCCAGCCCGCTCGTAAGCGCCGGTTCTTCACGCCGTTCTTGTCCGTCTTCTCCTGGCGCAGCAGGTTCAGGGCCAAATGCCTGAGTGTCGCCAAGTTCTGCGGGCTGTGATCGCGCCGGACACGGCTGCAATCTTCGGCAAACGCCATGTCCAATACCCAGTGCAGGCTGTTTTCTATGCCCCAATGCTCCCGCACCACAGACAATACCTTTTTGGCGTCGGCAGGTAGGCTGGACAAAAAGTAGCGGCTCTCGGTCGTCGTCTTTCCGGCCACCGTTCTTTGGCTCTGCACTTTCGCCACGCTGCGAAGCCCTGTCCAAGCCGAAGGTTCGTCTGTTTCGTCCAGCCAGTGAATCTGCTCCGTCACAAAGCAGCGACGTGTTTCCTGTCGCCCGTGATCATAATCCTGGCTTTGGTGAAACGAACACGCAAGATCGACTGCACCCTCCGCCTCTCCCCAGGCAAACAAACGGCGCACTTCATCGTGCAAGAGAGGATGATTATCCTTGAGCGCCAAAACATAATCGCCGCCCTGCTCCGTGATCTGCCTGGCAATGGCCTTCTGGCATCCCATCGCATCGGTCGTCACAATTGCTCCCGAAAGGTCGAACATCGCAAGAAGCAGCGGCAGGGCCGTGATCTCGTTGCTTTTGGCCTCGACCTTCACTTGCCCCAGCACCAGGCGGCTTTCACAGGCCCAGGCAGAAACCATGTGAATGGCCCCTTTGCCGGACGCCGTATCGAAGCTGTGCCGAAGCATCTTGCCGTCCAGAGCGATAGTTCGCCCCTGCGTCTGGGTGTGCATCTGCTGTGTCCAGGCCAGAAAACATCGTCCAAAAGCATCGGGATCGAGGCAGGCAAAGACGCGCCCGAAAGTATCATGGCTAGGAATGCCGCTGGGCAATTCCAATCCCAGCCGTTCTTTGAGCCACGCTTCTTTGGCCTGCCCAAAGCGGGAGACAGCGACAAAATCGTCTGCCCCGCAGATGAGAGCGCAGAGGGCAATGACCAAAATATCCAAAAGCGAGTGCCGCTGCGTTCGCTGAACACGCGGATCGGGCAAATCGGCAAAGTGAGTAAGCAAAGTGTGAGACATCGGGCAACTCCCAGAAACAATGCCTCAACTTACCACACTTCAAATTTAGATGCAATTGCCCTGCGGCGTGAGTGTGCCTGCTTGACATCGGGCGGCCTGCGGCTTATAATAGACACAGAGGAATTATGGCAACTACCGGCACACCGAAACGCCCTGCTCCGCGCGGCCCCGCCGCGCCGCCGGCGCGAAATGGCACTGGAAACGGGAATGGACGGGGGCGCAGCGCCCCGCGCCGACGCTCGCCGTTCTGGTCGCGCGTCAAGGCGTTTTTCCAACTGGTGACGTTTTTCACGTCGCTGGCGATTGTCACCCTGATTGTCTGGCTGGTGATCCGGCTGGACCAAGCCCCGCGCACGATTGATCTGGACGCGACTCCTCTGGGCATCACTTATGTTTACTCGTCGGACGGCGTCAAGCTGGCCGAGTTTTTTCGGGAGCGGCGCAAAGTTGTTTCCATCGACGACATGCCCAAATATCTTCAGGATGCCACCGTGGCGTTTGAAGACAAGCGGTTTTATCAGCACAATGGCGTGGACTTCCGCGGCATTGCCCGCGCCCTGTCCAGCAACATCACGCATGGGGATTTAAAAGGCGAAGGAGGCAGCACGATCACCCAGCAGCTTGCGCGGAACATGGGCGTGGAAGGCCTGAGCCGTGAAAAGTCGATTGGGCGCAAGTTCAACGAATGGATTATCGCGCACCAGATTGAAAACAGCTACAGCAAGCCGGAAATTCTGGCGATGTATCTCAATCAGGTCAACTACGGCAGCGGAGCCTATGGGGTAGAAGCCGCCGCCGAAGTGTATTTCAACAAGCACGTCAAGCAGCTTGATCTGGCCCAGTGCGCTCTGCTGGCGGGCCTCCCCAACCGCCCGGCGGAATACACACCGTATAAAGACATGGACGCGGCCAAAGGCCAGCGCAAGCGCGTTCTGGAACAAATGCGGGATCAGGGCAAAATCACGCCGGCGCAGTTTCAGCAGGCCGACAGCGAACCGATCAAGCTGGCCGGCGTCCGCGCCCCCGCGCAGGGCAGTGAGATTGACCACGCAATCTATTTTGTCAACTATGTCACCGATCAGCTCCGGCGCAAATACGGCGATGACCGCTTGTTTGAAGGCAATCTGAAAGTTTACACGACGCTGAACTGGCAAATGCAGCAAATTGCCGAAGAGGAGCTGGAAAACGGCATTCGCGCATCGAACGACCGGGGCGCAACCCAGGGTGCGCTGGTCTGCCTGGACCCGAGTACCGGTGAAATCAAAGCCATGGTCGGCGGCGTGGACTACAAAAAAACTCAGATCAATTATGCCACGCATGGGCGGCAGCCCGGATCGTCGTTTAAAGCCGTGGTGTATTCGGCGGCGATCAACGACGGCTCCGTGAAAGAAACCACGACGGTCTATGACGGCCCCCGGCAGGGAGACGGCTTCTGGCTTCCGCACGACGACACAAATTATTCGTACAAATCAGTCGACCTTCGCACGGCGATGGCGTATTCCATCAATGTCCCCGCGGTGCGCGTGCTGCATTTGATCGGGCCGCAGGCCGCCATTCGGTATGCCCGCATGATGGGCGTCCGTCCCAGCACCCCGCTGGACCCGGTGCTGTCCCTGGCGCTTGGCTCCAGCCCGGTGTCACCGCTGGAAATGGCGAGTGTTTATTCTACGTTTCCCGCCGGGGGTAACCACCCGGAGCCATCTGCCTGGACGCGGCTGACCGACGCGCAGGACAACGTGATTGAAGATGTCCCGCCGGCAATTGAAACCCATGTGCTGCAAAAAGACACGGTGGCGCAGCTTGACGACATGCTGCGCGCGGTGGTGACGGAAGACCACGCGACCGGCACAATGGTCGCACAGTACGTTCCCGACGCGCGCGGCAAAACGGGAACCACGCAGGAGCATAAAGACGTCTGGTTTGTCGGCTACACGTCCGATCTGGTTACGGCGGTCTGGGCCGGGCATCCTATTTATAAGACAAAAAATCACGCGGCGAACTACGGCGCGGCGATGGAATCCAATGCCTTCGGCGGCACGGTCTGTGCGCCGATCTGGGGCAAGTTCATGGCCCGCGCTCTGCCGATTTTTCGCACCGCCGTCGCCAAAGAAGCCGCCATGGAAGCGAAAGAAAAAGCCAGGCTGGCTCCCGTTCTGAAACCTGCGGCCAGCGCCGATGCTTCCGGCACAGACACTGCCGACGGGAGCGATCAAACCCGCCATGCGCGCCGCTCTGACCAGCCCAGCCGACAGGCCGCCCCGCCCCACGATAATGGGGACGGAACAGTGACGGTGACAGTGGATGACGCCAGCGGCCTGCTGGCCCCGGAAGGCTCACCTGGCTCGCACCCGGAAACCTTCAGCGCGGGAACCGAGCCGTCGACACTCTCCCCGCAGTATACCGCCGCTCCCACCGACAGTGGCGATGCGCCATCCAGGGACAGCCCCGACAATTCTATGCCCGCCGACACGTCCCGGCCCCGTCATCGCCGCCGCGCTTCTCGCGACACCGTCACGGTGATGATTAACCCTGAAGACGGGATGCTCGCAACCAAATGGTGTCCTCAGCAGGTTTCGCAGACCTTTGACAAAGGCCAGGAACCGCATGAGTACAGCAAAATGTATTCCCCACCTCCTGGCGAGCAGTAAAACACCGTTGGAAAGATCACAAATGGCTTTTGCTTTTTTCCTCTTTCGGCGGACCGCCCGCAGAGCCGCCGGATTGGCGGGCCTTGTTTGCTTTCTATCCGTATGCTTTGGCTGCGGCAGTTCGTCCAGCCCTGGCACCGCTTCTAATGGCAACAGCGGAAGTTCAACGGGTATTGTCAGCGCTACCACAGGAAGCACGACCGGCGGCAGCGATGGCAGCGGCTTTTCAGGTATCCCCGCCGGAGTCCTCCTTGCCAGCGCTGGCCTGCCCCTGGGAACATGGGGCGGGTCGCAGAATGTAGATGGTGGGCCTAACCCCGGCAGCTTGCAGGTAAGCGGAAGCGGCGGCCAGTTTATGCTTGACTGCGGACTTTCCGCGCATTATGCCGGAAACCTTGTTTTGGATTCTCAGGGCCGTTTTCTCGTTCAGGGAACCGGCGATTTAAATCAAAACCCTCTCGCGCCCGCCGGATCGGGCCAAGTGCTGTTTTCCGGCCAGGTGGGCGTCAGCACCGCGGGCGGAAAAAGCGTGACCAGCATGGTACTCACGGTGAGTGACGCGGTTTCCGGCATTGGTTATGGAACTTACACCCTGATTCTCGGCGACAAAGTGGATTTTACCAACCCCTGCCAAGGAAGCGGCAATTGAGATAAAGCAAACAAACTAGCTGGCGCGTTGGGAGACATCGATGGGAAAGGAGCGGCTGGCGGCATTCAGTGACGGGGTGCTTGCCATTATCATCACAATCATGGTGCTGGAACTGAAAGTGCCGCAGGGGAACACGTTCGCAGCGCTGCGCCCTTTGCTGCCGGTGTTTTTGAGCTATGTTCTGAGCTTTGTGTATGTCGGCATTTACTGGAACAACCACCATTTGCTGTCCGCGACAAAGCGGGTCAACGGTGGAATGCTGTGGGCCAACATGCACCTGCTGTTCTGGCTGTCGCTGGTTCCGATCACGACCGGATGGATGGGCGAAAACCATTTTGCCGCCGCGCCGACGGCGACGTATGGCGCGGTGCTGCTGGCTTCCGCACTGGCGTACTGGCTGCTTCAGCGGGAGATTCTCAAAGCACAGGGGCCGGATTCCCGGCTGGCAGCCGCGCTGGGACGCGACATCAAGGGAAAAATCTCCCCAGTCATTTATTTGAGCGCGGTCATCATTGCGTTTGTGCAGCCCTGGATCGCGGACGTGCTGTACGTCCTGGCGGCGCTGATGTGGCTGATTCCTGACCGCCGCATCGAGAAAGCCGTTGCCGACCACCCGGCGTAAACAACACTATGCTTCGTACTCCTCCACCTCCTTTACGCCAGACCGACGGGCCGGGCCAGGCTCCGCCGTCCAAGCAGCAGGAACAGCGCGCAGCCTCGCAGCGCGCCATCGGTTTCGGCCTGGTCATAGCGGCCCTGTTTCTCGCCCTTCTGGCCCGGCTGTGGTATTTGCAGATCGCCCACGGAGACGATTTTCGCGATGCCGCGCAGGCCAATCAGTCGCGCCATGTCCGCACACCCGCCCCGCGCGGAGTCATCACCGACCGCCACGGCGTCCTACTGGCCGCCAATCGGCCCCGTCTGGCGCTTTATGCCACTCCCGATGTTGCCAAAAACCCGGTGGTTCTGGCCCGGCTGAGTGCATTGCTGGGCGTTTCGGCGGATGACATCCGGCAAACCATTCTGGACACGCAGCAAAATCCGTATGACCCCCTGCGAATCGCGCTGGACGTGCCGATGGAGACTGTCACACAGATTGAAGAAAACAAGCCGTTCCTGCCGGGCATCAGCACACAGCCGGAACCTGTGCGCTGGTATCCGCGCGGTTCCCTGGCCGCGCACTTGCTGGGGACGATGGGGCGCATCAATGATGCCGAATGGAAAGGGAAAAAGGCCGAAGGCTATGATAGCGATGATTTTTTGGGCAAAACCGGGATTGAGTCGGCCTATGAACCCTATCTGCGCGGCAAGCCGGGCGGCACGAACATGCAGATTGACGCACATGGGCGGGCATTACACACATTCAGCGCCACCGACCCCGCACCCGGCGGGACAGTGACTCTCACGGTGGACGCCGCCGTGCAGGCCGCCGCCGAACGAGTTTTTCTGGAACACCATTTCACCGGTGCGGCAGTAGCGATCAACCCGCAGACGGGAGCCGTGCTGGCGATGGCCTCCGCACCGACGTTTGATCCGAACAAGTTCGCCAAAGGCATCACGGCGGCGGACTGGAACCCTCTGCATGGCAATTCCAGCCACCCGCTCATTGATCGCGCTTTAGACGCCATGTATCCGCCCGGCTCTACATTTAAGCCCATTGTCGCCTGTGCGGGGCTGGAAACAGGCGCGATTACCACGGGCAGCAGCGTTTATTGCCCCGGCGTTTACCATTTGGGACGCGCCAAGTTCGGCTGCTGGGAGCGGCACGGTGAGACGGGCTTTGTGAAAGCCATTGCGGAGTCGTGCGACGTGTTTTTCTATATCGCGGGACAGAAAATCGGTCCGGATCGTTTGTCGTATTATTCCAAACAGTTTGGACTGGCGGAAAAAACAGGAATTGACCTGGAGGGCGAGGACATCGGCTCCATCCCCTCCCCGGCCTGGAAAGCAAAGCATTTTGGCCGGATGGGAGCGCAGTACGCGCAGTGGTTCGGCGGCGATACGCTGCATATGTCCATCGGGCAGGGAGACGTGCTGACGACGCCGCTGCAAATGGCGCGTGTGGCCGCCGCTTTGGCTAACGGCGGGAAGGTATTACAGCCCTATACTGTGGAGAAAATCACAGATGGCAGCACGGCGGCCCTGTTGTATCAAGGCAAACCCAAGCTCATCCGGCGCGTTCCCATCAGCCCGGCCAACATGGAAGCGGTGCGCGCGGCCATGCGGGCGACGGTGACTTCCGGCACAGGCCGGGTGGTCAGCTTTCCGGGCGTTGCCGTGGCCGCAAAAACCGGCTCGGCACAGACACATGGAAATGCGAAAACGCATGGCCTGTTTATCTGCTTCGCGCCCTACAATCACCCAACGATTGCGATTGCGGCCATTGTGGAGCATGGCGGACATGGCGGCGACACGGCGGGAAAAGTCGCCCGCGCCATGCTGCTGGCGCATTTTCATCTCAAGGATACGGGAGAAGCATCGGCACGGAGCGATTAGACGGCTTTATGCTGCCCATGCCAGCGCGGTGCCGGCTCCTTCGCGCAGGGCAGGGGGCGGGGACGCAAGGCGCAGTACGGGGCCTTCGCTGATGGCAACCAGCAGGCAGGCATCGTCGCGCAGGCGTCCGGCGGCGTAGCCTTCCACGCCGGCGACCAAATGGCGGCGCAGGATTTCGGCATCTGTTGTTGCCTCGGCCATACCCAGCAGGCGGCTCAGGCCGGAAACGCCCAGAAAATCCTGGAAAGACGGGCCGGCGTCGGTCATGCCATCCGTGTAAACCGCCAGTGCGTCTCCTGCCTGCATCTCTGCGACAACTTCTTCATACCGCGCATCCGCATCCGCTCCCAGAATGGTTCCGGTCGGCATCAATTCGTCTACCGCGCCGGACGCCGCGCGGCGCAGCAAGCCCGGCTCATGGCCGCACGACACATACGTCAGAGTCTGGGCCACGGCATCGTAACGCCCCACAAACAGCGTGGCGAAGCCGCGCATCAGGTCATGTTCCGTGATCGCCCGGTTCAGGCCCGACACAGCTTCGGCCACGGACTGGTTTTGGTACAGGGCATAGCGCAGCATGTTGCGAACGGTCGCCACCTGCACGGCGGCGGCCAGGCCTTTGCCGCTGACATCGCCGACCACCAGCGCCGTGCAGCCTTCGGCCAGCGGAAACACGTCAAAGAAATCACCGCCGATGCTCGCTTCTGCCAGAGCAGGTTTGTAAAAGGACGCCAGATTGAGGCCCGCCACCCGCTCCGGTGACGGAGGCCGCAGGGCATCCTGAAGCGCCGTAGTGACCCCGCGCTCTCGCTGACGCACCCGCGCGGTTTCCACTGCCGTGCGCGTCTGCGTCGCCACGGATTCGGTGAGTGCAATTTCTTCCGGCGTCCAGGCGCGCGCGCCCTCCGTCATTGCCACGGTCAGCACCGCCGTCAGCGTTTCTTCGTCAAACAAAGGCACTTTGATCGCCGCGCTCTGCCCCAGCCGCCGGACATGGAACCGGGCCGCTTCCGTTTTCGAATCTTCTTCCGAAGTCATCACAACGGTTTTCCGGCTCTGGAATTGATCAAATGCGGTCGGCTGGTCTGAAATGCGGTACTCACCGGCGTGCGAGGAAACGCCCTCACGATGCCAGTCCTGGCCCACCCAGACATGATCCCCCTCCCGATCAATCAGCACAAAATAACAGGAATCGGCTTCCAGCGCGCGCCCCAGCTCGGTCACCGCGACCTGCTGAATGGCATTCGTATCCTGGGAAGAGCGCATGGCGGCATTGATGCGATTGATCAATGCCTCCCGGTCAGCCCGCTGTTTTAAACCGTCCTGCTGCGCGTGGTCTTTCAGCGTCTGCCGGCGCAGCAAATAGGCCCAGTAGCCGCAAATAATGGTTTGCGCCAGGGCAATGCCAAAGTGGAAAAACAGCTTGGTCGGGCCGATATAAGGGTCTTCAAAGAAAAACAACTGCTGGCCGGAATTGGTCAGCACGGCGAACAAGATATGCTGTCCGATAATCAGCAGCGTTCCCGGCCACATGCTCACCCAATCCTGATACACAATCATCAGAGTAAAGGCCGTAAAGTAAAAAAAGTGCATTTCCGCCAGGCCGTGAAGCTGATAAATGTGCAGGGCAACAAAGGTTTGCAGGGACACGCCGGCCACGCAGCGCGTCACAAACGCGCGGGGCATCAGCATGACGCTGACGAGGAACATGGCGACGGCCGCGCCGCCGACCAGTCCGGTAACCAGCCAGGTGTCATAAAAGAAGGCGAAGGCCACGGACAGAGCGGCATGGATGAGGATGACAATCAGCATCAGCCGGTCGCCGCGGGCGTAAATCGGCTGCATGACCGCTTCGTCGCGGGCTTTTTGGACGGCGGCAGAGGGAAGAGGCAAAGACTGGGTCATAAAAGGCGTGATCATAACGGGCGTGAGCGGCTTTCTATGCTGGACGGCAGCGGGCAGCCATAGGCAATGGTGGCCGCCGGGGGCAAGTGCGGCGGCGGGCTGCCTGCCAGCAGCGACTCCAGCGCGATCCGGGCATACTGGCTGCCGGACGCCGTGCAGTAGCGGCTGCTGTTGTAGTTGCCCCGGTAATACAATCGTCCGGCTGAGTCCAGCAGCACAGCCTGCGGCGTGGAGTACACGCCGCAGGCGCGGGCAATCGCGCCGTCTTTATCGGCCACCGTTTCCATCGGCAGGCCCAGAGAATTGGCATCGCCGCCCGGCACGACGGCCACAAAGCGCACCCGCCCGCGATATTTGGCCGTGAGGTCACGCACATGGTCCAGATTAAAGCGCGAGCAGGGACAGCCGGGATTAAAGAAATGCAGAAACAGCGGCCTGCCGCCCGGCCCTGTTTCCAGCGCCGCCAGCGCCAGCGGGACGGAGCCGACGGCAGGCTGCACCAGCGCGGCGGGCCGGGGCGTGGGCCGGGAGTATTGCCAGTCCTGATACCAGAACGCCGCCGCCGCGATACCGAGCAGAAGGGCGCAGGAGAACAGAACCGTCAGGGTTTTAAGTGTCGTTTTCATCACAAGACAGTTATTTATACCATGAATCTCTGCCGGCTGCAAGGGGAAATTGCAGGGCGGAAGGTATTCGGATGGGGAATTGAAACAGCGGAACCTCTAAATTGGCCGCATAAAACTTTATTTGTAAGGCAGAATTCCAATCCCTCGGCGCCTCCAGGCGGCAGCCAAATCCTTACCCGAATAATTACCAGGAAATTACTTTTTCGCAAAAAAATAGTAAAATAGTTCGGAACTTTTATTGACAAAGCAGCCAATCTGCTATATAATGCAACATCACTTAGTGGCAATGCCGCCAATTCCTACCAAAATGAGAGTGGAGAAGTGAAACGCTTAACACTTTAGCCGGTGTTCGGGCAAGAGCCTGTGGACAGATTTGCCATTATTGCAGTTCTGTTTGCCTGCCATCCATCTTTTTTCGGTCCGCACGTTTTTATTCAAAGCAGTACCTACCTACAGATGAAGGAAGAACTTATGAAACGCTCAACGACGAAACGCAATGGGAAACTCAGTCAGTTTCCCGCCGCACTCTTCAACCGCCGCGCCGCCGCCCTGCTGGCGACCGGCGCACTCCTTTTGACCGGGAATTCGGCCTTTGCCGACAGCCTCTGGACTGCCGGCACGGGGGATTATAACGTCGCTGGCAACTGGAACCCGGTTGGCGTCCCGAATGCCGTCAACGTCATCGTCAACAATGGCGGCACGGTGCTGATCCAGGCTGGTGATCCTGACTGGACCGTCCACGACGTTCGCGCAGGTGACGCCGCCAACGCTTCTGGCACCTACACCCAGACCGCCGCGACTGTCCATATTAATGGCGGCTGGTTCCGCCTGGGCACTTCGGCAGGCTCGTCCGGCACCTATAACTTAAACGGTGGCGCCTTAACTATGGACACCAACGGTGCGATCAACATCGCCGAAAATAGCGGCACCGGTGCTGGCACCAGCACCCTATCCGTCGGCGGCACCGGCACGTTCAATAATACGGTAGGCGGCGCGAGCGCGATCGCTGTCGGCGGGCAGGACAACGGCGGAGGCGTCGGCAAGGGCATCTTAAACCTTTCTGGCGGCGGCACCATCAACAACAACGGTGAACTCTGGGTCGGCGAGAACGCCGGCAGCGTCGGCACCATGAACATGAGCGGCGGCACGCTCAACCAGGCCAACTGGCTTGCCATTGGCCGTGCCAGCGCCACCGGTACAGTCAACCTCAGCGGCGGAACGATCAACAAGACAGGCGGCGGTAACATCACCCTGGCCGGCATCGGAAACACGCAGACCGCGACCATCAATCAGACCGGGGGTGCGCTCAACAACACCAGCTCCGGGACGTGGATCGGCGAAAACGGTATCGGCATCTGGAACATGTCTGCCGGCACGGCCAATCTGGGCGGCACCGGCTATCTGGACATTGACCGCAACGGCGGCACGGGAACCGTCAACCTCAGCGGGACGGGCCTCATCACGGTCAGCCAGATACAAAAAAGCGGCACGACGGGAACAGGGACCCTGAACCTCAATGGCGGCACGCTGCAAGCGTCTCAAACCAATGCGACCTTCCTTCAGGGTCTGACGGCCACCAATGTGCAGACGGGCGGCGCGACGTTTGACCCCAACTCCTTCTCCATCACCGTCGGCCAGGCATTGCTGCATAGCGGGACCGGCACCGACGGCGGCCTGACCGTCAACGACTCATCCGCCACGCCCGGAACTTTGATCCTGACGGGAGCCAATACTTACAACGGCCAGACGACCATCACCAACGGCACATTGCAGATTGGCAACGGAACCACTGACGGCTCCATCGCCAGCACCAGCGGCGTCACTGACAATGGGGCGCTCAACTACAACCTGCTCGCCAATCGCAGCGTCGGCTATGGTATCAGCGGCACGGGCAGCGTTACCCTCAACGATACCAACGCAACCACCAAAGGCACTCTCACGCTGACCAACGCCAACACCTACACCGGCGCTACCAATGTCACGTCGGGCAATCTGACCCTGGATCACAGCGGAGCCAACACCGGCAGCCTCGGCAACACGGCGGTCACTGTCAGCGGAACAAACACCCTGCTCGTCAAAGGCAGCACCGGCATCGGCAGTCCCGGAACCGGCAGCCTGACACTGGGAACCGGCAGCATCGCCAGTCTTCAGGACAACACGATCAATACGCTGGGCATCGGCGGCGCTCTTAACTTGAACGCCTCGGCCCTTAATTTTGATCTGGGTACGACCAGCGGCTCCAATGACTTGTTCAACGTCGGCGGCGCGGTCAATGCGACGGGTACGACGACACTCAACTTGAAGGCACTTGGGGCTATTCAGGCCGGCACGTCTACTTACACGCTCATCACGGCGGCCAGCGGCCTCGGTGCCGCCGGCGAGTTCGCCCTGGGCGCAGAACCGGCAGGCTTTAACACCTACAGCCTGGCTTCCTCCACCGCCACGCAGGAAATCCTGAGCATCACCGCCAACGCCACCGTCAATGGCACGGAATACTGGACCGGCGCGGCCAGCCGGACGATTGGCGACACAACCGTCAACAACTTTGGCGACGGCACGACGCTTGCGACCCCGCAAAGCAACTTCTCTACGAACAAGGCCGGAACAGTTGACCCCAAGCAGGTTCCCGGTGCAACCACCGACCTTGTTTTCACTGCCAACAACGCCACGCCCAGCACAGGGACGACACTGAACACGACGCTGGATGCTAACTACAGCCTCCGTTCTCTGACCTTTGACGTGCCGACGGCGACCACGATCACGTCTACGGTGATCAACACCAACGGCAACACGCTCACGCTCGGCGCGGGCGGCTTGACGATAGCTTCCACGTCGGTTTCGGCGGGAACGATCAACGGAACGGGCAGCGTGACCCTCAACGGCAGCCAGACGTTCGCCGACAACAGCGCAAACGCTTTGACAGTCAGCACCGGCATTGCTGGAAACGCGGGCAGCGGGACAAACACGCTGACGTTTGCCGGGACGGGCAGCGGCCTGGTCACGCTGGGCGGCCCGATCTCTGACGGGGTGCTGGGCGGCAATCTGGGCCTGGTGGTCAGCAAAACCGGCGGCGGTGTGCTGGCCCTGAACGGAGCGAACACTTACAGCGGCGGCAACACGCTGAATAGCGGCACGGTGCAGCTTGGCAGCGCGACGGCTCTGGGGGCGGCAACGAACGCTTTGACGTTCGGGGCAGGCAGCACCAGTGACTTGCAGCTTAACGGCAACAGCATCACGGTCAGCGGGCTAAGTACCAACGCGACAGTCGGCACACCGATCATTGAGAATGCCGGAGCCGCCAACGCGACGCTGACCGACATAACCGCGCCCGGCACCGCCACTTTCGGCGGCGTGCTTCAGAATGGCACGGGCGGCGGCACGCTTGCTCTGAATGAAACCGGCACAGGCACTCTGGTGCTAACCGGGGCTAACACCTATTCAGGCGGCACCACGATCAACTCCGCCGGCGGGGGCCTGACCCTCGGCACGGGCGGCACTTTGGGCGGGGCCACCGGCAATACAACGGTCACAGCGGGAACGCTGGACCTGGGCGGCAACAGCGTCACGCAGAACTCTCTGACCCTGGGCGGCGGCAATGTGGTCGGGCCGACCAGCACCCTGACGCTTGGCGCGACTAGCGGCACGGCAGTTCTGATCAGCGGCGGCGCGTATTCCTTCGCCGGCACACCCGCAGATACAGCCAACCTGATCTTAAACGGCGGCAACATCGTCAAGACCCTGGGCGGCACTTCTGGGAACTTCGGCAACGGCACCCCGGTCATTTCCGGCAACATTACCCTCAACGGGAACAGCACGGTTGCTCTCCAGGATAGCCCCGGCGATGCCTTCCCGGAGATGACTCTCAGCGGCGTGATCAGCGGCTCCGGTGCCTTGACTCAAGACAACAGAGTTGGCACGACCAGCAACCAAGAGTTCGGCTCGCTGCTGCTGTCAAACGCCAACACCTACACCGGTGGAACCAACATCACCTTTGGCCGCACGGAAGTCGCCAATAACACTGCTCTCGGCACCGGCCTCGTGACAATCGGCACGAATGGAACCCTCGCCCTCGGCGGCGGCCAAATTCGGAACGTGAACGGCGGCGACCTTACCCTTGCCAACAACTTCACGATCGGGCATAACGTCTCCGGCACCTTCGGCCAGGATGCCATTGAGAATGACTTTGGCAATAACACGCTCACGGGAACGGTTGCTCTGACTGCATCGACACAGGTTGTTACTAACTCCAACCTGACCATCACCGGTCAGGTAACGGCCACGGCTACGCCTACGTTTACCAAACTTGGCGGCGGTACGCTGACCATTGCCAACGCTCTGACCAATACCTTGAACACCGGAACGGGCTACCCCGGCTTCCTGGTGAACCAGGGCAATGTGGTTCTTGGGGCCACTGGCGCGACCGCAAGCGGCCAGGTCAACAACATCGGCGGCGAGCTGGATCTGGGAGGTTCAGGTACAAACGGCAACGTGGCGATGGACATCAACAGCGGCACGACCGCTATCAATGGGGGCGGCGCCTATCTCGGTATCGGACGCGGGAACAGCGCGAACGGAGCGACTTCCATTCTGACGCTCCACCAGGATGCCGTTGTCACAAGCCAGAATGCCTCCCTGGGCTACAGCGCCGGCCTTGCTGGATACAACTCGAAGCCGACCTTTACCTTGAACGACACGTCAAGCTACACGGATGCCAACGTGTTCCGCCTCGGCGAGTCCAACGGGTCAAACGCCACCCTGAACGTCAACAATGCCTCCTCAGTTACCGTCAACGGCACCGGAGGAAACCATCTCTTCGTAGGGGACGGCGGCATCGGAACTGCCAACCAGAACAACACCAGCACGGTGACGACGGCGAGCTCGCTTATCCTCGGCAACGCGGCAACCGGCAATGGCACGTACAACCTCAATGGTGGCACGCTGATCACTCCCAGCGTCGCGAAAGGCGCAGGAACAGGTACGTTCAACTTCAACGGTGGGACGCTTAAATCCACCGCTTCCGACCCAACAGGCGGCAGCTTCGTGTCCGGTGTGACAACCAACATACTGACAGGTGGAGCGATTGTCAACACCAACGGCAACAATGACACCATCAGCACCGCTCTTGTCGGCAGTGCCACCGACGGCGGCTTGACCAAAACGGGTGCAGGCAATCTGACGCTCACCGGCGCAGACACCTACACCGGAGCCACCACCATCACCGCCGGAACACTCACCGTCGGCAATGGCAACGCCACCACCGCGGGAACCACCGGCAGCCTCGCCAATACCAGCGCGGTCACCGCCGGCGGCGGAACCACGCTGATCACTGCCAACAACGGCGCATTGAGCAGCACCGCTACCAACGTCAACCTCGGCGATGGCAACGGCGGCGCAACCCTTCAGAATGCCTTCCTGGCCTCCCCCACCACTGCCGGCAACGCGCAGACGGCGGGAAATCTGACCCTGGGGCTGGGAACCGAGGACATTCTGGACTTCGGCGCAGGAAACACTGGCGCACAGTTCAACTTCACCGGCTTCAACGTTCCCGGAGTTCCCGGCACGAGCCTCAACATCCGTGACTATGTCGGAACGGGGCTGGTAGGCGTGGGCGGCGGGACGGACGAGTTGTTCTTCACGCCGGGTCTGACGGCGGCGCAGCTTAGCGACATTTCGTTCCTGAACGCTGACAGCAGCCAGTTTGGGGCGACGCAGCTTGCCAGCGGCGAGATTGTGGAGAACACGTCTCCGGCTCCTGAGCCGGCGCAGACAGCGGCTCTGGGCTTGTTCGGTCTGGGACTGGGCGCTCTGGTTCTCAAGGCACGCAAGCGCAATGCCAAAGCCGCACAAAACGGCTAAGCGGCAGAGATTAGTTCTTGACAAAGTAAGGGCCGGGGCTTATGAAGCCCCGGCCCGTTTTTTGTGTTTTTTATTTCCCCGTGCCTCGTTTGAGGGTGATCACTTGATCGGCAGCCACCGGCGGAAAAGTCTCACGCTTGCCGTCCGGCCACTCCACCGCGAGTGCGTCCACGCGCGCCTGTGCGCCCAGACCGAAATGGGCGCGGGGATCATTGCTGCACAATATACTATACGCCGGGTTGATCCAGCCTGTCTGTCGCCGACCCCCCGACGAAACACTCACTGTTGCCCCGTAAGCATCCCGCCCCCCGTAGCGCGGGTCTACAGCCCGCACGTCCAGCCAGTGGCCCCGATGCGGCGCGACGTTCCGCAGAAGCCGCGCCGGGCCGGCAATGCTCGTCACCACCAAATCCATTCCGCCATCATTGAAGATGTCTCCGCAGGCTAGGCCCCGTCCGACATTCGGCGCTGCACAGAATGCCGGGTTGGCAGCGGAGATGTCACGGAACTTGCCCGAAGCGTCGCCGGCAAAAAGCTGATTGGTTTCCACATACGGACTCCAGTGCGGCCCCAGGCCGGGGACGAGGGAGCTTTCCTGCGGCCCGCTTTGGGAGTGGCGCACGCGCCCGTTGGCAATGGCGATGTCCGCGAAGCCGCTGTTGTCAAAGTCGGCCAGCACCGTGCCGAAGCCGGTGCCGTGTCGCAGGGCAGCCAGTCCTGTGGCGGCAGTGCGATCCTCAAAGATGCCGGGGCTGGTCTGGGTCCACAGCGTGTTGCCTTCTTCGGTCAGGTGCGTCACGTACACCGAGGGAAGACCGCTGCCGCTCAAATCCGCCACGCCGATCCCCATGTTTGCCTGGGCGTTGCCGGAACTATTGACTGCGATGCCGCGCACCAGGGCTTCGTCCTTGAATGTCCCATTTTTCTGATTGATCCAGAGTCGGTTGGGCTTTCCGTCCTGGGTGATGAGCATGTCGGGCCAGGCGTCGCCGTTGAAGTCCAGGGTGGAGACGCCCAGGCCGGGGCCGGGCGCATGGCCCAGGCCGGACGCATCGGTCACATCCGCAAAATGCACGCTTTTTCCGGGGTGGCCGAGAATTGGCCCTAAATTGTGATATAGCCTGGGAGCGGTCGCGGGAAAATCAATCGGAGCGCAGTAATCAGGCTGCCCGGAAGGATCAGGGCAGGGATGTTCAGTGTAATCGACATAATTGGCGATGACCAGGTCCAGTCGTCCGTCGCGGTCATAGTCAAAGAAGGAGGCGGAAGTCGCCCAGTGCGGATCGGCGAGTCCGGCTTCGCGGGTCACGTCGCGAAACGTGCCGTGGCCGGTGTTGAGAAACAGCTTGACGCCATTGTAGCCGGTCACCAGCACGTCGGGCAGGCCATCGTTGTTGACATCGCCGACCGCGACGCCCATGCCGTAACCGGCGACGCCGAGGCCGGAGCGGGCGGTGACATCGGTGAAGTGTCCGTTCGGCTCTTGATGGTACAGGCGATTAACGGCGGAGGAATGCAGGCCAGCGCCTTGCAGCAGGTACAAATCCAGCCGCCCATCGTTGTCATAGTCAAAAAGCGCCGAGCCGGAACCGATGATTGCAGGGAAAAAGTAGCGATCAGATGGCCCCGGATCATGGACAAAATTGATGCCGGCTTGCGCTGTGACATCTTGAAACCACGCTGCCGCCGGCGGCGAGACGACGGGCGACGCCGCCGGATGGCAGCCGGCCAGGGCCACAGAAAGCGCTCCCACAGAAAGCGCTCCCGCACAAAGTGCGTGGGCGAGTGATGGTTTCAACAGAATACTCCTAATGCCCCGATGCGCCTTGCAGCTTGGCGAGAGATTTTTCCAGAATGGGATCATGCGGGTTCAGCCGCAGTCCAATTTGAAGCTGCTGGATCGCCGCGCCCGTTTGATGCGCCTGCGTCAGCGCATCCGCCAGGCCGGCATGATTTTTGACGGCATCAGGGTCAATCTGCACTGCGGTTTCAAATTCTTTCACAGCTCCCGCTGTTTGATGCTCCCGGAATAAACAGACGCCCAAATTAAAGTGGTATTCCGCCGAACGGGGATTGATCGCCAGCGCTTTGGTGAAATAAATCGCCGCTTCGGCAGAGCGTCCCTGGCGGGCAATCGCGTCCCCGAGGTGGTTCAGGCATTCGGCGGACGCCGGGTCGAGGGCCAGAGCTTTGCGCAGCGCTGCTTCGCCCGCTACCGGGTCTCCGCTGCCGGTATCGGCGGCTCCCAGAAGCATCCAGGGACGCGCGGCATCCGGGTAATCCTGAACAGTCTGCTGCATCAAAGCGGCGGCAGGGGCAAACTGTCCGCCGAGAATCAGCGATTCGGCGCGCTGTATGTCCGCGACTTTTCCTACTTGCAGCTGCAGGGCCTCGGCTTTGTAGGCATCCGGCCAGTCATTCGTATCAGGAACTTTGGCGGCCTGCCGGGCAAATGCGGCGGATGCAGCGGCATTGCCCATCTTCGAAAATGTCTGTGCCAGCAGGATTTGCGTGGCTTTGATTGCGGGCGCGCCCTGAAACGATTTCAGCAAGTCGCCGCGCGCCGCCGCGAGATGGCCGCGCCCCAGCTCAATCCGCCCCAGGCCGAGCAGGGCGCGCGCGTTGCCGGGGTCTTGCTGCACGGTCTGGCGCAGCAGCGGTTCCGCGTCACCGGGCCGACCGACCTCAAGCAGCGTCTCCGCCAGAAGCAGGCGGGGCGCATCCGGGGTATCTCCCGCCAGCCGGGCCGCCTGCCGTAAGTCCGGCAGAGCATCGCTGTGATCGGGGTCCTCCTGTAAAATGCACACAGCGCGCAGGTAAGGCCAGCGCGGCTCCTGCGAGTCTAGGCGCTCCGCCTCCCGAAAGCAGACATTGGCCTGCGGCGCAAACGCATGGGCGTACAGCACCATGCCCAGTGACCCCCAGACAGGACCGGAATAAGGCGAGCGGCGCACCATGCCCTGCTCGTCCCCAATTAACTTGACAATGGCCGGGTCAACTCCCTGAAGCGCGACCAGGGGCGGTTTCGGAGCCGCCGCTTGCCGCCAGAAGGCATATCCTCCAAAACCCAGCAGGACGAGAGCAAGACCCGCGAGGGCGAACAGCCCTCGTTTCCCCCGGCTTTGACCCGGCGACGGCTGCTGAACCTCCGCGGCCTCGTGGGGGATAGGTACATCAGTCATTTTAACCTCATTGTTAGGATTGGTGAGAAAATTTCGCCGGACATTCTGTTTATTTTACCATAGGTCACAAGACCCCCCGGCAAACTTGATCGCCAAGTGGATGTACCGATGCAGGAGAGTTTAGTGAAGCGGCTCCAGCACCCAGGCACAGTCATCCCGGATTTCCTGCGCTCCTCTCTGCCCGGTGACTTCGATGCGGTTGATTCCGGGCTGAAGCCGGACGCTTTCCCAGCGAAACACATGGACATCGTCCGGCGCGGCCGTTCCCAGCGACTGCCCGTTGACGCGCAGTTCCACCTGTGGGCAGTTGGAAAAGACCTTGATCTGAGTGACAGCCTGCGTTCGCGGGGTCATGCGGCGCGACGCGATATAAACCATGGGTTCAGGATTCCAGTTGGCCTTATAGAAATAAAAAGCGTCTTTTTTGAGTTTGTGATCATGTGTCACTAAGCCTTTGTCGTTTAAGCCCGGCGTGCTGCCTTCATGCCGCGCGTCCGCCGCAAAATCAAACATGGTCCATAGGAACGTTCCCCAGAGGTGCGGATTGTGCGCCAGTTGGTGCCAGTCGCGTTCATGGACAAACGTTTGCCATTCTTCCGGGTGAAACGGGCCGCTGTCTTTCGGCTGCGTGAGATGGCCTTCCTCATGCTGGGCCGGATTGCCGCCCGCGCCGTACTCGCTGATGGCAATGCGCTTGCCGAACGCCGTCGAGATGCGGGCAATGGTTCTGGTCATGGCGTCGGGCTTGCCCTGGCTGCCGTACCAGCCGGGATAAGTGTTGTAGCCAAGCCAGTCGGGAACATGCCCAATAGGATACACGCCGCTTATCGCCGCACTGACCAGGAGCCGGGAACTGTCTAGCGACTGCGCGACCGCCTTCAAATGCTTCAGTTCAGGAACCGCCGAATGGGTATACGGCCCGGCCAATTCATTGGACAGCCCCCAGAACGCAGCGCTGGGATGATTGTAATGCTGTAAAATCATTTCGCGCAGCTGCATTTCAGCATTGGCCTGGAACTCCGGTGTCAGGCGGATTTCATTCACCTGCGGGATTTCCGTCCAGAGCAGCAGCCCATTGTGGTCGCAGAGATCGTAAAAGTCGTCGCTCTGCGGATAATGCGCCAGGCGAACCGCCGTTGCCCCCAGCTCCAAAATCATCTGCGCGTCTTCGGCCTGGTCGGCGGCGCTGATCGCCCAGCCTTCGTCTTGGCGTTCCTGATGGCGGCTGACGCCATGAATGGGGTACGGCGCGCCGTTGAGCAAAAAGCCGTCTTTGTCCGTGATTGCCACAGTGCGAATTCCCAGCGGCTGCACGACACTATCCAGCAAAGTATCCCCGTGCAGGACGCGCACGGTGACGGCATACAAATACGGATCGGTGCGCCCCTGCCACAGATGCGGATCGGCCACGCGCAGAGCTTGCGTCACCGCCTGCGTTTGTCCTGCCGCTATTGTTACATCTTCGGCTTGAGCCGCCGCGATTTCCCCGGCGGCATCGGTGATCTGCGTTTCCACGCGCACGGAAGCGGGCGCGGCAAGGCTATTGGAAACCAGCGTTCGGGCTTCCACGGAGGCTTCTTCACGGTGGACCGATTTGAGGGTCAGATACACGCCCGGCGAAGCAAAATCGAGCGGGCTGACACACACCGGGTCAGTCGCAAAAAGATGCACCGGACGATAAATGCCGCCGAAAATCGTGAAATCGCCGGACAGCGGCGCGACATCGGACACACGCGCATTGCTGACCCGCACTTTGAGATCATCCTGCCCGTCGAAGCGCAGGCTGGGGGTAACCTCGTAGCAGAATGCGCCGAAACCGCCCCGATGCTGGCCGAGATGCTGCCCGTTGACATACACGTCCGAGACCAGCGACGCGCCTTCAAAACGCAGGAAAACTCGTTTGCCCTTCCACGAAGTCGGCACGGCCAGTGGATGCTCATACCAGGCCGCACCGCGCCAGTAGCCCGGCTTGCCATCCTGTCCGTCCACGGCATTCCAGGTGTGCGGCACGGTGACAGTCTGCCACTGCTCCGTCACGAGCGGCGGCGCATCTTCGGAAACAGGCGGCAGGTGAGCAGCCGGGCCGCCCAGAAATTTCCAGCCGCCGGCGAGCGTCTGCTCCTCGCGCTGGGCGAACGCAGAAACGGCGGCAAGCAGCGCCAGGCTCAACAAAATCAGAAACCGAGGGAATAGACGGAGGCAGACGGGCATTAGTCGGCCTGACGCTTCCAGAGATGGCACAGCAGGGCGCAGGCGGGGCCGACGAACATCGCACCGGCAATGTCCACTGGCCGGTGAAAGTGTGCAGTCACCAAAGCCCAGGCCAGCAGCGCTGTCAGCGGCAGGCCGGCGGCCAGCCAGCGGCGATCCCAGACGGCAAGACTGGCTGCCACGCACAGGCCATAAGTTTCATGCCCGCTGGGAAAGCTGGGATGGCCGGGCCAGATTTGAAAGCGCTTCCCGCTTTCCGCCAGGAGAACCGCCAGGCCGAGGCCAATCGCGCTGCGGCCGTAGAAACGCCATGGGGGCCTCTGCCGGGGCGTTATCACAGGCGCGGCCAGGAGCATCAGAGTCAGCAGGGGGTTCACTGTGTCCGCGACGAGAATGGGTAGTGAAGACATACCCTCCTGCTTCGACAGCGGCGGCCCAAAATCCTGTCTCACGACGCAGGATTTTGGGCCGAGGCAGGCGAACCTGAGCGGTGAGGACTGATACCCATGCCTGAACCGGCTTCGGCGCCTGATTTGCTTTTCCCGGAAGACGTGCTGCCCGCGCTCAATGACCCCGCCCTGTATCTGAATCGCGAGCTTTCCTGGCTGGCGTTCAATGAGCGCGTGCTGGGCGAGGCGCGGGACCCGGCGCATCCGCTGCTGGAACGGGTCAAATTTATTGCCATCACTTATTCCAATCTGGACGAATATTACATGGTGCGCGTGTCGGGACTTCAGCAGCAGGTCACCATGGGCATGACGGATGTTTCGCCGGACGGCATGACTTCGACCGAGCAGCTCGCCCAGCTTCGCGCACGGGTCGGGCCGATGCTGCGCGAGGCTGCCGCGCTGTTCCACGACCAGTTGATGCCGGAGATGAGCCGGGCCGGAATCGAGGTGTGTGACTATGCCGCGCTTTCCCGCACCCAGCAAAAAGCGCTGCGCGGCTATTTTGAGCGCGATATTTTCCCGGTATTGACTCCACTGGCTCTGGGGCCGGGACATCCCTTCCCGCACATTTCCAATCTCAGCCTGAACCTGGCCGTCGTCGTGCGCGACCCGGAACTGGGGGAGCGATTCGCGCGCATGAAAGTTCCGGGCGTTTTGCCGCGACTGGTTCCCTGCGAACCCGACGCGGAACGGGGCAAACCGTGTTTTGTCTGGCTGGAACAGGTCATTGCCGCCAATCTCGGCTCCCTGTTTCCCGGTCTTCAGGTGCTGGAAAGCTACCCGTTCCGGGTGACGCGCGATGCCGACCTGGAAATCCAGGAAGATGAGGCCTCCGACCTGCTGGAAACCGTGGAACAGGGCCTGCGGCGGCGTCAATTCGGCGATGTGGCCCGCCTGGAGATCACGACCGCGATGCCGCCGCGCGTCCGCGAATTGCTGGTGGAGAACCTGCTGCTGGACCCGCATGATGTGTATGCCCTGCCGGGACCGCTGGGCTTGTCCGATTTGATGGCGCTCTGGAAGATAGACCGGCCTGATCTCAAAGACCCGCCTTTGATGCCCGCCGTTCCTGCGGCCCTGGCCGATCCCGGCGACGGCATTCTGGACGTGATCGGCGCACAAGACCTGCTGCTGCATCATCCCTATGACTCCTTTGTGCCAATTCTGGATTTCATCAAAACAGCGACCAGCGACCCTGGCGTGCTGGCGGTCAAGCAGACGCTGTACCGAGTGGGCAGCAACTCGCCGATTGTGAAATCGCTCGCCGCCGCACGGGACGACGATACGCAGGTGGCCGTGCTGGTGGAGCTGAAAGCGCGGTTTGACGAAGAAAACAACATTGAATGGGCGCGGGCTTTGGAAGAAGCAGGCGTTCATGTCGTCTACGGCCTGGTGGGCCTTAAAACGCACTGCAAAGTGGCGCTGGTGGTCCGAAAAGAGCGCGATGGGGCTTTGCGCCGCTACGTTCATCTCGGCACAGGCAATTACAATCCCATCACGGCGCGTATTTATACCGATTTGTCCCTGTTCACCGCCCGGCCCGATATTGCTGCCGATGTCTCCGAATTGTTCAACCATCTCACCGGCTATTCGCGCCAGCGGCGTTACCGCAAGCTGCTGGTCGCGCCGGTCAATATGCGCGAACGGATTTTAGGGATGATTGACCGGGAAGCGGACTGTGCGCGGCGCGGCAAGCCGGCGCGGCTAATTTTGAAAACCAATACGCTGAGTGATGAACCGATTATCCGCGCTCTCTACGCCGCCGCGCAGGCGGGCGTCAAGATTGACCTGATCGTGCGCGGCGTCTGCTGCCTGCGCCCCGGCGTACCCGGCGTGTCCGAAAACATCCGAGTGGTGTCCATCATCGGGCGCTTTCTGGAGCATTCGCGCATTTACTATTTCCATAATGGCGGCAAGTACGAGATTTACTGCGGCAGCGCGGATTTGATGCGTCGCAACCTGGACCGCCGCGTGGAGGTGCTGTTTCCGCTGGAAGACCCGGCGATGAAAAAACACGTTTTGCGTGACATTTTGGAGATTTATCTGCGAGACACGGCCCAGGCACACGAGCTTCAATCCGATGGCTCCTACCTGCGCCTGCACCCCGCGTCCGGCGACGCGCCTTTTAGCGCCCAGGCCTGGCTGCTGTCCCAGCGAGACGTGTAGAGGCGCTGCTTGCTGCGCTTTTCTCTTGCTGCGCCCACCTATGGTTTTCCGCACCTTACAAAAGAAGACAATTCAAGACCCCGCCGTGAACGGCAGGTCCGCAAGGCTTTTTATACAGTCTCTGAGATAAGTCGGGGCATGGCAGGCTGAGGCAAGGAAGGCCGGACGAACTTCCTGGCCTTCGCCTGTTTTGGACGCTTCCCTCGCAAAAATAGCATTGCACATATTTTGCCCTCTGTGGAATAATCCTCAAAGGCCTCCCGCCTCTCCCAAGCTGGAACCCAGGATGTCCATGATTACCGTGCAGTCACAACCGATAGGAACCACTCTTGCCTCCGACGCCCCCCAGGAACGTGAGCTGCCGCCGGTGCGCCGGACAGTAGACACACTTCGCGGTGGCCGCGCTCTCGGCGTCGCCGCCTGCGTGGTGCTGACGGCCTGGACGATTCGCGCTCAAGCTTTGAATGATCCCGCGCTGCTGCCGCTGTTTGTGTTTTTCGTCGGCCTTTCCATTCTCTCCGTGGCGCTGCCGGCCAGTGGGCCGCGCGGCCAGCGGGTGGGATTGATCCCGGCGGTCGGCCTGGCGGCGGTGCTGCTGCTGCCGCCCGTCGTGGCGCTTTTGCCGCTGCTGCTTGCCAACACTGCGTATGCGTTTTCGCGGGACATGCCTGTCTCGCGCCGCGTCGCGCATGAGCGGGGCTTCTGGCTGCTGCTGGCGATGGCGGCGGGCGGAGTGGGACGCGCTTATCTCACTGTTCACCGGGAGTTTGCACCCCATTCTCCGCTTCTTTTTTGCATGATTGCGCTGGTTTATAGCGCTGTCTACGCCGGTGGCCGAATGCTGAGCCTGGGGCGGCATTCGCAGGCGGAGCGGACGGTGCAGCGCCATGCCCGTGCGCGCTGGCGGCTGGAAGCGGTGACACTGGCGGTGACCATGCCTGTCGTGGTTTTCATGGCACTGTGCTACGGGCCGATGGGACTGCCGGGCGTTGCCGGTGCGGCGGCACTGCTGGGAATGCTGCTGCTGGTGGCCCATTTCGGCTTTGAAGTCTCGCTTCTGCGCGAACAAGTGCGCGCGATGGAAAAGATCAGTGCCCTGACTGTAGCACAGACCAGCCCGAACAAAGTCATTGAGCGGTTTTTGCACCTGAGCGCCGACTTGGTCTCCTGTGACCGGGCCGGGTTCTGGCTGACCAACGAAACGGACACGCGCCTGGACCGGCTGTCGCTTTCCCCGGTGCGCTCCGAGCTGCCGCCCGGTGAGGCCGCCAGTGTCCGCTTCGGGGAAGGCCTGGTGGGCCGGGTTGCCGACCGCAAAGAGCCGCTGCTGGTGCGCGACGGCACGCGCGACCCGCGCCGGACGGCGGGTGAGCGGACGCACGCGGCAGCGACTTCCTTTTCCATGCTGCTGATGCCGCTGGTAGCCGGTAACGAGACCATGGGCGTGGTGCAGCTTGAGCGCGACGAGCCGGGCCGTTTCACGCCGCGCGATTTGTCCCGCGTTCGCGCGCTGGCGAGCCAGGCAGCGGCAACGATTGCCAATGTCCGTTCCCATCAAGATGTTTACAATCAGGCCGTGACCGACAGCCTGACGGGTCTTTATAATCGCCGCCATATGCAGGCCGCGCTGCTGGACGAGCGCCGCCGCGCCCAGCGTTACGGCCATCCGCTGTCGGTGATCATGCTGGATGTGGACGGCTTCAAAGGCTACAACGATACTTACGGCCATGTGCAGGGGGACGTGCTGCTGAAAATGCTGGCGGATTTGCTGCGCGAGAACGTCCGCAGCGTGGACAGCGTGGGCCGGTTCGGCGGGGAGGAATTCATCGTCGTCATGCCGGAAACGCCCGCGACGGAAGCGCATCACACCGCGGAGCGTCTGCGGACTGCCGTGGAACGGACGATCTTTCCGGGGTTCGCCGAAGACCCGGAACTCATCGTCTTCAAAACCATCAGCCTCGGCGTCGCCACCTTCCCGGAAGACACCGACGACACCCAGCAGCTTGTCACGCTGGCCGACAATGCCCTTTACCGTGCCAAACGCGGTGGCCGCAATCAGACAGTCCGCGCCGGCGCGGAAACCGTTTCCTGACCCGTCCGCCTCAGCGACCTGTCGGGGCCGGGCTTGCCCCTGCCCTCTTTGCCCGCAAAACTAGGCCTTGACACCCAGAGGTTTCCATGCTACAATGACTTCCATGCGCTGATCGTGAGCGTTTGTCATTCACTGCTCTCGTGGAGGAATGCCATGCTCTCATTCTCGCCGCTTCTGCGTCCTCGCCGCGATGCTCCTGGTGCTGATCACACTCGCCTGCTTCGCCATGCCTAGTGACGCGCAAACCGCACCCCAGCCCGTCAGCATAGCGGTGGGAAATGACGGCCTGACCCGCCTGCTTTGGAACAATCCCGACGGAAACAATGACGCCGCCCTCTGGCGCATCAATGCCGATAGCTCCGTTCTTCCATTCACCTTCGGCCCTTATCCCGGATGGACACCTGCCGCCCTAGCCGTTGACAGCAATAATTCCTCCCGCAGCCTCTGGAACTACACCGATGCAACCATGTCCCTCTGGAAGTTCAGCGAAACCACAGGCACGTTCACCAGCGCAAACTACGGCCCCTACCCCGGATGGAGGGCTGTCAGCGTCGGCACGGGTGGCAACAACATCCCGCGCGTGATGTGGACAAACACCAATGGAGCCATGTCGCTTTGGACAAACGCCGACGTGTCTTCCGCCGGGCCGACCTTTGGCCCCTACCCCGGCTATACCGCATCATTTTTAGCCGTCGGTTACAACAACATTCCGCAAGTCCTCTGGGTCAAAACAGACGGCACAGTCTCTTTGTGGACAAATGCCGACACTTACGCCACGTCGCCCAGCTACTTCAACTACACGCCTGTGGCCGGATACACGCCACTCGCCATGAGTAATGATGCCATCGGCGCTCTGCACATTCTGTGGAACCATCCCAGCGACAGCACCGTGTCTTTGTGGAGCATCAAGTACGACGGCACGTACACGGCGCACAGCTTTTCCTATCCTTCCGGGTACGCCCCCAAGTCCCTGAGCGCGGCCACGCTTCAAGCGGTGGCCGGCCGCGGCGGGATTGCGCCTCAAAACAGCTACATGGATTTAATGTGGGTTGCTCCGAGCGGCGGGGTGCTGATCCAAACCGTCTCTCCGACAGCCCTGATTGCGACCAATCCGCCTATCTCGCCGGTCGCCGCTCAGAATGGCCCGCCTGCTTCGCATGGCACGTACAGCGTCACCTACAGCAGTCCCAACTACGACCTTTCTTATGGCTCCGGGACTTCTCCCACGTCTATCCCCTATGCCAATTATAATGGCGGCTGGGGCGGCAGTGAAAATCCCTCCGGCTCCGGCGCGTTTGTCAACTGCGCCGGGGCAATTACGGCGACGTTTACCTGGGTTCCCGATTCTAAGTACCCCAACTCGCCGCCGACGCAGGTACTCATCGCGCAGACCAGTACGGTCGGCTGGTCGGTTGATGCGGCTGGGGGCGAATTCAACTGTGGCTGTAGCAATGGCCTGGGCAGTCCGGTCGTCACTAATCCCAATGGATTGTCCGGCAGCTCTTCCGGCTCTACCTATTTAGGACTTACGCAGTTGGTGCGTTTAGTTGATTTTCTGTCATCTTAGAGTTGCTTTTCGTGTGTCTGAGCGTTCATACTCTGGATGATGAACCCGCCGAAAGTCACTGACCTGGACTATATCCAGTTTCTGATCGCCGCCCAGGGCGTCTACACCTGCACCGAAGCCGCCCGTTGTGCCGTAAACGCTTCGCACGATGCGTACACGCGCCTCCTCACGAGACTGCCGCCAGACACGGCGGCGTTGTGGCAAGAGGTCGAGCCGCTCGTGCAACTGACGCATGGCCTTCTGGTCGTGGACGACACCACGCTAGACAAGCCTTATGCCCAAAAGATGGGCCTGGTGAGCCGCCACTGGAGCGGCAAGCATCATGCGGTGGTCGAAGGCATCAGCCTCACGACGCTCTTGTGGACCGATGGCCTCAGCAGCCTGCCCTGCGACTGCCGCCTCTACGAGCCTGCTGCGGACGGCCAAACGCAGACCACGAAGAACGACCACTTCATCTCGATGCTGCAAACAGCGAAGGAGCGTGGGTTCCGCCCCAAGTACGTCTGCTTCGACGGCTGGTATGCAAGCCTTGAAAACCTCAAAGCCGTGCGCGGGCATGGCTGGCACTTCTTGACCAGATTAAAAAGCAACCGCCAGGTAAACCCTGACAACACGGGCAATGTGGCCGTTAAAGACATTGACGTTCCTGAGCATGGGCGCACGGTTCACCTCAAAGGCTTTGGCATGATCCAGGTGTTTCGGACGGTCGCTCCAAACGGCGACGTGGAGCATTGGGCCACCGATGACCTCAAGATGGAAGCGGGCGAGCGGCGCGACCTTTCGCGCCAGGTGTTCGCCATCGAGAACTACCACCGTGCCTTGAAGCAGTGCTGCGGCGTGGAACGGGCGCAGGTACGGAGCGCACAGGCCCAGAAGTGCCACATCGTGTTGTCTTTGCGGGCGTTTGTGCGCCTAGAAGCACACCGATGGCAGACAGGCATCAGCGGCTACGCCGCCAAAGCGGGCCTCATTCGGGAGGCTATTCGGCTGTATTTGCAGAACCCGACCATCACTTTAGGGCCAACTGCGTAAGTCCTACTATTATTTAAAGACCTTTACCGGCACTACCGGGCAGACGTTCTCGCTTCCCCCCTGCTCCCCGACGGTCCCGGCTTACAGCTCCTCGCTATGCGGCAACGCTACGGGCAACCTTACTTACTCAGCCTCGGCCACGCCCGACGCGATCAATCTCCCTGGCACACTCAACGATAGCAGCGGCAACCCCCATATCTTGATCGGCCAGGAATGTCAGGCAACCTTGACTGGCATTCCTTCAGGGTGGAGCGCGAGTATGAACTGGACAGCCACCGGAAACACGCTTCAGCAATGGACGGGAATTCTCTCAGGAAATACTGGCGCTCCTTCTGGCAAAGCCAATCCCTATACTTGGACTCAAACTTCTTTATCGGCACCCGGCCCTGAATGGTATTGGAGTGATACTGCGGGACCAAAAACAGTGACTTGTACAGCAACAGTAACGCCGCCGGCGGGTCAGGGGAATGCGTTCACTGTGAATGAAACGCAAAGTGTGATCCTCGATGTCCCAACATGGAGCGAAACCGATTCGGCCAACCCAACGCGAATTGACAGCCTCTATCCAAAAGTCACAGGGCCCGCGCTCTGGGCTGGAAGCACTGTGGTCAATAACAATGGCAGCCAGTGGAATGATGGCGTAACAACACCTTCATTATATGTAAGTGAAGGAAATTCAGATTGGGCCCATCTCCAGATAATAACAATTAATGGAACGCATAGCGCTGGCGGGACAGCAACGCCGGTTCCCAATAACAACACAACGGGTTTGGACGGAAACTTTCCATATCGGCAGGATGGCAATGACTATAAAGCTGACGGAACAATAGTTAAGGATGATGGCGACAGTCCAGGAATCAATTTGGCTGATACCTATACTAACTATAACCTCAATTATTCTTTTGATCTTTATGTCATGTATATCGCGCCAGGCGATCAATCAATATGGGTTCCATTGACAAAACTAACTTGGACTTGGAATCCGAATGTGACCGATATTTACGGCAGCTGGGCGAATTGGCCTGTAGGCACATCTCCCGGTGGTAGTCCAATGGTTCCGTCCCCAGGGACACGGTGCATAGACGAGCCAACTTGGACAACAAAAATCAGCGAACATTGATTGGAAAAGGAATCGATTATGATAAAAGAAATTTTGATAAAAGCTATGACGGTAGGGATGTTGCTGTTTGTAAGCACCTCCACTGCCATAGCACAGACGGACAACAGTTATATAGATACAGAGCGAACCATAGGGACGGTCGGGCGCATTCCTGTCGGAAAGGGCTGGGTGCAAGCAGGCGAAATTGATTTGATTGCTTTAAGAGCAAAAACTCACTCACCTGATATTAAAAGAATGGGCTGGTGCAACACAGGCACGGGGGGGCAAAAAACAGCGATTGATTGGGCCGACGAGGCAACACGTCAGGGAGAAACCGCCCTTCGAGAAGGAAATCTGCCTATTGCTGAAACCAATTTTAGACAAGCCATTGCGATAAGCGAGACTTGGACTAATGCCTATGAGGGTTTAGCGAAAGTACTTATCGCGCAAGGCCGGGCAGCGGAAGCCATTCAGATTTATCGCAAGATATTCTATGACTTGTCTCTCAGGGGAATGCAATCTGATGATCCTAACGAGACACAAGCATATAAGGTGGAAGTTTACCAAAATCCAGTCGCGCATGGCGGGTCTGGCGGTGCCTCGTGCGAGGATGGATTACGCTACGCACTTCTGTTGAATAAAACGGGACAGTGGGGGGAAGCTATCACAGTTTACAATAGCGCATTGCCTGATGTGCCAAGCGGCGATATACCAAAAATTGCTATTCAATTTGATCCCGCAACTCCTCAAACTGTAATATTTGAGTCGGCGACCCGTATCGCGCTCGGTCTCGTCGATAATTTTGGTGTTGAACCTGATCATAACCTTAACGCGATGACCGAATACCAAAAAGCACTGCAACTCGTGCCCGATTCCGACTTAGCAAATTACTACTATGGTTTTGGCTGGCAGAGACTAGACCCCAAAGACCGAGCAAAGTTTGGAAACGCACAGCAGGCGAAGGCGGCACTGCTAAAGGCGGTCAAGATGGGCAATGCAGACGTGAAAAAGGCGGCGGAGAAGGCATTGCGGGGGGCGTAACCGCGCCGGAAGAAAACGCCCTTTCGTTTGCCGTTACCCTACTGGGATGACGGCGATGCGGCTTTGGAGGGTTGTGACGCCCGGTACGCGGCGGGCGATTTGCTCAGCCAGTGTTTTCTGCGCGGCGTTTGTGACGCTGCCTTCCAGGCGGACGACGCCGTTTTTGGCGCTGACGGCCAGGTAGCGGGTGGAAAGGCGGCTGTCCTGGGAAAGCGCCGCCAGAACGGCCTGCGCCAGAGGATCATTCGGCTCAAAGCCGCGCTGGGAGGGAACCGTTGGCAGCGCCACCGGCTTGCCGTGGTAGCGGCCCGGCTGAAGGTTGACCCCGGCTTGACCGAGTTCCCAGGAGTTGGCTGAGGCGCGATTGGTCGGTGTCCCGATGTGATACACCGGAGTCTGCGTCACCGGGTCTTTCGCAGAGCATCCGGCAGCAGCCAGCGCACCGACTATGGGGACTATGAGTGCAGCGGCTTTTGGCAGACTCATCAGGCTTCCATTCTTTTCCCGATAACCACTCGCCCGATCCCCGCCATGTCCTGGCGGACGGATACGGCGGCGTATCCCGCCATTCGGGCCGCTTCGCTGACGGTCTCCGCCTGCCCCTGTCCCACTTCCAGCAGCAGCCAGCCGCCGGGCTTCAAATGCGCCCTTGCTTCGCCCAGCAGGCGGCGATGCAGCGCGGCTCCGTCCGGGCCGGAGGCGCCCTTATCCCCGCACAGCGCCAGGAGCGGCTCGTAATCACGGACTTCAGGCTGCAAACTGCGGATTTCCGTTTCGGCAATATAAGGCGGATTGGACACGATCACATCGCACTGTAAATCCGGCGGCAGCGGGGCCAGCAGGTCGCCGTGCCGCAGTGTCACGCGGGCTTCCAAATCATAGCGCACCACGTTTTTGCGCGCCAGCTTCAAAGCATCGGCGGACAAGTCGGTGGCCCAGACCTGTGCCGCCGGCATCTCGCAGGCCAGAGTCACCGCAAGGCAGCCGCTTCCCGTGCCGATGTCCGCCAGCGTCGGTGCGGGGACGCTTTCGCAAATCCAACGTGCAAGCTCAATCAGCATTTCAGTTTCAGGGCGCGGGATCAGCACGGCCCGATTGATTTTGAAGGGGCGGCCGTAAAACCACGCTTCCCCGGTGATATACGGCAGCGGACGCCGCTCCGTTCGCAGGGCGACGGCTTTGGCGTAAATGATCTGTTCGCGCCCGGTCAAAGCGCGCTCCGGCTCCCGCGCCAGGTCTTCACGGCGGCACTTGAGCGTCCAGACCAGCAAAAGCTGGGCATCCAAACGCGGCGTGTCTATTTCAGCCGAGGACAAAGCAGATATGGCATGGGCAAGCGCAGTGGCGACGGTCATTTGAGAAACAATTCAATCCCCGGAACGGTGACGCCGGGCTTTTTAACGGGCAGCTCCAAAGTCAGCAGCGAGGCTTCGCGCTCTTCGGACATGGACCCGTGGGCGGCTTCGGGAACGCTGGAAAACATTTTCACCTCCGAGGCATCATTCAAAACAGGAAGTATCGCCGTCCGTAAGCGCAGGCTGCAAAGTCATATTACTCATCTAAAATCCCAAAGGGCAGGCCGGCAGGCATCGGGGCAGGGCGCTCAAATGCCAGCGTGGGCGTATATGCCTGGCCGGTGCGCGAGGAGTCCAGAAAGCCCTGCATCGCATCCAGAACATTGTAAGCCAGGGCGGCGCTGGCACGGTGCGGGCGGCCAGAGCGAATGGCATATGCGAGGTCGGCGACGCCGACCATGCGGCCATACCCGGTCAGAAAGGAGTGCGGCACGTCTTCAAACCCGCCGCCCGTGTTGATCTGAACCGCCCCGTCAAAGCCGTTCGGATCGGGGACTTTCAGCGTGCCTTCGGTTCCGTAAATGGTGATCGGAAACTGACCGTCATACTGGGCATGATAAGTCGCAAAGCTGGTGATGATCGTCCCAACTGCGCCCTGTGCAAATTCCATCGTGCCGACAAGATGATCGGGAGTAGTCACGGTCATTTTTTGGCCGTATTTCGGCTGGCTGGTAATGGTGCGTTCCGGGATGGCGATGGAGGCCGCGCCGGTGAGACGCTTGATCGGGCCGAGAATGTTCAGCAGGGCCGTGAGATAATACGGCCCCATGTCGAACATCGGCCCACCACCGGGTGCATAATAAAATTCGGGGCTGGGATGCCAGGACTCATGGCCGCGTCCCATCATAAACGCCGTAAAGGCGACGGGTGCGCCGATCAGGCCGTCATCAATCGCTTTGCGGGCAGTCTGGATGCCTGCGCCTAAAAATGTGTCCGGGGCGCAGCCGACACGCAGATTTTTCGCATCGGCGGCTTCGAGCAGTTTTTTTGCATCTTCGCGGTCGAGTCCCAGCGGCTTTTCGGCATAGGTGTGCTTGCCGTGCGCGATGGCCTTGAGTCCCACCGGAACATGGGCCAGTGGAATGGTCAAGTTCAGGACAATTTCAATCTCGGGATGGGCCAGCAGTTCGTCCACGGTCAGGGTCTGCGGAATACCGAACTTCTCTGCCTGCGCCCGTGCAGCGTCCGGGTTCAGGTCGGCGCAAGCGACGACCTCCAGAATAGGAAACACGGGAGCATGACTGAAATAAGCGCTGCTGATGTTGCCGCAGCCGACAACGCCGACTTTGACGGGGCGGGGCATCGCAGAGTGGGTCATGGAAAATCCTTCAAAGAGTGGAGTTAAAGGATAATTCGCGATAGCGAGGGCGGGTTCCTGCCCTATTATGGCAGCAGAGCGGCGACAGAAAGTGTGGAATGTGGCAGAGCAAGCGGGGAAAGCGTGTCGGTTTTGGTCAGGCGCGTAATGCTGCGATAATGGTGACCAAGCGGCTGATCGGTCATCGGCGCTGGCTGCCGATGCACTTCCAAAACACCGTCAGGCAGATTAACGATCCAGTAGTCTTCAATTCCGGCACGGGCGTAGAGGGCGGCCTTCGTGGAACGATCCATCGCCAGAGTAGTATCGGAGACTTCCACGACCAGAACAGCGGTGGTGGGATGCGCGTGTTTGTAATCATTGAACGAGCCGACAACGACGGCGAGATCAGGTTCCGGCTTGCTGTGAGGGCCAAAAACCAGCGGCAGTTGAGGCCGAACGCTATGGCCTTCGCCAAAAGCCAAACGAAGGGCTTCCAAAACTGCCTGGATAGCCCAGGAGTGTGGTTCATTCTGGCCCATCTTCCTGATGATTTCTCCTTCGATTAATTCCAGCCGGGCCTCGAAGCCGAATGCGCCCAAGTCAGAGGCGCGCTGAAACTCGTCTACGGTCCAAAGCCAGCGGTTGGTCAGCCAGAGCGGCTCCGCAGGAACCAGACTTTGAACACTCACGGTGATGGGACGCGCCACTTTCAGAACAGGCGGTTTAGGGGCAGTTTTGACGGTCATGCTTTTTTATCCTTAAGCCGTGACTTCCTGCTTGAGCTTCTCGGCCTGATCGGCGCTGACAAGAGTATCAATGATGTGCTGAATTTCTCCGCCGAGAATAATCGGCAGGTTGTGAACGGTCAGGCCGACGCGGTGATCGGTGAGGCGATCCTGCGGGAAGTTGTACGTGCGGATTTTTTCTTCGCGCCCACCTGACCCGATCAGGCCCTTGCGCGTGGTTCCCAGCGAGTCTTCCTGCTTTTGTATCTCAATATCATACAAGCGGGACTTCAAGACTCGGATGGCTTTTTCGTAATTCTGTAATTGTGAACGTTGATCCTGACACGTCACGACAATTCCTGTCGGCAGGTGGGTCAGGCGCACAGCGGTCTCGTTTTTCTGCACGTTTTGGCCGCCGGCTCCGGCGCTCAGAGTATGTTCGCGCTTGATGTCTTTATCGGGGATTTCAATTTCAATGTCTTCCACTTCCGGCATGACCATGACCGTTGCCGTGCTGGTTTGAAGCCTGCCGCTGGACTCAGTCACGGGGACGCGCTGGACGCGATGCACACCCGATTCAAATTTCAAGGCCGAGAACGCGCCGGTTCCGTGAATTTCCATGATGGCTTCTTTATAGCCGCCGATTCCGGTTTCATTGGAATTGAGCAGCTCGTATTTCCAGCCGCGCTTTTCGGCGTACCGCATGTACATACGGAACAACTCGCCCGCAAACAGAGCCGCTTCCTCGCCGCCTGCCGCAGCACGGACTTCCAAAATCACGTCTTTTTCGTCATTGGGGTCTTTGGGCAGGAGCATCACTTTCATTTCCTGCTCCAGTGCGGCGCGTCTTCCACGCAGGTCGTCAAACTCCGCCTGGGCAAGATCACGCATTTCGTCATCAAGCGAGCCGCGCAGCATTTCCTCGGTTTCCGTGACCTGCCGATCTGTGTCCTGGTAGGCTCGGAATTTGGCAACGATCTCCGTCAGATCGCTGTACTGTTTATGCACGCGCCGATACTCGTCCATGTCATTGACCAGGTCCGGGTCGGACATACGCCGTTCCAGTTCCTGATACAATTCTTCAACTTCGGCTAATTTCTCAAACATCGGGTAAATCCTTGCCGCTTATGCGACCGCTGCCGCCGGTTCCTCGTTTAGAGGGTCAGCCCGCAGGGCCGAAATGGTTAATGCCGCGCCGTCATGCTCGGCAGCCCACACCGAGTCAAGGGCGGCGATAGCGACTTGAAGCTGGTCATCCTCGGGAATGCGCGTGGTCAGGTACTGGGTCCATAGCCCCGGCGCGATGAGCGCCTGCGCCCAGGCCTTATTCCGATTCGCGCCCGCCCATTTGAGTATCTCAAAGGCAATGCCCGCCACCACGGGCAGCAAAAGCAGGCGCAGACCGACGGTAGTTAAAACGGCTCCAATACCTTCGGAAAGTGCGTGGCGCGGGACAATGGAAAAAACGACAATGGACGTAATCAGCACGATAAAAATGAAATTCGTGCCGCAGCGCGGATGAATGCGGCTGGCGACGCGCGTGTTTTCCAGCGTCATCGGCAGTCCTGATTCCAGCGTGTTGATCGCTTTATGCTCCGCACCGTGGTACTGGAAGACGCGCTGGATGTGCTTCATCTGCGAAATAGCGGCGATATAAAGAAAGAAAAATGCGAGGCGAATGCCGCCTTCGGCCAGATTGGACAAAAGCCGTCCGTGGCCCGGCAGCAGTTTGTCCGTGAGCAGGGCGGGCAGCGTCCAAAAAAGACCGAAGCCAAATACCAGCGACAGCACCGTCGTTGCACCGATAGCAATGCCGTTGATGGTTCCGTCGGACGATTTCGCTTTCTCCACGACACCTTCGCCCATCGCAAGACTGGCCGCGCCGGCGGCAGGCGCTTCATCCTGCGCCTGGACATTCGCGGCGTAGGTCAGCGCTTTAATGCCCATCGCCATCGCGTCGATTAGAGCCAGGGAGCCGCGCAGGAACGGTTTATTAAGCCACTGAACGCCGCGCAGGTGTTTCTCTACCGGCTCCAACTGCGTGACGATTTCGCCTGTGGATAGATTGCGGCAGGCGACGGCGAAAAAGCGCGGGCTTCGCATCATCACGCCTTCCACCACGGCCTGTCCGCCGTATTGAGTCCGCTCATCGGCCATGATTAGATTACTCCCGGACATGAAAACAGCCCCCCTCCCAAGACTGGGAAGGGGACTGCGGACAGTGTTATTTCTTGAGGCCGTATTTGGACAGGAACTTGTCCACGCGGCCCGCGCTGTCGACCAGCTTCTGCTTGCCGGTGAAGAACGGGTGGCACTGCGAACAAATTTCTACATGCAGATTTTCCGACGTGGAACGGGTCGGGTACACATTGCCGCAGGCGCAAGTGATGGTCGTCGCATTGTAAGCGGGATGGATTCCGGGCTTCATAAAAACTCTCCTATCGTTGCCGTTGGAGCACCAATCGGCGGGCCTTAAAGTCGGCCAACTCAGCATTGTACCGTATTAACACCTTTCATAGCAACTCCGTTCCGCGAATTTGGGTATATCCCTTCCTATGAATACACTTGACGCAGCGCATCATAAGATTGAGCAGGCCAATGCCACCCAGCCCGCGCCGAAAATTATCCTGCGCCACATCATTCTGGGCCTCTTTCTGAGCGTCGTCTCTACAGTTATCTTCGTTCGGCTGATGGATTTCGTAGAGGATGCAAAGAACGTCACTCCCTTTGACTACGCCTTGCTGACATTTATGGATCAGCACCAGAACCCCATTCTGACCAAAGCCGCCGCGTTTCTTGCGTTTCTTGGATCGCCGCCTACCGTTGTCGGGATTGCGCTCGTGGCTGCCCTGGCCGGCCTGGTCTGGAAAAAGGTGCGTGGGGCTGCATGGACTTTGCCGATTGCTGTGATCGGCGCGGGAATCATTATTCAGTCTGTCAAGATGGTGGTACAGCGTCCCCGGCCTTCGCTTTACCCGCACCTTTTGAAGGAGTCAGGGTTTTCCTTTCCGTCCGGGCATTCCCTGATCGCGATGGTGGTTTACGGACTGCTCGGCTATTTCGCCCTCGGCCTGGTGAAAAACCAAGCCGGGCGTCTTGCCATCCGAATTGTCACCGTTCTCCTTGTTTTCCTGATTGGCATCTCGCGCGTTTATGTGCAGGTGCATTATCCAACGGATGTGCTGGCGGGATGGACGGCCGGCGCTTGCTGGCTGATCGCGTGTCTGGGCCTGCATGAAGTGCTGACACGCCGCTGGCCTTCGGCGGGTGAGCCGGTGCTGACCCAGCAAACCGACAAATCCGGCGACGCCCACTCTGCCGGAGCAGGCGTCAAAACACTGCTTGGCGGTTAAAAAAGCTTTTGCTTCCTCCATTATCGGGGGCTGGGAGGGCTTTTCTGCTGACCCCGCTCCCGAGACAAATTCAGGTACAATAGCCGCAGCATAGAAAGCGGATCACACTCATGCCTGCTTTGATATTGTTTTCTCATGGCTCTCTGCTTTGCGGGGCCGGCGAAGCCCTGGATGCCCACGCGGAGCGGCTGCGGCAATCCGGGGACTGGGACCGGGTAGAAGTCGGCTACATGAACTACTCGGAGCCGACATTTGCCGACGCTGTTGCCCGGTGTCAGGCGGAAGGCTCGGCGGAGATCGTCGTGCTGCCCTTTTTTCTTGTTCCCGGCTATTTCGTCACCAAAAGCCTGCCGGAGCATCTGGCCGCGTCACAAGCAGCGTTTCCCGAAATCACTTTTACGGTCGCCAAAGCGCTCGGCTATGACCCCGGACTGGCGGACGCCCTGATTGCCAGCGCCCAGGCGCCGCTGGGATCAGGCGAGTGGCGCGATGACCTGACCGCCGCCGCACGCGGCTGCCGCGCCCGCTCCGACTGCCCGCTGTATGCCACTCCGAACTGCCCCCGCGTCCCGCAGCCGGACACGCCGGTTCGCCCTTTTGTGGAGTGAGCCAGATCATGCAAAGTCGCTTTCTTGTGTTGTCTTTATGGGTTATTCGCTGACGCCTGAGATGACGCAGGGCAAGCAGGCAGCCACGGTGCATTTTGAAGGCGTGGGCGACAGCGTGGTCGGAGGCCTGTTTGACATTTGCACCCTGCGAAGTATTCAGCATGAAACACAAGGAACGCCTCACATGGCAAAATCATTGGAACTGCCCGCGCTCGGACAGACGATGGAAGAAGGCACGATTGCCCGATGGTTCAAGGCCGAGGGCGACTTGGTGACGAAGGGTGAAGCGCTCTACGAAGTGATGACTGATAAAGTCAACATGGAGGTAGAAGCCCCGGAATCGGGCATTCTGCGGAAGATTTTGGCCCCGGCGGACACCACCGTTCCCATCAATCATCCCGTGGGCATATTAGGCACAGCGGACGAGGACATTTCGGGCTTCTCGCCAGGCGTAGGGGCGCTGCTTGCCGCGCCCTCTTTATCCAGCGCAGCCGCAAGGCAGGAGGGCGCGGCAAGCAGCGCCCCTACCATTGTCCATGGCAAAGAGAATCGCGTCTTCGCCAGTCCGCGCGCCCGCCGCTATGCCGACGAGTATGGCGTAGACATTGGATTGCTTGGCGGACGCGGCACGGGCGTGGACGGGCGCGTGGTGGAAGCGGATGTCGTTGCTTTTTACGAAGAGCAGCAGGCGGAAAAAAAGTCCGCGCCGCGTGTTTCCCCGCTGGCCCAGCGCGTCGCCGCCGAGCATGGGGTTCTGTTGGGAACGGTCAGCGGCACGGGGCATGGCGGCAAAGTCACGCACGATGACGTGAAGCGGGCTGTATCTCCCCCGGCCCTTCCACCATCGCCATTGTTGGGGGCCGGGGAGCCAAACACCGTCGTCACCCTGCGTGGAATGCGGAAGATGGTCGCAGATGCCGTTGCGAAAAGCGCGGCGACGGCCCCGCATGTGACGCTGACCCTTCCTGTCGATATGAGCGAGGCAACGCGGTTCCGGCAGCAGATACTTCCCGCCATTGAAAAATCGCATGGCGTCCGGGTCTCGTTCACCGTGATCATTGCCAAAGCGGCGGCGCGAGTCTTGCTGGATCATCCCTATCTGAACAGCACTCTGGCCGGCAGCGACATCACGCTCCACAAAGCTGTGCATCTCGGAATTGCCGTCTCGCTTGGCACGGAAGGCCTGATCGTGCCGGTGGTCAAAGACGCGCAGGCGAAATCTCTGAGTGAGCTCAGCACATGCTTGAAAGAACTGGTCAGCAAGGCCAAAAGCAATTCGCTGGCGATAGATGAAGTGACAGGCGGGACATTTTCGCTCACGAACCTCGGCACCTTTGGTGTGACGCAGTTTAATCCGATGATCAACCCGCCGCAGACGGCCATTCTCGGTGTCTGTGCCATTGTCGATACCATTGTCGCGGTGAACGGCCAGCCTTCGGTGCGCCCCATGATGAACCTGTGCCTTTCGTTTGACCACCGCGTGACCGATGGCGCGCCCGCCGCCGCGTTCCTGGCGCAGCTTAAAGAAACGCTGGAACAGCCCTATTTGATGTTTGTATAAAAGGAAATATTATGCCAAAAACTATTCAAGAACATCTCGCCGACGCCACCCTCAAAGCCGCGAGCGATTTAACCGCCGTGTTTCTGCGTCTCCCGGAAGACAAGCGCGATTGGAGTCCCGACGAAAAAGCCCGCACGGCGCTGGATCAGTTTGCGGAGTGCGCGATCCTGTGTGGGTACACTGCGGAGACTATCACAACAAAGCAGTTGGCAGACGGCGCCATGGAGAATTTTTTCACCGACAAGACGGAACTCAAAACACGGGATTGGGAGCAGGTACACGCGCTGTTTCAGGCCAATGTCACTCAAGTCACGGACGCCATCCGAGCGGTTTCGGAAGATGATATGGGCGTCGAAATCGCGATGCCCTGGGGGCCGATGACCCTCGCGCAGATGATCACGTATCCCCACTGGAACCTGACGTACCACGAAGGACAAATCAACTACATCGCTTCCATCCTGGGCTGTCTGGGCTGATGCCTGTTTTGGACACAGCCGAATTTGATTTTTCGCAGGAACACGCACTGAGCGCGGAGAAAGTCGCCCGGCGCACGGCAACCGTGCGGAATGATGACACTCTGGCGGTGCTGCATGTGGGAGTGAAATCTCCTGTGCCGTGGCTGGAGCTATACCCGGCGGAGTTTGCACTGGCTCCTACGGAGGCGCAGGGAGTGACCGCAGAGTTCCGGCCGGAAAGGGCGGGGCAGGCGGCTCTCGCCCCGGCGCGAATCGTGCTGTTTGGACAGTATCTGGCGCTTCAAGCCGGAGACGCTGACGCTCTGCCGCCCGATGTGGAATTCTCCATCGCAGTGACGCCCCCGCTTTCCAACTGCCCGCACTGCGCCGCCGACCTGCCGGAAGGCGCACGGGAATGCCGCCGCTGCGGGGAGAGAATTCGGCTGTGTCCGGTTTGCGGGACGCCGAACACCTGGCTGGCCGCCGTGTGCCGTTTGAACCCCCGGCATGTCATTCGGGCAGAAGGCGACTGGCAGGCGGCGCCAGGAGGGAACGCGGCGCACGCGCTGATGCTGGACAGGCCGCTGGGCGCACATCTGGCGCGCCGCTGGTCGGTTCCGGCATTCCCCCCCAGCCGCGCCGCCGACACGCTGGAATGGAGCGCGCCGCTGGCAGCGTTCGGCATGACCATTGCTTCGGCAATAGACTCGGCGGCAGGCCGGGCGGCGATTTATGCCTTTGAAACGGCCACGGGCGGCGCCTTGTGGGATTTTGACCTGCCGGATTCCCAGGGGATTTACCCCGACCGAGGCGCGTTGGCGCTGTCGGAAGAGGGGCGGCTTTATGCAGCAACGCTGGGCGGCTCCGTGCTGGCGATGGATGCCATCCGGGGAACGCGGGTCTGGGAAACAAAGGTGGAAGGAAGCGTGTATGGCGGCGTCACAGTGGCCGGCGACGCCCTTCTGGTTCCTGCCGGCAGCACAGTCGCCGTGCTGAACCGCGCCGATGGACGAGGGCTTCATAGCTTGCCGATCGGAGGCCGATTAGACACCGCGCCGGCATTTTCGGACGGCCTGGTGTATGCCGCCGGGGATGACAAGCGTGTTTCTGCGTTTGATCTGCTCACGGGCGAGATACGCTGGACTGCCGAGACTGACGGGCCGTACAATGCCGCGCCTCTGGTAAGCGGCGGCGTGGTCTATGCGGCGACCATGGCCGGAACGCTGTACGGGCTGGACGCTCTGACCGGGGCGATTCGCTGGCGCACGAGTGTTTCGTCCAAATCGGTGGCCGTCACGCCCGCGCTTTCCGCCGACGGGCTGCTGTTTGCCGCCGCCGATGACGGCTTTGTGCATGTCGTCGCGGCAGCTACGGGCAATTTGATCCGTTCGCGCCGGATCAGCAGCGCGCCTCTGCGCTCCGCACCCGTGTGCAGCGGTCATACGGTCTTTGTCGGGGCTGATGATGGCAGCGTTTATTCGCTGGACGCGGACTATGCCGTGCAGCGCGCTTATGAAACCACGCCCGGCACGCGCCTTGCGGCGGCGGGATTGGCGCTGTATGGAGATACGCTGGCGTGCGCTGCTACCAACGGAGTTTTGTACGTGCTGCAGGCAAGGGCTTAAGAGGCTGTATAGAAAGCATGTCGGGCGAATAAATTCGCGGCAACACAGGCACAAAACCGGCCTTCGCCGGTTAGGACTAAGTTTTAGTCTGCGAAGGCAGAGGCTTTATTGGGGTGACTTTGTGCTTTTGTTGCTGCGGTTTTAACCGCCGGTCGGGAGGTTCTCTACAGCCTCTAAGACACAGCCACAGAAGATGATGAAACGAGCATTGGGCCAAAAGGAAAGATTTCTATGCGTATTCTTGTCACCGGGTCCAGCGGCAATGCCGGGCAGGCGGTTTGCCGCCTTTTAGTGGAGGAGGGTTACAATGTCCGCCGCGCGGATGCTGTGCCGCCCCCGGCGGACGATCTGCCGGATGTGGAATTTATGCGCTGCGATACCCGCACCCCTGCCGATGTCCAGAAGGCCGTCGCGGGCTGCGAGGCCGTCATCCATCTGGCGGCCTGGCACTGCGCCCACCAGCCGCCTGTGAGTGACGCGACCATTTTCGCTGTCAATGTGGATGGGACGTTCCAAGTATTGGAAGCCTGCCGCGCCAATAACATTCAGGCGCTTGTTTTCGCGTCTTCGATGGCGTATGGCTGGTGGAGCGTTTATGGGGTGACGAAAGTGATCGGCGAAGACCTGTGCCGGATGTACCACGAGACCACAGGCGCGTCTGTCGCACTTCTGCGCTACCATGACTTCGTGCCGAAAGGCTATCTGGACTTCGGCCTGATGCTGCTTCGCAACGGGGTAGACCGCCGCGATGTGGCGGGAGCGACCGTGGCGTCCTTGAAGGCGGCTCTCGCCCGCCGTTTCAGCCTGTTCCGCACGGTGGTACACACAGATCATCACCTTCCCGCCGAGGTGAAGCAGAGCTTCGCACAGCTTGGTCCCGATTGGTGCGAGGCGCAGGTTCCGGGAGCCAAAGAGCTGATGGCGAAGTATCGGCTTTCTCTGCCGAATGACGTGGAACAGCATGACCTGTCCGAAGCGAAAGAAAAACTCGGCTGGACACCTACCATTGGTTTCACCGAGTTTCTGCGCGATTTGCAGCAGCGCGATGCGCGGGGCGAAGAAATAGCCCGTCTCTGGGCGCCGGGCCAACTGCCGCCCTTTTAGAAAGGACCTTTACCGATGCCTGCTCCCCTGCCCCGCCGCGAGGACATTCCGAATGAGAAAAAGTGGAACGTGGAAAGCGTTTTCGCCTCCCCGGAAGCCTGGGAAGCCGAGTTCGCGCATGTCGACGGCCTGCTGCCTGGCTTTGCGCGTTTCCAGGGTCGCCTGGGCGAGTCGGCGGCGACACTGGCCGAAGCGCTGACACAGGACAGCGAAGTCGGCGTTGCCGTAGACAAAGTATATTTGTACGCGGGGATGCAGGCGGCTGGAGACACGGGCAACCAAACGGCGGCGGCCTGGAGCAGCCGGGGGCGCGGGCTGTATGCGCGCTACGCCGCCGCGCGGGCATTTTACGAGCCGGAACTGCTTCAGCTGGACCCGGAAACGCTGGCGCGATGGCAGGCGCAGGAGCCGACGCTGGCGATTTATCGGCACTACTTTGACACACTGGCCCGGCGGCGGGCGCATGTGCGCTCGGAGGAAGTGGAAGCGCTGCTGGCCCAGGCCTCGGAAGCCCTGGCGACACCCGGCACGGCGGCAAGCGTGCTGGAAGACGCCGACATGACTTTTCAGCCGGTTACAGATAAAGCGGGAAACACTCTGGAAGTGGCGCAGGGAACGGTCAGCGATCTGGTGCGCCACGCCGACCCGGACGTGCGGCGGGCCGCCTGGGAATCGTATGCCGACGGCTACCTGGGCGCAAAAAACACGTTCGCGGCGTGCCTCAGCGGCCAGGTCAAAAAGACGGTGTTTTATGCCCGCACCCGCGCGTACCCCTCCGCGCTGGAAGCCTCCCTATCGCCCCGTGCGATTCCGCTGGAAGTGTTCCAAACCCTGCTGACGACGTTTCAGGCCAATCTGCCGATCTGGCATCGGTACTGGGGCCTGCTGCGGCGCGCGCTGGGCGTGACCAAACTGCACTGCGCGGACGTGCCGGTGTATGCCGTCCCTGCACCGATTACCCGCGCCGAAAAAACGATCACGTTTGCCGGGGCAGCGGATTTCATCTGCGAGGGCATGGCTCCGCTGGGCGCGGAGTATGTGGCGGCGATGCGGCACGGGCTGACCGAGCAGCGCTGGGTAGATGCCCTGCCGAACAAAGGCAAGGGCAGCGGAGCGTTTTCGTCCGGTGCATATGGCACGTATCCCTTCATTATGATGAACTTTCGGGATGACATCTTCTCGGTCAGCACCCTAGCGCATGAACTGGGCCATTCCATGCACTCCTACCTGACGTGGCAGAACCAGCCGCCGGTTTACGAAAGCTATTCGCTGTTTGTCGCCGAAGTCGCTTCCAATTTTAATCAGGCCCTGGTTCGGGGACATTTGCTGGACGGAAATAAAGACCGCGACTTCACGCTGGGCGTGGTGGAAGAAGCCATTTCCAATTTCCACCGCTACCTGTTCGTCATGCCGACCCTGGCGCAGTTTGAGTGGGACTGCCACCGGCGCATTGAGCGCGGGGAAGCATTGACGGCAGATGGCATGTCGGCGTCACTGGCCGGCTTGTTCCGCGAAGGCTACGGCGGGGAAGTAGAGTTAGACGAAGCGCGGCTGGGGATCACCTGGGCGCAGTTCGGGCATTTGTATTCGCCGTTTTACGTGTATCAATACGCGACAGGCATTTCGGCGGCGAACGCGCTGGCGGAGGACGTGCGAACGGGCGGGCAGCCTGCCGCCGAGCGTTATCTGAGCTTTCTCAAAGCAGGCGGCTCCCTGTATCCGCTGGACGCCCTGAAGCTGGCCGGGATTGACATGGCCTCGCCGGAGCCAATCCAGCGCGCGTTCGGCGTGCTGTCGGGCATGGTGGATAAGCTGGAGGAGCTGCTGTAAGAATGCGGCGTTAGGAACCCACCCCGTCGCTGCGCGCCGACCCTCCCGAAACGGGAGGGCTGGCGGGAAGTGGGCAGTGTGTTTGCTGATCTTACCACAGCCCTAGTCAAGAAAATGAGACTCAACAAATCTTTTCCCGTTCACCCTGCCGTTTCGGGAGGGTCGGCGCGCAGCGACGGGGTGGGTTCCTAACGCACCGCAAACGTCATCGCGTATCTCCGGCCTGCGGCCTGCTTCGCCGGCACAGGGTTGAGGCCAGAGGAAATCTGCCCCGGTTTCAGCCGCTTGACATGGCCGTCCGTCGCCAGTCAGACTTTTTCTGTTCTCTCAGCGCTGAGCGTACAGCCATTTTTCCGAAAAGAAAGAAACACGATGGCCGTCGCAAGTTCCACTGCTTCCTCTGTCTCGGAAAATGCCGCTCCCCTCCCCGCACAGAACCGGCGGATGCTGGTATTGATCGGCCTCAGCCTGCTGGTCTCAAGCTTCGCCAACGACGCAAATCTGGCCGGGCTGCCGTTGAAATTCCTGCTCAAAGACAAGCTGCACCTGGGCGCGACGGCGCTGGCCGGATTTTCCGCGCTGACGGGGCTTGCCTGGTATTTCAAGCCGCTGGCGGGGATACTGTCGGACAGTGTGCCGCTCTGGGGGACGCGGCGGCGGAGCTACTTACTGCTCAGCAGCGGGGCCGCCGCTGGATTGTGGGGAATGCTGGCCTTTGTGCCGCAGCGTTACGGGCCGATTTTGTGGACAATGGCGGCGATCAATGCCATGTGCGTGGTCGTCAGCAGCGTTGCGGGCGGCCTGATTGTGGAAGCAGGGCAGCGGAGCGGCATGACGGGGCGGTTCAGCGTCCTGCGCCAGATGATCCTGGGCGGCTGCGGACTGGTGGCCGGGCCAATCGGCGGATATTTGGCGGCGCGGGCATTCGGCTGGACCTGCCTGAGCGGGGCAATGCTGTTTCTGCTGCTGGTTCCCACCGTGGCTTTTTTGCTGCCGGAGCCGCGCGGGGCGAAAAGCCGGGCCGCGGAAGTGGGGGCCAATCTGCGGGTGCAGTTCGGCGCGATGCGGCAGTCACGGACTTTGTGGATCGCCGCTGCGTTTATTTTTTTTGACCAGGTCTCGCCGGGGTTTGGAACGCCGCTGTTTTTCTACCAGACGGATACGCTGAAGTTTTCCAGCCAGTTTATCGGCAATCTGGGACTGATCGCCGGTGTGGCGGGAACGGTGGGAGTACTGCTGTACGGGGCGCTCTGCGGGCGGGTGGCGCTGCGGCCTTTGCTGATCGTCGGCATTTTGCTCAGCACGCTCGGCTCACTGCTGTATCTGGGCTACCATTCCCATCGAGCGGCGATTGGAATTGAAGCGGCGAACGCTTTTCTCAGCGTGGCGGTGCAGATTGCGCTGATGGACCTGGCGGCGCGGGCGACGCCGCGCGGCAGCGAGGCGCTGTCGTATTCACTGCTGATGAGCGCGTTCAACCTGGCCGCCGCCGTTTCCGACGTGTTCGGCTCTTATCTGTATGACAAACTGCACATGCCGCTGCCGGATTTGATCTGGATCAATGTGGTCACGTCCGCCCTGCCTCTGCTGGCACTGCCGCTGATTCCACGGGCGCTGATGGCTCAGCCGGACGGAGTGGCATCGAACGTATAGTTACACGTATAGTTACTCAAACAAAGCATCGATGAAGGTTTGGGCATCAAAGTATTCCATGTCGCCGGGCTTTTCCCCCGTGCCGATCAGCTTGATGGGGACGCCCAGTTCATCTTTGATCGTGATGACAATGCCTCCGCGCGCCGTGCCGTCCAGCTTGGCGAGTATCAGGCCGGAAATGCTGACCGCGGTTTTGAACTCGCGGGCCTGGTTGACGGCGTTTTGACCCGTCGTGGCGTCCAGCACCAGCAGCGTCTCGTCGGCGGAGCGGCCTCCCAGCTCACGCATGACCACGCGGTTGATTTTCTTCAATTCTTCCATCAAATTGGATTTGTTGTGCAGACGCCCCGCCGTGTCAATCAATAAATAGTCGGCTTTGCGGGCTTTGGCGGCTTGGATGGCATCAAAAACGACGGCGGCGGGGTCGGCTCCGTCCCGGCCTTTGACCACTTCCACCCCCACGCGCTCGCCCCACAGCGCCAACTGCTCGACGGCAGCAGCGCGGAAGGTATCGGCGGCGGCCAGCACGACTTTTTTTCCTTCGCGCTGAAGCTTGTAAGCCAGCTTGGCGATGCTGGTGGTCTTGCCGACGCCATTGACACCGACAACGAGGTACACGGTCGGCGCAGACGGGGCGACATGGAGCAGCGGGCTGGCCCCGTCCGCCATGAGCGTGTCCCAGAGAAAGCGTTTCAAATGATTGGTCACATCAGTGGCGTCCAGGAGCCGCTTGTCGGCGACCATTGCCCGCAGCTCGTCCAGGGCGCGCAGGGTAGTTTTGACATTTAAATCCGCACCGATCAGCGATTCTTCCAGTTCTTCCAGCAATTCTTCGTCAATTTTGCCCCGTCCGGTGACCATCTGGTCTACCTTCTGGAAAATGCTTTTAAAAAGTCCGCGTTTGAGCATAAGTTGTCCTTCACCCGAATCGATGGGCTGAGGTGGGAACGAAGTACGTCACGAGAGCGGCCAGCAGGCCGCCCAGCAGCAGATAATTCGCGCGTGGGCCGCGCCAATGCGCCACCGTATGCAGGGCCAGATACAAGCCGTATACCAGCCAGGTGACGATGGAGGCCAGCACCATCGGGTCTGCACCCCAGACGCCGCGCAGGCCGCCCGCCAGGGCGACGACCAAACCGGCGGCGAGGCCGACGGTGAGCAAGGGAAAGGCAAACGCGACCAGCGCAAACGCAAGCTGGTCCAGGCTCGCCAGCGGCGGCAGTTTGCCGAATAAGCCGCTGTGAACACGCTTGCGCTTAAGCAGCCGATCCTGCGTCAAATACAGGGCCGCGCAGCCAAACGCCAGTACGAGCAGGCCAAAAGCAAACAAAATCGCCAGAATGTGCAGGCTGATCAAGTTGGAGTTGAGCAGCGGCAGCGGCGCAGCACTGGCTGAAGGCGCCGAGCGCAGAAAGGCTCCGGTGAACAGGCACAAAAATGCGGCGGGCAGGGCGACCGCTCCCAGGGCGGTCGGGCTGGGCTTTCGCATCAGTTCGAGCGCGAGGTAGGCCAGTGCGACGGCCCACGCCGAGGCCGACAGCGATTCGGCAGGGGTAGTAAACGGAGTCTGATGCGTCCGCGCACAATGGACACCGATGGCGACGGTGTGCAAGCCCACGGCCGCAAGGGCTGCGTATCGCCCGGCAGCGGCGAGAAAGCTTTGCCGCAGAAGCAGGTGTGCGCCGTAGGCAACGGACGCCAGCAGGTAGCCTACCGCAGCGGCGATCAAAAGCGCGGATTCAGTCATTTGGCCCCCCCGCCCCCAATAATGGCGCAGATGCACCCGACGACGGAGTAGGACCAGGAGAGCTTTCCCCTCTCGCGCCCCCATCATTGGGGACAGGCGGGTCGTCTTCCAATCCAAACGCGCGGCGAATGGCGTCGAGCGCGGCGGCGGCATCGCCTTCTTCCGGGGCGGCTTTGATGGCAACAGTCGCCGGGTGGGCGATCTTGCCCGTCAAAGACTGCATGGCGGCCTCGACGGCCCGCCAGTCTTTTTCTGAAAGGTCAGGCAGGCGGGCGCGAAGCCGGGCTGTTTCCGCGAGGCGAACAGCATTCAGCTTTTGCCGGAGAGCGACCACAAGCGGGGCGACATCCAGCGAGCGTTCCCAGCGGAGATAGTCGATCACAGCCCCTTCCACGATCTCGCGGGCGCGGGCGACTTCCCCGGCGCGGGACTGTCTGGCTCCGGCGACTAAATCCTGCAAGTGATCAATATTATACAGATAAACATTTTCCAGGGCGTCGACGCTGGCTTCCACGTCGCGGGGAACGGCGATGTCTACCAGATAAAGCGGACGCCCCCGGCGGGAGCGCATGACATCGTTCATCAGCGCGCGCGTGACAATAGGATGGGGAGCAGCGGTGGAGCAGACCACGATATCGGAGGCCGTGAGCAAGTCGGGCAGGTCATCAAAACGCCGGGCCTGCCCGCCAAACTGCGCGGCCAGAGAAAGCGCTCTCTCGTAGGTGCGATTAGCAACCAGCACGGCGGGTGCGCCGCGCGCCTGCAAATGACGGGCGGTGACCTCGCTCATTTTGCCCGCGCCCAGCACCAGGACCGTGTGACCGGCCAGCGATTCGCCGAAAATCTGCGTGGCAAGCTCCACGGCGGCGGCTCCGACGGAAAATGTTCCGCGCGCGATGCCGGTTTCAGTACGCGCTCGCTTGCCCGTCACCAGCGCGTCCTGAAAAAGCCGATTAAGGCGCGTCCCTAATGTACGGGCAGACTGGGCAGACTCCATTGCCACCTTGACCTGCCGCTGGATGTCCGGTTCGCCCAGAATCATCGAGTCGAGGCCGGACGCCACGGAGAACAGATGATTGGCGGCGGCTCCCGCGCGGCGGCAGTAAAGATGGCCGTCAAATTCATGGCGGCTGAGACTGTGCCGCCCGGCCAGAAAATCGGCCAGGGTATCTTCCAGCGGCCCGGCATCGGAATCGGCGACGGCCCAGGCTTCAGTACGGTTGCAGGTGGAAAGCAGAGCGCCTTCGCGGACGCCGGGCAAGCCGGACAGCGCGGCGAGGGCGCGGGGCAGGTCACGCTCGGCAATCGCCAGCTTTTCGCGTACCTGGATCGGCGCGCTGTGGTGGTTTATTCCGAGGACAAGGAGAGACATTCTCGAATCCGCGCTTCCGCTTCTAATCGCTGCCCGGATGCCAGAAGCGTGTGGACTTGGGCATCGTCCAGAACGCGGCGCACCGCTGCTTTGCGTCCGGCCTCGTCGGGGGTCGTTTTGACAAATTCGCGTGCCTGCCCCATCAGCTCGATCAGCAGCTCCCATTCCGGGCCGAACTGCACTTCCAGCCGTTCACGCAGCACGGCGGCGAGCGTGGGGCTTTGGCCGCCGGTGGAAACGGTCAGCACGAGATCGCCGCGCGTGACCTGGATCGGCGACATGAAGCTGCCGGCTTTCGGGTCATCGGCGACCAGCAGAAGCATGTTGCGCTTCTTGGCATCGCGCACAACGGTTGCATTAACGACGCGCTTGTCGGTGCAGGCCATCGCCAAAAATGCCCCGTCCAGATGCGTCGAGCGGTAGGGTTCTCGGAGCCATTCCAGCGCGCCTTCTTCGGCCAGGGCTTGCAGGGCAGGTGTTGCTTCCGGCGAGACCAGGCAAAGACTGGCACCGGCGGCGCGCAGCCCGGCTACTTTGCGTTCAGCGACTCTTCCAGCTCCGACAACAACAACGCGGCGGCCTTCCAAATGAAGATAAATTGGGTACAAGTTCATGGGTTCCATTATTGTACCCGAAAACCTTGACTTCTTTTGTGAGCGCCGGGTATATTGGCGGCAATGTCCTGTAAATCGCTAGACAATGTAGACAAACACGCCTCACCGCGTGCAAAGTCGGGGTAACAGCATGAGCATCACGTCCGATGACAGCCTGCAAAAAGTGCGGCTGAACCTTACATTCCCGGTAGATCGCGTGGACCAGCCGCTACTGGCGCAGGCCATCAAAAACTTCGGCGTGGTCGCCGACATCCGGCGCGCGCAAATTGAAGCGCATACCGGCGGCTACATCATGCTGGAACTGAGCGGCACCGACAAGCAGATTGACGAAAGCATCGCATTCTGGAAGGCATTCGGCGTGGGCGTCGGCTTCATCGGCGCGGACGAAGTGCAAGCATATTAACCAAACTCTCTCGTCCCTTGTAATTTTGCAAAGCGGGCGGTTAAAACCGCAGCAACAAAAGCACAAAACCGGCCTGCGCCGGTTAAGATTATATTTGTCTTAGTCCGCGAAGGCGGACTTGGCGACTTTGCTGCCGCGAATTCATTCGCCCGCTTCGCGCTTTTGGAACTTGAACTGAGCATTTTTAACATTGAGGAGAAACCCAACGATGGCAGACGGCAATTACGCGCATCCCGAAGTTTTGGTCGAGACCGACTGGGTGGCACAGCATCTCACGCACGGCGAGTTCAAGCTGATTGAAATTGATGTAGACACGGAGGCTTACGCACAGGGACATCTTCCCGACGCGATTGGCTTCAACTGGCAGACGGAATTGGAAGACACGCTCCGGCGCGATGTTCCCGACAAAGGCCAGTGGGAAAGCCTGCTGAGCAAAGCGGGTATTTCCAACTCCGACACGCTGGTGCTGTACGGAGACAACAACAACTGGTTCGCGACATTCGGCTACTGGCTGTTTGTCATTTACGGCCATGACAAAAGCAAACTGAAGCTCCTCAATGGCGGGCGCAAAAAGTGGCTGGCGGAAAATCGTGAATTGACGACTGAAGTTCCCACCCCCACCCCCACGACATACATCGCCTCCGAGCCGAACTGGGAATTGCGCGCCTACCGCGATGAAGTGCTGAAAAAGCTGGGCGACCCGAATCTGACACTGATTGATGTGCGTTCGCCGGATGAGTTTACAGGAAAAGTGATTGCTCCTCCCGGCATGAGCGAGTCGGCACAGCGCGGCGGACATATTCCCGGCGCACAGTCCGCGCCCTGGCTGAATGCAGTCAAGGATGATGGCACTTTTAAATCCGCTGATGAATTGAAAGCGTTTTATGCCGGTAAGGGTGTTTCGGAAGGCAAGGATGTGATCGCCTACTGTCGAATCGGAGAGCGGTCTTCACACACCTGGTTTGTGCTTTACAACCTGCTCGGCTATGACAAGGCGAAAAACTACGACGGCTCGTGGACCGAATGGGGCAGCATCATCGGCGCACCCATTGAGCGCGAAGTCCCAACGGCTCCCGGCCAGGGCGGCGACGCCAAAGTTTGTCCGTAACGTGTACACACAGTCCGGGCCGCTGAACGGCCCGCCTGGAAAAGTCAAGGGCAAGAAAGAAGGGCGGGGGCAAGCCCCGCCCTTACACATCGTCCCGTAGGGGTAGGGCTTGCCCCTACCCTCTTTATTCGTTTCGCGCTTTATTCGTTTCGCGCCTTTCCGCTTTCCAACTCTTATGCGATTAACTACCAAAAGCCAGTATGGCCTGCGCGTTCTCGGCGACCTCATCCAAAACTGGCGGGTCGGTAATGGCTACCTGCAAGTCGGCGAACTGGCGTCCCGCTGCGACACATCTCAGAAGTATCTGGAACAAGTGCTGCTGCCGCTTTCCCATGCGGGTATTTTGGAAAGCAAGCGCGGCCAGCACGGCGGCTACCGTTTGAACCGCCCGCCCCACGACGTTTCTCTCGCTGAAGCCCTGCGGCATTTAGAGGGTCTGCTCATGCCCATCCCGAAATGGGCGGATGACAACATGGCGGACTCGTCGGAGCTTGCCCGCGTCCTGCGCCGAGTGCGTGATTCGATTCGGGATATTTTGGAAAACACGTCTATTGAAGTGCTGGCGGAGAGCAGTGAAACCGATCCAAAGCGAACCGGGGAAGCGGTGGAAACACTGATGTATTATATTTAAGAAACTGTATAGAAAGCATGTCGGGCGAATGAATTCGCGGCAACGAGTTCACGACACCGGCCTTCGCCGGTTCCAGTGGCAGTCGCCGAAGGGCGATACGCAGTAATGCCCTCTTGGGCATACTTTGTGCTTTTGTTGCTGCGGTTTTAACCGCCGGTCGGGAGTTTCTACACAGTCTTTAAGCTGCTAAACCCACTGGCTGCCGACCGCTCCTGCATATACCAGAGCATACAAAACGCAGGTTCCGCGCAGAGAAACAGCAATCAGGCGGGGGCGGCGGGCGCGGTAGTAAGCGGCAAAAGCCAGCAGGGGCAAGAAAGAGATCATTTTGGACGCACAAAAGGCCGCATCGCCATGATGCAGGCAAAAGGCCATCCAGGGGTTTGCCTCGGAGGCGGCTCCGGCATGAACCCAGTAGAGTGTGGAACACATATCCGCCATACAAATAAACAATAGCAGCAGGCTGTCCCAGGCCAGCCAAGCGCGTCCCCAGGCAATCATGTTCGCGTTCCCTTCTTCCCGTTCCCTTCTTTCCTTTATCCACAAAACGAGCCAAGTCACCCGGAAGGCCCTGGGAGAATTGCTTGCTTTTGCTTCTCCGCCGAGAAAACCGGTAGAATTGCGGATAACGGAAGTTATTCGGGGGTCGGTTTCGGCTCGACCATTTTGACCAGACCGATGGAGGCGAAGAACAGCAGGGTCAGGGGAATCGCAAGCGCCAGCATGGTTCCGGGGTCATTGGACGGCGCAACGACCATTGCCATCGTAAACAGACCGACCGCGATTTGACGCCAGTATTGTTTCATCAGCGCGGAGTTGATAATGCCCACTTTGCCCAGAAACATCAGGACAACCGGCAGCTCAAACAAGAGGCCGAAGATCAGCAATAATTTGACCACAAAGACAATATATGTCAGCGGATTTTGCAGCAGAATCGCGCCCGGTGGAATGTAGCTTAAGAACCAGTGAACAGCCATCGGCAAAATAAAGTAAGCGCAGCTTAACCCCATAAGAAACAGCAGGACGGACATGGGGGCGACGAAATAAACGCCTTTTTTCTCCTGGAATGTCAAGGCGGGTGCAATAAAGCCCCAAAGCTCCAAAATGACAAACGGCAGAGCGAGTATTGCACCGCCGACAGTGGCGATTTGCAAGGTCAGAAAAAAGCCGTCCGTGAAGCTGTGAAATGCAAAAGGAGGAAGCTGTCCCTGCCCCGTCGTCTGCATTGCCCGGTTCTGGATAACGGAATTAATCGGAGCCATCAAAACACGTTCAATGCGGCTGCTGAGTGTGTAAACAACGATCATACCGACGGCCAAATAAATGCAGGAGCGGATCAGGCGGGAGCGAAGCTCACCCAAATGCTCGGTCAACTCGGCTTTCCGCTCGTGGTCTCGCTGTGCGTCGCTGTCAAAATTCGGCCCGCTTAATCTGAGTGCCATTCGGCCCTTTATTCCAACATTAAATAAGTATCACGCTGGTATCGGTATACTTCAAATTAACCGGCACTTGTTCCGTTGCAGCCGGGCCGCTTTGTCCAGGGTAACTGCTGCTGCCCGGATAAGTGCTGCTGCCCGGATAAGTGCTGCTGCCTGGATAACGTCCGCCAGTAGAACTTGTGCCGGGGTAGCCGCCCGCCCGGCCGTTGGTGGCGCCGCGGCTGCTGAAAGGTGAGCGCGGGTCGCCATTGGAAGAACTGCCCGGATAGGACTGACCACCGGGGGACATGCGCCCGCCGGAAGAACTTGAGCCGGGATAGGACTGGCTGCCGGCGTATCCTGCACCCGGTGCGGTGGGGCTGGTCAGCAGTCCCGGCGCGGTCGTAGTGAGCGTGAGCGTGGTCTCCATCCGCACAACGCGCCCGGCATTGTAGGCAAAATAAATAACGCGCTCAAACTTGATGTCCTGAGACTGGATCAGTGGCAGAGGGGAGCCGGGGGCGGGCGTGAAAGTGGCCGGGCCGGTATAAGTCTCGCGGATTTTGGCCGTGGGATACCGATCCTGCCACTCAAAATCTTCCAGCGTACTGGTCGCCATTACCGTCGTCGGATACGGCGAAGTCCAATCCAGAGTAATCTGCACCGGGGTTTCCCAGTGCGCGCCAACGGAGACGCGGCGGGGCGGAAGCACGGGAACAGAGAAAGCAAGCTGGTCGCCGCCATTCTGAGCGCCGACTTCAGACAGCACATGCCCGCGTGTGTCTACCACCCGGTAGCGGGCGCGGATATTGGGGTCATTTTGCAATGGGAATGTCACGCCATGCGTGGCGACATAGGACAGAAAAGGAACCGGGCGAGCGGATTTATCCACCGGCAAGGCTTCGTCCCGAATCAGATACGTGCCTCCGGTGGTGTTTTCCACCGTGCGGCGATAGCGCAAAAGCGACTGCTGAATGATCTGTTCCGGGTCGGTGCCGTCAGTCGGCGTGGCGGTCAGCTCGGTGCGGCGCTGGTAGCGGAGGTTGGTGCTGATTTTCCAGGGATACGCCAGAGTGATGCCCTGCGATTCGGGCAGATTGATTTTGTTGGCAAGCTGAACGGCCACGGTGTCCTTGCCGACAAGCTTGTTCTGAGGATCATACACGGTAATTGTGATTGCGTGCGTCCCATCACTGTAGGTTTTCGGCGTGTTCGGGTCAGACGGCATCGTGTAAGAGGCTTTGGTATCCCAGACATAGACCGGCTGTGTTCGGTTTCGCGGCAGGGCCTGAGCCGTGATGAAATGGTCGTCAATGCTGACGGAGACATAGCCGCCTTCGGGGAAATCGCGCAGCTTGATGGGAACGGACTCCCGGACAATTGCTTTGTTGTAAGGCAGCGCGATCTGGATTGCGCCGGCAGGAGCCGTCGCCGCATCGGGCGTGGCAGGGTCCTGCGCCCAGACCGTCCCGCCGGAAAGTGCCCCCAGCGCACAAAAAGTAAGCATCGTTGCCGAAATTCGCATGATTATCCTCAGTTCAGCTTTCCGGCCCGTGTTTCATTCGGGCGCAGCGGCAGAAGAAACCGCTTCAGCAATAGCCGCGCTTGCCTGCTCCGCCAGACGCGCCGGGACCAGAATATCGCCCCAGCGAGTTTCGCCCGCCTGAAAAACGCTGCCTAAAATGGGCGACGGCAAGCCGTCAAAAACGGCGGGAATGCCGGACGCTTCCAGTACGCCGCGTACAATGTTTGCTTCCGTTTCGTTTTTGGCAGCGAACACGGGGACCAGCGGCTCCCCTTCCACACCCGGCGCGACGGCCCGGTCATCGGGAACGCCTTCCAGCGGGTCGGTAGGAATCTCCCAATCGTTTAATGCCTTCTCAGCTTCCGGCAGGGAGGCCGGGTCGGTTTCGGCGACGTAAGAGTCAATATCGCCGACCAGCACATCGGCTTCGTGTTCCGCGCGGCGGTTCTGCGCCGCACCGCGCTCCCCGGCTGCTTCAGCGCGAACCGCCGCTTCCAGCGGTGTTTCCCCGTCATTGGTATACGCAGTTTCGGCCATTGTTTACTCCCATCAAGAAGAACCTAACCCCCGGCCCCTTCCCTGCTAGGGAAGGGGAGCGAGAGCATATGTTTTTACCCTTCCCTCGCAGGGAAGGGTCGCCGCTTGCGGCGGGATTAGGTTCAGAATTCTTTTACGCCCGCATCAGCTTTGCCAGCCCGGTCGCTACCAATCTATTCCCTGTTTCGGCCCATATCTCACCAGTACAAACAATCAGTCGGGGACGGACAGTTTGGAGACGGGCTTGAATGATCAGAAGTTCGCCGATTTTTGCGGGCGATTTCAAGCGCGTCGTCAGTTCCGCCGTCACCCAATGGAGGCCATGCCGCTCCAAAGCCGCGCGGGAGAGTGCTTCGTCCAGCACCAGCGCCAGCAGGCCGCCATGCACCCGGTCGGCCCAGCCTTGATGCTCCTGTGCGGGCGTCCAGCGCGTTTCATACTTGTCGCCGTCCCAGGCAAATGTCAGGTGCAGGCCGATTTCGTTCCGGGGGCCGCAGCCAAAGCACAGGCCACCATCTTGCAGGCGTTCCTCGCTCATGCCGCCACTTCCGCCCACAGTTGTCCCTGAAAGAAATCACATTCGGTCTGCACCGGACACACGCCGCAGGCCGGGCGCTGTGCGTGGCAGGTGCGCCGCCCATGCTCAATCAGATGAACATGAAACGAATAGACCTGATGATCGTCCAGAAGCTCTTGAAGGCGGTCATGGGCGGCGTCCGCTCCCACTTTCGGCCCGATCAATCCCAGACGCTTTGCCACTCGGTGAACATGCGTGTCTACGGCCAGCACGGGCCGGCCCAGATTGAACATCAGTACGCAGGCCGCCGTTTTCGGCCCAACACCGGGAAACGAGCGCAGATATGCACGAACGGTGGCATCGTCCCAGCGGCGTATGTGATCCAGGCCGGTATGCCCGTTGCGATCAAAGATGTCCTGCAAAATGGCCTGAATGCGCGGGGCTTTGACGTTTGCCAGGCCGCCGGATTGGATCGACGCCGCTACGCGCGAAACATTGGCTGTTCGCACCTCATCCCACCCGCCGGGAAAGGCTGCTTTCAGAGACGCATACGCGCGCCCGGAGTTCAGATCGCTGGTGTTCTGGGACAGCACCGTGGCGACCAAAGCCCCCACGATGTCCTCCGAATAGTTTTCGGCCCGCCAGAGGCGCACTCCGTAAGCCGCCGTCAGCCGCGCTTCCACGCGGGCCGCTTTCGCGCGCAGGTCCGGCAAAGTTTCCGTCACGGGGCATTATAGCATATCGCCTGCGGGTTGGCAAGAGACGGACAGAGCGCGAGGAAGAAACCGCGAGGGAATGAATTCCTCTCGCTTTTATAGAGGCGTCCTTCGGACGAAAGACAAGAGCCTCCAGTTATTTTTTGTCCCCTACTGCGTCCGAAGGACGGCTATTTCAGCGAGAGGAATTTATTCCCTCGCTCTTGCAGCTTTATTCCCTCGCTCTTGAGGCTCGGCAAAGGCTGGGTTGGCAAGATGGGTACAATCGCACTATGAGTCAATCTGGTGGAGAAATGCCTGTCTGGAATTTGGACCCCGCGCACTGGGAAACGCTGGCGCGGCAGGCGGCGGCCAGCATCGATGCGCTGGAAGACGGCGCATTTGCACGCGCCGGCATCAGCCCGGAAGCCGCCACCGAAATCGGGTTTTATGCAACGGCGCTCAATAAGCCGCCGGGGTGGAATTATCCGTTTCTGGAAGCCATTCCCGGCAGCCGTCAACTGGGCGCATTTGTCGGGCGAGCCTGGCATCAATCTGAAACGGGGTTTGTGCAGTTTGAGATTGCGATTTTTGCCGCCGCGCAGGCATTGGCGGCGGACTATGAAAGCGGGGCGTCGGATTTAGACTTCGTGACCTATGAGCAGGCAGTGGAACAGGCGATGCGCGGCACGCCCGCCGATCTGGCCTGGCTGCACCACGAATTTGGGCGGCTGGTGAGTGTGACGCGGCTTTGAAGAACCCACCCAGAATTGGGTCAGCGGCCCTGCGCGGCCTGGGCATAGCGGCGCAAATCGGCTTCCAAGATTCGCTTAAACGTGCGGCTGCGGCCCAGGGACTCGGCGATGTCGGGCAGGAAGCCGGGCGGATCGTAAGCAACGGTCAGGAGTAGTGCCGTGCCGCCTTCGCGCGCTGTTTCCACGCGCAAAGTCAGCACATACAAAAACATATCGCCCAGCGACTGCCAGCACAGGGTCTGCGCGGCGCACATGGTTCGCTCCACCGCAAACTCCACATGACGGCCATCCAGCAGGATCACCAGTCGGGCCATGTCCTCGCAGTCGCCGGGAGCCGTGGCGCGGACATGGGACAAAAGGCGCGGCAGAGCATGAATGTCTGCCCAGTCGCTCCAAACATCCTGCCAGGAAGACGTAACGACAAAAGAAACTTCATGCGTAAACTGCATCAGCCTTGCCCCTCGGGCCTCAGCGCGGCTCGTCCGCCCAGATAGGGCTGCAGCGCGGCGGGAACAAGAACGCTGCCGTCGGCCTGCTGGTAGGTTTCCAGCAGCGTCGCCACCAGACGCGGCAGGGCGGTTCCGCTGCCGTTGAGAAGATGCGGGAATTCGGGCTTTGCGCCGGGTTCGCGCCGGAAGCGAATGTTTCCCCGACGCGACTGGAAATCTTCGCAGTTGGAGCAGGAAGACACTTCCAGCCACATGTCCGCGCCGGGAGCATGAATTTCTACGTCGTAGCACTTGGACGCCGCAAACGAAATGTCCCCCGCTGCCAGCAGCTTGACCCGGTACGGCAGGCCCAGGGCTTCCAGCACATCCGTTGCATCGGTCAGCAGCGTTTCCAGCGCGTCGTAAGACGTTTCCGGCAGCGTGTATTTGACCATTTCCACCTTGTCAAATTGATGGACGCGCAGCAGGCCGCGCGTGTCTTTGCCCGCCGCACCCGCCTCGCGCCGCCAGCAGGGGGAATACGCCATGTAGTTCAGCGGCAGCTCGCGCCCGTCTAAGATTTCATCCCGATGAATATTGACCAGGGCTGGTTCCGCGGTGGGCAGAGCAAACAAGTCGTCTTCGGCATCGTGGTACATTTCCGGCTGGAACTTGGGCAGGTGGGCAGAGGCTTTGACGCTCTCACGGCTAAGGAAAAATGGCGTGGACCATTCGGTGTAGCCGTGCTTGTCCCGGTGCAAATCCAGCATGAACTGGATCAGCCCCCGTTCCAAAATGGCTCCTAGTCCTTTATACAGCACGAAGCCGCTGCCGGACAGCTTGGTTCCACGCGCGAAGTCTATCAAGCCAAGATCGGTGGCGATGTCCCAGTGCGCCTTCGCTTCAAATTCAAACGTTTTCGGCTCCCCATGCGTTTTAACGATCTGAAAGTTTTCTTCAGCTCCCGGCGGCGTCGTCTCATGGGGCAGGTTCGGGATGTAGAACAGCAGATCGTCTCGCTCGGCTTCCAGACGTTTGGCGTCGTCGCCCAGCGCGGCCTTGCGGTCGCCCAGATCGCGCAATTGCGCTTTCAGGGCATCGGCTTCTTCGCGCTTGCCCTCTTTCATTAGCTGCGGAATGGCCTTGCTGCCGCGTCCCAGCTCCGCCTGCAATTCTTCCGCCTCGGAAGTCGCCGCGCGCCAGCGCGTGTCGGCATCCAGAATGGCATCTATCGCGGCAGGGTCGGAAAGCCGCAGAGCTAATCTGGCCTTGACGGCTTCGGGTTCCGTTCGGATTTGTTTAATGTCAAGCATAATTTTATCCCCAGCCCTGAAGGGCCGGGCTATTCGCCCTCACTGCCGCAGGCAATCACGGTCAATTTGCCGCCGGGCTGCCGTCTAATGCTGAAAAAGATTTCATTGACCTCGGCCTTGTCTGCTCGCATTGAGAGAAGATTCCCGTCAATTTTTGAGACGGAAAGCTCATGCTGGAAGTCCTCATAGACTTCCTTCCGCCATAGTCGCAGGAATTCCTGGCGTTCGGCCTTGCTAGGTTGTGATTGTCGCGGCCCCCCGTAGTAACTCCAATAATCTCGGCCCAAAAATGTATTACGCGCCGTGCGTAATGGATCGCCCAGCAATGCCTTTGCGACCCGTTGCTGAAAGTTTGGTATGACATACAAGTTCTGACGCGCGGTTGAGACGAACAGATACAAAGACGTGTGATAGATTTCTTGGCCTACATCTGACGAGGTTGTGATGGCGGCTAGGGTTTGATCCGCGTTAGTAACAATCGACCCCATCCGACCGGGAAACAACACATCCGCCGTATTCTTTGCTGTTTGCAATTCCCCAATTTTAGCCGTCGTCAAAATCAGGTGCGTGATCGCTTTGCCGTCTTTCACTCCCGTCGTTTGACGGACGCACCGGATCGGAGGCACCCCAAGGACAGGCATGAGGGGCAAGCCGAACAACAAACCAATCCAAAATACCGGGTACAGTTTTATCATGGTTTGCCATCACGCATCTTCCGGCTGATCTGCCGCCAACTTCAGTGCTTGCTGTGCGCCATGTCGAATGCGAAGAACGCGAACGAAGGCCGAGGAGGCTTCGCGTTCATCAAAAACGGAAAACAGAATACGGTAGGCTGCCGCGCCGTCGCGATAAATCAACTGCCGCGTCGAATGTTCCAGTCTGTTATTATCCGGGGCGACGGCACAGCGATTCGGCATCTGCGACAGCGAAACGATGGCAGACTCAACGCCGTTTTGGAAACGCACTGCCGCATCGGGCGAACGCAGGAAAAGACGGTGACGGATTGCCTCAATATCGGCCTCCGCCGGTTCGGAAAGAATAATCTCGTAAAAAATCATTGTAGGGGCGCTGCATCTGGGACAGTATCGGGATACCGCAGGCGTCGTTCCGCAAGATATTCCGCAAACGGACGTTCTCGGCCTTCCTTGATAGCTTGCCAGGCTTCTTGAACAGCGACAACATCTTCTTCAAATTCACGTTCTCGCTGCGCTAAAACTTCGGCCAGCAGGGCATCAGCGAGGGTGTCTACGTCCTGCCCCTCCCACTGGGCCGTCTGTCGCAGTTTCGCTTCTGTCTCCGGCTTTAATGTCACTGTCATGGTTTTACTCCTACGGTTCACTCAGGCCGTTGACCAGATAAATAAGCATCGCGGCCATGCTTTGCAGGTCGGCGATTTGAACGCGCTCGCGGGCGGTGTGCGGGTCTTTTTCGGGCGCGCCGACGAATACCCAGTCCATCGGAACGCCGCTGCGCTCAACCGAAGCGCCATCGGAGCCGCCGTCGGATTCGATTTCGCGCTGCCAGGGCAGGCCGCTCGCGTCGGCCAGCGCCAGGACTCTGCCCAGAAAGCGGCGGCGCGGCAAAGAACTGTCACGCAGGGAGATCGCAGCGCCGCTGCCGCTGCGGACATGCTTCGTGTGCCAGGTCAGGTCGGAAATCAGGGCTTGCGTGATCCCGTGCGTCTCAAACAACCAGCGGGCGCAGGTGATGGCCCCGCCCCCCTGCGTTTCCTCGCTGGTGGTAAAGGCAACGGCAATATTCGGGCAATGGGCCAGCGCCTGTAATGCTGCCCATACGCCGCCACGATTGTCCAGATAAGGCGCGCGGATTTCATCGCCTTTTTGGGCGGGCGGGTCGGCGTAGACCCAACCGGAGCCGGGCAGGGCGTCGGTTTTGCCTTTCAGCTTCCAAAAGCCGTCTTCGCGTCGATCCAGCGTGTTTCCAGGGTCGGGCCATCCGGCGGGCCGAACGTGATCGCCGACTTTTCCGGCGGGTGAGCCGATGCGAATCAGCCGTTTATCATAGCCCAGCGTCCACCCGGTCGTATCGGTATGCGCGAACAAAGCCACCGAGGGCTTTTCGCCGCGCCAGGTGACGACCGAATCGCCGAGGCGTTCCACACGCGCATCGGGCAGGGTGCGCGCCAGCCAGTGTTCCAGCCAGTCAGCAGCCACCCCTTCGTCTCCTGACGGGCTGTCCAGAGCCAGCAGTTCCCAGAGCAATTCCATTGGGTACGCAAAGTCGGTCAAAGTGCGGTTATTGTATCTTAAACGAGGGCGGGTTGTCAAACGCGGCTTGACAAACAATGTCTCGTAAGACCATAGTAACGCTATGACACGACGCCGATTAACAAGGGCAATAAATACCGGGGCGAACAAATCCGGGGCGAACAAATCCGGGGCGATAAACGCCCCGTCTCAAAAGTGCAAGCGTCCTGCGGACGCAGGAAGGCCAATCTTCCGTCCGCAGGACGGTTGCCTTTGTCAGCCGGGGCGTTTATCGCCCCGGCCATTATCGCCCCGGCCATTATCGCCCCGGCCATTATCGCCCCGGCCATTATCGCCCCGGCCATTATCGCCCCGGCCATTATCGCCCCGGCCATTATCGCCCCGGCCATTATCGCCCCGGCCATTATCGCCCCGGCCATTATCGCCCCGGCCATTATCGCCCCGGCCATTATCGCCCCGGCCATTATCGCCCCGGCCATTATCGCCCCGGCCATTATCGCCCCGGCCATTATCGCCCCGGCCATTATCGCCCCGGCCATTATCGCCCCGGCCATTATCGCCCCGGCCATTATCGCCCCGGCCATTATCGCCCCGGCCATTGCTTCTTCTGATCTTTTTGCTTCTGATTGCCGCACCGAACGCGCAGGCCGCACCGCCGCGCCGCATCGTCTCCCTGTCGCCGGGAACGACGGAAATGCTGTATGCACTGGGGCTGGGGCAATCCATGGTTGGGGATACGGTTTACTGCGATTATCCACCGGCGGCGCGGGCCGTTGCCAAAGTCGGGGATGTGAATACGAGTTATGAAAAGGTGCTGGCGCTGCGGCCGGATTTGATTGTCGCGGATGCCGTGGCGAACTCCCGTGCCATCACTCGTTTAAAACAGCTTCGGCAGCCGGTGCTGGCCGTGCGTCCCACTTCGCTGGCCGGAGTGGAAGACGGTCTGCGGCAGATCGGGGCGCGGACGGGAACGGAAGTGCAGGCATTGAAGGTGATTGCGGGAATGGAGCGCAAAATCTTCCTCGCCGGACGGCTGGCCGCAGAAGATCGGCGGCCTCGCCCGCATGTGTTGATTGTGGTGCAAACCGCGCCGCTGTGGACAGCGGGCGCAGGGACATTTCTGGATGATCTGGTGACACGCGCGGGGGGTGTCAATATCGGGCGCGGCGTGCCGGGGTACGGGGCATTTTCTCAGGAGCAGGTTTTCGCAAATCCACCCGATGTGGTGCTGGGCGATGCGTCTGTGCCGGCGGCGTTTCGCGCCGACCCGGTGCTGCGGCGGCTTTCGGCGGTGCGTCAGGGGCGATTTTATGCGCTGCCCGCCGATCTTACATCTCGCCCCGGCCCGCGCCTGGCGGACGGTCTGCTGCTGGTGGCGAAAGCGCTGCATGGGAAGTGAAGAAGCCGTAAAGAGGCCCCCCCGCCTCAATTCTGGGGAGCCGGAGAAGAGTAGAAAGCAAGGGCGGGGGCAAGAGAAAGAGGGGCGGGGGCAAGCCCCGCCCCTACTTTTTCTGCTTGTGCTATTGCTCCTTTCCATGCTCCTGGCCGCCTGGGTCGGGCAGGCAGGCTTGTCGCCGGGAGAAGTCTGGGCCGCGCTCAAGCACGGGCCGAATGGGACGGATAACAACGACATCACTCTCTGGAGCCTGCGCCTGCCGCGCATTGTGCTGGCCGCGCTGGTGGGCGGGTCTCTGGCGGCGGCAGGGACGGCGTTTCAGGCCCTGCTGCGGAACTCACTGGCCGACCCGTATATTGTGGGCGTTTCGGCGGGCGCCTCCGTTGGAGCGGAAGCAATTTTGCTGGCGCAGGGCGAAGCATGGCTGGGCGGGCTTGCCCTGCCGCTGACGGCGTTCGGCGGGGCGACGGCAGCCATGCTCGTGGTGTACGCGCTGGCCCGGCGTCAGGGACGGGTTCCGGTGACGACTCTGCTGCTGGCGGGGGTCGTGATCAGCTCGTTTCTGGGAGGCATTTCCACGCTGATGCTGCTGCTCGGCCCGCCGTCGGACACGGCGCATATTTTAGGGCGTTTGATGGGATCGCTTCAGGACGCCGACAGCCCGCTGTCTACTCATCTGCCGGGGGGAGAGGCCGGGCAGCCGTTTCAGCAGTGCGCGGTGCTGCTGGGGTTTTTGCTGGTCGGCGGGCTGATTTTGCTGCGGGAAGCGCGGGCGATGAATTTGTTTGCGCTGGGCGAAGAATCGGCGCAGCAGCTTGGAGTAGAAACAGAGCGCTTCAAGGCCATTTTGATTGTCACGGGGTCGCTGCTGACGGCGGCTACGGTCGCCTTTGCAGGAATGATCGGCTTTGTCGGCTTGATGTCGCCCCATATCGCCCGCCGTCTGGCGCGGACGCCGGATCACCGGGCGGTTCTGCCGCTGGCCGTGCTGGGCGGAGCGATTTTGATGGTCTGGGCGGACACGCTGGCCCGCACCGTCCTGCGGGACGGGCGCGAGCTGCCGGTGGGAGTCGTGACGGCTTTTCTGGGTGCGCCTTTTTTCTGCTGGCTGCTGCGGCGGCAGTAAACAGTTGGTACGAGGATTGTGGAGGGTATAATGAGCCAAATTGCCGCTTTATACCGTCCATGCCATAACAGCACCTCCATTCATGGCGGGTCTGTGTGACGCATCACGATTTTGACAGGAGACCTGCCCTTTGACTTCCCGCGTTCAACTTGCTTCTCTGAGTTTGCTTGCCGCCGCGCTTCTGCTGCCTGCCGGATGCGGGCCGAAACGCGATGCGAGCGCACCGCCGGCTGCCAATATTCTGCGAGTTCCGCTGCTGTCCGACCCGACTACATTTGACCCGGCGATGGTGGAAGACGGAACCACGATTGACATGCTTCAGCAGATGTTTGAGGGACTGGTGCAGTGGACGCCGCAAAACACGCTTGCGCCTGGCCTGGCCGAAAAATGGGACATCAGCCCGGACGGACTGACATATACGTTCCACCTGCGCCCCGGCGTCAAGTTTCAAGACGGCAGCCCGATGACGGCGCAGGATGTGTATTTTTCCATGCGCCGCGCCCTGGACCCGGCGCTTAAATCTACGGTTGCGCTGTCTTATCTGGGAGACATCAAAGGCGCGAAAGAACTCAACAGCGGCAGGACGAAAGATTTGGCCGGAGTCAAAGTGGTCGACCCGCAGACAGTTGCGATCACGATTACCGCTCCGAAAGCGTACTGGATTTACACGCTGACGTATCCGACCGCTTATGTACTCTCCCCGATTGAGGCGAAAGACGGCGTGGAACTCACCGATGCCGACGATGCCAAAGGGCCGGGAACGGGACTGTTCAAGCTGACGGAGTATCAGCGCGGGGCGAAAGTGACGCTGGCCGCAAATCCGGCGTACTGGGCCGGGCCGCCGAAGCTGTCGGGGCAGGAGCGGCCGATTATTAAAGACGCAGGAACGCGCCATGATGAATATGTCGCCGGGCAGCTTGACATCGTGGACGAAGCCAAAGGCGATCTGGACGCGGACGAAAAAGACTCGAATCTCAAAGACCAGATCAAATACTGGCCGCGTGCGGCCACCTATTACCTGGGTTTGAACGAGAAAACTTTCCCGCCGTTCGCAGATGTGCGCGTCCGGCAGGCGCTGGCCTATGCGACCGATAAGAAACGCCTGCAATCGGTCGTTTTGCGCGGCAAATTGGACGTTGCCGAAGACATTCTGCCGGAGGGCATTCCCGGCTTTGACCCGCAGTTCAAAGGCATTCCCTATGACCCGGCCAAAGCCAGAGCGCTGCTGGCGGCGGCAGGCTTTCCCGGCGGCAAGGGCTTTCCAGTCATCAACATCTCTTTTCGCGAGTCGTATCCCGATTTGAGCAAAACCGTAGACCTGCTGCGCGACATGTGGCAGACCAATCTGGGTATCACCGTGCAGCCCAAAGTCACTGAATGGGCTGTGCTGCTGGATCAAGAGCATCGCAACACGCTGGACTGCTACCATATCCGCTGGGCGGCGGATTATCTGGATCAGCAGGATTATTATTCCATCCTGCTCCGCACCAATGCCGGCGAGAACCATACGCTGTATTCCAACCCGAAGTACGATGCCCTCTGCGACAAGGCCGACGTAGATCGCGACCCGAAAACTCGGAGCGCTTTGTACCGGCAGGCGGCGCGTATCGCCGCTGATGAAGTGCCGATGATCCCTCTGTATTATCAAAAGGACATTGAGCTGGTCAAGCCTTATGTCAAGAATTTAGATGACGGCCTGATGGGCCATTTGCCCTATAAGAACCTGACACTGGCGAAATAACATTCCAGCACTTTTGGAGGCTCTTCATGCGATTTGGCCGAACTCTTGCGGTTTCTATGATCCTGGCCTCTGTTTGTCTGATCTCCGCGAGGGCGCAGAACGCACCACTCGCACCCGATGCCGCCCCCGCGCCGCCGCCAGCCATGCACGCGCACGACAAGCCAATTATCCCGCCCTGGGCCAATACCGCCGAGCCGGTAGACCCCGGCAACCATGCCGATTTTGATCCGGCTCTGGGCGATTTGCCCGACGGCGGCGGAAAGCTGTTTGACAATGGCGGAACGAATTTTGGGCCATCCAACGGAATGCAGGTTAATCTGGCAACGGGCGCTGAAGAATACGTTCCCGACCCGGATATGACCGGGCATAACGGTATTGGAACCGACCCCGTGTTTCGCCGCGCTTACCGCAGCGACCGCGCTCTGGCCGGGTACGGCTCGCCAGGGCTATCGCCGGGGTGGGTGCATAACTACGATGTCACGCTGTCGCCGGTATCCGACGGACAATGGAGCGGCCTGCTGCTAAAACACTGCACGGGAAGCATGGAAATTCTGAAACCGATACTGGATACGGAAGGAAAGCCAACCGGCAAGTTCGAGACCGGAAAGCCGTTTGACACGGTAGGAGTTGCCGCGTCCACGCAGGGACAGTGGCAGGCGATCTCATTGACCTGGCAGAATCAAACGCACTGGCTGTTTCTGCCATTCGGCGATGGCTCCTATGTTTTAAGTGGGATCACCAATCTGGCTGGCAATGGGTTTTACCTGCAATGGGACAGCGCACGCCGTCTGAGAAGCATTGTGGACTCGCGAGATAAAAAGCCTCTGCTGACTTTGCTTTATGACCCCAGTGGGAATCTCTCCGACATCAAAGACGCGCAGGGAACCACTGTACATTATCGCTTCGGCTTGGCAGCCGATGCGGCATCCCCGGCTTTGCTCGCTGTTTCTACCATCTTTACTGCTGCACAGCCGAATGCTTTGTCGCGCTACAAATTTACTTATATCAGCGGCAATGGCCGAACACTGCTTAAAACCATCAGTGTCCCCGATCCGGGCGGCCCAAACCTCAGCACCAGCACGATTCAATATGGGGCCGGAAAAGTAATCGCTCACATTGATGCGGAAGGGAACCAGCACCGACTGACTTACGCGGACGGGCATACGTTCGTTCAGATTGCCGGGCCGGATGGGAAAGTCGTCCAATATTGGACTCAAAACTACGACGCGCTGGGCCGGGACACAGGGGTAACGGACGCGAACGGGCATAGCACCCATATCACTTATTGACTCAGGAGTTCGGCATGACCGAGACACAGAAAATTGATCCGATTTCTCCTGACCCTGCCGTACTGGCATACGCCGGAGATATTCTGCGGGCAGGCGGGCTGGTTGCTTATCCGACAGAAACGGTTTACGGCCTGGCCGCCAGCGCGTTTGTCATTGACAGCGTGGCGCGGGTATATGATGCCAAGCAACGGCCTTTTTCGCAGGCTTTGCCTGTGCAGATTGCGGACGCCTCGGAGGTGGAGACACTGGCGCGTTCGGTCTCGGCAGCCGCGAAGCGCTTGATCGCCGATTTTTTCCCCGGTCCGCTGACTCTGGTGCTGTGGAGACTGCCGAGCGTTTCGCTGACGGTGACAGGCGGCGGCAATACCATCGGCCTGCGAATGCCCGATCATCCGGTCGCGCTGGGCGTCCTGCGTGCCTTCGGCGCTCCGGTCGTCTGCCCCTCGGCGAATCTGACAGGACGCCGGGCGCCCATGTCGGCACGGGACGTGCTGGAAGATTTGGATGGGGTGATTGATCTGGTGCTGGACAGCGGGGAAACATCGGATCGCACCGCGTCCACTGTGCTGGATGTGACGCAGGAGCCGGCCCGAATTTTGCGTGAGGGAAAAATCACTCGGGCGCAGTTGAAAACATATTTGGAGGTGGAGTGAATTCTCACTCTGGCAGCATTGACAGAAAATATCCGGGACGGTTACAATATTCCATGATTTCAGCCGAACGTAAGACGCTTTCCATTGCCATTGACGGCCCGGCGGGGGCTGGGAAAAGCACCGTCGCCCGGCAGGTCGCTGAGGCACTGGGCTACACCTATATCGATACAGGCGCGATGTACCGCGCCCTGGCGTGGGCCGCGCTGGATGCAGGCATTTCTCCCCAGGATAGCGGGGCCGTGACGCGGCTGGCGGAACATCTGGACATCCATTTGGAGCCGGGGCGGGTCTGGGCGGATGGAAAAGAAGTCACCGACTGGATACGGACGCCGGAAATCAGCAATCTGACATCGGCGCTGTCGGCGCTGCCGCCGGTACGGGCGCGGATGGTTGCACTCCAGCAGAGAATGGGCCGGGCCGGGGGCATCGTGATGGAAGGCCGGGACATCGGCACGGTGGTTTTGCCGGAAGCGGAAGTCAAAGTGTTTTTGACCGCTTCCCAGAGCGAACGAGTACGGCGGCGGCAGGAAGAATTGGCGGCGCGCGGAATTGTGCGGGACGCGGAAACGCTGGGCCATGAGATTGCCGAGCGGGATGCGCGGGATGCAGGACGAGACACTGCCCCGATGGTTCCGGCATCCGACGCCGTGCTGCTGGACAGCGATTGCCTGAGCGCGGAGGAAGTGGCCGCGCAGATATTGGTGCTGGCGCGGAAGTCAGAGGCGAAACATGGCCGATAAAATGCCGGATAGTTTTCCGCCCGACCGCTCTTCGAGGGCGTACCAGATTACGCGCGTGGTCGTGCAGATTGTTCTGCCCCTGCTGGGGGGAGTGACCGTCATCGGCGCGGAGAACATTCCCGAAAACGGGCCGGTGATTCTAGCGCCAAACCACCGCGCATATATGGACCCGCCTTATCTTTCGATGGTCACGAAGCGGCAGCTTCGCATGATGGCGAAAGAAGAACTTTTCGTTGTCCCCATATTGGGTCCGCTGATCAAAGCGCTGGGCGCATTTCCCGTCAAGCGCGGGTCGGCGGATCGCGCCGCCATTCGGCAGGCCATCGGGGAACTGAAAGCCGGTCATGTGCTGGGCATTTTCCCGGAAGGCAAGCGGGCCGATGCGGGAACATTGGAGCCGGCGGAAAAAGGCTTTGCGCTGATTGCCCGGCAAACCGGCGTACCAATCGTGCCGATTGCGATGGAAGGAACGGACCGAGTGCATCCGATGCACGCCAAGCGTTTGTTTCGCGCACGGGTAACGGCACGGATCGGCACACCGATGACGGCGGCGCAGATGCTGGCCGCTTATCCCGACCCATCGAAAGACGCCCTGACAATTATCGGCGAGGCGACGACGCGGGCGATTGCGGCGTTGATGACCGAGCCAGTGCAAGTATTGAGCGCCGCCGAGTCGATGGAACACGAGGCCGCACGGTCTGCCCAAACTGCCCCGGAAAATAAATCTCAAAATAAGTGGCTTCCCCCCTTGACTCTTGGGGCTGTGGGTGTCATACTACTCCTCGTTGCACGGTCAAAGCGCCGGCGATGAAAAGCGTTTCTCAAATAGCTGAAAATAGCTGAAAAATAATTTGCGAAACACTTGACAAGCCGCGCCTTAATCTGATATACTAACTCTTGTCGCCGGGCCAAAGAGCCAGCGGCGGAGCGGTGCTGAAAAGTGCTGCGAAAAAGAATTGAAAAAAGTTTGATGAAAGGGTTGACAAAAGCCGCAAGGCTGATGTATACTATCCTTCGTCACTAAGCCGAAGAGCAATGACCTCCGCGCTGCAAGGGTAACCGAGTGGAGGTAAGACGAACTGAAAAGCGTCCGCGCTGAACAGTTTTCTTGCCTGACCAAACGGACTATCCCAAGCGATAGCGTGGTTTTTTATTGCTCTTTTCCATCAGGCATAAGCCTGACGGCGATGCACATTGAAAACTAAATAGTGGAATCGTGATAATAACCTTTGAGCGTGTAAATCTTGTGGTGAGAGTGATCTCACTTCCAAGACAAAAACAAAGTAACAAAGAAGAGTCCAGTGAAGTTTTCACGATTGCATCAGTTTACTGGTGACAATCAAAACTGGAACTGTGTACCTAGCCGGACACAGTATCTCAAACAATCAATAAGATTTGCAAATCCCTTCGGGGAGTTACAATACCATTTATGGAGAGTTTGATCCTGGCTCAGGACGAACGCTTGCGACGTGCCTAAGAAATGCAAGTCGAACGGGGTAGCAATACCTAGTGGCGAACGGTCGCGTAACACGTGGGCAACCTGCCCTGAAGCGGGGGACAACAGCTTGAAAGAGCTGCTAATACCGCATGTGTATCGGAATGGCATCATTCAGGATACAAAGCCGCAAGGCACTTCAGGATGGGCCCGCGGCCTATCAGCTAGTTGGTGAGGTAACGGCTCACCAAGGCTTCGACGGGTAGCTGGTCTGAGAGGACGATCAGCCGGATTGGGACTGAGATACGGCCCAGACTCCTACGGGGGGCAGCAATTAGGAATCTTGCACAATGGGCGAAAGCCTGATGCAGCGACGTCGCGTGAAGGATGAAATCTTTCGGGATGTAAACTTCTTTTTCTGGGGAAGAAATAAATGACGGTACCCAGAGAATAAGCCCCGGCTAACTACGTGCCAGCAGCCGCGGTAATACGTAGGGGGCGAGCGTTGTCCGAAGTTACTGGGCGTAAAGAGCGCGTAGGCGGGTTCTTAAGTGAGGGGTGAAATTCCGGGGCTCAACCCCGGAACTGCCTTTCATACTGGGGACCTTGAGTGCGGGAGAGGCGAGTGGAATGGTCGGTGTAGCGGTGAAATGCGTAGATATCGATCGGAACACCCATGGCGAAGGCAGCTCGCTGGCCTGTAACTGACGCTGAGGCGCGAAAGCGTGGGGAGCAAACAGGATTAGATACCCTGGTAGTCCACGCCGTAAACGATGAATACTAGGTGTCAGGGGTATCGACCCCCCTGGTGCCGCAGCTAACGCAATAAGTATTCCGCCTGGGGAGTACGGCCGCAAGGTTGAAACTCAAAGGAATTGACGGGGGCCCGCACAAGCGGTGGAGCATGTGCATTAATTCGTCACTAACCGAAGAACCTTACCAGGGTTTGACATCCTACGACATGCCATGAAAGTGGTCCTTCCTCGCAAGAGGACGTAGAGACAGGTGTTGCATGGTTGTCGTCAGCTCGTGTCGTGAGATGTTGGGTTAAGTCCCGCAACGAGCGCAACCCTCATCCAATGTTGCCAGCGTTAAGTCGGGAACTCTTTGGAAACTGCCCATGTAAGTGGGAGGAAGGTGGGGATGACGTCAAATCGGCATGGCCCTTACATCCTGGGCTTGACACATGCTACAATGGCCGTTAAACAAAGCGACGCAAGACCGCGAGGTGGAGCCAATCGCAAAAATACGGTCTCAGTTCAGATTGCAGGCTGCAACTCGCCTGCATGAAGTCGGAATCGCTAGTAACCGCAGGTCAGCTAAACTGCGGTGAATACGTTCCCGGGCCTTGTACACACTGCCCGTCAAGTCACTTGAGTTGTCTGCAGCCGAAGTTGGTGGCTTAACCGTAAGGAGGGAGCCAACTAAGCTGTGGGGAGCGAGAGGGACTAAGTCGTAACAAGGTAGCCGTATCGGAAGGTGCGGCTGGATCACCTCCTTTCTAAGGATTTGATGCTGAAGTCCCGCTTTCATCCGTAAGATTTGTCTTTAGGGACTTTTCTTCAAGGTGATCGCCGGCGCAGCATCTATCAAGGTCGGTCTTTACTGGAATTACTTCTTTGTTACTGCCCAAAAGTTGTTATCACGAGACCCTATTTAGTTTTCCATGTGCATCTGGCTTTGTTTGTATTGCCAGACAGTGTACCAGCGAGTCTTTATGACCATTCTCAAGCACACAAGCGTATAAGAAAAGACACAACCATTTCGTTTTCCCCAGGGAAGGCAAGGTTGCCTTCCCTATACGTTTGTCACGTTGAGAGTATAATGTGGGCCTATAGCTCAGCTGGTTAGAGCACACGGCTGATAACCGTGAGGTCAGTGGTTCGAGTCCACTTGGGCCCACCACCCTCTCCGTCCAAAGCGCCGGGGAGATCGGGGAATTAGCTCAGTTGGTAGAGCGCTACTTTTGCAAAGTAGATGTCAGCGGTTCGAACCCGCTATTCTCCACTGCTATTGGCTGCACCTTTAAAAGATTTGAGTTCTGTCGCCTTTTGGCTGACAATCTCGCAAGTTTACAATAGCTTCGGCTACTGTGAAGAAACGCCGACCAGCCCTCATCGCTAGGGAGCGGCGCAGACAAGAAACAAAGTTTTCTTGTCAACTGTCCTTTGACAACTGCATAAAGAATTAATGAACGGGTAAACAGCATAACAATTTCATCGATGCTGTCAGCGCAGCAATGCGTCTGTCAGTGAAGAGAAAAGACCTTGTATATTTGAGTGATCAAGCTACAAAGGGCGCATGGTGGATGCCTTGGGGCAAGGAGCCGACGAAGGACGCAGCAAGCGGCGATACGCTTCGGGGAGGTGCAAGCAACCTTTGATCCGGAGATTTCCGAATGGGGAAACCCGACATGCGATGCATGTCACCCACGCCTGAATATATAGGGCGTGTGGAGGGCACTCGGAGAACTGAAACATCTAAGTATCCGAAGGAAGAGAAAACAAAAGTGATCCCGTAAGTAGCGGCGAGCGAAAGCGGGACAGCCTAAACCAAATACGTGAATATAGCCTGCTGGCGTTGCGTATTCGGTGTCGCGGGACTGTCATGGTTAACAGCAGCATACCAGAAGAGTTACAAATCTCGTTTCTAGTCGAACGTCTTTGGAAAAGGCGGCCATAGAAGGTGAAAGCCCTGTAGACGAAAGGATCGAGACTCTTAGACAGCACCCAAGTACCACGGAGCACGAGGAATTCTGTGGGAATCCGGGAGAACCACCTCCTAAGGCTAAATACTTCTTGCCACCGATAGTGAACTAGTACCGTGAGGGAAAGGCGAAAAGAACCCCGGGAGGGGAGTGAAATAGAACCTGAAACCATGCCGCCTACAAGCAGTGGGAGCACGATTTATCGTGTGACTGCGTGCCTTTTGCAGAATGAGTCCGCGAGTTAATTTCGGCAGCGTCAGCTTAAGTGTCTCAGACACGGAGGCGTAGCGAAAGCGAGTCTGAATAGGGCGCCTTAGTTGCCGGGATTAGACCCGAAACCGTGTGATCTACCCATGGCCAGGTTGAAGCTCGGGTAAGACCGAGTGGAGGACCGAACCGGTGTATGTTGAAGAATGCTCGGATGAGCTGTGGGTAGGGGTGAAATGCCAATCGAACACGGAGATAGCTGGTTCTCCTCGAAATGCATTTAGGTGCAGCGTTACGCGTTCTCTGTCGCAGGTAGAGCACTGGAAAGGCTAGGGGCCTTACCGGGTTACTGAACCTTACCAAACTCCGAATGGCGACAGATCAGAGCGTAGCAGTGAGACTGTGGGGGATAAGCTTCATAGTCAAAAGGGAAACAGCCCAGACCGACCGCTAAGGTCCCCAAGTGCTGGCTAAGTGTAAAAGGATGTGGAATTCCATAGACAACCAGGATGTTGGCTTAGAAGCAGCCATCATTTAAAGAGTGCGTAACAGCTTACTGGTCGAATGGCGTTCTGCGCCGATAATGTATGGGGGCTCAAGCCAGCCACCGAAGCGTCGGACTAGTCGTATAAGAAATTATTGACTAGTGGTAGAGGAGCGTTGCTGTCGGAACGAAGCCATAGCGGAAGCAGTGGTGGACTGGCAGCAAGTGAGGATGCGGACATAAGTAGCGCTAATATGGGTGAGAATCCCATACACCGAAAGCCTAAGGGTTCTTCAGGAAGGCTCGTCCTCTGAAGTTTAGTCGGGCCTAAGGCGAGGCCGAACGGCGTAGCCGATGGACATACGGTTGATATTCCGTAACCAGTGTAATCAGTGATGGAGGGACGCGGTCCCAGTTTCCAGCGCGACTGTTGGTAGTGCGCGTGAAGCTCTTACGGAGGCCTGATAGTAAAATACGCAGGCATAATCTGAGAGAGTGAACGAGTGGATCCTTCGGGTGAAGCGAAGTGGGGGGGCGGATCGCCGAGAAAATCTTCTAAACTTATGGTTGTACTGTCCGTACCGCAAACCGACACAGGTAGGCAGGTAGAGAATACCAAGGTGTTCGAGAGAACTCTCGTTAAGGAACTAGGCAAATTGACCCCGTAACTTAGGGAGAAGGGGTGCCCACGCAAGTGGGTCGCAGTGACAAGCATCGAGCGACTGTTTAACAAAAACACAGGTCTCTGCTAAGGCGAAAGCCTAAGTATAGGGGCTGACACCTGCCCAATGCCAGAAGGTTAACAGGAGGGGTTCGGCGCAAGCCAAAGCTCTGAATTGAAGCCCTGGTGAATGGCGGCGGTAACTATAACCGTCCTAAGGTGAATTCGATTGCCTTAGTAAAATCTGGCTATATGCTGGAATAGCTCAGTATCTCACGCTACCACAAGGTAAAATGTATTTTGAGGTGACAATGCGATGAGTGGAGCCAATCAGCAGGAAAGACTGATTAAACTAGGCTGGGTTACTGGTTTTGTAGACGGAGAAGGCTGCTTCTCCATTGGGCTAATCCGAAATCCTCGGATCGGTCGTCAAGGCTGCAAAATCGGCTTTCAGGTGTTTCACGAGTTCGTTGTGACACAAGGCGCGAAAAGCGTTGAGTGCTTAAACGAGCTTTCTGAATTTTTCGGAGTTGGGCAAGTGCTGATTAATCAGCGCAAAGACAACCACCGAGAGCATCTGTATAAGTATGTTGTGCGAAAACGCAGTGAGCTTCAAGAAGTGATTATTCCCTTCTTTGAGCAATATGCGCTTCATTCTGCAAAGCAATATGACTTTCAGAAGTTTGCACAATGCGTCACGATGATTGATGAAGGCCATCACCTGACAGCGTCAGGGTTAACCGGCATCGTACAAATCGTTGAGACAATGAACCGCCAAAAACCCCGCCCGGAATTACTCAGAATCCTCAGAGACTACACGCCAGACGCCTCAGACATGAGGTAAAGATATAGTCCGAACTGCATGGCGACATGCAGAGTTGATCTGCGGATCAGCCTCTTGGCGTAAGCCCAGAGTAACACACTTGAGCGAAATTCCTAGCCGGGTAAGTTCCGGCCTGCACGAAAGGTGTAACGACTTGATGACTGTCTCAACGAGAGACTCGGTGAAATTGTAGCACCGGTGAAGATGCCGGTTACCCGCAACTGGACGAAAAGACCCCGTGGAGCTTTACTACACCCTGTTATTGTGTTTTGATATAGTTTGTAGAGCGTAGGTGGGAGCCGCAAGGCGACAATGGAACACCACCCTGGCTATATTGGAACACTAACCTTCGCCGTTATCCGGCAGAGGAACCGTAGCAGGCGGGTAGTTTGACTGGGGCGGTCGCCTCCCAAAATGTAACGGAGGCGCGCCAAGTTTCCCTCAGGCTGGTTGGAAATCAGCTGTAGAGTGCAAGAGCATAAGGGAAATTGACTGTGAGACAAACAGGTCGAGCAGGCACGAAAGTGGGCTCTAGTGACCCTTTGATTGCGCGTGGGCGCGTCAAGGCTTATCGGATAAAAGCTACCCCGGGGATAACAGGCTTATCTTGCCCAAGCGCTCACAGCGACGGCAAGGTTTGGCACCTCGATGTCGGCTCGTCGCATCCTGGGGCTGGATTAGGTCCCAAGGGTTGGGCTGTTCGCCCATTAAAGCGGTACGCGAGCTGGGTTCAGAACGTCGTGAGACAGTAGACTTTGCTGTCCTTAAACTTGGCTATTTGCTGGAAACTCCGAGTATCCGACACTACTCGTTTTCTGTGATATAATACAGAGAGCAGTGAAAATGTGTTCGGTGCGGACAATCAGCAGGGAAGGCCAGACGATGCGAGAAACAGATGTGGCAACAGGAAATTATTTAGCAGGGTTCGCAGATGGGGAAGGATGCTTCTATATAGGAGTTCATCCAACGCCGAATGTCGCACTCGGCATACAAGCAGTTCCTGAATTTCATGTCAGCCAGAATGGTGAGAGAATTTCTGTCCTGCAACTTTTCCAAGACACGTTAAACTGTGGTTTGATTAAGCGCAATGCTTCGGCAGCAGCGCGAGATCAGACATGGGTTTATGTTGTCAAACGGCACAGTGAACTATACGAAACAGTTTTGCCTTTCTTTACGAAGTTTCCGCTTCGTTCAGATAAGCAGAATGAGTTCTTGAAGTTTCAGAAAGTCGTGGAAATGATGCACCGGAAACAACATCTCACTTCCGTAGGATTGCAAGATATTCTTCACATTGCGTTTACAATGAACGGTTCCAAGTTTCGTAAACGCACTCTGGCGCAACTCTTGAATTGTTTGGAACCCTCAGAGACTATACGCCGAGTGCCTGTAAGCATAATTGCAGGTGAAGATATAGTCCGAACTGCATAGCGATATGCAGAGGCAGGCAGAAATGCCCTGTCCCCTTTCTTCCAAGAAAGTGGTAACACAATTGTCGGTCTCTATCCGTTGCGGGCGTAAGAAATTTGACGGGAGCTGCCCCTAGTACGAGAGGACCGGGGTGGACAGACCTCTGGTGTACCAGTTGTTCCGCCAGGAGCACACGCTGGGTAGCTATGTCTGGTACTGATAAGTGCTGAAAGCATCTAAGTACGAAGCAGACCTGAAGATAAGATTTCTCACAGCATAAGCTGGTAAGACCCCCGGAAGACTACCGGGTTGATAGGCTGCAAGTGTAAGTACGGTAACGTATTCAGCTAAGCAGTACTAATCGGTCGAGGGCTTGATTACAAAACTCAGCAATTATTGCGTCTACCCGTTCATTAATTTGATATGCAGTTGTCCAAGGACAGCCTCCTTCGGGAGAATGTCCGACAGATTTCTGGTGGTTATCGCGGAGGGGTCCACCCGTTCCCATTCCGAACACGGAAGTTAAGCTCTCCTGCGCCGAAGATACTTGGTGAGCAATTGCCCGGGAAAATAGGTCACTGCCAGATTAATTTAAGAAGCCGATACAGTATAATAGCTGTATCGGCTTTTTGCTTTTTTAAAGATGCAGTTGTAAAGATGCTGGCTTCAATGACCGACAATAAAGCGTTCGCCCTAAACTTAGGCCCGTAATTTTGACCTGCGACTTTGAGAGGACACTCTGTTTCATGGACATTGAAGAGCTTTTACGTACTACGGTGGCCAGCAAAGCGTCCGACCTGCATCTGACCGTCGGCGCTCCCCCAACCATTCGGCTGCACGGAGAAATGCAGCGGCTCCCCTACCCTGAACTGACACGCGATACCCTGAAAATGATGATGATCGGGATTTTGACGGGAGAGCAGCAGAATCGATTTGAAGAAGCGCGCGATTTAGACTTCAGCATTGAAATCCCAAATCTGGCCCGTTTCCGCTGCAACTTTTTTGTCGGCCGGCGCGGCGAAGGCGCAGTGTTTCGCGTGATTCCGACGGAAATTAAATCGTTTGCAGACTTAGGGTTGCCCCCGGTGCTGGCCGAAATGGCACGGGAAGAGCGCGGCCTAGTCCTGGTCACGGGGCCAACCGGCTCGGGCAAGTCTACGACACTGGCCGCCATGGTGGATTTGATCAACAATGAGCGTCACGCGCATATTCTGACGGTAGAAGACCCGATTGAGTTTGTCCACCCGCACAAGAAGTGCCTGGTCAACCAGCGCGAAGTCAAAGTGCATACGGAATCGTTCGCATCCGCACTGCGGGCCGCGCTGCGCGAAGACCCGGATGTGATTCTCGTCGGCGAAATGCGCGATCTGGAAACCATCTCGCTGGCCGTATCAGCCGCAGAAACCGGCCATCTGGTCTTTGGAACCCTGCACACGTCCAGCGCCGCTCAGACGGTGGACCGCATTATTGACGTTTTTCCTCCCCACCAGCAGTCGCAGATACGAACACAGCTTTCCGAATCACTTCAAGGTGTGATCGCACAAACTCTGGTTCCCAAAATCGGCGGCGGGCGCGTGGCGGCCCTGGAAATTATGACGACCACCGCCGCCGTCAAAAATCTCATTCGCGAAGGTAAAACGTTTCAACTGCCGTCTATCATTGAAACCAATTCTACCCTCGGAATGCAAACGCTGGGCCAGGCATTACAGGAGCTGATACTTCGCGGCAAAATCACGCCGGAATCCGCTGTTGCGAAGGGCCTGGACCCCGCGCTGGTGAACTCGCTGCGTCAGGGCGCTCCGACTAGAACCAATGGCACCAATCAAACACCGCCGGGGGGGATGCCTGCGATGTCGCCGGCCCCGACGTTTGCCAACGTTGCCCCCCGTATAGAAGACGACGATGAACTGGGCGACTTGCAGCCACTCGCCACGCCCTTTTCGTTCGGTCGATAATCTATGCCCTGCCCCTCCCTTGTCAAGGGAGGGTTTATTCTCCTTGCCAAATTCCAACCTGCACAGGTATAATTCTCCCAACCTACTTTTTCTCCGGGAGTTTTCCATGACTTATGACCCCAAAGCGCGCAGCCGCGTGATTACGGAAGGGCGCGACCGCGCCGCCGCCCGTTCGTATCTGAAAGGCATCGGCCTGACTGATGAGGACATCAAAAAGCCGATTATCGGTGTGGCGTCCACCTGGATTGGAACCATGCCGTGCAATTTCAACTTGCGCGCCCTGGCTCAGAAAGTGATGCAGGGCATCCGGGAGGCTGGGGCAACGCCCCAGGAGTTTAACACGATTGCCATCAGCGACGGCATCACGATGGGGACGGAGGGCATGAAAACGTCTCTCATCAGCCGCGAAGTGATCGCTGATTCGATTGAGCTGGTCACACGCGGGCATATGTTTGATGCGGTTATCTGCCTGGTCGGCTGCGATAAGACCGCGCCGGGAGCGGCGATGGCGCTGGCCCGATTGAACATTCCGGGAATGCTGCTTTACGGCGGCTCCATTGCGCCGGGCCGTTACAAGGGGCGGGACATCACCATTCAGGACGTATTTGAGGGCGTCGGCGCGGCTCATGCGGGAAAAATCACTGATGCCGAATTGACCGAACTCGAAGACGCCGCCTGCCCCGGCGCGGGGTCCTGCGGCGGGCAGTTTACGGCAAATACGATGGCGATTGTGATGGAGTTTCTGGGGCTGGCGGCTCTCGGATCGGCGGGCGTGCCGGCAGTCGATCCGCGTAAAGACGAAATCGGGGTTCAGGCGGGTCACACCATCGTCGCTCTGCTCAAAAGCGGAGTCCTGCCCTCCGACATCTTGACCAAAGAAGCCTTTGAAAACGCCATTGCGGCAGCGGCGGCGACGGGCGGTTCCACCAATTCCGTGCTGCACCTGCTGGCGCTGGCCCGCGAAGCGGGCATCCCGCTGACCATGGACGACTTCAACCGCGTTTCGTATCGGACGCCGGTGATTACTGACCTGACTCCTGGCGGGCATTATGTGGCAACGGACATGCACCGCGCGGGCGGGACGCGCCTGGTGGCGAAAAACTTGCTGGCGGCGGGTTTGCTGCACGGCGACCGCCCCACCCCGACGGGCAAAACGCTGGCCGAGGAAGCCGCGCTGGCCGAAGAAGCCGACGGACAAAAAGTGATTTCCAGTGTCCAAGACGCTTTCAAGCCGCACGGCGGCATTATTATTTTATCAGGCAACCTAGCCCCCGAAGGCGCGGTCATCAAGCTGGCCGGGACGGAAAAACTTCAGCACACCGGGCCGGCGCGTGTGTTCAATCGCGAAGAAGATGCCATGTCGGCAGTCACCGAGCGGCGCATTCAGCCGGGCGATGTGGTCATTATCCGCTACGAAGGCCCCAAAGGCGGGCCGGGGATGCGCGAAATGCTGGGGGTCACCGCCGCCCTGGTCGGGCAGGGCCTCGGAAGCCAGGTGGTCATGGTCACCGATGGGCGCTTTTCCGGCGCGACACGCGGCCTGATGGTCGGCCATGTCGCCCCGGAAGCCTCCGTCGGCGGCCCGATTGCTTTGATTCAGGAAGGCGACACGATTACGCTGGACGTGGAGAAGAGGCTCATTCACGCGGATGTCTCGGACGAAGAACTGACCCGTCGCCGCGAAGACTGGGCCGCTCCCGCGCCGCATTACACCACCGGGGTGATGGCGAAATATGCGGCGTCCGTGACAAGCGCTTCCGAAGGCGCGATCACGCGGGCTATTTTTTCTTGATAAGAATCTTGAAAGGATACGTTCGGCCCATGAAACACGCAAAAACTTCCGCCCTCGCACTGATTTTCCTCGCCGGAGCGGTGCCTGGCTTTGGCCCCGTTTCGCAGGCAGTGGCCCAGCCGGCAAAAGCGACGGCAGGGAAGCCGGAAACCATTGGCGGCGGAACCGTCACCGATCCCGCCGCTGGCCCGGCCCCATCTTTTGGGATCGGCGGGCCGAACATGGTGCTGGTTAAAAACTGGCACTTCGGCACGGACGGCACGATCAAAAACTACGCCGATATGAGCGCCAATTTTTTGTACCATGACCAGTTCGGAACTATTGGCAATGGAACCAACTATGGGGCCGTCATCGTCGCTCCCGATGCGGCAAATGCGCTGCCTGACCAGCCTGTGGAAGGTGTAGACAGCCCCCCGGTGCGACAGTTCACGGCAGACTCACTTAAAACTTTTCTCACGGGCCTGGACGGAGCCACGCGCTGCAAGCCGAAGTCGCACAATGCCGGCTGCGGCTCGTTTATGGCGAAATGGAAACTGCCGCATGGCGGCTCTCTGCTGGGGCATGACATCGTTTGGGAAACACGGGTGCGCTACGTCACGCCGCCCTACTACTGGTTCGCGATCTGGACCGCAGGCAACAAATGGAAATGGGACAACGGCGCCCAGGGAGCGGAGCAGGACCTTGTGGAGAGTTTCGGCTATGACAATGGCGGCAGCAACACCAATTATGACGGTCGGTTCTGGCACTCAAACGCAGTCGCCACCCCTGGCAAAGATACCGTAGATTATGGGGATTGGGGCAAAGCCATGGCCGCGCAGGGTGTGAAAACCTATGATGGTTCCCAGTACCATATCTGGACATGGCAGTACAAAAAAGACAATACCTACGCGATGTATGTGGACGGGATTAAAGTTCAGAGCGGCTCCGATTATCACTGGACTTATGGCGGAAAAGCCACCGATGAGCCGATTGACATGGATTTTCTGTTTGACGGGGGCTGGGGTCATACGCAGATCGGCAGCGTCGACAAGCCCCTGCCCGCCTCGGCCTTTGCCGGCAAAGTCTACGAGTGGAACTACAGCCGCGTTTATCTGAGCGGGGACGCCGCGCATTAAATCCGGCCCGCTTTGAGTGTGCCTCTTTGTCAAGACGGTTGAATGCAGTCGCGGCGGTAGTCGTAGGCCACAGACTTATGGAGACAACGGGCTTACTCAAATTACGAGCCGAACAGGGGGACTCAGATGCGCTTTTCCGGTTGGGGCATCGTTTGGCGTTTGGGCGCAAGCGCCCTCGTCCAACCCAATGGCCTGCCGCTCTTAAACTTTGGGAGCAATCCGCACAAGCCGGGCATGAGCGGGCCATGTTTTATATTGGCACTTGCTATGAACATGGATACGGCGTTACCCAAGACCTGACACAAGCCTTGCAATGGTACGAAAAGGCGGCGGAGCAGGGGCATTTGGTCGCTATGTATAATCTTGCGTTCAGTTATCGTAATGGCGATGGAGTGCCACAGGATTACGAGCGGATGCGGCACTGGCTGGTCAAAGCCGCAAAACAAGGCGATCCTGATTCTCAGAGGGATTTGGGCTGGTGTTACCACGAAGGCGTCGGTCTGCCGTTGGATTATGACAGTGCGGTGCATTGGTATCGGGCGGCGGCACGGCAGGGCGATAGGAAAGCACAGTTTAATTTGGGGTTATCTTATTTGTCTGGCGATGGAGTAAAGGCTTCTTCTCGGTGGAGTCGTTACTGGCTGGAAAAAGCCGCTCATCAAGGGCATCGTGAGGCGAAGGCGCAACTTCGGCGTTTCTCTAGCGAGTGACTTTGTGCCCCTGTTGCTGCGAATTCGTTTGCCCATCTGATTCTCTTCTCCTTTTTTACCACGATCTCACAATCTGGCCTGCGACGCGGAACGCCAGGGCAAGAATAGTCAGCACGGGATTAAAACCGCCGTTAGTCACATGCAGGGAAGCGTCGGCGACGAAAAGGTTGTCGTGGCCATGAACGCGGCCCCAGGCATCGGTCACGGACGTTTTCGGGTCATGGCCCATGCGGCACGTTCCTGCCTGATGCTGACCGGCGCTCAAAGAAAGGCCGGCGGGGCTGCTGTGAACATCCGCCGCGCCGCTGGCGCGCAGCCATTCCTCCGCACGGGCGCGCATAAAGTCATAGACGCGCAAGGTTTCCGGGTGAATTGTGCCGGACAGCCGGGCGACTGGCAGGCCCCAGCGGTCGCGCACGTTCGGCTCCACGGTGACGCGGGCTTCGGGATTGGGAATTTCATGCACCGGCCCTGTGACGTACAGCGTCCGTGAATAATTGCGGCGCATCCACTGTTTGTGCGCCAGTCCCCAGCGCGGCGCGGCCATGCTGCTCAGGCCGCCTTTCAGAAAGCTCAAGGGCAGCATGACGAAATCGTCCGCAAGCATTCCACCGCCCACAATCCCGTCATTATCGTGGCTGAAATTGATCGTGGCCGTCGTCGTGCCTGGCCCGACACCGTCCCAGATCGGCTCTTCCGTCCAGCCCAGCGCCCCGGCGTAATAATGTCCCTGCAAGCTGCGCCCCACCTGATGCTGCGCGTTGCCCAAGCCCTGCGGATGGCTCTCCGACTTCGAGTTCAGCAGCAGGCGGGCGGTCTCAATCGCTCCCGCCGAGCAGACCACCACGTCTGAAGTCACAGACACCAACTGCTCCGCCTCGTTCCAATACGTGACGCCGGTGACGCGCCCGGCGGGGTCGGTGTCAATCCGCGCGGCCATCGCGCCGGTTTCCAGGGTGCAGCGGCCTGTCGCAAAGGCGCGGGGAATCAAGGTGTTTTTGGTGCCGTTCTTGGCATCCGTCGGGCAGGCGAAGCCGACACAATGCTGGCAGTGGGCGCAGGCTTCGCGGCCTCCGCGCGGTACGCTGTTGATGAGAAGCGGCACGGTCTGCGTGTCCCAGCCCAGGGATGCCGCACCCTGGCGCAGAATACGGCCCGCCGCGGTCAGCGGCAGCGGCGGCATGGGATATGGCCGGTGACGCGGGCGGCGTTTCCCGGCGCTTTCTTCGTCGCCGGACACGCCAAGCTCCCATTCGGCCTGCTCATAGGCGGGAGCCAGATCGGCATAGGCGATCGGCCAATCCGCCAGGCTGCTGCCTTCGGGAACGCCATACCTGGACGCCATGCGAAAATCATCAGGCAAAAATCGCCAGGCCATCGCCCCGTAAACCACCGTGCCGCTGCCGACGGTGGCGGCGTTGTTTTGATAACGCCAGTCCAGCGGCGAAACAATAGTCTCTTCTCCGGCAGGATTGACCACCACGCGCGGGCCGGCATCCTGACCCGGCCCGACGTTGAAGCCGTACTGCGGCAGGCGCTGGTTTCGCAAATGATCGCGCCCGATCTGCGAAAAGTCTAGCCACTGGCCGCGCTCCAGCAGCAGCACGCGCTTTCCGGCTTCTGCCAGCAGTCCGGCGGCTACTCCACCGCCCGCGCCTGCCCCAACAATCACCGCATCATAATCGCTCATTGTCTTCACTCATGCCGTCACCCGAAACCCGATCATTTCCCACGCAATGCCGTCCCGGTTGCCGCCATTGCCGGGATCAGCATAAAAGCCTTCCATCGTCTGCGCGACCAGCAGCCGAAAAAACGCCTCCGGGTCCAGGGGCCATTCGGCCTGCACTTCTCCCGATTCAACCCGCGCCAGCAGAGCGTCCTGCGCGTCCGGCTCCATTTCGGCAAAAGCCCGCCCGGACACGGCCTGCGTTTCGGCCTTCAGCGCGTCTAGGCCCTGCCGGTAAGTGAACAAAAACTGAGGTTCGCGCGTCAGAAGCTGCGCGAAATAATCACCAACGCCCGCCGCCCATGCGCCGGGAAAGTCGTCAGCAGGAATAATTCGGTCTGCGGCGGCGCGCAAAACGGAAATCTGGGTTCTGTTGAGGTCGGTGGTCAAACTGTCCATAGTAAGGGCTGTTCGGCAGAGAAAAAGAAAAATCCTGCGCTCCACCAGCCGCTTCCGCCAGGCAAGTTTCAATTTGTCCACTAAAAAAGCAGACAAATTGAAAAAAATACAGTATACTGTGTGCTGGCATCTCGCTTATTCGAAAACGCCGCGCGTTTGCCGAAACAAAACCCACTTGGCAGCCGCGCTGCCTGGATCGTTGCCTTTTCCCAAACACGCTCTTGGAGAAACTTGCCCCATGCCGCCACAAGAACTCCGGCTGCCAGCAATTCGCCCCGCCGATTCATTAATTCGGCGTTTTCTGGATGCCGGGATCGCTTTGACGCTGTTGATTTTGCTCCTTCCAGTGCTGCTGTTTGCCGCCCTGCTTGTTCTGGTGACTTCCCGCGGCGCACTGTTTTATCGGCAAAAGCGGGTCGGTCGCAACGGCGAGCTGTTTGACATTTGTAAGTTTCGCACCATGCAGACCGGCGCAGATCGGCATGGCCCCTCGGTGACATCGGCAGATGACTGCCGCATCACCCCGGCAGGCCGCTTTCTGCGCCGCTCCAAACTTGATGAGCTGCCCCAGCTTTGGAACGTCGTTCGGGGCGATATGAGCTTGGTCGGCCCGCGCCCGCAGGTTCCACGTTTTGTGGACTGTTTTGACCCCTCCCTGCGCCGCCTTGTCCTGCATGTGCGCCCTGGCATCACCGGCCCCACTGCGCTGCATTTCCGCCACGAAGAATCCCTGCTGGCCGATAAAGCGGACCGGGAAAGCTTTTACATTGAGCAGATACTGCCGGTCAAGCTGGAAATGGATGCGGAATACGTCCGAAACCGCACCCTCGGCACCGACATGCGTATTTTGACGCAAACCGCCTGGATATTTTCCGTTGCTCCTGTCAAGCGCGCACTGAGTTTCCGGGAAACCCGCAAGCATCACAGTGACGCGCGGCAGGCTCTGAAAAGCGCAGAAGTTTCTTCCACGGAGGACGCCATCAGCGCCGCGCGTTAAGCGCACTGAACTCCTACGCCCATTTTTCATTGGAAGCATTTGGATAAGCGGTCTTCTGTGGCCCCAGCGCGGTCCGCCGTCCACAAACCCCATTTTCCAAAATCTGTCAGGACTTATTATGTATTACTCACGCCTTTGTTCGCCGCGACGCCTTGCGGCTGCCTGCCTGCTGGCTCTTTCCGGCTCCGCTTTGTGGCTTTCTTCGCCCGGTGCGGCGCAGAACAGCGTGGATGGACAGGGTTATTCCACACCGAATGTTTCCATGTCTGAAGATGGACAGGATGGGGGGAACAACGCTGCTTCCGGCGGCGCAGCGGAAAATCGTGATGCAGACGCCGGCAGCTACGGCGCTTCGAAAAACGGCGATTTGCAGAACCCCGCCGTCGGTGTAGACACGAATGGTCATGCCGATGCTGTCGCTACCCGCAACGGACGAACAAACCGGCGGCGGCCTGTTCCGTTAGCGAATCCCCTCGTCATCACCAGCCCGACTCGTGGAAACGGCGTGGTTTCCCCGCAAACCGGAGACCGGATTGCTCTTCCCGTCCCGGCGCGCGCGCCGCGCGTTTATACACTGCCCGCTGACCCGAATGTGCTTACCCTCCGGCGCGATGCCGCGCTGCTGCCTTTGTTCGGCTACGATTTCTTCCAGCCGGCCCGTCAAATCATCCTGGCGCGGCGGCGTGCGCTTTTGCCGGTGAGGCGAATTCCCAGCCGCAGTCAGCGACAGACAGGAACAAACAGGCAGCGACGCCTTCCCACGCAGGGCGGGCAGGACAATGTTGATTCTCAGGGCAGTGTCCTCACAAACGCCGATCAGGCCCCCAACGATCAAAGCAGCAATCAGACCAATGCCGACCTGGCCGGCGCAGCAGCGCTTTCCCGAAATCGGCGCACCGAAAGCGAGGACAGCGGCTATAGCCAGGATGCGGCCAGCGGTCAGAATATGACGAATAGCCAGGACACTGCGAGCCAGGACACTGCGAACCAGGATGCACCCAATCAGAATGCCGCCAATCAGGATGCCGCCAATCAGGATGCCGCCAATCAGGATGAAGCTGTGCCGGATCGCGCGGCCTCCCGCAGAAGCAGCCGTCAAAGCAGCGAGACTGATGCCGCAGACTCCGGCGGTACGTCCCCCGATAACGGGGGCATGGGCAGCGTCGATAGCAGCGTCGATACCGGTGACGCAAACAATTTCAGTGACAGCACCCTGGACAGCGCCGATTCGACGCAGCAGACCCGGCGGCGGCGGACAAACACTTTGAATTCCTCGTCGGGATATGATGTGTTTCCCGGCGACACGCAGGCTCCGGGCGGAGATATTCAATTTCCCGGCGATGATACGCAGGGGCAGTCCGGGAGCGGCGGCGCGACAAACGCCGTGAACGGCGAGATTGCCGATCCGCTGGCGACGCTGTACCGCAATACCCTGGTCAGCCTTCCCGCGAACTACCAGCTCCAGCCGGGCGACTCGCTGACGGTGCGGTACAGTGCGCTGACGATTGCCCCGCGCGAGGTTACCGCCGTCGTCGATGCTCAGGGCGGGATCAGCGTCGGAGAAATCGGGCGTGTCAGCGTCGCGGGACGCACCGCCCCGCAGGCGGAAGATTTCCTGCGCCAGCGCCTTAGCCGCCTGTACCGCAATGTGGACGTTTCCATCAGCCTGCGCCAGCTTCGCACCATTCAGGTCACAATCAGCGGCGCAGCGTTTGCGCCCGGAACCTACACCGTTCCGGCAACGGCAAGCGCCTTTAATGTCTTGAACGCGGCGGGCGGCCCGACGGCGGCCGGCTCCCTGCGCGACATCCGCGTCCTGCGCGGCGGGCGGCTGGCCGGGATCGTGGACATTTATCCTTTGATCGGCGCGGCAAGCGGCAATACCCGAAACCGCAGCGGCGACCTGAACCTTCAAGCCGGCGACAACATTTATATTCCCGCCCGTCTTTCACGCATCGCGATTCGCGGCGAAGTGCGCCAGCAAGCCATTTACGAGCTGACCACGACTGAGACGCTGCGCGACGCACTGAACTACGCCGGCGGCATCAAGCCCTCCGGCGTCGGCCAGACCATTCACATCGACACGATAGATCAGGGCCGGGGCCGCGCCCTGCGGGATGTCAGTGTCACCAGCCGAGCCTCCGTGCCGCCGATTCCGCTGTATGACGGCGACACGGTGGAAATCGCGTCCGTGCGGGCCATTCTCATCAATCGCGTCACCATTCTGGGCGAAGTCCAGCAGCCCGGCGACTATGCCTTGACGCCGGGAATGCGTGTGCTGGACCTGCTTCAGCGCGCGCGTGGGACGCTGCCCGACACGTACCTGGACCGGGCGCAGCTTATCAGTCAGAACCCGGACCTGACTACGCGGATACGCTCTATCAGTATTGCGGGTGCGCTGGACGGAAACGAAACGCAGAATGTACGGCTGGCCAACAATGACCGCCTGCAAATTTATTCCCGTCAGGACGTGGCCTATCTGGGCCGGCGTCAGGTGACGGTGCGCGGCGCAGTGCAGCGTCCCGGCCTGTATACGCAAAGCGACAACATGCGCGTGAGCGACCTGCTGCTTGGCACGGGCGGCCCGCTGCCGGATGCCTATCTGGGCCGGGCCGTGCTGCTGCATCAGCACGGCGACGGCACCTTTGCTTACGATTATCTCAGCCTCCACGATATTCTCAGCGGCAGCGATCCCTCCCAGGACCTGCTCATTCAGGACAATGACGTTCTGGCGGTTTACCGGGTTGGCGAGGCGCACTTTACGCCCGACCATACGGTGAAAGTGCTGGGCAATGTCGTGGCCCCCGGCCTGTATGCGCGCGGGGAGAATATGCGGCTGTCCGACCTGCTCAAGCTGTCCGGTGGCTTCAAGCCCGGCGGCGGAACCCGCGTCACCGTGGCCCATGCGCGCCGTCCGGCACAGGACACGCCGGATCAGGTCGCCCCCCTGACGGTCGCGTTCAGCTCGCAGGGAGGAACGGAGCTTGGAACCGACCTGACCCTGCAAGACGGCGACGTGGTCGCAGTGCAGGGCAATGGCAGCATCAAAGATCACCCCGCTGTCATCACCGTCACCGGAGCCGTCAATCGCCCCGGCCCGATCAATCTGTCCGGCACGACGCGCCTGAGCGACGCCGTGCGCGAGGCGGGCGGCCTGCGGCCCGAAGCCTTCCCGCAGGGCGCGGAGTTCACGCGGATGTCGGACGCACTGGCGACCAGCGGGCAGCTTAATCTCGCCGATGTCATCAGCCACATGAGCGACATGCTGAACCTCAGCCAGTACCAGCGGGAACGCGCCAAAGCCAGCCTGGCCCTGATTCAAGCCGCCGGCAGCGCCGCCAGCGGCAGCACCGCGGTTATTCCCGGACTGGGCGGGCAGCCTGCCGCTCCCAACGCCAATGTCGGCGGCCTGGTCGACGATCTGCGGACGATCAATCCTGTCTCACAGGGCCGCATTCTGACGCCCAGCCAGCTTCAGCCCAACGGCGGCGTGGCCGTGCGCCTGGCCGAAGCGCTGCGTCATCCCGGCAGCAGCGAAGACATTCTGCTCAAAGACGGCGATACCCTGGTTGTCCCGGAAACGCCGACCACCGTGCAGGTCATCGGCGCGGTTGTCAACAACAGCGGTGTCGTCTACCATCCGGGCGAAGGCATTGATTACTACGTCCAGCACGCCGGCGACTACACCCCGGATGCCGCCAGAGACCGGATTGAAGTCATCCATGCCGGAGGCGGTCTGATTCCCGCCGGCAAAGCCGGAGCCATTCAGCCGGGCGACCTGATCTTCGTGCCGACCAAAGTTCTCGCGGAAAAAGTCGGCAATAGCGGCGGCTTCAGCGCCTTTTTCCAGGGTTTAGTCGGCTCCGCGATTGCGCTCAAAGTGCTTTCCAGCGTCTTCGGCTTGTAGCTTTAGGTCAAGGCAAACTGGGAGCCGATTTGACAAATCGGCTCCCGGTGGGCTATACTAGGCGACAAGACAACCTGCATTTTTCTAAGAATTTACCCACTGGCCTCACTGTGCAAGCTGACCCAAACGTGCAACAAGACGACATCATTATTGACGGCTCGCTGCTGATGCGCGTGTTTCGGCGGCAGCTTCTCGCCTGGCTTTGGAAGGGGTTGCTGCTGTTTGGACTGCTTCTGCTTCTCGCCCTGTTTCTCGTTCCCCGCACCTACACGTCCAGCGTTTCCGTGGCTGTCCAGCAGCCCGCAGGCGGCGGCGCGCTGGCCGCGCTGACAGGAGGCGGCGGCTCTACCCGGCGTTATCTGGGCATCTTGAAAAGCCGCCAGACCGCAGAGCAGGTGGAGCGCCATGTGCATTTGCAGCAGTTGTACGGCTCCCATAAATTTCCCACCGAGGAAGAGGCCGTACAGTTTTTGATGAAAAGCGTCAAACCGGACGACAATGCCGCCGACGGGCTGCTTTATATTGCCGTCACACTGCCCGGCCAGCCGAAGCTTTCCCTGTCGCATTCGCCGCGCGAAGCAGATGTTGAAAATGCCGCGGCTCTGGCGGCGAACGATTATGCACTGGCGCTGAAAGAGTATTATGCGACCAGCGATACCGATCAAGGGGCTGTTCTTCTGCGCGGTGCAGACAAAGAAGTGCTTCAGGCGCGCGCCGATTACAACGATGCCCTGGAGCGCGCCCTGGATTTCAGCCGCGGGCTGAGCGGTGTGGACCCGCGCAGCGCGCCGACTTCCGGCCAGTCCGGGGCGGATACGGGAGGTGCGGGTGACGCATTGGGAACGCTCTACACGGCCCTGGCCGGAGTGCAGGCCGAATTGAAAGCCGACCAGGCCGCTCGTCAGACGCGCGACTCACTGACCGAGGATCAGATTCGAAACTTGTCCAGCGTACCTACCGATGACCCGCTTCTCGCAACGGCGCGCAGCCAGGTGACTCAGGATCAAGCGGCTTACGACAGCGCCGTGAAGTTATATGGGCCGGAAAATCCGCTGGTCATCAAAGCCCAAACCCAACTGGAAGTCGACCAGGGACAGCTTGCCCAGCAGATTCAAGGCGTCAAGCGCCGCCTGACGACGCCCAACGTTCGCAGCGACGAACAAATTCAAAGCTTGTACGCCCGGCAGGCGGTTTTGCTCAAACAGGTCGCGCAGGCGGGCAGGCGGCTCGGAGTGCGGCGCGAATTGTCTGGGGCGTTCACCCGCCTGCAAACGGAAGTCACCCTGCGGCTGGCTGTGCTGAACACAACCATGACGGAAGCGGCGAAAGTTCGGCTGGAAAATGCCTCCGCGGGGAGCCGCATGTCCGTGGTCGACACGGCACTTCCGCCGAAATTCGGCGAACCGGGGCCATTGCGGATCGGTGCGGCCTGTCTGGCTCTGGTTATCCTGGCCTTTCTGATCGCGGTTATTCGCGACTACCTGCGCCAAGGCCGCCGGACATCCGGGGAGCGAGGCAGTTTGAATTCTCCGCCGAATGGCAGCGGCCCGAAGCTGGAACCGCTGGCGGAAACGGCAGCGATGCCTACAAGGAATCTTTAAATGAAAGTTCTGATACTGGCGGGAGGTCTGGGGACGCGCCTGGCCGAAGAAACCGAAGTCAAGCCCAAGCCGATGGTGGAAGTCGGCGAACACCCGATTGTTTGGCATATAATGAAGTCCTACGCACATTACGGCTTCAATGACTTTTTTCTGGCGCTGGGCTACAAAGGCGAGGTCATCAAGCGCTACTTCCTGGACCATTACAGCCTCGGCGGCAGCCTGCGGGTCAATCTGGCGTCCGGCCTGGTGGAAGACCTGGAAAAAGACACGGAAAACTGGACGGTGCATCTCATGGACACCGGTCAGAATACGCAGACCGGCGGGCGCATCAAGCGGCTGGAACCCTGGCTCAAAGACGCCACATTCATGGCGACCTACGGCGACGGCGTCTGCGATGTGGACATCAATCGCGTTTTGGAGTTTCACAAGTCGCACGGCAAGATTGCCACGATTACCGCGGTCCGCCCCCCCGCCCGCTTCGGCGGTTTGGTGTTTGAAGGCGACCTGGTACGCGAGTTCAGCGAAAAGCCGCAGATCGGCGAAGGCTGGATCAATGGCGGCTTTTTTGTGTTTGAGCCGCAGATTTTTGATTATCTGGACGGCGATAGCAGCATTCTGGAACTTGCCCCGCTGGAGCGCCTCGCCAATGAGCGTCAGCTTGCCGCCTATCGGCATGAAGGCTTCTGGCAGTGCATGGACACGCTGCGCGAGAAAAAACTGCTGGAAACACTCTGGCAGTCAGGAAAGGCGCCCTGGAAGGCATGACAGTACAAGAGACAGGATTTTGGCGGGATCGCCCGACGTTCGTGACCGGCGCGACGGGTCTGGTTGGCGGCTGGCTGGTGAAATCGCTGGTCGCCGCCGGGGCGGATGTGGTCTGCCTGGTACGGGACTGGATTCCCGACTGCGAATTAGTGCGCTCTGGGCATTTAGACAAAGTGAAGATTGTCCGGGGCGACATTTGCGATCAGGAAATGATGGAACGCGCCCTGGGCGAATATGAGATCGACACCGTGATCCATCTCGCCGCGCAAACCATTGTCGGCATCGCCAACCGCAATCCCGTTTCCACGTTTGAAGCCAACATTGCCGGAACCTGGCGGCTTTTGGAAGCCTGCCGCCGCAGCCCGAAAGTCAAGCAAATCGTGATCGCATCGTCGGACAAAGCCTACGGCGATCAGGACATTCTGCCCTACGATGAAACGACCCCGCTTCAGGGTCAGCACCCCTACGATGTTTCCAAAAGCTGCGCTGATCTGATTTCGTACACTTATGCCAAGAGTTACGATCTGCCCGTGACCATCACGCGCTGCGGTAATTTCTACGGCGGCGGCGACCTGAACTGGAACCGCATCGTTCCCGGAACCATCCGCTCTATCCTGCGCGGCCAGGCTCCGGTGATCCGCTCCGACGGCAGTTTTGTGCGCGATTATTTTTATGTGGAGGACGGCGCGGCAGCGTATATGCTTCTGGCGGAGAAACTCGCGAACAATCCCGATTTGCGCGGCGAAGCGTTTAATTTCTCCAATGAACTTCAAGTCACCGTGCTGGAACTGACGCATAAGATTCTGGCCTTGATGGGATCAGATTTACAGCCCGATGTCCGCAACGAGGCCAGCAATGAAATCAAGCATCAGTACCTGAGCGCGGCCAAAGCCCGCCGAATGCTGGACTGGGAGCCGCTTTACACTCTGGACGGAGCGCTTCAGCAGACGATCCAGTGGTACACCGAGTTTTTGACGGAATAGGGATAGGAACCTACCCCCGGCGCAAGCGCCGACCCTTCCCTGTTAGGGAAGGGTTATGAAAATTATCCGGCTCCCCTTCCTTAACAGGGAAGGGGTTGGGGGTTAGGTTCTTTGCCTGTAAGAAAGACACCAATGACGGAACAAGCTAACGAATCTCACGAAATCTCCAAAGCCGATGCACTCCGGGCGCAGATCGCCGACCTTGTGGTGCAGTTCCACGATGAAGCGTATGCTCCAAAGGAATTTATTCCCGGCGTCTCGCCCGTTCCTGTGTCGGGCCGGGTTTTTGATGCGTCCGATATTCAAACGCTCGTCGAATCCTCGCTGGACTTCTGGCTGACAACCGGGCGGTTCGCCAATCAGTTTGAGCGCGAATTCGCCCGCTTCTGCGGTGTCCGCAAAGCCCTGCTGGTCAATTCCGGGTCGTCCGCCGATCTGGTCGCTCTTACGACGCTGACCTCGCCCAAACTCGGCGACCGGCGGCTGAAGCCCGGCGACGAAGTCATCACGGTTGCGGCAGGCTTTCCCACAACAGTCAATCCCATTATCCAGAACGGGCTGGTTCCAGTCTTTTTGGACGTGACGATCCCCGACTATAATTTAGACATCCGGCAGTTGGAAGAAGCTCTGTCGCCGAAGACCCGCGCCTTGATGTTCGCCCATACACTCGGCAATCCCGGCAACATGACCGCGATCAGTGAGTTTGTCAAAAAGCATGATTTGTACCTGGTGGAAGATTGCTGCGACGCCATTGGCGGCTCCTACAACGGCCAGAAAGTCGGCACGTTCGGCGACATTGCGACGGCCTCGTTTTATCCCGCGCACCACATCACCATGGGCGAGGGCGGCGCGGTCTTTATGAATAATGTCAAGCTGAAAGTCATCGCCGAGTCCTTCCGCGATTGGGGGCGCGACTGCTACTGTGAGCCGGGCAAGGACAACACCTGCGGCAAGCGCTACGACTGGCAATTGGGCGATCTGCCTTATGGGTATGATCATAAATACACGTACTCGCATATTGGGTACAACCTGAAAGTCACCGACATGCAGGCCGCCGTTGGTGTTTCGCAGCTCAAAAAGCTGCCGGAATTTATCGCCGCCCGGCGGCGCAACTTTGCGTATCTCCATGCTGGGATGCAGGACTTACAGGAGTATTTCATTCTGCCGGAAGCCACGCCCAATTCCGAGCCAAGCTGGTTCGGCTTTCCGATTGCCGTGCGCGAAGATGCGCCGTTCACGCGCGATCAAGTCGTGCGTTTTTTGGACAGCAAAAAAATTGGAACGCGCCTGCTGTTCGCGGGCAATCTGCTGAAGCAGCCCGCCTATGCCGGTATCAATCACCGCAAAATCGGCGATTTGAAAAACACGGACTTTGTGATGAACAATGTTTTTTGGGTCGGCGTGTATCCCGGCCTGACCGACGCCCACAAAGACTATCTGCTGTCCGTGCTGCATGACTATGCCAAGTCGCCGCCTCGCGCTCTGGCGGTCGTCTGAAATGCGCTGCCTGGTGACCGGCGCGACGGGCCATGTCGGGGCATTTCTGACCCGGCGGCTGCTGGCGGCAGGGTGCGATGTCGCCGTTCTGGTTCGGCCCGAAAGCGACTTGTGGCGATTGGCGGATGTGATTCACGATGTCACCATGCTGCACGGTGCGCTGGGCGATCTGGAAGCCGCGCAGCAGTCTTTGAAGCAGTGGCAGCCGGAAACAGTGTTTCATCTGGCCTGGCAGGGCGTGACGGGAGCGTTTCGCAATGACCCGGAGCAGATCACGCGCAACGTTTCCGGCAGTTTGGAACTATTTGAGGCCGCACACTTATCGGGATGCCGCTGCTGGGTCGGCGTCGGCTCGCAGGCGGAATACGGCCCGCAGGACGGCCCCTTGCGCGAAGACATGACGCCCCGGCCCGAAACGGCTTATGGCGTCGCCAAACTCTGCACGGGGATGCTGACCGAGAAACTGTGCGCGATGACCGGAATGCGCTTTCTCTGGCTGCGGCTTTTGGCGACTTATGGCCCCATGGACGATCCGCGCCATCTGCTGCCCGCTGTGATCGCGCAGCTTTTAGCAGGTGAGCGGCCCGCGCTGACCCCGGGAGAGCAGCGCTGGGACTATCTGTATATCGACGACGCTGTAGACGCCATTGCCCGGCTGGCGCTGGACACGGACGCACAAGGCGTGTTTAATCTGGGTTCGGGCGAAGCGCCGACGGTACGTGCGATTGTGGAGCAGGCGCGTGACCTCATTGACCTGATGCTGCCGCTGGGGTTCGGCGACGTTCCCTACCGGCCCGATCAGGTGATGCAGTTGCAGGCCGACCTCACGAAGCTCAAGGCTGCGACCGGCTGGCAGCCGCAAGTCACACTGGCGGACGGTTTGCGGCGCACGATAGACTGGCATCGGGAAGGAACCCACCCGGTTCGCTAAGGCTCACCACCCTCCCGCAACGGGAGGGCAAAGAGGGGCTATCACTGGGCCTTTTCTTGCACTTCTCCTCCCGTTTCGGGAGGAGTACCCGCGAAGCGGGGGAGGTGGGTTCCTCGGATTTTTGGAGCAAGTATTATGAAAGCCTCGGATTATATCGCACAGTTTTTGAGAGAGCGGCAAGTCCCCTGCGTCTTCGAGATGGCTGGAGGCATGATTACGCACCTGCTGGACTCCATTCACCAGGGAGGCGGCGTTCGCATTGTCAGCGTCCACCATGAGCAGACGGCGGCGTTTGCCGCCGAAGCCGCCGGACGTATGACCGGCATTCCCGGAGTCGCCATGGCAACCAGTGGGCCGGGCGCGACCAATTTGCTGACGGGCATGGGAAGCTGCTACTTCGACTCGACGCCTGCCGTGTTTATCACCGGCCAGGTCAATCGGCATGAGCAGAAGGGCGACCGGGCCATCCGCCAGCTTGGATTTCAGGAAACAGACATCGTGGCGATGGCGAAACCAATCACCAAAGCCGCGTGGCAGGTCAACGACCCGCACCTGCTCCCGCAGATGCTGGACGAAGCCTTTAAGCTGGCCGTCAGCGGACGCCCCGGCCCGGTTCTATTGGATATTCCGATGGACGTGCAGCGGGTAGACATTACACCGCCGGAGTCGTTTGCCCCTGCTCCGCGCGGCACGTCGGTCAATCCCGCACAGCTTGACGAGTTGTTCGCACAGATGAGCGCGGCGAAAAAGCCGCTGATACTCGCCGGGGGCGGTATCCGCTCCGCGCGCGTCGCGGACAGCCTGCGCGCTTTCGCACACACCGTTGGCATCCCCGTTGTGCATTCCCTGATGGGCGTGGACGTGCTGCCTTACGGTGATCCGCTGCGGGCCGGGCTGATCGGCTCCTATGGGAACCGCTGGGCAAACCACGCCGTCGGCCAGAGCGATTTCCTGCTGGTGCTGGGCAGCCGATTGGATGTGCGCCAGACCGGGTCGGAAACCGAAGCGTTTAAAGGCGAACGAATTGTCTTTCATGTCGACGTAGAGCCGGGCGAGATCAACAATCGAATTACCGGCTGCGAGGCGATTGTCGCCGATCTGCCTTCGTTTTTTGCCGCCGCCCTGCCTGCGGCCAAGGATCAAAAATGGCCGGATCAAAGCGAGTGGCTGGCAAACATTGCCGCGCTGCGTGATGAATGGCCGGATACCAGTGAGCTGCCGGATGTGGAAGGCATCAATCCGAACACGCTGATGCACGCGTTGTCGTCCTATTCGCAGGGCGCGTCGGCCTATGTGATTGATGTCGGCCAGCATCAAATGTGGGCCTCGCAGTCGGTGGAAGTCGGCCCGGATCAGCGATTTTTACTCTCGGGAGGCATGGGGTCGATGGGCTTTGCCCTGCCCGCCGCCGTCGGCGTCGCCGCAGTCGATAGCCGCCCGGTGGTGCTGATTGCCGGAGATGGCGGCTTCCAAACCAACATTCAGGAATTGCAGACCGTCGCGCGCAACAAGCTGCCGCTGAAAATGGTGATTGTCAACAACCAGTGCCACGGCATGGTGCGCCAGTTCCAGCAGTCGTATTTTCACGAGCGTTACCAATCCACGCTCTGGGGCTACAGTGCGCCCGATTTCGCGTCGGTCGCCGCCGGCTACGGCATTTCGGCGGGAACAGTCGACCGCGAAGACGGCCTGGACGAAGCCCTGCGTCAGCTTTGGGCGGACCCGGACGCGCCCGCTCTGCTGCAAGTGATGATTGACACCTACGCCAATGCCTATCCCAAGCTGGCCTTCGGACGGCCTATGACCGAGATGGAGCCGCAGGCCAAGCCGCTGGAAATGGAAGGCACTTAGGCCGCCCCCATGCTGCTCTCCATTTGCATTCCCACCCACCAGGGCCGCGCGGGGGTTCTTCGCGAAACTCTGGACGGCATTCTGGAACAGGCGGCGGCAGAGAGCCTCCAGGATACCCTGCAAATCTGTATCAGCGACAATGCGTCGACAGACAGCACGCAGGAAATGGTGGCAGACTATCAGCGCGCTTATCCTGGCCTGTTTACTTATCGCCGCAGTGACATAAACCAGGGGTTTCTGGGCAATCTGCTTCAGGTGACGGCGATGGCGACGGGCGACTTTTGCTGGCTGCTGTCGTCCGATGATCAACTTGCCCCCGGCGGCCTGGCCCGCGTGATGCAAACGCTGGAACAGAACCCGGACACTTCCGGCATCTCGGTATTCACCGAAGGTTTCGAACGCGATATGGCCGCTCGGTCCGAGCATCAAAACAATCCCATTATACTGCCCGCCGACGCCGACCGAATGCACATTTACGACACTGCGGACGACATCTTTCGCCATTGCGGCCTGTTCCACGGCTGCTTTTCCGCCCAGATTGTTTCGCGTCCGCGCTGGAACGAGGCGATTGAGTCGCTGGGGCGGGACAAACTGGCGCAAAATGTGCATTTTCCCCACCTCCTGCTCATCGGCCTGATGGTTCAGAAGCACCCGCGCTGGATATGGCTGCCGGAATTGACCGTTAAAGCGCGGCGCGACAACGATGCCCTGAGCGCGCAGCTTGGTCAAAACCTGTTCCGGTATCAACTCGAAACCATGCGGGATTTGTCCCAGGCATGGGCCGCCCTGCTGGGCCGGCGCAGTGCGCTTTACCGGAACTTAATGGCGCGGGCGCACGCCGACCAGTGGAACGGACGGGCGATCTGCACGCTGAAAATCCATTCGCGCTGCACCCTGGCGGACGACTGGGCCGTGCTGGCCGGTTACACGCGGCACCTCTACTTTTTGCCGGAATACTGGCGCGGCTCGCTGCCATTTGCCCTGATTCCGCATTTCGCGCTGCGCTGGGGCTTCGGGATGCGGCTCGGCCCCCGGCTGCGCGCGCTGCGGGGCCAGCCAAAAAGCGGCTCAATTAAAGGAGCGGCGCTGTGACCCTGCCCCGGCGTCTGCTGCAAAAAATCGGGGTAGATCGCTCTGTCGGCTACGCGCTCGTGGCGCGGGGATGGACGGCGATTTCCGGGCTGCTGAGTCTGGCGGTACTGACGCATTTTCTGTCCCCGGCGGAACAGGGTTATTATTACACTTTCAACAGCGTTCTCGGCTTCACGCTGCTGCTGGAAATGGGCCTGACCTATGTGATTCTGCAAGTCGCCAGCCATGAGCGGGCTAACTTAGAATGGACGGCCAGCGGCACTCTGGAGGGCGACCCGGTCGCCAAAGCCCGTCTGGCTTCGCTGCTGCGCTTGAGCCTGCTCTGGTACGGCTGCCTGGCAGTGCTGATGATGGGAATTGTGCTTCCTGCCGGGCTGCTTTTTTTTAGTAAAAATACGCCTGCCGGGGCGCATCTGGTCTGGCAATGGCCCTGGATGGGCGTGGTGATCGCCTGCGCCGGGATTTTAGCCCTGAGTCCGATTATGGCGCTGACGGAGGGCCTAGGCCGCGTGGCCGATGTGACGCAAACTCAAATGGTGCAGAGCCTGGCGGGCAGCTTGGTATTCTGGCTGGCCTTGTTTCTGCACTGCGGCCTGTTCGCCGCCGCAATTTTCAACGCGACGGTGCTGGTGTTCCAAGCCGTATGGCTGTGGCGGCGGCAGGGGCCGTTTCTGCGGGACATCCTTCGGGCGGGGCGTCCTGACATTCAGATCGGGTGGCGGAGCGAAATTTGGCCGTTCCAGTGGAAGATCGCCGTCAGCAGCATCAGCGGTCTGTTCGTCTTTCTTTTTAATCCGCTGATGCTGGCGGCGCACGGTGCGGCGCAGGCCGGACGCCTCGGACTGAGCTTAACCGTGATGAGCGCCATCACATTGATCGCGCTTTCCTGGATCACAACCAAGTCCGCCCCATTCGGCACGCTGATTGCGCGCGGCGACTGGCGTGAACTGGACCGGCGGTTTTTCCCCTGCCTCTGGCAATCGTGGGCCGTCGTCGCGCTGGGCGGAACGGCGTTCTGGACAGCGGCCTTTGTGCTGCATCAGCTTCACACGCGCCTCGGCGCGCGGATTTTAGAGCCGCTGCCGCTGGCCCTGCTGGTGGCGACAGCGCTGATCAACCACCTCATTTCTTCGCAGGCCCTGTACCTGCGGGCGCACAAAAAAGACCCGTTTCTGCCGCTCAGTATCATTGTCGGCGTTCTCGTGGCGTTGTCCAGCGTGCTTCTGGTCCGGCCTTACGGTGCAACCGGCCTCATGCTGGGTTACTTTTTAGTGTATTTGCTGGTCGGGCTGGGAGGCGGGACATGGCTGTTTGTGCGGACGCGGCGGCAGTGGCACAGCGGCCCGCCCGCCGCGCCGCTTTCTCCCGCCACGCTGGCGAGCGCGTAAAGATTTCAAGCAGTCCGGGCCGATGAACGGCCCGTCTAAAAAGTGCAAGCGTCCTGCGGACGCAGGAAATTACCCGCGCAGACATCTTCTTCCGTCCGCAGGACGGTTGCTGTCCGCAGGACGGTTGCTGTCCGCAGGACGGTTGCTGTCCGCAGGACGGTTGCTGTCCGCAGGACGGTTGCTGTCCGCAGGACGGTTGCTGTCCGCAGGACGGTTGCTGTCCGCAGGACGGTTGCTGTTCGCAGGCGGGTCGTTGATCGGCCCGAATCATAACTTTATATCATATTCAGCCCCTGTTTTATTATGCAGCCATTGCTTTCCATTTGTATTCCGACCTATAACCGGGCCGCGTTTCTCAGAGACACGCTGGAGCGGATCGCACGGCAGATTTCCGGCGGCATTGCCCCGCAGGTAGAGATCGTGGTTTCGGACAATGCGTCCACGGATGACACGCCGCAGGTGATCGCCGCCCTGCAAGCCGCGTTTCCCCTCGTCTGCCTGCGTTCGCACCGGCAAGCCCAGAACACCGGCCCGGATGCCAACATTTACGAGACTGTCAAACTGGCACGCGGCGAGTTTGCTTATATTCTCTCCGACGACGACATTCTGCTGCCGGGGGCCGTAGATAAACTGCTGGGGCTGATGCGGGAGTTCCCGGAAGCCGACGCCTTGACACTGAACATTTATTCGTTTGTGGACGAGGCGGGGCCGCCGGGGCCGCTCTGGTATTCCGTCGCTGAAGACATGCTGATCACCAATCGGGACGAAGCGCTCCGGGCTTTGGCCCTGAGTCATTTATTTCTGTCCATGACCGCGTTTCGGCGAAATTTGGCGGACAAAGATTACAGCGCCTGGATTGGGACAAATCTGCTGCAATCGTATTTATTTATGGACGTGCTGGCGCGGGGCCGGGGGCTGGCGATCACCGCGCAGCCGTTTCTGGCACAGCGCCTGACCAACACGGGCGGCTACGGATTTTTCAAGGTCATGGTCACAAATTATCAAGACCTGATGCGTTACGCCGCGGGTCTGGGCTTCGCGCCGGCAGTGCTGCGGGAGTTTCGGGAAAAGCAGCTGCGAACGTCGGTATTCCATTTTCTGCTGCGCTACAAAATGATGCAAGATAAATACGATTTTCACCTCAGCCGCCGGGACGGTATTGGGCGGCTGCTGCGCGCTTATGGGCTGAACCCGTTTCTGCTGCTGCGCGTCATTCCCTTGCTGCTGATGCCGTCCTCCTGGCTCAAACGGCTCTGGCAGGTCTACCGGGCAGTGAAGTATGGCCGCCATGCCGCGCCGCTGCCCGGCACGGAGCTAGGATGAGCGCCCAGACAGCAGAGCCGCCGACACTGTCCCTGTGCGTGCCGACGTTTAACCGGGCCGCGTTTCTCAGAGACACGCTGGAGCGGATCGCACGGCAGATTTCCGGCGGCATTGCCCCGCAGGTAGAGATCGTGGTTTCGGACAATGCGTCCACGGATGACACGCCGCAGGTGATCGCCGCCCTGCAAGCCGCGTTTCCCCTCGTCTGCCTGCGTTCGCACCGGCAAACCCAGAACACCGGCCCGGATGCCAACATTTACGAGACTGTCAAACTGGCACGCGGCGAGCCAACATTTACGAGACTTTGCTTATATTCTCTCCGACGACGACATTTTGCTGCCCGGAGCCGTCACTGCTCTTTTGAATTTGATCAAAACGCATCCCGATTTAGACGCCTTTGCGCTGAATATCCGTTCCTTTGGGGTAAGTGTAGAAGAGCCGAGTGATGTCTGGTTCCCCGTCAGTCAGGATACCGTGCTGCGCGACCGGAACGAAACTTTGGCCCACCTCAAGCCGATGTTTCTATCCGTGTTCGCCTTTCGCCGCCATTTGGCGATGGAGCGTGACCATACGGATAAGACCGGCACGTTTCTTTTGCAATCGTATTTATTTATGGACGTGCTGGCCGAGGGGCGGGGAACACTGATCACCGCGCAGCCTTTTCTGGCGCAGCGCAAGGACAACACGGCGGGATGGCCGTTCTGGCATGTGATGACGACGAACTTTCAGGACTTGCTGGCGTATGCCCGGCAGCGCGGCTTTTCGGCCTCAACGCTTCAGCAGATGCAGGATCGGCACCTGAAAGAAGAGCTTTTCGTCGCCACGCGCCACTACAAGTTGACCGGACGGCGCGGGCCGCTCAGTCCAACGCCGGCGTCTTACCGGGATGGCATCCGGCGGCTGCTGCGGATGTACGGGCCGAGACCATTTTTGCTGTTTGTGTTTATTCCGCTGCTGCTGCTGCCCAGCGGCCTGCTGCAAGGCATGAGGCGGATTTACAAACGTATCAAACCTTCCCCGGCATTCGCGGGAAAATAAAGCGCGAGGGAATAAACGTCCTTCGTCCGAAGGACGCATAACTGTAGCGAGAGGAATTTATTCCCTCGCAAATGCCTTGCATCATTTCACTTATGAGCATCAAGCTTTCTATCTGCATCCCGACTTACAACCGGGCCATGCTTCTGGCGCAGACGCTGGAAAATGTCATCGCGCAGGCTACCGGCGAAGTGGAAATCGTGGTCAGCGATAATGCCTCCCCGGACAACACCGAGGAAGTCGTGCGTGGCCTTCAAAAGCGGTTTCCCCGGCTGACCTATTTTCGGCAGCCTGAAAACCGGGGCGCAGATCGCAATTATCTCCAAACCGTCGCGCTGGCGCAGGGCGAATGGTGCTGGCTGCTCGGCGATGACGACCTGCTGGAACCCGGCGCAATCTCCTATCTGCTCGGCAATTATTTGAATGAAAGTCGCCCGCTGGATTTCGCCCTGCTGCTCGTCACCAGCTACGACAGCGAGATGAAAACCGTGCTTCAGCGGAGCGCGGATATTCTGGGCATCACAGAAGACATTTACACGACCGATGTGCCTGCATTCTTTCAGAAGTTCTTTCAAGAGTCGTATCTCAGCATTTTTGTCGTCCGGCGCGCCCTGTGGAACCGGATAAACCCGGAACCCTATGTCGGAACCGGGCTGACGTATCTGGGCATCACCTACGAGTATCTGCAAGTGGACGCGCCCGTGGTGCTGATTGCCCGCTCCCTGGTCAGGTACCGGGGCCAGAACGTTTCCTGGACGGGCAGTGCGCTGGACATTATTTTGACCCACCAGCGCACGGTGATTGACCTGCTCCCGGCGCGTTATGACCCCGTGAAAGAAGCCGCGTATGGGCTTTACCAGAAACGCACGCCGGTAACGCTGAAAATGCTGTGCTATCTGCGCTCCCAGGGAAGCTACAGCCTGCGCGACTTCCGGCACTACCTCGCCGATTATTTTGGGGCGCGCCCGGCTCACCGCGCAGCGGCCTGGCTGATTGCCGCCGCTCCCACTGCGCTGATGCGTTCGCTGCGCAGCGTGTACCAGTCCCTCCGCAGCAGCCGAAAGGCGGCAAGAACCTAACCCGCAGGAACCTAACCCGCAGGAACCTAACCCGCAGGAACCTAACCCGCAGGAACCTAACCCGCAGGAACCTAACCCGCAGGAACCTAACCCGCAGGAACCTAACCCGCAGGAACCTAACCCGCAGGAACCTAACCCGCAGGAACCTAACCCGCAGGAACCTAACCCGCAGGAACCTAACCCGCAGGAACCTAACCCGCAGGAACCTAACCCGCAGGAACCTAACCCGGCAGCAAGCTGCCACCCTTCCCTGTTAGGGAAGGGTTAGGACAAAAGGCGAAGGCTTTTGCCTCCCTTCCTACCCTCCCTTGACAGGGGAGGGTCGCCATTCTTATGGCGGGGAGAGGTTCTTCAAGGGGAGAGGTTCTTCAAGGGGAGAGGTTTCCCGCGAATGTGATACTATTTATGTCCAAGCAAGTCGGGATTGTGCTGGTCAACTACAATGGCATGGCCTTCATGCCGGAGTGCCTCGAAACGCTGTCGCGCAGCGATTACCAGCCGGTGAAGATTGTGCTGGTGGACAACGGCTCCCGCGACGGCTCCGCAGCCTGGGCAGAGGCGCAGTTCCCGGAGATAGTCGTGCTGGAACAGGGCTGCAATCGCGGTTTCACCGGCGGATGCAACGCCGGCATGGAATGGTGCCTGGCGGAAGGCTGTGATTACGTTCTGCTGCTCAACAATGACACGGCGGTGCAGCCGGATTTTCTGAGCCGCTTGATGGATCATGCCGATCCAAACTGCCTGGTTGTTCCGAAAATTTACTTTTATGATGACCGAACATTGATCAACAGCCATGTTGGGCGCTATGACTACTGGCGCGGCCTGCATCAAGACTGGTTTTACCGCAAAACAGACAGTCCGGCCAGCCGGCAAACACAGTTCGCACAGATGGCAAACGGCTGTGCGCTTCTGATCCCTAAAGAAATCATCCAGCGGATCGGAATGCTGGATGAGCAGTTTTTCATGTATGCCGAAGATGTAGACTTTATCACGCGGGCGGTGCGGGCGGGCGCGAAGATAGTGTTTGTGCCGGCGGCTGTGATTTACCACCGGGAAAGCAGCTCCAGCGGCGGCGCGGATTCGCCGCTCAGTGTTTATTACAACAATCGTAACCGCCCCCGGCTGCTGTTCAAGCATCAGAAAAATCCGCTGGCCCGGAGTTTCTTTGTGCTGTATTTCAGCCTGACCCGGCTCGCGACTTCGCTGCGCTACCTGCGGCGCGGCCAGCGCGCCCAGCTTTCTGCCCTGTGGCGCGGCGTGGCGGATGCTCTGGGCGGGCATATGGGCATCGCGCCCCAGCAAAAAAACGAAGCCGAAAGAAATGAGCGGAGTCTCTGATGGCGGAAACACTTCTGGCCGCGCTCTACGGGCTGAACATTCTGGCGTATTTTCTGTTGTTTCTGCTGGCTCCGGTGTATTTTACGCGCCGCTTCCAGATCACCTGGCTCAACCCGCTGCTGATTCCGGTGCTGGCGGCGCTGCCGATTTTGATCGTCAACACGCTGTCCGGCCCGTTTTTCTTTCTGGAAGATGGCCTGGACAATGTTTATTTCCAGTATGCGCTGCTGGTCAGCAATGTACACACGCTGGCCGGTCTGGCGGCTCTGGTCTGGCTGGTACACTTTTTCACCGCCCAGCCCCGAATTGAACGTTTTATCGGACGCCTCGCCAATGCGGACGGGCCGGCACGGCCTGAACGGATGCGGACGGCGGCCTGGATTTTTCTTGGCCTGTACCTGCTGTCGTTTCTGCTGCTGACGCATGATGTGGGGCTGATCAACTGGATTTTGGACCCGCGCACGAATTATCAGCTTCACCGCACCGGGGTCGGCGAGTGGTATGCGCTGGGCATCACGTTCCTGAGTACGTCACTGGTTCTGGCGACGCTGTATGCCCGTTCCACGCACTCCATTCTTGGGATGGCGCTTTTTTATTTTGTTGCCGTGTTTATGTTCGGCCAGAAAAGCCTGGTCGTCAGCTATGCGATTTACATTATTATTGTTCTGGCTATTCGCCAGTATCGTTATCTGAAGCCTGTAGGTCTGATCCTGCTGTCCGGGGCGGCATATCTGGTCGGCTCACTGCTGGCAAGCTCGTTCGGCTCAGTCGGTCTGGAACAAATCTCTACTTATTCGGATTATTTCGTCAATGCGGCGCACTACTATCAGGGCTACCTGACGGGAACAGTTCCGCTGTTTCACGGCGAAGTCACGCTGTCCGGGCTGTGGGGCCTGGCGCCGCGCGCTTTGTTCCCCGACAAGCCGCATATTTACGGCACCATTTTAGTCACGGAGATTTTCTTTCCGGGTGCGGCGGAAAATACTTACACGCCGGCCTTTTCCACTGTGGATTACTTTGCGGATTTCGGCTGGCCGCAGACGATTTTATCCGGGCTGCTGGACCCAGGCAATATTCTCACGGCGTTTTTGTATGCGCTTGTCTTGCCGCGCATGAGGGACTTGAATGTCCGGGAAGGCATCGGGCATCGGCGCGGCCTGACGTATGGATTTCTCTGGCTGGCCGCGCCTTCCTACTTGCTGTTTTTTGACTTTCCGAACAACTTTCTTTTGTTCGGACTGATCGCGATGGTCATCAGCCTGACAAATCGGGTGCGGATTGCTCGTTCCGTCCCTGCTCCCTTGCCGCCGCTGGGTGAAACTCAGGTATAATGGGCTGCCGAAATGCTCCGAGGGGGGAACCGGCTTTTCGGGAACAAGGAACACGTTTTGCGTATCGCGCTGGATGCTACCGCCATTCCGCCCCACCGCGCCGGGGCCGGCAATTATATTTTTTTTCTTTCCCAGTGGCTGGCGAAGGGTGACACCGAAAATAAGTATGTCCTGTTCGCCAAACCCTCCGATGCTGCCGACCTCGCCATTCGGCAGGCGAACTTTGAGATTGTTTCGGTAGAATTAGAGTCCACGGCCCGGCGGATGCTTTGGGAACAAACGGGGCTGCCCGGTGAGCTTCGCCGCCGCCGAGTTGACCTGCTGCATTCGCCGCACTACACCATGCCGCTGGCCGCGCCCTGCCGGACGGTGGTGACTTTCCACGACATGACTTATTTGCTGATGCCGGAGCTGCATCCGCGGTTTCATCGGGCATTTTTCCCGGCTATGATGCGCGCGAGCGCCCGCCGGGCGGACCGCCTGCTGGCTGTGTCCGAAAGCACCCGGCAGGACATGATTCGCCTGCTGAAACTTGCGCCGGAGCGCATCACCACCACGCCGCTGGCCGCCGGGCCGGGGTTTTATGTGCCGTCCGCGGCTGAAGTAGGCGATGCCTGCGCGCGGTACGGACTGATACCGGGCCGCTACTTGCTGTATCTGGGCGTTTTGGAGCCGCGCAAGAACGTGCCGCATCTGCTGGATGCCTACGCGCGCATTGCGGCCCGCTTTCCCGACGTGCCGCTGGTGATCGCCGGGAAAAAAGGCTGGTTCTACGAGGCGATCTTTGAGAAAGTAACAGCGCTGAAATTGGAGGCGCAGGTACGTTTACCCGGCTATGTGCCGGATGCCGACCTGCCCCGGCTTTATGGCGGCGCACGCGCGTTTGTGTACCCGTCGCGCTATGAAGGCTTCGGCCTGCCGGTGCTGGAAGCCATGCAATGCGGCGTTCCAACTATTACATCCAATGTATCTTCCATGCCGGAAGTCGCCGGGGAAGCGGCCCTGCTGGTGAGTCCCGACGACTGCGGCGGGCTGGCGGAGGCCATGACCCGTCTGCTGACGGACGACGCGCTGGCGCAGGATTTGAGCCGGCGCGGTCTGGCCCAGGCACGGCAGTTCACCTGGGAGCGCTGTGCGCGTGAGACGCGAGCCGTTTACCAGGACTGTTTGGCCGGGCCGGCTAAGCAAACAAAGGAGTTTCCCCAATGAATGAAATAAACGAGTCTGACAGACAAACGCCTGACGTTTCGATTGCCATGGTTTCCCTGAACTGCTGGGGCGTGCTGAAGGACTGCCTCGATTCTCTGCGCCTGAGCGATCCCAGCGTTACTTACGAACTATTTCTGGTAGACAACGGCTCGACCGACGGCACGCTGGAAAAGGTGCCGGAACTGTACCCGGAAGTGACCCTGGTAAAGAATGCGGAGAATGTTGGATTTCTCAAAGGCACAAATCAGGGCATTCGGATGAGTACCGGCAGGTATATCCTCTGGCTGAACCCGGATACGATCCTGCGCCCCGACTCGCTGCGGCAGATGACGGAATTTTTAGAGCAGCATCCGAAAGCGGGCATTGTCGGACCGAAAGTGCTGAATGCGGACGGCTCTTTTCAGCCCCAGTGCAAGCGCGGAATGCCGACCCCCGCTGCGTCGCTGGCGTATTACATGAAGCTGGACCGGCTGTTTCCGCAGGATCACACGCTGGGACAATACCTGCTGCGCTACCTGCCCGAAGATTGCTCAAATGAGGTGGACGCCGTTTCGGGCTGCTGCCTGATGGCGCGGCGGGAACTGGTGGACGACATCGGGCTGCTGGATGAAGACTTGAAGCAGTGGGGCGAAGACATTGAGTGGTGCGTTCGCGCCAAGAAAGCCGGCTGGGAAGTCTGGTACAACCCGGCCAGTGTGATCACGCACCTCAAGGGCCAGGGCGGGCGTCATGTGGTTCCTTACCATGTGACCAAGAACATGCACTATGCCATGTGGATATTTTACACCAAGTATTTCAAGGCTCAGTCGTCGCCGCTCACTTCGGCGGCCGTGCGCGTCGGGATTCAGGGCAGTCTGGCCGGCTCACTGGCCCGTATCTGGATGCAGCGCAATGTGCAGAACCGGCTGTCTCCCGCCGTCCGCCTCGGACTTCTGGGCGTTGTCGCCGCCGGGCTGGTCGGCATTTGGATCAAAAGAAGCAGCCCGAAATAACAACGGGGAAATTATTAACGGGGAAATTATTAACGGGGAAATAATTGGGGATCGGAGCAATTTATGGCAGCAAAAGTTCTCGTGACGGGCGCGGCAGGCTTTATCGGGTCACATGTGGCGGATCACTGCCTGGCGCAGGGCATGGAAGTGGTCGCCACCGATGATCTGTCGGGCGGCTTTCTTGCCAACGTGCCACCGGGCTGTATCTGGGTGCAGGGCGACTTGAAAGACCCGGCCTTTGTGGAGTCGCTCTGGCAGCATGGCCCATTTGAATATGTGTACCATCTGGGAGCGTATGCCGCTGAAGGCCTCTCGCATTTCATTCGGCGCTACAACTATGAGACGAATCTTGTCGCCTCCATGAACCTAATCAATGCGTCCATCAACCACGGCGTCCGCTGCTTCATTTTCACGTCGTCCATCGCCGTGTATGGCCGCAATCAGGTTCCCATGCGCGAAGACCTGACGCCGCAGCCGGAGGACCCTTACGGCATTTCCAAGTACGCCGTGGAACTGGACCTCAAAGCGGCGCATGAGATGTTTGGCCTGGAATATATTATCTTTCGCCCGCATAATGTCTACGGCGAGCGTCAAAACATCGCCGACAAGTACCGCAATGTCATCGGCATCTTTATGAACCAGCTTTTGCAGGACCAGCCGATGAGCGTCTTTGGGGACGGAACCCAGACGCGGGCCTTTTCCTACATTGACGACGTTGCGCCGCTGATTGCCCGCAGCCCGCTGGTTCCCGCCGCGCGCAACGAAGTGTTCAATGTCGGCGCGGACACGCCGTATACCATTCTGGAACTCGCCACCGAAATCGCGAACGCTTTTGGCCTGCCGCCGGAAATCAAGCATCTGGACGCCCGCAATGAAGTCGTTCATGCGTTTTCCGACCACGCCAAGATCACGTCGGTCTTCGCCCCGCCGCCGCCGACCGATTTGAAGACGGGGATCACGCGCATGACGGACTGGGTGCGGGCGCAGGGGCCGGCCCAGCCGGTCAATTTTGGCAGCATTGAAGTCCTGCAAAAACTGCCGGCAAGCTGGCGGGCTTAAGAATTATGGCGTGACGTTACGCAGGAGCGGGCGAGGGAATGAATTCCTCTCGCTCAATAGAATCGTCCTTCGGACGTCGGAGAGAGAAACAAAGCGCCTTTTCTTACGTCCACAGGACGATTATCATGGAGCGAGTGAGATTTATCTCCTCGCGAATCGAACGCGGCGTGACATCAGTGACTGTCGCCGATCACACGGAGGAATACACCATGACCAATGGATTGGCTGCCCGCGCCCGCCGATATATTTTTATTTTTAGCCTGCTCTGGGCTTTGCTTCCCCTGCCGTCCCCTGCCCGCCCGTCCGCCTCGGCGCAGGGAATGGCCGTGACAATCATTGCTGCTGGGCCGCGCGCGGTGCAGGTCATGGGCGAGGACGGGCGCAGCGAGACGCTGGCGTTCGGCCCGGCATCGGCGTTTCTGCGGCGCGGATTGCTGGTGCGCGCCGGGGAGTTTCTGCCGGGAGAAACGGCGCTGCTTCGGCGGCGCGCAGGCAAAGGCGGAACCGTGCAGATTGCGCTGCTGTGCGACCCGGATTCGGCGGCGGCTTTGGAGCGGCATCGCGGCAGGCCACTGACCGGGACGCTTTTAAGCGCGTCTTCTCAGGTCTGGGTAGTGCAGGCGTCGGACGACGCGGACGGTGTGCCGTTATCCCTGCTGATCTCGGCGCGGTCGGTGTTTACGGCAGGCGGCGCGGCGGTCACGGCAGCGGCATTTGAGCCGGGCGCAGCAGTGGCAATCACCACGCGCGGCCTGCCGTCGGGCCTGCTGGGGCTGGCAAGCGCCACGGACATAACTGGCACGGATGTACCGCCCTCCGACACGCCGCAGCGGGCGGGCTTCGTATCCGGCGGTGTCACCGACGTACAAGCCGACACGGTAACGATCCAGGACAAAGCAGGCGTGTCTCACACGGTCGCGGTGGATGGAGCAACGCGCATTAAAGTCCGGCGACAGCCGGCAGCGCTGGCCGAGATCGCCGCTGGAATGCACATTTCCGCTTGGCTGGGCCGCCGGGAAGATGCGTCAGGAAATCCTATCGCCACGACAGTGTCGGCCTACGATGCTCCGCGTAAAACTGGAAAGAAAATCCGTTGAAACTGCCGGCAGCAAAATCGGTCTTTCTTTTGTGTATTTCTTTCGGAATGACGTGCCTTTGTTCCTGTGCATCGCATCCTCCGCCGGAGCCAGTTCATAAAACCGCGCTTCCCATTCAGGAACGCGAAGCCCTGCTGATCATTCCGCGCCCAAAATCCTTGACGCTGACTGAAACGCGCCTGCGTCTGAATCGTGAGACGCGGCTGGTAATTCCCCGTAATGCCCGCCCGCTTGACCGCATGGCGGCTTTATCTGTTCAGCAGGAATTGCAGGATCGCTTTGGGCTGCCATTGCTGCCTATTCTTACCGGCGAACGCGCAAAGTCCAGCGGCGCGATGATTGTGTTTGGGGAAAGCCCGCTGGCTTCTCACCCGGAGGGCTACCGGCTGCATGTGGGGCCAATGGGAGCAGCGATCACCGGGCATGATCCGGCCGGGACATTTTACGGAGCGCAAACGCTTTGCCAGATGCTGACGCGAGATAGTCAGGGCATCTATATTCCCGGTGCGGAAATGGACGATTACCCGACGATGCGCTGGCGCGGGGCGCATTTGTTTGTCGGAAAAGATGCGCTGCCGTTTCACGAAAAGCTGATCGCGCGTATATTTGCCCGCCTCAAGATGAATAATTTGGTGCTGCAATGCGAGCAGGCAAAGTGGGACACGCTCGGTAAAGACGCTCCTTCCTGGGCCATGCCGAAGAAAGACCTGCAAACCGAGATTGTATTCGCTCGGCGCTGCGGGATGACAGTGACTCCCTTAGTCAACTCCGTCGGCCATATGCCCTGGCTGTTTATTGACCCTGCCAATCTGAGCATGGCGGAAGACCCGCAGACGCCTTATGCCGCGAACCCTTCCAACCCGCAGACCGACAAATTCTTATTTCGATTGTACGACGAGGTGCTAGGCACGTTTGGCTCCGACGCCCTGCATATCGGCGGTGACGAAGTAACGCAGCGAGGCCGTTATCCCTACCTGAGCCGGAGCCGTTACCCGACAGTCTCTGATGCGTATGTCGCGCAGGTAACACGCCTGCATGACCATTTGCGGGCGCGTGGCGTCCGCACCATACTTTGGAGCGACATGCTTCTGGCTCCAGGAGAAGCGCAGGACGCCGCCAACGCGCCTTCCACCTCCCAGGCCGCCGAAATGCGTCGCCGTTTGCCAAAAGACATCATTTTGACCGACTGGCATTACACGGCCAGCGGCCCATTCCCCAGCCCGAATATGCTGCGTCGAGCTGGTTTCGGGCCAGTCATTGGCGCGACCTGGGCAGCCCCGGCCAACATTGCTCACTTCAGCCGCGCGTTAGCCGAGGGCAGCCAGCGCGGACTGCTGCAAACGACCTGGGCAGGATATAACTCCTCAGAAGCCAATTTACTCCATGACAAATACCAGTTTGTTGCCTTCGTGCTGGCCGCTGAATGTGCCTGGAACGGTGGTCAGGGAGATGCCGCACCCCTGCCGTATGACCCGGCCAAAGTTTTTGACCGGCTTTACGGCTCTGCGGCCCCGTTCTGCCCATAGACAAGGAAGCCTTGTTTTGTGTTATAATAAATCCAAGAATGGCCGATCCTGATAAAACCAGCCTGCTTTCGGATGATCCCAACCGATCCCGGATGATCGAGGGCCTCCAGCGTACTCGCATGACGCTCGCGTCCCCGGTAGTGCTGCCGCCCGCGCTTTCCCTGAGCGCACTGGTCGGGAATGCTTACGGCGTTGCCGGAGACCTGGCGCGCGAGCCTGTCCTGTTTGACATTCGTGTCGGCGGCTCCGACGGCAAGCCGCGGTTGCCGCTGAACATCTGCCTGGTTATTGACCGCTCCGGGGCGATGGAAGGTGAGCCGCTGGACTATGCCAAGCGCGCCTGCGCTTATGTGATCGACCTGCTCGAACCCGATGATCTTCTCAGCGTGGTGGCTTTTGAGGACAATGCGGACGTCATCCTGCCGGCGCGCCGCGTGGTTAATAACGCGCAGATCAAAGACTCCATCAACCAGATCACGACCGGCGGCAATGCAAATCTGTATGAGGGCCTCCTGGCCGCCTGCCAGCAGGTTGCCTCCGTCAAGACCGCGCAGACCCTCAACCGCGTTTTGCTGCTCACCGGCGGGGAACCCACCGCCGGGACACGCGATTTTGCGTCGATGATCGGCCAGATTTCGGAGCAGAAGAAACGCGGCATCACTGTAACGGCGATGGGGTTCGGACCCAGTTTCAATGAAGAACTGACGGTCGGGATGGCGCGGCGCTCCGGCGGCAATTATTACTACATCTCCCGGCCTGAAATGATCCCCGAAGTATTCCGGCGCGAGATGGACACACTGATGCGGGTCACAGCCCGGAACCTGCACCTGCGCCTGGCGCTGGCGCGCGGCGTTTCCGTCCGGCAGGTTCCCGGCCAGCAGCCGATTTTCGGGCCGCGCAGCGCCGAGGTGACGCTGAGTGATATGGAACAAGGCATGGGCCTCTCGTCACTCTGGGAATTGGAAATGACTCCGCGGCCCGCCGGCATTTACCGCCTCGCTGTCGCCGAACTGCTTTACGACGACGCCCTGACCGGCAGGCAGGAAAAGCTGTCCGCCGATGTCGTCCAGGAGTTCACAGCCGACCGGCGGCGGATCGGCACAGGGATGAACCCGCGTGTGCAGTCCGAGAGCGAAGTCGCGCGCGCGGCGCGCGCTCTGGACAAGACAGTAGCAGGATTGAAAGCGCAGCAGATGGACCGCTCCCAGGTGATGCAGGACTTGAACCGCACGAAAACGCTGATGCTGGATCAGGGCAAGCTGGCGCAAGCGCAGCGAGTTACCCAGGCCATGCAGGATATTCAGGGTGGTGGCTCGGTGGAAAAAACGCTGGTGGGAACGATTTACGCGCTGGATCAGGGCAAGACTCGTTGAAGAATTATTACGCGATTTTACAAGTGCCGGTGGGAGGCAGCCTGGAAGAGATTCGGCAGGCGTATCGCCGTCTGGCGTCCGAAAACCTGGACGACGCCGCTGCCTTCGCCGAACTCAAAGAAGCGCATGACGTTTTAACCAATCCGGCAAAGCGGGCGGAGTATGATCTGGCGGCCTGGGGCGAGATATTTACTCCCGGCGGCGACGCAGCGGGGCTGCCCCTGCCGGTGGACGTGCTGAAACAATTCGGACGCTGCCCCATGGGCGCGGAAGAGAATTGCCCGGTTCTTCAGGGGCGTGTTTCTTCTTCCGACCACTTCTGCCCGGAATGCGGCTATGGGCTGAACGCACGGGCGGATGGCCGCCCTGATCTCGGTACGCAGGTAGAGCCACCGTCGATTCGGCTGGAAGAAGTCGGTGGCCGAATTCATCCGCTCGCCGCTGGAAACAGTCTGGTCGGGCGAGAGATGGCGGAAGTTTTGCTGCCGGACAAGACGGTGTCCCGGCAGCACGCGCGCCTGGAAGTGACCGAGGAAGGCGAAATCACGCTGGAAGACCTCAGCAGCACCAATGGCACACAGGTCAATGATCTGCCGCTGGTTCCTCACCTGCCCCGCCGCCTCGCCGCGGGAGACCGGGTCCGGTTTGGCAGCGTTTTAACCACGCTGCATGTGCCGGAAGCACAGGAAGCTGTCCCTGAACCCGGCAGTGAAAACGGGTTAAGCAGCGCGGCAGAGATTTTGGAACTCCCCAGCCCTCCCGCGCGCGCCCGGCTGCGGGAAACGCGGGAAGCCGGCCCGGACGAAGAAGCGCCCCGCGTGTTTGATTTACTGCCGGGTGTCACCACGTTTGGGCGGCGCATTGAAAACAGCGTGGTGCTTCCGGGCGATCCGTATGTTTCCGGCAGTCATGCTCAGATCATTGCCGAAGGCGATTTGTTCCGTTTGATTGATGTCGGCAGCACCAACGGCACTTTGCTCAACGGCGAGCGGCTTACGATCAATGAGCCGGTTCTGCTGTCTGCCGGCGATCTGATCGTGATCGGCGGTACGGCCCTGGGCTTTGAGCCGATTTCTGCCGATGAAACAGGGGAAGAAGCAGCCGATGGAGCAGCCGATGGAGCAGCCGATAAACCCCAGTCCCCGGAGGACGCCCCGGCAGCGCCATCACAAACAGTGCAGGTAGAAGGATAAGCAGCCCCATGCAAGAGGCCATGACCGAAACGATCAGCCCTGATCTCAGCAAAGCAGGCAGCAGCAGCTCAGGCGGTGAAAAAACCGCACGGCTGAACCGGGACGAACTCAGCGAAGGATGGGCCGAAGCTGGCCGTGTCCCGCGTCTTGTCGCCACCATTCGGTTGGGGGCCAAAACCGATCTGGGGCGCGTTCGGGAAAACAACGAAGACAAGTTTGATTTTTTTGAGCCGGAGGACCCATCGGTTCTCGCCACGAAAGGCTGTTTTTACGCCGTCGCCGATGGCATGGGCGGCCATTCCGCCGGCCAGATCGCCTGCGAGATGGCTCTGAAGACCGTCATTGCCACCTATTATGCCAGTCCTTCCGCTGAGACCGAAGCCTGCCTGCGGCAGGCCGTCATCGAAGCCAATTCCCTGATTTTTGAGACGGCGCAGGCAGTTCCCGATCAGCAGGGCATGGGAACGACTCTGACGGCTGTGATCGTGCTGGAAGACCGCCTGACGGTCGCGCAGGTCGGTGACAGCCGGGCTTACCTGCTGCGAGACCGTCAAATCACTCAGCTCACCGATGACCATTCCTGGGTCGCCGAGCAGGTACGGCTGGGAACAATGACGCTGGCTGAAGCCCAGGTATCGCCGTTTCGCAACATTATTACCCGCTCTATCGGCACTGCCGCCGCCGTTGAGCCGGATGTGTTTACGCATGACCTTCAAGTCGGCGACACGCTGGTGCTTTGCTCGGACGGCCTTTCAGGCCACCTGGAGCCGTTTGAAATTCAAAGCGTCGCCGAGCAGCATAGCCCATCCGCCGCGGCTTTGTCGCTGGTGGAAGCAGCCAATGAGCGCGGGGGCCGCGACAACATTACCGCAGTGGTGCTGGCCGTGCGCGCGCTGACGCCTTATTCGGGCAGTACGGCTCCGGCTCTGCCGGATGGGGCCGCGTCCGTTCCCGGCAAGGAAGAAAAAACGTCCCGCTGGGGACGCCGCAAGTAGGGGAAACTAACTCTTGGCCGTATCCTCCAATACCATCCTCGGCAAGTACCGTATTATCCGCGAAATCGCCCGGTCAAATGACATCGTGTATGAAGCCATTGACCCCACGATGGCGCGCCGCGTCGCCATCAAAGAGCTGCAATTGCCGCCCCATTTGGCCGGCGCGCAGAAGCGGGAGCGGATCGAGCGCTTTTACCGGGAGGCGAAAGCCGCCGGTACGCTTTCGCACCGAAATATTGTGACCATCCACGATGTCGGGCAGGAAAATGACCGGCATTTTCTGGTCATGGAATATCTGGAAGGCCAGAGCCTGCGCGACATTTTGCAGATGCAGGGCGCACTGCCGTTAAAAGAAACCGTAGAAATTACGCTTCAGCTCTGCGACGCTTTAGCATACGCCCATTCGCGGGGCGTCGTCCACCGCGATGTCAAGCCCGATAATGTCCACATTTTGCCCGGCGGCATCATCAAGCTGACCGACTTCGGCATCGCGCGCATCACCGCCGAGCCAAGTATCACCTCGCAGGGCCAGGTTTTCGGCACGCCGTCCTATATGTCCCCGGAGCAGGTGGCATCACACACAGTTGACCACCGGACGGACCTCTTTTCCATGGGGATTACGCTGTACGAGATGCTGACGGGCCGCAAGCCGTTCCAGGGCGACAGCGTCATCACCATTACTTACAATATTATGAACGTGCAGCCGCCCATGCCTGTGGGCGTTCCTGCGGCCTTGCAGCAGATTTTGCAGCGCGCGCTTGCCAAAGACCCTAATCTGCGTTATCAAAACGCGGCGGCGATGGCGGCAGACCTGCGCGCGGAAAAGTTCGCCCTGACCGCCGCGCCGGCCTCGGTCACTGCCGCACCGCCGCAGACCAGCAAGCCTGCCCCGCTGACTTTCGCCGCAGGAGCCGCAAATACCCTGGAGACCGGCACTGTTCCTGCGGAAATCTCCGGGATTCCGGTGTCTGTGCCAGTCGCGGGGCCGTCCACCGCACCGCCCTTGCCGGGCTATACCCTGCCGCCCGATCCAGGCTATCTTCAGACGCAGGCGGCCTCTGCTTCGCCGCGGCCCCCCGCGCCTGCCCAGAACGCTTCCACCTCCGCCGCCATCACGCCGCCGCCGTTTATGACCCCTGCGCCGCCGCAGACCGCTCCGCCTGCCGCTGTCCGGCCCGCCTTCCCCCTGCCGGCCTGGGCAGAAAAGTATGTCAGCCTGGCTTTGCCGGTCGTCGCGGTTCTCATTTTACTGGCCCTGATCCTCTGGGGTGTCCATACCGTCACCGTTTCTCTGAAGACGCACAGCCGCCGGGTTCAAACGGGAGATTCTTTGCGGCGGGCGACGGACGCCCTGCGCCGCGGTAATTACGCCGAAGCAAACCGGAATTATGCTCAGGCCGAGGCGATTGCTCTTCCGAATTCAGACGACGCCCGAAATGCGAGTAATGGACAGTCTCAGGCGTACACCGCTCTGGGCCTGAACGCCGCGCATTCCAATGACCTGCGAAGCGCGCAGGATGATTACCAGAAAGCGACAGAATTCAACAGCCACAATGCCGCCGCCTGGGACAACCTGGGAAATGTCCGCTGGCAGGCGGGCGACACGCCGCGCGCCTTAGACGCCTGGGAAAAAGCCGTGCAGGCGGATCCGACCAGCGTTTCCGGCACTGAAGCCCGGCAGAACGCCGTGCATCACTATATGGACCTTGCCCAGAGCGCCGCCAGCAGCGGCGTCGTCGCCCAGGCGCGTGGTTACTGGCAAAAAGTGACCCAGATTGATCCCGGCAGCGACGATGCCTTCAAGGCGGCTCAGAATATCAGCCGGACCGAGGCTGCAGCTCCCTCCGGCGTCGGCCTGCCGCGTTAAGCATCGCGCAGCCCCCAGGGTAGGTTTCTTTCCTTCTGGGTAAAATCCTCCCATGACTCCGAGCGCAACTTCCCCTATTTCCATTGGTCTGATTGGCCCGCGAGGCTTTGGCGCATTTTGTACGGAAGCGTATCACGACGATGGCGCGGGCCGGGTCGTAGCCTTCGCCGGACGAGACGCGGCGACGCTGGCCGCGGCGGCGCGAACCTGCGGCGTCCCGCGCACTTATACCGACTGGCGCGAAATGCTGCGCGATCCGGCCATTGAGCTGGTGCATATTGTCACGCCTCCCGACAAACACGCCGAAATGGCGGTGGCGGCGCTGGAAGCCGGTAAGCATGTCTTTATAGAGAAGCCGCTGGCGACGAGCAATGCGGACGCGCGGGCAATTTTAGATGCGGCGCGGCGCTCCGGCAAAATCGCGGGCATCAATTTTGTAATGCGGTACAATTTGCTCTATCAGGCCGTCCAGACCATTGCCCGCGCGGGCTGGCTGGGACGGCTGACCCATGTCGGCTTTGAGAACTATGCCTCCGACGAAGGGCTGGGCGACGATCACTGGTTCTGGAACCCGGTGGCCTCCGGCGGCATTTTTGTGGAGCATGGCGTTCACTTTTTTGACATCATCGGCGCGATTGTCAATGCTCCCGCCTGCGATGTTTTAGGCCGCGTCTGGACACGCGCCGACGGAACCGGCAAAGAAGATCGGGTGCAGGCGCTGGTCACTTACGAAAACGGCGTGGATGCCTCGTTTTATCATGCGTTCAACCGTCCCGGCGCATTGGAGCGGCAGACGGCCCATTTCGCGTTTGAGCGCGGTCATGTGACTTTGCATGGCTGGATACCGACGACTTTGGAGTTGACGGCAGTGGTGGATGAAGACGGCTTTGCGGGCCTGCAAAGCCGTCTGCCGGTGGAGTCGCCCGCAGACAAAGACTTTGGCGGGGCAGGCCGGACCATCCGGGGCAGCGGGCAGCCCTATTTCGTCACCCGGCGCGTCACAGCCCGAAAAGCTCTGGGCGACCCGACACCCGTCTACCGCGCCGCTGTGCAGGCTGCGCTGGCCGATGTGGCCGCCGCCATCCGCGACCCCGCCCATCGCCTGCGTGTCACCGCAGCGGACGGCGCGGAAAGCCTGCGTGTTGCCCTGGCCGCACGAGACTCCGCCCAAGCATGAATTCAGTTTTATTTACGAACATATGTTCCCTTATTGTGGTATAGTGCCGTTCTGGAGGGCGGAAAGCGAGCAAAACAGTGTGGCGGACAAAACAGCAGCGGGAAACGAGTGCAAGGGAGCGGCTGGCGCTGGCGGAGCAGCTCTGGGGCTGGCAGCCGCATCCGGCGCAGGCGGCCTGGTTTAACTGCGACGCTCAGGTGCGGGTCGCGGCCTGCGGGCGGCGCTGGGGCAAGACCGAAAGTTTGAGCATAGACCTGGCAACACTGGCTTTGACAGAGCCAGGCTCCAAACAATTGGTAGTTGCCCCGACGGACGTGCAGGCAAGGCTGCTAGGCGAAGCGGTACTTCAGCGATGGGACATGGCCCTCGGCGGAGAATTTTCAGAGACGGCAGGACGGACGCTTCAGGTGCAGCGCAGCCCCTATTTGAAGCTGACTGTGTGCGGGCCGGGTGAAAACGCTGAGATTATCTTCCGAACGGCAGGCCGGGATGGACGAAACCTGCGCGGATTATGGGCGCATCGGATCATTGTGGATGAGGCCGCGCGGGTTCCCGACAGCGTTCTGACAGATGTGCTGCTGCCGATGCTGACCGACAAGGGCGGCGAATACGTGCTGGCATCGTCGCCGTTTGGCCGCCGCTCGGCGTTTTACCGGCTGTATGCGCGGGGGATGGCCCCTCAATCGGAGGCTGATGTCACTTATGCGTCGTTCCAGTGTCCGACTTCGGACAACAAAGACCATCTGGACATGGCATTTCTGGCGGCGCAGCGAGAAGAAATGGGTGAGTCGCTGTACGCACAGGAATACGAGGCGCAGTTTGTAGACGATTACGGGGCGGTTTTCCGGGAAGAAGACATCACGGCGGCGATTGCCACTCTGCCCGGCGTCCGGCTGGAAAACGGCGCAGCGCTTTCGGAGCCGGACGCGGACTGTGTCTATGTGGCGGGCATCGACTGGGGCCGCAAGCAGGATTTCTCAGTGGTTGCCGTGCTGAATGTTTCGGTGCATCCTGCGCGCCTGGTGCATCTGAGCCGCTGGCAGGGAACCGGATGGGACCGGCAGGCGGCAGCCGCCGCCGAGATTCTCGTGCAGTATGCGCCCGTCCGTATTCTGGCGGACGGCAGCAGCATCGGCGATCCGGTGGCGGATATGCTGGAACGGGAGATCATGCGCCTGCGGTCTGCTCACCTGCGCCCGCTGACGGTGGAAAGGTTCACCTTCGGAGCCGAAAGCAAGACGCGCCTGGTGGACACGCTGACGGTGGGCTTGTCGGCGCGCGCTCTGCAATTCCCGCCGCATCGCGCCCTGCTGGCGGAGATGCGCGGCTTTGAGTACGCGCCGGGCAGCTCCGGCCACTTAAAGATGGGCGCGCGCTCCGGCGGGCATGATGACTGCGTGATTGCGCTGGCGCTGGCCTGGCTGGCGTCCCCGATCCCAGCCCCGCCGCCTGGCCGCCGCATTCTCCTGGGGTCGCAGCTCGGTCTGGGGAAACGCGACTAGCGCCCTTGTTCAATCGGGGCAAGGTTACTGCTCTGAGAGTGTATACAAACTCCCGGCCGGCGGTTGAAACCGCAGCAACAAACGCACAAAACCAGCCTTCGCCAGTTCCAGGATCAGTCGTCGAAGGGCGACTTAGTGCTTTTGTTGCCGCGAATTTATTCGCCCGATATGCTTTCTACACAGCTACTGAGTTTTGTCACTGCTCCGACAGCCGCCAGCGGACTTTCACTGTCTGAGCGGCGGGGGCTGTGAAATCCCAGTGACCCTCTGGGGTATGCCGGCCTTTGATCCTGCTGCCGTCGCTCCCATGTACGGTGATCGGCGGCAGGGACTTCCCTTGTGCGGGGATTATGCGGGCTTGACAGGAGAAACCTTCCACGCCGCGCGCCTGGAAAGACAGGCACGGCTCATCGGTTTGTTCCAAATCAAAAATCGGATACGCGCAGAAAAGCTGAAAGGGAGCGTTTTTGATGCGATGATAGGCGCGTGTCGTAAATGCAAATGCCGCGCCGCAGCCGTAGATTTCCTGTCCCACCTGGCCGGCGGGCTGGCCGGCGGCGTAGAGGTCTTCCAGCGGGAAAGCCAGAGCGCGGTCAATGTGGCCGTTGCGGACTTCCGGTGCAAGGATTTCCGCCGGAAGCTCTTTGGGGTAGTAAGACCAGGCGCGGCTAAGCGTGTATTTACAGTATTCGGTGAGAAGTAGTTGCACGGAGTCCGGCAGGTCGGACTGGCCCCAGGCCAGGTATTCGTGGAACGAGGCAAACGATTCATAGCACTCGTACAGAGCCATATACGGGCCGTTGTGCAGGCAGGTCACGCCCAGAAAAATGGAATAATATTTGGCAGCGGCAATTTCCGACTCCCAGATCAAAGAATTGTGGAAAAAATTGGCGAGGAAAACTTCGCTTTGGGCCTGATACTTCGCATCGCCGGTCTGCCGGAACAAACGCAGGCAGGCATTCGCGCCCCACGCCGTGATGTTGGACTGATAATCCAGCTCAAACTCCATGTCCCGCACGGCGGCCATCGCGTTTTGGGCTTCCTGAAGATAGCGGCCCTCGCCGGTGAGGTCATGCGCCTGCATCATCACATACGCAAACAGGCCCCCCACATCGGACTGACCGGGTTCGTCCGGCTTGCGGGCGCTGGTGATAATTTCCAGCGTTTGAATGTTGAACTGCACCGGCCATTGATACTTAAAGTGGCGGGCAGTTTGGATGCCGAAGTCCAGCGAGCCGAGAAACAGCGCTTTGGCTTTTTCGTCCCCCGCCTTTGCCAGCCGCGCCAGATTTGCCAGCGGGTGATACAAGTACCACGAATCGACCTCATCGGGATTTTTGTCTTCGCCCACATTCGGCAGGTAGCGCCGTATCGCGCCGAGTTTAGCGTCAAAAAAGCGCGGCACTCCTGCCTTCAGGGCATCGACGAAGGGCAGCGCCCGGCCCCGCCAGGCAGCGTATTCGCGCAGCGGCGTTAGCACCGTGAGCTGCACCATGCTGTCGGGATACTCGGCGGCTGTGTAGGGGTGCAGATACACATGCCCGTAATGCTGGATCGTGGCTTCGGGCGCGTGTTCCAGGTCATGCAGCGTTTCTTTGGCTTTTCGCGGCCAGTCCCGATACTGCGGGGCAGGCCGCTCCATCCGCGCGTACACCCCGGCCAGCAGGTCCAAGAACAGACGGGCCGACTTCTGGGGCGTCTGCGGAACCACGTCGCTCCACTGCAAAAAGACATCTGAGACAGTGATTTCCCGGCCCGATGAAAGCGGCTTGCTTTCCGATGTCGGCGGCAGGTAGCCTAGTTCGGGCCACAAACCGCCGACGCAGCCGTCGGGGAGAGTTTCGGTGATCGCAAAATAATCGTTGAGCGCGGTCAAATTCTGCACGTACAGCAGGCTGCCAAAGCGTGGCTGGGACAGGGACAAATACACCAGACCGGTGTTGAGGCCCCGCTGCGCCGCATGAACCGCACCCTTCGCACCCGCCGGATCACCGTGCGCGTCCAGCGGGTATAAATCGCGCGGCCAGGCGGGAAGAAGCAGGTCAGCAGCAGGCGTCAAACGCACCGTGCAGCGCAGCGCGGCCTTGTCAGCAGCGGGAATTTCTAAATCGACTCGAAACCGGCCCAGCGCGCCGGCGGCTTCCCATTCCAGCGCCTGTTCGCTCTCTGAGGCGGCTTTCACTTTCAGAGGCGTACCGGGAGAATAGGCCGTCCGCAGGGCGAAACCGCCCGCATCGGGGCGGCGGACCAGGACCCAGACGGAATCGCGCCCTTCGCAGACCTCCACGGAGCATCCGGCGACGGACATTTTTTTGAGCCGGTGCATCGCGGCGAGTTCTGACTTCAAAGCCAGTGCGCCGAGCGGCTGGGCAGGGACGGAGAAGTTTACGTGTTTCATCGTGCGGGTTGTTTACCCGGCAGAAACACGGGGTAAACGCTACTTCTTCTGCATCAGCAGCACGCTGACAAACAGGCCGACCGCGCCGAAAATGCGCCAGGGATTGAGAGGAACACGCGGTACGCCCAGCCAGCCAAAATGATCAATGATCACAGCGGCGATAAGCTGCCCGAACACGGTCGCGGCAATCACCACCCCGGCGCTGACTTTGGGAATACCAATCAGGCCGACCGTCACGGCAAACGCGCCCAGCAAACCGCCCCCGGCCCAGACCCACCAGTGGGTTTTCGCCAGCTCCGACGGCTTTCCGTGACCCAGAACGCCAAAAGCGGTCAAAATCGCCAGTGCGGTCGCGCCGACCAGAAAAGAAATCAGCGCCCCCAGCATCGGCGATTTAATCGCGGTTCGCAATTGTGCGTTGAGGGCATCCTGCGCGGGGAGTCCGACACCGGACAGCGCCAGCAGGGCGATCAAAAGATACTGCATAGGAAGTTCTACGCGGCAGGGGACTGCCAATGTTACCGCCGGGTTATTTTTTTCCCTGGATCAGCAAAACGCCCACGAAAAGCAGAACGGCTCCCAGAATACGCCCTGCCGTGAGCGGCGAACGCGGCACGCCCAGCCAGCCAAAGGAATCGATGACCAGCGCGGCCAGAAGCTGCCCGAAAACCGCGCAGCAAATCACTACCGCCGACCCGACCCGCGGAACGCCGATCACGGCCAGCGTGACATAAGCCGCCCCGAACAGCCCGCCCGTCCACGCCCACCAGGGCAGCGGGCCGAGATCGGTCAGCCGGCCCCGTCCGAACGCCCCGGTCGCCGCGAGCAGCCCCAGCAGGACGATCCCTACCCCAAACGAAACCAGCGCACTCAGTACCGGAGAGCCGACCGCACCGCGCAGACGTGAATTGACCGCCTGCTGTACGGTCAGCCCCATTCCTGCCACCGTTAGCAGCAGCACCAAAAAAATTTGCATGAGGGCATTGTACCCGGCAATTCTCAGCTTAATTCGTCCAGCCGTGCCTGCGCCCTCCGGGCATAGAAGCTGTCAACTTCCGGTGCGACTGCTTGTCGGAATGCATCCAGGGCAGCCTCCTTTTCCGCTCGGCGCAGAAAAATCTCTCCAAGGTAGAAGTGCGCGTTCGGCAGACTGACCGGGTTCGGCTTGCAATGAAGATACTGACGCCAAAAATCTTCACTCTCGGCCAAGTCCCCGAGGGCAAAGGCCGCCCGTCCGAGTGATCCATAGGTTCCCAGCCGTGTCGCGCGATCTTTGCCGAAGCCAGAGAGCCGATCCACAGAGCTTACTACGAGACGCCTCGCTTCTGCGTCCCGTCCCACGCCAGCCAGGGCAGCAGCTTGTGCTGCGTCACACCACAAGGAGATTTTATCTTCCTTGCCTGTGATTGGCGGTGGCCAAACTGTTGTTCTTGTGAGTGCTTTTAACCCTTCGCGCGCAGCTTCCAACAAAGGCAAAGCCGCCGCTGGCTGCTCTGCGAATATCTCAATGTAGGCTGAAGCGAGTGCTCCTAATGCCTGCTGTTTGCGTTCCACCCAGGGCTGGTCAAACCGTGGCCCTTTTCTAAAACGCCCTATGACGGCACGAGCCTCATCAAAGCGTCCCGAGTCGCGCAGGCATTCCGCTTCAATCAGCAAAGCCATTCGTCCGGGTTCGGGCTGGCTTTTCCAGGCGCGATGACAGGTGGAAATGGCCTGGTCAAATTGTCCTCGCTTATATTGGACGCCAGCGAGCGCCCCAAGTGTGCGGGATATTTCTTCGGGGTTCCCGCCCGCTTCCGCAAGCGCCAACGCCCGGAAATAATGGCTTTCCGCGCCTTCTAAATCACCTTGATCCGCAGACGCCACCCCAGACATACTTTCCATCATGCGACGGATGTTTTTCGCTGGATTGTTGGCGAGAGAAGCTTCCGCCCATTTCAGCGCTTCACCCGAACGTCCCGCTTCAAAATGCGCGATTGTCAGTTTAGCCATGATCTGCGCCCGCCCCGGCGTAGGCAAAGCCGGCAGCAAAGAAAGCGCATCCTGGTAGAGTTTACAGGCTTCGTCATAATGATGCTGGTGTTTGAGAAGGTCGCCTTGTGCCGTCAGAGCCAGCGGGTCGCGTCTGCTACCAGAGGCACAGGCTTCCGCCCGGTCTCGTTCCGTCGCCGCTTCCTCCGTTTCCCCTAGAACGTCCAAAGTATCCGCCAGTCGGCGCCGCGTGTCAGCCTCCAGACCAGCAGATAGACGGCGCGTCAACAGGAGGCGAAACGCCTCGGCAGCTTCCAAATAGCGTTTCTGCTGAAACAATCGCGCTCCGAAGTTCATTTGCCGGAGCGGACGAAGCGACAGGGTGCGCCACAGTAGCCATGCCAGCATAATCAAGATAGGAGTAATCAAGAAAGCCATACAGCAACTATACGCCGGGAACTATTTAGTTTCCTGCGACATTCTATCTCTTGAGTGTAGTAAACTCAACTAAGTTACGAAAAAAATTAACCAATTAGGAACTGTCGGGGGTGAAAATAGCGTAGACAAACCCCAGACCGTTTTCAAAAGATTATCATAAAGGCAGGAGACGCACCTATGGCGTTTAATGATTATCGCGACCTCATTCGGCAAATGGAGCGCGAGATGCAGCAGTTGTCCGATGAAGCATTCCGCGGCTTTTTTGCGCTGCCCACGGGCGGCGCGGGCCGTTTTTGGCAGCCGCCCATTGATATTCACGAAACCGAAGCCGCTGTGGTCATCAAAGTGGAATTGGCCGGCGTGAAAGCCGACGATTTGCAGGTGTCGCTGACACCAGATGACCGCATTTTGAACATCAGCGGCACACGCACGGAAAGCCACGGAGATCGGGAAGGGCGCGTGCGCTGCCACCAGCTAGAAGTTTATTTTGGCCCGTTTGAGCGCGCCGTCGGCCTGCCGAGCGGCATCCGCCTGGACCGGGACACGATCAAGGCCACGTACCGGGACGGTTTTTTGTCCGTCACATTGCCGAAGAAGCCGCAGACGGATAAGCCGCAAATCCGAATTATTACGATCAACACCGAGCCAAATACAGAAGAAAAGGACACCCAGTAATCATGTCCGAGCAAAACACGAACGAAGAAACCAAAACGCCCCTGGCGGAAGATAAAATCGCCGAAGATACGCCCATCGAAGGCGAGGTCGCCGAGCAGATCGTCAAACAGATCAACAGCGAAGGAGACGGCCATCCGCCGATCCCCGAAGAACTGGCCCTGCTGCCGCTGCGCGACACCGTGATTTTCCCGGTGCTGGTCGCACCGATTGCCGTGGGCCGCGAAAACAGCGTCAAGCTGGTCGATGAAGCCGTCGCGAAAGGCGACCGCATCATCGCCGTTGTTGCCATGAAAGACTCGTCGGTGGAAAACCCGACGGCGGCGGACATTTATCCGATGGGCGTGGCCGTGGTCATCCGCATGATGGCGAAAGTGCCGGACGGCATTCGCATGATTGTCCAGGGCATCGCCCGCATTCAAATCCAGCAGATCACCGGCGAGGAGCCGTATCTCAAAGCCCGCGTCAAGGTCATTGACAGCAAGACCGAGATCGCGCCGGAAGATGCGATTGAGATTGAAGCGCTCAAGCGCAATATCAGTGACATGTTCCCGAAGATCGTGGCGCTGTCCCAGAACATGCCCGACGAGCTGGCCGGCCTGTCGTCGTCCATTGACGACCCCGCCGTGATGACGGACCTGATCGCCGCGCACATGCCGATTGAGGCCAAAGACAAGCAGCACATTCTGGATACCGTCGACCTGAAAGCCCGCATGACGGCGCTTTTGGAGCTGATGTCCAAAGAAATGCAGGTGCTGGAGCTTGGCTCCAAATTGCAGTCGCAGGTGTCGTCGGAAATCAACAAGACGCAGCGCGAGTATTACCTGCGAGAGCAGATCAAAGCGTTCCAGAAAGAACTCGGCGAAGGCGACGAGCGCGGCGAGGAATTGGATGAGCTTCGCAAGCAGGTGGCCGAGGCCAATATGCCCGAAGATGCTTTGAAAGAGGCTAACCGAGAACTGGATCGCCTGGGGCGCATGTCGCCGGGCGCGCCCGACTATACCACGACCCGAACGTATCTGGACTGGCTGGTGGCAATGCCCTGGGACAAGTCCACCGAAGACAATTTGGACATTCCTTCCGTCAAGCAGACGCTGGATGACGACCATTACGGCCTGGAAAAGATCAAAGACCGCATCTTGGAATATCTTTCCGTTCGCAAGTTCAAGCCCGAAGGCGATCTGCGCCAGCCCATTCTCTGCTTCACCGGCCCTCCCGGAGTCGGCAAAACCAGTCTGGCAAAGTCCATTGCCGCAGCGATGGGCAAGAAGTTTGTTCGTATCAGTCTGGGCGGCGTCCATGACGAGTCCGAGATACGCGGCCACCGGCGCACCTACATCGGCGCGCTGCCGGGCCAGATCATTCAGGGCATCAAACGGGCTGAGACAAACAACCCGCTGTTCGTACTGGATGAAATAGACAAAGTGGGCGCAGACCACCGGGGCGACCCGTCTTCGGCCCTGCTGGAAGCGCTGGACCCGGAGCAGAATAGCACGTTCCGCGACAATTATTTAGATGTCAACTTCGACCTGTCGCGCGTACTGTTCGTGACGACGGCCAATCAACTCGACACCATTCAGCCCGCGCTGCGTGACCGAATGGAGATTATCGAACTGTCCGGGTACACGGAGGAAGAGAAAACGCAGATCGCCATTCGCCACTTAGTGCCGAAGCAGGTGCGCGAACATGGGCTGACCGACGTGACATTCACGGATGCCGCCGTCAAGGCGCTTGTCCGCGGCTACACCCGCGAGGCGGGCGTGCGCGGCCTGGAACGTCAGATCGCCGCCGTCTGCCGCAAAGCGACCCGCGAGTATGCCGAAGGACGCACGGAAGCGATGGTGATCGACCCGGCCCGGATTGAGAAGTACCTGGGTGCGCCGCGCTTTGAGTACGAGGAAGTGGCCGAGCGCACAGAGCAGCCGGGCGTGGTCACAGGGTTGGTCTGGACTCCGGTGGGCGGCGACGTGGTCTTTATTGAAGCCTCGCAGATGGACGGCGGCAAGGGTTTGCAATTGACAGGCCAATTGGGTGACGTGATGAAAGAATCGGCGCAGACCGCGCTGTCGTATGTTCGCGCCCACGCCGCCGCGCTGCACATCAAGCCGGACTTCTACGAAAAGTCCGACCTGCATATCCATGTCCCGGCGGGGGCCGTGCCGAAAGACGGGCCAAGCGCAGGCGTGACCATGACTTCCGCGATTGCCTCCCTGCTGTCGGGCCGTCCGATCAAGCCCGCGCTGGCAATGACCGGCGAAGTCACACTGTCGGGAAAAGTGCTGCCCGTCGGCGGCATCAAGGAGAAAGTGCTGGCGGCCAAACGCGCCGGGATCAAGACGATCATCCTGCCGGAGCGCAACCGCAAGGACCTGATGGAAGACATTCCCGAAGACCTGCGGCGGGGCATCTCCTTTATCTTCGCCTCCAATGTCCACGAGGTCATTGACGCCGCCTTGCAGCCGCTGGATGCGCCGAAAGTCAAAGCGGCCAGAGTGCCGCACCTGAAAACGATGGAAACGGCCCCGCCGTCCGCCGACATCGTGGCGAACGTGCCAAGCAGCGCATAAGTCAAAAGAAAAAAGGCCTCGCCTCAGTTGAGGCGAGGCCTTTTTTGTGAAGTTGAGAGCGTTTTCAGGAAATTTCCGGCCACTGCCGGGCATCGGCTAACCGGGCCAGATGGCCGACATTGCTGGTCGCAATGATCACCGTCGCACCGGGCATTTCCCAGAAACCTGTATCCAGCGTCCGTGCCTGCGCTGCCAGGATCACATCCACATCCAGAGCAAAACGATCCGCTGTCGGCAAGCCCGCCTGCCGTGCCTGCGCCCACAGATCAGCCGCCAGCCACAGTGCTTGGGGCGTTAAGGAGAGATAGCCTGCTGACGCGACCAATGTGTCCAGGTTACGCAGCCCGTTAATCTTGCTATATAGTTGCAATTCGCGGCGCACTTCATAATCTGTGATTGCCGGCACAAGGGCTTGATGCCCCTTTAGCGTCAACTGCCGAAGCCACTCTTTGCAGGCCAATGACTCGGCACTCTCTTTAGGATTGGTGACCAGCCCTAAAGGGCCGCTATCGAGCAACACGATGAGGCTCACAAAAGGGAGCCTCCTTCGCTGAAAATAGGCCGCTGATCGGGTCGGTCCTCTTTTAAGGCTTGCCTCAGTACGCGCAGCGTTTCCCGGTGTTCATTCTCATCTTGTTCCATGAAAGAGTCTAAAGCAGCGAGCGTTGCCGCCCGACGTTCGTACAGGCTTAACGGGCTTGTGGCAGCGCGTTCCGGCAGCGATCCCAGCATCGTTTCCATAGCATCGTCTCCCTTCATGCTTTCTTGTAGTTTACCATAAACCCGGCAATACGCGGCCTATCCATTGTAGATGCCTTGCAGCCGCTGAACGCGCCGAAGCCGCCCGTGTCCCGCACCTGAAGACGATGGAAACGGCTCCGCCGTCCGCCGACATCGTAGCAAACGTGCCGAGCAATGCGTAGCTGAGAAATACGTAATCGCGAGATTAGCCCCTGCTTCAAATGAAGCAGGGGATTTTTATGCTTGACATTCATTACGTTGTGCAGTAATATCTTTTTCCATGATTGCCTCGTTCAAGTCGGAAGAAACGGCGCATATCTGGGCCGGAACAGGGTCGCGCAAACTGCCGCAGGATATTCAGCGATCCGCATTGCGAAAACTGGAAATCCTGAATGCGGCGGTTGATATGACGGACTTACGGACACCGCCGGGAAACCGCCTGGAGCGGCTGAAAGGCGGACGGGCCGGACAGCACAGCATTCGTATCAACGATCAATGGCGCATTTGTTTTGTCTGGCGAGACAGCAATGCCTGCGATGTGGAAATCGTGGATTATCACTGAGGAGTCTTGTATGGAACGATTACCGAATATTCATCCCGGCGAGATTTTACGGGAAGAGTTTTTAAATCCACTCGAAATTACTGCTTACCGTCTCGCGAAAGATATTCATGTCCCTGCCACGCGCATTGCGGATATCCTCAGCGGCAAGCGAGGCATCAGCGCAGAAACAGCGTTGCGGCTTGCTCGCTACTTCGGCAACAGCGCCCAGTTTTGGTTAAACCTGCAATCCCATTACGAGCTGCGGGAAGCACAGCAGCGTCATCAGGATGAAGTACTGATGATTGTGCGATGCGAAAACCTGCCGGTCGCCGCATGAGATTTGCAGCCGCTGGATGCGCCCAAGCCTGCCAATGCGTGATGAACAAAGCCCGCCGGCAATTTCCCGGCGGGCTTTTTTGCCTGGGGCGCATCGGGTATACTTTCTTCACCCATGCGTTATAAAGTCAATGTCAATGTGCAGGCGACGGCCTCCATCGAGCTGGAAGCCGCCTCCCCGGAAGCGGCGCGGCTGGCGGCGGCGGAGCTGACGCTTGCCGATCTGGCACGGCAGGGGCAGGCGGATATTCTGTCGCTGAGAGTGATTGCCAAGGAAATTACTCCGGCGGCTTCTCTCAGCGGCGAGGAAGATGCCGCCGGTGAAAGTGGGCCACGGAGGCCCCGCCCATCGGGCTGGTATCGGCCCCTTTAGAAAGACCGCTTATGTCTGACATCACTGCCGCGATTCTTTCTGCGGCGCAGCGCACTCTCCCGGAAATTGTCACTCTTCGCCACCATCTGCACCAGAACCCCGAACTAAGCGGGCAGGAGCAGGAAACGGCGGCGCTGGTCGCACGCCAGTTAGCTGAGTTGGGATTGGACGACGTGCGACCAGACGTGGGCGGATACGGGGTGACGGCGAGCTTGGGGTGCGAAAAAAACGGCCCGATGCTGGCGCTGCGAGCGGATATGGACGCGCTGCCGATCCAGGAAACGAGCGGGCTGCCCTACCAGTCGTGCCGGGCGGGCGTGATGCACGCCTGCGGGCATGACGGACACACGGCGACCCTGCTGGGCGCGGCACGGGTCTTGTCGGAGATGCGGGAGCATCTGCCCGGCCCGGTCAAGTTCATTTTCCAGCCGGCGGAAGAGACCATCGGCGGCGCGGAAAGCATGATCGCCGCCGGTGTTTTAGATGACGTGGAATCGATCATTGCTCTGCATGGCTGGCCGAACCTGGAAATTGGACAAATCGGCATTCGCCCCGGCCCGATGATGGCGAGTGCGGACACGTTTGACCTGACCGTGTGCGGCGCCGGCGGCCACGCGGCCTACCCGCACACCACGGTAGACCCGATTGTGGTCGGCTCTCAGATCGTGCAGGCATTCCAAACCGTTTCCAGCCGCGAGATTTCCCCACTGGATTCGGTTGTCGTCACCGTGACACAGTTTCATGCCGGAACGGCTTACAATGTCATTCCCGGCGTCGCGGAACTGCGCGGAACCGTGCGCTGCCTCAGCAATGGCGTTCGGGAGGAGATGCCTGTTCGCCTGGAACGCATTGCAGCGGGCATATGCACTGCCCTGCGCGCGGACTACAGTTTCACTTATGAGCGCGGAACGCCGGTGGTGGTCAACAACGCCGGCATCCTCGCGCGGATTCAGGCCGCTGGTAACGCTGTGCTGGGGCCGGAAAATGTGACTTATTTGGAGACTCCGACTATGGGCGCGGAAGACTTCGCGTTTTACCAGCAGCATCGCCCCGGCGCGATGTTTCGTCTGGGCGTCGGCACGGACGTGACGGCGCTGCATACGCCTACTTACAACTTTTCCGACGGCGCACTGCCGCATGGGATTGCGCTGCTGACGCATCTTGCCCTGCAAGAGCGGGGAGCAATTCCCGGATGAATTTCGCGACATACGCGCTGGTGGCCGCTGGCGGGGCGCTGGGGACGCTGGCGCGTTATGGCCTCGCGAGTGCGTCCGCACCCTTCAGCAAAACTCTCCCCTGGGGAACCATTTTTATCAACATTTTGGGGTCGTTTATCATCGGCTTTTTTGGAACGCTGACGCTCTCCCAGGGCCGGTATCCCCTCTCGGAAAACGCGCGTTTGTTTGTCATGGTCGGGTTTTGCGGCGGCTTCACGACGTTTTCCACGTTCAGCTTGCAGACGCTGGACCTGCTTCGCGGCGGGGCGATGGGACGCGCCCTGCTCAACATCATGCTTTCGGTGGCGCTTTGCCTCTGCGCCGTTGCGGCGGGTCATCTGCTGGCCTCCCATTTCAATGGCGGCGCGGCGCAAATTGCTCAAATTCCTATGGAAGAGGCTTAAAGACTGTATAGAAACTCCCGACCGGCGGTTAAAACCACAGCAACAAAAGCACTAAGTCACCCCAATAAAGCCTCTGCCTTCGCAGCCTAAAACTCAGTCCTAACCGGCGAAGGCCGGTTTCGTGCCTTTGTTGCCGCGAATTCATTCGCCCGATATGCTTTCTATACAGTCTCTCTTAACTGCCGGAGCGCTTTATGCCAGAAGCCGGCTGAACAATTCGTATGATTTTATCGTCATTAATGCAGCCAAGCCCTTTTCCTTGCCTTTGCAGGAGTCGCCCGATGACCCGAATCGCCCGCTGTCTTTCCGGCTGCGGTCTTACCCTTTTACTGGCTGCGCCGGCGCTGATACTTCTCGCCCCCATGCCTGCCCTGTACGCACAGGCGCAGTCACCGGGCGAACAGCTTGCCGCCGCGTCCGCTTTGTTTGACCAGGGCAAATACGCCGACGCTGCCAAGCTTCTCGACTCGTTTCTGGCCGCCAACCCCAAACATCCCCGCGTGGGAGCCGCTGCGCTGGCGCTGGGCCGCTGCCGGAGCGAGATGGGGCAGTACGCAAAGGCTGTGCCGGCTTATGAAAAAGCCCTTGCCGCCAGTGACCCGGCGGTCGCGGTGACGGCCAATCTGGGACTGGGAGAAGCGGCGCTGCAAACAGGGCAATGGGCGAAAGCAGCCAAGGCGCTCGGCACGGCGACGGAAGCAGGAGTGACGCTCGCACAGGCTCCTATTGCATTGAGCTGGCTGGGACAGGCCGATTATCAGCTTGGAAGATATGCGGGGGCCGAAGCGGCTTACAAAGAGGTCCTCGAGAAATATCCAAGCACTGACTCCGCGTCCGATGCTTATTTCGGCGCAGGGCTGGCCGCCCTTAAATTGGGAAATGCCGACGCGGCTCGTCCCTTTCTGCAAACTATCGTGGATCGTTTTCCCACCAGTGAAAATCGGCCCCAGGCACTGCTGCTGCTCGGACAAATGGATTTTGAGGCGAAAGACTACGCCTCGGCTCGCGACACATTCACATCGGCTCTGGCAATCGCCGGGATCGACGCCGACACGCGGCAGGCATCCCGCGAAGGCCTGGTCAACAGCCTGCTGAAGATGGGCGATAATGCAGGAGCGTCCGCGCGCCTGCGCGATATTCTTGCCGCCCTGCCGCCTGCCGATCCGCAGCGGTTTGGGACCGAGCTGACTTTAGGCCGCAGCTTGTACGGGCAGAAAGATTATGCGCCTGCGGAGGCCGCCTACAAGGAGGCCGCGAAGTCGCCGGACGCCAAAATCGCCGCTCAAGGATTGTACTGGGCCGCCAATGCCGCACTGGCCCAGGGACACTCCGCTGAGGCCGCCGCGCAGTTTGCCGCCCTCGCGTCCCGGTACCCCGCGTCAGAGTTTGCGGCGAAAGCCAGGAGTAAAGCCGCTGATTTGCACGCGGACGCGCAGGCGGACCGCTTTGACCAGACTTTGCACCAGGCACAGCTGTCTCTGGACGGCAAGCAGTATGCCGACGCCGCGCATTCGCTCACGGCCCTGCTGACCGCTGCTCCTGCGCCGCCCGCCGCCACGTCTGCGGAAGCCCGGTATCTGCTCGGGCTGGCAGATCAGGGCCTGGGCAAACTCGCGCCCGCCCAGACTGCGCTTTCCGCCGCCGTGCAGGCCGCGCCCGCTGCTGACTGGGCGGCTGACGCGCAGGTGCAGATGGCCTGGCTCGATCTGGAACTGAAACAGCCGGCCAGGGCCGAAATCGCCGCGCGCGCGGCTCTGGCGCTTTCGTTATCCAAATCTTCACCGGCGGCGGAGCAGCAGGCGCGGCTGGCGCTGACGCAGGCGGATATGGATCAGCAGAAATGGGATGATGCGCTGACTGTCTCGCAGGCAGTGCTGGCGTCCAACCCCTCCTCGGAAGTGACCGCAACCGTGCTGTTTACAGAAGCCTGGGTAAGCGAAAAGCAAAATAAAGCCGACGCCGCGCAGCCTCTGTGGCAGCGCCTGGCAACGGATTTCCCGCAGTCTTCCTATGCGCCCATTGCCCTGCGGCATCTTGGAGACGCCGCTTTTCAAGCCAAACATTTTGACGCGGCGCAGGCACATTATGCCGATCTCGTGGCGAAGTATCCGGCCAGCCCGGACGCGCCGCCTGCGCGGCTTGGCCTGGGCAATTCCTTGTATAATTTGTCGCAGTACGACGCTGCGGCCTCAGCGTTTGATGCGCTGGCAGCGGATAAAAACGCAGGCGATTTGAAGCCGGAAGCCCTCTACTGGGCGGGCGCGTCCTGGGAAAAAGCCGGAAAGAAGCCGGAAGCTGTTCAGCGGCTGACCCGGCTGGTCAGCGAATACCCCAACAGCGGGCGTGTTGCCAATGCCAAAGTGCGCCTGGCATATTTGAAAGCGGGAGGATAGCACCCATGCTGCTCAGTTTGTTTCAAAACGCGGGCGTGGTGCGCTACCCCCTGCTGATCTGCTCTGTTCTCGCTGTCGCCATTATTCTGGAACGGCTGTATTCCCTGGCGATGCTGCGAAAATTGGAAGATGACACGTTTGAAGCGCTCAAATCCGTCCCGGCGGGAGAGCGGCAAAATGCACTCATTCGCCCGGAGATGGAGGCCGCGCCGGTGGCGCGTATCCTTCATTCTCTCGCGCCTCTGCGCGGCGAGAGTGAAGAAAGCATCGCGCAGGCATCGGATATTGCGCTGTCTTTGCAGCGAATGCGCCTGCGGCGATTTTTAGGAACGCTGGCGACAATTGGCAGCACCACGCCGTTTGTCGGCTTGTTCGGCACAGTGCTGGGGGTCATGGCGGCATTTCAGGGCATGAGCAAAAGCGGCCTCAACGGGGACGCGATGGCAAGCGGCATCGCCGAGGCCCTCAGCGCCACGGCCTTCGGCCTGCTGGTGGCCGTGCCGAGCATTGTTTTGTACAATTATTTCGTCGGGCGCATTCAGCTTATGCTGCTCCAGGTTCAGTCGCACATTGTCCTGCTGGCTCCCCTGTACCTGCGCGACCGCGTGCGCGAGGAAGCTCTGTAATGCACCGCTCCCCTGCTGCCGAAGACGAGCCGATGGCCGAGATTAATTTGATCCCGCTGATCGATATCTCATTGACGCTGGTGATTATTCTTATGGTCACGACGGTGTTTATTCACAATCCCGGCTTCAAATTGAACCTGCCAAAAACCGTCACGCATGAAGGTGCGCCGGAGACGCCCAAAGATGTCACCGTGTCCATCGCGCCCGGCGGCGATTTTTATTACAACGGCAAGCCGGAAAGCCTGCCTCAGCTTCAAGCGCTGCTGACCGCGGCGGCGGATCATGATAAAGGCCAGCGCGTACTGCTCAAAGGCGATAAATCCGTCCGTTACGAACAGGTCATGCAGGTCATGGACGCCATCCGGCAAGCCGGCCTGACCCGCGTTTTGCTGCCGACCGACTTGAAAAACGGTTCGTAAAGAACGGCCCATGAAAAACAAACCGATGCGCGGCGAACGATGGTGGTGGCTGGCCGGATTTTTAATTGTTTCCGTGCTGATTCATGTCCTGCTGGCGCTGTACGGGCCGGGTTTCGGGCTGAAAAACGGGTTCGCGGCGTCTCCCAAAGAGATTGAACTGACATTGGAGCCGCTTCCGCCGGTGGCGAAGAAAGCTATCGCCGCAGTAAAGCCAAAAGCAAAACCCGCACCGAAAATGGCAAAGGTGATGGAAAAGCCAAAAGCGCCGGTGAAAGTGACGCCCAAATCCGCCCCGAAAGTCGCTGCCGTGCCGGCTGTGATCCTGACTCCTTCCGCGCATCCGGCGCGAACCGTTACCCCGGAAGCGCTCCCAGCGCAGGCGGAGCCGTTGAAAATGGCGGCTGCTCTGCCCCATTTTCATTCCATTCACACAACGCTGCCCCTGAACAATCCGCTGGCCGGGCTGACCGCGCCCGATGACCAGCCGCAGGCCGCAGCACAGACCGATACGCCCCGGCTGACCCGCGCCATGCCGTCTGCCGCCTCCGGCTTGTCCGGGGGTGGCCGCAGTGCCTCACATGAGTTGCAGGCACCCACCGAACAGCCCGCCGACAGCGGCCTGCCGGGCGGAATGCACTTTCCGCGCATGGCGGCCCGCGTGGGCGGCCCGTCCATTCTCTCTGTCAATAATCCGCTGGCCGAGGATGCCGTGCCGGACGAGAAACCGGGCTTCAGCAGAGGCACGGGCAGTCGGGGCGGCATGAGTTCGGGCAGTCAGGGCAACGGCATGAACGGCAAGCTGCTGGCATCCCTGCGAACCGGCCTCGGTTCGGGCCGGGGCGGTGGAATGCGCGGCGGGCATGGAGGCGGCGCGGGCCGCTTCGGCACAGGCCGGGGGACGGGGCTGGACGCGCCGGGTATTGAAGGCGACGGCTACGGGCGCATGGGAATCGGGCTGGGCGGCCCAGGCGGCAGCGGCTCCGGGCGCGCCGGCGGGCTGCGCGTGGCTTCAGGCGGCAGCGGAGGCGCATTTGGCGATGTCGGCGGCCTGCTGCGCGGCGAGCCTGCCCGTACCCCTGGTGACGGCCAGGCGGGCAGAGACGGGCATGGCCTGAGCGCCGAAATCTACGAAGGCCAGCCGTATTTGACGACGCTGACCCACCACCGAACCGATGCTTTTATTGACTTCAACTGGGGAACCAGCGCAGCGATCATTCATGGTGTCAGCCGCCTGTTTTCCGTCCGTTGGTCCGGGCAGATCGCTTCGCAATTCTCCGAGCCTTACACGTTTGTCACGCTGGAAGATGACGGCCTGCGGATATGGATCGACGGCAAGCTGGTGATCAACGACTGGCACGACCACAAGCCAAACGGCGGGCAGGGAACGATATTTTTGGAAGCAGGCCGGAAATACGACATCAAAATTGAATACTTCGAGAACGGCATCGGCCACGCCGAGGTGCATATGCGCTGGACCAGCCCTAGCCAGCCGCTGGAAGTCGTGCCGGAAAGCGCCCTCTGGCAGGCAAAGTAAAAGGTCTTCTGGCTTAACCTCATCGCTTGCCGCCATTTCATCTCCACCCCCTCCCGCACTCTCAGGCTAAGTGAGCACAGAGAAACGTCCCGCAGGAAAAAGGCAAATAGGCGGCGAATTGGGCGGTAGGCACTGCGTATCAGTGGCGCACTCGGCGAAGTTTTGCCGCTTCTTGCTTTATCTTCTGCTTAAAGAAAGACACGTTTCCATGCCCATTCCTTCCCCTCTTACGCCGGATCAGATTGAGGCAGAACTTTGCCGCCACGCGAAGTACGCACTGGGCAAAGGCTGCGAGCAGCTTTCCGAGCGCGAATTGTTCTGGGGTCTGGCCCTGGCCGCGCGGGACAAAATGGTGGACGGAATGTTTACCACCGAGCAGCGATACGCCGACGCGAAGGCCAAACGGCTGTATTATCTTTCCATGGAGTTTCTGATGGGCCGGACGCTTGGCAACACGCTGATCAATCTGGGCCTGTGGGACTCCTGCCGGGAAGCGCTGAGGGAGCGCGGCGTGGACATCGACGAAGTGCGGGAGCAGGAGCCGGATGCCGCGCTCGGCAACGGCGGCCTGGGGCGGCTGGCGGCGTGTTTTCTGGACTCACTGGCAACGCTGGGAATGCCCGGTTTCGGCTACGGCATCAATTACGAATACGGCCTGTTTCGGCAGGAAATTCAGGGCGGCTATCAGATGGAAAAGCCGGACAACTGGCTGACCAACGGGACGCCCTGGCAGATCGCGCGGCCTGACGAAGCCGTCCGGGTTCCCGTGTACGGCTGGGTGGACGGAACGGCCTGGCAGGGCGCCCGGCCACTCATCGGCGTCCCCCACGATATGCCGATTGTCGGCTACGGAGGCCACACAGTCAACTATCTGCGTTTGTATTCCGCCCGGTCCGCGCAGGAAATGGACATGCAGGTCTTCAATGCGGGCGATTATCAGGGCGCGGTGGACCAGCAGATATTCACCGAAACCATCTCCCGCGTCCTGTACCCCTCGGACATTCAGGCGGCGGGAAAAGAGCTGCGTCTGCTGCAAGAGTATTTCCTGGTCGCCTGCGCCGTCCATGACATCATCCGCCGCTACCGGCTGACCCATGACACCTGGGAAGAGTTTCCCAATCAAGTGGCGATCCAGATGAACGACACGCATCCGGCGCTGGCAGTGGCCGAACTGATGCGGACGCTGATGGACGATCACGGTCTGGGCTGGGAGCAGGCGTGGGACATCACACAAGCCACCTGCGGCTATACGAACCACACGCTGCTTTCGGAGGCCCTGGAACGGTGGTCGGTCGGGCTGGTGGAATACGTCCTGCCGCGCCATTTGCAGATCATTTACGAGATCAACCGGCGGTTTCTGGAAGCAGTCGCGCAGAAGTGGCCCGGCGACGGCGGACGTCAGATTCGCCTGTCCATTATTGAAGAAGGCGCAGACAAGAAAGTGCGAATGGCCCATCTGGCGATTGTCGGCAGCCATTCCGTCAACGGCGTTTCCGCCCTGCACACCGAGCTTATCAAACGCGATTTGGTTCCTGACTTTTTCCAATTGTCGCCGGAGAAGTTTAACAATAAAACCAACGGTGTCACCCCGCGCCGCTGGCTGCTCAAGGCCAACCCCGGCCTGGCATCCTTGATTACAGGAGTGATTGGCGACGGCTGGATTACAAACCTGGATAAGCTGCGAGGGCTGGAGCCGCTGGCCGATGATGCGAATTTTCAGCACTCTTTTCGGCAGGTCAAGCGGGCCAACAAAGAGGCGCTGGCGGCGTTTATTCAGGAGACGCAGGGCATCACAGTCAGCCCCGACTCGCTGTTTGACGTGCAGGTCAAGCGCATCCACGAATACAAGCGGCAATTACTCAACGTCATGCACATTCTGCATGAGTATTTAAGTCTGACCGAAGACGGCACGGACCCGGTGGTCCCGCGCACTTACATTTTTGCCGGCAAAGCCGCGCCGGGATACTGGGCAGCCAAACAGATTATCAAACTCATCAACAGCGTCGCCGCAGTCATCAATGCCGACCCCCGTGCGCAGGGAAAATTGACGGTGGTGTTTGTCCCGGATTACCGCGTCTCCGTCGCCGAGAAAATCATTCCGGCGGCGGACATCAGTGAGCAGATTTCCACGGCGGGCAAAGAAGCGTCCGGGACGGGCAACATGAAGTTCGCCTTGAACGGTGCGCTGACGATGGGAACACTGGACGGCGCGAACATTGAGATTTCCGAAGAAGTCGGCCTGGACAATATCTTTATCTTCGGCCTGACCGCGCCCCAGATTCAAGAGATGCGCTCCAATAATCGATACCATCCCTGGGATTACTACAGCGACCCGGCGACCAAGCGCGTGATGGACGCACTGAATTCCGACCGCTTCTGCCCCGGCGAACCCGGCCTATTTCGCCCCATCTTTGACGCCTTGCTGCCCGGAGGCGACGAGTATTTCCACCTCGCCGATCTGCCTTCTTACATAGCGGCCCAGCGTGAGGCCAGTCAGGAATACTTGAATCCGACCCTCTGGGCGCGTAAGGCGATTTTAAACGTCGCCCGTGCCGGGCTGTTTTCCAGTGACCGCACGATTGCCGAATATGCCCGCGACATCTGGGGAGTACAGGGGTATTAAAACGATACTACCCAGGAAAGGAAATATCAACGCAATAGGGAAGAGCAGAGCGTGACCGGGGCGATGAAGACCGGGGCGATGAAGACCGGGGCGATGAAGACCGGGGCGATGAACGCCCCGTCTAGGAAGGGCAACCGTCCTGCGGACGGAAGAGGTATTAGGGAGGATACGCCATGCGGCAAAGTAAATCGGAGATTTATCTGCATTTCGTCTGGGCAACTTATCAGCGTATGCCGCTGGTAACGACAGAACGCGAACAAGCAATTTATGCCTGTATTTGTCAGATCACGACTCGACTTGAGTGTACGGTCTTGGCGATTGGCGGTATGCCAAACCACGTTCATCTGGCGTTGCAAATGCCGGCAAAGTGGTCGCCTTCCCATCTTATGCAGCAAATTAAAGGAATCTCTTCTACTTTTGCGCGGGATCAACTGGCATTCGGCGAATTTTTTGGCTGGCAGGATGGCTATGCTGTCTTCAGTTTCAGCAGATCGCAGCGCGAACGCGTTATGGAATATGTCCAAAACCAGAAACAGCATCATGCCGCGGGCGACCTGCATGGACGGTGGGAAGAAACGGATGAAGAAGTACCGAGAAATCCGGGCGTGATAATCCAGGGCGATGAACGCCCCGTCTAAAAAATGCAGGCGTCCTGCGGACGCAAGGAGAAGATTGTTCCTCCGTCCGCAGGACGGTTGCCCTTCCTAGACGGGGCGTTCATCGCCCCGGTCTTCATCGCCCCGGTCTTCATCGCCCCGGTCTTCATCGCCCCGGACGGGCTGACCCGCCCAAATACCCTGCTTTTGCCGGGTACAATGAAGCCATCATGCCTTTGCTCGAAGCCCGCAGTCTCACCAAGCAGTTTCCCCTGACCCGACAGGCCGGGCTGTTTCAGCACGTCACGGAACAGGTACGCGCGGTGGACGGCGTGGACGTAACGCTCAATGCCGGAGAGACTCTGGGACTGGTCGGCGAGTCGGGGTGCGGCAAGTCTACTCTGGGCCGCTGCCTGCTGCGGCTGACGGAGCCGACGAGCGGCAGCGTGACATTTGACGGGCAGGACGTGTTGACCCTCGCCCCGGAGGCGCTTCGAAAAAGCCGGCGCGACATGCAGATTGTTTTTCAAGACCCATTCGCCTCGCTGAACCCGCGCCTGAGCATTGGGGCAGCGCTGGCCGAGCCGCTGCGGGTGCATCAGATTGTCCCGGCGGCGGAAGTACGCCTGGAAGTGTCGCGGCTGCTGGATCAGGTCGGTCTGCCGCAGTCGGCGGCTTCGCGTTTCCCGCATGAGTTTTCCGGCGGTCAGCGGCAGCGGGTGGGAATTGCCCGCGCCCTGGCACTGCGCCCAAAGTTTATTGTCGCCGATGAGCCGGTGTCCGCACTGGACGTTTCCATTCGCGCCCAGATTTTGAACTTGTTCCGGCGCGTTCAGGAAGACACCGGCGTTGCGCTGCTGTTTGTGGCGCATGATCTCGGCGCGGTGCGGCAGATCAGCCACCGGGTTGCAGTGATGTATCTGGGCAAAATCGTGGAAACCGCGCCCGCCGACGAACTCTACCAAAACCCGCGTCACCCTTACACGCGCTCTCTGCTGGCCGCCGTGCCGAGTGTGGACGCCGCGCCGGCTGTTTCCGAGAAAATAGAGGGCGATGTCCCTTCTCCAATCAACCTTCCCAGTGGCTGCCGCTTTCGTACCCGCTGCCCCTTCGCGCAGGAAATTTGCGCCGCCCAGGAGCCGCCCCTCGCGCCATTTGACGCCGCTTTCCCCACCCACCTCTCCGCCTGCCACTTCGCCGCCGCGCTGCCGATGCTGGACACAAATCCTGCACCGGCGTGATATAATAAACCTATCTACGGAGGGAAATTATGGCAAGGCCGCCCAGCATCTGCTGGAAGTGGAGTGCTACCGAAGCAGCATCAGCCGAGCCTATTACGCCGCTTACGCAGCTATCACCGGAGAACTTGTGGCGCTGGGTATCCCATTTAGTCAGGCCAGGGGCGGGCCAAGCCATGCGGGGCTGCCCGCTTACATCCTGAACAACTTGAGCGTACTGCCGCAGACAACGCGCTTTGACCTTAATAAAGCTATCCGCCGCCTGTACGCCTCTCGCATCGAGGCGGATTACTCTGTCGTCACACTGTCAGATCGAACCATCGCCGTGAATTCGCTGCGCGACCTCCGCCATGTCCTGCTCTTGATGGAAGCAGACCGATGAGGAGTCTCATTATGATCGCACAAATACTTACTCAGGACGTGGAGCAGACACCGCAACAGGTAGAGGCCCGTCTTCGGCCTTACCTGCAACAGTTCCCGATATACGATACCGTTGTCGAAATTGTGGAAGGCGCGGCACATATTGAAGAGGGGTGGTGGTATGTCCCGGTACGCCTCAACACGGAGGTCGCGCATACTTATCAGTATTACGATATGCTTACAGACATTGAGGACGAGATCAAGGCGCGGGAGCATCTCAAAGTGCTTTTTGTCCCCGCCAACTGATGGCGTTCCCTCCCATCTCTCCGCCTGCCACTTCGCCGCCAGCCTGCCGATGCTGACTACGGTTTAACCGGCGGCAGGGTGATGTTGGGAAACTCTACCCATTGATATGCCGTGTTCGGCGCGTCCGGCGGCGGTGCGCTGGCCGTGCCGAGTGCAATTCCAACGCGCAGCGTGGCCTGACGCTGTGTGTTCGGGAAATGTGCCGCCGTCAGGCGCAGCCCGCCGGTGGGGCGGTTGATTTCCCCTTCGTCGCTGACCGCAATGCCATTTTCCGTCACCAAGCCGTCCTCGCTTTTTTCGATTCCGCCGCCCCCCGTATCACCGGCCAGCGCATAGGCGACTTTGACAACGCTTCCTGGCGGATATGTCAGGCGCAGCGCAAACCCCACCCCATGCGCCTGCTTCGCCTGTTCTCTGGCGACATACGCCGCCGTGAAACCCGAATAGGTCGTCGGCGTGGAGTCGCCCTCGTTGCGCTCAAACTTCGCCTGCGCCAGAAATTTGCCGCCCGGTGTCCAGGCCTTATGCAGCAATATGTCCTGCTTTTCCCCTGTATGCTGCTGGCAGCCGACAAGCTGCACCGTCACCCCATTGGGTAGTGTCTGAGTCCAGCGCGGGTCAGGGGGAGCGGGAAAAGCGGCATAGAACGCCTGCACCTGATCCCGTTTCGCCATATCGTCGCGCAGCATCTGGAACTCCGGCAGACGCAGACGCAGGTTTTCCCACAAATCGGGTGAAATCAGCCCGCGCCCTCCGTTTTGCAGGAGTTTTTGGGTGTCCGTGACGGCTTCGTCATACCGGCCTGCGGCTTCCAGTGTGTCAATCCGCTCGTAACGCGCGGACGAATGTATGCCGCTGTTGGCATAAGGCGGCTCCGGCAGGGCAATGGCCTTGTCGTAGCTTGCCACCGCCTCGGCAGGGTGCTGCATTCCCGTCTGGGCATTGCCCAGCATATAATAGGCTTTGCCCGCCCACGGGTCTTTGTCGCCGAATCGCTCAATTTGGGCTTTCAGAAATGCCGCCTCCGCCGCCGCGTGCGCGGGCGTGTCCAACGGAAAACCGCCGGACGTGATCGCCGCCATCAGGCTATGCGGCTCCGTCTGCGCCGTTGCTACCGCCAGTACCAGTCCGGCGGTCAGCGCCAGCGCCAGCGCAACGATGCCGCGTTTGGGCAAGCGGCGGCTGCGGCTTTTATCCAATATCATTTGGAGCCTGCTTTCCACGCGCGAAGAGTGCGCCATTGGCAGGGCGGCCCAGAGAGCATAATCGCAGGCGGTTCGTTTTGGCTTCGGTGGTGTCATGGCTGGTTCCTTTGATAACGTGCCAGACGGTTATTTGGCGGGCTGCAAGGCGACGTTCTTGAACTCCGTCCACTGGTAGGGCCGTGCCTCAAAGCGGAATTCTTTGACGTGTTTTAAAGGCAAGCCAGCGAATACGCAGGTGGTCTGCTGAAACGGGCCTCCTCCTACGCTGCCCGTAGAACTGTCCTTGAAAACTTTCCCATTGATGTCTTCGGCAATGACGCGGCATTCCGCATTAAGAAACGTGTTTGTGACCGTAATCACAGTATTGTCGCTCTTCTCGCTGGCAGGAGAGAACAATATAATTCCCTCAGTTCCGTGGAAGCCAATGCTGACCGATTTGGGGCCGAAGTTTACATCGGCATCTGCATCCGGTATCAGGGTTTCCCAAGGACCAGCCGCGACACCGCAGCGGATCAAGCCTTGAGTCGGAAGCGTGCTGGCTTCGATAGAAACGGCCCAAAGGTTGGGCAGAAGACGTCCCTGCGCGGAAGGCGTTGCATAACCAGTCCCTGCCGCATCCTTTACTTCGAAACGATTGGTGATCTCATCAGCCGTTACTCCTGCGGGCGGCAGGACGCGAAGGGCAAACTGACGCCCCTGTCCACCCCGAGGGACATGGACTAGGTCTGAGGCAATATGGTCATAAGGCGGCTGTGCCAGGAGTGAGCCGGACGGTTTCCACCATCGGGCTTGCGTGGCAGGATAATCGGAAACTCCAATAAGTTCGACAGTGGCCCCATTGGCAAGCTTTCGCTGCCAGGATGAAGAAATGGAATTGCCTGCTGTCTCTTGTGCCTTTGCGACAGGCCGGAGCATTGCCAGGCTTGTCAATAAAACGATACTGAGGCCGAGCGTGGTCAGCGCGACGCGCCGGGTAATTTGGCGGCGGTTTTGGTTTTTAGTTAATATCATTTGGAGCCGGCTTTCTACCTGCGAGGTCTGGGCCATCGCAATGGCGGCTTGAGGAAAAATGGTGGAAACGGGCGGGAGGGCGCGGGCGATTTCCAGCAGGTGACGCGCATAGTCCGGGGCGGCGATGCCGGACGCCAGCACCAGATCGTCGCAGGCGGCTTCGCTTTCGGCGCGGAGGCGGCGGGCAGTCAGCCAGACGAGCGGATGGAACCAGTAGAGGGCGCAGGTCACGTCGGCCAGCCGGTGTCCGGGCCAGTCCTGGCGTCGAACATGGGCCATTTCATGCAGCAGCACGGCTCGCAGGCGGTCTTCGGGCCAGTGGGCGGCTTCCTGCGGCAATAAAACCACTGGGCGGCGACTGCCCCAGGTCATCGGCACGGGAACGGCGGCCTGACGCAGCGCGGGCAGACGAGGCAGGCGCAGGGCGGCGGCACAATCGGCAGCGAGGGCCTGCATAGAGGTATCAATCACGGAAACGCTGATGCGGGACAATTGACGGATGCCCCAGAGACCCAGCAGAGGCCGCGTGAGGGCCAGCAGAACGCCGAAGGCGTAAAGGGCAATGACAACGTGGAGCCAGGGAAACGGGCGCGGCGGCGCGTTCTGCCCCCCAGCCCCCAATAATGGGGGAGCCGGAAATAGGCCCGTAGGGGCTGGGCTTGTCTCTGCCCTCTTATCTTCTCCGGTTCCCCCATTATTGGAGGTCAGGGGGATGACTGGAGTGGGAGCCGGGGGGCTGACCGGCGCAGACACGGCAGGCGGCGTCCATGCAGGAAGCATCTGCCAGCCCGGTAGGGCCAGCGAAAGACAGGGCAAGGCCAGCAACGCGGCCAGGGTGAGTAGGCAGACCAGATGACGGGCGGAGGCCGAAGCGCGGCGCAGAGCGATCAAAGCCAGGCCGGCGGCGGCGAAAACGAGCAGGGTTTTGAGAAGCAAAATAGTGAGTAAGGTCATTTTTCGGCTCCCTCTTTGGCGCGGTCAATCAGGGCGGACAAACGCTCCCATTCGGGCTGAGACAGCGGAGTGTCGGAGGCGGAAAGCAGCGTGGCAACCGTTTGTTCCACAGAGCCGGCGAAAAAAGTCTGCACCACTTGATGCAGCGCGGAGCGGGCGGCGTTCTGGCGGGGACGGGTGGGCAAGTAGACATAACGCGCGCCGTCTTTGAGATGCCGCAGATGGCCTTTGGTTTCCAAAATGCCCAGCAGGGCGCGGACGGAGGAGTAGGAAGGTGGGTCAGGCAAAGACCCTAACACCTCGGCGGCGGTGGCTTTTTCCTGCCGGTACACGATGTCCATGATCTGCCGCTCGCGGCGCGAAAGCGTTTCGTGGGTGTTCATGCTAAAAATATAGCACTTTTATTAGGAAGAGTCAAGAGGTATGCTAAAAAAACTGCATTTATTTTATCAGCGGGGAAAAGTCAGCGCAGGCGCAGGAGAAATGCACCGCTGCCCAGGTCGTGCGAGGGCATCCCGGAATGGTAGCCGGTGCAGAGGATGTCGCCCCGGTCGTTGATGGCGACGGCGGTTTGAAGCTGCCAGTCGGGGGGAACCAGACGCTGCAAATCCTGCATTTTGCCGTTCTGCCACAGAAAAACGCCGCTGCCCAGCGCGCCGCCCGATTGGGAATAGCCATCTTCTACCTTGACAATGTTGTACGAGTTGCCGACAATCTGGCCCTGGTTATTGATCCCCTTCGGCTCGGTGTAGCGGCAGCCGGGCAGTACGCCCAGATCAATTAAATGCCCGCTGTGCCACAAAAAGCCATGCCCCTGAAAAAAGGGCGAGGCGTCTGACGTTTCAGCCTCGCGGCTCATCGTGCCGATCACATCGCCCTTGTCATTCAGCGCCGTCGCCGAAGAGTCGTCATAGCCGGGCGGGACGCCCAGATCGGTCATCACGCCCTTTTGCCAGAGAAAGGCATGAGTGGGCAGAAGCGGCATCCCATCCGCATCTTTCAGGCTGATCTGGCTGTCCCCCGCCGCCATGCCGGAGTTGTTCAGCGCAACGCCTCTTACCTGGCAGGACGCCGCTTCAAAGCTGCGGAGAGGCAGATGACCCAGATCGATCATCACGCCGTGATCATCCAGAAACGCGCGGAACGGCAAGGAACCTTTCGTCTGCGTGTTGAAAACGACTTGCCCGGCAGCGTTGATGGCCTCGCCACCGATAAATCCCATCGATTCCGTCCCGGCAGGCGGCGCAATCAAATGCGCTCCTGCCGCGTCCACCAGAAACAGCCCTGCTGCCAGGGAGTGGCCGGGCTTGGAGGCATAGGCGATGACTTGCCCTCGATCATTGATGCCTTCCGCCTCGCTGAGAGAGTCCGACGGCTTTCCCAGAATGGTGATTTTGCCCTGCGCGTCCCAGCGTACTGCCTGAAAATGCCCGTGCGCTCCGGCGGAGCCAGCGGCCTCGCCCTTGTTATTGAGCTCCCGAAGCTCGGCGTGAGCCGTGTCCTCGCTTTCGGTTCCGGGGACGGATTGCAGGGGAATGACGGTGTAGCGCGGGCCAGGAGCGGCGTCAGAGGGCAAAGAAGAAAGATTCAGCAGGGCCAGAAGCGCGGCGGTGATGAGAAAGCGAGAGGGAATAAATTCCTCTCGCTGAAATTTATCGTCCTTCGGACGCAGGAGATTGGGCGAACGTTTGAATCTTCCGTCCGAAGGACGACTAAAATAGAGCGAGAGGAATTTATTCCCTCGCTTTCTGGCTTTCAGCTTCATAAAAATATCTCCTGTCCATCGTAAGCGAGTTCCACGCCGGGGGGAAACTCGGCATTGGTGGGGGCGTAGTCGTAGTCATGGGACAAATGGGTCAGCAAAGTGCGTTTGGGCTGGAGCAGGGCGATGGTCTCTAAAGCGGCGTCGAGGTGAAAGTGGGTCTCGTGCGGTTCGCGGCGGACAGCATCCAGCATCAGCAGGTCCAGATTTTCCAAATACGGCCAGGTTTCCGGCGGGATCACACTGACATCGGTGACATACGCGAAGCGCGAGCCGAATTTGTAGGCCAGAACCGGCAGGCGTCCGTGGCAGACACGCAGGGGCAGAATGTCCAGTCCATGCAGCGTCAGCGGCTGGCCCGACTGGAGGGGATACAGCTCCACCTGCGGCTTGCCGCCGCCGGCCTGCGTGGGCTTGAAGATATAAGCGTAAATGCGCCGCAGATCATCCAGCACGTCCGGCTCGGCATACACAGGCATCGCTTTTTGGGTGCGATAATTGAATGTCCGCACATCATCCAGGCCAAACACATGGTCGGCGTGAGAGTGCGTGTAGAGAATGGCATCCAGTCGCCGGACATGAGCGGCGATCAAAGCCAGACGCATTTCCGGCGGTGTGTCCACCAGAATGTTTGCGCCGTCGTCCGCCGTGACGAGAATGGACGGGCGCAGGCGCTGGTTGCGCGGGTCAGAAGAGATGCAGACCGCGCAGTCGCAGCCGATCATGGGAACGCCGTGAGAAGTGCCGCAGCCGAGAACGGTGACTTTCATGGCAGCATTGTACCATGAGACACCCCTGGTGGGTTTCTTTTGGAAAAAGCGGCCTTTTTTTCACTGGTATCTTTACTTGGCATGATTTATGCAAGGCAGGCGGATATGGCCGCGCAGATTATCATAATGTAAAGGTATCCGCCTGATGCATCTTTTCAATCGCCGCCCGCACGACGGCAGCAGCTCAGTCATTCAAATCGGGGAGGGTTTGAACACCGTTGAGGTCGAAATCCTGGAAGTGGTGGGCGAGCAGGTCATTGTCGGTATCTTTGCGCCGGGTGGCGTCATGGTTCAGCGCAAGGAAGTCGTGCTGGAACGTCTGAAACCGGACGCGCCTAAATCTCCGACCGTGCAGTGACACAAGCGGGCGAATGAATTCGCCCGCTTTGCAAGGTGCCGCGTTAGTTCGTGGGCGCGTAGACCTGGCACTCGGTTGTGAAGACAAAGGTGTTCGAGTAATCCACCGCGTCGTCATAGTGATCCGGGTAGGTCAGCCGGACAAACTGGGTGCGAACGGCGGGGAAAGCAAACAGGAGTTTTGCTTCCTTGCGCTGCGAAAAGACATGGCTGCCGACGCCGGTAAACGTTTTCCCATCCGCGCTGACGGAGACCTGAATGGTTTTGGTGGACCCAAAGGGCGGCACACCGATCATCACAAGGCCAACGGGGGCTGTTTGCCCAAGATCAATTGTCACTGTTTTGGGAAACGCATCGGCGTCATTGGTCGCAAAGCAGTGCATATTATCGGCGTCCCAGGAGCCGTCGGTTAAGCCCCCGATCCCGAAATTGTGGGTGTTCGGATCGCTGCAAACATAAGGCTTGCCCGCCGCCAGATTGGCCCCGGCGTTCTTCGGCAGGGCGGGAGTGGGAACCGGCACAGGAATGTCCGTGCGGAATGGAAACGCAGGCAGTCCGGCTTTGTTGCAGAGCGTACCGTCCGGGTAGCCTGCCCAGTCATAGCGCACGGCGGCGGGATGTGTCCTCTGCGGGCTGGAAACAATCACCGCATTCCCTTCAATCCGGGCATCTGCGGGAACAAAACCGTCGTCCGCGTCCGCCACGGTGAAACCAGCCAGCGGCCCACCGCCTTTGGCCGTCAGCCCGCCGCCGAGGTGGGCAAACGAGACGCGCACCGCACCGCCCTCTACGGCCATGGATTTGTAGACCGGGCCGGAGTACTCCAATTTTTGCCCGTACACAGTCGCTTCCGCCACCAGGGCCAGACGATGGCCGACATCCTGCTTGTTTGTGGGGTGAATGTTGAGCCGATCACCGATGTCAATCGCCGTCGCGATGCCGGTATTGGGCAAATTTTGGGCCGTTAAAAACTGCGCTTCCCGCAGCTCCGCATAAGCGTCGCCTCCCGGCTGCCAGCCGGCAAGCTGAACGATTAAAAATGGAAAGCTGCCGACGCCGAAGCGCTCGCGCCAGTCTTTGATCATCGTCGGCAGAAGCGTCTGGTACTGCTTGCCGCGCCCGGCATTGGCCTCGCCCTGATACCAGAGCGCGCCTTTGATGCCGAACGGAATCAGGGGCGCAATCATGCCATTGTACAGCACGGTCACGACATTGGGATTGCTGGGCTGCGCGGCAGGCGCAGGGTCGTCGGCGGGAAGCGTGGTTCCCAGTTTATCAGCCCACAGACCGGCCAGAGGAACACCAGCCGTACCGCCGGGAACTTCCAGGCTCAAGCCCGCCGGGTCGCCATAAATGCCGCCTTTGCCGCCGGTATCCAGCACGCGCACGGCGATCACATTGCCGGTCGGCTTCAGCAGCCCCGCTGCAATCTTGTACGCGCGTGGCGTCTGGTAGCCTTCCGTCGCACCGACCTGAGTTCCATTTACCCACGTTGTTTCATTGTCATCGACCAGCAGGTGCAGCACGGCATCTTTGCCGGCGTCTCCCGCCGGCAGATCAAATGTCCGGCGGAACCAGACCACGCCATTGATTTTTGCCAGCACCGGATCGCCTGCATCCTGAAAAAGCTGCGGCAGCGACATGGTTTTCCACGACGACACATCCAGCGCCGGGTCGGCCCAGCCCAATCCGCCCGTGGAGCCAGGATCATGTTTGGCATACCAGGCGGCCACCGCCTGCGCGCGCGTGCCGCCGTTTTTTTCGGCTTCTACCGACCGCTGAAGCGCGGCCACAGCCGGCTGAAAATCTGGCAGGGTGTTTAGCGCCTGAGCGCTCGTCCAGGCCTCGGCGATGGTTCCGCCCCAGTTGGATTCAATCAGACCGATAGGCACATGCTGGGACTGCTGCAAGTCCCTTCCAAAAAAGTAGCCGACGGCGGTGAAACCGTTCCAGCCGCCCATCACCACGGTCTGCGGGGAGCAGACCTGCCAGTGGCCTTCGGCGGCATTGGTCGGCACGGTGTCACGCGGAGTGGAAGCCGGGATGTCCGAAACTTTGAACAGACGAATACGGGGATAGTTTGCGGCCGCGATCTCGGCGTGTGCATTGTTGGTGTTGCCGATCCCAAACTCCATGTTGGACTGCCCGGAGCAAATCCACACATCGCCGATGAGAATATTTTTAAGCGTCACTGCCGTCTGCGTCCCCGATACCGACAGCGTATACGAGCCGCCCGCCGGGAACGGGCCAATTTTTGCCATCCATTTGCCGTCCGCACCGGCAATGGCTCTGGCTTTCCGGCCATTGAGAAAAACCGTAACGACTTTTCCCGGTGTCGTCCATCCCCAAATTGGGTCGGCGAGGCCGCGCTGCAAGACCATGTTATCGGTAAACAGGGGGTGCAGGAAGGGTTTGGCGGCATCGGCACGCAGCGGCCCGGTAAGCGAGACGCCGGCACAAAATATGCTCAGAAAAGCAAGCAGCGATGCTGGCGTAAAAAATGCAGCAGACATAAGGTTCCTTTTTACCGGCTATTATTGGCCGGTCACACCCCACGCGCCGGAGAGCGTCCCGCCCGGCGGCAGAGACACCAGGCCCCATGCAGGATGATTGAAGGCATCGGAGCCGCAGGTCATCGGCTCAATGGCAAGAGCGCGGCGGCGGTGGCTTTCCGGCAGCGGGTCGCCGGAATACAGCACCACGTACTCAAAGGTTTGGTCCATCCAAACCGTCAGCGAGTTTTGCGCGCCCTCGTCGCGCAGGTGAATTCGCAGCAGGCCGTCTGAGTCGCGCTTCGGCCCCAGATAGCAGGTATTGAAGACCGTGCCGCCGACGGCATGGGGCGAGCGGAAATCAAAATCCGTTCCCTCAACCGGCAGTACGCGGCCTGTGGGGAGCAGATTTTGGTACTCCAAATATGATTCAAAAGGAACCTGGAGCGTGTCCGTGTCAATCAAGGCAGAGTCGACGGTGAAATAGGGGTGAAATCCCGCCGCGACAGGAGCGGTCTGGTCGCCGACATTGCCGATGGCAAACGCGCAGGTCAGGCCGGCGTCTCCCAGGGAATAGGTGACTCGCACACCCAGGGCAAATGGGTAGCCGGGATGGGCGTCAGCGGCCAGCGCGGTCGTAAACGTCACTTCCTGGGCAGACGACTGCTCGGAGTCAGACGACTGCTCGGAGTCCCAGAGAGTTTTTCGCAGGAAGCCGTGAATGGCATTGGGGCCTTCCGTGTCGTTTTTGTCCATCTGGTACGTCTTGCCCTGGAACGTATAACGACCGGCGGCGACTCGTCCGGGAAAGGGAATCAGCACATCCCCCTGCGCGCCGACTTTGCCGGACGCGCCGGTGTATCCTGTGACGACTTCTTGGAGGCTGCCAGCCGCGGTGCGCCTGGACAGGCCGCGCAGGGACGCACCGTAAGGAGCCACGACAAGCTGCCAGTCGCCATGCGTTAATGTGATTTCGGTATCAGGTGTAGGTTGCATGACGCTTTATTCGCCGTGCGCGCAGCAAATTCCTACCTGCCCCGCGCTGCCGGAACATCAACAGCGACCGTTTGCAGCGTACCCGGCAGCGGGTCCTGATCGGCGATCCAGAGCGGGCGGCCCGTGCCGTGATTGAGGGCATAGATTTTGGAGTCGCCCTCGCACTGGAAATACACGCTGCCATTGGGCCCCAGCGCCGGGAAACAAAGCATCCCGTCGCCGGTCGCAAACTGCCATTTTGTTTGTCCGGTGGTCGCATTGAGCGCGTATACTTTGGAATCGTCGTACCCGGCATAGACCACATTGTTGTCGCCAATCACCGGCGCGGACCAGGCGCTGCCGTCGCCGGCCAGTTCCCAGCGCTCTTTGCCGTCGGACACGCGCAGCGCGAACAATTTTTCCGCACTGGCATAAAGGGTTCCGCTCGGACTGAGAACAAGGGGGTAGTCAATGCTGTGTTCCGACGCGAACTGCCAGAGAGTATGTCCGGTCGCGCCGTCCAGTGCGAAGATTTGTGCCTCCGTCGTGCCGACATACACCGTGCCGTCCGGCCCGACAGCCGGGGCCTGGCTGGGCAGAACGCTCAGGTCCAGGCTCCACTTGACGGCTCCCGTGGCCCCATCCAGCGCGTACAGCTTGCCGGCGGACACATACACCGTGTTGTGCTGTCCAATCGCCGGCGAGGACGCTTCCAGCACCGTGGCCTGCTCCCATTTTTTTGCGCCCGTTTTGGCATCCAGCGCGATTACTTTTTTGCCGGATGTTCCCACATAGACCAGGCCGGATGCGCCGACCGCTACTTGCGTATCCAGCGGGCTGCCGGCGGAGAACTGCCATTTTTTTGCGCCGGTTTTCCCGTCCAGCGCATAGACATTTTTATCGCGCGAGGTGACATATACCGTCCCGCCGGCATCCACTGTAGGCGTGGCGTTCAGAATGCCGCCGGTAGTGAATTTCCAGCGCGTTTTTCCGGTTTGCTGGTCAATCGCCGTGACCTTGTGGTTCCAGGAGCTGAAATACAGCAGGCCGTTCGTGCCGAGCGCAGGCGCAGAGCTGACAAAGTCGTCTACGTCCACCGGCGGCAGCGGACGCACCGGACGCCGCGGGGAAGACGCCGATGCGCCACCGGCCTGCTGACCCTGCTGGCTTTGCAGGTACGCCTGGTACTGCTGCTGATATTGCTGCTGGGCCTGCTGCGCGGCCCGCCGCCCGCGCCGGCCCCGCTGGGGAGTCTGGGGTGCGGCTTGCTGCGGCGAAGTAGCTTGCTGCGGCGAATAAACGACCTGGGCAAACACGGGGACTGGCACGATGCTCGCCAGCGCAAGCGCCGCAAGCAGGATTTTAGGGAGGTTTCGCGGCAGAACGCGGCGCGGCGCGAATGGGTTAAGCACGAGAAGTCACCTTGCACGGACAGAGTTTCCCCTGCTGACGCAAGGCAGCCTCAATGGTTCAAAACGAAAATTGCCGCCGTGCCATTCATGGCATGGTTTTGCTGCCGCGGGGTGCGGGCTACTGCACCCCGCGGCAGGGTCTGCTATTTTGTCCCCACCGGGACGGCCTTGACCACGATCGGCTTGCCCGGCATTGCCTTGGCTTCGTTCGGCGGCGCGTCGGTGCGCTTGGCTTCACCGGCCAAAGCGTCGGCGATGGCCTGCAATGCCTGGGGGCTGGCGGCGAGAGCGCGGGCGATGGCGTCCGCCTGCTCCGTCGTCGGGCCGCCCTGGCCGGTCATCTTTTCCACGGCAGGGCCGATCAGCTTGCCGAGATTGCCCAGCAGGGCGTCAACATTGTTTCCAGCCTGCCCGCTGCCGTTGGAGCCGTTTCCGCCGTGTCCGTTACCGCTTCCATGTCCATTGCTGCCGCTGAGGAACCCTTCGGCCATGGCGCGGACGCCAAAGCCCTTGGCCATGTTGTCCATCATCTTTTGCGCGGTTTCGGGCGTCCCGTACAGTGTCATGTTGCCATGCGAGAGGAACGACGCCAGGGCGCGGGCGAACTCCTGCTGCACTTCTTTGTCGGCCTGTATTCGCAGCTTTTCAATTTCCAGCCGAATGCCCGCTTCGGCGAACTCCTGCCGGTTTTCCAGTTGACGCCGCTCGACATCCACGCGGGCCTGTTCGACGCTGACGTTTTCGCGGGAAATCTCCACCGGAACAAGCTGCTGGGCCTTTTCGCCGCGGGCGACCAGTTCCCGCGACTGAGCATCCGCCTGAGCAAGCTGCAAGCGGGCGTCGGCCTGCTTGGCGGCGGCTTCCTGTTCGCCCTGGGCATTGGTGACTTTGGTGAACGCGGAGACCTGCGCCTCGGTTTGCAGGCGGATTTTATCCCGCTCGATTTCCTGGCGCGCGGCGATCAGTTTTTTGTTGGCTTCGCGCTCGGCTTCCGCGATCTGGGTGACGGTGACGACTTCCTGATTGGCTTTTTCCTGCGCGGCCTGCGCGATCAAGGACTTTTCCTCGGCCCGTGCGCGTTCCGCTTCTTGATTGGCGACCGCAATCTGCTTGCCGCGCTCGGCCAGCGCCACGGCCTGGTCGCGAACCACGGCGGCGGTCTGCAATTCCTGTTCACGCGCAATGGTGGCCGTCTGTACTGCCTTTTCCTGGGCGACCTGTGCAACCTGAACAGCCTGCTGCCGTCCGATCTCGGCGGTTTCCACGGCCTGCTGCTTTTCAATCTGCGACGTTTCCACGGCTCGCTGCTGGGCGATCACCGCCTGCTGCGACTCTTGATCTTTGGTGGCTTGAATCAGCGCGATTTGCGTGCGCTGGTTGGCCTCGGCTTCGGCCTGCTGGCGCTCCAGGTTGAGAATATACTGGCGCGTGGTGACATCCTGATTTTTGCGTGCCTGTTCCGCTGCCCGCTCCAGGTTGTTGCGCTCCACCATCGCTGCCGCCGTGATTTCGGTGATTTTCCGCTTACCCTGCGCGTCAAACACGTTGTTGTCGGACAGCTCCGAGGGGTCAGTCTGATCCAGTTCCGAGATCGTGACACTTTCCAGCAGCAGACCATTGGCTTCCAAATCTGACTTGACATGCTCTTTGACCCGCTCGGCAAACTCGTCGCGCTTGGTGTGTATCTCAAACAAATCCATCTGCGAGGCAATGGCCCGCAGAGCGGAAACCAATTTTTCGCTGACCAGACTTTCCACGTTTTCCGCGTTGACCGAATTATCGCCCAGCGACCGGGCGGCGTTCAAAATATGCTCGCGGTCGGCTTGTACGCGAATATAAAACTGGGCCAGAATATCGGAGCGCAGGTTGTCATGGGTAATCAGCGCGTTCGGCCCATGCGGGTTGACTCCCAGCTTCATGGTACGGAGGTTGACTTCCGTGATACGGTGAAAGATCGGAATGACCAACGCCCCGCCGTCCAGCACCACGCGCGAGCCGCCCTGCCCCGTCATCACAAACGCCTGATCCGCCGACGTTTTCTTGTACAGCGAAGTCCAAACCGTAATCACCAGCCCCATCAGAAATAAGATCAGGCCAACGATTCCCAGCACAGCTTTTTCCACAAAGCCAATCATCGGCAGGAACATCGGGCCGAGCATCAATGCGGCCCCCACAATCAGCATTGCCAGTCCCATTTATTTTCTCCTTTAAGAACCCACTTCTTCTACGATCATGTCGTTCCGCGCCGCATTGTAGTCCACCACCAGAACTTTTCCCCACGCGCCACCGGCGGCGCATTCGGAGCAGTCCGCGCGGACATATCGTGCAGCGTCCCATGCGCGTCGTAAATATGCACCCGGCCTCGCGCCTCGTCTACGGGAAACACCACTGTTCCCATCAGACCGCAGAGTTCCACGGCATCCGTCGCATAGGTTTCATCGTTTGGCAGAAACCGGGAAGCGGCCTCCACCGTCGCTTTCTCCGTCACAAAAGCCCCTGCCAGCGCCGTCGCCAGCGCGGGCAGGGCGAACAGACCCGGAACATGCAGGCCCCGCTGCCAAAACTGCGTTCCCCAGAACCCGAACAGCCCCCAGCCGAGAAGCGCACTGCCCCAAACGAGCGGCGCGGGAACACGCCCGACCCCAAAAAACGACAGGGGCGTTTGTCCCCGCGCCGCAGACGCTTTATGCGTCTGGGAATGGCCCGCCGCATGTGAGTGCGGCGTATGGGCCATTGCCGCGTGAGTGTGTGCGGGAGCAGCAGGCGCATGATGTCCGTGTCCAGCGCCGCTGTGATGGTGATTCATGCGTCCGCCCAGCGCCGACAGCAGCAAAAGCAGCAGGGCGATCCCACCCGGCACGAGGTAAATCAAGTAATACCAGTGTCCAAATTCAATCGGAGCCATCATCACGCTGCCTTTCTATTTTCTCAGACCCGGCGGCAGGAAAAAAGTTGCAGACAACTTCTGTTATCCTAAGTTCGCCTGCTCTGCGCGGAATCCTGCTGCCGTGTTTCTCCATTTCTTTGGCAGGGCAATTGCATCTAAATTTGAAGTGTGGTAAGTTGAGGCATTGTTTCTGGGAGTTGCCCGATGTCTCACACTTTGCTTACTCACTTTGCCGATTTGCCCGATCCGCGTGTTCAGCGAACGCAGCGGCACTCGCTTTTGGATATTTTGGTCATTGCCCTCTGCGCTCTCATCTGCGGGGCAGACGATTTTGTCGCTGTCTCCCGCTTTGGGCAGGCCAAAGAAGCGTGGCTCAAAGAACGGCTGGGATTGGAATTGCCCAGCGGCATTCCTAGCCATGATACTTTCGGGCGCGTCTTTGCCTGCCTCGATCCCGATGCTTTTGGACGATGTTTTCTGGCCTGGACACAGCAGATGCACACCCAGACGCAGGGGCGAACTATCGCTCTGGACGGCAAGATGCTTCGGCACAGCTTCGATACGGCGTCCGGCAAAGGGGCCATTCACATGGTTTCTGCCTGGGCCTGTGAAAGCCGCCTGGTGCTGGGGCAAGTGAAGGTCGAGGCCAAAAGCAACGAGATCACGGCCCTGCCGCTGCTTCTTGCGATGTTCGACCTTTCGGGAGCAATTGTGACGACCGATGCGATGGGATGCCAGAAGGCCATTGCCAGGCAGATCACGGAGCAGGGCGGCGATTATGTTTTGGCGCTCAAGGATAATCATCCTCTCTTGCACGATGAAGTGCGCCGTTTGTTTGCCTGGGGAGAGGCGGAGGGTGCAGTCGATCTTGCGTGTTCGTTTCACCAAAGCCAGGATTATGATCACGGGCGACAGGAAACACGTCGCTGCTTTGTGACGGAGCAGATTCACTGGCTGGACGAAACAGACGAACCTTCGGCTTGGACAGGGCTTCGCAGCGTGGCGAAAGTGCAGAGCCAAAGAACGGTGGCCGGAAAGACGACGACCGAGAGCCGCTACTTTTTGTCCAGCCTACCTGCCGACGCCAAAAAGGTATTGTCTGTGGTGCGGGAGCATTGGGGCATAGAAAACAGCCTGCACTGGGTATTGGACATGGCGTTTGCCGAAGATTGCAGCCGTGTCCGGCGCGATCACAGCCCGCAGAACTTGGCGACACTCAGGCATTTGGCCCTGAACCTGCTGCGCCAGGAGAAGACGGACAAGAACGGCGTGAAGAACCGGCGCTTACGAGCGGGCTGGGACAACGACTATTTGGTCAAAGTCATCACAAGTTAGATGCAATTGCCCTGATTTCTTTGGCAGGCACTTTGACACCGGGCCGGGAATCCAGTATAATGAACATAGCGTCGCCAGCGATGCACCATTTTAAGCACGGAGTCAAAACCATTATGCCCAGGACACGACGCACCCCGGCGTCTCACAGCCCCGCCGCCGAAGACGCGGCCCAGGCCGAGACGCCGCCGGCGACTGCTTCCCAGACCGACGCCGAAGATACAAACACAAAGAGTGCCGGCGCTTCCCCCTCTGAGCCTCCCAAGCCGGTGCGGCGCCGCGCCCCGCGAAAAACGCAGGCACCAGCCACAGACACACCGGACACCGAAGCCCCGGTAATGGCGGACGCGCCGGCAGACGCAGCGCCTCCCCGGCGACGGGGCCGGCGGCCTGCGTCGGAAACGTCTCCCACCGAGGCGCCTGCGCCTGCCGAAGCGGCTGCGCCTGCCGAAGCGGCTGCGCCTGCCGAAGCGGCTGCGCCTGCCGAAGCGGCTGCGCCTGCCGAAGCGGCTGCGCCTGCCGAGCCGCCGGCGGACGCACCGGTGCGCCGCCGGGGACGCCGCGCGGCGGTCAATGAAACAGCGCCTGCGGAAGCCGTTGTCCCGCCGGCGGCCCCAGCTCCAGCGGCAGAGAGCGACCCCGGCGGCAGCCGGCGGCGCGGACGCACCCGTTCGGCTCCGTCCGAAACGCCAGCCTTGCTTCCTCCTTCAGCTCCCCCCGCAGAGGCATCGCCGGCTCCCAAGCGGCGGCGCGGGCAGCCGCGCACGGCGGCTGAGACTCCTTCCCCCGTCGACGCCGCGCCCCAGGCTGCCGAAGAAATAGCCCCGGAAGCAGCCGCTCCGTCGCGCCGCCGTCGAGGCCGCCGTGCCGCCGCTCCAACGGAAACGCTTGCCGCAAGCGAGAGTGCCGATCTGGAAGCGCCGGGTCTTGACACGGGCGAGGAGCCGGAAACCGCAGAAGATACCGGAAAAACCGGCAAGCGCTCGCGCCGAAGCCGCCGCCGCCGGGGAGATCGGGAAGACCCGACCACCGAGATGCTGGAAGCGGCAGGCGCGCCTCTGCTTCTGGACGATGTCGTGGTGGAGGCCGTGACACCGGAAGAAGACGAGGACGACTCCCTGCCCGCCTGGCCGCCGCCTGCGCCGCCGACATATTTTGCGCCGCCGATTGTTTCCCAAGTTTTTCCGCCCGCCGATGCGTCCCAGACGCCGCGCGTGTCTGCGCGAGTGGTTCACCCTCAGCGCGGGCTGGCACGAATTGCGGTCAGCGGCGCGGAGCATTTGCCCTACTTCTTTTTTGTCAACGCGGAGACGGCAGCCGAGGGCGAAACGGTAGACGCCCAAATCCGTCAAGCCGCAGCGAATGGAATTCATCTGTTTTCGGGCGTCATGTATCTGCCCCTGCGAAATGCCTACGGGAACCGCTCTTTTGAAGCGATTGACGCGCTGGTTCAGCAGGTGCTGGCGGCGGACCCGGACGGATTTTTTCTGCCGCGCCTGCAATTTGTGCCGACGAACTACTGGGCGCGCACCCATGAAGACCAGATGACCCGGTATGCGGACGGCAGCGCGGGCGATGTATCGCTGGCCTCCACGGATTTCTGGGCGGACTGCGTGGATGCGCTGGAAGCATTAATCGCGCATTTCGCCGATCCGTCGACGCCTGGCGGCGACCGGGTACTGGGTTTCCATTTAGACCGCGGGGAATGGTTCTACGATGCCTCGGCGGGCTATGATCTTTCGCTGCCCAATCAAACGGCGTTCCAGAACTGGCTTCATGCCAAATATCAGGGGCTTCATGCGCTGCGCGCCGCCTGGCAGCATGGCTCGGTGACCTGGGAGGATGCGGCGGTTCCAGACTGGCCGGGGCAGAACCCGCCGATCAAGAAGACGGATACGCCCCTGTATGCCGACCGGCGCGAGGGCCGATGGGTGGATTACGCCCAGTTTTGCTCGGAGTTAGTCGCCGAAGTAATCGCCGCGCTGGCGAAAACCGTCAAAACATTGTCCCAGGGGCATTTGATTGTCGCGGCCTCATATGGCTACACGCTGGAATTTGCAGCCCGTAACGATTCGGGTCATCTGGCGCTGGGCAAGCTGCTCGGTTCGCCGCACATTGATATTGTTGCCGGGCCGAACTCCTATGCCGGACGCGCGGCAGGCAGCCCCGCCGCGTTTGGCGCGCCTGTGGACTCGGTGGCGCTGCATGGCAAGCTGTGGCTGGTGGAAGACGACACGAAAACGTTTCTGGCCGACACGGAAACAGAGGACGATTACAATCCGAAAATCGTCTCCGGCGCGGACACGCAGGCGATTCATCAGCGGCATTTCGGCGCGGCGCTGGCCCATAACGCCGGCGTCACCTGGATGGACCTCTGGGGGCAGGGATGGCTAAACAGCCCGGACATCTGGCATGAGCTGGGCGGCCTGCGCGACCAGGCGGCCCGCTGCGACAAGATCGCCCCCTCGCCGCTGCCTCCGCCGGATGTCGCCGTGCTGACCGACGAAGCCTCGCTGGCATACCTGAAAAACGACGCGGACGGGCTGGGAACGCATTTGGTCAGCCGGACACGCGACTTGTTATTGCGCGCAGGCGCTTCGGTCGGCTTTTATTTGCAGAGCGATGTCGTGCGCGATGATTTCCCCGCCGCCAAGCTGTACCTTTTTCTCAATGCCCTGCGCCTGACGACTTCCGAGCGGCAGGCGATTCGGGAGAAGCTTCAGCGGCCCGGCAGGACGCTGGCCTGGCTGTATGCACCGGGCTTGTTTGATGAAAACGGGCCATCATCGGAAGAAGTCGGCGAAGTCGTCGGAATGTCCCTGCGCCGGCAGCCCTGGAACTCGCGCGGCGGCTCCCAGCCGACCGACCTCAAGCATCCCATTACGGAGCGCCTCCGGGGCATCAAGCGCATCGGGCAGGAAGAAATACTCAACCCGCTTCTGGCCGTCACTGATCCGCAGGCCGCGGTGGTCGCCGAATATGCCGCCTCCGGCGCGGCGTCTCTGGCGACCCGCGAGCATAAAGGCGGCTGGAAATCGGTTTTCTTTGGCGACCCGTACCTAACCACTGAACTTGTGCGCGGATTGTACGCCTATGCGGGCGTTCCCGTCTATGATGCACAGGACGACATTGTTTACGCCGGAGAAAACGGGGCGCTGACTATTCACGGCTCGTTTACCGGGCAGCGCACCGTTGCCCTGCCTCGCCGGGCGTCGGTGTATGATGTCGCTGAAGACAAAATCATCGCGTCCGGGACGCGCACAGCTCGCCTGTTTCTCCGCGCCCGCACCACGCGCCTGCTGCTCTGGGGCGACGGCGAGGCTTTGGCTGCCGCCACCGGCCTGGAACTGCCCGCGCCGTCTGCCGCCGAGCCGCAGGAAGCGCCTCGCGTGCAGGAGCCGCCCCGCGTTTCGCCGCCGCCGCGCCCGTCCCGCGAGGAATCGCAGTCCGAAGCAGCAAACGCACCGCGTTTTGACGCCATTCCTGGCCTGGAAACAGTCAGCGGGCCGCTGCCGGACGCCGACGAGATTTCTGCGGGAAATGAACTTCTGTCCGGGGGCGAAGCGGACACGGAAGAAAAATCGGGCGAAGGCGATGCCGCCGGCGAAGTGCGCCGTTCCCGCTGGCAGCGTCGGCGAGCCGCCGCCCGCGCCCGGCGCGATGCCGAGCGCGCCGCGCAGATGGCGGAAGGCTCTCCTGATCGGAGCAATGCGGCCAATCCGCCGCTGGACATTGAGACATTGCTTCCCGGCCTCCCGCCCCGCCGCGCATCGGCTCCGGCAGAGGCGGCTGCCGAGCGCGTGGCGGAGATCGTGTCGGTAGAAATCACCGAAGAGTTTGTTCTCGGCAGCGCGTCGGATGAAGAAGCGTAGCGCCGGGAGCCAGTGCAGTTCGCGGGCAAAAGGGCAGGGATAAACCCTGCCCTTTTTTGGGACTAAAATCTCGTTTTGATTTTCATTTCGTTTTCATAATTGCCCTTTATAATCAGGCTAAGGGAAAGCAGCAAGCAGGCTTTTTCCCGTGAACGCAATCTTTGGAAACAAAAGGAGGTAACGAGATGTCGTTACGCAAAACGCAATGGAACTTGCTCGGCCCGATTTTGCTGGCTTTGTCGCTGAGCGTCCCGACGCTGGCGCAGGGTGGCCCGCCGCCGCCCAATCCGGGAGGCAAGGGCGGAGTGGGCAAAATCACCGCCGTCAGCGCTGCGTCCATCACTGTGACGGATCGGGGAGGCACTGCGAAAACATTCGCCATTGGTTCCTCGACCACCATCACGCGGGATGGCAAGACAGTGACGGCGGGAAGACTGACCGCCGGGAATTTTGCGGAGGTTTCCAGCACGGATGGAACCAATGCGACCAGCGTTCGCGCCCATTCGCATCCGCCGCCGCCTCCTCCCGGCCAGGGGCCGCCCCCCGACGGCCCTCCCGGCGACGGCCCGCCCCCCGACGGCCCTCCCGGCGACGGCCCGCCCCCCGACGGCCCTCCCGGCGACGGCCCGCCCCCCGACGGCGGGCCAGGGCAGTAATCAGTACATCACAGTCCCGGCCCTCCAGGGCCGGGATTTGTGTTTTTCAGAAACGCTCCCGAAAAGTATTTTTGCAATTAAGCTGAACTCTTTGGTATAATAATTCGTCTGTCCATGACAGTACCCCTTTAACTAGCCTTTTGCTCTGCCGCTTCTTTGGAGGCTTTAACGATGACACTTAATCCGACGGAAACCCGCAAGCTGGGACATCTGCTTCGGCGCGCGGGATTTGGCGCGCGCCCGGTGGAATGGACACAGTACGCCCGGATGGGCGTCGCCGGAACTACGGACAGCCTGCTGCACCCCGAACAATTCCCCGACCACATGAGCGAGGTCTTGCAGGACATCCAGGGCGATTATGTGGACTTTGACGACATGGGAAGCGTCAAAAAGTGGTGGACGTACCGGATGTCGCACACGCCGCGCCCGCTGGAAGAAAAGATGGTTTTGTTCTGGCACGGCCATTTCGCGACGGCCAACTACAAAGTAGACAATCCGCGCTGGATGTGGCAGCAGAACCAGACATTTCGCGCTCATGCACTGGGCAATTTCCGTACCATGCTTCAGGCGGTTTCCCGCGACCCCGCCATGCTGGTCTGGCTGGACGGCGTGGACAACAAAAAAGGCAAGCCGAACGAGAATTACGGGCGCGAGCTGCTGGAACTGTTTACGATGGGAGTCGGCAGCGGCTACACGGAAAAAGATGTGCAGGAAGGCGCGCGGGCCTTTACCGGCTGGCGCTTTGACCGGGATACAATGGCCTTTTCGTTTCACCCTGCGGAGCATGATGACGGCGAAAAAACATTTTTAGGGCAGACCGGCAACTTCAACGGCGATGACATTCTGGATATTGTCGTCCGCCAGCCGCAGACCGCCAATTTTCTCTGCACCAAGCTGTTTAAATATTTTGTGCATGAAACGCCCTCCCCTGCCGACATCGCGCCGCTGGCACGGGTTTATTTTGCGAGCGGCTACGACATACGCGCGGTGGTCGGGGCGATTTTAACAGCGCCGTCGTTTTATTCGGACACCGCGTTCCATTCCAAAATTAAAAGCCCCGTGGAGTTCACCGTGACTGCGCTGCGGACACTGGACGCGCCGTTTTCCGCGACCAACAACATGCTGATCGGCGCGACGCATACGATGGGCCAGGATTTGTTCAACCCGCCGAATGTCAAAGGCTGGCCGGGGGGTAAGACCTGGATGAACACCATGACTCTGATTACTCGGATCAACTTCGCCAGCAGTATCTCCTATGAGATGGGGCGGCGCGGAACGCTCTCCGAGCATCTGCGGCGCGGCATTGCGGCTTACGGCACGGCTCCGGGCGGCCTGAATACGCCGGAACAGATGGTAGACGCTTTCTGGGGAATGCTGCTGCCGGGCCACATGCCGACGCCCCAGACTCGCCAGGCACTGCTGGGCTATGCGCGCGGCAATTCCAATCAAATCAATTTTGAGGGAAAAGCGGGCGGCCTGCTGTCTTTGATTTTATCCGCGCCGGAGTATCAACTGGCGTAATTTGCCCCCTAGCCCCCAATAATGGGGGAACAGGATGATTTTACGAGCGGCTCTTTCCGGCTCCCCCATTATTGGGGGCGGGGGGGCAACGGGGAGAACCCAATTCATGTCCATCACACGAGCAACCACGCGGCGCGAATTTCTGACCAATGGGCTTACCTTTGTCGGCCTGGGTCTGGCAATGCCGACCGTCCTGATGCGCGCCGCGCAGGCGCAGACGGCGGCGGCAGCGACCGACCCGCTGGCAGTCAGGCTGCCGCCGATTCCGGGCGGCAAGATACTCGTTGTGATTGAAATGTCCGGCGGCAACGACGGCCTGAACACAGTCATTCCCTACACCGACCTCGGCTATGCCAAAGCGCGGCCTGTGATCGGCGTTCCCGCCAATGATGTCGTCAAGCTTACCAGCACGATCGGCCTGCACCCGAACATGAGCGCGTTCAAGGGCCTGTACGAAAAAGGCCAATTGGCCGTGATGACCGGTGTGGGCTATCCGAACCCGAACCGCAGCCATTTCCAGTCAATGGATGTCTGGCAGACCGGCAGCACCGAGATCGATGTGCGGGAGCGTACCGGCTGGCTGGCGCGTTACTTTGACAAAGACGGCCATTTTCAGGGCAATCCGCTGTCGGGGATCACACTCGGCTCGTCCCTGCCGCTGACGCTCTTTTCGGAAGATGTCCCGGCATCGGTCATCGGCGGCGGCACGGATTTTGGGTTTCAGAGCCAGGCGGGGGACAAGCGGGAGCAGATGGAAGCCCTGCGCGCGCTGTATGCCCAGGGAACAGTCGCCGGGTCCAATGCCGAGTTTATCCGCAATGTCGGCAGCGAAGCTTACAGCAGCAGCCTGGAACTGAAAAAAGCCTTCAAAGATTACGACATCAAGGCAGGCAGCACGGCCAAGTACCCGGCGAACAGCGGCCTGGCGTCGGGGCTGCAAACCATCGCCAAGCTGATTACGGGCGGCGTCGGAACCCGCGTTTATTACATCGGCATCGGCGGCTTTGATACCCACGCCAACCAGCCGCGCCAGCACGCCAACCTGCTGGGCGATTTGTCCGCCAGCATCACGGCCTTCTACGATGACCTGGCGATGCAGGGCCGGGCCAACGATGTCGTCACCATGACCTTCTCCGAGTTCGGACGGCGCGTCAAGGAAAACGGCTCCGCAGGAACCGACCACGGCGCGGCCAGCGTCATGTTCCTCGCCGGAGGCGGCATCAAAGGCGGCATCTACGGCGACTACCCCAGCCTCTCCGACCTGGACGACGGCGACCTGCGGATGCACACCGACTACCGCAGCGTCTACGCCACCCTGCTGGACAAGTGGCTTGCCACCAATTCCCAGCCCGTCCTCGGCGGCAGCTTCCCGCACCTGAACTTTGTATAGACGTCAGAAATACAAGCATTGGCGGATAAACGATACGGGGGCAGGAAAAGAGAGTATCTTTTCCTGCCCCGTGCTGCGAGAAACTTGGGAAGGGCCGTTTCTGACGAAACCTCTGCCCCTAGTTGTTGCCGCGTCGGTCCTGGTCAGTGTCCCCGCGGCGGTTGGCGTCCTGGTGCTGGCTGCGAAGCCTAGCCCGGATTGCCTGAGCATGTTCGTGGGCCCGCTCTGCGGCGTTGTAGTTGCCGCTGGCTGCCGCATGGGCATAGGCCGCATGAAGACGGTCAAGGCGGCGGCGCTCATTCTGGTTAGCGTGGCGATACTGGCTGGACTGCCGATATTGATCGTCACGTCCCCTGCCATAGTCATTTGAGTCGTGATTGTACTGACCCTGATGGTACTGCTGTCCATACTGCCGGTTGCGGTCGTTCTGATGCTGGTCGTCGTGGCGATCAAACGAACGCGATTGGGCCGGATCGCCGTTTCTATCTTGATGGTCAGTGTCCTGAGCAAAAACCGCATTCCCGGTGCTTACGAATAGCGCACAAAGGCCGCCCAATGCGAGAACTTGAGAGAGTGAACTTTTCATTGAGGTACTTCTTCCTTGTAGACTCTGGAGAGAAATGTTTCCTGTCTCCACTACATAGGCTTGGACGCGGGCCCGCTGGAAATGTTCCGCGCAGTCATGCCCAGCGCTTAATCGGCTCTTTTTTCATTCCCGACACCCCCCGGCAAATTTAACATCTGATGTTACGCAGCGTGGGGCGAGGGAATGAATTCCACTCGCTCCGGGATAGTCGTCCTCTGGACGAAAGAAACGTCTGCGTAAAGTTATCTTTCGTCCGAAGTTATTTTCGTCCGAAGGACGATTTTGGGCAGCGAGTGAGATTTATCTCTTCGGCAGACGACACCGGCATAACATCCGTTACTATTTTTTTAACTCGCGCTTAACTGAGGATTAACCATTGGAACCTGCTGCGGACGATTGAGGACATCTTCCATCTGGGCCATATCGGGCAGACCAACAAAGTGCAGAGCATCACCGACGTTTACCAGCCGTAAGCCATCGGCGTGTTCCCCGGAACTTGCGCTGGCCGCAGTCCCGTATCTCTTAGAGATGCGTTACTTTTGGACTGCGGCCCTTCTGCTTTTTTGTCTTTCTTTCTCCCATCCCGCCTCGGCGCACGATGTCAAAGACCCGGTGTGCCGCATGTCTACCGACACGGACACGACGCCGTACCGGGAGACTGTCGGCGGCAAGACGTATTATTTCTGCTCGGCGGCCTGCCAAGCCCGCTTTGACAAATCTCCGGCGTCTTATCTGACCCTGGCCCAGCGCCTGCTGAAGGGACATCGCACGTATTCCCTGACGCTTTTCACTTCGCCTCACCCCGTCGCCGGGCAGCCGGTCGCCCTGACCTTCGCCCTCCATGAGACACCGACAGGCCGGCTGGTGCGCGATTTTGAGATTGTCCACGAAGAACCCCTGCATTTAATTCTGGTGAGCGCGGACTTTGGCTGGTTTGAACATCAGCACCCCCGGCTAGGCGAGGACGGGCGGCTTCGCCTGTTATGGACATTCCCTCACCCTGGACGCTATTTTCTGTTTACCGATTTCACTCCGGCGGACGGCGACAATCAAATCCTGCGAGCGATGTTGGACGTTGGCGGGGCCGGTCATCAAGGGTCGAGTCGCCCCGCGCTGACGCCGGATGCCAGGATGACCAAAACCGTCGACGGAACCCGTATTACGCTGACGCGCCGCCCGCGGCCAATGCGCGCCGGGTATCAGACAGTGCTGACGTACACGCTGACCGACACGCAGGGACGCCCGCGCACCGACATGCAGCCGATCTTAGGAGTGATGGGACATTTGATCGCCCTGCGGGAAGACGGGAAAATGATGGTGCATACTCACGCGCTGCACGGCGTCGGGAGCGGCTCCTATGACGCAGCGATGCTGGCGATGATGCAGGCGGGCCAGCCGGAAGCGGTGCCGATCACGCCGGAGATGGTGACGGAAAACGGGCCGAGTCTCTCGTTCAAGCTGACCCTGCCCAAACCGGGCCGCTGGAAGCTGTGGGCGCAGTTCCAGCGGCGTAATCAGTGGCTGACGGTTCCATTTACAGTAGAAATCAGACAGTAGAAATCAGACAGTAGAAATCAGGCCGTGACGCAGATCAGTCATGGGGTCTGCGCGGCGTGGTGAAGCGCGGGATCATGGGAGGTGTCGGCGGGGTTGTCGCTGTAGACGGCTTCTTTCCGCATGGTGATGAAGCCGGACCATTCCCCTTCCGGGTGAGCTTTCGTGGTGACAAGGACATAGGCGCGTCGCCCCAGAACCGCCTGCACCAGATCGGAAAATGCCGCGATTTTGGGAGCCGTCTGCGTCTGCAAATCGGCTTCGGTGACTTGTTTGCGGAATGCCGCCGGCAGCGGCCCGTCCGCCGGGGTGTAAAGCGTCAGCACCGACGGGCCAGTGTGATCGGAGTAGGAGCGGGAAACGTGCAATTCGATGGTTCGCACATCGCTCAAATGACTGGCATTGATCTGCACCAATGCGCCGGGATGGGTGAAGTCAAATTGAATCGTCGCCGTTCCCGCCGCAGTCTTCGCGCTGCCGGTCAGGTCGGCCTTCCAGACAATCGCCAGCTCGCAGGCGCGGACAGGGCGGGTCGGCAGAAGCAAGGCGAGGCAGAGCGCTCCGCCCAGGATTTCCATGACAATGCTTCCGCGTTTTTTTGATTTCATGTTTGATTTCATGGCTGCTTTCAACCTTTTCGCTTTAGCTTTGTGTAAACTTCATCGCCATTGCGCTTACCGATAAGAATAATATAGACGGTTTCGCTATCAAAGCGGTAAACAAAAAACCGCCCGCCTTTCTATAACGAAAGGCGGGCGGTTTGGGTTCCGCAAGTTAGTAATAGGGGCCGTAAGTGGGGCCGGCAACCGGCATCTGATCCGTCGAGTTCAAATCCCACAGGTAGAACCGACTGGCATCAGACGTCGTGTCACTCGGATCGCGATACTGCCACAGCAGCTTTTCGCTGCCATCCAGTGTGAAGCCATATTCCGTGTCCCAGCCGGGAGTGGGGCCGTAGGTTGGGCTAATGGCAGTGCGTGTTTCCGCCGCGTTCAGCGTCCAAATGGAGACTTCCCCGCCGCTGTAATTGTTGTTGGCATCATACGTGCCAGGGTGCGTCCACATCAGGCGAGACGTGTTATCCGGCTTGACCTCAAGGATATACGAATACCAGCCGGGATAGGGACCGTATGTGGGGCTAACCGCAGTTTGTTCCCCATATACACTGAGCGTCCAAATGGAAATCTGTTCACTGTCGCCACTGGTGGCGTTGGGAACGGATTTCTCCCACACCATGCGCGCTCCGTTGCCGTGGTCGGGCGTGATATAGAAGGCCCGCCAGCCGGCATAGCGGCCATACGTCGGGCTGAGTGAGGTGCGGTTGCCGTTGCCGTCAATCTTCCAGATGGAAGCCTGGTCGCCGGAATAATTGCCGCTGGCATCTGTCGTGCCTTGGTTGACCCAGTTCAGGAACGAAGAGCCGTCGCGGCTGTAAAAGCTGGGGGTTGATCCCTGGAAACGCCAGCCGGCATAAGGGCCATACGTGGGGCTGACGATTGTGCGGACACCGGTGGTTTTGGACATGACCCAGACCGAAAGCGCATCGCCGCTATAATTCTTGCCGGTGTTGTCGTCAGTGCCATCCTGAGTCCAGTAAACCAGTGTCGTGCCGTTCGGCTGCTGGGACGCACCGTAAAAAGTCCAGCCGGGATAGGGGCCATAGGTGGGGCTGACGGCGGTTCGGTAGCCCGTTCCATTCAGAGACCACAGGGAATACTGTTCCAGCGTATTGCCAGTGCTGGTGTCCGTGGTATCGTGGGTCCAGGACAGAAGCAAAGTCCCGTCATAAGTCGGATCAAGCTCAGAGACCGTCCAGTTGGTAAAAGGCCCATAAGTTGGCCCGACTGCCACTTGGTGGCCCGCTGCATTCAGAGTCCAGATGGAAACGGTATCGCCGGAGTAATTGTAATTGGCGTCGGTGGTGCCGGATTTGACCCACAGCATCGTCGTCGTGCCGTCGAAATTCGTGATGGTGCTGTTGATATGCCAGGCAGGCGTGGGGGCTGTGGTCTGCGCGTGGGCGTTCCGCGTCATGCCCAGGGCAATGAACCCAACACAAAGCCACACCAGGGCCGGCAACAGCCGCAATGCCGCCGCGCTTTTGGTAACATTAGCTTGTCTGCAAAACATCTTGAAGTCTTCCTTTCCGCTTCTCGAAATTTGCCGCAGACAGGCAAAACTGCCGCCAATCTACGAACCTGTCTTTATTTTATCAGAAATAGGCTGCAAAGTCAAATTGGGTGTGACTTCTTTCACAGTATAGGTGTGACCGGCTTCCGCCTCCGCCCCCTGCCTCCAGGCTATAATTCTCTCATCAACCGAGCCGAAGGCTCCCCCAGTGTTCGATAGGAGAAAACCGATGCAGACCTTAACCACACAGAACATCACCGGGCAGAACATCACCGGGCAGAACATCACCGGGCAGAACATCACCGCGCAGACCAACGCTTTTCAGAGCGCCCTTCTCGTTCGCCCGTCCGCTTCCGGCCCGTCCATGCTGTCGCAGAGAGGCCGCACACTGGCGCATCGCTGGGATTTGATCGGAGTCGTTTCGCTGATGCTGTCGAGCGGCGTTTACGGTGTGTATGCCCTGACCTGCCTGACCGGCTTCTAACAAATTGAGTGCCTTTCAATTATAAGGGCCATAGGTGGGTCCGAGAGACGTTTGCTGGCTCGCTGCATTGAGTGACCACACGGAAAGCTCACTGAAAAGGCCGGACGAGTCGCCCGGAAGTACATAGCCCCAAAATATGCGTTCCGTGCCATCCGGCAGCACGGTCAATCCGTCCGCAGCGCTCCACCCTGGAAAGGGGCCATAAGTGGGGCTGAGAGACACTGGATGCCCGCTTGTATCCAGTGTCCAGACGGAAAGTTTATCGCCGCTGCTGCCCTGGCTATCATCGGCGCCGGGGCAGACCCAGAGAAGACGAGAAGTATTGTCGGGCGCAGCTTGCAGGGAGCGAGTAAACCAGCCGGGGTACGGGCCGTAAGTCGGGCTGACAGATGTTTGATCGCCTGCCGCATCCAAAAACCAGACAGAGGCCTGCTCCAAAGTGCTGTAGTCGCTGGCCGCCGTATCATGGGTCCAAAGCATCCGCGCTGTGCCGTCATAGGCCGGCACAATGTAGTCGGCTCTCCAGCCCGGATAGGGGCCATAAGTGGGGCTGATCGAGGCGCGATTGCCGTTGCCGTCAATCTTCCAGATGGATGCCTGGTCTCCGCCTCCCTGTCCTGTAGAGCAGGATTGATTGACCCAGAGCAGGAATGAAGAACCATCCTGGCTGGAAATGCCGGGCGAAGCGCCATAAAAGCTCCATCCTGGATAGGGGCCATAAGTGGGGCTGAGAGCCGTGCGATTGCCGACATTATCTACGGTCCAGACTGAAAGCATATCGCCGCTGGTATTGCCGCTGGTGTCGTAAACGCCGGAGTGCTTCCAGAAAACCAAAGCCGTGCCGCTGGGCTGCGAATTTGTTTGCACCACAGACCAGCCGGGATAAGGGCCATAGGTGGGGCTGACGGCGGTTCGGTAGCCCGTTCCATTCAGTGACCACAGGGAATACTGCTCCTGCGTATTGCCGCTGCTGTCCGTGGTATCGTGGGTCCAGGACAGAAGCAAAGCCCCGTCATAAGTCGGATCAAGCTCCGACACCGACCAGCCGGCATAAGGCCCATAAGTCGGACTGACAAAAGTTTGGTGGCCGGCGGCATCCAGCGTCCACAGGGACGCTGTATCTCCTGAATAATTGCCGCTGCTATCCGTGGTTCCGGTTTTGATCCACAGCGCGGTCGTCGTGCCATTCAGATTCGGCACGGACTGCGAAAAATGCCATGCCGGGCCGGTGGCGGCGGAAGCCTTCGGCAGCATCCCGGCAAGGCCAACAACCATGCAAAGCCACACACAGGCCGGCAAGGAACACCACATGGCCGCCTCCATCTTTTTGCCGGACATCTTTTCCCTCTGACTTTCTAAGATTCTTCGCAGACAAGCAAGAAAGCGATCATCTGCGAGTGCGCTGCTATGAGACTCTCAGCCCCGGAAATCAGTTCCCCGGATTGTCGTTCGGGTATTGGGGCGGAAAGCGGACTCGAAAGTCCCCTTACCATCATGCGCGTAAATCTTTCATTTCTTTAGGGAAAGACCTAAAACCCAGCAAAAAACGCCCCGGCCCAATGGGCCGGGGCGTCTGGGGGGAAGTGCCGTTAAGCGGGCTTGATTTCCACAGTTGCGCCTTCGGCTTCCAGCTTGGCCTTGAGGGTGGCAGCGTCCTCGGCGTTTAAGCCTTCTTTAACAGCCTTCGGAGCGCCGTCTACCAGGTCTTTGGCTTCTTTGAGGCCCAGCGCGGTGATCTCGCGGACGACCTTGATGACACTGATCTTTTTGTCACCGGCGGCGGTGAGGATCACATTGAACGAGGTTGGAGCCTCTTCGGCGGCGGGAGCGGCAGCGCCCCCACCGGCAGCGGGCGCGGCAGCGGCGGGAGCGGCGGCGGTGACGCCGAATTCTTCCTGAAGCTCTTTGACGAAGTCGCTGAGTTCCAGCACGGTCATGCTTTTGATGGATTCCATCAATGCGGCGGTATCGGCCATTTTCTTATTTCTCCTGAGTGTAATTTAAGTGTCGTATGTAAGCAGCGCAGTCGGCTACGCGGCGGCTTCGGCTTCTCCGCCGCCCTGCTGGTCGGCGATGGCTTGCAGCGTGAAGACGAAATTGGAAATAATCCCGCCCAGCGTTCCGACAAATCCGGCAATCGGCGATTGCAGGGAGCCGAGCATCTGCGACAGCAGCACTTCGCGCGGCGGGGTTTTGGACAGCGCATCCACCTGGGCGGCGCTGAGAATGCGCCCGTCCATAACGCCGGCTTTCACCGACATCGCTTTGTGGTCGCGGGCATAATCCAGCAGGATTTTGGCGACGGCGACGGGATCGCTTTTGGCGAAGCCGATGGCGGTCGGGCCGGTCAAAAGATCGCCCATCTGGTCAATCGGCATGGAATCGCCGGCGGCCAGCTTGAACAGGGTGTTCTTGACGACCCGGTATTCCGCGTCCACGTCGCGCAGCTTTTTGCGAAGCTCGGTCAGCTCGGCCACGGACAGGCCGCGATAGTCGGTCAAAATCGCTGCTTTGGTTTGTCCGACCAGCGTGGTCAGCTCGCCGACCAGCGCGACTTTGGCATCGGCAGGTTCAATTGTGTACTCTTGTGCCATGATATGTTTCACCTCCTTCGGCCCCCTAGCCCCCAATAATGGGGAACAGGAGTAAATAAAATGCGCCCTGCGACTGCCGTAGACATAAAAGGCAGGTCGCAGGGCGCATGAGTGCGGCACAAAGTTTCCTCAGTGTCGCGGGCGTTCCTGTTACCTCGGCTGGCGGGAGAATTCCCATTAAACCGCTCAGGCTTTGAGCGGAACCGGCTGTCTACGGCGAAAGTTTATAAAATTGTCAATTAGCCCTTGCCGGCGGCGATCAGCACGGCACGAACCGGGTCGATGCGAACGCTCGGCCCCATGGTCGTGGACAGGGCAATCTTCTTGAAATAGCGGCCTTTGGACGCGGACGGCTTGGCTTTCTGAAGGGCATCCAGCAGGGCATTAAAATTTTCCTGAAGCTGCTCTTCGGTAAAAGACGCTTTGCCGATAGGCGCATGGACGATGCCGGCTTTTTCCACGCGGTATTCCACGCGCGTCGCCTTTTTGATGTCGTTGACGGCCTGACCGATGTTGGGCGAAACGGTTCCTGCCTTCGGGTTCGGCATCTTTTGCTTGAACGTCGCGCCGAGACGCCCCACCTGGCCCATCATGTCGGGCGTGGCAAGGATCAGATCATACTGTTTCCAGTCCAGTGTCCCCTTTTGCACCTGCTCAATGAGTTCTTCCGCACCGACGAGATCGGCTCCGGCGGCTTCGGCATCGGCAGCTTTAGGGCCTTTGGCGAACACCAGCACTTTGCGGCTTTTGCCGGTTCCATGCGGCAGCGTGGTCACGCCGCGCACCATCTGGTCGCCGTGACGGGGGTCAACGCCGAGGTTGAACGCCGCTTCCACGGTTTCGTCAAACTTGGTGCTGGCAAGGCTCTTTACTTTTTCGAGCGCGGGAATGGGGTCCAGCAGTTCGTTGACATCGGTTTGTTTGGCAAGGGCCTGATAGCGCTTGCCGATGACTTTGACTCGGTCTTGCTTTCGCATGTTTGTTTCCTTGTGGTGGTAACGGGCGTTCGAGGCCCTCCCACATGATTACCTCTCCCCGCCATCGGAATGGCGACCCTCCCCTGTTAAGCGAGGGTAAGAGGTTATTTGCACGCCTGCTCTTTTCCTAACCCTTCCCTAACAGGGAAGGATGGCAACTTGTTGCCGGGTTAGGTTCGGAATTGGTGAGGTTCCTACCCCGCGATGTCAATGCCCATTGAGCGGGCAGTTCCGGCAATGATCTTCATGGCCGCTTCGGTGTCGTTGGCATTTAAGTCCGGGGCTTTCATCTCAGCGATGGTGCGAAGCTGGGCCTGGGTGAGCGTGGCGACTTTGGTTTTGTTGGGTGTTCCCGAGCCGCTGGGAATGCCGGCGGCTTTTTTGAGCAGGTCGGCGGCGGGCGGCGTTTTGGTGACGAATGTAAACGAGCGATCTTCGTAGATGGTAATTTCTACGGGAACAATGGAGCCGATCTGCGAGGCAGTCCGTTCATTGTAGCCCTTGATAAACTCCATCATGTTGATGCCGTAGCCGCCAAGCGCCGGGCCGACGGGCGGGGCGGGAGTCGCTTTGCCCGCGTTGATCTGGAGCTTAACAACTCCGGTGATTTTCTTTGCCATGTGTGTATCCTTGAATAATGGCCCCCCCGCCCCCAATAATGGGGGAGTAAGCGAGGCGGGTTGTTCTTTGTCCGGTTCCCCCATTATTGGGGGCTAGGGGGCTGCCCTACGAAATTTTCTCGATCTGGCTGAATTCCAGCTCGACAGGTGTGTCGCGGCCAAAAATGGAGATCAAGACTTTGACCTTGTCTTTAGGCGCGTTGATTTCCTGAATGCTGCCCGTGAAATCCCCGAACGGGCCGGAATTGACACGCACGGCCTGGCCGACTTCCCACTTGGGCCGGATGTACGGCTTGGTATCGGACTCTTCAATGGCCTTTTTGATTTCCCGGACTTCGGCGTCTTTGACAATGGTTGGCTTGGCATCGCCGACAAAGCCGATCACCCCGGTGGTGCTTTTGACCAAATACCAGGTGTTGTCATCGAGTACCATCTCAATAAAAACGTAGCCGGGAAAGACTTTGCGGTCAATCTCGCTTTTTTTGCCCTGCCGAACACGCGATTCTTTTTCTGTGGGAACCAGGATGTCAAAGACTTTGCCTTTGAGACCCATTGTGTCGGCGCGGCGCTCAATGTTGGTTTTAACCTTTTTCTCGTGTCCCGAGTAGGTGTGAACGGCGTACCAGTGCTTCTGCATAAACTTCTCTTAAAAATCGCGTCTCGAACCGCTTTTGAGTGGCCCGCTGTTATTTAATGGCCCGCGGTAAACAACGGGTTCGCAATCTTCCCCAGCAGGAAGTCGAGGCCGCCGACCCAGATCGCGACGGCCAGCACCAGAGCCAGCACGACGGTGGTGGACTTGGTCAGCACTTCCCGGTTGGGCCAGGTCGTTTTTTTCAGCTCCACCCAGGCTTCCCGGAAAAACTGCGCCGGGTCGGTCGGCTTGCGGGTCGCCATGGTCTGCGCGCGCCGCTGCGCCTGTGCCAGCGGACTGCCGGGGGCGGGGCCGGAAGCGGCGGGCTTCTTCGGACCGCCGGCGTCCGGCGTCGGATTGTTATAGATTTTTGCCATGATTTCCGCTCTTTTTCGGCCTTTCCCGTAGGACAAAGGCAAAAAAATGAACAGGGGCCGCGCCCCTGTCCGGTGTCTGCCTAGCACTATACCTTATGGAAATACGTTTGTCAAGCGGCGGGGAAGTTATTTTCTCCCCCATGCCGCTCGCGCTGGTGCTGCACCTCGTCTTCATACGGCTCGATATGAATGATCGGATGCAGGTTCGGCAAAGCATTCCGTAGATTGTCTTCCAATTCCTCCGTCAAACGGTGCGCCTCAATGAACGTGTGCGTGTCGGCAATCTGTACATGAACATCGGCATGACGGTGCGAGCCGGATTTTCGGCTCCTCAGTTTGTGAAAATCCAGCACTTCGGGATGAGATTTCAGCACCTCCTTCAGCGTTCGCTCTTCCTCCGGCGGCAGAGCGGCATCAGACAAAGTCCGCACGGCATCACGGGCCAGACCAAAACCAACGCGCAGGATCAGCAGAGAAACGCTCAGAGCCGCCAGCGAGTCCCAGTAGCCATGCCCCGTCATCCGAACAAGCAGCAGGCCGAGCAGAACCCCCAATGAGGTCAGCACATCGGTTTGCAGGTGGTGTCCGTCGGCAGCAAGCGCCGGCGAGTCTGTTTCCTGCCCGACGCGCAGCAAGTGGCGCGAGACGCCGAAGTTGATTATTGCCGACGCGCCCATCACGGCCATGCCCCACCCCAGCCCCGGCAAAGTGCCGCCGTGCCAGAGATGCCGCAGGGCTTCACCGATGGCAAAGACGCCGCCGACCAAAATCAGCGTGGCCGTTGCCGCGCCGGACAGGTTTTCAATTTTCCCATGCCCGTAAGCGTGCAGGCGGTCCGGCGGCTCGTCGGACGCCTGCACCGACAAAAACGCGACGGCGGACCCGAACAAATCGGCGGCGGAATTGACCGCTTCCGCGAGAATTCCCGCGCTGCCGGTGATTGCTCCGACGATAATTTTCATCGCCAGCAGGGCCGTGTTGGAGGCCAGCGACCAGCGGGCGGCGGTGCGCTTGCGGCGGATATTCACGGTCTCGGAAGTGGAAACTATCACACGTTATGCCTGAAGACGCGAGGGAATGAATTCCTCTCGCTAGAGAATAATCGTCCTGCGGACGTAGGAAAAGGCGGCGCATCGCAGTCTTTCGTCCGCAGGACGACCGAAATGGAGCGAGAGGAATTCATTCCCTCGCGCTCTCAGGCGTAACTTCAGGACGAAAGATAAATTTCTATGCTTGCTCATCAGTTTCTTCCCAATCAGCCCACACTTTGCCGGATGTGTGTCGAGTGACTTGATTTTCGACATAGGCAATCACGCGCTCCAAATGAGAACGACTGACGCTGAACACGCCGTATCCTTCCTGCCATTGAAAGGGTTCCTGCGGCTTGTTCAAAGTCGCGGCCAGTCGGGAGGAAGCGCCCTTAATTTGCTGCGCCAGCAGGGAAATGGCCGTTTTGGGCGACAATTTCACGACCAGATGCACATGATCCGGCATCCCACCCAGGGCAAGTATTTCGGCTCCATTTCTTTTGGCTAACCCGGCAATGCAGCCATAAACCGGCGGGGTCAAGTCCGGCGTCAGCCAGGGAATACGCTGGTAGGTTGTCCACACTAAATGCAGATAAACTTCGGCTTTGCTCCGCCGCATTGTTGTTTCCTCCATAAAATCAGTGTCATCCGTGATTGGTGCGCCGTGATTGGTGCGCCAGACGAGCGAGGGAATGAATTCCTCTCGCTATGTGGAAATCGTCCTTCGGACGGAGGAGGCTTGATGCACGGTGGATTTTTTCCTCCGTCCGAAGGACGTTTATTTGTAGCGAGAGGAATTCATTCCCTCGCTTTCTTCGCCCCCGCTTTCCCGCTCCTCACCCTCGCTTTCTTCGTTCCCGCGCCACTCATCTGCCCCTGCACCACCGGACTGCTGTAGCCGACCAGCTCCATGTAGGCAGCGCCAGTTACTCTTCGGAACGCAGACTGCATCGGCTGCAACTGACCGTCCGGCAGCATACCGCCCCGGTAACCGGAGACGTCACACAACCCTTCCCAGATGCCGCCTCCCGGCCCCAGAATTGGCATTTCTTGACTCTGCACCTCCGCGCTAATATGAAGCAGTAAATTGTTTTCCGGGAAACCAACTGTCCACCCGAGCGGATACGTCACGCCGCTTTTCGGGCTTTTCCAGAGGGCTTTCGGATCGGGCCTGAACACAATGTTTTTTGTCACGCTCTGCCGCCCGTTCCTGTCCATAAACGTCGCGAGAGGGAAAAACACGCGGCCTGTTTTCAAGTCGCGCTGCCGGAAAAAGAGAATGTCCGTGCCGTCGTCAAGCTGCACGCCCCACCAGTCCCAGCCGTCGTTGGAGGCCACCCAAGAATTGCCCCATTGATGGTCAAACCAGCCCTGCCCGCCTGTGATCGCTTCCGGCCCCGCGCCGGTGTCAATCGTGCCGCCGACGGCGCAGCGAGTCAGCGAAAAGTAGTACATATCCGTCGGCGATTTCAGGCCGGTCTCGCCCTTACCGCCTACGGCCATCGGCGGCTTTTGAGAGGCCAGCGTCAGGTGGATTTTGTCTGGCCCGCCTGCGTCCAGGTTCAGGTCAAACGTGGTATTGGCCGCATCCGTCGCCGCCAGCGTGTTGTCCGTGCCGTAGGCAATCCGAAATGGGGAACTGACCACGGAGGCTTGCCCGGTGATTTTCTGATGCGGCGCAGGCAGTTTGCCTTGACTCAAGCCTGTGAGAAAAGCGCGCATGGATTTGTCTCTGGGGTTCTGCGCGGCCAGCAGCGGCCCGAACTGTCTCAGAAAATCAATCATGCCTGTGTCGGCCAGCGAATACGGACGCTGAGTCTTTTTATCTAAATCCGTAACGGCGTAAATCAAATAATGAGCGCGCGGGACGGGAGAGCCGTCAAAGGGATTGAGGCCCGTGCCAAAGCGAAAGAACGAGCCGATCAAGGCCAGATGGCGGCCTTTTTCGGTTGTTACATGGGCATTCACATACCACCACTCAATGTTGACATCGCTGTGTGCGGCGACGCCGAAGGAGGCAGGTGCGGCGGCAGCAGGAGCCGTCGGCGTCGCCGCAAGCGGCAAAAGAAGCAGAAGCGCGCAAAAAGTGATCAAGCGCATGGGGAACATGCTTTCTAAGAAATTGTATAGAAACTTCCGACCGGCGGTTAAAACCGCAGCAACAAAAGCACAAAGTCGCCCTTCGGCGACTGACTCTGGAACCGGCGAAGGCCGGTTTCGTGCCTGTGTTGCCGCGAATTCATTCGCCCGATATACTTTGATACAGTCTTACCAGAATGGGAGCCGTTCTAGTGAGCGCCTTCAGCAGAGACGGTTTTAATCCGGCTCACCATCTCGGCCAGTTTGGCATATTCCTCCCCGGTCAAGGTATGGGGCGTGCGATTTTCCAAGTCAATGCCGAGGTCCGGCAGCAAAGCAGTCAGCGTGTCTTCGCGCGCGCCGATGCGGGCGGCGGTTTCCGCCAGCGTATAGGTTTCGTCAGGCATGGCAGGTCTCCAATCAGGCTCAGATGCAGGGCAGGGTAGCGTAAGTATACCCCGCTCGGCCCGGTCATTGCCGTGCGCCGGCCCGGAGCATTTTCCTTGACAACCGGCCTTCTTTCGGGCTATAGTTGAGGCCAATGCGGATTCTTGTCACCAATGATGACGGTGTGCAGGCGGACGGCCTGTTTGCCCTGGTTCAAGCGCTTTCGGAAGTCGCCGAAGTTACAGTCGTCGCCCCGGAGCGGCAGCGCAGCGCCGCCGGCCACGCCATTACCCTGCACAAGCCCCTGCGCCTCACGGCCACCGCGCTGCGCGATGGTTTCCCGGCGTTTGCCTCCAATGGAACCCCCTCGGACTGCGCGACGCTGGGCATCCTGGAAGCGATGGGCGGCGACGTAGACCTGGTCGTGTCCGGCATCAATCATGGACCCAATCTCGGCTGGGATGTCCACTACTCCGGCACGGTCTCGGCAGCCTTTGAAGCCGCAATTATCGGCACGCCCTCCCTGGCGGTTTCCGTGGCAAGCTGGGACAAAGACATTCACTGGACTCCGGTGGCGAATTTTGCCGCGACACTGGCCCAATGGCTGACATCGCATCCTTTGCCGCCGCATACGATTCTTAATGTCAATGCACCCAACCTGCCCTCCTCGCAGCTTCAAGGCATCGCCATCACGACGCAGGGACGGCGGCAGTATGTGGACCGGGTGGAAAAGCGCACCGACCCGGTTGGGCGGCCTTATTACTGGCTGGGCGGCTCACTGGCCGAAGAAGCCGCCGGCGCGGAAGCCGGGTCGGACGTGCGGGCCGTGACCGACGGGAAAATTTCGGTGACGCCCATCCATCTGGACTTGACCGCCTACGCCCTGCTGCCTTCTTTGACTGACGCCGTGAAGGCCTGGGACAGCGCCCTTTTTTGACGTCGGCGACGAGAAACTTGGAGAGCAAATCCTATGGCTTACACATTCACAGCCGTTTATCAAAAGGCCGCGGAAGGCGGTTATATCGGCTTCGTGGAAGAACTGCCCGGCGCAAACACGCAGGGCGAGACGTTGGAAGAAGTTCGCGAGAATTTGCAGGAAGCAGTGGCGCTCGTTTTGGAAGGCAATCGCATTCTCGCCGAGGAAGCCCGGCGCGTCCCGGAACCCGCCGGGTCCTGACGACATTTTGTTAGCATTCGGTCTATGACAGACACTTTATCCACAAAAAATTTCTTGAAGCCTCCACGTTCGATTGTCGCCAAGTTCGGCGGCTCGTCGGTGGCGGACGCCGACCAGGTGCGTAAAATCGCCGCCATTGTCCGGGCCGACCCGCGCCGGCGGCTGGTGGTCGTGTCCGCGCCCGGCAAACGCAGCCCCAAAGACAAAAAGATCACGGACCTGCTGTATCTGTGCCATTCCCTCGGCCAGCAGGGTCTGGACACTGCCGCGCCGTTTGCCGTGATCAAAGAACGGTATCTGGGCATTGCGGAAGAATTGGGCGTTTCCGGCGCGTGGGAATGGCTGCGCGACGTGCAGCGGGAAATCGCGGCGGGGGCGGCGAAAGATTGGGTGGCGTCACGGGGCGAATATCTCTCGGCCCGGCTGATCGCCGCATTTTTAAAGGCCGAGTTCGTGGATGCCGCCGACGGCATCCGCTTCGGCGCGGACGGTCGGTTTCATCCCGGCGAAAGCTACGGGCGGCTCGGCGCACGGCTGGCGGCAGTGCCGGAAGGCAAAATCGCCGTCATTCCCGGCTTTTACGGGCAGGACGCGCAGGGCCGGATCAAGTGCTTTTCGCGCGGCGGCTCCGATGTCACCGGGGCGATTGTCGCCCGCGCCGCCCATGCGGCGATTTACGAGAATTGGACTGACGTATCGGGCCTGCTGATGGCTGATCCCCGCCTGGTAGACGCTCCCTGCCCCATTGAAGAAATCACCTACCGGGAGCAGCGCGAGTTGTCTTACATGGGCGCAACCGTGCTGCACGATGAAGCGGTCTTTCCCGTCCGCGAGGCGGGCATTCCGATCCACATCAAAAACACCAATGACCCGGAAGCGTCCGGCACGCGGATTGTCACCGAGCGCGATTCGCGCTCCACGGCGATTGTCGGTATTGCCGGGCGCAAAGGCTTCGCGACCCTGTTCACGGAAAAAGCGATGATGAACCAGGAGCGCGGCTATGGGCGTAAAGTGCTGGAAATTTTAGAATCGCACGGCATTTCCTACGAACACTCGCCCACCAGCATTGATACGCTTTCCGTAATTGTGACGGACGAAGAACTGGACGGCAAAGAATCTGAAGTGGTCGCCGAGATACGCCGCACGGTTCAGCCGGACCGGATTGAAGTCCAGCGCGACATGGCGATGCTGGCCGTGGTCGGCCAGGGTATGGTTCACCGCGTTGGCATCGCCGCCCGCATTTTTTCCGCCCTGGCCGATGCCCGCGTCAATATCCGCATGATCAATCAGGGTTCCAGCGAGCTGAACATCATTGTCGGCGTTTCCACCGGCGATTACGAAAAGTCCGTGCGCGCCCTGTATGATGCATTCGTGGAGAAAGAGTCGACGATTGTGGGGTAAAATCAGGTTCACAAGGTCCGCCTTCGCGGACTGGGAAATTGAAATCCTAACCGGCGAAGCCGATACGTAGTAATGCCCTCTTGGGCATATTTCGTGCCTTTGCTGCTGCGTTTTTAACCGCCGGTGTGGAGTTTCTGCACAGTTTCTTGGATCGCGTCCGGCAGACAATTATCGGCGGTCTGCCCCGGTTCGAGCAGCAAATCACTGTCATGCTTCAACTATCATGCTTCAAGAGAGAAATCTCCTTTGATGTCCCCTGCCTCTACTTATCTCATCGTCGGCGCGTCCAGCGGAATTGGGCGGTCACTTGCATTGGCGCTGGCGCGGGAGCGCAGGCAGGTTGCGCTGGTCGGGCGCAGCGAACAGCGTCTGGCGCGGGTGGCGGCGGAAGTGGAGATGTTTGGCGGGAAGCCGCTGGTTCTCCTCTCGGACGTGCGCGATCCGGTCTCCATTCAAGCCGCGCTGGCACAGAGTGTGCTGCGAAAGCAGCGGATTGAAACGGTGATTTTGTCGTCTGGGCTGGGACTGGCGACAGATACGGACACGTTCACCGCCGCGCCATTGGAAGAAATGCTGCAAACCAACGTGCTGGGAGTGGCGCGCTGGCTGGAAGCCTTACAGCCTCTGCTCCAAGCGCAGCCGGGCGGGGCGACGGTGGCGGTCATTTCCAGCCTGGCCGCAGATCGGGCTTTGCCGGGCGCGGGGGCGGGCTACTCGGCCAGCAAGGCGGCGGTTTCGCAGCTTTGCGACGGCCTGCGCGCGCCCTGGGCGCGTCAGGGAATTCGCCTGGTCACAGTCGCGCCGGGCTTCATCCGTACACCGATGACGGACGGCATGGAGCGGCTGCCGCTTTTGATGGAGCCCGAAGACGCGGCGCTGGCGATTTTGGACGGCCTGCGGCGCGGCCAGACGGTCGTCCGCTTTCCACGCCTGGCTTCCCTCGCGATGGCCGCCATTCGCCTTTTGCCGCCGCGCGGGCTGGATAGGCTGTATCGTTCTTGAAGGACGGGAACCCATCACAGCAAAGCGGCGTAAAGAAACCGAGGAGTTTTTCAACATGCCCACTATTCGCACTGTCGCTCTCGCTGCCGCTCTGGCCGCGCTCTCGGTAGCCACGGCTCATGCCGACCTGAAAGTGGTGCAGACCACTCAGGTAGACAGCCCGCAGCTTGATGCCTATATGCAGACGATGACACCCCAGCAGCGCGCGCAGATGGCTCATTCCGGCAGCTTGCTGGGCGGCGGGCCGCAGCAGTCGACCATCTTCGTGCATGGAACGCAGACCCGCGCCGATATTGGAGGAATGACCTATCTGGTCAACTCCGCCACGCATCAGACCGTTGTGCTGAACCGACGCCGCCACACCTACATAACGCGGCCTTACCAAGCTCCCGGCGCAGGCGGCGCGAGCCAGATACAGGCCACGGTCAAAGCGACGGGCCAGACAAAAATGGTCGCCGGCCACCCCGCACGGCGCTACACGATGACGGCTACTGTGCCATCCCAGCCGGGAACAATCATTCGCGGAGACATCTGGGCCGCCCTGGATGTGCCACAGCCGGCCCAGATTGCGACCGGATCGGGACCGTTCGCGGCGATACAAAGCCAGTTCCGAAAAGTGAAAGGCTATCCCCTGAAAACGTCGCTGGCCGTGACCGGCAGCCCGATGGGCGATACGACAATCAATTCGTCGGTGGTGTCTGTCTCGAAGGCCCCCCTGCCCGCGTCGGTGTTTGCCATTCCGGCAGGCTACACAAAGTCCGGCGGCGGCGAAGGCGGTGGGATGTAGGCATAAAGACCCCACCCCGCTGCTTGCAGCGGGGTGGGGTCTTTATGCCTACGAGATTTGCTCACAGCCGCTTCCCGAAAAATGCTTTCAGTGCGGGGTACACGACTTCCGGCGGCGGGACGTGGCCGTAGGCCGCGAACCACTGAATTTCTTTGGGCTGCTGCGCCGCGTCGAACAGTTCCTGGGCGGCTTGCGGCACAATCACATCGTCCCGCCGCCCGTGCAGCATAAGCAGAGCGCGGGGAGTGATATGCGGGGCAAATGTCAGCGGGTCTTCCGGGGCCAGTGCGGCGCTGACTTTGGCCCAGTCCAGCCCTTTCAGGCCCGCCATGCTGCGCCCGCCGACGGGGGCGTTGCGGGCCGAGAGCGTCCGCAGAATCAATCCCCAGTCGCCGCCGCCGGAAATCAGTGCGGTAGCTTTGATTCGCGGGTCTACCCCTGCCGCCACTGAGCCGATAATCGCGCCCAGCGAAATTCCGACGAGGCCAATCTTTTGCGGATTGATGTCGTGCCGCGTCCCCAGATAATCCAATCCCCGCCGAACGTCTACCGCTGTTTGCAGCACCCCATGGGCCAGCTCTTCCGACTGACTTTCGCCCGATTTCACTGCCCCGGCCCGCTCTCCATGTCCATACAGGTCAATCACCAGCGACGCATAGCCCTCCGAGGCGGCAGACAATGCCATGCCGGCCATCATCTCTTTGTTGCCTCCCAATCCATGCAGCAGAATCAGGCAGGGGACACCGTGGGCAGCAGACGCAGTCCGGGGCAGGAACAGCAGGGCCGGGACACGCTGACTGTTTGTACTCAGGTAGGAGAACCGCTGCATCCGGCAGCCACCGACCGGGCGCGTTTCCACGACCCGCACTGCCAGCGGCTTCGCCGCATCGTCTTGGTACAGCGGCAGGGCGTTTTGATACGCCGCGTCGCGATTGATGCTCTGGGCGAATGTGGCGCAAGGCAGAAGAAGCAGGCATAATAAGAGCAGCACACGAGGAAATAAATTCCTCTCGCTGATATTAGTCGTCCTTCGGACGTAGGATTGGCAGCCGAGGGTGTCCCCTCTCGTCCGCAGGACGTTTAATTGGAGCGAGAGGAATTCATTCCCTCGCGTTCGGTTTGCTTTTCGCTGTTTCATAGAACATTCCTTAAAATCGCCTGTAAACGCTCGTAATCATTCGCCAGCAGAGTCGCCAGCGCCTTGCCCGCACGCAGCAGAAATGCCCCGTCTTCCGAGTGGCACTCCCGCGCCAGACGCAGGCAGGCGGCGGCGAGTTCATCGGACGGGACACCTGCCAGTGCGCCGCCGGACGGCAGCAGTATCCCGCGCAGAAAGCCGAAGTCTTCGGTCAGCAAGCGCGTCTCGTCAGGCGTACAGGGATAAACCCGGCTGTGAATGCGCGGCGGGCGTGGCGGCAGGTGGCGGCGGAGCGGCTTGCCGTCGCCGGGGGCGTAGGCCACCAGCAGGCCGGAAAACTCCGTCCGCAAAAGCTCAAAGATTTGCGGCTGCTGGCGGCGCAGCTCGTCCTCATCCGCAAAACCCAGCGCGGAAGGGCGGCGGTTTGGTTCCAGCGAGGATGTGTTTGCGCCGTAGACCAGCGCATACACGGCGGCAGACAGGTCGGCCCCGATGTCGGCAGGGGGCATGGAAGCGGGCTTGTCGGCGAACGGGTCCTTTTCCTCCGTGCTGACCGGCTTCGGGGCAGCGGCAGGCGGTTCTGCGGGCGAGGGGTCAGGCTTGCACAGCTTGACGAAGGAGCCGAAGGGCGGCGGGTCGTAGAGGCGCGAGACAATCTGGCGCGGCACTTCCAGGCACTGCGCGATAAAGGCCGTCGTCCCGGCTTCAATGATTTCCCCGATAGGTTTGTCGTCTGTCATAAGTTATTCACTGATGTTACGCAGGTCTTACTATGCGTGGGATTGGAAATCCTGCGCTATGGGGCGAAGCGCCCAGTTGCGGCCTTCGCCGAAACAGGAGGGGCCAATGTAACCTTGATTTTGGTATCCCTGCTTCTGGTGTCCCGCAAGGGGACACAGGGCGCTGCGCCCGAAGCGGTTCATCGGCTGGGAATTGCTGCAACATCGTCGTTATTTTAGCATATTCGGCGGCACAGGGACAGCCTCAGTGGGATAACGAAAGACAAATTCGCCTGAAGGCAGATTATCGCCCGGTTTGCCGCCATCAAACGTGCCGTCCGGCCCCGCGCTGTAGACAATAAAGCCGCTGTCCCCTTCGCGCCGATAGCCGAGCGGCTTGCCGGTATACGGGTCGGTAAATGCTCCCGGCAGCGCGGCAGGAAAGCCCGTATCTTTCGTCCATGAACCCATCACAGCGGCTCCGGCCAGCAATACGGCTTCGCGGGCTTGCAGCCGGGCCGGATGTTCGGCCATCGGTGCGAAGACCGGAAACAGAATATTCGTCAGGATGGACAGCGCCGGCGGCAAGGTGTCTGCCGGCATTGTAAATGCTTGCCGCCGCGCGGCCAGCGGCAGGTCAGCAGCCGCGATGAGTGCACGCATCCGGTTCAAAATAATCGCTTCGGACTCATCGAGCCAGTCCGCCGCAAACTGCTTGTCGGCGTCCGAGGCCGCTTCCAGTCCTTTGGGCGGGCTTCCGCCGCCATCAGTCAACTGGGAGATAGCCGCCGCCAGTCCGGTCAGTCCATCCTGCGGGAGCTTCCCGCGAATCATCTTCATTGAAGCGGCTTGCAGGGTCGTTTCCCCGGTCAGCGCGTAGGCAAGAGAAAGATGGGGATGTGCGTCTTTCACCGCCTGCGTCACCTGCGCGGCCACTTCGGAGTTCGGCCCGGACAGGCTCAAAATATCTCCCATCCCGCGCAGCGCAATCGCTTCGCAGGCTTCGCCGACCAGATAGCTGATTAAAGTAGGGTCTGACGCGGCCTGCTGGGCAATGCGAAATCCCCGTGCCTGATTTTGGATAGCATCCGCATATTTCCCCTGCGCGGCCAGCAGATATGTTTCCGTGCGAAGCAGGCGCTCGTCTTCGCGATACCAGGCTAAATCCGGGAATAGAATGGCCGGGCCGTCCTTCCAGTTTCGCGCGACCACGCACTGCGGCCTGTCAGCGGCCTGATGTACCAATGCCCAGACATCCGGGCGGCTGTCATAAATCTTTTGCACGGCGGCGATTTGTTCCGGCGTGTAGGTCTGCGCCGCTCCCAGTGGCTGCGCGTACATCGGCAGGCCCAGCGGCTTGTCTTTCAGCATTTGCGCCAGCTTTGCGTAGATCGGCGCAGCGTTCTGATCGTCCGGCGGCAGGGGCCTTTGAAGTTTGGTGGCATCCAGCACAAGGCCGTCTTTGAGCGCAGACGCCCGCGCCTGCGCCAGATCAGCAGGGCCGTTTTCGATCTGTACCCGCACCGCGACGGCCTGCGGGTCCAGAGAAGACCGCAAATAATGCAGATAACCCAGCGGGTCTTTTTCCATAGAAGGCGGCGTTTGAGCCGTCAGGCTGCCGCAGGCAAGGCAAAGAATAACTGACAATGGCACGATAATTTGTTTGAGGGGCATCGGTAACAATTCCTTCCAAAAATAGCAGGTTATCTGTTAAACGGGGAAAAGCCGCAAACGGTTCGGTGTCGCTGCAAAGCGGCTGGCTTGGCCGCGAAGTTGACAGTCTCCGGCCTGCCGTGCTAGAATGACGCCGGAGAATTGCTTGGAGAAATGCTTTCATCCCCCTGCGAGATGACCAGCCAACGCGCACGTTCCCGATTATGACGATCCTGCTGATCGGGCTGAACGTGCTGGTGTATGTCGGCCAGCATGTGCTGCCGCTGGATCAGGTCTGGGCACGTCGGGAGCCATCGCCGGGGTGCTGGGGGCCTACTTTATCCTGTACCCGGATGCTCGCGTCCTGACTCTGGTGCCGATCTTTATCTTTTTTCTGGCGCAAATCCGTGCCTACTGGGTGCTGCTCTTGTGGATCGTGCTGAACGTCTTTCAAGGCGTCCTCGGCTTGGGAATTCAGCGCGACGGGGTGGCCCACTTCGCCCACATCGGCGGCTTTTTCGCGGGCGTTTTGCTGATTACCCTGCTCGGCGGGCGCGGCCTGGCGGCCCGGCAGGGGCGTGTAAGTAATTATGGTTCTCCCGGCGGCTGGCGCTGACAATTTATGATATTGGCGGTTATCCGGCGAGGGAATGAATTCCTCTCGCTGAATAAGCCCGTCCTGCGGACGGAAGTGCAACACCGAGCGGATTGTTCTGCGTCCGCAGGACGACTATCTGGAAGCGAGACGAATTTATTCCCTCGCAAGGCTTTCGAGAATTTTCCTTTGACCAAATCCAATCTTTTTTTATGCGTTCTGATTGCCCTCGGCCTGCTGGGCGGGCTGGTTTCGCTGCGGCATCGGTGGCACGCGGAAGCCGACAATCGGCGCGTGGAGCTGGTGGTGGACTATGGCGATGCACAGGCGCTGGCGAACACGACGCGGCAGCAGATTGATGACGTGCTAGGGTCTCTCAAAACGGCAGGCATCACGACGGTCGCCATCACCGAAGATACGCTGGGAACGCTGAATCTCAATGGCGTGGTGACCTACCAGCGTGATGGCGACGAAACGGTTCTGACGTTTGCGCCAGGCTTTCCGGGGCAGCGGGCTAGAGTGCGGCAGATGCTGGCGGAAAAAGCGCCGGGGCTGACAGTCACGCCGGACGGGGCGGACAGCCTGCGGGTCGGCGCTCCCTGGCCGCAGTTCAGCACGCTTCCTATCGGACTGGACACGGATTCCGTGCAAACCGTGCGTCGCAACGGCCTTCTGGTCGCGCCGCGCCTGGTCAATTTCCCCGGTGTAACGGCACAAACGATTGCCTGGGAACTCGCGCAAACAAAGCGGCAGTGCACGGCGGGGCCGGGGCCGCGCGGCCTGGGGCCGGTCATTTTCGCCGGCTCTGCCGTGCTGGGCAACCGGGGCCTCATCAAAGCCACGGCGGACGCGCTGGATGCCAGCACTCTGACCTATGGCAGTGTGGAACTGGCGAAAACATTCGGCGACGAAGACCTGAGCCGCCTGGCGGACGCCCATACGGTACGGGTGCATTCCATTGGCACGGATGAAATGGGCGCGATGGACGAGCCGACTGCCGTGGAGCGTTTTGTCCGCGCCGCCAAAGAGCGCAACATCCGTGTGTGCTATGTGCGCTTGTTCACGAGCGGACTGACAAAAGACGCGGATGTGATTCATGCCAACACGGAGTTTGTCGGCAAAATCGTGCGTGGAATGCGCGAGGCGCGGCTGACCGTTGGCGAAGGCGCGGCCCATCCGTATGCCGACGACCCGAAACCCGGCCTCCTCCTGCGGCTCCTCATGGCCCTCGGCGTCGCCGGGGGAACAGTGCTGCTGCTGCGCGTCTTTACGGGAATTTCGGGGAAAGCGTTTGCCGCCGCACTCGCCCTCGGCCTGCTGATCGCGCTGGGCGCAGCGGTTCCCGGCACAACGCCTAAAGGCCGCGAGGCGCTGGCATTGCTTTCGGCCTGCGTTTTCCCCACGCTGGGCCTGTGCGCCATTGCCCTGCCCCGGCCTGTGCGAGAGGGGTCAAATGGCCGGGAGGAGTCAAATGGTGCGGTTTTACGCCGGGCGTTCACAGCGTATGTGCAGATGACGGGCGTGACTGTGATTGGCATAGTGCTGGTCGTCGGCCTGCTGGCGGGCCGGCTGTTTTTGATCAAAGTGGACGAGTTTCTGGGCGTCAAGCTGGTGCTGGTGACGCCGGTAGTTCTGGTAGCGGCTTTTTACGGGCTGGGGCTGGCGGCATTAAGGCCGGGCGCGGGCTGGGCGGAGCGTAAAGACGCGGCTTGGGGAACGCTCCGCGCACTGGCGGCGCGGCCCCTGCTGGCAGGGCAATTGGTGGTCGGAGTGGCGGCACTGGTCGCGCTGGCGCTGCTGGTGGCGCGCAGCGGCAACGATCCCGGTGTCGGGGTTTCGGGAACGGAACTCAAGGTGCGCTCTTTGCTGGACAAGTATTTGCTGGTGCGCCCGCGCACGAAAGAGTTCGCGCTGGGCCACCCGGCCCTGCTGCTGGGGCTGGCGGCGGCGGCTTCGCGGCGGTTTCCGGCCTGGGTATTGCCGCTGCTGGTGATCGGCTCTATCGGGCAGTCGTCGCTGATGGACACGTTCTGCCACCTGCATACGCCGCTGCTGATTTCGAGCCTGCGCGGATTGATCGGCTGGCTTCTGGGCGGCATCTTCGGCGCACTGGTCTGGCTGGCCGTCTCGCGCACTCCCACGCAGAAAGTCGTGTTGTGAAGCCGCGCGTGACGCTTTCCGGGTATTATGGCTATGGTAATGCCGGGGATGAGGCCGTGCTGGCCGGGCTGGTGAAGGGCTTCCGAGATGCGCGGCCTGCCGAGGAATTGGAAATCGTCGCGCTGTCGGGAAATCCTGGGGCAACGCAGGCGGCGCATGAGATCGGCGCGGCGGATCGGTACAAGCCCGGCCCGCTTCTGGCGGCGATTGCCCGATCTGATTTATTTTTGTCCGGCGGCGGAAGCCTGCTGCAAGACGTGACTTCGGCGCACGGCATTTTCTATTATCTGGGTGTGGTGCGTCTGGCGCAGATGCTGGGCAAAAAGACGATGTTTGCCGCGCAGGGGATTGGGCCACTGCATTTGCCCCGCTCCCGCCGTCTGGTGGCTTCGGTCGCGAACAGGCTGGACGGTGTGACGGTGCGCGACGCGGAGTCGGCCCAGCTTTTGCGCGAAATCGGCGTCACCCGCCCGCCGCTGGAAGTGACCGCCGATCCGGCTCTGCTGCTGGAACCCGCAGAGAGAGGGCCGCAAGCCCCTGGTTTTGCCCGAACGGATTTCGGGGTTGCCCTGCGCGCATGGCCGGGGCAGGAAAACCTGGCCGGACTCGTGGCCGATGCCTGCTGGCAGCCGCTGGCGGAAAGCCGCGCCCTGCTGTTTCCCATGCAGCCGCAGCATGATCTGGCCCTGGCGGAACAATACGCCGCGAAATGGCAGGCTGTCAGCAAAGCCGTCGTCTGCCAGACCCAGACAGGGCCGGCAAGCCTGCTGTTTAATATCGGCTCCTGCGAGATGATGGTGGGAATGCGCCTGCACGCCCTGATTCTGGCGGCGGCCTGCGGCGTTCCCTCGGTAGCCCTGTCGTATGACCCGAAAGTGGCGGCGTTCATGGACAGCAGTGGGCAGGGCGACGCCGTGTATGATTTATCTCAACCCGATCCGGCGGCGCTGGCCGGCTTGATCGCCCGCGTCTGGGCGGAGCGTTCGGCGCGGGCCGAGGCGCTTCAAGCCGCCCTGCCGACGCTGCGCGCGCGGGCCGCGCGGAATGTAGATGTCGCGCTGGGCTTGTTAGCCTCCTGACCGCACGAAAGGAATTCTGCTATGTTCGGCTTTTCAATCCGTTTTCTCGGTAAATGCGGGGCAGCGCTGCTCCCGCTTGCGGCGCTCGGCGCGACTCTGCTGGCCGGATGCGGGGGAAGCGGCGGCAATGGCAACACAACGGTCTTGACCGGCACGACTGGGACAAGCACGGGAACCAGTACCGGCACATCGACCGGAACAAATACCGGCAGCACGGGCGGCACCTCCGCAGTTGTCGGCAGAGTTGTCACGCCGCAGGGGGAAGGCGTGGTGGGAGCAACGATTATTCCCGATACCGGCGGCATCTTCGCGACCTCCCTCAGCCAGGGCGGCTACCGCCTGAACGGGCTGAGCGGCGATGTCGTCCACCGGCTGACAGCGGCGGTGACGACCAACGGCCTCAACTACACCGGCAGCACGCAGGTGCTGACTTTGACCGGCGGGCCGATTTCCAATGCCAACATTCTGCTGTCGCCGCAGGGACAGCAGGCGACGATCACCGGACATGTCACCGATGCGACTCATCTGGATGCCAGCGGAAATCCGCTGCCAATCTACCAGGCGCGTGTATTTCTTGCCGTTCCCAACAGCGCCAATAATGCCACTTATTCCTCCCTGGTCGCGTTTACCGATGCGAACGGCCTTTACACCCTGCCCAATGTTCCGATCAGTCTTTCCGCCACGACGCCTCTTCGAATCGCCGCTTCGCAGGCAAAATACAGCAATCAGTCCAACACCGTTGCCGGCCTTCAGGCGGGCGGAGGGTACAACCAGGATTTCTCCCTGACACCTTCCACCAATCAAAGTGTCAACACGCCGGTCCTGACCGCCATTACGGCGTCCACGCAGCCCAGCAGCATCGTCGCCAGCAATGCGCGCCCTCGCACCGCCGCGGCGTCCGGGTCTGTGTACGACCAAATTCGGCGACAAATTTGCCCGGCCTACGCCCGCATGGCAGCAGGCCACGCCGCTTCTCGCTCCAAGCGCCTCACCGCACATCTTACCGCACATCTCAGCGGCAGCTTCGGCGCCTATGTGATTGAGACAGACGTGTCGTTTGACAACAGCGCCCAGATCGGCAGCCTGCTTGAGTACACGGTCTACCGCACCGCAGGAACCACCGAACCGGTGCAATCCACCAGTGAAGTTTCTGATGTCCTGCAAGACCCGCTGGCAAACGTCTATACGGTCATTGACGCGGCTTACAAGCCCTACACGCAGTACAACTTCGCTTTAAGCGAGACCAATACCGACTACACGGAAACGCCGCTTTCCCTGCCCCTTTCCGTCACTCCGCTGGGACTGCTCACGCTGAGTCAGCCGACAGCGGGCCAGATTCTGGCGAACAATGCCACGATTTCCTGGACGCCGGTGAGCGGCGCAACCAGTTATTTCGTTTTTGTGTACGATCAGTTCCCGTCTATCAATACGATCCCGGTTTATCAAACGAGCGGCTTTGCGGCTTTGCCGGCGGGGACCAGCACTTTCACGCTGCCTGCGGCATTAACCACACGGCAGAGTTATTACGTCGTCGTCGCGGCAGAAGCAGATCAAACCGAAGGCACGGACAGCACGGGAACAGCGGTCAAAGTGACGGGTGCAGTGACCACATTCAGCCCGATCACACGGTTCCAGGTGCAGTAGATTGTTCTCCGGGGCATTGACGCCGCGGCCTGTTTCGGGCTATACTTTGAATCTCTCCGGCCAGGATGGGGAAGAGTAAGCATCCGTTTATGCACAGAGAGGGAACGCCACCGGCTGCAAGCGTTCCTGCAAAAAGCCTGCCGAACGTCGCCCCGGAGCCGAAATTGTAAATGAGCGTCCGTACCTACGCCTCCTAGCCCCCAATAATGGGGGAATAAGAGGGCAGGTGCGGAAAGCAAGGTGGTACCGCGCGATCTTCACGCCTGTGAAGCCCTCGCGTCCTTGCGACAGGTTTAGCCCTGCCGCGAGTGACGCGGGGGCTTTTGCGTTTGCTGAAGTGCAAACGGGTGAGGAAATCGCGCGAGGGAGTGACCAACAATGGAAAAAGCATACGAACCCCAGGATGTGGAAGCGCGGCTATACGCGCAGTGGGAAGCGGGCGGGTACTTTCACCCGGAGCCGACGCCGGGCAAGCCAAAGTATAGCATCACAATTCCGCCGCCGAATGTCACCGGCAGCCTGCACATGGGCCATGCGCTGACCTACACCATTCAGGACGTTCTGGGCCGCTGGCACCGGATGCGCGGCTTTACGACGCTGATTTTGCCCGGCACGGATCATGCGGGCATTGCGACGCAAAATGTGGTGGAAAAGCAGATCGCCAAAGAGGGGCTGACGCGCTTTGACCTGGGGCGCGAAGAATTCGTCAAGCGTGTCTGGGTGTGGAAGGACGAATACGGCTCACGCATTATCTCCCAGCTCAAGCGCCTCGGCTGCTCGTTTGACTGGCAGCGCGAGCGGTTCACGATTGACAAAGGCTACGAGAATGCCGTTGTGGAAGCATTCGTGCAGTTCTTCGACAAAGGCTATATTTACAAGGGCAACCGGATGATCAACTGGTGTCCTCGGTGCCGCACGGTAATCTCCGACATCGAAGTCGAGGAAGAAGACCAGGCGGGGCATCTCTGGCACATTCAATACCCGTTCGCGGATGGGTCTGGCTCTGTGACAGTGGCGACGACGCGGCCTGAAACGATGCTCGGTGACACCGCGGTGGCCGTAAACCCAGACGATGCCCGTTATGCGGGCCTCATCGGCAAGATGTTCGCCCTGCCCCTGACGGATCGACAAATCCCGCTGATCGCCGACGCCTATGCCGAGGCGGAGTTCGGTACGGGAGCGGTCAAAGTGACGCCCGCGCATGACCCGAATGACTATGAGGCGGGCAAGCGGAACAACTTGGCGCAGATCACAGTGATCGGCTTCGACGGCAGCATGACGGCGGATGCCGGGGAGCGCTATTCGGGCTTAGATCGCTACGAAGCGCGGAATTTAGTCGTGGCCGACCTGGAAGAACTGGGCCTGCTGGAAAAAACGGAAGACCACCCGCACCGGGTACCGACCTGCGAGCGCTGCCACACGACGATTGAGCCGCTGCTGTCCGACCAGTGGTTTATGACCATGTCGGGAACCCCGCTGGTGGCGGATGCCATGCGCGTGGCCGAAGAAGACAAAATTACTTTCCAGCCGGAGCGGTACAAGAAAATCTACCTGGACTGGATGGCCGGCCTGCGCGACTGGCCGCTGTCCCGGCAACTCTGGTGGGGCCATCGCATTCCCGTGTATTACAAGCCCGACGGCACGTTCGTCGCGGCGCGAAACTTTGAGGAAGCCGTCCAGAAGGCCGGAACCGATCAATTGACGCAGGACCCGGACGTGCTGGATACCTGGTTTTCGTCCGGCCTCTGGCCGTTCGCAACACTGGGCTGGCCGGCGCAGACCGCTGACCTGGCGTATTTCTATCCAACGGACGTGCTGACGACTTCCCGCGAGATTTTGTACCTGTGGGTGGCTCGCATGATAATGACCGGACTGGAATTCATGGGCCAGAAGCCGTTTGATGAAGTGTATATCTTCGCAACGGTACTGGACAAAAAAGGCCGCCGGATGTCCAAAAGCCTGGGCAATGGCATTGACCCGGTGGAGATGATTGACAAGTACGGCACGGACGCCCTGCGCTTTTCCCTGCTCCGGCTGGCGTCCAAAGGCCAGGACATCCGGTTCAGCGAAGAGCGCATTCCTGAATCGCGCAATTTCGGCAACAAGCTCTGGAACGCGGCCCGGTTTGTGCTGCTGAATTTAGGGGACGAAGCCCCCCCTGCCCCCAATAATGGGGGAGCCGGAAAAGAGGGAGCCGGAAAGAGTTTGCCGGAACGCTGGATATTGTCGCGCTTGCAGGGGACAATTCAGACTGTGAACGCCGCGCTGGCAAATTACAACTTAGACGATGCCTGCGCGGCGCTGTACGAGTTCCTGTGGAATGAATACTGCGACTGGTTTGTGGAGTTGTCCAAACCCGCCTTGCAGGGAGAAGACGGCCCCGCCAAAGAGGCCGCACGGGAGACGCTTTTCACGGTGCTGAACACAACTCTGCGCCTGCTGCATCCCATCATGCCGTTTGTGACCGAGGAAATCTGGCAGAATTTGCCAGGCACAGAAGGCAGCATTTGCATGGCCCCCTACCCCGCTGCGAATGAATCGCTCATTGACTCAGTGGCAGAGGCGGGCATGGCGCTGACCATCGGCAGTATTACGGCCCTGCGCGGCCTGCGGGCAGAGTATACGCCGGGAGGCCCTGAAAATGAGGCGGCGCGGGCGGCAATGCTCACGCGCCGTTTCACGGTGACAGCGGTTCCTGACACGGAGCAGGCGGCAGCGACTTTGCGTGAACAATTACCGTCGGTCGTCTCATTGGCACGACTGGGCGCAGTCACCATCGCGGAGGCAGCGCCGACAGACGGTAAATATGTTGCGGTGGGCGTTTCCGGTGCCTCGTACTACGTCCCGGCGAGTGAGCTGCTGGAGGGGATTGATCCAGCCAAAGAAGCGGCCCGTCTGACAACGGAGATTGCGAAGCTGGACAAAGAACTGGCGGCCATGCAGGGGCGGCTAAATAACCCTGGCTTCGTGCAGAAAGCCGCGCCGGAGGCGGTGGAAAAGACGCGGCAGGATGCGGCGGACGTGGCGCAGCGGCGCGGGAAACTGGAAGCGCGGCGGGAGTTATTGGGATAGGAACCCGGCCCTGAAGGGCCGGGGCGAGTCTCTCTTCGGGTACAATACCGTTCATGCGTACACTGTTCGCCCGTCCCCTGCCCCGCCTGGATTTATGGCTGGTCGGCATCCTGCTGCTGGCCCTGGCGCTGCGGGTGTGGGGGCTGACCTGGGGGCTGCCGTCGGCGACGCATTATTTTTCCTATCACCCGGACGAAAGCGTGGTGCTGGAAACATCGTCGCTGACGATGAATGTTTTTGCAGGCCGTTTGCTGCCGCATTTTTACCACTACGGCTCCTTGCAGTTTTATCTGGTCTGCTTCGCCAACACACTTGGAGCTTTGTTCGGCGGTGTGGACATTGTGCCGAAAGACTTCGCCGTCTGGTATCCGCAGTGGGCGAAGATGTATTTGATCGGGCGGAGTCTGACCGTCGGCATGGGCGTCGGCACGGTCTGGACGGTCTATGCCATCGGACGGCGGCTGTGGGGACGCCGGGCGGGACTGCTGGCCGCACTGACGCTGGCGATCACCCCGCTGCACGCACAGCACTCGCACTTTTTGACGGTAGACGTTCCCGCAACGCTCTGGGCCATGCTGTCGCTGCTCTGGGCAGTTCGTCTGGCGACAGGCGATTCGAGGCTTATTCGGGCTGCGGTGTGGGCGGGCGTCTTTGCGGGATTGGCAGCGGCGACGAAGTACAATTTAGCTTTGATGCTTCTGCCGCTGGTGGCAGCCTGTGTGATAAGACGCCCCCTAGTCCCCAATAAGGGGGGAGCAGGAAGTCCTATCCCGGCTCACAAGTTCGCCACCCTTCCCTGGCGCAACTGCACCCGACCCGAGGAAAGGGACAGCCATTCTGATGGCAGGGTTAGGTTCTTTTCCGGCTCGCCCATCATTGGGGGCGGGGCGGGCCTCCTCGCCTTCGTTTTCGCTTTTTTTGCGGCCTGCCCCGGCGCAATTTTGGAGAGTCAAACGTTTCTCCATGATCTGCGGTTTGAGGCGATCCATGTACAGAACCCGGATGACCCGACGTTTCGAGACACCGGCAATGGATTTGTGTACCACATCACGCACAACTTAGACGCCGGGCTGGGCCTGCCGCTGCTGCTGCTGTCGCTGGTGTCGGTTGGGTATGCGCTGTACCGACGGGAGCGCGGCGACGGACTGCTGGCAGCATTCGCCCTGCCCTATTACGTTTTGATCGGTCTGGCAGCAGTGAGATACGCCCGTTACGATATTCCATTATTGCCTATTTTGGCATTGTGGAATGGGCGGCTTTTAGCGGATGGTTCGCGCCTGCGGTCACCAGCCCTGAGAATAGGGGTGAGAATGGCCGGAACAGCGGTACTGTTCTGGACACTGGGAACGGCCCTGCTGTTGATACACCCTATGGTGGACACCGATCCGCGGGATGCAGCTTACGCGCAAATCCAGACGAATGCGCCGAAGGCCGCGATTGGCTTCGCCGCACAGCCCTGGTTTGGCAGCGTGCCAATCAGCCCTTACTTTTCCTTGCCGAAGCCCGGCACCTGGCAGGCAGTGACCTCGCCGGAGATTATGCAGCGCATCATTTACAGCGGCCAAGACTGGGACACGGACTTTTTGGAAACAAAAAAACCAGATATAATCGTTCTCAGCGAGTTTGATTATGCCGACGCCCTGCGCCTCAAAGACCCTGCCGCACTGCACTATTTCGCGGTTTTGAAACGTGATTACAAGCGCGGCATTATTTTAACAGATGGCAATCCTGCGCTTTCTACTCAATACTGTCTCGTAGATGGGATGCCGACACACGATTGGCCCCAAGATATGCTTTACACGAACCCGATCATCACAATTTATACGCGAAAGACAGTCAGCATCCCATGAACACGCAGCGCGCACAAGAGATATTGGACAATTTTGACGGCAAGAAAATCCTGGTCGTCGGCGATGTCATGCTGGACGAGTATGTCTGGGGCAAAGTCAGCCGCATCTCGCCGGAAGCTCCGGTCATGGTCGTGGATGCCGAGCGGCATACATTCGTGCCAGGCGGTGCGGCCAATGTGGTCAACAATCTTTGTGCGCTGGGCGCAAAGGCCGCGATTGCAGGGGTAGTCGGCGACGATGCGGCGGGGCAGACACTTCGGGAAAAGCTGGAAGAGGAAGGCGCGGATGTGGCCGCGCTGATTTCGGCGGGCGACCGGCCTACGACGCTCAAAACACGCATCATTGCCCATTCGCAGCAAGTGGTGCGGGTAGACCACGAAAAGCGAACAGCGATTGATGCGGCGACGCAGGCGCGTCTGCGGGCGGGCCTCATCGGTGCGCTGCCGAATTGTGATGCCGTGCTGCTGTCGGATTATCAAAAAGGGCTGCTGGGAACTGAGATGGTGCGGGAGCTTTCTGATCTGGCCGGAAAGCATGGCAAAATTATCACCGGGAACTTGAAGCCGACGGGGATTGGCGCGCATTGCCGCCTTTCGGTGATTACGCTGAACCTGTCGGAAGCGAGCGCGGCCACGGGAATGATTTTGGATGATTCGTCTGATGAGGGAACGCTGCGCAGCGCAGGTAAAATGCTGCTGCGGAAATCCGGGGCGCAGCAAATTCTCATTACGCGCGGGGCGCAGGGGCTGATTTTGTTCGGTGCGGACGGCTCGATTGTCACGGTTCCTGCCCATCCCGTCGCCGTGTACGATGTAGCGGGAGCGGGAGACACAGTGATTTCCACATTGACGCTGGCGCTGGCAGCCGGGGCAAGCCCGGCGGAAGCGGTGACCCTGGCAAACTGCGCGGGGGCAGCCGCCGTGAAGAAGGTCGGCGTGGCGACGGTCTCACGCGCGGAAATATTGGAGGCCGTGGGGGCAGAGAAGTAAGGGCGGGGGCAGAGAAGTAAGGGCGGGGACAGAAGAGTAAGGGCGGGGACAGAAGAGTAAGGGCGGGGACAGAAGAGTAAGGGCGGGGGCAAGCCCCGCCCCTACGGATGGTTATGGCGTCGCGGGCGTGGCCGCAGGCGCAGTGCCTTTCGGCGCGCGCAGGTGAACTTCTGTCGCCGTCGGAGTAGTTAGGTCACCGTTCGTATGCACATTGACCAGGGCACCGACGGTCAGGTCGGTGAATGTGCCGGTGGCCCCATTTTTGCCCTTTTCGCCGATTTTGTAAATTTTGGCATCGGGCGCGACCGTCACGACCGTGTCTTTTTTGTGGTGCGTGATGGTGATGGTTTTTGCGGTTGCATCCACAGCGGAGATTGTGCCGCCGATACGGTCATGTTTGGGCGCAGCCGCAGGCATCGGGGCTGCCGGAGTTGCCGGAGCGGTGGGAGCAGCCGGCGCGTCCGCAAAAGCGGCCAGCGGCGTCAGCAGCGTGGCCGCAACGGCGAGGGTCAGAAAAGGTCGCAGCATTGAGAATGTTCCTCCAAGAGTAGTGGTTGTCTCAGTGCAGACGCAGGATTTTGGGAAAGGTTCACCGAATAAGGCTTTTCATTGACGGAGAAAGGATTGCGATGACGTACTGTTTAGGATTGACGACGCGCCGGGGGCTAGTGATGACCTCGGATTCGCGCACGAATTCGGGCTACGACCAGGTGAATGTCTGCCGGAAGATGTATACGTTCGTGGTACCGGGGGAGCGCGTTTTCATTTTGCTGGCAAGCGGCAGCCTGTCGCTGACACAGTCCATCATCACGCTGATGGACCGGGACTTTGACCAGGGTAAAGGACTAGCCGCCGCGCCAACCCTTTATGATGCGGCTCGCGTGGTGGGCGACCAGGTGCGGCAGATGTCCGACATGGATCGCGCCGCGCTGGAGCGGGACGATTATAAATTCAATGTCCATTTTATCCTGGGCGGGCAAATCAAAGGCGAAGCGCACGACCTGTATCTGATTTATCCCCAGGGCAATCCGCTGCGCGCGACCGAAGATTCGCCATTTTTACAGATCGGCGAGCATAAGTATGGCCGGCCGATCCTGGTGCGGGGCATCCGCTACGCGGAAACGCCGCTGGAAGAGGCCGCAAAATATGCCTTGATTTCCATGGACTCGACCATGCGCTCCAATGTCACCGTCGGCCCGCCGATTGATCTGGTGCTGTATGAGAAGGACTCGCTGGAAATCACGAAGCGCCGCCGCTTGACCAGCGCCGACCCGGACCTGCGCGACATTCATCTGCAATGGGAATTGGCCCTGCGCCGAGGCGTCACCGAACTGCCGGAAATTGATTTTGAGACTTTTGGGCAAAAGATTTAGGTGTCAGGGAACAGATGAACAGGAAATTGAGTTTCGGTCTTGTCGTGAGCGCCATATTTTTCTTGAGCGCTTTGTGGCCTGCTTCGGTGCGTGCTCAGACTCAGACCCAGCTAACCCGGCAGGCAGCGCGTGAGTTTGAAGCGGCGGATGCCGGCCTCAACCGGGTTTATAAGCGGCTGATGGGGAGAATGGATCAAACTTCCGCGGCGAAACTCAGAAGGGCTGAGCGCGCCTGGGTGGTCTTCCGGGATGCGGACGCAGATTTTGAGGCGGATCGGAGCGCGCGCGGCGGCAGCATGTTTGCGATGATTTATTACGGAGTGCGTGCAGAGCTAACAAAGACGCGCGCACGAGCACTCGAACAAAGGCTCAAAGATGCGGAAAATCAGTGACACCTGAAACGGCAAAAATGCCGGAAAATAAAGTGAATATTTTTGGAAATGCCCTACAGAACTCTGTCGGCCACGCCAATAATAGCTTTGTCAATGTCTCCGAAGTCATTGGCGAAAGGCAAACCCGCCGAAAGACGGGGACGCAAAGCTAAGGGTCTAAAGCAGCCACTTTAAAGTGCCGAAAAGCAATGAAAGCTAAACTGCTACGATAGCCGAGCCGCCGCACCGCCTGCGTTATGGATCGCTCCGCGTGTCAAAGTGACGCCCGGAACTTACCACCAAAAGGCATATTAGGGGGCAACAACCATGAAAATTTCTAACGATGAATCCACACGCGCCGCGCAAATTACGCCGGCCCAGCCGCCGGTCTCAGTCGGCAGCGCCCAGGCGCCTCACTCCTCTCATAAAGGGGTGCATACCTCCGGCCCCGCCGCGCAGGTAGAACTGTCGGCACAGGCACAGGCCCTGACAGCCTCCAAAACCGAGGCCACCAAGTATCTGTCCGCTGTCCAGGCGGTGCCGGAAACGCGCGATGATCTGGTCAGCAAGCTCAAAACACAGGTAGAGAGCGGCACTTACCATGTCAGCGGCACGGACATCGCGGATCAGATTTTGCGACGTTCCGCGGCGGATCGCCTTCAGTAAAGGCAAAAAACGTACATTTGTTCGGTCACAGCATTGAAAAAGGCGCATGGACACAGGTTCATGCGCCTTTTTTGTTGGCTTAGCCCAATGCAGGCAGGAGTTTCGGGGTATATGTGGAACTTGTATCAAGATTTTGATGAGAAAGTAAGGGAGTGTATCTATGGCCTGGACATTGGCGGTCGTCAACCAGAAGGGCGGGGTCGGCAAAACAACCACAGCAGTGAACCTGGCGACCAGTCTTGCACTGGCGGGACGCCGGGTGCTGCTGATTGACTGCGACCCACAGGGAAATGCGACCAGTGGATTGGGGCAGAAAGATACGGTAGAGCATAGTGTTTATGATGCGCTTACCGGAGGGGTTCCACTTGCCGACGTGATTTTAAAAGATGTCGTTGTGCCGGGACTGGACCTGGCGCCGGCAACATTGGACCTGGCCGGAGCGGAAATGGAGATGTTTCAAGAACTTTCACGCGAGACCATTCTCAAAAAAATCCTTAAACCCGTCGAGGCGCACTATCAGTATATTTTTATTGATGGCCCGCCGTCGCTTGGCCTGCTCACCCTCAACATTTTAACGGCGGCGGACGCCGTGCTGATCCCGATCCAGTGCGAGTATTACGCGCTGGAAGGCATTTCCCAGTTGATGAACATCGTGGAGCGCGTTCAGCACCATCTTAATCCGAAATTGTCGGTAGGTTTGGTGGTGCTGACCATGCACGATGAGCGTATCAATCTTTCCCGGCAGGTCGTAGCCGAGGTGCGCGAATTTTTCGGCGAGATGGTCGCGCAGACGGTCGTGCCGCGCAATGTGCGTCTCAGTGAAGCACCGTCGTTTGGCCAGCCCATTGCCCTTTACGATTCGAAATCAAAAGGTGCCGTGGCTTATGCCGAGCTTGCTCAGGAGGTGATTGCACTTGGAAAAGAATAAAGCATTGGAAAAAAGCCGTCTGGGACGGGGACTGTCATCTCTTATCCCGCCGTCAGCCAAAGCGCCGGTGGGTGAGCGTCCCCTGTTAAGTCGCGCCGCCTCAGCGCTGACGACTGCGCCTCCTCCCCCACCCTCTCAGGCTCCGTCGGAGAAGGAATCGGGCATTTTCAATCTTGCCGTAACAACGATTGTCGCCAATGCTTACCAGCCGCGCTCCGAGTTTAATGATGATGCGTTGCGTGATCTTACTGAATCGGTGCTGGCGCATGGCGTTCTTCAGCCCATTATGGTGCGACCGCGCGGCGAAGGGGTGTATGAACTCATTGCCGGCGAACGGCGTTTCCGGGCCGCGCAGGGTGCAGGGCTGACCCATGTTCCCGCCGTGGTGCGCGACATGACGGATGAGGAGTCGCTAACGGTAGCGTTGATTGAAAACATTCAGCGCGAGGATTTAAACGCGATGGAGGCCGCACGTGGCTACAAACAGCTTTTGGATCAGTTTGGCCTTTCGCAAGCTGAGCTTTCCCGTCAGATCGGCAAGTCACAATCAACCATTGCCTATGCGCTGAGCCTTCTTCGGCTGCCGGCGGAGATGCAGGACAGCATTTCTTCTGGGAAACTGACGATGGAGCATGGAAAAGTTCTCCTTTCAGTGGCTTCTTTGGAGCAGCGCCAGTCTTTATGGCGAATAATGCTGGAGGATGGCATCAGCATTGTAGAAGCACGCCGCCGAGCGCAAAGTCCGTCTGTGTCGCCAGCACGCATACCGCGCATATCTGCCACTGAAGATGCTGAGGTAGTCGCAGACGCGAATTTGCAGGCAATCGAAGATCGCCTTCGCAGCGCATTGGGACTGAAAGTATCAATTCGCACAAACCGTATCGGGCGCGGCGTCGTGACAGTTGATTTCTCCGATATGAATGAATTGGAAACGATCATAGACCGCATTGTCGGATAAGTGTTGCGTCAACGCAAGACATGACTCTAGAGTCACCTTTCCAAGACCGACTCGCGAATTGGTTATATCTTGCGTCAACGCAACGCTGTGAGAGCAGGCTGGGTAAGGATGTGTTGCGTTGACGCAAGACACGACTCATGAGTCAGGAGTCAGGAGTCAGGAGTCATACAGAGAATGAACGCAGAAATTGTTTCGGTTGGCACTGAACTTCTCTTAGGCGACATCACAGACACCAACGCCGTTTACCTCGCCCAGATGCTATCGCGCCTCGGCATTTCGCTTTACTTCCGCTCTACGGTCGGTGATAACCCGGAGCGTTTAAAAGAAACTCTACGGCTTGCCTTATCCCGCGCCGATCTCGTCATTACAATCGGGGGCCTCGGCCCGACCCAGGATGATTTAACAAAAGAAATGGCCGCAGAGGTTATGGGGAGTGCGCTTAGAGAAGATGCTGCCCACCGGAAATGGCTGGAAGACCGCCTTGGAATAAACGGGAACGTTCCAGACAGCTTTTGGAAACAAGCCCAGGTTCCGAGCGGGGGAAAGGGATTGCCAAATCCGAATGGCACGGCGCTCGGCGCACTTTTTGAGGATAAGGAAAAAATTGTCATCTGCCTGCCAGGGCCGCCGAACGAGCTGATCCCAATGGCGGAAGCGAGCGTCGAGACATTTCTGAGACAAAGAACCACCGGGAACCCTTCTGTCATTCAGTCCCGCACCCTGCGAATTGTGGGCATGGGCGAGTCGCTGGTAGAAGACCTCGTCAAAGATTTCATGGCGTCGAACAACCCTACCGTCGCACCCTACGCCAAAACGGGGGAAGTACATTTGCGGATCACAGCCCATGCACCATCAGGGGAGGAAGCCTGGGCGCTCATCAGTCAGCACGAGGCTTTGCTGCGAGAACGGCTTGGAGAGGTGGTCTATGGCGTTGACAGCGAAACTTTAGAAAGCAGCATAGTGGGCCTGCTGAAACTGCTGGGCAAGAGCGTTGCGCTGAGCGAGTCCTGCTCCGGCGGGCTGCTGGCAAAACGCATCACGGATGTCCCCGATGCTTCGCAGATTTTTGGATTGGGTCTGGTTACTTATTCTAATGAGGCAAAGAGGAAATATCTGGGCGTTCCCGAAGCGCTCTTTGTTCAATTCGGGGTTGTCAGCCCGGAAGTCGCAAAAGCAATGGCTGCCGGCGCGCGCCAAGCAGGAAAAGCAGATTTTGGCGTCAGCATCACTGGAATTGCCGGGCCGGGGGGCGGCTCGGACGCGAAACCTGTCGGAACCGTGCATATTGGCCTTGCCTGGGAAGACGGCGTTGTTTCCAACCACTATCATTTGCTAGGCAGCCGCGCCGATATTGCCTACCGTGCCACTCAAAATGCGCTGGCGCTCCTGCGCCGGTTCCTGATGAACCCAAATACCGAGGAGTTTCGCGGAGAATAATGCGCTGACATCGTTACGAACAAGCGTTCGCTGGCTTTGCCGTCAGTTGTCTGGCTTTCACGCCAATGCTGACGATGCAGGAGCGCGAAAACAGCGGCAAAGCAAGGTACAATTTCGTACAGGTGTTCCCCTCTGGAACAGCGCAGTTATACCCAGCCTTTCATCCCCAAGGAGACCGATTTGGATAAAGATAAAGACAAAGCGCTGGACATGGCGCTGGCACAATTGGATAAGCAGTTCGGAAAAAACACGGTGATGCGCCTGGGCGAGTCGCCGCGCATGACTGTGGACACAATTTCGACAGGATCGCTTGCGCTGGACATCGCGCTGGGGGTGGGGGGCGTCCCGCGCGGGCGCATCACCGAGATACATGGGGCGGAGTCGTCGGGCAAGACGACTATTGCCTACCATATTGTCGCGGAAGCGCAGAAAGCAGGCGGCGTGGCGGCATTTGTCGATGCCGAGCACTCGGTTGACCCGGAGTATGCCCGCAATCTGGGGGTAGACATCAACAAGCTGCTGATTTCTCAGCCCTCCACCGGCGAAGAAGCGCTGGAAATCATGGATGCCCTGGTTCGGTCCGGCGCAATTGACGTGGTGGTGCTGGACTCGGTCGCCGCACTGGTTCCCAAAGCCGAAATGGAAGGTGAAATGGGCGACAGCCACATGGGATTGCAGGCGCGCTTGATGTCCCAGGCCATGCGGAAGCTCAACGCCTCTATTTCCAAGACCAACACGGCAGCGATCTTTATCAATCAGATACGCGAAAAAATCGGCGTCATGTTCGGCAACCCGGAAACGACCCCCGGAGGCCGCGCCTTAAAGTTTTATGCGTCCATCATGCTGGACGTTCGCCGCATCGAGACCTTGAAGCAGGGAACGGACATGGTCGGCAACCGCGTCAAGGTGAAAGTAGTCAAAAATAAGGTCGCCCCGCCCTTTCGGCAGGCCGAGTTTGACATCATGTTCGGCAAAGGCATTTCCCGCTCCGGCTCCATTATCGACATCGGCGTGGAGATGAGTCTGGTCAACAAAAGCGGCTCCTGGTTTACCTATGGCGACCAGCGCATCGGCCAGGGCCGGGAAAATGCAAAAACTTATCTGGAAGAGCATCCCGAAGTCATGGATGCGCTGGAAGCGACGATCCGGGGCGACGAAAAAGCCGCCACGATTATTACCGTTGGTGCGGCGGAGTAGCGAAAGCGAAGTTTAGAGTGCTGCGGAGGGTACGATGCAGTTTCAGGGAGTGATCTGGAAAGACGAGATTATCGAAAAGCTGGCCGTCAAGCATGGCGTTGAGACATGGGAAGTGGAAGAAGTTCTTTGGAACAATCCACGCATCCGCTTCCGCAAAAAAGGAAACCGCGCGGGCGAAGACCTTTATACGGCCACCGGGCAGACCGAAGCGGGCCGATATCTGTTAGTCGCTGTAATTTATAAGCCCGCGAACGCAGTACGACAGGTCAGTCAAGCCTTGATTTTGAGCGCACGGGACATGACGGAAACGGAGCGAAAACAGCATGACCACAAATGACAGCATTTCAGACAAGGAATTCGCGGAAGATTTAGCCTTTTTCGCCGAAGAACTTGCTTACATCGAGACCCATGACATCGGCGATGAGTTGAAAACAATGCCGGAAGTGAAGTTTGAGGTCAGCCCGCGGCTGCACCGCAAACGTTATGCGCTAAATTATGAGCTTTCCGATAAACTTGGCGACATAGCCCGGCAGCGCGGCGTTTCTGCCGAAACGCTGCTCAATCAATGGGTGCGTGAGAAAACCGCCGAAGTTCTTACCGTCGGTGCAGCAGAGTAATACGTTGGGCGTGATTGAAAATCCCTATTTTCAGAGTGAGGCAATCCGATGATTGATCTGACCGACCATGACTCCTTGCGCCGCACCCTAGCTGCTTTGCCCGGCGCGACCGAAGACTTCCCCTTTGATGCGAAAACTCTCGTTCTCAAAGTGTCGGGTAAAATGTTTGCCATGACCGGGCTGGACGAGACTCCGCCGCGTGTCACGCTCAAGGGCGACCCGGACGACAACGAAGCCCTGCGCGCGGCTTATCCCGCCGTTGAGCCTGGATATTACATGAACAAGCGCCACTGGAACACGGTCACGCTGGACGGCACGGTTCCGGCAAACGTGCTGCATGAAATGATTGTCAATTCCCATGCACTCGTGGTACGCAGCCTGACCCGCGACGCCCGCCGCTTGCTGGAAGAAATGTCAGATTAGTGTGGTTATTAAGGAGACAAACATGGTGGTACAAGGAATGGAAGATGAATGAAATAAAGGGATTACCGCTTTCGGAAATCTACGCGCGAGTCGCCTTCGCGCCGACTTTGCTCTGACAGGAAAACAATGCCGACGATCACCGCGCTTGAGCCGCAGCAGCGCCGCAAAGGGCGTTTGAACGTGTTTGTAGACGGCCAGTTCGTCATCGGGGTGGGGGAGGCCGTTGCCGCCGACCTGGGACTGCGGGCCGGGCGGGAAATGACGCCCGAACGGCTGCGCGAGCTGGCCGGGGCGGAAGAAGTGCATAAAGCGACCGAAGCCGCATTAACTTTGCTGGAAGTCAGGGCACGGGCAAGACGCGAGATTGAAACGCGATTGGCGCAAAAAGGGTATGATGAAAGTGTCATTGCTCAAGTTCTGGAAAAGCTGACCCGGCTGCAGCTCGTGGATGATGCCCAGTTTGCCGCACAATGGGTGGAAGCGCGAAGCCGCACCGGCGGCAGCCGGCCCCTCGGCAAGCGGCGGCTGACCCAGGAACTGTTCGGGAAGGGTGTCGCCAAAGAGCAGATCGCGGAGGCCGTGGAGCGCGTCTCCGACGACCAGGAGTTGTCCCTAGCCCGTGCCGCCGCCCGGAAGAAAGTGCGCGCCGTTCCCACCGAGCGAGACGCCCTGCAAGCGGAGCGGCGCAAGCTGATGGGTTTTTTGCAGCGGCGCGGCTTTGGGTGGGAAACTGTCAAATTAGTGACCCGCGAGAGCCTGCCCGCACCGGGCGATGTCGAAGACGAGATACTTAACAATGACGAAATAGAGGAAAACGAGTAAACGCGGGCAGGAAAAGACGCACTATGCGTCGAACCAATTGGGAACTTAGTTCGCCAGAAACTAGACGGAAAACGTGACACGAGACATTACCCAGATATTTTTGCTGTTATCAAGAATTCACTTGTCTTAGAAAACGAAAAGCCGTCCGCTCAACCTCAATATTTTCTTTCTTTGGGGGTGAGAGAACGATGCCATTAACAATCATCGGAGCCATTCTCGCCGTCGTAGCGGTCGCCGCACTGGCGGGAATGCTCTTTTATGTGAAGCCGCAGCGCGAGGCGCTGCAAAAGCTGAGCGCGGAGCTGGACGCCGAGCGCAAACAACTTGAATTAAAGGCGGAAACGCGCCAAAAAGAATTGCTGCTGGAAGCCCGCGAGGAAGCCCTGCGCTTTCGGACGGAAGTGGAGCAGGAGCATAAAGAAAAACGCGCCGATTTACAGCGGTTAGAGCGAAAACTGGCACAAAAAGAAGAAGCCCTGGAGGAAAAACTTTCCGGCATCGATGGGCAGCGGGAAGTGCTTGCTGTTCAGGAGCGAGCGGCCCAGCAGCATTTGCAGACAGTTTGGGACCTCAAAGAACAGCAGAAAGCCGCTTTGGAGCGCGTTGCCGGCATGAGCGCGGATGAGGCGCGGCAAGTGCTGATGAAAGAGGTCGAGGATCAGTCTCGGCACGATTTGGCCCGCGTCGTCATGCAGATTGAATCCGAGGCCCGTGCCGAAGGGGAAAAACGCGCCCGCAACATCGTCACGGTTGCCATTCAGCGAATTGCCGCCGACCATGTTTCGGAAACGACGGTTTCTGTCGTGCCGCTGCCGTCCGACGATGTCAAAGGCCGCATCATTGGGCGCGAAGGGCGCAACATCCGCGCGTTTGAGACGCTTACAGGGGTAGACGTCATTATTGACGATACGCCCGAAGCCGTGGTGCTGTCCTCGTTTGATCCGGTGCGGCGGGAAGTGGCGCGACTGGCGCTGACGGCGCTCATCATGGACGGGCGCATTCATCCGGGCCGCATTGAGGAAACCGTCGCCAAAGCGCAGGAAGATGTCGAGCAGAGCCTGCGGCTCGCCGGAGAGCGGGCAGTCATGGAGTCGGGTGTGACCGGCCTGCACCCGGAGATCGTCAAGCTGCTGGGCCGAATGCGCTATCGCACGTCTTACGGACAAAACCTGCTGGATCACTCCATTGAAGTCTGCCATATCGGGGCCAGCATCGCCGCCGAGCTGGGCGCAAATGTGACCGTCGCCAAGCGAGCCTGCCTGCTGCATGATCTGGGAAAGGTTGTTCCCGATTCGGAAATGCCGCACGCCCTGCTTTCTCAGGAACTCATGCTGCGCTACGGCGAAAGCCCTGCCGCCGCCCATGCCGCCGGGGCGCATCACGAAGAAATACCGATGGACACTGTAGAGGACGTCATCGTTCAGCTTTCCGACGCCATCTCCGCCGCCCGGCCCGGCGCGCGCCGGGAAATGCTGGAAAGCTACGTCAAGCGGCTGCAAAAGCTGGAAACCATTGCGGACTCGTTCCCCGGCGTGGAAAAAACCTATGCCGTGCAGGCCGGGCGCGAAATACGGCTGATGGTGCGCCCGGAAGTGGTGGATGACGTGTCTGCCCATAAACTGGCCCGCGACGCCGCTAAGAAAATTGAAGAAGAAATGGACTATCCCGGTCAAATCAAAGTGACCGTGATTCGCGAAACTCGCGCGATCAATTACGCAAAATAGGAAGAGCGACTGATTATCGTGCGAATACTGATGCTCGGCGACATTGTCGGCAAGATTGGCAGAGACGCCGTCCAGACCATGCTGCCGACCCTGCACGAGAAATATGCGCCGCATTTTGTCATCGTCAACGGTGAGAACTCAGCGGCAGGGCTGGGCATCACGCCGGACATTGCTCGTAACATGTTCGAGGAAGGTGTGGATGTCATCACGCTCGGCAACCATACCTGGAGCAAACGCGACATCGTGGCATTTCTGGATGGAGAGCCGCGCCTGCTTCGGCCTGCCAATTACCCGGCGGGTTCGCCCGGCAAAGGGTGCGGCGTTTTTAATTGCCGCGGAGGCGGGCAAGTGGGTGTCGCCAATCTGCTGGGCCGGACCTTTATGGACCCGGTGGATGATCCTTTCCGCGCGGCGGATGCCGTTCTCGAAGTCTTTCGCGGCCAGACTTTGGTTTCGTTCTTTGATATTCACGCCGAGGCAACGTCAGAAAAGACGGCATTCGGGTACTATTTAGATGGCCGCGCCAGCGCGGTGGTCGGTACGCATACTCATGTGCAGACGGCGGACGAGCGCATTTTGCCGGACGGAACAGCCTATCTGACGGATGTAGGCATGGTTGGCCCGCAGGACTCTATTTTGGGCATGAAGGCCCATGAAAGCGTTCAAAAGTTCATCACACAAATGCCGCATCGGTTCGAGGTTGCTTCCGGCGCGGCGGTTCTTTGCGGCGTCGTCATCGATGCAGACGCCGAAACCGGCCGTGCGACTCATATTGAGCGGGTGCAAATCCGAGACATTCATTAGGGAACGACTATGACCAAGATTTTTCTCGCTCTTCTCCTGACAGTGCTGTGCGCGTCGGCATTTGCCGCGCCCGAAACCACGCTTTATGCCGGCAAGGCCGCCGCGCAGTCCGATCTTTCAGTCGCGGCCTGGGGGGCCGGCAGCGGGCAGGATAGCACGGACGTTTATTTATTCGGCGGACATTCGCTGAAAATCACCACACTGGACTTGTATCAAGGCGCGCGCATCAGCTTCAACACACCGGTGCCGCTGGACGCCGGGGAAAGCGGGCGCACCTTCCAGCTTACGTTTCGGCGCGGCGCACCGACGCTGCACTATGATCCCCGCACCCTCCCCGGAGCCGAGTCCCCTGCCGGAGCCGGCGCCGCTTCCTCAGCCGCATCGGGCGGCAATGGGGAAGGGGCAATGCCGTCCGGCATGGGATCATCGAATTATCCTGGACAGGGAAGCCGTCGCCGGGGGCGTCGCCGCCCCAACCCAGATGGGACTGCAACGGTGGATGCCGGCCCGCCGGTGACCATCCCGCAGATCGAAAATCTTCATTTGCTGTTTACATTGGCTGATGGACGCCAAGCAGATATCCTAAGGCCCGTCCCGGAAACTTCCGATGATACGGTAGGAGAAGGCTGGTACAGCGTCTCGGTTCCGCTGTCTGCCTTGAAATTTCCCGGCGGCGCACCGGGGACGCTTCAAAGCGTCACCATTGGCGGCGACCAGTTTGGCATTTTCTATGTGGGCCGAATGCGCCTCGCCACTGACACGGCTCCTATTGCCGTCAGCATCGACGGATTGGAAACAGCGGCTCCTGGCGAGCCGGTGACACTGCGCGCCAAAGCGGATGGCGGCCTCAGTGCGCTTCAATATTCCTGGAACTTTGATGGTGGGACGGCGGAGCAGGCCAGCGGCCAGGAAACAACGACCCAGTTTCCGACGGCGGGGCGCGATTACACAGTCACGCTGACGGTAAGCGATCTGGACGGCATCAAGAAATCCGTACAAGCGACGAAAAAAATCCATGTCACAGAGGATGAGCCGCAAGGCCAGCAAATGAATGGCGCGCCTTTTGACCCCAGACAACCCGCTGAACAGCGCTGAGGATGTGCCGGTCGCGCGGCGACGCGGGCCGATTTTGGCCCTGCTCGTCTCGCTGCGCCCAAAGCAGTGGACAAAAAATCTGCTGCTGTTCGCCGGGCTGCTGTTTACGCTGGATGAGCATCATACCGCGCTGCAATACCGCAATGCGGCGCTCGGTTTCCTTCTGTTTTCGCTGCTTTCCAGCGTCGTCTATTTAGTCAATGATCTAGCTGACCGGGAAAGTGACCGGCGGCATCCCAAAAAAAGCCGCCGCCCGATTGCTTCCGGGGAATTGTCGCCGCCGCTGGCGCTGTCTGCGGCCATTGTTCTGGGCCTGATCAGCCTCGGCGCGTCTTTTTCCCTCGGCGTCCCCTTTGGCTCTGTCGCCCTGATTTATTTTCTGCTGACACTTTCGTACACGTTCCGCTTCAAGCATGTGGTTCTGCTCGATGTGCTGGTTCTGGCCGCCGGCTTTGTCCTGCGCGCGATGGCCGGCGCTATTGTGATCGGTGTCAGCATATCCAGTTGGCTGATTCTCTGCACCCTCATGCTGGCCCTGTTTCTGGGCCTGTCCAAGCGCCGCGCGGAATTAATCTCCACTCAGCTATCGGGGACTGCCGGGACGCGGCGCATTCTGGAAGAATACTCGCCAGCCATGCTGGATCAGATGATCGTCATCGTCACGTCCGCGTGTTTGATGTCCTATGCGCTGTATACGGTCAATTCCCCGGCAGCCAAAAGCCATCATTACCTGATGGCAACGATCCCGTTTGTGATCTATGGCATTTTCCGCTACCTGTATTTGATGCACCGCCATTCTCTCGGCGAGTCGCCCGATGCCGTGCTGGTGGAAGACCGCCCCATGCTCATCAACATCGCCCTCTGGGGCCTGACCACCGCGCTGATCGTCAGCCATGTCGTGCAGCGTTTCGTCGCCTGGCTGCCGCATTAACGCCGGGGTGGGGGCCGTCTCCGGGTATAATCTCCCCATGACTCCCGTGCATACTTCCGACAACAATTTTCCCCCTTCGCCTTTCCTCGCCGGCCTGAATGAGCCGCAGCAGCAGGCCGTCCTGCATGAAAGCGGCCCGGTGCTGATCTTCGCCGGAGCAGGCTCCGGCAAAACCAACGCTCTGACCAAGCGCATCGCCTATTTGATCCGGGAGCGCCATGTCCGCCCGTACAACATCCTCGCGGTCACATTCACCAACAAGGCCGCCGCCGGAATGAAAGAGCGCATTTCCAGCCTTGTCGGCGACCTCGCCATGCGCGACCTGTGGGCCGGGACGTTCCATTCCCTATGCGCCCGCTGCCTGCGCGAACGCGGGACTTTGATTGGCCTGGACAAAAACTTCGTCATTTACGACGATGGCGATCAATTGTCTCTGGTCAAAGAATCCGTGCGCGAATTAGATTTGGACGACAAGCAGTTTGCGCCCCGCGCCGTGCTGTCTTTGATTTCCAAAGCCAAAGAAACGTTGCAGACGCCGAAAGATATTCTCAACGACTTTTCCGCTTCGCCCTTTGAACGGGCTGTCGGGCGGGCGTACCAGTTGTATCAAGAAAAATTGACCATTTCCAACGCTCTGGACTTTGACGATCTGATTATGAAGACCGTTCAATTGCTGCGCGAGTCGGAAAAAGCCCGTGAGCATTATCAGAACCGTTTTCAGTACGTCCACTGCGACGAGTTTCAGGATGTGAACGACAGTCAGTACCAACTGCTCGTGCTGTTCGCCGGCAAGCACAAAAACATCTGCGTCGTCGGCGACGACGATCAAAGCATTTACGCCTTCCGGGGGGCGAATGTCCAGATTATCCTGAACTTCGAGCGCGACTTTCCCGATGCCACGATTATCAAACTCGAACAAAACTACCGCAGTACCAAAAACATTCTTGATGCCGCGTACCATGTCGTCCGCAACAATCGGGGCCGGGCGGACAAACGGCTGTGGACAGACAACATTGACGGTGAAAGCATTGTGCTGGTGGAAGCGCCCAATGAGGTGGAGGAGGCCGTCGCCGTCGTCAATGTCATCCGTGACGAAACCATCACCGGCGACCGCCGCTACGCGGACTTCGCTGTGCTGTACCGGGCCAACTCCCAGTCGCGCGCGCTGGAAGAGCAGTTTATTAACTACCGCATCCCCTACAAGATCGTCGGCGGGGTGCGATTTTACGAGCGGCGCGAGATCAAGGACATGATCGCCTATCTGCGCGTGCTGCTCAACCCCTACGACGGGCTAAGTATGCGCCGGATTATCAATGTCCCTGCCCGTGCCATCGGCACGACCAGCGTGGAAAAAATCAACAATTTTGCGTCCCGCTACGAAATCGCCTTTTGGGATGCCTGCCGCCGCGTGAACGAAATTGACCTGCCCGCACGCGCCAAAAACAGCGTCAGCGCCTTTGTCAAAATTATTGAATACCTGCGGGGCAAAGTGGAAGCGCAGACCGTTTCGGCGCTGGTGCAAAACATTCTGGACACGACGGGCTATTTGGAAGACCTCAAAAAAGACAAAACGCCGGAAGCGGAATCGCGTGTAGAGAACGTGGGCGAGCTTGTCACCGTCGCCAAAGAATTTGAGGCCCAGCAGGGCGAGGACGGTGACAAGTCGCTGTCGGCTTTTCTGGAAACTGTCTCGCTGGTTGCCGACATTGACTCCCTGGAAGACAGCGCCAATTCCGTGACGCTGATGACCCTGCACGCGGCCAAAGGCCTGGAGTTTCCCGTTGTGTTTCTCGCCGGGCTGGAAGAAGGCATCTTTCCCCACTTCCGGGCGATGGGCAGCCAGACCGAGCTCGAAGAAGAGCGGCGATTGTGCTATGTCGGCATCACACGGGCCAAAGAAGAACTGTTTATGTCTTATGCCGGGTCGCGTATGATCTTCGGCAATGTTCAGCGCAACCCCGTCTCGCGCTTCGTCTCCGAAATCCCCATGTCCCTGTTTCTCGCCAAATCCTCCCGGCGCGGAACCGTCGAGACGTATTCGCCTACACTCACGGAAGGCAGCCGCCGCCCCGAATCCCAGACCGCGCCCAAATGGGATGATCTGGCCCGCGCCACGGCCCACAAAGCCCCCATCGCGCCGACGGCTCCTCGGACTGGCTCCCCCATGATTGGGACCGGGGGGGGCTTCCCATTCGATCTCGGCGAAAAAGTCAAACACGCGGCATTTGGGGATGGCTTCGTCGTCGGCTTTGAAGGCAGCAGCATTGTCAAAGTGCAGTTCATGGGCGCACACGGCCTCAAAAAACTGGATTTAGGCTTCGCGAAATTGGAGAAAGTCTAACCCGCAGGGGCGCTGCTTGCTGCGCCTCGCCCAGACTCCGCCTCGGCAATCTGTGTGCCGCGAAAAGATGCCGCTAAATCTCCCGCCTTTGCTGGAATCCAGACGGCCACGCGGAGGTGTCTTCTAGATGGGCAAGACGCAGACCGGAGGCTTCAACCGGCAGGGCAACCGGGTCAATGCGCGTCAGCCGGCGGCCCGGCGCATGAACTTCCAGATGTACCATGCCTGGCTCAACTGAGACCACAATGACTTGGATGTCTTCGCCGATTTCCAGCGCCTGCTTTGCGCGGCATACCATCTGCATTTTGTTCCCTCTGCGCTAGTAGTGGTTACCCCGGAAACAGGGGAATTATGGCAGGCAAACATAAAACTCCTGCCTTCCCGAAAGAAGGCAGGCTGTCACTATTAAACCGCGCCGGCGTCTGCTGACGGCAGCCCCAAATAGCTGCGTATCCAGGGTTCATCCGGCGCGACCACTTTTCCGGTTACCAGATCGGTGATGAGCTTCCCTGCCGTCGCCAGCCGCCCGTCATCCAGCTCGCCCAGATGAAACGTCGGCGCGGGCGTTTCCGGCGCGAAGTTATAAGCCACCAGCCGGGCGATGAGCTGCGTGTTCATCACGGTTTCTTCCAGATCGCGCTGAATCTTTCGCAGATAAAAGCCCAGCACGTCCATATGAACGCTGCCCAGAGCGTAGGTAGACCCGGAAGCCGTACTGTCGGTGGTCAGCGTCTGGCCGAGGATAGATTTGGCGATGGCCCGGTCCAAATAATCTACTGCTTCCTGAAAGCCTGCGGCCTGAGCGCGGGATGTTTCCAGCAGGCCCAGTTTCATATCCGACGGCAGCACCACCGCGCTCTCATTATGCACCTGCGCCACAATGGAAAGCAGTTCCCGCTGCTGATCCGTTCCATAGCCGCGCGCCGCGTCGTAAGACCCGGTAATCGTCGGCAGTCCGAACTTTTCGAGGTACTTGGCCCACCACCGAAGCAGTTGCTGCTTGACGAACCAGGCTTTGTACGCCGCTGCCAGATCGCTGCGGCCCAGCGGATTGCCATATTCCGGCATATAGCTGTAGCGCAGAAACTTATCCGTCGGATAAGTGCCGCCCAAAGCCCCGCGCAGCGCCGTCACGTTGGCAAAGGCGTCGGTCTCAAACAGAAACAATCCGGGGTCTTTGCTCTTCAGCGAGTCCAGCCCCACCATGCCTGCGTACGGCCCGCCCTCAATCAATCGGTAATTGATTTCCAGCAGCGAAACGCCCAGCGCCAGCGCGTCCAGAACGTCGTACAGGGCATCCAGAACGCTGCCGCGCATCGTCGTCAGTGCCGACCGGACAAACCCGGCGACGGCCTGATCTTCAGGCGCATCCGACGCCGCATGAACGGACCAGCCTTGTGACAGCGCGGCGAACTTCTTCGTGGTAAGGCAAGCCTTTACCTGCGGATCGCGCAGCATCTTCCGGTACGTCCCGTACCCGCCTTCCCCGCCGGGAAGCCCGTCACCAGGAAAGGCGATGGTCTGAATTGCCCCCAGCAGAGAAACATCCTGCGCCGGAGCCAGTTCTTCCAGGGGAAGAGGGGGCGGCTTCTTTCGCCCGGCCAGAAATGGTAACGCGATTTTCATGGGCGCACCGCCAGTACATACACATCCGTCGTCTCCGCGCTCAGAATATGCGTGATAATCGGGCGGCTGCCCGGCCCATGACCCCCCCAGCTTTCCAGAGTGCGCCCCTGATGCGTCAGATAAACATGCCCGATCCGGTGCAGAACCGAAGGCCGGATAAAGCCGATGCGCGTCAGCCCGTCCTGCAAGCGGCAGGCGGCGAACGTGCTGCGCTTCAGGTCATGCGCCGCACACCAGTCATTTTGATTGACCGAGCCGTCGGGCAGAATGAGCCGCCCATTAGTCGCGACGGCCACTGCCGCCCGCACCCAGCCGGAGCAGTCAATCGCGTGGTAGTCCGGCGGAACCGCAAGCAGGTCTTCCGCTTTCGCGCCCAGCTCGTAGCCGACGCCCTGCGCCTGGCAGCTTGCCAGATACCGCCGCAGCCGCTCCGGGTCCAGCGGCGCGCTCTGCCAGGGATACCCCTGCGTCGGCGGCAGAAGGGTAGGGGAGTGAAGTGATATTTCCAGTGTTGCCATGATGTAAGCCTTTCGTATCAATGCGCGAGGGAATGAATTCCTCTCGCTGCCCGAAGCCGTCCTTCGGACGGAAGATGCTCTACGGCAGCCTTTACTTCGTCCGAAGGACGTTATGAAACGGAGCGAGAGGAATTCATTCTCTCGCTCCCGTGTCTCGTTTGCTCGCCGGGTGAGTTTCTCCTAATCGCACAGCGCGAGAATCAGCAGGGGCGTATCGCCCAAACGAAACACCTGCGTCTTACGCACCGTCCAGAGCCGCCCGTCGCGCGTATACACGTCATTGGCCTGCGGGAGAGTGGTCTGCCCGCCGTCCAGATACAGTGAGAGTGCAGGCCGGAGCAGGCCGACCGATTCATCAGCGTCAAAATACGTCCCTGCCGCCTGCCCGTCCATCGGCGCAAACAAGCCCTGAAGGGCATGGCTTTCGCCCGCGCGGGTCAGCGTAAACGCTTCGCCATGCCGCCTGAACAAAGCCGCGATGCGGCTTAAATGTCCCTGTGCCTGCGCGTCGCTCATGGCTGCGCCTCCTCGCCCAGCGGCCAGTCAAAGAGTGAGCCAATCGCCGGGGCTGCCGCCAGCAGGGGCGTTTTTCCCGACCCATCCGGGCTGCCGCCCGCGGCGTCAGACGCCACAGCTTTCGCGGCCCGCGCAAACGGTTCCAGACGCTTCAAGCCCTGCGCTGCCAGCCGCTCGGCAAGCTGCGGCAGGCTGTCGGTTTTGGACGCGCTCACATCCAGCGGCCCAATATGGAAATCGTCGGTTGCTCCCGGTGTGCGGGCCTGCCGACGCAGAAAACTTCCCGCCAGCAGTTCCGACACGCCCAGCGTCAAGGTTGCTTGCAGCCCGGCGCTGCCTGCCGACGCCGTGAGAACAGCCGGGTCCAGCGCGTATTCGTAAACGCTCTGCTCGGCGGCAATCACCGCGTTCAGCACGGCGTCCGGCGTCGTATCAGTCAAATCCAGCGCACAGAGATTTTTCAGGTCATTGAGCGCAATGGTCAGCACAGTCATGGCTAATTGCTCCTTTCAATTTGTCGGGCCGATAAACGGCCCGTCTAGGCAAAGCAGCCGTCCTGCGGACGGAAGAACGTCTTTGCGTCCGCAGGACGCTTGCATTTGACAGACGGGCCGTTTATCGGCCCGGATCGCATGGTGGTCTACCCCACCGAAGCCCCAAATGCCGCCCGCCAGTCGCCGAAGCCGACATTATAGCGGGCTCTCACGCCGTACAGGTACTGATCGCGCAGGAACCCGTTTTCCGAGGAGCCTTCCAGCGCCTCAAACTCAAACGGCTTCCGCATTTGCAGCACCACTGCCCGCACAACCCGCTTCGTGTCCAGCAGAAACCAGTCGTTCGGGTCGGTCAGATACGGCGTCGTCACCAGCGTCAGCAGTCCCTGAAGCGGGTTGGCGCCCAGCTCCTGATTGGCGATCACAACCGGGTCCGGGAATGTCGCGGAATTCATCAGCGTCGCCGCTTCCCAGTACAATTCCGGCGGAACCACCAAAACATCCGGCTTAATCGCTGCCGGGCGGCCATGATCATCCGTGAAGCGCATCATGGCCGTGATCGCCGCCTGCAAAGAAGCCGCCGACAGAGCATCCGTTCCCTTGTTGGCCTGCGCGCTGCCCTGCGTGTGCGTCCCGAAAAACGGAACGCCGTCATAGCCGCTTTGCGCGAAACCCGATGCCAGCAGGCCAAAGACGATGGTATCCAGGTGCTGCTTGGCAACGTTCGCCATTTGACGAATTCGCAAGGCAATCTGCCCGTATAAATCATCTTCCAGCGCCGTCCGGTCAATGCTGAGAGTGCTTTCCCAGGTGCGGTTTTTGATCGCGTAGGAATACGGCGTCAGATCGCCCGGCTGCCGCTCATCGAGAAACTCGCGCATTCCGGGCAGCGCACCGAGCCACGCATACTGCTCTGTATCCTTGTCGGATACAATGGTTGTGGCGATTTTGTCCCACTGCGCGGGTGTTTCGCCAAAGGTCTGAAAAAAGGCGGTCTTGAGGCCCGCCGTCAGAAGCGGGCCAATGTCGGATTTTACAAGCGTCATTTCACGGTTCCTTTCAACTGTCCAAGAATGTCATCCACTTTCGTTTCAATCGCGCTGATCTGCGCCTGCTGCTTGGGCGTCTTAAACAGCGTCTTTGCCAGCGCCGCCAGCAGGTGAATACTCACTCCGGCGGCGATCACTGTTTGTAAATCAAGGTGCATCGTTTTTTCCTTTCTTTTCCATGTCTTCTCGAAGCAGCGCAGCAACTTTCGCCGGGTCAACGCCCAGTCGCTCCAATAAGAACGTATGTTCGTATTGTGTGAAGCCGTCTTCGTTTGGCGTTTCCCCTGCCGGGGCAGTTTCGCCGAATGTAACCAGCGGCGGCTGGGCCAGCAGCAACCGCCGAAAAGCCTCCGCCACCGGCTCCGGCCCGTTGGAAAGCGTCACCAGCGCGTCGCCCGGCACGGAAAGCAGCGCCCGTGCCAAAGCTTCCGACGCCGGCACGATCCGCCCCTGTGCCTTCAGCGCGGCGATCTGCGCGTCCACCTCCCGCGCCGTCAGCGCCGCCCGCAGCCGCACGATTTCCGCCTGCAAGTCTCCGGTTCCCCCAGAATTGGGGGTTAGGGGGCCTTGCTCGCGCATCAGCGTTGCCGCTGCCACGCGCGGCTTCAGCACCAGCGATACTTCCACCAGGCGCAGCGGATCACGATGCAGTCCCACCGACAGTTTCGCCGCCCCACGCCGCCGCAGAAATCCCGCCAGATCGTCGGGAAACGCCAGCATCCCAAAAAGTGCGCCGCCCTCCCGCCACACCCGCCGGACGCATCCCAATGGGTCCAGCGGCGAGTCGGTATGCTCCACTTTCACCGGCAGCCCCGCCGAAAACCGCTCGACCAATCCGTCCAGGTCCTCCTCCGTCACCGTCAGTCCCTTGTCCGGGTATTCCCCAGCTTCCAAAAGCCGCGCTGGACGCTCGCTTCCCATCTCATCTTCCGAGAATGTGAGCGGCCCTTGTGCTTCCAGTGTAATGTCCATTGTCATTCGCATCTGCCTTTCTGATCCCCTCCCTTTGAGGGAAGGGTGGCGGACTTGTCCGCCGGGATAGGAAGTTCCTACGGGATAGGAAGTTCCTACGGGATAGGAAGTTCCTAATTCACCTTGCCGTCAATGCGAATCTGCACATGGGCGCTGTCGGGAACGCCGACAACCACCCCGCAGGCGATGTTGTTCGTCGTCGCAGCGATGGACACCGTATTGTCATCCACCAGAAACACGGTCTTGCCGACATCCGTTTGACCCGCACCTGTTTTGGCGTAGGTGAAGACGCCGGTTTTGAGAATACGAACGGCTTTTGCGCCTGCCGCGCCGCCCGTGTTGTCCGCGCTTTCGTAAGCAACACCCGCGAACACCTGTCCAGCGGCATCCGCGCCCGGCTGCGCCAGCCCGGTGGCCGACACCACTGTAAGCAATCCGCCCTTGAAGACCCGCGCCCCGGCAGCCACCGCCGAAGCCAGCAGCGCCCCATCCTTGCGGCGCGCATCATACGGAGAAGAGAGAGCAGTCATTCGTTTCCTTCCTTTCGCTTTCCAATGCCCTGCCAGAATTTGAAAACCCCCTGACCGACTTTCTGGAGGGCAAGGAAATGTTGCCGCCGGTCAGGATTAAAAGTAGTATACTTTTGTCTCAAAACCTCTGTCAAGCGAATTTGCATAATATGTCTACTATTTTTTGATTATTTTTCGGAAGATTGGAATGTGACCGAGGACAGAAGCGAGGGAATGAATTCCTCTCGCTGCATAATAATCGTCCTGCGGACGTAGGATTAGAAAGGCAGTGAGTCTTTTCTTTCGTCCGAAGGACGGCTGTATTGAAGCGAGAGGAATTTATTCCCTCGCTCTGTCATTACCATGCAGGATTCCGACTGTAACCCACCGAATATCCCACTGATTTCGCCGGGGAAATTCGCCGATGATACTTTACGGATCGTACTGTAAAAAGTATCGCGGCAGCGCAAGCCCGATGATGCGCTTCCTTTGTTTCTGTCGCCTGACGTTCCGTGACTCACGGCCTGTCGTCATCGGACTACTGAAGCACTCAGGAGGAAAAACCATTGTCACCCGAAATCAACCCAACGCCCGCTTCCGGGCCGGACCCCACCCTGCGCCGTTTGTTCGGTGCACTGGTGGAACGCGCGTTTATTCAGACGCTCGGTGTTTACGAATCGCATGTCGCCGATTATCTGGCCGACGTGCTGGCCGACTTCGCCCATATGCAGCAGGTCTGCAAAATCCGCGATCTGTCGGGCCGCCCGCTGGAAGAAGTGGCCGATATGCTGCTTCAGGCCGATATCCGATTGGCCGCTACCTCGTTCAACCGCGAGCGCGAGGTGCATAAGCATATCGGCGATTTTACGCTCTTTTGGGCGGGCCTGTATCCCGAAGCCCTGCCGCGCTTGCAGGCCGGAAGCCGCCGCGACCATCTTCTGGATTATGTGCAGCAGGGCCGGAATAGTTACGCCATCGCCGCGACCCATGATTATGGCGAATACCGCCATCAGGCACCCGTTTTGAAGAAGCTGTCGGATGAGTTTGAGCTGTGCTTGTTCGGTCTGCACAGCGTCCGCAAGCAGATGGACAGCATGAAAATGGCCGCGTGAGAAAGCCCCCCAATAATGAAGGGCAAGAACTCCTATCCCGGTTCGCCGGAGGCTCACCACCCTTCCCTGGCGCAACTGCGCCCGACCCGAGGGAAGGGTGCGGAACCGGAAGGTGACGCGGGATAGGAGTTCCGGCTCCCATTATTGGGGGCTAGAAGGCCGATCCGAAAGGAAATTTATGACAACACTGCCTTCGCAGCCATTTGGCCCCGACAATCGCCTCGTCTCCCGCATCGCCCTGGGCTGCATGGGATTGGCGGGAACCTGGAACCCCGCCGAAGTCGGCCCGGACAACCGCCGCACGGCCATTGCCGCCTTTGAAGCCGCCCTGGACTGCGGCATCACATTCTACGATCATGCCGACATCTACGGCGGGACAGCCTGCGAATCCATTTTCAAGGACTGCCTGCAAGCGGTTCCCGGCAGCCGCGAAAAGATTTTCATTGCCACCAAAGTCGGCATCCGCAATGGCTACTATGACCACTCCCCGGAGTACATTCGCCAGAGCCTGCGGGCTTCGCTGGATCGCCTCGGTATTGACTCGGTAGACTTGTATCAGATTCATCGGCCCGACCCGCTTTCCCATCCTGCCGAAACTGCCGCCGTGCTGGATGAGTTAGTCGGCGAAGGCCTGGTGAAATCCGTCGGCGTTTCCAACTATTACCCGCACCAGACGCTTGCCCTGCAAAAATATCTCAACACTCCGATTGTCTCCAATCAAATCGCCATCTCCCTGCTGCGCCTGGACCCGATTTACGAAGGCGCAGCGGGCGGCACGGCGACCAGTGAAGCGGCGACCTGCGACGCCGGCGACGGCGTGCTGGATCAGTGCCTGGAGCTTGGAATCACCCCGCTGGCCTATAGCCCCCTCGGCGGCGGCTGGCTGTCCGGGCGGCGCGACCCCAAAGACGCTCCGCCTGCCGTCCGGCGCACCCTGGATGCTCTTCAAGAACTCTGCCCGGTTTACAACGGCGCGACTCCCGGCCAGCTTGCCCTTGCCTGGCTTCTGGCGCATCCGGCAAAAATTATTCCGCTGGTCGGCTCCAACAATCCCGCCCATATTCGTGAAGCCGCCGGGGCCGCCGCCATTACGCTGTCCCGCACCGATTGGTATAAGCTCTGGGTTGCCGCGCGCGGCGTCCGCGTCCCCTAGCGGCTTGACAAGTCATCAGGCAAGGGGTATACTTTCGCATGATGAAATTGCCAGATAGTTCAGCTGGTAGAACGGCGCTCTCTGGAAGCGTAGGTCCTAGGTTCGAATCCTAGTCTGGCAGCCAATCAAAAACCCCTTGCTTTAAGCGATTAAAGCAAGGGGTTTTATGTTTGCCGCCACAAACTGCGGGGAAGAACAAAGCGCAGACCACGCCCTGTTAGAAAGTCAGATTTTACTTATGGCCGTTGACCAAGCCGCTCCCGACCAAGCTTCCGATGCCGACCTCGAGGCACAGTTCGTCCTGCAAAAAGTCCAGCCGGCCCTGCTCGGCCTGATGGACGGCTCCGTCTCCACCCTTGCGCCGTTATTCGCAACGGCGGGCCTGACGCACAGCTCGCACAGCGCGTTTTTTGTCGGCCTCGCCGCGTCCGTCGGTGCGGGTATCAGCATGGGATTATCCGAAGCGCTCTCCGACGACGGCCAGGTGACAGGGCGCGGCAAGCCGGTACTGCGCGGCGCGATTACCGGGATCGCGACCACCCTGGGTGGAATGCTCCACACTCTGCCATTTCTGATCACAGCGCTGGCGCTGGCGCTGCACATTGCGTATGGCGTCGTGGTGGTGGAGCTTCTGGCAATTGCTTATATTCGCTATCGCTTTATGAAAACGCCGCTGGCGCAGACAGTTCTGCAAGTCATCGTCGGCGGCGGCATCGTCTTTGCCATCGGCATCTGGCTGGGACGCATCGGGGCAGGCTGAGGGCTGCTCTCAGTCGGAATCGCCCAGAAACATTTCTGTGACCCAGAATTGCCCCTGCGAGTCCCGGTACAATCCAACTCCGACTTTGGTAAAGCGCGGGTCCAGAATGTTGGCCCGATGGCCGGGACTGGCCATCAGGCTTTGGTGGGCGTAGGCCGCATTGTAAGTTCCACTGGTGATGCTGCAATAAAAGATGTTTTCGCCAACCAGGGCCGTTTGCGGCTGTTCCTGTCCCCAGTCATGCACCGACTTCAAATAACGCTCCAACGGAGTTCGGCTGCCCAGCGTCGGCGACTGATGCTCGAAATAATCCAAACGGCACATTTCTTGACAATGCTGGCGCGCCGTGGCGGTCAGCAGCGGGTCCAGTGTCAAAGAAGCAATCCCCTGACGTCCTCGCTCTGTGTTGATGGCCGCAATCAATGCCTGCTCTTCCCCGGCTTCCACCCCGCTTTCATCCAGCCGCAGCACCGCTTTCAGCGGTATAAGCGCTCGAAATGGTTTGGGATGTAAAAACCTGGGCGGTGAGGTAATCATTACAAACTGCACGTCATCTTTTACCCCCAGAGTAGGCCGCCGGGCAGACGCATAACGTATTTGGCGCAAAGAAGCATTTCGAAGAGAAGTATTTCGGGCGGCGGAGCGATGCGAAGACGATTTTGCGTGAAACATGAGGGAGGCAGCCAGCAAAAACGGAAGCGGCATAATCTCACCTTTCTAAACTCTGGTCTTTCAACTCTGGATTCCCGGCAAGCAGGCATCTCCATTATAACATGGTTTAATCCCGAGGCAGCCGTACCGGGTCCCAGACAATGTTTTTTCCCTGGTGCTGCATCACCGCTCGGAAATCACCATCCTGTGTCAGAAAAAATCCAACAGCATCCGGGTCCAGGCGGCATTGCTGAATCAGCGCCTGGCAGCGCGGCCCAAAGGCCTGAGCGGGGACGGCGGACAGGCTTTCTTCGTGCGCCATTTCATTCGCTGCCAAATAAACTTCGCCGCTCACTTCTTTTCCGGCTTCGTCTTGACCTTGACCACCAAAGCCCATTATTTCCAGATGCGGAGTGAGAATCAGCATCCCCTCCATACGGGCCAGAGACGCAGCAAAATCAATCGCTTGATTGATTTCATAGTCATTTCCCGGCGGCCCGGTGCGTGGGTCCGGCTCGGGCAGCGCGAGATCAGCCGGGCGCATCTCCTGAACGGAAAGTGGCTGCTCCGACAAAACCAGCGCCGAGGAAACAAACTGCGTCATCCAGTAAGCCCCGCGCTGCTGAAGCAAAAGCCGCAAAGACGAACATGCCAGCGCATAGAGAATATGGATTCGCTTATCCCGCTCCGGGGAAGCCGATGCCTTCGGGGTCACCAGAACCATGCCGCCGCCGTTGTTTTCTCGAATCTTCAGGAGGACGCGCGTCAGAGTATTGAGCCACAGCGTTTCCAGTCTTTCCGACCAGTCAAACTCATGGAGCAGCACGTTTCCATTTTTCAATGGCAGCGCTTTAGCTTCCAGAAATGGCGAAGCGGCCACATCCGGGGAAAGAAGAGGCTGAATTTCGGAATAAAGTCCGCTCAGGTGGGTGGAAACTCTATCCCGCACCGGGCCGCGCCGCAGAACGCTGTGAGCGTGTGCGCGCAGGCTATTTCGCTTGAGTTCAATCGGATAATCCAGCCCGGCGTCCACCGAAATGTGTGCCGGGCCAACAATGGTCGCGCGGAACGAGCCGCAGACTCCGGCCTGCGTTTCCCAGAGCGCGGGAGAAAGCTGCGAAGAAGCCGCACCGTAGTGAACCAGGCCGTGAACCACCGGCGGCTGGCCCTCCGTGCCATGCACCGCCAGGGCGCAGGCCGCCGGTTCCAGGGCCTTTGCGAGAGTAAGTACGCTGCTCACGCTGAATGGAATAGGCGAAACGAAGGGGACATAATTTTGACCCGGCTTCCCCCAATCCGCATTTTGCGGCGGCTCAAAGGCAGACGAAAAATACCGGCAGGGAGCCGGTTCCTGCCAAAGCAAGCTGCACCCTGCCGGCTGTACCCGCTCCAGGCGAAAACTGACTTCATACACAACGTCAAAAAATAATGCCAGCGCCGTAGGCATCGGCACATCCACAACAGCCAGCGAAAGCGCGCGCAGCACCGCCTCGGCAAGCTGACGCGGGCCGCGATCCAGTGAAGACATAAGGGCCTCAATGTGTAGAAAATAATTCCAGGCCGCAATTCGGTAAATCCGAAGCTGATTTCAGTATACCAGACCGCAGCGAAATTCGCAAAAAGCGAATAGGAAAAGCCCCGCTCTCGGAAGGAAAGCGGGGCTTGAGAAATGAACGAAAAAATGATAGCGAGAGAAAGTGGCTTAAACAGCCTGCATACGGCCCGAACGAGTTGCCAGAAGGCTGCCGGTCTTATCAAAAAATTGCAGCAGCCAGCGATGATCAGGGGCTTCTTCCAGCAAAGCCCGGCGCTTACGCTCCGCATCGACAAATTCTACCGCAGGAAGCGGGTCAGGAATTGCTTCAAGCGGGGTGCCATCCTCATCAAAAAATCGCGTATCATTCAGCTCATGGCGAAGATGCTCCGCCAGGGTCAGCATTTTCTGCTCGGCAGCAGAGATGTCCATCCAGTGTTCCTTTCTTGCAAATCAGGCATGACGAAATAATATACATATGAATTATACAGCATATCTTGGCAAAATAGCAAAAATCCCATCAAAAGATTTATATAAATCTTTTGATGGGTGTCATCGCAGCCATCCCCTACAAAACAGCGTCACCAACCACTAGCATTTGCGGGGCGGAAACCGCGACCCGCTCCGGGTTATAATAGGGATAGGCTTTGCTTTCCGGCGTCTGTGCGTGAATAGGATACTTTGCCGTAAGGCCGTAAGTAAGCGTCACGGCCTGGCCGGGGGCAAGCTTTTCCAGATACACAATGATCTGCCGCGCAGCCTGTGTGTATTTACTGATGGTTTTATTTTCGACGGCAGTTTCCAAGCCATCGGCTTGCAGAGTGAAACCGGGGGGAATGCCGAGGTCAATCAAAGGCATTTCGGCGGTTTTATCCGTGACATTTTTGATCGTCGCCGTCACCGTCGCCGTGTCATTCTGGGCCAATTGCGTTTTGTCGTAAGACACGGACAAAGTCAGCGGGCCGGGGGCAACGACCGACTTGACACGCGCGACCGCCCAGGGCTGATACCAGCGCGCGGCGATCTGATACAGCGGGGAACCCTGCCCGGCCCATTCCAGCCGGATGTGGTTGACACCGGGGACCAGATATTTCGTCAGATCGGCCTGTCGCATCACGTCACTGTCATCCGCCGTCAGCGTCCATTCCCCAGCAGGGGCATCGTTGGCAAAGATCGTCACCGTGCCGCCCCCGCCGCCGACCGCGTTGCGCGAGGCGTACAAGAGGGATTTGAGCGACCAGACCGTTCCCTGCGTTGTACTCCATGTTCCAAAGCTGTCTTTGCTTTGCACCAGCCGCGTCAGCACTTTTTCGGTAAACGCCGCATTCCGCCCCCAGTGCAGCAGGCCGTAAGCTGCCAGCCCGGTGGTCTCCAGATCGGCCCCGGAGCCTTGCGCCCCGGTAAACGTCTCGCCTTCACCCTGCCAATATGCCGTTTTCTCGTTCGTTTTGGCAAGGGAAATCAGCTTATCGGCGACCTGCGCCGTTGTTTCCCCATTTCGGTCCACGCGGGCCAGCAAATTGAGTATCACCGCCAGCGTGTACGGGTCTTTCGCCTCGGCGAGATGCGCTTTGACATAGCCGACGCCCGGCGCAAGCGCCCCGCCTTCGTAGCCGCTTTCGGCCAAAGCCCAGGCGACATAGGCCGTCGTTCGCAGGCTGCCGGTCTGCCGGTTGATGATCCCTTCAGCGATGCCCTGGTTGGTTTCATTCCAGGAGCCGTCTTCTTTCTGCTTTCCGGCCAGCCATGTCTGCGTTCGGGCGATGAGTGCCGGGTCAACATCATGGACGCGGGCCATGTCGCTGAATTCCAGCAGGCCGTAGGCGGTCAGGATTTGATGTGCGGGTTCGTCCCCGAACCAGGAGAAGCCGCCGCTTTTGCATTCAAACGTCACCAGCCGCTGATAACCTGTGTTGATATAGCTCTCGGCCTTCATCTGCAATTCCGGGTTGCTCTTTTTCGTGGATTTTAAATAGTCCAGAATCAGCACGTCGGGATAGGTAGACGAAGAAGTCTGCTCAAAGCAGCCGCACGGCATTTGCAGCATCCCGTCCAGGCCTTCCACGACCTGGCTGAACGTGCCGGGATACAGCTTGACGAACAATTTGCTCGCACCCGGCAGTGCATCGGCGGGGAGGGTGACAACTTTCTCTATGTCCCCATCCAGGCGGTCATTGATCGCCGCGTCAAATTCTTTGCCGTCGGGCAGAACGTCAATCTCGCGCCGCACAGCGTCGGAGAGCGTCGTCCCCTGCGCCGTCACTGTGAGCGCGAAATGGCCCAGGCTGTTGACCGTGATGGGATAATAAACAACTTTGACTTCGTCCGGCCCAATAGACAGCGTCTGCGCCGCCGGGCCGCGCCGGGTGAACCAGGGCTGATCGGCCAGGGTCAGCGTTACATCCTGCGCCTGCGGCAGATAATTGTAAACCGTCACAGGGATTTGAACGCTGTCATGCTGCGTGAGCGCGACGGGCAGGTCCATATCCACGAAGAAGTCCTGGAAGACTTTCACCGGAGTCGTCCCGCTGCCCATCGCCCCGCCGAGGCCGCTGGCAAGCATGGACATCCGCCAGGTTGTAATAGAGTCGGCGATAGGAACGCGGATCTCGGCATGGCCGGAGTCGTCGGTAATCAGCGCCGGGTTCCAGTACATCGTTTCCGGGAAGTAAGAGCGGACGCGCGGCGCAGCGACAGCAGGCGCGGCCTCAATCAGCAAAGAATCATCGGCCTTTAGGGCAAACATACGGTGGACGCCTTCCGGCATTGCACCCGCCATGTTCATCACCATCGGCGCGGGCGCAGCAGCGTCCATCGGCATCGCGGCTTTTGCCAAAAACATCACGCCGTCATCCCGCCCTGCCCGGCGCATTCCCCCAAACCCAAAGTGAACGACGATACGCTGATCCGGCACGTCGGCGATGTCGTCGCTCGTTCCCCACACACCGTCCGGCCCCGCGCTGCTCAGGGTAAAGTAGCCATCATAGGTGCGGTTGCCGTATAAATTGGCCTTGTACCAATGGCCCCAGGGGTCCGTCAGAGCCGACTGCTTCAAGTAGCCGTGTGCAGCCAGAAACGTCAGCGACTGCGCCTCCGTCAGGGACGAGTGCGTCTCCTGGCGATACTTGTCCAGAGCCGCGCGTATCTTCTCCAATGACTTGCCCATCTCCACTTGCGCGGCCTGCCGCGCTTTTTCCACACGTGCCTCATAGCTGTTAACGTCCCAGTCAAAGCCGTCCGACGCCGGGGCGGATGCCAGCAGCATGGCGGCGGCCCGCTGCCTCGAGGCGTCGGAGCGAGGGAATGAATTCCTCTCGCTGGATAAATCCGTCCTTCGGACGGCAGAGGGGGCAGTTCCCTCGTCCGAAGGACGTTTATTTGGGAGCGAGAGGAATTCATTCCCTCGCTCGCCGCCGCCTTGAGCCAGCCCTCGCGCCTTGTCCGCTTGCTCCAAAAATAGCCGCTCCGGGGTCAGGCCGTGTATCTCGTACTTCGGCTCCATCAATTCTTTTTCCAGCGTGAAATACACTTTTTCCAGACCCGGCTTGAGTTCCGACAGGGCAAATACACTTTCATCCACCATTGCCAGCCCCAATGCGGCCTGCACCGGGCTTCCCTGATGATCCGTCACGGCAAAGCGCAAAGTAGCGTCGCCGCCCGGCTTGTATTCGGCTTTGTCGGCGGTCATCTGCACACTCAAATCGTCGGCGGGAGCCACAATAATCGTGCGCGTGTCCCGGATAATGTCTTCGTTCGGCAGGATTTTGTAGGCGTGCAGCTCCAATGTTCCCGCCATATCGTCGGTGACGGGGAGTGTCAATGCCGCCTGCCCGTTTGTCATGTCAACGGCGCGGGTCAAAATTGTCTGATTATTTTTTACTACGTCCAGGTAAAGCGTCCCACTATGGGTCGTCGACACAGCGGCCAGCGTCAGCGTGTCCCCCACTTTGGCAAGGGTTTTGTCCGAACGCAGGATAATCGCTTCTTCGGAAGGCGCATCGTTGAGCGTCTGCGTGGCCCGTGCTGTATGACCCGCATCGTCAGCCGCCTCAACGGCACAGATGATCGGCGATCCGTCCGCAGGCGTGAATGCGAAGGCTGCCAGGCCGAGATCATCCGTCATCAACGAAGTGGTTTCTCCGGCAAACTGTGAAGCCCCGGCGTAAGCAGACAATCGTAAGCCCTTGACCGGCTGACCGTCGGGCGTGGCGGCGGCGATGAAGACGCGGTTTTGAACTCCCGGAACCAGCCCGCGATGCTCCGGCACGATGGTCAGCAAAATCGGCTCCCGCACCACCGGCAGCGACGTGTGAACCTCCTGCGTCTGATTGGCCGTGTCTTTCACCGTTCCCGCAAACTCAAGAACCGCTTTGCCCTGCTCAAACGGCTGGCCCACAAACGACGACGGCAGTGTGTAGTTGAAGGTATATCTCCCCTCATCATCGGTTTTCCCCGACACTTCGCCCAGTTTGGTGACCCCGATGTCGACCGTGTTGGCGTCCAGTGTCACCGCCGCCCCCGCCAGAGGCTTGCCGAAAAAGTAATGGGCTTCCACCGTACCGTGCGCCGTTTCGCCGGGCAGGTAATACGGCTTGTCGGTGGTCAGTGAGACTTTGAATTTGGGCAGAACATACTGCTCCACGCGCACGGTTCTTTCCGCCGATCCCGCTGCCAGCACGGCCCGGAGCGTAAAGCTGCCCTTGTTGACTTCGTCGGCCAGCGCGAAATCCGCCGACGCCACGCCGAAGCGAGATAAAATGGCGTGCTGCTTGAACACTTTGTTGCCGCGCGCATCTTCCACCTCAAACGTCACCGCCGAGCCGCCCTGCGGCTGCCGGGTCGCGCTGTCCAGGGCCAAAGCCCGCAGGTGCATGGTCTGGCCCGGCTGATACAGCGGCTTGTCCGACGACAGTAAAATCCGCACCGACTCAGCCAGCATCAGTGGCTGCTGTATCTCGTCCTCGCCCAGCGGAGACTCAACGGCGATTTTGAGCGTGTATGCCCCCGCTTTCACTTTCGGCGCGGCAAACGCCGCATCCACCGTGCCGAGCGCACTCGTTCGCCCGGAAAACAAGATGTGCGCGGCCATTTTCGGACCAGACAGCGAGATGGCGACATGCGCCTCCACCGGCTTTCCGGTCTGATGGTTTTGGACAATCACCCGCAGGGCCGCCGGACCGCCCCGCAGCCAGGTCGTCTGGCCGTAAACGCGGGTTTCCAGCGGTGTCACCTGGAAGGGAGAAGCCGCACTCGAAATTGCCGCAGACGGCAGCAAGGCGATGGCGCACAGCAGGCAAAAGAGGGATAGTATATGTTTCATAGGTTTCTCCGATTGGTACACGGCAAGCAAGCGCAAGGGAATGAATTCCTCTCGCTGCCAAATCAACGTCCTGCGGACGAAGGAAAAGTGTCGGCTGTCTGATTCTTACGTCCAAAGGACGATTTTCATGGAGCAGATACGCAGTAATGCCGCAGGCATAGAGGAATTTATTCCCTCGCTTCCCTCGCGCTTGCTTGCCGCTCAACCGCCATTTCTGTCCACTTTGACCCCGCCCGTTCCGTCTGCCTTCAATCTGTGGTACACTGTTTTCTAACATGACAACCCTTTATCTCAAAGAAGAGAGCTTGGAGCAAGGCAGCCGAACGCCGAAAAACGAAGGCCGTGCGCTGGCGCGGCATTTGCTGGCGATCTGGGGCGCGGCTCCGCTTCTGTATTTCGCCCTGCTGCCGGACAAACGCTATCTGAATGACGCCAAGAAACATCCCCAGTGGAGCATTGCTTACCGCAAAATCGGATGCTATGCTCTGGCGCTGGGCGACCCCATGGGCAATCCCCACACCGCCCCGGAGGCAGTGGATGCCTTTCTCCAGCACTGCCGGCGGCATCGCCGGACGCCCGCGTTTTATCAGGTGACGCCCGATCATTTGCCGGCCTACCGGGCGGCGGGACTGCGCGCCGTCAAAATCGGGGAAGAAGCGCGGATTGCGCTGGACGAGTTCTCTCTGGCGGGAAAACGGTTCAAAAATCTGCGAAATGATTTGCGGCGGATTGAAAAAGCGGGCATCGTGCGGGAAGAATTCGGGCCGGGAAATCTGCCTGATCCAGGAACAGTGCGCGAGATGACCGCAATTTGCGACGGCTGGCGACGGGCGCACCGGGCCAAAGAAGCCGGCTTTGCAATGGGAGGGTTTGACCCGCAGAGCGTCTTGTTTCAGGAAAGCCGCACTCTGGCTGCACGAGATTTTGAAACTGGACGCCTCCTGGCATTCGCCACGTTCGTTCCGGCGTTTGGGCCGGAGGAAACGCACGGCTGGACGCTGGATTTGATGCGGCGCCGGGCCGACGCCCTGCATGGAGTGATGGACTTTTTGATCGTCTCTGCCGCCCAGCAGTTTGCTGCCGAAGGCGGACAGCTTCTAAGCCTGGGCCTGTCGCCTCTTTCCGGGGCCGACGAGCCGGGTGATGCGCCTTCTCTGGCTCTGGTCCGGCGGTTTCTTTATCGCCGCCTGGGCCGGGTTTATAACTTTCAGGGGCTGCACACATTTAAAGCCAAGTTCGCAACACACTGGGAGCCGCGCTACCTGGTAACCCGGCCCGGCATGGCCCTGACCCTGGCGGCAGGAGCGATCTTGAAAGCGCATCTTACTTCCGGCGAACCGAAAAAAATCATTCGCCGCCCTTCGGTCCGGCGGCGTGGGCTGGTGCTGGCCGCGCTTCTGCTGCTGCTCCTGTCACCGTTTGAGAAAACCCTGGCCCGCCGTGCCGTCAGCCAGCCGCGCCGCTGGGCGCACTTCCGGGCGATCCATTTCCATCCCCATCTGCTCCGCCCCCACTTGATGCACTTTGCGGAGGACCAAACATGGGGCCGACAATTCCCGCAAGACGCGCCAGTGGTTTAGCCACCGGGGGCAGTCCAAGCAGAGGCCGCAGGCGTCCGAGAGTCTCCCGCGCAAACCGCAAAAGTTCGGCGGTCTTTGCTTGACCTGTACTGCGGTCTTGCAGCCAGAACAAAACAATCAGCAAATGCGCGGCATAAAACAGCGTTGCGAGGTGCGCGGCCTGGGCAGGTTTTGGTGCATCCGTCGCGCCGGAAATGACCGTCCCAAAAATGCCGCAGACGCGGCTGCGAATGCCCGCCACCCGATCCCCCAAAACAGCGACTTCCGAGTTCGGAGCCAGCCCTGCCGAAAACAACGCGCCCATTGTGACCCGATGCGGAGCCAGGCCCCGCAGGTCCGCTTCAATCGCCTGCACGAACCGTGCGGCCATCGGCCCTGCTGGCAGCCGACTGACTTCTTTCTCCAATTCTCGCGCACACTGCTCATAAAGCTCCAGCACCATTTCTTCTTTACGCGCAAAGTAACGATAGGCCAGCCCCAGCGAACACTCGGCAGCAGCAGCGATGTCACGCATCGTTGTCTCGTCATAACCCTTGCTGGCGAACAATCCGAGTGCGGTTTCTAAAATATGCTCCCGCGTCTTCTGGGCTTTGGTTTGCTTTCCGGTCAATTGGATCACTCCTGAAAATAAATTATGAACCTGTTCATTAAACTCTTGACAAGTCTGGACGAAGCCGGGTATGCTGACGTCAATGAACAAATGAACAGGTTCATTATAGCACAAACGAACGGAAAACACGCAAGAAATGGGAGGCCCGAAATGCAGAACGAAATCGTCGTGACCTATGCCGTGTATCTGATGATCAGCATCGCCTTGACAATCTGGGTAGCCCGGACACTTTTCAAGAACGGGCGTATTTTTCTCGTGGACGTGTTCCACGGCAATGAAGCCCTGGCCGATTCGGTCAATCATCTGCTCGTGGTCGGCTTTTACCTGATCAACTTTGGCTATGTCAGCCTGGCCCTGAAGATTGACACGCCCGTAGACGATGCCCGCCAAAGCATTGAAGCGCTGGCATCGAAAGTCGGATTGGTCCTGCTCGTGCTGGGAGGGATGCACTTCTTCAACCTGTTTCTCTTCAGCCGCATCCGCAACGCCGCCTTGAACAGCGTGAAAAAACCTTTTGGTCTGGGCGATTATACCGCGCAGGGCTATCAGCCCCATCAATAGAAATTGCCACATGATTACCCTGCGTACTGAAATTCTGATTTTCGCGCCCCAGCAGCGCTGCTTTGACCTAGCGCGAAGCGTGGAAATGCACGTTTTGGGTGCGAAGTCCATAAAGGGTAAAGCCGTCGCAGGCCGCACCGCAGGCTTATCGGAGTGGCATGACCAAACCACCTGGTCCGCCCGGTTTTTGGGGATGCGCTTTGCGCTCACCACGGAAATTACCGAGTTCGATGCGCCGCACCATTTCGCCGATGTCCTGTACCGGGGGCTGCTTGCTCACTTTGGACACCAGTACACGTTTCAGCCTATCGGTGCGGCGCAGACTCTGATGACGGATGAGTTTTCGTTTGAAAGCCCCCTCGGAGTTCTTGGCCGGCTCTTGGACCAAGTAATACTGCGTCCACGGATGCAGGCGGCGGCTGATGCTCGCATCTTAACTTTGAAACGAGTCGCCGAGTCGGAGCAATGGCAGAAATATGTGCCGGCTGCGGTAAAATAGGAAACGGACCGGCTTACCATGAAAATTGTCATTCCCGGCGGCAGTGGACAAGTCGGCACGTTGCTGGCACGAGACTTTCACGCCGGCGGCGATGAAGTCGTCGTGTTAAGCCGAACGCCGCGCCCGGCTCCCTGGCGGGTCGCTCTATGGGATGCGAAGACCATCGGTTCCTGGGCATCGGAGATGAGCGGGGCGGACGCGGTGGTCAATCTCGCGGGGCGCAGCGTCAATTGCCGCTACTCGGCGCAGAAGCGGCGTGACATAATCGCCTCGCGGGTGAACTCAGCCCGCGTTGTTGGAGAAGCCATCGCGCAGGCTGCCCAGCCGCCGCGTGTCTGGCTGCAAATGAGTACGGCGACGATTTACGCACACCGTTTTGACGCGCCCAACGACGACATCACCGGCATTCTCGGCGGCGCGGAGCCGGACGTGCCGGACACCTGGCGCTTCAGCATTGAAGTCGCCCAGGCCTGGGAACACGCGCTTCAGGAGGCCGAAACGCCCCGCACGCGCAAAGTCGCCCTGCGCTCGGCGATGGTGATGAGTCCTGATCGGGGCGGCGTTTTTGACGTTCTGTTGGGCCTCGTGCGGCATGGCCTCGGCGGCCCGTCGGGAAACGGGCGTCAATATGTTTCCTGGATACACGAAAGAGACTTCGTGCGGGCCGTTCGCTGGCTGCTGGAGCGAGAGGACCTGGCAGGCCCGATCAATCTGGCCGCGCCCGGCCCTCTGCCGAACTGTGATTTCATGCAGGCGCTCCGGGAAGCCTGGGGCATTGGCTTTGGCCTGCCGGCGACGGAACCCATGCTGGAAATCGGCGCGTTTTTTCTGCAAACCGAAACCGAGCTAATTCTGAAAAGCCGACGTGTGACACCGGCGCGGCTGCCCGCCTCTGGGTTCGAGTTTGAGTTTGCCGACTGGCCCGCCGCCGCGCGTGATCTATGCCGCCGCTGGCGGGAGGACAACAAAACACCATGATACGTTTTCACAAATCCCTACGGGCCATTTTTGTTCTGCTGGCGGCGCTTTTCGCTATCTGCGTTCCCGCCGCAGCGGCCCCCGCCGACTACTTTTCCATCACCGTCACCGATGAGGCCACCGGGCGGGGCGTTCCGCTGGTGGAGCTGCGAACTGTCAACGAGATTCGATTCATCACGGACAGCAATGGGATTGCCGCGATTAATGAGCCTGACCTGATGGGGCAAAAGGTTTATTTTCACGTCAGCAGTCCCGGTTACGAATATCCGGCGGACGGCTTCGGCAATCGCGGACAAGCGCTGCAAGTGACACCCGGCGGCAGCGCCGTCATCAAACTCAAGCGGGTCAACATTGCCGAGCGGCTGTACCGGCTCACAGGAAGCGGCATTTATCGCGACAGCGTTTTGACCGGCCACCCGGTTCCCCTCGCGCATCCACTTCTCAGCGGGCAGGTCATGGGGCAGGATACGGTCGAAGTCACCCCCTATCGGGGCAAAATTTACTGGTTCTTCGGCGATACGCAGCGGCCTTCCTATCCGCTGGGGCAGTTCGCCACGTCCGGGGCTGCCTCGCTTCCGCCGGGGCAGGGCGGCTTGGACCCATCGGCAGGCGTAGATTTAACCTACTGGGTCGGCGACGAAGGCTTCAGCCGCCCCATGATCCCCATCCCGCAAGCGCCCGGCCCGATCTGGGTCGGCGGCCTGTTCACCATGGCAGATGGGGGCCGCTCGCATCTGTTCACCCGCTTCACTGAGATCAACCATGATATGTCCGTCGCCGACGATGGCCTGGCGGAGTTCAACGATGACAAGGCGATCTTTGAGCCGGTCTGCACCTATCCTAAAGACCATCCGCTCCGGCCTGAAGGCCATCCGTTTCTTGTCAGCAACGGCGGGCAGCGCTATCTGTATTTCCAGCCGACGGTGATGGGAGCGTTCCCGCTGGTACGCAGCATCCCCGACCGGCAGCATATCACCGACGCAGCCAGTTTTGAAGCGTTTACCTGCCTCGCACCGGGAGCGCATTACCAGGAGACGCAAACGCGGCTGGACCGCGCGCCCGATGGTCATTTGATCTGGGCCTGGAAAAAAGATACGCCCGCTCTGGGCGAAGATCAGGCCGATGCCCTTGTCGCCGCCGGAAAAATGCGCTCCGACGAGCGCTTGACGGCCCTGCGCGACATAGATACCGACAAAGCGGTGCTGTCACACGGCGGCTCCGTGTTTTGGAACCCCTATCGCAAGCGCTGGACCATGATTACGACCCAGACCTTCGGCTCGCCCTCATTTCTGGGAGAAGTTTGGTTCGCCGAAGCCGACACCCCGGTTGGCCCCTGGCTGTACGCCAAAAAAATCGCCACGCACGGCGGCTACACGTTCTACAACCCAACCCAGCACCCGTTCTTTGACCAGGACGGCGGGCGATTGATCTACTTTGAAGGAACCTACACTGATAGTTACTCCGGCGTCAAGGACCTGACGCCCCGGTACAACTATAATCAGTTGATGTACCGGCTCGACCTGTCTGACCCGCGTCTGTCCCTACCCGCGCCGGTGTATTCCCTGTCGCCGCTCGGCGGCCCGGAAGGCTTCGCGATGGGCGGCGAGATCGACGCCGCCGGCCAATGGGCCTCCGTGCAGAGCATTCCGTTTTATGCCATTCCGCCCGCACAGAAAACCGCTGATATGCTGCCGATTTACGCCACGGCTGCCAAAGGTGGCATAGCGCTGACGGCGACTGCGCCCACCGCAGGCGCAAAAGCGTTATTTTACGCCCTCCCGGCTTCCCCGCTGCCATCCGACAAGCCTGCTCCCAATATCGTTCCGCTTTACGAGTTTACCGACGTCGCCACCCGGCAGCGCTGGTACGCCCCGGATGCAAGCGGCCTGCCGCCAGGGGCCGTGCGCGGGGCCACCCCCCTCTGCCGCGTCTGGCGCAACCCATCTTCCGTGCTGGCGCTCGACGCAGGGGCGAAGCCTGTTGCACCGCTGGAATAACTAACGACTCAGCGTCAATGATTACGGCACAAACGGTTCGGCCTTGACCGTTTGGCCGTCGCTGATAAACGTCACCGCGCCGTTATGATCGGTGCGAAATGTCTGGATGCCGTGCACGGCAAGGCGGGCCATCGTCGCCGGGGCCGGATGGCCGAAGTGGTTGTGCAGGCCGCAGGAAATGGCGGCGAAGTGGGGATGGACGCGGTCAAGAAAGGCGTCACTGGAAGCATTTCCGGCCCCATGATGCCCGGCTTTGAGAACGTCGGCGGAGAGATCGGGGCAGGCGGAAAGCATATCGTTTTCGGCCTCGGTCTCGGCGTCCCCCGTCAGCAGAAAATGGGTGCGGCCATAAGTCAGGCGCAGCACGACGGAATAATTGTTGACGGTGGCATCGTCGGGGTTCTCCCCGAAAGGCGTTCCCAGCAAAGGCGGGTTCAGAACGTCCGCTGTCACGCCGTCGCCTAAATCCAGGCGCATTCCCCGCGCCGCGTGATGGTAAGGAATGTGATGGGCCTGCACTCCCGTCAGAAACGCCTGATACGCAGGCGTGGGGTAGGGCAGCACGGTTCCATCCAGCACGGCCCCGACGGGCTGGGCGCGCAGCACGGCGGGCAGCCCGCCCACATGGTCGCCGTGCGGGTGAGTGAGGACCAGCACGTCCACGCGGTTGATGCCCCGCGTGTGCAGATACGGCACGACAACGCGCTCGCCGACATCCGCGCCGTCTTCAGGCCGCGTCTCATCATTGACGCCGCCCCCGTCAATGACCATCGTTCGGCCCGACGGCGTTTCCACGACGATGCAGTCGCCCTGCCCGACATCCAGCACGCAGACACGCAGCTTATGAGCGTCCGGGTCAGGCCGAAGATAGTGGTTCCCTTCCCACCAGAGCAGGGGAAGCAGCACCGGCAGAAAAAGCCACCGATGCGGGCTTTGCCGCAAAGCGTCGAGAAAGCGCATTTATCCCTCCATAGATCAGGCTGTAAAAACACAGCATCCAAAGCGCCGACGGCGTTTCCACCGCCCGGTACGCCCAGGGCGATTCGCCGAAAACGCGCACCACGCCGATCACGCGCGCAATTCCCCAGCCGGCCGCCGACAGCAGCAACGCACCGGCCCCGTGCCACAGGCCCCAGAGCAGCGAACCCGCAAAGCCCAGCGGAAGGAGCAGAAACAGGGTCGGGACAATCAGCAAGTTCGCCAGCCATCCGGTCAGGGAGAATTCATTGTAGTCAGAGAGGGCCACCGGCAGGGAGCCAAGCTGTGCGAAAAGCGACAGGCCGGCCAGCTCAACAGCCCACAGTGCGGCTTTGCGAAAGAGCGGACGCTTCAGCCAGGCGGTCAAGCGCGGTCGCCATATTTTGTCCCAGACCGGCATCGCCAGCGCCAGGGTCAGAATGGTCAAAAACGACATTTGAAACCCTGGCTCCAATAAAGCCGTCGGCTGCCCTAACAAAATCGTGAAAGCCGCCGCGCCAAAACTGGTCGGCAGGTCCGGTTCCCGCTCAAACAGCAGTGCGCCGAAATAAATCGTTGCCATCAGCACGGCCCGCGTCACCGAAGGCCGCCCGCCCGCCATCAGCGCATACAGCCAGAGCGCGGCGATGGTCAGAAGCGCCCCCCACTTGCGCGGCAGGGTGAGTTTTCGTCCCAGCCATTCCAGCCAAAATGCGACAATCCCGACGTGCAGGCCTGCCGACGCCAGAATATGCACCGTGCCGGTATGGACAAAGTCTGCCATGAGGTCAGGCGGCAGGTCCGTCCGATGTCCGATCAAAATGCCCCCCAGCACTGCGGCCTGTGTCGGCGGCAAAGCGGAACGAATGGCGGCCAGCATTTCGCGCCGGACACGCCAGGCCAGATGCACAAAGGGGTTCAAGCGACTTGCGCCCAGCATCTTCACGGTGCCGGGCCGCCGCACACTTAGCTGACAGTAAACGCCGCGCCGGGCCAGATAATCGCGCCACGAAAAGGCCCCTGGATTGGTTGCCCCACGCGGCGTTTCCAGCGTTCCTTCAAGCTGCACCCGGTCGCCGTAGTCCAGCGGCACGCCGTGCGCGGCATCCGACCCCAGGCCCACTGAAACGTCCCCGGTCACAGCGCTCACGCTTCGGCGCGCCGTGAGCGTCTCGGCGCGCAGGAAAAATGTCAGCCGTCCGCCCCGCCGCGACTCCGGGTCCCCCAGCACGGTTCCGGTCAGCGTCACCGGCAGGCGCTGATCCGCCCCGCGCGAGACATCCGAGGCAGGCCGGGTTTGAAACGCCGCCAGTCGCAGCCCGCCCGTGCTGATACCAAGCAGCAGCAGGCCGGCCACGAAGAAATGCGGCAGTCGGCCCAGGGCCAGTGCGCCCAGACCCAGCGCGGCCAGGATACCAAAAGCGAGGGGGGACAAAAACCCCGCTGCCCCCAGCCCAACCCCGGCGGCAAACGCCGCCGCCCACAGCAAAAGCGGCCTGTGCCGCATCGCCTCCGCCCTCCTTAGCCGTCATCCTGCCTGCCTGTTCCACAGCGAAGGGTAAATTCCTGCTTTCGCCGGGGAGCGCGCTGATTGGGAGAAGAAAGCCGTATGTGGGGATAACACGCTATGAACCCAGGAAACGAGACGGATCGCCCAGGAACGCATTCTGAAGCGGAAGACAGGGCGCTGCGCCGGATGGAAGAACTGCTGACCAGCAAAGATAACGAGCTGGCAGCCAAAGATGAGATTATTGCCTTGCTCAAGGAAAAGCTCGCTCGGCTGGAACATAGCTCTGAGACTGCGGCCCGCCCCCTCTCCGGCAATCCGAGGCAGGAACAAGCAAGCAGGGCCGGAAACAAGCGTCAGGAGCCAAAAGGCACCTGGGAGCAGCTTAAAGATTGGTTTTTCAATGCCTGAAAGTTTGGGCAGCCTCTTTCCAGTGCAGGCCGGTCAACAGGAATTTTCCTTGCCGGCGCCGAACTTTATCCTATGAGCAATCCTTTTCTTTACCCCCAAGCCCGAAAAGCCGAACAAACCGACGATTATCACGGTACAGTGGTTGCAGACCCGTATCGCTGGCTGGAAAACCCGGACGCGCCGGAGGCGCGCACCTGGATTGAAGCCGAAAACGCTCTGGCTGCCGGCTTTTTAGAGAAAATCCCGGCCCGGACTGCCATCGGGGAACGGCTGACGGCACTCTGGGACTACGAGCGCTATGGAATGCCGTATTGGAAGGGCGGACGCTACTTTTACGGCAAAAATGACGGCCTGCAAAATCAAAGCGTTCTTTATGTCGCCGAGACCCTGGAAGAAGCGCCGCGCGTTTTATTGGACCCGAACACGCTGTCTGCGGATGGCACGGTGGCGCTGTCGGGCTATGCAATCAGTGATGACGGTCAGTGGCTGGCTTATAGCCTGTCTACAGCCGGCTCGGACTGGGCCGAGTGGTATGTGCGGGCCGTTGACACCGGGGCCGATCTCAGCGATCACCTGCGCTGGGTCAAGTTCTCCGGCGCGTCCTGGGCGAAAGATGGGAGCGGCTTTTACTACAGCGGTTATGAAGCGCCTGCCCCCGGCGAGGAGATGCAGCAGGCCAACTATTTTCAGAAGCTTTTTTTTCATGCGCTCGGCACCGCCCAATCCGCCGATATTTTAATTTACGAGCGGCCTGATCAAAAAGAGTGGCGGTTCAGCGGTACGGTTTCGGAAGACGGTGCGTATTTAATTATTTCCGTGCATCATGGCACCGAGCCGGAAAACCGCTTGTTTTACAAGCCGCTGGCCGGGCCAAACACCGCGGTTGTGGAGCTGATTCCTGATTTGGAAGCCCAGTATCACTTTCTGGGCAATGACGGCCCGGTGTTCTGGATGCAGACCAGCTGGGACGCCCCGCGGGGCCGCGTCATCGCGATTGACACGCAAAACCCCGGCAAAGATCGATGGCGCGAGGTCATCCCGGAGGCAGATGAAACCCTGGAAAGCATCAGCGTGGTCGGGGAGCGGTTCATTGCGTCCTATCTGAAAGACGCCTGCACGCAGGTCAAAGTGTTCGCACTCGGCGGCACGTTTGAGCGGGAAGTAGCGCTGCCCGGCCTCGGCTCGGCAGGCGGCTTTGGCGGCAGGCGGGCGCAGACGGAAACATTTTACAGCTTCACCAGCTTTACGACGCCGCCGGCCATCTACCGCTACGAGATTTCCTCCGGCCTCAGTACACTCATCCGTTCGCCACAAGTTGCGTTTGACCCCGGCGAGTATGATACGTCCCAGGTCTTTTTTGCCAGCGCCGACGGCACCCTAATCCCGATGTTTCTGACGCACCGCAAGGGCCTGGTACGGGACGGCCAAAATCCCACTTATCTCTACGGCTACGGCGGCTTCGACATTTCGCTGACACCGAGCTTCAGCCCGGCACAGATTGTCTGGCTGGAAATGGGCGGCCTTCTGGCGGTTGCGAACCTGCGCGGGGGCGGGGAATACGGCGCAGCCTGGCATCAAGCCGGCACGAAAGCAAAAAAGCAGAACGTGTTCGATGACTTCATCGCCGCCGCGGAATGGCTGATTGCCGAAAAATATACGTCTACGCCCAGGCTTGCGATTGGCGGCGGCTCTAACGGCGGCCTTTTGGTGGGCGCGTGTTTGACCCAGCGCCCGGACCTGTTCGGAGCGTGCCTGCCGGCGGTCGGCGTGCTGGACATGCTCCGTTTTCAGAAGTTCACGATTGGCTGGGCCTGGGTTTCGGACTACGGCTCCGCCGACAACCCGGAAGACTTCCCCGCTCTGTACGCCTACTCGCCTTTGCACAACTTGAAGCCGGGTATGGCCTACCCGGCGACCCTGATCACGACCGGCGACCATGACGACCGTGTTGTTCCAGCCCACTCCTTCAAGTTTGCGGCTGCTTTACAGGCGGCCCAGAGCGGCCCCGCGCCAATCCTGATCCGCATCGAAACCCGCGCCGGGCATGGAGCCGGCAAGCCGACGACGAAACTCATTGAAGAAGTCGCGGACCGCTGGGCATTTCTAATAGAGGTATTGGGAATAACGCGATAAACAAGGTCGTACTGATGACCGGCGCATCGAGCGGCAGGGGCAAGTTCGGGCCGGCTAGGGAGGCGATTGTCCCGGCTCTGCCGCCGCGTTTACGGGGAAATCGCCAGCCGCCGAGCGGATAATGTTGCGCTGACCGTCAGTCCAGTGATCCCGGTACCAGGTACAGGCCGCGAAGCGATCATTCAGACTCACCATCTTGGCGGCGAGGGCCTGGCGGAACCGGTCGCGCGTTCCGGCATACGTCGGCTCCGCGCACAGGTTACGCTGCTGAAACGGGTCGGCCTGATTATCAAACAGCAGTTCTTTCCCGTCCACGCGGTAAACGGCGTAAGTGTAGCGCTTGTCACGCAAGGCCCGCCATTCGTGGCCGTCCTTCCAGGCTGCCGTCGCGCCGCAGATAAGCAGGAGTGCCGCGTCCGGCTCCGGCCCCGGCAGTCCGAGCGCACAGTGGCTCAGGTCCATTCCCTCGACGCCCTCCGGGCAGGGCAGCCCCAGCAGCGCCAGCAGAGTCGGCATCAAGTCCACCGTTCCAATGCAGGCATCGGACACATGACCGGCAGGAAGGCGACCCGGCCCGCGCAGCAGCAGCGGGATGCGGCAGGCTTCCTCGTAGAAAATGTTCTTTGCCCGCCGCCCGTGCGCGCCGAACATTTCGCCGTGGTCGGAAGTGAAGACGACAAGGGTTTCGCGCGCCGCCCCGCACGCATCCAGCGCCGCAAGGAGCCGCCCGAAGTTCTCATCAATACTGGTCACCTGCGCGTAGTAGCCCCGCCGCCAGGAGTCCAACTGGGCGCGTTCCCCTGCTCCAAGAGTCGCCCAGGCATCGGCGTAAGGCGCATCATCCTCCGCGCGGTAATTGGGTGGGTCTGGAAACGCGGTGCCGGCGTGCATTTGCCAGAAGCGCACAGGGACGTTGTCCGGCCCCCAGGGATCGTGTGGTGGTCCCCAGGAGAGGAACAGGGCAAACGGCTCCCGTTCCGCCGAGGCGCGGCGCAGAAAGTCAATGGCTAGGTCGGTCTGCGCGTCCGGCTCGTACACGCCTTCGCCGTAAAATATTTTTTCAGGCGTCTCCGTGTGATAATACGCGCCGTAGTTGTCGTGGTGGAAGTTGTACGCCTTCCATTCACCGTCGAACCCGAGCCGGTGCGGCCCGCGCGGGACAAACGAGTTCCGGGGATCATCATGGTGTCCAAGCTCGTTGGCATACAGATGCCACTTGCCGATGTATCCGGTCCGATACCCGGCGTCGGTCAGGACATGGCCGAAGCAGCGCTGATGGGGGTTCATCCGCAGCTCATTGATCACCATGCCGTGACCGGTCGTGTATTTGCCGGTCAGCAGCGACGCCCGGTACGCCGTGCAGACCGGGGACGAGGCTACGGCATTGGCGAAGCTCACCCCCTCTCCGGCAAAACCATCGATGTGAGGCGTAATGGCCTTTTCGTCCCCCGCATACCCCATTGATTGAGACCGCAGTTGATCCGCGAACACATAAACCAGATTGGGTTGTCGACTCATCGTTCTCTCCCGCCCCGCGCGATACTGATGCCGGGGAGTGATCAGTCCGGCGCCGCGACTTCAAAGTCGAAACCGAGAATGCCTTCAAAGCTGGGTTTGATCTGAGTTTCCACCACAGCCTGATGGGCGGGATGGGAGCCGTAGGCGTCAAGCGCGGCCCGGTCCGAGAACCGGACAACCAGAGCATGGGTATAGCCCTGCGCGCGCCCGGAGAAGTCGGCGCCGCAAGCCAGGGTTACGATGCCGGGAATCTGGTCTTTCAGGCCCCGTAAGCTCTCCATAACGGCGGCGATTTGCGCGTCCGTGATTTCAGGCTTCCGCCGAAATAAGATAATGTGTTCGATCATGGGAGTTTGCCTTTCCTGCCTAATGCGAGGCCAGTGCCGCCGTCATGGTGTCATTGAAATGCTTGAAGAAAGTGTCATAACCTCCGTTCGCTTCGGCCAGGCGCAGAAACTTCACCCGCTCTACACAGATTTCGGTTGTGTCGGGCGAAGCCGTAAGAATGTGCATAACTTCGGCGATGAAATCGGGCAGCGGCATGGCATGGGGATCGCTTGCCTGCTCCGCGCCCATCAGCCCCGTCTGGACATAAGGCGGGATAAGTTCGAGAACCTGCACGGAAGTATCCCGAAGCTGGTAGCGCAGAGACTCCGTGTAAGAATGCAGTGCGGCTTTTGTCGCGCAATAGGTCGGGGTCATCGCCAGCGGCACAAATGCCAGCCCGGAGGAAACATTTATAATTGTCGCAGCAGGCTGGCTCAGAAGCGTCGGCAGCAGTGCGGCCGTTAGACGGATCGGGCCGAGCAGGTTGGTCGTAATCATAGCCTCAGCGTCAGTGAGGGCCTCTTCTTGATCAAGCAGGTTCTCAGTCACCATGATGCCGGCCATGTTAATGAGAACATTGAGCGTTGGGTTCTCTTCCCTGGCCTGGGCGGCGAAAGCGTGAATGCTGTCCGCGTCTGCCATGTCTGCCGTGAGCGCCTTCATGCCGGGATTGGCGGCTGTCGTTTCGTCCAGTTTGCTTTGACTGCGCCCGGCAATGATGACCTGGTTTCCCAGTGCGTGAAAGGCTTCCGCCAGGCCGCGCCCGATGCCGGAGCCACCGCCAGTGATGAGAATGGTGTTGTGTGTCGTGTTCATGTGTTTCTCCTAAGTGGTCATGCAAAAGAAAGTCGGTATGTTGTTCCGACCTGAGCGAGAATGTTCGTAACGCTCTGGCATAGGGTTCCAAAGTCGCGGTAGGCTTCTGGCGTAAGCCAGCGGTACTTGACCTGACGCCACAGGATTTCGATCAGGTTCAGGTGCGGGCAGTACGGCGGCAGAAACAGCAGGCGTAAGCCTTTCTGCTTCCACTCTTTGCGCTTGGCCTGCACCAACTTGCAGCGATGCACCGTAGCGTTGTCCAAAACCAGCACCGTCGGGCGCAAAGGAACAGGCAGTAAAGCCTCAATGCTCTCTACAACGAACTGCGCCGTCATCTTTTCCTGGGTCGCGAACGAGTGCAGGCGACCCGACCGAGACAGAAAGCCCAGTACATTCAAGCGGCGACAATGGGCTTTAGCAGGCAGGCCCAGCGTCTTGCCCTTCGGCTGCCACAGATACGGCACGACAGGCGAAAGGCAGAAGCCGCTTTCGTCACCGTAAAGAACTTGGCATTTGCCCGCTTCTTCCAGACGATAGAGGCGTGATAAGGCCCGCTGGACGCGGCTCTGCTTCTTGGGACAAGCCGCTTTCTCTGGCACACGCCGCGCACGGCGGAAGGTAAAGCCTAGCCTTTTGAGGCTGCGCTTCACGGTGTCCCAGGAGATTTGAGCGCCCTTTTTTTGATCTCGGCTTGCAAGAGCGCCTTCATGTTAGACGACGGGTTCTCGATCAAGATGTCATGTAGAATCGTCTCTAAACTGCCGTCAATTTTGCGGCGTCGGCCTGGCTTGGGAGCGTCGGCCAATCCGTCAAGACCCCGCTCCTGCCATTGGTCAAGCCAGCCGCTGATGGTATCGCGGTCAGCATCGCAAATGACCGCCAGTTGATCGAGCGTAAAGCCTTTGGCAGACAGCAGAACCGCGTGAGCACGTTGTCTTTGGCGATGGCTTTTGCCGTTGTGATGCAGCTTTTGCAGTGCTGTTTGATCGGCTTGCGTGAGCGCAGAAACATTTTTCATTCAGGCAGTTTACCCGAAAGCAAAATACCTGATTATCTTTGCACGATTACTTAGAAGTGTTCGTGAAATCTATGTTCGTGAAAGACCAGTCAAAATAAGCGCCCAGACTTCCTCAAAGTCCGTGTCAATGCTGGGATGAGACCATTCCGAGGCATGGGCGGGATGGTGAAAACGGGCGGTCGCGCTCAGGACGGCCCGGCCCGTCGCTGCGGGGTCTGCGGCCTGCCATTCGCCCCGCGTTACCCCGTCCTGAACAATGCGGCTGACCTGTGCGGTCAGGTGGCTTATATGCTCCCCAACGACCTCCCGCGCTTCCAAGCCCAGTTCGCAGTAGGTGGCAAACAGTTCAGGATCGTCTAAAAGGAGGCGTCGTTTTGCACCGCTTAGCTCCCTCAGCCAGCGGTGCAGCCGCTCGGCAGCCGGGGCATCTTCCGCAATGATGGCTTCCAGCGGAACATTGAATCGCGCCAGCCAAATCTGCGTGACGGCATCGCGCAATTCTGCTTTGCTGGCGAAATGCCTGTAGACGCTGCCATGACTGACCCTAAGAACACGAGCCACGTCCACAACAGTGGCCTTACTCGGCCCGAAGCGCCGCAGAACATCCTCCGCAGCTTCCAAAATTCGTTCGCGTGTTAAAACCGTGTCGCTCATGGGTTGATCATACCCGCTCAAGTAACAAATTACAATATTTGTCAGATCATAATTGCCAGAGCCGAAGCACCGAAGCAGGGTTTCACTAGGGAAGAGGCGTTATAGCACCGATTAGGGCGAATGCGAGGCTAGGACCGAGGCTGTTTGTTCAAAATCACTTCGCAGGGAGCGCGGTCCAGCACGGTGCGCGTGATACGCGCCAGCCGCGTGTCGGCGGGATCACTGCTGGGCAGGTAGCCGAGGACAATCAGGGACGCGCTGAGAGCCGCGGCCTGCACAATGATCTCTTCCCCAATGTCTCTGGCCCGTGCCACCAGCGGCTCGGCATTCACCCCTTCGCAGCGCGCGCTGTGGATGGCGGTTTCCAGCGCCTGCGCCGCAGCGGCTTCTTCTTCCGGCAGCGGCGCGGCCAGCGGCAGGTGACGCGGCACTTCCAGCATGTACGCCAGGTGCAGACGGGCCTTGCGTCCGTCCCCTTCGGCAGACGCCAGGCGGCAGGCCAGCGCAGTCACGGCCGCCGAGTGATCCCCGCCGAGAAGCGGAACCAGAATTTCCAGCGGTGGACGGTTCCCCGCCACCGCCCGTGGCGCACCCGGCCCTGCCAGCCGCAGCGAAGCGCGGGCTTCCTCGAGCGTGTCGGTAATCGGCAGGCGTGAGCGGACACCCGGCACAGCCCGAACCACTTCCATCACAGCGGCGGGCAGATCGCAGACCACAATGCGGGCGCGGTAACGCTCAATGTAATCCATGGCATCGCGAAACGTCTTCGCCCCTTCCGGGGAACAGCCCGTCAGCCCGCCGCCGTCTACAATAATGCCTTCAATATGATGGCGCAGCAGCAGGTTCGCCGCCGCCTGAATGGTCGGCCACAGGTTTTTATCCAGGCTGCCTTCCAGCCGCACCACATCTTCCCGCGCTTCAATAATCATTGGAGTTTGTTTTCAGGGCCTTTTGCCCCATGCCATAGATGAAGAATACGAACTAAACCCTGGCTTTCGATGGTTCCGCCTGACGCGCCGCGCGACGCCTCTGCGCTTCAGCGCCATATTCACCCACCGGGCGCTCACGCCATTCCAACACCGCCTGCATTCCGTGTCGAAGACCGACGCGAATTTCTGCAATTTCTTCCGCCGTCAAATCGTCCGGGTCAGAAAAATTCAGCGCGTCGGTCAGAAGTATCTCCACCAAAAGGCTAATTTCCTGGCCCGTGCGGTTGGCTCTTTCGCGCAGGCGTGTTTCTGTTTTGGGTGTAAGCGTGATTGTTATCTTTGCTTCCGTTCCTTTGGTTTATTGTACCTGTTTTTTATCGTCCGGCCACGCGCCGCACTGCGTCTGCCAATTCCGCCACATCTGTCACCGTCTCATCCGCAATCAACGCGGGGTCCATAGGATTATAGTACACATATTGAATGCCTCGCTGAAAGCGAACGGTTTTCATGCCGGCGGCTTTCGCCGGGCCAATGTCGTTGTCGGGGCGGTCGCCGACAAAAATGGCCTCGTCCGGGGCAATGTTTGCGGCAGAGAGACCGGCCTGAAAAATGGCCGGGTCGGGCTTGAACAAGTGAACGATCTCGCTGATAATCATCACATCAAACAAGGGTGCGATGCCGTAGTTTGCGATGGCCTGCGCGACCGGCGGGTGCTGATTGGCGATGATGCCAAGCTGAAAGTCTCGGCGCAGGTCTTCCAGCGCCGGTGTGATGCCGTCCAGCAGCGTCCCAAAAGGGCGCGGCTTCCGCATCTGCTGGTACTGGTCCCGCGCCTCATGCCAAAGCGTCTCCGTTTCCGAGTCGTTGGCGCAGTAAAAGGCCAAAGTTCCTTTGATCGCCGCTTCCGGGTTCGGCCCCTGCGCGGCCAGCATTTTCCGGGTGGCGTTGAAATCATCCCACAGCACGTTTTTCCCATGCGCCCGCAGTGTCAGCAGCAGGGCGTGGAAAAGCCACTGATGCTGGGCGTTTTCGTCAAACAGCACGTCGCCAATGTCGAAAAAGATGAATTTGACCATAAGTGCAGATACGACACCGGCAGGCCATTCTCCTCTGCCCAAAGTCGCGGGCCAAAGCGGGTATACTTTGGACTAAATTGCATTTGGAGGAGATCACCGCAATGACAATGGCAACCCCGACCGAGCGCCCTGGCGCGATCACATTTAAGGGCGGCCCGATGACCCTGGTGGGCCGTGAGCTGAAAGTAGGCGACGCCATTCCCGCGTTCCAATTACAGGCCGCCGGCACTTTGGCGGCGACCGATTGGGACACGCTCAGCGACGGCGGCACAAAAGCCGTGCTGATGGTGCTGGTTCCGAGCATTGATACCAGTGTCTGTGCACTGGAAACGAGCAAATTCAACCGGCACGTTGCGGGCCTGCCCGCCGACAAAATCAAAGTCGTTACCATCAGCGCGGACACGCCCTTTGCCCAGACCCGCTGGGCCAAAGACGAAAATGTGGACAACATCCAGTTTCTCTCCGACCACAAAGACCGCACCTTCGGCGAAGCATTCGGCGTGCAGATCAAAGAAATGGGAATGCTGGCGCGGGCAATTTATTTGATTGACAAGGGCGGCATCGTGCGCTATATCCAGACCGTCAAAGAAGTCGCCGCCGAACCCGACTATGACGCCGTTATGGCTGCCGCGCGGAAACTCGTGGGGGTGTGACGGCCCAAAACGGCGTCGGCAAAATAAAACCGGCCGGCGCTGATTTCGCTTGCCGAGTCGGGCGATTTCCGGTATAATGGGAGGGCGTGAGGCGGCGATTTCGGACACGGAATGGCCGCCTCCTTCTATTGCCTTATTCCAGCCACCGCCGCGTCAGGATACCCGTGAGCAGCCACCCGTCCGCCGACGAAAATTTGAATGATTCTCCCCAGGACCAGCAGCTTGAACTGGGCGAAGACGAGAGTCAGACCGCTCTGCGCCGCGCCTGGGAACGGACTCTGCGCGCGCTGGCGGGGACGCTAAACAAGCAGACCATTGACAACTGGCTGCGCCCGCTCAAGCCGCTATCCCTGCAATCCTCCATCATCGTCCTCGGCGCTCCCTCCTCGTTTGCCCGCGAATTCGCCGAAAAGAAATACGCGCAGACCCTGGCCCTGCATCTGGCGCAGTATCTGGACCTGCCGACGGTTCAGGTGCGCTTTGTCATCTCCACGCCCGAAGTCCAGCCACTGCTGGGCGAAAAGCCGCTGCCTTTGCAGCAGGCCGCCTCGCCGCTGCCGTCGGGCCTGGCTTCCACCGAGGCGTTTCTGCCTGTTCCCATGCCCTCTTCCCTGCCCGCTCCGGCCCCGGACGCGCACCCGCCGGCAAATGGCAGCGGCGGCAGCCGAAATCCATTCTCGCTGGAATTGGCCGCCTCGCCGCTGAACCCGCGCTATACGTTTGACAACTTCGTGGTGGGCAAGTCCAACCGCCTCGCCCACGCGGGAGCATTGGCCGTCGCCAATTCCCCCGGCACGATGTATAATCCGCTGTTTTTGTACGGCTCGCCCGGCTTGGGCAAGTGCGTCGCGGCTTCAGAGTATCTGCACCTGGCCGATGGTCGCCGCGTTCAGGCAGGCGAATTGATTGGGACTGAGTTTTCCCTGCTGACTCTGGCTAAAGAGGAACTGAAAGCCGTTCCGGCGCGGGCAGAGTTTAACGCAGTAGAGCCTGTCTACTCTATTCAGACCGAAACCGGGCGGCGCATCGTGCGAAATGCGCAGCATCCGCTCTGGGTGGCGCAGGGAATTGAGCGATGGGGCAAAAACTATGACCTTATCGCCGTTCGCGGCTGGATTCCTCTCAATGAAATTCGCCCCGGCGATCTGGTCGCCGTGCCGGAAAGTCTACCTGCTTTCGGCAATCCCGCTTCCTTGCCGGAGCATGAAATCATGCTCCTGGCCTATCTCATTGGCAATGGCGGTTTTACCCAGAGAGCAGTTCGCTTCAGTCAGCAGGATAAGCGTCAGCTTGCCGAATTTACTGAGTGCGTCGCGCAGACGAACTGCCGAATGGTACAGCATAATCAATATGACTGGCGAGTCGTCTGCAAAACTGGGAATTTTTGGAAGGGACGAGATCGGGGCTGCCGAAATGATGTCGTTGACTTACTGCGTCGGCATGATCTGATGCTCAAACATTCGCGGGACAAGCGTATCCCGGCGGCGATCTTCCAATTGTCCCCGTCTCAGCTTTGCCTGTTCCTGTCTCGCCTGTTCTCAACGGACGGGTGGGCCTCCTGCGGGCCGGAACGTCCCGGAAACAGGCTTCCGCGTACTGAAATCGGCTTTTGCTCGGCCTCTGAGGGCTTGGTACGCGACGTTCAAGAGCTTTTGCTGAAACTGGGCGTTCTCGGACACATTTCCCGAAAAGTGAAAGCCAATGCTTGGACATTTGCCATCCATGCTGCGTCGGATGTGCTGAAATTTGCTTCGCTGATAAACATTTTCGGCAAAGAAGAAGCCGTGGAGCGAGTCCAACAAGTCGCGGAGCGAGCCATGCAGACGCGGCCCAATCGCGGATTGTGGCGGCATCGAAACGCGCCCGCCGGGATGCGCTGGGAAAAAGTCGCTTCGGTAGAGCCTGCCGGCATGGAAGCGACCGTGGCCGTGGAAGTGCCGGATTATCACACGTTTTTATCTACGTTCTGGGAGCATAACACCCACGCCATGCACGCAATCGGCCATCAGATACGTCTGGCGCTGCCGCAGGCGCGGGTGGCGTATGTCAGCGGGGAGATGTTTACCAATCACTATGTCGCGGCGATCCGGGACAAGCGCACCGAAGATTTTCGGCGGGCCTACCGCAACGTAGACGTGTGGCTGGTGGACGACATTCAAACGCTGGCTTCCAAAGAGCAGACCAAGGAAGAGTTTTTTCACACGTTCAACGTCCTGCACCAGATGAACAAGCAGATCGTTCTCACCAGTGACCGCTCGCCGCGAGAATTGAAAGCCATGGACGAGCGGCTCTGGTCGCGCTTTGAGTGCGGCCTGGTCGCCGACATCGCTCCGCCGGAACTGGAAATGCGCCAGGCCATTTTACAGAAAAAAGCGGTTCTGGAAAGTATGCTGATCTCCGATGAAGTAATCGCGTTCATGGCGAATTTGATTCAGAGCAACATCCGCGCCCTGGAGGGCGCACTCATCAAGCTGATGGCCTATGCGTCACTGACCCGCAGCCCCGTCACCAAGCAGCTTGCCAGTGACGTGCTGACTGGATATTTTGTGGACCGCCCCCCCTCGCGTGAACCTGTCTCAGCCCACCCTGAGGACCATGCGGCGGCTTCCTTCGGCCTTTTATCATCGCCTGCCCTGCTCCCGCCCCGCGTCGGTGCGGCGGGCCATGCGGTCGACCGCATCATCGGCGCGGTTGCCCATCAAACCGGAGTAGAAACGGAAGCGATTCTTACCGGCGGCGGGCGCAGCAACCGGGCGTCCCGACTGAGCGGCGATGCAGGCTTTGCGCGGCAGGTGGCGATGTATCTGGCGAAGGAAATGGGCGGCGTCCCTATGTCCACCCTGGCATCGGCTTTCGGCCTGAAGAGTCACACAGCGATTGCTCATGCCCATGCCCGGCTGCAAAAAGAAATGGAAGATGACCCACAGATTTTGTCGCTGATCAGCCGGATTCGGCTGGAAATTGAGCGTGGAAATTAGTGTCACGCTTATTGTCACACTGTGACATAAGGTGTGACACAGCGACAACTGCGAGGGAATACAGAACGAGGGAATGAATTCCTCGCGCTATATGCAGCCCGTCCTTCGGACGGAAGATCGTTGGTACACGGGCCGATGCTTTCGTCCGAAGGACGTTCATCGGGGAGCGAGAGGAATTCATTCCCTCGCACATTTATTCCCGCCCGCTGATGGCCGCGACTCTTGAGTCGTGTGACTCTGCTGTGACTCAAGTGTGACTCAACGTGACTCAACTGCGGCCCAGTGTGACTCAGCCGCATCCGAGAGTCACATGAGTCACACTTGAGTCACAAAATCGCACCCAATCCGCAGTGAATTGTGACTCAACTGTGACTCTGTGAATTGGCGGTTTTTGACCCGACTCTGACAGTGGCGTTCCGTGAAAGTCGGCGGTTTGGAGCGGAAATCGGGCGATTCGCGCCTCCGGCAAAAGTTGAGTCACATGAGTCACAGTTGAGTCACACACCTACTATTACTACTATTAAGAATCTATCTCTTATATCATTCATAAGAATCTGACGCAGGCCAGGCTGTCTTTTATGCACGTTACGTCTTTGAAGCTGGAAAACTTTCGGAATTACGAGACTTTGTGCATTGAGCCGGGAGAAGGATTGAACATCTTTGTCGGCCTGAACGCGCAGGGCAAAAGCAATCTGCTGGAGTCGCTTTACCTTTTGGCAACCAGCAAGTCGTCGCGTGCCGGCAAAGATACGGAGCTGGTGCGCTTTGAGCAGCCTCTCGCGCGGGTGACGGCAGACGTGATTCGCGCCAAAAACAGCGACATCGAAGTAGAAATTACGCTGTCGCAAACGGAAAAAAAAACGGCTCGGATCAACGGCGTCAAGCACACGCGCCTGGCGGAAGTGATCGGGCAGCTTAACGCCGTGCTGTTTGACAGCGGCGATCTGGAAATCATTCGGGGCGAGCCGTCGGTCCGGCGCCGGTTTCTGGACCTGGAAATCGCCCAGACTTCCCCGCGCTACGTCTTGGCTCTGGGCGCGTACCGCAAGACTTTGGAGCAGCGCAACCGCCTTCTGCGCGACCTGCGCGATGGGCGCGTTCCGGCATCGGCCCGCGAAAGCCTGCCGGCGTGGAACGAGGGCCTAGCCCAGCACGGCGCGCGCTTGATCGAGCGGCGGCAGCTTTTTCTGGAACGCCTCGCTCAATTGGCCTCGGAAACACATCGCACTCTCAGCGACGAGCGCGATTCGCTGCAAGTGGCGTACCTGCCGTCGTTTCCAATCGACGGATTGACCGAGGCCGCCGATATTCAGGCGCGTTTTCTAACCGAGCTGGCCGGCGTGGCCGGGGAAGAAGCGGCGCGTGGGACGACTGTGCGCGGGCCGCAGCGTGACGACATCGCGTTTCTGGTTAACGGCCAGGACTGCCGCTTGTATGGGTCGCAGGGCCAGCAGCGCACCGTCGCCCTGTCGCTGAAGCTGGCCGAGCGGCAGTTGATTGAAGAACTGGTCGGCGAACCGCCCCTGCTGCTGCTCGACGACGTTCTTTCCGACCTGGACGATGCCCGGCGCGCCCTGCTTTTTGATCTGACCGCCCGCGCCGGATCGCAGACCTTTTTAAGCTGCACCAACCTGCGCGCTTTTTCTCCCGGTGTGCTGGAACGCGCGACGGTGTACGCCGTTTCGGCAGGAGAAGTCACGAAGAAATGAGAAAGCCATGAGAAAAATGCGCGGCTTTTCTTCTGCCGGCGGCGCGGTGGACGGGTTCTTACAGGGGCAGGAGCTGGCACAAATACTGCGCCCGCATCTGGCAAAGGCGCGCTGGGCCGAAGTCGTCGGCCCACAGGTCTCCGGCGTCACGCAGGTCTCGGCGGTCAGGGACGGCGTGTTGATCGTGCGCGTCAAAAACAGCGTCTGGGCCAATGAGCTAACGCTGCTCAAAGATGACATGCTGCGCCGCCTCAACGCCGCGCTGGGCGGGCGGGTATTGACCGACATTCACTTTCAAGCGGGTGGCCTGGGCCGCGTTCCCAAAAAAACTGTAAAAATACCGGACGAAACGCCGGATGAGGCTGAGTTGGCACGAATTGTGCTATCGAGAGAAGTGCGGGCCCGTGTGGAAGCAGCACTTATTGGCATTACGGAGGAAGCGCTGCGCGAACGGATTCGCCGCACCATGACACGCGCGGCCCGCATCCAGGAATGGCGACAGCGTCGCGGCTGGCTTCCCTGCCGCCGCTGCGGGGCATTCGCGGCCCCTGGCTTGATTTCCCCCCCCGAAGCCTCTGGCGGGCCTCCTGCGCCCGTTTTATGCCATCTCTGCCATGCCGGGGTCGGATAAAAAACGCGCCGTTTGTTCAATGAGCAGAAACCGGCTTCTTACTGCGTCTGACCGCAAAACGCATTCCAAATGCTTGAAGAACCGAATGCAAGGTTCGGAACTCCGGGTTTCCCTCCTCTGACAGCGCTTTATACATACTTTCCCGGCTAAGAGAGGCTGATCGCGATAAACTGGTCATGCCGCCATTGGCTTTGGCGACATTTTGCAGGGCAGTCAAAAACGTTTCTACGCCGTCCTCCTCCAGCGCCGCTTCCAGATAGGCGGCGGGAAAGTCCGGGTCTTTCAATTCATCCGCGAAAGTCGCGTTGAAATCCTTCAAGGGCATCTTTATATTCTTTCCAAAGCAGCCGCGCGGCTTGGATGTCATCTGCCTGACTGCTTTTCGTTCCCCCGGCCAGTAAAATAACAATTGTCTGGCCAATTGCGCGAAGTAAACCCGGTAGCCTGGGCCATAATCAATTCGCAGTTCGCAAACTCCGTCACCAACAGTTTTATAATCTCCGAGGTTGCCTGCCTGAACACGGGTAAGGCGAACGCGAATTCTCGCCCTTGCCTGAGCATCCCGAATGCTGCGATACCAGTTCTCAAAAGGACATTTGCCCTCATCCTGAACTAGCATTTTCAGTTCGCGCTCAGTGACTTCCATGCAAAAGTGTATCCTAGAAGATAGAGATTTGTCAAGGATGAAGCGGCGTCAGCACAAACGCCCGCCTTTGTCCGTGATGCAGCCCGGTTCCGACAATCTGCCCTGTATCATTGATACCGCTTGCGCTTTCCAGCACCCAGCCAGAGTCCATAGAAATTAAATCATTTAAATCCTGCATTTTGCCGCCAGCATAAAGAAAAGGGCGAGGCGGAAATTCATACTCACGTTCCCCAATTGAAAAATGATTGTACAGGAACTCGTGCAATACACTTCTCAGCGGTGGGAGCGAAGCGGCAAAGCCAACCACATCCCCGTGCGAGTTAATCGCTTCGCCACAACTATCTCTGTAGCCTGGAAGCGTCCCCAACTCTTTCATCACTCCATTTTGCCAAAGAAAAGCGCGATTGATGCCGGGATAAGAAGGTCCAGCCTTTGCGACATAGCCTGTAATTTGCCCATTGTCGTTGATAGCCTTTGCGGAACTATCAGCATAGCCAGGCAGTGTCCCCAAATCCGTCATTTTCCCGCTGCAATATAAAAATGCACGAAATGCAATGTCGAAACCGGCGGCATCTGTCGCAGTTCCTACGATAGTTCCCTGCTGATTAATACCAACCGCTTCACTACTTGCATAGGGACTGCTCAATTTAGGCAGTAAGCCGAGGTTAGTCAAGACACCATGGCTGTATAAAAATGCATGACCATTCTGACTGTACTTTGGATAATCTGCGCCCACAATCTCCCCGCTGTCGTTGAGGGCATAAGCGGCGCTGTTAGGATAGCCGGGCAGGGTAGGCAGCCGCGCTAGTTTGCCGTTTTGAAATGTGAAGGCGCTGCATGTGTGGTAGGATGCGATACCATTCTTAATCGGCCTCATGCCGGATTTTTCTGAGTAACCTACAATTTGCCCGCGATTGTTCAGCCCCCCGCTTTTGCTGTCAGGAAGACCGGGCAAAGTTTCCAAATCGGTCATCTGACCATGCCGCCAAAGAAAAGCATGAACAAAACTTTCGGAAGAAGGGGAAGCATTACCCGCCCAGAACATACGTCCTGTAACCTCGCCGGACGCATTGATTGTCCCACCTTGACTATTGGTAGCGCCGGGAATGCTGCCTAAGTCCGTGATGCGATAAGCAACTGCTGGCGACTTCCGATGATGCAGCCAATTGAGGCTGATGACAAGAGAAAGCACCAGTATAAGGAGAGCAATGCGCTTCGTATTCGGACGGCTCATTGGCAGTTCCTATAACACTTCCAGCGCGTTCGGCAGATGGGTCAAAACCTCGCAGCCCGACTCCGTCACGAGAATGTCTTCCTCAATGCGTATTCCGCCCCAGTCTTCCAGATAAATGCCCGGCTCGACGGTCAGCACCATGCCGGGCTGCAAGACCAAACTTTCGGTGCGGACGGAGAAGCCGGGGCCGTCGTGGACGGAGCGGCCTAAGGAGTGGCCGAGGCCATGACCGAACGCCTCCCCAAAGCCCTGCTCCGTAATGAAGTCGCGGGCGACGGCATCAATGGCTTGACCCGTCTGGCCGGGCCGGATGGCGGCGATGGCGCGCTGCTGGGCTTCCAGAACAATCGCGTAAATCTCGCGCTGGAGCGGCGTCACCGCGCCGAGGCCGACGGTGCGCGTGATGTCGGAGTTGTAGCCGTCGACGGACGCCCCCCAGTCCACCGTCACGAAGTCCCCCGCCGCAAACGGGCGCGGCCCGGCGTGATGGTGCGGCCTCGCGCCAAGTGCGCCGGACGCCACAATGCTCTCAAACGCGGTTCCCTGCGCTCCGCCCCGGCGCATGGCAAATTCCAGTTCCAGCGCAAAGTCCTGTTCGCGCGTGCCGGGTGCGAGCAAAGGCTTCACCGAGAGAAATGCGGCTTCGGCGACGGCGATGGCCCGGCGGATCAGGGCCACTTCCCCGGCATCTTTCACCAGACGCAGCGTTTCCACGCTGTTTTCCGTGCTGACCCACTCGATTTGGGGCGACAATTCGCGCAGCTTTTCCCATGCGGAAACAGTGACATTGCCCGCCTCAAAGCCGACTCGCCGCAGGCCCGGCCTATCTTTCAATACCGTTTGCAGAGCCTCGCCGTATCCGCCGCTGCCGCGCGGAGTTTCCACCAGAGTAAACTCCGGGCATTCCCGAACCGCCTGAATGATATAACGGGAGTCGGTAATAAAAATCGCTTCCTCTTGTGTGACAATCGCCTCGGCGGCAGACCCGGTGAAGCCGGTTAGGTAGCCGATATTTTGCAGGTCGGTCAGCAGCAAAGCGTCAATCGGCGTTTCGCGCTCTTTCAGGACTTGGCGAATGGCTTCCAGACGAGTTGGGATAGGGGACATGGCGGCGGGCCTTTCAGAGTGATGAATTGCCTCTAGTATACCTGGAAGGAATCCGGGGCGATAAATGCCCCGTCTGGGAAAGACAACCGTCCTGCGGACGGAAGATCGTCCTTTCTCTGCGTTTTCTTCTCTGCGTCCGCAGGACGGTTGCACTTTTTAGACGGGCCGTTTATCAGCCCGGTCTTTATTTTGTCCCCAATGGACGAAAATCTCCAATCATGCTATAACATGCTATAATTAGGTTGTGAAAGATATATCCCTGCCCCTCAGTTTGGCCGCCTGTTTGCTGCTATCACTGCCAGCGTCTCTCTTTGCCAAACCCGCTGCCAAACAGTCCATCCCCCGGAGACATAGCCCGATGACTGCCCCCCGCCCCACGTTCCGAAATCCTCTAAAACAAGACGGGGCCGATCCGTGGATGACCTATTACCAGGGCTGGTATTATCTGTCCACCACGCATGGCAGCGATGTAACCCTGCGCCGCGCCCGGCGTCTCGGCGAACTTAAAGACGCACCGGATGTGGTTGTTTGGAAGGACAGTGCGCCCACCCGCTTCCGCGATATGTGGGCCGCCGAATTTCACCTGCTCGACAGCGGGAACGGTCTGCGCTGGTATCTTTACTATACGGCGTCCGACGGCCAGGACCGGCACCACCGGATGTATGTCTGCGAAAGCGCCGGCCTGGATGTCCTGGGGCCGTACACGTTCAAAGCGCAGCTTCATACCGACCCTGACAATGCTCACTATGCCATTGACGGCACGATCTTGCATCAGCCGAGCGGGGCATTGTATTTTCTCTGGTGCGCTCAGCCCGACCCGGCAGGGCAGGGGCTTCGCATCGCTCGCATGGCAAATCCCTGGACGCTGACCGGCCCCGATGTTCGCATTCCTGCCGACGGTTTTGGCTGCCCATATGTCCGCGAAGGGCCGGAAACCTTGCAGCACGGCAATCACGTCTATCTCATTTATTCCGCCTGTGCTGCCGACACACCGGATTATAAGCTTGGAATGTTAAGCGCCGATGCCCAAAGTGACCTGCTGGACCCGGCTTCGTGGAAGCAGTACCCCAACCCGGTTTTTGCCCGTGTCGACCAGTACGGCGTCTTCGGGCCAGGTCATAATTTCTTTTTCCAGTCGCCTGACGGCAAAGAAAACTGGATTGTCTATCATGCCAAATCCGGCACCGCGCAGACCTACAGCGACCGTTCCACGCGCGCGCAGCCATTCACCTGGAACCCGGATGGAACGCCTCATTTCGGTCTTCCCCTGCCTTTGACCGCTGACATCCCTGTCCCCTCCGGCGAAATGCCGCCAAAATAAATCTCCGGTTTTTTCCAAACCCCTTGACAGCAGGGATTATTTCATATATACTGTACTATATTACTTAGTACAGTTAAGGGGATAAGCCTTTTGGCGCTGGAACTTAGCATTGCAACCGGGAGCAGCCTGCCGATTTATCGGCAGATCGTAGACCAGGTCTGCATGGCAATCGCGACCGGACAGCTTGCGCCCGGTGATGACCTGCCAAGTGTGCGGGTGGTCGCCGAACGCCTCGTAGTCAATCCAAATACCGTCGCCCGTGCTTACGGCGAGTTGACGCGCGAAGGCCGAGTCGTTGCCCTGCCCGGCAAAGGCCTGCGCGTCGCCCCGCGCCACCAGCGGCTTTCCGAACAAGAGCGCCACCGGCGACTGGATGCAGCGCTGGAGGAATTTTCACGAGAAGTCGCCTTTTTGGATTTTGACTACGAAGAAATCTTTGTGCGTCTGGCCGAAAAGCTGGCAGGAATGCTGCCGCTGGGCGCGGCGGAAAAGGAGCGAGTATGAGCGTGAATTTAAGCGAGAACGTGATTGAAACGCGCGGCCTGACCCGCTATTTCGGGCGGCGGTGCGTCGTGGATATGCTGGACCTGACCGTCCCGCGCGGCTCCATTTTCGGCTTTCTGGGCCGCAATGGAGCCGGGAAAAGCACCACCATTCGAATGCTGCTCGGCCTGATCGCCCCGTCGCGCGGCTCGGCGTCGGTTCTCGGTTATGACAGCGCGGCCCTGCCGCCGGAAGCCCGCGCCCGGATCGGATACCTTGCCGAAGGCCACCATGTGTACGGCTGGATGACTGTTCGGGAATGTGGCCGGTTCCAATCGGCGTTTTATCCCCGCTGGAAAGACGGCATCTTTCAGGGCGTGGTCAAGCATTTCGGCCTGAAGCCGGACGCCAAAGCGGGCGATCTCTCGCGCGGCGAACGGGCCGGACTGTGCCTTGCCCTGACTCTCGCCCCGCAGCCGGAACTTTTGATTTTAGACGACCCTGCACTGGGCCTGGACCCGGTGGCGCGGCGAAGCCTGCTGCAATCCATGATTTATCTCACCCGCAATGCCGAGCAGACTGTTTTTTTCTCCTCGCATTTGCTCTCCGACGTGGAGCGGGTCGCTGATCGCATCGCCGTCCTGGACGGCTCCCTGCTTCGGGCCGACTGCGCCCTGGAAACATTCCGGCGGCGCGTCCGGCAGTTTGTGCTGACGTTCCCCGGCCCCGCGCCGGCGTTGCCGCCTCTGCCGGGGTTGCTGCAAACGCTCCGGGCTGGACGCGAACTCACAGTGACACTGGCGGCTTACGACGGCGACACGGAGCGAAGCCTGGCCGCGCTGGGCGCAAGCCATAGGGAAGAAGTTCCGCTTGGCCTGGAAGATGCGTTTGTGAGCTATCTCAGTGACCGGGGCGAGAAAACGTTCTTTCTGGACGACCTTGAAAACAACAGAAGCGAAGAAAGCGAGGCCGCGCGATGAATGGGGCAAATTGGAAAGCGACTCTGTGGAAAGAATGGCGCGAAAACTTGCGCTGGGGAGTTCTTGCCCTTCTTGCCATTGCTATTGCGCTGGCTTATACGGTTTCTGCCACAAATCCTTTCAGCAGTTCGGGGCAAAACGACAAGTGTGCGGCGGTTTGGAATGCGGCGTATCTGGTAATGACGTTTGGCTGCCCCTTGATCGCCGCCGCGCTGGGGTTTGCTCAGGTCATGCCGGAGCTGCGCCGCGACCAATGGGCTTTTCTGGTGCATCGGCCTTTGCCCTGGTCGGTGATCTTCGGCGGCAAGGCGATTGTGGGCATTTCCCTGTCAATCGCCGCCGCCGGGCTGCCGTTTCTGGCGTTTGTCTTCTGGACAGCCACTCCCGGCACAGTTCCCGCTCCGTTTGACTGGCGGCTTGCCCTGCCGGGAGTGGCGTCGCTGCTGACGATTGTTCCCTGCTACTTCGCGGGAATGCTGACCGCCCTGCGCCCGGCCCGCTGGTACGGCAGCCGTGCCCTGGCCCTGCCCGCCGCCATTGCCTCCGTTCTTCTCACGGTGGTTGTGCCGGAGTTCTGGGACGCGGTGGCAGCAGCCCTCGTGTTCGGCGCGGCGTTAGCTCTGGCCGCATGGGGCAGTTTTTTGACCAAAGGGCAGTATCAAGGGCAGCCCCGGCCCGCGAAGATCGGCCTCGGCGTGACGCTGTTTGCGGGAAGCGTCGTTTCCACGATTGCCGTCGTCGCCCTGATCGGGGCGCTCGTCAGCGCCTTGTCCCCACAGGGGCCTTGCGAAGGAACCTATTCTTACTACAACATTGACGCCAAAGGCCGCCTCCTGCGTATGACGCAGTACGGGCAGGAACGGATGACGGCCGTTGATTTGGACGGGAGGCCGGTCCCATTGTCAAAAAATGGGAATGGCGGTTACAACACCAACTCCTTGGCCGCCAATCCGCTGATTTCGCTTCAGAATAACCTATCCTCTTACGAGGTATCCAGCAGCACGGGAGCCTATCGCGCGACGGAGCGGCTGGTGGTTCGGCTGGACGATAGCACGGACAACAGCGGCGGCATTTCCTGGTACTACGTTCCGCGTGAACGTCTTGCGCTGGGATACCGGCAAAATAACCGTCAGTTGGCCGGGCTGCTCGGGCCGGCGGGGCTGTCGGCGACCGAAGCAGACCCACCCCGCTTTGAAGCCCGCTACCCCCTGCGCCGGTCCTGGGACAGCGCTAATCTTTTCCGCTTCCCGCAAACCGTTTACTGGGTAAACGCCTCGGTTCCCAGCGTCACGCGCATTTACGCGGCCCGGCAGCCGGGCGACATTCAGGGCGCGTGCGTCACCAGCGGGCAGTATGCCCCCGGCCCCGACAACCAGGCGGAAAAAGCCGTCATTGTCGCCGCCGCCGACGGCCTCCATGCCTACACCGTAGAAGGCAAGCCGCTGTTTACTTCTCCTCGCGAATATGACCCGGCCCGCTATCGCACTGTCAGCGCCTTGATGACCCCGGACGGAAAGCATTTCTTTTTCTGGTATTATCCCTGGGTCGCTCAGGGAACGATCCCCAGGCCGACGCCGCTGGAACACGTCACGGAAGTTTCCCCGGCAGGCGTAGTTCAGCACCGCTACACACTGCCGCCCCTGCCGAGCAGCCCGTCCACGCCGCCGTCTTTCACCACCGCCGCGCTCGGCATTTTGGCCCCGCCTTTGGCGACACTGGCACTGACAAGCACTTTGGAAATCGGGCATCGGGCAGGCAATCAGGATATGGAAGAAATGCGAAACGGGCTGCGCGACCCTGCCATGCGTCCCGTCTGGCATCTGTTTCTGGCCGTCTCTGTTGGCTTTGGCTTTCTCAGCGCCGCGCTGGCCTGGCTGATCGCCTGCCGCTGCATCCTGAGCGTCCAGGCCCGCTGGCTCTGGGCTTTCGCCGCTTTCTGGCTCGGCGGCTACGGCGTTTTAACCCTGCTGGCCCTGCGCGGGTGGCCTGCCCGCGTCGCCTGTCCAAACTGCGGTCGCCTCCGAAGCGTCGAGCGGGAGACGTGCGAGCATTGCGGCGCACTGTTTAATCGCCCGCCTTTGGATGGCACGGAGATATTTGACAGCGCTGCCGAGGAAATCCCACTGGAGTCGGTGGCCCGGCCTTGACGGGGAAGACAGTGCGAGGGAATGAATTCCTCTCGCTGCGAGGGAATGAATTCCTCTCGCTACCGATTGATCGTCCTTCGGACGAAAGAAAAGACGCTCTGCCTTCCTATCCTACGTCCGCAGGACGTTTGATTTACAGCGAGAGGAATTCATTCCCTCGCGAAGAGGGCTTCGCGTCACAACCGCGCATCATAAAATTTGACCGAACCGAATCGCAGTGAAATCCGTTACTGAAAGCAAATCACCAGAAACAGGTTACTCAGGAGGAACCCTGCCATGTCATTCTCTCGCCATTTATTTTCTTTCGCTTCGGCCCTGTGTTTGTCCGCCCTGCCGCTGGCCGCCTCTCCACAGGCTGCGCTCCCTGCCAAAGCGCCGCCGCTGACACGGACGAACTCGGCGCTTTACATCGCCAATATCGGTGATCAGTCTATCATGCGCTGCGACGGGGCGACGGGCAAAGTGCTGGCGACCCTGGGCAGTCACCTCAGCCCGGTCGGTCTTGCCCTGGGACCAGACCATAATTTGTATGTGACTTCTTTTGGCGACGGAATCGTGGCGCGCTTCAATCCGGCCACGGGCAACATGCTCGGCACGTTTATCCCCCAGGGGCGCGGCGGCATGGGGTCGCCCGTCTGCATAGCCTTCAGCCCCGGCGGCGATCTGTATGTCGGGAACTGGAAAAACAGAGACATTCGGCGCTATGCCGGCAAGACGGGAGCCTATCGCGGCGTGTTTGTCGCGAACGGCAGCGGCGGGCTGACCGACCCCGGTGATCTCACCTTCGGCCCCGACGGAAACCTCTACGTGACCAATAACAGCGCCGCGGACGTGCTGCGCTTCAGCGGCAAGACCGGCGCACCGATGGGAATGTTCGTGAGGCCCGGCAGCGGCGGCTTGTCCGACCCGCAGAACATTGCCTTCGGCCCCGACGGCAGCCTGTATGTCGGCGGTCCCGCCGGAGTGCTTCAATACCGAAAAACCGGCGCGTTTCAGCGGGTGTTCGCCGCTCCGGGAGCGCATCTGAGCAACGTCGGCGGGCTGACATTCGGCCCGGACGGTAATCTTTATGTCGGCGACTGGATGAAAAACGAGGTGGTGCGCTACAATGGCCGGACAGGTGCATTTCTGGGCGTCTTCGTGCCGCCGACCAGCGGGCTGATGGCAAATCGGTATATTCTGTTTGGCCCCAGAGGCGCGGGCGGTATGTCCCCGGCGATGGCCGCCGTGGCCCGCGCAAAGCGCATAAAGGAAATGCAGGCCGCGGAAGCGCGGGCGGAAGCCAGTCGTCCGGCTCTGCTGGCCGTCGGCGCTGCTGCGCCGGACTTCGCGGCGACGACGCCGGACGGCAAGACCGTTCATCTGTCCGATTACAAAGGCAAGCCGGTGGTGCTGGATTTCTGGTCGACCTGGTGCGGTCCCTGCCAGATGTCCATGCCGCATCTGGAAAAAGTCTATGAACAGGTCAAAGACAAAGGCGTGGCCGTGCTGGGAGTGTGCGTCTGGGATGACAAGTCTGCTTACGACAAATGGGTGACGGCGAAGAACGGCATTTACACCTTTACCACAGCTTACGACCCCGCTGGACGGGACAACGGAACCAGCATTGCCAGCCACCTTTACAACGTCAGCGGCATTCCAACGCAGTACGTCATTGATAAAAATGGCAATGTCGCCGCTTCTCTGGTAGGCTACGACAAGGACGACAATCGCCTGGAAACGGCGCTGGGCAAACTGGGCGTTGACATCGCCGCGCCGAAATAACGGATGTTTTCTAGCGTCTATTGCGCGAGGGAATGAATTCCTCTCGCTTCGGGATAAACGTCCTTCGGACGAAAGAAAAAGCGCCCTGCCTTCCTATCCTATGTCCGCAGGACGATTATTAAGGAGCGAGAGGAATTCATTCCCTCGCTCCTCGCTCTTTAGCCGGCGGAGAAAACCATGGACTCCATCGCGCATATTCCGTATATACTACGAACCGTTTTGGTGCTGCTGGGGGCCGGATTTATGTGGGCTGTTTGGAATGCGTGGCAGCGCCGGGATCGCAAGGGAGTTTGCCTCGTAATCCTGATTGCTGGGCTTGCCTTGATTGCAGGAGGCGGCATTGCGCTTACGGCAGTAATTACCAGCGCAAATGCCGCCGAAGCAGCTTTTGACCGGGGCCTAAGCCTGTCAGCGGCGGGCTTGGCCTCTGTCTTTGTGGCGGCCTTTTTCCTATGGTGGGGGCGCAGAGACAAACAACAGGGGCAGCCTCCAGACGTAAATGCGCCTGGCGTGTGGCCCCCTGCGCCAAAGCCACCGTATGTCTAGCGGTGGCTTTCTTCAATCAGATTTTTGGCTGCGCTGAGCGCCATGAGGTAGCCATACGGCCCAAAGCCGACAATCTGGCCCGTTGTTACCGGAGAAACGACGCTGTGGCGGCGAAACTCTTCGCGGGCATGAACATTAGATAAATGCACTTCAATCGTCGGCAGGCGGGAGTCTCCGATAGCGTCGCGAATGGCATAAGAGTAATGCGTGTACGCGCCGGGGTTGATCACGATGGCATTGGCCCAGTCCAAAGCGTCCTGCACAAAATCCACAATCGCGCCTTCCGAGTTGGACTGCTGAATTCGTATTTCCATCCCCAGGTATTTTGCGTGCGCTTCGATTTTGCGGTTGACCGACTCGAACGTTTCCTTGCCGTAAATATCGGGATCGCGAACGCCGAGCATGTTGAGATTGGGGCCATGGATCAGCGAAATGCGGATCGGGCCGGTGCGCGTAAGCTGCATGGCAGTCTGTCTCCGTAAGGTTAGGGTGTCTTGCCGGGAATGGTCGCCTCTTCGGGCAGCAAAATGGGAATGCCGTCGCGGATCGGATAAACCCGCCCACACTGCTCACAAACCAGCGTTTCCCCCTCCTGCCGCAGCGGCGGGCGATTGTCGTCGGCAGGGCAGGCCAGAACGGCTAAGAATTTCGGGTCCAGTGGCATAAAAAATTCCTTTAGATGATTTGGAAACAGCGTTCAGGAAACTTCAGCATATTGATCATGCTGCGGCTATTGAACTGTAGATTGGAAAAGAAATAGTCAACGGGCGCAACGACTTCCAATGGCGTTTGCCAAGGATATTCCGGGTTCGGCCCCTCATTCGCATTAGCGGGTGCCAAATCTTTAATCAACCGCGCAAGTGGCATCAAAGAAGCGATGTAAGAATCAATTTGGCCTGTACCACAGTTGCAGGCTTGGCGAAGCTGTGCGCTGCTCCTGACGGCGCGCAAAAAATTGACGAAAGCGCGATGCACCTTTGCTGGCTGAGGCCCATCGGGGGCGTGGAAAATCCTTTCGCCAATTTCTCGGTGGACATTTGCAAGTAGTGAAGCTGGTGGCATGGCGGCGCTTGCTGCCTACTCAGGGTTTGCAGCATCTCGAAATCTGAACGGGCTTGCGTTAAGTTGGCAGTGCGCCAGTCCATTGGCAAGTTCGCTCCTTACGATATGTTTTCAGGCCAGAGTTGAATGGCTGTATCCCAACTTCCCCACTCCGGCGGCGGAAGTAAAACAAACTTTTCTTCGGGCCGAATCAAAACAATCGCCGAGGGATAGGAAATTCCTCCCTGCGGGTACGCCCCAAAATAGTAAGGAACCATGCGATCACTTGAAAGAGTAATAGGATCAATCTCCACCAGCCGAATTTCTCTGTCATGCGGAAACCAATAGACAGCTTCCAGGTCCGGGGAGGCTTGCCGGTTATCTTGCGCCATTTTTCGAGCAATGTCACGAATACTTTCCTCGACAGCAATCATTTCACACACTCCTCATAGATAGTCAGCGTCTCGCGGGCGGCTTTCTCCCACGAAAACAGGGCTGCGCGCTCCGGGCCGCGCGCGCGCCAGCGGGCCAGCACGGCGGGCGTCGACAGCAGTTTGACCAGAGCGTTGGTCCACGCATTTGAGTCGTCGGCGGGCAGCAATATTCCTGCATCCCCCACTACTTCCGGCAGCGACGATGACCGGCTGCACAGCACGGGGCAGCCGCAGGCCATCGCTTCCAGCGGTGGCAGGCCGAAGCCTTCGTATTTGGACGGATAGCAGAGGGCATCGGCCCCGCCGTACAGCGTCGGCAGGTCGGCATCGGCCACATAGCCCGCCAGTGTAATTTCCCGCTGGACTTCCTCCGGCAGGGCTTCCATTTGCGCGTCGGTGTCATCCAGCCAGCCGCGCTTTCCTGCAATGATTAGCCGGTGCGGAGGCGGGTTCGGGCCGAGCTTGAGCAGTGCAAACGCATCCAGCAGCAGAGCGAGATTTTTGCGCGGCTGCAAGACCCCCACCGCCAGCAGGTAAGGCCGATTCTCCAAACCGAGCAGACTGTTCGCCGCCGCCCGCGCCGTTTCCTGCCCGCCGGTGGGAGGCGCGAAGCGAGAATCGGCGGCTTCCAGTACCACTGTAACGTGCTGGGTGGAAATCTGCCGATCAAAGCGCAGAATATCCCGACGGGTGCTTTCGGAAACTGCAATCACCCGCGCCGCCTTTTGCATGGAGCGCGGAACCAGCGTGTTCAAAATCCAGCGGTCTTTCGGCAGAAAAAGTTCCGGGTGAACCCGAAACGAAACATCATGCACGGTCGTCACGATGGGGCAGGGAGCGCCTAGAAGTGGAATGTTGTACTGCGTGTGCGCGATGTCCACTTTGTCGGCTTTGAGAGCGTGTGGAAACGTCGTCAGCATCCAGAAAGCATCCTGGCGCGGCTTCGGAACGCTGCGCCAGTAGAAATTTGGTCCTAGTTTCGGCGGTTCGCCTTCGAGTGGCTGCCGGGTATACAGAAAATACTCGTTTTCGTGGTCAATCGCCGCCAGACCGCCGAGCAGGCCGCGCCAGTAAGTCCGGTCGCCCGTGTAGCGTCCCGACAGTGTGCGGGCGTCAATGCCGATTCGCATGGTGGGTTATCCTAAGCTGTAGCGCAAATGTACATAGGCATTGTAAGCCATTCGGGTCGCAGCAAAGCGGTTGATAATTTCCCGCGCCTGCATGGGTTTTCCCGACGCAAAGCCTTCACCAGGAGGCAGCGGCAGGCAAGGCGGCATCTGAGCGGCGAGGGCCGCGATCAGGGGCCGCGCTTGCGGGTCCACGCCTTGATTGCGCCGCGTCGCGCGGGTCAGGGCCAGAATGTAAATCTGCCGCTGCCAGTGCGCGAAATGCTTCGCCCCGTACTGCTCCAGGGCCGCTGCGAACTCCGGGTCGTGTGCGGCCAGAGCGCACAAAGCGGACGCATACGGCGGCAGGGCATGGAGCCAGGAATGCCAGTCTGTGCCGCCGCTGGCGCTCTGCGGGTGCAGGCGGCAGCTAAAACATTGGGCAGCCGCAGTCGCCTTATAACTGCCGGCCATCAAAGCCATCCAGAGGGCGTCATCAGCATGGAGCAGTTTTTCAAAGGGCGGGATGCCGCCCACTGCTTCGTACCGGGCCGAACGCATCAGATAGCCCGTGCCGTAAGTGTCGCGCCGGCCCGTAAACAGCGCCTGAAGATACTGCGCCGCGGTTTCCCGCTCCGGCAGCGGGCGGCAGGGGCGAATGACCTGGCCGTGAGAATTGATAAACTGAAAATGCGCGTGGTACAGACCGGCGTCCGGGTATGCCTGCGTGAGCGCATTCATCACGGACAAGTAGTTTGAACCGAGCCGATCATCCTGCCCCACAATGGTCATAAACTCGGCTTTGGGAATGGAAAGTGCGCGCGCCCAATTCTTCACAATGCCGAGATGTTCCGGGGCCGGATAAACTGTCAGTCGCGGCTCATCGAGCGCGCGCAGCCATTCCAAAGTGCCGTCCGTGCTGCCGTCATCCAGAACGGCAACGCGAAACCGTGTTTCCGTCTGTGCGCGGATGCTCGCCAGACATTCTTTGAGATATTCCCCGCCGTTGTAGGTCGGCACGATCAGCGTGAACCTGGCATCCGTCACAAAAATCCCCCCGCCGAGTATAATGTACCACAATGCGTAAACTCAAAGTGCTGCTGCTGCTGCATGACCTGTCGCCGACGGGAGCGCCAAAAGTGGCCTGGGCCGCCTTTGAGCATCTCAAAAGCGACGTTGAGCTTCGGACGGTCAGCTATGAAGGCGGCCCGCTGGGGGAGCGGCTGCGGGCGTTGGGCCGGGTGCAGACGCTGGTGGCCTTTCGCTGGCCGGGAATGCCGGCGGAGCCGGGTGCCGTGGTGCGGTTCCTGTGGCACCGATTACTCAGCATTCTCAAGGCCCGGCTCTGGTCTTTTTCCCTCCGAAGATGGAAGCCGGACGTCATTTACATCAACAGCGTGGCCGGCCTGCTGGCAGCCCGACGCCTTGCTTTGCCGCCGGCCCCGACCCTGCTCCATGTGCATGAGCTGGACAGCTTTCTGCGCCCTCTGTCTCAGCATATGCCGGAGCTTTTTCTGGGCCTGCCGGATTGCTACGTCGCCGTGTCGGAGGCCGTTGCTTCGGCGCTGACGGCGCGGTACGGCGTGGATGCGGGCAAAGTGGTCGTCATTCCTGCATTTGTGGACGCCGCCCCGCCGCTCCCTCTTGCCCCGCCGGAACGTGTCGATGACCGGCTGGTCGTCGGCGGCTCCGGTGTGATTAGCTGGGTCAAGGGCGCGCAGCTCTGGCTGCTGATGGCGGCGGAAGTGAAAAAGCGTCTCGGCCCGGAGCGCGTTCGGTTCGTCTGGGTCGGCTTTATAGACAACGAGGAAGGCTGGCAGTTTCGGGAAATGGCCCGAAAACTGGGTCTGACGGATGACATTGAACTGGTTCCGTTCACGACGCACCCTCTGGATTATTTCGCGCCTTTGGACATCTTTACAGTGACTTCGTGGGAGGAAACAGCGTCGCTGGTCATGCTGGAAAACATGGGGCTGGAAAAGCCCGTTCTGTGCTTCGCCGGCGCTGGCGGCCCGCCCGAATTCATCGGCCCGGCGGGCGTCGTCATCCCCGAATTCTCCCCGGCAGCGATGGCCGAGGCCGTCTGCGCGCTGGCGGCAGACCCACCGCGCCGCGCCGCCCTGGGACACGCCGCGCGCCTGCGGGCGATGGAATTCACCGCCGCGCAGCAGGCCCCGAAGATACTGGCCGAAATCCGGCGATTAGCGGCGAAAAACACGCCGCCGCAGGCGTGACCAGAGCAAACGCGCCGGAGTTTTTCGATATGCCAGCAGGGTCAGGGGAACCCGCGAAAGGAGATCGCGCGGGTAAACCAGGCCTCGCCCGCCCTGCACAAAAGAAGGCGACAGAAACCGGCCCAGGATTGTCCCGCCCTGTGTTCGGCTGAGATGTTTCGCAATGCGGTACAGGGGCAGCAGCGCGAACGGATGCCGCCGCTCGCGCAAAAGCCGCGCCTCTTCGAGAGAAAGGCCATAGAGCGTCGGGGCTGTCTCATAAAAACAGGCATTCGCAGCGGGCGTCACCAAATCTTCCGACATGGCTATCCGAGTTGCACTGCGGTCGTGAATGCGGTAGTGCAAAACACATTCATTCAGGTTCGCCAGCTTATGCTGCACTGCAAGGCGCAGCCAGAGGTCGTAATCTTCCACCAGCGCCAGCGAACGGTGATTGCCTACTTCCAGCACCGCGCTTCGGCGAAACAGCGCCGTCGGGCAGCCGATGGCAACATTTTGAACCATGAAGTGAACAATGTCGTCGTGCGAGAGATATTGCTGCCCGACTCCGGCAATCGTGTTGCCGTGCGCGTCAATCACGTCGTACCAGCCACCCACGACAGCGATCTCCGGGTGAGTTTTCATAAACTCCACCTGTTTTGCCAGCCGCTCCGGCGTGTTGACATCATCCGCATGGACAATCGCGCAAAGCTCGGTTTCAGCTTGCAGCGTCATCTCGGCCATTGCCTGCCCATAGGTCGTCGGCCTGTCGGCAATGATACGGCCTGCCAGGCGCGCGGGAATCCAGCGATGCAGTTCTTCCAGGGTTCCATCAGCAGAACCATTGACCCACGCGATCACTTCCCAGTTTTTGTAAGTCTGCGCTTCTATCGAGGCCAGCGCCTCAGAAAGATACGGCATTCCATTTCGGACTGGGAGCAGCCAGGTGACTCGCGCTGTCATTTTCGGGCAGCCCACGCCTGTTCATCTACCAAAATGGTATTAATCACTGTGTCTGCCTGCACCCGGTAGCCTTTGGTTTGAAGAAAATTCACCACAGATGTTTGTTTCGCCTGCGTGTAAAAGTCAATCGTTTCCACGCAGATCACGGCAGGCCGAAAGCGCTCAAAATCCATTCTCTGAAGGATTTCCATGTCCAGGCCCTCGACATCGACCGACAAAAAATCCGGGCAGCGCGGGCAATATTTTTCAATCAAAGTGTTGATCGAATACACAGGAACGGAAATGATGGCGCGGATATGCACTGTGCCGCTTTGTTCGTGCTGACGCGCGCTGGCCTGGTCAAAAGTGCTGAGAGAAGGTTCCGAAAGAACATAAAAAGGCACGGCTTCTTTGTCCTCCGCGCCGACGCCGACGCTGAGACAAAGATCGCGCCGCCGCACGCGCCGAAATGCCGCCCGCCTCGCCGGGTCCGGCTCGACGCAAACGCCGCGGCTGCCGCGCTGATAAAAGTAAAACGTATTGCTAAGAAATTTCGGCGCAAACGCACCGATGTCCAGGTAGGAGGGTTTGCTGATGTGGAGATACCAGAAGAGGCTGGAAACAAGTATGTCCTCACCGAACTGTGCATAACTGATTTTTCGTGTCGGCGCAAAAGGCAGAAACTCTCCCGCTGCACGTTTTCGATTCAGCATGAGCGGAATACGCAGGAACCAGGCGAGTGAATGGCGTTTCGGGTTTGTCATTCCAAACCCATCTGCCCAAACGCCGCTGTGAGGCGCTTTTGCCAGCTATGATCTTTCACGCAGCGCACATAGCCTGCCTGCTGAATTTGCTGGCGCTCGCGGTCATGGGTGAGATAGTACCGGATTTTCTCCGCCAAATCCTGCGGCCCTGTGTAGCAGACAATTTCCTTTCCAACTTCAAAAAACTCTTCCAGTTCTTCCATATATTCCACCATGTAAAAGCCGCCGCTCATCGGCACCTCGAAATCACGCAGACGCACCTGTAAAATCCGCTCCGGCCCAAGATGGGTGTCCCCGCAGGAAGAAAATCCCAGATTGATTTTGGAGCGGCTATACATTTGCACCATTTCAAGGTCGGAGAGCGGAGCGCCCAAAATCTCCGCAGGAAACGTCGGAATAATGCTTTTTGTCACGCCAAGCCGCTTGCGGCCCCATCGCCAGAGTTGGCGCGGCAGGGAAGGCGTCGCGTAGTCGCGCCATTTTGCTCCCCAAACGCGAACATCAATCCCAGCCTCGCGCAAAAATTTGATATAGGCAGGCCGGTCTCCGTAGGCTTGCCCGACAAAAGTGACTTCGTAATCCACCCGAAGTGGGTAAGGCCGGTAAAAATCCGGGTTTGCGGCTTCCTGACAATAAATCGGGTTCGCGCCCATGTTTTGGTAATCTTGTATCCGAAACTTTTCCGGCGCAAGGCACCAGTCGTAATGAGGCGAGATCGTCTGGACAAGATGAAGCTGATAAGAACCATTCGCATACCAGTTGACGGTTTGGATGCCCATTGCCTTGATCTCGTCAATGGCTTCCGGCAGAACGACGGCGTCATAAAAATAGCTGAAAAATAAATCAATCGGCTTTTGGGCATGGGCGGCTTTGATTTGACGCAGCAGCTCTGCCGTGGCCTTCGGGCGGCTCCGGGCGATAAAATCCAGGTGAGCAGAATTGGTCGTATCCAAATGGACGTAGGTATCACCCCAGGCATAGCGAAACGGAATGACTTCATGCCCCAAATCAGCCAGCGGCTCTAAAAATTGATTGTCCCAGCCTTCCGCAGTATAAAATAGTCTCATGGATCGGCGGGCCTCGCCAGAGGTTTTTTATACCAAAAGCAGCCGCAGCCATAGGTTTGCGCGGCGACCAATTCCGGCGCTGCCGGTGAAATCAATCCCCACTGCGGGTCATCGGGAATCAAAGAGAACTGTTCCAGCGTCAGCCCGGAAAAGCCGCGCTCAATCTGCTCAAAGCTGTAAATGCGATGCGCGTTGAATAGTATTTTTGGCTGACCGACCGGAACAGCAAACAAAAGAGTTCCTCCGGGAGCCAGTACCCGTTTAAGCTCCTGCATGGCTTTCAAGTCGCCGTCCGCATCCAGCGGGTCGCCGTATCTGCCTAAGCCGATATGCTCAACGGTGTGCATACACGAGAGCGACAAAATACTGCCGCTCTCAAACGGCAGTGCCGTCAAGTCCGCCTGGCCGGAAGACAAATCGGTGAGTTTCATCTCCGCAGGCCGGTAATCATAAAACTCGACCGGCAGAAACGCGGAAACAATTGTGCAAAATGCCAGCGTGGAAGAGATGTCTACATGCACTTTGGGCCTGGTCTCACTCAAAACTCGCGCGGCCCAAGCCGGGTGATAAATGTAATGCCGATCAAAAACTGTTTCGGCTGTTCGGTCGTACAGGCACGGCAGTCGATCTTCCCAGCGCAGTGCAAATCTGCCGCCGCTCTTCCGAGATAGCGCTGCAAAGGTTTGATACTGCTTCCGAAAAGAAGCGAATTTGATCTGGCTGCCGGCATACCGGCGAGCGATCTGAAGCATTTTCATGGCTGCCGCATCCAAACTGATTCGGAGACAAAAATTGTGTTGATGTAAGTGTCTGCATAGGCAAAATAGCCCTGCTGTTTCATCAATTGGGTTATCTCAGGGATTTTGACCGATTCGCTTCTGTTTTCCGAAAAAGCCGCCGTTTCAATGCAAAAAATCTCCGGCTGCCACCGCCCGAAATCGAAGCTTTTCAGGATTTCTAAATCAAGCCCCTCAATATCCAGCGAAATGAAATTCGGGGTAGCTGGGAAATTTCGTTCAATGATTTCATTGATTGAGATCAAGGGAATCTGCATTGTGCGTATAATTTTATATGAAGTATCTCGATCAATTCGTCTGGCAACGGTCTCGGAAAAAGTGTTCAATGTCGACTCGGACATCAGAAAAAATTCGGCATTCGCCCTGGAAGCAGTTCCAACGCCGACATTCAGGCAAATGTCTCGTCTGCGTTTCTCCCGGAACGCCTGAAAGCAAGCCGGGTCCGGCTCAACGCAGACGCCGTAGCAGCGCTTGCGATAAAAGTAGTAGGTGTTACTCAAATAGGTCGGGTGATGTGCGCCTAAATCCAGATAACTTGGTTTGGGAATGCCGAACGTCTGAAACAAACCGGCGACAATGATGTCTTCCCCGCACTGGGCATAAGTTTTTTTGAAGTCCGGGGCGGGCAGCAGCTTTCTCACGCGGCGCGCCAATGTTCTGAGGAAACTCATCGCGGATTTATCCATTGATTGAAAGACTGTCTGGCAGACTGAATCACCGAACGCGACTGCTTTGCGCTGGGCTGAAGATGCGTGGTTCGCGGCAGGCCTGTCTGAAAAAAGGGCTGCGTCACTTCCAGAATCCACGGAAACAAATTATATTATTCCAGCAATTGCGTTTTCGCTTCCTGCCGCGCCTGTATTGTCGCCTCGTAGCGACCTGCCTTCAAGGCGGCGTGTATCGCCTGCAAACACGCTTCCGGGTCATTCAGATCAAACGCTGTTAAAGTGTCCGCTGGGAAGTAATCCCCGATGTTAGGGCAGCCGGCATAAAGCGGGTAGGCTCCTGCAAGAAGCGCGTCTGAGAGCTTTTCCGTCCAATAATCAGGGAACTGTCCGTTTTCAAGGACGACATGGTATTTGTAAGGCGCAATCGCATCCCACTTATCCGCCACTTCCCGGATGCCCCGCCCAAACACATCGATGTCCGTGCCAAAGCGCTGTTTGAGCGCTTCCACAAAAGCCAGGCGGCGCATGTGTCCGGGCGTAAAGGCTTTATCGGACGAAAGAACAGACAGCAGCCTTGTTTTCGGCACAACAGTCATGGCGGATAGCTCGTCGTAGTCTTTGCTGTAAGACTGGTCCCACTGCCCTGTCGCAGAATGATACCGGCAGCCGATCATCCAGGGAAGCGCCTGCTGGCGGAAAATCACATGGGGATGCTTCAATTCCCGCTGGCATGTCAAGACGTGTCCAAACTGCGCGGCAAACTGCCGGGAATAGGATTTTACTGAAGGCGGCTCGGCGGTAATCAGCAGCGTGTTTCCCGGCGGACAATGCGTCGTTTCAGGCCGGATTAAGTCATCATACACGACCCAAAAATCACATTCGTCAATATCCTCGTTGACGAAAAACCGGCAATCGCCCCAAATCCCGGAGCGGGCTGGTGTCTGTCGCAGGAAAGGCCAGTCCGGCGAATTCGTGGACAATTTTACTTTAATCATCGTATCTGCCGTTCCAGCAGTTCCGGGCGAACGCGGTATAGCGGCTGGCCGAGAAGCGGCGCGACCAGCGCGGGCAGCGCGAAGGGGGGCCGGAGACCGGGTGGCGGCGGCGTTCCCTGGGCGTACTCGTCCAGCCGAAGCGCGGCTTCCCGTCCGGCCTCCTGTATCCCGGCGTGGTTGGGATACAAACAGGCCTGATTGATGCGCTTGCGCCAGGCGTTGACCGGAAACAAAGACGGCAAATGGATGATCGGGTGCGGCAGGCGCGCCGCGCCGATAGGAAAGCAGCCAGGCCCTTGCAGCAGCCAGCCGTCCAGCCCAGAGTAGATGCCCCGGTGGTTGCGCGCCAGCCGCACCGCCCAGCGGTAAATCCAATCAAAACTCAGCGTTTCCTGCTGTCCCGGCCAGTGAATGAAATCCAGATGGTAGCTGCTCCAAAAAAACGATGTCAGCACATCTTGTTTGCGCGCGTTCGCCAGATCACGCGAATAGCGCGCATCACGGGCATCCGCTTCGGCGTCCGGCGGCACGTCCAGATGCACGGTGGCTGAAGCCGGAGCAGGTGCCTGCCGCTGCTGGGCGCGCCGGATCAGCAGCCACGGATCGCATAGCTCCCGAATGGGCCGAACATTTTCTTCGGGCAGGATTTCATCCGCCTGCATCATGAGTATCCATTTGCCCCGGCATTTTTTCAATGCCTCGGTCTGCATGATTCCAATTGCATGGCCGCTGCGAAGGCCCTCCGGCCAGCGCTTCCGGCTCAGGGCGATTTTCTCCGGGTAACACTGCTGAATCCGCTCCAGCCAGTGATACGTCTCGTCGTCGCTGTAGCCTTCCACAATCACAAACTCGTCGCACACCGGTAGAATCGACAAGATGGACTCAACGAACGGATAGCCGAGCAGAACGCCGTTCTTCAAGACCATCACCGCGGAAATCAGGAGTTTGCGGTTTGCGGCAGCTATGATTTTTCTTCTCCCAACGACGTCATCGCCCATGTCTGCCGCCAAACTTCGCGGAACAGTTTGACCTTTTCGCGGGCCGCCGGGCGTATGGGGGCCAGCAGGCTCCAGCCGGTAAGGCGAATGGCTGCGCCCAGCAGGCAGTAGGCTTTGAGCGTTCGCCCCGCCGCCAGGCCTTCAAAGCGGGTGAAGTAATAAAACCGGCTTTGATTGTAGGCGGAGACCATGCGGGCGCGCTTTTGCCAGTCCGCGCTGCTGCTCGCGCCCAGATGGTGCGTGATCCGCGCCGAAGGCAAAAAAACCACCCGCCATCCCGCTCGCCGCAGGCGCACGTTCAGGTCTACGTCTTCATTATACATGAAATAGGCCGGATCAAAGCCGCCGATCTGCCGCCAGGCCTCGCGCCGAAGGAGCATAAACGCCCCGCAGATTTGAGGGACATCGCGACCTACCTCCTTGTTCGCTTCGCGCACAGGGTCCTCCCTCAAGGGAGGATCAGGAATAGCGATACATGCCTGGGAACTAGTCTTAATCCTCCCTTGAGGGAGGACCCGGCGAAGCAAGGAGGCAGGTTTCCATGCACCCCAGAAGGTCTGCTCGGCCAGCACCCCGGCCAGCGTTGGGTCTCCGCCCCAGGAGGTTTGCGGGCGCCCGTCCGGCCATAAAAGCTGGCCTCCCACCAGCCCTGCCTCCGGGTGCGCGTCCAGGTAAGCCAGTGTCTGCGCCAGGGCGCCGGGCAAAACTTCGGCGTCAGAATTGACCAGGCAGAAAAAACGGCCACACGCATCCGTCAGCGCCGCGTTGTTCGCCCGTCCAAAGCCGAGGTTTTCACCTGTTTCCAGCACCCGCACGGCGGGAAACTCGGCGTGGACCATTTCGGCGCTGCCGTCGGAGGAGTTGTTGTCGGCGACGATGATCTCGAGCCGCGCCTCGCCTTCGGCCTGCCGGTCCAGAAGCGCTTGCAGGCAGCCGCGCAGCAGGTCTCGCGTGTCGTAAGAAACAACGGCCACGGAGATGTCGGGCGCGGCCTCACCCATGCGCGAACCCAGCGCGATAGTCGGCCAGGACACTTGCCATATCGCCGTCGCGCACCAGCCGCCCTTTGTCCAGCCATAAAACCCGGTCGGCGAGGCGCTCCACATGGTCCAGCTCATGCGTCACCATCAAAAGCGTCTTGCCCTGCGCTTTAAACTCTTCCATCTTTGCGAAGCATTTCTCCTGAAAGCCTTCATCGCCTACTGCCAGGCCTTCATCGATGAGCAGCATTTCGGCGTCCAAATGCACCGCAATCGCAAAGCCCAGGCGAAGCTGCATTCCCGACGAATACATCCGCACGGGCAGGTCCATTGCCTGCCGGTCCAGTTCGGCAAACTCCAAAATGGCGTCATAGCGGGCCGCCACTTCGTCTTCGGTCAGGCCAAGAATCACGCCGTTGAAAAAGATGTTCTGATTGCCGGTTAATTCGCCGTCAAAGCCCGCTCCCAGTTCCAGCAGGCTCATCATCCGCCCGTGCAGCCGCGCTTCTCCGGCGGTTGGCAGATAAATTCGCGACAAAATGGACAGCAGCGTGCTTTTGCCGGACCCGTTGCGCCCCACCAGCGCCACCGCCTCGCCCCGCGCCACCGAAAACGTGACGCCGTCCAGCGCCCGCCGCGTCTCAAAGCCCGCATGAGCTTCCCGCTGTACCAGGGTTTTCGCCAGCGCGGCGGCATGGCTTTTCAGCGACGCAAACGTTCGGTGGTAGACCCGAAACTCTTTGACGAGTCCGATGACTTCAATGGCAGGCGGAGAGGATAGCCCGGCTGTATCTTCACCCTTCCTTCTGAGGGAAGGGTCGCTGCTTGCGGCAGGGTTAGGTGCTTTGCAGAAGTCAGGTTTCCTCATGGCCGCTCTGTGAACTTCCATTTGTGGCTGTTGAAAAACGTATATCCCCACAGGCAAACGATAATGGACGACGCAGTAGTAATCAGCAGAAACCGCCAGTCAAACGGGGCGCTGAGGTGGTGGGGCAGGGGAGCAGTGATGTTGGAAATGTCCGCGACACCGAAAAAGACCTGCTTGAAGGCGGTGATAATCCAGGCCAGAGGGTTCGCCAGATACAAATGATACGCCCACCAGCAGCCTGCCGCACTGTGGATGCGATCCGAGTAAAACAGGTTCTCCGCGAAATAAATGATTGGCAGCAAGTAAAACAAAAAGCCCATCGTCAGGGTGACGATGAACTTGACATCTTCATAAAAAACATTGGCCGTCGCAACGAAAAAGGCCGTCCCCAGTGTCAGCAAAAAGAGAATCACGATCAGCCAGGGCAGCAGCAGAATCTGAACCGGCGGCCAGGTCGTCCCGTGAAACAGCAGGGGCGTCAAGACCCAGCGGTAGACCATGAAAATCGCCAGCGAAATCAAAAACTGCACAAAATTCTGGCAGACTGTCGCAATCAGGGGTATCTCGCGCGGAAAATACACTTTTTTCAGCAGTGCCAGCTTGGCAAGAACCGAGGTGGAGGAGTCAAGAACGGAGGTTTGAAAAAAGGTCCACGGCAGCGTGGCGCAGAAAATGTAGGCGCTCAGGTTGTGCGGGCCGGAGCCTAAGATGTAGCCGATGGCAACCGTCAGCACGAAAACCTGAATCAAGGGATTGATCATGGTCCAGGCGATGCCAACCACCGAATTTTTATAGCGCACCCGCAGGTCGCGCTCCACCAGGGTACGAACCAGATGCCGGTAGCGCCACAGTTCGCGCGCTTCCGCAAGCAGGCCGGGACTGCCCGTGCGGGCAGTGATAACGACCGAGGACGCCGGGGCCATTACGCAGTGCCGTCCTCATCCGCCTCTTCCACATCCTGGGCGCGGGCCGGTTCCAGCAGCTTCAAAAGCTCCGGCAGCGGGATCAGCACTTTGCGCTTGCCGGCGATGCGGAACGCATTCAGCTTGCCCTGCCGGATGTAGGAGCGAATGCTGGACTGGCTAAGCTGCAAGTAGGCCGCCGCCTGTTCCACTGTCATCAAATCTCGGGATTCGGACTCCATTCGTCGCGTGTTCTCCCTCTCGTCGCCTGTCGGCGTTTTCTCTCTCTGCCTTAGTATATCTTAATTGTCAGCCGTTGTCAACAAACGCTGAAAAATTGCCTTTTTCCTTGTCCTTTGACATCAATCTCTTATGTTTGTATTGGGGGAAAAGCTATGTTATAATATAACGGAGCGGCGATGCCGCCGCACAGTTCTTCAAACGTCCCAAGAAAGCCCTCCCATGCTCTTATTTTCCCTGACCCACCGCCTTCCGTCGCTAGCTGCCTGCCTGTGGCTCTGCCTGCTCGCCGTCCTGGCCGGGCCGCTCCTGCCTGCCGTCCGGGGAGCCGCCTCCGTCTCGACGCTGCTGTCGTTTCCAACGACCATTCAGGGCGCAGCGTCCGGCCTGACGCCGGGGGGCGACGGCTACCTCTATGGCACAGCCTATGGCACCAATTCGATCTACAAAGTCAAGCTTGATGGCAGCGGCTTTCAAATCCTTTACACGTTCAGTGCGCCCAACGGCCAGGGCATCAATGCTGACGGTTATGGCCCTGCCCGTGAACTCGTTGCCCCCGGTGACGGCTATCTCTACGGCCTGACTACCTATGGCGGCACGAATGGCAGCGGGACAGTTTATCGCATCAGTCTCACCGGCGCGTTCCTGGCAATTTACTCGTTCAGCGCCAAAAATAGCCAGTTTCAGAACGCGGACGGGGCGAACCCGGCCAGCGGACTTGCGACAAACGGCGACGGCTACCTGTATGGAACCGCCAATGCGGGCGGGCCGAACGCGGAAGGAACTGTGTTCCGTCTCCGCACCGACGGCAGCGGCTTTCAAACCATTCATCCCTTCACATTCGGCAACCCCGCAGACGGCTCCAATGTCTACGCACCGCTGACCTGGGGCGGAGACGGCTATTTTTATGGAACGACGGTCTCCGGCGGCGCGAACTATTTTGGAACGATTTACCGAATCAAGCCGGACGGCACCGGCTTCCTTCTCCTGCACAGCTTCACCAGCGCCGAGGGCGGCTCTTTTTCCGCCGTCACGCTTGGCACCGACGGGCGCTTTTATGGCGTTTCCTTCCAGGGCGGCGCGAACCAGACTGGACTGCTCTGGGGCATCAACCCGGACGGAACCGGCTTTACGCCCATCCACGTTTTCAGCGCCGAGAATGCCCAGAGCATTTACCCCGATGGATATGATCCCTACGGCGCTCTGGCGGTGGATGCCGATGGTACGCTGTACGGAACCGCGGAAAACGGTGGTACAGGCGGCCACGGGACTGTTTTCCAGGTCAGCCCGGACGGTACCGGATTTACAGTGCTGGCTCCGTTCGGCGTGAATGCGAGTGATCCCAACGACCCGGTCGGCTCACTGACACGTATTGGATCGACAATTTACGGCACGACTTCTTACGGCGGCCCCATCGGATTTGGAACGATCTTCCAGATCAGCGGCGTCGCAGCCTCGCAGCCGCCCGCCGCGCCGCTGAACCTCTCCGCGGCGCTCATTTCCGGTGGTTCAGGCGCTGCTCTCGCCTGGCAGCTTGGGGACGCTTCCGATACGAGCGTGGTCGTGGAGCGCCAGATCGGCATGGGCGCATTCGCCGTGCTGGCGGCTCTGCCCGCCGGCACCGTGTCTTATAACGCCTCCAACCTGGCAGCATCGACGACATATACTTACCGCATCCGCGCCGTCAGTGCGGCAGGCAGCAGCACTCCTTCCAACACTGCCACCGTCACCACGCCGCCCGCGGTGGAGCATTTGCTGTGGACTACCACCGGGGGCGTGGCTTCTCTCTGGAACTACAACGCCACCGCCGGAACCTACACCTACCACAACTTCGGCCCACTCAGCGGATACACCGCCAAAACACTCGCCGACGGCCCTGCCGACGGGGGAACGGACGGACAAACCCGCCTGCTGTGGACTGCCGCGTCCGGCGCAGCCTTGATCTGGAGCCTCAACAGCGCCGCCGGAACCTACACCTCCCACGGCTTTGGCCCCTTCCCCACCTACACCGCCAAAGCCCTGTCCGTGGGAACCGACAACACCACGCACATCCTGTGGACAAGCACCAATGGCACGGCCTCCCTCTGGAACTACAGCACTTCGGCAGGCACGTACACCTACCACAACTACGGCCCGTTCCCCGGCTACACGGCGCAGGCCATTGCCGACGGAGTGGACGGCAAGATGCGGGTCTTGTGGACCACCACGAGCGGGATTGCGTCCATTTGGAGCCTGGACAACGGGACAGGCACGTACAGCTACCACAACTTCGGCCCGTTTGCCGGTTACACTCCGGTGGGCTTTTCGGTAGGAACGGATAACACGACGCATTTGCTTTGGACGACGCCGAGCGGTGTGGCGTCTATTTGGAATTACAACACGACCAGTGGTGCTTACAGTTACCACAACTTCGGCCCGTTCAGTGGTTACGGGGCGAAGGGGATCGCGGACAGTTCGGATGGGAGCTTGGGCGTTTTGTGGACGACGGGGAGCGGGATTGCGTCGCTTTGGAGTTTGGACAACGTTGCGGGGACGTACAGCTACCACAACTTCGGGCCATTTGCGGGCTACACTCCCGTCGCACTTAGCGGAGCCGGATAACAGGGAAAGGCTTCTTTGTCTCTCCTGTTCTTGACAGATGCCGCCGATTATGATACGATAAGGGGTATCCATGAAAGTCCGCATCTGTCTATTTTTGTGCCTGCTGACCGGCTTGACAACGGGCTTCGCCGCTGCCGATCCGGTGTCGGCCTTTTTCCAAGCCCGGCAGGCCGCAGCGTCGCCTCTTCTGCCCGCCGGACAGCTTGCCGATGTGATGGCCCATCCCGGCAGTTACGCCGGACGGATACTGGAAGTTTCTGTCACGGTCAGCGGCCTGGTGTCGTCGGGCAGTGACCGGACGGCTCTGCTGTCCACGGGCGGGCAGTCGGTGACGGTTCCGCTGCCTGCCGCTCTGACCGGCGCGGACTGGCTGGAGTCTGGCGCGCGCCTGCGCGCCCTGCTTGTTGCCGCCCCGGATGATGCGTCTCTGCCGTCGGGTCTGCGGCTGGTGGCTGTTGCCCCGGAAGGCGATATTGTGGCCGCCGAAGCCACGTCCGCCGCCCCGCAGTCCGCCGCGTCCTCCCGCCCTGCCCGAGGCAGCCGCCGGCCGCGCGTGTCCTGGGTCAATGAGTATCGCGGGCATCCCGCCGGAGCCTTGTCGCCGCGCGCGCTGGCGATCTACGGCCCGTACCGCAGCCTGGTGCGCCGCTGGAACCGGCGCTTGTCCGAACCCGATGTGGACAAGATCACCACCAGCATTCTCTACTTCAGCGACCTCAACAATGTCGACCCGCGCCTGGTCGTTGCCACCATCATTGCCGAATCCGACTTCGACCTGTATTCCACCTCCCATTCCGGCGCGATGGGCCTGGCCCAGATCATGCCCGATGAGGCACATTCGCTGGGTGTCACTAATGCCTACGACCCGGTGCAGAACATCGGCGCGGCCGTGCATATTCTGCGCGGCCACTTGGACAAATACGGCGGCGCTCCTGCCGATGCCGGCATTATCCCCGTCAGCCGGATCGCCCTGACCATGGCCGCTTACAATGCCGGGCCAGGCGCGGTGCATAAATATCACGGCGTCCCTCCCTACCGCGAAACTCAGCGCTACGTCGCCAAAATTGCTGCTCTGTACCGCCAGATGTGCGGAGCCGACGCGGCTCAAGTCGCGGCCGCGCATTGAGCAGCCGGGAACCTGCCGGGAACATTTTTTTTGGCTGACTCGTATCCAGACTCTTAGCATACGAAACAGGCGGGTAAATCCGCAAACGATAGGGGCAGCAGGCTATGCTGTCCCAGGAGGCCGATGTGATCACGCAGACCGAAAAGTGCGAACAAGCGGTGCGTCGCGAATTGGAAGCCATCAGCCGGCAGATTCAGCAGGGGGTTTGGGACTGCACCAGCAACCCGCTTGTCCCGAAAGCCTTTCAATTACCCGTAGACAGCGGCTCTCTGGTTGCCGCCATTGAATCCATCACGCGCATGGCGCGTGCGCCCCTGGAAGAAAAACTGGAAGCGCAGCAGGAGCAAATCAGCCGGCTTCAGGAAACCATCCAGCTTCTTCGCGCAGAGCGTTAGCATTTCCCATACTTGACTTATGCCGCCGGAACAATAAATTGTTCCGGCGGCTTTTGTTTGTCTCGGCCATCAAACAGGCCGGCAATTTCGCCCTCCAATCCCCGGTAGTTTTTCCGTGTGGCAGGCCCCCGCCTTTGCCGACAATCTCAGTATTCACCCGCCCTGCTTGCTCATCTGCCGCCTGAGAAATTAAGAATGAAAAATCCGCATCTGGAAAGCCTGCTGTCTCAAATCACCGAAGTGCCGACCCTGCCGACCAGCGTACTGCGGGTCATGCAGATGATCGAAGACCCCTTTTGCTCGTCATCGGACCTTGCCAAAGTGATTCAAGCCGACCCGGCCATGGCGGCCAAAGTGCTGAAGCTCGCCAATTCCTCCTATTACGGCTTTCGTCAGAAGATCAGCAACATTCCGCAGGCAGTGACGCTGCTCGGGTTCGCGACCCTTAAAAACACTCTGCTGGCTGCCGCCGTTTTTGACATTTTTCGCATCAGCGCCAGCGGTTTTGACCTGCCCGCGCTCTGGCAGCATTCCATCACCGCCGCGACGGCGGCCCGCCTGATCGCCAAGCGAGCGCGCTATCCGCAGGCGGAAAAAGCATTCACCGCCGCTCTGCTGCATGACCTGGGCAAGATCATCATGGCCCGCTTTATTCCGCAGGGCATGGCCGAAATCGTGGAAACCGTTCATGCCGAACAGATCACCATGTACGACGCCGAAAAAGCCGTGCTGGGGCTGGCCCATCCCGCCCTGGGCGCGTGGGTCATGGCGCGCTGGGGTCTGCCCGCGCCTATTGTAGAAGCCGTGGAGCATCACCATTTTCCCGCCCGCGCGACCGCGTCATTTGACCTGGCCGGTATTGTTTGCCTTGCCAACATCCTGGCCCACCGTTCCGGTATCGGCTGCGGCGGCGACTGCATGCCCCGCCCCGCGGACCCGCATTTGCTGGAGCATTTCAACTTGAATGAAGCGGCGCTGACCGATCTTCAGGACGCCCTGCTGTTCAAGCGGCTGGAAATCGAATCTTACGCTGCCGCCGCCGCCTGAATTTCTTCCAAGCATGATGACCGAACCCGTACTGTATAAATTGGGCCGCAAAGGCAGCCTGTGGGCCGCACTGACGCCTTCCACCGGGCTGCGGCAGACGTGGCAGCTCGCGATTTCGGCGCGCGGGCGCGGCGGCACAAAGCTCCTCGCGCCGCTGCTGGAAACCGGCTTCCTGCGCCCTTTGGCGACGGTGACTCTCAAAGGCGAAGCTTTTCCCCTGACAATAGACTGGCATGAGCAAAAGCGCGGCGGCATCCTCGGCCTCGGCGGCGCGCGCAAACTGGGCGAAGGCGGCGGGACGCTGGACTGGGAAATGCGCTGGATTCCGATCCCGGCGGCGGAGGGCGCATTCCGGGTAGAACTGCGGCTGCGAACCACCCCGCGCCGGTCCGGCTGCCTGCGAATTGACCTGCCGACCCCCCTGCATCAGCCGGAAGTCTGGGCCCTTCCCGAAGCAGCCGTGCGCGGCCACCAGGCCATCTGTGCGCGCTCCGCCTACAGCGCCTATTTTGCCGCATTAACCACCGAGTGCGGCGAGGCCGGCTGGAGCGACGGGGGCGGGTTTTTTGTTGACCTGCCTCCGTTTTCACTCGGCGGCGGCAAGCTGGTGGGATTTGGCCTGAGTTTTGGCCCGGCGGAGAGCATGGCCGAGGCCCGCGCCGCGCTGGTGACACAGTATGCCGCGCAGGCCGGAGCCGGTCTGCATCCGCCGGTGATGCTGTCGCCTCTGCATCCCGCCGATGTCGTCGGGCGGCTGACGGTTCCTGACGCTTATGCGGTGCAGGGCATGGAGCGGCTTTATTTGAAGTCGCCGGGAGCCGAAGAAGGCCGCTGGGAAGAAGGCCGCTGGGAAGAAGGCAGCTTTTACGCGGGCTTTCCACATGAGCCGGCGGGCGCGCTCAAAGCGCTGCGCGACTGGAACCGCGTGCATGAGACACCCGAAATCCCGCGCCTGCTTCGGTTCGGCGCGGGCGGCCTCTGCGCGGATTTTCAGGTCATGGGTCAGGAAGGGCAGCCGGAGCCAAACAAAGGCGCGTTCTGGGACAAGATGACTTTGGGCGCAGGGACGGACTATGCGGACGGCGCAACGCACGGCCTGCTTGCCAATGCCCGCCTGGCACGGCACTTGTTTCTGCTCCACGCCGCCGGCGGGGAGCCGCTGCTGAAACAGTCTGCGCTCAACATCTGCCAGTGGCTGATGCTCAAGCAAAATGAAGCGGGCTTTTACGACGGCGCGCGCTACCATGCGACGCGCGGCCTGCCTTCCGACGGCAAAGCGCTGCCGCAGCCCTGCGCTCTGGACGGCGCGGAAGCCATTCGCGCCTTTGTGCTGGCCTATCAGGCCACCCATGTCGAAGTCTGGATCAAAGTGGCCTGGAAAGCGGCTCAGTTTCTACTCGACAGCCGGAGCCGCGACTTTGATGAGCGCTCTCCCGCCGCCGTGGCGGGCGTAATCTTATCCCTGCTTGCGCTGGACGCCGAAGCGCCCAACCCGGAGCTGCGGGCTGCGCTGCGCGAATGGGCCGCCTGGCTGCGCCTGCTGCCGCTGTCTCCCGCTTCGCCTGCCCTGAATTATGATGGTTTCCATGCCGGCTTGTTTGACTGCGCGCAGGCCGGTTTTGCCTTGTTCGGTCTGACACGCGATCTGGCCGACCTGCGCTATGCCTTCGCCGCCTTGCACGCCGTCCCGTCTGCCTCCCGCCGCGCAAGCTGGCGCACGGTGGCTGCCCACCAGTCGGCCCTGCTGTCACTGGCGGGCCTGCTGCCGTCGGCGAAGATAGACTTTGATGCCCCCTCAGTCACATTGGACTGGCGCGTTTTTGCCCCCGACCCTGCCGCCGCGCCGTTTTTGCGCGTTGAACCGACTGAGAAAAGGGAGAATGCCTGGGTGGAATGGCTGCCGCTGGTCTGCCGCGGCACCGATCAGCTTTTGCTGCTGGCGCTGGCCCCGCCGTCCGTTCCATCCGTCACGGTCTGCAAAAACGGCAAATCTCCGCTTTTGCGCGATCTGCGGACAGGAACGGCAGACACTGCCGCGCCGCTGCACCCCATTCCCGGCGCTCCCTGGGCCAATGTCGGCCTGTTCACAGTAGACCCATAAAGCAAATAAAATAACCGCCCCCGTCTCCACAAAGACCAAGGCGGTTATTTGTTACCGTGTGATTATTCGTCGTCCCTGGCTGCCAGTGTCACCCGGCTGGAACTGCTCTCACTCTGCACCGTGCCGTCGTAAGAAATGCCGTCGGCGTAGATTGTGAAATTCTTCCAATCATGCTCAATGCGCTGCGAAAACGTGGCTTCATTGGCCCCGCCGTAGACGAACAAAAAGAATCGCAGCTGCTTGTGATGCGTGTAGTCGTCTTTGTCATAAGAACAGGAGACCTCAATGCGAACGGCGTCATCTCCGTCTATCAGCGTGTGATCGTGAGTCGAAACCGTGATGTCTATGTCGCTTGCTCCGGCCTGGCCGCCGGCAGCGGGATGCGGCTTGATGATAATGTCCGGCGGGACGTACTTACCGATTCCTGTGGGCGTTTTTTTCATTAGTTGTCTCCTTTATGCCTGATTTGTTCTCGCTTACTACGTTTTTTCAATCCAGTCGGCGGACTTTATTCCGTCAAGGATTTGCTTTGCTTCAGCACAAACGCCATCACTGTTTCCAGGCTCATGGCGCGGCCCTGCGAGGAAAGCGCGTCAAACCGTTCTGATCCGAGTTTTTCTTTTGCCTGACGGATATGTTCGGCGTAATCGCTTTCCTGATACTCGTCAGAAAGCAGCACGCCTGACGCGGCGGCATGGGCTTCCTGCGCGGCCATGAGAAGAGCAATCACTTCATAATTGCCGCGACTCCCGGCAATCCGGGCAATTCCGCGCATTGTCAGGGCAATCCCGTGGCTGTCCCCAAATTCCTGCTGACGAGTCAGGCTCTCCAAATAATACTTCAGTGCGCCGGAGTGATTTTCCATCTTCTCGGCAGCGACACCCAGATTGTGCAAAGAAGCATTAATCATCTTTTCGTTGTGGGATATTTGGGACAGGTGCAGGCTTTCTTCGCAGTAAGAACGCGCGGCGGCAAACTCTTTCTGCTCAATCAGTAAATTGCCCAAATTGTTGAGCATCAGCGCAACATCACTGGGCGTCCCAAACTCACGGTAAAGCGTCAGGCTTTCCTCAAACAGCGCGCGCGTCAGCGCATAATTTTCTTCCTGGCTCGCCACAAGGCCCAAATTGGCGAGGGAGCGGGCAATACCCACCGAATCCTGCCGCTGCCGGTGCAGGCCCAGACTGTTTTCGTGGTAAGTCCGTGCTTTCGCGGCGTCGCCCAAAGCCCAGGTTAAAACGCCCGCTGCCGTGCAGGCTCTGGCTTGCAGATCGCCGGACACGTCCCCGGCGCGGGCCAGGGCCGTTTCCAGCCAGCGCAGGCCCTCAGACAGGTATCCGCGCACATACCAGAAGCGGTACAGGGCGCTGGCAAGCCGCAGGCCCGTTTCCTTTAGCTCCGTAGCCGCCTGAGAAAACGTCAGGGCGGCACGGAAATTGTCGTGGTCTCGTTCCAGCCGGTTCAGCCAGGAAACCTGGTGCGGGCCTTTGAGCAATTGTTCCGCTTCTTCGGCCAGCGTCAGAAAAAAGCCGCGGTGGCGGGCGGCCAGCGCCGGCTCTTCGTCCGTCTGGGCGAGACGCTGCCGCGCATACTGGCGCAAATTTTCCTGCAAATGGTAGCGCACCTGCCCGTCTTCCGGCGGCTCAACGATCACCAGCGACTTGGCAACCAGGCGGGAAAGCAGGTCCAGAATGTCCCGCTCGTCTACACCCGCGCCCGCGCAAACGGTTTCGGCGGCTTCCAGCGGCCATCCGCCGGAGAATATACACAGGCGGCGCAGCAAGACCTGTTCGGCAGGCAGAAGCAGGTCGTATGACCAGTCAATCAGCGCGCGCAGGGTCTGCTGGCGCGGCAGCGCCGTCCGGCTGCCGCCGGACAAAAGCTGAAAACGGTCGTCCAGACGCGCGGAAATCTGCTCCGGGGACAGCACTTTGACGCGCGCGGCAGCCAGCTCCAGCGCCAGCGGGATGCCGTCGAGGCGCGCGCAGACCTGCGCGACAGCGGGGGCGTTGCCGGCGCTGAGGCGAAACGTCGGCAGCACCGAGGTCGCCCGGTCCACAAACAGGCGTACCGACTCAAACCGTGCCAGACTGTCCAGGGGCAGTCCAGGGGCAGGAACCGGGAGAGAAGACACGGGCAGCGTCGTTTCGCCGCCGATTTCCAGCGCTTCCCGGCTGGTCGCCAGCAAATGCAGGCGGGGACAGGCGCGCAGCAGTTCTTCAGCCAGCCGCGCGCAGGCATCTATCAGATGTTCGCAGTTGTCCAGGATTAAAAGAAGCGTTTTGGGGCGCAGCAGAGCAATCAGCGTCTCGCGCAAAGGCCGGTCAGGCTCTTCTCCCGCGTTCAGCACGGCGGCCAGCGTTTGGGGGAGCAGGGCCGGGTCGGTCAGCGGCGCCAGCTCTACCAGCCAGACCCCATCGGGGTACTCGTCCAGCGTGTCCGCCGCCACTTGCAGGGCCAGTCGGGACTTGCCTGCGCCGCCGGTTCCGGTCAGTGTCAGCAGCCGGGTCTCCGAAAGCAAACGCCGGGCCGTGTCCATCTCGGCCTCCCGCCCGATAAACGCCGTGAGCTGTCCGGGCAGATTGTGGGCAAAGGACTCCAGAGAGCGCAGCGGCGGAAACTCGGACGGCAGGGCCGGATGAACGACTTGAAAGATTTCCAGCGGCTGCGCCAGGTCTTTGAGCCGATGCCTCCCCTGGGAAAGCAGCCGCACTTGTTCCGGCAGAGAATTTCGCAGCAGAGCTGCCGCGCTTTCGGAAGCCAGTGTCTGCCCGCCGTGCGCCGCCGCCAGCAGGCGGGCCGCCCGGCTGAGAGTAACACCGAAATAATCCGCATCGCGCTGCTCCGCCGGCCCGGTATGCAGGGCAAGCCGGACACGAGGCGCACATCCTTCCGGCAGCATCCACACCTCGCGGTGCAGGCTCCCCTGCACGGTCAGCGCCGAATGCAGCGCCTCGTCGGCGCGGTGGAAGGCGGCGCAGAACGAATCGCCGCCTCTTTTAAAGATATGCCCGCCCCCCTCCATCAGAGCCTGCTGAAGCAGGGCGTCATGCCGGGCCAGCACGGCAGGCATGGCGGCGGGGAACCGCTCCCAGAGGCGCGTGCTGCCTTCCATATCGGAAAACAAGAATGTCACGTCGCCGGTCGGCGGCTCACTTATCGGCGGATGGCTCGGCAGGATGGACATGGGATGCTTCCTGGCCTGAGAAAACGGCCTTGAAAAAAGGGCCTTAGGTATTCGGCAGCGGGGGCAGGCCGGCGCGGCGCAGCGCCCAGTCCAGCGCCCAGGGCCATTCGCCGTAGCCGTAATACGGCGAGATATGCCCGCCGCCGGGCAGTTTCTGAATATCTACCCCCAGCCCGGCGGCATACGCTGCCGACTGGTCAAATGTGGCGTAGTCGTCGGTATCGGAAGCGATCAAAGTCGTTTCGCGGGCCAGTGCGGCGATTCCGTCCGGGGAAAGCGGCGGCGGGAAAAAATCCGCCGCACCGGGAGGCGCATCCAGCGGGGGAATTTCCCGGATCACATAGGGCGGCGCGACCAGCAGCACCCGGTCAGCCTTTGGGCCGGGCCGCTCAAAGCCCGCACTTTGCGCCATCGCCGCATGGTGCATCCAGTTGATTGCGCCCAGCGAATGCGTCAGCACGGTGAGCGTGGCATCGGCGGGTATCTCCCGCAGGGCGGCGTGCAAAGCGTCCATCCATGCGCCGGGACTGGGAGCCATCGGGTCGGGCATTTTTGGGGAACGCACGTCCGCGCCGGCTTCGGTGAGCTTTAGGGCCAGATGTTCCTGCCAGTGCGCGGGCTTGTTGCCGCCCCAGCCATGCAAGATCAAATAAACGTTGGCCATGATAAAATGGGTCTCCTGTGTTATCGTGACGCCTGCTTCCAGAAATGGCGATTGCTTAAACTACTTGCACCCCTTCGGAAGCAGTCTGCTCCGCGAAAAGCGCACTCAAGCGCGCCGTCATCGGCCCGGCAGCGCCATCGCCGATGGTGCGCCCGTCTACCTGCACCACAGCCGCCAGCTCGCCCATTGTTCCCGTGCAGAACATTTCGTCCGACCGGTACACGTCCGTCAGCGACAGGTCGGCTTCCGTGCAGGAAATGCCGTGCGCGGCGCAGAGTTCCAGCACCGTCGCGCGCGTGATGCCTTCCGGGCAGGCGACGGCGCGCGGTGTCAGCACCTGGTTCCGGCGCACGAAAAAAACGTGCGTAGCATTGGTTTCCGCCACGAAGCCGCGCCCGTCCAGCATCAGCGCATCGTCGGCTCCGGCGTGGTTGGCTTCAATTTTGGCGAGAATGGATGTCAGCAGATTGTTGTGATGCACTTTCGGGTCCAGTGTGTCCGGCCCGGATCGGCGAACGCTGCTGGTGATCAGGGTCAGGCCGCCTTTGTCATATACCGGCGGCTTGTGTTCCGCCAGCACAATCAAGGTCGGCCCGGACATGTTCAGGCGCGGGTCCATGCCCGATGTGATCTTCACCCCGCGCGTCAATGTCAGGCGAATATGCACACCGTCCGTCATCGCGTTGGCCGCCAGCGTCTTTTTGATCTCTGCAATGAGGGCCTCCTGCGAGGGGATTTCGGCAAACGCCAGGGCCAGGGCTGAATCGCGCAGGCGGTCCAGATGCTCGGTCAGCTTGAAAATGCGCCCTCGGTAGAGCCGCAGACCTTCCCAGACCGCATCGCCGCCCTGCACCACCGAGTCGAATGGACTGACTCCGGCTTGATCGCGATGCACCAGCCGCCCGGAGATGTTTACGATCAAATCGCGGTTTTTTTCGTGGAACTGCTGTTTCATAAGGCGGTTTCCGCCAGAGCCTCCGGTGGGAGTATTCGCCGGGTATAAAGGCGCTCATAAACCTCCAGGCACTGCGCGTAAACGCCGCGCAGACGCTCCGGGACTAGCTCCGGCTCCGACCGGGGAGGGCGAAAGCCGGTGGAAGTTTCCACTTCGGGATACCAGTGTTTCGCCCACACGCCGTCGGTAGGGCGCAGGCCGGGTTCCCAGACCAGCATGGCCGGGGTGAAGTCTACGCCCAGCGCCGCACACAGTTTCTGGAGCATCGCTTCCGGGTGGTTCAGCACGTCCCGCGCATCCAGCACGGGCGAAGGGTTCTCGGCGCGGGCCTGCACCCAGTCGTATATCTCCGCCTGCTGCACAAATCCCAGGTCTTCCGTCGTTGGGTCATGGCTTTTTTTCAGGTACGACGCAATCACTTCGGCAGGATGGCGGATCAAAAAACAGTGCGTCAGCAAGCCCAGCCAGCCGCGCTCCATGCCGGGCAGCAGGTGATGGGTCATGTGCTTCTGGTAGAAAATCGTTTTGCCGTCCGGGATCGGCCCGGTCAGCCAGTCCGTGACTTTTCGCCAGTCGGTCGCGCTAGAAGCAATCACTTCTGCCGCGCCCGGATGGTCCAACCCTGTCGCCTCAAGGTAATAAGCGTACAGCGGCTCATCACAGACAAACGTGTCGGAGCGATTGCCCCAGGAGCGCATCATCGCGGTAGAAATGTTGCGCGGGCCGGACCACATCGCAAGCCGAAGGAAAGAAGGATGGTTCATGTGCCTCAGAGCGATGACCCAATCAGGTCTTTTTGTTCCCCGCAGAATGCTGAAGCCGCGCGGACAGCCGGATCACTGCGCCGGCGGCGTCTTGTCCGACGATGGCATAGCCGGCGTCTGTCAGATGGGTGAAATCACGACTGCTGAAGTAAACCGGGTTGCGCTCTGCCCCCGGTGCGCCCAGCCGGAAGTCGGCCTGAACGTCAACGAGGCCATCGGCGAACGAGCGCCAATTTCGGCGGATGAGCGCATCATACTGCACCATCTGCGCGTCAAAATCCGCCGGGTAAACACCGGGATAGGCGGCCATGGGCGGCGTAACAACCAGAATGCGCCACGGGTGCGCCGCTTTTCGCGCCCGGCAGTAAGCCGTCAGCTTGCCGAAGGTCGTTTCGGCGCTTTCATGCGCGCCGCCCAAATCATTGGTGCCGGCAAAGATGATCAGCACGTTTTGAGCCAGATGCGGGTCGAACACGGGATCAATCTTCGTGGGGGCCTCGCCGGTCAGCGCATCGAGCGGCCATCCGCCCGTCCCCAGGCTCCTGACATGCCAGGCTGGGCCGAGCGCCCTGGCGAGTACCGCCGGGTATGTCATCCCCGTGTTTAATTCCAGACTCGCGCCTTGCTCTCGGAGGATACCCGGCGTTCCCAGGCCCGAAGAGGCGTTCGCGCCCCATGTCAGGCTGTCGCCGTGGCAAACGACTTGCACCCTGACCGGCGGCGTCTGTGCCTGAGCGGAGGTGAGTCCAGCAAAAAGTGATACCGCGGCGACCAAGAGCCGTTTAAGAGTGATGAGGTAAGGACGTGTCATAATTCTCCTGATGGACAGCCCCGCTGTCAGCCCCTGCGCTGCAAAGTCTTGTGAGTACGCAGCCCGCTTCGCTCCGCAGGCCGGCCCGCCCGAGGCCCGGAATGCGTCGCCCAAACTGCATATTTACTGCGCGGCACAATCCCCTTCGGCAGCAGCGCGGCGCGGCTCTGAATTATCTTCTGACGCGCCCACCCCAGCCAAAGCCCGGCCACGCCGGCAAGCAGCGCAAGGAGCAGAACAACCCCCCCCACCAAGTCGGCGGAAAAAGGATCGTAAGAGGAGGGCCAGCCCCACCCGGTACGAACATTCTCAGCCAAGCCGCCAATGGCGAGCGCGAGAAATAAAACCGCCGCGAGGGTCGATAAAACAATTGCAATCAGCCGCATTCGTCTCATACTCATCTCCGATCAGAGTCATTTCCAGTTACCAGGCCGAATGCAGCGCCCTTGCGCGGATCGAAAACAACGGTTGATGCTTGCTTTGGCATGGCAGGCCCGGACCCGGCATCTGTGCTTTGCCGGTGATGAGTGCATTGTGACAGGCCGTCCGAAGTTTGTCAAGGAAAATTATAGGGGGGAAAACGCGCTGGCGGTTGTGACAAATGTCACACGCCGCTTGTGACATCGGACAAAGGCAGGCGCTTCGCCACTGACTATAATATGACCAAAGAAAAGCCCGCATAAAGTTGGAACCAGAGACTTGAACCAAAAAGCCTCGGAACTCAAATCGGAATCGAAAGAAGATGCGCCCATGAACGCTGCCTTATGTTTGCCGGAAACCCATCCGGCTCTTCCGATGCTCTTGACCCCGGTGGAACGCGCTTTGCTGCGCTTGATGGTGGGCGGTTATTCGCTTTCGGAGGCCGCGGCTTCGCTGGGACTGTCGCCGACGGACGCACATTCCACGATCACGCATCTGCAAGTGCGGTGCGGCGTTTCCAGCTTGACGCGGCTGATTGTCGTGGCGATCCTCAAAGCCTGGGTGTAGAAAATTTATTTCTGAATTTATGTTTTCTGTCTGACAAAATCCGTAAAAATACCAGGAAACCAGTGTATAATGGCAGGCAGCAGGCCTGCTTATGGCTGCCCGAAAAATTACTGGGAAAAGCGGATTTAATGTGGAACAATCTCCTCGGATTTGAGTGAGAAAGCCGTCTCGTCGTCCCTCTCCCCATGCCATCGCGCCCTGAGCGCCCTGAATTCTCATCGGAGGAATTTTCCATGCAGCAGCCCTCTCGTTCTCTGCTTCGCGCGGCAGCCTGCGCCGCGGCCCTGGCCGCCGGCCCAGTTTTGACCGGATGCAGCGGGGTCGTCAAAAACCTGAACTCCGCCCAGGTCAACGCGCCGAGTCTGAACCTTTCCAACCCGTTCGGCGCGGACAGCAAACCGGCGGCGATGCTGGTCGTCGCGTCCCCTGTCGTGGACCCTGCCGTAGTCACGGCCCATGCCGCGCGGGAAGCCCATGCCTCTCCGCCGGTGCCTCCTATCGGGCCTAATGTGAGCGTTTATCCGTTCACGCGGCAGTCGGCGGGAAGCCTGTCCTCAGTTTCCGCCGGAACTGCCAGCGTGTCGTTCAATGTTAATCCCGCCGTCACCGTAGACGGGGCGACCCTGCCGGCGACGTTTACGCTGAAAACAATTAGCATCGCGTCCGAAGCCGATGACCTGAATGCCACGCCACTCGTTGCGGATTCCGTGACCCTGCCCCCGCTGTCCAGCGCAGCGCCGGTTGTTTTCACCCAGTCCGCCCCCGGCAGCAGCACCTACAACGCCGCCGGAGCGATCACCCTGGCAACCGGAGCCATCAGCGGCACGACGCTTTCCCACCTGTTCACCATCGTCACCGGCGAAGATCAAAACAAGCAGGCGATCCTGACCCTGGAGGCGACCAGCGCCGACCTGCCCGCCGGAACCCTGATTCACATCACCCTGGGTTCGTCCACGCTTAACATCAAGGCGAATTAACCCTACCACGAAGGAGATCATGCGTTTTATGAAACAGCAAAGGGGCTTGCGCGCTGCCGCCCTTCTCGGAACCGCCGGACTCTTGACGGCCTGCGGCGCGGCGGCCCGCTGCCAGACCGCGTCCAGCATCAACCTGGTTCCCAATCCCGTCGCCCCGTCGGCCCTGGACCGTACCCAGACCCAGGCCGGCGCACGCGCGCTGGGCATGGGCGGCACGGACCTGATCGGCAATGATGTCTCGTATGCCGCCTTTAACCCGGCCTCTATCGCCCAGTGCGGCCCGTCCAGCCAGACCGATACCGTGGTCGGACGCACCAGCAATGTCCATGTGGACAAAATCAACGACCTGAGCAAAGGCCTCAAAGACCTCGGCAACCAGCTTAACAGCAGCAACAATTCGCTGACGAGTGTGCGCGATGCGTTCAAGAAAGTCTACAACTTCGCTACGGGAGCCGGGGCTAACGATGCCACAGGTTCGCCCGCCGATCTGTCCGGCAACGTGGCCCCGCTGGCCGGCCTGTCCGTCAAAAACATCGGCGTCGTCGGTTACGGCAGCCTGACCGCCCGCGTACAGCTTCAAGCGCAGCACGTCGCCATTCCCGGCCTGACCGACTCGCCCACCGGCAAAGTCGCCGCCGGCTACGGCGTCCTGGGCCTGACCAACATCGCCATTCCCTTCAGCCTGCCGGTCAAAGTCGGCACGTTCGGCTTTTCTCCCCGCTTCACGCAGGCCTCCTATGCCGGAGCGGGCTTTGTGGCCGACGAAACCGATGCCGTTTCGTTTGGCAGCACGGACGGCGTTCCCAACGGCAGCATTTCCGGCGCGACCTACAAAGAAGTGCATCAGCAGAAGTTTGACGCCGACCTCGGCTTTACATCCATCCCCGACCCGATGTATCATGTGCAGGGCGCGATTGTGGTGCATAACCTCCTGTCGCCGAGCTATCACCTGCCGATTGTCGTCAACGGCTCGTCCCTGGGGACGCCCACCACGCTGTCCAACTTCAACTTCCAGATGAAGCCGCAGATTGACCTGGGCGCACTGCGCCAGACCAAAGACCTGGCCCTGGCTGCCGAGCTGCACAACCTGGGCAATGTCAACGGCGGCAAGCGCTCGGTGCATCTGGGCGTGGAATACGGGGTCAGCCGGGCGCTGTATGTGCGCGGCGGCTACGACCAGAGCCGTTTCGTCTTCGGCCTGGGCCTGGCCTTCGGCGGCGTCCGCCTGGACCTGGCGACGGGCAGCGACCCGCAGCAGCAAGCCGCCCTGAGCCTGACCTTCGGCGGGCGGTAAAAAGAAAACGGCACAACGAGGGTAGGGGCAAGCCCTACCCCTACGCCAATGGCTGTGCAAAAATGTAGGGGCGGGGCTTTGTCCCCGCCCTTACTTCTCTGTCCCCGCCCTTTTTCTGCGTCCCCTGTTTCTCCTTGACATCCTCCCCGCCTGCCTGTATAATGGCAGCAGTCCCGCGCCTGCCTGCTATCTTGATCTGAGGTTTCCTGTGAACGACTTTTCCTGCTGCCTTTTGCGCCGCGCCCTGCCCCGACTGCTGCCGAATGCTTTGCTGGCCCTGCTCGTGCTGTCCCCGGCCTGCGCCGCCACGCTCACCGCCCCGGCTCAATATGCCACCATTCAAGCCGCCGTCAACGCGGCGGCGAATGGCGACACAGTGCTTGTCGCGGATGGTACATACAGCGGCCCCGGCAACCGGGACATTGACTTTAATGGCAAAAACCTCACCGTCACGTCGGTCAATGGCCCATCCAGCACCATTATTGACTGCGGCGGCTCTGCCTCTACCAATGGCTCCGGCAACCATCGCGGCTTCTACTTGCACAGCGGCGAAACTGGCGCAGTGATTAGAGGATTCACCGTAAAAAATGGTTATATGTCCTTTATCACAGGAGTCGCTGACAGCGGAGATGGTGGAGGGATATGTATTGATGGTAGCAACAGAGTATCTGTCCAGAACTGCATCATCACTGAAAATACCGCGCAAAACTATGGCGGCGGCATTCATAACGCAAGCTCCGGCGGCACAATCGAGCTTACTAATTGTGCAATTAGTGGAAACAATACACAGTATGCTGGTGGTGGCGTTGACAATGCGATTTACAACGGCACGATCACACTCACTAATTGCACCATTACCGGAAACAACACGGTGTATAACGGCGGCGGTGTTTTCGACTATAATACCACCAGCGGTACAATCCTATTGGTGAACTGTACCGTAGCTGGAAACATTGTATCGCCCAATGGCGCTGGCAGTGGCGTATTTAACTACAATGGCAGCAGCAATAGCAATTTTACTATACTGACTAATGACATTATTTATGGCAACGCGAGCAGGCCAACGATCAATGGTCCCAAAACGTCTACCATCTCTTTCTGTGATATACAGGACAATGCTTTCAGCAATGGTGATATTGGCAGTTTAGCTGGTAATGGCAACATCAATGCCGACCCTTTATTTGTCAATGCCGTCGGGGGCGACTTTCACTTGAAGCCCGGCTCTCCGTGTCTCGGTGCGGGAACCAGCGTCGGCGCACCGGCCACGACCCTAGACGGGCAAACACGCCCCAACCCGCCGAGCATCGGTGCGTATGAAGCCGCAGCCATCGCAGTTTCCGGTACGACCCATGTTTTGTGGGACAACGCGGACGGAACGGCGTCCATTTGGAACTACAGCCCCGTTGACGGCTCGTTCACGTTCCATGACTTCGGCCCTTATCCCGGCTGGACGGCAAAAACCCTCGCCGACGGCGGAACAGACGGGCTGACCCGCGTTTTGTGGAACTATTCCAATGGCCTGGCGTCGGTTTGGAGCCTGGACAGCGCGGCAGGCCGCTTTACTTCCCATAACTTCGGCCCGTATCCGGGCTGGACGGCCAATGCCCTCAGCGTCGCCGCCGACAATACGACGCACATTGTGTGGGACAAAGCCGATGGGATTGCCTCGGTTTGGAATTACCAGACTGCCGATGGTACATTCACCCAGAATACTTACGGCCCGTATCCCGGCTGGACGGCCCAGGCCATTGCCGACGGCTCCGACGGCAAGATGCGCCTGCTCTGGACGAAGGCGGACGGCACGGCGTCCCTTTGGAGCCTGAACAACGGGGAAAACAGCTACACGTATACCTATCACACGTTTGGCCCTTATCCGGGCTGGGCGGCTAAAACCGTCAGTGTGGGGACGGATAATACCACGCATCTGCTGTGGGCAAAGGCCGACGGCACGGCGTCCGTGTGGAACTATGACGCAGCAGGCGGCACGTTCACTTTCCATAATTACGGCCCGTTCCCCGGCTGGGCAGCGGCAGGACTGAGCGACGGGCCGGACGGTAATCAGCGGCTGCTGTGGGACAACGCGGACGGGACGGCATCGCTGTGGAGCCTGGACAATGCAGCGGACGCTTACTCGTTCCACACTTTCGGCCCCTATGCCGGGTGGATGGCGGCGGCGGTGAGCGCCGCGTCCTAAGCCCGCCGAAAACTGCCTCGCGTTCTCCTCAAGAAAGCGAGGCGATTTTTATTTGGTTGCTTTTGCCTGCAAATATACCACGTTGGCATGATTTATGCAGAAAGCCTTTAGCAGCAGTGATCACTTGCTTTTTGATAGGCCTAAAGCCGCCGCGCGAGGGAATGAATTCCTCTATGCCTGCGGCATTACTGCGTATCTGCTCCACAATGAGCGTCCTTCGGACGAAGCATAAACCGGCAGCCTTTTTGATCGTCCGAAGGACGCTTTTCCTAGCGAGAGGAATGAATTCCTCTCGCTCTCAGTATCGCCGCACTCTGCATGACATTGCTTGCCTAGCTCACAATCGCACTCCCGAAGTCCCGCCTGCGATCCTGGCACGACCTCAGAAAGAAGATACCTCATGGATTCACTACCCCGGCGCATCGCCGCGCTGCTCCCGCTGCTGGCCGCTCTGACCCTGCTCTGCACCCCCGCCCTGAGGGCGCAGACCTATACCCTGCAAGACCTCGGACGCCCTCCCGCCGCCGACCCGCATGGCTACAGCAGCGCGAACGCTATCAATGACCAGGGCGTTATCTGCGGCTCGACCGGCCCGAATGACGGCACGGCGAACCTTTCCGGGTTTACCTGGCAGAATGGAACCTTTACGGCGCTGCCGACGATCAATACCGACCCGGATTATGATTTCCGAATTGGCCCGGCCAGTATCAACAGCAGCGGCCAGTGCGTCGGCACAGGCAGCGATCTCATCAACGGCAGCGTTCCCTTTCTTTACAAAAACGGAACCGTGACCGACATTGCCTCGTATTTCAGTTCCGGGTGGATCGGGGGCGTTTACGCGATCAACAACGCCGGTATTCTCGCCGGTCAGGATGGCACGGGGCAAGCCTGCACCGTCACCAATGGCGTGGAAACGGCCCTGCCGTTTCTTCCCGTTAAAGGGCTGGACTCCGCGGCTGCCCTTAATAACCAGACGCCGCCCCAGGTTGCCGGCAACTCCTTTTCCAACAACAACAATCATGCCGTTCTCTGGAAAAATGGCCTTGCCATCAGTTTAGGGACGCTGGGCGGCCCCGGTTCACAGGCCACGGCGATCAATGATAACGGGCAGGTCGTCGGCTTTGCCGATACCACCCCGGATGCCAACGGAGTCAGCCAGTCGCATGCGTTTCTGTGGACCCCCGGCGGCACGGACGGCGTGGCAGGCAACCCGCAGATGAAAGACCTCGGCCTATTCATTGATGGAACCTACAGCCAGGCTCACGGGATCAACAACGCCGGCCAGATCGTTGGCACGGCCGACTATCAAAGCCATGACTACGCTTTTCTCTGGGATGCCGTGAATGGGATGCGAGGTCTCAATAACCTGGCTCCCACGGCAACTTATTCCTTTACTCCTATCACCAGCGCATCCATCAGCACGGCGTCCGCCATCAATAACCAGGGCCAGATCGTCGGCACATTAGTCATCTATGCCCCGAATTATGGCTATGTCATTGATCATGGCTGCCTTCTGAATCCCGTCGCGGCCCAGCCCGCTCCCGGCGTCCCCCAGAACCTGCAAGCCGTCGCCGGGCCGGCCGCCAATGCCCGCCGGGGCAGCCTTCAGCCCCATGCGACGACCGGTACGATCAACTTGTCCTGGACGCTGGCCGACACCGCCGCCGCAAACATTCTAATTGAGCGCCAAACGGGAACCGCCGCGTTCACCCAGATTGCTTCCGTCACCGGCGATGAAGCCGCCTATTCCGACACCGGCCTTGCTCCCGGAACCACATACACTTACCGCGTTCGCGCCGCCAATGCCGCCGGAGACAGCGCGTATTCCAATACCGCCTCGGCAGCCACCAGCCCCGCGACGACCGGCACCACGCATGTAGCCTGGAACAATGTCAGCGGCGCACTGTCCCTGTGGAACTACAGCCCCACCGCAGGAACCTATACGCAGAACTCTTACGGCCCCTTCGCCCGGTGGAGCGCCAAAGCCATCGCCGACGGCGGCACGGATGGCAAGACGCGCGTGCTGTGGACGAATACCAGCGGCCAGGCGTCCATCTGGAGCCTGAACAACACCACCGGCCTTTACACCTACCACAACTTCGGCCCGTATGCCGGCTGGAGCGCCAAAGCCCTGAGCGTCACCGCCAGCGGGACAACACATGTTCTCTGGGCCAACACGAGCGGCGCCCTCTCCCTCTGGAACTACGACACCACCAGCGGCACATTCACGCAGAATTCTTACGGGCCGTATCCGGGCTGGTCGGCCAAAGCCATTGCCGACGGCGGCACGGACGGCAAAACGCGGGTGCTGTGGACAAGCACCAACGGTACGGCATCGATTTGGAGCCTGAACACCGCGACGGGAGCCTATACTCAGTTCTCCTTCGGCCCCTACGCAGGCTGGACAGCGGGACTGCTTTCGGTTGGCAGCGATGGCACGACGCACCTCGGATGGAACAACGTCAGCGGTTCGCTTTCCCTCTGGAACTACAGCACGACCACAGGCACATTCACCCAGAATTCCTACGGCCCGTATGCAGGCTGGAAAGCGGTTTCCATCGCGGACGGCTCGGATGGCGCACTGCGCGTGGTGTGGGACAACACGAGCGGTCAGGCGTCCATTTGGAGCCTGAACAACACGACCGCCGCCAGCACTTATCATAACTTCGGCGCGTATGCCGGGTGGACGGCGACCGCAGTGAGCGCCGGGCCGTAGTTTTTGGCTCCCGCCTGGTCATTTGTTTGGGATCGGACAGGATTTTTGTGATTTAATCGGATTTCAACGCCCGGTGGGTAAAATACAGCATTGACCGGCGGCAGTTCGTTTTCTCAGCAAGAAAGGCACGACAAATGCAGTTTACACACGCGATTGCCCCGGTTCTGGGGCTGGCGACACTGGCAATCTCGGGCTTAGGCGCTCAATCCGCCCAGGCCGATACCATTACTACGGTTGACTTTCCGGGAGCCGGATCAACAAAAGCGATTGGCATCAATGACAGTGGGGCTGTCGTCGGCCTTTTTCTGGATTCGACAGGCACGATTACAAAAGGTTTTGAGCGGCTCGCCAATGGCACCTACAGCGCCGCCATCGTCGACCCCAGTGACAACCAGAATTACACGCGCTGTCTTGGCATCAATAATGGCGGCACCATCATCGGTGATTACCTGAACCAGGCTGCTGCCGGCGGTCAGGGTTATCATGGCTATCTACTGAGGGGCAGTGCCTATACCACGTTTGATATTGGCCCCACAGTTTCCACGAGCATCGCAGGGATCAACACTGCCGGTGACTTCGTGGGGACTTCCGACAGTGATGCACAGCCGAATGGAGTAGGCTTTCTGGATATGGGCGGCACCGTCACCACGCTCGTCGGCCCGTCGGGAAACTCCGGGGTTTATCCGCTTGGCGTCAACAGCAGCGACGAAATCGTCGGTCAGTATGATGACAGCGGCGGCAATACCCACGGCTTTGTCCGCAATCCCACTACCGGAGCCTTTACCACCATTGACGTGCCGGGCGCGAGTTTCACAAGCGCAAATTCGGTCAATGCTGCCGGAACCATCGTCGGGTTTTACCAGGACAGCAGCGGCACAAATCATGGTTACTTCGACAAAGCCGGCGTCATCAGCACGTTTGATGTGCCGGGGTCTCTGTCTACCACGATTCGCGGCATCAACAATGAAGGGGTGTTCGTCGGCGTTTATCAAGACAGCAACGGCACAAATCACGGCTACATTGATACTCCTCCGCCCGCGGTGGAGCATTTGCTGTGGACTACCACCGGGGGCGTGGCTTCTCTCTGGAACTACAACGCCACCGCCGGAACCTACACCTTCCACAACTTCGGCCCACTCAGCGGATACACCGCCAAAACACTCGCCGACGGCCCTGCCGACGGGGGAACGGACGGACAAACCCGCCTGCTGTGGACTGCCGCGTCCGGCGCAGCCTTGATCTGGAGCCTCAGCAGCGCCGCCGGAACCTACACCTCCCACGGCTTTGGCCCCTTCCCCACCTACACCGCCAAAGCCCTGTCCGTGGGAACCGACAACACCACGCACATCCTGTGGACAAGCACCAATGGCACGGCCTCCCTCTGGAACTACAGCACTTCGGCAGGCACGTACACCTACCACAACTACGGCCCGTTCCCCGGCTACACGGCGCAGGCCATTGCCGACGGAGTGGACGGCAAGATGCGGGTCTTGTGGACCACCACGAGCGGGATTGCGTCCATTTGGAGCCTGGACAACGGGACAGGCACGTACAGCTACCACAACTTCGGCCCGTTTGCCGGTTACACTCCGGTGGGCCTTTCGGTAGGAACGGATAACACGACGCATTTGCTTTGGACGACCGCCTCCGGTATCGCCTCCATTTGGAATTACAACACGACCAGTGGTGCTTACAGTTACCACAACTTCGGCCCGTTCAGTGGTTACGGGGCGAAGGGGATCGCGGACAGTTCGGATGGGAGCTTGGGCGTTTTGTGGACGACGGGGAGCGGGATTGCGTCCATTTGGAGTTTGGACAACGTTGCGGGGACGTACAGCTACCACAACTTCGGTGCGTTTGCGGGCTACACTCCCGTCGCACTTAGCGGAGCCGGATAAAGGTCGAGTCGGGTAGGGGCGCTGCTTGCCGCGCCCCTACATCTGCGCCCGCTTTGCCAGAGCGGGCGCGTTTTTGATGATCCAGCGCCCGGCGGCTTTGTCCCAGACAATCAGGCCGGACGTGCGGAACGCGGTCAGGGCGCGGCTGACACGCTCACGAGTCGCGCCGATCAGCGCGGCAATGTCGCTTTGCGTCAGATTGACATCGATGCGGACGCTTTTTCCATCCGGCAGGGGCGTCCCCTGAGACTTTGCCAGATGCAGCAGCTTGTCGGCCACCCGTCCGGCCACGTCGCGAGTCATCAGCATCTCCATCTGGTTGTTTTGATCCCGCACGCGCAGGGACAAAATCCGCAGCAGAGTCCAGGCCACAGCAGGCTGCTGCACAATTGCGGCCCGCAGCGCTTCGCCTTCCAGCAGGAGAAACTCCGACGGCTCCAGGGTGCTGATGTCGGCGGAGCGCGGCTCGCCGTCCAGCAGGCTCATGTCGCCGAAAAAATCTCCCGGCCCCAGCACGTTCAGTATCACTTCATCCCCGCTTGCCGTGGCTTGATGCACTTTGACCCGGCCCCCGGCAATCAAATACAGCGCCCCCGCCGGATCACCTTTGTAGACCACCGGCGTTCCCGCCGGCACTTTGCGCCGGCGCAGCCGCGCGGCCAGCAGGTCCAGCGCTTCTGCGTTCAATTCGGCAAACAGCGGCACCTGCCGTAAAAAATCGGTGTCGCGGTTCATGGGGCTTCCATCACTTCCACCGACAGGTATTTTGTCTCGCCGTAGCCGTAAAACGTTGACCAGGCGCAGTCGGCGGCGTCCCGCCCGACGGCGATCTGCACCAGGGCCGGGCGCGGCTGACGCTCCGTGGCGTCAAAAGCCACCCAGCGGCCATCGAGGTACGCCTGAAAATAGGCGTGGAAGTCCGGCGGCTCCAGTCCCAGGCAGTACCCGGACACATACCGGGCCGGGATGTTCAAGGCGCGGCAAAACGAAATGCCCAGATGTGCGAAGTCTCGGCATACCCCGATGCGCTGCGTCGCCGTGTCATACGCCGACGTTCCCGCGTCCGATGTGCCGTACTGGTAGGTGATATGCTCATTGATCCAGTTGCAAATGGTCTGTACGCGCGCAAAGCCCGGTGCGACTTCGCCGAACATATCGGTTGCCATCGCCACCAGCTTGTCCGACTGGCAGTAGCGCGAAGGCAGCGTGTACAGGAGCGTATCCGTCGGCAGGTGCAGGGCATCGGCTTCTGTGGGCTTGAGCAGCGGATACCGCGTGTCCGGCTGGGTCACGGTCACGGTGTATTCCAGCCGCACATCTCCCGCCGGCAGCAGGACGCGGCGGCAGGGGTTCTCGTAAAAGTCCCGAAACGGCTCGCTGTCGGCAGGCGGGGAAATCAAAACAACGGGGTTTTCCAGGGTCTGCACCCCCGCGATCTCCGCTGCTTCAATCTGCATCGTCGTCGGCGTCGGATCGGGCAGGAACAGATCGGCAATGACGTGAATGTTAAGTTTCATTATTCTTCCATCAATTGAAGCTGACTGTCCTGCGCGACGGCTTGCGCCTTTTTCAGCACTTCCAAGCTTAGGGGAATGTCCATCCGCTTGCCCTGCTCAATCATTTCCTGCACGGTCACGATCTGGATTTTGTCATAATTGCGGCCCATGAGATCATGCTGGTACAATCCTACCCCTTTGGCTTCCGTTTTCATCGGGCCGGACGGGGGTTCCAGCGTGAGAAACACCGCCATTACTGCCCCTTCGCGCTCCATGTCGCCGCGCAGCTTGGCAATGTCGCCGCGCCCGACGCTGCCGGATTTGACCTGAAAAATAATCTTGGCATTGTCTTCATGTCCGGTCTGGAAGTACGCGATGCCGTCCACCCCAGCGTCCGCACCCTTTTTCTGATTGATAATCGCGCGGTTGTTGCTGTAGGTCAGCACGGCCCACTTTTCAAATTCTTTGCGTACCCGATCATCTTTCTTATGGGCCAGTGCCTGCGCGGAAGCCATGTCCTGCGGAATACCGTTGAGGCTGATGGTGTCTAAAACTTGTTTGCCGAACTTCGCTTCCAGGCGACGCAGGATGAGGGAAATGGATTGGTAAGTGATGTCTATGCCTATCCAATTTCGGTTCAGGTTTTGTGCGACGGCAATGCTTGTGCCGCATCCGCAGTAAGCGTCTAAAACCGTGTCACCGATGTTGCTGGAAGCTTCAATTACGCGCTCAAGCAATGCTTCCGGCTTTTGAGTTGGGTAGCCGAGACGTTCAGAAGCCGCAGGCTGGAGACAGGGAATACGCCACACATTATCCATTACTTTGTCGTCTTTGAGGTTGTAAATGACATGGCCATCTGAGTCTTTGGCATTGACAAGCACACCGTTAACCTTCTTCCGGGCGAGTTGCTTGATAGGCTTGTCGCGCATTTCTTTTAATTGGTGAAAAGTGAAGTCACTGTTACCATCCTTGACATAGAAAAAGATATTGTCAGTAGCACGGGCAAACATCTTCTTACGGCTATCGTGCATTTTGTTGTAGTAATACCAGACTATTTCATTGCGAAAATCGCCGCCCTGCGTCTCAAAGATTCCATCTAATACCAATTTTAGATAATGGCTGGCGGTCGGGTCGCAGTGCAAATAAAAACTGCCCGTCGGTTTCAGGACGCGGTGGATTTCCACGACGCGCAGGGTCATACTGATCAAATAAGCCAGCAGGCTGCCTTTGCCCAGAACCGCGTGCAAGCCCTTGATGAGTTCAATCGTCTGCGACGTGAACCTAGCCCCGTCATTGGACAATATCTGCGAAAAGCCTTCGCTGGCGTGATCGTCCCAGGTCCAGGTATCTACAAACGCCTGCGCCTGCGCCCGGTCTTCCGTGCCGATATTGTTGTAAATCTGATTGTAATTGCGTTTGGAATTGAACGGCGGGTCAATGTAGCACAGGTCTACCGTTTCGTCCTTGAGATACTTTCGCAGGACTTCCAGATTGTCGCCATAGTAGAGGGAGTTTTTCATAGTGTGTGGGCGTTGTTGCATAATTCAACGACCATGCGCTCAAGCGCACGGCTACGCGGACAGAACCCCCTTCGGGGCTAGGGGAAAGGTCTACATCTTCAGCCCCGAAGGGGGTTCTGTCCGTAGAGACTGCCGCTTCAGCGGCAGGAAAGACGGTGCAACGCAATCAGGTAACAAAGCCGTTTAAGGTGTTTCATCCAGAACAATGGCTGTCGGCTGAGAGAGAATCAGTGTCATTCTCCATCCTCTTCCAGTTCCGCAGGAACCCGAAAAGAGAAATGGTTTGCTTGAAGCGCGGAAAGCAGTTCGTCGCCTTCTTTCTGCCTTCGGGCGATTTCTTCCGGGTCATCCGTTTTGTCTTCTTCCGCCCATTGCGCGAACAGGGCTGCCGTTGGGGTAAGGGAGGCCGTCGACTGAGCCGGTCGGCTTTCCGGGGCCGGTGCTTCTTCCGTCATTTCACGCTGAATGAGGGCGTCAATCACGTCTTCGGGAGCTTGCCCGCGTCGGGCCGCGAGTTCCCGCAGGCGGGTTTCCGTGCCGGGGGTCAGTGTCAGGGGCATGGCGTCACTCCTTTCAAGCCATCATTGTCTTTCGGGGTCTTTTCATCTGTCAATTCCCGCTCGAAATATTCCTGGAACGCCTGACGATAAACAGCCGAGAGTGTCTGCCCTTTCCGAGCGGCGATTTGGCGAAGCTTCTTTTCGAGTTCGGGAGGTAATCGCACATTTGCCGTCATTTGTTCCTCGGATTGAGTGTACCACAAGCCACATTATTGCAATACTCGGTTTGGTGCTGCGCTGTGCGTCAATCGGAGGTGCCACCGGTGTTTCGCAGGGTCGTGTCGTGCCGTTCGCTTTCCACGGCCTGTGGATAGTCTGTCGTGTAGTGGAGGCCGCGCGACTCTTTGCGTTTTTGGGCGCAGCGGATAATGAGATGCGCGACTTCAATCATGTTGCGAATCTCCAAAACGTCGTCGGACAGGATGCAGCCGGCGAACAAAGGCCGGGCCTCGGTGTCCAGGGCATGAACGGCGGCGGCGGCTTTGGCGAGGCGGCTGTCAGAGCGCACAATGCCGACATATTTCTGCATCACGGTTTGCAGCCGGTGGCGCAGCGCGGCGACGAGTGCGTGATCCAGTGTTCCCACCCGCCCAGACTCACCGGGAAACGGCGGCGCGGACTCGCAGGCCGCGGGCAAATCGGTGCGGGCCAGCGCGTCTTTGGCGGCGCGTTTGCCGAAGACAAGGGCTTCCAGCAGGGAGTTGGACGCCAGGCGATTGGCTCCATGAACGCCGGTGCAGGCGACTTCCCCGCAGGCGTACAGGCCTTCCAAAGACGTTCGGCCTGTCAGGTCGGTCACGACGCCGCCGCAGGAATAATGCGCGGCGGGGACAACGGGGATTTGATCGGTGGTGATGTCAATGCCGAAGGACAGGCAGCGGGCATAGATGGTCGGGAAGTGCGTTTTGATTTCTTCCGGGGCCAGATGGGTCACGTCGAGATAGACGCACTCATCGCCGGTTTTTTTAATTTCGCTGTCAATCGCGCGGGCCACAATGTCGCGCGGCGCTAAATCTTTGCGCTCCGGGTCATATTCCCCCATAAAGGCCGTGCCATCCTTGCGCCGCAGAATGCCGCCTTCGCCGCGCACGGCCTCGGAAATCAGAAAGCTTTTGGCGTCCGGGTGATACAGCGACGTCGGATGAAACTGGATAAACTCCATATCCGCGATCTCCGCCCCTGCCCGCCAGGCCATCGCCACACCGTCCCCGGTGGCAATCGGCGGGTTGGTCGTGAACTGATAAACCTGTCCTGCCCCGCCTGTTGCCAGCAGCGTCGTCGGGGCGAGATAAGCCTCCACGCTTCCGCTTGCCTCGTCCAGCACATATGCCCCGCAGCAGTGCCTGTCCTGCATGATCAGATCAATCGCGTAGTGATGCTCCAGCACCGTAATGCTCGGATGCGCCCGAACGGCTTCCACCAGTGTTCGCTCCACTTCTTTGCCGGTCAAATCCGCCGTGTGAATGATCCGTCGCCGCGAATGTCCCCCTTCACGCCCCAGCGACAGTTCCCCGCCCGGCTCGCGGTTGAAGCTGGCCCCAAACTCCATGAGTTCCCGTATTCGATCCGGGCCTTCCGTGACCAGCACCCGCACCGCGTCTTCGTGGCACAGCCCCGCCCCGGCGATCAGCGTGTCCTGCACATGCAGCTCCGGGTCATCGTCCGGCCCCATGACCCCGGCAATGCCGCCCTGCGCCCAGTTGGTGTTGCTGTCCGTGCGCTCCTTTTTGGTGACCAGCGCGACGCGGCCCTTTTCGCTCACGCGGAGCGCAAACGACAGTCCCGCGCTGCCGCTGCCGAGGACAAGATAATCATAGGTTTGCATCGATGCGTTTCCGTTTCTGAAATGCTGCCAAATTGCCAAGACGGGAAAGCGAAGGACTAAATTTCTCTCGCTAGAGGTAAACGTCCTTCTGACGAAGAAAATGCTGCCGCCATGCTCTTACGTCCGCAGGACGATTATTATACAGCGAGAGGAATTTATTCCCTCGCGGCTCCACTGTGAGTAACATCACTTACGTGATCTCGCCCAGAAGCCCGGCGATCTGTTCCGGCGAAGGAAGTTGCCTTTGCAGGACGAAACATTTCAATTCTCGCACTCATCGTGCGAGTTTTTGACTACAGTTATAATTTGGGCAGCGTCACTCCTCAAAACTGCAACCATTGGTTGCAGAATTAAGCGCCCATAAAAGCCGAGGTTTTCAATACCGGTATTCTATGCAATCTTACCCAGCAGACGATCCGCCCCCTGCGCCCGCAGGGCGGCGGCGAGTTCTTCGCCGTGACGCTCCGGCGGCATCGCCCCCGCGCCGCCCCAGGTTTCGGCCCGCAGGATGGTTTGGCCGTCCGGCGACGCCGCCATGCCCTGCAAGTGCAGGCTCCAGCCGTAGCCGGTCGCGAGTGCACCCAGCGGGGTCTTGCAGCCGCCGCCGAAGGCGCGCAGAAAGGCCCGCTCGGCAGTAATGGCGGAATTGGTGATCGGATCGTCCAAATCGGCCAGCCGGTCGCCGATGCGCGTATCCTCGGTTCGGCATTGCAGGGCCAATGCGCCCTGTCCGGGATCGGGCGTAAACCAGTCCGGGTCTAAAATTTCAGTGATGTTCTCCTGCAAGCCCAGGCGGTTCAAGCCGGCGACGGCGAGGCAGATCGCATCGTACTGGCCTTCGCGCCATTTTCGCAGGCGCGTATCAATGTTGCCCCGGATTTCCAAAAGCTGCAAATCGGGGCGGCGGGAAAGCAGAAGGGCGCGGCGGCGGACGCTGCCGGTTCCCACTTTTGCGCCGTGCGGCAGAGAGTCGAGCGTGGAGCCAAGCAGCGCATCGCGCGGGTCTTCACGAGGGGGAACGGCGGCAATGGTCAAGCCGTCGGGGAGGGTATGTTCCAGGTCTTTCAGGGAATGAACGGCAAGGTCAATTTCGCCTGCCAGCAGCGCGGCTTCCAGTTCTTTGGCAAAAATGCCCTTCTCGCCAAAGGATGCCAGGGGGACATTGGCCGCCTGGGTCGCATCGCCGCGCGTCTGAATAATGCGTGTCTCAATGTCCAGAGCGGGGTGCGCCCGGCGCAGGGCATCAGCGACCCAGTTTGTCTGGGCCAGGGCGAGCTGAGAACCGCGCGTGCCGATAACAAGACGATCAGGCATGGGAAACTTTCGGGGGAAGACGGCCCCCCCGCCCCAATTCTGGGGAGCCGGAAAGAAGTGGCCTTTCCTTGTCCTGTCCCCCAGAATTGGGGTTAGGGGCCAGTTTCGAGGCATATTTCGGGGGAAGGGGCAGGCGAAGCAGCTGCGTCCGGGTCAGGTGCGGCGTCAAGTCCCGGTAAAGCGTCTGCACATACGCCTGCATCGGAGCGCTGTTGAGATAATCCACAATTGCTTCCTCATCCACCGGCAACCGGGGGATCAAGTGAAAATCCTCGCGCCATGCGGCGCATCGACGGTCATAAGCGGCCACAACTTTTGCGCCTTTCGTGTGCGCCACGACGATATGCGGGAAGCCATAGAACGAGCGCATTTGGGGCGCGTGTTCCGGCTTCATCCAGAGGCCGCTGTAGTTTCGTTCGTAATCAATCCAGCCCGGTTTGAGATTGCGCCCGGTAAGAACCGCTTCCATTCCCGGCTCCCGCGTCTCGCTCACCCACACGCTTTTTTTGTATTCCGGGCTGCGGGCCGCGAAATGCACTTTGAAGACATCCCCTAACGTAACATCCGATTGCGTTTCAAACTCCTTCGTCCCCGGCGTGTGGAAGCAGATCAAATCGCCCCGGTAATTTTCTGTCGTGTATGACGCTGCTGCATCACCGCTTGCCCCGACCCTCAAGGGCCGGTCTACACGGACAGAACCCCCTTCGGGGCTAGGGAATAGGTCTGCATCTTCAGCCCCGAAGGGGGTTCTGTCCGCGCAGCCTGTCGCTTCAGCGGCAGGAACGGTTTGATCGTACAAAGAAAGATGACCGCAGTTTTTACCCTTCGTAAAGTGCAGGACGACTGCGACCACCGCAACTTTTGCAAACGCTTTGCCCAGATAATAAATCTCCAGAGGCCCGCGCTCCGCCAGGAACTGGCGCAGGGGGGCAAAATCATCCAGCAGCAGCCAGGTGGACGGAACCACAAAGACAAGATGGCCGCCATCTTTCAGAAGGTTCACGGATTGTTCAATAAAAGCGCCGTAAACGTTGTATTTCCCATGCCAGGTCTGGAAACGCTTTTGATACTCCCGTTTGGCGTCCAGCAAGCCATGAAGGGGATAATGCGAAGCGGCCCCGATAATTCCATACGGCGGATTGCCGATGACAAGATCATAGTGTTCGCCGGGTTCCCACAACAGGTAATCCGCGTGAACATGGCGGCTCTGGGGAACCTGAAAGACACTCAAACTATCCGGGTCAAATTCGACCCCGGTGAGCCGGTGGCCTTTTCCCGCCTGCCTGACGAATGCCTGCAAAAAGGGCGCATCGGCACACGCAGGCTCTAAAACATCCCAGCAGACGCCCGGCGGCGGAGGCGCAAGGGACGCCATGAAATCCGCAATTTTAGTTGGCGTATATACCGCCCCTAAATTGCGTTTGCCTCGCGCTGCGTCCATGTTATTTTCCGCGCTTTACGCCGAGCATCTTCCATCCGGCGGGCAGCAGGCCCGCCGCGAGTAGGGCTTTGAGCGTGTCGCCCGGCAGGAAGGGCAAAACCCCCACGGTGAACGCATGGGACGCGCCGACAAAACGGGCCAGCCAGACCGCGCCAAATATGAAGATGATAATAGAACTCAGCAGCATGGCGGCCAGCATGGTTCCCGGCTTCCGATCCCAGCCGCGCTCCGCCAGCCAGCCGACCAGACCCGCCGCGAAGGGGTAGGAGAACAAATAACCGGCGGAGGGGCCAAGAATAGTGGGCAGAGCGATCAATGTGCTGGGAGTCCAGGCGCTGTGGCCCTCGGCGAAGACCGGCAGGCCCACCAGCCCTTCGCCCAGATACAGCAGCATCGTGAGTGCGCCCAGACGCGGGCCGAGCAGGGCGCCGGTCAGCAGCACGGAGAAGGTCTGTCCAGTAATCGGAACCAGCGGAAGATGGATGGTCAGTTGGGCCGAAACCGCAGTCAGCAGGCTGAAGGCCAGAGCGAGAAAGCAGTCGCGGCCCAGCGCGGCGGCCCGGTGATCGGCGCGGCGCGGCCAGACGGCTTGTGCCAGCGTGAGGCTTGTCAAAAGTCTGTCTCCTCTGAAATAAGATGGTGAAAGATGCGGCGATTATACCCGGTCAGGCACTTTTTCGCCGAAACAGATCGGTTTTGACATTCGCAACGCGGTCCAAAAACAGCAGGCCGTCCAGGTGGTCAATCTCATGCTGCAAAACGACGGCCTCAAAGCCCTCGGAAGTTATGGAGATTTGTTCGCCGTCCAAATTCAGAGCGGTGACAGTGATATTTTGGGCGCGGCGAATGTTGGCGGTGTAATCCGGCAGGCTCAGACAGCCTTCCCGAAAGACTTGCTCCCCCTCGGCGGCGATGATTTGTGGATTGACTAAAATCAGCAGGCCGTGACCGCCGGGGTGCTTCGGGTTGCGCGCTGTATCCACAATCGCCAGCCGGGACAAAATTCCTACCTGCGGCGCGGCAATCCCTACCGTGCGGGGCGGGGCGGCGTCCATAGCTGCAAGTAAATCCGCGGCCCAGCCGCGCACAGAGTCGTCTAAAGCCGCAATCGCCGCGCAGGGCGTTTTGAGACGAGGATCGGGATAAAGAACGAGGGGACGGGCGGACATAGGGGGCTAAAGGGCCTCCGTGTCCAGCGGCTGCGCGGACACATTCACGCCCAGCTCGTCCCGCAGGGCGGCCAGGTCTTCCGACAAGTCGGCGTCGCCCGCGACGGCTTCCAGCAGCATGACATATACCGGCGCGGCAGCGGTTCCGGTCAGGCGCGTGTCCATGTCGGTAATGTTGACCCCGCGCGCGGCCAGCCGCGCGGCTACCTGGTAGACAATGCCGGGCCGGTCCGCCCCGTAGACCGTGATCTGCGTGTCCGGCGCATCTTCGTCTGTCATCGCCGGAACCGTCTGCACCGCCAGTGTCAGCCCCTGAGCCGCCGCGACGGGCGCGAGGGCTGTTCGAACATCTTGTTCCGTGCGTCCTATCGGCAGGCGGGCCGCCACCATTGTGGAAAACGCGCCATGCAGGCGCGTCATTGTGGCATCATCCAGATTGCCGCCGAGGTCAAACACGGCTTTGGCCAGCGCGGCAATGATGCCGGGCTGATCCCGCCCTACGGCGGTAATAACGACAACGGTTTCGGTATTTTCTGAGTCCATATCTGAGTCCATATCTGAGTCCATGACGGCGATTATACCCGAAGGAAAATCCTCGCGCATAGACTCTTTTCTTCCATTTCAGCGGCTTCGGCTTGCGAAAGTCATGTTATAATGAAATGGAATTTTGTGCCAGGCTAATCCAGGAATGACGCCCCCCGCTCCGGCCCGGTAAAGATGTCAGTCTTCTGTTTTCAGGTCTGGCTTCCGATACCTAGGGTATGTTTAAAGCAAACCCATCGGCGTCGGCGGCTTGGCACTCTCGGTGTGGCTCCCGCGCCTCTTATAGCAATTCCCCTCGAAAGGAAACACTCTCCATGTTTTCACGACGATTTAAGTTGTACGTCGTGTCTGTTGGAGCTTTAATGGCTCCTCTTTTCGCACTTCCGACGACTCCCGCGCACGCCGATCAGGCGGTTTACACGGATTCTTTGCAAAATGCCTGGTCAAGCTGGAGCTGGGCGGCTGCTGATTTCGCTTCCACGGCAGTTCCCCATACCGGCAGCGACTCCATTGCCGTCACCACCGGCGCCTGGCAGGCGCTGTACCTGCATCACGACGCTTTCAGCAGCATCCCGTATACCGCGCTTACATTCTGGATCAACGGCGGCGCAGCCTCCGGTCGTACCCTGCATGTGCAGGCTACCTTGAGCGGAGCCGCGCAAACCGCCGTTGCGATCCCCGCTCCTCCCGTTAATACCTGGGAACTGGTCACGATTCCACTGGCAAGCCTGGGCGTGGCCGGCCAATCGACGATGGACGGCTTCTGGATTCAAGAGTGCAGCGGCAATGGCTCGTCAGTCCCCTTTTATGTGGACGACATCGCGCTGACAAGCACCGCCGTGACCAACGGGCCGGTGACGGTCAGCGTGGATGCCGCCGCTAATAAACACTCCATCAATCCGCTGATTTACGGCGTGGCTTATGGGGATGCGACTTCCCTGGCAGACCTCAATGCCCCGCTGAACCGCATGGGCGGCAACAACACCAGCCGCTACAACTGGCAGCTCAACGCCGATAACAAAGCCTCCGATTATTACTTCGAAAGCATCGCCGATTCCGACCCCACTCCCGGCGGGCGCGGCGACTCGTTTGTCGCCGCTTCGCAGGCCGGTGGCGCACAGGCGATGCTGACCATTCCGACCATCGGCTGGGTCGCCAATCTGGGGCCGGGGCGCACCACCCTTTCCAGTTTCTCCGTGGCTAAATACGGCGCGCAGCAATACACCGATTACTGGATGCCTGACGCCGGCAACGGTGCCCATGCGGATGGGTCGCCTATCACCGGCAACGCTCCCACCGATGCCGATGTTCCCGATAGTGTGGATGTGGAAGGCGGCTGGATCAATCATCTGGTCGGCAAATGGGGAACCGCGGCGAATGGCGGCTTGAAGTATTACATTCTGGACAATGAGCCGAGCATCTGGCATTCCACGCACCGGGATGTGCATCCCAGCGGCGCGACAATGGCCGAAGTCGAAAACGACATTGTAACTTACGGCGCAAAAGTGAAGGCCGCCGACCCATCCGCGCAGGTCGTGGCTCCCGAAGAATGGGGCTGGGCCGGCTACCTTTACAGCGGCGCCGATCAGCAGTACGCCAATGCAAATGGCTGGGGTGCAACCATGCCCGACCGCACGGCGCATGGGGGCATGGATTACCTTCCCTGGCTGCTTCAGCAGGTGCAGCAGCATGACCAGGCCTCCGGGCAGCGGACGCTGGACGTGTTCAGCCTCCACTTTTACCCGCAGGCGGGCGAATACAGCGACACCGTCACCGACAGCATGGCGCTGATGCGTAATCGCTCCACACGGCAGCTTTGGGACCCGGCTTATACGTCGGAAAGCTGGATCGGAACGCAGGTACAGCTTATCCCTCGCATGAAAGGCTGGGTGAATACTTACTATCCCGGCACGAAGACCGCCATCACCGAATACAACTGGGGGGCGGAAGGCAACATCAACGGCGCCACGACCCAGGCCGACATTTACGGAATCTTTGGGCGCGAAGGACTGGACATGGCGACTCGCTGGACTGTGCCGGCTGCCAATTCGCCGGTGTATCTGGCGATGAAGATGTTCCGCAACTATGACGGCAGCAAGTCCGGCTTCGGCGACACCAGCATTTCCGACACGGCTCCCAACCCGGACGAAGTCTCATCGTTCGCCGCCCTCCGCTCGTCCGACGGTGCGATGACTGTGGTGGTAATCAACAAAGACCTGTATGCCACTGCCCCTGTGACGGTGAACCTGGCGAACTTCCAGGCCGGTGCCACCGCCCAAGCCTGGCAGCTTACGTCCGCAAATGCGATCACACGCCTTGCGGATGCGCCGGTCACGGCCGGCGCGCTGACCGAGACACTTCCCGCGCAGAGCATCACTTTGTTTGTCATCGCACCGGCGGCGGCAACGTCCCCGCTGCCACCGGCCACGCCTCCTCCGCCTCCGGTGACGTCTCCGCCGGTGACACCGCCTGTGCCTCCGGTGACACCCCCGGCTGCGCCGCAGCCCGTGACACTCGCGGCTGTCGCGGATACCTACGTTGCCGGCGCGGCGGCGGCAGGAAAACACTTCGGCGCGCCGACCACGCTGATCGTCAAAAAGTTCACGACAAAGCCGAACACGCTCAATCGGGTAACTTACTTGAAGTTCGATCTCACCGGCGTTACAACCGCACCGGCGACGGCGACCTTGACGCTGACGCTGGCAGGAGCGACCCCGGCTCGGTCCAAAGCCGTCTGCAAAGTCTACGGCATTTCCGGCTCCGCCTGGAATGAAGACACACTGACCTGGAACGTCGCCGCGTCTACAGGAGCCGCTTCCGAGCAGCTCAACAACGATACCAGCAGCAGCGGCACACTGGCCGCTACCGCCACCGTCGGCCCGGCGCTGGGCGTCTACACTTGGGACCTTTCGGCTTATCTGAAAGACAAAGCCGGCCAGGTGGTGACACTTCAGCTCATCGACGACACCGCCGACGGTGTTTACAGCGCGTTCAACAGCCGAACCGCCCCATCCGGCAAGCCAGCTCTGAAGCTGACGTTCTAACCTGCGGAAGCACAAACACAGAAAAGCCCGCCCCTGCATCAGCAAGGGCGGGCTTTTTCAGTTCCGAAAAGAAGGGCTATCAGTGCGCGGAGCTTGCGGCGCGGGAAAAGCGGCGCGCGCGCAGCACCAGACCACCCAGCAAAAGCCCGCCCAGGGCCAGCGCCATAGTTGTTCCCGGTTCGGGAACCGTCGCAGCCAGCGGGGAATACGTGCGGATCGGCGCATTCAGGGACGCCGGCGCGGTCGGGGCGACGAACTTCACGGGAGCCGGCTTGGGGGCCGCCGCCACAGTCGGAGCCGGATAAGTGATCACGAGAACCGGGCTGACCGGGCCGAACGTCGGCGCGGAAACTGCAACGGGCGCTTTGACAGGCGGCGTGATGGAAAGGATTATCGGAGCCGTGACCGGGGCGGAAACTGTTCCCCCTTTGACCGGGAGCGCGGGCGCAGGAGCTTTTGCCACAATGCTCGGTACGGGCGTCGTGAGGACCGCGGGTACGGGTGTCGTGAGAACTGCGGGCGCAGCCGACGGCGCGGAAACGACCGGAGCAGGCTGCGTGTAAATGACCTCCGGGGCCAGCGCGGACGACGTGAAGCCGCCAGCGGAAGAACTGCTTGATCCGTGGCTGCCGCCGCCCAGCAGAGCGGCACCGCCGGCGACCGCTCCCAGCAAAAGCAGCGCGGAAGCATCGCTGTGAGAATGGCTGCGGGTGTCCGTGCTGCTGCCGGTGTCCGTGCTGCTGCCGGTGTCCGTGCTGCTGCCGGCAGTCTGAGAGGCGGGGGCAGACGCCGCGTCCGGTGTTTGGGCCAGAGCAGGCACAACGCTTCCGGCGGAGAAGGCCGTGAGCGAAAAAGCGGACAGGCACAGGCTAATCGAAGAACGTGTCATGGTGTTTGCTTTTCTTTCTGTATTGCTTTGTGTCAGCAGAGCCACAGGCACGGGAACAGCATCAAGTCTCAGGCAGGGCGGCGAAAATGATAGGTTTCCGCATGAGTATACCCGGCTTTCATTCAAAGTGATGCGGTTTGTAATTTAAAGCGCTGAATTAAATACCAGTTTTTTGGGAGACGTTGTTTTCTTTTTCGCCTCCCGATTGACAAATCCGGGCGGGCCGTGCTATCATACAGGAACAACTGCATAGCACAGCACGATTTGCACCCGCTGAATGGCGGGTGAGGATTGAAACTCAAGAGTGGTGGAGGGACCGGCCCTGTGAAACCACAACAACCACCCCAGCAGCAATGCTGGGGCAGGTGCTAAATCCGGCGCGGATTCCCTGACTTGATTAGAGCAGGGTCTTGCGCGCAAGAGTTAAGATGCCAGCGTGGCGACAGTTCCCCGCTTACCCTTTCTTGACCAGCTTCTCTTGATTATTTCTCCTGAACCGCGCTTGCTATCCTCGCACCAACGAAAAAGGAAGCAACACACCATGCCCGATGTTAAACTCTTCACGTCTGAGTCCGTCTCTGAGGGACATCCCGACAAGCTGGCCGATCAGATCAGCGATGCCATTTTGGATGAACTGCTGCGCCAGGATGTCAAAAGCCGCGTTGCCGTGGAAACCCTGCTGACGCGCGGCCTGGCCGTGATTGCCGGGGAAGTCACCACCCAGGGCTATGTGGAAATCCCCGATGTCGTCCGCGCCGCTATCAACGATGCCGGGTACACCAAAGTGGAATACGGCTTTGACGGCGACACGACGGGCGTTCTCGTCGCGCTGCAAAAACAGTCCCCCGATATTGCCGTCGGCGTGGATGCCGGCGCGAAAGGTGACAAAGCGCAGGGCGCAGGCGATCAGGGCATGATGTTTGGCCTGGCCGTCAACGAAACGCCGGAACTGATGCCGCTGCCCATCACCATTGCCCATCAGCTCACGGCCCGCTATGCCGCTATCCGCAAAGGCGGCGGTCTGGGTCTGCGCCCTGATGCCAAGTCCCAGGTCACCATTGCCTACGATCCAGCGACCGACAAACCGCAGTCCATTGATACGATTGTTTTCTCCGCCCAGCATGACCCGGAATTGAAACAGCGCGACGTGCAGGCTCTGGTCATGGAGCATGTCGTCCAGCCCGTTCTGGCCGAGTATGCCAAGTATGTCACCCACGACATCAAATACCACATTAATCCCACCGGCATCTTCGTCATCGGCGGCCCGCAGGCCGATACCGGCGTCACGGGCCGCAAGATCATCGTGGACACCTACGGCGGCTACGCCCGTCACGGCGGCGGCGCATTCTCCGGCAAAGACCCTTCCAAAGTAGACCGCTCGGCGGCCTACGCGGCCCGGTTCATCGCCAAAAACATCGTCGCGGCGGGCCTGGCCGACAAAGTGGAAATCCAGCTTGCCTATGCCATCGGCGTCGCCGAACCCGTGTCGGTCTTCGTGGAAACCTTCGGCACAAACAAAATCCCGGAAGACGAAATCAGCCGCCGCGTCCGCGCCAACTTCGACCTGACCCCGCGCGGCATCATTCAATTGCTGGATTTGACCCGGCCCATCTATTCCCAGACTGCCAAAAACGGCCATTTCGGCCACGCCGAGTTCGCCTGGGAAAAGACCGACCAGGCGGGGAAGCTGGCTTCGTAACAGGAACCCAGAAGGCCGCCGGATACTGTCCGGCGGCTTTTTTGTTTTATTTGCTTTACTTGACGGCTGTCAGGCCCCGCCCTGTGAGTGTGCTTGATGTAAAGAGGATCACCGGGCCACTCTGCCTTGCCGAAACAAACGCCGCCCGCCGCTCTGCTGCTGTTTGACTTCCTTTCCCGCCGCGTGGTATACTTTTCGCGGTATTTCTGTTCGGAGAAAACCCGGCCCGAGTGGTGGAATGGCAGACACAAGGGACTTAAAATCCCTCGAAGGCAACTTCATGCGGGTTCGAGTCCCGCCTCGGGCATTGGTCGTTAGGCACAAACTGTGCCGATTTCGTGTTACATAAATAGAGTTTTTTCACAAATAGAGCTTTTCACAAATAGAGTGCAGTTTGCTGAGGGATAAATTATATGGCGCAGTACGATGTAGATTTGGTAGTGATCGGCGGCGGGCCGGGGGGCTATCCGGCGGCGATCCATGCCGCCAAAATGGGCGCGAAAGTCGTCTGCATTGACTTTGACAATGCCGGCGGGACGTGCCTCAACTGGGGCTGCATTCCCACCAAAACCATGATCGGCTCAGTGGCCGCGCTGGAGCAGGCCAAGCACTTTGCCGACTTCGGCCTGACCATCAGCGGCGAGATCGGCTACGATTTTCCTGCGCTGATGGCCCGCAAAGACAAAGTCGTCAAAACTCTGGTCAGCGGCGTGGAATTTCTTCTCAAAAAGGCCGGGGTGCGCTTCATCAAGGGCAAGGGCAAGCTGCTGGACGCGCATACCGTGGAAGCGACGACGGAAGACGGCAAGACAGAGAAAGTGACGGCAGCCTCCATCATTCTTGCCACCGGCAGCGTCGTCGCCAAGCTGCACCCATCCATCCAAATAATCGGGGCGGAGACATCCGACGCCGATGTATTTATTGACAACCGCGAAGTCCGAAGCCGTAAGGCGTCAGGTAAGCTAGGCCACACGACGCTCTGGACTTCCAACGAAGCTGTGTCCGCCCCGGAAGTCCCCAGGCGCCTCGTCGTGCTTGGCTCCGGCGCGGTGGGGACGGAATTTGCTTACACCTACCGGGGCCTCGGCGCGGAAGTGACGCTGATTGAGCTTTTGCCCAACATTGTTCCCGCTGCCGACCCCGATCTGTCCGTCGAGCTGCAAAAGCTGCTTGTAAAGTCCGGCATCAAAGTGATGACCGGAACCAAAGTCGTGGCGATTGACGTGCCGGGCAAAAAGCTGAAATATGTCACCGAAAAAGGCGACGGGGAACTCGCATTTGACAAGCTGCTGATCGGCGTCGGACGCCGCGCTTACACGGACGGCCTGGGCCTTGAGGCCGCCGGGGTCACATTTGACCGCAAAATCCTGGTGGACGAGTATATGCGAACCAGCGTCCCGCATATCTACGCCATCGGCGACGCCGCCGGCGGGGGCCTGGCCCATGTCGCTACCCGCGAAGGTGAAGTCGCTGCCGAGAACGCGCTGGGCCACGCCGTCAAAATGGACTACACCGCCGTTCCCTACTGCGTCTACACCGAGCCGGAAATGGCCTGGACGGGGCTGACCGAGCAGCAGGCCAAAGAGGCGGGCTATGAAGTAAAAGTCGGCAAGTTCACCTTCAAATCGCTGGGCAAAGCCATGGCGATCAACGAAAATGTCGGCCTGGTCAAGATTGTCACCGACGCCAAATACGGCGAAATCTTAGGCGTCCACATCGTCGGCCCCCACGCGACGGATTTGATCCACGAAGCCTGCGTTTCCATCAAACTGGAAAGCACGATTGATGAGCTGATGCACACCATTCATGCTCACCCGACCCTGGCCGAAGCGATCATGGAAGCCGCACAGGACGTGAAGGGCGAAAGCGTCCACAAATGAGACCCCGCGAGAGAAAGAACACAAACGTTGGGAGGAAGCAATGCTTTCTCCCGACGTGCTTGTTTGCTGGGCGCTTTGAGTAGGGTACAAACATCATTGTAGTCACGCTTCTGATTGCACCCCAACGTTACCACTGCAATACAAACCGAATTGATCCTGGATGCTTTGGACAATATCCCACCGGGTGAGGCTTTTCTCCTGCGGCGGGTCGGAACAGGATGCTGCCATGCACGCGCTGCTGCCGGGAAATGAACAAAAACTCGACGATGAGTCCCTGCGACTCCTGGCAGCCGCGTTTTCCAACGCCGCCGAAGGGATTACGGTTGCGGATGCTCGTCTGCCGGACTGGCCCTTGAATTATTGCAATGCGGCCTTTTTGTCTATGACCGGATATAGAGTGCAGGAAGTTCTTGGACACAATTGCCGTTTCCTGCAAGGCAAAGAAACCGACCCGGAGACCGTGCGCCACCTGCGTGAAGCGCTCCATGCGGGTCAGCCCTGCCGTGTTACCCTGCTCAACTACCGAAAGAACGGTACGACGTTCTGGAATGAACTCAGCGTTGCGCCTGTGCGGGACGACGAGGGGACGCTGACGTTTTTTGTCGGCATTCAGCACGATGTCAGCCGCCGCAAAGATGCGGAACAGGAACGGGATCGGGTGGAAGCCATGCTGCGCGAGAACGAGCAGCGTCTGAGCCTGGCGCTGGAAAGCGGAAAGCTTGGCACCTGGGACCTAGACCTGCGGACGCAGGAATACACGGCGTTTTCCAGCGTCACCCGTGCAAACCTGGGTCTGCCGCCGGAGGCGACCCTGAACCGGGCCGGCCTTTTGAAACTGATCCACCCGGAAGACCGCGCTTATGTCAAACAAGTCATGCAGAAAGTCATCAGTGCGGTCCAAAATTACGAGATGGAGTACCGCGTGGTCTGGCCGGATGGAAGCATCCACTGGCTCCACGCCCTCGGCAGTAAAATCTTCAATGACGCTGGCCGGCCTGTGCGCGTCGTCGGGACGATTCAGGACATCACTGAGCGCAAGGCGCAGGAAGCTCGTCAGCAGCAGGCGCTACAGGAGGCCACGCATCGCGCCGACCTTGATTCGCTGACGGAGCTGCTCAATCACCGTGCGTTTCAAAGCAGGCTGAAGGAAGAAACCGAGCGCGCCCTGCGGGAAAATACAATCCTGGCCGTGGTCATGCTGGACTTAGACAACTTCCGGTTTTTCAACGATGTGTACGGTCATGCGACCGGCGACAAAGTGCTGCAAATGACTGCCGCCAAGCTCCAATCCATCTGTCATCCCGGAGAAATCATTGCCCGGTTTGGTGGAGATGAATTTGCCATGCTTTTCCCGCGTGTCGGCCCCCTGTCTGCCGAAGACATGGAAGCCCGGCTGCGGGCCGAGCTGGATGGCTTCTTTTACCGCCTCGCCGGGCAGGAAATGACGATCCCCATTGGGGTTTCTCTGGGGGCGGCTCTGTTTCCCATGCAGAGCGCCGACCGCCATGAAGTGATGCGGCAGGCAGATGAGCGTCTGCGCTGGTCAAAAACCGGGGGCGGGATAGAGGCGGAGGCCCAGGACATTCGGTGCTCGGCACAGCAGCATGTGCAGGGCTTCTCCATGATGGATGCGCTCGTGACGGCGGTAGACAACAAAGACCGCTACACACGCCGCCATTCGGAAGATGTGATGCACTACAGTGTGCTGATTGCCCGCGAGCTGGGGCTGGACGAGGCCGTGCTGCAAACTATCCGGGTGGCCGCGCTCCTGCATGATGTCGGCAAGATCGGCGTTCCCGACGCTATTCTCCGCAAACCGGGAAGGCTGACCGAAGCTGAATTTGAAGCAGTGAAGCAGCACCCCATGATGGGAGCCATCATGGTCTCTGCCGTTATCGGATTGGAAGAAACACTGGATGCGGTGCGGCATCACCATGAACGCTGGGACGGTGGGGGCTACCCGTTTGGGCTGAAGGGCGAAGAAACGCCGCTGACGGCGCGCTTGATGGCTGTTGCCGATGCGTTTTCCGCAATGACCACAGATCGTCCTTACCGCAAAGGCATGGAGCGGGCCAAAGCGATTTCCATCCTGCAAGAAGGGGGCGGGACGCAGTGGGACGCCGTGTGCGTCGAAGCGTTCGTCAAAACTATGCCGCCCGCATTGTAACGACTCTCACGAAACTCACTTTCCCAGATACGCCAGCACTTTATCCGTCGCCACCTGCCATTCGCAGCGCGAAAGGTAAGGCTGAAACTCCAGGGCGTGATTGATCCCCAGGCAGAAGCAGGCATCAGGCGCTCCCCTTTGCGAAAGATTTTGTGAAAATCGCTGCCGTTCTGTTCGCCCCTCATCCTCATTTTCCCTGCCTGCTTCTGCCCTAAGCGATGACTTCATCGAGTGTGCCAAAGCGTTGAGAACCATCGGGGAGGGATGCCTGACCACTTTTCAGGGCTTCGGCATAAAGCAAAAGGTTAGCGGCAGTTATTCCGGCCCCGCGCGTATGGCTGGTAATTTGACTCAGCCGCTGAAACTGGCTGCGAAAGTCCCGAACAAAACGACTGCTGACGAACAAAAACCGAAAATCGCCGGGTGGCGTCAGCGTGGCGGGAAAATCCTGCCACCAGGACGTTTGATGTGGCGTAGGCCGGGTGATGTTTTCCTGAATATAATTCTGCATCTCCCGTCGCTGATTTGCGCCGCAGTCAAAACCATTGGAATAGGCTTTGGAATCCACAATCAATCCATAATTGTTGGGTAGATTTTGCGTGTATACTACTCCGTCGGGCCGGTTGGCTCCGCCGACTAATGGCGCGACTTGAAAACCGCACTCCAACAGCAGCGACATAGTTTCCTGTTCAAACAATCGATTCTGCACACTGTCAAAGCTCAGATCAATTAAAACAAGCCGCTCATGGGGAACATGAATCAGGCGGTTTCGTACCTCATCTTTGATCCGCTGAACATCTCCCCGTTGTGTATCAGCGACTGTAAATGGAGGCATGACAAGGCTCTGCACCTTATCCAGCAGTCGGTATGCGCCGGAAGCGTTGCGTTCGAGTTGCAGTCCGATATTTTCCAATCCCGTCAAATCATCTATGAGCGCACCTTTGTCTACGGTCAAACCAGCCTGGGTTAGTCGTGTCTCAATTTGGGCAATCGTTTGGAACCCGCGTCCATTCAATGCTTGAATTGCCGAGGCACGGCGAACGCGCAAATAGTTACGAGATGGTGCATTGGTCGCTGAAATTCTCTATTCTACTGGGCGAACATATAATATGCGGTGCTTTTTTTCGCGAAATGTCTCATAATATCCCTGTCGCACACTGCCCTTAACCTTCCAGCCCTCACGCCGCAGATGTCTTGCAAAATATCTCATTTCGCACTTCGCGCTGTCAATACTGCTATGGGCAAATCCATCCCCTAATATATAGCTCGTGCCATTTATCCGAAAACCTTCCCGTTTCTCTTGGCGCGTCTGGCCAAATGGCTCATAATAAAGCAAACATCGCATGATCCTATCTCCTATCAACAGTTAAATTAATGACTTTGTTGCAAAAGGTCTGCGTGTTCGTCGCTGACATGCTTAATTGCCAGTACGCCACCTTGAGTGTGCCGCCAACGCAATTCTTTTCGGTCAAACTCATAATTAGGCCAATGATGATGAAGCGTGGCATGATGATGAGGACATAATACCGTTAAGTTTTCCAGCCCGTTCACACGTAATCCAACACGCAATCCACTTTGTTGCAACGCATAAGACTCTGCCAGACCATTGACATGGTGAACCTCGACATAGAACCGCCCGGTAATTTCTGTCGGAATGAGAAACGGAGAATTTTCACCGCAAATTTGGCAATGCGAATCATAGTAATTGACAAGAAGATCGCGCAGTTTCTGGCTGCGCTGAATTCGCTGGACAGTTACTTTCTTTGCGGTAAGTTCCGTTACTTCCTGATCTGTTTCCACCATCTGCTCCCACTTCAGGGTAGGTGACGACACCTGCGAATGGGGAAGTTGATATACTCCGCTTCTTTTGCGAATAAGTTTGCCGTCGTTTACCATTCTCTGCCAGCGAAGCTGAAGCGAGGATTGATAGGAGGGATAAAGAGGGTCCCAATCAACATCTGGTGTGCGTCCATACTCCGTGAGATATTCGGTGCTTTCAATCCACTTGTACATTTCATCGGTAGTGACTTCTACGCTGGCTTTACCATCAGTCAACGCGAGCATCGCTTCCGTGACGATTTCTTCCCAAGAAACAGAAGCGATTTTTTTGTCAGTGAGCTTTGGCATGATTGTTTTCCAGATAGGCTTTGCCGAAAACAAAGGAATATTCCATCAGGTCATTGGAAATCACTTGGAAGCCGCGCCGCTTGAAGTGCTGACCGACCGTTGTGGTTCCGGCGAACAGGTCGCAAAACGTCCCCTGAGTGATACCGCTGGCCGTGACTGTATTTTCAATGAAGCCGAGCAAGTTTTCTTTGCTGCCAATATAACGCATGGATGCAGTGTACCCGATGAATGTCCGGCAGAAATGGATTAGTTGCGTGGGTGGCAGCCGCGCAGGATCGCCGGGCGGAACGTGTGAATGCCCACGCATCTTGGCTGGCTATTCGCCGTGCCGCCGCCGAATTCATGCCGAAAAATTGCAGGGAGACAGCAGGAAATTTCTGGACACGCGCGGCCTGCCTGTGATACACTAGAGGTCATTGCTCATTCCACTGACGTAAAGGCACTTTTAATGACCAACACGCTTCACCCCGTCGCGCTGCGCTGCGAGTACCGAACCAATCCGCTCGGCATTGATGCTCCGGCCCCGCGTTTGTTCTGGCGGCTGGAAGCGCCGGGACGGCAGAACGTCAAGCAGACGGCTTACCAAGTTCTCGCCGATGAAGGCACTCTCTGGGACAGCGGCAAAGTCGCCTCATCCCAGACCACACACATTCCCTATGCCGGCAAGGCTTTAAGGTCCGGCCAGCGCGTCGCCTGGACTGTGCGCGTCTGGGATGAGGCCGATCAGCCCTCGGAGTGGAGCGAAGCGGCGTTCTGGCAGATGGGCCTGCTGTCCCCGGAAGATTGGAATGCGGAGTGGATCAGCGGGCCGCCCCCGCAGCCGATGCTTGATCTGACCCCCTGCCCTTATTTCCGCCGGGAGTTCACCCTGCACAAGCCTGTCGCGCGCGCAACGCTGTCGGCGGCCGCGCGCGGCGTTTACCGGCTGTCCGTAAACGGCCGGCGCGTCGGAGACGCCCATTTCGCCCCCGGCTGGACCGATTACAAGAAACGCCTTGCGTACCAGACTTATGATGTCACGAACTTGGTGCAGACCGGTGCGAACACGCTGGGCGCGATTCTGGGCGACGGCTGGTATGCGGGCTATGTCGGCTTTGACAGCAAGCGCGAAAACTACGGCAAGCGCCCGCATCTGCTGGCGCAGCTTGCCATTGAGCACGCCGACGGAACGGCGGAAACGGTCGGCACGGATCAGCACTGGCAGGCGGCGACCGGGCCGATTCTTTTCTCGGATATGCTCATGGGCGAAACTTACGACGCCCGTCTGACCCTGGACGGCTGGGACACGCCCGGTTTCGACGCCGCCGCCTGGCTGCCGGTCAACCCGGAAGGCGGCGGGGCGGGTGATGTCCGGCTGGCGGCGCAGGCCGACCCGCCGGTTCGCCTGACCGAAGAACTGACGCCCCAATCCGTCACGCCCGCTGCGCCGGGGACTTGCATTTTTGACCTGGGGCAAAACATGGTCGGCTGGGTTCGCCTCCAAGTGCAGGGAGCCGCAGGAACCATTGTCCGCCTGCGATTTGCCGAAATCCTCAACCCCGACGGCTCGCTTTACATCACCAACCTGCGCTCCGCCAAAGCCACCGAAACCTATATTTTAAGCGGGCAGGGCGTCGAAACTTATGAGCCGCATTTCACATTTCACGGCTTCCGGTATGTGGAAATTACGGGTTATCCCGGCGTTCCCGGCCTGGACACCGTCACAGGCTGCGTCCTGCACTCGGACATTCCAAAAACGGGTGAATTTGAATGCGCCAGCCCGCTGGTCAATCAACTGGTACAGAACATTGACTGGGGCCAGCGCGGCAATTTTTTGAGCATCCCCACCGACTGCCCGCAGCGCGACGAGCGATTAGGGTGGCTGGGGGACGCGCAAATCTTCGTTCGCACGGCGGCGGGAAATCGGGACGTGGCCGCGTTTTTTACCAAATGGATGGACGACGTGGTCGATGCCCAGTCGCCCGACGGCGGCTTTCCCGATGTCGCGCCGCGCCTGGTGGACCTGTCGGACGGCGCTCCGGCCTGGGGCGATGCGGGAGTGATCGTGCCGTGGACAATCTACCAAGTCTACGGCGACACGCGCCTTCTAGAGACGCATTACGGCGCAATGGCGCAGTGGATTGAGTATCTGCATTCCGTCAACCCGGACGGCCTCTGGCGCATCCGCCGCAATAACGATTTCGGCGACTGGCTTTCCATTGCCGCCGATACGGACAAAGAACTGCTGGCGACGGCTTATTTCGCTTATGACGCTTCCCTGATGAGCAAAATCGCGGCGCTTTTGGGCCGCGCCGAAGATGCCGCCAAATATGCGGCGCTTTTTGACAGCATCAAAGCCGCCTTCAATACAGCCTTTGTGTCCAATGACGCCAAACTGAAGGGCGACACGCAAACGGCCTATGTGCTGGCCCTGCGCTTTGGCCTGCTGCCCGAAGACAAGCGCACGGCGGCGGCAAAACATCTGGTGGAAGACATTGAAGCCAAGAATTGGCATCTGTCCACGGGGTTTGTCGGTGTGGGCTACCTTTGCCCGGTGCTGACTGACTCGGGCTATGCCGATGTCGCCTACCGCCTGCTGCTGAACGAAACATTCCCATCCTGGGGCTATTCCATCCGGCATGGCGCGACGACGATCTGGGAACGCTGGGACGGCTGGACGACGGACAAAGGCTTCCAGGACCCCGGCATGAACTCATTCAACCATTACTCGCTCGGCTCAGTCGGCGAATGGCTTCAGCGGTATGCGGCCGGAATAGACACCGACCCCGCCCGGCCCGGCTACGCGCATCTGCTTCTGCACCCGTATCCCAGCCGCCGCCTGCCGTCGGTTCGCGCATCCTTTGAGTCGCTGCATGGCCGCATCGCCAGCGCCTGGACTCTGGACGGCGCGGCGTTTCACTGGGCCGTGACCGTTCCTCCCAATGTCACCGCGACCGCGACGCTTCCTGATGGGGCCGTTCACGAAATCGGCTCCGGCGATTATGAGTTTACCTGTGCGTGGCCAGGGTAGGCTTTCCACCACGCCTGCGATGTCTCTGGAAAATGGCGGCAGCGTCAATTCCCAATTCCTGCCCCGGCGCACCAGCGGCATGGCGGAGAGTGCGCGGCCCTGCCACGGGTCCCACAGGCGGGCCATATAGTGTCCCGGCGCAAGGCTGTCCAGCAGAAGTGTGGCGCCGGCAGGCGTCGCATCGCTCCGGTTCCGAGTGTAGACCCAGAACACAAGGCGGTGACTGCTGCCTTTGGCGAGAACCGCGACCGGCGGGGCATACTGGCTGATCGTCAGGCGGGAAACAATGAACCAGTCCGGGCCGGTGTTAAACAGTGCGACCTGATGCGGTCCGGCGGTCAGGGCGGCGGAAAGCGTCCGCCCGGCCTCGTGGTCGGCGTCCGCCGCCGAGAAATCCGCCTCGGCGGCGGGGACGCCGTCCACTGTCAGCGTCGGATGCGCCCCGGCTTTGGCGATGGTTCCCAGTTTCATCTCAAATCGGCACGCGGCAGGGCAGTTCAAGAGAAACGTGATCGGGCGAGGCATCATGGCCCGGTGAGAGCGGCCCTGAATAAATGAGGGAATGCCGGACAAATCAGGAGACGCGCCGCCGGGGGAGACACTGACCGTCTCGCGCCCTGCTTTGCTCCAGCCGCCGGACGGCGCGAAAGACAGGTCGCCATAAGCGCCCGCTGTCCGCAGGCGAATACGGACCCGCGCCATTTCCTCCCGCCGCTCCGCGGCGCTGCTCCTGTGTTCAAACTCTGCCGCTGATGCGAACTGCGGCCACCAGTGATGGGCAATCACTTCGTCCCACGACCAGAACTGGCCCGCGCCTGCCGTCGGAGCCATCAAGCTGGCCCATAGCCCGTCATGCAGCGTTTGCTCCATCAGCCCCGCCTTGAAATCGCTCGGCCCCCATTCCCCCACGAACAGCGGCTTGTCTGCGCTCTGTAAATTCGCAAAATAAGAGATCAAATCCGGGGCGTACTCGTGCGGCTGGTCGTAATCCAGGCCGATCTCCGCCAGCGGCTCGCCCGGCAGGGTCACACTGGTTGTGATGAGATGGTGGTTGATGTCCAGGGAACGCAGATACGCAGTCATCTCTTTGTGCCAGGCGACGACATCCGCGAAATGGCTCTGCGCTTCCCCGATGTTCTGGACTTCGTTGAAGAGTTCATACGCCAGCAGGTGCGGCGACCAGCCCCAGCGGGCCACGATGTAGCGGTACTTGGCTTTTGTCAGACGCCTGGCTTCGGGGTCGGTGAAAAAGTTGTCCGGGCGGGCCAGAAATCCACCGTTGGCCGCGCTGAAGGGATTGTCCCGCCAGTTCGGATCGGTCTTTTCCGTATACTGGCCGTGATGCTGCAAGGTCATCTGCACATACACGCCGTTTTTATCCGCCGCCTCAAAAATTGCATCCCAGCGCCGGGCCGCGTCCAGCAGCAATGTCCCCCGCGCCGGATTTTTGGATTTGTCCGGCGACCAGTCCAGCGCCTTGCCGTCCCAGAATGTCATCCACACCCGCGCCCAGTTCATGTGCGCCGCGCCCATCTGCTGAAATATCTGTGGATAGCCGCCGCTCTGGCCGCCTGTCCAGGCAACGTTCATGCCCAGCGGAGAGTAGGTTTGCCCGCTGTCAAAAACAAATCGCTGCGTGATCTTCGGGTCGCGCCGCACAAAACCAGGCGCGTCCGATGGGACGCAGCGAAACCGTCTCGGCAACAGGTCTGCCGGAGAGAGGGCCGCACCGCCGCGCGTGACGGCCAGCGTATACGCGCCGAGGAGCGGGGGGGCGAAACGAACCCGCCAGCGGTCCCCGTCCCAGAAAGCCGGGGTGGTAACGCTCTGGCCGTCCGGCTCTCGGAACGTGACCTGCACATCGTTGTCGGCAGGATCAAATGGGTTGCCATGCTGATTGGGAAGCGTAAACGATGCCTCCAATTTGGCGTATTGGGGAATTGGCGGGGCAGCAGGCGCGGCGGCAAGTTTCTGGGCGGCCCACAGCGCGCAAACGGTCACCAGGATAAAGAAAACACATTTCATGGCTGGCTTCGGCGGAAAAGTTCAGGGGGGGAGGCGGCTTCGTGCAAGGCGGTGTCCGGCCCCAGCACCTGCGTTTGAAGCAGGCGGCTGATGCCGCCCAGCGCGTGAAGCTGCGCGGAAGACAACGGTTTACGCGATTTTTGGCCGGAAGTCACCGGTTTGGCGTCTCTCAGAAACGTTTCCAAAGCATCTTTGAGAGCAGCCTGCTCCGGCGAAGGCGCATCCGGCAGACGCAGCGCCAGCCAGTCGCGCAGGCCGCGCAGGTCGGTGGCAATCTGCTCAGCAGGCGGCAGCAGTTCCGGCATCTGCTGGGCGGCGGCGATCTCGGCCAGCGCGGCGATCTCACCTTCGCCGTACCAGACCTGCGCGGAGTCGCAGATTCCCGGCGAAGACAGCCAGTTCCGCAGCGCAGGGTCTTCCGGCAGCGAAGATAATGTCTCAAACTCGCTGAGTGAGGAAAGCGTCTGGGCGGCCCCGCCATTGAAAAACGCCAGTGGACGCGCATCAGACGTGATCGGCAGCGGCCCATCCAATCGTTCTGCGGCCCGCCGGATAGGAATCAAAGCCGCCGCGGGCGCGTTCATTGCCTGCATCAGCGCCAGCGTCTGCGTCAGCCCGGCCTGTGCCGTCAGCCGGTTGCGCCGAGCCGTCGGAGACAGTTTGCCGAGCTGCCCGACCTGCGCGATTTTGCTGCGCGTATGAGACACCAGGGTTGCCTGCCGGGCCAGCTCCGCATACGCAAATGCGCCCCGCGACAGGGTAAGGCCGAGCGCGAAAAACTGCCGCTCCCCGGCAGTCATTTGAAGCGAGGACGAGATTCCTGTGGGAGCCTCCGGCGGCGCGGACTGCGCGGCAACAGGCCGGGTAGGCAGGGCCAAAAGCAGCAAAAGAAGCAGGCGCGCATTCATGCGGGCATTTTACCCGATACCGAGGCGGATAACGGCGGACGCAGGTCTACTCTTTTACTTTTAACACTTCCTCATACCGTTTCGCAAAATAATGCTTCCTAGCCGGAAAACGCGGCGAGAAAGAGAGACATACCATGTATCACATTTTACAGTTTCGGGAGCGTTGGACGCTTGTTGCTGTGGGGGCGTCGCTGGCCGCGCTTGCTTTGGCCGGATGCGGGGGAGGCGGCGGCAATGACAATAGTACACCGACGATTACTAACTCACCGTTTGCCGGGAATTACATCGGCACGTTCAGCACCTCGAATTCACAGTCGGGAACATTGAACGTGACCGCAGGGGCTGACGGCACTCTCACCGGCAGCGGGTATAACAATACCACGGCACAAGATGAAACGCTCACAGGCTCCGTCACAAATGCAGGCGGGGCGAACGTCACGTTCAAGTATCCAGCATTTACGGCTTCCGCCACTGGAACCATTGCATTTGCCAGCAGCGGCCACTTGGACGGCACATTAACTCAGTCCAGCGGCGGCAGCGTCACCATTAATCTGGTGAAGCAGTAAAGACAAACGCAAAGCAAAATGGCCCGACTGCCAGAGTCGGGCCGTTTTTATTTTCAAATCTCATTTTTCAGTCGTTCTGCGCCTCAAGGCGGTCAAGCGTTTCATTATCGTGTGCCAAAGCAGAGCCCCTCCTGGAGAGGGAGCGGCGTTTGCGTTACGCGGCCACTTTCAGCGTCTTGATGCTGTGTAGAGTTTCCTGCACCGAGCAGCATGGCATCTGCAAGTGGCTGGTTCAAGGCTAAATTCCCTGCCAGTGCCGGGCGAGGATGAAGCGCGACAGGTGACCAATGTTGGTAGTGGCGATGACGACTTCTGCCTGCCCGTAACCGAGCGCGAGCGCCTGGGCGGCGAGAATGACGTCGCCGTCGAGAGCATGGCGGTCTGCGGTGGGCTGCCCGGCTTGACGCACTTCCGCCCAAAGCTGGGCCGCGTGGCGCATGACCGGTGTGGTCACGGGAAGGTAGTCGAGTTGAGCCTGAAGGGTATCCAGAGCAGCCACGCTTCGGAGGAGACGGGCTTGAAGCAACTCGCGCCGGATTTCATAATCAGCGATTTCCGGCAGGAATACTTCGACCCCGGCGGCGATGTGATCTCGCGCCCATTGGCGGCAGGCTAATCCCTCGGCGGAGGCTTTCGGATTGGCGAGAAGTCCCAGCGGGCCGGTGTCCAGAACGATAGCGCGCAGAAGGGGCATCAATCCACGTTGTCCAGGCGTTTTCCGGTCTCCGGGTCCCACCAGCGAAACTCAAGGGCGGAATCCGAGCCGATGTGCTGAAGATGCTCCCAGGCGCGGCGCTGTTCCTCGGCATCGCCGTCCAGCAGCGCGTCCAATGCGGCAAGGGCGCGGGCGCGTCCTTCGGGCGTGTGTGTGCGCCGAATAATACTGGCATCGGGCGCGGCCTGCCTGGGATCAGTCCCTGCTTCCACGATGCCGGAATGGACAGCCGCGTTGGCTTGGCTCAGGATTTCGGAGCCTTCCAAAGTGTTCAATAAATCGGCTCGGCGAATGAGCCAGCCCTTGCCGCCCGGCAGCTTGCGCGCAGGCAGGCGATGGCCGTTGATATGATTGCGAACCGTGCGTTCATCCAGATGAAGCATGGCGGCGGCTTGCTTGACAGTCAGCAGTTCTTCCGCTTCGGCTGTGGCTGGCATGGTATATCCCCTTCGTCACAATATACCATAAATGCCCGAAAAAGACCTATAGTCAAACTGTTTTGGGGAAACACGGCAGGTAATTTTTGTGTTACGCGGCCATTTTGAGTGTCTTGGCCGCCTGCGCTTCGTATTTGGGCTTGTAGTCGGGGCATTTATAGCTTTTGGAATATTCTTTGGGGTTTTCTGCCTCGGCGACGAAAATCTGCGCTTGATTGACCCCACACTTTTCCTGCACCCGGTCATAATTGCCGCAGTCGTAGCAGCGGCGCAGGATGGTCCAGCAGACGGAGCAGCGCATACTGCCGACCAGCTCCACGCGCCCGCACAGGGGGCAGTGAATGTAGGTTTCCTGAAAGCCGTATTCTTTGGACTTCAGCGCCAGACGCACCCGGCGGTTGAATTCATCCAGCCCCCGCTGAAGCTCCGCGCAGGTTGCCAGAAGCTGATTCATCTGCACCCCGCTCAGGTACTCAATCACGCGCTCGTCCAAAAGTTCCGACAACTGCTGTCCGACTTTGTCAATCGCCTTCATGTGCTGCTCGGCGGTGGCCGGGCGATAGGGCTTGGCTTTTTCCTGACGCGCTCCCAGAGTTTTCAGAAGCTGCTCGGTGACGGACAGCGGGACGCGCAGAAAGGCTTCCCGCTTGTCCGGGTACTTGACAATCGCGCCCATAATTTTTTCGGCATCGCCGATGTTGAGCTTCTCGATCTTGATCTTGTCTACCATGCGCTTCTGCGGGCCGGGGTCATGGCCGAGCGCGGCAAGGGAGCGGACATGGCCTTCGGTGAGCAGTATCTGGCCGGGAGCCGGTTCGCGCAGGGTCAGTTCCTGCTGGATAAACGCCGGCAGCTCCAGCAGTTCCAGGGAGCGGCGCAGCGTGGTTTCGGAGACGCCCAGCGTTTTGCCGCACTTTTCCCAGGACATAAACGTCAGCAGGCCCTGAATAGCCCGCGCTTTTTCAATCGGGTTCATGTCCTCGCGCTGAAAGTTTTCCAGCAAGGCATCGGCGTGGGCGTCCTCGTCGCTCATCTCCTTGACAATGGCCGGAATGGTTTTATTGCCGGCGATGCCGGATGCCCGAAAGCGGCGTTCGCCCATCACTACTTGATATTTGCCCTGGTACGGGCGCACAACGATGGGTTCCAGCACCCCGCGTTCTTTGATGGACGCGGCCAGCTCGTCCAGCGTGTCCTGGTAAAACGACTTACGGGGCTGGTCGGGGTTGGTGACAATCATCTCCAGTGGAATGTTCTGGACAGTCTGCGGCGCGGCTTGTGTCGTGGCGGGCATAGGGATACTCCAACTGATAACGGCTTACGAAAATGCTTTGTGGAATGCTCTGTAGGCAGATTATCGGCAGGGAGCGGGGAATACGAGAGGGCAAAAAGAGAGGGTAAAATAAAGACGAAGAGACAGCCATTGCAGGGCTGCCTCTTCAATCTTGCTGAAAGGAGGTGATGCTCTTTGAAGCAAGGTGACTGGCGAACAATCCTGAAACTCAGGGTTGTCGCGCAAATCATCGCGGCGATTGTCTCTGCAATCGCTGCGCTCCCTTGTTCGTTTCTATTATGGCGCAAAATGAGGAAAAAGGAAACCGAGAAATCTAGCGCACCAGCCGTGCGCTTCGCACCGGGGCCGGGACGGGCCGGCCAGGTCTGAGCGCGTGCCACAAAATCGCGTTCAGCGCATCCGGGTCGGCCCGGTCGGGCGCGGACAGGTCAAGCCTGCGGGAAGCGACCGCGCCGGGGCCGGTGCTGGGGTTCCGAGCTTCCAAATCCACGCGCGGCGCAATATCGGCATAGGCGGTCAGGTCAGGGTTGGCTGTGAAACAGGCTACCAGCGGAGTTGCATTGCGGTCATACTGCGTCATCGGCGGCAGATGCAGAATCATCTCCATTGTGCGGACAAACGAGGCCGTCGTATACTGCGTACTGTCCACGCCGCCGCGCCGGACATAGGGCGAAAGAACTAATCCAACGGTGCGATGGGCGTCCACATGGTCGGGGCCGTTCTGGGCGTCGTCTTCAATGACGAAAATCGCCGTGTCTTTCCAGAACTGGGAATGGCTGACGCCGTCCACGATCTGCCCCAGCGCCTGATCGTTGGCAGCGACATGGGCGACGGGCGTGTATTTGCCGGGCTGCAATCCCTGTGTGTGGTTCTCGCCCAGCGACATGATGACAAAGCGCGGCCATTGCCCCGTTTTTTCGGCAGCATGGAGATCAGCCAGAAACAGAGCGGCGCGCTCCGTATCATGCCGGTCAAACGAAATCGCGTTCCAGGCCGCGCTGGCATGGCCGGTGAGACCCTTTGCGCCGGTAAAAAGAGGCGGGGAGTTCGGGGACGCCTTAAACGAAGAAAACTCCCCGTAAGTGTGATAGGTCAGCCCGTGCCGGGCGCAGTTGTCCCAAAGATAGCCGGCAGGTGAAGCGGTGAGCCGCTCGTCGGCATCGGCTTCGCCCCGGTCACTGTAAGAGGAAGGCCAGGATTTTTCCGTGAAATCCGTGGCATAGGCCGCATCGCACCATTGATGCCCGTCTTCAGAGACTTCGCCATTGCAGTAAAGGTTGTCCAGCAGCACGGAGCGCGCGGCGAGAGCATGGCCGTTCGGCGTCACATTCGCGCCAAAAATCGTCAAATCCGGGTCGCCGTTTCCCGCTTTGATGTCGCCGAATACCTGGTCATAGGTGCGGTTTTCACGGATAATATAAATGACGTGGTGGATATGCGCGAGGGCAGCCCCCACCGCCAGTACTGGGGATGCCGGAAAAGAATGAGGCGTGTTGGCGTAGACCTGCTGCGTGTAGGCGGCAAGGCCCTTCGCATCGGGCAGGCGCACGGCGGAAACCGCGCCGCTCAGGATGCCGCCGATGTAGTCGTACTTCAAATTCTTGACCGGCAGGGTACTGGTATAAGGGTCGGTCGCCGTCGCATTGCTCCGAAACCGCAGGCCCTTGCCTGTGCCGACATAGAGCGTCCTGCCGTCCGGCGCAATCGCCAGCGCGCTCGGATACCAGCCGGTCGGAATAAATCCCAGCACCCGCGACTCGTGGGCGTTTGACGTATCGATCACCGCCACGTCGTTGTTGTCGGCATTGGCGACGTACAGACGTTTTCCATCAGGCGACAAGGCCAGCGCATCCGGTGTGGAACCGACAGGATCACTCGGCGAAAGTGACGTTTTGATGGTCTCAATCACTTTTCCGGTGCGGATGACGCTGACGCTGTTGGAGCCTGAATTGGCGACAAATAGCCGTCCACTTTTGTCCCACGCCATTTCATTCGGGTGACTGCCGACGGGGACGCGCACGGTTTCTTTCAATGTCTCGGCGTCCAGCAGGCTCACCGACTGGCCGCCCCAGTTGGACACCGCCAGAGTATTTCCGTCGGGTGACAAGGCGGCGGCGTAAGGGTGGTAGCCGACTTTCGCCGTTGCCTGCACCGCCGCCGGGTCGCCGTGAAACTTGTAAACGGTATCGCCTTCAATTTCCAGCAGAAACAGCGAGCCGTCCCGCCCCGAAACCAGGCCGGCGACAAAACGCTCTTTGCCCTCCATCGCAGGAATGGGCAGTGCAGGCTCCGATGCCAGCTTGCCGTCCGCATAGTCCAGGCGCATCACAGTTTCCTGGAACGCGGCCACGCGCCGGGCTGATGCGCCGCTTTTAATTGCCTGCGCCACGTCGGACGCAATTTCTCCCTGCCCGGCGGAGACGTACACAGTCTTCCCCGATGGGTCAAAGCACATCCCGGCCCAGTCTTTGTCCACGTCTACGCTTTGCACCAAGTGATTAGTCGCCGGGTCGATGACATCAACGCTATGATTGTGAAAGCCGCCGGTGTTCACCAGCAGGTACTTCCCGTCCGGGCTGAAGATCATCTTCAGCGGCAGGTCGCCCGGCAGGGCAATGGGCATTCCGGCAGGCGTGACGTGCCAGCCGTTCGGCAGCCGCGTCCCCGTGTCGTTTCCATCCGGCAAATCCGGCAGTGTGACGGCCTTTCCGGCCTGTGTGGGGTGCGAAGCGCGGATCAGGCCGCCGGCCAGCGCGGCGATTGTGACCAGAGCGGCCAGGACGAAGAAAGGGCGTCTTTTCATGGCGCTATTATAGCAGAAAATCACTGGGAGTGAAGTAAAATAAAGACGAAGAGACAGCCCCGTCAGGCTGTCTCTTCAATCTTGCTGAAAGGAAGTAATTCCTATGCGGCAAGGTAACTGGCGCAATGTCCTGAAACTCAGGGTCATTGCTCAGATCATCGCCGCGATTGTTTCTGCAATCGCCGCGATGCATCAGCTACTTAAAAAGTAGCTAACGTTCAAGGGGGTGCTGTGGGCGCAGCGCTCCCTTGTTCGTTTCTATTATGGCGCAAAACTGCGAAAAAGTAAACGGGCGTTATTCTTCAACTGGCATCTTGCCCGCATCGCGCAGGGCGCGCAGCAGGGAAGTATGTCCATCTTCCAATTGACGAATCAAGCGGCGGAGGCGGCGCACGGCGTCTTCCGGCAGGTGCGCGTACATCGGGCCGCAGAGATACGCCGTGCAGCCATAGGGCCGCAGGTCGTCGGGGAATGTGCAGCGATGCTGATGGAGATATTCGCAGGGTTCGAGGGCAGTGTCCGCACCGAGCATCGGCAGGGCCAGCGCGGACGGGGCCAGGCGGTTTCCGGCATAGTCCACCGACGGCCCGTAAGCGTCTTTATCCTCTAAATGGGGAAATGTGTGGCCCGTGCCAAGAGCCAGTGCCACATCGACGGGCGTGACACGGGTAGGCTTGACGCAGCAGGGCGTGAGGCACGTCGGACAATGTTTTGCGGTGAAGGGGTCAAAAACCTGCCGAATCTCGCGCTGCAACCGGCGGTATTCGCTCAGAGGATTTGGCCCGGCCCGGCGGGATTTGTGCTTCATAGCGTGTGTTTTATCTGAGCGGTAATTATTGAGACTATTCCCGCCGTGATTAGTCCCGCCGTGATTAGTCCCGCCGTGATTAGTCCCGCCGTGAACGGCAGGTCTGGCGGGCGAAGCGCCAACCGGTCTGCGACCGGGAAGAAATCAGGGCATCCGGCTGAGCTTCGGTTGATATTCCTCGTCGGTTTCCTCCCAGCGGGATTGCAGGCTGCCATCCCGATGATGCTGTTTCTGGTTTTCAATATAAGCGACGATAGGCTTGACCTGGTTCGTACCGACGCTGAACACGCCATAGCCTTCCTGCCACTGAAATGGCATCGCTTCCGGGAGTTGATCCTGTACGAAATGAGATGAAACGCCTTTGACTTGGTTCATCAAGCGGGAAATAGCAAGGTTTGTCGGAATTTTGACGCACAAATGCACATGATCCGGCATTCCCCCAATCGCCAAAACTTCGCATCGCTGTCGCCGCGCTTCATTTTCAATACATCGGTAGACAGCTCGTTCAATGCCGGGTGTCACGAACGCCTCCCGGTGCATAGTTCCCCAGACAAGATGCAAATAAATCTCCGCTTTGCTCTGCCTCATTCTCCATGCCTTCCTGCTTGCGTTCATTCCTCTGAACTCTTCCGGTCGCAGACCGGTTGGCGCTTCGCCCGCCAGACCTGCCGTTCACGGCGGGACTAATCACGGCGGGACTAATCACGGCGGGGATAATCACGGCGGGGCGTCTCTGGCTTGTCCCTGTCCCGCGATTACTTTCCCCAGTCCCAGGCGGAGCGGCCCGTGCGATAGGGAAGCTGGCGGGTTGTGCCGCCGGCATCCACCACGAAAATCTCGTCATCGGGAACGGGAGGTTTGCTGACCGTGAATGCCAGAGAATTGCCGTCCGGGGACCAGCGCAGGGACGTAATTTTTCGCCCGCCGAACACCGACCAGCCCCAGTGAACGGGCAGATCGGGCGCGAAGCTGCCGGACGCGACATTGAAGGTGCGAATGACGCTGCCGCCCGGCGCAACAAAGGCGATCTTGTCGCCGTTGGGACTGAGCGCGAAAATACGCGCGGGCGGCCCCGGCACCGCGCCATCCGGCTTTTGCAGCATGACGACCGGGCCGGACGCCGTTTCCGCGCTGAAGGCGAACGCGCCGCCGGAAGACAGGGATGGGCTTCGGGTGGCCGAGATGTCCGGGGAGATTGCAAGCGTTAGTGCGCCCAAATCCAGCGGCGTCCGCAGCGGCGCACCCGCCTCATCGGTGGCGACGCTGTAGGAGATTTGGTCTTCCAAAAACACCACTGACGAGGCTGAGTCCCAGGCAAGGCCGACGATCTGCTTCAAATGCTGAGCGGTCAGGTCAAGTACCATGCGCGGCACCTTCGCGGTGCCGGGGGTCAGGTCCATGACCCATATTTGGTTGTCAATGCTTTGCTTTTCTTCCTGCAAGTTGATGAGCTGCTTTTCAAACGCCAGCCGCGTGCCGTCCGGCGAAAGCGCAGGCTGAGTAATCCACTCGCGCACCCCGCCGTCGGTATCCTGCGGCTCATACTCGTGGGTCAGCAAGCGGGACGCGCCGCCCGGCTCGGTCAGAAACAGCCCGCGCAAAGTGGTCGTTTTCTCGGACGGCGAGTCAGCTTCCAGATACACAAAGTGGCCCTGGGGAATGCCTTTCAGATGCGGCGGGGACGTGAGTGCGCCGATCAAGGTCAAAAGGATCGGGACTGCGGCGATGACCCCGAGGGCGATCAGCCAGAGCCGAAACCGGCGCAGAGTGGCGGCTCTGGCCGCCCAGGAGGGAGGGGCAGGTTTTTCTGCCAGCGCATTGTCCGGCAGTTCGCTGGGGGGCGTTTCCGGCGCATCGTTTTCCGTGTTATTCTCGTGTGAAGGCATAAGTATTTAAGTTGGGCCGCATGTAGCGGGCAATCAAGGGATGAGCAGCGGCAACGGCATGGTACACGTCCTGCGCGACTTTGCGGTAAGACGGATGCCCCTGCCGGGCCGAGCGCAATTCCACAAAATGCGTGACTTCGCGCAGGTTCCAGGTAAACAGGACGCGAATTCGGGTCGCCAGCGGCAGCGCATAGGCCGCTTCGTGGGCGAAACCGGCCTCAGAAATCTTCTCGTAAGTCGCCGCCGCGCGTGCCATCAAGTCCTGATAAGCCTGGGCATAACCGAACCACTCAAACTCCGGCGGCATTTGAAATCCCAGCGCGGGCGTCAGCGCCTGCGTTGTCTGCGTCGCCATTCGGTGCCGCTGGATGTCCCGGTACGCGCCGTAGTCCATCGTCATCTCGACCGTGCCGCTTATTCGCTCCAGGGCCCGGCCCGGCGCATCGTGCTTGCCCCGGCGTTTCAGGTATTCGTCTACCACGCGCTCCTGAGTCGGCATATCCATCGCTCGGACCTGTGCCAGCAGCGCGGCCATCGACAGGGTGGACGCGCCGTAAAGCATGGCCGCGACTAAGAAAGTATCGGCGTTCGGGTCGGACGAAATCAGGGAGACGGAGGAAGCACCCGGCATTGAAATTGCCGGGTGGTGCAGCACTTCCCGTGCCAGTCCCTCTATCGCCGCCCCCGTTTCTTCGCGGTACGGGTTATGTGCGGCGTATTTCAGCAGAGTCGGGACAATATGCTGCGCTTCGGCTTTGATGCGTTCGCCTAAAAGACGGCCTTCGAGCAGCGGCTGGGACAGCAATTTGGTAATCAGATGTTCCAGAGAGCGGGCATTTAGCGTCAGCCCAATGTTTGTGTGTGTCGCCGTCGGCAGCAGGTAGCGCAGGAGGTCAAAGGCCGTCGCGCGGGAAGCGGCGTCATATCCGCGCTCGGTCTGCTTTTCGGTACGAGGGGTGCGCGCTTTAATCTGCGCGACAAAGTCCTCGGTCCAGCCCGTATAAGCCTCCAAGAGCGCACGAGTAGTGGCCGCGTAGTCTTCGGCTAACTTCGGTTTAGCCATGATTGTCGGCGGATAATAAACCTTTGTGGGATCAAACGCCACGTAGCGAGTGCTTTTTTCGGTGTAGGACGCCAGGCGTGAATCTTCCACCAGTTTGGAGGCAATGATGCTGACATCTTCCAGCGCCAGATGAACGCAGCCATGCTCGGCGACTGAGCTATGCCCGTACCCCAGCACATACTTTTCGGCGAATGTCCTTGCCCGGTCTTGAATCTGCGTGAACACCTGCGCGGGATCATCCGAGGTTCCCGCACCAATGAGCGCTCCCATGTCCTCGGCTTCAATCATCTGGCGCAAATCGTCGCGCAGAGACAGGCGGGAGCGCGAGTAGCGGGCAAACAGATACGCAACCACTTCTTCCGGCAGGTTCTTCAGCGCATAGACGCTTTTGTCCATGTTCGTGAAAAACCGGGAAATGTCCGTCGGTGAAGTGGTACCGGGAGTAGGAAGCGTTTCAGCCATAGACCCTCATTATACCGTACCGAGGGCCAAAATCCCGATCCATCAGACGGGGCGAAACTTGATGTTTTCTGCTTTTTATGGCATAATGCCACATAATAGCAAGAAGCCGAAAGGACAACAACAATGAAGAGCGCCTCGACGATGCAAGAAACGGATTACGCGCGATTGAGCTGCCGCGTCGAGGCAGGCATTAAGCGGCAGGCCGAGCAGGCGGCATCCCTGCTGGGACAATCCATCACGGATTTCACCGAAACCGCGCTGGCCGAAAAAGCGCAGTCGGTTTTGGAGCGACATGAGCGGATTGTTCTCAGCAGGCGCGATTTCGCGCGTTTCGCGGAACTTGTGGAAAACCCGCCGCCCCCCACTCCGGCGCTTCGGAAGGCGATGGCAGAATATCAGCGCCAGAACGCGGCATTGTCGGAAGCCGCGCCATGACTGCTCCTCTCTTTGAGCCGCTTCAGACCCACCATGATCGGGCGGGGTTTGACTGCGGCAAACCTGCGCTGAACCAATTTCTTCAGCGACAGGCGCGTCAAAATGCAGACCGCAGCGTTGGCGTTACGCACGTTGCCGTTGCCCAGGCAGGCGACCGCAAGATAATGGCTTACTATACGCTGCTGACGCGGGTAGTGAGTGCCGAAATCGTTCCCAACGCAAAGCTGCCGCGCGGCGACGTTGGAGTGGCGCTGCTGGGCCGTCTGGCAGTAGACCACAGCGCCCAGGGGCAGGGTTTAGGAAGATTATGCCTCCTGCGGGCGATGACGCAGGTAGAACATGCGGCGCGAGAGATCGGCATTTATGCGCTGGTTTTGGATGCGCTGGACGCGGAGGCCCGCACCTGGTATCTGCGGCTGGATTTTGGTTTCCAGCCGCTGTTGGACGACCCTAATCACCTGTTCCTCCCGCTGGAAACAATCCGTCAACTCGGCCTGCTGTAACGGCGACCCGCCCCGCTTTTTACCGCACCGGCCCCGGCCACTTCTGCCCGTCTTGGGCGGCAAAGTAGCGTCCGCCTCCATAAACGTTTTGATGGGTAAGTTCGCGGACAAAGCGATCCTGCCGCAAGGCTCCTAAAAGCAGACCGCCGTAAACAATTATCAGTAGGGAGGCCGCAGGAAGCGCAAGCCGGTAGAAGCCGGACGCCAGTGCGCGAGAAATAGGCAGGCGGCGCACCAGGACGGCTAGTGTGAAGCCCAGGGCCATCAGCAGCGGCACGGTCAGCATCGCGGCGGTGCAAAGCAGAAGCGTCTGCGTTTGTTTTGCCTGCTCCTCATCGGAATTGGTCGTGCCATACTGGCCGGTCAGCAGGCGCAATCCTGCCGGAATTTCTGCCAGCGGGCCGGCCAGCCACTGCGCCAGTGCAAAAAGTCCCCAGACAGCGCCCGCGATGACCGGCATGAGGGCTGCGGTTTTCCACACAGCCCGCCGCTGCGCGGGCGGCAATCGCAGCATAGCCCGGCTCACGATCCAAATAATGAAAGCGAGAACGCCCAGCGCCCCGAATGTCTCACGCCAGTCGAATTCCACATGCTCGGCCAGCACTCCCCAGCCGTCTCCGAGGAAAATAGTAAATAGTCCCAGCAGCAGCCATAGGCCAAGGGCCAGTGCAATAGAAATAATCCCTGCTTTCCAGTCCATTCGCGGTGTTTCAGCGGCAGGCCGCCGCACACGCCACGCGGCAAGGAGTCCTAAAACCAGCAGCCAGCCGACATTCAGCAGCAGGGCCAGGTCCGCCAGCCACCACAAAGTCAGATGCACAATCGGCCCCGTCCAATCGGGGAATTTGTAATTATCGCCTAGCACCCGCACACTGCGCCGGATCGCTTCTTCCTCCCGCGCTCGGCGGGCCGCTTCGGGATGGTTGATTTTGATGGCATACGCGCAGTATAGTTCCAAACGCCGCTGCGCCCTTTGTTCGGGCGGCAGACCCGGCGGGTCTTCTCGGTAAGGCGCTCCGCCGGGCCGCGTCTCCGAAATGGCGGAAATAGCCGTGCCGATCATCGAGCCGATCAACAGTGTAGACTGGACGCGCATCAAATCGCCACAGCGCCGCAGGGCTTCGCGCAGGGCCAGGCCCTGTTCGGCATGTCCAGCCTGCTCTGTCAAAACAGCCTGATACGCCACCAGCCGGGCGGTTTGACGGTAATGACCGTACTGCCACAAAATCTGCGTCGCGGCAATGGAATCCTGGCCGAGTGCGCCCGGATCGCCGAATGCGGCGGTGTGCAGACGCCAGTGCGCTTCGTCGTCGGTTGTGAGATATTCGTTCCAGATCGGCAAAACAGCGGCCCGCTTCACAGCGGCCAAAGCCTCGGCGTCCCGATGGGCAGCGAACAGGCCGTAGGCGCGCAGGTAAGGAAAATAAGCGTTGCCGGGGTCTACGCGCTCCCCCGCCGCCGCATCCCGGTCATAGTCGGCCAGCGTGACCGGGGAAAGAACGGGGAAATGGGGAGCGTCCTTGGGTACCGGCTGTCCGAGAAGCGTATAATCGTCGGTGCGGTTCAGATTGACGTTTCGGTTGTCGTAGCGCAGAAGGTTGGCGAACAGTGCCGGGTTTTTCGGAAACCGCTGCGTCAGCGCCCGTAAATTCCGCACCGCCTGGTCACTAGGATACGCGGTCGCAAGGCCATATTGGATCAAAAAGTCGTCGGGGCGACGCGCGGCGGCAGCCTGATAAAGACGAAAATCATTCGCGGCTGAGGTTGTATAAAAGTCGCAGGGCAGCGGGTGATACTGATGCAGAATTGTCAGCGTTTGCAGGCGCACCAGCCAGCGGGTTTGCGGGGCGATCACGAGCGCCAGCAGGACGCCGAGCGCCAGGCCCGTCTGGGCCAGGCGGAAATGGGGTCGGTTCATGGGGTTTCCTCAAGCCGCGAGAGTCGGGCGGCAGAAAGTCTGGGCGCGGCGGCGCGGTTCCGGGGGGCGGCCTGCGGGCGGGGCCGGGGCCGGAGGCTCATTCCAGGCGGCTGTCAATGCCCCGGCGGTCAGATTCGGACGATTAAGCAGGGTGTCCAATGACGGAAGCGGGCGGGCGGCTATTGAAGGCCCCTCGGCCCCCGGTAGTGACAGATTCGGAGAAATAGGAGCCGACAGCGACCAGTGCAGGGCAATCAGCGTGACAATCAGCGAAAACGACGCCCCGGCCAGAAGCGGCTTGGCGGATTGCCACCCTCGCTGCCACCAGGGGGAGGGGCAAACGCGCAGGGCGGCCAAAACGCGGGCGTCAAAATCGGGCGACGCGGCGGAAAGGGGCTGGGCGTGCAGGCCCTGACGTAGAAGCATGTCCAGTTCATCTTCGGGCAAATTACGCATGATGGTCCTCCTGCGCGGCTTCCCAGAGGGCGCGAAATTGGGCGCGGGCCGTATTTAATCGAGAACGCACTGTGCCGATGGGAATGCCGAGCGCCTGCGCGATTTCGTCGTAGTCCAGGCCCTCCATTTCGCGCAGCACAAGAGCCGCCCGCAGGGGCGGACTGAGATGGTCCAGCAATGCGGATACCAGCAGGCGCGTGTCGGTGTCAACACAAGGGGCAGCAGGCAGAGGATTTTGCTCGTCTGATACTTCTGAAGTCCAGCGGGCCAGACGCTTTTTGTCAAGGCAGAGGTGGACGACGATCTGGAACAGCCAGGCGGAAAAGCGGCCCTCGCTCCGAAAACTCGGCAGCCGCCGAAAGGCTTGCAGAAACGCTTCCTGGGCCACGTCTTCCGCGTCCCCGTCGCGCCGCAGAATGTGGGCTGCCAGGCGCACGACGCGCGCCCGGTAACGCTCCAGCAGCCAGCGGAAGGCGGCTTCGTCCCCGGTTTTGGCCCGCGCAATCCACAGCGCTTCCTCGCGGGTCTCCCGGCCCGCACAGTCCTCCGCTGCCATCAGCCGCAGTCCTGCCCCGAAATCTATCACTAGGTCGCCGGTCATCACTGTCCTCCCAAGAGAAAGACGCGGCGAGGCAGGGAAAAGGTTCGGTTTTTCGTGGAAGGGTTTACATTTGCACTCTGATAAGCCATAATAAGAAAGAACAAGAGGGCATCACTTGCCGGTGATACCCCCTTGCCCTTCAGCTACCTTTTCAGGAGCTGATGCACCGCCGCAATTGCAGAAACAAGCGCCGCGATGGCCCACAATTATTTGGGCAATGGCCCTGATATTTGAGCAATGGCCCTGAATTTCAGGACATTGCGCCAGTGGCCTTGTCGCATAGGACTTTTCCTCCTTTCGACAAGATTGAAGAGGCAGCCCCGCAGGCTGTCTCTTCGTTTGTATTGTAGCAGAGGCGAAGCGGCTTTGTGCTTTCCTACGAAGGGTTCAATACCCCAGCGCCAGGCCGTCGGCGCGGGGATCGGAGCCGCCGAGAAGTGCGCCGGTGTCGGGGTCTAACACAATAATCTGGCAGGCGCAGGAGCCGGACCAGGGGCCGCCGACGGTGAGCGCATGGCCGCGCTGGCGGAGTTCGTAACAGGTGTCGAGCGGCAGGCGGTCTTCAATTAGAAGTTCGGGGCCGTCAGGGGCGACGTGCCATTTCGGGCTTTCCATTGCTTCCTGCGGATTTCGTTTCCAGTCGATCATCTGAGTCACCGTCTGTAAATTCGTCTGCACCTGCACGTCCCCGCCGGGTGTGCCGCCGACGGCCCAGAGGGTATCGTCCCGAAACAGCATCCAGGTATTGAGCGTGTGAACTGTCTTTTTTCCGGGAGCCAGGAAGTTCGGGCTTTTCGGGTCCAGGCTAAAGCCTGTCATGCGGTTGTTGAGCAGGACGCCTGTGCCGGGGACGACCACGCCGGAGCCGAAGCCGTGAAAGACGCTTTGTATCCACGAGACGGCGTTGCCGCGTGCGTCAATAACGCACAGCGAAGTCGTGTCCGTGCCGCCGCTGACAGCAGGCAGGCGGCCTGGTGAGTAGCGCTCGGCAGCCTGAGACGTGATGCGCCCGCGCTGACGTGCGGCGTAGTCTTTGGAAAGCAAAGCTGCCAGAGGTGTCTGCGGACTGTCGCCGAGATACGCCAGCCGGTCGGCAAAGGCCAGTTTTTTGGCTTCGGCCATCAGGTGAAGAGCCTCCGCGCCTTCCGGGGCCAGCGCGGCCAGATCAAAGCCCTCCAGAATGCCCAGCATTTGCAGCAGCAGGCAGCCCTGGGAAGGAAGAGGGTTTTCCGTAACCGTCACACCCCGGTATGTTATGCGAAGCGGCTCTGTGATTTGAGTGCGATGGTTTGCCAGATCGGCTTGCGTGAAAAATCCGCCGTTTGCTTCGGAATAGGTCAGCAGCTTTTCGGCAAACTCGCCTTCGTAAAACGCCGCCCGCCCTCCCCCCGCGATTTGCCGCAGCGTCCGGGCCAGCACGGGCTGGTAGAGCGTCGCGCCGGGCCGCAGGTCATCGGGAACCAGCGACGCGCCGGATTCGGGGAACTCATTCCAAAGCTCCTCGTGCGCTTCCAGCATGGCCGCCTGCCAGGCAGGCAGGGCGTAGCCGTCTTCGGCCAGCGCAATCGCCGGCGCAAGGACTTCCGATGGCGTCATCGTCCCCCATGTTTCCAAAGCCGTCAGCCAGGCCGCGACCGCGCCTGGAACCGATGCCGCCCGGATGCCCCGGTGCGGAATTTCGCGGCCCATCGCTTCGGGCGTCGCCCCTGCCGGAGCCGCACCGCTGCCGTTCAGCGCCGAGAGCTTCCCCGCCTGCGCGTCCCAAACCTGGGCGAACGCATCCCCGCCCAGGTGCGAAAGGTGCGGCTCCATCACCGCCAGGGCCGCGCCTATCGCCACTGCGGCATCAGTCGCATTGCCCCCAACGCGCAATATTTCGACGCCGATGAGCGACGCCAGCGGATTGGCGGCGGCGACCATCCCCGTCCGGGCCGTCCGCAATGGGGTTCGTGTCAGGCTTCTCATGCTTGTCTGCTTTCCCTATGGTAAATAAACGTTTTTACCGACTTTGTATAGTGACAGTTTACATATATCGCAAAATGCGATATAATAGAACCAGCAAAACGGGAAGATGGCGGTGACAGCCGCCATCTTCCCGCCATCAGCCTACTTTTTCAAGAACTGATGGATCGCAGCAAGAGCCGAAGCAATCGCCGCGATAATTTGCACAAAGACTCTGAGTTTCAGAGCCTTGCGCCAGGTTCCTTGCGTCAAGGAGACCACCTCCTTTCCGCAAGATTGAAAAGGCAGCCCCTATCAGGCTGTCTTTTCGTTTGTATTATAGCAGAAATAAAAACAGCCCCGCCAGCAATGGCAGGGCTGTTGTTTTCTCGCCTGATGGCTTTGTCTGCTCCGATTTGACGATAACGGCATAGCACGTTATAATTAGCTTATCTCTGCGGAGGGAGGGGCGGAACATGGCAGACATGGGCGAAAATGTGCTGGAAATTTCCGGTGAGAACAATCAACTTCGGCGGTTCCGGGAAATCGCGGATGAAACAATTGTGCCGCTTTCCAAACGTGATCCGTACAACGGCGAAATGTCTCCTTCGGTGCTAAGTTTCCACCGGTTGTATCCTGTTCCCGACTCGGTGATTGCGATTGGCTATGATCCACCGGGCGGCGGCTACGACTGGCAAAAAGAACACTGGGGAGTAAAATGGTGCGCTTCATTCGCAACTTTGGAAGTGACTTTCTATGCTGACGACGCTTATATTCTCACTTACACTTTCGATACGCCCTGGGAACCGCCAATTCTCTGGCTGAAAAAAGTCTCATTAGATTATCCCCTGCTAACTTTTGCTCTTAGCTTTCGCGATCCTAATAGCAATTGGGTGGATGAATACATTTTTCAGGATGGAAAGCAAATCGAGGATGAGATAGAGTATGTCGTCTCTATCTGCGAATGATTGGACATGGTATAATGATTAGGCAATGAAGTTTCCTTCGCCCTGCGGCCTTTCAGAAAAGGATTTCCATGCTCACGAATGAAGAAAAAAGAATAATCACTTACTCTGGTGAAGGCAGGCCGACTCGCCCAATTGAAGTTATTGCCACAACTCCCCTTGAAGACCTGAACTTGAACTGGCGTGAACAAGATTTACCTGAACGGGTGAGAACTAAGCACGTGCATAGACTTCACCCTTATCTCGGTAAGTACATTCCTCAATTAGTTGAAATTTTTCTGCGTAAGTATTTCTCGCAAGGCCAAACTGTTCTTGATCCATTTGCTGGTTCAGGCACAACGATTGTTCAGGCGAATGAACTTGGAATCAACGCCGTTGGCTATGACATTTCAGCCTTTAATGTCCTTCTTGGGCGAGCTAAGACAGCATATTATGATACGAGCCTCGCAAAGCACGAAATTCTTGATGCGTTGACCAAAGTGCGAACGCTTACCCAAAAAAGCAGCAGGCAACTTGATTTATGGGAAACTACGTCGTTTTTCGCGTCCTCTCAAACCGACAATCAATATCTTAATGAATGGTTTGCTCCATGCGCTCTCAGCGAACTCTTGGCATATCGTCACATCTTGGAAACTGAAAACTACCAATATCGTGACCTTCTCAAAATAATTCTTTGTCGTTCCGCTCGTTCCGCCCGTCTTACAACGCATTTTGATTTAGATTTTCCAAAACGCCCGCAAATCCAACCGTATTGGTGCTATAAACATTCTAGGGACTGTCAGCCAACGACGACGGCTTTTCAATTTTTAAATCGATATAGCGTTGATACGATCCGCCGCATATCTGAGTATGCAACGATACGTACCAAGGCCGATGTTACTATTCACCATGCTGATAGCCGTTGCGCCGACATACCTTTCATTGACGGCATCATTACAAGCCCACCCTATGTCGGTCTCATAGATTACCATGAGCAACATGCGTATGCTTATCATCTTCTTGGGCTACAAGACCAGCGAGTAAGCGAAATCGGCGCAGCCGTCTGTGGTTCCAGCCAACGGGCTAAGAGACAATATCAAGAAGACATTGCAAAGGTTTTCCACCGGGCGGCACAATCAATGCCGTCGGGCGGACGGATGGTAGTCGTCGCAGGTGACAAGCATGACCTTTATGGCGAAATAGCTGTTTTGAGCGGAATGGAAGAAGAAGCGGTCGTTCAGCGCCATGTCAATCGCAGAACAGGACGCCGCTCCACAGAATTCTATGAATCGGTTTTTATCTGGCGCAAGCCTTAATCATGTTTCACCAGTCAACAAGGAATTATACGCAATGCCTGACCGAGACCGAATGAAAGTTGCCATTCAATCAGTCATTAAAGCCATGATGGATCGAGTAATGCAGAATGTTCTTGTCAATGACCCGTTCTTGGAGGAAGTTCACCACGCGAAAAGACCATTATATGCCGCCTTAGTTCCTGATGAAATCTTTAAAGGCTCACATTTTGAACGTCGCTTTGTTACCCCTTTTGGGAAAGCTTGGGAAAAATTGGCTATGGTGGCTGCAAATGAAGGGTTAGGCTATGGCGAAATGGGGCGCAAGTTACATGGAACGGTGAAAACAGGGCGGCTTCAAAGAATACAAGAAGTTCTCGATAGACTGGAACATCCTGAACACGGACAAACCGCACGAATCAAGCCCGATTGGGACTCGGAAATCGCGTTTGTTTTGGAAGGCGGCGGACAAGACATTCCCGTTACCATCGTCTGCGATGTGTACGCCGAAGATACCACACACAACCAAAGATATGCCTTTGAGCTGAAAGCGCCCCTGCCCAACAGCGACATCACCAAAGTCAGCAAGGAGAAAATCCTGAAACTCTACAGCATGGAGCCGCTGCAAATTGACGGGGCGTATTACGCTTTGCCGTACAATCCCTATGGCCGCCGTGAAAATTACGACTGGAGTTTTCCTGAGCGCTGGTTCAACATGAAAAAAGACAGCGTGGTTCTCATCGGCGATGAATTCTGGGAAAAAATGGGCGGTTTAGGGACATATCAGGCGTTTATTGAAGCGGTCAACGAGATCGGCTTGGAGTATCGCGAACGCATCTACCGGGAGTTTTTGGAGATCGAACCGCCCGTTGGTTCCGATCAAATGGTTTTATAGACAAGGGCAGCCATAAGGCTGCCCTGATTTCGTTAGAACACTTCGTCTTCCCCGATCACCGGATTGGAAAGCGTGCCGATTTCGGGGATGGTTACTTCCACCAGGTCGCCGGGTTTGAGGGGGGCGACGCCGGGCGGGGTTCCCGTCACGATCACATCGCCCGGGAAGAGGGCGAGATGGCGGGAGAGATAGGCGATCAGGGCCGGTATGGTAAACAGCATCTCGGAGGTATTGACCTGCTGCTTGACTTCATCGTTGACAGTCAGCGTCAGCATTAAGTTCTGCGGGTCAGGAATCTCGTCGGGCGTGACCAGGCAGGGGCCAAGAGGGCCGAATGTGTCATAGCTTTTGGACAGGAACCAGGGCAGACTTTTGGCAATCGCCCGCTTCTGCTCGTCCCGTGCCGTCACATCGTTGAACAGCGTGTAGCCCGCCACCAGGCTCAGGGCTTCGGCTTCCGGCACATTCTTACCTGCTGCGCCGATGACAATGGCAAGTTCCCCCTCAAAGTCTACGCGCCCGACATGGGGCGGCAGCACAATCGGATGGCCGGACGCGATCACGCTGGTCGAGGCCTTTTGAAAGACAATCGGCTCACTCGGCACGTCACTGCCCAGTTCTTTGGCGTGGTCGGCGTAGTTACGTCCAATCGCCAGAATCCGGTGCGGGCGCGGCAGGGGGGCGGCGAATGTGACGCCCGCTTCCGGCCAGAGTTTGTCCAAAATTCGGGCTTTTTCCAAGTCGCGCAGCGCCGCGGCATAACTGGTCAGCCGGGAGAGAACCGCAAAAAGGTCGTCGGGAACGCTGAGACCTTTGGGCGCAAGCGCTTCGGCGACGGCGACGACACGCGCCAGCGGCACTGTCCGTCCCTTATGTAAAATGCCCGGCAGCGTCGGCTCCTGCGGGTCGTCAAACTCTTTGTAGCAAACAAATTTCATGCGTTTTAATCCTTTTCGGGTGACCGAAAGCCCATGCGCCGCTCCGGCGCGGGCGGTGCGTCCATCATTTGCCGGATCGCTTCAAAAACGACCGCGAACTGCCTGTCATATTTCGCTTCCAGCGCAATGATTCGGTGTGCCAGATCATTGTCCTGCGTCAGCAGCCCGCGCATGGCGACAAAGGCGCGTATCAGGGCAATGTTGACCTGCACGGCGCGTTCGCTACGGAGAACGCTCGACAGCATGGCGACGCCCTGCTCGGTAAAGGCATAGGGTAGGTAGCGCCGTCCTCCTCGTCCTGTGTTTGAGATTCCAATTTGGAATCTCAAAACTTTTGTTTCCTCCGAAGTGAGCTGGAACATGAAGTCTTCTGGAAAGCGTTCTTTGTTGCGTTGCACGGCTCTATTCAGGATGAATGTTTCCACTTCATAAAGCTCCGCCAGATCACTGTCCAGCATCACATTCTGGCCGCGCACGGATTGAATGCGGCCTTGGTAGTGTCTTTATTTAAGTTGTTAGGGTAGACTGGGTGCATGGTTACTCAGACAGTCACTTGCTCGCATTGCCAGAGCCAAAACATCATTCGCTTCGGCTTCCAGAACGGTCGGCAACGCTACCGCTGCAAAGACTGCGGCAAAACCAGCCGTGAAAACAAAGGCAGCAATGCCTATTCCGAACAGCGCAAACAGGAAATCCTGGCCGCCTACCATGAGCGCGGCTCCCTGCGAGCCATGAAGCGTATCTTTGGCGTTTGGCCCAACACGGTGATGGCCTGGCTAAAAAAAAGCGAAGAACCTGCCGCCCTTGAAGAAAACGCTGGCGAAAGCCAAAGCCTCTGATGTTCTGGAGCTAGACGAGATGTGGTCGTTCGTCTACAAGCGCAAAAACAAATGCTGGGTCTGGTTGGCGCAGTGCCGAAGAACTCGGCAGATTGTGGCTTACGCGATGGGAGATCGCAGCGAAGCGACCTGCCGCCTGCTCTGGCATCGCATCCCCAAACGCTACAAAAAGTGCGTCTGCTACACGGATTTTTGGTCAGCTTATGCAGAAGTTCTGCCCCAAGAGCAGCATCGAGCCACAGGCAAAGGCGACGGTCAGACCTGCCACATCGAGAGATTTAACAATATTTTGCGGCAGCGGTTGGGCCGCTTTGTGCGCCGAACGCTTTCATTCTCGAAGACATTCGAGATGCACGAGAACTGCCTGCGCCTGTTTCTACACGAATACAACACAGAACACTTAACAACTTAAACAAAGACACTACCGCGGCCTTTAACTTGCTCCGGTGCGAGAATAATGTCTGTGCTGATTGTGTCCTGCTGGTTTTCTTCGGCCATCACTGCCTTCCATAGTATGTCTGCATATGTTTAAAATCACAAATTGTGATAGCAAACTTGAGGTTCCAATTTGGTACCTCAAACCCTACGCTTTATCATACCAGATGAGGTAGCGTTCGGCGAGTTCGCGAATGGTGGAGTAAGGGGCTTCGGCGCAGCGCTCGCCTCGGAACAGAAACGTCGGAACGTGCGTGACATCGGCAGCGTAAGCGTCGTCGTCAAAGCGGACGATTTCGCTGTGATAGGCTTTGGAAGAGACAGCGGTGAGAAATGCGGCTTGGTCTAGCCCCGCGCCTGCGGCCAGCCGGCCCAGCACCTCTAAATCGCTGATGTCTTCCGAATGCTCCCAAAACGCGCGGTAAACGGCTTCATTGTAGGCATCAAACCGATCCGGCACTTTGTCCTGAGCATAAGCCGCGCCTTCCAGGGCAAAATGGGTACGGACAATGCCGATGCTGCGGCCCGCCGGCACGGGAAAGCCCTCCGCCTGCGAAAACAATTCAAAGCGCGAGGGCGGCGCTCCCGGCACGGGTGGCTGCGGCTTATAATCGGGCAGCGGCCCCAGCTCCTCCGGCAGCAGCTCAAAGCCGTGCCAGACCTGCTGTATCTGCGGAAATTCTTCTTTTAACCGCTTTGCCTGAAAAAAACCGACCCAGCACCAGGGACATAAATAGTCATGCGCGATAGTCACAGTGAGATTTTTGTCTTGGTTCACGGCAGTTTTTCCTTGTTTTGACGACAGACCTACTCGTTCAATACCATTTTTGGCTCGTTTGTTCCTATCTAAGTGACATTCTTACCTGTGGTGAACACTATCCCCATGCCTGACAGTTTCTGCCGAGGATGCGTTACCACGGTACGACGCCTGCCTCGGCGAAGTAACCGCCGGTCGGCCCGTCTGCGGGCAGGGTCGCCAGACGGACGGCGGCAGCCGCGCCCTGCTCCACAGTTTGGGTGCCTCGGTGCTGGTTCAAGTCCGTTGCGGTAAAGCCGGGGTCGGCGGCGTTCACCTTGATGTTCGTGTCTTTTAGCTCGGCTGCGAAGATGACGGTAAGCATGTTGAGCGCAGCTTTGGACGAATTGTAGGCGAGTGGCTTAACGCCCGCAAAGCCCCAGGTGGGATCGCTGTTCTGGGTGAGCGACCCCAGCCCGCTGGATAGGTTGACGATGCGGCCCGCCTCGGACTTTCTCAGCAGCGGCAGAAAAGCCTGAGTAACGGCGAAAACGCCGAACACGTTGGTGTCGTAAGTGCGGCGGAGCATGTCCACATCCAGGCTGCTGGCGGGGACGCCGCCGTCCAGGCCGATGCCGGCGTTGTTGACCAGCACGTCCAGCCTGCCGTAATCCTTCTCAATTTGGCTCACGGCGGCGCTGATGCCGGCCCCGTCGGTGACATCCAGAGAAACCGTGTGGGCGTCAATCCCCTGCTGCTTGAGTTCCGATGCCGCCTCCGCGCCGCGCCCTGCATCACGCGCGCCGATCAGCACGGTCAGTCCCTGCGCGCCAAGCTGCCGCGCGATTTCTTTGCCGATGCCTTTATTAGCTCCGGTAATAAGCGCAATTTTTCGTTCTGCCATCAGTTTTTCTCCTGTTCAGGGTTTTTACGAAAACAACAGCGCCGCTAAGACCGTTCCCTGGACCAGGGCGGATGCAGTGCTTCAATTTTGTCTGAAATCGGACACTGCGGGTCATGCGCCCCCGGCAGGTAGCCGGTGCTGAGCAGAAATGAGCGGACAATCTCACCGCCGGTAAACACAAACGTCTTCTTAAACAAGCCCTGCCACTCCTCGGCGGACAGTGGATGGTGTGTGTCCAGCCAGGCTGCAAAAGACCCATGCCGGGTGCGAATGCCTCGGAGGCGGCGCGCGTTCTCAATCACAGCGCGGATTTTGAGGCGGTTGCGAACGATGCCGGCGTCGGCCATCAGCCGCGCTTCGTCGGCTTCGCCGTAGGCGGCCACACGGTCTAAATCAAAGCCGTCAAACGCGCGGTGATACCCTTCTTTCTTTTTCAAGATCGTCTCCCAGGATAATCCGGCCTGACCAATTTCCAGCGCCAGACGTTCCAGCAGGCCACTGTCATCACGCAGGGGAAAGCCATATTCCTGATCATGGTAGGTCTGATGAACTGGGTGTGTTTGCACGTACTCGCAGTAAGTTGCAGGCATGGTCTGTTGCTTTGATGCCTTTCAACAGGCGAAAAAATAGGAGCGTAACATGACATTACGCTCCATCAGGGGATTTTTACTTGATCTGCCGCCTGCGAAATAAAGCAGCAGTGCGGACCGTCACTTAAAAATTCTTTCGTGTCCGGTCGCCGTCCAACTCCTCGACTTCTACATCCGTGCGGCGCACCGTGTCGGTGACCGTTTCCGTGCGGTCGGTCGCAGTTTTGCCGATGACCACTTCTTCCACCACGCGCGCAGTCTTCGCCACAACCGGAACTTCACTGGTTTCCGTGATTTCGTAGTTCTGATCTTTGAACGCCGTGTCACCGGCAGTCACCGGGCGGTCCACCGCATGGCGATCTACCGTGACATGCTCTTCGCGCAGGTTCACCGACTGCTCCACCGGAGTTTCAATAACATCCGTGTGAATACGGGCACCGCCGGACTGAACTTGACGCTTGCCGACTTGCAGTTCTTCCTCAATAATCGGCACGACAACTTCGCCGTCCGCCGTTCGGGTCCCCGTCATGCCCGCCTGAGAAGTCGTTGCCGCATAAGGCGTGGTGCCTGCCGCCGATGTACTGTAGCTGGTGCCGGTCAGGTGGTCATTGACGGTTGCATCTTCGTCCATCGTATCGGTATCCGACCCGGCGGTGGTACGGGCATAGTCGTGGTCATGTTTGTCCACCACATCGACTGCGCCGGCAGAGGCCGCGCCGCCGGCAATCGCGCCGATGATCGCACCGATAGGGCCGCCCGCCAGTCCGCCGACAATCGCACCGCCGACTGCGCCGAGAATGCCGCCTTCCGTAACATCATGGGTGGTTGCAGGCTCTTTGTCGCTGCGTAGATTTGTACCTGTTGTAGTTGTGTTCAAGTCGTCGTTTGTGTAGTTATCAGCCATGGTTGTTTTCCTTTTCCGGGTCAGCGCCATTTGGTTTTTCTTTGCGCTTCGCTGCTTCCATTTACCCACCGTTTCGGAGTCGCAAACAAGCAAACGGAAAAATAAAAATGAATGTTACATGGCTTCTTCGACCACGATCTGAGTACGCACGGAATTGGCAAGGTAGCAGCGCTCATGTGCCTCTTGGTGCATCTGGGAAATGTCCTTTTGTGTCGGCAAAGTCGGCTCCTGAAAGACAATTCTGGGACGCAAGGAAACACGCGCGATCCAATGTTTCCCGGCTGCATTCTGCTCCATAATGCCCGCCGCATCATCCCGGTACTCATTCACCGTAAAGCCCTGCTCTCTCGCAATGGACAGGAAAAAGAGCATATGGCAGCTTGCGAGAGCCGCCACAAAAGCTTCTTCGGGGTCAACGGCAGCGGGGTCGGAAAGCGGCAGGCGCACATGCAGCGGCGACGCCGAGGCCGGCAGGGCCAACCCGCCGTCAAAGCGCCATGTATGCAAACGGCTGTATTGACCGTCGGTGAAGGCCGCTTCCCCGCGCGCCCAGGCTACCGTTGCCGTGTATTCGGACATGAGTGCCTCCTGCATCGTTCGTTCCGGGCATACTATACCCGCCAGTATTCGCTGAAAACGATTTTCGGTGAGGACAGGTATACTGATCCCATGATGCGTTTCTCGCGCTTGCACCGGGTGTATAAAACCCCGGTCTGGAAAAAACAAGCGTCCTGCGGACGCGAAACAAAGCTCCTACGGATACAAACCAAAAAGTCCCTCAGTTGTTTCGTCCGCAGGACGACTGCACTTCCCAGACGGGCCGTTCATCGGCCCGACGCGAGAGATGGCCTCGGCGGGTAAGGCAGAAACGCAGCTTGGGTTATACTTATTCTACAATTCTACAATGAAACTGTGGCGCTTCCAATTTTCTGTTTTGGCCTTTTTGCTTGCTCTGCTGGTCGTCAGCGGGTCGGCTTTGCCGTCACCGATGCTCTGGCAATGCCATCATGCTTCCATGATCGCGCCCTTTGCCGCCAGGCCTGCCGCGATGCCCTGCCGCATGGCGTCTGACTCAGGCATGATGCGCGGGAGAATGGCCTGCTGCCCCGCGCCGGAAATCGTCCCGACGAAAACAGTTCGCGCGGCGTCCGGGACGCAGGAAATCCGCCGGCCCCCCTGCCATCCGACTCTGGTGGCATTGACGAATTCGCCTGCCCTCCCGGCCCGCGTCAGCCATCTTCTGCATCCCCCGCTTTTGATGCTGGCTTTGTCCGGCCCCCTGCCCGCGCCGCTCTCTTTGTTTACACCTGTCACGCTGTCCCTGCGGCAGCGTCCGCCCCCCGACGGCCTATTCCGTTCCGACGCCCTTTCCCGCCCCCGCCTGCGCGCTCCTCCCGCCGCTTGACCCTCCCGCATGGCCCGTTCTCCCCCCAAGGGCGATACGCGGCCCGTCTTCACGTCTGATTTTCTATTTTCGCACCGCAATAATTGAAGGACTAGCACATGAACCGTTTGATAATTGTCGGCCTGGGAAGTTTCCTGGCGGCACTGCCTTTTCTCGCGCATGGGCAAAACAACCCGCCGATGACCATGCCCGGCATGGCTTCGTCCATAGACCTTAACGACCCCATGAGTCAGGAGGCCAGCGGGACGGCGTGGCTGCCGGCCAGCAGTCCGATGTACGGCAAAATGTCCATGAGCAAAGGCAACATGCTGATGGTTCACGGGGCCGCGATGCCTCGTTATACCAGCATTGGGAGCAAGCGCGGTGACCGGCGCATTGATGCGCCCAACTGGGGCATGGCGATGTTCAGCCATCCGCTCACAGCGGATTCGCAGCTTGGCCTGCGCGGCATGTTCAGCCTGGACCCGATCACTGAAGGCGGCTATGGCTATCCGCTTTTATACCAGACGGGCGAAAGCTGGCATCATCAGCCCCTGCATGACCGCCAGCACCCACACGATCTGATTGATGAGCTGGCGGCCACGTATTCACGCCGCGTGGGAGGCGGCAAGTCGGCTTATGTGTATCTGGGCTATCCCGGCGAACCCGCCCTCGGCCCGCCGACCTATATGCACCGGCTTTTAGCTTACGATCTGGCCGATGCCCCCATCGGCCATCACTGGCAGGATGCGACCCATATTACATTCGGCGTGGCGACGGCGGGCATCAACTTCGGAAGCAAATTCAAACTGGAAGCCAGCGACTTCACGGGGCGCGAGCCGGACGAAAACCGCTACTCGTTTGACAAGCCCCGCTTTGACAGCAGCAGCGGGCGGCTTTCGTTCAATCCCGATGCCAACAATGCCCTGCAAGTCTCCTACGGCTTCATCAAAAACGCCGAAGGAGACGGGGCGAACCAGCACCGCATCACGGCGTCGTGGCTTTACAACAAACCGCTCGGAGACGATGCCAATTTCACGACGGCGCTGGTCTGGGGACAAAATAATCTGACAACCGAAGGCCGGACGAACTCTTATCTGGCCGAAGCCGACTACCAGCGCGGGCGAGACACCGTGTTTACACGCATTGAAAACATTCAGAAGTCCGGGCATGAGCTGGTGCTGCCGGAAGCCGGCCTGCGGAGCCGCAAGTTCGATCTGGGCGCGTACACCGCAGGCTGCGTGCGGGACCTGACACATGGCACAGGCATTGATATCGGCCTGGGCTTCGCCGTCACCGCCGATACGCACCCGTCGGCTTTGAACGCGGACTATGGGGCGGGAACACCCCTCTCATTTCAAGTCTACCTGCGCTTTCGCCCCTCCCGGCTGAAAATGGCCGCGATGCCTGAGAGCGGGGAAGAAACCACTGCCACAGCCGGCGGCGCAGTCACGGCGGCCATTGCCCCTGATCCGCCGAAGGCGCGGAAACCGAATATGCTGTCGCTCACCGTCATCGGCGCGGACGGCAAGCCGCTGGCCGGGGCGACGGTGAAGTCGTCGGTGGCAATGACCTCCATGGACATGGGAACCAGCCACCCGGACTTCAAAGACCTGGGCGGCGGGCATTATCAGGCCAATGTTACCTTCTCGATGGCCGGTCCCTGGCGGGTCACCCTGATAATCCTCCCGCCGGGCGGCGGCGCGGCGGTCACGAAAACGCTGGATTACACCGTCGGTGGCTAATGCCGCAATTGTCGGCGGTCAATACCACAGCCGCACGAGGCCATAGCTGAAGGCCGAGATGAACAGCCAGGCCGCTGCGCCCAGCACCAGCGGCTTCAGCCCTTTCTGCTTCAGCTTGGCAACGCTCGTTTCCAGTCCCATCGCCGCCAGCGACACTGCCAGCAGGAACTGGTTGCCCGTGATGATCAACGCCTTGAGATGCGGCGGCAGAATATTCAGCGTATTGAAGCCGATCATTGCCACGAAACCCAGCACGAACCACGGAACGGGGATTTTCTTCCAATCAAGCCTGCCGCCCGCCGCGCCGTTTTCCTGTGCCTGGCCGCGCGCCGTCAGCACTCCCAGTGTCAGCACCATCGGAGCCAGCAGCATCACGCGCGTCAGCTTGCTGATCGTGGCAATCTGCCCGCTGGCCGGGCCATCCTGGAAGGCCGCCGCGATCACCTGCGCGACCTCATGGATGGATGCTCCTGTCCACAGCCCGAATGCGGTTGGCGAAAGGCGCAGCAAGTGCGGCAGCAGCGGATACAGGAACATGGACAGCGAGCCGAAGACCGTCACGCAGGCCACTCCGTAGGCCACATCCTCGTCTTTGCCCGCCGTCACGACATTCGTGGCAATGATCGCCGACGCTCCGCAGATGGACGTGCCTGCCGCGATCAACTGGGTCAGCTTGCGATCCACCCCCATGCGCCGGCCCAGCCAGGTCGTGAACAGGAACGTGCCGAGTAGGGAAGCCGCAACGACCCCGAAGCCCTTGCCGCCGACCTGCTCGACCTGCACAAAGCTGAGCTGCAACCCGAGCAAAACAATCGCCAGACGCAGTACCTTTTTGAGACAAAACGACACGCCCGCCTGGGCCGCGTCCGGCACACCGACTGTGTTTCGCACAATCATGCCCAGCATAATCGCGAGGATCAGTGCGCTGAAGACGCCGATCACCGGAAGTGCGTGCAGCCAGACTGCCCCCGCCGCGATTGCGCTGGTCAGGGCGACGCCGGAAATGATTCCAGCGGGCTTTGGTTTTTGTTCGCTGGGAAGCGAGATGGATTTTTGCGTGCATTGTTGCGGTGTTAGTGTAATCATAAGCCTATCGTACCGCCTACGTTGGTATAATACAAATACATCTTTATTATGTCTGCAATAGAAAAAATCTATGAATTTGAACCATCTCGCCATCTTTTATGCCGTTGCGCGCGAAAGCAGCGTGACGCTCGGTGCGGAGCGGCTGCATATCAGCCAGCCTGCCGTCTCCAAGCAGTTGCAGGAATTGGAACGCGCTCTGGGAACGCCGCTTTTTGATCGCCTGCCGCGCGGTGTGCGGCTGACCGAGGCAGGGGAATTGCTGGAAGGCTATGCGCGCCGCTTGTTTGGATTGGAAGCGGAGGCGGAAGCGGCGCTGGCCGATCTGCGCGGACTGGCGCGTGGCACACTGGCGGTGGGCGCCAGCATGACCATTGGCGGCTACCTGCTGCCCGACATTCTAGCGCGGTTCCACCAAAAATATCCCGGCATCGCCCTGCACCTGGAGATCGCTAACACGGAAGAAGTGCAGCAGAGATTGATGGACGGCACGCTGGATGTCGGCCTGACGGAAGGATTTTTAGAACACCCGGAATTGGAGGCGGCGGTCTTTCGCGAAGACGAAATGGTCGTGATCGCGCCGCCCGGTCATCCGTTGTTTTCCGAAGAACCGGTCACGGCGGCCCGCCTGTGCTTGGAGCCATTTCTGGTGCGTGAAGAGGGTTCGGGAACGCGGGCAGTGGTGGATCGCGCCTTTGCGGATCGGGGGCTGGCGCTGCGGCCTGTGATGTCGCTGGGCAATATTGAAGCCATCAAGCGCGCCGCAGCCGCGGGCGCAGGCATCGCAATGGTCTCAGCCTTGAGTGTGGGATTGGAGCAGGAAGCCGGAACACTGGCGGTGGTCGCCGTGAGTGACCTATCCGTGCGGCGTCCGCTGCACCGGCTCCACCTGCGAGGGAAACACCAGAGCCATGCCGCCCGCGCGTTTTTGGAGCTGCTTTAATTTTCGCCGCATCATGCTGCTCGCGTCTGGACGCAGCGCGAACAGTCCAGCCAGGGTTCCTGGGGAATTTCGCGCAGGGCATCGGGCGCACTGCCGCGCCCAAACACCGGGCGATATAAAATGCCGCCCGGCGGATAAATCGTGCCGCAGGAATGGCAATTTTCCGGCTGATCCAGCACGGCGGGCGCATAGCCGGTCACCACCCACCCGGCATGGCCCAGATGCGCTGCCAGCGATTCCAGCGCGGCGCGCACGGTCAAAGATTTATTTCCGTGGTAATACGCCTCGGAAAGCTCGTCCAATAAAGTGGTTGTTTCCGTGTCAAACGTGAAATTCAAGCGTTTCATACACAGGCTCTTTCAGGGGGCATATCGGCGCAAAAGCAGCATCAGGCCGGAGGTGACGGTGAACGCCAGTCCGCTGCTGGCTGCAAGCGGCAGGGCCATCCGGGGCACGCGGCGCTCCCAGGGGCCGGACACGCCCAGAGTGCTGAAGATCAGGTAAACAAACCCCCCGCCGACATGGGCAAACAGCAGGCCCAGAACAAACAGGGAAACGTGCCGCAGGCCGAAAACCCCCGCCAGCGCACCGATCTCGGTGGTAGACTCAATCGCGAATGTCCACAGCAGGGCCGAGCGCCGAGAGTATCCCGCGCCGAGCAGCAGCAGGGCCAGCGCCAGCCCTTCCGGCAGCTTATGAAAAGACACGGCAAACAGCACCGCCAGGTTCGGGTGACCGGCAATCTTTTCGCCGACCACAACGGCCAGGCCGTCCATTGTGCTGTGCAGGCTCAGGGCAGCCAGCAGCAGCGGAACGCTCCGGCCCAGACCCTGCGGAACCATCTGGTCCTGTGCTGAGATCGCACAGGCGGGGCAGACGTGGGCCACAAACCGGCCCAGCAGCCAGAACAAACCATAACCGCTGGCCGTTGCCGCCGCAAATTCCGGCCAGGGCAGCAGGCTCTTGGCATCCGGCAGGATATCAAAGGCCGTGACTGCCAGCAGCGCGCCCATCGCCGCATACACCAGCAGTTTTAGCCGATGCGACGCCGCTCTGCCCAGTGCGACGCCGAGCGCCCCACCGCCGAAGGCGATCAGCATCGCGAACGTAGTTCGTAACAAAAGCGGTATCATAGAAAATCTTCAACAGCCAAAAATATAAATAAGTGTGTATAAATGTGTTATACCACCCATGCACCCTGTGAGTCAATGCCGCTATGAGATCGCTTTGCTGCCGCCTTTTCTTGGCGAGCCTGTGCCTGCCGGGATTGTTTCTTGGAAGCCTGCCCGCGTGGACTGCGCCGGACACGAAAGCGCCGCTGCCGGTTGCTGCGCCGGGAGTTCCGTTCGTGGGCCTCCGCGTCGCCCCCGCAAACGGCATCACGCCGCTGGCCTCAAATGCTGCCGGGTTCCCGTTCGGCGTTCGAAGTCTGCCAGGCCCCGGCTCCGTGCAGGCCGTGTTCACACTGACCAACGAAACGTGCCGTCCGGTAACGGTGGACAGGCTTCAGCCCACCTGTCGCTGCACCGATGCCCAGGTGCTTCCACCTGCCACGCAACTGCCGATGATGCTGCTCCCCGGCGGCAGCCTGAACGTGCGCGTCACCGTCCGGCTGGCCGGCCACGCGCCCGGCACACTCACCAAGTCGGTGTATGTCTTTGCCGCAGGCCGCTCCGACCCGGCGGCCCGTCTGGACATCTCCGGGACGCTAACGCCGCCTTCTGCCCCCTGAGAATTCCCGCAGGAAATCGCGCCGAATTCGCCGAATATCTCCCCATGCAGATCACAAAAATTAAGCCCGGCGGCTGGGTCATCCTCATCCTGCTGCTGGCCGCGATCTTTTACGGCGTCCGGTCGTGTAAAAACATGCTGACTTCCCGGTCAGGCTCCGCGTCGGTGACGCCCGGCGGCGGGGGAACCGTGAGCGGCGCTCTGACCGCCGATCAGGCATCAGGCGGCGATATTCTCGTTTCCACCACCGGAACCAAGCAGAAATGGATGCAGGCTGAGATTGACAAATTCAACGGCCAGTCCACGTCGGGCAAGGTCAGCCTGCAACTGGCCGAATCGCGGGATGCCATGCAGGCCATTCTGAGCGGCAAGTCCCAGCCGACGATCTGGAGTCCGTCCAGCCCGGTCTGGGTGTTTCGCCTGGCCGACCTCTGGCCCCAGGCGCACAGCGGAGCGCAGATTGCCGATGTCAACGATTCGCAGGTCTACCGCACTCTCTTCAAAAGCCCGCTGGTCTTCTTGACTGCAAAATCCAAAGCCGCTTTCCTGCGCCCAATTTTGTCCGGCTCTGCCCCCTGGGAAACTGTTCGGCAGCTCAGTCTGGGCCGGCGCAAAACTCCCTGGGGCGCATTCCACTTTGCTTATGCCGATCCGCTCAATGCCAGCAGCGGAACACTCACGATGTCCCTGATTATTTCCGAATATGGCCGCTCTCACGGGGCCGGTGATCTTACCGCCGCCGCCTCTGCGCCGGAGTTTGCCACATACCTGAGCCAGATCAATCGTGCCTATGTCCGCGACCCGTCCGCGTTCGGCTCCAGCACACTGGAAAAGGCGTATGAAGCCGATACCGGTTCCCGCGACTTCATCACCTGCTATGAGAGCGCCGCTTTGGGGGCTGTAGAGCGCGACCCAAGCCTGGTCATTATTTATCCCGCGCCTACCGCCGTCGCCGACCAGACGGCGACCCTGCTGTCCGCGCCCTGGGTGACGCCCGCGCAAAAGACCACCGCCGCCGCCTTTTTGGATTATATCGGCAAACCGGAAGCGCTGGATGACGGTGTGCAGTATTACTTCCGGCCCTCGCAAAACGGCGCATCTACTCTGTCCGCCCGCCTGGGACCAGGCACACGCGCTCAGTTTCAGCCCCAGTACACGACCATTGAACTGCCGCCTTACGACGCCCTCAACGAAGCCGCTGCCCAGTGGCACAGCGATATGAAATAGGGGCTAATGGTATAATGCAGTCACAGGAGAAAGAGATGACTATTACCCTCACACCCGAAACAGAAAATCGTTTACTTCAGCAAGCGGCTCGCAGCGGGAAAGATGTCAATAGTTTCGTGGAGGCGCTCATTTCAGACGGCCTTTCAGAGGATGCTTTTATCAGCAATCCTGACCATTTAACCGAAGATCAAATTGCCGAAATTCGGGTCGGCATCGGGCGTGGATTGGAAGCGGCTGAGGCAGGGCGTGTCAAGGCGCTTGCACAGGCTGTTGAGGAAGCGCGACAGAGACACGGATTTCCTGCGACATGGGCAAGCGGTGTAGATGGAACAAGATAAGGAGGCATGGGAGCCGGGTTCGGATATGCCGCATTATCTTGTGGAGTTCACGGAGCCTGCTTTAGTAGAATCCGATGCCGTTTATCTCTGGCTTTCCGAGGCAGTGGGGCTAGAATACTCAGTGCGTTGGTATGAAGGATTATTTGCCGCCGCTCAGTCCCTGTCAGTTTTGCCTCGCTCCCATGCGCTCGCACCGGAAAACGATAGATATGATGTAGAAGTGCGCCGCCTGCTTTATTATGGCCCAGCCCGGCGGCGAACAGGTAATGCCTACCGTTTGTTGTTTTACGGTATTGAACCTCTGGCGGATGAGGCCGAAGGGATTGTTCGTATTTTACATGTCTGGCATAGCGCAAAATGCCCGCTTTCGTAGCCCACATTCGTCCTCTTCACTCACTTGGGGTCAGGCACACGCGCTCAGTTTCAGCCCCAGTACACAACCATTGAACTGCCGCCTTACGACGCCCTCAACGAAGCCGCCGCCCGGTGGCACAGCGATATGAAGTAATCAATAAAGGAAGTATTTATTGCGCCGCCAAGCCACCAGAAAAAGAGCGGAAAGCCGCGCCCGTTATTATATCCGGGAGCAGGCTGCGAAGAAAGAATGGAATACCAGCCATCTTGCGGCCGGTGGTCACTTTCTTGAAGAAAACGAGATGCGGCCGGTGGTCACTTTCTTGAAGAAAACGAGATTTTTTCCTGACATTGGGCTTGGATTAGACAAGCCTGATTTCTTAATTTGCGTCGCCGGTGAGCCGGTAGTAGTAGTTGAAGCCAAAAATGAGGCTGACAAAATCAGTGTCGCCATTGAGGAAGCGATTGGTTATGCTTCGCAAATAAATGCCACAGGCAAATACAACATTAAAATTGCAGTGGGCGCTGCCGGAGAAGAAGATAGCGGGTTTATTGTAGAAGTTCGGTATCTATCGCCCTTAGGCTGGGTGCCATTGCAGTCTAAAGGGATAGAATTAACAACAGTTCCATCGCTGAGAGAGGCTGAATTAGCCCTTGCTTCCGATAGTGGGACGACGACTGTTACTATTCCCGCAAGTCACGAATTCATTGATGCCGCCATAGAACTGAGTATCATACTCCGCCGAGCAAAGATAGAACCGTGGCTCAGGCCGCGCGTTATCGGTTCTATCGTCGCCGCTATGTATCAGGGAACGATTGATATTGTTCCGGGTAATGCTTTGGCTTCCATCAATCAATTGATGGAAGCTACGATTATGAATGCTGTTGACATTGCCGCCGATAAGAAAAATGCGCTGATTGATGCACTGCGACTCACCGGGGCTGACTTCGCGCGGCTTGCCTCCTCAATTGGCCGTGTCGTTTCCATTCTGCGGCGCTTAAACGTTCGCTCAGTGCTTCAAACGGATACTGACTTTTTAGGAATGTTTTATGAAGCATTTCTAAGATATGGCTATGACAACAATGCGTTGGGAATTGTCTTTACTCCTCGGCACATCACCCAGTTTTGTGTTAATATTGCCGAAGTTTCTGCAAAAGACCGGGTGATAGACATTGCTTCTGGAACCGGCGGTTTTTTAGTTGCGGCATTTGATTCAATGCTGGCCCAGGCAAAAAGCCCCGCCGCCGTAAAGAAAGTCAAAGATTCGTTGTATGGTTTTGATACCAACCCAACAGTATGGGCATTAGCCTCGCTCAATATGTTCTTTCGGGGCGACGGCAAAAGCCATATGGAATTAGGGAACTCACTTGAGGCAGGCAATAAAGCGGCTGTCGAGGGTAAGTTTACTCGTGCTTATCTTAATCCACCCTTTTCGCAAGAAGGAGAACCGGAGCGAGACTTTATCAACGCTTCTATGAGTGCATTAGAACCGGAAGGCATATTGACCGCAGTCGTGGCCGCCGGAATTTTTGCGGATGACGATCACAAAACGTGGCGGTCACAGTTTTTAAGGAACCATACTTTGCTAGGTATGATCAGTCTGCCGGAAGATTTGTTTTATCCAACGGCTGCGCCCACTTCAATTCTCATCGCACAAGCCCATGTTCCACAACCGGATGACCAGTTCGTTCTGATGGGCAAAATATGGAACGATGGTTATGACAAACTCAAAGGGCGGCGGGTCGAACGGGCTGGAAGCCAGCTTGCAGAAATTAAAGAAGTGTACGACCTCGTCAAAAATGGCAAACAGTTTATTTCCGAGTTAGCAGCGACTGTGGCCGGAGCGACGATAAAAAACGGCGCTGAGTGGAGTCCGCAAGAATATCTCTCCCAACCGCCTCTTTCTAAGGAAGAATTGCAGCGTCAGCAAGGGGCCGTTATAAAATCCATTTATCAATCCGTCGCCCAGATGCCCGAATTAGCGGATGAAGTTTTGGATGACTTTGTACAAGACTGGGCAGAAAACCCCGAGTTGCCCCTGGGTACGCAAGGGAAGGTAGAGAGTTTTTTCACTATTGAGAATGGGCAATCGTCCGGTGAGAAGAATTATAGCGATGGGACAATTCCTTATGTTTCCAGCGGAGACATTTCCAATAGCATTGTAAGGTTAGTGAGTGGCTTGGAAGACCAAATTTCCAAAACCGGCGGAATTACCGTCACAGCTTTCGGAACCGCTTGCGTCCAGCCCTGGCCGTTCATGGCAAGGGGAAACGGGGGCAGTGCGGTACGTGTTCTCAAACCAAAGTTTAACATGAGCGTTCAAGAGTTGATCTGGTTTGCCGCACAGATCAATGCTCAGAAATGGCGATTTTTTTATGCGCGTATGGCAATTAAATCGCGCTTAGAGCGCCTTGTCATTTCAAGTCCGCCTGCACGAATGCCGGATGCGGACATAACCCTGGCGGATAATGTTCGAGCTTTCAGAAGCTCCTTAGACATATACAGCCATGTTGGCTAAAACGTATATCCATTTTAGGAAACTTCTCTGAACTTGTTCAAGCCGCATCGTAACCATTATGCTCAACGATCCGCTTTGGAAACGGGCCTTGAAGGCCGTTGTGGAAATCAAAGACCCGCCGCCGCCTCCGCCGCCGGAGCCGATCCCGCAGGCGGCGTATGATGAGCTGGACGGAGCGCTCAAGATGCAGGAGCGGCGCGAGGCCCGGCAGCGGCTCAACCCGGCTCCGACGCCTCCGGCCCCGGCGGAAAGCGAAAGCCCGGTGGATGCGGATGGGCTGGTCAACTTTGACGCCCTGTACGCGCAGGCAGGCGTTCCCCCGGCTCCGTTCAGCGCCGACCAGGCGCTGGATATGCTGGGCCACATGCCTGCCGGGGTGTCGGAAGAAGCCCGTCAGCAGGTCATCACGGTTACGCTGGCCGCTCTGGGGCGCTCCGTCGGCGGCACGCCCGAAGCCATTGTCCTGGATGCCACCCGCAAGCAGGCCGCGCTGCAAGCGTTTCGCCGGACACGCGGTGATCAACTGGTGGAGCTGACTTCCGCTGCCCAGGGGCGCATTGCCGACCTGCAAAAAGAGATGGAGAAAAGCCAGGCGATCCTTGAAAAAGCGAAGCAGCAATACCAGACTCTGACCGATGCCTGCCAGGCGCAGGAAGCCCGGATGGATACGGTAGTCGATTTTTTCAGTCAGGGGCCGGCTTCCTCGAAAACCGGGTGAAGAATATAAACGAGGGGCGTAGACTGCGATGGAACTGGGCGTACAAATCAATCTTTACGAAGAAACCGACATTCCTGCGGCCTTTTGGTACGCGACGGAGGCAGGCTTTACACGCGGCCAGGTCACATGCCACATTCACGGCGTCACCGCCGAACAGGTGCGCCAGATGGCGGTCGCCGCCCGGAACCACCGCTTTCGGGTAGACGCGGTCGGCTGTTATATCAATCCATTGCGGCTGGATGTCACCGACTACAGTGGGGTGGATGCTCAGGACTGGCAGACGCTGGCCGAAAATATCGGCATGATGAACGGTGTGGAGCGGCTGGTGTGCTGGAGCGGGACATTAGGCAGGACGCTGACTGTTCCAAACCTGCTCAACGGCGAAGAAGGGACGTTCACCAGCCTGTATGTGATTCTCAGCGGCCTTCGGGAGCGTGTGCGCGGCCTGCCGCTCCAGATTTTGCTGGACCCTTTTGCGTCTCATGTGCTGGACAGCGCCGACGCCTGCGTTCGCATGGCCCGCCGTTTCCCCGGCGGTGAAGTCCAAGTCGTGCTGGATGCCCCCAGCCTGATGACCGCGCGCGGGTTTGCCGCGCAAAAGGAGCTGCTTCCCGACTTTGTGGCCCAAATTGCCCCGGCGGTCGGCATCGTTCACCTGAAAGACTGGGCGCTTGGCCCGGATGGGCAGCGCCGATTCGCCCCGCCGGGCGCGGGCGCGCTTGACTACGGCGCGTATCTGCGGGCTATTGCTCAGCATCTGCCGGAAGTTCCCCTGATTGTGACGGAAGTGACCACCACGGATGAAATGCGCGCCGCTCGCGAGTTTGTGGAAGGCTTGGGGAAAGAATACGGACTTTAGCGGCTTTTAACACAGAATTGAGGGGAATTCATGGCCGTCCCGCTGCCACGCGACGCGCCGATTTCGAGCCGCCCGCCCGTGAAAAAGCCGCCGCGTCTTGTTCCGCCCCGGCCCCTGCTGTCGGACTTGCTGACGGAGCTTGCTTCTTGGGACTCGCGGGTGGGGCGGACAGTGGTGGCGCGGGTGGCGCGCCCCGGCTTTCTGACCAAAGAATACACGGCGGGCCGCCGGGTGCGGTATCTGTCGCCCCTGAAAATGTACCTGACCGTCAGTGTCCTGTTTTTCCTGCTGCTGGCCTGGAAAAACCCGCTGGGCAGCCAGATACAAGTCGGCGTCCCCCCAAGCAGTCTTCCCAGATGACTCTTATTTTTGGGGGCGGGCCGGGCGAGCCGCTGCCCCACAGCGAAGCGGAGTACGATGCGTACCAGAAGCGCCTGCCGGCGACGAAACGGGATACGCCGCTGGAGCAGGGCTTCGTGCATCACGTTATTCGCGCCGGCCAGAGCAAGCAGGAATTTGTCAATGCTCAGCGTTTAGCGCAGCAGTGTCAGCAGCAGAGGGACGCTGAGGGCTGACAGCAGCGTGGAGGCAAAGACCGCGCCGACGGCGAAGCTGCCTTCCATGTCGTTTTGCCCCGCCAGTACCGACGCCATCACCGCGGTCGGCATGGCGGTTTCCAGCACCCCATCCATCCGCACAAGGCCGCCGACGCCAATGCCCCGGCAAATGATCCAAAACAGGATCGGGCAAAGCAGTAATTTGCATCCGCAGGCCAGCAGCAGCGGCCCCGTTCGCCCCCGCACTCCGCCAGGATGCAGGGCCACTCCCAGCGCCAGCAGCACCAAAGGCGTTGTCCCTTGTCCCAGTGTTTCCAGGCATTTGCCCAGCATCGCGCCGATTTCGCGAAACGCGGGCAGACCTTCCAGCGCCGGCGGCACGGGAATTTGCCGCAGGACGAGGCCCAGAATAGCGCTCAAAAAAATGGGGGAGCGCAAAAAGCGTGTCATCGCCTGCCGCTGCCCGCCGCTCCCCGCGGCCTGTGCGCCGCCAAACTGCGCGCCCAGCCACGCCGCCGCCAGGTACATCGGCACGGTCATGCCGAATTGATCCAGCAAAATGGTTTCCGGGAACTGCCGCGGCAGCAGCGCCAGTGTCAGCGGATAGCCGATAAAGCTGGTATTGCCGAACACGCCCACCATCAAGGTCGCTCCCAGCAGGGGCCGGGGCAGAGACATCGCTCGACCCGCACCGTATACCACCGCCATCGTTCCCACCTGCGCCGCCAGCATCACCAGCGGCACCAGCGCCAGATGCGGTGACAGGGCCGGGGCGCGCACCAGCCCCAGCAGCACCAGCGCCGGCAGAGTGACGCGGATGACCAAATCGTTGAAAATGGGGACGTGGGCCGGATGCAGCACCCGCGCACGTTTGAGGGCATGGCCCAGCAGGATCAGCAGAAATGGCGGCGCGAGGGCGGCGAGGATAGTGGGAAAGAGGGACAAATTGGGGCCAGTCAGCGGTTACGGGGTCAGGTTGATAGCCGATGGATTTGCAGCAATTTCGCCTAGCTCTTTGCCGTCTTCGGTCGCCTCGGTCGTAATTGTTCCCTGCCGTGCGCGTGGACGTTTATTTGCGCCGGGCAGTTCGCTGTCTATTCCTAAAATCAGAACCGGTACGTCAATGTCGGCGACTCCTCGCTGCTCCAAGTCCCAGACAAACTGCTCAAAATAAGAAACGCCTGACGACATTTGCTGGGCGAAGCGCTTGACCGGCACGACTTCGATGCCGGTGTCAATAAAGCCCAAGTTTCGGAAGATAGTCATTTTGGCGGCGACATTGTAAACCATAAACGAGTATTTTCCAAACTGAACTTCTACCCCAAGTTTTTCTTTGACAAAATCCATATCCCGGAACCCGACGTTTTCGGTGACAGTCGCGGCATATTCCGAAGTGTAATACTCTGTGGAATACTGTCACTCGACGCAATGATTGAGCCAGCCTTGCCCGAACAAGGGCGTTTTGATGGCTTTGTTGAGATCAACGGGGCTATACAGCATTTGCCCCATCATCGTTTTTTCCTTGCTTTCCTTTGTGCGATGCTGCGCCGCATTAACTTGAGCAATCGCGGCCTCAATCTCCGCCAAAAGATGCGGATACTTTTCGCCCACGACTTCGGCTCCCTTGTTAAAGGAATAACGCGCCGCAATAATCATTTGGCTGCTCCGTTTTGGGTTCCCAGCCATTCAGTCGGCACTTGGGCGACTTTTTCCCGGCCTGTCGGCTGAAAAATCGGTTTGCCGAGGGGGCGGTAGCGCAGATGCCCGGCGTAAAGATCATGGATACGTTCTCGCGCGATTTCTACATATTGCGCCTCTTTTTCACAGCCCATGCCGCGCCGCCCGTGCATCAGCGCGGCTAGTAACGCGCTGGCGACGCCGCTGAAAGGATCAAGTACCCAATCGTTTTCATTTGTCAGGGCCAATACGCAGCGTTCCACGAGTTCAATCGGATACTGGCAGGGATGCAGCGTTTTTTCGGGGTGGTTGGCTTTGACATTCGGAATGTCCCAGAGGCACGTTTCCCAGTCCTGAACCACGATTTTCCAGATGTCGGAGGGGTTTTTACCGAGAGGGTTGCCGCTGGGCTGCCCGTATTTTGCGCCCTTGAAATGCCGCTTGCCGGGATATTTGGAGGGAACTCGAACGGGGTCCAGGTTGAACGTGTATTCGTCTGACTTGGTGAACCAAAGCAGGGTTTCATAGCGGCCTGAAAAGCGTTTGGAAGCGTGCAGGCCGTGATCGAAGTGCCAGACAATGCGATTTCGCAGTTTTAGGCCATGCCGCTTAAAGAGCGGGTAAAACAAAATGTCCAGCGGGAAAATCTCGCCTTTATCTACATAATTGCCGACCTGCCAGCAGAACGAACCGTCCGGCGAAAGAACGCGCACCAGTTCTGCGATGATGGGAGAGAACGCATCGAGGTAAGCGTTGATGTGCGCTGGGCCTTCGTATGCCTTGCCGAGATTATAGGGCGGCGACGTGATAATTAATTTGATCGCTTCGTCCGGCACAGCCCGCAGTCCCTCCCGGCAATCGCCAGGAAACAAAACCGCGTCGGCGTCAGACTGAAAGCTGTCCGTGATGTTCGGCAATGCAGGCAAGCCCTCGGAAAAGTCAAGAAAAGATGGCTGAACGCTGGGCATGACGCATTGTACCCGTTACGCCAGCATCTCCGCCGCGCTGCTTCCTCTTGCCCATGCCAGATCGCGGCCAATCAGCAATTCCGTCATTTCGGCATGGTGCGTATTCTTCATCGGAATTGGCAGAGTGTCGAAGCCGTGCCTCCGCGCTAAATCTCGCACTCCGGGGGCGTTGTCGTAAGTCATCAGGAAATCACCGGCGAGCGTTGCGGCGATGCGAAAAAGCCGCTCATGGTCTAAAACCGAATGTAAATATAACCGGCTGCCGGCGTTTTTAGTCGTGCCGACCGTATAGGGCGGGTCAATAAAAAAAACGGCGTCGGCCTTGCCTGCATGGCGACACATGACGGCAAGGCCATCGCCCTCTTCAAATGTAATGCGGTCACGAACCGCCGCAATCTCCAAAATGCGTCGTCGGAGCGTCTCGGGATACCAGCGAGACAACAAGCCTTTTCCGTTTTCACCGTTCTTGATAATCCCTGCGCCCGGCGCGAGGATGCCTCCGCGATGAATTCTATTTTTGAGAATCGTGCGGAAGGCAACACGGCGCGTTTCTTCACAGGCATCGGTCAGCGCTGCAAAGGCGTTTTCAGGAGTGAGCTGAAAATGCAGAATTGTGTCGCCAAGCCAGGCCGCTTCCGGGCTGAGAATCGTTTTCCAAACCGCCGCAACCTGCGGGTCAATTTCAACCATCTGAACCCGTTCCGTAAGGTTCTCAAAGGCTGCGGTGAGGCTCACAATCCCACCCCCCGCAAACGGTTCAATCAATTCGGTGGGACGGGACGAACACGATTGGAGCCACTGACGGATGCGCGGGACAAGCCATGTTTTGCCGCCGGGATAGCGAAATGGACTGCGCTGCGGCACGGACGCAACATTGACGATTGCTTCCTGCGTGGAGCCGTCAAACAGAGAATACTGGACGGGCGGCTCTAAAAACAGCCCGTCAGAACTCGAAATTGGGAATGATGGCGTCGGGTGCAGTGGCATTGGTCAGCCTTTTGTTCAGTTCCTTTTGCAGTTGGCCCAAAAATAGCGATTCATCCCCAGCCTCAGAGCGGGTTATTTTGAGCAAAGTCGGTTCAAACTTCGTGTACAAAGTTTTATGCAGAGTCAGCGCATAGCGATTTTGTGCAAAATCCAAAACAAGGTCATAGATCAACAGGGCGAGATCGGCTGCGGATGGATCAACTTCTTCCAGAGCAGGCAATGTCTCATAAAATCCGGTGTTCAAGGCGACAGCCATTTTGCGCCCCCAACCGTTCAGGATACCGCCCTTGAAAATAAGCTGCGGGGCGAGACGCTTTCGGGAAGAGGACAAGTAATCTGGGCGTGGGTAGTTGCGCTGGCCGCGCCAGTCCATGTTCGCACGGGCATGGGGGGCTTCCATGTAATGCTTGAACGGAGTGCTGACATTGCCGGAAATATAAACTGCCTGCACTTCCAGAGAGCCATAATCCGTAATTCTTCCTAATTCGTCATAAGACAGCAGAACAACGTCAATGTTACCCGCCGATTTGCCGGTATTGTCTTTGAGGCGTACCTCGGTGAGTGATGTCCAGGCCGCACCCTCCGGGAAAAAGAACGCTGCCGCGTCCGACGCGATTCGCCAACCCTGCTGAAAGCGAACAGGGCAGGTAATCACGACTTCGCCGCCCGCGCCAAAGACGCTGCAAACGCCAAGAGGGTTTTCAAGGCTGGTTTTAGTGCAGTTCGGAACCGCATTGCCGAAGGGACACAAGCGGTTCTGCCGATGACGGTCAGCATACTCTGTCAAATTGTCAATTGGGAAGCCGAAAACTTCCGCAAGGGGATGGTTGGGCATCGTATTGTCTCTATCGTCGCTCTTTTTCCTATGCCAGCATCTCCGCCGCGCCGTCGATTTCCGACAGGGTTTCGCCGGTGTCGCCGTAGGCCGCTTTGCGGGCGAGAGCGGCGGCGATCAGGCCGGCAAACAGGGGATGGGCGCGGTTGGGACGGGACTTGAACTCCGGGTGGAACTGGGTCGCAATGAAGTAGGGATGAGCCGTTTCGGGCAGTTCCACGATCTCCACCAGTCGGTAGTCGGGGGAAACGCCGCTGAAAATCATACCGGCCTTGGTCATCTGTTCCCGGTATTCGTTGTTGACTTCGTAGCGATGGCGGTGGCGCTCAGAGATGGTGCCGTCGCCGTACAGACGCGCGGCCAGCGAGTGCTGGGTCAGGCGGCAGGGGTAGGCGCCGAGACGCATGGACGCGCCTTTGTCGGTGACTGTTTTCTGCTCCGGCAAAATATGGACGACAGGGTAGGGCGTCTGCGGGTTCACTTCCTCGGTATTGGCGTCGGTCAGGCCGCATTCGTGGCGGGCGAACTCAATCACGGCCATTTGCAGGCCGTAGCAGATGCCGAAGAAGGGCAGGCCATCCTCGCGGGCGTGGCGAATGGCTTCAATTTTGCCTTCCACGCCGCGTTCCCCGAAGCCAGGCGCGACGATTAAGCCATGCGTATGGGCAAAGCGCTGGGCCATGTCCAGGCCCGGCTCTTCCAGGGAGTCGCTTTCAATCCATTCAATGCTGACGCGGGCATCGCAGGCGATCCCGCCGTGTTTCAATGCCTCGGCAATGGAAATATAAGCGTCGCCGTTTTGCGTGTATTTGCCGACGACGGCGATATTGACTTCATGTTTGGGCTGCTTCACCCGGCGCACCAGATCGTGCCACTCCGCCATGTTGGCGTCGCCGCCGGGCAGGCCGAGCCGCTTGACTACGAGATCGGCCAGTCCTTCTTCCTCGAAGACCATCGGGATTTCATAGATGGTTTCCGAGTCTTTGGCTTCAATCACGGCATCTTTGTCCACGTCGCAAAAGAGCGAAATTTTCTCTTTCATGTCGTCGTCGATGTCGAGCTTGGTGCGGCAAATCAAAACGTCGGGCTGAATTCCGATCTCGCGCAGCTTGATCACCGAGTGCTGGGTCGGCTTGGTCTTAACCTCGCCCCACGGCCCGACATAGGGGATCAGCGTGACATGGACATACAGAACGTTCTCCTGGCCTACGTCTTTGCGTAATTGCCGAATGGCTTCCAGAAACGGCAGACCCTCGATGTCGCCGACCGTGCCGCCGATCTCGGCGATGACAACGTCCGCCCCGGACTTTTTTCCCAAAGCGAGAACGCGCTCTTTGATTTCATTGGTGATATGCGGGATCATCTGCACCGTGCCGCCCAGATAATCGCCGCGCCGCTCTTTGGCGATCACCGTGGAATACACGCCGCCGGTGGTGACGGTGGAATCGCGGGTCAGATTGATGTCCACGAACCGTTCATAATGCCCTAAATCGAGGTCGGTCTCCGCGCCGTCGTCGGTGACAAATACTTCGCCGTGCTGGTAGGGGTTCATGGTGCCGGCATCCACATTGATGTACGGGTCGAGCTTGGTCATGGTGACGCCAAAGCCTCGATTACGCAGCAGGCGGCCCAGGCTGGCCGTTGTGATGCCCTTGCCGATGCTGGACACGACGCCGCCGGTGACGAAAATATACTTGGTGGACATAGGACTCCTGAAATGGGTGACGAAAACAAATGGGGCGCGTCGGGGTGATTGCGCGAAAGAGGCTGAAATCAGCCCGTGCGCCCGACTATTGTATCACATTGGCAGGCTGTTTGGCAACAGTGACCAGGCCGGAAAAGGATGCTTGCCCTTTTCCGGGGGCAACTATGCTATAATGGGAAAATCTCTGGATAGAAAATCTCTGGATGGAAAAATGAATCAGAAACAAAGCCTCTACTATGCTTCCGCTGTCTGCCTTCAAGGGGCTTTTGGCCTCGCGGTTTTAGCGCTGCCGGCCTTCGCTGCCGGCAAAACACCCGTCCCGGTAAGCACGCCCGCGCAGGCAAACGCGCCGCGCACGGTGGAAGGCTTTTTGTATTCCACCATGCCGTCGGAGGAAGCGCATCGGCCGGAAATGACGGTCGACGCAGACCCGCAGACTTACTTCCGGTCTGCTTACGGCATGGATGACGGGGACGAATTCCTGCTTCGCCTTTCGCAGCCCATTCCGCTACGCGCACTGCAAATCACCACCGGCGACGCCCAGGGCCAGGACCTGCTGACAGAGGGCTTCGTGGAAACTTCCCCGGACAGCATTCATTTCAGCAAGGCGGCAGTTTTTAATCCGCAGGGCATCGCGCAGGTGTCGCTGGCCGGCAAGCCGGTTCAGGCCCTTCGCATTCGCCTGAACCCCGGACAAGGCATCCCGGCACTGCTGGTGCGCGAAATTACGCTCACCTCTCCCGTGCCGATTTCACACATCGCACTGGGACCGGGCCGGGGACTGGTTGATGTCTCGCAGGCCCCGGATGTGGCCGGCTGGGCAAAAAAAGCGGAAACGCAGATGGAAGAGTCCTGGCCGGATACGGCGGCTTTGCTGTATACCGATCACTTCCTGCCGCCTAACCTGGTGCATGTGGTCTACCGCACAGGGGACGGCGTTCCCGGCGTCGCTGCCACCGGCGGCGGCGTGATGACGGTCAACGCCCAGTGGTGCCGCCAGCATCCCGAAGACACGGGGCTGACTGTGCATGAAACGGCGCATGTCATTCAGGCTTATAATTCTTACAACCCGATCTGGCTGGTGGAAGGCATTGCCGACTACATCCGCTGGGTCAAGTTTGAACCGGAGCATTTTCACCCGCGCTTGAACCCGCAGACCGCGACCTATCACGACGCTTATCAGACCACGGCCACGTTTCTCGGCTGGTGCGAGCTTCATTATGACAGCGGCCTGGTCACCAAACTGAGCCGAGCCGTTCGCTTCGGCACGTACACGAATGACTTGTTTACCCAGTACTGCGGCAAAAACGTGGACGCGCTCTGGACGGAATTTGTGGCCGCTTATCGGGCTGACCCGGCCAATATCATTACGACTCCGCGCGCGGCGGCGGACCGGCCTCGCCTGCTTCCTGTGGTCAACGCTGGAACAAGTGTGCCGGTGAACCTCTCGGCGGCCTTCAATACGATGGGGATGACGCCCGACGACGCGGTGTTTCCGGCCACGGGCGGCATGGATGGCGAGGGAGCCGCGTATTCGGCGTCGCTGCTTGGCCCGGTGCAGACAACACAGGGGGTTTCCTTTACGCTTGGCCCGGCGCAGGCGGCAAATGCCGTTACCTGCGGCGGCAGCGTCCTCCCGCTGCCGGGTGGCCGTTATTCCTCCCTCTGGCTGCTGGGAACAGCCGTAGAAGGCGCACAAAGGGCGCAGACTTTTCTTGTGACATACACGGACGGCACACACGAAGAGCTGTCTCAAAATCTGAGCGATTGGTTCCAGCCCCAGGATTTTCCCGGCGAAAGCCGCGCCCTGCGAATGGCTTACCGGAACCAAAGCACCGGCGCAAAAGATGGGCGTCCTTTCTATGTCTACAGCTACGGTTTCCCTCTGCCCGGAACGAAAATCGTTCAAAGCCTGACCCTGCCGCGCAATGCCAGCGTAAAGCTTCTTGCTGTCAGCCTGGTTCCCGCCCTGCCATAAGGCAGGGCGAAGGCCTGGGCATGGAGTTCGCCCCGCGAAAGTTATTTTTACGAAAACTTACAGATAATTATTGACAGGGTGATTTTTTTGTCTTATAATGGTTTTGCGAATGGTCTGAAGTCGGTCAGCCATCGTTGGCATTATTGAGAAAAGAAGGTTCCTATGCAAACTTCTACCAAGCGCCGAGGCTTTACGCTGATTGAACTGCTTGTCGTGATCGCTATTATCGCGATCCTCGCCGCCATTTTGTTCCCCGTGTTTCAGAAAGTCCGTGAAAACGCCCGCCGTGCTTCCTGCACCTCCAACTTGAAGCAGTTAAGTCTGGCCGTGATTCAATACACGCAGGACTACGACGAGCTCATGCCCCTTTCCGACTCGGCCGACAACGCAACTGACGGCTGGGTATCCATGACAGGCTTTATTGCTCCTAATCAAGCTACGCCGACGACATTTTCTCCTCAATTTGGTTCCATTTATCCCTATGTCAAAAGCACGGGCGTTTATGTCTGCCCTGACGACCCCACAAAGCAGGGTAATTCATACTCGATCAATGCCTGGGCAGTGGGTCTGCCGATTTCTCGGTTCAGTGACCCAGCCTCTGTTGTCGTGTTCAACGAAGAATCAGATGGCTATCAGAGTGGAACGGATGACGGTTATTTTGCCCCGGACAATGCGACGAATGTGCCGACGCTCCGCCATACCAACGGCTCCGTGTTTGCCTTTCAAGACGGCCATGCAAAATGGTATCGTGTCGGGACATTAGTTTATCAGTCGTGTCCTGCTGCTGGTCCCTGCCTTGTGGCGGCAAACCAGCCGCGCTATCAGCCTTATCTGCCTTATCCGTAAGGCATTTCGGCAAGAGGTAACAAGGAAGCAGGGTAGGGGAGTCTCTTCCTCTGCCCTGCTGCCGTTTCCGGGTCAAGAAAGGCAAAAAGTATGATTTTTTCTCGCCAACTCGCATTCTCGCTTGCACTGCTGGGGACGGCGCTGCCGCTGCGGGCCGACAATTCTTCTCCCGCTTCCGGCCCGACTCCCTCGCTGACGAAAATCCACGCGCAGTTTGCCGCCAAAGATGCCACCATCGCTGATCTTCAGCGCCAGGTGACGGAGCAGGCCGCACAAATTGCCGCGCTCCAAAATCGGGCGGCGAACACGCTGACTGCTCCCGCCATGACGACAGCACCGGCGATTAACACCAGCGCCCTCCCGCCGGATAAGCCTATCCAGCTCTCGGTCACGGCGGCAGCAACCCCCGTCGCCACTGTCCTGGGGCTTTTGTCTAAGCAGGCAGGCGTTCCCATTTTGGCAGATGATACCGTGCAGGGAATTCTGGGAACGCTATCGGTGAACCAGCCGGGCCTGGAGCCTGCCTTGAACCAGTTGAAGTCTGCAATTCCCGGCCTGGAATGGCAGAAAGTGTATTTGCCCATGAATGCGCCTTTGCCCAAAGGCGAGGCGCTTTCCCGGCAGGTTCGGGGCTTGAAAGCGCTGACGGCAGCGACGCTGGCGGTGACGGACCCGGCCACGAAAATTCTGCTGTCGCTCTCCCAGAAAAAAGAAGACCCGGCGGCGGCACCGGAGGGAATGCAAACGGTTTATTTGATTACCAATGAACTGGTTCGCGCCCGGCGGCTGGCAATGCAGAACGTCTCTGAGATGACTCAGCAGACTCCGGCGCTGAACCCGGCTTTAGCCCTGCCCATGCCTGCGCCGGCCACGGCGGGTGGCGACACGGTGGCGCAGGCCGTCTCAGGATTGCAGGGCGCCTCGGATATGCTGGGCCAGATGACGCCCGATGAGCAGCGTCAGGCGCTTCCACTGATGTTACGGCAGTTTGGCCAAATGATGCAAAAGATTGATCCCACAGTCCGGCGCGAAATGTTTCAGCAGTGGCAGCAGTTTCGTCCGTAGTCCCGCAGAGCGGGTACAAAATCCATGCAGGAATTCGCGTCCGCGGCGGTGAAATTGGAAAAAGAGTAATTATTCGGGGAGATCACGAGCATGGCGTCTTATGAGGCAAAAATCAGCGGGTACACCGTCACCATCAACTACCAGCAAGGCGGAACCAATCAAATTGGGGTAAAGAAGCCCGCCAAAGTCAAAGCCTGGGCTATCTGCCCGGTCAGTGAAAAGCGCATTGACGGCGCATCCAACTCCATGGGCGAGGCTACTCGCACCGTGGAGAAACTGGTCGCGGAAAGTATTGTCTCCGAGACCGAAGCCAAAGCTGCGGAAGCCAGCGCGGTCGAGGCTTAGGCACGCATGACCGACCATCCCGCCCCTTTATGTCTGGACTTATCCGGCAAGGTCTGCGTCGTCACCGGGGCCACCGGCCAGCTAGGCCGCGTTATGGTACGCACCCTGGCTCGCTGCGGGGCGAATGTTGCCATTCAGTTTCACCAAAACGAGTCTCTGGCACGGCAGCTTCAGGAAGAGCTGACAAGGTGGGGACGGCGCGGGCTGCCGGTACAGGCGGATGTCACCGACCGGGCCAGCCTGGACGCGATACGAGGCCGCGTAACGGAGGAACTGGGAACTGCCGACATTGTGGTTGCCAATGCCGTGATCCAGTACGACTGGAAAAGCGTGCTGGAACAAAGCCCGGAAGACTACGAGTCGCAGTTTCGTTCCTGTGTGCTTCACCCCGTACTGCTGGCGCAGGCATTTGTGCCGGGCATGATCGAGGCAGGACGCGGCGGACGGGTCATCGGCATCAACACCGAATGCGCCATGCAGAACTTTCCCGGCCAGTCGGCTTACACGGCGGGCAAGCGCGGCATGGACGGCGTTTTGCGCGTGCTGGCGAAAGAAGTCGGCGTCCACGGCATCACAGTCAACCAGGTCGCGCCGGGATGGACCATCAGTGACCGCGACCGGGCCGCAGGCGCGGAAGTGCAGGCGGACTACTCGGCCAATGTTCCGCTGCGGCGGCGCGGCACCGATCAGGAAATCGCCAATGTGGTCGCGTTTCTCGCCTCCGATTTATCCTCCTACATCACTGGCGCCTATCTTCCCGTCTGCGGCGGCAACGTCATGCCTGCCATTTAAAGTCCTGCCTGCCGTTTAATATGATTTAATATAACGGCTCACGGCTGCCGACGGCTCGGCAGGCCGGCCTCCCACTCTTCCAGCGTCAATACCTCTGCCTGCCGGGGAAACACTTTGGTCATCAGCAAGTTGTGCACTTCTGCGTCCGAATCCGCGCAGCAGTCCGAAAGTACGGTGATTTCAAAGTCCATGTCTGCGGCGACGCGCAGGGTACTTAAAACCACGCCGCTCGTAGCAATGCCTGTGAGTACCAGAGCATCGACTCCCTGAGCGCGCAGCACCACATCCAGATCACTGCCGCTGAAGGCTCCCACACGCCGTTTTGTCACCACAATGTCGCCGGCCTGCGGGGCGACCGCCGGATGGATGGCGGTACTCAGGTCGGATTCCGTCATCGGGATCGTGCCTTCTTTGAGAGCGCTGAAAGTCCGGTTACGGGGACTGATTTCAGGATAGCCCTCACGGAACCGAACATGGACATAGATGATGGGCATTCCTGCCTGGCGGGCGGCGGAAATCGCACTGCCCAGCCGTCCCAGTAAGCCTGGATCATTGCCGATGCGTTCCACAATCCCATTCTGAATATCCATCACCAGCAATGCACTGCGTGATGCTGTTTGTGCTGCCATAATTTCTACTCTATACTCGCTGTCTCAGTTTTCCCCGCCATAAGCCTGATGTGAAACCCGCCTTTAGTACGTTTCCGGGCTTGACAGGAAACAGGGAGCGGGTATAATAGTGCTGGTCATGGCGGAATAGCTCAGTTGGTTAGAGCGACGCACTCATAACGCGTAGGTCGAGGGTTCAAGTCCCCCTTCCGCTACCAATCTCTAAAAATCTTTTTGTTTAAACGGCCAAAGGCCGGAGAAGAGTTTTCTTCTCCGGCCTTTGGTTTGTCCTCTTTTTTACGTCAGCTTCCCATATGCCGCATATACGCGGGCTTCAAGTGACGATGCCGCCGATGCCGCCGGTGATGGCGCACATGATGGACAGTATGCGTCATCACCGTGGTTGTGTGGACGGTTTCAACCTGTGTCACGGTTTGCATGGGAGCCGCCGTGGGAACCGGTGCGGTGGCAATCGGCGCGGGCGGAAGCTGTGTCACAGTCTCCTGACCGGAGCCGATGGGGGTCGTCTCAATGTTGGTCGGCGGCAGAGGTGGGAATGCCGCGCTGAGTTCGCCGAAGCGCGCTTCCAGTCCGGTCAGAGTCGTATCGGTATCGGCGGACGCACTTGTGGTGACATAACTTTCCGACTCGCCGTAAGAGTGCAGCATCTGGTACAAATACAGGTACTCATCGATGCGTGCCTTTTCATCGGACGCATCCAGCACGTCGCTGAGGCGCAGGCCGTAATCAGATGCCAGCCAGGCGAACGTCCGGCCCTCATGCACCTGGTTCAAGATCAACTTAAACGGCAGGCCGGTCAGACGGGCAATTTTGGCGATGGTCGCCCGCTGGGTGTCGGAATACCCGAGCAAATGGGCTAGTCTCAGGTCCGAGTAGCTGTAGGCAGGATCGCTCAAAATATGCCAGTCATTCAAGGGAACGGGCATGGCGGCACTGTCAGGAATGGTCATCGCCGCGCTCTGGGCCTGCGCGACGCCGCCGAACCCGGCCAGGCAGGACGCCAAAAGCGCCAGCAGGGCGCAGCGCCGCAGCGTGGGAACATTGCTCATTTGTTTCCTCCTCAGTGGAAATGGCTCCCGCTCGTGTTGGCGGACGCTCGTATAGATGTTAGGTTATGCACTGATTTACACGTTTCTAAACTTACTCGCCCGTCCGCTGCTCTTATGATTTGCATGGGATGGGTATACCGGCGATAGAACAGCCGAAAGAAACAAAAGGATAAAGTCGTATGAGCGAAGAGACCACAGACAATTGGAACGGCGGCGGCCAGGTCGGCCCCAGCCCGACTTCAGACGCCATTCCCGCCGGGGACCCGACGCAGAATGGCGGCGCGATGCGGCCCGGCGAAACCGGCGAGGAAGAAGACCCCGGTGATGCAAACGCGGGCGGAGTGAATGCCCGCAATGCCGGGGAATAAAGACAAAAGCAAAAAGACAAAAAGAAAGGCACGAAAACCTATGGCAGACAGAGCAGCGGAAGCGGCCGCCGTTGGGGGCAGCCGCCCGTCGGAAACCGGGCCGGGCGCACCGGGCGCCGTCCCAAACGGCGGCGGCAAGGCCGTCCCGGATGATGCGTTTTTGATGGGCGGCAGCGGGACGCTCGGCGATACAGGCAGCCTGGATGACGGGCGTCTGAACAGCGGCGACAGTATCGATGACGAAGCACAGGCGTCGGCCACCCCGCAGGCGTCGCCTGCCGGTACAAGTGATCCGCAGAGTGGGGACGCCCCGGCAGGCGGCCTGTCCGGTGCCGGGACGCTTGGACAAGCCGGAACCGTCGGCGGCGCGCCGGCAGGAACCGGCACGGTCGGTTCGGAATCCTCGCGGCTGTAGATGCTTTTTGCGTTGCTGCATCAATGAGACCCGGCGCAGTGTGATGCTTGAAGTACAAGGAGGGAGTGGGGGAAGCAACGCGGCGAAAAAAGATAGACTGAGTTTGACTATACATATAGTCATTGCGCCGTGAATTGCAAAAATAACGGCCCGCTCTTCGTATGGAGAGCGGGCCGCTGCTGTATTTTATTACATACGCCCGTACAGAAGGCCCATGTCCGACAAAGACCCGTCGGTGTTGACGAGGCCCGCGGAACTGAGAGTTCCGCTGCCGCCCGGATCAGTGCCTGTGTACCAGGCATACCGGGCCACGTACCAGCGGCTGTTCAGGGCAGGAACCACTGTTTTCATAAACGTTTCGCACTCCCCAACCGAGACAGGATTGGTTCCCGACCAGTCCGCCGGGGCGAACTCGGTGATCCAGAGCGGATATTGCCAGTAAACATTGTGCAGATTGTCAATGTAGCTCAGGAACTGGTTCGGGTCGCGGATATAGCAGTGAACCGCGATAAAGTCCATGTGGTAATTGTTGGAGCCAACTCCTGCCATGAAGCCGCTGAACCAGGAATCGTTGTCGTCAGCACAGGCCGGGCTGCCGACTTGCACCGTGCCATTGGAGGCGTTGGCGACGTTGGACATATACTGATAGCCAGTCAGGGCATAGGGAACAGTCAGATTGGCCTGGTCGGGGTGATCCGGCTCATTGAAAGCCAGGAAGTGAATGGTTCCCGGCTGCGTGGCCTGGACTGATGAGACCACGCTGTTGATCCAGCCTGTATTGTCACCGCCATAATAGCCCCACTGCATCGGCACGAATTCCGTGCCGGGAGGCGCGTCCGTCGGCTCGGTGGAACCCCAGGTGTAGTACCAGGAATTGTGCAGGCCCCATCCAGCGAATTCCTTGCCGCCGATACCCTTTTTCGCATTAACGAGAAGCTGGATCGTGCCGGGATCGCTGAGACTGAACACTTGATTGTCGCCGCCATAGTAGCTGTAAATGTTCAGCGTGTCACCTAGTTTAGCAGTATTTCCATTGCGGACATCCAGGGTTTGGAGTGAAGCCGCGCCAGCGCTGGACGGGACGATCCGGGAATAGCCGCCGCCGATGTCTTCAAAATACCAGCGCTGATTGGGCGTTCCGTTGTCCGTAAAGGTGGTGACATTGTTACCATTGGTCGTGATCCCGCCGGCGTCGTCGAGCATTTGAAGCGAGTTCTCCGCAGAATAGGCCGCAATGCTGTAGAGATTGCTGCCGGTCGTCCCAACTAGCCACTGCTGATTGCTGGTATGGTTTGCGGTGAAAAGCTGAATATTCGTCCCGTCGGCATTGTTAAATCCATACACATCCAGTGAGAGCGTCGGGTTGCCCCGCGTGGAAATGCGGTAAATGCCGGGCGTTGGCTGTGTCGGTCCGGGCGGGTCGAGCCGGAATACCTGGTTGCTGCCGCCGTAATAGGGATAAATCGCCGTCACCGAGCCTGCCGCCGCACTTTCGCCGCCGCTCAGGTCCAGGGTCTGAAGCGACGTAATCCCAGCGTTCTTCGGCACGATGCGGTAGAAGCCGCCGCCGATGTCCACAAAGTACCAGTGCTGCGCGTCATTGCCATTGTCCTGATACGTCGTGACTTTGTTGCCGGTCGTGACGCTGCCGTTGTTGTCGTCCAGCACCTGCGTCGTGTTGACACCGGAATACGGATGCAGCTTAAACGTGCCGTCGGTCTGCGCTTCCACCAGCCACTGCTGGTTGCACGTCTGCGCGGCATTCCAAATTTGAACCGTGGTTCCATTGGTCATGCCGAACCCAACCACGTCCAGTGCCAGCCCCTGCTGCCCTTTCGTGGTCAGCCGGTACACGCCGGTCACCGGCATGGACGACTTGTACGTGATCGTCAGGGCCGCCTTTTGCGTCACGGAGCCGTAAGTCGCGGAAATGTTGGCGGTCGCGCTTCCCGGTGCGGCCAGATTGCTGGTCGCCGCCGTGAATGTCGCGGCGGTCGCACCGGCGGGAACAACCACTGTCGCCGGGACGACGGCCAGCGTATTGTCGCTGGTCAGCGTTACCGGTACGCCGCCACTTGGTGCGGCTGCCGAAAGCGTCACTGTGCCGACACTGGCTGTGCCGCCGGAAACGCTGGTTGGTGCAAGGGTCAGAGTGGTCAATGCCGCCGGAGGAGCGACATAGGCAATGCTCAGGGCCGAAGTGAGCGTCACTCCATTGCAGGTCGCCGAAAGATGGGCGGTTGCGCCTGCCGCTGCGCTTGGCTTGGTTGTCGTCACTGAGAATGTCGCACTCGTCGCACCGGCGGGGATCAGCACTGCTGCTGGAGCCGTCGCCAAAGCGCTGTCGCTGGCAAGTGTCACCGTCACGCCGCCGGGCATCGCCGGAGCATTGAGCGTCACGGTTCCGGTGCTGGCGGTTCCGCCTGGGACGCTGGCCGGAGTCAGCGTCAGGGCAGCGGGCGACGGATAAGTAATTTTGGACGTGACGCTGCCATTGGCCGCAATCCACCAGATTTGCGCTGTTCCGTCCGTTTTGACCCAGACGAGCCGGACACTGCCGGCGGACCCGGCAATGATGCCGCGAGGCGTAAAGCCCGTGGGAGACGTAAAGTTCAGGTAAGTATAGGCCGTGCCGGTTCCGACACTCCACAGGGAGACGGTTCCATCCGCCGGATGGCTCCACAGAATACGCGGCGCATTGGTGCTATCCACCGCCATGCTGATGGCCGACCAGCCGGCAAACGGCCCGTAGTTGGCATAAGTTAATGCGGCATCGGCATTTCCCCACAGCGACACCGCGCCGCTGGGCGCAGCCCAGAGAAGTCGGGGCGCATTGTTCGGGCCGACCGCCAGAAAAGTGGGCGTCCAGCCGGAAAAGGGTCCGAAATTGCTGAAAGTGTATGTCCCCGAAGCGCTGATGTTCCACAGGGATGCGGCTCCGCTCGGGCTGGTCCATAAAACGCGCGGGGCATTATTTGCGCCGGCAGCAATCGCTTTCGCTTTCCATCCGGTGTAGGGGCCGAAACTGTTCTGGGTGAAAGCGCCGGTGCTTTCAGTCAAGTTCCAGAGCGACATCGCGCCGGTGGTGCTGTTCCACATCACGCGCGGAATAGTGTTGCCCCCGGTCGCTACTCCATCAGGAATCCAGCCGGGGTATGGCCCGTAGTTGGTGGCCGATGCGGAACCGCCGACGGTGGCGTGCCAGAGGGAAAAATTTCCTGTAGGATTCGTCCAGGCCAGCCGCGCCCCGTCATCGGAGCCGCCCGCCATGCTGCTGATAATCGGCCCGGAAGCCCGCGCTGGTTCAGCCGCTTCACCAAGCAGCAATATACACAGCCCGAACAGGGAAGCAATAATCGCATTGAGCGCGCGCGGAGAAGCGGCGCGAAGACCTGAAATTTCCATAGTGCTTTTATTTTGAGACGTCTCGCTGAAACCTGGTTTCCTTAAAGTGACACAATATCCGAGCGGCTCAACCAAGAAACGTTTAAATCCGGCGCTTGGGGAACAAACGCTGCATTCCGCCCGTCGGTATTATAACATATCTTCGGCACTGTGTCAAAATACTTTTTGTAAAAAAAGTAAATAAAGAGATGCTGACCTCCCGCCAAAAGGACCTGCCCCATGAAAAAATTCACTTTTTCTTTGTTGTGCCTTGTGGCACTCGCCACCAGCCTACCGCGCCTGGCGATTGCCGCTTCTGCCGTCACGCACGTCCTCTGGACTAATGTGAATGGGCAGCTTTCCGTGTGGAACTACGACGATTCCGGCGCTTATACTTATCAAAACTACGGCCCCTATGCCGGCTGGACGGCCAAAGCCATCGCGGACGGTTCCGACGGGCGGCAGCGCGTCCTGTGGACCAACAGCAATGGGGCTGCGTCCATCTGGAGCCTGGACAATACGACGGGTCGGTTCAGCCAGAATACTTTCGGACCGTATCGGGGCTGGTCGGCCATAGCCCTCAGCGCCGCGCCTGCCGACGGGGCGGGTCTGACCGGCAGAGCCGGCGGTGACCTTTCCGGTTCCTACCCCAACCCGACCATCGCTCCCTACGCCGTAGACGATACCAAGCTTGCTTATGACTCGGCTTCGCTCAATCAGGTGTCGGCAGGCCAGATTACTGCCCCCGACGATTCCACCGTCAGTGTCCAGAGCGCCTTAGCCATCAGCGGCGACTTAGCCCTGGGAACGGGCGATATCTTTTCCGATAATGACATTTACCTGAACCAAAATACCACAGTGCGGGGTGTTTTCAGTGTCACAAATGATGCCAGCTTGGACGGCGGGCTTTCCGTCGGAGGCGGGGCAAGCATTGGGGGAGATGTAAGTGTCAACGGCACGGTCACCGCCAGCGCATTTCAGCTCACCGGCGGCAGCGATGTTGCCGAACCCTACACAATCGCCGCTTCCCAAAACACCGCGCCCCGCCCCGGCCTCGTCGTCGCCATTGACCCTGATCGCACCGGCCAGATGCGCGTCTGCACCCGCGCCTACGACACCGCCGTCGGCGGCATCATCAGCGGAGCCGGCGGCGTTAGTCCCGGCATCACGCTCCGGCAAAAGGGAACCGTCGCCGACGGAACCCAGCCCATCGCCTGCACCGGGCGCGTCTGGTGCTGGTGCGATGCGGGCGCGAATGGCCCCATCATCCCCGGCGACCTGCTGACGACTTCTGCTACCCCCGGCCACGCCATGCGCGTCCGCAATTACGACAAGGCGCGGGGCGCGATTCTCGGCAAGGCCATGTCCCCGCTGATGCGCGGCAAGGGCCTCGTGCTGGTGCTGGTCACGCTGGAATAACCCACCCGGCAAGAACCATGCCGTGAAGAAACCATGCCGTGAACGGCACGGCTAACCGGCGCGGACGCCAAAAAGAGCCGCTTCGCGGCCCTGGGATTAGATAATTTTCAGCCCCGCGAAGCGGGGGCTTTTCAGCCGAAGGTCTGCATGTTTCTGGTGACGCGCGTTTTAGCGGAGGTATTGCCAGTCGCTCAGGTGGCGCAGATTGCTTACAATGCCGGGTTTCGCGGTGATGGTCTGGTCAATGCCATTGCAATTGCTTGGGCGGAGTCAAGTTTCCGTACCGATGCTGTTCTTGTAGATGCGAACGGCAGTCGGGATCGAGGCCTATGGCAGATTAATAATGCTGCTCACCCGACTGTCACCGATACCTGTGCGTTTAATCCGGTTTGTGCCGCGAATGCTGCCTATACAATTTCCAACAGCGGCACAAACTGGCATCCGTGGACGACGCTGAACGGATCACAGTACAACAGCTATCTGCCGACGGCGCGTGCGGCAGCCGCCGATGTCAGCGGGGCCGCGATAGACCTCTATGTAGACGGAAACTTCCTCGGCACTGAGAATGGAGAAGTCTCCAATCCTTACAAAACTGTCAGCACCGCCCTCAACTCCGCCGATACGACCCATGCTTTCAATGTTCATATCGTCCCAAACTGGTACAAGGAAAAAATCAGCACGAGCAAGCACATCCACTTTGTCACGAACGGCAGCGGCACGGTGCGGATCGGCGGGTAGCCCGCTTCGCTAAACAGCCTGATAAATGGCGGGGCGATAGCGAGGGCGGGGGATAGGTTTGTGGGCATCGCGGGCAGCGGCCAGCCAGGCGTCTTTCGCGCGCAGGACTTCCTGCAAGGCGTCGCCGGGAGTCTCGCCGAAAGCCGAGCAGAACTTCAAGTCAGGAATATCGGCGATGTAGCCGCCGTCGTCTTTGCTGTAGAATACGTTGATATGATAATCCTGCATCACTCATCCTCCTCCGTCGGCAGATTGCCCAGTGTCAGGCCGTAAGCCTCAATCAAGGCGATCACCTGCTGAATCTGGTAGGGCTTGACCTGCCCCCGCACTTCCTGAATGTTGACCGGTTCCCTGACCTGCGGATGATGAAAAATATGGTGGCTGCCGTTTACACGGGCGAGGCGAAAGCCCAACGCTTCCAGCAGACTGACAAAATCTCCGAAGCGGATGTTTTTTGAGCCGGCTAAAATCCTTGCCAGCAGTCTACGTTTGTTCACTCCGCGGCCTTCCTGCAAACGGCGCAACACACCGATTATACCAGATGCAGGTAAAGGCTATACAAGCGACTCCCCCATACAGTATAATCTTCTTACGAATGCGCCTGAAGAAACTGCAACTGCATGGGTTTAAAACATTTGCCGAGCGCACGGAGATTGAGTTCTCCGAGGGCGTGACGGCAATTGTCGGCCCGAACGGGTCCGGCAAATCCAATGTCGGCGACTCGATCCTCTGGGTGCTGGGCGAACAAAAAGCCTCGGCACTGCGCGGAACGAAGGCAGCGGACGTGATCTTTGCGGGCAGCGAAGGACGCCGGGCGATGGGCATGGCGGAAGTCTCGCTCACCGTGGACAATTCCGACGGCGGCCTGCCCGTGGAGTTTGGAGAAGTGACGATCACGCGCCGCGCGTACCGCACGGGCGAGGGCGAATTCTTCATCAACAAAGTTCCCTGCCGCCTCAAAGATATCTACGAATTGTTTCTGGATACCGGGGTGGGGCGCGAGTCCTATTCTCTGGTCAACCAGGGTCAGATTGACGCCGTGCTGTCGGTGAATGCCGAAGACCGGCGCGGCTTGTTTGAGGAAGCGGCAGGCATCAAAAAGTATCGCGTCAAGAAGCGCGAGGCCCTGCGGAAGCTGGAAGCGACCGAAACCAATCTGCTGCGGGTGCGCGACATCCAGGGCGAGATTCTGGGCCGCGTCGAGCCGCTGCGTTTGCAGGCGGAGATGGCGGAGAAACATGCCCAGGTCAAAGACCGCCTGCGGATGATTGAAAGCAGCCTGCTGATCACCGATCTGCGCTTTGCGGACTATCAGATGACCGCGGCACGGCAGGCGCGCGAGGAAGATGAGGCAAACGTTGCCAAACATGCCGCCCGCATTGCCGCCGCCGAAGCCCGCGCCCACGGCGTCGCCCAGCACCTGGCCGACGCCGAGGCGAAATTGGAAGCCTGCCGCTTGAGCCAGCAGGCCGCATCCGGCGCGGCGGAGCGTGCCGAAAGCGGGCGCGCCCTGGCCGCCCAGCGCGCCGAAGGCCTGGCGCAATCCGGGCGGATGCTGGCCGGGGAGCGGCAGGAATTGAGGGAGCGGCGCGCGCGCCTGACCCGGCAAATCGCTGACCTGGAAGGGGAACTGTCGGCGGCCCGCCGGGAAGAAACGGCTTTGCGCGCACAGGTGGCCGAGCGTCAGGCCGCCGTGCCGGGATTGTCGGAACGGATTGCGGGCCTAAACCGGCAGGCGGAGCGGCGGCGTGCGGAAGGTCTGGCCCTGTCCCGTCAGCAGGCCGGGCGCGAGGCGGATGCGGCACGGGCGGCGGCGCGAGCCGCGGAAATGGAAGCGGGCCTGCCGGGCCTGCGTGATGAGGCCGCGCAGGCGGCGGCAGCCTTTGAGGAAAGCCGGCAGGAAGCGGAAAAGGCGCGCGCCGCCATTGATGCTGCCCAAGCCGCGCTGCGAGACGCTGAAGCCGGGCTGGGGGCGGCACAGACCGGGCGCGATGCGGCCCGTCAGGCTGTCCACGCCGCTCAAGGGAAAACGGGCGAAGCGCAGTCGGCGATGGTTGCCCTGTCCACCCGCCTGCGTACATTGCAGGAGATGGAAGCCGCGCAGGAAGGCTATTTTGCGGGCGTCAAGGCTGTTTTTGAGGCAAAAAAGCACAACGCTTTATCCGGTGAGTTTACAGTGGTTGCCGATGCGTTTGAGGCCCCGGCCGGTTATGAAACGGCTCTGGAAACGGCGCTGGCCGCTTCTTTGCAGGACATCATTAGCGATACGGAAGACGCTGCCAAAGCCGCGATTGCGTATCTGCACGAGCATCGGGCCGGACGCGCGACGTTTCTGCCGCTGGACCGAATGCGTCCGGGCCGGGACACCCTGGACTTGCGGCAGGCGATGGGCCTCCGAGGTGTGCGCGGGGCTGCACTGGACATTGTTTCTTTCGACCCACAATATCGGCCCGCGCTGGACGTGCTGCTGGGCCGCGTGTTCATCTGCGAGACGCTGGACGACGCTCTGCGGGCTTCTCATGCCGCGAAGGGCTGGAACCGGATTGTCACGCTGACGGGAGAAATTGTTCTGCCGACGGGCGCACTCACCGGCGGGCGGCAGGCGGGGCGCAGCGCCAACATTCTAGGCCGCAAAACCGAGATCGCGGCAGGCCGCAAAGACTTGGACGCAAAGCAGCACGCGCTTCAAAGGTGCCAAAACGAACTCGCCGACGCCGAAAAACGCCGGGATGCCGCCGACATAGCTTTGTCCGACGCGCAGGGGGCGAAACAAGCCGCGCAGGGGATTAAAACCGACGCCGAGCGCCGGGCAGACCGCGCGGCCTCCGACCATCGCAGGGCGGATGAGTTGCGAAGTCGCAGCGTTCAGCGCGCCGAAGCGGCTGCCGCCGGTTTGGAGGCCGCCCGCGCTCAGGCCGCGCAGTTCGCATCCGTGCTGGCGTCGGGAACCGTCGCCGCCGCGGATGCGGACGAGACGCAGGCCGCCGACGCCGACGAGTTGGCTGCGCTGAATTTGGAGCGGGACGGTTTGCAGGCGGACCTGACTTCCGTGCGGATTGCGCTGGCAACCGTGGCCGAAAAGACCCTCAGCTTTGATCGTTCGCTCCGAAACGGAGTGGGGGAGCGGGATGCGCTGGCGGGGCAGGAAGAGCGCAAAATCCGGCAGGCATCAGAGGCCGCCGACGAGCTGGCTGCCTTGACCGCGCAGGCTGAGGCGCGGGAAAGGGAAGTGGGTCTGGCCCGGCAGGCACAAGACGCCGCTTCTGCCGCGCTGCACGCGCAGGCTGAGGCCCGGCAGACACTTTTGCAGGAATCTTACGATGCCGGAGCGCTGCTCCGCACCCTGGGCGAAGCGCGGGCGTCGGCCCTGGAAGCTATCCACAAAAACGAAGTCAAAGAAGCCAGGCTCAGTGTTCAGCGCGACACGCTGGCGGCAAGGCTCTGGGAGGAATACGAAATCTCCCTGGGCGACGCTTTAGCCCTGGACGACGACCCGGAAGTCGGAGAGGGGACACCCTCCGAAGTCGCCCGCCTGCGCCGGGAACTGCGGCTGATCGGCGATGTGAACCCCGCTGCAATTGATGAATACGAAGAAGTCCGCGTGCGCCATGAGTTTTTATTGACACAGGCCGCCGACCTGGAAGAGTCGCGAACGAAACTGCTGGCCGCCATCGGCGAGATAGATGAAGGCACGCGCGGCGTCTTTTTGGAAACATTCCACGCTGTCGGCGCGGCCTTTGAAACCATCTTCACGCGCCTGTTCGGAGGCGGCAAGACCGAGCTGACGCTCACCTCGCCGAACGACATTCTGGAAACCGGCATCGACATTCTCGTTCAAATCCCCGGCAAAAAACGTCAGCCCCTCGCGCTTCTCTCCGGCGGCGAACGCGCCCTGACCGCCGCCGCCCTGCTGTTCGCCTTCCTCTACGTCAAGCCCAGCCCCTTCTGTGTTTTGGACGAAGTCGACGCCCCCCTCGACGGCGCGAATGTCGAGCGTTTCGCCGACCTTCTGCGCGAGTTCGGGCAAAAATCGCAACTGATCGTTATTACCCACAACCCCACCACCATGGAAGCCGCGCCGGTCTGGTACGGCGTCACCATGCAGCAGCCCGGCATCTCGCGTGTGCTGGGAATGCAGGTTCCCGCGCCGGATTGACGTTTTTCCTCGCGCAAAACCGGGGCCGCATTCAGAGACCGGGGCGTTTTGATTTTCAGGCATACTTTTGTTTGGAGCAAACATTCCATGACCGCTTACCAGGTGTACGAACAAACGATCAAGCCGCTTTCCACAGGTGAGAAGCTGACGATTGCCCGGCTGATTATCGGCGAAGTCGCCTCGCAAATGGATGCCGCATCGCAAGCCGAGGCAGGCTTTGACTATCTCAAGCGATTTCTGCCGCAGATTGAGCGGATCACTGTCACAGATCAGGATTTGGCAGTGGTTGTTTTGAACGGCCCACCCCTAGGATGAGCCTTTTCCTCCTGCTGGATGAGAACATCAGCCAGACCGTCGCTGCTCAGGTCAAGTCCCATCGTCCTGCTCTGGTCATCGAGAGCATCTACCTCTGGCGAGAGGGCACGTTTCGGGGCCATCCAGACAGTAGTTTGCTGGAAGCGGCCCGTGCCGAAGGATGGACGCTGGTTACTTACGATCAAAAGACCATCCCGCCTCTTCTCGCAGAACTATACGCCGAAGGCGGAAGCCATGCGGGGGTTATCTTTGTGGATAACCGAACGATTCCCAGCAGTGACTTTGGGACGCTGACTCGCGATTTTATTTGGCTGCGCTCTACCCCTCTTGACCAGAAACCCGCTGTGTGTTATCATGGTGTCGGCGACAGCCTGCTGTACCTTCTGCCGCCGTGCTTGCCTTCCAATGTATTGGAGAACCCCGCCGATGTCTGCCAAAAGTCCGTTCCTTTTCTTTCTGGCTCTGCTCTCTGGCGTTGCCTCACTCGCCGGCCCTGCCTCGGCCCAGTCGCCGCCGCTTGGCTACGGCATTATTCACAGCTTTCAGGCGAAAGACAGCACCGGCCGCAATCCCGATGGAGAAAACCCGTATAGCGGACTGACATCGGGCGGCGACGGCTACCTCTATGGCGTCACCGCCAGCGGCGGCACAGGCAACGAAGGCACGATCTTCAAGGTGCGGCTCGACGGTTCCGGCTTTCAGACCCTTTACTCCTTTAGCCCCCACAGCAGCAGTTCTCCTTACGGAAATGGGGATGGTAGAATCGCTGTGGGCGCACTCCTTCCGGGCGGCGATGGATTCTTCTACGGTACGGCGGAGCAGGGCGGCACGAACGGCAGCGGCACACTCTTCAAAATCCGCGCCGACGGCACTGGCTTCGCGGTCATCCATACCTTCAGCGCCCTGAGCAACGGTGACAATTCAGACGGTGCACTTCCCAATGCCGGTTTGACCAGCGGCGGGGACGGCTTCTTTTACGGCGTTACGGAGGAAGGCGGGCCGAACGGCGATGGCACGATTTTCCAGGTCAACAGCGATGGCAGCGTCTTCAACCCCATCCATTCCTTTGCCGTTGCGACCGACGGAGAGATTGTGCGTGGAAGGCTGGCGGCGCTTGGCGATGGCTATTTGTACGGCACGGCGGAGACAGGCACTGGCACAACCGCGTACGGCACGGTGTTTCGGGTTCGCACCGACGGCACAGGATTTCTCGTGCTGCACCCCTTCACCACCAGCACTGCCGACGGGGATGCCCCCAAAGGCGGACTGACCTCCGGCCCCGGCGGCTTTCTCTACGGCACGACCTTCATCGGTGGCGCAAACAAGGAAGGCACGGTCTTCAAGCTTCAGCCCAATGGCAGCGGCTTCCAGGTCCTCTACTCTTTTAGCGCCAGAGATGGCAGCAGCCATAATGCCGATGGAGCAGAGCCTGAGTATGGCAGCGTCACCGTCGGCGCGGATGGACTGCTCTACGGCACAACCTTCTTTGGCGGCCCCGACGGCGGTGGCACTGTCTACCGGGTGGCTCCCGACGGCACCGGCTTCCAGACCCTGCACGGCTTCGGCACAAATGGCGCGGCAGATGGCAACTACGGCTCCGGCACACCCATCTTTGGCCCGGATGGAAACCTCTACGGCGTGACCGCTGAGGGCGGCTCCGCAGGCAATGGCGCTTTGTACCGCCTGGCTCCTGTTCACACGCACCTGCTCTGGGACACTGCCGACGGCAGGGCGTCCCTTTGGACGCTGGACATCCAGGGCAACGTCGCCTACTCGCCCACCTATGGCCCGTATTCCGGCTGGAAAGCCACCTCCCTTGCCACCGGCCCCGACGGGCGCTCGCATCTGCTTTGGGCGCACCCTGCGGATGGCACCTGCTCCGTGTGGGACATCACCAATCCCGCCAAGCCCGCTGTGCTTCCCAACTATGGCCCTTATCCCGGATGGAGCGCCATTGCCCTCACGGTCGGCTCCGACGGCATAGACCGGCTTCTTTGGAACGACAGCCAGCCGCTTGCGTTTGGCAAAGACAGTCCCGGCCCGGCGTCCCTGTGGTCGCTGACCGCCACCGGCGATTTCAGCTACCAGATTTACGGCCCCTACAATACCTGGTCCACCGCCGCCCTGGCCTCCTCGGCAGGCGGGATCAGCCATTTGCTCTGGCACAATACGGCCGGCCTGGCATCCCTGTGGACCGTTGGCCCCGGCGGGGATTTCCAGTACTCGCCCACTTATGGCCCCTTTTCCGGCTGGCAGACCACCCGCCTTGCCGTAGGGCTGCAAGGGGAGCGCGACCTGCTGTGGAGTCACTCGGCGGACGGCGCGGCTTCTCTCTGGCGTGTCAATGCCGCCGGAACCCCGGCCGTGTTTCCGGCGACGGGCGCGTATGGCCCCTACAGCGGCTATTCCTGCGTGGCGGTCACGGCAGACCCAGCGGGGACGGCGTACCTGCTGTGGAGCCAGCCCTCCACGGGCCATGCGGCGCTGTGGAAACTGGACGGGGCGGGGGATGTTCCGGGAACGGGCGGCAGTACGCAGTCGGGGTATGGCCCTTACCCGGATGGACATGGCGGGTTCTGGGCGCCTGTTGCCGCCAGCGCCGGGCCGTGAGCGCTCACGCGCGCCGAAGTCCGCCCTGAAGCATTGATGTGACGCCGGGGAATTTTTGCAGAACCCGGCACGTTTGGCATGATTTGTGCAGGTAAGCAAGCAGGGGCTATTTGCTGCTTTTGCGCCAGGGGAAATTCTTCTTGCATTTTTTACGTTTGTCTGTTATACTGCTTTCGCGGTTCAAGCAGTCTCCGATCCGTGCAGTACCTTACCAATGCTGGTTTCGTCGTGCCTTGATACGAAAGGACAAAATTTGATGCGATTACATCCTACCCACTGCCGGATAGGGCTGACCGCCGGGCTGCTTGCCCTCGGTCTGACTGCGGGTTTAGCGCCGTCCGTCTCCGCGCAAACCGCGACCATTTTCCAGAATTTCACCGGCACCACGTTTGACCAGGCAGGCGACGGTGTGCCGCCGGATACGATGGGGGCGATGGGCCTTAACAATCAGTTCTCAGAATTTATCAACGGCAGTTTCGCAAACTACAATACCTCCACCGGCAGTCGAGTCAGTCTTGTTTCCGACACAACTTTTTGGGCGAATGCCGGTATTTCGTCCAGCACCCTGAGCAGCGGCCTGAGCGATCCGCGCATTTTGTTCGATTCGGCCACTCAGCGTTGGTTCGCCTCGGAGCTTACCACTCCCGCAACCAGCAATGCTTATCTGGTCGCCGTGTCCAATTCCGCGAATCTGGCGGGGGGCTTTAAGGGCTACACGTTCCAGGCTAATCCGACTAGCGGCAGCCAGAATTTGTTCGGCGATTATGATATGCTGGGGGTCAATGGCGACGGCGTCTATATTGGTGCTAATAATTTTACGCCCACAAGCGACGCCAATTCGTCTCTTCTTGCCATTTCCAAAGCCGATCTGCTGGCGGAAGCCGCCGCTCCCGCCAATCATCTGTTTTACGCTAACGATCCCAATTCTACCGGCTACTTGCCTCATCCTGTCACCGATTTGGATGCATCCCAAAGCACGGCCCAGGAATACTTTCTGTCTGATTACACGCAAAACAGCGTTGCGTTATCCTCGCTGACCGGCTCCGGCGCCAATCCGGCGGGAGAAACACTCAGCGCTTCCGGCGGCAATGTGGCCATCGCGTCCAACCCCGATCCAAGCAATGCCAGCCAAGCAGGCCCAGGCGTTCTTCAAACTGACGATTCCCGTTTCACCGGCTCCGTGATCAAGCGAAATGGTTTCCTGTGGGGTGTTCAAGAGACGCAGCAAAATGGCCGAGTGGCGCTGCACTGGGAACAGATTGATCCGACGACGAAGAGCATCGTCCACGAAGGATTTATCGGCGACAGCACCCATGACTATTATTACGGCTCCATTGCGGTCAATGCTGCCGGTACCATCGTGATCGGTTACACCCGTTCCGGCCCGACGGAAGACCCCAGCAGTTATGCCTCGGTCGGCCAATTGACCGCCAGCGGCGTCTCTTTCAACAGTCCGCTTCAGTTGAAAGAAAGTACGACGCCTTACAATGGTTTTGATGGCAGCCCTTTCCGCTGGGGCGATTACAGCAACACGGTGGTAGACCCCAGCGATCCAAACAAATTCTGGACGGTTCAAGAGATTTCCGCATCTGATGGTACTTACGCCACACAAATCACCGGAATTGAAGTTGGCTCTGCCGCCCCGGAGCCGTCGCAATGGGCCGGTCTGGGCTTTGCCGCGTTTGGGGCGCTGGGCCTCATTCTCAAAGCCCGCAAACGGAAATCCGCCGCCTAATTGGGCCGGTTCGAGTCCTCAGTCGCCGCCGGGCTGCTGAGGACTTATTGCCGCGATTTTAAGACTTTCCGCGATCCTCCCCACTCTGCCATTTCTGGCGGGGAAATCTGCCCATGCCACTGCCCGCCCCCGAAAAACCGGGTGTTTTCCAGACGCTCCGTAAAAAAATGAATGCCGCCCGCAAGGATCGCGCTTTTCTGAAGGAGCGCAGACGCTGGGAGAAGGCGCAAAAAGCTTCCGGGAGAAAGCGCGATTTTCTCCAATTTCTTGACCTGCCCGGTGAGTGGCTGGCGCGTCGGCGGGCTAAAAAAAGCCTCCGTGCAGATGAGCGGCAGTTTGCCCGTCACGGCGCCGCTTTGCCGCCGCCGCAAACTTTGGCAGGCCGAATGTTCCGCGCTTTCCCCGCTCGCTTTGCCGCGGAAGACCGCGAAAAACTGTGGCAGCGGATTGCCGGAGCGTTCGCCGCGCTTGCCGCCGCTTTGCTGGTGTGCTGCCTGCTGATTTATTTCCGCCTTACCCCCACTCGGCCTCTGGTCACTGTTGGAAGCCGAGTGATCCAAAAGGGAGAATATCAGGCGGAATTGGACGCCGCTGCCGGCAAGCCCGTACTGACAAAAATGGTGTTCGCCGCGCTGATCGGGCAGGCCGCCGCCAAAGCGGGCGTGACTCCTACACCGGGCCAGATCGACGTGCGATTGTCGGAGATGGCTCTGCATGGGACGACAAAACCGGAAGACATGGACACGGCGCATTTTCGGGAGCGGGTCGGCCTCAGCATGGCGCTGGAGAACCTGCGGACACAAGGCATTGGGGCCAGCGAGGCCGAGATCGCCGACTTTTATCGGAAGCACGCGGCTCAATTGGCGCAGCCCGGACAGTCACAAACCCTGCTGGTAATGAGCCGAACCGAATTTGAAGCGGAAGCAACAGCGGGGCTTTTAGCGAAGGGGGCCACCGCCGCCGAGTTGGCCGCCATGCCCGACAGGCAGGTAGACGGAGAAAATGGCTTCCATCTCAGCCTGAATTCTGTGCCGCCTCAGGAGCGCCCGAAGTTGCGCGCGATGGCTCACGCCATGCGTTCGGGCCAGATCACGACGGTGCCATTTGGAACAGTTTTTCTCACGATCAAATGCCTTCACAAGGACGCTCCGAACCTGCCGCCGCTGTCCCAGATTCGGGATGAAGTTGCCGCGATAGTCAAACTGAGCAAAGCGCCCAGCGCGGATACCGAATTGGCACGGCTATACCAGGCGAATCGACCGAACTTTGACATCGAAAGGTATCGTGCCTATTTCGACGGAGTGGATCATGCTGATCTGTCAGCCCCTGCCGGCCTGTCCCCTGCCGCCCCCTGACGGGGCAGACTGACAGGGCATCCTCGGCCTGATTATTCCAGGCAGGGGATTTTTCGGCTTTGCGGCCCTGCGGGAGCGCGCTTGCGATTATTTTCACAAACTCCTGTCTTTATCTTGACAATTGTACGCGCGCAAATGTATAATGGCTTAGATCAACGTCCCTGAGAAGGGAAACAAAAAATGACAAGTGTTTGGGCTTTGCTGATTGCGGGTGGAACCATGGGAACCATTGCGCTGATCGGATTTCTCTGGGGTGTCAAGAACGGCGCGTTTGAGAACGCTGAAGACGCCAAGTATATTGTGTTTCGCGATGAAGACGACTAGGTGAGAGACGACCAGGTGTAAGTTATGGCAGTCAATTATGATCAGGAAAAACAGGAGCTGACGCGGCGCAACTTTCTGTCGCTGGCGGCCAATGGAGTGATCGGCGTGGGCCTGCTCGGCGCGGCAGCCGTGTTCGGCAAGTTCTTCTGGCCGAATGTTTCCTACGGCCCGCCCTCCAAGTTTTCCATCGGCAAGCCGACCAACTTCGGAGACGGCGCGAAGCTCAATATCGCTGACCAAAAAGTATCCATTATCCGGCATGGCAATAATATCGGCGCGATTTCCATGGTGTGCCAGCATCTCGGCTGCACCGTTGCCGCCTCGCCCACCGGGTATGACTGTCCCTGCCACGGCTCCAAGTACGATGACATGGGCAATGTGACGCACGGCCCCGCGCTGGTGTCCCTGTTCTGGTTTAATATCCATCCCACGCCGAGCGGCGATCTGGAAGTGGACAAAAGCGTCAAGTATTCCGATCCGGGCCATTACTACACGGTTCCCGGCTAGTCCTGCTCTTAGAAAGCCCCTGCCATGAGCGTCAAAGAATTGCGTCCCGGCGGCCCGCCTGCGCCCTCCGGCGATCCCGGCGGCAGCCGGCGGCCCATCCATGATGGCCCGCTGACCCGCCTGAACAAGGCGATCTATCGGCAGGCGCCCGAAGTTTGGGATAACCTGCGTCCGCACGCGCTGTTTCACAACATTTACAAGTCGGTCTACCGCACGACCGCGTTTCCCAAAACCGAGCGCGAAAGAAGCGAAGCGTTTTTCAACTCGTTTCTGCTGCACATTCAGCCGGCCAAAATTGAAAAACACGCCCTGCGGTTCACCTATACGTTCGGCCTGGGCCTGCTGTCCCTGTATATGTTCCTGCTGCTGACGATTTCCGGCCTGCTGCTGATGTTCGTCTATGTACCATCCGTGCAGGACGCTTACGGGCGAATGCAGGATTTGCACTCGTCGGTGTCGTTTGGCTATATTCTGCGCGGGATGCACTTCTGGTCGGCCAATGCGATGATCGCCATCGTGTTCTTCCATATGTGCCGCGTGTTTTATACCGGCGCGTATAAAGCTCCGCGTGAGTTCAACTGGGTCATCGGCGTCATTTTGATGGTGCTGACGCTGATTTTAGGTTTTACCGGCTACCTGCTGCCCTGGGATCAACTGGCATTCTGGGCGATCACGGTCGGCGCGGGCATCGCAGGCAAGGCGAACTGGATTTCCGACCATTTGAATGCCCTGCCGCACCCGGCCAGCGCCCCGACCGTGCCGCCGCTGGGTGACCTGACCCGCTGGGCGCTGCTCGGCTCGGATACCGTCGGCCAGGAAGCGTTGATTCGCTTCTACGTGCTGCATGTCGCCATTTTGCCGGTGATTATCACGTTGTTTATTGTGTACCATATGTGGCGCATTCGTAAAGACGGCGGCATTTCCAGCCCGAAAGAGTCGCCGGAGTAAACCGAAACGCTTCGCTTGGTAAAAGTGACACCGCGAGGATGGCCGGGGCGATAACCGCCCCGTCTCAGAAATGCAAGCGTCCTGCGGACGGAAAGCATCGCTGCGTCCGCAGGACGGTTGTTCTCCCCAGACGGGGCGTTTATCGCCCCGGAACCTAAGTTTATGAAACGAATCCGCGAAGAAGAAATCTTTCCCCGTAACCCGAACAAGACCTACGGCCTGATGGAACTGGTCAAAGGCTCCTCGACCCGCGTAGACCGGGGGCCGGACGACATGGTTTCGTCCTGGCCGCATCTTTTGATCCGCGAGGCTGCGCTGTTTGCGGCATGTTTTGCCGTCATTCTGGCTCTGTCGGTGTTTAAGCCGGCCCCGCTGGAACTGGAAGCCAACCCGCAGAAGCCGCCGAACCCGGCCAAAGCGCCCTGGTACTTTCTGGGCTTGCAGGAACTGGTCGCTTATGACGCCTTCTGGGGCGGATTGGGCATTCCCGGCCTGGTGGTGATTGGCCTCATGGCAATTCCGTACCTGGACCGCCACCATAGCGGCATCGGGCGCTGGTTTGCCAAAAGCCGACGGACAGCCTGCGCTTTGTGGACAGGCTACGTGGTGATTGTGATCGTACTGATCATTATCGGCCAGTATTTCCGCGGGCCGAACTGGGGCTGGTACACGCCGTGGAATATGCCGCCGGAAGTGCAGTAGGAAACCGAAGTTTTCGGAACCTAACCCGGCAACAAGCTGCCACCCTTCCCTGTTAGGGAAGGGTAAGAGTTACACACTAACCTCTGCATCTTCACCCTCCCTTAACAGGGGAGGGTCGCCATTCCGATGGCGGGGAGAGGTTCTTCATCCGCAATTTTAGGAACAGGTATTCTTCTTCATGTTTGGCTTCAAGTCCATGGTTTCCAAGTTCGCCTTCTGGAGCGTCGTGCTGCTGATTTTATCAGGCGTCACGCTCATCAAAGCGACTTGGAACAATCAGAATGCCAGCACGCCCGACTTTACCTATTGGAAAGGCCAGTACCGGGACATCGCGGCGGCGCTGGCGCCGGACGCGACGGTGCGGCAGGCCGCCCTGGATACAAACACAGGCGAAGTCAGCCAGGTCACGGTGCTGGAGTTCCCGCTGCTCAAAATTGACGGCACTTCGCAGCAGCGCGTCGACCGCTGCCAGTCCTGCCATATCGGCCTGCTCGACCCGAACATGACGGCAGAAAAGATCATCAAGTTCCGCGACCATGTCACGCTGACCGCCGACCAGGTAGGCGCGTACCTCAGCGATCCCAAGCATCAGGAAACGCTGGACGCTGTTCGGACGCTGGGCGCACACCCCGGCATCCGGGTGGAGACCGCTGACAATCCGCACGATTTGGGCGTCATCCACGGCGACAAGTTCACCTACGGCATTACCACCGAATCCAGCGTCACCGAGCAGGACAAAGCGGATTACCAGTACCAGAAAATCAATCTCAAGCAGCACCCATTTCCGACCTTCGGCTGCACAACCTGCCACTATGGCACTGGCCGGGAATTAATTCAGGACAGCGCGCACGGCACGGTGGAAACCTCGCTGACGCCGCTCCTGCCCGCCCGGTACATGGAAGCGGCCTGCGCCCAGTGTCACGCACAGTACGACCAGGCCCATTTTGGCATCAGCTATCAGCAGCCGCTGTCGCCGGAGCGAATTATCAAAATCCTGGACGGCCAGGACCTCAGCCCGGACCAGACCGAGGCTTACTTGCAGCAGCACCCGCAGACCGCGGAAACCGTGCAGTATGTCGCCAATCAGCCGCTGATGCAGACGCTGGTAAAGGGCGAGCAGCTTTTCAAGGCGCAGGCCTGCTATGGCTGCCATAAAATCGAAGGCTTTTCCAAAGGCAATGTCGGCCCGGAACTAACTTACGAAGGCCGCGTCGCCGGCGGCACGGTTGCCATCTCGCACCAGATTTGGGACCCGCGTTATAAAGTCGCCTCCTGCGTCATGCCCTACTTCTTCGCCGTGCGGGAGACGAATACCGATCTGCCTCCCGGCGGCGTTGTCGGCAGCCCGAATGCGGCGAGCGAGGTGGTAGACCCACGCGCCGATCCTACGCATCCTGACCATGTCACGGCGGCGCCTGTCGTGCAGGAAGGCACAACGCAGTATAATGAAGACATCGCCACGACCCTGCATCAGCACGGCTATATCCCCGATGCTTCGCGGCAAGCGGATGTGGATGCGCTGGTGACATTTGTGGCCTCGCAGACCGGCCAGAATTATGCCAGCAGCCAGTCCAGCCGGTTTACAACGATTGCCGCCTACAACATCGCGCGTCCCGCGGATGTGCCGGTCACGGCGGCGCAGGGCAAGACCTTATTTGAGGCCAGTGGCTGCTACTCCTGCCACTACATCGGCGACCCGAACCACGCGCATATCACCGGCGACATCAAATATGGCAAGGGCGGCGTGGCCGGCCCGGAACTTTCCTGGGAGGGAACACGCCATTCGCAGAAATGGCTGGTGGAGCATTACAAGAACCCGCAGGCATTCGTGCCGGGTTCCATCATGCCGATCTTCCCGTTCTCAGACTCCCAGCGCGCGGCCCTGTCGGCCTATGATGCTTCTCTGCGTCCCGCAAAGGCCGGCGCACACATTGTCTCGCCCGATCAGGATTTGCCGAAGGATTACAAAGACCAGTAGAAGACCCCAGAACCTAACCCCGGCGCAAGCGCCGACCCTTCCCTGTTAGGGAAGGGTAGGAAGTCAGACAAACACCTCTGCGTTTTCACCCTCCCTTCCGAGGGGAGGGTCGCCATTCGGATGGCGGGGAGAGGTCAGCGTATTTAGATCAAGGACATCATTTATGGCACAGGACACGACACCCGCGGAACGGCCCGACACGGCGACGGAGGGCAAGCCCGGCGACACAGGCTTTCATTATTATTCCGGCGGCGAAGTCAAAGAACTGTCGAACACCAGGGTCAGCCCGCTTTTATGGGGCTTTTGGAGCGTAGTGATCGTCGGCGCGATTACTTACCTGCTCGTGGGCGGCGCACTCGGCCCCCATTCGCCGTTTGGCAAAGGCTATCAAGCCCCCGACGGCAAGCAGGTGGTGCTGGCTTCTGTTCAGCAGGACTTGAACAACCAGGCGTTTGGCGGCGGCAGCAATGCCCAGCAGGCCGACATGAGCCGCCTGCCTCTGCCTGCCGGAGAAACGTTGACCGTCGCCGTCGATCACGGCTCCAACATTTATCAGACCTACTGCATCGGCTGTCACGGCCCCAATCAGGACGGCAACGGCGTCAATGCCTCCGCGCTGAACCCCAAGCCGCGCAACCTGCATGACGGCCCGTTTATGCGCGAGACCATGACCCCGGAGCGGATCAACACTTCGCTGCATTATGGGGTTCACGGCACGGCCATGCCGCGCTGGGAAAACACGCTGAGCCCCTCGGAAATTCAGGAAGTGATCGCGTATGTACTGAGCTTGACCTGGGACATGCCGAAAGCGGGCATGGACACGACCACGGGCCAGCTTGCCACGCCGTCGAACATGCAGCCGTCTTCGCCCGCCGCCGACCGGCCCGGCAACTCCGGCCCGACAGCGCCAACCCCCGGCAAGTCGCCGAGCAACTCCAACACTGACTCGCCCGGCGGTTCCTTTGTCCGGGGCGGCAGCGTTTCCAATTCACCAGAGCCGATCACGCCTGCCATTGACGGCAATCCGGCAGCGGCCACCAGCACTGCGCCCCCGTCCCAGTCCGGCCAGATGGTCAGGCCAAGTAACGCTGACGTGAACACGCCGGACGCCGGCAATGCATCCCCCGGCGTCACCGGAACGCCGCCTGCGTCGCCATCCGCGCCAAAAGCCGCGCCCTCTGGGAATGGAATGTAGGAACAGTTAAGACCCTAACCCGGCAGCAAGCTGCCACCCTTCCCTCCGAAGGAAGGGTTAAGATAAAGCAGGAGAGCCTTGTGTGTAACTTCTTCATCCTCCCTTAACAGGGGAGGGTCGCCGCTTGCGGCGGGGAGAGGTTCCTACGGCATGAACGAAGGTATAAAGCAATGGCAGTTCAACAAATCATGCGGATGCAGCCCGCTGCCGAGACGGAAAAGCTGCAGCACGAAGACCTGGCCTGCAAATGGGCCTTGTGGGCGGGCGTCGGCTACCTGGTGCTGTTTGGAGTGATCGGCCTGATCGCCTCCATCAAGTTTGTCATTCCCGACCTCTTTTACGGCTTCAACTGGCTTTCCTGGCCGCGCATCCGGCCCGTACATGTGCAGGGCATGATCTTCGGCTGGGCTTTGCCCATCTTTATGTCCATGTTTTACTACATGGTTCCGCGCCTTTGCGGCACGAAGCTGTGGAATGAAAAGCTTGGCATTGTCACAACCTTGATCTGGTCGACCGGCGTGGCGCTGATGGTGTTCGGCGTTCTTAACCCGATGGACACAACCAGCCCCTGGTGGTCTACCAAAGGCAAAGAATACGAAGAATGGCCGGTCGTTTCCAGCATTTTCCTGGTGGTCGCCTGGCTGATGCTCAGTGTCAACATCTGGAACACGTTTCTGCGCCGCACCTACACGCAGATGTATGTCGCCCTGTGGTACATCATGGGCTGCGTTCTATGGACTTCGTTCGTGTATGTGATCGGAAACTGGCCTTCCCAGCTTTTCCCGGCCAACAGCTTTATGGGCCTGAACGATGCCAATGTCAACTGGTTTTACGGGCATAGCGTGGTCGGCCTGATTGCGACGCCCGCGGCGCTGGCGACGGCCTATTATTTTCTGCCGAAAAGCGCCAATGTGCCGCTGTACAGTCATAAGCTGTCCTTGATCGGGTTCTGGACGCTCGGCTCCATCTACATCTGGAATGGCGCACACCACATGATTTACGGGCCGATCCCGTACTGGCTGCAAACGGTCGCGACGATCTTTTCGTTTCTGCTGTTCGTGCCGGTGCTGTCGGCAGTCACGAATTTCTTTGGAACCATTCGCGGTGAGTGGCATCAGCTTCGCTCCAATGTCCCGCTGAAGTTCATCATTGCCGGAACCGTCTTTTACCTGCTGGTTTCCACGCAAGGCTCGTTCCAGGCGCTGCGCTCACTGAATGCCGTCACGCATTTTACAGACTGGGTGATCGGCCATTCGCACATGGCGATGTTCGGCTTTGTGACGTTTTATGCGTTCGCCGGCTGCTACTATTCCGTGCCGCGCATGTATAAGAAGCCGCTTTATTCCGAAGGCATGGCTGACTGGCATTTCTGGCTGTCATTTATCGGCTTTATCCTGTTCAGCACGGCCCTTTGGATTGGCGGCTTTAATCAGGGCATGGAATGGAACAACCCTAATTTGCCGTTTATCACGACGGTCAACGACATGAAGCCCTTCTGGCATGTGCGGGCGGGCGGCGCGGGCTTGATGGTGATCGGTCTGTTCCTGTTCGCATTCAATTTGTATAAGACGGCGACTGCGCCCATGCTGCCTGCCGACGCGGGCGACGATGGCATTCGCGACCTGGACGATCCATCCCGAACGCCCTCCACGCTGACGGCGCGGGCGTAAGACCTACCCCCGGCGCAAGCGCCGCCCCCTCCCTGTTAGGGAAGGGTAAGAGGGCGAAAGACGGCTGCTTCTCTTTCTATCTCCCCTCCCTTAACAGAGGAGGGGCTGGGGGAGAGGTTCTTAGTCGCATTTTAGAGAATCGAAAATATGCTAGTTTTTGTCATTCCGCTTCTGTTTATCGTCCTGGTCGGCACTCTGCTTCTCATTCTGAAGCAGGTGCCGGAAAAAAGCGCCATGCTGACCGGCCTCGGCATCGCCATGACGTTTATCATTGGCCTGACTTTCACGATGCTGATCCCGTCGTTCAATGAAAACTGGTCGCAGAACACGGCGAAAGACGCCTCGCGTTACCATGCGATCTATCTGGCGTCCGATGTGGCGAAAGCGGATAAAAACGGCACCACGCCGCCCCTGTACACCGGCGACACCAATGTGCCATTTGGTCAACTGGTCGGCTACACCGCCCAGCAGGAGCGTGGGCGGCGTATCTACCAGCGGGAAGGCTGCGTTTACTGCCATTCTCAGCAAATTCGCCCACTGGCGAATGAAATCAAGCGCTATTCCATCGGCACGTCTGAAGCGCCGATTGCCGACGAGCGCGAGTATATCTGGGATCAGCCGCACTTTTTGGGAACCCGCCGCATCGGGCCGGACCTATCCCGCGAAGGCGGCAAGTACAGCGATGACTGGCACTATTCGCACTTCTATTATCCGCGCCAGATGGTTCCCGGCTCCATCATGCCCGCATTTACCTGGCTGTTTAATGACACGGACAAAACCAGTCCGGTGCCGAAGCCGGATGCGGTTGACTTGGTATCTTATGTGCAGACTCTGGGCTTTTATCGTCAGGTTCCCGACCCTGTGACCGGCAAATGGCACTCCTGGCTCAAGCCACAGGATCAGCAGTACACGCAGAATTTGGGCGCAACGCAGGTTAACCGCGCTGCCCAGCCGGTACATGGCGGTGACCATCTTTCACCGACCAACCGCATCCCGTCCAGCGGAACCATGTAACGACCGTATCGGGTATATTAAAGTGAGGGCGGGCGCACACGCGCCCGCCTTTATTTTTGCCCGGCTTATATTTATGCTAGACCTGACTGACAGATTGATTCAAACGCCCGCAGCTCCGCAGCAGCCGACGCCGCTGCGGGCCGCGAACGGCGCTGTGAAATGGCACGTCCCGCGCCGGGTGGTTCAGGCAGTCTGCGGGATGTTATTCGTCGCTCTGCCGCTTACCAACGGCCTGCGGCTGGACCTGCGGCGGGATGAGTTTTATTTTGCCTGGCACAAAATGGCCGCGCATGACTTATTTCTGCTGTTCCTGGTGTCCATGCTCGGCACCTCGCTTTTGATGGCGGTTTCGTTTCTGTATGGCCGTCTCTGGTGCGGCTGGGTCTGCCCGCAGACGCTGGCGTCCGACTTTGCCGATTCGCTCAAAAAACGGCTAGACAAAGCCCTGGGGACGCGGCCCGGCAGGCCGGGCTTTCTTGCGTCCCGCGCGCTTTGGGCGCTCGGCATTCTGACTGCATCGCTGGGAACCGGTCTGGTGTTCGCCTGTTACTGGCTGGCTCCGGCGACGGTGGGCGCGGCGGCCCTGGCTCCGGGGCGTGATCCCTCCGCCGGGCTGACCGTATACCTCGCGTCAGGGATGCTGGCCGCTGATATGCTCTGGATGCGGCGTAAGTTTTGCCTCCATGCCTGCCCTTACGGGCCGCTGCTCAGCACGATGACGGATTCCAATTCGCTGGCCGTGCGCTTTCTCACCGAGCGCGCGGACGAGTGTATTGCGTGTCACAAGTGCGAAACAGACTGTCCGATGGGCATTGACATCAAGCAGGGCGTCGGCCAGCATGGCTGTATTGGGTGCGGCGAGTGCGTGGATTCTTGTAACGACGTGCTGGGCAGACGCGGCATTGCAGGTTTAATTGAGTTTCGCTACGGCACGCAGCCGGAGCGTGTGACAAAAACGCTGACGCCCGGCGAGCGCTGGGGCCTTTGGGACGGGCGGCGTGTTGCCATTGTCGCCACGGTGCCGCTCTGCCTCGCCGCCGTGCTGTTTTTGATCTTCGGTCACTTGCCGCTGACCGCCAGCGTCAATGCCAACGGGGCGATTGTTCGCACGGACGCTGCTATTTATAATTCATACAGCCTGACAGTCGGCAATGGCGGTCCGAATGCCGCCCGGTTTGCCCTGAGTGTCCAGGGCCTGCCGTCGGGCCGCGTTGAGCCGGTGTCCATCACCGTCCCCGGCCACAACAGCCGGACGATTTCCGTGACCCTGAGCGCTCCGGCGCACGTTTTAAGTCCGGGCCGCACACCTATTAAGCTGCGCCTGTCCGGTGCAGGCGAAGCTAAAAACATCGCAGCGATTTTCTATACGCCGAACCATTAAAGAAAGACTTCACCTATGCCGCGCACCTGGAGCAATGTCAAATATGTGGAAACGCGCAGCGCCGCCCAGCGCGCAAAAAACCGTCCCTCCAGCTTGACTCTTTTCGTCTTTTTGATTGCGTTCAACCTGCTTGTTTTTGGGGGCCTCATTGCCTACACCATGACCCGCGTGCTGAGCCATCCCATTATTGAAGCTCCGCTGCCCGCACAGCCGCCCAAAGATGATTAAACTTTGCGATCTTTGCGGCCTGCCTGCTCACGCGCCGATCACGGCGCAGATCAGCGGAGCCGCGCACACGTTCTGCTGCGCGGGCTGCCGCCAGGTGTATCAAATCCTGTGGGAAAGCGACCAGATCGGCGAAGGCCAGGACCCGACGCAGACGCTGCTGTATCAGCAGTGCCTTCAGATGGGACTGATTGCGCGGCCTGAAATACTGGATAATCCTGTCCGGGCGGGGGCAAGCCCCGCCCCTACCTCTGGCATGGATAGCCTGGACACGACTCGCGAGGCGGCGTATCAGATTGGCGGCATGTGGTGTGCGGCCTGCGCCTGGCTGATTGAACATGCGCTGGAACAGGTCAAAGGCGTGGAGCGCAGCCGCGTGTTTTTCGCCTCGGACATCGTTAAGATCACCTACAAGCCAGCCCGTGTCGCCCCGGAAGCCCTGGTGGAAACAATCCGCCGCCTGGGCTATACCGCCCAGCCGTATACCGGCGACAATGGCCCGGCGGACAGCCCGCAGGCGCTGGACCGGCGCGCGCTGTTTACCCGCGCCGTGGTCGCTATTATTTTCGCCGTCAACGCAGGTATGTTTCAGCTTCCGTTCTACGCCGACTTTTTCCAGCGGCAGGGACTTTCCCCGGACGCTTTGCGCTGGCTGCCCCGGATCGAAATGCTGCTGTCGCTGCCGGTGATGGTGGCCGGCTGGCCGATTTTTACCCGTGCCTGGGCGGCGGCGCGGCGCGGTGCAAGCGTGATGGAGACGCTGATTACGCTCGGCGTTGGCGTTTCGTTTGTTTACAGCGTTTGGGTGGTCGCGCATGGCGGCGTCCATGTTTACTTTGATACGGCGGATATGCTGGTGGCGCTGGTGCTGATCGGCAAGCATATTGAGTCCGGGGCCAGGCAGGATGCCACCGGCGCGATTGCGCTGCTTTACGGTCTGCTTCCCAAAAAAGCCGTGACCCTGACTCCTGACGGGCGCGAGGTTTTGGTCGCTATCGACAAACTGGGCGTGGGAGACCGGGTGCGGGTGCGGCCCGGTGAACGTATTCCCTGCGATGGGATTGTCTGGGAAGGCAGTGCGCTCGTAGATGAAAGCCTGCTGTCCGGCGAGGCCCGGCCTGTCGCAAAGAAAAGGGGCGAGGAAGTGGTCGGCGGCACGGTTGCGACGGATGCTCCGCTGACGGTGGAAGTGACCCGCACCGGCCTGGAAACCACTCTGGCGCAGATGATTTCGCTGGTGGAAGCCGCGCTTGCCGCCAAATCGCCCGTGGAGCAGTGGGCGGATAAAATCTCCCGCCGCTTTGTCCCGGCGATGGTGGCTTTGTCGCTGCTGACCGGGTTCATCCTGCTGGGGCTAGGTCATGCGCCCGCCGATGCTTTGGTACGCGCCGTGACCGTGCTGGTGATCGCCTGTCCCTGCGCTCTGGGTCTGGCGACTCCACTGGCCGTGACTTCCGGCGTGGGCGCGGCGGCGGCGCGTGGCATTTTGATCGGCAACACGGATGTTCTGCAAACCTTGCCCCGCGTCCGCCATCTGCTGCTGGACAAAACGGGAACGCTTACCGAAGGCCGCTTTGCCGTGCGTCAGTTCACCGGCGCTCCTGACGATTTGGCCGCCCTGGCCGCGCTGGAAGAACCCTCAGAGCATCCGCTGGCCCGTGCGTTGGTCGCCCATGCCCGCAGTCAAAATCTCGCTTTGCTGCCGCCCGTGTCCGCATTTACGCGCCGCGACGGCCTCGGCGTGACGGGAAAGGTGGGGGGAGAAAACTGGTTCATCGGCAACCGTGCCTTGTGCGCCGCGCAGGGCGCAAGTATCGCCAGCACGCTGGAAACAGCCGCGCAGGGGGCAGAGACGGAAGCGCAGACAGCGCTGTTTTACGGCTCCGAAGGCTATGTGCGCGGCCTTGTCACACTCGGTGATGCCCTGCGGCCCGGAGCCGCCGCCGCTATTTTGAGCCTGGCCCGCTGCGGCCTGTCGACGGAGGTGGTCAGCGGGGACGCGCAGGCCACCACGCTGGCGATTGCCCGCGCGGTCGGCATTTCCGAGGCGACTGCCCAGATGCTGCCGACCGATAAAGCGGCCCGTGTGCGGCAAATGCAGGGCGGGGGAACCGTCGTCGCGATGGCCGGGGACGGCATCAATGACGCGCCCGCACTGGCACAGGCGGATGTCGGCATTGCGTTTGGCTCCGGCACGGAGATTGCCCGCCGCGCCGCCGACATCACGCTCATCGGCGATGATTTAGGCCGCCTCGCCGACCTGTTCATCCTGGCCCGGCAGACCGCGCGCGTCATCCGCCAGAACCTGTTCTGGGCCTGCCTTTACAACGCCGTCTGCATCCCCCTGGCCGTCGTCGGCGTCATCCGCAACCCCATCTTCGCCGCCGCCGCCATGCTCATCAGCAGCCTGAGCGTCGTCCTGAATACAAAACGCCTGAGCGGCCTGCTGGCACGGTCAAACTGAACAATATGGTATAATTCATTGAAATCTAGGATGGCGATCTGTGCTTCTTCCAAGAAAACCCGTTGAATGGGTAGGCTCATCTCGAAAAGATATGCAGGGGATGCCCAATGCCGTAAAACGCACTTTTGGAATTGCCCTTGACGAAGCGCAGCAAGGGCGCAAACATCACAGCGCAAAACCTTTGCATGGCTTTAGCGGCGCAAGCATTCTGGAAATTGTCGAGAATTTCTCGTCTGATACTTACCGTGCTATCTACACGGTTCGTTTTGAGGAAGCCATTTATGTGCTGCATGTCTTCCAAAAAAAGTCGCGTCAAGAAATACAGACAGCCCGGCCAGATGTGGATTTAATCCGGTCCCGTTTGCAGCAGGCGGAAGTCATCCATTCAGAATATGTCCGGCAGCAGGAAAGATAAAACAGATGGGATACAATGTTTTTGCAGATATGGGCTTGCCCAACCCCGAAGTGGAACTGCTCAAGTGTCAGATAGTGGGTTCGCTTCGTGACATGATCAAAGCCGGTTCCTTGAATGAAAAAAAAGTGGCGTCCCTTTGGACTATTCCGGCAGAGGAAATCCCCCTTCTTCTCAAAGGTCGGTGGGAAGCCTATTCCGTAGAACAGCTCTTTTACTTTGCCGACGTCCTGAACCGCACACTCTCCGGCGAGCTTCACCGGCGCGATGTCGCCCCGGACGAAGAAGCCAAAACGCTGGTCTTAACCGCTTAAATTACCCGGACTTTCCCCTTGATCTCGCGCCCAGTGATCGGGTAGGATCGGATCGCTTTCACCCTGAGAGGAATCCGACCTTGCCCGATGCCGCCCCGCCACTTCTGCCTGACCTGTTTGATCGCCCCGAAGCCGCCGATCTGCCTTCCGACACTTTCCACGAAGCCCGGCCTGGATATGCCGCCCCGCCCGCGCCGTTTTATGCCAGCCCGGACGGTCACTTGCGCCTGTATCAAGCCGATGCGCTGGAACTGCTGCGCCGAATGCGCGACGAGTCCGTAGAGATGATTTTCGCTGACCCGCCTTACTTCCTGTCCAATGGCGGCATTACCTGTGTTGGTGGGCGCATGGTGCGCGTGGACAAAGGCGGCTGGGACAAATCGCAGGGTATCATCGGCGACCACAGTTTCAACCTGCTCTGGCTGGACCAGTGCCGCCGCATTCTGAAGCCGAACGGTACGCTTTGGGTCACAGGGACTTCCCACAATATCCACAGCGTCGGCTACGCTCTGCAAGTGCTGGACTACAAAATCCTCAACGACATCGCCTGGTACAAAATCAACCCGCCGCCCAATTTGGCCTGCCGCTACTTTACCCACGCCACCGAAACCATTTTGTGGGCCGCCAAATCCGCGAAAAGCAAGCATACCTTCAACTATGCGCTGATGAAAGAACAAAACGTGGGAAAGCAAATGCAGTCACTTTGGAATATCCTGCCGCCCGGCAAGTCCGAAAAGCGGCATGGCAAGCATCCCACCCAGAAGCCCGAAGCCCTGCTCTGGCGCATTGTTGCTGCCTCCACCCATCCCGGCGAACTCGTGCTTGATCCCTTTTGCGGCTCGGCCACCACCGGCGTCGCGTGTGCGCGATTGGGGCGCCGCTTTATTGGAATTGAACGGGAAACCGAACATCTTGATCTCGCCGCCAAACGGCTGGCGGATGAAGCCGATGGCACAGCTCCGCAGTCTTCTTTTACCTTCAATACTGTAATCCCGCCTACATCTGACGGGGGGGGGGGGGGGGGTAGAAGGAGATGGAGCGAGAAGAGGCGTTGCTGCTTTTACAATCCATTCGCGGTGCCGATCTGGTTGCCCTTGCCGCAAAGCATGGACGCAAGATTTTTTACGAAACCCAACTGGAAGGGCAAATCAAGCGCACACTCAACAAAGGCTGGGCTGGCCTGACATTAGAAGCATATCTCGGTCTGCCGCCCAATTCTAGGCGGGAACCGAACGGAGGAAGCTGGGAACTTAAACAAGTCTCCCTTAAGCGCAATCGTGATGGACTGCTGACCGCCAAAGAAACGATGCAAATTACGATGCTGGATAAAAAGCATGTGCTGGCTAATCCATTTGAGGAAAGCCATGTCCTGCATAAAATTGGCCGTTTTATCGTTGTCGCACGTGAGTATATCGATAAAATGGAAACGTCATCGCCCATTGCGTTTGTGGGAGCCGCCGACATTTCATTCCAGGTAGAACCAATTTATCGGCAGGTGGAAAAAGACTATGAAATGATTCGGGGCAGACTGGCGCAGGGAGAAGCGCTGCATACAATTTCAGGCGAACTGATCCAAATCCGTACCAAAGGCCAAAAAAACAGCAATACTTATGCGTTCTATGCAACCACCCGTTTTGTAAACATCCTGTTGGGGTTGAATAAGTAATAAGTAACTGGAAGGAAAGTGTGATCTTTTGATCTAACTGCTGTTTATGAAACAGCATGAAGTCGTGCAATTGGCATTGGAACGGAGCGGCGGGTTTGCAACATTAGGGCAGTTGTATCATATCGTGACCAAAATGCCGGAATGGGCATCTACCTCGCTCACACCCTTCGCCAGCATTCGACGCATCGTTCAGCAAACTCCTGAAATCTTCCGCATACGACCAGGGCTTTGGGGGTTAGAAGCGCAGCGTACAGCCATAAGTAAGCAACTTGCCTTGCCCAACTATGCTCCACCAGGGGAAGTGGAGGTGTTCAGCCACAGTTATTATCAAGGCTTGCTTGTCGAAATCGGCAATCTCAAACAGTATCAAACCTCTGTGCCTGCCCAGGACAAAAATAAACTCTTTCTAATGCGAAGACTGCACGAAGTCGCAACGCTTGCCTCTCCTTACAACTTTACTTTTCCCGAAATCATGGACAAGGCGAAGATGATTGACGTGTCCTGGTTTAATTCGCGTCGCTTTCCCCATGCCTTTTTTGAAGTAGAGCATTCCACCGACATTTACAATTCCTTGCGGAAGTTCATGGAGTTTCAAGACTTCCGCTCTGAATTTTGGATTGTTGCGGATGCCGTTCGCAAAGCCGAGTTTGAAGATAAAAGAAAAGCGACGGCTTACACCCAGCTCGGAAACACCGTCAAGTTTCTCAGCTATGCTTCGGTTTCGGAGTGGCATTCCAAACTGTCAGAAAGCGTAGCACAGGAGGCTTTATTAGGGTGATTCAGATAATATTTTCAACCCCTCCGGCATGGCTTCCAGCACGCGCAGGAGATTGGAGATCGCTTTGGACGGCAGCACTTCCCCGCTTTCGTATTTGTGGAACGCATTCGGCCCTCCGCCGAGCAGTGACCCGGCCCGCTGCTGATTGAGGCCGAGTTTCTTGCGAATGCGGCGCACTTCCCCTGGCAATACCAGATTTTCTGCGCGGGCTTTCAGCAGGTTCAACTGCCGATCCGACACGTCCATGTCTTTCCCCGTAACAACCCCTTCGCCGCACACGCAGTACCAGCCCGGCATATCAAATGTCACTGACAGCCCTTTATACTGGACTGTCATTGGACGAATGCCCCGGCTCATGGCAGAACCACATTCATGGCAACTGCGAGTGGCTTGAAGGATGGGTGGATGCCGTTGGCCTTGTTGCATAATTGCCTTACGCCGATCTTTCCTGCCGCTGAGACTTTATTGGGTTGAAGCGGCAGGCTGCGCGGACAGAACCCCCTCCGGGGCTGAAAACTCTGTTCTGCAATGTCTGTTCATTAGCCCCGAAGGGGGTTTTGTCCGTATAGACCGACCCTTCAGGGCCGGGTCAAATATTTATGCAACAAGGTCATCGGTGGATTTCCTTTTGTCCATCGCCCTTTTATTATACCCCCATAATGGTTGTTTTTCAAAGTAGAGATTTGACTAGCGCAGCGTCTCAAATAATTCCAACGCGCGGGAAAGGCGGTGGGGAAAGAGCCAGTCGGTGAGGGGAGCGCCGTGCCAGGAACCGGAGGCGTCGAGGTCGGCGGGGAAGACGGGGAAGATTTCGGCGTCCCACAAAATTTGGGAAACCGGGTCGGTGTCGGCGAGGCCGTCGGAGGACAGCAGGGCGAGCGGGCCGAAAGGGCAGAGTTCGATTTGAATGGGGCCGGACTCGGTTTCCACGAGCAGGGAGGGCAGCGCGTCGCCGGAATTGTCCAGACGGATGAGCGGGCCGAGGTCTGCCAGTGCCTTCAAGGGAAGTGTCGGGAGGGCCAGCAGGCCGTCTTCCCCGGCGGTTTGGTCGGTGCGGCCTGCCTGACGCGCGATGTGGGTTAAAACCTGCTGGATGGCGTCACTGGTTGTCGGCGGCTTGCTCAGGATTTTACGCTCAAGACTCTATGCTCAGGACTCCACGCTCTGGATGCTGTCCAGGAAGCGCGGAAAGAAGCCGAGGCGGCGCGCGCCGAAGGAACGCAAAATCTCCTGGAAATGGGGTGCATTGCGGCTGGACGCCAGAGCTGTCACCAGCGTGTTGCCGCGCTGGATTTCGGAATGGTAGCCGCGTGCGGCTTCTTTGGGAATGCCGCCGCCGCTGACGCCGCCAATGGCCGCGCCGACTACGCCGCCGACCAGGGCGCTGCCAAGCTGCCAGGGCAGGGTATGGCCGCTCATGGCTGATTCGAGGGTGGGGAAGAACACCAGCAGAGCGGCGGCCAGTGAGCCGAGCGGTGCGCCGATGACGAAGCCGACAACCGCGCGGGGGGCCATCTCATCCACGGCATTCATCGGGCGCTCCACATCATGCTCCTCCACTTCGCGCACTCCCGGAGCCAGCGTGTCGGTGTCGGGTGCGCTGTGGTCGGCGGGTGTGCCGGTGGAGCCGCCCGCGCCGTGAAAGACCAGGGTGATGTCCGCCAGCGGCACGCCGTCATCCATCAAAGCTTTGGCCGCGCGCTCCGCCTGTGCATTGTCGTCAAAGACTCCGACTACTGTTCCAGCCATCCATTCATTCTCCTGTAGTTCGTGAAATTAGCCCCGGACTTTCGGCTTAATGAGTGCGTTCAGGCGAACCGAGTGCGCGTGGCAAATCGCAATCGCCAGCGCATCGGCGGCGTCGTCAGGCTTTGGCACTTCGGCGAGATTGAGCAGGCGCGTCACCATAAACTGCATCTGCTTTTTTTCGGCGCGTCCCACGCCAACCACCGCGCTTTTGACCTGCGTGGGCGTGTACTCCGTCCAGGGCAAGCCGCGCTGGGCAATCGCCAGCAAAATCACTCCCAGCGCACGGCTGACAGGGATGCCCGTCGTCACATTGTTGGTGAAAAACAGCCGCTCCGTCGCCACCGCTTCCGGCTGATATTTGTCCAGCAGGGCATTGAACTGGTCGTAAATTGTTTTGAGCCGCTGGTGCGCCTCGTCGGTGGGCGGCGTAGAAATCACCCCGCAGGCGACAAACGAAACCCGGTCGCCGCGCTTTTCAATCACTCCGTAGCCAGTCGTCGCCGTGCCGGGGTCAATACCGATCAGAATCACAAACGCACCACCGCGCCGGTACGCGCCGATTCATAGACGGCCAGTACCAATTCCACTGCCCGGCGGCCTTCTACCCCATCCACGCGCGGCTTTGAACCGGTGCGGCAGCACTGAATAAAATCCGCAAGCTGCGCCCGGTGCGCCTCGCCCCAGATCGCGGCGGGGTCCGATGCTCCTGTGGGCGGATGCTCGGTCGCCGCTCGCGTGCCGCCCGTCGCCACCTGCATGGCATGAGCCTGCGCGGGCTGCCCGCCGCCGGACGTGCCGCTTTTGGTGGTCAGCGCGTACAGCATGTCACCTTCAATGATCGCGCTGCCCTCCGTGCCATGCACTCCGAGGCGGGCGGCAAAGCCAGGGTACAGCGCGGTGGACGCTGAGAGCGTCGCCACCGCCCCGCTGGCAAACCCCAGCGTTGCCGCGACAACATCTTCCACTTCAATGCGATCATGGGCCAGCGTCCGTGCCTGGGCATAAACGGTTTCCACCGGCCCGCACAGCCAGCGCAGCAAGTCCGCCGTATGAACTCCCTGGTTCATCAACGCCCCGCCGCCGTCCAGTCCCCACGTTCCGCGCCAGTCGCCCGAATCGTAATACTCCTGGGTGCGATACCACGGAACCCGCGCTTCGGCATATACCATCCGCCCCAGCAAGCCCTGGTCGACGGCGTCTTTGACCTGAATGCTGGCGGCGTCAAATCGATGCTGGCAGATCACCGTCAAGGCTTTTCCCGACGCCTTTTGGGCGGCCAGCAGCCGGTCACAGGCGGCCAGCAGGATGTCCATCGGTTTTTCCACGACGACATGCTTGCCCGCCCGCAGGGCGCGCTCGCCCAAATCCGCATGGAGGCCGCTGGGAACGCAGATCGTCACGGCGTCAATGGCCGGATCGGAGAGAATGGCCTCAAACGCTTTGGCTTTCAGGCCGAATTCCGCTGCAAACGCCGCTGCACGCTCCGGCACACTATCGCAGCAGACCGACAAGCGCGCGCCCTCGTCCCGAAGCGCCGCCAGCGCCTGCGCGTGGGTAGGCGCAATCGTGCCGCAGCCGACCAGCGCAAACCGCAGTGCAGTGTTATCCGACATAGGGAAGATTGTAGAAGAAAAGAAGGAGGAATGTCAAGGGGAACAGGCCAGACCCATCCCTATTCCCGCTGCCGGGCAATCGCCGCATGGAAGGAAGAGGGCGGCAGCGGCGACTCCAGCGCGCGCCGGTATGCCGCCCGCGCCTCCTGGGCATTGCCTGCGCGCGCTTCGGCCTGCGCCAGTGCAAACCAATCTTCGCCGCCTGCCCCGGCCAGTCCCACGATGCGTTGGCGTTCGCGCCGGCCCAGATCGCCTTGAAAGCCGAAGTCATAAATCGCCGCCAGCATCCGGCCTGTAGAAATGTCCTGCGGCGACTGCGCCCGCCGCGCTTCCAAGCGGCCTCGCAGAGTGTCTAGCTGCCCGGCCATACGCACTGACATCAGCGCTTGATTGGCCTGAGACGCCCCGGCATCTTCGCCCCACAGCGGCGATTGAACGGCAGTGGACAGCGCGGCCTGCCAGGTGTCCAAAGAGGGCGCGGCGGTAAGGGTATCCTGGGTAGGGGCTGCGGTTTGCGGAACAACGGCTTTCCGCACACCCCCCATGCGCCGCATTGAGAACTCAAAGCGCGGGCTGGCGGGGGCTATCGGCTGCGGCTGATCGCGCGGCAACGCCGGGGAAAGTGACACCGCGCCTGCCGCGGCCTGCGGCGGAATGACTGCTGGGGCGGGAGCCGGCGCGTTGACAACCGGGGAACTGAGCGGCATTGGCGCAGCTTTCAGCATAGCGTGGCGGTTGTTTACAACGGCATCGCCGCTTATCGTGCTGTTAGTCATCGTGCTGTTAGTCATCGTGCTGTTAGTCATCGCGCCGTTACCCATCGTGCTGTTAGTCATCGCGCCGTTACTCATCGCGCCGTTGTCTATGCGCGAGGCCATCAGAGTCGGCTGGCCCGCCGGAGTGGGAACCGGCTTAAGAGCCGCAGGCCGGGTAAGAGTGGCTGGAGGCACCGGCGTAAGCGCACGTTTCGGCGGCACGACAGGCAGCAATTCATGCGACGCCACCGAGGCAGGGGGCGTCGGTACGGCGAAAGGCCTGGGCGCAGAAAACGCCTGCGGCGTCTCTGCCTGCGCGACCTGGACGGAATGGTGGACAGCAACCGGCGCGGGCAGGGCGACCGGCGGCAAGCTTGCTAGTGGCTTCGGCACCGCTGCCTGCCCCGGCGGGTTTGTTTTGGCAATTTTCGCGTTTTCCCTCGGCTGGCCCAATGGCAGCCAGAGGGCGGCGGCAAGGGCCAGCGCGGCGGTCGCGCCGACCCCCGCTGTCCACACGATCTGCCGGACGGGACGTGGGGGCGGGACAGGGTCCAGGCGACGCTGGAGGCGCGGCCACAGGTCAGCGGGAACAGTGGCGTTTGCCGGGGCGTGTTCCCGCGCTCGTGCTTCCCGCAACTGCTGCATGGTTCGCCGCAGGCGCTCCGCTTCGGACGCCAGAGCGGGGTCGACGGCCAGACGCGCCTGCATCTGCGCTTTTTGCGCGTCATCCAGCCCGTCTTCCAGATATGCCGGAAGCCAATGATAATACTTCGCATTTGGCTTAAACAATGCTACTTTTCTTCCAGCCAGTCGGCCAATTCGCGCAGCTTACGGCAGGCATAATGCAGGCGTGACCAGACCGTTCCCACCGAACAGCCCAGGATTTGCGCGATTTCCTCGCAGGTCTGCTCTTCAAAGTAATGCAGCAGAACGACGGTGCGCTGCTTTTCCGGCAGTCGGTCAATCGCCGCGCGCAGGCCCTGGTCACGGGCGCGCAGGGCGCTTTCTTCGGCAGGCCCGCGTGCAGGGTCCGCCAGCGCGGCCCGGACGGTCTCAGGCAATTCGGTCTCAAAAATTGTCTGTCCCTGCTTTTTGCGTCGGTGCCACTGCTTGATCGCCATGTTGGTGGCAATGCGATACAGCCAGGTTGAAAATCGCGCGTCACTGCGAAATCGCGGCAGCGCGCGCCATGCCTGCACGAATACGTCCTGCGCCACGTCGTCGACATCCTCTGCCGGCGCGCCCGGCCCCAGAATACGGGCGATCAAAGCATAAACTCGCTTGTCATGCCGCTCTATCAGTTCCCCGAATGCGCTGCTGTCGCCGCGCCGGCAGCGCCGCACCAGCGCGGCATCTTCGTCCACGCCGAGGGCGGTCAATTGCGCGGCCACCGTTATTGCCGGCAGGGACGTATCCGGGTTTGATGTTTTCGATTCGTTAGACACAGGTTTTGATGAAAGGCTTCAAGATAGTTTAATTTATCACCGGCAGATGCGAGGGAATAAATTCCTCTCGCTATAGTTAAACGTCCTTCGGACGAAAAGAGTGAGTCTACGCAGGTATATTCTTCCGTCCGCAGGACGACCAAAATGGAGCGAGAGGAATTTATTCCCTCGCATCTGATTTATTTCGGCGCGTTCGCTTGAAGTTTGCCCTTGCTAAATCGCCGAACTTCTGTTAGAATAAGAGCATCTTACCCCTACATATAGTTTTTTGTCATTGCCGCTCTCTAAATATAGTAGTACGCAGCAGTTGACGGCGACTGACAGCAAGTATCAAGAAAGCATTCTATGACCAGCATCACGCCTTCCAATTTTGTTCATCTGCACCTGCATTCCGAATACAGCCTGCTGGACGGCGCGTGCCGAATTGATGATCTGGTGAAAAAAGCCGTAGACCTGGAAATGCCGGCCATCGGCCTCACCGATCACGGCGTGATGTATGGCTCGATGGAATTTTACCTCAAATGCAAGAAAGCCGGCATCAAACCGCTCGTCGGCAACGAAATGTATGTGGCAACGCGCTCCCGGCATCAGAAAGAAAGCAAGAAACTCGACGATGCGCGGCATCTGGTTCTGCTGGCGCAGAATGAAGTCGGCTACAAGAATTTATTGAAACTGACTTCCATTGCCTCCCTGGAAGGCATGTATTACAAGCCGCGCATTGACCGCGAGCTTTTGCAGGCGCATCACGAAGGATTGATCTGCCTGTCCGCCTGTCTCGGCGCGGAAGTGCCGCACCACCTGATGAACAACGACATGGCGGCGGCGGAATATGCGGCGTGCGAATTTCGGGAAATCTTCGGCGACCGCTATTATCTGGAACTGCAAGACCATATGCTCGACAAGCAGCACGCAGTCAATCAGCAGTTGATCCAGATGGCCGCCAAATTGAAAATCCCTCTCGTCGCCACCAACGACGTGCATTATCTGAACAGCACCGACGCCGACCCGCATCAGGTTTTGCTATGCGTCCAGACCAGCACAACGATGGACGACCCGAAGAAGATGAACTACGGCTCCAAAGACTTTTTCTTGAAGTCGCAGGCCGAAATGGCGGAGCGGTTTCCGGGACAAGCGGAAGCCCTGGCGCGGACAGCGGAGATTGCGTCCCGGTGCGATTTGAATTTGGAGTTCGGACGCCTCGAAATGCCCTCGCCCGGCGATACGCCCGCCGATATGAACGCGCAGTCGTATCTGTCCAAACTGGCGTTTGAGGGCATGAAAACGCGCTATCCCAGCATCACCGAGGAGCATGAAGAGCGTCTGCGCTTTGAGTTGGAAGTCATCGAGAAGACCGGCTTCGGGCAGTATTTTCTGATTGTCCGCGACTTCGCCAATTTCGCCCGGCGTGAGGGCATTTTCTTCGGGGTACGCGGCTCGGCGGCGGGTTCCATGGCGTCGTACTGCGTCGGCATTACCGACGTTGACCCGCTGGAATACGGCCTGACGTTTGAACGCTTCCTGAACCCCGAACGCCTTTCCATGCCCGACATTGACATGGACTTCGAAGACCATCGGCGGCAGGACGTGATTGATTACGTCGTCGGCAAGTACGGGCGCGACCATGTCGCGCAGATTGTGACGTTTGGAACGCTGGCGGCCCGCGCCGCCATCCGCGACTGCGGGCGGGCGATGAACAAAATGCCGCCCGCCGAAATTGATAAGCTCTGCAAGATGATCCCGACCATCCCCGTCGGCATGAAACTGACCAAAGCGATGGAGGTCAACCCTGAATTCAAAGCGGCCTATGAGACCAATCGCGATGCCCGCGAATTGATTGACACCGCTCTGCGGCTGGAAGGCCTGACCCGGCATGACAGCGTTCATGCGGCGGGCGTCGTGATTTCTGCCACCCCACTGGTCGAAAACATCCCCGTCCAGCGTGCCGACGACGGCGTGGGCCTCGTGACGGGCTATCCGGCGAACGTGCTGGAAAAAATCGGCCTGATTAAAATGGACTTTCTGGGCCTGGCGAACCTGACCATCCTTGCCAAAGCCGTTCGCAACGTCAAGAAAAGCTGCGGCGTTGAGATCAATGTCCTCAAACTGCCCCTCGACGACAAAAAAACCTATGACTTGCTAGGGCGCGGCGAATGTTCCGGCGTGTTCCAACTCGAAGGCGGGCAGATGCGCCGCTATATCGCCGAGCTGCGGCCCAACACCGTCGCCGAAGTCGCGGCGATGGTGGCCCTGTATCGCCCCGGCCCGATGGCGCAGATTCCGACCTATATCCGCTGCAAACTGGGCATGGAGAAGATCACCTATCCGCATCCCGCACTGGAACCCATTCTCAAGGAAACCTACGGCATCATTGTGTATCAGGATCAGGTGCTGCGAATTGTCCAAGCCATTGCGGGCTTCTCACTCGGTCAGGCGGACATCCTGCGAAAAGCCATGGGGAAAAAGACGCTCAAAGAAATGGTGCAGCAGCGCGAAAACTTCATGGCAGGCGCTGCCGCCAAAGGAATTGTAGACGAGAAAACTGCCGCGTATTTGTTTGACCTGATCGAGCCGTTCGCCGGATATGCATTCAACAAAGCCCATGCGTTCTGCTACGCGATGGTGGCCTACCAGACGGCCTATTTGAAGGCCAACTATCCGGTGGACTATTTCGCCGCGCTGATGGCAACGCAGGCGGACGACACGGACAAGCTGGTGGCGTTCATCGAAGACGCCCGGCGCACTTATCTCGAAGAATATGGGCAGCGGATTGAAATCCTGCCGCCTGACATCAATTTCAGCGACGCCGAATTTACCGGCGAGAAGGCCGCCATTCGCTTCGGCCTGCTGGCGATTAAAAGCATCGGCAAAGCGCCGATTGAGGCCGTGCTGGCCGCCCGCAAACAGGGCGGCCCGTTCACGTCCCTGCACGACTTTTGCGCCCGCGTTTCCGAGTTCGGCCTGACCGGCAAAGGGGCGATGGAAACGCTGATCAAAGCGGGCGCTCTGGCCAGCATTGAAAAAAACCGCGCCCGGCTGCTGGCAGGTTTGGACGGGGCCATCAACAGCGCGGCGTCCATCGCCCGCGACCGCAAATCCGGGCAGGTGTCCATGTTCGGCGATGACTCCGATGCCGAAAGCACCGCCCATGTCGTCCCGCCCCTGCCCGATGCCGCGCCGCTGAAGCCGAACGAAATCACTGCGATGGAAAAAGAACTGCTCGGCCTGTATCTCAGCGATCACCCGCTGGATCAGTACGCAGGCGCGGTCAAGGCCCATGTGACGCATACAATTGAAGACTGCCGCAGCTTAGGCGACAAAGAAGACATCACGCTGGCCGGAGTGCTGACCAATGTGCGCTCTTATTACACCAAAACCAAAAACGAATTGATGTATTTCCTGACGCTGGAAGACAAAACCGGCACGATCAGCGTCAGCGTCTTTCCCCGCTCCGCCGCCGCGCTCTCGGAAACACCCCAGAAAGACAGCGTCGTGCTGGTGAAAGGCCGCACGTCCCACCGCGACCGCATCAATAAAGGCGGCGGGGGCGGCGAAGAAGATGCCGGTTCCGTTGCCAGCGTGGAAATCTCCGCCGACCAGATTATTCCCGTCGCCACCGCCGAAAAACTCTTAGGCAATGGGGCCAACGTCGTCCGCGAAGTCCGCCCCGCGTTCGTGTGCCTGAACATCCGCATTGACGAAAGCATGGCGGACAAAATGCGCCCGTTGCAGCGCAAATTGACCGAACACAAAACCCCCGGCGGCAGCCGCCTCCTGCTCCACATCGCTGACGGCCCGCGCACCCGCCGCGTCCAGCCCAACCTGACCGTCGCGCCCGACGAAAGCATGGTTAACTACCTGCGCCATCTCCTCGGCAACCCGCAGGCTGTCTGGACGGAATAAAGCGCGAAATGATTTTACCGTGAGCTGGGTCAATACTGAGGAAACCTTCGCGAAAAAACATTGCGACAAACTTTTGTTTGTGCTTGACAAACTTCCCCCTGTGCCTTATACTGTGTTTAAGGTTCATTCCGGCTGTGCGCCGGGCAGGCAGCGCCGCCACACGCAGGAACCTCTTGTTCCGGGCGATTTCCACCGAAACTCCTAATAGACGCCCTGATTTTCCCGATGCTTTTTTCCGATGCTTTTTCCTGCTTTTGGAAACATCGCGTCCGATTGCCGTAAGGAGGACCGAAATTTGATCCGACGCCGACCCGCCGTTCTGGCCGCCGCCTGCACGTTTGCCTGCATTGTTTTTCCCGCGCCTTTTTCGCTTGCCGCCGACTCGGCTCCGGTTGTGGCCCAAAGGGTCGCGGCGGACAGCGAGGCCTCGCAGGCCGCGCCTGCCGGTGACACTTCCTCCGTGCGCCATTATCACCGCCGCCTGTCGCGCCACTCCACAACTTCGCGCCGCCTTGCTTCGCGCGGCATCATGTCTGCTGCCGAAGCCCCGGCCAGCGTGGTCGGGCGCCTTGCCATCGTTTCCAGTGACAAAGCCGTCATTGTCGCCGGGCGAGAGGCCGCCGGGCGCGTTTTGTCGGTCTGCCCCAAAGGCCAGTATTTGGCTCTGAGCGGCCAGACCCCGACGCAGTATGCCGTGCTGATGGTAGACCATTCCCAGGGCTTTGTCGCCAAATCCGATGTTCAGCTTCTCCAGTATCAGGTCGTCAACAATGCCCCCGATGCGGATGGCAGCAGCGGGCAAATAGACAATGGGCAAGCGGCCGACGGCAGCCTCGCAGGCAATAGCAGCCTGGGCCAAAAACTGGTTCAGACCGCGCAGACTTATCTCGAAGTCCCTTATGTCTGGGGAGGGAATACCAGAGCAGGAATTGACTGCTCAGGATTTGTCAAAGCCGTTTATGCGACTTACGGCATTGTCCTGCCGCGCCACTCCGGCGACCAGGCTGCGATTGGCTACGACGTTCCGCGCAGCGACTGGTCTCAGTGGGTTCCCGGCGACCGCATGTATTTTGCCTGCCACCATCCCGAAATTGACCACACCGGCATGTATATCGGCGGGGGTTATTTCATTCACGCCTCTGCGGGTCATGGTCACCAGGTCGCCATTGACCGCGTAGATGCCGCGTATTACGCCCAGCACCTGGTCTGTGTTCGGCGCTCCAGAGAGCTGGTCGGCGACACGCCCGCGCCCGGCCCTGCCGCCGCGCCCTCCGCCGCATCCTCTGCCAGTGTAGACGACCCGGAAGCCGGGCAGAACTAACACGAAAACTAGACCGCGTCAAAAAGCCGTCCTTCGGGACGGCTTTTTTATGGGGTATCATCTTCTTTCGGGGAGAAGAATATGTTATGACGCTGCCAAAAGATCGCGTGTTGCTGGGTATTATTCTGCTGGCCGCTGGGCTAGGCCTGGCCTACAACTTCGCGATGCTGCTTGGTTTCGGGCCGGATGAGCCTCGCCACATGGCTTATGTCAAGCTGCTTTTCAGCGCGCATGAATTTCCCCGGATGAACCCGGACGGGAGTGAGTACCAGGGGGCGCATTCTTACCATCCGCCATTATATTATCTGGTTCTTCTCCCATTTTATGCCGTGTTTCGCACCCTGCCGGGCAATATGCCCTGGCACGCGATGCGTTTGATCAGTCTGCTGTTGTGCCTGATTTCACTGCCGCTGATATACCAGATTGCTCTGCGGGCGGGAGAAGGAGATAAATGGCTGGCCCGTCTGGCTGTGGCTCAAGTTGCCCTGCTTCCGATCTTCGGGATGACCTGCGGCATCATCAACAACGACAGCGCGCTTCTGCTGGCGGTGACGGTGTTTCTTTGGCTCCTCGCGGTGAAATACCCCGCTGATTTAAGCTGGAAATCGGCCTTTGTCCTCGGCCTTTGGCTGGGCCTCGGCGGCTTATGCAAAGGAACCGCGTTTTTTTGCGACGGTACGGCTCTGCTGGTGTACTTCGGGCTGCAAAACGGTGGGAGAGGATTATGGGCGGTGCGTCCCTGGCTGCGGCTTGGCGTGTCTCTGCTGACCGCCGGTATCATTGCCGGGCCGTGGTATGCGCGCAATCTGCATCTTTACGGTGCCTGGCAGCCTATTCCGCGCGGCTTTGCTCCGGCGGACATGGGCTGGCTGCCGCGTGCCGAGTACGGTCCACTGATCCAGATGATGCACCCCAATTTTCCACCTCTGGTGGGCCGTGCCGTTTGGGGTATTTTTTACAGCTTATGGTCTCAAAAAGATTGGATACCCGAAGCACTGCGTCTTGGCATCTATCTGGCATTTGCGGCTTACTGCTTGGCGGCGCTGGCTGGCGCAGTCCGGCGCAAATGGGGCCGTGTCGCGGCCACCGGGCCGTCGATTGCGGTGGAAAGCCGGCGCGGCGCACAGATCGCCTTTTGGTGCCCCGCAGCGGCATGTGCCGCTGCCGCAGCGGCCTGCCTGGAAATCGCGCTGTTTGTCCACTGGGGCCAGGCGGAAGGCGGGCGTTACCTGCTTCCCGGCTTGTCGGGCCTCAGCATTGCCCTCGCGCGCGGCTGGCGCGGCCTGATCGGGCCGCGCCGTCTGCCGGCCTTGACCCTGGGCTGGTGCGTTGCCATGCTCAGCTTGAACGTGCTGACGCTGTACTGGCTTTTGCATTATCTTAACCCAACTTTTGGACCAAAAACATGACGCCGACGGTTCCATCGGAACAAACCGAATTGTCTTTGGTCATGCCTTGCCTGAACGAAGCGGAAACACTGGCGATCTGCATAGGCAAAGCACAGAAAGCCCTGCGCGAAATGGCTGTGAACGGCGAAATTGTCGTGGCTGACAACGGCAGTGTGGACGGTTCCCCGGAAATCGCCGCGACTTTGGGAGCGCGGGTGGTTCTCGTTCCGGTCAAAGGATATGGCAGCGCCCTGATGGGTGGTATTGCCGCCGCACAGGGCCGCTTTGTCATCATAGGGGACGCCGACGATAGCTATGATTGGGGCAGTCTCACACCATTCCTGGAAAATCTCCGCGCCGGCTGCGACCTGGTGATGGGAAACCGATTTGCCGGCGGCATCCGCCCCGGCGCAATGCCGCCCTTGCATCGATATCTGGGAAACCCGATGCTGACCGGCCTGGGCCGCCTGTTTTTTCGCAGTCCCGTGCGGGATTTTCATTGCGGAATGCGCGGCTTCCGCCGCGACGCGGTTTTGTCTCTGGACCTGCGGACAACTGGTATGGAGTTTGCCAGCGAAATGGTTGTCAAAGCCACTCTCTGCCAGTTGAAGATCGCGGAAATTCCCATCACGCTTTCGCCGGACGGGCGCAGCCACCCTCCCCACTTGCGTTCCTGGCGCGATGGCTGGCGGCATCTGCGTTTTTTGCTGCTTTACAGCCCGCGCTGGCTCTTTTTGTATCCCGGCGCACTGCTCATGCTGCTGGGACTGAGTGCCGGTTTGTGGCTTGTTTCCGGGCCTCGCGTGGTGGGAAGCGTCACGCTCGATGTCCACACTCTGCTGTATGCGGCGATGTCAGTGGTTATTGGCTTTCAATCCATTGTTTTTGCCGTTTTTACGAAAATCTTCGCCGTCAGCCAGGGCTTGCTCCCGGATGACCCGCGCTTGAATCGGTTGTTTACGTATGTTACTCTGGAAACCGGCCTGCTGGCCGGGGGCTTGCTGCTGGGAGGAGGATTGGCCGGCTCTTTGTACGCAGTTCATCTCTGGCATGGACGCGAGTTTGGACCGCTGGACCCGTCGCGGATGCTGCGGCTGATTATCCCCTCCGTAACTGCCTTGATGCTGGGCTGTGAAGTCGTTTTCTCCAGTTTTTTTCTGAGTATTTTGGGATTGCGCCACCGATGACACAAAAAAAAGACAGGCAAGAGGCCGAATTTGACCGCTATGCTGAAGAGTATGACGCAGCGTTGGCCCAGGGGTTGTCGGTTTCGGGTGAAAACAAAAGCTACTTCGCACATGGTCGCATTGCGTTTTTGGCCGCCTGTCTGGCAAGCGATGCTTCGGCTTTGCGGCCTCGTGCCGTGCTGGATTTTGGCTGCGGAACCGGCACGGCTGTTCCCTATTTTTTTGAGTTTCTACGGGCGGACACTGTTCTGGGCGTGGATGTGTCGCCGGCCTCGCTCCTTGTGGCCCAGCGCGACTACGGCTCGCCGCAGACTCAGTTTGCTTTGCCCGAAGACCGCTTTCCGCAGGCAGATCGGGACCTGGCCTTTTGCAACGGCGTGTTTCACCATATTCCGCAGGCTGACCGGGCCGAGGCGGTGGCTTATGTTTGTGCGTCTTTGCGCCCAGGTGGCCTGTTTGCCTTTTGGGAAAATAATCCCTGGAACCCTGGCACACGTTATGTTATGGATCGCTGTCCTTTTGATGGCGATGCCGTCACTTTAACGCCGCCTGAATCGCGAGATTTGCTGCGGGCGGGCGGGCTGGAAATCGTTCGCACAGATTTTTTGTTCGTGTTTCCGCGCCGATTGTCCGCACTGCGTCCGCTGGAAACTCATGTTTCTCGCCTGCCCCTCGGCGCACAATACCAAATACTCTGCCGCAAGTCGCGCTGAAATTGCGTCTGAATCGTGTTACAGCGTCACTTGGCATGAATTTTGCAGGGAGGTTTTGCTGTCGGAGACACCCCCTTGCAAAGGAAGGCCAAGACTATGCTTGTTCTCACCCGCTGCCCCGGTCAGGGCAATAAAGCGACCATCTGCATCGGCCCGGATGTGGAAATTACCGTTCTGGGTATTGACGGTGACCTGGTGCAGGTGGCGGTCACGGCCCCGCCCGCTGTCTGTGTTGCCATGGATTTGGTGACGCCGGAGGCCCATTCCCCCAGGGTTGACAAACCCCAGAAACGTTCGGTATACTGACCTTACTATGAATATCGCCGTGATTATTCCGTCACCGCGTCGCCGCGCACGTGCTTTGGGAAGTGCGTCCGCGACACGCTCTGCGTGACACTCATCGTTTGCATGAGCCGTGGACCGCTTCCCTCCCCGTTGACGGGGTTTGGGCAATGCTGGTGCGCGGCTTTTCATGTTTCGGAAAACCGCCGCCGCCCATCTGACTGACAAGAGAGCGCGCGGCGGTTTTTTGTTTGGAAAATGAAACTATGGACAAACTTAAGGTCGGCATCGTCGGCGTTTCGGGCTACGGCGGCGGCGAACTCGCTCGCCTGCTGGCCGCGCACCCAGAGGTAGAACTGACCTACGTCACGTCGGGAACCTATGCCGGGCAGCCGCTTCGTGCCGCTCTGCCGGGCATCACACCGGGCCTGGAATTGACCTGCGAAACATTCGACCCGGCCCGCTGCATTGACCTGTGTGATTTCGTGTTTCTGGCCGGCGAAGCGGGTCTCGCCATGAAAATCGCGCCGCCTTTGCTGGAAGTCGGCAAGAAAATCGTCGACCTGAGCGCAGACTTCCGCCTGGAAGACCCGGCAGTTTACAAAGAATGGTATAAAGCCGAGCACACTGCGCCGCATCTGCTGGAAGACGCCGTGTATGGCCTGCCGGAAATCAACCGAATTGCGATTGAAACCGCGCAACTTGTCGCCAATCCCGGCTGCCATGTTACCGCGGCTGTTCTCGCACTGGCGCCGCTGCTGGATGCCAAAATGGTGGACGCCAAATCTCTGATTGCTGACAGCCTGAGCGGCGTGTCCGGCGCAGGCCGCTCCAAATTCGGCTTAGACTACCACTTTGCCGAGGTCAATGAAAGCATGAGGCCCTATGGCGTCGGCGGCGTTCACCGGCACACGCCGGAGATTGAGCAAGCGCTTTCGCAGGTCGCCGGGGAGCCGATCACGCTGACATTCACGCCGCATCTGGTTCCCATCACGCGCGGCATTCTGACAACCGCGTATGCCGCGCTCACAGGCGATCTCGACCTGCACGAGCTGTATCAGGACTATTATCTTGGCGCGTGGTTTGTAGAAGTTTCCGAGCCGGGACAGTTTCCGGCGACCAAGCATGTTTACGGCACGAACTATTGCCACATCGGTCTCGCGGTAGACCCGCGCACGAACCGCGTCATCGTTGTGTCCGCGATTGATAATCTCATCAAAGGCGCAGCAGGTCAGGCCGTTCAGAATATGAACCTGATGTGCGGCTTTGATGAAACCGCCGGACTAGCGATGAGCGCGGTCTGGCCGTAGCATCCTACCCCGGCTATGCCCAGGAGGGCATGACTTCGTATCACAAGTTCGCCACCCCTCCCTCCGAGGGAAGGGGGCCGAGCCTCCGGCGAGGCGGGATAGGACTTCCGAGGATATTATCTATGGACATCATTCCAGGCGGCATCGTCGCCCCCCAGGGCTTCCAAACAGCCGGAGTCTACTGCGGCATCAAGCGCAAGCGCAACGATCTGGCCCTGATTGTCTCCGATGAAGACGCCGCGGCAGCGGGCGTCTTCACCACCAACATCGTGCAGGCTCCCTGCGTTCTGAGCAATCAAACGCACTTGCAGGACGGACTGGCCCGCGCCATCGTCGTCAACTCCGGCAACGCTAATGCCTGCAACGGCGAGCAGGGCTGGGCGGATGCCGTCGCGATGGTCAACCATGCCGCTGAAACGCTCAAACTTCCCCACCGGCGCGTCTTGTCGGCGTCCACCGGCGTCATCGGCCACAAGCTGCCCCTAGAAAAAATCATAGCCGGCATTGACCATGCTGCGACGAAGCTGCACGGCGAGACCTGTGACGATGCCGCGCAGGCGATTATGACTACGGATACGTTTCTCAAGCAGGTTGCCGTAGAATTTGAACTGGAAGGCGGCAAAACCGCCCGTCTCGGCGCGATTGCCAAAGGCTCCGGTATGATCGCGCCAAACATGGCGACCATGCTCGGCTTTCTCACCACCGATGCTGCCATCGAGCAGCCCGTTTTACAAGAGATGCTCCGGCGCGTCTGCTGGTACACATTTAATTCCATCACGGTCGACGGCGATACGTCCACCAATGATATGGTACTGTGCCTCGCCAACGGACTGGCGGGCAACGCGCCGATTGACAGCCTGGAAAGCGCCGATGCCCGCACTTTTGAGAAAGCGCTCTACTCGGTGTGTCTTTATCTTGCCAAAGAAATCGCCCGCGACGGGGAAGGCGCGACCAAACTTGTAGAAGTGACCGTGCAGAACGTCGCCATCCCCGAAAAGCTGGCGCAGACCTACGCCGCCAACAGCCTGGAGCTGACCCCGGAGCAGCGGGCGGGCTTTCCCCGCGCCGTCGCCAAAACCGTTGCTAATTCGCCGCTGGTCAAGACGGCTTTGTTCGGCAACGACCCCAACTGGGGCCGGATTCTGGCCGCCACAGGCCGCGCCGGCATCGCCTTCGACCCCGAGCGCGTCGAGATTGCCCTGGCGGGAACGACAGTTTACCGAAACGGAATGCCGACTGATTTCAACGGCTACGTCGTCTCGGAAGCCATGAAAGCCAAAGAAGTACAGATTTTGATTGACTTCCACCAGCCCGACGGCGAAACCGCCACCGTCTGGACCTGCGATTTTTCTTACGATTACGTCAAAATCAACGCGGAGTATCATACATGAACTACCATGATTATATCACGATTGAGCCGGGCAAGCGCAGCGGCAAGCCCTGTATTCGCGGCCTGCGAATGACAGTGTACGATGTGCTGGAATATCTGGCGTCCGATATGACGGAAGCAGAAATACTGGCGGACTTCCCCGATTTGACCGCCCAAGACATCCGCGCCTGCCTAGCCTTCGCGGCTGACCGCGAACGCAAGCTGGTTGCGGCGACTTTATGAAACTGCTCTTCGATGAGAATTTACCGCCGCGCCTGGTTTCGCTGTTATCGGATATTTACGCCGGTTCTTTACACGTCCGGGATATTGGAATGCGAAGCGCCGGAGACGATCTCGTCTGGCAATACGCCCAGGAAAACGGCTTCATAATTGCCTCAAAAGGGTCGGACTTTCACCATCGAAGCCTGCTATTCGGTTTTCCGCCGAAAGTCATCTGGATACGGCGTGGCAACTGCTCCGTTCAGGACATTGAGAAAATTCTGCGCGACCATCTGGCGGACGTTATAGAGTTTATGAAAGACTTAGAAGGCGCATTTTTGGTGCTGTCTTGAACAATTGTCAGACTGTATCTACAATTACGTCAAAATCAACGCCGAGTACCATATATAGGAGGCAGAAATGACAACGACTGTGCAGGCCATTTATGAAGCAGACAACATTCTGCGCCTGTTATCTCCGCTCACTTTGGAGAAGGGCGAGCAGGTGGAAGTGACGATCAGCTTCAATCAATTGGCCGAGCTAGAGCGCAATGCGCCGGACCCGCGCCGCGCCGCTGAAATCATGGCCGAAATTGCTAAATTGGCTGTGCCACAGGGCAGAGTAGAAACCGCCAGCACTGACCATGACCGTATCTTATACGGTGGCCCGGAAGGCGCTCTATGATTTTTTCTGACACGGGCGGGTGGTTCGCATTGTCTGTCCCGGAAGATCATAACTACGCTGCGGCAACATCTTGGTTTAACCGCAATCGTCAACCGCTCATCACGACGGATTATGTCGTAGATGAGACCCTGACGCTGCTGAAATCGCGCAGGCAGGAAGCGATAGCCCTGAGTGTGGGCCAGCAGTTTTTCAGCGGCTCTCTGGCAACCATTTACTATCTGACCGAAGACGATATTCGCCAGACCTGGCATGTGTTCAATCGTTACGGTGACAAAGAGTGGAGTTTCACCGACTGTTCCAGCAAAGTGGTTATGGAAAAATTGGGCATCACGGAAGCCTTCGCCTTTGACCAGCATTTTCGGCAGTTCGGCACGATCAGCGTTTTGCCGTAAATTTCGTTTGGTGATATAGGAAAGTCAATTATGGCCGCGACTCTGGAATCGATAACGACCGCAAAACCGCTGCCGCCGTCGGACGTGACTTACGAACAGTTTTTGGAGTGGCTGGACGGCGAGACCCATGCCGAATGGATAGACGGAAAGGCAGTACTTATGGCTCCGGCGAATGCACAGCATCAGGATATTTCCGGGTTTCTCAGTGCGCTCCTGCGCCTTCAGGCCGAAGATCAAGCGGCAGGGATGGTCTTGACCGCGCCGTTCCAGATGCGGCTATCACGCCTTAAGCGCGGGCGGCAGCCGGATTTGATGTTTGTCGCGAAATCCAGCCTGACCCGGCTCAAGCCCGACTATCTCGACGGCCCCGCTGATTGGATTATCGAGATCGCCTCCCCTGAAAGCCTTCTGCGCGACCGGGGCGAAAAGTACGCGGAATATGAAGCCAGCGGCGTCAAAGAATACTGGATCATTGACCCCGACGCCAAGCGCGTGGATTGCTTCACGCTCGGCGAAGACGGGCGATTTGACCGAGTTCGGCCCGACGAGGGCGGCAAAATCGAAAGTGTCATCCTGCCCGGTTTCTGGATCAACACCGGCTGGCTGTGGAAAAGTTTTCTGCCGCCGATCAAGCAGGTTTTGAAAGACTGGGAGGCTCAGTAATGGCTGTCAAAGCAAAAATCGCGCATATCACGGCACGCTCAGGGCTGCCGCGTATGTCCTACGAAGAATTTCTGGACTGGTCCGATGAAGACACGCTGGCGGAATGGGTGGATGGAAAGGTGGAAATTATGAGTCCTGCCAGTGCAGAGCATCAAGATTTGTCCAGCTTTTTGACCGCGATGCTGCGGTGGTACGCAGAAGATCACGGCGGCAAAGTCTTAGCCGCGCCGTTCCAGATGCGCTTGGACAACGTGCGGCGCGGGCGCGAACCGGATGTAATTTTTCTCCTTCCCGCTAGTCTGCCGCGTCTTCAGCGCAATTATTTAGATGGCCCGGCGGATTTAGCCATTGAAATCATTTCCCCCGAAAGCATTGTGCGGGATCGGGGCGCGAAATACGCCGAGTATGAAGCGGGGGGTGTGCGCGAGTACTGGGTGCTGGACCATGCCACGCGGCGCGCGGACTTTTTCGTGCTGGACGCCGAAGGCCGTTATCAGCGGGCCGTGCCGGACGCAAATGGTCACTACCAAAGCACCGTGCTGCCGGATTTCTGGATTTCTGTGAATTGGCTCTGGCAAACCCCGCTGCCCCGGCTGAGGGACGTATTGCAGGCATGGGAGGCAAAAAAATGACACAGGCGGAAGTCTTAATTCACGCTCTGCCGTATATTAAACAGTACGCAGGCCAGACCATTGTCGTCAAGTATGGCGGCGCGGCGATGCTGGACGAGGCGCTCAAAGCCGCCGTCATGCAGGACATTGTGCTGATGCGCTACGTCGGCATCAATCCGATTCTGGTGCATGGCGGCGGACCGGAGATTAGCGATGCCATGCACCGCATGGGCAAAGAGCCGCAGTTTGTCGGCGGCCTGCGCGTCACCGACGCCGAGACCATGGAAATCGTGGAAATGGTGCTGGCGGGGAAAACCAACAAAGGGATCGTCGCGCATCTCAACCAGCAGGGCGCATTGGCCGTCGGCCTGTCGGGAAAAGACGGCAACTTGATCGTCGCCGAGCGCGAGACGACCAAAGGCGACATCGGCTTTGTCGGGCGTGTTTCGCAGATCAACCCGGCGCTGCTGCACACGCTGGCCGGGGCGGGCTATATTCCGGTCATTTCCAGCGTTGCCATCGGCAAAAACGGTGAAAGCTACAACGTCAACGCCGACACCGTCGCCGGAGAACTGGCCGTCGCGCTCGGCGCGGCGACGCTGGTGATGATGACCGACGTGGAAGGCATTTACCAGGACTTTGCCGACAAAGACAGCCTCATCCGCGAAATGTCCGCCTCCGACGCTCGCCAGCTCATCACCGACGGCCATGTGGATAAAGGCATGATCCCCAAAGTGGATGCCTGCGTTACCGCCGTCCGCGGGGGCGTCGCGCAGGCCGCAATTATTGATGGCCGTCTGCCCCATGCTCTGCTGATTGAACTGTTCACGCACGAGGGCATCGGGACGATGATACGGTAAACAACTTCCCCGCCCGCAGGGCGGTTGGCCGAAGGCCCCCCAGACGGGTCGTTTACGGCCCGGTCTGAAAGCACACGACTATGTCTGAAACAACCTATACGCTCGACAAACTGACCGGGCAAATCGGCCCGGTGGTCGATGACGCCGAAATCAAATATTTGGACGATACCTATTTACTGCATGTCTACGCCCGCCTGCCCATCACTCTGGTGCGCGGGCAGGGAACACGGGTCTGGGATGCGGGCGGCAAAGAGTATCTGGATTTTCTGGCGGGCATCGCTGTCAACTGCCTGGGCCATTGCCCGCCCAGAGTCGTGCAGGCCATTCAGGAACAGGCCGCGACGCTGATGCACACGGCGGGCTATTATTACACGGCTCCCGTCGCCCGGCTGGCCGAAAAATTGACGAAACTCGCCGGCATGGAGCGGGTCTTTTTCGGCAACTCCGGGGCGGAAGCCAACGAGTGCGCCATCAAAATTGCGCGCAAGTATGGCAAATCTCACGGTGGACCGAGTAAGTTCGGCATTGTCGCCGCTCAAAAGTCATTTCACGGACGCACCCTGGCGACTGTCACCGCGACGGGTCAGCCCAAGTACTCGGAGCCGTTTGCCCCCGTCGTGCAGGGCTTCACGCACGTTCCATTCAATGACATCGCCGCACTGGAAGCTGCCGTCACCGACGACACCTGCGCCGTGCTGCTGGAACCCATTCAGGGCGAAGGCGGCGTGTATCCCGCCCACAAGCCTTATTTGGAAGCCGCTCGCGCCTTGTGCGACAAACACCATGCCCTGCTGATCTTTGATGAAGTGCAGACGGGCATCGGACGCACCGGGAAATGGTTTGCCTATGAGCATTACGGCGTCGTTCCCGACATTTTAACTTCCGCCAAAGCCCTCGGCGGCGGCTTTCCCATTGGCGCGTGCCTGGCACGGGGCGAAGCGGCGGAAACGCTGGTTCCCGGCGACCACGGCAGCACCTACGGCGGCAATCCGCTGGCCTGCGCCGCATCGCTGGCCGTGCTGGACACGATTGAAGAAGAACATTTGCTGGCAAACGCACACGCCATGGGCGCGTACTTCGCTCACCGCCTAAACGAGCCGCCGTTTCGCGAAAAAATCGCCGATCTGCGAGCCGTCGGCCTGATGATCGGCATCGAGCTGGTCGCCCCCGACGCCAAACGGGTTTTGATGGCAGCCATGGAGCGTGGCCTGCTGCTGAGCGCCATCGGCGACCACACCCTGCGCGTCGTCCCGCCGCTCAACGTCACGCAGGCCGAGATTGATCAGGCTTTGGATATTCTAGCGGCGATTGTGTGACCGGAGGGCATACTCTATGTGGCAAAGATTTACCGAGCGAGCGCGAAAAATTGTCTTCTACGCGCAGGAAGAAGCGGGGCGGCTGGGCGAAAATTATGTATCCACTGAGCATCTGCTTCTGGGGTTGATCCGCGAAAACGACAGCTTGGCCGCCCGCATTTTGGATCGTCTCGGTGTCAGCCGGGGCCGAATCCGTTCAGAGATCGAGCGGCAGGTGGCGCGTGGCGACGGGCGTCTGGGACAGGATATGCAGCTCACGCCCAGCGCCAAACGGGTGATTGACCTGGCATATGACGAAGCGAGGCAGCTTAATAACAACTACATCGGCACAGAGCATATACTTCTGGGCCTGATTCGCGAAGGCGAAGGTCTGGCCGGACGTGTGCTGGCCAATCTGGGCGTGGTTTTGGAGCGTACCCGTTTGGAAGTGCTGCATTTGCAGGAGGGCCGGATAACAGCGCCGGACGACACCGCCGCGCCGCCGGAAGCACAATCGTTTGCGCCCGAACAGAATAAGCCCCTGGAAAAGCTGGCGCGGCGCGTGCTGCATGAAGTCACGCAGTATCTTTTAGAGCAATCGACATCTAAGACCCAGGAGCTAACAGAAATGGCAACACAAGTGATTGCCGCCGAGCCTGATGAAGTGAGCAAAGCCGCCAAACGCGCTCCACTCTCCGGCAACCCCTCCCAGCGTATGGCCCCACCGGCACGGGAGCGGTCAGATTTATATGACATTCTGACCGAAACGCGCCTGCGCGGGCGGGACATTCTGGGCATTGAAGAATTGTCGAGGGAAGAAATTTTGCTCGTCCTGGATGTGGCCGAGCGGCTTAAAGCGCACAAATTTGATGAAACGCAGACGCTGTTCGCCAAAGGGCAGACGCTGGCGATGCTGTTTGAAAAGCCATCCCTGCGAACGCGCGTCACGTTTGAAGCGGGCATGACCCAATTGGGCGGCCATGCGATTTACCTCGAAGGCCGTCTGGGAGTCCGCGAGACCGTTCCCGATGTCGCCCGCAATTTAGACCGCTGGATTGACGGCATCATGGCCCGGACATTCGACCATCAAGCCGTGCGGGACCTGGCCGAGTATGCGGGTATTCCCGTCATCAATGGCCTGTCTGACCGCGAGCATCCCTGCCAGGCATTTGCTGATTTCCAGACGCTTGCCGAGCGCAAAGGCGCTCTGCCGGGCCTGACGCTGGCCTATGTCGGGGACGGCAACAATGTGGCTCATTCGCTGATGCTGCTGGCGGCTAAAGTCGGCACGCATTTCCGGCTGGCCTGCCCGGAAGGTTACGAGCCAAACGAAGAGCTATGGCAGGCCGCATTGGGCTTCGCCGCCGAAACGGGAGCCATTCTAACCCTGACGCATGACCCTGCGGCAGGCGTCACCGATGCTGACGCGATTTACACGGATGTGTGGGCCTCGATGGGGCAGGAAGACGAAGCCGCCGAACGCGCCCGGATTTTCGCTCCGTTCCAGATCAACGCCGCTCTGATGGCGCACGCCAAACCCGATGCGCTGGTCATGCACTGCCTGCCCGCACACCGGGGCGAGGAAATCAGCGCGGACGTACTCGACGGTCCGCAGTCTGTCGTCTTTGATCAGGCGGAAAACCGGCTGCACGCGCAGAAAGCGATTTTGTCGCTGGTGCTGTAATTGCAGGAGCATAGCGAAGCCCCGGCTGCATTGGCCCCGGCTGCATTGGCCCCGGAATGAATTCCGGGTCTTTTGAAGTGCGAATGTCCGCCTTCGCGGACAAAAGACGTTCTGAACTTAACTTCTTATGTCCACGCAGGTGGACAATCGCTTTTTAGAAGGCCCGGATTTCCAATCCGGGCAAAACACGCCGGGCAAAACACGCCGGGCAAAACACGCCGGGCAAAACACGCCGGGCAAAACACGCCGGGCAATTTTCAGGGCTAAGGAAAGCCAAAGCACACCATCTAGGGAGGGAAAATGTCACACAATTACACACGACTGTTTTATCATTTTGTCTGGGCCACCTGGAATCGAATGCCGCTGCTTACTGGTGAAATCGAAGCAAAGGCATACGCATTAATTCGGTCTCAATGTACGGCGGCGAATGCCGAAGTGATTGCGATTGGCGGTATTGAGAACCATGTACATCTGCTGGTCAGTCTGCCGGCTGTTCAGGAATTGCCGGAATTTATCAAAGCCATCAAAGGCGTATCATCGCGCACACTCAACCAAATCTATGATCGCCCGGCATGGAGCTTCAAATGGCAGGGGCGCTACGGTGTCACCACTGTCAGCCCATCTCATGTGGGATTAATTACGCACTATATTGAAAATCAAAAACAACATCATGCCGACGGTACTCTCTGGTCCTTCTGTGAACAAACAGAAGATGATTGATGCCTTCCGGGGCTTTTCCCATGTCCGCGAAGGCGGGCAATCGCCCTTCAAAAGACCCGGAATTTATTCCGGGGAATTGCATCCGTCTGGCTGCGCCCGTGCCGCCAACGCGCCCATTTAACAACCCCGCCCGTGAAAACCGGGCCAAATCATCAAGGAACCATAAACCCATGCCTAAAACAGTCGTTCTCGTTTACTCCGGCGGCCTCGATACCAGTGTCGCCATTCCCATGATGCGCGAAGACTACGGCTTTGAGCGCATCGTGACCGTCACCGTAGATGTCGGCCAGCCTGCCGACGATGTCAAGTCTGCGGAAGACCGCGCCCGTGCGATGGGAACCGAGCATTACACCGCCGATGCCAAAAAAGAATTCGTGGAAGACTACTGCTGGCCCGCTGTCAAGGCGAACGGCGACTACCAGGGCTACCCGCTGTCCACGGCCATCGCCCGGCCTTTGATTGGTTTGAAGGCCGTAGAAGTCGCCAAACAGGTCGGCGCGGATGCGTTCTGCCACGGCTGCACCGGTAAGGGCAACGATCAGTTCCGAATTGAGTATGTCATGCGGGCGCTAATGCCCAACACGCCGATTATCGCCCCGATGCGGGAACATAACTACACGCGGACCGAAGAAATCGAGTATGCCCGCGTTAAAAACATCCCGATCTCGGTCAGCGCCGACAAAATCTGGTCCATTGACGAAAATCTCTGGGGCCGCTCCATTGAAGGCGGGCATCTGGAAGAGCCGGACTACGCCCCCCCGGAGGAGATTTTCCAGTGGATCAAGGGCATTGACAGCGCCAATGCCGCGCCCCAGATTTTGACCATTGGCTTTGAGAACGGTGTTCCCGTGTCTCTAGACGGCGAAAAATTAGACGGTCTTTCGCTGGTCACGCGCCTGAACAAAATCGCCGGAGACAACGGGGTAGGGCGCGTGGACATCATGGAAGACCGCCTGCTCGGTCTCAAATGCCGAGAAAACTATGAATGTCCTGCTTCTACGGTTCTGGTCAAAGCCCACGCCGCTTTGGAAGCGCTGGTGGCGACGGCTGCCGAGCGCAAGTTCAAACTCATGGTAGATCAGCAGTGGGGCGAACTGGCCTATTATGGTCTCTGGTTCGACCCGCTCAAAGATGATCTGGAAGCGTTCATCGGCAAAATTCAGGAGCGCGTCACCGGAACGGTCACCGTGCGGCTGTTCAAAAGCAGCTTGACCGTGATTGGACGTTCGTCCGACTGGGCCTTGTACAGCGAAGATTTGGCCTCGTTTGATTCCAAGACCTTCGACCAGCGCCTGTCCGTCGGCAACGTCCAGACACACGGAATGCAGTCACGCATGTACTGGGCGTTGAAAGAAAAACTCGGCAAATGAATTGCAGGGGCGGGACTTGTCCCGTACTTCTTTTTTGCTTTGCGATAGGATTGTTTTATGTCATCATCCCCCAAGCTCTGGGCCGGACGGTTTGCTCAGGAAACCGACTCGCTGGTTCACGAATTTAATGCCAGTCTCAGCTTTGACCGGCGATTGTGGCCTTATGACATTCAAGGCAGCATCGCCCATGTGAAAATGCTGGGAGAATGCGGAATAATCCCTTTAGATGAGTCCGATGCGATCAGCAACGGTCTCCAAACGCTGGGGGAAGATTTAAAGGCAGGCACGGCGTCGCTGCACCCGGACGCCGAAGACGTGCATATGGCGGTGGAGACGCTGCTGACGGAGCGGCTGGGGCCGGTGGCGGGCAAACTGCACACGGCCCGGTCGCGTAACGATCAGGTCGCCACGGATTTACGATTGTATGTCCGCGAGGCGATCGATAGCCTGCGGGAGCGGATCGGCACAGTGCAGGACACGCTGACGACGCTGGCTGAAGCCCATTTAGACACGCTTTTGCCGGGAATGACGCATTTGCAGCACGCGCAGCCGATCCGACTGGCGCATCACTTGCTGGCCTATTTCTGGATGCTGGCGCGGGATGACGAAAGGTTGGAACAGGTGCGAACACGGGTAAATGTTCTGCCACTGGGAGCAGGAGCGCTGGCCGGGACGACGTTCCCCATCAACCGGCAGCGGGTCGCAGAGTTATTGAACTTTTCAGGCGTGGTGGAAAACAGCCTGGACGCCGTCTCCGACCGAGACTTCGCGATTGAAACGGTCAGCGCGCTGGCGCTTGTGATGATGCATCTGTCGCGCCTCTGCGAAGAATTGATTTTGTGGAGTTCGCACGAATACGGCTGGGTGGAAATGGGCGACAATGTGACCACCGGCAGCTCCATCATGCCGCAGAAAAAAAACCCGGATGTGGCCGAGCTGGTGCGCGGCAAAACAGGCCGCGTTTATGGGGACCTGACGGCTTTGCTGACCCTGATGAAAGGTCTGCCGCTGGCCTATAACAAGGACATGCAGGAAGACAAAGAATCCCTGTTTGACGCGCTGGATACCGTGCAGGTTTCGCTTTCCGTGATGCATACTTTGCTGCAAAATACCCAGTTCAATACAGAGCGTATGGCGGCGGCGCTGCACGGAGATTTTTCCACAGCGACCGACCTGGCCGATTATCTGGTGCGCCAGGGCCTGCCGTTCCGACAGGCGCATGAAGTGATCGGTAAGATCGTCGGCGACTGCATTGGCCGCGGGCGGGTTTTGGAAGATTTGACTCTGACTGATTTGACAGCGGCCTCGCCGCTGTTTGCGGCTGCTGACCCCGCTGCGCTTGCCAGTCCGCGCGGCAGCGCGGATGCCCGCGCGGCATTCGGCGGCACAGGCCGCGAGGCCGTAGTCGACCAGCTTGGGCGCGCCCGCCGCCAGCGGGAGCGCCAGAAAGAATAACGGACTTTTGTCGAAACAGATCACACAAGACTGGGTGCAGGCCCTCGCGTTCGGCGCACTGACGGCGGCGGCGGGCCTGGCCGCCGGAGGAAAGCCGCTGCCTATTTCTCTGCTGGCGGGTGCGATTGCCGGGGGGTACATTGTGGCGGAGCGCCGCCAGTGGCTGCGCGCTTCCGAGAACAATGCCTGGCGCGACGGTGCGGTATCGGCGGCCTTTTCACTGATTGTCCTGCTGTTTGTGAGCGCCACCGGCGGTGCAGACTCACGCCTGATTTGTACGCTTTACCTTCCGATTTTGCTGGCGACTCTGTGCTACGGCCTGCGGCTTGGTTTGTGGACCAGTCTGGGCATGGCGGCGGCCTGCGGTTTTTTTGTTTTGGGAACGCCGCTTCCCCCCGCCGCTTCCTTCGCGCCCACCTTTGCTGTCGCGTTGAGCTACCCCGTGATGGCAATTTTCAGCAGCGTTCTGCGCGCGCAAATGGAACATCGTCTGCGCGCTTTGGACAGCGAGAAACAGGACATCTCGGCGATGCTGGATATGTCGCAGATGATGGAATCTGCGGTGGACCTGGACATGACGCTGAATTTAATTCTGCTGCATGTCCAGCAGCACTGTGAATGCCGCGTATGCGCGGTTTATCTGAAAAGTGCGGATGGACGCGCTTTGGAGCTGCGCGCGGCCAGCGGGCCGCAGGGCAAGATCACGCTGATGCCGGGATTTCCGATTGATGAGGCGCGCCGTGAGGTGCGCGGCGTTTCCGACACCGCTCATGCAGACCTGGAGGCGCGCACGTTTTATGCCCCGGAGCCGCCGGCGATGATCGTTTCGCATATTGACCCGCATTCCGCGTCGTTTGCCTGCCTGCCGCTGTCCGGCGTGGAGGGCCTGCTGGGAATGCTGTATGTCGGCTGCCCGGAGCCGAATGGATTGACGCTCGAAAATGTGCGGCGGCTGGAACAAATCGCCGCTTATGCGGTTTTTCCGCTTCAGCGCGTGCTGCTTCAGCACGAGTTTCATACCCTGGCCTACAGCGATCCCATGACGGGCCTGGATAATTTCCGGCAGTTTGAGGCAAGCCTGGCGGACGAGCTGGCACGGGCCGAGCGCTATGGGCGCTCGCTTTCGATCATTTTACTGGACATTGACCACTTCAAGTCTTACAACGATACTCTGGGCCATCCGGCGGGCGATGCCCTGCTGGGGCAGCTTGGAGTCGTGCTGCGAAATTGCCTGCGGAACGTGGACCGGCCCGCGCGTTACGGCGGCGAGGAGTTCGTGGTAATTTGCCCGGAGACCGGGGCGCGGGAAGCCATGCTGATCGCCGAACGCATCCGTCGAAGCATCGCCGAAACCGCATTTGCCCTGACCGAAAAAAGCAGTGATAATGGCGATGACACCGGAGTCCGGCAAGTTACCGTCAGTCTCGGCTGCGCCACCTATCCGGCAGATGCCCGCACAGGGCGTGACCTGGTCAAAAAAGCCGATATGGCTTTGTATGACGCTAAAGCCGCCGGGCGCAACGCGGCGCGTGCCTATGACGGTGAGCCGAACCACGTCGGAGCGGCGTAAGGGAACCCAGTAATGCTTAGCATAGTCTGGCAATGGGGATACTCACTGTAGAAACTCACACACGCACCCATTGGAGACTTCCATGAACCTATTCAAGCAACTCTGGCGCTTTGCCCAAATGACCCGGCGCGTCGGCGGCTGGAAAGCGGCAACCACACTGGCGCGCAGCCTGCCGCAGCAATTTCAGCTTTTTCGCCGCCTACTGGCTGACCCGCGCGTTCCCGTCGCAGCCAAAGCCGCCCTGGTCGGGGCAATCATCTTCGCGGTCAGCCCGCTCAATGTGCCGCAATATATTCCCATCATCGGTCAGCTTGACGATATTGGTATTGCCCTGCTGGCCGGGAATTTTTTTCTGAAACAAGTCCCGGCGTCCGTGCTGGCTGAGCATCGCCAGGCGGTTGGCTTGACCCCTGTTTTTGATGCAGCTTGAGCTGTGCAGAGGTACACAAAAAAGCGCGGGCCGAAAGGCCCGCGCTTTTTAGCATTTACCTACATGGTTTTTTTGGGAGCCAGTTCCGCGCTGGTCTTGGCGATCTGCATTTTGGCGACCGCCGCCGTGACTTTGACCATTTTCATTTTGCCCTTGCTGTCCGGGCAGGCATAGTTGTATTTTTTGGCCTGAGCGGGCGTATAGTACATATGGCACTTGTCGGCTTGATAAAGCGAGACCATTTTGGCAGGCATCATTTTACCGTGCATGGTTTTGGCCGGGGCCGCCTCCGTGGAAACAAGGCTTGCGGCCAGCAGAGCGAGGGACAGTCCCGCGAAGAGTTTTGTCATGGAAGGGTTCTCCTGTGTGAATTGCCCTATTATAGCACACAGGCTGGTACAATGCTCCCCTGATGACTGACCTGACGCTTACTTTTCTGGGGACAGGAGCAGGCTCGCCGAGCCGGACGCGCAACGTCACGAGTATTGGCCTGCAATGGGTTCAGCGCGGCGACCTGTGGCTGTTCGACTGCGGCGAAGCGACGCAGCATCAGGTTTTGCGTTCTTCGCTTCGTTTGAGCCGGCTTCAGCACATTTACATCACCCACCTGCACGGCGATCACGTTTTCGGCCTGCCGGGCCTGCTGGCAAGCCGCTCGTTGGTGAAGGATATTCTCTCGCCCGTGACGATTTTCGGCCCGCCTGGTCTGGAAGAATGGCTGCGTGTCACCTTGCGGCTCACCCAGACAGGCATTCGGTACCCTCTAACTGTCCAAACCGTCGGCGAGGGCCTTGTTTACGAGGATGACACCCGGCAGGTCTTTTGCCGCCGCCTGGCCCACCGCATTGAATCGCTGGGCTATGCCGTCCTGGAAAAGCCCCGGCCCGGCACGTTTGACGCGGACAAAGCGCAGTCCCTCGGCGTTTCTTCCGGTCCGCTGTATGGCAGGCTGAAAGCCGGAGAGACCCTCACTTTGCCCGATGGCCGCCTCCTGGATGGCCGCACTCTGGTCGGCCCGCCGCGTCCGGGCCGCAAAATTGTCATTTGCGGCGATACGGGCGAGACCCCGGCTGTTGTGCAGCTCGCGCAGGGCGCGGATGTGCTGGTTCACGAAGCGACATTTTTAAGTGAGCAGGCGGAGCGTGCCGCCGAAAGCGGCCACTCCACTGCCGCCGGCGCGGCGCGAGCGGCACGGGCGGCAGGAGTGGAAACGCTTATTTTAACCCACATCAGCCCCCGCTATGAATCCGACTCTCAGTCTCGCCTGCCGGAGCTTCTGGCGGAAGCGCAGGCGATCTTTCCGAACACGCTGCTGGCTCAGGACTTTTGGAGCTGCGGAGTATGAACTCGCTCCCTTCACTGGTCGTGGGTTGACCTGCTGTGCTATACTACCGCAATGCCGAAACCGCAGCCGCCTTTCTTCAAGTGCGGACTGCTTGAAGGATACGCTTTGCTTCGACTGAACTTTTCTGCTGCCGCTCTTGCTCTGGCTTTGGCCGCACTCAATAGTCCGCTGGCCGCGCAGGCCCCGATTGCCGTTCCCCCGCCGCCCGCTCCGCCGGTTCTGCCGCTGCCTCCGCCGCCGATTGTCGTCGCGCCGCCGCTGGCTGTGACGCCGCCGACGGCTCCCACGCCCTATGTCCCGTTCAAATCCCTGCCGCCCATCGCGCTGGATGATGCCAACGATGCGGTGGGCATCGCCCAGCAGACGGCGCGGGCGAGAGGCTTGCAGGCGCGCATTCTCTGGATTGACGGCACGGCGAACCTCAACCGGGTGAATACGGCGGAAAAAATCGCCGCGCTGACGGCACAGATCAAAACGGCGGGCTTTAACACGATTGTCTTTGATGTCAAACCGATTGTCGGGCTGACCCTGTATCCCAGCCAGTATGCGCCGAAACTGACTTCCTGGGTGGGTGGACGCACGCTGCCGGCGGATTTTGACCCGCTGGCTGAGATGGTCAAAGATGCCCACGCGAACGGCTTGCAGATCGTCGCCGGCATGAATGTTTTCAGCGAAGGCCACCGCGATTTTAAATTAGGGCCGGGCTATCAGCATCCCGAATGGCAGACGACCCTGTACGAGCCGAGCCTGAGCATCATGTCCAATGTGACCGGTGCGATTCCGTTTCCGCTTTCAGACCGCGCCAACCAGCCGCCCCGGTCGCCGGGAATGCTGGCTGTCGACACCGATCTCACGGGCAGCGCGGCCCAACCGGGAACGGTAGTGGTGGTGCTGGATGCCGATCTGCATGTGCTGGCCCAGATCGACGGCGGGGCATTGCCGCTCGTTTCGGCTTCCATTCCCCCCGGCGGCAGTGCGCTCCTGGGCGGCTTTGCGGCAGGTGATTATCTGCGCCGATTCGCCCCGGTCGGCGCACAGCTTTCGATGCTGACCAATTCCACGTTTGTCCCGATCAGCGCCCGCCCGGAGCAGCAGGTTCCGCTGATGACCAATCCCAACAGTCCCGAAGTCCAGGCGCGGATTTTAACCATGGTGAGCGAAGTGATGCGCGGCTACGCGGTAGACGGCGTGATTTTTGACGACCGCCTGCGCTATGCGGGGATCAATGCCGATTTCAGCCCGATCACTCATGCTGCCTTTGAAAAGTTTCTCGGCCATCCGGTGCGCTGGCCGGACGATATTTATCAGTATCAGGTAATTTATCCGTCGCTGACCAAGCGTGTTCTGCCCGGCCCGGATTACGATGCCTGGAACGTGTTTCGGACGCTCACTATCCGCAACTGGCTGGCCTCCGCCGTCGCCACTGTCAAGGCCATTCGCCCGGCGGCTACCGTCAGCGTTTATGCCGGATCGTGGTATCCCGATTACCCGTCACTGGGTTCCAACTGGGCCGCCGATGACTTCGCGGCGGGGCTGCGGTTTCTGACGCCGAGTTACCAGCAGACGGGTTTTGCGGGACTCACGGATTGGATCACGACCGGCTGTTACTACGTGCCGGGAACCATCGCGGATGCTCTCGCGGCGGGGCGGGGCGCGGGAGAAAGCGTGGAAGCGGCGGGCCAGTTTTCCAACCGGGCGGTGAACGACCAAACCTGGGTCTATGCGGGGATCGCTCTCAGCAACTACAACGGCCACCCGGAGCTGCTGCTGCGCGCCTTGCAGGGCGCGGCGGCCTCCACGCAGGGCGTCATGGTGTTTGATCTCTCGCACAACATTGACCAATTTTGGCCGACCTTTCAGAGCGCGTTTTCCACGCCCGCCATGCCGCCCCAGGCCGTGCCGGGACTGCTGACCGCCGTGCGGCGGCAGCACACCGCGCAGAAGGCGGCGGGGACGCCGGAGCCGCCCGTGATTTTGTATAACGGGGTATCGGGAACGGGGCTTTAGAAATCCACCCTGGCATACGAAAAGGTTACTCAAAACCCCTGCGGATTAAACCACTTGTCCGGCGGTGTCTGCCCGACATAAAACTGTTCCAGGCGCATTGCCTTGACATGGCCGTCCATGAACGCCAGGTTCGTCAGATTGGTATGCCGTGCCGAGGGGCGGGCGTCATATTGGTCGTTCATGTCCACATCCGGCACCGTCATCTTGTACGCATCCATCACAGGAGTGGTCAGGTCGCTGAGGTTGCCGATTTTCCCGACGCCGAGTTCGCCGAGCATGATTGTATTGGAAGAGGACTGAAAGGCGGCCAGGGAAAGCGTCGGCTGAAGGACATCGGTTTCGTCGACGAAGTTCAGTTCATTCAGCCCATAAGAATTGTTTTTGTCGGTGCTGTCCGAGGGGCAAAGGCGAAGCTGCTTGTTGTTGACATACGCATTAATCATGTCCGGCCAGAGGATGACCGTTACCCCGTCAGCCGCATAAGCAGCCGTGGGCGGAATCAGTTCGTCATAATCCTGAGCGTACATCAAAATCCCGAGCGCAAGCTGCTTTTCATTGGACTGGCAGGAAGCGCGGCGGGCATTCTCGCGGACTTTCTGGAAGACGGGGAAAAGAATGGCGGCGAGAATCGCGATAATGGCGATCACGACGAGCAGTTCAATCAGCGTAAACGCGCGGCGCAGCATGAATGTGTTTCTCCTGGCTCAGTCTACCGAAGAAGACTTTACTCTGTCAAGAGACGCCGCCGGGCGGCAAAAAGTTCAGGTATCACTGCCGGGTGAAGCGGGTATACTGGGCTGGGAGGCAACCATGAACAAATCCACTCTTGTTTCTGCGGCTCTGACCGCACTGGCTTTCGGCGCGGCTTTGACCGGCTGCGCCAACACACTCAGCGGTGCGAAGCAGGACGCTGACGCCAACACGCAGGCCGCGCGCACGGCGGCGCAGCAGGCCGGTCAGACCCTGAAAACCGTGCCGGAAAATATCGATGCCGATACCGTCATCCGGCCCGCCGTCAAGACGGCGATTATTCGCGACCCTGTGCTGAACAATAAGCGCAACTTGATTGATGTCAACGCCAAAGACCATGCCGTGACGCTCACTGGCCATGTTACCGACGCTTCCATGAAGCTGCGTGCTGAACAGGACGCGCAGGCTGTTCTGGTAGGCCATCGCGCCGATTTCACGGTTAGCGACCAGTTGACCGTTGTGCCTTAAAGCCCATGACCTAACTTTTGCTGCCTGGACGCCGTCGCTTTCGGAAATTGGCAGTATTTCGGTGGGGCTTTATGCGGCAGTGTCATCATTGTTTTGCTCCGCCTGCTTATTTCTGAAATGATACCGTATGCGCTATCACTTGTCAGCCGCAGGAGTGTTCCGGGTATACTTCCTCCGTCATGCTGACTTCGACGTTTATTCATGTCCCCGGCGTCGGCCCCGCTACCGAGCAGTCTCTGTGGGCGCAGGGAATTTTCACCTGGCAGGAATATCTGGACAACAGCCAAGCCCTCAAACTGCCGCCGCGCCATAAGATCGCACTGGCGCAAACGCTGGCAGACAGTGTGGCCGCTCTGGAAGAAGAACGGGCCGATTATTTTGCGCGCAGCCTGCCCAAACGCGAACACTGGAGGGCCGTCTCCCACTTTCCCAAAATCGGCTTTCTGGACATTGAAACCAACGGCGGCATGAGCAGTGATTCCATCACGCTGATCGGCCTGTATGATGGCTTTGAGATGCGTTTTTATGTGAAGGGCGAAAATCTGGCCCAGTTCGCCTACGACTGCCAGGACTTTGACGGCTTTGTGACATTCTTCGGCACGGGTTTTGACATTCCGTTCCTCAAGCGCCGCTTTCCGGTGCTGGAGTCGGTGTTCGCGGACAGGCTGCACATTGATCTTTGCCCGCTGCTGAAGCGTCTGGGCCATACCGGGGGACTGAAGCGCATTGAGCAGCAATTGAAGATTTCGCGCGTTCCCGAAACCGATGGCCTCAGCGGCATGGATGCTGTCCGGCTCTGGCGGGCATTCCGCCGGGGCGGGAAGGGCACGGAGGAAGCCCGGCGGCTCCTGCTGGCTTACAACAAAGAAGATGTGATCAACATGCAGACCCTGTTGAATTATGCCCGCCCACGCCTGGAAGCAAAAGCTGGGTATAAAACAAAGGCCGGGTATACTGGTGTATAGCTTTTCGTATTATTGATCGCGCGAAGGGAGAAATTCTTATGCAGCAGGAAACAGGGGGCGGCAGCGGCACGGGTGAACCTGGCCTGACCGAAGAAGTGCAGACGCAGCCGGAAGCGGCGGGCAGCAGCGCCGGAACCGAAGTCCCGGCTTTAAACCGCGCCGAGCGGCGCGCGCAGGCTAAAGGCAAAAAGAGCGGCGGCAGCGCTGGACTGAGCGGCAGCCCCGCGCATGGCGCGACGGGGGCGAACCAGCGCACCACCGGGGCCGTCGTCCCGGTGCGCGTCAACCGCACCGGCAGCCGGTCCAAATGATTCCGCACACTGAAATAATTTCGCACACTGAAATAATTTCGCACACTGATCTGTCGGGGTGGGGTTTGTCCCTGCCCACTTTTTCCGCTATTTGAGGAGACCCTTCATGTCTTTTTCTCGTCCTTCGATGCTGGCCTCCTGCGGCCTGCTTCTGCTCGGGGCCGCCGCGCAGGCCCAGAATGCCGCCGCGCCCACAGCGCCGGCTGTTCCTGCACCAGCGGCTCCCACCATGACGTCCGCGCCAGCCGCTGCCGCGCCTGCGGTTCCGACGGTACAGTCTGTGCTGAGCCAGGCCATCGCCGCACATAAGGCTTTGACGGCATTTTCCGCGACGGTGAATGTGCAGTCCACCGGCGGCGGGAACGATTCGAGCCAAACCATCGCTTTGGCTTTCCAGAAAGACCAGGGCGCAAAAGCGACCGTCACCGACAAAACCGGCCCGCATGTGCAGATCGTCTCGGATGGCAAAACGCTGACGACTTATGACCTGGATACCAAACAATATCTGACGCAGCCCCTGACTGCCGCGCGAACACCGGAAGTCGCCGTGTTCAATGCGACAGGCATTCTGCTGCCGATGATCATGTCTCACCCCGATGGCCTGCTGGAAAACCTCACCGGCCACGGGCTGACCTCGGCTCTCAGCGCGGACAGGGTAGGGACGACGCCGGTAGATGTCATTACTTTGCAGCTTCCTGTCACAGCCGGCGGCCCGAAAGCGGTGATTGCCCTTTCCATCGGCCATGACGATCACCTGCTGCGAAGATTTATCCAGAGTGTGTCGCTGACTCGCAATGGAACTCCCCAAACGCTGACGCACACTGAAACGATCTCCGACCTGACGCTCACCCCGGTGCTGACCGCCGGCGATTTCGCCTTTACGCCGCCTGCCGGGGCGAAAAAAGCTCCGCCGCAGGCCGCCGAGCCGCCGATGTACGACCCGCGCCTCAAGCCCGGCGCACGGCCTTTTGCCCTTGCCGCCAGAGACCTGGCCGGCAAACCGCTGAACTTGTCGCAGTATCAGGGCAAAGTGGTGCTGATGGATTTCTGGGCGACCTGGTGCGGCCCCTGCGTCGGCGAGATGCCCAATGTGATTGCCGCATACAAAAAGTACCATGCACAGGGCTTTGATGTCGTGGGAATTTCACTGGATCAGGACAAATCTTCCCTGACATCGTTTATCGCCCAGAACAAAATGCCCTGGCGTCAGGTCTTTGATGGAAAAGGGTGGGGAAGTGCAGTTCCCGGCCAGTATGGTGTCCGCGCTATCCCGTTCGGCCTGCTGCTGAACCGGGACGGAACAATCGCCGCCGTCGAGGTGCGCGGCGACGCGCTGCCGGCGGCGATTAAAGTCGCCCTGGCGAAAAAGTAGAGGCGCGACGCAACCGTAGGGGCGCGGCAAGCCGCGCCCCTACGGTGCTGGGACGGGATCAATGCTCTTCCTGAGAGTTGGACGCCTGAAATTTCTTTTCGCGGCGCAGTGAGAACGTCAAAATCCCCAGTGTGAGGATCAATGACCCTCCGGCAATCATAGCGGCGACGACGCCTTGATGTGGCAGCATAGTTCAGGGTTCCTCTCGTGATGCGTAGTGTTGATGATGTTCGGCCAGTAGTTGAGGCCAAAGCAGTGGCGGCACGTCGCCGACCGTGTAAAACGAGCCGGTGAGACAAATCAAATCATCCGGCCCGGCCTGCGCCAGCGCGGCGCGCACCGCATCGGCGACGCTCGATTCGATCACAGTGACATTTGGCAGCGCCAGTGCACGGGCGACCTGCGCGACTTCTTCCGCCGGGCGCGGGCGGCACTCCGGCTGCGTGGCAATCAGCCCGGCAGGCTTCAGGGCAGCCAGCGGCGCGAGAAACGGCTCCGGCTCGTGATGGCGCGAGAGGCCCACGACGAAAATCAGCCGACGTTCTTTTGCCCTGAACTGGGCGCGCAGCGCCTCCGCCAGCGCCTGCGCGGAAATCGCATTGTGCGCGACATCTACCACCACGCAGGGGCGCTCCCCGACCTGTTCCAGCCGCCCCGGAAGCCAGGCTTCGGCCAGCCCGCGCCGCGCCTCCGCGTCGGAAATCGGCGGCAGTGCGTTCGCATCGATGCAGTCCAGGGCCGTCAGCGCCGCCGCCGCATTTTGCGCCTGAAATGCGCCGGGCAGCCGCAGATGGACATCAGCCAGCGTTCGGCGTGGGGTGGTGAGCGTGACCTCGCCGCCCACCCCAACAAAGCCCCAATTTCGGGGAGTAATTCCTGTCAGCGGCGCGCTTCGCTCCCGGCATACCCGCGCAATCACATCCCATGCCTCGCCGCCTTCCGGCACGCCTGTGACACAGGGAATGCCCGGCTTGATAATCCCGGCCTTTTCGGCGGCGATTGCCCCCAGCGTGTCGCCCAGCAGCTCGGTGTGATCCAAGCCGATGTTCGTGATGACCGTGACCAGGGGATGCGAGACCACATTGGTCGCATCCAGACGCCCGCCCAGGCCCACTTCTACGACGGCATAGTCTACGGCCTGCTCGGCAAAAAAGCACAGCCCCACCGCCGTTTTCAGTTCAAACTCCGTTGTTGGTCCCAGGTCGGTCTGTTCCAGCGCTTCTACGTGCGGGCGAATCGCCGTCACCCACCGGGCAAAGTCGGCGCGGGAAATCATTTCGCCGTTGATTTGCACCCGCTCGCGCACGTCGTAAACATATGGGGAAAGATATGTGCCGACTTTGTACCCGGCGGCCTGAAGCACACTCGCCGCCATCGCCGTCGTGGAGCCTTTGCCTTTGGTTCCGCCGATATGGATGACGCGCAAGGTTTCCTGCGGGCGGCCCAGCCGGTCCAGCAAGGCCAGGAATCGGTCATTGCCCAGCTTAACCCCCAGCCGAAGCCGGCCCTGCATGTATTCCAGCGCTTCGTCAAACTGCATACGACTTCCAGTATACCTGAAAATGACGTGCCTGTATTCATCGTCTGCGGGGAAGGAACTCCGGCGGAAAGCGGCGAATAAAGGGGCAAGGGAACCCTTTCCCGCTCGGAGGACTGCTTTATGTCCCTGCCCTGCCCTCGCTGCCGCGCGGTTCAGCCGCCGGAAAATCGCCATTGCACCAAGTGCGGCAGCCCCATGCCTGCTCCCCCCGAAGCGGCGATTTTCCGGTTTGCCGAGCCGATGCTTGTCGCCGAGGCTGCCCCCCTCGCAGATATTGGGGTTGTGGATGCGGATTTTGGCCCCAGTTTGGAGCCTGCTGCCGTACAGCCCGCGGCGAAGGAAGCCCGCCTGCCGCTGGTAAATCCGTTCGTTTTCCCGGACGCCGTTTCGCCATTGCCTGCCCGTCGCCTGCCGGAAACAGTTGTGCCGACTGTGCGGCTGTCGGAAGAAAACAGGCCGAAGTTTTCTTTGCCGGAGCTGCCAAAGCCGACCGAACGCTCCGAGGAGCCGCTCCCAGAGACACCGCCCGCTTCAGAAAAAGCCTCTGACCCCTGGAAAATACCGGTCTGGTCGGCGCTGCTTAGCCTTTTTCTGCTTCTGGTGGCATTCGCGGGCGCGGGCTGGATCATTTCGGCGGCAAAGCGCACGGCTACCTCCCGCGCGGCGTCTCTGCCTGCCTTTCTTCCGGCTGTCCCTGCTTCCGCGACACGGGCCGCTTCGGCGGCGCTGCCGCTGACGCTCCAGCTTCAGTCCGCGGCGGCAGGCCGGCATGTCACGGTGGGGTCGCAGGTTGCAATCACAGCGTTTGCCACGCTGGGGCCGGGGCAAAGCGCAGCGCTGGCCCTGTCCTGCCGCCCGGCGCAGGGGCGGAAAACTATGTTTTCGTTTGCAGAAGGCCGTTTATGCAGCGCGAGCTGGACGCCGTCCGCGCCGGGGCGCTATATATTCACCGCAACCGCGCTGGACGAGCAGGGCCATAGGGCGTCGGCGCGTCCTCTTTCTCTCTATGTGGATGGCCCGGCACCGAGAGCCGTGGAGGCATTTGTTCCTGCTTCGGCCTCGCCTGTTGTCAAGGTCAGCCGCAGCCTCAGTGAGCGGCGTGTGCGCGCCGCCGCTGTCCGGCTGGGTGGGCGGCTGAAGAAGCGGCGTGGTGCGGTTCTGCGAACTGCGGCCCCGGTCTTTGCCGCGCCACCGTCTGCCGCGCCACCGTCTGCCGCGCCTGCCTATCCTGCTGCCTACCACGTTGTTGCCGCTTCGTTCCCCTTCCCCGGCAACGCGGAAATTCTCGCCCGCGCCCTGCGCGCGCGCGGCCTTCCCGCCGTCACCGGGCATCGCCGCACCAAACACGGCAAAGTTTCCTATGTCGTGGAAGTTGGTTCTTTCCGCCAGCCTGCCGAGGCGCATCAAAAAACGCTGGCGCTTCAGCGCAGCGGCTATCCGGCCTACATCCAGCGCCGATAACAGCAGGCAGAATTCTGGTTTAGCGGGGAACCGGAGCCGCTTGCAGGCGGCGGAGCATAAACCGGGCGTGCCGGCGCGGGTGGCGCAGGGCAAACAAGGCCCGTTGTAGCACGGGGATGGGCGCAATCCTGGTGACTGTCCCTACAAATGCCTGCGCCGCCACAGGCCGGTCATTGAAAATGTTTCCATCGCCCAGGCAGACAAGCTGCGGGCTGTCCGGCAGCCCGGTGATTTCCAGCAGCCGGTGGACGACCAGAATGTTTTCCTGCCGGTACGCGATGATGTCGCCGAGTGCGGGCGGGCCGGAAGAGCAGCGCAGGCACAGGCGCGTGCCGGGCAGAATGGTCGGACTCATGCTGCCGCCATTCAGAGTGATCCACACTTCGCGCTCTTCAGCCTGCCACAGCGCACACAAAGCCGTCAATCGCGCCGGGGTGGACACCGGCAATTCCGCCGCTGTCAATGTGTCCGCCATCTTGTCCCCCGCGCATAAGCAATTAATTCTGCCGCCGTTTCTTCGGGTTTTCCAATCGTCAAAGCCCAACTGGGAAGCTGGGAAACGATGTCCGCCGCCGCCGCCAGACGCGCCAGCGGCGAAGGATCGCCATAGCCCATCACCGCAGCCAGACGCCGCGCGGCATCGCCGCCCGCCAGCGGGGCCAGCGCGGGTGCATCCCCGAACCTCTCCACGAACAGCAGCACGGAGTGATCCTGCGGGCAGGGCGCTTTCGGCCCCGGCAGCATCGGCGCGCATTTCCGGTCATTCGGCTTGGCTTGAAACCACTCGGCGATGTCCGGCTCGGCGGCCAGCGCCGCTACCCCGCCGGGGCGCAGGCTGACGCGCTGGGGACGCACAAAAAGGCGGCAGCCCGGCTGCCGCAGAAACGCGGACTCGTCGCTGAAATAATCCGCGCCCTGCTGCGCCAGCGCCCAAGATAGAGTGCTTTTGCCGCAGCCGCTTGGCCCCACAATCAGCAGAGCGACGCCTTCCACCGCGCAGACGGCGGCGTGCAGGGCGACAATGGGATGCTCCCGCAGCAGCAGCCAGGTGAGCGTGTGCCAGGCATACTGAAGCCAGGCGTCCGGCTGCAACACCAGTAAGTCGCCCTCGCGCAGCTCCAGCATCGGCGCGTCTCCGGCGACGGTGTCGGCGTACAAACAGCGGCTATCATCGGGAATCGGCAGAAAACGCTTGCGTTCCGGCCCGGAAAACAGGGAAGTGAAATCGCCGGGCTGCCCGTCCCGGCTGAAACGGAGCCGGGGCGTCGGCCCTTCGTTCAGCGCGACACGCAGGGTCGTCATCGCTGCACTGCCATCGAGGGCAATGTCACTGCCGCAGAGCCGGGCCAGAGTGTCGCGGCCATGCTGAGTGTCCATCGTCAAGCGGCAGCGCCAGCCGGCGAGGCTCAAGATCAGCGGCGGGAAAGACTCAGGCATCCGACCCACTTTTTTCTAAAAGGTTCTTCTGCTGAAAGCCCGCCAGAATTGCCCGAACATCGGCGGCGACATCGGCCTCCGGGGGGATTGCGAACGCCATTCGGAGCCGCCGGACACAATCCTCCAAAGTATTTTGACCGTCACAGCAGTCCCACACAAGGGCCGCCGCCGCGTTCAAAAAATGGACTTCACCGTTTTCTGAGTCGCTGACCAGCGTTTCGTCTCCGGCGGCGCGGGCGGTCAGGGCGCGGCGCAGGGGCAATACAAAATTATCGTTCAATTCCAAAATCCGTGTTTTGCCTTCGTTGTTTCCGTTTACCGTGTGCCGAGGGTTTCAACATCCCCGGCACAACAGCATATCACTTTACCGTGCTTCGCCAATCCCGGAGACTCCCCAGGCTTCCATCTGTGCCATCAGCTCGACTTCCGTGTAGGAAGTCATGCTCGGCGCAACATACATTGTCATGGTTTTTCACCCCCTCTTGCTTCAACGTTTCCAGCGCCGTGCGAGGGAATGAATTCCTCTCGCTCCAAATTGATCGTCCTTCGGACGGAGAAAAGCAATCGTCCGCTTATTCTTTCGTCCGCAGGACGACCATAATCAGCAGATACGCAGTAATGCCGCAGGCATAGAGGAATTCATTCCCTCGCGCATCAAAGCCTGCGTCATGCCGGAACTTCACAGTTCCGGCACAACAGTTCATATTAACCTACGCTAATGATCTGCTGCCCGGAGACACCCCAGGCTTCCATCTGCGCCATCAGCTCGGCTTCTGTGTAGGAAGTCATGCTCGGTGCGACATACATCGTCATAGTTTTTCACCCCCTTTCTTCCGACGAGATCGTTTTGGATAACCATTTTTTCTGCATTCGGGTTTTTTCGCGGCGCAGGCGGTCTTTCCAGTAAGGGGCCTGATCCTGCCAGCGCTCCCGGACAGCAAGATGGAACAACGGGCGGAACAAAGAGGGCGGCAAAATGTCCCTCTGCCCGCAAAGCTGACGGCGTACCTGTCCGGCCAGCGCCCGCACGGCCAGCGGGGTTCCGCGCAGGGCCTGATCGGGAACCGGAGCATCCAGCAGGTCGCGCGCCAGCAGCAGGCCCAGCCGCAGAACGCGCGCACAGCCCAGTCGCTTCGCCTGCGCCATGATCTTCACCCAGGGCATATCCGGGCAGACGCGCAGGATTTCAGCGATGTCGCAGACCCAGATCAGCCGTTCCCAGCAGTGTTTGGCCCCGTGGACGCACAGCAGCAGCAGATAATCCTCCATGGGGAGTGTCGGAACGGGCTTGCCGGCCAGCAGGATCATTTGCCGGTGGCTCCAAAGTTCTTTCAATTCCAGAGGAAAGGGGAACGACTGCGGGCGGAACCGCCAGTGGAGTTCCACCAGGAGCCGATCCTGCGGGCGAATGAAATTGAGCTCGCAATCGGTTTGCAGGTGCGCCATTTCCTCCCGCGCACTGGCGAAGCGCTGCTGCATCTGAAATCCCTGAGCCAGCATCAGTTCTTTCGCCGGCCGGAGGTCCTGCGGCAAGACCAGTAAATCGAGATCGCTGCACGGGCGCAGCCCCGGATCGCCGTACACCTGCGCGGCGAACACCGGGCCTTTGTAAGGAATGGCGCTGATTCCCTGCGCCTGCATCTGTGACAGCAGGGAATGGAGCGCGTCGACGAGAATCTGCTGCCGCAGCAGCCCGGCGTGGCGGCGGCTTTGAAGCGCCAGATGTACCTCTGCCGGAATGCTGTCCGGCGGGGCGGCTTGCAGGTGACATTGGAGCAGCGGCAGCAAGCGGTGATGCTCCGCCAGCCGCAGCGTCTTTTTCCAGTCTAAATGATGGGACAGCAGCGCGTCCCGCCGTGCCGTGTCGGCGGCGTTCGGATGTGTCCGAGCGCAGCAAAGCAGCAGCGAAAGTTCATTGGAGTCGGCCCTGGGAGCCTTAAAAGACCCGGTCATTTGTTGGGAGCGCATGGCTGTTAAACTTTGTGAACACGCAGATAAAACTCATGCCGAGGGCGAATCTGCTGCCGCAGTTTTTCACCGGTGGCCTGGCGCGGCGCAATCTCAAACCGCCAGCGCCGCAGGAGAGCGGCGAGAACGATTTGCGCTTCCATCAAAGCGAAATGGCTGCCGATGCAGCTATGGACACCTTCGCCAAACGGCAGATAGGCGTGACGCGGCAATCGTTCTTCCCAGCCCGGTGCGAATCGCCCCGGATTGAAGCGATGCGGCTCCGGGAACAGGCGCGGATCGTGGTGCAGAAGGTACGAAAACGCGCAAAGGCGCGCACCGCGCGGCACAAGAAAGCCGCCCAAAGTGGTTTGCTCCGTGGCCCAGCGCTGGAATGTGGCGAAGCGTGGCACATCGCGCAGCGTCTCTCGGTACACTTGAAGCGTATATGACAGTTCCGGCAGGCTGCCAGAGCCGGGGGAAGCACTTCGGCCCGCTTCCTGCGCTTCCGCCTGCACGGCGGCGGCGCAGTCCGGTTGGCTCGCCAGACGGTACAATGTCCAGACCAGCGAATCGGCAAAACTGATGGTCCCGGCGTACACCACGCCGAGTATCTGCATGACGAACTCGTCATCTGCGGGATTTTCTTTGGTCTCCAATACGTCTTTTGCTTCTGCCTGCGCGCGCAGCAGAATGGAGATCATGTCGCCGCCGTCCAGGCCGGATGCGCGCCGGGACTGCACCAGGCTATGCACCGCGTCCACGAGGCTGGCATGGGCCTGCGTCTGCTGCCTGCGCGCCCGCGCCTGCCAGGGCGTGAGCTGCTGGGCCGGCGACCATTTGAAGAAGCCGGCGCGAGCCATCGTCCGCTGCGCCTCGCCGAGCGGGGTGCCTTCATCGATATCATCCAGACCCAGCAGCGCCCTGGCAATCACATGGAAGGCCAGCCGCTCCATGTCCCGTGCAATCGGCACGATCTGCCCATCCCGCCAGCCGCTTTGGAGATGCTCCGTGCAGTCCGCCATGATTTCGGCGTAAGCGGCGAAGTGGCGAGACTTAAACGCCGGCATCACCTGACGGCGTCGTCCGCGATGCACCGCGCCGTCGCTCTGACCCATGGGAACCGGACCGACGAGCGCCGCCGCAGAGGGCGCGGCGATGGGAAACTCTTCGGTGCGCGTCACCAGCACTTCGCGCACCAGCGCGGGCGTATTGATCAGAACGACTGGCTGCCCCTGCACGATGAATCCGGCGATGTCCCCGGCGGCGTCGCCCAGGCGCTGCATGTTGTCGAGCGGCGAACCGAAATAAGCCCGGCGCTGCCCGACAATGCGGTTCCAGTCAATTTGCGGAAGTGTGGTCATGGAAGACATTATTAAGACTTTCGCTTCACGGCTCACCTCGGCGCAGGGGCGGTTGCCCGTGACCGCACTCTCAAAACGGAACGCATTGTGGAGTGTATTGTACCAATTGCAGTGCAAAATTCATGCCAAAAGTTTAATGCCTGCTTATTTGTGGGATAACAAGACAAAGGACAACACACATGGCACTCTGGATGCTCTGCGGCTACGTCGTTCTGGCGGCCGTATTTTATTTAATCGTCGTGGCAACGGCTTCGAACACTGCGGTTCCGGCGCTGATGCGGCATACAAAATGGCTGCGCCCGCGAAAAATCAAGCCGTCCGCACTGTTTCGGCGTCTGCGAAAGCGGCAATAGATTGCGGCAATGCCCGTCGGCCTCTGGTCGGCGGGCATTTTTTGGGCGTCAGGCAGGAAACGACGGCGCGGATGGCGAACAAAGCAGCAGCATGGGAACACCAGTCGGCATGGCCGTGATCGGCACGGGATACATCGCGCAGCGCACACATTTGCCTGCATACAAAAAGATGCAGGAGAACGGCCTGGTGCGCGTTGTCGCGCTTTGCGATCCCAGCCCGGCGGCATTGCAGGCCGCCTCGGAAATAGTCGGCGGCGGTGTACGGACATTTACGGATTACCAACAGATGCTGGAAATGCCGGGAATAGACGCGGTGGATGTCTGCACACCCAATTATCTCCACAAACAGCCCGTCCTGGAAGCGTTTGCCGCCGGCAAGCATGTGATCTGCGAAAAGCCGCTGGCAATCAACGGCGCGGAAGGCGCGGCAATGGTTGCCGCCGGACAGGCGGCTGGTAAAAAGTTTCAAGTGGCATTCAATCTGCGCTTCGGCTCCGGGCCGCAGGCCGTCAAGCGGTTTGTGGAGGACGGCAAGCTCGGCGAGATTTACTACGCCCGCGCCCATGCGCTGCGGCGGCGCGGCATTCCCGGCTGGGGAACGTTCACGCAGAAAGACAAGCAGGGCGGCGGGCCGCTGATTGATATTGGCGCACACATTCTGGACCTGACCCTCTGGCTGATGGGCAGCCCGGAGCCGGTTTCCGTGACTGGGCAGACGTATGTAAAGTTTGGAACCCGCGATGGCGTTCTGGGCCTGCGCGGCCAGTGGGACCCGAAAACCTATTCCGTAGAAGACTTCGCCGCCGGATTTATTCGCTTCGCGAATGGCGCGACGCTGTCTCTGGAGTCCTCGTTTGCCGCTAATCTGGCCGCCGACCAGTTTCACACGCACCTGTTCGGCACGGAGGGCGGTGCCTACCTGGAACCCGCTGATGACGCCGCGACCCGCCTGTTTCGCGAGGAAAGCGGGACGCTGACCGATACCACGCCGACCTTTCTGCCCCAAATCCCGACGGTGGATGCCGAGCTGCGCGCCTTTGTTCAGGCGATTGCCGACGACACGCCCGTTGCCGTCCCTGCGGAAGAAGCCCTGCGGGTGACGCGCATCCTGGACGCCCTGTACCAGTCCGCCGAAACTGGCCGCGAAGTCCTGCTGACGCCGGAATGAGGGGGAGATGGCTTTTTTTCGGGCCGATGAACGACCCGTCTGGAAAGGGCCACCGTCCTGCGGACGGAAGATGAGACTGCTTGCCTGTTTTGTGCGTCCGCAGGATGCTTACCTGGCAGCGAGAGGAATTTATTCCCTCGCTCGTACTCTTTTTTATGAATGAACCTCTGCCACAACCTGCCGCTTCGGAGCCTGCCAAACCCACTGCGCCGGACGCAAAAAGCTGGCTGGCGGCTGTGCTGCCGGTGGTGCTGATCGCCGCCTGTGCGGAGCTGGGTATCTCGGTGCTGAACAACTCCGCCCTGCCGATTTATTTCACGCAGGGGCTGAAAATCAGCACGTCGCTCCTGGGCGTTCTGATGGTTCCATTTTTCATCAGCGAAGTGCTGTTCAAGTCGCCGCTGGGGGTGCTGGGTGACCGCTTCGGGCGCAAGCCGCTGATGCTGGGCGGGGCGCTGATTTCGGTGTTCACGCCGCTGATTTTGATCACCACGCATTACGATCCGCTGGCGGCGACGGCAGTGATTACGCTGCTCGTGTTCGGTTTTCTGCGCGCTTTAGACGGCATGGGGCAGGCGGCGCTGTGGCCCGCGCTGTATGCGTATGTGGGGGATGTGGTCAGCGAAAACAAGCGCGGGGCGGCGATGGGCGTTTTGAACGTCGTTTATATGCTCGGGCTGGCCCTCAGCTTTCTGATCGGCGGCTTTGTGGACGACAATTTCGGCCCGCTGTTTACGCACAAGGCGACGTTTGGGGAGCAAATGCGCCGGCTGGGAGTGAGAATTCACACGCGGGCGCACGCGGTCGGACATGGTCTCAAAGGTTTGAAGGACACGCTGCACCACGCGCACCCGGCGCTGCTGCCGCTTCCAGCAGTTCCCGCCGTACCCGTTATTCCTGTCCCGCCGCCGAATTACCAGCCGGAGTATTATTACCCGTCGTTTATTCTGGCGAGCGTGCTATTCGGTATTGCCGCCATTGCCGCGCTGTCCGTGCAGGGACGGGTGCGCCGCCATCATCACCACGACGCCGAGCTGGCCCAGGCCGTGACGGGCCATGACGAGGCGATCTCCTGGGACGGCTTTCTGGCCGCGCTTCGCACCGTGCCGCAGTTTCTGGGACTGGCTTTTGTGACGTTTCTGGGGATCGGCTGCATTTCGCTGCTGGTGAAAAAGTTCGCGCTGGATGAATACGGCTTGTCGGAAAGCGCGTTTGGGCTGCTGGTGCTGGGGCCGATGATCGGCATTGCCCTGATCGCCGTTCCCGCCGGGCATCTGGCGGACACCTGGGGGAAAACGCGCTGCGTCCGGCTGGGCTTTGTGCTGTGCGCCGTGGGCATCTGGGGAATTCCCGTGCTGCATCATTTCGGCGCAGGGATCGGCGGTTTCATGGCCTCGGCAGGCGTCATGGGCGCGGGCTTCGTGCTGGCGTTTCCAGCCTGGCTGGCACTGCTGACAGAACTGGGGGGCGAGAAGCAGCGCGGCACGGTTTTTGCGGCGGTCAGCACGGCGCAGGGCGTGGGCGCTTTGTTCGGCGTCCTGCTCGGAACCCAGTTGTATGCCCGTGTCGGCCACATCGCGCCCTTTGTCGCTGCATCGGTGCTGGTCTCGGCGGGAACGGCGCTGGCCTTGATTTTTGTCCGGGGAAATGTGAAGCCTGCCTCCGGTTAGAAGCCTCCGTTTTTCAGAGTAATTGCTTTCCTGAAATTGTTTTCAGCACAAATTGAAGGCTTTGGGTCTGGGGAGGGTCTGACTATTCGGCAGGCCGAAGGCGACGCTTTTTATTGCGATTTTTATTGCCGCAAGGTTACAATGAAAATTCCTACGAATACCGCTTGCCAAAATAAAACCAGTGTGTTATAATCATACACTGTGCCTTAAGAGTAAGGAAGATCAGATAGTCAGATCACACCCGGAGCCGCAGGCGATACGACCTGCTGCCAGCTTGAGCATCGCTCTCCCCACCTGAACACCCTGCCCGCAGGCTTTCTCCCGCGAAGCCCTGCCGGTTAAAATGTACCGATCCGAGGTCTTCTCTGAAGTCTTCTCCGAGGTCTTTTCGCCAAGCGCTCCCGGCGCTGCCCACAACCAGGGAGGTTGTACTCTTTGAACGCATTACGCACTGCTTCTTTCGGCGCCGCACGCGCTGTTCGATTTTTCTTTGTTTTGATCGGTGTTCTGGCCCTGACCGGCCTGGCAGGGATGCAGGCGGCGCCGGGCGGAACCGGCCAGGCGCTGGCATTGCAGGCCGCTCTGCGCGCCGCCTCGCTGCGCGATGCCGCGCCATCCGCCGGGGCTTTCACGGGGCCGCAGCGCACTCCCGCCGGGCGTACCCTGATTGATCCCCGCTTGATGCGCTCCGGCGCGCTCCGCAAGAAGCAGGCGACCACCAGCAGCACCGTTCCCATTCCCGGTGCGGTGCAGACGTTTGATCTGTTCAACCCGCCCCCGGCGTTTCGTCCTTTGATCGGCTACGCGCAGACAAACATGGACGGCTCGACGACGGTGACCAACAATACCACCCTGCCGCCGCTCTATCTGAACCACCTGACCCCGCTGAACTTGACTCCGGTCTGGTCCAATGATGAAACATTTATCGTGTTCTCATCGGACCGCACCCTGGCCGGCGGCATTCAGCCCGATGGCCGCTTTCACCTGTGGGCAATCTCGGTGAACGGCGGCGAAGCCTACCAGATTACCACCAGCACCGGCCCGGCCAGCGGCGGCGAGTTCTTTCCCGCGCTGGTGTCCGCCGACAACCGCATTGCGTTCACGTCGGATTCGCAGTCGCCGGGACATCAGAACCTGTACGCCATTCCCTTCTCGTTCAGCGTTCTCGTCGGCAACAACAATGCAGCCGCGACGCTGGTGGACGTATCGCCCACCGGTGGTTTGTCGTCGTACACCATTCGCACGGATGCCTTTGCGGTGGCCAATGGCGGCACCGGCTTTGACCAGGTGCAGCGGCCGACCTTCTCGCCCTCCAACAACGACCTGGTTGTCTTTTCCGCTCATTCCACCGCCGGTGACGGCACGTATGGCGGCCATAATCACATTTATTATCTGTATCTCGGAACCGGCGGCTATGACCCGGTGAACACGTCGCTGCCCGCCAAGCTGACGGACGGCCCGGCGGAAGACACCGACCCGGCATACTCCCCGGACGGCCAGTTTATCGCGTTTGCATCCACCGCCACGCAGGTGGTCAATCAGACTTATCCCGCCAGCACCATCAGTTCTAATCCCAATACTTCCCAGACGCTGACTCAAAACGTAGACCCCGGCAACCTGCGGAACTTGTTTTTGATCAGCGGCGGCGGCGGCAACGGTGTCTCCTCGCCCGGCCTCGGCACGGTTCCCACGTCGCTTCAGGGCGCGCCGTATTATGGCCGCGTCACGACGACCGCCGGCACCGACAACTACGGCCCCGCCTGGAGCGCGACGGCTTTCAACCAGTACACCAACAATGCGCCCGGCTTTGAGTACCTGGCCTTTGCGCGCGGCAGCAGCCCGCTGGGGCCGCATGACATTTACTACCTGCAAACTATCCGCAGCACCAATCAGGCCGGTGAAAGCGCGAAATCCGATGAAGCCGCCACCACGCCGGACCCTGCCGCTACGACGCTGTATGAGATCAACGCGGGCGGCCCGGCTATCCAGAATTATGTGCCGGAAACTTACAATCAGTTCAACTTGCAGCAGAACGTTACTTTGAACGTCGGCGGCGTGGCCGGTCAGACCAATGCGGCAAACACCCCGCCGCTCACCTTCAACCAGACCAATGATACTCCCGGCACGCCGGCAGGGATTTACCAGACCGCGCGTACCGGCCAGTTCGGCTATGTGATTCCCAACCTGACGCCCGGCGCGACCTACACGCTGCGCTTCCATTTCGCCGACCCGACCAGCACCGCAGTCGGCCAGCGCACGTTCAACGTGTTTGTCAACCAGGACCCGGCGAATCAGTTTTCCACGCCCGATCTGCTGAACTATGACATCTTCGCACACTCCAATGCGCCGACCCGTGCGCTGGGCGGCGAGGTGACCAGCGCGGCGGCAGGCGCAGCGCCGATTGCCGGCGCGACGGTGCGGATTACCAATCTCAGCAACAATGCCGCGACGACGTTGACCACCACGGCGGTCACAACCGGGCCGGATGGGCAGCCGCTCAACTACACCACCAACACGCAAAACGGCACGTATTCTCTAACCGTCAGTGCGCCCGGCTACAACACGGTGAGCCGCGAAGTCGTCGTCAATAACGCTGCCTTCACACGGGCCGACTTCTCCCTGTCCCCGACGGCAACTGATGGAACGCTTTCCGGCTCTGTGACTGATACCGGCACCGGGATTCCGGCAACCATTACGGTCAACGTAGACACGGGAGGCGCGATTGGCGCGGTCATCGGCGCACCGGTGGCGGATGATCCCAACACCGGCGCGTACTCCGTCGCCCTGCCTGCCGGAACCTACTTTGTGACCGCCACGCCTGCCGCCGGGTCCGGCGAAACCACGCTGACTCAGACGGTGACAATCACTGCGGCCACCCCGGCGACGCTGAACTTCGCTCTGACCAGCGGTGCAAATGCCGGAACCGCCGCCGGCATGGTGACGGACTCGGCCACTAACCGGCCTATTCCGGGTGGAACCGTCCGCGTTACCAAAAACGGCGTGGTGGTAGCGATTGTCACCACGTCCGGCACGCCCACCACCACCGGGCCAGCGCCAACGGGCGATGGCAGGCCAGCTAACTACAGCCTGCTGCTGCCCGTCGGCGGGGGGTACACCTTCCAGTTCACCGCGCCCGGCTACATGCTTGCGATCTCGCCGGTCACTGTCGTCAACTCAAATGCCACTTCGTTTGTCCGGGCGGACAAAGCGCTTGTTCTGACCGCAACCGCTACGACGGGGCAAATCCCGGTGGTGGTGGCGCTGGTGACGGCGCAGGCAACTACGGCGGCCCAGACCAATGTTAATACCTCCGGCGGGGTCGTGCCGAACGTCGCGCCCGGCAGCATTGTCATCAGCTTCGCCAATTCCAATCCCGCCGCCGGTACGCCGATTCTGGAAGGCCTGGACGTGCTGGCGAATACGGATGCCACGCAAAGCAGCGGCTTCGGCGCTCTCAATGCGTCCAACAACGCCACGGCTCCCCCGCTGGTCTTCAATCCCGGCCCGGCCATCGGCGGGGACGGTCTGGTAACGCTGTCGTTCCAGGCTCCCGCCGGCTTCCCGCCGGTTTCCTTCAATATCTATCGCAGCACAATCACGGGCGCGTCGCTGACAAGTGTGAACCAGCCGGGCGCAGGCAGTGCGACGGAAGGCAATATCCCGTATTATACGAACATTCCGTATGATCCCACGCTGACTTTCCAGACGTTTGTGGACAGCGCGACGGCGACTCCCCCGACGCCGGGCGTCACCAATGGAACCGAGTACTACTACCAGGTCACGGCGGTCTATGCAGAGCAGCTCACGCCGGAAGGCAAGGCCATTCCGACCGGGCAAGGCACTGTCGCAAACGCGGTGATTAAGCTCAACACCGATGACAATCCGACCCCGGCCACGCTGGGCGGCAGCTATGACGACGTGTATCCCTCCTGGTCGCCATTCCACTCCATTTTCAGCATCGCCTACGAGAGTGGCAGCGTCCGAGGCGCCAATCCGCTTTCCGGCAACCTGAACGGCGGCGTGGTCTTTGGCGGGCGGACTGTTACTTACAACGACCCGGCCACCGGCTACCCGTCGGAGACAGCAGTCTCCGTCGGCGCGGGCGGCACGGTTGCCAGCACGACGGCCACCGGCGGCTACTCCGTGGCGGCATCCTACATCGGCCTTTTCCAGTCCCAGGTGCTGAACCTGGACCCACCGACCCTGCTGCGCTTTTCCACGGATGAGATTCTGCATGTGCAGGCGGCGACGACAAATCCTGTCACCGGCACTCCCACCAAGACCGGCATCAATCCCGGCGCTCCGGTGACGATCACGGTGCGCCTGAGTGACCGCGAGGCCGGTATTGACAACGGCAATTCCGGTTTCGGCACGGGCGGAGCAGACGCGACCAAGCCGCAGGTCTTCCTTCAAATCAAAGACCCGGACAGCAAGTACCAAGACGCGAGGCAACTGGAACACAAGGTCTTTGCGCGTGACTCTTTCTACAACACGCAGACCAATCGTCCCGCCAATGATATCACGTCCGGCTCGGCCAACGAAATCTTGAGCCTGGACGATGGGCCGTTTGTCCCTGGCCTGCGCGACTTGTATCCGACGTTTGGCGGGCTGGCAAGTGGAAACCAATATGTTGCACCGCGCGGGGCGCACGGCGGCTTTTATCAGCAGACCGGCAATAACCCGACTCCCACAACAATTTTTGTTGGCAAAAACGGCGGCGGAACCAACAAGCAAAAAACAAGCACCGGCGCGACCTATCCCGGCACGAACCCAGACTTGTTCCTGGCCTGGGGGCCGGAATACGAGTGCCAGTTCCTGAACCCGCTTTTTGCGACGGGCAGCGGTCAGAATGCGCCGCTGGATGCTTCGGATATCGACTACGGGACGCCCTTCTACCTGGCAGGCGTGGATGATCAGCAGCCGTTCAGCGGAGAAGGCAAGCAGCGCCCTACCACAAACACAGCGGCTGTGGGCAATACTCCCGCCAAACCCGCTGAATGGCTCCAGATGTCCCGCGTTCCCGATGCTCAGCAGGACCATCTGGGCGGCGTCCTTTACACGGTTACCTGGACGACTCCGGCCACCGGCAGTGATTTTTATCTGGACGTGATCGCCTTTGACAAGGCGGTTTTCCCGAGCTTCCCGCCGCTGACTTCCAGCTTCTCCGGCGGAAAAGTCAACTGGCGCATTTATGACAACATCGGCGGCTTCAGTACGCAGGCCTCCATCGGCAACAACGATATTCTGGTCGTCAGCGATTATGCACTCGGTCAGAAGTTCGCCGCCACCACTTTCGGCGGCACGAACGGCAACCTGAACCTGGTTCCCAAGCTGTACGGCGCAGAAGCGGCGATTACCGACGTGGATGTCAATGTCCTGCCGGACTCGGTCTATGCCGGCTATCCTTTCGATGCTACGGTCGGTGTGCCAGGCACGCAGTATTTTCCGGCGATCCAGGCATTTATTGCCCCCTGGTTTAATGGACTGGGTGTGGGTTCCTACAATGACAACATCATTGACGACGGCGGCAGGCAGGATGGCGCTCCGTCGGTCAATTCGCAGAAATACAGCATCTGGCGCATTCTGTCGCGCGGGCCGCTGCCGCAGTCCATTCTGAACTCTTATCTGCCGACCAAGCAGACACAGCCCGCCGTTCAGGACCTGCAAAGCACCAACGCAAATTACCGCAACATCCCCGCAGGGACGGTGCTGGATGCCCATAAGTGCGTGATCTGGGTGTCACCCTATACCGGCGATTTGCTGACCGACCCCGGCACGATTGATGATCCGGGCGCGTTCAACCGGCCCGGCGCTCCTGACCGGCAAAGCACGCAGACCATTCTGCGGAACTTCGTGCAGGGCGGCGGACGCCTGTTCGTCACCGGCCAGGATGTCGGCTCCACGCTGACCACCGGCGGCACGGTCGCCAATGGCGCGGGTGGTTTCCTGTCCGACGTGCTGAACGCAAGCCTGACTTCCACCGGAGGCGGTACATTCCAGCTTCAGGCGGGACCAAATCGAATCACGAATTACCCGACTTATGACGGCAGCGCGGTAGGGACGAACGGCAACCTGGTCTACCCGATCGTCGTCGGCGACGATGTGAACGGGTTTGGCTTCTATCCATTTAGTGGTCCCGCTTTCGGCGGCGAGCCATATCGAAGCCGGCTGGAGATCAGCGGTGCGCCTGCCAATGATGCCAATTTTGCGTCCGATGGGTCACTGAGTCAGCGCGCCTCGTTCTTCCCCAGCGGGGCGAACCTGCTGGGCCAGCCGGACACGCTCAACGCGACAAACGGTGCGACGGCGGCAATCACGTATACCAATGGCTCTGCCGCTCTGGTGTACCATGACGACCCGTACAACCCGAAGGGAACCGGCAAACTGCCGAATGGCGGGACGGGCGGACGCACAGTCTACGCCGGATTTGGTATGGAAGCGCTCAGCAACGATGCGTATTCCTCAGACGGCTCGAATCCCGCCACGACGCCTTTTCCGTACAACACGATCATCCCGACGGTTGCGTCGCGCAATCCGCGCGCCAACATCCTGCACAACATCGTCGGCTTCCTGCGAACAGGCAGCGTCACCGGCATCATCACGCAGACGGCCGGCCCGCAGGCCGGCGCGGGTGCGGGCGTCTCGAATGTCACGGTGTACCTGATCCCCGCCAATGGAGCGCCGGCACCGGCCAGCCGCGCTACATTCAGCGCAACGACCCAGGCCGGGGCTTTCGCCGGCCACTTCACCATAATCGGCGTGGAACCGGGAACTTACCGTCTCGCCGCCTATGCGCCCGGCTACGCCAGTACCATCAGCAATGCGAACTTGGCTTATCTCGTGGAAGGCGATGCCACCACGAGCGCTTCCCTGACAATCACCCAGGAGGCTCCCGGCAACATTGAGGGCAATGTCCATGACACGTCCCTCAAGCCGGTTATCGGCGCGACTGTCTCGTTCCTGTCCAAAGACAAAACCATCGTTAAATCTACGACGACCTTCGACGGAACCAATCCGGCGCAGCCCGCAGGAAATTACTTCCTGCCCACTGTTCCCGTCGCCGATTACACCGGCTCGGCGACCGGGCCGAACAACCCGAGCGGCAAGCCGGAATATCTGGCGGCGGCTGCCCCGGACCCTGTAAACAGTACAACCTTGCCAGGCACGACCTATGCCACCGATGTGAACGTGCTGCCCAGCACGACCACCGGTGACGGCTCGACGGCAGGCGGCCCCCCGGTTGCCTTTACGCTGACGCCGATCCTGCCGACGGTCAGCGGACGCATCTATGATGCTACCGTCGGGAACACCGCCGCCGGCGGAGCCAATGTCAGCGGCGCGACCATCACGCTGCTTGACGGCAAGGGCAATCCTGTTCTGGATGCCCTGGGCAATATCGTGACCACGCAGGCTGCTGCGGATGGCACATACACACTTAAAAACATTCCGGCCGGGCAGACGGCGACCGTTTATACGGTCAGCGTGGCGAAGGCCGGATACAGCACCGGGACGTTCGCAGTAACTGTTTACCTGGGCGACATCCTGACCGGCGAAAACCTGGGCTTGACCCCGATTCCGCCGGGCGCTATCACCGGCACAGTGACCGACCAGGGCGGAAACCCGGTTCCTAATGCGACCGTGACATTCAAATCCGCAGACGGCACGACGAAAACGGCCACTACAGACGGCCAGGGCAGCTTCACGCTGGCGGGGCCGTCTAATCCAGTGCCGCCGGGGACATACAGCGGAACCGCCGTAGGACCGCTCAATCCCAATGGCCGGCCTGTGTCCAGCTCGTCTGCCGCGCAGACCGTGACTGTGATTTCCGGCAAGACCACCGGGCCAGTGAGCTTTGTGGTGATGACCATTCCGCCAAGCTTCTCCGGCAAAACCATCGACAGCGCCGGCAACCCGCTGGCAAATGTGGTAGTGTACGTTTACGACTCCACCTCCGGGGCTTTGATCGGCACAACTATCTCCGCCACGGACGGCACATACAGCACGGCCAACTTCGCAATCCCGCCGGGTGGGACTTACACCGTCACGGCCTCGCTGGCCGGGTACAGCTCCGGCATCCTGCGAAACAGCGCCAATGGCACTACCAAATTCACGGAATATGACGGCGACGCGCTTGCCGGACAGAACATTACCCTGACGGCTCAAAATCCGGGCGAAGTTGTCGGCATCGTCCGCGATACCGCCGGCAAGCCGATTGCCGGAGCGACAGTGACGATTACCTCGGTGGATAAAACTGCAACCTACAGCGCGGTCACGCTGGCGGACGGCACTTATACCATCATGGACGTGCTGTTTGGCTCTTATACTGCGACCGCGACCGGGCCGGCCCCCGGCAGTGTCCCGGAGTACACAGCGGCAACCAAGCCGGATGCTCCGTTCAACGGCAGCAGCTTCGTGGTCAACCCGCTGCCCGCGAAGACGACGGCCAATCCGTCACCCACTCCGACTGGACCGGTGGACTTCACACTGGTGCCAATTCTGCCGACTGTGACCGGCAAAGTGACCGACAGCACGACTACCACTCCGCTGGGGAACGTCAAAGTCACCTTCACACCGACCGCCGGTGGAGACCCGTTCTTTGTGACGACCAATGCCGGCGGTATATACGTCTCCCCGTCGCTCCCGGCAGGAACGTATTCCGTCACGGCCAGTGCAGCCACCGGCTACTTTGATTTGACCCAGACTGTTACATTGACACTGGGCGAAACAGTCACGCTCAACTTCGCACTGCTCGAAAAAGCCACTTTGATCGGCTATGTCACGGATGCTGCCACCGGGCTTCCCGTGCTGGGCGCGACGCTGACGGTCAAAGATGCCACGACAGGAATTGTTGTGGCGACAACGCCGACGCCGCTGACGACCATTGCGGTCAAGGCCGGGCCGGACGGCAGCCCGATCAACTACTCAGGCACTCTGGCTCCCGGCACTTACACAGTGACGGTGACCAAGAGTGGCTATGCCACGCAGACAAGCGCCAAGATTACTTTGACGAATGGGCCCTTCGGACGCCTGGACTTCAAGCTGATCAGCGCGATTGGAACGCTCGGGGGCTTGGTTACCGATTCTACCGATACCACCCCGGTCGCCGGGGCAACCGTGACTGTGGCTAATGCTGCCGGCACAGTGGTCGCGATCTTTACGACCGCCGGCACGGCGTCTTCACCGCCGCCGCCCAATGGCGACGGCAACCCGCTCAACTACTCCGGGCAGATCACGCAGGGGACTTACACCGTCACTGTTACCCAAGGCTCGCGGACTTCGGCTTCGCAGACCATCAACGTAATCGGCGGCCAGTTCAACCGGCTGAACTTCACCGGCACGAGCAATGGCCTGGCGCCGCTGCATACGTTCCCAGGAGGCAGGCTGAACTTCCTGTCCCTGCCGTATGACTACAGCGCGGTTCCCTTTGACACCTTGTTCGGGAACCTGAACACATCGCCCACAGGGACCCAGCCCAACGGCAACCGCTCCCATGTCGCTGTCTGGAACCCGCTGACGAGCGCCTATGCTCTGGACCCGAACTATCCGGCGGATGCGCTGCGGCCCGGCGTCGGCTACTGGGTCTATCTGAAAAACCCGGTTAGCCTGACCACGCAGGGAGCGGCCGTGCCGGCTCCGAACGTCGCGGTGCCGCTGCACGCTTACTGGAATCAGATCGGCGTCCCCAGCGTGAAGGGTGTCCCGGTCTCCGCCCTGATGTTTGATAATGGACAAGGTGGCATGATCACCTTTGCCCAGGCCATCAGCAGCACCTACCATGTGGTTTCGCCGACGCTCTACAGCTACGACGGAACCGGCTATCAGCCAGTAGTGGCCGGGGAAACGCTCCAGCCTTACCAGGCCTACTGGATCAAGGTGTATGCGGATGCAACGCTGGAGATTCCCAGTCAGTAGGGCGCAAGAAGCATCTCAACACGGCGGAGGCGAACAATTCGCTTCCGCCGTTTTCTCTCGCATCGCGAAAAAAGGCGCAAGAAGGAGATAAACGGGGCGGCGGCGAAAATATCGCTTGAAAATACCGCTTGCGTAAAATCTTTGCGCGTGTTATAATCATCTCGCCCTCTCTGGTGCGCGGCGAAAAATGGCCGAGGACGATCACAGGCAGAATGAACCAAGAAACAGAAAGAGCTGCGGCACGCGCTGACGAGAGGTATAGGCTTCTCCGGCAAGTGACCAGCGGCCTGATGGAAACACTGACCCAATAATCCCCAGAAAATCACGCTCATCGTCACGCTTGATGATTTGCTTTTTAATTGTCTGCTTTTTAATTGTCTGCTTTTGACATTGGTTTGCCGCTTCGGGTCGCCTTTCCGGCGCTTTCCTTTCGCCTCAGCGCCTCGGAGCGCCGAATTGTGTTTGGCCCCGGTACGACGCGCGCAACCAAGGAGGTTGTACTCGCTTGAAATTTCTACGCTCCATTCGTATTTTTGCCTTGCTGTCGGTTTTGACGGCTTTGTTTTCCCTGGCCCTGGCGGGCGGATACCTACAGGCTGCACCGCTGCCGGCCCACCGCGGAACTGGACAGGCCCTGGCGCTGCGCTCAGCCCTGCGTGCCTTAGTTCCTCTGGCGGCGCGTCCTTCCCTGTTCCGGGATGCCGGCATTCCCACCGATCTGCGGCGCGGCTCGGATGGGCGATTTATTTATGGCAAACCGGCCCTGATGCGCTCCGGCGCGCTTCGCAAGCAGCTTGTCGCCAATGGAGCCGCTCAGGTTAATGAAGCGGTGCAGACGTTTGACGTATTCAACCCGCCCCCTGCCTTCACGCCGACCCAGGGGCCGTCGCTGACACCCGCCAATTTGACGCCTGTGTGGACCGCTGATGAGACCATGCTGGTCTTTTCTTCCAACCGCACTTCATCGGGAGCCATTGGCAGCCGCTTTCACCTTTGGGCGATTCCCATCAATGGCGGCACACCTATCCAACTGACCAACAGCACCGGCCAAATGGGTGGCGGTGAGTTTTTTCCGACCCTGAGCGCCGGCAACAACCAGCAGATCGCGTTCACTTCGGACGGTAATTCTCCGGGAACGCAAAATCTGTACACGATGCCCTTCACGCCCGCGACAGTGAGCGTCACCGATTTGACCTCGCCGACAATTCGCACCGACGCCGGCGCGATTGCGGCGGGCGGCACCGGCTTTGGCGCGGTTCAGCGGCCCACGTTTTCGTCCAGTAATTCGGATGAGATTGTTTTTTCCGCCCTCAGCACCGCAGGCGTTTACGCCGGCCATTATCACCTGTATTACCTTTATGCCAGCACCGGCGGCTTTAGCCCCAGCGGCGGCACGGATTCGTCCCTGCCGGCCAAGATCACGGATGGCCCGGCGGACGATACCGACCCGGCCTATTCCCAGGACGGCCAGCTTATCGCGTTTTCTTCCACCTCGCCGACGCTGACGCCGACCAACAATGCGCCCAGCCAGAGCCCGGACACGTCATTGCTGCTGACAACCACACCGGGAACCAACCGCAACATTTTCCTGATCGGCGGCGGCGGGCGCATCGGCTTCAGCAATGTGACCAATGCCGGCACGACGGGAATCGGACAGCCGGCCACGACCGTCGGCCTGGATAACTTCGGCCCGGCCTGGTCTTCCACTCGGCGAAACTCATACCTCAATCCCGCGCCCGGCGCAGAATATATCGCCTTTGCACGCGGTGCCAGCCCCGCCAGCCCGCACGATATTTATTACCTGCAAGTTCTGCAAAATATTGATTCCAGCGGTGAGAGCGGCAAGTCCAATGAAGCGGCGACCACGCCGGTGAAGCCCAGCACGCCGGTATACCAGATCAATGCCGGTGGTCCCGATGTGCGCGACCCCAAATTCCCCGGCCAGGACTACGCAAATGTCACTACCCTTCAGGCGCTGCTCAACCGTCCCGTCACCCTCACCGGCGGCACGGCCACCACGCTGAACCCGCTGCCTGTCACCAACACGCTCAATGATCCGGGAACGCCGCCCGCTATCTACAACACCTTTGAGTCCGGCACGTTTGCCTACACTTTCCGGTATTTGACGCCGCTGGCGAATTACAAAGTACGCCTGCACCTGTCCGACCCTAAAAACAACACGCCGGGAGCGCGTTTGTTCAGCGTGACGATCAACAACCAGCTTCAAACGGTAACAGGGGCGGATGGCAGCCCGACTACCAGCATTGACATTGTGCAGCAGGCGCAGTCTTCGCCGGGCAAACTGGACGGCCTGGTTACGGATGCCGCCAGCAGTGTGCCAATTGCCGGGGCGACCATCACACTGACTGATTACAATACGGGCCTCGGCGCGACCACCTCGCCGAACTCGCTGGTTACTTATGCGACGCCGACACCGTCTCCCACGGGAACCGGGGGCGTCATCAATTACAACGGGTCAGTTGCCAGAGGCACTTACATTGTCACTGTGACTCCGCCGCCCGGCTCCGGGTACGGCGTCGTGTCCGAAGTGGTCAACATCAACAGCGGCTACTTTACCCGTGCTGACTTCGCCCTGTCGCAAGGAACCGGCACGATCACCGGCACGGTGATTGACAGCACCAAATCGCCTGTGGTCGGCGCCACGGTCACTTTTACCGATGTGGCAAGCGGCGTTGCTGCGGCTACTACACCAAGCCCGGTCACCACTAACAGCAGCGGCATTTATTCGGCGACGCTCGCTCCCGGAAGCTACTATGTGACCGTCACTCCGGCCTCCGGCTCCGGCGTCGCCACCCAGACTCAGCAAACGGTGATCACCACTGCGAACACGACAGCCAATCCGGTCGGGCTAAATTTCACGCTGGCGACCGGCGCCGGGGTGGGAACCGTTGCCGGCCTGGTGACGGATTCCGTCTCCGCCCTGCCTCTGGGCGGCGCCACGATCAAAGTTCTTAGCGGAACCGCCATTGTCGCCATTTTGACCACGAGCGGCGGCACACCCCCCAACACGCCTCCGGCTCCAGGGGGTGACGGCAAGTCGGCGAACTACCTGGCCCTGCTGCCCATCGGGACGTATTCATTCCAGTTTACGGCGCCCGGCTATGCGCCGGTCTCTCAGAGCGTTGTCGTGGTTAACACGTCGGCGACCGCCACAACTGCCGCAAACTCCTTTGTGCGGGTGGATAAAGCGCTGGTCAACAACACGCCCAACACCGGGGAAAACACGGCTGTTCTGGAAGACTTCACGGTCACGGCTCCGTCTGCTGCGGTGGTTGACCCGACCACCGGCCTGATCATCGCGCCCAAAGGCGGGATTACGGTAGCTTTCAATCCGGTTTCCGGCGATCCGCCGATTGTACAGGGCATTGAAATCATCGCCGATTCTTCCCCGGAAAACAGCAGCGGCTTCGGCGATCTGACGGGAACCGCCGCCACTGCCGCGCCAACGATTCTCAGCGCGATTGGCGGCTATGTCGCCGGCAAGGCGCAGATCGCACTGACATTCCAGGATGGAGTCAGCACGAGTGTTCCTACCAGCTACAATGTTTATCGCAGCGCTGGGACGCCGACCTCGCTCAACACGCCGCCGGCCACCAGCGCCGCCGGTTCGGAAGGGGCCGTGCCGATTGCGACTATTACCGCGCCGGCCTCGACCTTTCTGGACACAACCGTAGCACTCAACACGGAATATTACTACCAGATTTCGGCTGTGTATACCGAAAGTGTGACACCCGAAAGCACAGTCAATACAGCCGTGCTGCTCAATACCGATGATAATGCCGGTGAAACAAGTGCCAAGGGCAACTTGTACGACGACATTTATCCCACCTGGTCACCGTTTATCACGGTTTTCAGCATTGCTTACTCGTCCAATCGCACCGTCACCTATAATGATCCGGCGAATGGAAATGCGCCGACCGAAACAGCGGTTTCGATTGGCCGCGGCGGCAGCCTCGGCACCGTGGGAACTGTGGGGGCTAACTACGCCGGCATTTTGGAGTCGCAGCTTCTCAACCTGGACCCGCCGACCCTGCTTCCTTACAGCGGCAATGAAGTCGTTCATGTGACTGACGCCGCCGGCAATACAACGCGCACCGGTATCACGCCCGGTCAGGCGGTCACTTTCACCGTGCGCCTGAGCGACCGCGAGGCGGGCATTGACAATGGCAGCGCTGACACGACGACCGACACCGGCGGTGCGGACCCGACCAAGCCGCAGGTTTTCATTCAGATCAAAGACCCGGACAGCAAGTACCAGGATTCTCAGGGCCTGGAACATAAAGTTTTCGGGAAAGACGCTGAATACCGCACCCAGGTCAACAATACGCTGGGAGAATTCTCCGACAGCGGCTCTTCCGACACGCTGATTAATGGCGGCGGCTACAGCGGCTACAATTTCTTTGCGGGAACTAACAGCGAGCTTGTCAGGGCGCAGCGCGGCTCCATCGGCGGGGTTGATGGCCCGGAAGCCTACAGCGCCGCGCCGATTGCGCCGGGGGGCAACGGCTCGGACACCATTTCAATTGGGCGCGACGGCGGCGGGATGAACCCGCAGCAGCCGCTGGATGGCAAAGGAATGCCGATTCTGGACGGCAACAAAAACCCGATCCTTAATCTGCCGGGCGGCGATCCCAGTCTGTTTATTCCCTGGGGGCCGGAATATGAATGCCAGGTCGTCAATCCGCAGTTCTCCAACGGAACCGGCGACACGATATTCAGTGACTATGTGAATCCCTATTATTTGGCCGGCGTCGATGACCAGCAGCCGTTCAGCGGCCAAGGGCAGCAGCGTCCGACGACCAGCGCCAAAAACGCTCCGGCGGAGTGGCTTCAGCTTACCAAAGCCGCCGTGCAGGACAATCAGGGCGGCGTTCTGTATACCGTAACCTGGAAAACGCCGATCTCCGCCAGCGATTATTACCTGGATGTTATCGCCTTTGACAAAGCTGTTCCGCCGCTGATTTCGTCGGCGGGCGGAGCCGGCAACTGGCGTATTTATGACAACGTCTGGGGCTTCAGCACGGCATCCACCATCACCAACAACGATATTCTGGTTGTCAGTGATTATGCGCTGGGCCAGAAGTTTGCGGCGACCACCTTTGGCGGCCAGCGCGGCCTGCTGAACCTGGTTCCCAAGCTGTATGGAGCCGAGTCGTATGTGACCGACATTGATGTCAGCCTGCTGCCCAATGCTATATATCGGTACACCGTCTTTCCGGGGGCAAATATCGACAATCCCCAGAAGGAAGTGCTTGACCTTGATACCAGATACGATCCCGCCGATCTTGGAACTCAGCCAAAATCCGATGACATCACTGTATTGAACGGGCTGGGTGTCGGCTCGTATTTTGACAACTTCATTGATGATGGCGGCGTGGTGGATGGGGTTCCGTCGGTTCGGTCCCAGCAGTACAGCCTCTGGCGCACTCTGGCACGCGGCCCGGTTCCTGATTCGCTGTTTAAATCGTATGAGCCGACCACTCAGGCGCAGCCTGCGGTCAGCGACCCAGGCTCCCCCACCAAGCTCAATGCGGCGGCGGCAACGGTTACTGTCGCCAGCCGCTGTGTCATCTGGATTTCACCCTTCACCGGCGACTTGCTGGTGGGGCCGGGAACACTGACCGACTCGACCACGCAGGCTTCCCTGCGGGCCTATGTCAAAGCGGGCGGGCGGCTGTGCATCTCCGGCCAGGATGTCGGCTCCGCGCTGACCCAGGGCGGAACCGTTAATAATACCGCGGGCGGCTTTCTGTCCGACGTGCTGAACGCGACCCTGAAAACGGCCAATGGCGGCACGCATCTGCCGGTGGGCGGAACCAGTGTTGCCGACAACCGCATCTCGAACGTTCCCTACTATGATGGGGAAGTGGAAGGTCTGTATCCCGAAGCTGAAGCCGGCGGCGGCGTTTCCACCGTTCCGCCGGCCCTGCGGCCGATCCGCGTTTCCAACAATTACAGCGGCAACATCTTCCAGAGCGTCTTTAATCTGACACGCGCATGGTACGGAAACTGGCGCACGGACGGCTCCCTGGATGAACTGGGGCCATACATCCAGCCCTTCCCGGAACAGGAAAATAACTTCAACTCCGTCGTCAGTGCAATAGACACCGTCACGCCCAACACCGGCGCACATACCGACTTGACGCTGGCCGCCTTCGTAAACCCGATTCCGCCCACGCAAAACGGCAATGACAACGCTGCGTCCGCGCCCGGCGGTCCGGGTTTGATCTATACGGATAACACCGGCACAGGCGGCAACGGCAGCAAAATCGTTTATGCGACCTTCGGCCTGGAAGGCATCAGCACGGAATATTACCGTCAAACCATGGCCTTTAAGCCGAACCCGTATATCTACGAGCCGCGCAATCAGCGGCAGAACATTCTGCACAACATTGTAGATTATCTGCGAACAGGCTCCATCGCCGGCACGGTGCGCGCCACCAGCGGCAGCGGCGTGGTGGGATCGGGTGTTCCCGGCGTCACCGTGTATCTACTTTCCGCGTTCGGCCCGGCTATTCCGGGGCGCGCCACGTTCAGCGCGACAACGGACACCGCCGGTAACTTCCGTATTGACGGCGTGGAGCCGGGCAGCTATACCATCGCGGCTTACCGCACCGGGTATACCCGCGCTACCTCTAACCCCGGCGTCGTGTTTACCGTGGAAGGTGATACCACCCAGACGGCCAGCCTGACGATCAGCCCGGCCACGCCCGGCGCCCTCAGCGGCACGGTGACGGACGGTGTCAATCCGGTTGCCGGCGCGTCCGTGCTGTTCACCGCCAACGGCCAGAGCGTCTCGGCGCTGACGGATGCCAACGGCAACTATTCGCTGCCTTCCGTACCGCAGGGGACATACACGGGGATCGCTTCGAAAACCGGCTTCAGTCCATCCGCATCGCAGATTGTCACCGTGACCGGCAATTCCAGCCAGACCGTCAACTTTACCCTGAAGCCTGGGCCGGGAACTGTCTCCGGCCGCGTGATTGACCTGAACGGCAACCCGATTACCGGGGCAACGGTCTACTTCAGCGCAGGCAGCCCGGCTGCCGTCGTCACCACGGCAACCACGCTGGCCGACGGGACATACTCGCTCACGATCAATGCCGGCTCCTACACTGTTACCGCCACCGCTCCTGGCTACGGAGTCGGCGGCCCGGTCAGCATTGCCGTCACGGGCGGCGCGAACGTCACTGTTCCCGACATTCAGCTTGGGCCGGTTTCCAATGGTTCGCTGGGCGGCCTGATTTCGGGAACCAGCACGACAACGCCGATTGCCGGGGCGACAATTACAATTGTCAATCCTGTCACCGGACAGACCATTACGGCCACTTCCGGGGCATCAACGACCGCTCCCGACGGCAGCGGCTCCATTAACTATGGCCCGATCTCCCTGGCAGCCGGCACATACACCGTGACGGCCAAGAAAAACGGGATCACAACAGGCAGCCAGAGCGTCACCATTACGGCAGCGGCCTTTGAGCGGCTGGACTTCAGCGGCATCAGCGGCCTGCCGCCGCTGCATACATTCGTGCCGGGACTGAACTTCCTGTCCGCGCCGTATGATTACAGCGGCTCCAGCTTTGACGCGCTGTTTGGGACGCTCAATACCGCACCTGCGGGAACCACACCCAACGGCAATCGCTCGCACGTCGCCCTCTGGAACCCGCTGACGAGCGCCTATGTGCTTGACCCCTCGGCGCCTGCCGATGCGTTCCGTCTCGGCGTCGGCTACTGGGTCTTCCTGAAAAATGGGGCCAGCCTGAGCCAGCCCGGCGGGACGCCCGCCGGTTCCTCGGTTGCCGTCGCGCTGAACCCGTCCTGGAACCAGATCGGCGTTCCCAGTATCACCGGCGTCAAGGTTTCCAGCCTGACGTTTGATATGGGCAACGGCACGACGCCGCTTACCTTTGCCGAGGCTGTAAGCAGCACCAATCATGTCGTTTCCGCGACGCTTTACAGCTACGACGGCAATGCCTATCAGCCGGTGACGGCGGGAGACACCCTTCAGCCATACCAGGCGTACTGGATCAAGGTGTTTGTCAGCACAACGGTGCATATTCCCACCGGGCAGTAACCGGCGCTTGGGACTTTTATACCTGGGGGACTGAGAGCAGTCCCCCCGCCGCTCCGACTGGCTGTTAGCCGGGGCAGCACGCCATTATTTGGAAATCGCGACTGCCGACCCGCTCGGCTCCCTTTTCGGCTTACCTTTCAGGAGGAATGTGACTCAGTGAAACGATTGAAAAAGCATTGGAGCGCGCCGCTCCTCAGCGTCCTGCTCTCGGCGCTGATGGTTCTGCCCGTTCTCTGCCTCTTCCTGTTTGCCGGCCCGGCCGTGCAGGCACAGGGGCTTTCCAGCCGGCAGCCAACGTGGGCCATTCTGGATTTTGCCAACCCGTCCGGCTACGGTGGCGGCGATGTGGGCCGCCTGGCCTCGGACTCGTTTGTGGTGGAGCTTGCCAAGCTGAACCGCTATGCCGTTCTGCCGCGCCAGGACCTGCTCAATGGGATTCAAGCGGAAAACTTGACTCCGCCCCTGAACTTGACCAGCATTCGGCGGCTTGGGGAAAGCCTGGGGGTAGACGCCATTGTCGCCGGGGAAATCGCGTCGGTTTCCTTTTCGCGTGATCGGCGGCAGGCCAAAGTCAATCTGGTCGTGCGCGTGATTGATCCCCGCTCCGGCTTTCTGCTCAATGGTGCGCTGGCGGAAGGCTATTCCAACCCGCGTCCCATCCCCGTTTCGGATGAAGAACAACTGGTCAATGAGGCGTTCGGCAATGCCGCCTTCAACGCGGTCAAGCAGATCAGCAAGTTTAACCTGCCCGTCGCCACCGTGCTGATCGGGCGAGACACTTCCAGCGTCACCTTAAACAAAGGAACCCGCGACGGCCTTTATAATGGCCTGGATATGCTGGTCACTCGCAACGGCGTTGTCACCGGCACAGTCAAGATCACCGAAGCGACGGACAATGATGCTAACGCAGTCGTCACGGATCAGGGCATCGGCATCAAGCCGGAAGACCGGGCCACGGCCATTTACCACTTGCCCGCCTTTACCGTAGACCGAACAACGGGGACTTTCAACAATGTCACCGCCGGCGATGTCGCCGCAGACACACCCTCGCCGGGAACGCGCCGCAGTGCGTTCAGCGGTATCGGCGGCATTTTGATTGCGATTCTGGCCGCCGCGCTGCTGATCACCGCCGTGCGCGCCGGTCATAAAGACAGCTCCCTGGGCGGGGCGACCGTGACCGGGCCGCAGGCTATTGCCGGGCGCTCGCAGGACCTCGGCGGTCCCGCGACTATTCCGGTTGGTGTCACCTCGGAAATTCCAAGCTATATCCCGGTGTCTGTTCGCATCACTTCGGACCTGGGCAACATCAATCCCAACAACTTTCTGGAATACCATGTGTACCGCAGCGATTCGCCGGTCATCCTGACCAGCCCCGCCAGTCTGGGCTTTGTGCCTGTCTTTACAACCAGTACCGGCACGAACAACGGCAACACCGGCACCAATACCGGGGGCGCGGGAGGCACGCTGGGACTGGGCGGCTTCGGACAATTGCCGATTCTGGCACAAAGCAGTCATGGCAGCCTGGCGGTGTTTGATGACGTCAATAACAAGACCTCCGTTGTCGCGTCCAAGCCGGACCTGGAAGACAGCGCGACGCTGCAAACGGTGTCCGTTACCGCACCGACCACCACCGGCCTGCCCGGAACCGGCCTTCAGTTCGGCCAGCGCGTTTCCTATACGGTGGAAGGGCTGTACATCCAGCCGTCTACCTATGGTTCCGGCAGCATCAATCCCGGCACCAGCAGCGGTGGAAGCGGCCAGAATACAAATAACACGAACAATAACAATAACAACAATAACAATAACAATAATAACAACACAGGCAACAACAGCAGCAACAATACGAGCAACAACAGCAGCACCGGCGTCACCAGTGGGCACGGACAGACCTTCCAACTGACCGGACGCCGCAGCACCAACTCGGTCACTTTGATCGAGCCGGTTCATCCGTTCGCGGACTCTGTTTCTGGAACCGGAAGCACCAACATCAACGTTACTGTGCCATCCACACGCGGCGGCAACCAGTACATTCTTCAGGTCAGTCCCGATCTCAGTTTCTCCAGCGTGACGACCTATCAGGCGGTTTCCGCTACTTATTTCGCAACGGCGACTGATCCAACAAATCAGGGGTTCAGCAACTCGGCAGGTCTTCTTAATTCCCCCGGCGCTGCGGTGATCTTCAACAACATCAACCCGACGACGGCATACCCGAACGCCTCCATCTTCTTCTACCGGGTGGGTGCGCGGGATACCGCGAATGGCAGCTCGACGGGTTCCAACCCTTACATTTTCAGCGACCCGCGGCCACTGACGATCCCATCGCTTATCGGAGCGGTTCGCCGGGGCCGGAGCCACTAAGAGAAGCACAGAGAGGATAAATCTATGAACATCAATGGCATATTTGCCCTGCGTTCCGCAAAGCCGGGGCGCTCTCTTGCACTTGCTCTGGCCTGCGCGCTGCTGCTCCCGCCCGCTGCCGGCTTGCTGCCGGCGGCACAGGCCCAGGAGGTTCCGGCCGTCCAGCCTGCGGAACCCGCGCCGCCGTCGGTTCCATCGCCGGCCACGTCTATCCGTATTCCCACCGTCCCTGTGGAAACCGGACCCATTCACAGCATTCTGCTGTTTCCGTTTGCCAATGCCATTCCGGCCAACGGCACTTCGGGCGGCTTCACACCGGAAATCGTGGGAGCGCGCGTAGAGGACGCCATTAAGCTGCGCTTGAATGTCATCGGGCGTTATAAAGCCAATAGCTTCTCCCCCTCGCTGCCGCAAATTCAGCGCGCGCTGGAAGAAGCCCGCGTAGATGGCCTGACCGAAGGCGATGTCACCCCGCCGTATGACGATGCCCAAAAAGGCACTAAAATCGCCGCTGAAGTGGGAACCGACGGCTTTCTGCTGGGAACCATCGAATCAATCACCAACGATCCCAACACACGCAACGTCACGCTCACGGTGAGCGCCAGCCTGTACAACAGTGTGACGGGCGCGCCCGTGAAGGTGCTGGCCTATACTGGCCGGGGAATTTCCTACAACAGCACCGACTCGCCGGACAACCTGCTGCAAAGCGCCATCAATGATGTTGCCGGCCATGTTGTTTCGGCGCTGAACGCGGAAACCGTTAAGCAGGCGGAGGTGCTGCCGCCGGTGGATTATGTCCGGGGCCATAAGAGCAATGGCGGCTCCATTCTGCTCGGCATCCTGCTGGCGACCGGCCTGGGCTTTGCGATCTCGTCCTCCCATCACGGCAGCAGCGGCGGTTCTTCCAGTACGACGACCACCCCGGTCACAACCACGCCCGGTGTTCCCAACCCGCCTACTCTGACCACTGGTACCGGCGGCCCTCCCGGACCACCGACCGGCAGCTAAACTTCATTTTGCGGTCAAGCCTAACCCCGCCACAATCGGCGGGGTTCTTTCTTCGTATTCTCGGTAAACCATTATGCGTCGCCCGATGACAACGCGGTTCCGGCCCTTTGAATGGCTGGCGGCTATTTTGATCCTGCTTGCCCTGGTGAGTGCCGGTGCGCGCGCTTCGGGACGCGCGTCGCTGTCAATCTCCGCCTCGCCGAATGTGATCTTTGCGGACGGCAAAAGTACCACCGTAGTCACAGCCACGGTGCAGGATGGAGACGGCAGCCCGGTCCCGAACGGCACGACCGTCCGGTTTACGACAACACTGGGAGTTTTGACGCCGGATACCGCCGTGACCACATCGGGCGTCGCCCGCATCTCGCTGACCAGCGCATCTTCCGCCGGAGAGGCTACCCTGACCGCGACGGCTTTTGCCGGCGGCGCGGACGGGTCTTCGGTCGGCACAGGGCGCGTTGAGTTCACGGAAGATCGGGAGTCATTGTTTGCCCAGGATGCCCGCTGGATTCGGATGGACTGCCCTCAGTATTTGATCTACAGCGCCGACACCAAGATCGCCGAAGCCGAGGGAAAACATGGCTCCGCCCATCTGGAATTCAAGTCTCTGACCATCACAGCGGATGCGTTTCAAATAGACCTGCTGACCCAGACGCTGCTGGCACATGAAGCCGTTTTGCAGCGGGGCCGCCATGTTCTGCGCGTGGCCGAGCTGCGGTACGATCTGACAACCGGCTCCGGCACGGCCATCCTCACCGATGCCGGTACGCAGGCCTCGTCCAGCGTCACCGTCACCGGCTACGGCCTGGAAACCGCTCCGCAGCCGGTGGACGCCGCGCAGTCCCCGCTGATTTCCAATCCGTACCGTTTTGCCGACCTGTCCGACAGCAAAGTGGTCGTCGCCGCCCGCGCCATCACCGCCGCCCCCGGCGATCAGATTCAGTTCCGCCGCGCTTCCATTTATTCCGAAGGCAAAAAAATACTCTCCCTGCCGTACCATGTCATGCCCATGGATACGGATCAGTTATTCGGCCAGCAGCTTCTGGGCTTCGGCTCCCAGGGCATCTTTTTGAACGTGCCGTATTACTACAACGTCACTCCTCATTCCAAGGGAACTATTTATCTGCGAAATGCCGGTGTCAACGGCACAACGCTTGACAATGGCGGCCTGGCTTCGGGAAATTCATTTTTCGGCAGTCATGCCGAAACGCGCGGCATGGCCCTGGACCTGGAACAAACTTACGACTTTGGGCGCGGCGGCAGCGGGCAGTTTCTGGTCAACGGCATCACGCGCTCCGCGTGGGGGGCGCAATGGACTCATACCCAGCGCATCGATGAGGCGACGCATTCTTATTTTTTCGTGGATTATCCCTCGCATCGCAGCTTGTTTGCTTCGTCCAACGTAACGCGCCAGTTTTCCGGCTTCTCGCTCAATGTCACCGCCAGCGGCAGCCGCGATCCGGGAACTGATGGTTATTCGGCCTCCAGCACAACCATTAACACCTATTTGCAGACCAATCCACGCCCTCTGGGCCGCAGCGGACTCAGCTACACGACTGATCTGACCGCGCAAAGCGGTCGGCTTGTGGAAAACTCGCCCGCCACCGGCCAGGTCATCACGCCGATCAATACCAAAGGCGTCGATATGCGCCTGTTCACCGCCCCGCTGCGGCCCGACAAGCGCACGCAGATTACCGATTCGCTGACCGTCGGCCAGGTCTGGGGCGGGGCCAGCAACCGTCTGGCTCCCACCGTCAGCGCCAGCCTGAGCGTTATCCGCACGTTCCGCAAAAGTGATTCTCTTCTGCTGAACTACACGTACCGCTATGACCCTTTGCTGAGTCAGGTCGGAACCTACTCCACGGCTTTAAATCCGCTGGAAGCCCTGCTGTATTCCAACACGCAGCAGCGATTGACGGCGACTTATTTCACCCAGCCCCTGCCGCGCCTGTCCGTCAATTTTTCCGGCAGCTACGGTCTGCCGCTCAATGACCATAGCCTGTTCGCATCCGCCACATACCGTATCAACAATGACTGGGGCCTGGGCATGACGACTTCGTTTGAGCGCTATGTGGTCAACAGCTACAGCGAAACCGAATACTCCGTGTCCCGCCGCTTTTTCGGGCGCGATCTGGTGTTTTACTACTCCACCAAATCCAAAAAAGTCCGCTTTGACTTCGGCGGCCTCAATTTTTGAGGCGGGCGGGACACCGAAAAAAGCCTGCCAGTTTACTGGCAGGCTTTTCCTGAAAGAAGAGCAGCGGAAACTAGTCCCGATTGTCGCGGTTCCAGCGGCTCTGATCTTGGTCCGAATCCCCATCGTGATTTGTGCGCTGGTCCGAATTGCCCGAATAGCCGGAATTGTTATCGTACTGCCCAGAGTTATCATGCCGGTTGTTCTGATACTGGCCGTTCTGATACTGGTTGTTCTGATACTGGCCGTAGTTATTGTCATTGCCGTACTGGCGATGGTAGCGCTCACGCCAATCATTGCTGTTCTGCGACTGGCTGTGGCGATCCTGCTCGTAGCGATTAGCCGAATAAGCGGCCCCGGCTGCGCCCAGCAGCGTGGCCGTCTGGTTATGTTCCAGCAGTCCGTAGCCGGCGACTACCGCACCGACAATGCCGAGGTTGCGCCACTGGTTCTTGCTGCTCTGGCGGCTGCTGGAGTCGGCCAGCACGGGAGACAGACTGGAAAGGGCGAAGGTCGCCAGCAGGCCGCAGACAGCGGTGGTTTTAGCATTGATCATGGTTTATCTGCCTTTCACGAAGAGTGTTGGTTACTTTCTGTTATTTCTCTGACGCCTGCTTTTCCGGGTTTGTTCCCGCACTGCATTTCCCCGGCACTGAAAGTGGATGCGCAGACTTTAGGAGACTGGATATGATGACGCGAACTATTTTCCATGCCGCTGTGATGACACTTGCGGCCCCGCTCTTTTTGCTGACCCTAGCCCGATCCGACGGGGCGCTTCCGGCGCCCTGGAAGAGCGCCGACATAGGCAGCGTCGGCGTCCCCGGCACGGCCCAGATGGCGTCGGGAACATGGACAATAACCGCCTCCGGCAGTGACATTTACGGACAGGCCGATAGCTTTCATTTTGTCTGGCAGCCGCTGCACGGCGACGGTCAGATCACGGCGCGTGTCGTGTCCTACCAGCGCAAAGACATGTGGACAAAAGTGGGGGTGATGGTGCGCGAGACGACCGATCCCGGTGCGAAGTTTGCGGATGTTCTGGTGACGCCTGACAACGGAGCCGAGTTTCAGCACCGGGACGCCGCGCCGGGTGACACGCAGACCACCGATCAAGTGCCTTCCCCGACGCCGTTTTGGGTCAAATTGACCCGCATGGGAAACAGCGTGGCCGGGTTTGTGTCCAAAGACGGGCGAACCTGGCAGGAGCGAGGACATGCGACGATTGCATTGTCCCCGGACATTTTAATCGGCCTGTGTGTGACCAGCCACAAAAACGATGCTGTCACCGAAGCAAAAATCGACTCTGTTCAAGTCAGAAAATAGGTCAGTCCAGTTTTCAAGCGCGCCGCCTTAGCCCAGCCGCGCCACGACTTCGTCCCAACGGTCCGCATCAAACCGCACCTGCCAGGCAAACGCTTTTCCCTTGCGGTCATAATACACCGCCATCGCCGCTTTCGCGAGGTGGCGCGGCTCCGTTGCCAGCAGTTCTCCGGCCAGCATCGCATTCCGTAAATACGCTACAGCGTGTTTTCCGCTCATGCGCCATGCCTGGCCGCCCGCCCCAGACTTTTCCGCAATTACTCGCACGGGCTGCGGCGCGGTCAGGGCCGCCTTGACAGGAATGGTTTTCACTGCCGGCAGTCGCGAGTCGGCAGGTTTCGGCGGCGAAGCAGCCTCAGCCGATTTCACCGAAGCCGGTGCTGCCGACTGTGCAGGGCGAAGGCGCGGCGCGTGCTTTGCGGGCAGAGGGTCCGGTTCGGGAAGGGCGAAAAGTGTGGGCTGAACGGTGGGCGTCTTTCTCATGGGTTTCCTCGGTGGCATTCTCGTGTCTGCCGTTATTATAGCAAACAAATGTTTGCCTTGTCAACGGGAGGCCGCCAGAAAATTTATTCGAGAAAAAGGGGCAGTTAGCGTGTCAGCGTCACTTTTTCTAGGCCGCGCGGGCAGTCCGGGTCAAAACCCTTCAGCGTGGCGAGCCAGTAGGTGAAAAGCTGACCGGCGACAATATAAACCAGTGGGCTGACCCATTCTGGAATGGCGGCAGGGATACGCACCGCCGTTTCGCTGCCGGCCAGAAACGCTGCATCGTGCGCGAAGCAGATCAAGGCCGGATGCTGGGCGCGCAGCTTTTCCGCCAGCTTTGCCATCGGGGCGAATGCTTTGCCGTCCGGCGCGAACAGCAGGCAGGGATAGCCCCGGACGACCTGCGCGATAGGCCCATGCTGGAAATCCGCTGCCGAATAGCTTTTGGCGGAAACATAGCACGTCTCCGTCAGCTTCAAGGCCAGTTCCATCGTGGTCGCTTGGTTGAACCCCCGGCCCAATATCACGCAGTCCTGCATATCGGCATATTTTTCCACCAGATGATGCACCGCCTCGTCCAATCCCAGCGTCTTTTCCATGGCGTCCGCGGCCCGGCGCAGATGCGCCAGCCGCTCCGGGTGGCTCTCGTCCATTGCTGTAGACAGCAGGGCCAGCAAGGCCAGCGACCCGGTGTAGGTCTTGGTGGCGGCGACGCCGATTTCTTCCCCCGCCCCGATGTGCAGTGGGAACTCGGCGGCCTGCGCCAGCGCCGAATTCGGCTCGTTGGTAATGCAGGCCGTTAGTGCGCCGGTTTCCCGCGCTCGGCGGACGACTTCAAGGACGTCCGGGGCTGCGCCGGACTGCGAGATGCCCAGCACCAGTGCATTGCTCCCCAGATGCGGCACAGCGTCGTACAGCGTGAACACGGAGGGTGCGGCCAGCGCCACAGGCAGGCCATGCTGGATTTCCAGCATATACTTGGCGTACTGCGCGGCATTGTCCGAGGTTCCCCGTGCGGCGATATAGGCAAATGCAATGCCGCGCCGCTTGATTTCGGCGGCCAGTGCCTCTGCCGCGTGCCACTCTTCCTCAATGATGCGGCGCACGACAGCCGGCTGCTGCCGGATTTCTTCCATCATATGGCTCATAGGAAGCCCTTTCGTCCCAAAAGACTGGGAGCGTTATTGTATCATAGCTGCGCCTTGAAAGCAACGGCTGGGCCTGAGAGAAACTCACCGGGTCAGCTCTCCGCCCCGCCCGTATATCCACAGACTCCGGTGCGGGGGGAGTTGACGATGGGAAGCAAATGCTCGTCGCTGTAGCCCTTCGCCGCGATGCAGGTGTCGCAAATGGCCTTCATTTCGTAGGAGGCGTCATACGCGCCAATCCAGTCGGCGTCCTGGCCGCACTCCTCGCAGGAAATGGTTGGAGCCTCATTGCGGGCGAGAATGCGAATGCTTTTGCGGCGGGTCGGCTCTTCATGTTCGGAGAGTACGCGCAGTTTCAGCTCCGTCGTGCTGCCGAAGTCGTACTCATAGTAAAACGTCGTGCCGGGCGAAAGCGTATCGGCCAGTGTCACGTCCATGCGATATTCGCGCGGCATTCCGAAGACGCCATCCAGCCGGTCGAAAAAGTCGTCATCATCGAAGCCGCCCGGCGGCTCCCAGCGATAGCGCGTCTCGCCAATGGTGAAAGCGCTGAGGTGGCCGCAGCATTCCAGCCAGAAGCGGCGCAGGAAGTCGTCTAAGTCTTCCAGCGTGGCGTCGGCGCGCATGTCCAGATGCAGCCAGTATTCCGGCAAATCCCGGCCTTCCACCGCCAGTCGGAAGAACTTTGTCGGCTGAAGCGAGCGCGTATCATGTTTCTCCTTCGCCGCCAGCGCTGCCCAGCACTTGTCCAGATGCCGCGCGACGGTGTTCTTGCTGAGTTCTTGGCCGCAGAGTTCGCAGTCACCGCGCGACATGCGGCGTTTGGGTTCGGCTGTGGGCATGAAAATCTCCTCAAACGGTCAGTGTTTCGCGCTCCTCAGCGGTTGGTTTGGCTTGGTAGCGCGGCGCGACGGGCAGGCGGCTGCGGTTATCCTTCACCCAGGCATAGGCGCGGCGGCCAAGCTGCGGAACCGGCGGGACATAAAGCAGCGGGGCAAACAGTGTGGTTGCGGGCAATTGCCAGGCCAGGGCGCGAAAAGCGTCATATCCGGCAAACTGACGCCCGGCGGGGTTGACAGCTATGGCGGCCTCCTCAGCATCTTCCCCGCGCACTCCCGCCGCTTCCCGTGCGGCAGGGTCATGGGCGTCGATAAATGTCACCTGCCGGAACACGTCCAGAAAGCGCACGACCAGCAGGGCCGATTTGCAGAAATCACATTCGCCGTCGTACACCAGCCGCAGCGGGGTAAGGCGCAGCGGGCGCTTGGCCCAGGCCAGAAAGTTTTGGAAGTCTTCTCCTGTCAGAAACGTCAGGTACGATGCAATCATCATAAAGGAAAACAGCGGAATGTTCATGCTGTATTCAATGCCCAGATGCAGCATGACCCCGCCGGCCAGCACGTAAAGCCGCAGGCGCGGAACCCAGACCAGCAGCGCCAGCGCCAGCTCCACCGCGACTGTTCCCCAGGTAATCAAGTTGATTACCCAGAGCGCATCGCTGCCCAGCATCGGAAACCGCACCGTTTCCGGCAAATGCAGCGGGTAATACGCCGCCGTGCCGTTGACCCACTTTTCGCCGCCCGCTTTGCTCAGCGACGCGGCTAGGTACACAATGGCGATCTGAAGCTGCATCAGCCGCTGCGCCCAGGGAACAATCAGCGGGGGAGTATCGCCCTCCGTGCCGCGAAAAATGCGCCAGAGGCGATCTAACGAGCAGGCCGCTCCTGCCGGGGAAAAAATCAAATAGGCCGACATGACCAGCATCACCGTGTCGCCGCTGTTGTGAATGACGCTGTCCCGGCTGTGCAGCGTGTTGATGCAAAGATACACCAGAATCGCGCTGGTGCGTGTCCAAAAGCCCAGCATCAGACACAGCGCGGCAAGAAGGAACACGACGAAAAATAGGGTGAGCCAGTGGTCGGCCCCCGAAAATGCCAGGAAGTCCAGATGGTGCGGGCCTGCCCCGGTCCCATTGTAAGCATCCGAATCCGCCAGCGGCAGCATTCCCCGGTCGCTGAACCAGAGGAACCGCTCTGGCAGCAGCAGCAGGCAGTAAGCGAGCGCCAGCGCCCCGAATACCAGGCGGAATACGCCCAGCGGCACAGACGAAATCGGGGAAAACCAGAACTCATTCCAATCGCGCCGCAGCCCGTTCATCGCAAGTCCTCCGGGCGGATCGGCGTGATGGACGGCCCACGCCCGGTTTGCAGCGGCGTGACGGTATAAGCGGGAATCGCCTCACCGGGCGGCGGGACAATGCGCGAATGTTCCAGCAGCTCCACACTGACGGGCGGGTTCTGCGAATCGTAATTGTTGACGCGGGCGGCGTACCGGGCCATCGGCGGCCACAGCACCGGGTTACTGCCGTGCGTCGCATTCTCCACGAATTTGCGCCAGCGTTCTTCTTCATAGCGGCGGGGGTAGCTCATGCGGGCCAGGCGTGGGAATAACCAGTGATCCACATGCCCGCTGGCATGGGTCACATCCGCTTCCATGTAAACGTCCAGCTTATCCGGTTCCGGCGAAAACATGTTCCAGCTTTGGGCGAAGCCCGTGAGTGTCATATAAGGCCGCACTGCGCCGAGACTGCCTTCAATGATCGGGCTGGGGCCGCTGCTGTGATCCGGCAGCAGCCACATCGCAAGGGCGAACAAATGCCAGACAATAAATAAATTGACGGCCTTTCTGGCCCACCATCGCCGCTCCAGGCGGTCCACCCGCCGCTGCCGCACCCGGTCGCGGTCTTCCCCGGTGCGCCCGGTCTTGGATTGTTCCACAATGCTCATCGTACTGCTATTGTATCACGAAATAGGAAGTGAGGGGAATACTTTGATTTACAAAGTACTTTATGGTATAATCATTGCAGGAGGCGAGAGTGCAATGAATGCGACGACTCGAATCGGGCTGGGCCTGCTGCCCGTTGCGCTGGCAATCGGTCTTCTGGGCGATGGACTGCTGCGGGCTACTCCCTGGGGATTGAACGTTTTCCTGTGGGTGCTGGCCGGGACGGCGGCTTTGGCCGTCCTGGCTGCTCGCCTGCCTCTGGCGGTCTGCGGGCAGGGCGCGTGGCTCGCCATGCCTGCGATTTTACTGGCGGCTGGTCTGGCCTGGCGGGATTCTGTGACGCTCAAAACGCTGGACGTGCTGGGCTTGCTGTTTTGCCTGGCGATTGGCGCGGCCCGAACAAAATCCGGGGCGCTTCGGATGGCAGGTCTTCTGGACTTCGCAATGGAGTGTGCTTGTGCGCTGTTTCAGGCCGTCTTTGGTCCGTTTCTGCTGCTTTTCCGAGACATTCACTGGAAAGAAGTCCCGCGCACCGGCTGGCTGCCGCGCGCTCTGGCAGTCGGACGCGGGCTAGTTCTGGTTCTGCCCCTGCTGATGCTGTTTGGCGGGCTTCTGATGGCGGCAGACGCTGTATATTCGCATCTGGTCAGCCAGGCGCTGCACTTTGACGCCGGGGCGCTGTGCAGTCATTTGTTTCTGGCGGGATTTCTGGCCTGGCTGGTCGCGGGCTACGGGCGCAGCCTGCTGATCGCGGCGTCGCCGGCCCTGCCTGCCGATGGGCGCGAAAAGCTTCCCTCGCTGGGGATTGTTGAAACGGCAACGATTCTGGGCTTTCTGAACGTGCTGTTTTTGTCATTTGTGCTGGTGCAAATCCATTACTTTTTCGGCGGGGCGAGGACAGTGCAGGCAACGGCGGGACTGACTTACGCGCAGTATGCCCGGTCAGGTTTTTTTGAGCTGGTCTGGGTGGCCGCGCTGACCCTGCCGCTGCTGCTGGGCCTGCACTGGCTTCAGCGGCCCGGCGATGGGCGCGCGCAGCGGCTATTTTCGTATCAGGCCGCCGTGCAGATTGCATTGCTGCTGGTAATCATGGCATCGGCCTGGATGCGAATGCGGCTGTACCAGAGTGAATATGGCCTGACCGAACTGCGCCTGTATACCACGTCGTTTATGGGCTGGCTGGCGGGGATATTTCTCTGGTTCGCGCTTACCGTCCTGCGAGGCCAGCGAAATCAATTTGCATTCGGTGCGGCTGTGGCCGCATTCGGACTGATTTTTGTGCTGCATGTCATCAACCCGGATGACACCATTGTGCGGGCCAATCTGGCCCATGCGGCGCACGGCCATGTGTTTGACGCGGACTATGCCGCTTCACTCAGCGCCGATGCCGTTCCGGCACTGACGGCCGCTTTGCCCCGCCTGCCTTTGCCCGCGCAGGGGACACTGGCCGCGCGCTTTCTGCCGGATTGGTCGGCCTCTCGCAGTGATTGGCGCTCGTGGAGCTGGGGCCGCGCGCAGGCCTTCGGCGCAGTACAGGCGCACCGGGCGCTGCTGCAAAGCGAGCTGCGCTTCGCCCCGCCCGCGCCGCCGGAAAGGTCTGGCGGTGATGCCGATGATTAAAAAACTTCTCTGGTGGACACTCTTTGCCGCCGCATTTGGCTATGTAGAGGCGCTGGTCGTGGTCTATATCCGGCGGCTGAGCGGCATGGCTCCCGGCCTGGATTATCAGCAGGTCTGGGCCGCGCGGCATCTGGCCTGGAACGGCCCGGCCATCATTGCCGAGATGAGCCGTCTGGGGGTCTGCCAGATCGAGCGGACGCGCGAAGTCGCCACGATTTTGCTGCTGCTCGGCCCGGCCTGCGCCGCGGGGCGGACGGGGAGGGAGCGGCTGGGCTTGTTTCTGTACACGTTTGCTTTGTGGGACGAGACGTACTACCTGTGGCTGAAAGTGTGGACGGATTTTCCGCGCTCCCTGGCCGCCGAAGACATTTATTTTCTGCTGCCGGTTGCCTGGTACGGGCCGGTCTGGTTCCCGGTGCTGGTGGTCATGCCCGCGCTGATTGGGCTGGCAGTGTGGCTTCTGAGAAAGTGTCCACGATGAAACTGCTCCTTATCCAGCTTGGGCATTTCGTGTGGCAGCAGGCGCTTTCCTGCGTGTTTCCCTTGCTGCTGTTTTTGACCTTTGCGGTCACGAAATTCGTCGGCGTTCCCGGCCTGCATCGTTATGATTTGATTTTGCTGGTCTGCCTGATCGCGCAGGTGATTTTATACAAAACCGGGCTGGAAACAAAAGACGAGCTAAAAGTGATTGCAGTGTTTCATCTGGCCGGACTGGGCCTCGAATTGTTCAAGACGCATCTGCACTCATGGGCGTACCCGGAGGCGGGGTGGAGCAAGTGTTACGGAGTGCCGTTGTACAGCGGCTTCATGTATGCCAGTGTCGCCAGTTATTTGTGCCAGGCGTGGCGGCGGCTTCAGGTGCATCTGTCCGGCTGGCCGCCTGCATGGGCGGCATGGCTGCTTTGCGGGGCCATTTACGGCAACTTTTTCACGGAACACTGGATGATTGATCTTCGCTGGGCGCTGGCGTTGCTTGTGCTGGTCCTGTTTCGCCGGACGCAGGCTCGGTTTCGTGTGCGGGACATGCTTTATGCCATGCCTCTGCCGCTGGCATTTCTGCTGCTCGGCTTTGCTTTGTGGGTCGCCGAAAACATCGCGACATTTTTCGGGGCGTGGCAGTATCCGAACCAGCAGGGCGGCTGGCATCTGGTGCATCTGGCGAAAATGAGTTCCTGGTCCGGGCTGGTCATTTTCAGCTTTTTGATTGTCGCGCAGTTGAAGCGCGTGAAGGAAGGGTGGCAGCCGGAAACGGAGCGTCCTGCCGCTCAACCGTCAGGGTCTGGAAAATCGGCAGATTGGGGACGACGTGGCCGAAATCGGCGGCGCTGCGCCCTGCCGGGCGGATCATCACCAGTGACAGAGAGGCCGTAATCGTTGCAGTCCGGCGCAGCAGTGTCCCCGTGCCTGCCGCGAATACGACCCGGTCGCAGCGATGGCTGCGCGTCGTTTGAAGCAAAAGGCCGTCATGGCCCGGCGATGTGCTTTGGGTGACACGGGGCAAGTCATCCTGCGTGAGAATTGCCAGGCCTTCGCGCGTGAGAACCGGGGCGGCGGGCAGCCGAAAAATCGCCGCCAGCAGTTCCGGGTCGGCCAGTGCGGTTTCCGGCGAAATGACCTGCCCCAGAGGGGTGACACTGATTGTCTGCACGGTCGGCGGCTGCGGGCTGGCCGCATCCTCAAATCCCGGCTCCGCCGCCAGAGTCAGCCGCACGGTGGCGGTCCCGTTCCGCCCCACCGCCAGCACCCGCTCGGTCAATCGCTGCACCGTCGGAGGCCGATAAGGCGCACTTGTGTCCGTGGTTTCAATGGCCTGTGCGGGGTCGGCAAAATAAGGGTCGCGCTGAACGATGTAGCAAATCGTCTGGCCCGGCGTCCACTGATAGCGCAGCGGGAAAGCTATGGGAGGCTGCGCCGCCGCAATCGCCGGCAGAAATGCAAGGCCACAGGCCGCCCACAAAGCGCGAAGGTTCATAAGACGACCTTTCAGGAAAAGCCAAAAGCCCGGCGCGAAGCCAAAAGCCCGGCGCGAAGCCAAAAGCCCGGCGCGAAGCCAAAAGCCCGGCGCGAAGCCAAAAGCCCGGCGCGAAGCCAAAAGCCCGGCGCGAAGCCAAAAGCCCGGCGCGAAGCCAAAAGCCCGGCGCGAAGCCAAAAGCCCGGCGCGAAGCCAAAGGTCGGGCCGATGAACGACCCGTCTGGAAAGAGCAATCGTCCTGCGGACGCAAAGGAATGTTCTTCCGTCCGCAGGACGGTTTTTGCGGAGACGGGTCGTTCATCGGCCCGAACACAATCGGTTGAGAGCAGTATACCATGCGCTGATATATCGGGTTGTGCTATAATAGCCGCATGACACCCCTGGTTTTACACAACACGCTGACGCGCCAAAAAGAAGAATTTACGCCTGCCGATGGTCATCTTGTCCGAATGTACTGCTGCGGGCCGACCGTCTATAACTATGCTCATATCGGCAATCTGCGGACTTATATTTTTGAAGACCTGCTGCACCGGACGTTGAAAATGCACGGCTGGGGCGTCGATCATGTGATGAACATTACCGATGTCGGCCACATGACTTCGGACTCAGACACGGGCGAAGACAAGATGCAGAAAGCCGCCCAGCGTGAGCAGAAATCGCCCTGGGACATTGCCCGGTTTTACGAAGATGCGTTCTTCACCGACTGTGCCCGCCTGAATATTATTCGTCCCAATGTCGCACCCCGCGCGACCGAGCATGTGGCGGCGATGATCGCGCTGATTCAGCGCCTGGAAGCCGAAGGCTACACGTATGAAACCGACGAAGGGATTTATTTTGACACAGCCCATGATACCGACTACGGCAAGCTGGCCGGGCTGAACCTGGCCGCGCAGATGGCAGGCGCGCGGGAGGATGTCAACGTGGATGCCGGCAAAAAGCACCCGGCAGACTTTATTTTGTGGTTTACCAACAAGCCGACGCATATTATGAAGTGGCCGTCCCCCTGGGGCGAGGGCTATCCGGGCTGGCACATTGAATGTTCGGCCATGGCGATGCAGTATCTGGGCGAAACCCTGGACATTCACTGCGGCGGCATTGACCACATTCCCGTTCACAACACCAACGAGATCGCCCAGAGCGAATGCGCCACCGGACAAATCTTCGCTCGCTTCTGGGTGCATGGGGCCTTTTTGAATGTCGTATCACCGTCCGCAGACGCGGCGGGGGGCAAGATGTCCAAATCCGGCGAGAACTTCCTGACCGTGCAGCGGCTGATTGACCGGGGCTATGACCCGCTGGCCTACCGCTATCTGTGCCTGACGGCCCATTATCGCTCCGAGCTGGCCTTCAATGTGGAGACCTGGGAATCGCTGAACGCCGCCACGAGAGCGCTGGGGAAAATCTATGAGCTGAAGGCGCGAATTGGAGAAGCCGATGACCTTTCCGATCAGGAATATGCGCGGGCGCGTCAGACAGTCTTTGACGCCATTTCCGACGACCTGAATCTGCCCCGCGCTGTCGCCGCCCTGCATGAAGCCAAATCTTACCGCCTCTGGCGCGAGTTCGATTCCGTGCTGGGACTCGATATTGAGACCCGCTCCCGCAGCGCCGTCGCTACCCCAGCGGATGCCGACGATCTGCCTGGCGAAATTATGAATTTGAAGCAGCAGCGCGACGAGGCCCGCAAGGCGAAAGACTTCGCCCGCTCCGATGCCCTCCGCGCCGAGATCGAAGCCCACGGCTACACCGTCGGCGACTCACCGCAGGGAACCGTGGTCAAGAAAAACCTGCTGTAGCCCTAAAGGAGATTAAAATGACACTCACGATTACGCTCTCTCCTATCGAAGAAGCGCGTTTGCAGGAAAAATCTGCCGCGCTGAGTCAACCTATGGATGCTCTTGCCGGGGATTTACTGTCGGAACGGTTGCGGAATGACGAGGTACAATCGGCTTATAACCCGGCAGAAGCTCTGGCTGTTCTCGACTCATTTTTGGAGCAAGATGAGAAAGAGCATCAGGAAACACTGGTGATCCTGCGGACTGCTTTGGACGAAGACCGGCCCGGTCAGCGAAGTGTTTTTGGTGCGGGAATGAATCTGCCTGCGGCAAAAACACCATGAGTTTGATCGTGCTTCTGGATAGTGGGCCGTTGGGGTTAGCGACAAATCCGAAGGAAAGCGCGGAGGCTTTGGCCTGTCAGGAGTGGCTGAGGAATCTTCTTCTTGCCGGTCATCGCGCGTTGGTTCCAGCCATTACCGATTATGAGGTGCGCCGTGAATTGCGCTTATATGGTAAAGTCATCGGTGAGCGCAATCTTGATCGGCTGAAAGCTTCGTTCGGCTTTTTGCCACTGACAACGGAGGCTCTTTTGCAAGCCGCAGACTTTTGGGCCTCGGCCCGGAGAGTGGGTTTGCCGACGGCAGATAAATTTGCTCTGGATGCCGATGTGATTTTGGCCGCCCAAGCCGCGACGTTAGAGCCGGAAGGATGGGCGAGGCCGGACGCCAAAGTGGTGATTGCGACAACCAATGTTGGTCATCTTTCCCAATTTACAGAGGCATACGTCTGGCAGGACATCCGATAAATAGTCGAGTCGCACGGCTACACCGTCGGCGACTCACCGCAGGGAACCGTGGTTAAGAAGAATTTGCTATGAGTCATCTCGCATTGACAGTACCACACGCTCAAATCGCGCAGCTTTGCCAGCGGTATCACATTTGCCGGCTTGCATTGTTCGGCTCTGCCCTGCGGGACGACTTTCGCGCTGACAGCGATGTGGATGTATTGGTGGAATTCGAACCGGGGCGAACACCGGGATTTCAGTTTTGGGCCATCGAAGAAGAACTGACGGAGATGTTTGGGCGCAAGGCGGATTTAAACACACCATAGGCCCTAAGCATTTACTTCCGCCAGCAGGTACAGGCAGAAGCGGAGCCGCTTTATGACGCACAAACCACCCACTCTGATCGCCCGGACAAGGGATCGGATGGCGCACGGCTATTTTGACATCAACTTAGATCGTGTTTGGGAGATGGTGACGAATGACCTGCTGCCGCTTAGACAATCATTGGCTGCGATCCCACTGCTTGACTATTCTGCAAATGCCGCTCCATCATCTTAGAAGCCAGCAAAAGGCTTTCTTACATCCTCCGGTATGAAACTTCCAATCCCAGCCCGATAGGAATCATCACGGTTTGGTAGCGCGGGTCGGCCAGCACCGCGTCGCGGTAGCCTTGCAGGTCTTCGGCATGGGACAGGAGGTTGTCGGCGACGACGACCCCGCCGGGGCGGACATGGTCTTTGAACCGATGCCAGGCGTCCACATACAGTTCTTTTTCCGGGTCAAGAAAAATCAAATCCCAGGGGCCGGGAAGGGTCGGCAGAAGTGCCAGTGCGTCGCCTAAGTGCTGGGTGACATACGAGGACAGGCCGCCGCGCGCAAGATGGGCGCGGGCGGCCTCAAATTTGGCGGGGAGCAGTTCCAGCGTAGTGACATGGCCGCCGGTTTCGGATGCCGCCAGCGCCAGATAAATGGTGGAAAATCCGACGGAGGTGCCGATTTCCAGAATAGCCTGAGCATGGACGGCTTTTGCCAGCAGGGAGAGAAACTGCGCGGAATCGGGATGCAGGGAACGCGGGCGAAGCCATTTGTCCTCAACTTCGCCGCGTGCCTGCTGGTCCGCCGCCCGCATGTCGGCCAGCAGTGCTTGGATTGGGTCGTTCATGCTCAGTACGCGCCGCGCCCGGTCAAAACGGCGGGGACGGTGCGAATTAAAATCACGCAGTTGAGCGCAAAAGAGCGCCGGGCAATGTAGTCCAGGTCAAGTGCAATCGACTCGTCAAAGGAAAGATCAGCGCGGCCCGACACCTGCCACAAGCCGGTCAGGCCCGGCGTGACGCTCAGGCGCTGACACTGGGGCGGCGTGTACCGGGCGACTTCGCGGGGCAGAGCCGGGCGCGGCCCGACCAGGGACATTTCGCCGCGCAGAATGTTGAGAATCTGCGGCGCTTCGTCCAGCGAGGAGCGGCGCAGCCAGCGTCCGACTCGCGTAATGCGCGGGTCTTGACGCATTTTAAAAACCGGGCCGGTACGGTCGTTGGTGTTGAGTAGCGTGTCTAGGCGCTGCTCGGCATCGGCGTACATGGAGCGGAATTTGAAGAAGGCAAATTCCTGGCCGTCTTTTCCCACGCGCCGCTGCGTAAACAGCACCGAGCCGGGGCTGTCCAGGCGGATCAGCAAAGCAAGAAGGGCCAAAAACGGAAGCAGCAAAAGCAAGGCAAGCGAAGAAACGGCGATGTCGAGTCCACGGCGCAAAATCTCATCGGACTGGGAAACGCGGCGGGCAGGAAAATAATAGCGGTCAGCAGGATGCGGCGCGGACTGGGCGGCAATGCGAATACTCATGAAAAATTCCTTATACCGTTAATAAATCCAGTATTTTTACAGTGCATAATTCATGCCAAACCTTTAGGAATTCGCTTTCTTCTGAAACAATATTTGCTGGAATTTTACCCCTCACTAAATTGGTGTAGCCCATCTTACTTTTCCGGCCCACTGTTGTATTCAGTGGCGGCAAGCCGGGGGAAGAGAGCCTGTTTTTGTAGGAGGCCCTTAATGCTCCAGAAAATAGCGGACATTGGTGACAATGACATCCCGGCGGTTCAGGAGGGCCAGCTTCAGCAAAGGGCCGGCCTGGTTGTGCAAGACCGTGTGCCAGAGCTTACGGGAGACAAGCTCGGGCAAAATAATCGTGACGACATCATCACTGCGTTCTTTCTGAACGGCGTCAATATAGCGCAGCAGCGGGCCGACCAGAGAGCGGTAAGGCGATTCCATGATGACCAGGGGGATGTCCTGGACATGGGCGTTCCAGGACTCTTTCATGGCGGCGGTTTTGGCAGGGTCGGTTTCAATATAAACGGCCCGCACGTCTTCACTGGTCAGGCGTGCATAGTTCAGGGCTTCCGCGATGCCTCGGTGGACGCGCGAAACCAGCACCAGCACCGTGTTGTGCCGGGGCGCGACCATTTCCACCTGATCCATCGCCAGTTCTTCGCTCATCTCGGCGTAATGGCGATTGATTCGCAGGAACGCCATCACCATCAGCGGAACCAGCACGATCACCAGCCACGCGCCGTAGTGCGGCTCATATTTTCCGAAGTGAAAGTAGGGACTGATCACATCGCCGTCGGCGAATTTGGAAATGCCGATGATAATGGTGACGGCCCCCGTCGCAAATGCGCCCAGGGCATTGAAGAACAATGAGCTTTGCCAGCCGCGCTCGCGGGTCCGCAGCCAGCGCAGGCACATGCCGATCTGTGCCAGCGTAAATGAGGTAAAAACCCCAATGGCATACAAATCCAGCAAATTGTTGACAATGCCGTGAAAAATAATCACCAGCGCTACCGCGGCGATGGACAGCAGAATGATCCCATTGGAATAAGAAAGCCGGTCGCCAATGTTGGCAAGCTGCCGGGGCAGGAAGCTGTCGCGGGCCAGCATGGACGTGAGCTGCGGGAACCCGGCAAACGCGGCATTGGCAGCAATCACCAGAATCAATGCGGTAGAAAGCTGCACCACCCAGAACATCCAGTGCATCGACGCCGGCCAGGCGGTGCTGGCGACCTGCCCGACCACGCTTTGATAGTCCGGCTGCGTAGCGTCGAGATGCTTGCTGATACCGAAGCGGAAGGCCAAAATAGTCAGCCCCATAAACATGAGGATCGCCAAAACGCCCATCCAAACCGTCGTCGCGGCGGCGTTTTTCTCGCGCGGCTCCTGAAACAGCGGCACGGTATTGGAGATCGCCTCGACCCCTGTCAGTGCCGCGCACCCCTGCGAGAATGCCCTGAGAATAGCGTACAGACCGATCGTTTCCATTCCCACGGAGGCAGCCTGAAAACTTCGGCCCGTCGTGACCGCCTCGGTGACATGCGGCGCGTGGGTCACAATCGCAATCAGTCCCGCCACGACGGTAGCCAGAATAGAAAAAATGAACAAATAAGACGGGCCGGCAAAGGCCCAGCCTGCTTCTTTAACGCCGCGCAGGTTGAGCAGTGTCACCACTAAAATCCCGATAATACACATGAGTATCAAATGCTGGTGCAGGCTGGGAATGGCCGTGATAATCGCTGCGACGCCTGCCGCCACAGAGGTAGCGACGGTTAGCACATAGTCCACCAGCAGCGAGGCCGCCGCGACCAGGGACGGCACGACGCCTAGATTGTCCCGCGATACGGGATAGGCCCCGCCGCCGTCCGGGTAGGCAAAAATTACCTGCCGGTACGACTGCACGACCACGGCCAGCAGAAGCGAAATGCCGATGGCAATGGGAATGGCAAAATGGAGCGCCGAGGTCGGCTGGAAGTTCGCCGCGCCGGTCAGTGCAACGGTTCCCAAAAGTACGGATAAAATCGCCTCAGTGGCATACGCATTGGAAGACAGGGCATCCGAGGAAAAAATCGGCAGAGCCAAAAAAATCGGCAGCCGCTGATGCCCGGCTCCTGAAGTCGGCAGGGCGCGTCCGAAAATCAAATGCCGCAGCCGCCCCAGGGCGCTGTCATATTTATGTGGCGGGGGCAGACTCGTCGGCTCCGTCGGCTGGCGCGGCCTGCCGCCGGCAGGAGTAGGGGTGGTGATAGACATAATGTTTCCCATTGTACCCGGCAGGCTTCCCAAGTTATATCGATTTCGTGTGCTACAATGGCAGCAAATTGCGGCTGAATATGACAAAATCAGGTGATGCAGAGGCCAGGCACGAGGGAATAAATTCCTCGCTCCCCAATAATCGTCCTTCGGACGTAGAAGAACTGCCGAACGTCTGATGCTCTCTTCCGAAGGACGTTTACTTTAGCGAGAGGAATTTATTCCCGCGCTGAACACTGCCTTTTACAAGGATAAACGAATGAAGCCAATCCTCTTATTCCTGGTCGTATTGACGCTGGCCTTCGGCGGTGTCGGCCAGGCGCAGACGCCCGCATCCTTCCCGTTTGTCCTGCCCTGGGACGATGCGTCCCCCGGCACAGTCACCGATGTTTCATTTCTGAATGCCAAGCCCGCCGGGGCGAATGGCTTTATTGTCCCCAAAAACAGCCATTTTGTCGAAAGTAAAACGGGCAGACGCATTCGTTTTCTCGGCACAAACTTTGTTGCTAAAGCGGCGTTTCCCGCCCATGCCGACGCCGAAAAAGTGGCCGCGCGGCTTGCCAAACTGGGCATCAATCTGGTGCGCCTGCACCACATGGACAATCCCGGCTGGGGAGCTGGCTCCAGCATTTGGGACGCAAACTACAAAGACCGGCAGCACTTGGACGCCGGGCAGCTAGACAAGCTGGATTATCTGATCGCGCAGCTCAAGAAAAACGGCATTTATGTCAATCTGAATTTGCATGTCAGCCGCCAGTTCTCCGAAGCCGACGGCTTTCCGGCGACGGTCACTCAAATCCCCTTTAGCTTTGACAAGCGCGTGGACGAATTTGACCGCCGCATGATCCGGCTGCAAAAAAACTATGCCCATGACTTGCTTACCCATGTCAACCCTTACACCAGCCTCTCTTATACGGCTGATCCCTGCGTGGCCGTCGTGGAGATCAACAATGAGAACTCGCTGGTCGGCGACCCCTGGGCCACTCTGGGAGCCGATTTGGACACCCTGCCGGAGCCGTTCCGAGGTGAACTGGCGGGCCTTTGGAATAATTGGCTGCTCCAAAAATACGGCACGGACGCTAAATTGCAGGCGGCATGGATAGCGGGGCTGACACCAATCGGCCCTGGCCTGCTGACGGGCAATTCCCAGTGGAGCATCGAGCATCAGGGAACCTCCCAGGCGCTGCTCGCAGCAACCCCTGGCACGGGTTTGACTGCTCCGCCCATGCAAGTTGCCATCACCCAGACCGACGGCACGGATTGGCATGTGAAGGTGCATCAAACCGGGCTGGATTTGCACGATGGGGAAACTTACACCGTGACGTTCCGGGCGAAGGCAGACAAGGCCCGCACCGTCCCCGTTTCCGCCGGGCTGGATCAAGCCGACTGGCACAACGTCGGGCTGTCGGCAAAGGCTGATGTCGGAGCCGACTGGAAGACCTACACCTGTGTTTTCATTGCCCATGACACGGTTCCCGCGCACTGCCGCGTCGCGTTCACTTTGGGCGGGCAGGCTGGAACCGTCTGGATTGAAGGGCTTCAAATCCACCCCGGCGCGGCGGGCGCGGGCCTCCAACCCGGTCAGTCGCTGCTGAAAAAGAACCTTGACATTCCCGTGTCTGCGCTGAAAGCCGAGCATGACGACTGGATCGCGTTTCTCGCAGACACCGAGCGGGCGTATGCCGATGAGATGCAGGCGTATCTCAAAAACGATCTGCGTGTCCACGCCAATGTTATTTGTTCCCAAATTTCCTGGGGCGGCCTGACGGGATTGGGGCGCGAGGCGAAGATGGACCTCGCAGACAACCATGCGTACTGGCAGCATCCGGCTTTTCCGCACAAAGCCTGGGACCCGAAAGACTGGACGATTGGGAATACGCCGATGGTGTCCGACCTAGCGAACGGGGGCGGCGGGACTCTGCGCGATCTGGCGGAATATCGCGTCGCCGGAAAGCCCTATTCCATCTCCGAATACAATGAACCCGCACCAAATGATTACCGGGCCGAGACCCTGCCGATTTTGGCGACATTCGCCGCGTTTCAGGACTGGGACGCGATTTACCTGTTTGACTACGGCGACTACGGCACGGAGGCACAAAACGACAAAGTCGGCGGCTTTTTCGGCATTGGCAGCGACCCGGCCAAGACCGCATTTTTGCCCTCCGCCGCAATGATTTTTCGGGCAGGGGCGATTTCGCCGTCTGCCCAACCTGCGAGTCTTCTGCTGTCGGAGAAGGAAATCACTGCGGATGCGGCAGGGGCGGTCTGGAAAAAGGCAAGCGGCGACCAACAGCCGGACATATTCAGCCAGCGGATTTCAATTAGTAGGGAACTTCCCGACAAACGCTTTTTGACTCAGCGTCCGGCAGCTCCTGTCATAATGTTGCCTGGCTTCTATAGAGCGAAAGCCACCCTGCAACTTCAGAACACTGCCGGGGGCGCGATTTATTCGAGCACTTTCATTGCCGCACAGTCCCTTGTCGGCTATGTTGGCGGGCAGACAACCACGCTGGGGCAGAACATCTTTACTTTCCCTGCCTTCGGCAACAATTTCGCGGCGGGAACGCTGACCGCGATGGATCAAAAGCCCGTGCCGCAGTCCCGCCGCCTGCTGCTGACGCTGGTGGGCAAGGTGGAAAATCAAGGCATGGTCTGGAACGCGGCGCGTACCAGTGTTGGCGATCAGTGGGGACACGGCCCGACGCTGGCCGAAGGCATCCCCGCGACGGTGACGCTCAGAACCGATGGCGGGGCGCGCCATGTCTGGGCGCTGGACGGCACGGGCAAGCGGGTGGGGGAGGTTCCGGCGGCTTATGCCAATGGCCGTCTGACCTTTACCGTCGGGCCGCAATTCAAGACGCTTTGGTATGAGATTGGGGAGTAGCCTATAGACCCGGCCCTGCGTCAATTTCTATAAAACACCCGCAGGAAGACGGCTCGCGCTTCTTGGCGCAGAGCAAGCAGATCGGCAGGCAGGGCCGGAGGCACGTTGGAAGAAACGCCCGTTTTGAGAAACATTCGGTTGCGAAGGTGGATGGTCTGGACATAGGCTGCCGACAGAAGTTCCCAGTCGACCTGGGTCAGAAACGCATCGTCGCGCAGGCGGCGCAGGGCGTCCAGAGTGCTGGGTGTCCGCAGGCGCGGATGGCGGGAGCCGTGGCGAAGCTGCAAAAGCTGGGCGGTCCATTCCACATCGGTCAGGCCGCCCGGCCCCAGTTTGAGATCATTCGGGTCATCGAGACGCTCGGCTTCAATGCGCCGCTTCATGGACTGGATTTCTCCGGCCTGCGACTCTGTCAGCGGAGCGGCGTAAACCACTGACTCGGCCAGCGCGGCGAATTCACTCCCCAATGCGGCGTCCCCGGCGACGGGACGGGCTTTGAGCAGGGCCTGGCGCTCCCAGGTCGCCGCCGAATGGGCGTAGTAGCTCCGGTACGAGGCAGGGTCAAGCACCAACTGACCCTTTCGCCCGTCAGGCCGCAGGCGGGCATCCATTTCGTAAGACAGGCCGAACCGGGCCAAATCGCCGCGCAGCAGCTTCTGCGCCCGCTCCGCCAGCCGCGCCGCCGGGGTCAAATGCTCCGGGTCGGCGACGTACAGCACGTCAAAATCCGAGCCGTAGCCCAGCTCCCCGCCCCCCAGCTTGCCGAGACCGATGATCGCGAAGCGGCCCGCAAATTCCAATTCCTGCCGCGCGATTTGGAGCGCGCTTTCCAGAGCCGCTTCTGCTGAGGCAGTGACTTCAGCTATAATTTGACCCGTATCAGCCAGACCCCACAAATCCCGCGCCCCTGTTTGAAGCCTCGCTCGGCGCGTCTGCGACGCCAATGCAGTCAGCGTTGGCAGGGGGAACACTGCGGGCGGCTCATCCATCGCCTGCTCGTCGGCCAGCAAGTCCAGCAATTCCAGATGGCCCAGAAGCGTCTGCCACAGGGGAGGGCTATCTGCGGCCAGGCGGCAGAGGCGAGGCAGCAGGGCCGGATTCCCGGACAGCGTTTCGTACAGCGCGGCGCGGGAAGGAGCCGCCTGCGCCAGCGCGTCCAGACCGCGCAGTGCGGCGTCCGGGTCGGCGGTGAGTGCGGCAGCATCAAGCAGAGTCGGAAGCAGTGCCGCGAACGCCGCCTGAGCATCCGGCAAAATTTCTCCATATTCCGAGCCGGCGATGCTGCGGCGCAGAAGAGCCAGCGCGGCGGAAACATCCTGGAAGCCGCGCGTCGCCAGCGCCTCTCGCAGTGAAGCCTGAGCGGCGGGATCATCCGTCGCCAGAACCCATTCCGAGAGCGGTGCGGTTTGGGGCGCGGCGATTGTTTCTGTTTGCCCGTAAAATAGCCGCTGGAACAGGAAATGGACGCGCCTTGTATGCCGCCGGTAATCCGCCAAAAATGCGTTTCCGTCCGCGTAGCCCAGACGCCGCCCGAATTTACGAAGTTCGCCGCGGTCACGCGGAATGTTTCGCACCGGCAGTTCGTCGCGAAGCTGCAAGCGGTGTTCCACGGTTCGGAGAAACTCATAGGACTCGCGAAACAAGTCGCGCTCTCCTATCGACAGCAAGCCCTCGTCGGTCAGGGCCTCCAGCGCGCGCAGCGTGTTGCCCCCGCGCAGATGCGGGCGGGAGCCTCCCGCGACAAGCTGCATGAGCTGAACCGTGAATTCAATGTCCCGGATGCCGCCGACGCCTTCTTTGACATTGACCTCGGCATCGCCGGCCCGTGCGATTTTTTCTTCCAGCCTTTTTTTGTTGCCACGAATGTTTTCCACAAAACTTTCTTCCACGCGCCCCGGATACACAAAGTCCTCGGCCAGCCGCGCGAAGTCTGCCCCGACTTCGGCGTTTCCGGCGACAAACCGCGTTTTCATCAGAGCCTGACGCTCCCAGGGTTCCGCCCAGGACTCATAGTACGCACGGCAGGACGCCAGTGACCTCGAGACCGGCCCGAACCGGCCTTCGGGCCGCAGGCGCAGGTCCACGCGAAACACAAACCCGGCGTCGGTAGCTTTTGCCAGCGCGTCCCGGATGGCTTCGCCCAGCTTGACGGCCTCTGCGGCGGGCATCGCGTCGCTATGGACGAAAATTAAGTCGATATCCGAGGCGTAATTGAGTTCCTGCCCGCCCAGCTTGCCCAGTGCGAACACCGCGAACGGCGCCTCTGTCAGGCCGCGTTCTTCGGCGCAGATTTGCCACGCCATGCGGACGCACACATCGGCAAAGTCGCTGATCGCCCGCGCCGTTTCGGGCATGGAAGCCAGGCCAAGCAGGTCGCGGATGCCGATTCGCAGCACTTCGGGGGGCTTAAAGCGGCGCAGCGCGTCTCGCCGGGCATTCGGCGTTTTGGCAATGCCCACCCGCCGGGTCAGGTCGGCCCAGAGCTGCGCTTCGCCGCGGCCTCGATTGCGGATCGCGGGATTGGTCAGCACTTCCAGATATTCCGGGGTACGGATCAGCAGATCGGCAAAAAACTGCGAGGCGGCAAAGATCGTTACCAGCATTCCCGCGACAACAGGATGGTTTGCCAGCAGCCCGTAAGACGCCACGCGGCTGCTGACGGCTGCCGCCCAGCGCGCCAGGTTCGCGACAGCCCGATCTGGGTCTGCACAGCCTTCCAGGGCCTGAGTGATGGCTGCGAGAAATGAGTTAAACGCCGCATCCGGCACGCCTTCGCCTGCCATGCCTTGCAAAGCGCGGCACGCCTGCACAGAATCGTCAAAGCCGATTGAAGCGAGCGCGGACGGGCTGAGGTCTTCGTAGGTCGCGATCATGGCCTATTTTACCTGGAGGGATCGTACCTGGATACCGAAATTGAAGGTTTTCCTGCAAAGGGGGTCTGAGTTTCTACAGGAGACCAAACGTATGACGCCGCTTGACCAGATCAAAATCGCCTCTCCCTGCCACGCCGATTGGAAGGCCATGCTCGGCACGGAGCAAATTCGCTTCTGCGGCCAGTGCCGCAAGAATGTGTACAACTTGTCGGAGATGACCCGCGCCGAGGCAGAAAAAATAGTTCTTCAGCAGGAGGGCCATTTATGCGTCCGCTTTCATACCCGCGCAGACGGAACAATGCTGACGCAAGACTGCCCAGTCGGCCTGCGGGCGGCGCGTTATCGGCGCATCAAAAAGTTTTCTTATGCCGCCACGGTGCTGCTTGCCTGCGGGACAGGCGTATTGCACGGCGCCCGCGCCGTGACAACGCGCGGGCCTGCCGCTTGTGCTTTCAAGCCGATGAAAAAGCCTGTGCATGTATCCAGGCCGCTGCCGCTGAAACACACACTGGGAAAGATGACCGTTCCGCCCCGACCGACAGGCGCCACAATGGGAATGATTGCTTTGCCGGTCATGGGAGCGCCTCTGCCTCCGGCGGCAAAATAGCGAACGCAAGTTCAACGCGACAGGGCAGGCATCCGCAGGCTGCGAACCGGCGGCTCCGGGGTAAAGAGAGTCTCCAAATCGGAGGCGAGGGTAGGGCGCGGCGCGGGGGGGAGGCTAAGAACATAGTCCAGAAGGCCGTCCTGCGTCAGCACTGGAACCGTGGGCAGTGTCAGCTCCAGGCGGACGCCGGGACGAAAAACGGCCACGGCATGGACTGGAACGGCGGCGTCGCAGTCCACGAGGTAATGGGCGATTGCCTTGCGGTTGCGCTTAAGCTGGCGGGAAACACTGGAGCGCAGAGGCCGGCGTGCGCCGTCCGGCGGCACGGCGAACCAGGCATCCCCGTGGCAGGCATAACGGCCCGTATAAGCTTTCACCTCCACCACCAGAATACCTGCCGGGCCGAGGACCAGCAAATCCGTATCACCCTGGCGCGTGCCGGGAACCACAAAATTGGAGACGGCGCTGTAGCTGTCCGGCAGCGCGCGCAGGGTCGTCAGCACCGATTCCTCTCCATCCGCCCCGCGCTGGTAGCGGTTGTAATTCCGCAGGGCGCGCACCCCGGACTGAATGCCGCCCAGGCTGAGAAATGCCGCCGCCGCCAGCCCGTAGCCGCCGAAATGCCCGGCCTCCGCCCACAGCAAAAGGCCGCCGCCGACCCCGGCGACTGCCAGCGTTCCTTCCATCCGCATTATCTGGTCAGCATGGCGTGTGTGCCGGATCACTTTCATGCTCTGATTATTGGCAAGCCGGGAGCCGGCCTCTAGGGATAAAACTCAAACGGCAGAACGCCCGGCCCCTTCTAGAAGGGGGCCGGGCGGCCGGTGATCTATAGTCATGCTGTCGCACTTTCGGAGGCGAGGCAGCCATGCGCGGCGGTTTACACCGCTTGCGGTTAGGCCCTGGGCTTTGCGTCCCCATGTTTCCACGGGTTTGCCTTTGTCGAGCAGCGATTGGCGGGTCAGACAGTTTTATTATGGGCGCACCGGCCCCTATCCTTACCCCCAAGTTTACTGGGATTGGGCGGCGTATGCCTATATCGCCAGATGCGAAGCGACAAGCTGGGCCAGCTCGCCGACGGTTTCGCGGTCAAACGCCAGGCGCGCACCGGCGGCCGCGTACAAGTCAGGCAGGGAGCGCGTATTCCCCAGCGCCAGCGCGGCCCGGTAGCGCCGGACAGCATCGGCCTGATCGGTCAGCGCGTTGCGCCAGACTTGCAGCGCGCCAAGCTGGGCCAGGCCGTACTCCACATAGTAAAACGGCACCGTGAAAATGTGCAGCTTCCGGTGCCAGCCCGTCATGCGCTCGGCCTCCAGACCGGACCAGTCTGTGCCGCCCATGAAGCGGGTCCAGAGGCTGTCCCACTGCGCGTCCATTTCCGGGGCAGTGACGTTCTCCGGCGCTTCCGCATAAACCCAGTGCTGGAAAGCGTCCACGACCGCCATGTAGGGCAAAAACAGTACAATGCGCTCCAACTGCTCCTGCCGCGCCCGCTGGGCCTGTTCGGAAGTGTAAAAGCCGCCCTGATCCTCCGTCAGATACGGCATCGCCAGCAGCTCCATTGCCATAGATGCTACTTCGTTAAACTCCATCGGCGCGCCCCGGTTCCACAGCAGCGGCTGAGTCGCGCTGGAAGCCAGCCCGTGAAAGGCATGGCCGCCTTCATGCAGCAGTGTTCGCACATCGCTCTCCGTGCCGACCGCGTTCATAAAGATATACGGCAGGCCGGTCTGGGGGAAAAACGAGCAGTAGCCGCCGGGCGCTTTGCCGGGGCGCGAACCCAGGTCCAGAAAGTCAGGCCGCAGCTTCTCGAAGTCCCGGCCCAGTTCCAGGTCTACCTGAGCAAAGATGCGGCTGGTGCCATTTTCCAGTTCCGCGACATCGGCGAACGGGCGCAGCGGCGCCCGGCCTTCCGCGTCGGCCAGCAGGTCCCACGGGCGCAGCGTCTCGACGCCCAGCTTTCGGCGGCGCGCTTCCAGCAGCTTGCGGGCGACCGGCACGACTTCGGTTTCAATGGCCCGGTGAAAGGTCAGGCTGTCTTCGGGCGTGTAGTCAAAGCGCCTGAGCGCACGCCACATATACGCGCGGTAATCGGGCAGTCCGGCGTTTTTCGCCAGTTGGCGCCGCAGGGGAAGCTGCCGCAGGTAGAGCGCATTGAGTTCCGAGCGCGATTCGCCCCAGCGGGCCATGACGGCCCGCCAGGCTTCCTCGCGGACAGCGCGATCCGGGTCCTGCCACCGCTCCTCAGCTTCCGGCAGGGTCATTTCTCGCCCGCCAAGCGTCACCGCCATCGGCCCGGTCAGCTTGTCATAGTCATTGGCAAGCGTTTGAAGCTGCGCTTGAAGCGGGACGTTGTCCGCGCGAAATAAATCTGCATCGTTTCGCAGCCGCCGCAGAAACTGGCGATGCTCCGGCAAAGGCTCGTAGCCCGGCACGGCCAGCAGCTTGGTTTTCAAACTCTGCGCGGCGATTGTCCATCGGGGAACAATCTGCTGAACGTAGTGCAGATACGCTTTCTCAGCTTCGGCATCAGTAGTATCCTCGGACTTGGCGCGAGAAGCTTTTGCCCCGGCCTCGCCGAGTCTTTTTTCCAGTTCGCTCCAGCGCAGCAGCCAGTCGCCGACGCCCTCCGCCATCAATTCTTCCTGTGCCAGTGCGGCAAAGTGCGGCGCCACCGTGTCCCAACCCTGCGGAATAATTGTGTCAAGAGTGTTCATATTAAGGGTTCCAAAGAGAAATCACCAGGCCGCCGAGAATAATCAGCCCGCCGCCGACACAGATCGGCAGCGTCGGACGCTGTCCGAAGCCGATCCAGTTGATGAGCTGCGCCATCAGAAAAAAGGCGGCGACGTAGATGCCCAGCAGCCGCCCGAAATCCCAGCGCGGCAGGTTGACCACGCATCCGTAAACAAACAAAACCGCGCCGCCGAGGATCAGCAGCAGCAGGCGGCGGAGCGGGGACGGTCCGAACAAACCCGCTCGCACCAGCGCATCCCCGCCCGCTTCCAGCCCTGCCGCGGCCAGCAGTGTCAGCAGAACAACCGGCATTTTCATGGGGCTATCATACCCGAAAATCGGCAGATGGCTCAGGGCAGCAGATCCGCGACGCGCACGGCGTAATCCGGGGCAGCCAAAGGCTGGACGACATCGGAATCCATCAAAATGGTTTCTTCCAAATAGCCGTTTTCGGTAGGCCCGCGAAAAATATGCAAAGTGCGGGCATTGATGTTGACGACCCAGTAGTCCGCAATTCCTGCGCTGCCGTACTGTTCTTTTTTTGCCGTTAAATCCCACCGAAGCGTACTATCCGAGACTTCTACGGCCAAGCGGACATCCAGCGGTGCGGGTGTTCCCAGGTGAAGATACTCACGTCCGATGCGTGTCACCACTGCCGCATCCGGTTCCGGCTCCTCATGGATGCCAATGGCAATCGGGGCCGCCATGCGGACATACTCTTCGCCAAAAATCGCTTCCAGCGATTTTTGCACTTGCTTGCAGGTGAAAATGTGGCGTTCATGCTGTGTCATTTTCGGAATGATGTCTCCATGCACCAGCTCAAAGCGGGCCTCCTCGAGAATGCCTAACTCCATCAATTGACGGCATTCGTCGCGGGTCCAATGCTTGCGTGACACAAGGGGCGCTTCCGGCTGAAAAGTCATCGGATCGGCTAAATGTGCCATCAGTAAACCTCCGGGAAGATCGGGGCCAGCACCTGCGCGCTGCGCGAGGGCAGGTAGATTTGGACGCTTTGGCCGCGCCCGTACATGGGAACTGTCTGAAGGGTGGACACGACGCCGGCCGCGCCGCGCCCCAGGCCACCGAGCCGGGCGTCGTCCGTATTCAGCACGACCTGATAATCGGCGTGGTCGGGGACGGGAATGCGTAAGTCGGCGACGGAATTCGTCGGGTGAAAATTGAACGCGAACACCAGCGGCCCGCGCCGGTAAACAAGCTGCTGGGTGTCTTCGTGCAGCGCAAGCTGCTCAATCAGCGGATCGGGCAGAAGCGAATACAGGGCATCCAGACTTTGCATGGCTCGGTCAAACTCGTTCAGGAATTGATAGCGCAGAGCCGGATTATCCGCAAGCGACCACTGACGCCGGGCATGATGGTACGAGAACCCGTTGCCTTCGCGGGGAAAGTCCACCCATTCGGGATGCCCGAACTCATTGCCGATGAAGTTCAGGTAGGCTTCTCCGGCCAGGCTGAATGTCAGCAGCCGGATCAGTTTATGCAGGGCGATGCCGCGCTCGATCACCAGGCTCTGGCTTTCGCGGCCCATGTTCCAGTACATCTCCTGGTCCATCATCAGAAACGCAAGCGTTTTGTCGCCCACCAGGGATTGGTCGTGGCTTTCGGCGTAGCCGACGCGCTTTTCGCCGGGGCGGCGGTTCATCAGCTCTTCGTAAATCGCACTCAGGCTCCAGGCTTCATCCGGCGTTTCCTTGACGAGCTTGATCCAGTAATCCGGCACGCCCATCGCCAGCCTGTAATCAAATCCCAGGCCGCCTTCGGCGCTGGGCCGCGCCAGGCCGGGCATCCCGGAGACATCTTCGGCTGCCGTGACCGCGCCGGGATTGAGCGAGTGCGCCAGCTCATTGGCGGCCTGAAGGTAGGCGACTGCGTCGTCGTCGACATTTCCGCCAAAATAATCGTCATAGGACGTAAAAATTCGGTTCAATCCGTGATCGTGGTACAGCATACTGGTCACACCGTCAAAGCGCAGCCCGTCAAAGCGAAACTCTTCCAGCCAGAATCGAACATTGCTGAGCAGAAACCGGCGCACCTCATATTTGGCATAGTCAAATGTCAGCGAGTCCCAGGCTTGATGCAGCCCGCGCGCCCCGGCATGAAAGTATTGATAATCTGTGCCGTCAAAGTGGTTCAGGCCCTCCTGCGTGTTTTTGACGGCGTGGCTATGCACCAAATCCAGCAGGACGCGCAGGCCGAGGCTGTGCGCCGTGTCAATCAGCTCCTTTAAGTCTTCCGGTGTACCGAACCGGGACGAAACCGCGAAAAAGCTGCTGACATGGTAGCCGAAGGAGCCATAGTAGGGATGCTCCATCACCGCCATGAGCTGAACGGCATTGTAGCCCAGCCCGGCGATGCGCGGCAGAATGTTCTGCGTGAACTCCGCAAATGTCCCGACACGCCCTTCTTCCTGGGCCATGCCGACATGCGCCTCATAAATTCGCAGGCCGCCGTTCATCGGGGGAGGGTTATGCTCAAAACTGTAGGGAACCGGGGGCAGCCAGACCTGCGCGGCAAAATCCTGGGTCTCCGAGTCCTGTACGACGCGGCGGGCATATGCGGGAATGCGATCCATTCCCCCCTCGTCGCTGACAACATGCACTTTGACCCGGCTGCCGTGTGTCAGCGTCCCGGCGTAAAGGCTGTCCGGCAGAAACACGCTCCAGACGCCCCAGTCATCGCGCGTCATAGGGTGGGTATCCCGGTTCCAGCCGTTGAAGTCGCCGATGAGGCGCAAACTCTGCGCGCCCGGCGCCCATTCCCGGTACCAGACGCCCGCCGCGCCGTCCCACTCACCGCGTGTGAATCCGAAAAACTCGTGGCCCTGGCTGATTGCGCCGCGCAGGCCGCCTTCCTGGGCCAGAACCGCGTGCAGGTGTGCGTAGTGCGCCTGACGCCGCCGCAAATGGTCGGCATAGGGCGCAAGCCAGGGGTCAACGGAAAGAAGACCGGGAATGTTGTCGGTTTGCATGAAGGCATTATACCCTTCCGCCGGTTTGGGATAATGACTTTTCGGATATGGGAGCGCAGGAAGGAAGAAACACATAGCCACCGTTCGCGAAGAAACCTACCGCCTGCTGCGGTGGGCGCGGCACTGGCGGAGCGGGATACGGGCCGAAACCGCAAGATGATCGCCGTGATTGGGGACGGCTCTTTCCAGTATTCCATTCAGGCGCTGTGGACGGCGGCTCAGCACAAACTGCCCGTTTTGTTTGTCGTGCCGCGCAATTCGGAGTACGCAATTCTTAAATCATTTGCCGAACACGACAAAACTTCCGGCATACCGGACCTGGACCTGCCGGGTCTGGACATCGCCGCACTGACGCGGGGCTTCGGCTGCGCCAACCGTGCTGGAAGTCTCGATTTCGCCGGAAGTACCGCCGCTGCTGGGCTGAACAAGTAACTCAGCGCCCGCTCGGTTTGACGGCGGCCCGGTTCTGTGTAAATATGTTCTGTGTAAATATGTTCTGTGTAAATATGTTCTGTGTAAATATGTTCTGTGTAAATATGTTCTGTGTAAATATGTCTTGCCCAGGCCCGAAACCAATAATTGACAAGAATAGAAAGAAAAGCAATTCCATGGCAGTTACCGCACCTGAAAAAACGACGAACCATCACAGCCAGAATGAAGCCGTCGTTGCCGACGGCAGCCCGGCCCGAAGTCATTCCGAGGGTTTTCCGAAGAATTATCCCGCAGTGCCCCAGCTTGCCACACCTACGGATTTGACCCCCGCGCAGGCAAAGGCTGTCACCAACGCAGTAAATCCGCTGATTGCGGACTCGTTTGCCCTGTATGTGAAGACGAAGAACTTCCACTGGCATTTGTCCGGCCCGCGCTTCCGGGACCTGCACCTGCTGTTTGACAAGCAGGCCGAGCAGATACTCGCCGGCATTGACCCGATGGCCGAGCGCATTCGCAAAATCGGCGGCGCAACCGTCCGCTCTCTCACGCACATCGGCCAGATGCAGACCATTCACGATGACAATGATGAATTTGTTGCCCCGCAGGAAATGGTGCGCCGGCTGATGCAGGACAACCGCCACATGGCCCAGCAGCTTCGCGAAGCCGCCGAAGTCGCGGACGACGCCAAAGACCTCGCGACCAGCAACCTGCTGGAAACATTTTTGGATGAAGCCGAGCGGCGTACCTGGTTTCTTTTTGAGATCGCGCAGGATATGGAAAGCGTCCGATAATCCGATAAAAGGCTGGGGAAAAATCTGCTCCGGCTGTCACCCCTGCGCCTCGCGGCTTAGGAGAGCACGTTTGCGCTCGACACCCCAGCGGTAGCCGGAAAGCTGGCCGTCGCTCCTGACGACGCGGTGGCAGGGGATCGCAACCGCCAAAGTGTTGGCCGCGCAGGCCTGGGCAACAGCGCGTACCGATTTCGGCAGGCCGATTTTGACGGCGATGGCCGTATAGCTTGCCGTGCAGCCGCAGGGTATCTCGCGCAGGGCCTGCCACACCCGCTGCTGGAACGCCGTCCCCCGAATGTCAAGTGGAAGGTCCAGGCCCAGGGATGGGGCCTGGACAAACCCGACGACTTTTGCCACATGCTGCTCAAAGCTGTGGTCGCCGCCAATCAGCGTTGCGCGTGGAAACCGATCCTGAAGCTCCCGCGCTAATTGCCCCGGATCATCCCCCAGAAGTATCGCGCAGATGCCGCGCTCGCTTTGCGCGACCAGAATAGAGCCGAAGCAAGACTCCCCGATTGCGAAACGGATGTCCGTGTTTGTTCCGCCGGCGCGGAATGCCGAAGGTGTCATGCCTAAAACCTCATCCGAGCTGGCATAAAATCTCCCGCTGGATTGGTAGCCCGCGTCATAGATCGCCTCGGAAATAGTCTCGCTGCCGATTAATGTGCGGCGCATCTTCTCCGCTCGATGCGCCGCGGCGTATTTCTTTGGCGTTACCCCGGTTAAGGCTTTGAAGACCCGGTGGAAATGAAAGCGGCTCAGGCCGGCTTTCTCCGCAAGAGCGGCCAGGCGGGGTTCTTCCTCGCTGGTTTCAATCAAGCGGCAGGCGTCGGCGACTTTTGCGGCCTGCTGCTCCGGCAGCGGCGACTGAAGCGGTCTGCATCGCCGGCAGGCCCGGAAACCGGCCCTTTCCGCTTCCGCAGCCGTCGCGTGAAAACGGATATTTTCGGGCCGCGCGAGGCGTGAGGCGCACGACGGGCGGCAGTAGACGCCCGTGCTTGCGACCGAGAAGAAAAATGTCCCGTCGGCGTCCGCGTTTCGGGCCGTGACCGACGCCCAGCGGGGGTCATTGGTCACGGCCAGTGTCTGCGCCCCCTTGTTTGTCCCTGTGTTCATGCGTTTGGTATCCCTATCTTTTGTCAAAGGCTGATACCTCCATCATACACCGCAGGCGCTCCGCCAAGCAATCCGTTTCTTGCTTTCCAATCTGCGTGTTTCTAACGACCCAGGGAGGCCATATCAATGACGAACCGGTAGCGCACATCACTTTTCAGGACGCGCTCAAAGGCGGCATTGATGTCCTGAATGCTGATCGTCTCCACGTCACAGGCAATGCCGCGCTCGGCGCAGAAGTCCAGCATTTCCTGGGTCTCGGCGATCCCGCCTGTGCCGGAGCCGACCAGGGACTTTCGCCCCGCCATCAGCATTACCCCCAGAAGCGGCGGCTCAATCGCATCAAGCTGGCCGACCAGAATATGTGTGCCGTCTCGCTTCAGCGTCGCGAGGTAGGGGTTGAGGTCGTGGGCGCTCGGCACGGTGTCCAGAATAAAGTCGAAGCGATTGCCTGCCGCCGCCATTTGTGCGGGGTCGGTAGAAATGATGACATGCTCTGCGCCCAGCCGCCGCGCTTCTTCCTCTTTGCCGGCGCTGCGGGTGAACAGGGACACTTCTGCGCCCAGCGCTTTGGCGAATTTTAGGCCCATGTGTCCGAGGCCGCCGAGGCCAACCACAGCGACTTTGTGGCCCGGCCCGATTTTCCAGTGTTTGAGAGGTGAGTAAGTCGTGATGCCCGCGCACAGCAGCGGCCCGGCGGCTTTGGGGTCAAGCGCGTCGGGAATGTGCAGCACAAACTTATCGGACACGACAATTTTATCCGAGTAGCCGCCATAGGTCGGCGAGCCGTCATGCCGGTCTTTGTCATTGTAGGTCTGGGTGCAGAGGTTTTCGCAGTACACTTCCAGGCCGGCCCGGCAGGCTTCGCAGTGCTGGCAGGAATCCACCATTGTCCCAACGCCTACCATATCACCGGGCTTGAATTCAGTGACATCGCCGCCGACGCTTTTGACGCGCCCAATGATTTCGTGGCCCGGAACCATCGGGTAGGTGCTGTAGCCCCACCCGTTGCGCGTCTGGTGAATGTCGGTGTGGCAGACGCCGCAGTAGAGAATGTCAACAACCACATCGTCCGCGCGCGGCTCGCGCCGCTCAAATTCCCAGGGCGCAGCCGGCGCTGTGGCCGACTGGGCCGCGTATCCTGAAACATTCATGCTTATAATCTCCTGTGTTTTGTCCGTTTATCTTACTCCCGTCGCCGGAGAAACCTGTATCCGAATCCTGCAAGATTATTGCCTGATCCTGCAAGGGCGAATGCTTTTTGGGATAATCCTGAAAACGAAGCAGGTATACTGGGGGCATGGAAAACGCGCTTTGCCGGAAGCAGGCGGAACTGACCGCTCTGCTTGATCGGCTGACCAGTTCGGAGGGAGTCAGCCTGACCGAGATAGCCCCGCTGACGCTGCACCGTCTGTCGGCCCCGTCACTGCCGGTTTACGGCGTTCAAAAGCCGACCTTTTGCGTGGTCGCGCAGGGCTGCAAGCTGGCCGTGCTGGGCGAGGAGCTGCACCGGCACGACTCCTCGCAGTATCTGCTGATGTCGGTCGATTTGCCCCTCACCGCGCAGGTGATGGAGGCATCACCGCAGGAGCCGTACTTGGGGATGTGTCTTGACATCGACCCCCGCCAGATCAGTCTGCTGCTGATGGAAATGAATTCCCCGCAAAGCGCTTTCGGAAAAAGCGCGGAAGGAAAAGCGGAGCGCAGCCTGTCCCTGAGCCGAACAGATGCACCGCTGCTGGAGGCCGTCCTGCGGCTTCTGCGCCTGCTGGAGACTCCGCAGGACATCCCCATGCTGGCTCCGCCGGCCCTGCGCGAGCTGCTGTACCGGCTCCTCACGGGGGAGCAGGGTGCGCGGCTGCGCCAGATCGCCCTGCACGATAGCCTGACCCAGCGCGTCGCCCGAGCAATTGACTGGCTCAAGCGGCACTACGCCGAACCTCTGCGTATTGAGACCATTGCCCAGGAGGTGTGTATGAGTGCATCGGGCCTCCATCACCACTTCAAAGCCGTGACTGCCCTGAGTCCGCTTCAGTATCAGAAGCACCTGCGCCTTCAGGAAGCACGCCGCTTGATGCTGTCGGAGGCTTTGGACGCCGGGACGGCTGGCTACCGGGTCGGCTATCAAAGTGCGTCCCAGTTCAGCCGCGAATACAGCCGCCTGTTCGGCGCGCCGCCGCTGCGCGACATTGCCCGGCTCCGCGGGGCTGCCTGACAAAAGCCTTCAAACTCTTGACAGAACAGGCGAATGAATTCGCGGCAACAAAAGCACGAAGTCGCCCTTCGGCGACTGATTCTGGAACCGGCGAAGGCCGGTTTTGTGCTTTTGTTGCTGCGGTTTCAACCGCCCGTCAAAAGTTTCTATACAGTTTCTGAGTAAGTAGCGGGGAAGATTGGCCCGTTCAGACAGGTGCATCCGGCGGGCAGCGGCGCATAATGATCGCGTCCGCCTCGTGCCTCGGCAGTGACATCTGTGCGCCGCGCACCCGCACCCGAAGGGAGCCGCCCGGCGACGCCGCGCGCGCCACGATGACTTCCGTGCCGGGGATAAATCCCCGCTGCTGCAACTGTTCGCGCCGGGGGCAGGCAGGGCTAAACGACAGCACATGGCCGAAGTCGCCGGCCTGCATGGCGCTGAGCGGCATCTCGGTGTGTCCCGTTTCGTCCGCCATAAACTGCGATAGGCTGGAAGCGCTTGCCTGCGCCTGCCGCTTCATTTGCGCCCCGCGCACGACGGGAACCGCGACATACGAGCCAGCCACCAAAGCAGCGGCCAGCGCCTGGGCGGCGAGGCTCTGGACATTAGGGAACAGGGAGAACCATAGGCCCATCCAGTCCGGGATGGGGATGGAAATCGGGGTGGTCGCCAGCCACCCGGCCTGCTGCATCTCCTGAACGCTTTCGCCGACCATGACCAGCAGCACAACGCCCAGCAGCACCCCGGTGACCACCAGCATTTTCTTGTAGGGAAGCTTCTTGTGGCCGATAAACGTCAGCCCGGCGACCATTAAAGTCAGCCCTAGCCCGATGGCCGCGCCCTGAAAGATGATCGCATTTCCCGCCTGAAGCCGCAGGTTTTGCAGGAACAAAACAATCTCAAAGCCCTCGCGGTAAATGGCGGTAAACCCCAGCAGGGCCAGCCCCAGAAATGTCCGCGCCTCCGAATCGCCGGCGGCTTCCATCAAACGCTTGCGCCGGTTGCTGTGATTGGCGATCCAGCCGGTCCAGTAAACCTTGTGGAAAAACCAGTTCATTACGACCAGCAGCACCGCAATCGCCAGCAGACCGGTGGCGGCCTGAATGTCCATCTCAGGCGCATTGACATGGGAAATGATCGCGACGACCAGAAACCATGTCGCAATTGTCGCCAGAAACGCCGCGCCGCCGCCGACTGGAACGGCCCGCAGATACTCTTTCTGCTGCCCGCGCGCCATGCCCGCTGTCACCGCGGCCAGTACCAGAATGGCTTCCAATCCTTCCCGAAACACCAGGATGCCCGTACTGAGGGTCATCGCCGCAGGGCTTAATCCTTTTGCTGTCGGGTCAGGCGAGCCGCCCGCCGCCACTGCCTGCCAGACCAAAGCGCCCACCACCAGCAGCGCGGCCAGCATCAAAAGGACAGGCCGGGCATAAGAGGGCGGGGACTGGGTTTCGTCGTTCACGGTGTCATTTGTAGTGCGTGCCATGATAAAAAGAAGACGTGCTTTCCAAAAGATTGTTCATCTCGGACATCTCCGACTAGATTAGTCGGAGAATACAACTAGGCCCATTATGGCACTGTCTGCAAACGATGTCAACGGATTGGACGACTCTCAGGCGATTATTTTCAGAAATTCTCCGCTTGACAAGGCGGCTTCCCGCCCGGTATAATGTCCTTCGCTGCGTCAAAACGCTCCTGGGGACGTAGCTCAGTGGATTAGAGCGTCTCCCTGCGAAGGAGAAGGCCGTTGGTTCGAATCCAATCGTCCCCTTGTTTACATTAAAAAAAGCGAAAAGCCACCCATTTAGGGTGGCTTTTTACTTTTGTCGGACGTTGTTGTATAAATCGTATCCCTCCCATAAGACCCAGCCCTGAAGGGCCGGTCTACACGGACGGAACCCCCTTCGGGGCTGAGGACGCTGTCCAGTGTGTCTATTCTTGGCCCCGAAGGGTTTTGTCTGTTTAGCCTGTTGCTTTAGCGGCAGGGCAACAGACTACGCAGATTCTGCTGGGAAGCCACCGCTGCCCGGCTTTTTTGTGTCTGCATAGTCAGAGTGTAGATCGTGGTGCAGGGGGCCAGACGCCATCTATAGAAGCTGTCTCTAAAGTTCTTTGTTGTATTCCAGGCAAACTATAACGCAGAGAAAAACCGGCTACCATTGTTGCCACTAAATTCGGCAGACCCACTGTATAGCTCAAAACTCCTGTGATACGCTGATGGCCGAATGTTATCAGGAGATATTCAATTAATCCCATTACGCAACTGACAAACAATATCTTAACTGTCGGTCTACCGGGCAGCCGGATGGCGTGGACATTCAATGTGTGCAGGGAAATGCCGATGACGAGCAGGTAATGTACCATAATACTGATTAGGGATACAGTCCAATAATGAAGGGTAGCTCGTTTGAGCAGCATTAATAGGAAGACATGCTGTACAGATTTGCCGTGAGACAAACACCAAACAAATCTCTCTAAAAAATATCCTGACTCGCTGAGAACTATCCAAACTGCAAAGTATAAAAGGATAGTTTTTAAGTTGGCAGCCATTGAGTGTATTATATCATAATTTCGCTCAGGCTCCCTGCTCAATCTCCCGCAAGGCATCCAGCAGATCATTGGGCGCACTTTGGGCATGGTCTTCGCCGCCGCGAATAGCTTCATAGGTGCGCGAGGCAACCGCTGCGCCCAGCGCCGGGCCGAGAAAATAAATCCAGACATAAGGCAGGGCTGCGCTTCCGGCAAACAGCGCCGGGCCAAAAGAACGCGCCGGGTTCATGGAGCCGCCGGTGACCGGACCGCCGAGGAGAATGTCAAAAACGACGGTCAGGCCGATGGCGAGGCCGGACACCGCACCATTGACTCGCTTGTCCGTCGCGACGGCAATAATGACCAGCATCAAAAAGAACGTCAGCACCGCTTCCAGGGCGACAGCGCGCGGCGCGGCGACAGTTGGGATATGTGTGCCATGTCCCGGCCCGAACAGCAGGGCGGTCAGGCCTGCTGCCGTGACCGCGCCCAAGAATTGTGCGGCCCAGTAGGCGGGAACATACCGCCAGGGAAAACGGCCCGCAATGGCAAATCCCAGCGTGACCGCCGGATTGAAATGCGCGGCGGAAATGTGGCCCAGCGCGTAGATCATTGCCAGCACCGCCAGACCCGAAACCCAGGCGGCGGCAAGTAAGCTGCTGTCGCCGCCGGACAAGTGGCCGGTCGCTGACAGCGCAATGGGAGCAAACACAATGGCGAACGTGCCGATGAATTCCGCCGCGTATCGGCGGTGCATGGGATCGGTCACGCGCTCCCTCCGATTTCCTTCAACAATTCTTCCACTTTGGCCGCAATCAAATCGCGAATTACGCGGACTTTTTCCACCGGCTGCCCTTTAGGATCGTCTAGCCCCCAGTCTTCGGACAGGTGGATACGTGCGGGGCAAACATCCGCATCCACCCCGCAGCCCATGGTGATAATCCGGTCGGCGGCATCGGCCATCGTCTGAGTCAGGAGCTTCGGCGTCTGCCCCTCCAGCGAAATGCCGATTTCGTCCATCACTTGCCGCGCCACAGGATTGATTTCCGTTCCGGCAATGGTTCCTGCCGACTCCGCCTGCACGGCTAATCCGTATTTCTTCGCCAGCTTATTCAGCAACGCTTCCGCCATTTGAGAGCGGCCTGCGTTGTGAACGCAGACAAACAGCACTGTTTTCACGGGTATTTCCTTAATTGTCGCAGCAATTCGGCTCGCAGCAGGCCGCCGTGTTTGCTCTCTGTGCCATGGGGAGTGTCGGCAGGCAAATGTCTTTTGCCAGGCAGTCGGTATGTTTTGCCGCCAGATGGAAAACAACGGCGGCCTCCGTGACTGCATAACTCGTGACCGGATACTGCGAGATCGCTGTGTCCTCGTATTCAATCTCAATGTCCAAATCCTGCCCATCGGGCAAAATCCTTTTGGCGAGATGCAGCACGTCTGCCATTTTGCCCGACGAGAGGCGATGATCCGTATCCGTTCCCAGCCAGGCCTGCAACTGGCAGGTGTCCGTCGTGTGCAGCCTGCCGCCGCAGTCAATAAACCGCTTCTGCACATGGGCGACTTCGGTGATATGAAATGAGACCGGGACGGCGCTTTGACTGGGCAGAACCAGATGGAAGGGCTTGTCAGGATGGTCTTGCAGCAGTTCCTGAAATTGAGTGAGTTTCACTGAATAGTCTCCTTAATCGCAGCAAGGGCTGCTTTCTCGGTGCGCGGCGGTTTCGCTGAGAAATGCGACCAGCCGCAAAGCAGCGTCCCGATTGACGCCGCAGATGATATGCCGTCCCTGTTTTTCCATTGTAATCAGCCCGGCCTGCCGCAGCTCTTTCAGGTGGAATGAAAGCGTGGAAGTAATGGCCGACTCGCCGGTCACATGGCAGCAGACTTCACCGACATTCGGACCGGTGACAGGGCGCACTTCGCCCGTCTCACCCTCCACCGCCACCGGGCAGCACTGGGCGCGCAGAAACTCAAAGATGCGAAGGCGTGTCGGGTCGCCAAGCGCCTTGAACATCGCTGACATTTCGTTATTTCTATCCATATAGAAATAATTATAGCCGCAAACAGGGTATACTGTCAAGGGAAAGTTTTAGTCATCATGTCCCGAACAAACCGATGCGCGTTTACTTTGATTGAACTGCTCGTCGTGATCGCCATTATCGCGATTCTCGCCGCCATTTTATTCCCTGTCTTCCAAAAAGTGCGGGAAAATGCGCGCCGGGCGGCCTGCCAGTCCAATCTCAAGCAAATTGCATTGGCGATGATTCAATATGAGCAGGACAGTGATGAACTCCTGCCGGATCGGCGGGACTTGAAGGCAACGCTGCCGGCGTTTCCGCAGTGGGGAGCAGGCTCGTTTCCTGCTTCCGATCCGCGTGCGGGCTGGGCGGCGACGGTACTGAACCCCTACATCCGGGGCGATGGCATCTGGTCCTGCCCCAGCGTCAAAGGCGGCGCGATGGATCAAGTGATCGCGCCAGGCTACAACCGGGTAGCCGAAACGACCGCGGACGGATTGACGACCCGCTACTGGATGTGGCGCTTTGACCGGCCCAATTTTTCCAAGCCGTCCGAGTGCTGGGGCAAGCTGCCCCAGCAGTGCGTTGCCGACATTGACGTGGAAAACACCGGGCCGTTTCCTGAAACGACCATCGATCCTCTTGTGCCGACGAGCGAAGCTGATCTGGAACTTGCGGTTGACCCGTATTTTCCGAGTACTTCTCCCGCCCCTGCTGCCATGAAGGGTCTGGGAGTCCATTTCGGCGGACGAAACCGCGTGTTTTTTGACGGCCATGTCAAATACCTGCGCGATGTCCGCACCAATTCCTGACGGCCAATTTTAGGTTTCTCCCTGGGAAGTCTTGACAAGTCGGCGCGGTTGTGTTACTCTTATCGCACACTGCTGTGTTTTTTACTGCGCGTGAAAGGGTCTTTATCCAGTGAATATGTTAGGGAAATTGATACTCGCAGGCAACGGGCGATTGTCCGCTCTGGCCGTGCTGCTGGGTCTGGTTTCGGTGCTCGGTTTTCCTGGAGAAAGCCGAGCCGATTCGGCGAGGGTGCGTCTGAGCGGCCATATTCCGCAGGCGGCGGTCGCACAGGCCCACTTCTTAGGCCGGGTAAACCAGGGGGAAAAGATTTCGCTGGCGCTGGCGCTGCCGCTGCGCGATCCTGCCGGCCTCGCGGACACGCTGCGCCGCTTGTATGATCCCCATGACTCGCTGTACGGGCAGTATTTGACGGGGGATGAGTTTACCCGCCGTTTCGGGCCGACCGAGCAGTCTTACCGCGCTGTTATGGCATTTGCGCGGGCCAAGGGGCTGACAATTACGGGGACGCACCCAAATCGCCTTTTGCTGGATGTTTCGGCATCGGCGTCCGCCGTGAATTCAGCGTTCGGTGTGCATCTGCTGCGCTACCAGGCCCATGACGGGCGCTTGTTTCACGCGCCGGATGCTGAACCGCTGATCCCCGCCGCGCTGGTCGGGCGGTTGAACGGCGTTATTGGGCTTTCGGACGCCATTCAGGCGCGCCCCCTTTCGCGGCGCCTGTCCCCGCCGCTCTCTCTTCCCCGCCGGCCCATTTCCGATTTGCCTGTTTTTGGAGCGCATCCCAGCTTGCAGCCTGCGTTTCGGCCCAATGACATCGGCAACGGCCCCTACGGCGGTCTGACGCCCAATGACATCAAATATGCGTACAACCTGGATCAAACCCAGCTCACCGGCAGCGGACGTACCCTGGGCCTGCTTGAGCTGGACGGCTACACCCCGAGCGACATCACTTTTTACGAGAATTACTATAACCTGCCGAATGTTCCGCTGAAAAACATTCTGGTCGATGGATTCGACGGACAGCCCGGTGGCGGGGCCGGTGAGGTGACGCTGGACATTCAATTGATGACCGCGCTGGCCGCCGGTGTCAGCCAACTGCTGGTCTATGAAGGCCCCAACTCCGGTCAGGGGCTTGTGGACACCTACAGCCGCATTGCCTCCGACAACACCGCCAAAGAAATCAGCTCGTCCTGGGGTATTCCCGAAAAACAACAGGGCCTTGGCCCTTTGCTTGCTGCCGAAAACACGATTTTTCAGCAGTTTGCGGCGCAGGGGCAAAGCTTTTATGCCGCGGCCGGGGACAGCGGCGCTTACGACGATGGCACAGACCTGGGCGTGGATGATCCGGCCTCGCAGCCTTTTGTGGTGGGCGTTGGTGGAACGACGCTGTTTTTAAACGGGGTAGGCGGACCTTATCAGTCTGAGGGCGCCTGGGGGACACCCGCCACTATCAGCGGCGGCGGCGGCGGCGGCGGTATCAGCGCGGTCTGGCCGATCCCCGATTACCAGTCTGGCACTGCCGGCGTGGCCTCAAACACGCAGCGTAATGTACCGGATGTTTCTCTGGACGCCAATCCCGACACGGGCTATTCCATTTATCTGGGCGGCTGGACTGTCTATGGCGGCACAAGCTGCGCGGCTCCGCTCTGGGCGGCCTTCACGTCGCTGGTCAATCAGCAGCGCAGCGCCAATGGGCTGGCCGATCTCGGCTTTCCCAATCCGACGATCTATCAAATCGGCGCCAGCGCAGACTACAACAATGGATTCCATGATGTCAATGACAACAGTACAAACCTGTTTTATCATGCCACGGTCGGTTATGATGATGCGACCGGCTGGGGATCATTCAATGGGGTAAATCTGATCAATTTGATGGCCCCCGTGCCAGGCACGTCGAATAACTCGCTGGTTTCGCTCGTCTTCCAGCCGCAGCCGGCCTATGCAGGGCATCCGGTGACGGCCACGCTCACCATCGCCAATCCCGCGCCTGCCGGCGGGCTGACCGTGACACTGGTTTCTAGTGACCCGGTCACTCTGCCGGTGAACGCGACGGTCACTGTTCCCACCAATGCCACGACGGTTACTTTCCCGCTGTCACCTGCCGCGATCACGACGAGCAAGATCATCACCGTTACCGCGACCATTCCGACCAGTACCATTGCGTCCAAACTTACAGTGCTGCCGGTTCCGGCGATCATCATTCCCCAGTCCCTGGCTCTGGCTTCCAGCAGCGTGTTCGGCGGCACGTCGACATCGGGGATCATCAGCTTGAACGGTCCCGCTCCGGGCGCCGGATTGGTCGTCACACTGACCCGCAGCAATCCCGTGGCCGTGATACCCCTCAGCGTTCCGATCCCCGCAGGTGCCGTTTCCGCGACCTTCACTATTGGAACGCAGTCAGTGACCCAGAATACTTCTGTGACACTGACGGCGACGGCGAACGGCGTGACCGTCCCGGCCACCTTGATTGTCACCGCGCCGGCCATTGGCCCGGTTGTTTTGTCGCCCATGTCGGTCGTCGGCGGACATTCCTCGCTTGGCTCAGTGACATTGAATGGCCCCGCGCCGTTTAGCGGGATTACCATTGCCCTGTCCAGCGACAGCCCGGTTGTCACTCCTGTCCCGTCCTCCATTACGATTCCAGGAGGCAGCATAACAGGGACATTCACCGTTACGACCCAGGTGGTTCCCACCTTAACGAAAGTGAAAGTCCATGCGGCTTACAATGGCCTGGTCCAAAGCGCCGTGCTGACAGTGGAAGCCGGCGACCTGGCCGCACTGACGGTCTCTCCGACGGGAGTCATCAGCGGCGGCGGCGTGACCGGTACCGTGACGCTGGACTCGCCGGCGGCAGCGGGCGGCGCGACTGTTGCCCTTGTCAGCAGCGGAGCCGCGGCGCGCGTGCCGGCCACAGTTGTGGTTCCCGCAGGCGCGACTGTCGGCACGTTCCCAATCGCTACCGCTTCGGTCGCCGCGCCGGCCACGGTGACAATCAGCGGCACGCTCAACGGGCTGACGCAGTCGGCCCTGCTGGCTGTGACGCCGATTCGCGTGAAGTCACTCATTCTCAGCCCGACAATCGCCGCCGTCGGCTCGACTGTGACGGGAACCGTGACACTGACATTACCGGCTCTGGCCGGAGGGGCGACGGTGACGCTGGCTTCCAGCAGCGCGGTTGCCACCGTGCCGCCTGCTGTGGTGATCCCCGCCGGCACGACCACGGCAACGTTCCCTGTGACTCCGGTCAGCGGCGGCGGCACGACCATCTCCGCCACCGCCGGCGGGCAAACACAGACGGCGGGATTAACAGTGGTCAATTCTCCTGGAACCACATTCCCTGCGGGCCTCAATTTCCTGTCGGTGCCGTATGATTATTCCGGGGTGTCACCGGACAGCGTGTTTGGCATCACCGGCATCAAAATGGCCGTGTGGCAGCCTGACCTCGATGAATACGTTATCACGCCGAATGCTCCCGCCGATGCGCTCCATCCGGGTGTCGGCTACTGGGTGCGGCTTGCAAAGGCGACCACCCTGACCCGCGTCGGTGTGCCGACCGCGCAGACGACGGATTTCCAAATCCCGCTGTCCGCGGGCTGGAACCAGATCGGTGACCCGTTCCCCTTCGGCATCAAGCGCAGCGGCATCAGCGTCAGACAGAATGGCGTCACATCCAGCTTCCTGGCCGCCGCCACCGGAACACCCTTGCTGGTCAGCGACCTGGTTTACAGCTACACGCCGGGACCCGGTGGTGCAGCAGGCAGCTACACCTGGGTGCGCGACGCTGACTCGCTCCAGTCTGGCTCCGGCTACTGGGTCTATGCGTATCAGCCTGTCACGCTCATTATCCCGCACTCCGGCGGCTAGTGCCGAAACGCAAAGTGCGCGCAAACAAAAACGCCGCCGGGTCTCTTTGGAGGCCCGGCGGCGTTTCTAGGTCGTGTCCTGCCGAATTGCGTATCATGCCGAAGGGGGGACTCGAACCCCCACGAAGTTGCCTCCAAAGGTTTTTGAGACCTCCGCGTCTACCATTCCGCCACTTCGGCCAGTCGGTCAGCAGCAAACAGGACAGGGATATTATAGCGCGAAGCCAGTTGTTTGTCAACGGGGGAGCCTGTGACCAACACAGGCGAAGCGGACGAGCCGCCGGCACCGGCCCGCATCTGCGCGGGTCATGGGGTGCAGGCGGAATGCAGCAGGTCTGTCTGTGCCTGCCGGGGCCGCTTCGCAGGGGGTAAGGCCGCCGCCGATCCGCAACACTGGGAATCGGCGGCGGCTCACATCTATTTAAACGATGACGGGGAGTAAATTGTTCCCGAACATTCGTTTTGTTTTGACTTATCCTTCCGGCCAGGGCTTGACACTCCGGCGCGAATCGGTTACACTACTCACGGATTTGGCCGCAAAAGCCGCTGCCGGGAACCGAACGGCTGCCGAGTGCGGTAAAGAGCAAGGAAAGAAAAGCCAATGGCGGCGGGAAAACTGACGCTGGGGTACGTCCTGTCATTGTCGGTGGCGGAAGACGTGTTTCTGGGCGGGGCGATGGTGACCGATGGGGTCGGTTTGCCGCTGGAGTTTCGGTACACTGAGCCGGTGCGCGCCACCAAATTGCAGCGGCTTTTGTACGGCGACGTGCTGGAAAAATACATTCATGGGGATGTCATCGCGGGCAGTTTGATTGGCCGATTGGAGCAAAAACCGGACCTTTTCCTGGTGTCGGAGCCGGCGCTGCTGGAAGCGGTGGCGGCGGCGGGAAAAAAAGCGGCGCTGCTCCTGCCAAGCCGGGTTCCGCCCTTGAAAGAGTTTGGAGCCAGCCAGGATGTGTCGGCAACGGAATATTTTTTGCAGCTCAATGACAGCGGCGCACCGGCCCGCGTGTGCCTGCCATCGCACGGGGCGGACGCTGCGCTGCGCGCCGAAGTTACGCGCCTGCTGACGGAAGCCGGACGCACCATGGACCTGGGCGAGCCGCTGGCGCGCGTGGAATCGGCGATCAAAATGCTGTGGGAGGAAGAAGCTCAGGCCCCGGCTGCTGCTGCCCCATGAACCCGCCTTCAGGAGCCTGGGAACGGAAAGCCTGGGAAGCCGCGCGCCGCGCTCTGGGCCGGCTTTTTACCCATGCCGCGGTGCGGGAGGTGCCGGGAAACCGGCTGCTGCCGCAGGCTTCAATGCGAAAATCTCAGGCGCTTGAAGCGCCGCCCACCACGCCGGGAAAATCCGAGCGTGTCTGGCGCGTCGCCGCTGCGGTGCGTCCGTCATCACTTTCGCAAATCGCCGTGCGCGTCTCGGAACAAGAGCGCCGCCCGGTCGCGCGGCTTGTGGGAGGCAGCCATGCGCTTGCGCCGCCGGAGTGCCGTGCCATGCCCGTGCCGGGTGCGTCCGGCCTGCGGATTGGAAGTGAAAGGCAAATTGGACCCGTCGAGGCAGTGCGCCTGCCGGATCAATTTGTGCGGCTGCCCGCCGACCCGCTGCGACTGTGGGAAATTTCGCTGCTGACCCTGCCGAAGACCGCCGCGCTCGGTGGTTTGCGGCTGGCGAAGCCCCAGGGAAAGTCGCTGCGCGTTCCGCGCCTGCCCGCCGCGCGGCTCGGCGCAGCCCGAGCGGGAGAACTGGCACTGAGCCAGATTCCACTGACGCGCCGCGGTCTGGAAGCGCCGCGCGGCGTGCTGCTGTTTCAGGCCTTTGCCGCCGAGCATCAGCGTCTTGCGGAAACCGCCGGGCTGCCATTGTCCGATGTAGACCTTCTGGGTGTCTACCCGGCCATTCCGATCATTGCGGTGCGCCGCCTGGTGGTGGAAGATGAAGGGCGGCGGCTGCGTCTCTGGCTCAAGCCCGAATCCTGGTGGGGCAGGCCGTCGCCGCGCCGCATCACTCTGCTGGTCGGCCGGCAGATTTCTTCCGGGAAAATGCTGCAAGCCGCCGGATAACGCCATTTATTTTGTCACTTGAATTGCTGGTTCAGTTTCTGGTTTTGGCCGCAACGGCGGCGCTGTTCTGGCGCGCCCGGCGCGATCTCGCGTCCCGTGCCGGTTCTCCGTCCCCGGCGGCGCACAGCACAGAGGAATTGGAACAGCTTTGCGGGACTTTGGAGGCGCTGGTGACAGACCTGTCGCGGCGTTTAGCGGCGCTGGAACGGCAGGGAAACAGCTTCCCCGCCGAAATAAGAAGCGGAGGGACGCTGCTGGCCTCGCCCTCTTTGGAGACCGCACCTATTCGCGCCGAGAGCGCGAGGAGAAGCGCCGCTGCACCCGACCCGCAGTATGCGCCGGTGTACGCCTTGATGGAAGCCGGCGTGACCGACCCGCAGGAAGTGGCCCGCCGCACCGGCCTGAGCCGGGGTGAAGTGGACCTGATTTTGAGTCTGCGCGCCCGGCAGGTTTTATAACACAAGAGATCGCTCGCAGCTTTCGTTACTATCTCACTATTTCGTCACTATACTATCTCACTATTTCGTCACTATACTATCTCACTATTTCGTCACTATAAGGAGTGTTCCCACTATCATGCAATTGACACGACGCAGCGCGGCGCGGCTGAGTTCACTGGCCGCCCTCACGCTTGCCCTGGCCGGATGCAATCATTCGGACAGCGGCGGCGGCTCTCTCAATCCTTTCAGCCATGGCGACGCCGCCGTGGCGACCCTGACGACGCCCAAAAACGCGACGCTCACGATTACGGAGCCGGAGTTCTATGCCCAGCTTCAGAATTATGTCCCCAACACGCCGCCGCAGACTTTCGCTCCGGTCGGACAGGCCGCCGGGCGGCTGGTCTTGCAGCAGCTTCTGCTGAACTTGATGGTGGAAGGACTGGCCCAGGATCAGGGCGTCGCCCCCACCGATGCCGAAATCAACACCCAGTACAACAATATTAAGCTGATTCAAAACGCCCGCAATGTCAAGCCTTTTGATGAAGCTCTCTCCGATGCCGGTCTGACCCCGGAGTTGTTTCAGGACTTGCAGATCAAGCCTCAGCTTGCCCAGCTCAAGCTGCTGACCAAAAACGCGACCGTCAGCGATGCGGATATTGAGTCCTATTACAACGTCAACAAAGACAAACAGTTCACCAAGCCCGCGCGTGTTCATATCAAACGTATCGTTGTGGCGACTTTGCCCGAAGCACAGGCGATTTCTAAAGCCATTGCGGGCGGACAAACCTTTGAAAGCCAGGTCAGCCAGTCTCTGGACAAATCCTCGACCGACGGCGATGTCAATCAGTGGGTTCCGCTGGACAATCCCGATCCGCGCATGGCTTCGCTGACTAAGCCGATCAAAGACGCTGCCGCCAACACCGTGACACCGCCTATTACGGTGCCGGGGCCGAGCGGGCAGAATTCGTACTGGATCGTCAAAGTCATGGAAAAGAAAGACAAAGAAACGCCGCCGCTGGCCGATGTCAAAGACCTGATTCGGGCCAATCTGCTTCAGCAAAAAGCCCAGGCGGACCCGGCTGCGTCGCAGGCCTTGCAGCAGCAGCTTCGCGAATTTCAGACGCAGTCCAAAATCGTCACCGCAAGCCCGCAATATGCCGCGCTTGCGATGGAGCTGACCCATCCGCATCCGGCGCAGCCATCACCCGGCGCCCCGCTTGGGAAGCATTAGCTGAAAGCCTGAGAACGCGACGCCGTACATGCTGACGCTGATTGGACTGGGCGAAACCGAAAGCCGCGCCGGACTAAGCCTGGGGGCGTGGGATGCGCTTCGCAGCGCATCCGGCCCCCGGCTGACCCGCCGCCGGCAGCATCCCGCCATTTTCTGGCTGGAATCCCCGGAAGGCGGCATCGCATTTGAAGCTGCCTTTGACCAGTTGACAGACACCGAAGCCGCCGCGCGCGTTTTAGACGCTGCCCGTGCCGGGGACGCAGTTTATGTTGTTCCCGGCCATCCCCTCCTGGGCGACCCGTCCGCGCTTCTGGTCTCCGAAGCCGCGCGCCGGGAAGACATTTCTCTCCGCGTTTTTGCTCCCGCCCCCCCTCCGAGCAGCTCCCCCGCGGACTTTCCAGCGCTGGCGGCGGTGATGGCCCGCCTGCGCGATCCCCTTTCCGGCTGCCCCTGGGATCGGGAGCAGACGCCCCAAACGCTGCGTAAGTATGTGATTGAAGAAGCTTATGAGGTGGTAGAAGCCATCGACGGCGGCAATCCCGAAAAGCTGGCCGAGGAACTGGGCGACTTGCTGCTCCAAGTCGTTTTTCACGCGCAGCTCGCGCAGGAAGCCGGGCAGTTTACGCTGAGTGACGTGACGCGCTCCATCGTGGAAAAACTGGTGCGCCGCCATCCCCATGTTTTCGGCGATTTGTCCGTGTCCGGCTCGGAGCAGGTGCTGACCAACTGGGAAAAAATCAAGCGGGCCGAAAAGGGCTACGAAGACCGCACGAGTATTCTGGACGGCATCCCGCCTGCCCTGCCGGCCCTGATGCGCGCGCTGGAAGTGTCCAAACGAGTGGTCAAAGTCGGCTTTGAGTGGCCGACAGTGTCGGAAGTTTTGGATAAAGTGGACGAAGAAATTGCCGAGCTGCGCGCTGAGATCGCCGCCGGGGAGACTGGCCGCGCCGGGGATGAGCTGGGCGATCTGCTGTTTACGCTGGTCAACGTGGCCCGGCAATTAAAAGTAGACCCGGAGGAGACCCTGCGCCGGATGACTCAGCGCTTCGCCGCCCGCTTCCGGCATATTGAAGCCCATGCGGCCCAGACAGGCCGTGCAGTTTCCGACATGACACTGGCGGAGATGGAAGCCGTCTGGCAGGAGGCAAAGCAGGCTGAGTAGGATTTTCTACACCGCCGCGTCGTCCATCGCCTCAAAGTAGGCGATTTCTTTGAAGGCGCGATAGCGGGCCGCGATTTCGGCTTCCGTCAGCGTCCGCAGGCGGTTCAGCGAGAAGTCTTCCACATTAAACGACGCCATGACGCTGCCGTAAACAACCGCTTTTTTCAAGGTCGCCACACTCAGGTCATCGCGGGACGCCACATAGCCGATGAAGCCGCCGGCAAACGAATCGCCCGCCCCGGTCGGATCGGCGATCTCTTCCAGCGGATACGACGGCGCAGCGAAGTGCGTGTCCCCGGAGAAAAGCAGCGCGCCATGCTCGCCTTTTTTGATGATGACCGTTTTCGGCCCCAGGGCTTGCAGCGCTTTCGCGGCTTTAATTACGGAAAGCTGCCCCGTGAGCTGACGCGCTTCGGCATCGTTCATAAACGCGATGTCTACGTGCCGCAGCACTTCCAAAAGCGCGTCCCGCTTGCCTTCAATCCAGAAATTCATGGTATCGCAGACAGTCAAAGTGGGGTTCTCCACCTGTGCCAGCACCTGCAATTGCAGCTCCGGGTCAATGTTGGCGAGAAACACATACTTGGCCTGCTTGTAGGCTTCGGGCAGGGACGGCTGGAAATCCGCGAACACATTTAGCTGCGTGTCCAGAGTGTGCGCGATGTTCAGGTCAAAATCATAATACCCTGCCCATCGGAACGTCTTGCCGTCGGCCACCGTCTGTACGCCCGCCAGATCAATGCCGCGCGATGCCAGAAAGTCCAGATGAGCCTGCGGGAAGTCGCCTCCGACCACGCCGACAAGCTGCACCGGCGAAAAAAATGACGCCGCCACGCCGGAATAATCCGCCGCGCCTCCTAAAGCATCCTGTACCTCTCCGGCGGGTGTTCGCACCGAGTCCAGAGCCATCGAACCGACGATCAAAACAGGCGAATGTGTGTCCGGCATACCAGTGTCCTTTGCTTTGTCTCTAAAAGCGGGCCGAAAAGAAAGCCCGCCGCCGGGCGCGGTGGGCTAAAACAAGAATGTTCCAAGTCAGAGAGTTCCAAAGCGGCCTCGGCGCGATTCGAACGCGCGACCCCTTCCTTCGGAGGGAAGTACTCTAATCCGCTGAGCTACGAAGCCAGAGTGATTTCAGTCTACCCCGGACGCGCCGGGCTTGTCAAGCGCCGGGGGCGGCTTGCCGCCTCATTGCTTGGGTGCAAATTTTCTTTTTCCCTGTTATAATAACTTTGGGAGCGAAAAGGATCATGGCAGGGCTTTCATGTCGTTCCGGGTTTTCCATGACAGCCGCCAGGTGTATTTTGGCGCTGTTTCCGCTTGCCTCCGCCAGTCATGCCGCTTCGCCGCCAGGCGCGCTCGGCGCTCAAATTTCGGTGGTCTCGCCGGACTATTGCTCCAACACCAAAGGCAGCGTCTCCATTGTTCTTTCAGCCCCCAGCTTTGGCTCCGATTCGGTCGTCGCCACCGTCGCGATGAGTGCAACCGGGTCCGCCGCTTTGCTCCGCTTGACCGCAATCACATGTTGTTCTGTCTCCGAATTTTCATGGTATGTCCCTGCTGCGCTTTGGCTGTTGTCTTCCCAATGCGTCAGGGAGGTGCAAAGCACGGCTTTCAGTTTGTCCTGCTCGTTTGCTGTTCTTCCGGGCTGACGGGCGCTTTAGGAGGCAGTCCAACCATGGGCATCTCTCCGCTTTCTATACAACTTTCTGTTTCCCTGCTATAATACAGTGACGCTATCAATTATTATACATTAATCCTGTGAGGTAACGGCCAATGCAGTGTCCCAAATGTGGTTACATTCAAGGCGAATTGGAAACGGAATGCCTGCGCTGCAAGCAGGCGACCGCGACCACTCCGACCCCGGAGCGAGTGCGCCTGACGGCCCGCTCTCCTTTGCCTGCCGAGATGCAAGAAAAAGAGTGTCCGCGCTGCGGTAAAGCGACGCGGGGTGACGCGAAGATTTGCGATAAGTGCGGGTATGAATACCAAGCAGATTCCAGCCGCTCCGAGCGCTACCAGGCTTTGCTGGCCGAAGAAGCCCGCACTGCCCCGCCTCCTTCCGCCCTGCGCCGGACGGTTCCGCCTGCGCTGAGCTGGTCTATCATCGGGGCCTCCCTGCTGGCAATCGGCGTTGCCGGCTGGGCCATGTTCGGCGCGGCCATCACCGGCGAGGACACGGACAGTCTGGATTCCGCACCAATGACTGCCCTGCGGCCTCACAAGCCTCATCACGTCGCCTTGCACACCGTCACTTATCAAGTGGCTGGAACGGCAGCGTCTGCCATTGTCACATATCACGGACCCGATGGGACGACGATTGCACCGCCCGGCAGCGTTTCCCTGCCCTGGACTCAGGCGTTCAAAGCCAAAACCGGAACGCCGCTTTCCGTGTCCGCCAAACCCTCGGATGCTGCCGGCACGGTCACGGTAGAAATTGATGTCGATGGCGTTCCGCAAAAGCAGGCGGCGACATCCAATGCCGATGGGGTGACCACTGCGAGTAATATGCTTTAAGCCAGTGCAAAACGTGCCTTAAATTGACCGAAATGAAGCCATTGCCGCCTCTCTTTTTCCTTCTGGAAACGGGGCGGCAACTTTTTCGCGTCCGGCGTGTCAATAGGAAATGAAATGCAGATGGTCATGGATGGATTGCTGGCGCTGGGGCTGCTCCTGGCGGGGTTCTGGGGCTGGTCACTGCGCGCGAGCATTGCCCGTGACCGGGCCGAGGCACAACGGCTCCAGGCGCAGGCCGAAGCGCAGCGAGTGCAGGCGGAGCGCGAGGCGCAGCTTCAGCGCAAAGGCGAACGCCTGCGCTGCCTGAGCTGCGGCAAGGCATTTCGCGGGCCGCTGCCGCCGACCGGCTGCCCGCGCTGCCAACTGGCTTCCTTTGTCGTGCCGGAATCGGAAGTTCCAGAAAAAACGAAACAGTCAAAGGAGAAAGAAGGTTGACCTATGCCGAACAAATCGAGCGCGTCGCCCCTCACGAAGATGCCGTCACTGTCCGGGCGCACTCGCACCGTTGGAATTTTGGGGCTGATCGTGCTGGGCCTATTCTTATTTTTGACAATCTCACTTCAATTCGGCGGCCATGTGGCCGGCCCGACGCATATCGCGCCGGGAAACATCGGGCTGGTGCTTGACAACTACCAGGGCCGCATCGAAAGCGCTCCCATGCAGGCCGGACTGCACTGGCAGGGCATCTGGGAGACGGTCATTGAAGTGCCGACCGCCCAGCGTACCCTGTCGCTCACAAGTGCCGATCCAGCCGGGGCCGTGCAGGTCAATACGGCCTCCAATATGCTGCAAGTGGATGTGTCCGCGCAGTACCGGATTGACCCGGATAAGGCGGACGACCTGTACCGGGCTTATCAAGACCAGTTTGCCAATTTGCAGCAATTTGAGGCCGTCAACCTGGAACCGGCGATCAAAGGCGCGATCAATTATGCCATTGGTGACATGGACACGGCGACGGCCCTTACCACGGCAGGCAAGCAGAAAGCCGAAGTGGATGCGTTAAAGACGCTCAACGATGAGTGGGAGGCGCGCGGCATTGTCTTTTCCAATCTGATGATCCGCGGCATTGAGCAGGACCAGCAAAGCAAAGACCTGCTTTCCACGACACTGGGCAAGATGCAGGAAATAGACAATGCCCGGCTTGCCTTGCAGCAGCAGAGCTTCGACAACCAGACCCTGCTGCAACAAGCCACTGCCGAGGCCAAAGTCAACCGCCTGCAAAACAGCACTCTCACCGACCTGTATGTGCAGGATCAAGAACTAGGGCAGGTGAAAAAGCTGTACCTGCCCAGCGATCAGTTGATGGGTACTTTGAACAAATAGCGGATTACCAAACTTCTGGAAGCGGCCCGGCGCACGGCAGCCCGCAGCGTCAATGCCGTGATGACCGCCGCTTACTGGGAAATTGGGCGTCGGCTGGTGGAAGTGGAACAAGCCGGGCAGGCCCGTGCCGATTACGGAACTCAACTTCTCAAACGATTGTCGGGCGACTTGACAATGCGTTTTGGACGAGGCTTCTCGGAGCGCAATCTGCAACAGATGCGCCTCTTTTATCAGGCTTGGCCAATTTCGCAGACAGTGTCTGCGAAATCCGAGACAGTTTCTCGGATTTCTTTCGAAACTTTGCAGGCGACTTTCTCACTGCCCTGGTCGCACTATGTTCGCCTGCTGACGGTGCGCTCCGACGAGGCCCGCGCGTTTTACGAAACCGAAGCCCTGCGCGGCGGCTGGTCTTTGCGTCAGCTTAACCGCCAGATCAGCACGCAGTTCTACGAACGCACGGCGCTGTCGAAAAACAAAGCGGCGATGCTCATCAAAGGCGCGGCTGCCCGGCCTGAAGAGGCCATCACTGCCGAGGCAGAACTCAAAGACCCATATGTGCTGGAATTTCTGGGGCTGAAAGATGAATACTCCGAGCATGATTTGGAAGAAGCGCTGATACGGCATCTGGAAACGTTTTTGCTGGAACTCGGCCCGGATTTTACGTTTGTCGCCCGCCAGAAGCGCCTGCGCGTTGGAGAAACCTGGTATCGAATTGATCTGCTGCTTTACCATCGCCGCCTGCGCTGCCTGGTCATCATTGATCTGAAAATCGGCCAGTTTGATCACGCCGATGCCGGCCAGATGAACTTGTATGTCAACTACGCCGCCGAGAATTTGACCCTGCCCGATGAGAGACGGCCCATTGGCTTGATTCTTTGCTCGGAGCCGAACGCCGCCGTTGCCCGCTATGCGCTGGAAGGACTGGAAAATCAAATTCTGGCCGGTGAATACCGCCTCGCACTCCCCGACCCGGCGCAGTTGGAAGCGGAACTCGCGCGTACCCGCCGTTTGATTGAACATCGGGAAACAGAGAACAATCTATGAAAAAACTGCTGATAGGAATGGCTGTCGTCGTCATCGCCGCAATGCTGGTGGGGCGCAGTGTCAGCGGCTTTGTCGTCAAGACCGGCAATGTCGGCCTGGTCATCAACCACTACACGGGCCGAATCGACCCGCGCATTCGCCACGCCGGATTTAATGCCCAGCCGCCGTTTTCGGGCAATGAACTGATTGAAGTGCCGACGTTTGAGCGCACTTATACAATGGTGAAAGACTCCACAGAAGGCGCTCATAGCGGGGACGACAGCGTTTTGGTCAATACGCTTTCCTCCAATACGCTCAATGTAGACACCAGCATCACCTATCACATCGCTTGGGACCCGGCGCACCCGGAGCGCATCACCGCTTTGTACGGCAAGTACCGGAACCAGTTCAGCGACTTCTCCCAGTTTGAGGAGTTGCAGCTTCGTCCGGCGTTCCGGCAGGCCATTGTGGATGCGTTCGGTCTGGCGACCACCGCGCAGAACATGACCGGCGACGGCAAGAAAGCAGCGGCGGCTTATGCGTTTCAGGAATTAAACACGCGCTTCAACCCGGACTCAATTGTGATTGATGAAGTGCGTATCCGGGCGATTTACCCCGATGCTGCCACCGTCACCGCCCTGCGCTCACGCCTCGCCGCCCAGCAGAGCCTCAAGCTCTCGCAGCTCAACCAGCAGCTTCAGCAGATCGTCAATCAGAAAGCCGTCCTGCGCGCCCAGGCCGAAGCGCAGGCCGCGCAAATCCGCGCGGCGTCGCTGACGCCGCGCCTGGTCAAGTCCCGCCATATTAAAGATATTGAAATCATCGGTGTCCCGCGCGGCGCGATTATCAACCTGCCGCCGGATACGTCAAGCGCGCCGCCGACAGCCGCCCCCTAGGAGAAACAGTTCATGCACATCGCCTCAATCATTGTTTATATTTACGCCGTTCTGGTCATGGTCGGCGGGACAATCGGTTTTTTGAAAGCCAAAAGTTGGCCGTCGCTGATCATGGGCGAGATCAGCGGCCTTGCTTTAGTCGCCGCCGCCTACGCTCTCGGCAACAGCCTCCTCTGGGGATTACCGCTGGCAATTGTCCTGAGCGCGTTTCTGCTCACCTTTTTCAGCCTGCGCCTTCTACGCACCCGCGCGTTCATGCCCGGCGGGATGATGGCGATTTTCAGCCTGCTGGCGCTGGCTGGTGTTCTGCTGACGACGCATACCCAATAAAAATCGCTGAAAATAAATTTTCTTTCCCCGCTGAAGTGCGAGGAAATGGCATCATTTGTGCAGTATACTAAAGCAGCAGCAAGCAGGAACGCTGCCGGCCCAACGGGCCGCTTTTTCCCAGGGAAGGGAGTCAAGGAAGGGACACGCCATGTTTACCTCAGTTTCGCTTACCTCGTCCTCGGATCACTTACCTTCGCTCCGCTCTGCCGCTTCGCGTTTCCTTCGGGAAGACGACGGCGCTTCCCTCGTTGAGTACGTCCTGCTTATTGCGCTGATCGCCGTGGTGTGTGTGGCTGCCGTGACTTTGCTCGGCACAAACACAAACACTAAGCTTGGCGCAGCGGCGACGGCGCTCCAATAAATTTCCCTGATCTCTCTTACTCACTCGTTTTTCGAAAAGGAGTCATTCCATGATTGCTGTGTTTCGCGCTGCCGCCGCCCGCTTTGTGCGGGAGGACGAGGGCGCCTCTTTGGTCGAGTATGTGCTGCTGATTGCACTGATTGCGGTTGTCTGCGTAGGGGCGGTGACGCTGCTCGGCACGAACACCAACACGAAGCTCGGCGCTGCCGCGACAGCCTTGAAATAAGGGCATGACGCTTGCACTGGCCGCTCTGCTTCTCCTGGCGGCGGGCTTTGATCTGAAGCGGCAGCGTATTCCCAACACTCTGACCCTTGCGGGCCTGCTGCTGGGCCTGTTCTGGCATGGCGTGGCCGGCGGATGGCCGGGCCTTGCAGTCGCACTCGAAGGCATCGGCGTGGCCGCGCTGACACTGCTTTTCTGGCTGGCGCGCTCTCTGGGCGCGGGGGACGTTAAGCTGCTCGGCGCGGTAGGGGCATTGATGGGGCCGTTGTTTCTGATGTGGACACTGCTCGGCACGATTTTCGCCGGAGCAATTCTGGCGGTCGCCACTGCTTTGGCCCGTGGGGCGCTGCGGGGGACGGCGGCCAATGTCCTGCTGGCCCTGCCGCTGATGCAGACGGTGGGCGTCGGCGCGGGATTGTCCGGCCTGGCAGCAGTTTCACGCGCGGGCCGAATGCCGCTTGCCCCGGCGATTGCCCTGGGCGCAGTGTTCGCGTTTTACCGGCTCCATTTGAGGCTGCCCCATTGAAAAGACGCAGCGCAAAACAGCGGCAATGCGGCGCGGCACTGGTGGAGTTTGCTTTGGTCGCGGGCTTGCTTTGCTTGCTGCTGTTCGGCATCATTGAAATGGGTCTGATTTTTCAGGATCAAGCCCTGCTGGGTCAATCCGCACGTCAGGCCGCCCGGTCGGCAGCCGTGGGAAGCACCGTGGAAACGGCCCAGATGACGGCGGTGAGCGCCGGGGCGGGCGTGGCAATCACGACGGGAAACGTCCTGCTGGAAAAAAGCGCCGACGGCGGTGCAACCTGGGCGGCGCTTGGCGATGCGGGAACGGCCAACAATGCGGCGACCGGCTTTCTCGTCCGGGCAACCGTGACGTATGCTCATCCGCTGATCACAAGTTTTGTTTTCTCCGGCAGCACCCGGACGCTGACGGCAAAAATGGTGATGCGCCGTGAATAGAAACCCAACGAATACTCAAAGGGGCGCGACCTTGCTGCTGGTGGTTTTCGCGCTGACGGGTTTGCTTGGTGTCGCGGCCCTTGCCCTGGACGTCGGCATGATGGAATGGGCGAAGCAGCGCGCCCAGAATGTAGCCGACGCCGCGGCGCTGGCCGGCGGGCAGAAGATGGCTGTTGCTGCCGATGCCACGGCAGCGGCTAATCAGGTGGTCGGGGCCAACAACATCGGCGGCGGGCAATTTCAAGGGGTTGCCGTCACGGTCAGCCCCGGCAGCGCCGTTACGGTACAGGGCTATGTCAATGCGCCGTTGTCGTTTGCGTCTATTGTAGGCTACGCGCCCCACTCGACCGATGGCATCGCCAGCACGCTTTCCGTCCCGGCGTCAGCGACGGTGACCATGCAGAATGTGTGCAGTCTGCCGCCCGGCTCCGCCGTCGCGCCCTTCGGCCTGATTGGCGACGATCCGACCAACCCGGACCCGGCGGTTGCAGTTGTGTCCGCCCTGCTGAGCGGTGCGAAAACGCTTCCGCCTGGTGCTTATCAGCCATCAAGCAGCGCGGTTACTTTGAAGCTAAGTGTCTGGGATGCTACGGGCAAGCTGAAACAGGCGGGCAGCTTCGTCCCCATGCTGCTCAGCAGCATCGGCACTTCTTATTTCGCCTCGATTCGCATGACGACCGACCAGGCGCTTTCAGCTAATCAGCTTTTGCCGAACGCCGCGGTGTCTTATGACAATATCGACTATACGCGGCAGTATCTGGCGGCGCGGCTGTCGCCGTCCAATACGATCTTCAGCCATGCGTATTCGACCTATGACACCTGGTACAACGGCGGCGCGCAGCCGCTGCCGGACGGAACGCACCCGGCAGACCATTTGCTGATCGTGCCGATTATCGTACAGTCTCTGAAAAACCAGCTTGCCCCGGTGACGATCATTGCGTTTGCCGCGTTTTGGGTGGATCAGCCGTATCCCACCGGCACAGCCGGCAATGCCGTTGCGCTGGGGCGCTTTATCGGCCTGACCCCGCCTGGCGGCGTCGGCGGTGCCTGTTCCGGTGCAGGCAGCAAGACGCCTCCGCGCCTGTCTTCGTGATTTATCTTCGTGGAAATTGCCCGAAAGACCAACCATGGTATTTATCGCGCCCAACCCGCCACGCATTCCGGCTTCACGCGCTTCGGCCTCCCGGTCCCCGGCGCGGTGGGGAACATTGAGCCTTGCCCTGGGCGCGGGGCTGGCCGCCGCCCTGCTGGCGTTTCTGCTGGTTCGCAGCCATACGCCCGCCGGAGCCGCCGCGCCGGACACGCTTTCCGTGGTCGTTGCCCTCCGCGCCATTCCCGCGCGGACTCGCCTGGCGGCGGGGCTGTTGCAGGTGCGCTCCCTCTCAGTCACAGATGTGCCGGAGGGTGCTGTTGCCCATCCTGACAGCCTGCTCGGCAAAATCACGGTGCAGGCCATCCCCGCCGGTGCGGCCGTAACTCAATCCGCTCTGGCTGCCCCCGGCGCGGCGTCCGGGCTGGCATTCGCCCTGCCGCCGTCGCAGCGCGCCGTCACGGTTGCCGTGGACCCGGCGGACGGCGTGGAAGAATTCGCTTATCCCGGCGATCACGTTGATATTCTGGCTACCGATGAGCCGGGCAGCGGCCCGGCGGAAACCCGAACCGTGCTGCAAAACGTGTCTTTGCTGGCCGTCGGCGCGCAAACCTCGGCGGATGCTCCCGCGGCTTCTCCACCCCCCGCCGCCGGCGTGTCCCATGTGACTGTGGCCGTATCTCCCGCGCAGGCACAGGCGCTTGTTCTGGCGGAGGCGCGCGGCAAAATTCACCTGGCGCTGCGCCCGGCCGGTGAGGAAGCCGTGGAGGCCGTGTCGCCGTTTCCCGCACCGCCTGTCCCGGCTGCACAGAACGCATTGCGTTCTGCAATCCATTCTGCGCCGCCCCGCCCCAGAGCGCGGCCTCATCCCCGTGCCGTGCGGGTGGCGACACCGGACCCGCTGCCCCCGATTCCACTGTCGCCGCTTCCGGTGATCGCGCCGCCGCATCCCGCCGCCGTGACCATTACTGTGATCAAGGGGAGCCAGTCGCAGACAGTTTCGGTTGCGCCGTAAAGAAAAAAGGTTCGGCAATGCTCAATCAACGTTCAATTTATCGGCTGCTCTGCTTTAGTCTGGCCCTTCTGCCCGCCGCGCGGCTGCCCGCCCAGGACACTGTCCCTGCTCTGACCTCACCCGCAGACCGGACGCTGACAGTCGGCGAATCCGACATCCTCAATTATGACGGCATGACGACGGCAGCGGTCGGCAGTCCGCTGGTAGCGGACATTATTCCTCTTTCCGGGCGACGCCTGCTGGTCAGCGCGAAAGGGGTCGGCCAGACTACGCTGTTTGTTTTTGACCGTAAAGGCAGGCATCGGCTGCGGCTGGAGGTCGTTTCTGCCGCGCCCGATCTCGGCCCCGTGGCCGCGCAAATACAAACCGAGATCGGGCTGCCCGGCGTGACCGCACGGGCGATCAAGGACACCGTGTTTCTGGAAGGCAGCGTCACCGGAGTGCTTGCGCTGCAGCGCGCCTCCGCGATTGCCGGAGTTTACACGCCGCGCGTCAAAAATCTCCTGGCTGTTGTCCCGGCCCAAACCGACGCAGCGGAACTGTCCCAGGCGCAGACATACGCCGCTCTGCTGACGGATAACCTGCAAGGAACGGGCATCAAAGTGCAGGTCTTGGACGACCACACCCTTGCTTTGACCGGCGATTATGCCTCGGTGCGAAGCGCGGGAGAGACGGATGCCGGCAAAAAAACGCCTCGCAAAGCCCGTTACCATCGGACAGGAGCAAAAGGGAGCGCCGGGAATGATGCCGGCGCAGACCCCGCCGAGAGCGGCAGTGACGACGCGGCAGACATGGTCATGGACCTGAAAGACCCCGCGCCGAGTCGCTCGGAAGGTGTGGCCGGGGCTGATCCCTTAGACCGGCTGCTCCAATCCCTGCCGCCTGATCTGAAAGTGGTTGACCTCCTGAATATCGCCCCGCGCCCGGCCCGCCAGATACTGGTTCGCGCCAAAATTATTGACGTTGACAGAAATGCCTCCAAAAGCCTCGGGATTAACTGGGGAACGCTCAATCCGGTGACTTCCCGCTCCGGCCAGGGGTACGATTTTCAGCCATCGCCCATCTTGTTCGGGCAGCTCCCCGGCGCGTTTTATCCGGCTCCCCTCGGCGGCGGCGTTTTGCAGCGCATTTCCCCGTTTGCCGCCCAGCTTAATTTGCTGATCTCCGAAAATAAAGCTCGGATTTTATCCGAACCGAGTCTCATGGTACTCGACGGTAATTCCGGCAGCATTCTGGTTGGCGGCGAGATTCCTGTCCCGGTCGCGCAGGGCAGCAGTGGGACAAACGGCATCAATTCGTCAGTGACGATCCAGTATAAGCCCTATGGCGTCCGCCTGCTGGTCAGCGCGGACCTGGTCGGCGACTCGGCGGTGCAGATGACGGTGACGCCGGAAGTCAGCGAACTCAACTACACCAATGCCGTGCAAATCAGTGGCTTTACCATCCCCGCTTTAACCGTTCGCCGCGCGACCACCACACTGCAAATGGCAGACGGAGAAACCTTGATTATCGGCGGCCTTTACAGCAACACGGCGTCCCGCGAAGTGAACCGCGTGCCGCTTCTCAGCCAGATTCCGATCCTCGGCGAGTTTTTCAAGAACACGACGACCCGCAAAGACGAAAATGAACTGCTGATTATGATTGAGCCACTGATCGTCACGCCTGACACACCCGGTACGCGCCCCTCTCCGCTCGGAAACCCGGAGAACCCGCTCATCGGCAAGCCCGATGTGGGCCGTGCGGACTTTGATCGGGATTTTCCTCCGTTCCCGAAGGGAGAGCGATGACCCATGCCAATTCGGGTACTCATCGCCGACAGTCGGAGCGAGCGCCGGGAGACACTCCGCGCCGCGCTGGCGGCGGACGCGGAAATTGAGATTGCGGGGCAGGCGCGTGACGGGCAGGAAGCCTTGCAGAAGGCGGCAGCCCTCCGCCCGGACATCGTTCTGCTGGCCTCAGACCTCGCCGGGCGCGACGGCTTTGAGACGGCGGAGCGGCTGGCGGCGTCCAGCCTGCCGCTGGAAAGCATTCTTTTGTCTGGCGAGGGCCGTCCCGACGATCTGCGCCGTGCGATGCGAGCGGGAGCCAGGGAGTGCCTGGCTTTTCCTCCTGATCCCGCCGAGCTGCTTCAAAGCATTCGGCAGGTCTGCGAAAGCCATCGGCGGCGGCACGCTCCCGAAGCCGCTGCCGAGGCACATGCAGCCATCATCGCCATCACGGCGGCCAAAGGCGGAGTCGGCAAAACCACGCTGGCCGTCAACCTCGCGGCGGCGCTGGCTGTCCAAACGGACGAGCCGACGGCGCTGCTGGACTTGTACACGCAGTTCGGCGATGCTGCCTTGATGCTGAACCTGACGCCGCGCCGGACATTGGCCGATCTGGTGACTCATTTGCCCGCCGACATTGACGGGCGGCTGCTGGAAGACCACCTGGAACGGCATGAGTGCGGCCTTTCTCTGCTGGCCGGTGCGGCGGCTCCGCTGCCGCCGGACGCGCTTTCGCCTGCGCTGCTGGACCGCATTCTCGGCCTGATCAAGCACCGTCACCGCTGGATTGTGCTGGACGTTCCGCCGGTGCTGACCGAGACCACGCTGTGCGCTTTGTCTCATGCGTCCACTGTGCTGCTGGCGGCAAACCTGTTTGATTTGACCACGCTGGCCGATAGCCGTTTGTGGATAGATGCGGTGGCGGGCCGCCATATTTCGCGCGAGGCGATTCAGATCGTACTCAACCGCGTTTCCCCGCGCAACCGTCTGCCGCTTGGCGAAATCCAGCAGACGCTGGGCGGGAACGTCTTCTGGCAGGTTCCCAATGACGGCCGGCTGGTTCCGGCGGCGGTCAATGCGGGACTGCCGTTTGTGTTGTCCCATCCCGGCAGCCGCGTGGCGCAAAGCGTGTCCGACATGGCCCGGAAGCTGGCGTCTGATGCCCCCGAGGAACATTTTGAGACAGTTGAGACGCCGCGCCGCCTTGCATTTCTGCCTGCGCTCCTGCGCCGGGGAGGCAGCGCGTGATGGCTGTGATCCTGCCACCGGAGGCGCTGGCCCTGAAACGCCGCCTTCATGTCCGATTTGTGGCGGATGCCGACCCGGCCCGCTTGATGCGCCTGCCGCGCGCCGCGCTGACTGAACAAGTTCAGGCTCTGACTGCGCGCGGATTGGCCGAGGATGCTTTGGCTCTGACCGGGCCGCAGCGCGAACGGCTGGTGGAAGCCGTCCTGGGAGAGATCATTGGCCTGGGGCCGCTGGAACCGCTGCTGGACGACCCGGACATCACGGAAATCATGGTGAATGGCCCGCATCAAATCTACGTAGAGCGCGGCGGGCGCCTTACCCTCACTGAAACAGTGTTTGACGACGAGGCGCACTTGCGCCGCATCCTTGAACGGATGCTGTCGCCGCTGGGCCGGCGCGTGGATGAGTCGTCACCACTGGCGGATGGGAGACTGGCGGATGGCAGTCGGTTTAATATTATTTTGCCTCCTCTGGCAGTCAATGGCCCGACGCTGACGGTTCGGAAATTTGCGCGTCAGCCGCTGACAATGGCCGATCTGGTGCGCCTCGGCACTCTGAGCGAAGACGCCGCGGCGCTCCTGCATCAATGCGTCGCGGGCCGCTTAAATATTCTGGTTTCCGGCGGCACGGGCAGCGGCAAGACTACGACGCTTGGTGCGTTATCGTCATTTATCCCAGACACCGAGCGTGTCATCACCGTGGAAGATGCCGCCGAGCTGCGCTTGCAGCAGGCGCATGTGGTGACGCTGGAAAGCCGTCCGCCGAACCTGGAGGGCCGGGGCGAAATTACAATTCGCCATCTTGTCCGAAATGCCCTGCGGATGCGCCCGGATCGAATCATTGTCGGCGAAGTTCGGGGCGGGGAAGCGCTGGATTTGCTGATGGCTCTCAACACCGGCCATGACGGCTCACTTTCCACAATTCATGCGAATGGCCCGCGCGATGCCCTGTCCCGCCTGGAAACTATGACCCTGATGGCAGGCATGGACCTGCCGCTGCGCGCTGTCCGCGAGCAGATCGCATCCGCCGTGCAGATTGTCGTGCATCAGCAGCGCGGGCGGGACGGCCGCCGCCGGGTGACGCATTTGACTGAAATCATAGGCCTTTGCGGCGAAGACATTCAAACGCGGGATTTGTTCCGCTGGGAATCGCGCGGCCCGGATGCCGACGGCAGCATTCGGGGCCGGCTGTGTCCGACGGGGGCCACGCCTGGGTTCGCCGCGCGTTTGGAAGAACAGGGTTTAACGCTGCCGGCGGAATAATTCGATTACAAATGAACGCTTTTTTCCTGAGCCTGCTCACTTTTTTGCTCACCGCGACGCTGGTTTATGCCGCCGCAGAAATGCGTATGCTTCCAAAACGCCGTGTGCGGGATCGGCTGGAACGAATCCGCGGCATCCGCGCCCAGCCGCCTGCCGCGGCTGACAGCTCCGGCCTGCCGCGTCCTGACTCCCTGCCGACCGTGACGCGCTGGATGGATGGCAGCGCACTGGAAAAGCGCCTGCGGCGGGCGATGATTCGGGCTGATCTGCGCCTGCGCCCTGCCGAATGGATGATTGTGTGCGCGGTTTCAGCAATCGGGGCATGTCTGCTTGGCCTGCTCGCTGCCCGCTCCGTTTTTATGGGAGTGACGCTTGGCCTGGTCGGTCTGGCCGCGCCCCTGCTCATTCTCCAAAGCCGGCAGGCTTCGCGGCAGCGCCGATTTGACACGCAGACACCGGACATGCTGATGCTGATGACGGCGTCGCTGCGCGCGGGACATTCGTTTTCACAGGCGATGGCATTGGTGGCAAGCGAGATGCCGCCGCCGCTGGCTTCGGAATTCGCGTGGGCGTCGGGGGAAGTGAAACTCGGTGTCCCTCTGGAAACCGCGCTGGGGCGCATGATGGAGCGCGTCCCTTCGCCCGATTTGGATTTGATTGTCACCGCCATTTTGATTCAACTGCCTCTGGGCGGCAATCTGGCGGAAGTGCTGGATGCGATTGCCGACACGATCCGCGAGCGGGTGCGGGTGCAGGGCGAGGTGCAGACACTCACTGCCGAAGGCCGCCTGTCCGCACTGGTGCTGATTCTTCTTGCCCCGGCGCTGGCCGTGCTGTTGCAAGGGCGTAACCCCACCTATTTCCAGCCGCTGATTGAAACGGCGCTGGGGCGGAGCCTGATTGCGGGAGCGCTTCTCGGCCAGGTAGTTGGCGGGCTGATCGTTAAAACAATGGTGGCTTTGGATGTGTGAGAAACTGTATAGAAACTCCCGATCGGCGGTTAAAACCGCAGCAACAAAAGCGCAAAGTCGCCCTTCGGCGACTGACTCTGGAACCGGCGAAGGCCGGTTTCGTGCCTGTGTTGCCGCGAATTTATTCGCCCGGCATACTTGCTATACAGTCTCTGAAAGGGAACTTCAATGCTGCCGGTAGTGATTGCGCTGGCATTTGCCGCCGGAATGCTGCTGGCGCTGACACTTGGCGGCTGGCTGGGCGCGGAGCGGGAGGTAATCGCCCGGCGTCTGGACACGCTGACCCGGTCCGAGGGGAGCGTCGCGCAGACGCTTTCGCTGGCGGACGCGGAACTGGAAGGCGGCTGGCGGCAGCGTCTGGTGCAGCCGGCCTGGCAGTGGGTGGCGCGTCTCAGCCTGCGATGGATGCCGTCGGGAACAACCGAGCGTTTGCGGGCGTCACTGGCGCGCGCGGGCGACCCGCCGGGCCTGGGGGTGGGGGAGTTCGCCGGCCTGCGCGCACTGTCAGTGATGATCTGCTTGGGACTGGCCGCCTGGCTGTGCGGACTGTGCGCCGGGCCGATGCTGCGGCTTGTGTGCCTCGGTTTAGGCCTGCTGACCGGCCTGACCCTGCCGGATGCGCTGCTGGAACGCTCTATCCGCCGCCGTCAGACCCAAATCCGCCGCGCCCTGCCGGATGTCGTCGATTTGCTTGTGGTCAGTGTGGAAGCCGGCCTCGGCCTGGACGGCGCACTGGCGAAAGTGATGGAAAAGATGCACGGCCCGCTGCCCGATGAGCTGGCGCGGGCCATCGGGGAGACTCACCTGGGCAAGACGCGCGCGCAGTCGCTCAAAGACATGGCCGCGCGGGTGGAGGTCGGAGAAGTGAAAACATTTGTCGCGGCGGTGACGCAGGCCGAAGGTCTGGGGGTGAGCATTGTCCGAACGCTGCGCGCGCAAAGCCAGAGTGTCCGAGCGGCACGGATGCAGCGAGTGCGCGAGCAGGCCGCGCGTCTGCCGGTGACGCTGCTGCTGCCGCTGACGCTGTTTATCTTTCCGGCGATCTTTGTGGTCTTACTGGGGCCAAGCTTGATTCGCTTGTATCATGCACTGGCAGGAATGCACTAGGCAATAAAAAAGCGGGAGGCTGGGTGCCTCTCGCGGGGGTTCGTTTTTGCGAACGTGAATAAAGTATATCACAGAAGCGATGCGTTGTCAATGGCACAAAGTTTTTGGAAAAATAAAATCTCTTTGCCTTTCATAGCAAAATAAGGGTACTCCGCCTGGCCAAGCCACTCAATAAACCTGCATTTGAGAGCTAAATAGTGTATAATTTCGTCTCATAAATGTGCCAGAATAAAATCGTGAAGACCAAAGATTACCGGGCGCGCGGCCCCAAGCCGAATGATCCCGATGCGCGGGCCGCGCGGGTGGCAGCCGCCGTGCGGACATTGGAAAAAATCGGCGCAGCATTCAGCGTTGCCGATGTTGCCGAGCGCGCTGGCATCTCCCGCGCCACGCTGTACCGCAGCCCGGCCCTGCGCGCCCTGGTTGGGGCCAAAGGCGATGGCCCGCGCACGGTGGATGCCGCCCTGCATGAAAAGCTGTCGGTGCGCTGCGCTGCGCTTAAAGCGAAGGCAAACACTCTGCGCCGGCGGCTGGCCGAATCGGAAGCAAGCTGGGACGAAATGCGGGAACGCGCCAGGCTTGCCGAGCAAAAGCTGGCGGCGGCAGAGCGGCTCACCGAGTCTCTGGCCTCCCAGTCACGCGGAAGTGCCGGCGGCGCACTGGGCGCGGTCGCCGCCCGCCTGGGGCCGGAGGAGCGCCGCCGTGCGCGCCGCATTCTGGCGCGCGCCCTGCACCCGGATTTGTTTGCCCAGGATCAAGCGACGGCAGCTCTGGCGACGGAACTTCTGAAGACGCTGAACGCACTGGCGGAATAGAAATAAAAACCTACCCCGGCACAGAAAAACACATCTGAATCTCTTTTTCCTCCACTCCGGGCGAATGGCGAACCAGTCCGCCCGGCGGATTCCTGACGGAAGAATAGTCATCATGCTTGAGACACTGACAATCGCCCTTGTTCCTTTGGATGAGCGCCCCGTCAACACACGCTGCCCGCAGATGCTGGGAGCCATTGGCGGGGCCGATATTCGGCTGCCGCCCGAGGCAATGCGTGGCTGGCTGCGACGGCCTGCGGACGTGGAATTTGTTGGAAACTGGCTGCGCGAGGCCGCCAAAAGTGCAAACGCGGTGATTGTCTCCTGCGAATTTCTCGGCTGTGGAAATTTAATCGCCTCGCGCATCTCCCACGACAGCGCCGCTGACATTCTGGCCCGGCTGCGGCTGCTGGCGGAGATCAACCCTACCTGCCCGGTGTATGCCTTCTCGCTGATCACGCGCGTTCCCAATGCCGATGACTGTGTGGAAGAGCCGGAGTATTGGGAGCAATGGGGCAGAAAGTTTCATCAGTATGCGGCTCTGGCCCATCAGGCCGAGCGCGGGCAGCTTCAAGACCGGGGCGAGCTGACGCGGCTGGAAGAAGCATTGCCGCCTGCGCTCAAAGCCGACTGGCTGACGCGGCGTTTGCGAAACCACACCGTCAGCCTGGGCCTGCTGGATATGGCGGCACGCGGACAGATAACTGCGCTGCGCCTGACTTCCGACGATACAAGTCCCTGGGGCTTTCCGAGCCGGGAGCGGGACTGGCTCGGCGGCTGGACCCGTCTGATCGGCCCATCCCTGTCGGCGCGTGTTTTGATGCACCCCGGCGCGGACGAAGTCGGTTCGGCCCTGGTTGCAAAGCTGCTGATGCACCATGCCGGGCATTCCCCGCACGTCTGGCCCTGGTACAGCATAGCCGGTGATGAAGCGCTGGTGGCTCCGTATGAAGACCGTCCCGTGAAGGACACCGTAGAAGGCCAGATTGCGGCCTGCGGCGGCATTCTGGCCGATGGCCCGGACAGCGCGGATTTTATTGTAGGCGTTGCCACTCCTTCGCCTCGCCGAACGGATTATCGCTCCGAGTTTTTAGCCGATGACCGTTTGGAACGAACCGCCTCCTATCAAAATTTTCTGGCCTCTCTGAGCGCGTGGCAATCCCAGGGGCTGCCCATTGCGCTGGCCGACGTCGCGTACCCGAACGGCTCCGATCCACTTTTGACCGAATTGCTTCTGAGGGATGATTGCCCGCTGCGGCCTGGCAGCCTTTGCGCTTACGGGGCCTGGAACACCGCGGGGAACACGCTGGGCGTGGTGGCCGCGCAGGCGGCCTGCGCCTTACGGATTGGCGACGATGCGGGCCGCGCCCACGCGCAGCGGGTCTTTCTGGCGCATCGGTTTCTGGAAGACTGGGGCTATCAAGGTGTCGTGCGGCGGGAAGCGCGGGCTGAAGCGGAGCGGCTCTGGGGGCGGCGCGAACCAGCGGCGGGTGACGAGGCGGAGCAATTGTCTTTATGTACTTTTATTGAGCGGCGGCTGAACGCACTTTTGAATGACTTGCAGGCGCGGGGCATCGGCGTGGGATTGGGTCTGCTGCCGGGCAGTGTGCGCCTGCCCTGGGGACGGACATTTGAGGTGGACTTCACGCTGGCGTAATTGGCTCGCAAAAACGCTCTGAAAAAGACATCTTAAAAAAGACATCTTGAGGCGGTTCTGTGTGTATAATAAACCTTGACAATGGTACAAGAAAAAGTAAGATGCGCCGCGAAATTCAGCGGGCTTCTCAGCTTGGCGGCGTGTTTATTCGCGGCCTCTGCCGGCCAGGCGGCGGAAACGGTGCCGGCGCTGACGCTGGATCAGGCCGTTTCTGCTACCCTCGCGACCAATCCGGCGGCGCAGGCGGCTGCTCAGCAGTTCGCTCAGGCCCTGGCGAAGCTGGGACAAGCCCAATCGCAGCGCCGCTTTTCGCTTACGTTTAACAGCACCGTTTCTGGCTCCAATGGCAGCGTCATTCAGCCGCCCCCCTCACAGGAAATGTTCGGTACGCTGCAAAATACGCTTACTCTTCCCCTTCCCCTCAGCCGCCGGACGGGTCTCGTTGTTCGGCAGGCGACTGAGCAGGTTGTCGCCGCGCGGGCCGCGTTTCAATCCGCGCGTTTGGTGCTGGCCGGTCAAGCCGCGGGAGCGTATTATGATGTGCTGCGAAAGCAGGCGCTGCTGACCGCCGCGCAGGAGACGCGGGCGCAGGCACAGCGGGAGCTGGAAGACGCGCAAAAGCGCCGGCGGGCCGGTGATGTCGCCCAGCTTGACGTGCTGCAAGCGCAGGGGCCGGCGGCGGTGGCCGAGGCAAATGTCAGCAAAGCGGAAACCGAGGCGGAGATTGCCCGGCAAACGCTGAATGATTTGATCGGCCTTCCCCTGGATACGCCGCTCCGTATCGCTGACGTGGTTGCTTCCCCGCCCGCATTGCCCTACACGCTGGCGCAGATGCGAGCGTTGGCGCTGGCGAGTTCAGCGGATGTCCTCGCGGCGGACGCCACCGTTCGTGCCGACGCGGCGGCGCTGGATGCCGCGCGTCTTTACCGGGAGCCGTCGGTATCGCTTCAGGCAATTGATATCCGCAGCGGCGACCAGACTTCTTTTTCCCGCCTGGACACTCTGCAAGCCGCCATCACCGTGCCGCTGTCGGATGGCGGGCTGGGCCGGGAACAAGTGCGCGAAGCCGAAGCGGCTCTGACGCTGGCACAGGCGCAGGCCGCCTCTGCCCGTAAGGCGGTTTTGCTCGGCATCAGCGCGGCGTTTCTGACGGCTCAAAGCGCGCGGGCGCAGCGCGCGGCGGCAGCGGCGGCGCGGGAAATCGCGCAGGTAACGTACGACAAAACCGTTCTGGGCTATCAAAACGGCTTGTTCCCGTTTCTTTACGTGCTGAACGCCCAGAACGCGCTGGCGCAGGCACGCATCGCTGGCATTCAAGCATTGTATGACGCTGCCGGCGCTGAAAGCAGCCTGGAATCCGCCCTCAGCGGCGGCGCACCGGGCGCTGCCACGCCGCCCGCCATTAATCCTTCGCCGTCGGGTCCGGCCACCCTACCGCCGCCCGGAACCAGCCCCGCAGGGGCAGCATCGGGGATAGGCGGCACCGAAGGACGGGGCGGCCCATGAAAGACACTGTGGGACATTTTCTTGCCTCGGCTCTGCTTCTTTCTAGCGTCTTTTTTCTGACGAGCTGTGGCCGTAAGCCTGCGGCAAAAAACGCAAAAGACGCCCCGCAGCCGACACTCCAGATTGTCCCCGTCACACGCGGCACACTGGAACGCACACTGTCGGCGTCGGGAACGCTTCAAGCCCTGCCCGGACGGCAGGCAACGCTGACCCCGCCCGTGACCGGCGTGGTGGACAGCGTTTTTGTTCGCTACGGCGAGTTCGTTCAGAAGGGTCAGATCATTGCCCATCTGTCCACGCGGCAGCTTCTGGGACAGGTGCAGCAGGCGCAGGCCACGGTCGACCAGAATCTGGTGCAGGTGCAGCAGGCGCAAGCCAACGCGCTTCAGCAGCAGGCGCAAACCCGCACGACGATTTTGCAGGCGCAGGCGGGCGTTCGAAATGCCCAGGCGATGCTGGCCGGCGCGCTGGCAACACTGACCGGCAATGAAGCGGCCGTGCAAAACGCTCGGCAGACACTAAGTCGGGTGCAAACCCTGCTGGCCGACGGGCTGGTTCCTCAAAAAGACGTGGATGCGGCCCTTCTGGCCCTTCGCACCGCTGAGGCCCAGCGGGACGCGCAGCGGCAGGCCGTCGGCGGCCAGCGCCAGACCGTCGCCGGGCAGCAGCAGGCTGTTCTGGCCGCGCAGGCGGCTGCTTTGCAGGATGTGGTTAAGCAAAAAGACGTGCAGGTCGCCCGCCAGCAGGTTCGCAACGCCCTGGGCGCCCTGGCGACGGCACAGGCGCAGTTTGCCCTCTATACGCTGCATTCGCCTTTGTCCGGCCAGGTCACTGTGGTCGGCGCAACTGTCGGGGAAACCGTAGACACAACTATAAAAATCGCGACCATCGCTGATTTGGCGACATTGCAGCTTCAAATCAGCATTCCCAGTGATTCTGCCGCCCTGGTTCACCCTGGAGAAACGGTCACATTCGGGGCAAACGGCCTGCCGGGCCGGACGCTGCGCTCCACACTAGAGCGCGTCGGCTCCCAGGTAGACACGGCGACAGGAACGGTCCCGGCCTTTGCTGTCGTCGCCAACCCGGACAAGCGCCTCAAGGACAATTCCACCGTCCGGGCGCGGATTGTGACGGAGCAGCGGCAAAATGTCCTGCTTATCCCGCAGGCCGCGCTTCTGACGAACCCCGACACCGGCAAGAAAAGCGTGGTCGTGGTCGACGCGGACGCCATCGCGCACGTTGTCCCCGTCACAGCGGGCCTGTCGGCGGCGGGGCAGGTCGAAATTCAAAGCGGCCTCGCCGAAGGCCGAAAGGTCGCCGTTTCCGGCCAGTACGGTCTGCCGGACGGGACGAAAGTAACGATACAGAACGCTCCCCCGGCAGGAGGCTCGCATGGGCCTTAGCGGTTTTGTCCAACGCTACCGCAAGGCCATTTTGCTGCTGGTCGTCGTCCTTTGTCTGGGAGGGTTCTACGCCTCCCAATCCTTGCCGGTCGCTATTTTTCCCGACTTGACCGCCCCGCGCATCATTGTGACGGCGGATGCGGGCGATGCCCCCATTCCCCTCGTGCTGGCGAACATCACGCGCCCGCTGGAAAATGCCGTCGCTGGTGTTCCCAATGTCACCCGCGTCGGCTCACTCACCCAGCGCGGCGGGGATGAGCTGGATGTCAACTTTGCATGGGGCACGGACATGCAGGCCGCGCTTCAGCTTTTACAGGCGCGCTTGGCCTCCGTGCAGGCGACTCTGCCGCCGGGAACCAATGTCACGGCGGAGCGGCTCAATCCCTCCGTGTTTCCCGTCATGGGATATAGCCTGTATTCCAAATCGGTCAGCCCGCAGGAGCTTCGGCGGCTGGCCCTGTATACACTGCGGCCCCGCCTGCTGCGCGTTCCCGGCGTCCGCGAGATTGCCGTGCTGGGCGGCGACACCCCGGACTTTCTGGTCCAACTTGATCCGACGGCGCTGCTGGCGCGCGGCGTCACCGCCCAGGACGTGCAAAATGCGCTGGCGAAAAACAACCAGATCAACTCCGTCGGTTACTATGACCAGTCGTTTCTGCGCTACGAGATTCTGGCCTCCGGCCTCTTTGAAAACACGCAGGACATCGCCGGTGTCACCGTTGCTGTTAAAAACCGAGTCCCCGTGACGGTAGGCGAGGTTGGGGCAGTAACGCGCGGGGTAGAGCCGCATACGATTGAAACCAGCGGCGATGGCCATCAGGCCGTTTTAGTCAACATTATCAAACAGCCCGCCGGGAACACCGTCCAGGTCGCTGACGGCATCAAAATGACTCTCTCCGACCTGCGCTCTTCCCTGCCGCCGGACATCACAGTTTCCAATTTCTACGACCAGTCGCAAATCGTGCGGGAGTCGCAAAGCAGCGTCATTGAGTCGCTGATTGTCGGCGGCGTGCTGGCATTGCTGGTGCTGATGCTATTTCTGGGCAACTTGCGAACGGCGGCGATTGTTTTGATTATCCTGCCCCTGACGATCATTATTACGTTTGCCTTGATGAAAGCTTTGGGGCAAACGATGAACATTATGACGCTTGGTGCGCTGGCAGTCGCTCTGGGACTGGTCATTGACGACGGCATTGTGGTCGTGGAGAACATGTTCTCGGAACTGGAAAGCGGCAAAGAACGTTCGGAGGCGATTGCCGCCGGACTCAAGGCGATTACGCCCGCGATGATCGGATCATATCTCACCACGATAGCGGCGTTTCTGCCGCTGACATTTTTGAACGACCTGACCGGCCAGTTCTTCGGCCCGCTGGCGCTGGTGATGATCGCGACACTGACGGTTTCGCTGGCACTGGCCCTGCTGCTGACGCCGCTTCTGGCGGGCTGGCTCCTGCCCAAATCAGCCGGACATGAGGCCGGGACAGAAAAGAAACAGTCTGTCCCGGCCCGCATTTTAGGCTTCTTCCCCCGGCAGTTTGAGAAACTCGTCCGCGTTTACACCCGCACCCTGCGCTGGTGCCTGGGCCACCGGGCCATTATCCTCATTCTGATCCTTCCCATTGCCCTCGGAACCTATTTTGTGTATCAAAAACTGGAAACCGGCTTTTTCCCGGAGTTTGACGAGGGTGGATTTATTCTGGACTATCAACTGCCCGCAGGAACGTCACTGGCGGAAGCCAGCCGGGTATCCGGTCAAATCGAGACGACTCTGGCGCAGACTCCTGAAGTCGCCGCGTGGTCGCGCCGGACTGGCGCGCAGCTTGGCTTTGATATTACGACGCAGAACATGGGCGACATCTCGGTACGCTTGAAATCTCAGCGGTCGCGGGACATCAACGCTGTCATGGATGACATTCGCTCCCAGGTGGAAGGGAAGTATCCTGCCGCCCAAGTGGATTTTCATCAGATTTTGCAGGACCAGATCGGCGACATCGCTGGGTCGCCCAGCCCGGTGCAAATCAAAATTTTCGGCCCGGATGAGCCGACGTTGGAGTCACTCGCGACACAGGTGAATGATGTTTTGAGCCAGACCCCCGGCGTGGTAGACCACAACCCCGGCATCGTTCACGGCAACCCGGAAGCCCTTTTGACGATCAATACCCAGGCGGCGCAGCGCTACGGACTGACTACCGACGACATCACGCAGGCCGCCCAGTCTGCGCTTCAAGGGACGGAGCCGACCCATGTTCAATTGGGAGAGGAGGCTGTCGGCATCCGTGTCCAGCTTGCACACCCCGGCCAATCACTAAGCGAAAATTTGCTGCCTCAAATCCTGATTGCTTCGCCCGTGACCGGCGGGAATGTCCCACTCAGCTCTCTGGCCCATGTGGAAGTGCGGCCCGGAACGCCTCATGTCACACGGGAAAACCAGCGCGGGATGATCGCGGTCACCGCCAGTCTCTCCGGGCGCGACCTCGGCAGCGCCACCGCGGATATTCAGCGGCGGGTTGCCGCCCAGGTGAAGCTGCCGCCGGGATATAATCTGGAATACGGCGGCCTGTACGCCAGCCAGCAGCAATCGTTCTCCGAACTGGGCATCACGCTTTTGATCGCGGTTTTGTTCGTCTTTACCCTGCTGGTATTCCAATTCCGGTCGGTGCGTCAGGCCGCCGCGCTGCTGATGACGGCGCTTCTTTCTTTGTTCGGCGTTCTGCTTGCTCTGCTTTTGACCGGAACCCAGCTCAACATCTCCAGTTTCACCGGGGCGATTATGATCGTCGGAATTATCACGGAAAACGGCATTGTTTTGTTTGACTTCTTCAATCGCCTGCGGCATGAGACACCGGACGCAGAGTTGATCTCCCTGATGATGCAGGCGGGAACCGAGCGCCTTCGGCCAATCCTGATGACCACTATTGGCGCGATTCTAGCGTTGATGCCGCTGGCGCTTGGCTTGGGCGCGGGCGCGGCCCTGCAAAAGCCGCTGGCAACCGCCGTCGTCGGCGGCCTGCTGGTATCCACGCTGTTTACCCTGATCATTGCTCCGGTAATTTATGTTACCCTGGAACGGCTAAAGCCGTCAAAATGGGTATGACATCAGCGATTGGTTTCAGGGGGTAAAAATTATGTGCGGACGCTTTACGCTATACCATAACGACGCGGAACTTCAGGAACGGTTTCAGGCCGTTGTTGCGGAGGAAAGCCGGCGGTTTGAGCCGCGCTACAACATCGCGCCCAGTCAGGAAATCACAACGGTACGCCAGGATCGCGAACGGCAGTTGATGGCGATGCAGTGGGGATTGATACCCGCCTGGGCCAAAGACGGCGGAAAGCCGCTGATCAATGTCCGCGCCGACACGCTGGCCGCCAAGCCCTATTTTCGCCGCGCCCTCTCCCAGCGCCGCTGCCTGATCCCCGCCAGCGGGTTTTATGAATGGAAAGAAGCCGACAATCCGCGCGAGGGCGGCAAAACGCCCATCTACTTTCAGCCCGCCGGCGGCGCACTGCTGGGGCTTGCCGGTATTTGGGAGGAGCAGACCGCCGCGGACGGCACCCCGCGCCTCACCTGTGCCATCGTGACCACGGAGCCAAATGCGCTGCTTGGTCTGGTACACAACCGGATGCCCGTGATCGTGCCGCGCGGGGCGGAAGACATCTGGCTGGACCCTGCCCAAACAGATGCGGCAGACCTGCTTGCTTTGCTTGCCCCCTATACGGAAGCCGATCTGGAAGCCTTTCCTGTCAGCCGTCTGGTCAATGCGCCCGGCAATGACACGCCGCTTTGCGTTGAGCCTGCCGGAGAGCCGCTCCGTGTTGCGGCTGTCTCAGATTGATGTCCCGGCGTTGCCTTTATCCGCCCCGGCGCACCGGCGTGGCGACCGGCAGGGGCATCATCTCAATTTCGGTGACGGCGCGCAGCACTTCCTGCTGTTTTCGCTGTAATTCTTCCGTGCCGGTTTGCCAATATGCCAGTTCTTCAGCGGTCGTCAATCCCGCTAAGTTTCGCTGTACCTTTTCCGCACCGTGCCGCTTCATTTCCACGCAGTCAAAAGTCTTCGTCTTCATACTCAAGTACCTCTCTTGGCGAGTGAATTAAAATCGGGTGATACCCTTCAAAAGCATTAACGGCATTGAAGCGCGGAATCTTTTGGAAATGGACGATGTGCTTGAAATTCCAACTGACAATGACATCGCAGCCGGAAACTGTTGCGAGGGCTACATGCAAAGCATCATCAAGCCATTTTGATGTCAGAATGTCGGCATTGAGATATGCCTGCCGCACTGCCTCCGGGGCGGATTCGATTTCGCGGCCCACAATGTCGGAAACGACGAGGCGGCGTTTGCCCCCGCGAATCTGGTCAAAAAACTCAATGCTGGCGGCATCGAATTCTTCATCATATACTCCGCCAAAGACCGATGTGTCTGCATAAACACTGATAAACGTTGATTGCTTCATATTCCCAGCTATCCTTGCCCCCCCCGGCGCACCGGCATGGCGACGGGCAGCGGCATCGTCTCAATTTCGGTGACGGCGCGCAGGAGCAGTTCACGGGCGCGGGCTTTAGCGTCGGAGGGTTTCCAGGCGGCGTCGGGCGTGGCATCCAGCGCGTCCAGCACGATCTGGCGGGCTTCGTCCAGGCCGTTCTTTTTGCCTGTGCCGTACCGGCGGCGGAAATCGGCGTAGTCTTCGGCAGGCCGGATCAGTTCCGGCTCCCATCGGCGGTAAAGTGTCAAAGCCAGCACGGTGCGGCGCAGGGCTTCATCCCAGGTACGGGTCTTCTGGGCCGTGTAAATTGCGTGCATCCGTTCAGCAGTTCCAAAGGCCGCGCGGGCCAGCGCGCCCCAGGCGGCAATATCGCTCAATTGATGCTGCACTTCCACCAGCGGCGTGGGATGCCATTCGGAACGCTCCTGCTTGGCCCGTCCTGCCAGATACAGCACCGGCTCGCGTGTTTCCGGGTGAACGCCCGCTTCCGGCTGCTTCAGGGCGTCCAAAAATTGCCGCTGACGCCCATCCAGCCAGTCGCGCAGGCCCGACAGGGCAAGCGCCTTCTGGCGGAAACTTTCCGCCAGTCGCGCGCCGATAGCGCTGATTTCATTGAGATGCTTTGTTTCCAGCGCGCGTGTGGCGTCGCCCAGGGTTGGCCCGAACGATTCCAGCCCGGCCCGCAGGTAAAACAAGACCCGGCCTGCCGCGCGCTGCATGTCCGCCTGGGCAAAGGATGCCGTCGCGACGATCTCATTGCGGAGCAGTGATTTGAGCTGATCTTCCAATTCGGCCTTGCGAACCGCCGTCAGGCCGGAGGTTGCGAGGGCAAAGACCGGATCGCCGCCTTCCGGGATCAAATCCGCCAGCGGCGACACCGGTGGGGATGTCGCGCCGTTCTTCGCGCCTTCCGGCGACGCCGCGCTGCCCGCCAGTTCCGGCAGGCCAAACGGCGTGGCGGTCAGGTCTTCATACTCATCCGGGTTGTCATCAATGCGTGTGGCGCGTTCACGGGCCAGATTGACCGTCTCCAGGTAAAGTTCGGGGACGTAATCCAGCAGCGATTGCAGCACGGCTTTAACGGACTTGTTTTTGATCTGGGCTTTGTTTAATAATTCATCCCCATCGGACAGCAGCAGCCCGTCAATGCTTTTATGCCATTCGTTCGTGGTGAGAAGCTGGCGCCACCGCTCGGCACGCTCAAAGTTCAGCAGGCGCGGCAGGGCGCGGCGCACCCCTGGCTCACTTAGCAGCATGTCGGCCAGATCGCTGGCGGTCATCAGTGACGGCAGAATGGAGCCGGCCAGCGAGCCGGAGCCGACGGCACGTTCCAGCCAGGCGCGGCCCTGCGCGGGCGTGCCGAGATTGATCACTTCGCGGTATTTTTCGGCGGGCAGATTGGCGATCAGCGCCGTGTTCTGCTCCGGGTCGCCTTCAATCAGCGCGGCGACAACGGGCGCAGGCAGGGCGGCCAGGGTCTGGTGCCGCGCTTCCGGGAGCATCTCGCGCAGAAGAAAGCCTTTTTCCGCCAGAGTCGGGGCCGCCTCAATACGGGCGACTCGGACGGCAATGTCGTGAAGCGGCTCGGCCTGGACGAGTTCGCCGGGCGGCGCTTGGAGAGACGGTTCAATTATTTCAGTTAATGTTTCAGGTTCGCTGCTCATGCATCCTCCAAAAAAATCGACGCAATTTGCAAAAGTGCAGAGAAAAATGCGCTTTATTATACCCGATTTGGCCCGTTTCCGTGCATAATAAGCGCAGGAGACGATGCCCCCATGCAGCATGAACTTATCCCGGCAGGCCCGAATGCGCCGGCTGAGGTCAACACCATTGTGGAAGTGCCGAAAGGCTCGTCCAACAAATATAAATACGCCCCGGAAAGCGACGTGTACCGCTATGATCACACGCTGTTTTCGCCGCTGCATTACCCGTGCGACTATGGCTGGATTTGCGGCACGAAGGGGGCCGGGCAGCGCAAGCCGCTCAACATTCTGGTGATGTCGTCCAATCCCACTTTCGTCGGCTGCCTCGTGGTCGCCCGGCCTCTGGGCGCGCTGCTGATGAACGACCATCGGGGGGAAGACCACAAAATCATTTCCGTGGCCGTCGCCGACCCACGTTTTGACGACATTCTTTCGCTGAACGATCTCTCCGACCACACGCTTTTGGAAATCCAGCACTTTTTTGAGATTTATCAGGTGCTGGAACAGCACGAAGTGGAAATTATGGGCTGGGAAGATGTCGCGGACACGCAGGCGCGGATCGCGGCGGCGATTGGGGCTGAAACCCGGCCTTAAAAGGCCGGGTTACTCGGAGAAAGGCCCTCCGGGCCGAAAGACAGTCGCCGAAAGTTTATCCGTAGGCCCGGAGGGCCTTTTCTTTCCTGGAATAATAGCCCGCCCCTTCAGGGCCGGGTCAATGGCTCACACCGCCGTCTTTTTCTCACACCACCGTTTGTTTCCAGCGTCCCCATTGGAACAGCACCAGGGCAAGCAGGCCGTTCAGAGCCGTACTGATCGTCATCGCCCACCAGGCTCCCGTCGCGCCCAGGGCCAGCGGAAAAATCGCCAGCCAGGCCAGCGGCAGCCGAATTCCCCACATTGTCGCCACCGCCGCCCACGCCGGGGCTTTCGTGTCTCCGGCTCCATTGAGTGCGCCGGTGAGAATCATGCCCAGTGCCAGAAACGGCTCGGACACGGCGGCAATTCGCAGGTAGCTCACCGCCAGCGGGACAACGTGTGGGTCATGGGTGAAAATGTGCGTGAATGGCACCGCGCACAGGAAAAAAACCGCTCCCATGACAATCATCACGCCCATGCCCTGCTGCAAAGCAGTCCATGCGGCGCGCTCGGCCCGGCGCGGATCGCCCGCGCCGAGATTTTGGCCGGTTAAAGTTCCCGCCGCCATGGAAAAAGCAAAGCCGGGCATAAACGCGACGCTCTCCGAAGTCATCCCGATGGTCAGCGCGGCCACCGCCGCTGTTGCCTGCGGAGAGCGGGTCAAAATGCCGGTGAAAAAAATCAGCGAAAGCACGCGGGACAGATTTTGCCAGAGCGCCGGCAGGCCAATACGCAAAATGCGGCGCGCCCAGTCCAGGTCCAGATGACCCAGACGCCGTACCAGGCCGCGCACCGGGGACGCCCGAAGGAACCAGAAATACAGTCCTGCGCCGATGATCTGCGACGCCACCAGCGCTGCCGCACCGCCAACCAGCCCCAGGCGCGGAAAGCCCCAATGTCCGAAGATCAGCAGCCAGTCCCCGCCCAGATGAATAATATTCACCCCGACCATCACCCGCAGCGGCGTCACCGTGTCGCCCAGCCCGCGAAAGACGCTGCCCAGAATCAGCATCAAAAACAATGCGGGGATGCCCAGCAAAGTCAAGCTCAAATAGCGGACGCACAGAGCGGCGGCATGGGGGTTGACGTGCATGAAGCCGACGGCGAGGCCGCGCAGGGGCCAGGTCAGGCCGAGGCACAGCACCGCTGAAAACAGGCCGAGCCAGAGGGATTGGTTGGCGGCCAGCGTCGCCTGGTCGTTTTCTCTGGCCCCCGTGAAGCGGGCCACCAGGGCGGACGTGCCGACCGACAGGGACATGCCGACGGAAAACAGCAGAAACATAAACTGGCCGCCCAGGCCGACGGCGGCCAGTGCGTCCGAGCCAAGACTGCCGACAAAAAACCGATCCAGGAAAGAGTTTGCCGTTTGAAGCAGCATGGTCAGGACGGACGGCCAGGCCAGCCGCCAGACGACCCGGTGCAGGTCTGCCTTTGTTTCTGCTTCTGTCTCTGCTTTCGTTTCCGCGATCAGGCCAGGGAGCGGGGCGATTTCCTCGGACAACTCTGTCCGCCCATTGACTGCACTCTCAACTGCCAAAAAGGTCTGCCTTCCAGCCTGCTGCCACTTTGCATGTCAGGCATTATCCCCGTAAAGAACACCGGCGATACGGAAAAAGTTCGCGCCTTTGTTGTTTCGATTATTCTTTCAGCGTGTGTTCCGGTTTCGGTTCCGGGGGAGGCGGCTCGGCGCGGCTCAGGACAATAGCCTTTCCCGAGACCAGCAGGGGGTAAGCCGGGGCGGAAAGCATTTCGGCATGAGGGGATGGCGCAGCCAGTGTCAGGTTTTTTCCGTCAAAGCTCAGGTTGTAAATCGCATCAGGATGAAACCAGGGCTTGCTGGAAACAAAGGACAGGGGAAACGTGTTGCCGTTGACGCTCAGACTCACGCAATGCACGGTCAAGCGGCTGTCTTTAAGCGTGTAGGTGCCGGAGCCGGCAATCGCCCCGCTGGGAAAAGTGATGACCGTTCCTACCAGGCCATTGGGCTGAAAGTAAAGAGACGTGTGCAGCGTTCGTGTGAATGCCGCCCCGGAAGCATCATTCCAAACAATGTTGCCGGTCCATTTGCCCGACAGCACATCCGCGCTTTGAACCCGCCGATCAAACGCGCTAAAAAGAACCGTCACGAGGACTGCCAGCGCACAAAGAAGCGCACCGACAATGGCGCGTCCGTGCTTGGCAAAGAACAATTTCACGAAATGGTTTCCCTCCGCAGTGTCTGACAAAGCCATTACAGTATCGGCGGCTCGGACCAATTTGTCCAGTCCCCGACATACAGCACTTCTTCTTCCAAAGTCACGCCGAACCGCCCCTGCACCGCGTCCCGCACCCGGCAGGCCAGCGTCCGCAGGTCGGACGCGGTCGCGCCTTCGGCATTGATCAAAAAATTGGCGTGTTTCTCGGACACCTGCGCTCCGCCGACGCGGAGGCCCTTGAGGCCGCAGGCTTCGCTGAGAAACCCGGCGGGAACCACGCCTGCCGCCTTCATGCCCGGTGTTAAATTGGGCAGTTTCTCGGCCAGGGCTTTATCCACAACATTCTTGAAGAACGATCCTGCCGACGGCGAAAACGGCTGCTTGGCCCGCCGCTGCGCCTGGTATTCTTTGGCCCGTGCGAGAATAACATCGGGGTCACCGCGCTCCGTCAGGTGCAGGACGCAGGAAAGAATGACTGTGTTCCCCAGACCGGCGCGGCGCAGGCGGCTGTCCCGGTAAGAGAACTCCATCCAGTCCGGCCCGACGGTCTGATCCCGTCCCTCGGCGAACACGCGCAGCGAGCGGACCAGCGGCCCGATATTACCCCGGTAAGCGCCCGCATTGCTGACCAGCGCCCCACCCACCGTGCCGGGAATGCCGATGGCCCATTCCAGGCCGCCAAAGCCCGCCCGCGCCGTCTGCAAAAACAGCGAACCGAACGACACGCCGCTTTCCGCCAAAGTTTCCTCGCCGACGGTGCAGCCCTTACAGCGGTTCTGGATCACCAGGCCATCGTAGCCGGCATCGCTCATCAATAAATTGGAGCCATGCCCGACAAACAAGTAGGGGATTTCGTGCCGGGTGCAGGCGGACAGGACGCGCACCAGCATTTCCACATCGGACGCTGCCCAGAACCACCGCGCCGGGCCGCCGACTTTCAGCGTCGTGTGCCGCGCCATCGGCTCGTCCCGCTGGAGGGCATCGCCGAGGGTGTCCGCCAGTATGTGTTCCTTCTCCGTAAACGTCATTTCATCGTTCATCCGCGGCTTATAGTGTAACACACGGACGGCAGGATTGGCAAGGGCAGAAAGACTTTGGGAGTGTCTAGCATAGGTCGGGCCGTTCATCGGCCCAGTCATCTCTCCCAAGAGTTTGAGATTCACCCGCATAGGAACCCACCCGGCATTTTAATGCCGGGATCGGGTCGCCGCTTTTACATTTCAGGTACACTCTGTGCGTGACCGAAATTGAGATGCTGCACGAAGAAATTCGCACCTGCCGACGCTGCGAAGCGGACGGCTTTCCCATCTCGCCCCCGCCGCTGGTCTGGGGGCAGGCCCCCGCGCCGTTTCTGCTGATCGGGCAGGCGCCGGGCCTCAGCGACCTGCGCGGCGAGCGGATGTACCTCGGCCCGGCGGCCCGGAAACTGGTGGGATGGCTTCTGGAAGCGGGCTTCACTGCCGACGACATCGGCGTCACAGTCTACATGACGGCCCTGACCAAATGCTTTCCGGGGCGGCTGCCCGGCAAAAGCACCGACCGCGCCCCGTCGCCCAAAGAGCGGGCCAACTGCCGCCCCTGGCTGGACGCGCAGCGCCGCCTGGTGCAGCCGCGCGTCGTGCTGCTGTTCGGCAAAATGGCGATTGATACGTTTCTGCCCCGAATGCCGCTGGAAATGGCCGTCGGCCAGACGTTTGAGGGAGACGGCGTGACTTATGTTCCTCTGCCGCATTCTTCGGGGGCCAGCACCTGGCTCAATGATGCCGGACACCGCGCCCTGCTGGCCGAGGCAATTGCGCGTGTGCGGGAACAGCGTGAGCGCATTCTCTTTGGGCGGTGAGGCTTACCAGTATTGCCACTGTCCCGTATGCAGAATATAAATTCCCAGCAGCAAATTTGTCACGGCATGGGACAAAATGCAGGCGAACACATTCTTAGTCCACCAGAGCAGTCCGGCCATTGCCAGTCCGAAAATTGCCCCGGCCAGCCATTCCGGGTGCGACAGCGCGGACATTCCCACCGTAATCAGCAAGGCCGCCGCGGAAAATTTCCCGAAGGGAACTTTCTGGAAATCGTCCGGGTCCGTCGCAAAACGCAGCAGAAAGCTGCGGTAAAACAATTCTTCCATCAGCGGAACGACCACTACCAGGCCGAAAAAGCGCACGGCCAGAAACGCGATCAGGCCCGCCGTTGTGGCAAACGCCGCCCCTGGATTGAAGCCGATGCGCTTGCCGCCCAGAAACGCCGGGAGCGGCGGCGTATGCGGCGTCACTGTCACCCACATCAAGCAGAGTGCAACTCCCAGCGCCGTGGCTGCCGCCCATCCTCCCCCACCGGGCCGCGCTTCGGGATAGCTTTTTCGGAAGAAAACCAGCAACCCCGTCACCAGCGCGATCTTGATGGGGTAGGCGATGGGGTAGGGCAGCTTGCTTTCCAAAGAAGTCAGCAGCAGAAACAGCAGCATCGGCGCGGCATATGGCAGCCAGGGCGGCAGAAATTTGAGCGTCATGCCCTCAGTATAAGGCAAGATGGCATGGGGCGTCAAGCACTGCGGCGGGGCCGTCGGGTACAATTGCATATAAGAATCCGGGAAAAGGGCAGGCACGGGGAAAAGGGCAGGCACGGGGGCCTGCCCCTACGGTTGACGGGTGTAGGGGCGGCCCCCTGTGGCTGCCCTTCTTCTCTTCCATCCTGTGGCCGTCCTTTCTATCTTCCCATGCTTATATGCAACCGCCCTGGCGGGGCCGTCGGGTACAATTATTCCATGACAGATGCCATTGGCTGCTACGTGCATATCCCATTTTGCGTTCGCAAATGCGCGTACTGTGACTTTAACTCCTATTCCGGCTATTCTGACGCCCACATAATCCGCTATGTCCGCGCACTGACTCAGGAAATCCGGCAGGCCGCGCCGTCTTTCCCCGCAGACACCCTCTTTTTCGGCGGGGGAACGCCCACGGCTATTCCTGCCGCCGACGAAGCCGGACTGCTTCGTGCCGTTTTGGAAACCCTGCCCGTCACTTTGGATGCGGAAATCACGACGGAAGCCAATCCGGGCACGATGGATGTGGCGCACCTTGCCGTGCTGCGCGAGGCGGGCTTCAACCGTATTTCTTTCGGCGTCCAGTCTTTTGATGCGGGCTTGCTCAAAACGCTGGATCGCATTCATTCCGCCGACGAAGCGCGAAACGCCGTCAAGGCCGCCCGCGCGGCGGGCTTTGAGAATGTCTCGATAGACTTGATGTTCGGCCTGCCGCGCCAGACTTTGAAGCAGTGGCAGGATACGCTGGAGCAGGCCCTCGACCTCGGAACCGATCATCTTTCGCTGTATTCACTGATTGTCGAAGAAGGCACCGGCTTTTATACGCTTCAGCAAAAGGGCCGCCTGCCCCTGCCGAGCGATGACCTGGCGGCGGATATGTACGAGATGGCCGTGCAAACCGCGCAGTCGGCGGGCTATCGGCAGTACGAAATCGCCAATTTCGCCCGTCCAGGCCGTGAATGCCGCCAAAATCTGCACTACTGGCGCAATCAGCCTTATTATGGCTTTGGGTGCGGGGCAGTCGCGTATCTTCACGGAGCGCGGCGCATGAATGTGAAGTCGCCGGCGGCCTACGCCCAGGCGGCTGAAACGGGTACTGACCTAGCGCTATCGACCGAGACGCTCACCGCTGCCGAAACCATGGCCGAAACGATGATGCTGGGACTGCGTTTGACCCAGGAAGGGGTAAGCTGCGATCTCTTTCAGGAACGCTTCGGCGTCGATCCGAAAGTCCATTTCGCCGCTGAGATTGAAACATTCGCCCGGCGCGGCCTGCTGGAAGTGGCCGGAGACAGCCTGCGCCTCACGCCGCAGGGCGTTTTCCTCGCCAGTGAAGTCATGGTCGCGTTTGTGTAGGAAGCTCCCATGCCCATCAAACAATCTTTTTCCTGGTGGTGCTTCGCCGGGCGCGGCGTTTCCGACGAACAACTGCTTCAGCAGGCGCGAAAGATCGGCTATGAGGCGGTCGAGCTGCTTGACATGCCGCTGCTGGGGCAGGCGCGTGATCTGGGCTTTGTGATCGCATCGCACCAGGGACATCAAAGCCTGGATCGCGGGCTGAACGAACTCAAAGAACACGCGCGTATTGAAGAAGAGATTGAAGCCACGCTCGCTCTCGCGCAGAAACATGCCATTCCCAATCTTGTGGTCTTCAGCGGTAAGCGCCGGCCCGGCTTGTCGGACGAAGAGGGGCTGGAAAATACGGCGCAGGGCCTGGCGCGGCTGGCTCCCGCCGCCGAGCAGGCGGGTGTGACGCTGGTTTTAGAGCTGCTCAACAGCAAAATCGACCACGCAGGGTATCAGGGCGATCACACCCTCTGGGGCGTGGAAGCCTGCCGCCGCGTCGGCTCGCCCCGCGTGAAGCTGCTTTATGACATTTACCATATGCAGGTCATGGAAGGCGATTTGATTCGCACGATCCGGGAGCATCATGCCTGTTTTGGGCATGTGCATACGGCGGGCGTTCCGGGCCGGCACGACCTTGATGACCGGCAGGAAATCCATTACACGGCAGTGCTGGGCGCTTTGGCCCAAACCGGGTATAACGGCATGGTCGGACATGAGTTTATTCCCAAGGCCGACCCCATTGCCGCCCTCAAGGCAGCCTGGCAGCTTTGCCGGACAGCAATCATCGAGACCACAGAAACGGATCGTCGCTGACCTATGAAACTCGCCTATTTTGACTGCTTTTCCGGCGTGAGCGGCGACATGGCGCTGGGAGCGCTGCTGGCCTGCGGGGCCGATGAAGCCCAGTTTCGGGAGCAGCTTGCCGCGCTTCAAGTTCCCGGCTACGATCTGACGATACAGCGAGTGAAACGCGAGGGCATCACGGCGACCGATGTGGACGTGCGGCTGCGGGACGCGGAGCAGGGGCATGGGCGGCATTTGTCGGACATCGCCGCGCTTCTGGAAGCCAGCGTACTGCCCCCGCGTGTCAAGCGGGATGCGCTGGCCGTCTTTACGCGCCTGGCGGACGCCGAGGCAAAAATCCACGGTACCAGCCGCGAGGAAATTCATTTCCATGAAGTCGGTGCTGTGGATGCCATTGTTGACATCGTCGGCGTCTGCTTATTGCTGGACATGCTGGGTGTGGAGGCCGCTGCGGTTTCTTCCATCCCCTGCGGCTACGGAACGATTGTTTGTCAGCACGGCATCATGCCTGTGCCTGCTCCGGCGACCATGGAGCTTCTGGCGGGCTTCCCGGTACATTCAGTCGACATCAAAGGCGAACTGGTGACGCCGACCGGGGCGGCGCTGGTGACGACCCTGGCCGGCCCGAAAAATGCCGGGCGGATGCCGGCGATGCGCGTCCTGTCCAGCGGCTTCGGCGCGGGGAAAAAGCAGTTCGTTCCCGATATGCCGAACCTGCTGCGCGTCGTTCTCGGCGAAACCACTCCCGTAGCGGAAAGCACCGACGCGACGCCGCAGACCGTCGCGGTGCTGGAAACCAATCTGGATGATCACAGCCCGGAGCTGTTTGATTTGCTGATGGAGCGCTGCCTCGCCGCCGGGGCGCTGGATATTTTCTTTGCACCCATTCAGATGAAGAAAAACCGGCCTGCGACCCTGGTGACGGTGCTTTGCCCGCCGGAAAATGCCGAGCCGCTGGCCGCGCTGCTGTTTCAGGAAACGGGAACATTCGGCATCCGAACGCGGGAACAGCGGCGATGGACGCTGGAACGCTCCTGGCGCACGGCGACGACCGAGTTTGGTGCCATTCGGCTCAAGATCGGTGCCTGGCAGGGCGAAGAAGTCGCGGTGTCCCCGGAGTACGAAGACTGCAAGCGCGCCGCGGTGGAACATGGCGTTCCTCTGCACCGGGTGTATGAGGCTGCCCGGCGGAGTTCGTGAAAGGATTATGATGAAAATTGCTGCATTGATCGCTCGTTACCTGCTTGGCCTGATGTTCACAGTCTTCGGGCTGAATGGGTTTTTTCACTTCCTTCCCATGCCGCCGCCGCCGTCCGGCCTGGCCGGACAATATATGGCAGCACTGGGAGGCTCGCATTATTTCGTCGCCGTATTTTTGGTACAGTTGATTGGGGGGGTGCTGCTGCTGGCAAATCGTTTCGTCCCTCTGGCGCTGATCCTGCTCGGCCCGATTATCGTCAATATTCTTTTGTACCATATATTGATGGACCCAAAAGGCATCCCGCCCGGTCTGGTGGCGCTGGCGCTCTGGCTGGCTGTCTTTTACTCGGTGCGCTCTGCCTTCACAGGTGTGCTGGCGACGGGGGGGGCTGCCTGAATGGAACTCGGAATTGACAGCTTCGCGGCTGCCGCCCCGGACACCGGCGCGGGCCAGCCGGTCAGCGCGTCGGAATCGATGCGCCAGCTCCTTGAACGCATTGAGCACGCCGATCAAGTCGGCTTGGACATCTTTGGGTTGGGGGAACATCACCGCCGGGAGTTTCTGGACTCCGCGCCTGCTGTCATCCTGGCCGCAGCGGCCTCGCGCACAAGGCGCATTCGTCTCACCAGCGCGGTGACGGTGCTGAGCGCCGCCGACCCCGTGCGCGTCTTTCAGAACTTCGCCACGCTTGATCTGATCTCCCAGGGGCGGGCGGAAATGGTGGTCGGGCGCGGCTCGTTCACCGAGTCATTTCCGCTATTCGGCCTCGACTTTGATGACTATGACTCGCTCTTTTCCGAGAAACTAGACCTGCTGCTCACGATCCGCGACAATGAATTTGTCCACTGGTCCGGCAGGCACCGTGCCGCACTGACAGGGCAAGGCGTTTATCCCCGGCCCCTGCAAAACCCGCTGCCGATCTGGCTGGGGGTGGGCGGGACGCCTCAATCGTTTGTCCGCGCCGGTGCGCTGGGTCTGCCGCTGATGATTGCTATTATCGGCGGGGAGACGCATCGGTTTCGCCCGCTGGTTGATCTGTACCGGGAAGCTGGAAAGCAGGCGGGACACTCCCCGGAGCAGCTCAAAGTCGGCCTGCATTCTCTGGGCTATGTGGCGGAAACAACTCAGGAAGCCGTCCATGACTTTTTCCCCGGCTATGCCCACACCTTTACGAAAATCGGCAAGGAACGCGGCTGGCCGCCGGTTACGCGCGCTCAGTTCGATGCAGTCGCGGGGCCTCGCGGCGCATTGCTGGTGGGCAGCCCGGAAGAAGTGGCGGAAAAGATCGTGCGGCATAGCGACGCGCTAGGCGGCGTCTCCCGCGTGACTTTTCAGATGGATACGGCGGACTTGCCCCAAGCTCAGTTGATGCAATCCATCGCCCTGCTCGGCTCCCGTGTCGCGCCACTTCTGCGTCCTTAGATTTTTTCTGAAGCCTAAGCCATGCCGCCAGACAACTTCATTCAAGCCCTGCACGGCTGGCAGAGCTTTTACTCGCTTCTCGGCGAGTCGGCAGCCACTCTCACCGGCCTGATGTTTGTGGCGGCCAGCCTCGGCGCACATTTGATCAATGATGTCAACAGCCCCAAAGTGCGGACGTTCATTACCCCGACCGTGATCTATTTTTCTCTGGTGCTGCTGATTGCGGCACTGATGAGCGTTCCCGTTCAGGCACAGGCAGCCCTCGCGGCTGAGTTTGCCGCCGTGGGCCTAGTTGGGACCGGATATAGCCTATCGCATCTGCCCCGCCTGCGCGGCTTTCACCGTGACGGAGGTAATTTGAACATGCAATCCTGGATATGGAACCTGTTTGCACCGCTGCTGGCCGCACTCTGCCTGATCGGTGCGGCCTTTCTCCTGTATCGGTCTGTCTTCGCCGGGCTGAATGCGGCGGCACTCGGCGTCTTGCTGCTCGTCATGGTCGGCATTCACAATGCCTGGAACGCGACGCTTTATCTCATCGGGCGTACCCCGGCGTAATCTCCCAGCCCAGCAGCTTTATGCCTGCTTCGTTTGCAATTGCTTGGGGTGTGGTATCTTTGGCAAAAGATGGTCCCCAGCAGGAGAACAGCATGAATTCAGAAGACGCACTCCCCCAGTCATCCGAAAGTGAAATGGAGGCAGCCGAGGGCCTGAGCCGCCGGCAGTTTTTGACCTCGGCAGGACTGCTGGGCGTCAGCCTTGCCGCGCTGGGCGGACATGCGGCGGCGCAGAATAACAGCCCATCGGGCGTTCCCAGCAAGCCCGTGCCTACTGAGCCAGGGCCGAGCGGCCCGATGCCGAGCGGTGAAATGCAGGAGCCGCCTTCAGGAACCCAGGACACTGGCCCCAGCCAGGCATCCCGCAAAACCACGGGAGCGCTGGGCAGCAGTGCGAAGGGCCCGTCCGCGCCCAAAGCCGTGCTGAGCGGCCCGGCGGCGGGTGAGGGCGACATTCCCCGGCGGCCTCTGGGTAAAACCGGCCTGACCGTCTCGGCTCTGGGCCTGGGCGGGCATCATCTGGGCGATGCTGACAGCGTCAACGAAGCCATGAACATTGTCCATGAAGCCGTCGATGTTGGCGTCAGCTTTTTTGACAACTGCTGGGAATATCACAACGGTAAAAGCGAGGATTGGATGGGCCGCGCCCTGGCCGGCGGGCGTCGCGACAAAGTGACGCTGATGAGCAAAGTCTGTACGCACGGACGCACCCGGCAGGTCGCGATGCAAATGCTGGAAGAGTCCCTGCGCCGGCTTCAGACGGACCATCTGGACGTGTGGCAGGTTCATGCCATCACCTATGACAACGACCCGGAACTCGCTTATGCCAAAGACGGTGTTCTGGAAGCCTTTGACCTCGCCAAGCAGCAGGGAAAAGTGCGCTTTGTCGGCTTCACCGGCCATAAAGACCCCGGCCTGCACCTGAAAATGCTGCAACTCGGCTATCCATTTGACACGGTTCAGATGCCGCTGAACCCGTTCGATGCCAGTTTTTTCAGCTTTGAGCAGCAGGTTTTGCCCGTACTCACGCAGCGGCAAATCGCTCCGCTGGGCATGAAAAGCTTGAATGGCGGCGGCGAAGCGATCAAGCATGGGCTGGTCACGGCGGAAGAGCTGCTGCGCTACGCCATGAGCCTGCCGGTGGCAACCACCATCAGCGGCATGGACTCGCTGGACGTGCTGCACCAGAACCTGCGCGTGGCGCGCGGTTTCACGCCGATGACCCCGGCTGAGATGTCGGAGCTTCGCGCCCGCTGCGCCCCAACCGCCGCCGATGGACGTTATGAAATGTATAAAGTGTCAATTCGGTATGACAATCCTGAAACGCGCAGGCCGCACGCCTTTCCGCAGGACCCAATGAACAAAGAAGTGATTGATGAACTTCAAACCGGCATAGCCCGTCCCAGCGCCGCGATTTTGGCAGGAACGCTTTAAAGGAGACCATTATGCCAGGCCAGACCAGCCCGAATCCCCATGCGCCCGATATGCCCACACAGCCTGCCGCCGAAGCCGACGACATGGGAGCGATGGGCGTGCAGAACGCTTCCACCGGCGGCTATGCCGTTGCCCATGATGCCGACCCGGCCCTGCCGCATATTCAGCGCCCGGAGGGCAAGGCAGGCCTCGGAACGGAGATTTCCGTTGCCCTGGGGCAGGCCGCTCTGCCTTCCCCGCTCGTCACGCCGCTCCCCCCGCTGCCGATGACCCATACGGGGCCTGGCGAAATCCCCAAAAAGCCACTTGGTAAAACCGGCGAACACGTCAGCATTATTGGTCTGGGAGGCTCCAGTCTCGGCGACGCCAGTTCGCTCGAAGAAGCCGTCTCCATTGCCCATGAGGCCATCGATGCAGGCGTCAATTTTATGGACAACGCCTGGGAATACAACGATCACCGCAGCGAAGACTGGATGGGGCGGGCCTTGCAGGGACGGCGCGACAAAGTGTTTTTGATGACCAAAGTATGTACGCACGGGCGCGATAAAAAAGTCGCCATGCAGCAATTGGAAGAATCGCTTTTGCGCCTGCGAACCGACCATTTAGACCTGTGGCAGATACACGAAGTCGTCTACTTCGACGATCCCGATCTGCACTTCGCCAAAAACGGCGTCTGGGAGGCGCTGGTGGAGGCGAAAAAGCAGGGGAAAGTGCGCTTCATCGGCTTTACGGGGCATAAGACGCCGCAGATTCACCTGCGGATGCTGGCGCTGGCCGATGACCATGGCCTGCATTTTGACACCGTGCAGATGCCGCTGAACGCTTTCGATGCCACGTATCGCAGCTTTCAGCAGCATGTTCTCCCGGAGGCCCTTCGGCGCGGCATGGGTGTTCTGGGCATGAAAAGCCTGGGCGGAGGCGGCGAACCCGTCCAGCAGGGCGTAGTCACGGCGCAGGAAGCGCTGCGCTATGCCATGAGCCTGCCGGTTGCAACAACCATCAGCGGAATTGACTCGCTTCAAGTGCTGCGTCAGAACCTGGCGGTCGCCCGCGACTTCCAGCCGATGCCGCCGGATGAAATGATGGCCCTTGCTCGCCGCTGTCAGGCTCTCGCGGCAGACGGGCATTTAGAGATGTATAAAAGCACCAAGAAATATGACGCCGGTGTAGGGCGGGCGCAGCACAATTACCCTTCACTCGAAGAATTGCCGATGTAGGAGAAACATGAAAATTAATTGGGGCGTCCTGCCGATATTCGTGGTCGCCATTCTGGGCTCTTTTCTCTTGTTTGCTTATCGCGGCCCGCATCCCGAATACGCATTTATCGGCTTTTTCGTGGTCATCTTCTCGATGTTTGGCTGGAACGGCTGGCGAACTGCGCTGCTAAAACGCCGCCTGCGAAAAAATGGGCTTGCAGGTATGGGCCGACTGCTGACGGCCATTTCTACCGGTTTCCGCAGTGGCAGCGACCCGGAAATGAAACTTGCTTTGGAGGTCACAGGACAAAACGGGGAAACATGGGAAGCAGCGGTGCGACAGATCATCCCGCAAGCACAGTTTTATACACTGGCTCCTGGCACTATGTTTCCGGTGCTTTATGACTCCCTCGACAAAAGCAAAGTTGTTTTGGACAGCACGCGGTCCCATTCCTCAGTGTCTGTCAAAGCGACCGTCTCAGTGAACGCTGTGCTTCCGCAGGCTCTCCAAGGCCCCGGCGATGCCGCCGCGACTGTGCAGGCTTATCAAGAAATGATAGCCCGCCAGGATACGGTCTCAAGGCGTTTACTCACAACCGGAATTGTTTCAGAAGCAAAAGTGCTGACGTGTCTGCCACTTCACGCTACCATGAATCACAAAGACCCGCTAATGATGCTGATGCTGGAAATACAGCCGGAAAATGAGCCGCCGTTTACGGGGCAAGTTTCCGGCTGCTTGGATTCCACTCGGCTTGATCGGTTTCTGCCTGGCTGCCTGATTTATGTGCGTTATGATCCTTCCGACAAATCACAGATTGCGCTGGTGGGCAGTGAAAGACCCGCGAATTTTCTGCCGCGAATATGAAGTTATTCGACCCCGCTGTTGATCCGATGCGCGTAGCAGGCGGCTCCGAAGCCGTTGTCAATGTTGACGACGGCCACGCCGCCCGCGCAGGAGTTGAGCATGGTCAGCAGGGCCGCGACCCCGCCAAATGCGGTTCCATAGCCGACCGAGGTAGGAACGGCCACGACCGGGCGTGCGACCAGGCCCGCAACCACGCTTGCCAAAGCGCCCTCCATGCCCGCGCAGACAACCAAAACGTGGGCATTCTGAACCATGTCCAAGTGGCTGAGAAGACGGTGCAGGCCCGCGACGCCCACATCATAAAGGCGCTCAACGCGGCTGCCCTGCCATTCCAGTGTCAGTGCCGCTTCTTCCCCCACAGGCGTGTCCGCCGTCCCCGCTGTCAGCACAGCGACATAGCGTTCCGGGTGAGGGGGCGCAGGCGGCTCGCCGACCGTGATCAAGCGAGGCAGGGCATGGTATACGGCCTGCGGCAGCGCATCCCGCACTGCGGCAAATTGCGCGGGAGTCGCGCGGGTTGCCAGCACCCGGTCCGAGTGCAGCGTCAGCCGCTGCATGATCGCTGCGGCCTGCTCCTCGGACTTGCCGGGACAGTAAACGACTTCCGGCAGCCCCGTTCGCACCGCTCGGTGCGTGTCAAGCTGTGCGAAGTCGCCCACACTGTCAAAGGGTAAGGAGCGCAGGCGCTCCAAAGCGTCGGTGACACTCACATCCCCGGCCTGGACGCCGCCGAGCAAAGCCGTCAGCCGGTCAATGTCCATGCCCGTTCCCCAGAGCGGCGTTCAGGCTGCCGCTTTTGTATCCGCCCAGCTCCACCGCCACGTAGGTATAGCCCAGCGCTTTGAGCTTTTCGCTGATTTGCCCGCGCAGCGCCGGTTCCAGCAGGCGGTTTATTTCCGACGGGTCCACTTCCAGCCGCGCAACTGTGTCGTGGTGACGAACCCGCACCTGCTGAAAGCCCAGGTCATGCCGCAAATAATCCTCGGCGGCGTCCAGCCGCGCCAGAAGCTCCGCCGTGATGCGCGTCCCGTAAGGAAACCTCGACGACAGGCAGGCCAGGGCAGGCTTGTCCCAGGTCGCGAGGCCCAGCGCTTTGGAAAGGTGCCGGATTTCCGGCTTGGTCATCCCCACTTCCAGCAGCGGGGCGCGCGCCCCGAATTCCCGCGCCGCTTCCTGGCCGGGCCGGTAGTCTCCCAGATCATCATGGTTGGCCCCGTAAGCGATCCAGCGAATGCCGCGCTCTTCGGCCACCCTCGCCAGATGCGTGAATAGTTCCGCTTTGCAGTAATAACAGCGATTCGCCGGGTTGGAAGCGTAGTTTTCGTCGTCCAGCTCGCGCGCTTCCACGGTCAGCACGGGCAGGCCGATTTGTGCCGCCAGCGCCAGAGCGTCATCGCGTTCGCGCTTCGGGTAGGACTCAGAGAGGGCGATCACAGCCAGCGCCTGTTCCCCCAGCACATCATGGGCGACTTTGGCGAGCAGCGCACTGTCTGCGCCGCCGGAAAAGCCAATGACCACCGCGCCCAATGAATGCAGAGTTTCGCGCAGCGACGCGTATTTTTCTTCCAGCGTCGGAATTTGGGAACTGATCTCGGCGTTGACCGGCAGAAATCGGGAAAGTGTTTGCATAAGTGCTTTTTTCTAAGGCGCGCAGGAATTTGAACGCGCGGGAAAGTCAGGGCCTTCCCTCATTCAGCTTTTTCGCAGGGAATCTCGCAGGCAATTTACCCGCTGGTTTGGAAAGAAAAACATTGGGTAGAAAACGCAGTGAGTTCAACGAGACTTTAGATTAGGAACGAGGCAAGTCCATGAATACGACACGACGCGATCTGCTGAAAAGCGGGGTTGCTCTGGCGGGAACGGCGGCAGGCATGGCGCTGGCGGGCGGCGCACTCGCGCAGAACGCGGTCACGGATGTAGCGCCGGAAACGTCCGCCATGCCGCCCACGCCGCCGACTATTCGCAAGGGCGATATGCCCTACCGGATGCTGGGAACCACCGGGGAGCAGGTCTCGCTGGTGGGCATGGGCGGCTTCCACATCGGCAAGCCGGACACGGACGCGGAGGGCATCAAGCTGATTCACTCCGGGGTAGACCGTGGCATCAACTTTCTGGACAATTCTTGGGACTACAACAATGGCAACAGCGAAGTCCGCATGGGCAAGGCGCTGGCCCAGGGCGGCTACCGGCAAAAAGTGTTCTTGATGACCAAGATTGACGGGCGCACAGCGGCCTCGTTTCACAGCCAGTTGGAGCAGTCCCTGACGCGGCTTCAGACGGACCATGTGGACTTGGTGCAGTTCCATGAAATTATCCGCATGGAAGACCCCGACCGCATTTTTGCGCCCGGCGGCGCTTTAGAGTCTGCCCTAGAAGCCAAAAAGGCCGGGAAAATTCGGCACATCGGCTTCACCGGGCATAAAGACCCGCTGGTTCACCGGCGAATGCTGGAAGTGGCCGACAAGCATGGCTTTCACTTTGACACGGTGCAGATGCCGGTCAATGTGATGGATGCCCACTTTCGCTCGTTCACCCATCAGGTGCTGCCGCTGGCCGTCGGAAAGGGCATCGGCGTGCTGGGCATGAAGACGTTCGGCGATCATTTTATTTTAGACCGGGCGCTGGCGGACAAGCTGGCGACGCCCACCGAGATGCTGCATTATTCCATGACGCTGCCTGTTTCGGTGGTCATCACCGGGATTGACCGCATGGAAATCTTAGATCAGGCGCTGGATGCCGCCCGAACGTTTACCCCGATGTCCCAGGCGGCAATGGCCGCTTTACTGAGCCGGACACAAATGGCGGCACTGGAAGGCTCTACCGAGTTGTTCAAGACGACGCCGCACTTTGACAGCACTTCCAAAAACCCCGACTGGCTGGGATAAGGATTTTAATTCTCCATAGAACGATAGAAAGAAAGAAAAGACTATGAGTACGACATCACAGAAACCATTCGCCGTTGTCACCGGCGGCTCCAGCGGCATCGGCCTGGCCCTCGCCAAGCAGTTTGCCGAACATGGCTACGACCTTCTGCTCGCCGCCGAGCCGGACGGACTGGCCTCGGCGGCCCAGACTGTCCAAAGCCTCGGCGCTCAGGTGCAGACAATCTCCGTAGACCTGGCGACCCACGACGGCGTGGATGAGCTTTACGCCAAAATTCAGTCGTCCGGGCGGCCTGTGGATGCCATTGCCATCAATGCCGGCGTCGGCGTCGGCGGCGATTTCGTGCGCCAAACCGACCTGGACGAAGAACTGAACATGATCCATGTGAACGTGGTTTCTACCGTGCATCTTGCCAAGCATGTTCTCAAAGACATGGTGGCGCGCGGCAGTGGCCGGGTCTTGTTTACAGCGTCGGTTGCCAGTATCATGCCTGCACCGTTTGAAGCCGTTTATGGCGCGACCAAGGCGTTTATCCTGTCCTTCTCGGAAGCGCTGCACAATGAGCTGAAAGACACCGGAGTCACCGTGACCGCGCTGATGCCTGGCCCCACGGAAACGAATTTCTTCCACCGGGCGGATATGGACGATACCCATGTCGGGGTAAGCAAAAAGGACGATCCCGACGATGTAGCCCGTGACGGATTTGAAGCGCTGATGGCGGGCAAAGATAAAGTCATTGCCGGCAGCCTCAAAACAAAGGTGCAGGGCGTTGTCGCGGAGCTTTTGCCGCCGACCGCCTCCGCCGAAATGCACCGCAAAATGTCCGAACCCGGCTCCGGCGAAAAATAGGCGGGTTGGGGGCGGGGCTGGTCCTCGCCCCATTTGTTTGCTGAACTTGGCTGCCCAAAATTGAGGTGGGGGTCTTAGAAACGATGTTTGATGCCTATCTCTTCGGGGCAAATGCCCTCTTCGCTCACGCCGCGGATTGTTTTGCTTCTCAGCCTGCTGCTGGCCGCTAATCTTTTGGTTTGGCTCCTGACCTGGAGCGCTTCTCACACTTATGCGCTGCTGCTGTCTACCGGCCTGCTGGCATATGGTTTCGGTCTGCGCCATGCGGTCGATGCCGATCATATTTCCGCCATTGACAACACGACCCGGAAGCTTATGCAGCAGGGGCAGCGGCCTCTAGGCGTCGGGTTTTTCTTTTCGCTGGGCCACTCCACGATTGTGGTGGTGCTGTGCGCGGCTCTGGCGCTTTCCACTGCCTATGTGGAGAAGCACCTGCCGCAGTGGCGCAGCATTGGTGGAATTGCTGGAACACTGATCTCCGGCTCTTTTCTGTACTTGATCGGCTTTGTCAACCTGATCGTGCTGGCGGATTTGTTTAAAGCGTTTCGCCGCATGACTGGGGGTGAACCTCCCAGTGAACTGGACTTGGACAATTTTCTGGCACAGCGCGGACTCATCGGACGCTTTTTTCGCCCCTTGTTCCGTCTGGTGCGTGTTTCCCGGCAGATGTATTGGATTGGCCTGCTGTTTGGCCTGGGATTTGACACGGCGACGGAAGTAGGAATTCTGGCGGTCTCGGCGCGTTCCGGGCAGTCGGGGATGCCTTTTTGGACAATCATGCTGCTGCCCGCGCTGTTTACGGCGGGCATGTGTCTGGTGGACACGCTGGACGGTGTCCTGATGCTGGGGGCTTACGGCTGGGCGTTTGTTAAGCCCATTCGCAAGCTGTATTACAACCTGTGCATCACGCTGCTGTCGGTACTGATCGCGTTCGTGGTGGGAAGTTACGAATTGCTGCAAATCGTGCAGGCGCAGTTCGGACTGCGTGGCCGCTTCTGGCGGTTTATTGGCAGCCTGAGCTTTGACAATTTAGGCTTTGTCATTATCGGTACGTTTCTGGCCGGCTGGGCTGTGTCCGTGCTGATTTACAAATGGAAAAACTATGAAACGGCCTGAGTCGGCGAGGGCGGCGGGCCGCACAGGAGAACGCAGTGGCGGTTTATGTCGGCACTTCGGGGTGGAGCTATGACCACTGGAACGGCGTTCTTTACCCACACGGCCTGCCGGCGGCGGACCGATTGCAGCATTATGTTCAGCGCTACGGGACGGTGGAAATCAACAGCACGTTTTACCGCTGGCCCCCGGACGCGGCATTTGCAGGCTGGAATCGCCGCCTGCCGGAAGGCTTCCTGATGACAGTCAAGGCTCCGCGCGGCCTGACTCACGGGGCGCGCCTCTACGCCCCGGAAAAATGGCTGGCGCGGATGAGCGCGGGCCTGCGCTGTCTGGGGCCGCATCGCGGCGTTCTTCTGGTGCAGATTCCGCCCGGCTTTGAATATGACCTGGCGCGTCTGGATTATTTTCTTCAGCATTCGCCGCCCTGGCAGAAGGTCGCGGTGGAGCTGCGGCACCCAAGCTGGGAGCGCGAGGAGGTCTTCGCGCTGCTGGAAGAGCATGGCGCGGCCTACTGCATTATGAGCGGGGCGCATCTGCCCTGCGTGCTGCGGGCGACGGCGCCGTTTGTGTATGTGCGCCTGCACGGCCCCGATTCTCAGTACTTGTACGGCGGGTCTTATTCCGAAGACAGCCTGCGCTGGTGGGCGGAGCGCATCCGGGAATGGGAGGGCATGGGCAAAGACGTGTTTGCTTACTTCAACAATGATGGGGAAGGCAACGCGGTACGGAATGCCGACACGCTCCGATGGCTTTTGGGCTGATGTCAGGCGGCTTGCTTATTGCACGGAAGGCGGCGCGGCTGATTTCTCTGCGAGCCTGGCTTTCAGAAGCAGCACGACGTCTGACGCGCCGATGCTTTGGGCGAGGGAGAGGGGCGTGTCGCCTGACTGGGTAACGCTGACATCCGCGCCGGCGGCGATCAGCACTTTGGCATCGTCTGTGTCGCGATTTATCAGGGCTTGCATCAGGGCTGGGTATTCGTTAGGCCGATGCCGGTTGATGTTGACACCTCTGGCAATCAGCAGCTTGATCAGGTCTGTGTTCCGATTGCCGAGAGCGGCCATCAGCAGCGACGGCTGGTTTTGCCCGGAAATGCCGGGGTCCGCTCCGGCAGCCAGCAGCGCCCGCGCGATTGCATCGCCGCTGCGAATATAATTCAGTGGGATGCTGATGGCACGGCTGCGCGCATTCACATCCGCTTTGGCCGCAATCAGCGCATTGACCGAGTCAAGATCATTTGCCATGACGGCCAGATGAAGCGGAGTCGCATCTCGGTAATCTCCTGCGTTGATGTCGGCTCCGTGTGCCACCAGGAACTTGACCATGGCGCTGTTGCCTTTTGTGCGGCAAGCCAGGGCGAGCGGGGTCTGGGCATAGGCATCGCGCGTGTTGATGTCGGCCCCGGCTTGAAGCAGGGCCGCCGCGGACTCAGTCGCATTCCACAGGGCGGCAATTCCCAGTGCGGTTGTGCCGGTAGGCAGACGTGTATATACCAGGTCTGGATTTGCCTTGAGCCGAGCCGCCACGGTCGCCGTCTGATTGGCGGCAGCCGCCAGCAGCAGGCTCAGAAATGGGGTTGGTTTGGTCTGCGGCAGCAGCGCCAGAGCCTCCGCATTGTGGTTCAGCAGGGCGTAATGCAGCGGGGTGAGGCCGAATTGATCAGCAATGTCGGCACGGGCGCCGCGACCCACCAGCAGGCTGACCAGGCCCTGCGCGTTTTTGTCCGAGCTAAGCCGCCGTACAAAATCGCTCCGATCCTGTCGGTTTGCGTAAGCGATTTCATCCGGGAAATAGGAGCCGCGCAGCGCCAGCGCCAGACTGGTTTCGCCGCGACTGCTGTAGGCGTTCGGATCGGCCTTGTTGTCCAGCAGGATTTCAGTCATTTGCATGTCGCCGATCGCGACCGCCGAGTGCAGCGGAGTTTCCCCGGTGGCGGAACGAACATCGACCGCAGCCCCTCGGCCCAGGAGAAGCCGGGCGAACTCATAATTCAGGCGTTCGACAGCCCGGTGCAGCAGCGAAAGCCCATCACCGTCGAGGGCATTGATATTCTTGACATGATCCAGCAGGATCGGCAGCGCGGCTTCGGGAACATTGTTGGTATCGATGGCGACATCTATCGGTGAGCGGCCATCGGGCAAGGTGACCGGCACCTGGGCGCCCTTGCGAAGCAGATAGCTGACGACCGCGCTGGAACCGTGGGCATCCCCGACAAGGGTTGCGCCCAGCGGGGAATAGCCGTTTGTATCCGTCACCGTCAAGCTGGCTCCGTGATTGACCAGCATCTGAACAAGCTCGACCTGGCCGGAATTGATAGCCGTAAAAAGCGGCAGGTTCCCCTGGCGGTCTGGCTTGTTGACATCAACTCCCGCCGCCAGAAGGAGGCTGACCACAGCAGTGTCTTTTTGTTCCAGCGCGGTGATAAGCGGCTCATGGCCGGCAACGCCCAGCGTATTGGCGGCTGCCGGGTCACGGTGAAGGATTGCCTTGACTTTTGAAACATTGCCGTGCTGAATCGCCGTCATCAGCAGGGTTGCCCGCGCAGGCGCAGTCGCCGGCAGAACCAGTGAGGCGGCAGCCGGCGAATCGGAGTGCGCGGCCTGGCTCAGCGCGAGCAGCCCGGCCAGAGTCAGCAGCCCGGCTGCTCTGAGTTTCCCAGTCCAAAAGCATTCGCTCCAGTGCGAAAAATCCATGTCAGCCTCCAGAAGTGGCGGCGGTGTCATCTGTCTCTTGCAGGCCGTAAGTCGGTGCGGGCGAAACGGTTGGCTCCACAACATAAACCGTATACACCTGCCCGCCGGTCAGAGTGACGGTCTGGGGGCTGCCCAGCGCCGCGTTCGTGCCGGCCTGCGTGGCCTGGATCGTCACATTGCCGGATGGCTCCCCGATGTAGCCGCTGACGCTTTTATACGCTGCGCCGCTGACCGCAAGGGAGCCGTTCACCAGCACATTGATCGTGCCGGCGTCCGGCGCGGCGTGGATCACACGCAGGCCAGCCTCGCTGCCGGACAGGGTCGTAAAGGTATCAGATGTGACAATCAGCGTGGGATAGCGCGGATCGGTGGCGGTGGTGATGTCGGCGCGGCCTACCAAAATCAGCGAATAATAGCTGCCTGCTGCGAAGCTCTCCGGCACCGGGGGATAAACCGTGCTGGGACTGGCGCTCAGGCCAAATGTCACCGTGGACAGGGCATTGCCCAGCGATTGATACGACGACGAAGTGAAGTAGTTTTGACCTCCGGCGACGGACGTGCCGTTGACGGAAAGTGTTCCGCTGCCGCCATTGGAAACCGCATTGACGGAGCGGATATGGGAAGAGCCGCTGCTATTGCTGCCGGTTCCGCTGCCGCCGCAGCCGGCCAGCAGAGCGGTTCCGCAGAGGCCGCCCAAACACAGCAGGGCCCTGGATTGTCGGGGCAGGCACTGGAAAAAATGACGCATCGTAATTGTAATTCTCCTGTTAGTTTCTTGAAAATGGCTGGTTCAAAAGGAAAACTATACCCGACATTTCAGCTTTTTCTTTGCTTCAGCGCACTAATAAATCGTTGCGGCCCAGAGCGCGCTGAAGCTGGGCATCGGCGATATAGAAATTGTAAACGGCGGTCACATACTGGTTCTGCGCCTGGGTCAGCGTTGCCTGGGCGGTGGTGATGTCGAGCACTGTCCCAATCCCCTGCCGCTGCGCGGCCACCACAGAATCATAATTGACCTGAGCGGCAGTGACGGCGGCCTGCGCCAGCCCTGCCGCCAGCAGGTTTGTGGAGCGCGTGTTGTAGGCCTGCTCCACATCCAGGCGGACCTGCTGGCGCACCAGTTCCAACTGGTTCTGGGCGACATCCCGCTGGGCCTGGGCGATCCGCACCGCGCCGCGCACACTGCCGGCATCAAACAGGGGATAAGAGCCGGTCAAAAGCACCTGCGAGTCCGTGCCGCGATTGCCGGTGTCATTGGTGGCTTGATAAGTCAGCACATAGTCGCCGCGCACGGTCAGCCCCGCTTCGCGCCGGGCCTGCTGAAGGGCCGAGTTCTGGCTTTCCACGATGGCCTGCTGCTGGCGCAAGTCCGCGCGGCTGGCATAGGCCACTGCCAGGGCCGCATCCAAAGTCTGGGCCGGGCCGGGCGTGGGAACGGGCGGAAGCTGACTGCCGGGAGCCAGAGGAGCCGGCTGCACAGGCGCATCGGTGGCGACGCCGAGGGCGTTTTTGAGCATCGCCGACGCCGTCTGCACCTGATTTTGATCTTGAAGCAGTGTCACCTGGGCGTTGGCAAGGTCGGACTGCGCCTGGAAAACGGCGATGGCTGCGACCGTGCCGGCGGATACCTGCGCCTGTGTCACATCCACCGCCTGCTGATAGCGCGCCACCTGCGCCTGCGCGACTTTCACCAGATCAGTGGTCAAAAGAAGCTGGTAATAGTCCTGCGTCACCGTCAGAATGATCGCTTGGCGCGTGTTGGCATCCCCGAAACTGGCGGCGTCCACCGCCCGCCGCGCTTCGGCATTCGCCGCCTCGCGGGAGCCGTTGTCAAACAGGGTCTGGTCAAGGCTGACGGACAGGCCGCCGCCGCGCACGATGCTGGTTTCATTGATGCTCTGGCTGCCGATCACAGTTGTTCCGCCGGTAGTTGTTCCGGTGGTTCCCGTCCCTGTCGTGCCGGTTCCGGTTGTTCCTATTCCCGTTCCGGTTCCCGTTGTCCCGGTGCCTGAGTTGGTAGTTGTCACCGTGGAATTGCCGGTGCTGACGCCGTAAACCGCCTGCGTTCGGTTTTGATACTGATAGGTCGGGGTGAGCGTCGGAAAGTACTGGGACTGCGCTTGCAGCTTTTGTCCCTGCGCTTCGGTCACTTGAGCGCGCGATATATACTGCTGCGGCTGCTCGCGCAGGGCGATGGCAAGAGCCGCGCTGAGCGTGAGCGGCGTGGGCAAAGAGGTGGGCGCGGGCGGCACGACCTGGCACAAAGCGGGAGAGACCAGAGCGAGAACAAGGCTTCCCAGCCCCCAAGAACAGGGAAATCGGAAAAGGCTAGACATGGGCAAATTCTTCCTCAGGCGCGATCATCTGTGACAGCGCTTCTTCTGCGTCAATGGGCTGGGCGACGGCTTCATCACTCACCAGGTGGCCGTCCTTGAAGCGAATAATACGGTGGGCGTGTTTGGCAATGTCCATCTCATGCGTCACCACGATTACAGTTTTTCCGGCGCGGTTGAGGCCCTGGAAAATCGCCATAATTTCCTCGCCGGTGCGTGTGTCCAGCGCACCCGTCGGCTCGTCGGCCATGATCACGGGCGGGTCGTTGACCAGGGCGCGGGCAATGGCGACGCGCTGCTGCTGGCCGCCGGACAGCTGCGAGGGCGTGTGATCCATGCGCTCTTCCAGGCCGACCACGCGCAGGCATTCACGAGCGATCTCGGTGCGCCGGCGCGCGCCGGTATAAAACAGCGGCAGTTCCACATTCTGCAAGGCCGACGTGCGGGCCAGCAGGTTGAACTGCTGAAACACAAAGCCGATTTTGAGGCTGCGGATGTCCGCCAATTGGTCGTCATTCAGGCGCGAAACCTCAATACCGTCCAGCCGGTAGGAGCCGCCGGTCGGCTTGTCCAGGCAGCCCACCATGTTCATAAACGTAGACTTGCCCGACCCCGACGGCCCCATGATGGCGACAAACTCGCCGCGCTCAATGGTTAGGCTGACGTGCCGCAGCGCATGAACTTCCTGCACCCCCATCACATAGGTTTTGACGAGGTCTTGGGTTTGGATCAGTGACTCCGGCATGGTTGACTTTCTACTTCGCACTCGCCAGCAGGGTCGCCATGAGCTGCGCGTGACGCTGCATGGCACGCTGCCGCTGTCGCGCCATCGGCTGCGTGGCCGGGTTGAGCGGGTTGTAATCGCGAGGCGCGGGCATCGACGCCGGATCAAAGGCAGGCCGCCCGCCGGGGCCGCCCGCTCCGCCAAAGCCGCCGGGGCGCCCGCCGCCAAAGCCGCCACCGCGCCGCGCCTGGGCCATGGTGGCGATCTTTTTAATCTGAATCAACGACAGCGGCATGGTGAGCTGCGAGTTCACCATTCGGGCCTGCTCATCGGTGAGGGCCGGCTTGTTTTGCCATTTTCGGATCACGGCAAGAATAGCCCTTGCCTGCGGCTTTGTGATCTGCGTGCGCGGGTCCTGCTGCATCTGCGTCAGCGCTTCCAGGCTTCGCTGTAATGATGTGACGTTCTTGTGAGCGTCGCGCCACTGCCGCCAGGCCTGCATTTTTGCCTGGACAGCAGGCGACATTGGCACGCCGCCCGGCCCGCCAAAGCCTCCCCCGAAGCCGCCCGGAGCCTGGGCTTGAACGCTTGCCGTCAAAATAAAGACTGCCGCCAGCGGCAGAAGGCGCGAAATTTGAAGTTTCATGGGGTTCTCCTTGATAATTATTCCCCGGCCCTTTAGGGCCGGGCAGTCAGCCTTACTCATACCGCAGCGCCTCAATTGGATTGAGATTGGACGCTTTAAAGGCCGGGTAGAAGCCAAAAAAGATGCCGACGACAGCGGAAAAACTAAAGGCCATCAGCACGGTTCCCGGTGCGACCACGATGGTCCAGCCGTTCTGAATTTGAATAAGCTGCGCCCCGCCGATGCCAAATCCGACTCCGAGCAGGCCGCCGACCAAAGACAGCAGCAGAGCTTCCAGCAGAAACTGCGTCAGAATGTCGCGCCGCTTGGCTCCGATAGCCTTGCGGACGCCGATTTCGCGGGTGCGCTCCGTGACCGACACCAGCATGATGTTCATAATGCCGATGCCGCCGACCACCAGCGAGACAATCGCCAGATAGGTAATCAGTGACGAAAATGTGTCCTGCTGGGCATTCTGCGCCTGAGCCAGATCGGCTTGATTGAAGATGTTGAAATCGTCGGCCTGATTGTCCGTCAAGCGGTGCTGCGTCCGCAGCGCCGTCTCAATCTCCGTCTGCGCCCGATCCATCAAGCTGTCGGAACGGGCCTGGCAGGTGATAGACTGGACATTCTGCAAACCGAACAATCGGCGCATCGCGGTCGTGATCGGCACATACACGCCGTCATCCGGGTTGCGGAAGCCCTGGCCGCCTTTGGACTGCAACAGGCCGATCACCTGAAAGCTCTGCCCCGCGATCCGCACGGTCTTGCCGACCGGCGATTGGCCGCTGAACAAGGCGGTTGCGGCATCGGAGCCAAGCACGGCCACGCGCTTGACGGATTTGATGTCGGCAGCGCTGATGTAGCGCCCTTCCTGGATCGGGTGGTTGCTGATGATCGGATAGTACTCTCCCGTCCCGTAAACCGTCGTATTCGTATTTTTGTCGCTGTATTTGACCTGTGCTGTTTTGTTGATCTGCGGCGAGACGTGCAGCACAGACGGGCAGGATTTGAGAATCAGCGCCGCATCGGCCAGTTTCAGCGTGACATTGGAGCCGAGGCCGAAGCTGATGCCGCCGCTGCGCTGCTGACCCGGCTGGACGGTGAGGACATTGGTTCCCAGACGCTGAATGCTGGCGGCGACGGCGGCACGCGATCCCTGCCCGATGGCAATGGCGATGATGACTGCGCCGACGCCGATGATGACGCCAAGCATGGTCAGGAACGCCCGCATTTTGTTGGCGCTCAGGCCCCGCAGGGCCATCGTCAGGTTGACCAGCCCTCGGTCGCCCCAGCCGAGTCGCCGTTCCTGTTCGCGGGCAATGGGCGTCGCAGTCTTTGTTTCAGGAGATATTAAAGTTTCCGGCATGATGTCTCCAGATTGCCCCCCACCCCCAATAATGGGGGAGCCGGATGTCTCGGCTGCTTCTCTTGTTCCCCCATTATTGGGGGTTAGCTGCCTACCGCCCGCCGCGACCGCCACCACCCCCGCCGCCGCGTCCGCCGCCGAAGGGACTGCTCGCGCCGGTGGACGCCGCGGGCGTCGCCGGCGCAATCGTTTGAGTCACGATCTTTTCCCCGACTTTAAGGCCGCTGGTGATTTCCGTGGCATCATCCCCAGCCACACCGATTTCCACCGGGCGGCGCTGCGTTTTGACGCCGACCAGGGTATCGGGATCAGCGGGCAGGCCGGAGGCCGCATCGGCGGGTGCAGGCGTGCCGCCCTGCGCGATCAGCACATAGGAACCCTGGTCGTCCGTCTGCACCGCGCTGTTGGGAACGCTCACGACATTATCTTTGCTGTCTACGAGAAAATTGCAAGTGGCGTTCATGCCGGGCTTGAGCAGGCGGAACGTCGGCGAGGAATTGTCAATTTCTACGCGCACGTTGAACTGAGTTACGTTCTGGTTGACCACAGCCAGCGGCTCAATGCGCGTCACTTTGCCGTCAAATGGGATGCCGGGATAGGCGTCAAAGTCTACTTCTACTGTCTGGCCCGTGTCAACGTTAGCAAGGTCGGTCTCGTCCACAGTGGCCTGCACATACATCCGGCTGACATCGCCCAATGTGACAATGGTGGAGCCGGTAGAGTTCAAGGATTCGCCGGAAGTGATGTAGGTTCCTTCCGAAACGGCTTTGGAAAGAACTACGCCGCCGGACGGTGCGCGCACAACGGTCTGTGTCAGCGTTGTCTCCGCATTGGTCAGTGACGCTTGATTGGACTTGATGACGGAAGTGTTGTAGGCAATATCCTGGAACTTGATGCCATTGTTGGCAAGGTTTGACTGGGCCTGCGTGACGGCGGCCTGCGCTTCCTGCACCTGCGCGGCGGCCTGCTGCAAGGCGGCTGCCGCCTGCAAGGCCGACGCTCGTTTGGTGGCAATATCCACCGTTCCGGCCCGCGCACTGTCCAGCGCCGCTTTTGTCTGCGCGATTTTGGCATCCGCCGCTTGATTGTTTGCCTGCTGCTGGGCGCTGAGTGTCCGCAGCTTTTGACCCGCCGACTGCACAGACGCGACATCCACTTGATAGGTGGCCTGGGCGGTGTCGACGTCCTGCTGCGCGACATAGCCTTTTTGCACCAGCGTGGTTTGCCGGACCAGAGCCGCTTTGGCATTGGTCTGGTTGGCAATGGCCTGGTCATAGGCCGCCTGTGCGGAGGCTTGGTCCTGCGGGTTGGTGGCGTTCAGTGCCTGGCGGTCTTTCACCGCAGCATCATAATCGGCCTGTGCCTGGGCAATCGCGGCGGAAGTCTGCGACGGCTGGGCGGCGGACTGGCCGCGGGCGGATAAAAGCTGCGCGGCGGCGGAAGCGCGGGACGCCTCGGCGGCGGCCAGCGCGGCCTGGGCAGTGGCAATGGCGATCCGGCCCTGCCGCACTTGAAGCTGATACGTTTCCTGGCTCTGGGTCGTATGCGCTTCGGCCCCGGCGATGTTGGCCTGCGCCGTATCCACGCTGAGCAGGGTATCGGACGGGTCAATCCGGGCGATGATCTGGTTCTTCTGAACCACTGAGCCGACATCCACCAGCAGAGCATTGACGCGCCCGCCGGCTTTGGACTTGATGTCTACGGTAGACCAGGGCTGAAGCGTCCCCGTCGCCGAGACAGTTTTTTTCACTGCCCCAAGCTGCACCGTCGCCACTTTATATTGATTCTGGTCCGCGCCATTGGCGGCGCGCATCCGCGCTGTCACAACCGCGGCCCCAATGCCGATCAAAACCAGAGCGAGTAAAAATAGTCCCAAACGTTTCATAAAAGGCGTCCTTCATTGGAAGTCTACCCAGCAAAGATGAAGAAAAAATGAAGCCTAATCATTTCCATGCCAAAAGGTTTCGCTGGACGGATCAAGCAAGGAATGGGCTGACAGAGACCAGGAGGCCGGGTATAATCCAGGAAAGGAAGAAACCCAATGACACTCACCATTGCGCTGACACCCAGTGAAGAAGCCCGTCTGACGGCGATGGCCCGGCAGAAGGGCCTTGCTCCCGTTGACGCCGCACATAAACTGCTGGCTGACGGCCTGCCGCCTGTCTCGGAGTGGGAAGAAACGGGAATTCCGGCGGAGGCCGATCAATGGGAACCCAAAACCCTGCAAGAACTCGCCGAGGCGCGGCATCAATTTTTGACTTCGGTGGAGCGAACTCCGCTGGAAGCCGATCTTCCGGCGGTGCTTCTTAGTGAAGGATGAGCAGGGCGGTATGTATCTCCCCATACGGCGCGAAGAAGTCAGCCAGGGTGACATTTTCGATGGCCTGGTGTACCAATATGTCTACCAGGAACCGGACGCTTCGGAGCCGGCCATCCGGGCACGCGTCATTCGGGCAATGGTGATGACGGCTGACTGTGAATATGACAAACCCAACTCCGCTTATGTTTACATGCGAGAGGTCAGGCCGCTGGAAGAAATCTCGACTGGCACACGGGGAAATGTTCGCTCGCGGCGTGTCTTTTATACCTTCCCGCTGGAACCTCGCGACCAACTGCCGGAAGAATCCTATGTGGATTTTCGGCGCATCCTGCGCTTCGATAAAAACGTCATTGTTGCAAATCAACAACATCGGCTGCTTTCTCTGACAGACATAGCCAGGACAGCATTGCAGGAACAAGTCTCTTTGTTTTTTGGATTAGCTCGGTAGCCACACTTCCCTTGTAGAAGAAAACTCAAGCGCGGGGCAGGGTGACAGTCACCACGGTGCCGGAGCCGACGCCGCTTTCCAGAGTCAGCGTGCCGCCATGCGCTTCGGCGATGGAGCGGCAGATCGCCAGACCGAGGCCGGAGCCGCCGGATTCTTCGGAACGGGCGGTGTCCACGCGGTAGAAGCGCTCGCCGAGGTGGGGCAGGTGTTCGGGCGCAATGCCTTCGCCGGTATCGCACACGCGGACACTTACCTGCGGGCCGCCGTCCTCGACGCGGACAGTAATTTGCCCTGCGTGTGGCGTATGACGCGCCGCATTGGTCAGCAGGTTGCCGAACAATCGGGCCAGCGCGTCGGCATTGCCGCAGACCATCGGAGCCGGGCGGGGCATCTCCAGGGAAATCGGCGCGGAAGGGCCGACCACAGCGGCCCGCGCCTGTTCCAGAATGTCTGGAAGGGGACAGGGAGCCAGTGACAAGCGCATCTGCCCGGCATCCGAGCGGGCCAGCAGCAGTAAATCTTGAACGAGACGAATGGTGCGGTCTGCCGCCGCGTCGATGGCTTCCAGTGTTTGCCGGTCTTCCTCGGCGCGCGGTTCCAGCAGGGCCAGGCTGGTCTGGGCCTTGATAACCGTCAGCGGCGTTCGCATCTCGTGCGAGGCGTCCGCCGTGAACCGCCGCTGCTGCTCGTAGGCCTGCGTGAGCCGCCCAAAGGCTTCTTCCAGGCGGCCCAGCATTCCGTTGAAAGTTGCGGCCAGCTCGGCGAATTCATCGTCTCCGGCCACCGAAAGACGATCTGAAAGGTCCGAGGCCCCAATTCGCCCGGCGGCCTGCGTGATCTGCCGCACAGGCCGCAAAGCCCTTCCTGTCAGGAATGCGCCGCCTGCTCCCGCAATCAGCAGCGCCAGTGGAATCAATGTCAGCAGCGCACGGGTCACGCCGCGGACTTCCGCATACTCGTCGGCCAGAGGCCGCGCCAGCTGCGCCACGCCGAACAGCCGCCCGCCGCGCCGCAGCGGAACCGAAAGCACGCGCAGCGGCTGGTTCTCAAATCGGACTGTGGAATAAACGGTCTGGCCGCGTGCGGCCGCGGGGAATGTGTTTGGGTCCCAGGCCGCGCGGCCTAAAAATGGGAACAGGGGGCGGCCCTGCAAGTCCCGCAAACTGGGGCCAAATGGGCCGGCCGGCCCTTCACGATCCTGGCCCCGATGCGGCGGCCGCGCGAAATTCGGCGGGAACGGGCTTTCAGTCTGGCGCTGCACTCGTTCGGCGAAGTGCGCCAGGTCCCGATCCGCACCCCGCAGCAGATTCGCCCGCAAGGTATACAGCAGCGAAGTCCCCAGCACAGCAAGGGTCAGGGCCAGCACTCCGACGTTCCAGAGCGTGATGCGGCGGCGGATGGACTGCCGCTTCCAGAGCAAAAAATTCATTCCCCCTCCGGCTCGCTGAGACTTTGCAGCCGATACCCGCGCCCGTGGACGGTCTGAATCAGCTTCTCGGCCTGTCCGGCATCAATCTTTTTCCGCAGCGTCCCGATATGGACATCCACCGTGTTGGAAAAGCTATCCTCGTCCTGCCAGACACGCTCCTGAATCATCTCGCGCGAAAGTGTTTGGCCCTCGCGCGAGGCCAGCGCTTCCAGCAAGTCATACTCGCGCGGCGTCAGTGCGATCTCCCGGCCTGCGCGCCGGACCTGGTGCATTCCGGTGTCAATTTCCAGGTCGGCGACTTGAATGACGCGCCCTTTGTGAATACGGTCGCGCCGGACCAGGGCATGAACGCGCGCCAGCAGCTCGGCAAAGGCAAATGGCTTGGGCAGATAGTCGTCTGCGCCCATTTCCAGGCCCTGAACGCGGTCTTCCACGTCATCGCGGGCCGTCAGCATCAGGATCGGCGTCGTGATGCGCCTCGCCCGCAGGGCTTTGCAGACGCCCCAGCCATCCAGCCCCGGCAGCATAATATCCAGCAAAATCAGGGAGTACATTCCCTCAATCGCTTTTTGCAGCCCGGCCGGCCCGTCGCGGGCCGTGTCCACCTGGTACTGCGCTTTTTCCAGTCCTTTTTTGATCACTGCCGCAATGGCGGCTTCATCTTCCACCACTAAGACTTTCATACTTACGAATATACCGGAAAGTCGTGAAGAAAAGATGAAAGCAAATCGCTGAATTTTTTCGCGAAATTGTGAGAAATTGTGAGAAACGGGGTATAAGCAGCTATCACACCAAACGGAGGTTGTGTCGAGCGTCAGGAAATTCCCTCGTTTTGTCGCCGGTTTCAGGCCGGCTCCAAGGTTCGCGGAGGACGAAATGCACGTTCACTGCCTTTCGGAATGTCGGCTTGACGTTTCCCTGCCGGAGCGCGGCCCACCGCGGGAAAAGCCCTTCTGTTTTGCGGCCTGATGGCTGCAAAGCGACTGGTCGGACACAACATTTTTGGCGAAAGCGGCGCATCGGTTATGCTGATGGGCCGCTTTCTCATGTCACTGCCCGCTGAGTATTACCATGCCCGAACTTTATACCATTGGCTACGCAGGAGCGGCGCAGGCGGCTTTGCTTCAAACTCTGGTTTTCCACGATGTCCAAACGCTGCTGGACATTCGGGAACTGCCGCAAAGCCGTAAGCCGGGCCTTTCTAAAACAGCGCTGGGCCTCGCCGCGACGGAGTACGGACTTCAATACGCACACATTCGCGCTCTGGGAACGCCCCGCAACATCCGTTACCGCCGCAAAATTGACCATGATGAAACCGCGTTTCGGGAAGGCTTTCTGGAATATTTGGCAACGCAGGATGCCGCGACGCAGGCTCTGGCAGCGCGGGCGCAGCAGGAACGCTGCTGCCTGCTGTGCTATGAGGCCGACCCGCGCGAGTGCCACCGCTGGTTTGTCGCCGAGCGGGCGGCGGAGATAAGCGGCGGCGCACTGACGATTGTGCATCTGGCAGTAGAACCCGCCCCTCTCGCTTGAGGCTTGCTCATAATCGCGCAGATGTCATTCGGTATTTTGGAGGGCAGTGGCAAGAGAAGAGGGCAGGGACAAGCCCTGCTATCTTACTTGCGGCGGACGCGCAGCACGGCAATTTTGGTCGGGTGGTTGAACGGTGCGGGGTCGGCGGGCAGGGCAGGGGCGGCGGAGTCGGGAGGGCCGAGGAAGTCCAGGGGAACAGGAATCAAAGTTTCCAGGGACAGATACCCGTCGGCGCATAAAGCTTGAAGGGCTGCCAGGTAATCGGCCCCGCTCACAAACAGGGCATTGTTGATCGCGATCAGTACCCCGCCGTCAGCAACCAGCGGGCGCACTTTATTGAGAATGCGCGCGCTGCCCGCCGCCAAATCCACCGTGCCGTAGCGAGTGCGGGAAAACAGGGGCGGGTCGACAATCACGCAGTCAAACTGCTGCCTGCTTTGCTTCAGGCGGCTGATCTGCGGCCAGAAATCCCCGGCCAGAAAATCCGCCCGGTTTACGGCAAATCCATTTCGCGCGTATGAGTCTTTGGCAACGTTCAAGAAGGCGCGGCTGAGGTCGAGCTGCACCACGCGCGCCGCGCCCCCGGCCTGGGCTGCGACTCCCAGGCTGCCGGTGTAGGCAAACGTATTCAGAACAGTTTTCCCCGCCATCTGCGTTTTCAGCCATTCCCGCAAATGCCGCGTGTCCAGATAAAGGCCGGCGTCCTGATTGAGCCGCAAGTCTACCGCGTACCAGACCTCATTTTCCAGCACAAAGCGGTCGAGCGCCGCGCCGCGAATGATTATGCCCTTTCGCGCGTCGTCGGTGTCGGCATAACGCGCCTTGGTCAGCACCGCGCGCAGCCAGGGCAGATTCGCCTCATAAAAATCTGCCGCCTGCTCAGTCTGTGCCGATGCCGGAGCGGGCGGGTCAGCGTAGCTGTGCAGCACCAGGGTGCGCCCGTACAAATCAGCGACCAGCGCCGGGCAGCCTTCCCGGAACCCATTGAACAGCCGAAACGCCGACTCGTGGCGCGGGTCAAAGCTGCCAGCACGCGCGGCCAGGGCCGCTTGGAGTGTCTTTATTAAAGTTCCCGCCTGATCAGGTGTAGAATTGAATGTCACCCCTCCATTATAGCGCAGAGGACGATGAACTGCGCCCGGTGCAGAAAAACGCGAGAGGCAGATATTCCTGACTCTCGCGTTTTGAGCGGTTACACGCCTTGATTTTTTAATCAGAAGGGGCCGAAACTGTGGTCGGAAAACCCGCCGGCGGGATTGAGGCTCCATAGGGAGGCTGTCCCGTCATTTTTATTCCATAGGAGGTGCGGGGTTCCGTCTGCACCGGCGGCAATGGCGGCGGCGATCCAGCCGGGATAAGGGCCGTACTCTGTGTGACTCATGGCCCCGGCAGGAGGCAGTGTCCACAAAGACGCCTGACCATCCCCCGCATGTGTCCAAAGCAAGTGCGTGACGCTGTCGCCTCCGGTGCTGAGGGACTGCGCGGCCCAGCCGGCAAACGGGCCGTATTCGCTATGGGTATAGCTGCCCTGCGCGCCCAGTTTCCAAAGGGAAATCATGCCGCCGGCTTGCGTCCACAGAATACGGGCCGTTTGATCCGGCTCAAAGGTAAACGCTTTGGGCGTCCAGCCTGGAAACGGGCCGTACTCGGTATGGGAGTAGCTGCCTCCGCTGCCCAGACGCCAGAGGGAAAGCATTCCGCTGACATTGACCCAGAGGATATGCACCGCACCGTCCGGGCTTTCCGCCAGCGCTTTGGCTGTCCAGCCTGGAAACGGGCCATATTCGGTGTGCTGATACCGGCTGCCGTCCAGTGTCCAAATCCCCACTTGATTGTCCGCACGAGTCCAGAGCAGATGCACCCGCTCGTCCGCGCCGGTTGTCAGAGCTGTGCCGGTCCAGCCGGAAAACGGGCCGTATTCCAGGTGCGTGTAATGGCCTGCGCTGTCGGCGTTCCAAACCGAAACGGTTCCGTCTGCTTTGTTCCAAAGGATCGGCATATGCCCGTCCGGCCCAACGTTCATCCCCTGGGCGCTCCAAGCGGTCGGCAGAGCCTCGCCGCTCAGAGCAACGCTGCTCAAATCTACGGCGCTGGTGGAGCTGCCCCACACGGCGCGGTCTCCCCAAACGCTGCTGCCCCACACGGCGCGGCTGGCGGCCAGAGTGTTGCTGCCCCACACCGCGCGGTCGGCGCTGAGGCCGCTGCTACCCCAGACAGCCTGGCTGCCCCAGACGGCGCGCAGGTCAGTAATGCCCGTTCCCCAGAGGCTGCTGCCCCAGAGGGACCGGCTGGCATCCAGGGAAACATCGCCCTGAGCATCCTGAGTCAGCGCCGGGCTAAGGGCCGGCCCCTGGGTGGTCGTCGTGGCGGCGAGCGCGGCAGGTATGTCCAGGTAGCCCGCCCCAAAGGTGCAGGGGTCTGCGTTCCCATTGGGCAGCGTCCATTTATCCGCAGACAGCATCAAGTGGGCCTTCACCGTGTCAGGCGACAGGGACGGACTGGCTTGGAGCAGAAGCGCGGCGGCTCCGGCGACCACCGGCGCGGCCATGGAAGTCCCGGACAGGGAAAAATACTGGTCGGAGGGCGCGGTCTGGCTGGTGTGCAGGTAGCTGGAAAACGGTACCTGATTGGTGGCGCTGTAGTTTGTGCTGAGATACGCTTTGTCCGCTTCCAGCGAAATGACCCGGTTCCCCGGCGCGACCAAATCCGGCTTGAGGACAAAATCAAGGCGGGTCGGGCCGCGCCCGGAATACGTTGCGATGCGATCCTGGGCTTTGCTGCCAATGTTCGCGGGGTCTTGTTTGGTGGCGCCGACAGTGATCACGCAGGGGTCGTTGCCGGGCGAATTGATCGAGCCGTAGTTGGTTCCCCAGCCTTCATTGTCCATGCCCGCCGTGTTGCTGCTGTTGCTGCGCCCATTGTTTCCCGCCGCGCAGACGACGACAATGCCGGCTTTCCAGGCGGCTTCGACGGCCTGGCAGAGCGGGTCGGTCGTGTAGCTTTCGCCGACGGGATGGCCCAGGGAAAGATTGATGACACGGATATTGTAAGTCGCCTTATGCGCGACAACCCATTGCAGGCCGGAGATGACCGTGCTGACATCGCTCTGGCCGTCCGCGTTGAGGACGCGCACATCCACCAGTCGAGCCTGCGGCGCGATGCCGTAAAATGTTTGAAAGAAGCGCTTTCCCGTGGAAGCGCGGCCATTGCCGGCGATGATGCCTGCGACATGGGTTCCATGTCCGCAGACATCATAGACAACCGGGGCCGGGCCGGCGTCATCTTTCGCCCTGGCGCTGTCTTTGGGTTTGGGTGCGGGGAAACCGACGCTGGAATAGCCCAGGCCGGTCATATCGGTATGAACCAGAACACTGGAGCCATTGGAAGCATCGTCCTCATCATCGCCCTTTTGCGCGGGTGTGTCTAAATCTTCATGCTCTTTGATGCCGCTGTCCAAAACCGCAACGGTGACGCCTTGCCCTGTCACATGACTTTGCTGCCAGGCCGTCGCTGCGCCGCTGGAGCCGACGGTGAACTCATCGCATTTGGTGACACTGGAATCCGCCGAAATATGCCGGACAAACGGCAGCGCGGCCAGGCAAGCCGTTTCCCGGCACGGCAGCCGCAATGCCAGTGCATGGATCAGGGGAAGGTGACGGTACGTGTCGGCGTGCAGCCCCGCCAGACGGCCCGCTTGGGCGGGAGTGAGAGAACCGGCCAGCGTGACGATGACCTGACTCCAGTTGGCTTTGCCGGTTTCCGCAGGGCGCGCCGAGGCGGCATGTGTGCCGGCCAGCATCTGGGCCGCGCAAAGGGCCGTCAGAAGTCCCGCTCCGCCTGCGCGCCGGGCTGTTTTTTTTATTGTCAGGGGTAACATCATTTTCCTTCGTCATCGCCTCAGTTCGGCAGCCCGGCGGCCATTCTCTTGCAAGGTCAGGCCCGTAGCTTTGCGTCCCGTTCTTTCGAGCGGTTTGCCCTTGTCGAGTGCGAAGGAGTGCGTTCAGTGTGCTGCTTTTGATTATGCCGTCAGGGAGGGGGCGGCTTACTGCGAAAACTACCGGAAAATTTTGTGGGCGAACTCTGCGGAGGAGAAAGTGGTGGACTGCTGCGGGAGCAAGGCTCTCTAACCGGCAAGGAAAGCCCCGCGCAGATCAAAGCGTTCGGCGATACCTGGAACTGGGCGGGCGCGGCGGAGTCGTGGGCGAGTTTCGCGGAGATTTGCCCGGTTCCCAAAGTGATTGAACTGATGCGGGGCTTTCATAACACGCTGGGCGAGAATGATGTGATGGCGTATCTGGTGATGATGGCCCCGCGCCTGTACCACCTCTGGCGCGTCCTGAAGCCCACCGGCAGCCTGTATCTGCACTGCGACCCGACGGCTTCCCATTATTTGAAGTTGATTTTAGATGCGATTTTTGGGGCGAAAAATTTCCGCAACGAAATTGTTTGGAAGCGAACCAATGCACACGGAAGCGCGAAACGTTGGGGGCCGGTCCATGATGTCATTTTCTATTACACCAAAGGCCATGACTATATTTGGCATAAAGTTTATGAAGATTATGATGCTGCTTATGTAGAGAATTTCTATAAACTCAGTGATGCTAATGGATATTATCAACTGGTCTCGCTGACCGGAGCAGGAACACGTACTGGTGACTCCGGCAAGGTTTGGCGTGGGGTTGATCCAACTTCAGTCGGACGCCATTGGGCGATCCCGTTGAAAACACTTTATGGGATTATTGATTCTGCAAGCGCCGTCGGTCTAACAACACAGCAAAAGCTAGACATTCTTGACCAAAGCGGTATGATTTATTGGCCCACAAAGGGTAGTACACCGCGCTACAAACGTTATCTGACAGAAACACCGGGGGTTTCAATTCAAGATGTTATAAACGACATCCAACCTCTCAGCGCACATGCCGCCGAACGCCTCGGCTATCCGACGCAAAAGCCGCTGGCCCTGCTGGAACGCATCATCAACGCTTCCAGCAACCCCGGCGATGTCGTTCTCGACCCCTTCTGCGGCTGCGGAACCGCCATTGTCGCCGCGCAAAAACTCGGACGAAACTGGCTCGGCATTGATGTCACGCCCATTGCCACGTCGCTCATTCAAAAACGCCTGTTTGACCAGTTTGAAGCCCGCGACCTCCGCCTGCTGTCCGCCGCCGACAAGTCCAACGCCACCGCGCTCGCACGCGCCTTTCGGGTGGAAGGGCTGCCCACCGACGAAGCCGGAGCGCGGGCCATGTTTGAGGCCGACCACAAGAAATTTGAGATGTGGGCTGTCGGGCTGGTTCCGGCCATTCCGCAGGAAAAGAAAGGCGCGGACGGCGGCATTGACGGGCTGGCCTACTTTGATGTCGGGGCCAAAGATTTAACGAAAGCGGTGGTGCAGGTTAAAGGCGGGAAGAACGTCGGCTCGCCCGGAGTCCAGCAATTAAAGGGCGCGATGCAGGGCTTCGGGGCGTCCCTGGGCTTTTACGTCACCCTGGAAGCGCCCACCAAGCACATGATCGCGGAAGCCTTATCGGCGGGCTTTTATAAAGCGGCGACGGGAGTAGGGCGGCAGGTTCCGGCCATGCAGCTTCGGACGGTGGGCGAACTGCTGGGTGGCCACGGCTTTGAGTTTCCCGTCACCGTCGGCTCCAATGTCTCGTTCAAGCAAGCCGCCGCCATCGCCGCTGCATCCGGGCAGGTGGGATTGGATTTGTAAACGGTCAGTGTGGAACTTTGCGCCTGCGGGATGAGTTGGGAATGGCAAGACGGTACAAAGGAGAACACTTATGGCAGAACTGAACCTGGCCGCGCACCTGCGCGGGGCGACGCAGATGGCGTACAACAACCTCGTCAACGACCTGAACGCGCTGGACGAAGACAAAGCGACAGGCAGTACGGACTCCGCCCTGCGTCCGGCGATCAAACTTGTGGCCGAGTGCGGCGCGGTCAACGGAATGCTGGCGGCTCTGGTTGCCACCGGGCAGTCGGCGACGCGCACGCCTGAAGAGCGGGCGGCCTATTACGACACGATTACCACTCGCGCCGATGCTCTGGCAAGCCTGGAAGATGGGACACAGAAGCTGTACGCGGCGATTGACGGGATTGCGCCGGATCAGTGGGCCGACCCGGTGGCAGGACCCTTCGGCCCGTGGGACCGCATGGCGGCGGCGGGCTTTGCCGCGCTGCACATGATGTACCACGATGGGCAGCTCAATACCATTCACTTGCAGCATGGCGACGCGGAAATGCACTGGCAGTAGGAAGGCCCGTTGACTCGCAGCCCCGTTCCATGCCATACTAACGGCGATTTTACTCAAAAAAACGGCTTCAAGGAGAACACCCATCATGCCCGTGCGAGTTGGCATCAACGGCTTTGGCCGTATCGGACGCATCACGTACCGCGCCATTCAGGAGCGCTATCCCAACGGCGAGATTGAAGTCGTAGCCCTCAACGACCTCACCGACGCCGCGACCAACGCTCACCTGCTCAAGTACGACAGCAACTACGGCCCTTACAAAGGCGGCGATGTCACGGCGGAAGGCCAGAACATTGTTGTTAATGGCAAGAAGCTAACGGTCTTTGCCGAGAAGAACCCCGCCGATATTCGCTGGGACGCCGAAGGCGTGGACATTGTCATTGAAAGCACCGGCTTTTTCACCGATGGCACTAAAGCCGTCGCACACCGCGAGCATGGCGTCAAAAAAGTCATCATCTCTGCGCCTGGTAAGAACGAAGACTTGACCATTGTGCTGGGCGTCAACGACAACATGTACGATCCGGCCAAACACAACGTCATTTCCAATGCGTCGTGTACCACCAACGGCCTCGCTCCCGTCGCCAAAGTGCTGAACGACAAGTTCGGCGTGGAAAAAGGTCTGCTGACCACTATTCACGCTTACACCAACTCGCAGCGCACGGTCGATACTGCTGCCAAGGACCTGCGCGACGCCCGCGCCGCCGCCCAGAACATCGTGCCGAGCAGCACCGGCGCGGCCAAAGCCGTCGGCCTGGTTATCCCGGAGCTGAAAGGCAAGTTCACCGGCATGGCCTTCCGCGTCCCGACCCCGACTGTGTCGGTCGTGGATTTCACCGCGCTCCTCAGCCGCGATGCGTCTCCCGAAGAGATCAACGCCGCCGTCAAAGAGTACGCCGATGGCCCGATGAAAGGCATCTTGCAGTATTCCGACGAGCCGCTGGTGTCCACTGACCTTAAGGGCAATCCGCACTCGTCTATCTTCAGCGCCATCGATACCATCGGCCTGGGCAATTTCGTCAAAGTCGTGGCCTGGTACGACAACGAGTGGGGCTACTCCTGCCGCGTCGCCGATCTGATCAAGTTCCTCGCCGATAAGGGACTGTAAAGACGCTCAAAAAACGAAGGGGCGCGGCGAAAGCCGCGCCCCTTTTGTAGTTTTTCAGTTATTTTTTCGTTTCTCTGGTATAATTGCAAGAATTCCGGGGAAACAGAAAGAAAGCTATGCGTCTTTTCGGTCAATCCAGCGGCAGTCCTTACATGGCCTCAGACCACGGGCTGTCCAATCCCCGCCCGGACGTTCTAAGCGAGGTACGGTATCAGATTGTTCCCAGCGCGCGCGGGCTGCCGATGGCGCAGCTTGACCTGCGTTTCCGGCGCGACATCGGCACGGTTTCCAATCCTGACATGACCCTGGTGGTATTGCTGGATCGCAGCGGCTCCATGCAGGAAGCATTTCAAGAGGGCCACGTTCTCAATGTCGCCACCGCCATTTTCAACCATGTTGCCCAGGCCGGGGTCGGCTATGATTTAGCCTTTTACGACAACCAGGTTTCCTATGCCGGACACATCGGCAGTCTTTCCGCTCTCCAAATGGCAATCGCGCAAAATGGACCGCGCGGCAGCACCTATGTCACCGAAGCGCTGCGCGGCGCGATTCAGCGCTACCGCACCCGGCGCGGCCTGTATATTATTGTCATCACCGACGGCGAGTTTGCCGACAAAGTCCAGGTGCAGCAGCTTGTGATCAAAGAGCTTCTGCCGCAGGTAACGCCGGAAAACCCGTATGCGTTTCGCCTGCACTTCGTCGGTGCGGGCGAAGGGGTAGACCACGCTTTTCTGCGCCAGATTGAAGCCGATGCTGCCGGACAGGGCATCCCGCTGGTGACGCAGCACCACCATGCCCACCTCAGCCACAGCCATGCTTCCATTTTGGACGAAATAGACCGGGCCTTTCTTGGCGTCGGGACAGAAACCCGGTTCGGCGATCAGGGCCTGCTGGCCGGGCCGCCGGGAGGCACAGGAACGTCCGAATCGCCGATCACCCACACGCAGGAAAGCGTGACGCGCCAAACATGGGACGGCGGGGTGGGGATGCCCGGCTTTCTGCCGCGCCGCGCCCTGCTCGGCTGCGAATATGCCCCGACGCATCCGCAAAGCCTGCCGGTGGCCGTGCAGTTTCAAGGCGCAGACCAGCGCCTGCACCAGATTGTTGTCCCTGTGCCGCTGCCCCGGCAGGCGTCCGCGCCGCCCACGCTTGCCCCGGCGCGCAAGCCGGGCTTTCATCTGCCCTGGGGGCATCATTCGCCGGAAGAAGACGCGGCGCGGGCCGAAGCGGAGCGGCAGCGGGCCGCGCTGGCTCAGCGAGTGCTGGAAGTCCACCAGGCGGAAACGCAGCGGCAGGGACGCGACCTGCAATTGCTGAGCCAGGGCGGCATTCCCAGCGGAGCTACGGAGCGGCTGAAAGAAATCGGCAGCGGGAGTCTGGAAGGCATCCTGTTTACCAGCGACCTGTCCCCGGACGAAGCCGCCCTGCTGCGCCGCGAAGGATATCGGGCGCGCGGGCTGGTGACAGGCAGCGCCATGTACCATGTCGGCCAGGCGTATGCGTCTTCCCAGGGCGACTGCGAAGTGGATGTGCTGTCCAAAGCCTATGACGCCGCTACTGATCTGGCTGTTTCGCGGATGCGTCAGGAAGCCCGGCTGATCGGAGCGACCGGCGTGGTCGGTGTGCGTTTAACCGTTGTGCGGCACGAATGGGCAGACAAAACGGTGGAAGTGCAGGTGATCGGAACCGCTGTGCAGGGGCCGGGGGCCGCGCCCGCCGACCCGTGGATGAGCGACTTATCCGGCCAGGAATGGTGGGCTTTGCACCGGGCCGGGTATGAACCCGCCGCGCTGGTGTGGGGCCACTGCACCTGGTTCATTCTGACGACCTATCAGGACGAGATGATTGAGCGCTCCTGGAACAACCAGGAACTGACCCACTGGAGCGCGGCCCTCGGCAAAGCCCGCAGCCTGGCGATGGCGCATCTGACGCGGGAGGCGAAAAAGCACCACGCAACCGGCATTACGGGCGTTCAAATCGCGCGCCGGATGGACGAAGTCCGGCTGTCCGGGCCGGGCGAAGACCCGGCGTATGAGCGGGAGCATCACAATCTGGTCGTCAGCATCATCGGCACGGCCATTCGAGTGCGGCCTGACGCGCCGGCGGCGGTGACGCCGACGCTGCAAATCCTGTCGCTGCGCGACGGCACTATTTCGCCGGTCGCCATCGGCGCGTCCGACGCGAAAATTGAGTAAAGCCTGAAACTCCCTGAAACCGAGGAACCTATGGATCAAACGACGAACGATGCGCCCATCACAGCCTTGCCGCAGCGGGCCACGGAGCGTCTGGTGGAAATGCGCGGCAAAGGTGAGCAAAATCGGCTGTTCACCAGCGACCTGTCCACAAGTGAGCTTTTGCTGGTCAAAGAAGCCGGGTTTGACCCCGTGGGCCTGGTCGTCGGCAGCTCCATCTACCACGTTGGCTACCAGCAGTCGGCGTGGTCGCAGAACCAGGAAATGACCGTCTTGACCCAGGCGATGTACCACGCGCGGGAGCTGGCGATGGATCGCATGGAGGAAGAAGCCCACCAGCTTGGCGCGGACGGCATCGTTGGCGTCCGTCTGGAAGTCAACCACAAAGAGTGGGGCAATCACATCGCGGAGTTCGTCGCCATCGGCACGGCGATTGTTCATCGCAATGACCCGCATCGCTACAAAAACAAGCATGGCCGCCCGTTTACGTCGGATTTGTCCGGGCAGGACTTTTACATTCTCCTGCGCTCCGGCTACCGGCCTCTGGGCATGGTCATGGGCAACTGCGTGTACCACATCGCCGCGCAGTCATTCGGCAACTTCATGCGGACGTTCAGCCAGAACACCGAACTGACCCAGTATACGCAGGCGCTCTACGACAGCCGCGAACTGGCAATGGAGCGGATGCAGAAGGAAGCGGAAGATTTGGGAGCCAAAGGCGTCGTCGGCGCGAACATCCATGAGCGCACCCACGCCTGGGGCGCGCACGTCATTGAGTTCTTCGCCATCGGCACGGCAGTCGAAGAAATCAGCGCCGACCATGTCATTGAGCCGCCGATGGTCGTGCTGCCCCTAAACAGCTAGTTGGCGCGTGAGTGGTGTGGGGAAGTATATCAAGAAAAGCGGGTAGGGTGTAAAGAACTGAAACGAGCGTTTCAGACTTTACACCCAGCAGGGCTTTCTTATTTATGAATAGCGAAAAAGCGTTTAGACAGGATTTTGCTTTTAGCGCTGGTGAACTTAAATAGGATTACTGGAAATCAAAACTGGGCAAAAAGTTATTGTTGGAGGAAAATGTGATATGGAGCAGAAGACGGCACTAATCATCGGAGCATCGAGAGGTCTTGGCTTCGCTCTCGTGAAAGAGTATTTGGCCCGCAATTGGCAAGTTGTCGCGACAGTTCGCGAAAACAGCGGAGCCGCGCTGCATGAACTCGCTGAACATTCTTCCGGCCATTTGGAAGTCGAGACGCTTGATATTACCGACACCGATCAAATTGCGGCTCTCAAAGGTCGGCTGCAAAACAGGGAGTTTGACCTTTTGTTTGTCAACGCAGGGGTTTCCAGTGATCGCCCGGAACCTATCGGTGAAGTTGCGACAGAGGAGTTTATCAGAGTGATGGTCACGAACGCTCTGTCTCCAATGCGGATCGTCGAGAACTTTGATAGGAATGTCGCTGGGAATGGAACCATTGGCGTAATGTCCTCTGGTCAAGGGAGTGTCGCCGACAATAACGGTGGTGGCTTCGAGGTGTACCGCGCAAGCAAAGCGGCATTAAATATGCTCATGCGAAGCTACGCGGCACGACATTCACAGGATGCCCGGTCTCTGCTTTTAATTGCTCCGGGCTGGGTGAAGACTGAGATGGGCGGACAGGACGCTCGGTATTCAATCGAGGAGTCCATACCGCGTATTGTGGATACCATTACTGCTCAGGCAGGCAAAAGCGGCCTTCAGTACCTTGATCAATTCGGCAAAGTTGTACGTTGGTAGAACCCTCGTGCATCGCATAATAGAAAGCCTAGCCCTCTGGTGAGTGGCCGGGCTTTCTTTACACTGTGTCATACTGAGAGGAGGAAGCAAGCATCTGAACCGCTTTGTGGCGGGCGCTCTTTCCTTCGGCTGCCAGTTAATCAAAACGGGTTGAGGAAAACGACCCGGCTTCTCGATCTGAGGGCTGGGCCGTTACTTTTGCTCACGTTGCTGAACTGCTGTGAGACGGTCTAGCCACTCGGTCAACAAGGAGCGTTCTCCATCCGAAAAGGATTGAACTTCCGGCAGAACGGCACGAAGAGCAACCGCCGCCGCCGCCGGTCCGGGCTTCTCAAACGCAGGCGCGTCCGTGGTGATCGCCGCAATCGCCGCCTCGCGTGCGATTTCCGACAGACGCCTATCTCGGTCTTCTGCGACTTTGGCGATAAGAGTAAGCACGGTTCCGCACCCAGAAGCATGAAAAAGTTGGGCTGCCCGTTCCTCGGAGAAGCGCAATCGGCCCGCAGCAGCAACTCGCCGGATGTGTTCTTTCAAGACGCAATAGGAGGTTTCGGCTGCGGGAGAGTTCACACCGGGCCGGGGGTCGGCGTACATCAGCAGATAGATCGCGGGATGAGACAGCCCGAACGCGACGTGTAAATCCCATCCCGTCCGTAAATCTTCTACGGGGTCTTGTCCGGTTCTGGAAATCGTTTTCTCCGTCAAGTAGGTTGAGAAACCATATTCTGCAACCGCGTTGAGGAGGGCCTGCTTGTCGCCAAAGAGGCGATAGAGGGTCGGCACTTGAACACCAGCGGCGTCTGCGACAGCCCGCGTCGTTACGGCGTCTCGCCCTTTGTTGTTGAGCAGGTCAATCGCGGACGCAACAATACGCGAGCGCGTGTCGTCGCGAGAAGCGCCCGGTTCAGCGTTGCACTCATTTATTATCTTACCAATCCTCATTTTAACGTACTCCGATGCCGCTCATCAATCTTTTCTTGAACATATTATCAATGATAATTCATTTATGGTATCATTGGTATCAGCGACCTCTGAGACGTCATGCAGCAGAGTATAGCACAAGGAGAACATTATGATAATCATCACAGGAGCTACCGGAAAACTAGGTCAGGCAATCGTGGAGCGGTTGCTTAAACTGGTTCCCGCCGATCAGATTGGCGTCAGCGTCCGTGACCCGGAAAAAGCTCACGCCCTCAAAGAGCAGGGAGTGCGGGTGCGAAGAGGGGATTTCGCAGACCCGGAAACCCTGCGTCATGCCTTTGAAGGCGCATCGCAAGTTCTTATCATCTCTACGAACAGTGCAGGGGATGCCGCCGTGCAGCACCATCGCAATGCTATCGAATCAGCTAAGGCGGTAGGCGCTCAACGTGTAATCTACACGAGTCACATGGGCGCTAATCCGGCTTCTCTTTTTCCGCCCATGCGCGACCACGCCGCAACAGAAGAAATCTTGAAAACGTCGGGGATTGCTTTCACTTCGCTCCGCAACGGGTTTTATGCAGAGTCAGGTTTCTGGCTGATGGGCGACGGCCTCAAAACGGGAACGATTGTTGCGCCGAAAGATGGGCCTGTCTCTTGGACTACACACGCCGATCTTGCTGAGGCGGCAGTGATCGCACTGACACAAAAGGGCCGTCTTGACGGTTTAACCCCACCGCTTACGGCCTCAGAGGCGCTGGACCTGGATGCCATTGCGAGCAGCGTTTCCGGGCTGACTGGGCGTGAGACCACTCGCGTCACGGTGACGGATGAAGAGTACCGGGCAAGCATGATCGCCCGTGGTACGCCAGAGATGTGGGCAAAGTTGTCCGTGGGGCTGTTCGAGGCCAGCCGAAAGAGCGAGTTCGCTGCTGTTGACCCCACTTTGGAAAGCCTGCTTGGGCGTTCTCCAACGACGATGCAAGACTTTCTAAGCTCGGTCCTTACAAAAGGCAGCGAGTAAGCCGATGGTGGCGGATCGCTTCGCGCTGGGTGTCAAGCAGCCATGAGAAGGGGGGCAAGTTCAGGGATGACAAAAGCCCGGCCCTCTGGTAAATGGCCGGGGCTTTGTTGTCTCACTCGGTTTTGTCGGGTTTGCTCTCGTCGGGCGGCGCGGAAAGTTCTCGCGTTTCCTGCGCTGCATCTGCGCTTTCGTCCTTTAATGCGGCGCGGGTGCGGTAACGCTGCTCCACGACATCCCATTCCCGCTCCTCGTCCGGCGTGACCGCTGGTTCGGCCAATGCAGAGGCGCTCTGTTCCAACGCCGGCAGATTTGCCAACAGCAGTTCCGGCATGGGAACCATAACCACGCCAACCATTTCCCGGCTTTCGGTCGCCATGATGACGGTTTCCCGGATCGTCTCGCGGTCGGTGTTGTTAGTGACGACGGTCTTTAGGCAGGGCAGCTTTTACGTTGCCAGACGTTCCCGCGCCGTTTCGCCGCGCTTTCCCACCGGCACATGCGGCATGACCGCGCCAAGGCCGAAGCGGGGCATATTGGCGTAAATCGCTTCATAGTCGCCTGCCGCAACTTTGTAGGTCTCATGCCAGATGCCGACACTGCCGTCCTTGCCGATGGCTTTGTTGAACCGCTGCCAGGCTATCAGATGCGTTTCAGACGGCGACCGGGCGAACCGTTCCAGGTCTTCGGTCGTGCGCCAATATTGAATCAGGCCAACCCCGCCGCGATACAGTATCCCTTCGCCGCCCAGAAAGCCGCTTTCCGGGTTTCGGTAAAGAGAGCGGAGCATCGGCCCCATTGCCAGCGCCGTCGGGACCCACTTGTGCAGGGCCAGCGGCTTGTTGATTCGCATTCCAATCAGGAACACGACGAATGGCTGGTCTGTGTCGGCGGTAAACCGACCGGGGTAAATTGGAGTCATTTCATTCTCCTTTTGCGTGTGTTTCACCACCGCGCAGCTGCTGTTCGACGGCGTCCAGCATTGTTCGCAAGTCGCGAAGTTGTGCCGGGTTGATCGAGTTTAATGTCTCCTCCGCCAGCGTGACCGCGTGGGGGATGACCGCAAACAGCAGTTCGCGGCCTGTTTCGGTGAGCGCCAATTGAAAAGTTCGGCGGTTTTCCCCCGCAAGTCGCTCCAGCAGGCCACGCTCTACCATTTTTTGGGTCATCACGGAGATGGTCGCCCGCTCAATCAGCAGATGCTCCGCGAGTGCTGACGGCGCGATGCCCTCTGTGCCGCCTTCTTCCCAAACCGCCAGCATCAACCGAAACTGCGCCTGCGTGACGCCCCAGGCTTCAAAGTGCTGGTCAAACACCGTCGCCATGCGGGTTCCAATTCGCATCAAGGCCGTGCAAAGGTGAGAAGTTAATAATTCGGCGCTCATTGTTAGCATTATAACTGTTAGTGTGCGAATTGTCAAGTCGTTGTTGAAGTTGTTATGATGTGAACAAACTGGACAAAGAAAAGGCGCGGCAGATGCCGCGCCCTTCGGGTTATTCTGGGTCCTCTGCGGATTGATGGGAAGAAAGCCGTTGTCCATTAGGATTAACTGGAATAAAAATTTCATGCACCCGCTGCATCAGGGGTGCCTGAAAATTAATATCCAGCGCGGAATGCACTGTAGCCAGATGTGCCTGCCATTCGGCTTTGGTTTGTGGACATTTGCGGTCAGGCATTGCCTCATTTGACTCACCGTAGAAGTAGATGAAAATGAGCCGCGCGGGGACGACAGTTTTGTTTACTTGGCATAAAAAATTCAAGATGGCCATGCGGTTGGCATACTGATAATATGTGTTCAGCCAGGCGTCAGTGGGAACGCCCCCATGCGTCACGGTTTTTGCCGTGGATTCCATCGCCCGGCGGATCATTTCCAGGCTTTTATCTGACCCTGTGTAGTGTGTCTCTAATTCTCCCAGGTGCGCTTTGGCTTCCACCAGCAACCATTCCTCCACTCCTTTTTCAGAGTCTAGTAAAAAGGGATGCCCTGGGATTCTGCCGACTGCATCCCATTTTGGCGGTGCTCCTTTGCCTGGCCCACTTGCGGGCCAATACTCACGCCATTGCTCCTCAACGCGATCTCTTTGTGAAAAGTAAGGAAAAAAGTTTATGCCACCAAACTCACAATCATCCTGCAAAGGTTTCCGCGTAGAGGAAAAGACCGCATCCAGCCAATCAATTTCACGGGCTGCATCGCTGGCATTGGTTTCATCGTCTGCATTCATGGCATCAGCCGAATGACTGGCGATCGTGTTCAAGATAACCCTGTTTAAGGCTTTGCGATGGTAGCCCAGATACCTGAGCAAGTGCCACTCGCTTCCGTAACCACATCCCATTTTGCTCATTGTTGTTTCTCCTTGTTGATTTATTCAACTCAGCACTCAAAAACCGGAAATTGGGTTTTGCTACCCGATGATAACATACCTGTCAAGTTGCCTTATCTTTTGGCGGAACGGGTATACTGTGGGCGATTTTAAACTTCAGGCCGAGGGATACCGAACAATGAGTTTCAACAAAAAAACTGTGGAAGATGTAGATGTTACCGGCAAGCGCGTCTTGGTGCGCGTGGATTTCAATGTGCCGCAGGATGACACCGGGGCGATTACCGATGACCGGCGCATCCGGGCGGCGCTGCCAACGATTCAATATCTGACCGGCAAAGGGGCTAGGGTCATTCTGGCCTCGCACCTGGGCCGGCCTAAAGGCGGCCCGACGCCCAAATACAGCCTCAAACCCGTCGGCGAACGGCTGGCGTCCCTGCTGGGCCAGTCCGTTCCGCTGGCCCCGGACAGCATTGGCCCGGAAGTGCAGACGCTGGTTAATGGCCTCCAAAACGGCGACGTGCTGCTGCTGGAAAACGTCCGCTTTTACCCGGAAGAAGAAAAAAACGATCCGGCCTATGCCGAAAAGCTGGCTTCGCTGGCCGAGGTTTATGTCAATGATGCGTTCGGCACGGCTCACCGCGCCCATGCGTCTACGGAAGGCGTGGCTCATCACCTGCCTGCTGTTGCGGGCTTTTTGCTGAAAAAAGAACTGGACTATCTGGGCGATACGGTGGAAAATCCTGCTCGGCCCTTTGTCGCGATTTTAGGCGGCGCGAAAGTCAAAGATAAAATCCCGGTGATTGAGAGCCTGCTGCCTAAAGTGGACACGCTGATTATCGTCGGCGGCATGGCTTATACGTTTTTCAAAGCCCAGGGCAAAGAAATCGGCAAGTCTCTTCTGGACAGCAACAGCCTGGAATTCGTTGCCAAAGTGCAGGCGGAGGCCGGCGACAAACTGATGCTGCCGGTGGATGTCACGATTGCCGACGGCAACCCGTTCGATGCTGACCCGGCGACCCTGCACACCAAAGTCGTGCCGGTCGGCGAAATCCCCGCCGACTGGGAGGGTGTGGACATCGGCCCCACCACCATTAAGGCCATTGCCGCCGTGCTGGGCGGCGCGAAAACCGTGCTGTGGAACGGCCCAGCGGGTATTTTTGAGTTCCCGCAGTTCGCCGCCGGAACCATTGGTGTCGCAGAGGCACTTGCCGGCAGCGGCGCGACCACGATTGTCGGCGGCGGCGATTCGGCGGCGGCGGTGGAAAAGTTCGGCTTCGCGGACAAAATGACTCATATTTCCACCGGCGGCGGCGCGTCGCTGGAATTTTTGGAAGGCAAAGAACTTCCCGGCGTGGCGGCATTGCAGGACAAGTAGACTGCTCCAATTGATAAGGCCCGACGCATTTCGCGCCGGGCTTTTCTTTGTGTATGCCGGCAGGAATCTCGTTGACTGCTCGCGAATAGCATTCCGACGCCGAGGAAAAAACTGCCCGATGAGCATTCCGATCCATGAAGATTTCAGGCCGCAGAGTCAGGTAGATTTTGCCTGGCTGTCTCGCGCCTGGGCATTGTTTACGGCCCAGCCCGGTTCCTGGGTCGGTGCGTGCCTGCTGTATTTTCTGATTGTTCTGGCCCTCTGGGTTCTTTGGGCGATTCCCACCGGCACACTGGCGACTATTCAGCAGGCTTACCTGGCGGCATTTAACCATACCGTTCCGGCAGCGCCCCCGCCAAATCCCTACTGGCAGTTTGTGCAGGGGAGCGTTCTGAGCTTGATTCTGGCGGGGATAAACGCAATTTTTTTCGGCGGCTTTTACCGCATGGCGCTGCGTCAGTCCGGCGGCGAGCGGATTTCCGCTCTTGGTTTGTTTTCCGCCTTTCCGCAGGCGCTGCCCCTGCTCCTCGTCGGGGTCGTCATGGCCGCTGCGATTTTGCTGCTGGAAAGCCTATCTTTGTGGCTGCTGCATCTCGCCGGAGTTGCCGCGCAACTGGCAGTGACATACTCCGGGATCGTGGTCGCCATTCCCAGCATCATTTTAGATGGCTTGCTGATGTTCGCGCCTTTGCTGGTGTTGGACCGGAACATGGCCCCCGCTGAGGCCCTTATCGGCAGTGTGCGGCTGCTGCATGGGCAGTGGATCAGGGGTGTCTGGTTTTATTTTGTGGCTTCCGTAGTGGGAGGCCTGGGCGCGTTGCTGTGCGGCATTGGGCTACTGGCGACTTATCCCGTGTTCTTGATCAGCATCGCACTCGGCTATCTGGCCTTGACCCGGCCACCTTCCGCACCTGTCTCGCCTTACAATCCGCCGCAGGCCGGGGTCTGGCCCCCGCCGCCGATGTTTGATGATAACAATTAAAACGAGAATGAGACAATTAAAACGAGAATGAGGAGGAAACGCGCATGAGTGTCAGTTACGGCGGCCCGCCCGCAGGCGGAGCCGCTTACGGCGGAGGGGGCTACGCGCCGCCCGGACGAGTCAATTTCGGATGGATCGGGCAAGCTTTTGAGTTGTTTAAAACAAATCCTGGTGTCTGGATCGTGGCGACATTGATGGCATTTGTGCCATCAATTATCGGGGGCATTATCGGGGCTGTTGTAGGGGCAGGTTCTGCCCAGCACTCCACCTATGGTCAGCCGCCCTACGGTGCTTCTCCTTATGGCGCTCCGCCAGTGGGCCGCCCAAACTTTTTGGCCAGCAATCTCCCGCCGGGCCTTTCTGTCGCAATTCAAATTTTTAGCCTCTTATATTCAGCGTGGCTGTACGGGGGTATTTATCGAACTGCCGTGAAACAGGTGCGCGGCGAAGCGATTGGCATGGAAGACATTTTCAGTGGTGGGCCGGTCCTGTGGAAAATGCTGGGCTACAACATTGTTTATGGCCTGGCGGTTGGAATCGGGTTTGTGTTATGTATTGTGCCGGGCTTTTTGCTGGCCGGCCTGCTGTTTCCTGGATATGCTCTGATCGCCGATGGAGAGACTATTGGAAACGCAATCTCGCGCAGTATGGATGCTATGAAAAAGGATATGTGGAACGCCGCAGCCTTTGCCTTTGTGGTGAGCTTGGTTGCGGCTGCCGGTGTTTTAGCCTGCTTTGTGGGTTTGTTTGTCACGCTGCCCATTTTTTTCCTGACGGGGGCGCTGGCCTATCGAGATATGATTGGGATGCCGGGAGCCGGTAATGCCGCCGCGCTGGGGATGCCGGGCGCTTATGGCGCGGCGCAGCCGGGAGTCTGGCCGCCGCCGCCGGGCGCGAGGCCGCCTGCTTTCGGACAGCCTCCTGCTTCCGACCCGCCTTCATTCAGCCCGCCGCGCCAGACGCTGGGCGGGGACGATATAGACGACGCGGGCCGTCCGCCTGCGACGCCGCCGGGCGCGTGAGCATGAGCTACACCGAATGAGCCGTAAACGCCGTGCCGCGCTTTTGCGCTTCATCGTAGTCGCCGCCGTCATGCCATCGGTGGCTGTGCTGACCTGGGTTCATTGGAACTGGCTGGCGGTGACGCTGGACATTCTCAGCGGCACGGCGTTTTTTTTGTGGGGCATGGCATCCGGCGGCAGCCTCGGCAATGCCCGTGCATTCGGGCAGGGGCCGCCGGACATCAGCACGCGCATCGGGGTGTGCCTGGCGGCGTCCGGCCTGGCGTCCTATGCGCTGGGGCATGATCCGCCGTTTCCGCTGCCGTTTCGCGTTTTCTACGGGGTGATTATGGCCGCCGTCAGCATCGTCGCGCTGGTTCTGGCTGGAAAGGTGATGCGGGAGCCGGGATAGAGCCTGTGTCACTCGAACCATGCCATAGATGGCGTGGGTTCTTTCCCCGTATTTTTCCCTGCTTGCCTTTTTTGCGCCCAGCGGCTATACTATTTCCACTTATGAATGTGACAGTCGGCGCGAAAACTGATCCGGGCCAGCGGCCCAACAATGAAGACTTGTATGCTGTTTTAGATACACGCAAGCAGCAGATGCGTGTGGACGGCGCACTGATTATTGCCGACGGCATGGGCGGGCGCTCCTTTGGCGAACAGGCATCTTCCGCCGCGGTGGAAACCGTGGAAGAAGTGCTGACCGAAATGCTGGACAGCCGCCGCGAGGGCGAAGTCGTGATTTCCGATGCGCTGGCGCTGGCGCTTCGCAAGGCCAATGCCCGCGTTTATGCGCTGTCCCATGCGGAAGAAGACCGCCGGGGCATGGGAACCACCTGCGTTGCTGCCGTGATCGACGGCGAAACGCTGTACGTCGCCCACGCCGGGGATAGCCGCGCTTATCTGCTGCGCGAGGGACTGCTCAAGCAGCTCACCGCCGATCATTCTTATGTCGCCGAGCAGGTGCGCGCCGGAGCCATTTCCGAAGAAGGCGCCCGCAAGTCCCGCTTTCGAAACATCATCACCCGCGCCGTCGGCATTGAGGCGGCCATTGAAGCCGATGTTGCCGAATTTGAAGTGCGTCCCGGTGATGTCGTCCTGCTCTGCACGGATGGCCTGAGCAACACGGTGGAAGAAAACGACATCGCGCGAACGCTCACTCAGGTTGCCTCGCCCCAAGCCGCCGCCGACCGTCTGGTGCAAATGGCGAACAGAAACGGCGGCAAGGACAACATTACCGCGATTGTCGCCCACTTGAAAGCGGGGACGCGGACGCTGCGAATGCAGGTCGCCGACTTGATCCGCCCGGCTTCCCGTGCTGAAGCGTCTCCTGCGCCCAATACCTGGGCTGATGACGCCGATGAACGCACTCGCCCAGCAGCACGGCGCTTTCCAATCGGCGTTGCGATTGCGTCTGCACTGGCAGTCCTGAGCCTCGGCCTCGCTGCCTGGCTCGGCTCGCTGCTGACCCATGACGGCTACCGCTTCCAGAGCGCCCCCCCGTTTGCCGTCAAGCCCGCTGTGGCCCTTCCTGCCGTGCCGAAAGCGCCCGATGCGGCCCATGTTTCTTATGCGTCGCCGGTCGTCTTTTACTATGTTCCGGTACGGGGAGACCTGCTGACAGTCAGCCCGAAAGACAGCTCCATCACCGTCGCCGCGCTTTCCGGCGCGTTGGTTTCCCTGTCGCCGCAAGATGGACAGGTACGCTATAAGTATACGCTTCCTGCTGTCCATGCCAAATCACCTTCCCCGCCGGGTGCGCTCGGCGCGAACGGGGCGACGCTGCACACGGCGACCGACCCGCAAGGGAACATTTACGTTTCAGACGCTCTGGCAAAGACCGTTACCAAGTATCAGCCCAACGGGGTGCCGCTGGGCCTGGTCGCGCACCTGTCCCTGACCAATCCGCAGGCCATCGCCGCCGCGTCTGACGGCACTATTTATTTGATTGACGCCGAGCGGCTGAAAGTGCTGCGTGCCACGCCGTCCACCACGCCTCTTCCGCCGATTCCCGCACCTGTTCCCTTCAAGCCTGCGGCGGCGCCTCTGACTGTGCCGCCTCCTGCCGTGCCGCCCGCTGCGCCCGCGCTGGCTCACGGGCATGTCTATCGCCGTTACGGCTTTCACCATTTCCGGCACTACACCGGCAGGCAGTTTTAGGAGGCTAGTCGTGCCTCTGGAAATGCTGGGCAAGTATGAGCGCCTGGACGTGCTGGGACATGGGGCGTCGGGCATTGTATACCTTGCCAAAGACACGCTCCTGGGCAAGCAGGTCGCGCTGAAGGAAATCTCCGCGCAGGGCGAGGAAAAGCACCGATTTCTGGAAGAAGCCCGCGTATTAGACCGCCTGCGCCATCCAAACATCGTGCAGGTCAACAGCGTGGACGAGATTGGCGGCAAGGTCGTCATTGACATGGAGTATGTCCGGGGCCGCAACCTTCAGGACATTCTGCGCGACACGCCCCTTCTTCCTATTCCCTTGGCCATTTCCATTGCCGCCCAGATTTGCGATGGGCTGGCTTATGCCCATTCCCGCCGCACAGTTCACCGCGACATCAAACCCGCCAATATCCTGCTGACTCGCGAGAGTGTGGTCAAGTTGGTTGACTTCGGCCTCGCGGAAGTGCTGGGAACCCATTCGTTTGCCGGCGGCGCGGGAACCTATGCGTACATGGCCCCGGAAGATTTTCACCCGGAAGAGCAGTCGGATCGGCAGTCCGATATCTGGGCCGCCGGCGTGATTTTGTATGAGATGCTGGCCGGTCGCCGCCCGTTCCAAGTTGCCAAATCCAAAGACCCGTTCGCCTGGAAAATGGCGGTGGAGCATGACCCTATTTCGCCCCTTTCCTCGCTTCGTTCCGATGTGCCGCCCGCTTTGGACGCGATTGTTTCTCAGGCACTGGCCCGTGACAAAGCCGCGCGGTATCGCGAGGCCGGGGAAATGGCGCGGGAGCTGCGAGAGCTGTCCCCCCCCGCCCCCAATAATGGGGGAGCCAGATGGAGAGAAGAAAGCACTGGGCCAATCTCTTTTCCGACTCCCCCATTATTGGGGGCGGGGGGGCTGCCTCCTTCCCTCCCCGGCTTCCCCCCCGACCTCGCCGATATTGACGGGTTTCTGGCCCAGGCGCCCGACCGCTGGGAGGCCGCGCGGGATGCGCTGATCGGCGGCGGGCTGGCCCGCTGGCTCCGCGCTGTGGGGGAAGACCCGCTGGCCTCGGTCGCAGAAGAAGTCGCGGCGGAGCCGGAGCGTGAGGACGACGACAAACTGCGCGACTTTCTGTACCGCGCGGGCCTGGACACCGCGGATGAAGCCCGCCGGGCATTTGGCGACGGGCAGAAGCTGGAAAAAGGTGGACGCTATTCGGAGGCCCTCCCCCCCTTGCGCCGCGCGGTGCATCTGGACCCCAGCCGTCCCGAATACGCGCAGGAAGTAGCCGCCTGCCTGCGGGCTTCCGGCGACTTTGCCGGGGCGGCTCTGGTGCTGGAACAGGCATTGACTCATCACCCCGCGCAGCGAAAGCTGGTGCGCGAACACGCGGAACTGGCCGGAGCCGCCGCAGTCCTCAGCGAAGACCATGTGGATTTCGGTGTCCTGCGCCGGGGCCAGATGCGAAGCTGCAAACTGACGCTGCACAGCAACGGCGGCGGACTGCTGGAAGGCCGCGTCGCTTCCGCGCCCGGCTGGGTGCGTGTGGAGCCGGCTGCTTTTTCTGCCCGCAAGCGCCAGACGCTGACGCTGACCGCGGTGACGGAAAATGTCTGGTCCGCTCCGGCTTCTTATTCCGAGACGGTGGTGCTGGAAAGCTCCGGGGGACGTCAGGAAATCGCCGTCGCCGTCAGCATTCTCCCGGCACGTTTGTCATGGACCCATGTCGCTTTGTGGTATCTGCCCCTGCTGCTGTCCGCTGCGCTGCCCGCCCTGGCGGGTTACTTTTCGCATCATTCGCTGGCCGGTTTCGTGGCAGGAATGCTGCTCTCGCTGTCGGTTTTCGTGCTGACGCTGGCGGCGGACATTGCCTGGCCGCCGCGCCTGCTTCCACTCGCGCTGGCCGGACTGAATGGCTATCTGATTTCGCGGGCTTTGCCGCGTTTCGCCGCCACCGGGAGCGCCGCGCATCTGGTTCTGCTTCAAACGATGGCTCCGGTGCTGGTGCTGCTGATTTTGCAAACCTGTGCGTTCGCTCTGGACACCCAGGGCTGGGGCCGCTGGCAGCTTTGGCGCTGGATCATCGGCGCGACGGGCCTTCTCGTCGGGTATTCCCTGCTGCATCTGGGATAAGATAATGGGATAAGAGTAGCGGCTGCCGGGGTATAAACTTCTTATGGATCACCTACCGACTAATGCCGAAGTTGCCGATGTGTTTGAGGCCATCGCCGAGATTTTGCAGGCGCAGGGCGAAAACCCCTTCAAGATACGCGCTTATCGCAATGCCGTTCGCACTTTGGAAAGCCTGGCCGAGCCTGTCTCAGCGATTGCCGCACGGGGAGAACTCAAAAAAGTCCCCGGATTCGGCGAGGCCATTGCCGGCAAGACGCAGGAGATACTGACTACGGGAACGTGTGCGCTGTACGAACGGCTCAAAGCCGAACAAGCGGCGAAAACCACTGTCCCTGTGGAACTAGCCCCGGCAGAACAAAGCGCGGCGGCTGAAGACGCGGAGATCGAAGACCCGTGGTAAGGCCGCTGCCGCGCGAGTTTTATTTGCAGGACACCCGCGTCGCCGCCCAGAAACTGCTGGGGCAAGTTGTCGCGCGGCGCTTGCCGTCGGGGGAAACACTGTCCGGGATCATCGTGGAAACCGAAGCCTATCTGACTGATGACCCGGCCTGCCATGCGTACCGGGGACAGACGCCGCGCAATGCCGCCATGTTCGGCCCGCCGGGCCATGCGTATGTATATTTCACCTACGGCCTTCACATGATGCTGAACCTGGTCTGCGCCCCGGACGGCATCGCTGAAGCCGTGCTGATCCGCGCTCTGGAGCCGCTGGAAGGCAGAGACACGATGCGCGAAAACCGAGGCGGCCTGAAGGAAACGCGGCAGTTCACCAATGGCCCCGGCAAGCTGGCGCAGGCTCTGGCCCTCACGCGGCTGTCGCACAACGGCCTGGATGTGACTGTCCCCGGCAGCGAGCTTGAAATCCTGCCCAATGACTTTCCCCGGTTCGACCTCGTGACGGCGACGCGCATCGGTATTACCCAGGGCGTTGACTTACCCTGGCGCTATTATGTGGGGGGCAGCCCCTACGTTTCGCGGCGCTGATTCCACCATGCACCCCCTCCCACTGCTCTTCGGATTCGCTTTGTCAGGAATAGTCGCGCTGCTGGCGTATCGGGCCGGGGCGCTCACGCGCAGCGGGGCCGTCGCGGCCTGCGCGGTGGGATTGGCCGTGTTCGGCGTCGGCGGCTGGCTCTGGGCCGCGGCCCTGCTGACGTTTTTTGGAACGTCTACCGCTCTGTCCCGCTGGCGAAAAGCGCGAAAAGATGCACTTGGCTACGAAAAAGGCGGGCGGCGGGATGCCGGGCAGGTGCTGGCAAATGGTGGGGTTGCTGCGATCTGTGCGCTGCTGCCGCTTCTGGTTCCTTCCTTGACAATCGCCCATGTCTCCCTGTGGTTTCTCGCGGCGCTGGCAGCGGCCAATGCGGATACCTGGGCAACGGAAATCGGTTCGGCGCTTGGCGGGAGGCCCTGGGACCTGCGTCGCGGGCAGCCTGCGCTGCCGGGAACCTCCGGCGCAGTCAGCGTCGGCGGGACACTGGCGGCGCTGGCCGGAGCGGGATTGATCGGTCTGCTGTTTGCCCCGGATGCCGGCACGCGCCTTCTTGTGACGGCGGCAGGGTGGGGCGGAGCGCTTGGCGACAGCCTGCTGGGCGCATTTGTGCAGGCGCAGTGGCCGGACCCGCATTCGCCGGGCCGCTGGACGGAGCGGCCGCAGGCGGAGCCGCCGGGGCGCGGCCTGCGGCCAGTCAACAACGACCTCGTCAATCTCCTGGCGACACTGCTGGCGGTTTGCCTGACCGCAGCCTTCCAAAAATAAAAATTCTTTTTCGTGCCTGCTCCCCAAAAAACTGAATCTTATGTTACAATAGATTTGCAGGCTGCTTCGCAGGGTAAAACGTGCTGGAGCCTGAGCAGTATTCGGAGGAGTACCCCGACTTTGGAACCCGCCCCCGGCGACAGTGCCACAACCTCGCGCCGCTATATTTCTGCCGAGCAAATTGAAGATGTTGTACGTCAGCTCAAAGACGTGGTTTCCTCTCGCGCCGTTCTCGGCTCACAGGGACGGGTGGACGAGCTGCATGTGCTGGTGCAGGGCAAACGTGCGCCCAAGCTGATTGCGCGGGACATTGAATCGGGCCTGCGCGCCCAGCTTGACGTTGTCTTAGACTACAAAAAAATCAGCATTGCTCAGATTCAGGGCCGCTCCGCTCTGGGCGGCGCGGCGGCATCTGCCGGGCGTCTGCGGCTGCTGTTTACCGATGTCGCGCTGACGGTTACGGGCAGCCGGGCGGAAGCGGTTGTTCATTTACGGCGGGATGACGCTGTTTATTCCGGCTCTGCCGTCGGCCATGCGTCGGGTTACAATCAGCTTCGGCTGATTGCGGCGGCGGCGATTCGAGCCGTGGAGGATAGCCACGACCAGGACGGCACGATGGTGGTGGAAGACCTGCAAACGGATATTCCACTGGCCGGGCGCAAAGCGGTCGTGGTGCTGGTCAGCGCCATTGCGCCGCCCAAAGGGGAAGAACTTTTAACTGGGTCTGCCTTGATCCGCCAGGACCTCTGGAAAGCAGTCGTGAATGCCACGCTTGATGCCGTCAACCGGCGCATCAGCCAGGCATTTGTGGAAGAAGATTAACCTCAGTTTTCTTCCTGAATCTTTTTAGGCAACTTTTTACCTTGATAATGGAATAATGTTTACGGTTGGGGCCATGGGAAACCTACGAAGCGCAAGGCGCTTCTTGAGCGAAGGCGGAAGCGACTCCGGGAGCCGGGGCGTCCGCGTGGCAGTAAATAGGTTCTCCAAACCACCATGATTTCGAAAATGATCAAAACGATCACGTCGGTCGTCAACGGCTGCAACTCCGTGCATTTTTTCCCGACTGATTAGTCCCGGTGACATTTTTTGAAGCACTTTTTCACACTCCGGTTTCTCATGGCCCTTATATTTTTCGCTCTTTCTGCCGATATTGACTTGAGCCGCCTGCGTGCGGCCTGAGGCCCGAAAACTTTAGGCCCGATAACTTTGGGTCCGAAAACTTTGCCGGCCGTAATGATTGGCTGTTGTTCCATGCCTATTTCTGCAACGTCCGCACCACCACAACCAGCGACCCCGGCAACTGCAAAAAAAGAGCCGGAAGCGTATCGGCTTTTGCAAAAGCGTCTCGGCTGGACTGCGCTCGGTATCTGTCTGGTGTCGGCGCTGGTCAGTCCCATTCCCCTGTCTTCTTGGCCGCATATTGCGCTGCTGACCGCGATGACAATCATTTTTGGCCTGCTGCCGGTGCGCTTACCCGGTCGTGACATCGTAACATCGCCCGCAATCCCCATTTTATTTGCGCTGACCGGTCTGTATGGAGCCGCTTCTGCTGTTTTTGCCGCAGTGTTAGCAACTATGGCTTCCGGGCTTGTGTATATGCCGGCGAGTAAGCGGTGGCAGGTGCGGCGTTACCAATCGGCTATTTCCACCCAGGTAGTTGCCGCCGGGGGAAGCGCGCTGCTTTATGTTCTGCTGGAAAAATGGCGTTTCCCGGACAGCGGCTTTCACATCGGCCAGACGCCGGAATGGCGCGCCTGTCTGGCGCTGCCGGTCTGCTCCCTGCTGGCGTTTCTGTTAAACGTCATCATTACGACAAATCTGACCAGTACCTATTTCCAGAAACGGCGCGACATTGTCTGGCATGATAACTTTCTCTGGATGCTGCCGAGTGCGCTGATGATGTCGCCGGTGGGCTTTCTGGCGGCCACGCTATACGGGCAGCACTGGTGGCTTGGCGTCGGCTTTATCGTGGTTCCCGTGTATGCCATCCGTGCGGCGGCTGTCACCCATGAGCGAATGCTGGCGGCGTACAAGCAGGGTGTGGAGCTGCTGGGGCGCATCATGCAGGAAGCGCATCCGTACACGCACGGACACCTGCACCGGGTCGCCCGCTGGGCCAAGAAAATCGCCGAGGAAATGCAGCTTTCGCCGTCTTCCATGCAGCATATTGAAGACGCTGCGATTTTGCATGACATCGGGAAAGTCGCGGTGGATGACCGTGTGCTGAACAAAGTCGGCAAGCTGAGTGATGAAGACTGGGCCATGATCCGGCGTCATCCTGTGACCGGAGCCGATTTAGTGATGCGAATGAGCATTCTCGGCAAAGTCGCCCACTGGATTCGCCATCACCATGAGCGTCCCGACGGCAAAGGCTACCCGGATCAGCTTGTCGGTGAGGAAATTCCCGTTGAGTCCTGCATTATCTCCGTCGTGGATGCGTTTGATGCGATGGTCGGCGGGCCGGCCAAAGAAGATCAGCGGCCTTACCGGCAGCCGATGACCCAGGACGCCGCGATTGCCGAGCTGCGCCGCCATGCCGGAACGCAGTTTCACGCGGATGTGGTGGAAGTGTTTATCCGAATTCTCCAGCGGGAAAAAGAGCTGGCGGACGGCGGCAAAGAAGTCGCGCCGCCCCCCGGCATTTCCGACGATTCACTGTGGGCTACCCCGCCGGAATTGATCGGCACTTTGTCGCTGGCAGGGAGTTAGACGCGCGCCATGCCTCCGAGCCTCATCATTATCAACAGCATCGCCGCGTCCGTGTTTACCGTCGCCCTTGCTGCGGTTCTGCTGTACCTGCCCTGGCGTATTCGCCAGTCCTATCGTCAGACATTCACTGCACTGGCGCGCGCAGTGGAAGCGCGTGAGCCGCACTTGCTGGGACACGCGGAACAAACAGCGCGCTTTGCCGTGCTGATGGCCCGGTGGCGCGGCATGAGCTTGTCGGCAACCCGGCGGCTGGAATACGCTGCTCTGCTGCACGGCATCGGCAAAGTCAGCGTTCCTTATGGCCTGCTCAACAGCCCAGCCTGCCTGACCGGCCCGGCAGACCGCTTTGTGCTGCGCGACTATGTGCGCGTCGGCGGGGCCATCATGGACGCCATTCCGATTCTTCAGCCCTGCGCCGATTTTGTGCGTTACCATCACGAATATCTGGACGGCAGTGGCTACCCGTTTGGACGCTATGACCGGGCTATTCCCTTTGAGGCGCAGATTTTGTGCGTTACCAGTGAATATGTTGCCATGACCACGCCGCGCTTGTACCGGGCCGCGCTGTCTTTGACGCCGGCCCAGGCGGATGCTTATCTCTGGCAGCAGGCGGGCCACCGATATCGCCGCAGCGTCGTGATCCTCTTTCAAATCGCCAAAGCGGGCGAAAAGCTTAAGCTGGCGTTTGTTGCTCTCGCCCGCTCCGCAGCGGCTTTGCTTCATCAAACCCCATCGCTGCCACGCCGCGCTCTTTAAGCGGGCCGGTATTGGGCCTTACTTCCGCCCCAGAAACCGCCCGAACAATCCTCCGCCCGGCTTTTCGCCGTCTTCAGACGGCGGATTGGTGCGGGTCGGCGCGGCAGACTGCTCCAGCCGGTTCAGCTTGGCTTGAATCAATGAACTGGGCGCGGCTGCCAGGGCGCTGCGGTAATGAACCGCGGCTTCCTCGCGCTGCCCCATCTGCACCAGGGCATCCCCAAGCATCTCCAACGCGCGCGCATTGCGCGGCTCAATTTCCAGCACTTTGGCGCAAAACGCACGCGCTTCAATCGGCTTGCCCGCCATAATGGCATTGTCGGCATTGGCGAGCAGACCGGAGACGGCTTGCGCCTTCTGCACCGTGCCGTTGGGAGCCGGGCCGGGCTGGTTTGCCCTGGGTGGGACGGTCCCATTCTGCCTGCTTCCGGTCTGGCTGGCCGCCGCAGGTGGCGTGGGAGTCGCCGCCGCATGATTGGGCCGTATCGAAGCCGCCGCCGAGGAAGACGACGGCGAAGCGGTCGCTGTCCGGGGCGGGGGACTGGAAGGGGGCGGTGCGTCCGCTCTGCCTGCCGTGCTGCTCAGCGTAACATTATACTGAGCGCGCCGATCTGGGTCCCCTAAGACGTGATAAGCCTGGTTGATCTGGGAAAAGACGCGCTGACCCAGAACTTTATCCTGAACAACATCGGGATGAAACTTGCGTGCCAGTTCCCGGTATTTCTTTTTGATTTCGTCTGGTGTCGCACCCGGCGGGATACCCAGAACTTCATAAAAATTTCGCTGTAAGCTCATCGCCCTGCCCTATGCTCTAAAACTAAAGAAAACTAAAGAAAACTAAAGAAAACTAAAGACTCACTCTGCGGCGTTACTGAGGCCCGGTGCTGTCTGGATTAGCCATGTCGTTCATTTTGTCAAAGTAACCTGTGTAGAAATTGCCCACGATCATCGCAACGCGGATGCCGGCGACAACCATAGCAAACGCGCCCAGAGTGACGCTGAGCTGGTGCAGGCGCACGACGGATTCCTGTTCGTAATAATCCGCAACCTTGTCCATCGTTGCATCCAGCCCGCCGGTTTGCTCGCCGGTTCCCAGCATAGAAATGACCATGGGCGGGAAAATGCGCGTTGCTTGCAGGGCTTCTGTGATGCCGCGCCCGCCTTGCAGTGCCGGGATGGCGGAAACCATGCGCTTTGCCATAAAGGCATTTCCGGTAGCGGCTGCGGAAAAGCGCAGCGCTTCGGGAATCGCGACGCCTGCGGCATACAAAGACGCCAGCGCACGCGCAAACCGGGCCAGAGCCACCATTCGCACTGCGCCGCCGATGCCCGGCAGCGAGGCGATTATTCCATCAAAAGCCACCCGGAACTGCGACAGCAGCTTACCCATCACATAACATCCGGCCACGATGCCCCCGGCAATCAGCACGGGATACACAGCCTGCCCAACATATTCGTGAAAACCGGCAGCACCGCCGGGCGCGATCAACAGCACCAGCGGCGGCAGCAAAAAACTCAGCACCAGCGTTGTCACCGGATACCAGGTTTCTTTTTTGATGCTCCCGCGCAGGGTATATTCCTGCTCTAATGCCGACGACAGCCGGGCCATCATCACGTCCATACGTCCGCTGGCTTCTCCCGCCGCGATCATGGCGCGGTGGAAATCTGTGAAAACCCAGGGCCATTCACGCATGGCTGCCGTGAGTGTCCCGCCTTCCAGTACCCTTACCGAAATCCTGCGAATAAGGCCCCGCAAAATGCGGTTGCTTGTCTGCCGTTCCAGGGTGGTGAGGCACTGGTAGATTGGAACGCCCGCGCTGATCATGGCTGAGAATTGCCGATAAAACAGCGCCAGATCGCGCAGCCCAACGCCGGACCAGACTGGGAAAACGAGATGGGCCAGCAGCCAGCGGCCCGGCGACATCGCCATTTGCGCGGATGCCCCTGTAGATTGACTATACTCCGATGAGGGGGCGGAGAGCGTCGCGGCTCCCCCCGCCTGTACGGCGAGGCGCATCGGAAAATAACCCATATCCCGGATTTCCTGCGCGGCCTGACGTTCATCCGGCGCATCCAGCGCGCCCGTTACCGTGCGCCCCGTGCGGTCTTTGGCCTGATAAGAATAAATCATGGCGTGCCTGCCGCGGCGAATGGGTCTTGAGTATCTTCGTTAGACGCTTTCCACCCGCCGAATGTTCCCTGTTGTACCCAATTTTCCCGAAAGATTTTTTAGAACTCTTTCCGCTGTCTGCTTGCTCCCCGGCAAGACCAGTGTCGGAGCAATCTCCACCAGCGGCATCAGCACGAAATCTCGCTCCTGCAAACGCGGATGCGGCACGACCAGCCCTGGAAGCGTGATCTGTATGTCCCCGAAAACCAGCAAGTCCAGGTCTATAACGCGCGGACCCCACCGAACGGTTCGCGTTCGTCCCATTTCGGTTTCAATATGCAGCAGAGCATCCAGCAAGCCGCGCGCCGAAAGTGTCGTCCGTACCTGTGCAGCCATATTCAGAAAATCCGGCTGCTCCGTCATCCCAACCGGGGCTGTTTCATACACCGAGGACAACGGCCCAATTTCTATTGTCGGCAATGCCGCCAGTTCTTTCAGTGCCTGCTGAAGATTTAACCATCGGTCGCCGAGATTTGCTCCCAGGCCAATGTAAGCGACGATGTTTTCCGAGTCCACTTCCTAATGCCAATCCAAACTGCGCCCGATCAGCAGTTCCGTCATTTCCGCATGGTGGGTGTTTTTCATGGGAATCGCTTTGACCGCAAAATTATGTTTTCGCGCCAGTGTGACTACGCCTTCGGCATTGTCGTAAGTCATTAAGAAGTCTCCTGCGAGAGTGGCGGCAACAGCAAACAGTTCTTCATGGTCAAGTTCATTATGCCTGTAAAGCCGCGCCCCGGCTTTTTTTTCTGCGGCAGTATAAGGCGGATCAATGAAAAATACGGCATCGGTACGATGAGCGTTTGCCCGCAAAACTTCTATACCGTCGCCCTGAATGATTTGAATTTTGCTCTTCACTGTCTGTATATCCATAATGCGCTTTTTGAGTGTTTGCGGATACCACCGGGAAGTTAAGCCCTTGCCATTTTCGCCGTGCTTTAATAGCCCACTGCCGGGCGCGAGAATACCGCCGTGATTGACCCGGTTTCGCAGAATGGTTTTGAACGCTCTTTCGCGTATTTCCGTCCGCTCCGCCGCAAGTTCCGACTGCACGGTCTCTGGGGTCATTTGAAAATTCACAATCTGATCGGCAAGCCATTCGCCCTGCCCGTTCAGAACAGTCTGCCAGACAGACGCAACTTCGGCGTCCAATTCCACCATCAAGACTCGCTGCGCCAGCCATGTCTTGCCGCCGGGATAGCGGAACGGGCTGCGCTGCGGCACGGACGCCACGTTGACAATCTCCTGCTTTATCAAAACGGAGCGGGTATCACCAATTCCCAACTTGTCACTTGTGGATAGAGAGTTAATACTGCCGTCAATAACTCCTGTGCAGTATTGTAATACCTTCTGCTATCTGCTTCTCCAAAATGTGTAGAAGGTTTATCTAAGCGAAATTCCCCGGAACTGGCGGTTAGGCTAACATGATAGGAAAGAAACGGATATTCAGGATTCTTTTGCACTTCCAGTTCATAAGAGCCGCCGGGCCGCGCAGGCGCAAGCTTTTCCATCACGATAACGTCGGATACCAAAGTCCCTTTATATCTCTCGAGTGCATTAACATGGTGCTGAAAAATAGGAAGATTTTTGATGTCGCCGAGAGGACTATGAGTGGTGAAAACCTTCTCCCACCAACCCATAGCCCCGCTCAGTATGACGATGGGCTTCATGCAAGATATAAGCATCTTCCAGGTTGACGAATGCCTTCTTCAAAAAAAGCTTGCGCGAGAGCATTACCATTCGGGAAGGTGGGGTATGGTGCAGGGCTGCTCATAAATTATCGTCCGACACTGCTCGAAACAAGAAAATCTAACGGATTTTTGTTTGGGCTATTGGTTATTCTTTGAGCGAATACATTCCGGGCGTAGCCGGGCGGGTCTTCGTAGACAAGGTCGTAGCCTTCTCGAACATGATCCAGTAAACGCTTTTTGGAAGTACTTTCTTCCTGGCCTGTCTCTTCAAAGTCGTCCGGCGTCATCAGATGAAGGCGCAACAAACCACGCAAAGGCAATTCTGCTGAATGAGAGAATGTCACAGAGGCTGGCCCTTGCCAGCCTTCCACCACCTCGAGCAGATCAATATCAAATGTTCCGCCCCGAGTGACTATTTCCCCAAAAGCGATCAGCGCACGTAGTTTCCCATTGTGTGTCTGAAGATGCGCGTGCATCAGGTCGTTGATAGCTTTATACTCCTCATAGGGAATACGGCGGTAGCTTTCCGAATCATAAAAAGGCATGACGGTTTCCTTTCACTTAGCTGTCATTAATCGCTCCCCAATTTGAGAACGCTCATAAAGGCTTCCTGGGGAATTTCGACGCTGCCGATGCTTTTCATGCGCTTCTTACCCTCTTTCTGCTTTTCCAGCAGCTTGCGTTTGCGCGAAATGTCCCCGCCGTAGCATTTGGCGATGACACCAACGTCACTCATCTAGCCATTTATCATAAAGTCATTATAAGTGAGGGTTGGGCTGAACTCACTCGATTAAGCGCCATTTCCACGTATTCAGGTACTAACTCACTGCCCAGAAACCGGCGGTTGTTTTGTTTTGCTACTACGGCTACAGTACCTGAACCCATAAAGGGATCATAAACAAGGTCTTCCCATTCGGACCCCGCCAACAGGCACGTTTTGACAAGTTCCGGCGGAAAAACAGCAAAGTGCGCTTCACGAAACTTACCGAGTGAAATATCCCAGACAGTGCGCTTGTTTCTGCCCAGAGGATGAAAAGCCTGATCCCAACGCGCTGTGTGCAAATTGGGATTGCCGCCATTTTTGCCGGTTTCTGGCGTACCATTACGCTTTCCAAAATGGTTTCGTCCCCCTCTCATTTTGGAGTTTTCTGAAAAAGTGACATGAGGTTCTCGAATAGCATCAGCATTGTAGAAGTATTGAGCTTGTTTACTGAACAGAAAAATATGTTCATGGGACAGAGTAGGTCTATTTTTTACTGAAGACGGCATGGCATTTGGCTTGTTCCAGATAATTTCACTTCGCAGCATCCAGCCTGCTTCTTGTAGAGCAATCGCTGTCCGCCAAGGGATGCCAAGCAGTTGGCCGTTGCGATAGGTATCGCCTAAATTCAGCCAGAGCGTTCCGTCATCTTTGAGAACTTGCCTTACTTTGTCAAAAAGCGCAACAATCTTGGCAACATATTCTTTCGGTTCTTCTTCACATCCGAACTCAAGATGTTGCGTCGCAGCCGTTTGCGAATATAGGCGATGACCAAAATACGGAGGACTTGTAATAATAGTCCGTGCAATGCTACTTGGAAGCGATTGAGCAATATCCCAGCTATCACCACAAAGAATTTGATCACTATATTTTACAGATAAAACGTCCATGTTAGGCATTTGTTTATCACTCCCTAATTGAGGTTTTGCTTTGGCTTCACTTTTCCATCTAAAACCTGCTTAATGAACAAATTCAGGGCGGTTTGTTGATCGTCATCAAAAATTTGGAACTGATTGGGGCTGATGTCAAATATGGCTGCATAATCAACCTTATCTCTTACGGTGGCTGCTTCTTTGGAGGCCCAATTTTTTGCCACAATGACTGCTACGACGAAACTCTCCGGTTGGTCTGCTCGGACAGCGTTAATCGCAGACATAATATCGCGCGTGAAAAGATGTGAGTGACCCCCACCCTCTGTTTCCCTTGTCTTTACCGGAACTAATATATCGCGTGTCGGCTGGCCCTTCGTATTAATCAAACGAGCGCTCACATCGTAGGTTTCATTCCCAATTTTAATCTGACCAGCAGGGATTTCGACTTTGGCATAAATGCCATAGTCTGAGTTATCTGCGAAGTATTTTTGAACAGCAGTCAGCAAAGCAGTTCTGACGACGGTTTCTCTTTCATGCCCTGAAATACTCCTGCGTGAACCTTCAAGCCGATCTATGATCACTTCTCGAATTGCATCCCATGAAAATGTTTGCAGATTTTTTCGATATTTGAAGATAAGCGCGGCAAGCGCTTGTGCTTCGACATCTACGCGGCGGCGTTTGGATTGCCTAACTATTCTCTGGAGCAACGGCTCTAAACGCTGTTTCGGGGCGTCCCGAACTGCCCAAGAGAAAAAATAATAGCAGGCTTTCGGATGCGGATAGCTTCGACCTATCCCATCAAATAAAATAGGCAATCCCTGTTGCTCACTGGCTAGATAGCATTGCTGAATGCAAAGTTCAATCTGCTCTTTGGAAGCAGAATTCAATATCTCATTGAAAGATGCTCTTGTGTTGAGAATTCCCTGAAAAATTTCCTCTGCCCAAACGTAAAATGGCTTTGCTTGATCGGCGAGTTGACTCAGTTCCACCAAGCGAACATGGCTGATATCAACCTCGGCGATAATGATTTCATTCGATAGATTTTCGTCAGGCATAGATCACTAATCGCTCCCCAGCTTCAGAACACTCATAAAGGCTTCCTGGGGAATTTCCACGCTGCCGATGCTTTTCATGCGCTTCTTACCCTCTTTCTGCTTTTCCAGCAGTTTGCGCTTGCGCGAAATGTCGCCGCCATAGCATTTGGCAATGACGTTCTTTCGCAGGGCGGAGATGCGCTCGGCGGCGATCACTTTGGCTCCAATGGCGGCCTGTATCTTGATCTCGAACTGCTGGCGCGGAATGACTTCTTTGAGTTTTTCGACGAGCTGCCGCCCGCGCTCCTGAGATTTGTCGCGGTGCGTGATAAACGAAAGTGCGTCGACCGGGTCGTCGTTGATTTTGATGTCCAGCTTGACCAGATTAGAGGGGTCATAGCCGCTGATTTCATAGTCAAACGACGCATAGCCTTTGGTGCGGGATTTGAGCTGGTCGAAGAAGTCCATCAAAATTTCGTTGAGCGGCAGCTTATAGTAAATCATTACCCGGTCTTTGGCCGGGTATTCGGTCTTAATGTAAATGCCGCGCCGCTCGCGGGCTAAGTCCATTACTGCGCCCACATAAGTAGACGGAATAATCACGCTGGCGGTCACATACGGCTCATCCATGCTGGCAATCTCGGAGGGCGGCGGCAGATTGGCCGGGTTGTCCACTTCAATCGTTTCGCCGTCGGTCAGATGAACTTTGTAGATGACGCTGGGGGCGGTCGCAATCAGCGTGAGGTTAAATTCGCGCTCCAACCGCTCCTGCACGATGTCCAAATGCAGCAGGCCGAGAAAGCCGCAGCGGTAGCCGAAGCCGAGCGCTGCGGATGATTCGGGTTCAAATGTCAGCGCGGCATCGTTAAGCTGCAATTTGCCCAGGGCCTCTTTCAGATCAGGATACTGCGAACTATCGACCGGGTACAGGCCGCAGAAGACCACCGGCAGGGCCTGGCGGTAGCCGGCCAGAGCCTGCGTTGCCCCGTGCTGCGCGACCGTGAGCGTATCCCCGACCCGGCAGTCGCCGACGGTCTTAACGGACGCCGTAATGTAGCCGACTTCTCCTGTCAATAATCGGTCTACGGCCTTCATGCGCGGTGCGAAAATGCCAACGCCGGTCACGTCAAATATCTTGCCCGATGCCATCGCGCGTATCTGCATTCCCGGAGCCACTTCGCCGTCCACAACGCGCACATAGGCGACCACGCCTAAATAGGCGTCGAAATGGCTGTCAAAAATCAGTGCGCGCAGCGGTTTGCTGACATCGCCGCGCGGCGGCGGGACGCGCCGGACGATGGACTCGAGAATCTCTTCCGTGCCGATGCCTTCTTTGGCCGACGCGCGGATAGCCTCGGTGGCATCAATCGCCAGCACTTCTTCAATTTCTTCGGCCACGCGATCCGGGTCGGCGGCAGGCAGGTCTATTTTATTGATGACCGGCACGATTTCCAGATTATTGTTGAGGGCCAGGCTGACATTTGCCAGTGTCTGCGCTTCGACGCCCTGCGCGGCATCCACCACCAGAACGGCCCCTTCGCAGGCGGCCAGAGAGCGGGAGACTTCATAGGTGAAATCTACATGGCCCGGCGTGTCAATCAAATTTAGCTCATAAGTGACGCCGTCGTGGGCTTTGTAATTGATCCGCACGGCGGCCATTTTGATGGTGATGCCGCGTTCGCGCTCAATGTCCATCGAATCGAGAAGCTGTTCCTGCATATGCCGCCGCTGCACGGTTCCGGTAAACTCCAGCAGGCGGTCGGCGAGAGTAGATTTGCCGTGATCAATATGGGCAATGATGCAAAAATTGCGAATGGTCTTCTGGTGGTTTGATTGCTGCTCTGATGAATTCTCTGACATGGTGCGTTTATTATACCAGAGACAGGCCATTCGTCGGCGGACCGAAGCTAGAGGCAAACTTAACCGAAACTTAACAAAGTTTTATATAAAAATTATAGAAGAATCAGGTACAGTATAAATGACAGTAAAAGAGGAGAGAAGATATGCCGCTGGAACTGCTGGAACGGCCTGCGAGCCTCACCGAACCAACCCCGCATGAATGTGCATCCTGCCGCCACAAAGACCGCGTTTATTTGAACGCGCCGACCGGAACGCAGACCGCCGCCGTCTGGCGCTGCCGGATGCTGTCGCAAAAAAACGGGGAAGAAGTGCTGGTGCAGCCTGCTGAAAATTGCTTCGCGCATCGCAGCTTGTCCGATCACTGGGAAGAAACCTGCATGGCAATCTATCGCTAAATGGAAATTTATCCAGCGAGAAACATGGGGAGATCGGCGGGTAAAACCGTTTCAGGATTAAGCGCGGAAAGACCTTCCGCCTCGGCAGCCCGAATAAGGTGCTTATCGGAAGCAATGAGCAGGCAATCTACGTTTGCCTTGGCGCGAAAGCGAAGATATGCCGCCAATAGGGCAGCGTCAGTGGAGTTGATGTTGTGCCGATCAGTAAGCGCCATGCCGTCCAGCACGTCTTTGTCCGTCACCGTGAGAAGATTGAAACCGGGGTTAAGCAGCACTTCGGCTTGCAGCAACAGACGCGCTTGCTGAAAGTCTCTGTCCATAAGCAAGCCTTGATTGCGCTTCCTACGGAGGATTGCAGCCGTCTCTGCGTAACCGATAAAGGCAATACGCATGGGAAAGGTTGATGCTTGTGCGAAAATCGCGTTGACTGTCTTATTTCCCAGTTCATTGATGTAACGCTTGACCAGGCCGCTTGCGTCCCAAAGCAATTGCGGCATTATTTTTCCTCTTCCCAATCATCGCCATAGCGCATTCTCATCAGTTCGCGCGACCCGATATTGTCTTCTGCTCGGACACCGCTAGCTCGTTGACTTGCTTGAAGTTCTTCTGCCGTCATCGTAGGTTCGCCGACAATGCCTGCGCGGGCGTTGATTTCCCGTCCCAGAGCCATCAATTCTTCGCGGGTCGTCGCTTCTTTCCGAAAAAGCGGGTCAATCTCTTTCTGATTTGCCATATGCGCTTCCTCCTGCCGCCAGTATACCTTAGCCACGTCCCGTACCCGACGGCAGGTGGTGAATACCTTAAAGCCCCTGGTTGATTTCAATCAAATGGCCGTCCGGGTCGCGGAAATGCGCGGTTCTCGCACCCCATTCCGTGCGATTTTGCGGCTCGGCGACGAAGGTAACACCCCGCGATTGGAGCATCTGCGCGTCGGCATCCACATTGTCCGTCGCCAGTACTAGCGCCGCCGTATCCTGGGCATCCGCCGAGACAGGCTTGCCGGCAGTCCCGACCATCCCGGCCATCAAGGGACGCTGATACAAAGCCAGCGTCTGGCCGGTGACATCAAATTCCGCATAAACATCATCCAGGTTGAACCGGGGCGTCAAGCCCAGCGTGTCGCGGTAAAAGCGAAAGCTGGTCGGGAAGTCTGTGACAAGCAGGCGCAGGTGCGGCGATTGAAACATGGCAGGTAGTCTCCTTTTGGCGGCGAAGTAAACTTATGTTTGCTGGCATCTCATCTTACCATACCCTTTGTAAGCTGCCAAGCACTTTGAATTCTATTTGGGCATCTGGCAAAGAAGTCAAAAAACACATTTTATTCCCTTGCATTTTATATAAAAGCTGTGTCATACTCCTGAGTGTCTCCTCGCTGCCGAGGTCAGACAACGCAAGACCCGCCGGAACGTTGCAGACGCTCTTTCGTCCGTAAACGTTTTCTGGCTCTCTGCTACTCCTTATTTTCTCCCTCAAGCCACTGCCGGCAAGATCACCCTCAGCTTTTGACATCGTCAAAAGGCAATTAATTGACGCGGCTCCTGTCGCTGCCAAAGAAGTCTTCTTTTGGCTGCTCCCTCAGTCACGTCTGCCTATTGGCGCTTCTGTGCCGGCCTTGTCCGACTGCGACAAGCCTTTGTGAAAGGAAAGATTTTATTGAAACGTACTCCTCTTCTGGCGGCGGCAACCGTCGCCGCTATGCTGCTGGGCGGCACCCTGTCGGCGAACGCCCAGACCGTTCTGGAAAACTTTACGGGTAACTTCTACGGCGGTGGTAACGGAACCACCGTTCCTGCTGCCGACACTTACAATGGTTACACGCCCACGAACTACGATGGCTTTGTTCCTCCCGACACGATGGGCGCGGTCGGCACCAACAACTTTATCCAGTTTATCAACGGTGGCTACTCGGTCTACAGCAAGACGGGTGCATTGCTCAATGCCGATGGAACTACAGACAGTGCATTCTGGACAGCGGCAGGCATTTCTGCGACCGAAGCAAGTTCCATCTCCGACCCACACATGCTGTTTGATCCTAATACCAACCGTTGGTTCGCGACGGAAATCACTGTACCGACTTCCAATTCCAATCAATTCCTGGTCGCCGTTTCCAACGATGCCAACCCATTGGACGGTTTCAAGGGCTATTCGTACAACGCTAATCCGGCGGCTAACAGCAAGAACCTGTTTGCCGACTTTGACATGCTTGGCATCAACTCACAGGGCGTTTATGTCGGGGCGAACTTGTTCAACACAGCAGGCAATCTGACAAGTCAAGATATTCTAACGGTCAGCAAGTCCGGCTTAATCAGCGAGAGTGCCACCAATCCTACTTCCACTCTTACCTATCGGGCGAGCTATACCACTTTTGGCTTCGGTGCGCGTCCAGTCGTAGATCAAGACAATGGCGGCACGGCCACTAATCTCAGCGAGTCTGTGCTGGGGGTCGGCACTGCCAACAATAACTCTGCCAAAGTGGATACTATCAGCGGCACGGCTGGCGCAGCGACACTGGCGAACAACGGCACAGTGACCTTCACCGCCGCTACCACCCTTGCAGGCCCCGCGCATCAGAAAGGCGGCGATAACACCATTGACACTGGCGACAATCGCTACAGTGGCTATGTGGTCAAGCAGGGTGGCGTCATTTATTCTGTTCAGACGCTGGCCGACCCGACCACTGGATTGGCGGACATTCACATTCTAGGTGTTAACGGCACCACCAAAGTGATTGACCAGCTCATCAGCGGCACGGGCATGGGAACCGCTGGCACCAATCTTGATCTGTATTACCCCTCTCTCGCGATTAATGCTGCCGGGAATGTCGTCATCGGCTACAGCGCTTCCGGCCCCAGTGATTACGCCAGCGGTTATGCGATTGTCGGCAATCTCGCGACCAACGGCACATCCATTGCGTTCGGCACTCCCATTCAGACCGCAGTGGGCCAGGGCAGTTACGACGTCACTTTCGGTGGTTCTTCTAACCGCTGGGGTGACTATAGCAGTACGACTCTTGACCCGACAGACCCCACGAAGTTCTGGACGGTGCAGGAATTCGCTCTCGGAACAAACGAGTATGGAACGCAAATTACGGAGATCGGGCTTGGTTCCGCCGCGCCGGAGCCGTCTGCCTGGGCCGCGCTGCTGTTCACCGGCATGGGTCTGACGGGCCTCCGCCTGCGGGCCACAAAGCGCCGCCGGGAAGTGGCTGCCGCCTCTTCCTAGGAAGATAAACGAAACGCCCTCCATCCCATCTCTGGGGTGGGGGGCGTTTTCTATGCCTTTCCCGGTGGCAAGGCCGTGCCGCAGGAGACGCAGTGGCGGTCTTTCTTTTTGGCCTGCCTCCCGCAGTGCGGGCAGAGGCGAAGATGCGCGGGCCGGGTAGATGCGCCGCACTCCGGGCAGTAATCCGCCTGCCGGGAAATCGGCCAGCGCACTCCGCAGGCGCGGCACCGGACGCGGGCAGCGCGCGTGTAAATCCAGACCGCCACCGGGTCGCCCGGCAGGCCGAGAACACTGCCCAGCAGAAGAACACAGCCGCCTTTGAGTGTCCAGTCCAGCCCCGCACCCAAAAGTTCCGGGTTCGGTGTTCCGAAATTGGCAACTTCAATGTCGGGAATGTGAAACTGATCCAGCAGGCGATTGACCGATGTGGCGAGAACAAGCTGAGACCCGGCAAGCTGGAACTTGACCCGCTCCGGCACTTTTCGCTGTGCTTCCGCCCCCCAGTGCAGCACCGCGAGTGCGCCGGCAAGGCAGAGCAGGGGAGAGCGGCGCGCGCCTAAAAACACCAGCGCGGCGACGGCCAGACACAGGCCGCCCCACAAAAACACAATCCCCGGCAGGTTAATTTCAATCGTATGGAACACCCGAAATGTTGCCCACGGGCTGAGTGTTCCCGCGACAATGCCTGCCGCGCCGCCGAAGATCAGCAGCAAAGAAAGGCTGGAAAGCAAACGCATAAGCAGAGGCGGCAGGCGGGTATTCATGTCAGGCGCTGTTTTCTTCCAAAGCGCGGCGCAAGAAGCCCTGTGAGTCATCGAGGCGGCGGCGGGCATCGTCTGCCCCGACGCCGCTGGAGAGCATGACAATGGCGAGTTTGGCGGAGCCGCCGCCCTCGGATAAAGCCGCTTTCGCCGCTTCGGAAGACACTCCGGTGACGTGGCAGACGATCCGGGCGGCACGCGCCTGTAATTTGTGATTGGTCGCCTGCACATCCACCATCAAATTGCCGTATGTTTTGCCGATTTCAATCATCGCGCCAGTGGAAATCATGTTGAGTACCATTTTCTGCGCCGTTCCGCTTTTGAGACGGGTGGAGCCGGCCAGCACTTCCGGGCCGACGACCGGAGCAATGGTGAGGTCCGCAACTGCTTCCAGGGCGGAAGGCCGGTTGGTGGTCAGGCCGACCGTCGCCGCGCCGCGCGCTTTGGCGGCCCGCAGCGCGCCCAGCACAAACGGAGCCTGGCCGGACGCGCTCAGGCCGATCACCGTGTCCTGTTCCGTGACACTCACCTCGGCAATCGCCGCCGCGCCGAGCTGCGGGTCATCTTCCGCGCCTTCCACCGCCTGAAACATCGCGCCTGGTCCGCCCGCGATAATTCCCACGATCACCCCCGGCGGAACGCCAAAGGTCGGCGGGCATTCCGAGGCGTCCAGCACGCCCAGACGCCCGCTGGTTCCTGCGCCCAGATAAATCAGCCGTCCGCCCTGACGAATCGACTGCGCGGCCAGATGCACGGCGGCGGCGATCTGCGGGATTTCCAGCGCCACGGCAGCGGCGACTTTGGCGTCTTCGGCATTGATCCGCCGAAGGCGCGTCTCCGTGTCCAGCATGTCTAGGTCTGCCAAATCAGGATGGCTGGCTTCCGTGGTCAGTGTGTGAAGTTCAGGGAGCATTGGGAACCGTCCTTCCTGTTTGTGTCATTTTGTGTGCGGAGTGTCTCACCCCAGCGAGAGGCGGTCGGCAAGGCGATGGGCCAGGCGAGTCATGGCGGGCGAATGGTCGTCCTGACTTAGCTCAACATTGAGAACGTGCATCTGCGATGGGTCGGCGAAAGCCGCCGTGAGAGCATCCACCACTGCGCCGTGCGTGGAAACGCGGTAAGGAACGCCGCCCCCGACAAGCTCACAGACTTTCTCATAGTTCCAGTTGGGAATATCGTTAAACGGGCCTTCCAGAATCTCGCGCTCGGTGCTGTAGCCCCGGTTATTGAGAATAATCACAATGGGGGCCTGCCCGTACCGAACGCAGGTAGATAGTTCGGTTCCGGTCATCTGAAACGCGCCGTCGCCGACCAGCACCACCGGGCGCAGGTGCGGGGCGGCGAAGCCCACGCCGACCGCAGCGGGAACGGCGAAGCCCATAGACGTGTAATACGCGGGAGAAAGAAACTCTGAGGACTGGCGGACGTGCAGATCGGCGGCGGCAAACAGTGATTCGCCGACATCCGCGACGACCACCACGCTTTCATCCAGCATTCCGTCCAATGCCCCGAACAGGCCTGCCAATGTCGCCGGGGCGTCGGCAGACGGCGGCGCGGCAGGTATTTCAGAGCGTGCGGGCAGCGAGCGCGATGCAGCCAGGGGCAGATCAGCGTCTGCCAGGGCGCGCACAAAGTCCGCAAAATGCACTTCGGCATATTGATGGCGCTTGATGGAAACGCGGTCCGCCGTCGCCTGAATTGCGCTGCCTTCGGAAAACAGCGGCCCTTCCAGTGCCAGGTCCAAGTCCGTCAGAATCGAGCCAAGCAGCAGGCGGCAGTCAGAGTCGTCCACAAACTCAATGACTTCATCGCGCCCGATCAGGCCGCCGTACACACCGGCAAACAGCGGATGATTTTCGCGAATGACCGACTTTCCCAGCAGAGTGGAAGCGACCGGGATTTGCCCGCGCTCCACCAGCCGCACCAGTGCGTCCTGCAAGCCGAACCGATGAATTTCCGCCCCCGCCAGCACGACCTGCTTTTTGGCGGCGGCCAGCATGGCGACCGCTTCCGCCACTGCATCCGCCAGAGCGTCGGCGTCACTTTCCAGAATAGAAATCGGCGGCGTGGCCGGGGCCGTAATAGGCGCATAAACGAGGTCGCGCGGGATTTCCAGATAAATAGGCCGCTTGTAGCGCATCAGCGCGGCCAAAGCCTCGTCAATCAGGCGCGGTGCGGTCAGTGGGTCATCCAGAATAACGGCGGCAACGGTGATCTTTTCAAAGACTTCGCGCTGCGTGCCGAAATCGCGCACCATGTGATGCAGCAGCGGGTTTCGGTGGCGTTCGTTCAGCCCCGGCGACCCCGACAGCAGCACGACGGGGGAGCGCTCGGCATACGCGCAGGCGACGGCATTGACCGTGTTCAGACCGCCGACGCAGTAGGTGACGCAGGCCGCGCCGATGCCGTTCAGCCGCGCATAAGCATCCGCCGCAAACCCCGCACAATCCTCGCGCGTCGTCCCGATCTGGATCAGCGGCGACTCCTCGATCATCCGGTACAGACTGAGAACGTAATCGCCGGGGATGCCGAACACATGGCGCAGGCCGAGATCATGCAGCCGTTCCAGCAAATAACCGCCGAGCGTGGCGGACGAAAACGGGGTGGTCATGGGGGTGTCTCCTGCGGGATGGGTTAAGACTGCTGGCTTATACCCGGATTTAAATGGGCCTACCCCAGCATCCTTGCGTAAAGCGCCTCGTGCCGGGTGCGGGCCTTTTCATAGACTTCGTGCCGCGCCGGGTCAGGCGCGTAAGAGCGGCCCAGATACGTGGGTGCATCCGCGAAATTGTCCAAAAGTCCCAGGCTATTTAAAGCAAGCAGGGCTGCGCCCCGGCTGGACGCTTCAAACACTTTGGATGCCGTCACCGGGACGCCGAACACGTCGGCCATGATCTGTATCCAGAACGGGTCATGCACCAGACCGCCGCCCGATGCGACAATTTCCTGCGCCGACGGGTACTGCGCCATCACCAGATCGCGGACGGCGGCAAAGCGGTAGGCGACGGCTTCCAGAGACGCCCGCAGGATGTCGGCAGGCGTGGTATGCAGGTTCATCCCCGTCACGGTCGCCCGCGCGCCGACGTGCCAGCCGGTGGAACGCTCGCCGGCCCAGAACGGCAGCACGGTGAGGCCGTGACTGTCCGGCGGCATGGCGGCCAGAAGCCGGGCCATCGCTTTGCGGTCGCCAAGCTGCAATGTCGCGTTTTCCCAGGCATAGACGTTGCCGCCGTTGGCGAATGCGCCGCCGACCAGAAACCGCTGCCGGTCCACCCGGTAGCAAAACAGGCCGGGCGGAATGTCTTCTTGATCGGCTTCCACAACCACCCGCATCGCCCCGGATGTGCCGACGTTGATAGCAATGCGCGACGCATCCATCGCCCCGCTGCCCGCATTGGAACACGCGCCGTCGCCGACGGCGGGGAACCAGGGCAGGCTTTGCAGGGCTGCCAGCGGCTTTGTCCACTCTTTCGCCAGGCCCGACTGCGGGGTCATCCGGTCGATGAGCGGATTAAGCTGCGCTGCCGTCAGCGACAGCGCCTGAAGCGTCGGGGCGTCCCAATCGGCTTTGTTCTGGTCGAAGAGGCCGGTTCCCGACGCCATGGAAAAGCTGCACGCGGTTTGCCCAAACAGGCGGAGGGCAACGTATTCGCCGAACCCCATCCAGCGCTGGACTTTGCCGTAAGTCTCTGCCTGCGTTTCCCGCAGACGGCGCAGCTTGGCAGGCCAGTAAGACGTGTGCAGGACGCAGCCCGTTCGAGCATGGTAGGCCGCCGCATCCATTTCTTTTTGAAGTGCCTGCGCCTGCGCCTGCGCGCGCGTGTCGGCCCACGAATACACCGGCGTCACCGCCCGGTTATCTTCCCCAACCCCGACCAGGCTGTGCCAGAAACAGGAAATACCGACCCCCGCCAGCCGCTCCTGCGTTTCTTTGTCCGTCTTCCCCAAAAGCTGAACGACGCAGGAGACCGTGAGTTTCAGCAGCGTTTCGGCGTCCGCTTCCACGCCGCCGTCCCCCGTTGTCCGCTGGACATAGGGAAGCTGAACCTCGGCATCCGGCAGCGCCCGCCCGCGCGCATCAAACAGCATGGCACGAACGGACGACGTTCCAATGTCCAGGGTAAGGATGAGAGGTTTTTTCATAATGGGGGGCTGCTTGGCTTTAATGCTTAGGCTTGAAAGCGCTTGTTCACCGCCGCGCCTGCCGTTCCCTGCTTGCCCTGAAACAAGGGGCAATCGGGTATAAAAGGCGGCATGAGTTCTTTTTCGAGGTGGAAGGCATTTGGGCTGCTCCTGACGGCCTGGCTGGCCGCCGGCTGTTCACGCGCACCGGCCCCCAGCGTCGCCCCGACAGCCCTGGTGGGAGTGACGGCGAATTCGGGCGGGGACACGCGCGGAACGATTTTGTATCACGCGCCCGCACCGCGCCCGAAACCACTGCCCGACCCGTATGAGGCCGTCAGCAGCAAAATTGTGATCGGCGACCGGCAGAAAATGGCCTGGGCGCTGGCGGAACTGGATGACCACGCGCACCTGGCGGCGATGAATGCCTACCCGGTCCCTGATCCGTCCTGGAAAGGCTATGACAAAGACAAATCGGTGGCCCAGGCCCAGCGTCAAGCCAAATTTGATGCTTATTTGCTGGAAAAGTACCACGCCCACTTCTGCAATCAGTTCCACCTGACCTATGACCAGATGATTTTGATTATTCAGGAAGGGCGGCAAAAAGGCTGGCCCATGCCGCCCCCGCCCCGTGAGTAAAGTGACTTCTTTCACAGTTTGGGTGTGACCGGCTTCCGCCTCCGCCCCCTGCCTCCAGGCTATAATTCTCTCATCAACCGAGCCGAAGGCTCCCCAGTGTTCGATAGGAGAAACCGATGCAGACCTTAACCACACAGACCCTCACCTCGCCGGCCACCGCTTTTCCGAGCGCCATTCTCGCCCGCCCGCAGGCTTCCGGCCCGTCCTCGCTGTCCCGGATGGGCCGCACGCTGGCACATCGCTGGGATTTGATCGGCGTCGTTTCGCTGATGCTATCGAGCGGCGTTTACGGCATCTATGCCCTGACCTGCCTGACCGGGTTCTAACGGAAACGGGCAAAATGCGCGCTATTTCGCGATGAAGGTATTGGTTTGATGTACCGCCGGATGCGACGCATCCACGGTTTGCGGGCTGCGGAAGGTGGCGAGCGGCGGAATGGGCGGGGTATGCTCGCTTTCCACAATTTCCATCTGCGCGTCCCCGGCAACGGTATTGGGCTGGTAGATAAACGTCACAAAGTTCAGCCCGGCGCGCAGTTTCATGGTGATGTCTTTGTCTACCAGGCCGCCGTAAGAACCCTGGCGAATCCCGTTAAGCAGCACTGTCACGCGGGCATCGCGTATCTGGCCGCGCAGCCAGTGTGAATGCTGAGTCGGCATTCCCCGGCCTTTGAGTGGGTCGGAGGCCAGCAATGGATCAGGGGGCGGCGGATCAGTGCTGCCCGACCCGATTAACGGATCAGGCGGAACGCCGGGGTCAGCGGCGGCGGGCGCACCGGCCCCGGAGTTCAGTGAGGGAGCGGCCCCCAGCGAAGGAGCAGCCCCCAGCGAAGGAGCAGCCCCCGCTGCCTGTGGATCGGCATCGGCGGACTGCGGCGCGGCGGCGGTGGCCTGCGGGGTATCCGGCGCTTCCGCCACAGGCCGATCCTGGTCGCAGCCGGTCAGCAGCAGGGCAAGCAAGAGCGTTCCTAGACCGAGAAATCGCGTCACTGAACGTTTCATAAGATCATACCCGCCCCAACCGTGACGTTGGTGGCTTCGTCAATCAAAATCAGGCTTCCCGTTGCCCGGTTGCGGCGGTAGGAATCAAAAAACAAAGGCTGCGTGGTTCGGAGTGTCAGCCGGGCGATTTCGTTGAGATTCACCATCTTATCCTCGGTCTTTTCGTCCAGGGTGCTGATGTCCAATTTGTAGTGGACGGCTTTCACAATGGCTCGGACTTCGCGGGTGGTGTGCTTGACAGTGTATTTGCCGTTCGGAACCAGGCTTTTTTCGCCGAGCCAGCAGACCATCAGATCAATGTCCTGCGAAACCTGCGGTATGTTGTCCACCGGAACAATCATATCGCCCCGACTGATGTCAATTTCGTCTTCCAAAGTCAGCGTTACCGACATTGGCGCAAAAGCCTCGGCCAGCTCCCCCCCGAACGTATCAACTGATTTGACCCGCGACGTAAATCCCGACGGCAGAACTTGAACCGCCTCGCCCGGCTTGAAGACGCCCCCGGCAATGCGCCCGGCATAGCCCCGGTAATCGTGATACTCCGTGGACTGGGGCCGGATGACATACTGCACCGGGAACCGCCCGTCTGTATGGTTGACATCGTTTTCAATCGGTACGGTTTCGAGCAGCGTCAGCAGCGTCTGCCCATCATACCAGCCCATATGGGTCGAAGCATCGACTACATTGTCGCCAAGCAGGGCGCTGATGGGCAGGAAGTGAACGTCCCGCGTGTCCAGCCCCGCCGCAAACGTCTCAAAGTCGCGCTTGATGCGCGCAAACACTTCCTGAGAATAATCCACAAGGTCCATTTTGTTGACGCAGACGACGATGTGGGGAATGCCGAGCAGCGACGCGATAATCGCATGGCGGCGCGTTTGCTCAATCACCCCTTTGCGGGCATCAATCAAAATAATGGCGAGGTTCGCCGTCGATGCCCCCGTGACCATGTTGCGCGTGTACTGGATATGGCCGGGCGTGTCGGCGATGATAAACTTGCGCTTGGGCGTGGCGAAATAGCGGTACGCGACATCAATCGTGATGCCCTGCTCCCGCTCCGCCCGCAGCCCGTCGGTTAGAAGGGCCAGGTTGACGCCTTCTTCCCCACGCCGCTCGGACGACTCCCGGATGGCTTCGTACTGGTCGTCAAAAATGGCCTTGCTGTCGTACAAAAGCCGCCCGATGAGCGTGCTTTTGCCGTCATCCACACTCCCCGCTGTCGTAAAGCGTAGCAAGTCCATGTCTAAATAACTGTGGGTTGAAAAATCGCTCATTATGTTCCTATACAGCCGAAATTGGATCAACAATCGTCACACCCGGCCCAAACAGTGCGAGACGGGCAAAATGCCGGACATTGAACGTCAAAATATGCGAGATGCCGTAGACATGGCAAATGGCGACTAATCGCGCATCATGTACCTGCTTGCCAGTGACTCCCACTGCCTGCACGAGAGCCTTCCACGCCGGGAAGATTTCGGGCGTTTCGGCAAGCAGTCGGAATGTTTCTTCAAACTCTACCGCTTTTGCTTCGGTCTCTGTCGCAGTAAGTCCCAAGCCATTGACTTCCAGAGGGCGAGTGGCAACACTGCGGAACTCAATTAAATTCTGAGGGGCGATACACAGGCTTTCACCCAGACGATGCAGATTCTCAATTTTGGTGAGCGCGTTTGGATAAAGCGCATCCGAGGGATTGGCAAGGCGAACAAGTAGGCTGCTTTCCACCAGATACGTCATCAGTCATAAATTCCTTCGCTGCTCACAGCTTCATTAGAAAGTGATACTCCGCAAGGAGTTCCAATGCTGCGTAACCGTCGCTCCCAGTCATTGCGGGGGGGGGGCAGAGTGTCACGGTAATCTATGAAAGATGGGATAACATGGTTTCTTTTTTGAGAAGACTCATGGCTGGCTTGCAGACGATCCAGTGCCAGCGCCTCCGCTGTTGTCCCCGTTTTTTCTGCTTCCTCCGCCAGCATCTGCTCAATATCGGGCGTGAGTGTAATTATCATTTTTTATCTGCCTCCCTCAAATGTCCCTGGCCGACGGCATCCGCAATTAAGGCTTCGACATGTTGCCACAGCGCCGCCGAGCCTTCTTCGGCATGGCGATTGCGCTCCCGCACCTGCGCTGAGGTGATGCCATGCTCAATCCAGCTTCGGCCCTGCGTGTGGTAGTTGTGCAGAATAGGCATGAGACGGTCTAAAGCGGCGGCGAATTTGGCTTCGGGTGTCTCGCGGGCCTCAAACTCCTGCCACAAATCCTGCATTTCGCCTTGCTGGTCATCGGGCAGCAGGCCGAAAATGCGGTGGGCGGCACGCTGTTCGCGTTCGGCTTTATCGTCGTTGCCTGCCGAATCGTAACAGTAAGTGTCCCCGGCATCTATTTCGACAATGTCATGCACCAGCAGCATTTGGAGAACGCGCAGTAAATTGACTTCAATGTTAGCGTGTTCGGCCAGCAGCATCGCCATCATCGCCAGATGCCAGGAATGTTCCGCCGAGTTTTCGTGGCGCGGGTCATCGATCAGATACGTCTGCCGCAGAACACTCTTTAATTTATCAATTTCCAGAATAAACGCAATTTGCTGATGCAGGCGCTCAGTGTTCAAAAATACCCTTCTTTTTTGCGGTCTTCCATTGCCGCTTCGCTTCTGCGGTCATCGGCGCGGGTTCCGCGCTCGGTGGTGCGGGTTGCGGCGACTTCCTGGATAATCTCTTCCACCGAATTGGCGGGAGACAGCACGGCTCCGGTACAGGTCATGTCGCCGATGGTACGGAAGCGAACCTGACGCATTTCAGGGATTTCGGTGGGGCGCTTGTTGAGCGCATCGGAGTTGTACAGATAATTGCCGTCGCGCTCAATGACCTCGCGCTGATGGGTGAAATACAGGGAGGGCAACTCAATCTGCTCCTGCAAAATATACTGCCAGATGTCCATTTCCGTCCAATTGCTGATGGGGAAAATCCGAAAATGCTCGCCCAGATGCTTGTGGCCGTTGAACAAGTTCCACAATTCAGGCCGCTGATTTTTGGGGTCCCACTGACCGAACTCGTCGCGGTGTGAGAAGAAGCGCTCTTTGGCGCGCGCTTTTTCTTCGTCGCGCCGTGCGCCGCCCATCGCCGCATCGGCCTTGAGGTCTTCCAGGGCGTCCAGCAGCGTCACGGTCTGGAGCATGTTGCGGCTGGCATTGAAGCCTTTTTCTTCGGTCGCCCGGCCGGCGTCAATGGATTCCTGCACGGAGCCGACGATCAGCTTGGCCCCGATGCTGTCCATCCAGCGGTCGCGGTATTCCAGCGTTTCGGGGAAGTTATGCCCCGTGTCGATGTGCAGCAGGGGAAAAGGAATGCGGGCCGGCCAGAAGGCTTTGCGGGCCAGATGGGAAAGAACAATGGAGTCTTTGCCACCGGAAAACAGCAGCACGGGCTTTTCAAATTGGGCCGCCACTTCCCGGATCACAAAGAGCGATTCGGCTTCCAGTTCGGCCAGGTGGGTGAGATGATAAGAGTTCAACACGGTCATGCCTTTATTTTACCACACGGGGAGTAGTAAAAGAAAAAGGCCCGGTGCAGAGGGAAAGTTCCCCGCCGAACAACCAGTCACAGCGCCAGAGCAAGTTTGGCCGTGAACGCCCGGTTCGGGGCGGCGCAAAAAAGAGGCTCCCGCTCCGATGTGAGCGGGAGCCTCTGCGTCTTACCGGGCCGAATGGCGTATGTCAGTTCCCGGCAGAGATGGCAACCGCCGACCACCCGGAATACGGCCCGAAATTGTGGTAGCCGTAAATGCCGGTGCTGTTGTCCAAACTCCATAGCGACGTGGGGCCGCTTGCCGTGTTCCAGATCACGCCCATCTTGCCGTCCGCCCCATCCGTAATCGCTGCGGCCCGGTAGCCTCCAAATGGCCCATAGTTCTGGTAGGTGTAGGTTCCATTGGCCGTGCTGTAGTTCCAAATCGAAGACTGCCCGCCCGTGTTGTTCCACAGAACATGGGTCGTGCCGTCTGCCCCCACGCTCACCGAACTGGCTGTCCATCCGGCAAAGGGGCCGAATGAGAATTGAGTAAAGCTGCCGGTGGTGTTATTCAGGCTCCAGATGGACGCCGTGCCATCGGTCTTATCCCACAAGACCCGTGTTTGCCCGTCCGGGCCGTCAGCGATGGAAATCGCCGCCCAGGTAGGAGTCACGCTAGGGTAGGGGCCGAACGTGTTTTGGGTGAACGCTCCGGTCGTCGTATTGTAGTTCCAGATCGACGCCGTGCCGTTGGCGTTTGTCCAGAGAACATGGGTTGTGTTGCCCGTGCCGACGCTGAGGGCTTTGGCCGTCCATCCTGCGTAAGGGCCGAAAGCGAACTGGCCGAAGGCGCCGCTTACGTTGTTGAGGCTCCAAATGGAAGCCGTGCCGTCGGTGTTGTCCCAGAGAACGCGGGTCTGGCTGTCGGTTCCGCCGTCGGCGATGGCTTTGGCTGTCCAGTTGGGATAGGGGCCGAAACTGTTCTGGGTGAAGGTGCCGCTGGCGGGATTGTAGTTCCAGATGGAAGCGGTGTTGGCGTTGTCCCACAGCAGATGCGTCGGCGCATTGACTCTCTGGGTGAGCGCGGCGGAAACGCTGGCGAAATTATTGCTGTCGCCGCTGTAGGCGGCGGTGATGGTATGCGACCCGACAGCCAGGGCCGTTGTGCTATAGGTCGCCGCGCCCCCGCTGCTGAGTGTGATCGGCGTCTGCGCGGTTCCGTCTACGGTGAAGGTGACGGTTCCCGTCGGATTAGCGCCGGTGACAACTGCGGTCAAACTCACCTGCTGTCCAGACACGGAGGGATTGAGGCTGGAAGTGAGCGTTGTCGTCGTGGACGTGCCGGACTGCGCCGCCGCTTCATACGCGCCGATGCTGGGCGGGTTTGGGCGGGGAGCGCCGTCTATCGTGGTCGTGGGAGCGCCGCTGGCTGTTCCTGCGCCGCGGCAGGGAGAACCAGGCTGTAGATGCAGGTCTGTGGACGAGACGAATTGCGGATCGGCGTTGATGTTTCCTGTGCCGACATAGCCGCCCTGGATGTCGCAATAGGTCGCGGTAGGAGTGCCGGGGCCAGGGGCAAAGAGTATCTCGGTGGCAGCGATGCTGCCGTTGGTCGTATCCCCATAAAATATATCATTGGTGAGCGTGGTCGTGCTGCCGCCGCTGGGACCAAAACTGACAAGCCCGCCGCCGTTGCTGCCGACCGTATTGGCGGTGACGGTGCAGTTGGTCAATTTGATTGCGCCTGCATTGTCGAAATTGAAGACCGTGCCGCCGGTCGAATTGCTGCCTGACATATTGCCGGTCAGAACGCAGTTGGTCAGCGTGATTGTGCCTGCGACGGTAGTCTGGTTATAGACTCCGCCGCCGTTTTGGGCTGCCGTGTTGCCGGTGAAGGCGCAGCCCGTTAAAGCGACGGTGCCGACGTGGGCGGCTCCGTTAGCAACACCGCCGCCGTTCGCCGCCCTGTTGCCGGTGAAGGTGCAGCTGGTCATCGTAACCGTGCTGTTTTGCGCTATGTTGAAGACACCGCCGCCGTTGGTCCCCGCCGTGTTGCCGGTGAAGATGCAGTTGGTCAGAGTCGTCGTGCCGCTGGTAATGTCGGTGTAGATGCCACCGGCGAAGCCACCTGCCGTATTATTTTTGAGGATGCAGTTTTGGACAGTCAAGCCTGGGCTGGTGTTGTCTATCCCTCCCCCCACACCAGTGCCGCCGCCATTGCCGGTGACATAACCGTTTTCAATCGTCAGCCCGCTGATCACGGCGCTGGTCTCGCCGCTGTGCAGGTAAAAGCCGCGATGGTCGCCGGTGCCGTCGGTGGAGTAAGCGCCTCCGCAGTTGATAATCGTGCTGGCCGCGCCATGCTGGGACGTGACCGTGATATTTTTGCCGCCGAAGTCCAGGTCTACATTGCCCGGCCCGGTGTAGGTTCCGTCGCCAAGCAGAACCGTATCGCCACTTACGGCGGCGGTGAAGGCAGCCTGAATAGTTGTGTATTGGGACGGAACATTCAAGGTCGCGGCGTGCGCCTGCGTTATGCCGAGAGCAAGCAGGCTGAAGGTGAGAAAGAGCAGGAGTCGGGGTGAAGAAAGAGCAGTCATGGCGCTGTGTTACCTTTCGGATCAGGAGCTTTGAGACCCAATGGGGGATACAGCATGGCGCGGGTGCTTTAGGACGCCACACGGCAGTATAACACAACGGTAGCGAAAAGGCAATGCTCAAGCGGGGGGGCAAAAAAATTGATGAGGCGCAGTTCTGCCGTTGTGCCGAGGTTGTAGAAACCCCCGGCATCTAAGGGAAAAGGGCAGGGGCAAGATAAGAGGGCGGGGGCAAGCCCCGCCCTTACGGAATTGAGAGGAAGCCCCTGCATACTGTCAGGCGGCAACAAGTTCGGAAGGGATGACTTGCTTCGCGTGAGAAGCATAGCGGGGCGGCGGGACGGAGTAGCCGTTTTCTATCACAATCCGTATCCAGTCGGCTTTGGCCGCGCGTAGGTTCGTGAGCGCTTCTTCGGGGGTTTGGCCGTCGACCGTGCAGCCGATGAATTCCATGATCCGCGCGACATAACAGTCATCGTCCGGGCTATAATACAGACTGACCTCGTAACCATCCATCTTTGTCGTCTCCTGTATACTCTGCCAGCGCGTCGCGTATCTGCTTGATTTGATACCCTTTCGCCTTGCCGTCTCGCCGAGGCTGAATATTGACCGATGAACACGCGCCCTGGGGCGGCGTTAAAGCGGCAGGGCGAGTTTGGCTGTGAAGGCTCGATTCGGATCGCCGCGCCCTTGAAGCGTTTCGCAGAGGGTGTGCAGGCTGGGCGTCAACGTGACTTCGGACGCTTTGCCGTTGACGGTGAGCGTGACGGGCTTTGAGAAATCTACCAAACGGCTATCCAGCAGAATACTCGCATTGGTGACATTGGGCGTGGTGGTGACGGTGATTTTGTTGTCCAAGCAAGCCGCGTCTATTTCCTCGTTTTTACCCGGCTTATTTGTTTGCAGCCAGAAAAAGTCGGTGATGACGCTGTCAGTCATTAGCCAGGTCAGGTCGCGTGGGACCGGGTTTCGCACGGCGGCGGTCATGCCGGCGAGGAAATCCCGATCCGGCAGGTCGCTATGTCCGTGGCCTTCTTTGATGTCTACCGTGACGGGGTAAATATCGGTGCGATTTCCGCGCATGGCCTGTACGTCCTGCGTAAACTTTTTGTCCCGGTCTAAGCGCCCATACATCAGGTCATGTTCGCCCACCCAGACGGAAAAAACCGTGCTTCGGAGGGTTTTGGCGGTCGTCTCGCCGTCCGTCGGCGCGGCGGCGGAGGCATGAATGGCGGCAAATAAATCCGGCTCCTTCGGCCCGATGGCGAAGGCTCCGTAGCCGCCATGCGAGTAGCCGATCAAAAAGACTTTGTTTGGGTCCACATCCCCAAACAGCAAATTCTGCTGGATGAGGTTGCCAATCAGCGGGTACACGTAGTCGTCGTAGAAGCCGTTCCAGGTGTCATTGGGCGCGCGCAGGGCCAGGTACAGATACCCGCCGTTTTCGGGATGGTCATGGTAATGCGTCTGCATCTCCCCCCACTGCTCATCGTTGAGTTCTTTCGGTGCGCCTCCTCCGCCGTGCATGGCGATCACCAGGCCCCATCCGTGCGCGGGCCGCGTTCCGACCGTTTTCACCGTGTACGGGCTGAGATACTGGCCGAAGCGCACTTGATGAGCGTCAAAGTCGGTCTTCAGGGCCGTGTGAATGGGCGCATTTTGATACGCGGTCCATGCAGCGGCCCGCACCGCCCCCTCGTTTTTCCGCAGCAGTGCGTCTAAGCTGGCGGGGAAAACCCAGTGCGCCTGCTTGTCCGCCGGGGCCTGGAAATAGTCGGTGAGCGCTTTATTCAGGGCTTTCAGTGAAGTCGGGGAAAGCGGCTTGGGAAAGGCGCTCAGGTGAATAACGACAATTTGCTGGGAGTCTGTGCTGACAGAGACCGTTTGCCGAACTGTTTGCCCGGCAGTCTCCGTGCTGATTTCATAAGACTGGGACTGCGGCACGGAAAACGCCGCCATGTCGTTCAAATCCGCCGATTCGTTTTTGCTGACACCTCTGCCGATCACCGTGCCATCGGTAAAATTCCGTATCGTGACATCGGCGGCCATCCGTTTACCGTTTGGCCCTAACACTCGGACCAGAAGCCGCGTCTTGCCGGGGTCCGCGGCAAGCACAACCGGCGCGTAACGCTCGGTGACATTGACCGCTGAAACGGAGTGATTGTCTTCGGCCCAGACCAGCGGAAACGTCAGGCCGGTCTTCTGGAAACTTGTGGCGTAAATCGCGTGCAGCGGATCGTCTTTCGTCGCCTCGGAGGCATCGTGCGTGAACCAGGCATGATCCATGCCCTGCGCGTCCGGCTCCGCCGCACCGACGAAGTGCCAGTCGCCGTCGTCCCAGATTTCCACCCAGGTATGATTGCCGCGCATGTTCGCCCACAGCGGCGTCCCGACCACGCGGGCGGGAATGCCAACGGCGCGGCAGGCGTCTACCAGCAGAATAGACAGGCCGGAACATGACGCTTTGCCGCTGGCAATGCTTTCCGACGGGCTTTGATCGGCCCGCTGCCGCTCCGTAGAATAACCGACATGAAGCAGCGGAAACAGCTTTTCATTCAGCCGCATCGCGGCCTCAGCAGGGGTTTTGCATCCGGCGACTAGGGGCAGCGCTTTTTCGCGCAGTTCCTGCCGGAAATCTTCACGAGTTTCCGTCAGACTGGCATACGGCAGCACGTCGTTCAGAAACAATTCCGTGGAAACAGACGCTTTCCACGGCGATTGGTTCCAGGCGGCATAAGCCTGCGCCACATTGCGGAGCAAAAATTGCGAGGAAAGCGTTTGGAGATCGCCTTGAGGCATGTTGGCGATCAGGAAAGTCATGCCTTCCCGCTGCGCGGGGGGGGCGCCTCGAAGCGCGGCCTCGATTTCAGCTCGATTGCCGCCTGCCTGGGTCATGGCCTTTGCCACGGGCGCAGGCCAGCCGCGGGCGGCAGTGGAAGGCTTTAAAACGGTCATAGTCATCAGCGCTCCCATGATGAGTGCGATTGTCGTTGGAGTCATTCTGCGATTGTACCCTAAACCGCTACCGTCCGGTGCTGAGATCATCTTTCAAAGTCAGGCGATGCTGAAGCCGCCAGCCCTGGGGGGTCTTGACCCAAAGATCGCGCACCCAGAGGTCATCGGTAAAATGCCCCCGGATTTTGGCAAACAAAATGCGTTTTTCCCCGGTTCCACTCGAGTGCATTCGCATTTCCACTACGATCCCGGCAGGCGTCGCTGTCACGTTTCGGAGAACATAGTGGCTCTGAATGGACTTCATCTGCCCAAGCTGGTCTTTGTATCCTTGCCGCGTCTGATCTTTGGTGAGATGCTTTCCATTTTCGTCTATGTCAATGTAGTCCGGGGAAAAATACGCCATAAACCGATCCAGGTCGTGCGCCTGAAACGATGCTCCCAGCCCTTCATAGGCGGCCTGAATAGCGGCATGGTCGGGTGCGGCGAGCGGCTGGGCGGCCAGCGGGGTGCAGGCTACGAGCGCGGCGAAGAGCGCAAAACAAAGCTTAGTCATGGGGGTAGTTCCGCTTTCCATTCCAATATTTAGGTTTCCGCGAGAGGAATGTCAGACCGTGCGCTCAGTGGTTTTGTTCCTTTGTCCGCTTTTTGCCTCGTTGCCATTCCTGTTTGTCCATTATTTATATCCTGGCAGGAACTCGGCTTCGGCGTCGAACATTTCCAGGGTCATCTCTTGAATCTCGCGCGGGCTGCATACGGCGGCGCAGAGCGGGTCGAGCAGCAGGGCATGGATCGCGGCTTCCTTGCTGCGCTCAATCGCCGCCGTCGCGCCCAGGTCGTACATCCGCATGTTCCAGTCGCACAGAGCGGCCATCTGCGGCGGCAGGGAGCCGAAGCGGGTAGGGTTGATGCCATTTGCGTCAACCATGCACGCGACTTCCACGACGCCGTCGGCGGGCAGGTTGGTAATCAGCGTACCGCCGCCGTCGCCGAATGAGTTCAAGACGTTGCCGTGAATACGCACCGGCGTGTCTTTCTCCCGCCCTTCAATGATCCAGGAGCCGTATTCCCAGGAGCGGACATGCTCCAGGGACGCTTCGCCGCTGAGCATTTGGAGGCGGGTGGCGTCGGCGTTCTTGCGCCAGGTCGGCCAGTTGTCGGCGTAAAACGAAGTCGTGCCGTCGTAGCCGGAGCGGGTGTAGCGGTCGATCAAGTCCTGACGCTTGCGGTAATAGGGCAGGTATTCGGACAGATGGCCGGACGATTCGGTAATAAATGCGCCGAAATGGAGCATCATGTCTTTGCGAACGATGTCCGAGTCCTCGCGGCCCTCCTCGGTGGAATACACGTCCCGCCGGGCAAGTTCCATCAACTTCGGGTACAAATCTTCGCCGTGATGCTCCAATTTCGTAAACCAGGCCAGATGGTTGATGCCCGCGCACTCCCAGGTCATTTCTTCATAGGGGATGCCCGCGCGTCCCGCCAGCAGATGTCCGGTTCCCTGAACGCTGTGGCAGAGGCCAACGACGGGCAGAAACGACGTGCGCCCGGCAGCAAGGCACATCATGGACATGGGATTGGTGTAATTCAGCACAAGCGCCTGCGGACAAAGCCGCTCGGCATCCTGCAAAATCTCCAGCCAGACAGGAATGGTGCGGAGCGACTTAAACAGGCCGCCTGGCCCGATGGTGTCGCCGATACACTGACTGACGCCGTATTTGAGCGGAATGTCGTTGTCAAAGCGTACCGTGCCGGTTCCGCTGACTTCCACGCAGCAGATGATGTAATCGCTGCCCGCCAGTACCTGTGTCCGATCCATGGAAGCTTCGACGTTCCAATTGGTTTTGCCCTGGGTGTCGACCACTTTTTCAATCAACTGCCGCATCGTTCCCAGGCGGTTGGCGTCAATATCCACAAGTGCAATGGTTCCGCCCTGTTCGCCGGGGATTTGCAGCACGTCCCGCACGAGAGTCGGCGTGAAGCCTGACCCCGCGCCCATGACGGTCACTTTGATAGGCCGGCGCATCTCGCCGGGCAGGCCTTTGGCTTCCGCCTGCTGCGAGTGGGCAACATGGCCCTTTTCTTCCTCTTCAATCACATCGGGCGAAACCTCGGCGTCTTCGCGGTCGAGTGTTGCGTTCATAAACCATGCTCCTGTGGGTGTATTGAAATCGTCCGTCAGAAAATCGTTCGGTGAATCATTCGCGGCAGGCGACGCGGAGTCCTGCTGATTGGGAGAAATAAATCCGCGCGGAGGCGTACTGCCTGCTTGCGAGGGGATAAATCCCACTCGCTGAAAACAATCGTCCTTCGGACGAAAGAGTAAAGACGTATTGCCTTCCTTATCCGACGTCCGCAGGACGATTGATTAGAGCGAGAGGAATTCATTCCCTCGCTTCATAAAGATGCCGCTTGAAGGCTTTGCCCGGCGGCAGGGTCATACTCAGTGACGATAATGGAGGCAAACGATGATAAACGCACGAATGACAAGCACACGAACTTTTTTGGCCGGCGCATTGCTGGCGCTGACACTGGGAATGGCCCGAACAGCGCAGGCACAGGCAGACATGGTTCGACCGGTGGCCTCTCTGAGCGTCTCGGAAGGCATCACGGCCTACGGGCATGGCGAGGTAAAGGTGAAGCCAGACATCGCGCTGCTCACAGTTGCAGTCACGACGCAGTCTAAAGATCAGGCGGAAGCCGTCACGCAAAACGCGACGCGCACGACTGCCGTGATGCAGGCACTCAAAGACGCGGGGATTGCCGAGAAAGACATTCAAACGCAATCCTACACTGTGGAACCACAGTATGATTACGATGCCAAGCCGCCCGCGCTGACCGGTTATCAGGTGCAAAACAGTGTTCAAGCAACGGTACGGGACCTGACCCGCGTGGGACTGGTGATTGATAAAGCGACGGCGGCAGGGGCCTCCCAGATCAGCGGCGTCTCGTTTGACCTGTCCGACCGGAGCCGGGCCGAGGCGGACGCGCTGGCGCAGGCAGTAGCCGGGGCGAAGCGAAAAGCGGGCGTCATGGCGGACGCCGCGGGTGTGGACTTGGGGCGTTTGCTGACCCTGACCGAAGGAACGGATGCTCCGCCGGTGCGCCCGATCTATCTGGGAGCCATGCGCGCGATGACGGCACCCTCCGCGCCGGAAACGCCGATTGCCGACCAGCAGATCACCGTGACAGCGGATGCCACGCTGATCTATGCGATGGGAGCGGCGAAGTAATTTGCCAGCACCGTTTCGCCCAGAATGCGGAACTCGGCAAGGCTGCTGCCGGATGCAAAGCCAGGCTGTCCCTGTGCCGTCAAATACTGATGGGCGGCGATGATGCACGCACCTTCCCAGAAGATTTCCTGAACATCTTCAGGGATGGCTTCGCCGCCTACACACACCGGGGCCATCGGCAGCAGCTCGGGTGTGTTATGCTCCGTGCCTGCCGTGACCAGCAATCCCGCATCGCGCAGGGCATGAACAGTGCGGGATAATACTTCGGGCGTGTTGCGATAGGGGATAAACTCGGCGGCGGGAATGCCGCGCAGTTTCAAGCCGGTGGCCAGTGCGTCGGGCGACTGCTCAAAGCCGGTCTGCGGAGAAACACCGTCAGCCAGCACCGGGTAGGAAGGGATGCCGCCCAGGGCCAGAACCAGCCCATACGCCTGATCAAATCCCACAAAGGTTTCGGGGACGTAGACGGGTTTACCGGATTTCAGCAGGCGGGCGCGGATTTCATTCTGCATGGCGACGGCGTCATTCCGCGCGGTGAGAGCAGTTCCGAACAAGCGCCCCAGCGCGTCGGGACGATCCGCTTCGGGAACAAGCGCGAAGAAATCTTCCTGAAACGCCTGCGCCACATGGCGTTCCTGCAAATAAAGAGTTTCTAAAGGCGCATCATGGTGGTCGGCAATGCGCTGTTTGACGGCATCTACGGTCAGGCCAGTGACGATGCCCGCGCCGTCGAAAACAGCGGCGAGTTTTTCGACAACGCCCTCCATGCGCTCGGCTTCGCTGTTACGGACTGTTTGCAGCCCCGCCGCCGCCTGCTCGCTCAGGGGATCAAAGCCCATCATCCCCTTGCCGCACAAGTACATCTTGCCGGGATTGCCGGGATCGTTGATCTTAACGCCTTCGTCTTGGAGAGAATCAATCAGGCAGATAATCTCGAGGCCGAAAAGGGGAAAAATGCCCTGCGCCCGCGCCCGCGCGGCAAAGTCAGCGTAGATGCTGTAGTCGTAGTAATTGCTGGCTCCCAGCACCCTCACATTCTGTGCGGCGGCCAGTGACACGGCCTGGGTCAACGTTTCAAAGGCGGAAAAGTTCGGCGGCAGATGAATGTGGGCATTGACCCCTGGCCGGGGCAGGGTGCGGGGATTGGCACGCAGCAATGCGGGGCTGCCGAGACCGCGCAGTGTATCAGGGAAATCCATAAGCGTTTTTTAGCAAGCGTCTTTTAACGCCGCACATTGGGGCCGGGCGCGGCCCGAATCAGGTGGTTGTCGATCAGACGGACTTTGCCGAACGTGGCGGCCACCAGCGCCACCGCGCCCTGGTCAATGGTATCGATTTCCTGGAGCGTGTCCGGGGCGACGATGACTGCGTAGTCCACGCGGGCCAGCGGCTGCACTTCAATTGTCTGCCGCAGCCAGGCGGCAAGCTGATAAGCATCCTGCACACCTGTATCGGCGATGGCCTGGGCGTTATCCAATGCCTCAGACAGCACGGTGGCCGCCGCGCGCTGCGGGGGTGTCAGCCGGACGTTCCGGGAGGACAGCGCCAGGCCATCGGGTTCGCGCACGGTCGGAACGCCGATAATTTCTGTGGGAATGTCCAGGTCGCGGGTCAGCGCGTGAATGACCTGAAGCTGCTGCCAGTCTTTTTCGCCGAAATAGGCCCGGTCCGCCCCAGCCAGATTGAGAAGTTTGGTGACAACTGTGGAAACGCCCGCGAAATGGCCGGGGCGCGAGCCTCCTTCCAGCCGCTCGGAGAGGGCGCGAACGACCACCACCGTGTCAAATCCCTTCGGGTACATTGCTTCAGGAGAAGGTGTAAACAGAATATCCACACCTTCCGCCTCCGCCATCCGCGTGTCGCGGATTGGATCGCGCGGGTAGCGGTCAAAGTCCTCCAGGTCATTGAACTGCGTCGGATTGACGAACAGTGTAACCATCACTACATCGTTCTCAGCCTTCGCCCGGCGCACTAATGTCAAGTGGCCGGCATGGAACGCGCCCATTGTCGGCACAAGCCCGACGGTTTTTCCGGCCCGCCGGGCGTCCTTCAAGACTGTTCGGAGCGCAGCAATTTCGGTGAAAGTTTGCAATTTACTGATTTCTAAAAGGCGGAGCAGTTATGCCTTCGCTTCGTCCTCACGGGTGAACAAATACTGTTTGTGCGTGATGTTCCCGGCGTCGTCAAAGTCATACACCAGCGGAATGCCTGTCGGAATATTGAGTTCCAGCACCTGCTCACGGGTGAGTTGGTCCAGTTCCATCACAATGGAGCGCAGGGAATTGCCGTGAGCGACCACCAGAACATTGTAGCCCGCTTTGATGTCGGGCAGAATGTGGGCCTGGAAATACGGCAGGGTGCGGGCGGCGGTATCTTTCAGGGATTCGCCATGCTCGCCGGGCGGGGGAACATCATACGAGCGTCGCCAGATTTTCACCTGCGCGTCGCCGTACTGCGCGGCGGTCTCGGCTTTGTTGAGGCCCTGCAAATCGCCGTAATGGCGCTCATTCAGGGCCTGGTCGCGCTCGGTGGGCAGGCTGTCGCTTTTGCCAGCGGCCTCCAAAGCAATTTTGGAGGTGTTGATGGCACGCTGCAACACCGACGTGTAGACTTTGTCAATTGGCAGATCACGCAAATGCTCGCCGGCGATCCGAGCTTCATTTTCGCCGCGCGGCGACAGCGGCACGTCGACCCAGCCGGTGAAGCGGTTTTCCAAATTCCACTGCGACTCGCCGTGTCGGACCAAAATCAATCTGGGCATGATGGGGGCAGGCTCCTCAAGGGTTATATTCGGCCCTCAGTATACCCCATGATAAGCCACCGAAACAGAAGGGCGGCCACCGGAGAAGAAGGGCGGCCACAGGGGGCCGCCCCTACGTCCGTCAACCGTAGGGGTAGGCCCCCGTGCCTGCCCTTTCCCCGTGCCTGCCCTTTCCCCGTGCCTGCCCTTTCCCCGTGCCTGCCCTTTCCCCGTGCCTGCCCTTTCCCCGTGCCTGCCTAAGAAAACCAGGCTTCCGTGATCAGAGACCCGTTCAGGCTTTCCTCGCCTGTGCGAAGAACTGGGCGGCGGTAGTCGTACCGGCGACCGGCTCGGTTCCCGGTACGCCGAAGTGAATCCAGCCCGAATTGAACCCGTCCATCATCTCCTCGTACAGATCGGTATGGCCGGCAGGCAGGCCGAACGATTCGAGAGTGGCTGCCCACCGCTCACGGGGAATGGCCTGCGCCGTGACCGGACGGCCCACCGCCGCGCCCATTGCGGCGGCGATGTCATCCGGGCTGACCGGGGAACCGAGTTCCACAATCTTTTTGCCCTCCCAGCCGCCGGCCAGAAGGCGGGCGACTTCCGCGCCGATGTCCGCCGTAGCGATCATTGGAAGCGTGCGGTTAGTCGGCTGGAAGAAACTGTAATACAGCCCGGTGGACGCCGCCGTGGCGAGGCCACCGACATAATTCTCGAAGAACCCGCCGGCACGGACAAAGGCGGTCGGAAAGGGCAGGTCGCCCAGCGCTTCTTCCATCAGGTGGGTCGTGGTGATGTTTCCGAGGCCGTGGCTTTGCTCCGAGCCGACCGACGACAGCAGCGCGAGCCGAGGTGGGGGCGTCTGGCGCAGGGCCTCCCCAAAGCTTGCGATCACGGCATTCGCCTCCGGGTAGCCGGGCGACGGAATCATAACCGGCGGCATCATCAGGTAAGCGCCCGCGACTCCTTCCAGCGCCCCCGCGACGGCGGCGGGATCGGTGAAATCTCCCTGCCGAACATCCACGCCCTTCTGCGCCCACTCGGCGGCCTTTTGCGGGTCACGGGCCAGAGTGCGAACTGTATGGCCTTCTTCCAGCAGCCGCCGCGCGGCTGCCCCGCCGACATGGCCGGTCATCCCTGCAACAAAAAACATGGTCTGATTCTCCTCTTGCTTATTCTTTTCAGGCTTCGTATTGCATTTGTTCAAGGTCAGCGATCAGCCCTGGCCCGGTGGGATGCCAGCCCAGCCGTTCCCGCGTCTGTGCGCTTGAGGCAGGCATATCCAGACCGACGAACATGGCAAGCCACCCGAAATGTGCCGGCGCTTCCTCCGGCGACAGGCTGACCACCGGCACTTGGAGGCCCCGGCCAATGACTTCCGCGATGTCCCGCGCCGGGATTCCTTCTTCCGCGACCGCGTTGTAACGGCTTCCGGCCTCTCCCTTCTCCAGGGCCAGCCGGTAGAGGCGGGCAACGTCGCTGACGTGCGCCGCCGGCCAGCGGTTCCCCCCGTCGCCCACATAGGCCGACACTCCTTTTTCACGGGTCACTTGAATCAAGGGGGTGATCAGGCCCTGCTTAAACGGGTCGTGGACCTGAGGGAGCCGCACCACTGACACGTTTACCCCACGGTCCGCCACGGAGATACCGGCTTCTTCCGAGGCTTTGCGGGGATTTGGGTGGCTGAGATCGAGATTGTCTTCCATTGCGGGCTGCCCCGGTGCACCGCTCCCAAAACCGGTCCCAGAGGTAATAATCAAAGGCCGATCAGAGCCGACAAGCATGGAGCCAATCGCCTCGATGACACGCCTGTCCAGTTCGCAGTTCTCCACGAAATTCGAGAAGTCATGGTTGAAGGCGCAGTGGATGACGCCGTCTGACGCCGCTGCGCCGCGCCGCAGGCTTTCCAGGTCTTCCAAATCCCCCCGATGTACCTCGGCCCCGGCGGCCATGAGCGCTTCGGCCCCCGCCTCCGAGCGGGTGAGGCCAAGCACCTGATGGCCTGCGCCAATCAGTTCTGGAACAATGGTGGAACCGATGAAGCCGGTAGCCCCGGTTAAAAAAACACGCATTTGAATTCCTTTCTTAAATATGCACGGATGATGACCATGCACTGCCGCTGCCAACGAATGTAGGTATACGGCTTTGTTGCATAAATCCCGACCATGCGCTAAAGCGCACGGCTGCGCGGACAAAACCCCCTTCGGGGCTATAAAAAGTAAGCCTGCCTGCCCGGTATCTTCAGCCCCGAAGGGGGTTTTGTCCGCTTAGACTGGCCCTTCAGGGCCAGGTCAAACATTTATGCAACAAAGCCTAGGTATACTGTAAGGACAAATCCATTTAATATCCTTTCAATTACTCTCGCAAGAGCAATTGAGGGCAGTATACCCAAATACTCTCGCGAAAGCAATATGTCGTCCATCCGATTATTTATTTTGTCCTCGTTCGCCGAATATGGCCCGATGCATGGGCACCGGCTCCGGCTGACGGCGGAGCGTTACCGGGTGCATCTGTGGACCGACATCACCGTCGGCGCGGTTTATGGGGCGATGAAGCGGCTGGCTTCAGAGGGATTGCTGCGGGAGGCAGGCCGCGAGCGGGAGGGGAATCGTCCGACCCGTCAGTTGTACGAGATCACCGACGAAGGCCGCCGCGCTCTCGCGGCGCTTCAGCGGGCGGGTCTGAGTGAGGTCGGGTTTAAACCGGACCCCTTCGACCTGGCTCTCACGCGGCTTGATCCTGAAACTCTGGACGCAGTGCCATCCGTTTTAGCGGAACGACTGGACAAAGTGCGGGGGCTGCTGATGGAAACCAAACGGATCAATGAGGAAGCACAGGAATATATCGGCATGGCGAAGCAATGGGCGCTGCGTCATACCGAATACCGGCTTGAGGCTGAGGTGGCTTACCTGACCGCTCTGCTGACCGAGGCCGCCGACATTGTTGACGACGAGCGTAATCCCCGGCCTCGCAAATTAAAGGAGCGTTTCTAAGTGTAATGCTTTGAGATAGCGATTACGGAAACCGACCTGCCTCCACGTCCTGACGATATTCGTTCAGCGCGCGGGCCATCTCCTGGCCTACCTGAGCATATTGGCGAACATGTTTCAGCGGGAGGCGGTTCGGGCGCAGGCCGATCAAGTCGGAGGTGACCAGCACCTGCCCGTCGCAATGCGGCCCGGCTCCAATGCCGATGGTAGGGATGGTCAGCGTGGTGGTGATCTGTGCGGCGAGAGTGTCCGGCAGAAGTTCCAGCACCACCGCGAAGGCTCCGGCCGCTTCGACCGCCTGGGCATCCTCTAAAAGCTGATTGGCTCCCGCCTCATCTTTGCCTTGCCGGCGGACGCCTAATAAATTGACGCTTTGGGGCGTAAATCCGAGGTGGGCCATGACAGGAATACCGGCGTCCACAATGCGCCGAATTGTTGGGGCAATGGCTCCGCCGCCTTCCAGCTTGACGGCATTGGCCCCACCTTCCTGCAAAAGCCGCCCGGCATTACGCACGGCTTCATCCGCATTGACCTGATAAGACAAAAACGGCATATCGGCTACCAGAAACGCGCGCTGTGTCCCGCGCCGGACTGCCTGGGTGTGATGCAGCATGATTTCCAGCGTCACCGGCAAGGTGGAATCAAAGCCCAGCGCTTCCATGCCCAGCGAGTCGCCGACCAGACAAATGTCTACCCCGGAGTTGTCTACGAGCAGAGCGGTGGGGTAATCATAGGCGGTTAAAACCGTAAGTTTTTCATTTTTACGCTTTTTCTGCGCCAGCCTCGCCAGCGTGACTTGATGGGCAAGATCAGAATACGCACTCATAGTTTTTCAATCATTCTGCATTTTCAATCATTTTGTACTTATTCTGTAATTATTCCGCGATTTTGACCGCAATGCAGGTCAGATGAGCCGGCAGAGGCTCGGCGGCAAACTCGCGCACGGCGGAATGAATGCGGGCAATCAGCTCATCCGGGGCCAGCGCGCCGCTTTCCTGCACCAGCGAGGTCAGGCGATCCGGGCCGAATGGCTCCCCGCTCTCGTTGAGGGCTTCCGTGATGCCGTCGGAATGAAACAAAAACTGGTCGCCGGGAGCAAGCGGCAGGGACAACTGGCGAAAGGTTTCCTGCTGCCCAAAGCCAAGCGGCATGTTGTCGCCGCGCAGCAGCCGGCACTGGTCGGTCGCTTTTTCGTAATGCACCGTCGGCGAATAGCCGCAGTCGACATAATCCATTTGGCGCGTGCCGCTGTCAAACCGGGCATAACACAGCGTCTCAAAGTTTTTCTGGCCTAAAAACTTGCCGGCGACGGCGTCATGCACCTGCGTGACGATTTGTGCCGGTGTGGGCGGCTCGGTCGCGTTCGCCGATGCGGCCCGGTGAAGAATTCGCAGAAAATGGTTTTTGGTGGCGGCGGCAATCAGCGCTGCCGGCAGTCCCTGCCCCAGCACGTCTCCCATGACAACATCCAAAATATGCTCATTGTGCGGGAAGAAATCGTAGAAATCTCCGTCCAATCGGCTGCCCGGCTCGGTCCGGGCAGCCACTTCCAATCCGGGCAGAAGGGCGGGGGTCTCGCCCGTCAGCAGGGTTTGGCGCAGGCGGCTGCCCATGTCGGTTTCCTGAACGCGCACCTGGGCCAGCTCATCGGATGAGGCCATCAGCGCTTCCTGCAAATCCAGTATCCGCAGGCCCGCGCGCAGGCGCACTTCCAGTTCATGGCGATTAAAGGGCTTGGTCAGGTAATCGTCGGCTCCCGCATCCATGCCTTCAATGATGTCTTCCTTGCGGATTTTGGAAGTCAGCAGCATCATATAGACATACGGTGCGTCGATGCGCTGCCGGGCGCGGCGGCAGATTTCCACTCCATCCAGGCCGGGCATCATCCAGTCCAGAATCGCCAGCTTGGGTGCGCCTTCCCCCTGCAATATCTGCCAGGCTTCGTCACCGTCCTGGGCAATCACGACTTGATAGCTCCATTTGGTCAGAATGGTTTCCAGCAGGCGGCGCGTGATCGAGTCATCGTCCGCAATTAGTATCCTCATCATCCCCGTGTCTCCTTGACTTCACATCGGCTCACTTAATTGTGACTCAATTCACCGTGATTCAATTTTTTGGCAAACGTATCCAGCGCGGCACCCAGGCGCGGCAGAGCGTTCTCCATCTGCGCTTGAACGCGATCTGCCTCTGCCCAGTTGCCGTCCCGCCCCAATTCTTCCAGGCGCAGCGCCAGACCCTGCACTTCGAGTGCGCTGATATTGCCCGCCGAGCCTTTGAGCGAGTGGGCGCTGCGCTCCAATGCCGGCGTGTCACGCCGGCTGACCGCTCCGCGGATTTCTTCCTGAAGTGTGCCGGCCTGCTGCCGAAACAGGCCTAAAATTTCTTCCAGTAGTTCCTCGTCGCCGTCCACTCGCTCCAGCGCGGCCTCGGCATCAAAAGGCGCAGGGGCGCTGCTTGCCGCGCCCTCTTGACCTTCATTTCCTGAGGCCGCTGATGCAGATAAAGAAGCCGCTGCATCGAGCGCCCCTACAAATTCCGACGCAACAGGCGTCTGCGCCAGCCGTCCGATTACTTCCATCAGCCGCGCCACATGCAGGGGTTTGGCAACATAGTCATCCATGCCCGCGTCCAGGCAGCGGTCGCGGTCGCCTTTCATGGCGTGTGCGGTCATGGCAACAATCGGAATGTGCGTTCCGGTCAATTTCTCCCGCTCGCGGATCGCCGCCGTCGCTTCAAAGCCATCCATTTCGGGCATTTGAATGTCCATCAAAATCAAACTATACGGCTTGCCCTCTGCCTGCGCTTTCTCCCAGGCGGCGACGGCCTGGCGGCCATCGGAGGCAACGGTGAGCGCGTGGCCCTGCTTTTCCAAAATCCGCACGGCCAGGCGCTGATTGACGGCATTGTCTTCGGCAAGAAGCAAATGGTAAGAGGCCGCGCTTTGCGCCGCAGGGTCAGGGCTTGCCCCCATTTTTCCTTCTTTGCCGGATACGAGAGCAGGTGCAAGCCCTGCCTCTGCCCCTTTCTGGTCCAGCGTCGTCATAATTACGTCCAGCAGTTCGGACTGCTTGAACGGTTTCGTAAGATACGCCGACAAACCCATCGCCCGGCACTGGGCATTGTCGCCGGGGCGGCCTGCCGAGGACAGCATCATCATCACGGAGCCGGCCAGCTCAGGCCGATCTTTGATACGCTCCGCCAGGGTAAAGCCGTCCATTTCGGGCATCATCGCATCCAGCAATACCAGGCGGTAGGGCTGGCCCTCGGACGCCGCCCGCTCCATTGCGGTCAGCGCTTCCTCGCCGCCTTCGGTCAAAGTCGGTTCCATGTTCCAGCGTGTCAGAACTTCTTCCAGTATCCGGCGATTGGTCGCATTGTCGTCCACCACGAGAACGCGCAGCCCCGTCAGATCCAGATCGCGCACCACCGCCGGGATCGCCTGGCCGATGCCGAAGCGAGCCGTGAAGTGGAAAATGCTGCCTTTGCCTTCTTCGCTTTCCACCCAAATGCGGCCCCCCATGGCGGCCACAAGCTGCGTGGAAATGGTCAGTCCCAGGCCCGTGCCGCCGTATTTGCGCGTTGTGGAGCTGTCCGCCTGCGAAAAGGCCTCAAAAATCTGTTTCTGGCGGCTTTCCGGGATGCCAATCCCGGTGTCCCGCACGGCAAAGTGCAGCAGAACAGCCTCCTCGCTGCGCGACTCGACCTCCACCGAGACCACGACTTCGCCCTTTTCGGTGAACTTGATCGCATTGCCGGAAAGATTGACGACAATCTGGCGCAGGCGGCCCGGATCGCCGATTATCACTTGCGGAACATCGGGCCGGATGTCACTGAGCAATTCCAGCCCTTTGGCGTGGGCGCGGAGCGACAGTGTTTTCACCGTTTCCCCCAGACTGTCACGGATGTCAAAGGGAATGGGGTCCAAATCAAGCTTGCCGGCTTCAATTTTGGAGAAGTCCAGAATGTCGTTGATGACCGTCAGCAAAGAATCGGCGGACGATTTGACCAGATGCAGATATTCCTGCTGCTCGGAGTCGAGTTCGGTATCCAGAGCCAGCTCGGTCATGCCCAGGATGCCGTTCATCGGCGTGCGGATTTCGTGACTCATGTTCGCCAGAAACTCGGACTTGGCGCGCGTGGCGGCTTCCGCGGTTTCTTTGGCAGCTTGCAGTTCCAGCAGGGCAGCCTGCTTGGCCTCAAACTCAGCGGTATGGCTCATGGCCGCCCCGATCAGACCAGCCATCAGCTCCAGGGTGTGAACATCTACCGGGCCGAACGCATAAAGCTCAGGTGACTGCACCTGCAAAACGCCGACGGCCTGCCGCTGGTAATACAGCGGCACGACAATCAAAGACCTGGCTCCGACCCGGCGGCATTCATTTAAATCTGCGCGCGTATCCCGCTCCGCGTCATCACAGCGCAAAATCTGGCTGGTGCGGACACACTCGCCGGAGAAGCCGGACGTGATGCTGGTTCGCAGTCCCAGATACGGAGCGGCTCGTCCGCTGGCGGCGCGGTAGACCATTTCCCCGCCGTCGGCCAGTTCAATCACCGCCCCGCTGGCATGGGTCAGGTCCTGCGTCCGGGCGACAATCAAGTTCAGCACGGCGCCCATGTCCAGCGCCGCCGTGGCGATGTCGCGCTGCGTGGAAATAATTGCCGTAAAGCGCCCGGCATCCTCGCGCAGAGCATCTTCGGCGCGCGCCCGCTCGGTCACTTCGGCTTCCAGATCAGCGACGCGCCGGTCGACCAGCATGGAGAGGTGGCGCTTTTCGGTTCGCAGGGCTTCTTCGCTGGTGGAACTGGCGCGGATCATGCTGCTGACCATGCCCAGGCCGAACACCAGCAGGGCGACCATGAGCAAGGCAGACAGCTCCGCCGACAGTCCCTCGGGCGTGATCGGCTTCGCGCGCTGGGCATGAAGCATCAAGCCGGACCGAATGGCGGCGATGGCAATGGCCGCGGCAATCATCAGCCAGGCCCATTGTCGCCCGTAGCTGGCGTACATCCGCAGAGCCAGCCCCACTGCGACAAGCTGGAAGCCAATAATTGTCCCGAAAATGAGCAGCGCAGACATGGACGCTCCTCCTTTGCGAGCGGCCGGGAACGCCGCAGCTTTCCCTGTCTCCATTCTATGCCATTCGGAAGAAATTGTCAATGTTTCGGCGTAAAGGCCAGTTCAAACGGTTCACAAGGCCGGTGACATCAGGAGAATTTCCACCTTCTCGGCTTCTGGAACCAGGCCGACAGCCCGGTAGCCGCGCGCGGCTGCGATCCAGCAAGCGCGCGCCGTGTCCCGCATGGCCGGGTCGCCCTGCTCCTCAGCCAGAGACTGCCAGGCATCGCCCAGATTTTCCTGCGCACGCGCCCAGTGGTCGGGGAAATCCGTCTCGGAGTGAACGCTCAAGGCAGATTGGAAGTTGATCATTGCCTCCCGAATGTTCTCAGGGCGGTCGCCTTCCGGCAATTTCAGGACGGCTTTTCCCCGGTTGCATTGTGCCTGCGCCCAGCGATCGGGATTGTCTTCCGGCGTCCAGACCCGCAGCGCGGCCTCGAAACACGCAATCGCTTCCCGCAGCCGCTCAGCGCCGGATAACGTCAGAGCGTTCCCCAGGCTGTTTTGACTTTCCGCCCAGGCTTCAGGCAGGGCATCTTCGGTATGAACGCGCAGCGCGGCTTGAAAATGAGCAATGCCCTTTTGCAGGTTCTCAGCGCGGTCTCCGTCGGTCAATTCGGAATAAGCAATGCCCAGATTGTGCTGCGTCCTTGCCCACATCTGCGGGGCGGCGGCTTCAGTCTGAATCTGGCACACCGCTTCAAAACAGGCCGCCGCCTGCCGCAGATTTTCCGATTTATCCCCTTCGGGGAGCAGCAGAAAATTACAGCCGATGTTGTTCTGGGTTTTGGCCCATTGCTGCGGCCAATCTTCTTTGGTTCGGATATGCAGAGTGGACTGAAAACAGCCCGTCGCCGCCCGCAGGTTTTCGGTGCGGCTGCCGGTCGGCAGATAAGCATAAGTAATGCCGATATTGGATTGTGTGTCGGACCACTTGTGCGGATGCGCGGTTTCCGTCCAAACGCGCAGGGCCGCCTGGAAATAGGCTTCGGCTTGCCGCAGGTTTTGCGTCCGGTCTCCCGACGGCAAGCTCTGATAAATCAAAGCCAGACCCTCCTGCGCTTCCGCCCATTTTTCGGGATGGCTCGTTTCCGTCCAAACGCTCAGCGCGGACTGAAAATGCTGCAAAGCTCCCATCAGCCGGGCGTGCCGGGGAGAAAGCGGCGTTTTCCGCCGGGCTTCGCCCAGGGTGAAATGCGTCCCGGCCCAGGCCGCATCGCTCAGCAGGCTGCGGTCGTCATCATCCAGGGCGACTTCCGCCCAGTGCGTGAGCAATGCACGCGCCTCCGCCGTCCGCCCCGCGGCGAGGGCTGCCGACTGCTCCGCCTCCCAGGCGTCCCGCTGCCCTTCCGGGTCCCGGCTCCAGCAATGATAAAACGCGAGACCTGCTTCCCCGCGCGCCTCCCAGTAGCCGGCAAACCAGTCCTGCAAAGTCTGCGTCACGGCTTCCGAGGAGCGCGCCCGCAGCACTTCCCGCATGGTTCGGTGCATCCGAAAAAAGCCGTCCGGCTGGGCGGTCACAAATGAATACTGCCGAAGCTGCTCCCAGCCCGCGCGTCCGGCATGAAGCTGGCGCTCCGCGTCCAGCGCCAGGGCGGCGGCTTCATCAAAGCGCGGGGTCAGACTCAGCGCTTCCACCCACAGTTCCAGGTTCCGGTTATGCAGGGATTTCAGGAACCGCGTCGCCAGCTCCCCGGCCAGTTTCGCCGGGGGAACGCCGGCAAAGAGCGCCGGAGCTGGGTCTCCGCCCGCCGCGCGCGTGTTCTGCACAATATCCGCGCTCAGGGCCAGCGCCAGCAGGTGACACCCGGACGGCTGCCCCGGCCCTGCGGACGTGTCGGCGCAGTGAAGAATGGCCGCCTGAAGCGCATCGGGAGCCGCCGCCGGCGGGCTGCCGATGCCGCGCCGGGCCAGAAACGTCTGCGCGTCCGAGGCCGACACGCCGCCCAGAATGTGCTGATCCAGGCAGGCTTCCCACTCCGGGTCGCCGTCACCCCAGCCCAGCCGGTCGCGCCCGGCGATCACCAGAAGCACGCCGGCTCCCAGCAGGTATTCGGCCAGAAGCCGCACCCACGCATCCAGCAGGCGCGCCTGCGAGGCCAGGCTGCTTTCGCGGCCAGTCCAGAGGGCTTCATAAGTATCCAGAAACAGCACGCCCCGGCAGGCTTTCCCCGGACGCTCCGGCAGGTTCTCCGCGAGGTCCTGTGCAAAACGGCGAACAAGTTCTTCCAGTACGATCTGGTCGTCCTGGGCGAACCGTTCGCTCAATTCCAGCACGGCCTCGGTTCCGCCCACCTGTCGCACCCAATGTTCCAGCGTTTCCGAGCGCTGCACAGCGCTTTCGATCTGCTGGCTGGCAAGTTTCAGGCCGGCTTTGATAAAGCTTGGCGTGAACTCCAGGGCAGCGCCGAAGGCCGCGCCGAGGCCGGGGCTGATCCGAACCAGCGGGGGTTGTTCGCCTCCTTCACGGGCAAGCAGCACGGCCAGCGCCAGATCAAAGCGCGGGAACTGCACACTGAAGTCACTCTCCAAATCCGAGCGCAGGCGCAGCAGCACGTCGCGGCAGGCCTGGGCCTGATCGCCCACGTTTTCCAGATTGAACCGGGCGTGCGGCAGGAGCGCGCCGGACTGCATTAAATCCGCGCAGAGCTTCCGCACCAGCGTTGTTTTTCCAATGCCGCCGACGCCGTAGAACACAAGCACGGAAAGGTCTTGGCCTGCCGGCGTGTCCAGGTGGCGCGTGAAAGACTGGATAAAGCCTTCCCGATTGGTAAAGTATTCCAGAGCATGAATCGGTGCCGGACGCTGATCGTCGGCAAATGGGTTTCTTCGCATAGTGGTGTTCCCCCAGGCCAGCCGCATTCATTATACAGCCTCGCAGGAAAAACGTCAAAACGGGCTGATTTCAGGGAACCTCACCTGGACCGTCAGCGTTTAAAAGGCTATGAAACTTTTGCTTGTCCTTCCCGCCGTTCTGGCGCTGGCTTCCGGCAGCTCTCTTTTCCTCACGCACCGGCACAGCGCCGCGCCGGTTGTCCTTCGTCCGATCCGTGCGGTTCCCGCCGGAGAAGTGCGAACCGGACAGGACGCGATGGGCGACTGGACCACGGATGCGCCGGGAGTGCGCCGTCATTTGGTCGTGGCTGATCTGCCGCCGCCCCATGATACGCCTTCGGTGGACAATGGCGCCCCGATGGTTCCGCGGCCTGACGGAGCCTGGCCGCAGGCTCCCGCCGGGTTCAAAGTCGAACAGTTCGCGTCGGGCCTCAGCAACCCGCGCAAGATTGTCACCGCGCCCAACGGCGATCTCTTTGTGGCGGAAAGCGGTGCAAACCGGGTCAAAATCCTGCGCGCTGCCGACGGGGCCAGCAAACCCGAAACGGTGTCCATTTTCACCGACGGCCTGCGGCAGCCATTCGGCATTGCATTTTATCCCACCGGCCCCCATCCGAAATATGTTTACATTGCCAACACCGACTCCGTGGTGCGCTTTCCTTATAAAAATGGCGATCTGACCGCGACCGGGCCTTCGGAGACGGTGGTGCCGGACATTCCCGGCGGCGGGCGTCTGCGCGGGGGCGGCCACTGGACGCGCGACATTGCATTTTCGCCGGACAATCAAAAGATGTTTGTTTCCGTCGGCTCGCATTCCAACAACAACGATGACGCCGACGAATACCACCGGGCGGACATCTTGCAGTACCATCCCGACGGCACCGGCTTCCGAGTCTATGCGTCGGGAATCCGCAACCCGGTGGGCATTGCCATTCAGCCGGGAATCGGGACGCTCTGGACCTCGGTAAACGAGCGGGACACGCTGGGTGACCACCTGGTTCCCGACTACATTACGCATGTCACCGACGGCGGCTTTTACGGCTGGCCCTGGCGCTACATCGGCGACCATGAAGACCCGCGCTACCAGGGACAGCACCCGGAACTGGCGGGCCATGTCACGGTTCCCGACGTGCTGCTGCAATCCCATTCGGCGTCGCTGGCGCTCACGTTTTACACCGCGCGTCAGTTCCCTGCCGCTTATCGAGGCATGATTTTCGCCGCCGAGCATGGCTCCTGGAACCGCGCCCGCCGCACCGGGTACAAAGTGATCTGCGTGCCGCTTCAAAACGGCAAAGCCACCGGGGAATACGACGATTTCCTGACCGGCTTCGTCACCGCCGACGGCCATGTCTGGGGCCGCCCCGTCGGCGTCACCATTGCCCATGACGGCTCGCTGATGGTCACGGACGACGGCTCCAATTCGGTCTGGCGCGTGAGTTATGGGGGCGGCGATTTCCTGCCGCTGAAGCGGCAGGCTACACGGACAGGCCCCCCTTCGGGGCTGAAGACACCGAGCGGATAGGCTTACTTTACGGATAGGCCCACTTTGTAGCCCCGAAGGGGGGTCTGTCCGTGTAGCCCGGCCCTTCAGGGCTGGGGATGCAACAACGCCGTTCGCAATTTACCGAAGGTGTGCTAAAATAGAAATATGACACTGACCATAGACATTTCCACAGAACTGGCGAACCGAATGCAGTGGGAAGCTGAACAGCAGGGGCAGGAACTCGGCACGGTGGCGCGGCGTGCGCTGCAAGAGCGTTTCACCCCTGCGCCGGTGTGGGACGCGCCGACCCTGGCCGCCTGGGAGGCCCTGCTGAATTCGTTCACCGAGGGCGACTCGGAAGATCACCGGGACACCGTTCAGACACTGGCCCAGGCGCTCAATGAAGATCGTCCCGGCCAGCGCCGCGTTTTCGGCCCCGGCTAAAATCCTGCCGAGCAACCCGCTAAATGAGAACAACCATGGTCGGGCGGTTGAAACCGCAGCAACAAAAGCACGAAGTCTGCCTTCGCAGACTCAAGAAAAGTCAAATCCTAACCGGCGAAGGCCGGTTTCGTGAACTCGTTGCCGCGATTTTAATCGCCCGTTTCTTAACCGCCCGATACTCTTTCTAGACAGTCTCTAAGAACCGCGTTCACGAATTCCGATGATCTTTCCTAGCCCCGCAAAGCGGGGACTTATTGGCGTCTACGCCGCTTAGCCGTGCCGTTTAGGGCATGGTTCTTCGCTATACGATTGCCCCGCCCCTTGAGCATTGCCTTTTCGCGGTCAGTATGTTATACTGCCGTGTGGCGTCCTGAAGCACCCGCGCCATGCTGTATCCCCTTTGGGTCTCCAACCTGTTGAACCGAAAGGTAACACGTCGCTATGACCCGTCTTCGCTCTGTCCGCCTGCTCTGTCTCACCCTCGGCCTGCTTGCCTCCGGCAGGATGGCCGCCCACGCTGCCACGCTCAATGTTCCCTCTTCCACCTATCTCACCATTCAATCCGCCGTCACCGCCGCCGCGAATGGCGATACGGTGCTGGTCGCCGCCGGGACTTACAGCGGCCCCGGCAACAGGGACATTGACTTTGGCGGCAAAAGCCTCACGGTCACGTCTTCGGCAGGCGCGGCCAGCACCATCATTGACTGCGGCGGAACTGCATCTTCCGACGGCTCCGGCAATCATCGCGGCTTCTATATCCACAGCGGCGAGACGGCAGCCGTTATTAATGGCTTCACAGTCAAAAACGGTTACACTATTTATACTTCCAACGATCCTAACGGTGGACTCGGCGGCATAGCCATTCTGGATAGCAACGCCGAGGTTCGAAACTGCGTTATTTCAGGTAACACAGCTAAAACTGGCTATGACAGCAACGGATTTTCTTACAATGGAGCAGGCGGGGGCTGTTATAACTCCAACGGCACAATCACACTTATGGGCTGCACAGTCTCAGGCAATACTGCTGACTCGAGCGGTGGGATCGAAAACGATGACTTCAACAATAACAATAGTATCATGCTGACTAAATGCCTTGTGTCCGATAACAGGTCAAATACAGGCCTTGGGGGCGGCGTTACCGACTTTATAGTTCGCAATAACGGCAGTATCACGCTGACCGACTGCACAATTTCAGGTAACACAACGCCCGGCAACGGCGGCGGATGCGACAATGAAACAGGTAAGGGTAGTGGCACAATCTCATTGATTGGCTGTACCATTTCTGGCAATACAGCAGCGTACTCTGGCGGTGGTGTATACAACAAAAATGTCAACGACATTGCTACTATTACTTTGACTAACTGCACGGTCTCGAATAACACTTCAACTGATGGTGGCGGCATCTATAATCAGAATGAAGACAGCAGTAGTGCCAACTCGCAAAGCCCCACTTATGCACAAATCGAATTGACAGGTTGTTCGATTTTCGGTAACACTTCAGTTAATGGCAACGGCGGTGGGGTTTACAACTCAAATTTTAATAGTACTGGCCTCCTGACCCTTATCAACTGTACTATTTTAAACAACAAGGCAAATGATTCCACTGCCAGAAATGGGGCAGGCGGCGGAATTTGCAATTGGAACACGGATAATGGCAAAATTACCATAACAGCCTGTACTGTCAGCGGAAATAATTCACCTGAAACCGGGTTTGGCGGTAGTTACAGTATTAATGGCGGTAGTGGCATAATTACCTTCCTTAATGACATATTTTTTGGAGACATAGGCAGCGAGTTCTCTACTAGCGGCAGTGGTTCCACTATCAATTACTCTGACATTCAAGATGGCTATGCAGGGACAGGAAATATCAACGCCGACCCGCTGTTTGTCAACGCTGCCGGGGGTGATGTTCACCTGAAATCCGGTACACCCTGCATCGGTGCGGGAACTGCCAGCGGCGCACCGGCTACCGACAAGGACGGCAACATACGCGGCAACCCGCCCACCATAGGAGCCTATGAAGGCACTAAGACAATCCATATTCTCTGGGACAACGCCAACACCGCCTCGATTTGGAACTATAGTCCCACAGCGGGAACCTATACGCAGAACTCTTACGGCCCCTACGCCGGATGGAGCGCCAAAGCCATCGCGGACGGTGCAACTGACGGACTGACCCGCGTTCTCTGGGACAACACCAATGGCGCGGCCTCCATTTGGAGCCTCAACAACACGACCGGCGTGTTCAGCCAATTCAGTTTTGGCCCCTCACCAGGCTGGACAGCCAAAGCCTTCAGCGTTGGGCCGGACAACATAACCCACGTTCTCTGGGCAAATGCCAACGGTACAGCCTCCTTCTATAACTACAGTACGACCGGGGCGTTCACCCAGCATACTTTCGGCCCCTACGCCGGGTGGGCGGCGGTTTCCATCGCCGACGGCACGGACGGCAAACTGCGGGTCTTGTGGGACAAGACCGACGGCATGGCATCCATCTGGAGCCTGGACAACACAGCAGGGACGTTTACCCAGCATACGTTTGGGCCATTTGCAGGTTACATAGCCAAATCGGTGAGCGTAGGGGCGGACGGGACGACTCATGTTCTCTGGAACAACATCAGCACCGGGCAGTCTTCGATTTGGAACTACAGCACAGCCAGCGGAACCTACACTTACCAGAACTACGGGCCGTTTGGAGGATACCGGGCGGCAGCGATTACGGATGGGGTCGATGGCAGAATGGGCGTGATCTGGAACACGGCAGGCGGCCCGACGTCGCTGTGGAGTTTGGACAACAGCACGGGAACGTACACCTACCACAACTTCGGGCCATATACGGGCTGGGCGGCGGCTGCCATCTCCGCCGGGAACTGATATGCGCTGCTCGGCAAGACGCAGAGGCTCCCGCTCAAACCAGAGCGGGAGCCTCTTTTTTGCGCCGACCCGGCAAAGTGTGTTATAATATCCGTGCGATTTCCGCGTACATTCTCGCCGGGCGGGAAATTTGGCACGATTTATGCAGGTTTGGCAGTATGAGTGATTTCCTCCTGGCTCTCCCGTAAGAAAAGGACGTTTCTCCATGTTCGTTGTTTCTCATTCTCGCCGTTTTTGGGTGCTTTCGCTGGCTTTGCTTTGCCTGCTGGCCGGAGCCGCGCAGGCCGCGACACTGTCGGTTCCCAGCGGGGCGACGCCGACCATCGGTGCGGCGCTGGGCGCGGCCAAAACCGGGGACACCATTGTAGTCGCCGACGGCACCTATTACGAGCAAAGCCTGACCACCGGGGGCAAGGCGCTGACGCTGCGCTCGGCCAACGGCCCGGCGCACTGCATCATCAACGGCCAGCAGCAGGGCCGAATTTTTATCATTCAGGCCGGCGAAACGGCGTCTACCGTTATTCAGGGGTTCACGATTGAGAACGGGCAGGGGTCATACGGCAGCGGCATCAACATTTATAGCTGTTCCCCAACGATTACCAACTGCATTTTCACCGACAACACCGCCGTTAATGGCGGGGGCGGCGCGTATGTGCAGGGCGGCTCGCCGACATTCACCGGCTGCACGTTCAGCGGCAACTTCGCGGCCAAAGGCGGCGGGGGAGGCGTCTTTCTGGAAGGCGTTCTGAAGGCCGGGACACCTGCGCTGACCAACTGCACTTTTACCGCCAACAGCGGCGGCGGTTTGTCCCTCAACGGCGGCGCTCCGCTTTTGACCAACTGCATTCTTTACGGGGACACCGGCGGCGAGATCATCAGCGTCAGCAGCGCCGCGCCGGACATCACCTACTCGGATGTGCAGGGCGGCTTCGCGGGAACCGGCAATCTCAGCGCCGATCCGCTTTTTGCGCCTTCCGATCTGCATCTGCGGTTCGGGTCGCCCTGCCTCGGCAAAGGCAGCGCGTCGGCTCCCGCGTATAGCGTCGTGGCTCAGGACGGCGCGGCCCGGCCCGCCGCGCCCAGCATCGGCGCACTGGAAGCCCTGCCGCTGACCACGCATGTCCTGTGGAACAACACGAATGGAACCGCCTCCCTGTGGAATTACAGCCCGGCGACGGGAACCCTCACGCAGAACAGCTACGGCCCGTACCCCGGATGGACTGCCGTGGCCGTGGCCGACGGCGCGGACGGGCAGACGCGGATGCTGTGGGACAATGTCAATGGCACGGCGTCGATCTGGAACCTGAACAATGCGACCGGCAGCTTCACCCAGAACTCGTTCGGCCCTTATTCCGGCTACACCGCCAATGCTCTCAGCGTGGGCGTGGACGGTACGACCCACATTCTCTGGACGAACACCGGCGGCGTGGCCTCGATCTGGAACTATTCGACCACCGACGGCAGCCACACCTACCAGAACTATGGCCCCTTCGCCGGCTACACCGCCAAAACCATCGCCGACGGCGCGGACGGCCTATTGCGCGTCCTCTGGACCAAAACCGACGGAACGGCGTCGGTGTGGAGCCTGAACAACGCGGCGGCGACATACACCTATCACAACTTCGGCCCCTTCGCCGGCTACACCGCCGCCGCCATCAGCGTCGGGCTGGATAACACCACGCACATTCTCTGGAACAGCACGGGCGGCGTGGCCTCGATCTGGAACTATTCCACCACGGACGGCACCTACACCTACCAGAACTACGGCCCCTATGCGGGCTACGCGGCCCGCACCCTCAGCGACGGCTACGACGGCAGGCTGCGGGTGCTGTGGAACCAGAGTAGTGGAGCCGCTTCCCTGTGGAGCCTGGACAATAATGCGGGAACGTACACCTTCCACAATTTCGGACCTTATTCCGGCTGGACGGCGACTGCCCTTTCTGCCGGGAATTAACTTCGGCTGTTAATAAAAAGCTGCTTCTGCCGATGCGAACGGCGGAAGCGGCTTTTTTTGGCAGAGCAATTGCATATCAAAGATAAAAGGGCAGGCACGGGAAAAGGGCAGGCACGGGGGAAAGGGCAGGCACGGGGGCCTGCCCCTACGGTTGACGGGCGTAGGGGCGGCCCCGTGTGGCCGCCCTTCTGTTTCGGTGGCCGCCCTTCTGTTTCGGTGACTGATATGCAATTGCCCTGCTTTTTTTTGCTGGCCTCTTGCCCTCGGCGCGCGGCTGTGATATAATGGCTTGTCTTCGCTGCTTACCGCTGGGAAACACTGCTGCTTCAAAGAAAGAACCGCTCTTATGTCACCTTTCTCTTATTTCGCGATGCTTTCATCTTCTGCGAGGCTTCGGCGACAGGCCGGACGCCTCCTCTTGATCAGTTTGCTGGGTTTGCTGGGCGCATTTGGCCTGGCACGGCCCGCGGCGGCGGCGTTTTATTTGGTCACGAATACCAGTGACAGCGGAACCGGCTCCCTGCGCGCGGCCCTGGCTTCGGCGGCGGTCGACGGGGACACTCAGGACTATATTGAATTTCAGACCAATGTGACCGGGACGATCACGCTGCTGACGGGTCAGCTTACGATCAGCAAAAGCGTAACGCTGGTTGGTCCCGGACAGTCGACGCTGACCATTAGCGGCGACAATGCCAGCCGGGTTTTTCAGATCACTACGGGGACGGTTTACATTTCGGGGCTGACCATCACCGGCGGCCATGTCACCGGAAGCGCGCCCTCACCGCAGTACGGCGCGGGAATCGACGTGGAAGGCTCCGGCACGTTGGACCTCTCAGACAGCACCGTCACCGGCTGCACCGCGAGCCATGCGTCCGGCGGCGGCATTGCGCTGAACTCCGGGCCGGATACTCTGACCAACTGCACGGTATCCGGCAACACCGTCAGCAGCTTCGGCAGCCTCGGCGGGGCGGGCGGCGGCTTGTACCTGAATGATCAGTCCGGCGGCGGCGCATCCTACCTTTCCGTCTGCACCTTTTCCGGCAACACTGCCAGCGGCGGCGGCAGCACCGGTGGCGGCCTGTACGCCGGCAGCGCGCTCAGTGCGACCAATGCCACGTTTTTCGGCAACACGGCGCTTTTGAGCGGCGGCGGCATTTCCGATGCCGGCCAGGTCAGCCTGACAAGCTGCACGGTGGCGGGAAACACAGTCACCGGCAGCGGCGGGCATGGCGGCGGCATTGACGACAGCGGCACGGCGCTGACCCTTCAGGGAACATTGGTGGCAACCAACCAGGCGCCGTCCAGCCCCGACCTGAACTGTGCCGGCTCGGCATCCGGGACGACATTGGGTTCCAACCTCATCGGCAACGGCGCCGGCAGCCTGGGCTTTACCAACGCCCTCAGCCACGATCAAGTCGGAACCGCCGCGGCTCCCATCGCTCCCCTGCTGGGAACGCTGCAAGCCAATGAAGGAACCACCGACACGCTGGCCCTCCTGCCCGGTTCTCCCGCGATTGACGCCGACTACAGCGGCGACGCGGCACCTGCCACGGATCAGCGCGGAGTCGTGCGGCCTCAGGGAGCGCGCGCCGATATTGGAGCGTATGAAGTGTATCAGGGCCGGGCGCTGGTTGTGACCAACACCGCGGACAGCGGCACCGGCTCCCTGCGCCTGGCACTTACCGAAGCAAACAACGACATCGGCGATACGATCACGTTCGCCACCGGCGTCACCGGCACAATTACCCTGACCGGCGGCGAATTGCCGCTGGCGCATAACATGACAATCACCGGGCCGGGCGCGGCTGCGCTGTCGGTCAGCGGCGGCGGCGCGTCCCGCGTCCTGCACATGACGGGCGGAGCCATTTCCATCAGCGGCCTGACATTGACCGGCGGCAGCATCGCTGCCAGCGGCGGCGGCATTCTGGAAGGCAGCGGTACGCTTGCCTTGAACGGCTGCATTCTTTCGGCGAATTCCGCCACGAATGGCTCCGGCGGCGGGATTTCCGCCGCCGCCGGGGCCACGCTGACAGTGACCAATTGCAGCTTCAGCGGCAATGCCGCGCAGTTCAGCGGCGGCGGCGTGGACGGCGAGGGCAATCTGACGGTGCAAGGCTGCACGTTCAGCGGCAATTCCGCGGCTTCCAGCGGGGGCGGCCTGCTGGTCGCCGGCACCGCGTCTGTCACCAGCAGCACCCTGACGGCAAACTCGTCCAATGAAGGCGGCGGCATTTTCTCGCAGGGCGCACTTAGCCTGCGCTCCTGCACCATCAGCGGCAACACTCTGACTACCGATGGCGTAGGCGGCGGATTGGCTGTGGCCGGCGGCGGACGCATCACCCTCACCGGCTGCCTGGTGGCGGGCAATGTCGCCGGAACGGGCGCCGCCGACGCCGATGTGGAACAAGGAACTGGCGGCACGTTTGCCAGCGCCGGCTCCAACTTGATCGGCGACGGAACCGGCGGGCCATTCGTGAACGGAAGCGCGCACGACCAGGTCGGCACCACCGCCGCGCCCATCCTGGCGAAACTCGGCCCCCTGCAAAATAATGGCGGCGCGACCGCCACACTAGCACTCCTGACAGGCAGCCCGGCGATTGACGCCAACTACACTGGAACTGCGCCTGCCGTCGACCAGCGGGGCTTCCACCGACCGCAGGGCGCGCGCCCCGACATCGGCGCGTTTGAATACCCGTCAACGCCGATCCATATTTTATGGAATACCGCCAGCGGCGTTGCGTCCGTCTGGAATGTCCCTCTTGCCGGCGGCGCTTATACCTATCAAAACTACGGCCCTTTCTCCGGCTGGTCGGCCAGCGCGATTGCCGACGGGCCGGATGGGCGGACACGGCTGCTTTGGAATAAAACCGATGGCACCGCCTCCCTCTGGAGCCTGGATAATAACACCGGCAGCTACACGTTCCACAACTTCGGCCCTTTCCCCGGCTACACGGCGATGGCGATCAGCGTCGCCGCAGACAACACCACGCATGTTTTGTGGAACAACACGGACGGCACGGCGTCCATCTGGAACTACAGCACGGACAGCGGTCTCTACACATACCATAACTACGGCCCCTATCCCAACTGGTCGGCCATCGCGCTGGCCGATGGGCCGGATGATAATACCCGCGTCCTCTGGGACAACGTAGACGGGCGCATGTCGCTGGATGACTACACGCTCAGCACGGGCAACTACACGGTCAATACGTTTGGCCCCTTTACGCACTATACCGCCGTTGCACTCAGCGTCGGCGCGGACAACACCACGCACATTCTGTGGAACAACTTTGACGGCACCGCCTCCATCTGGAACTACACAATGAGCGGAAGCACTGGCAGCTTTACTTACCACAACTACGGTCCCTATGATGGCTGGTCCGCCAAAGCCGTGGCGGATGAGCCGGACGGGCGAACGCGGGTGCTGTGGGACAGGGCGAACGGCCAAATGTCTCTCTGGAGCCTGGACAATGCCGCCGGCATTTACACCTTCAGCAATTACGGCCCGTTTGCAGGCTATACCGCGACGGCGCTTTCGCAGGGACGCTAACGGAGAGGCGCGTCTCGGCCCTGTCAGCACAAAAAGCCCCCGCTCAAGTTTGAGCGGGGGCTTTTTGCCTGCACCTGTTTCCGGCTCGGCACCAGTCAGGCCGAAGCCGCCGCCGGAGTTTTCGGCTCGGCTTTGGTTTCCGGGCTCGCCTCGGATTTCCCTTCGGTCTTGGCGGGTTCCGCTTTCGGAGCGTCGGCTTTCGTGTCTGCGCCTGCGTCCGACTTGGGTGCGTCCGCCGCCGGAGCCGAGGGGCCACCGGACTTGGGCGCATAATCATTGACATAAAAGCCGGAGCCTTTAAAAGAAATTCCGACGGGATAAATGCGCTTTCGCAGCGTCCCGCCGCAGGAATCGCAAGTCGTCAGCGCATCATCTTTGATGCTTTGAAAGATTTCAAACTGGTTGTCGCAGGACAAACATTCGTAGCCATAAGTCGGCATGGGATCAGTGTACCTCGCTGTGATGAAATACTTGCGACGGAATAAATTCCTTTCGCGGCGTTTCCCCGTCCTGCGGGCGGAAAAAATAAACTCTCCGGTAAAATAATCGGAGCTGCATTTCTATTTTACCACAACATAAAAGCATAGCCATTTATCGCCTGCCAGACAGGAGAGGGATAATTAAGATTGCTGTGGCGGGTATCATAGGACAATGATGCTGAAAGAGAACGTGAGCCAGGAACTGAGTCGGTTGGATACGGCGGGCCGCGATCAATGACCGCAGGCACAGTGTATCTGATTGGGGCGGGGCCGGGCGACCCGAAACTGATTACCGTCGGCGGGGCGGACGCGCTCCAAAAAGCCGACGTGGTCGTGTATGACCGTCTGGCGCACCCTAAGCTGCTGGATCATGCGCGGGCGGATGCCGAGCGCATTTATGTCGGCAAGAAAGCCGATCAGCACGCGATGACGCAAGACGGCATCAATGCGCTTCTGGCCGACCGGGCGGCGGCGGGCAATACGGTCGCGCGGCTCAAGGGCGGCGACCCGTTTGTGTTCGGGCGCGGCGGCGAAGAAGCCGAATATCTCCAGGAGCGCGGCATTTCCTTTGTGGTCATTCCTGGCGTTACCTCAGCGATTGCCGCCCCGGCCTACGCGGGCATCCCCGTAACGCACCGCGATGCAGCTTCATCGTTCGCCGTGATTACGGGCCATGAGCGCGATGACGGGCGAGAGTCGGGAACGCGAGCGCCGGGTCAAGCGGAAGGACGGCGGCAGTGGGACAAAATCGCTTATGCCGCCGACACGCTTCTGTTTTTGATGGGCGTGGAGAACCTGGAAGAAATCGTCTCGCAGCTTATGGCGCACGGGCGCTCTGCCGGAACACCCGTCGCCCTGGTGCGCTGGGGAACATGGGCCGGTCAGCAGGAAACGCTGGTGGGAACACTGGGCGATGTGGTCGACAAAGTGCGGGCGGCGAAGTTCCAGGCTCCGGCGGTCACGATTGTCGGCGAAGTGGTGCGCCTGCGCGAGAAACTGCGCTGGTTTGACAGGGGGCCGCTGGCGGGCAAGCGCATCATTGTCACCCGTGCGCGGGAACAAGCCTCGGAGTTCGCCGCCGCTCTGCGGGAGCACGGCGCGGAGCCGATTGAATTTCCACTCATTTCCCTGGTGCCGCCCGCCGATGGCTATCACGGGCTGGACAACGCGATTATCCGGGCGGGGACTTACGATTGGATATGCTTTGCCAGTGCGCCTGCTGTCCAATCGTTCTGCGACCGTCTGGCGGCGGCGGGAAAAGATGCGCGGGCGTTTGGGGCGGCGAAACTGGCCGCCGTCGGCCCGGCAACCGCGGACGCGCTGCGTAGCCGTGGCCTTCAGCCCGATTTTCAGCCGCAAACAGCAACTGGGGCCGGGCTGGGCGAAGAATTGCCGGGAGAAGTCTTCGGCTGCAACATTCTGGTTCCCCGCGCGGCAGAAGGCGATGAGGGACTGGTTGAGGCCCTGACGGTTCGCGAAGCGACCGTAGATGCCGTAACAGCCTACGCAAACATTTTGGACGGAGCCGGGGCTTCGGACGTTCGGCAGCGGCTGGCGGCGGGAACTGTAGACGGGGTGACGTTCACCAGTTCTTCCACCGTGAAAAACTTTACGGCGGCCCTCGGCACTTCCACGCTGCCCGCAGGCGTCATCGTTGCCTGCATTGGCCCCAGCACGGCGAAGACAGCGACGGAACTTCTGGGCCGTGTCCCGGACATCATCGCCGGGGAGCATACGATTGCCGGCCTGCTGTCGGCGCTGAACCAATTTTACGTCGCAGCGAAATAAATCGGCCCAGATCAGTATCGGGCCGGATCAGTATCGGCTGTTGCGATTTTATGACCTATGCTCCAATTTCTTCTTCAGCGTCTGGCTCTCGCCCTGGTCTCAGTGTGGGCCGTTTGCACGCTGACATTCTTCATTGCGGCGTCGGCCCCCGGCGATCCGGCCTTGATTGCCGCCGGGGACAAAGCCACGCCGGCTGCCGTCGCGCAGGCCCGGCACGATCTGGGCCTGGATAAGCCCGTGCTGACGCGCTATGGCCTGTACCTGGCAGGGGTAGCCCACGGCGATCTGGGGCGCTCATTCCTGCGTGACCATGAACCCGTCACGAATTTTTTAAAGCGCGGCCTGCCGAATACTTTCCTGCTGGCCTTTGCCGCCATTGTACTGGCCCTGGCTGTCGGTCTGCTGACGGGAATGGCTGCCGCACTCAAGCCAAATACCCTGCTGGATCGGGCGCTGATGACTTCCGTTCTGATCGGAGTGACTCTTCCCAACTTTGTCCTCGCCCCGGTTCTGATCCTCATTTTCGTGCAGGCGCTCGGCTGGCTGCCGCCGCCCGCGCAGGACAATCTGTGGACCATCTCGCCCGATCATCTGGTGCTGCCGGCGGTGGTGCTGGCGGCGCGGCCTGCGGCGCTGATTGCCCGCATGACACGGGCTTCCCTGCTGGAAACGCTGCGGCAGGACTATATTCGCACGGCGCGCGCCAAAGGACTGCCGCCCCTGACGGTGCTGCTGAAGCACGCGCTCAAGAACGCATTTCTGCCCGTACTGACGACGGCGGGGGTTTCATTTGGATACCTGCTGTCGGGGTCCTTTGTCGTAGAAACCATATTCACCATTCCCGGCGTCGGGGCGGCGTCCATTGATTCGCTGGGCGAGCGCGATTACTCGGTCATTCAGGGGACAACCCTGCTGCTGGCCGTGATTTTCGTCGGGATCAACCTGCTAACCGACCTGCTGTATGCCGCGCTGGACCCGCGCGTGAAGGCGGTGGAGGGCGCGGCGTGAGTGTGATGCTGGAACAAGAGCGGCAGGAGGCGGCAGGGCTAACGGCGGCGCGGCCCGCACCGGGCCTTTGGAAACGGCTGGTCAGCAATCCGCTGGCGTCGGCAAGCCTTGTCGTGCTCGCGCTGATTGTGCTGATGGCGATTGTGTATCCGCTGGTTTCGCCGTACAATTATGCCCATCCTACCGATGATATCAGCGCCTCGGCGTCGGCGCGGCACTGGCTGGGAACGGATGATACGGGCTACGACCTGCTGACGCGGCTGGCCGTAGGTGCACGGGTTTCCCTGTCCGTCGGCGTTGGCGTGGAGATTTTGGTGCTGGCGGTGGGCATTCCCATCGGCCTCATCGCGGGCTACTATGGCCGCTGGACAGACACACTGCTGATGCGGCTGACCGACATGATGTTTGCGTTCCCGGACATTCTGCTGGCGATTTTGATCATGGCCGTGTACGGGCAAAGTGTGGGCAATTTATTTGTCGCCCTCGCTATCACCGGCTGGCCGGGGCTGGCCCGTCTGGTGCGCGGGCAGGCGCTGGTCCTGCGCGAGCGCGAGTTTGTGGAAGCGGCGCGCGCCCTGGGCATTCCGAGCGGGCAGATTATTCGCCGCCACGTTCTGCCCAATCTTTTGTCGCCGATTGTCGTGGCCGCAACGATTGACATCGCCGGTGTCATCATTGCTGAAGCCACGCTGTCGTTTCTGGGAATCGGAGTTCAGGACCCGCTGCCGTCCTGGGGCAAGATGATCAGCGTCGCGCGCACGTCGCATTACTGGCGCTCCCACCCAACGCTGGTCATTTATCCGGCCCTGTGCCTGTCGCTGACGGTGCTGAGTTTGAATTTCCTGGGGGACGCCCTGCGCGATGCGCTGGACCCGCGCTCCGAAAACAAGTAGGGGCAGGGGCAAGCCCTGCCCCTACAAAGAAAATTCTCACGGCCCGATAGGAGAGACGTAGGCGGGATAGCCTTTTTTCTGAAGGTCATCAGCGGCTTTGCCGGCTCCGGTTTTCGTGCGGTAGGCTCCCACCTGAACTTTGTAGATCAAATGGTCGCCCTCGCGCTCGCTGCGGGTGCTGGTGGTATAGCCCTTGCCGCGCAGCTCATCGGCAATGCTGCGGGCATCGCTCTCATCCGTATAGGAGCCGGTCTGTACGCGAAACTGCGCCTTACCGCTGCCCTCCTGGCCGCTTTCGGAATCGGACGGTTTGCCGACACGCTCAAAATCGGGATCGGCGGGTGCGGGAGTGGAGGCGCTGCCGTTGCTGCCGGTTTTATCCGGGGCAGGTGTGCTGGTATCCGCGGCGGCGGCAGGAGGGGAAGGCGCGCTGCCTGTACTGCCGCTGTCTGCTCCGTTGGAATGCGCCAAACTGGCCGCCGAGGGATGCGGGCTGCTGGGCGGGGGCGGCGGAACCGCTTCCTGTGTGGCTTCCGGGTCCGGGGCGGCAGGCGGCGTCTGGGTGACGCGGTGCAGGATCGGCGTGCTTTCCTCGCGGATGGCGATACGCGGCGCTCCGGGCGCGGTATAGTCGCCATTGGTCGGGCGTAAATGCTGAACCGGGGGCGCGACGGAGGGGGCCGGGGTCGAAATCACCGGGGCTGCTGCTTGCAAAGCCGGTTCCCCGGTATGGGGCGAATGCGTGTCGCCCACAAAATATCCAATCGCGATGCCGCCGACGATAGCCAGGGCAGCAGCGCCGACAAATTTCAACGCCCCACTCGATTGATTGCGTGCCACAGCGAACATTCCTCCGACTCAACTTCTGCGTCTTTACTATACGGCCCGGCGGGGCATTTTGTCAAGGCTGCGCGGCATCATTTCATTGCGCGAGCGTGAAAATCTGCTCAAAATCCTGCGAATAGCTGACGCCGTCCTGCGTCGCCGGATGAAACTTGGTTTGTCGGAGAGAATCCAGCGCGGCGCTGTTAGAGTCTAGGCAGCCGGACACTTTAGTAGCGCAGATAAGCTTCGGAAATGGCGCTGCCGATTTCAATGCAGCGAATCTGCACCTGATCCAAAAATTGATGCAGTCCCTGGGCAATAATCTCGTCTGTCGTCATAAATGCCAGGTCGGCCCGAAGCCGTCCGACTAGCCGCTCGGCTCGGTTGGCGGCGGGCAGTCCTTTCGTGCCGCCGATCTGGCGCAGGGCGCGGTCCGCCTGCGTCACGGCATAACTGATGGAGGAGGGGAAAGCCGGATTGCGAACCAGAAACGAAACGACTTTGGCGGGGGTGATTCCGAACCGATTGGCCTTGCGGAAGGCTTCAAAGGCGCCGACGCTTTTCAGCACCGCCGTCCACTGATGCTGATCCAGCGTCCCACCGACTTCGCCCGACCCCAGCAGGATATGATACTTCACGTCCAGCATTCGCGCTGTTTTGTCCGCCCGCTCCAAAAACATGCCGCATTCTAAAAACGCGCGCGCTTCATCAATCGGCAGCGTACGGTCGCTGATGCCGTGAAAAAGATGGGAATTATTCTTGACCTGCGTGAAAAATCCGTGCGGCGAGGCACCCAGAATCTTGTCCACATCCCAGCGCGTGGCTTCCAAAAAGAAGATGTTGAGACTTTCATACATTTCCGACGAGATCATCTCGCGGACGCCGCGCGCATTTTCACGGGCGCGGGTCACACAGGAGGCAATGGAATTGCCGTTGTCCCGGCTGAACGCGAAAAAGTCCAGCACATTTCGCTCGGCTTGATCATCTCCGTATGTGGCCTTGAACAATTCCGCGTCCCCGGAGATTGCCAGAATCGGCCCCCAGAGCGCGGAAGGGTCAATTTCACCGCCTTGGGCCAGCGGAAACGCGCCTTCGAGTTCCGAGTGATATTGAACGTCTACAATCCGGGCGGTGGCTTCGGCGCGTTCCACATAGCGTCCGATCCAGAACATAGCGTCGGCTTCACGAGCGAGCATAGATAAGTCCTTGATGAGAGAGATTAAGTCAGGCCGAGTTTATCAGCACCCGGCCCTTCAGGGCCGGGCTATTCGGAGAAAGGCCCTTTGGGCCTGAAGAGATGCGCTCCATTTTCGGCGATAATCTGACTTCGGCATGATGTGCTTCTTGTTTTTCTACATACGCGACAATGCGGGGCAAATCAGGGGCGGAAAATGTCAGATGGCCGTAACCGGGCTGCCAGCGCAAGGGATCATTCCCCGAAAGGTGATTGATGTAGTGCGAGGAACCGCCTTTCACAGCGTTAATGATATCGGAAACGGAGCAGTGCGCCGGTAGCGAGCAGACAAGGTGCAGATGATCGGGCATTCCATTGAGCGCATCAACAAACGCTTGCATTTCGCGATACTTTTGCCGGATGTAAGTGTGCAGCAGGCTTTCCATGCGCGGAGTCACCATCGCCTCTCGCATTTTGGTCGCCCATATCAAATGGTGATAGGATTCCTCGTAAACGTCTGACATGGCCTTCCTGGCTCCCTTCCCTTCCGTGTTATTTGCTATCTCAATCCTCAGGCCCGGAGGGCCTTTCTCCGAATAGCCCGGCCCTTATTCCCGCTACCCCTCCACCACGCTCTCCACAGGCCGCGTTTCTTTTTCTCCCGATGACTGCCCCTGCGACTGGCGCATGGTTCCCAGGCTTTGCGCCTGAGACTGGGACTGTCCGGCGGGGCGGGCCAGCACCCAGGTGTCTTTGGAGCCGCCGCCCTGGGACGAGTTGACGACGTAGGAGCCTTTGCGGAGGGCGACGCGGGTGAGGCCGCCGGGGATAATCGTGATGTCCTCGCCCATCAAAATGTAGGGCCGCAGGTCAATATGGCGGCCCTCAAAGCCGTTGACATCAGCCACAAAAGAGGGGGCGCGTGAAATCTGCACAAGAGGCTGGGCGACGAAGTTGCGCGGATCGGCCTTGATCTGCTCGGCAAACGAGTCCTGCTCGGCTTTGGTGGACTGCGGCCCCATCAGCATCCCATAGCCGCCGGCTTCATTGGCGCTTTTGACGACCAGTTTATCCAGATTTTTAAGAATATGGTCGCGCTGGGCAGCGTCGCTGGACAGAAATGTCGGCACATTGGGCAGCAGGGCGTCCTCGCCGAGATAGTATTTAATCATGGCCGGGACATAAGCGTAAATGACTTTGTCGTCGGCAATGCCGGTGCCGACGGCATTGGCAAGCGCGACATTTCCGGCACGATAGGCGTTGATGAGGCCGGGGATGCCGAGGCTGGAGTCGGGGCGGAATGTCAGCGGGTCTAAAAAGTCGTCGTCGATGCGCCGGTAAATCACATCCACCCGCTGCGGGCCGCGCGTGGTCTTCATCCAGACCAGATTGTTTTCGACGTAGAGATCGCGGCCCTGCACCAGATCAATGCCCATCTGCTGCGCCAGAAACGCATGTTCAAAGTAGGCCGAATTGAACTCGCCCGGAGTCAGCAGCACCACCGTCGGGTCATCGCTCTGGCGGGGGGAAACGTAGCGCAGGTTGGTCAAAAGCTGGGAGCAGTAGTGGTCTACCGCCAGCACGCGGTTTTCCCGAAACAGGCCCGGAAAGATGCGCGTCATCAGCATCCGGTTTTGCAGCAGGTAGGACACCCCGGACGGCGAGCGCAGATTGTCTTCCAGAATGTAATAGTCGCCCTTGTCGTCGCGCACCAAATCCGTGCCGCAAATATGGACATAAATGTCTTTGGGAACTTTCGCGCCCAGCAGCTCGCGCCGGAAATGCTTGGCATTGACGACCAGATCGCGCGGAATGATGCCGTCATTGAGTATCTTCTGATCGTGGTAGATGTCTTTAAGAAACAAATTCAGGGCGCGCAGACGCTGGATCAGCCCGCGCTCCATGCGTTCCCATTCTTCGTGCGTGATAATGCGCGGCACAAGGTCCACCGGCATGGTCTTTTCCAGGCCCTGATCGTCGCCGTACACGGTGAACGTCACGCCCTGATTGAGCATACTCACCTCGGCCATCTGGGCGCGCTGGCGGAAATCGCGGGCGGTCAGCGACTCCAGCGTCGCATGAAGGCTGCGATAGTGGGGGCGGGGAACGCCTTCGCGCTCAAACATTTCGTCGTAAAAACCGTCCAGGGTGTATTGGTCAAAGAGGGACATAAGCCGCGGCGCACTCCTTCAAGGGTAACATTAGGCCGCGCGCCTTTGCGGGGAAATTGATTATACCGGGAGTCGCCGGGGCGTGTCAAGCAAAGGGGCGGGGCGAGAATAGGGCTGAAAAAATAGTTCTTGACGTGGGGCGTAAAGTATGATACCATGTCAGCATAAAGATTTCTGTTGCTGTTCGGGCAGAGGACAAAGCACGTTGCACGACCGCCGCGCACCGAAAGTGACGGCGTTTTCTTACAAGGATTTCGACGATGCATAATTTCTCTGCCCGGCCTTTTCTGACTTTGCTGGCCCTGCTTCTTGGCATGGCTTTCCAGCCTGCGCCCGCTTTGTCCGCCCCGCAGGTTGACAGCATGGCGGGTGGCTCCGACAATCTCCAGCGCCTTGTCTGGACAAACTCCGACGGCAGCATGGCCTACTGGCGCACTACTGCAACCACCCCCACCGGTGTCAACCTTTTCGGGCCATATCCCGGCTATAGCCCTCTCATGGCGGCAACCGGCGGCAACAACGTTCCGCGCATTCTATGGAACAAAACCGACGGCAGCATGTGGCTCTGGAACCTGACGGAAAGCAGCGCCAGCGCCACGACGGAAAATTATGGCCCTTACCCCGGATGGACGGCAGCCAGTGTAGCCGTCGGCGGCAACAACATTCCGCGCATCATGTGGACAAATACCAGCGGCGCAATGTCGCTGTGGACAAACGCTGACGTTTCTTCAGCCGGGCCGAGCTTTGGCCCCTATCCCGGATGGACGGCTTCTTTTCTTGCCGTCGGCCCCAACAACATTCCGCGCGTCTTGTGGGTCAATACCAGCGGCCAAATTTCCCTATGGTACAATGCCGACACCGGAACGGCTGCAAACAATTACGGCCCGTACACTGGATACTCTCCGATCTCCCTGATCGTTGACAGCACCAATGCCCCGCGCATCCTTTGGAACCATCCTTCCGACAACACAATCTCACTCTGGAATATCGCGCCCAATTCCAATTATACCTATCAAAATTATCCTGACCCCGTAGGCTTTACCCCCAAATGTTTAAGCGCCGGGTCTGCCGGCAGCATCAGTATTTTGTGGACGAAGACAGACGGAACCGTGCAGATAGAGGTGATCAACTCCAGCGGCGCAGTCCAGTCCCAGACAACGTACCCGGCGGCCTTTTCCGTGTCCCTTGCGCCCAGCAGCGTAGTCGGCGGCGCGTCCAGCATCGGCACGGTAACGCTCAATGCGCCCGCGCTGGCGGGCGGCACGACCGTTACATTATCCAGCAGCAGCCCGTCAGCGACTGTTCCCGCCACTGTGACCGTTCTCACCGGGGCAACCAGCGCGAATTTTCCGGTGAGTACGCTCAATCCTGCGGCAGCAGTCGGCGTTACGCTTTCCGCGACCGCAGGCGGGACGACGCAGACCACGACGCTAAACATTACCCCTGCCCCGGACTTCAGCCTTTCGCCTAACCCGGCTTCCGTCAGCGTGTCGCAAGGCGCAGGCGTCAGCGCGAACATTACGGTGAACCCTTTGTACGGTTTCGGTGGCAGCGTGTCACTTTCCGCACCCAACCTGCCAAGCTATGTTTCGGCCAGCTTTAGTCCGGTAACCACCAACGGCACAAGCACCGTCACTTTCTCCGCCGGTCCTAACGCCGTCGCGGGATCGTATCCCGTGATCATTACCGGAACCAGTGGCACACTGACGCACTCCATTTCTCTGACGCTGGCTGTGCAGTTCACTCCGTCAATCGTGTCGAGCATCATTGTCTCCCCTAACCTTGTCACCCTGACGACCTACCAGCAGCAGTTATTTACGGTCAAAGCCTACGATCAACTTGGCCGCATTTGCTCCCCTATTCCCTCATTGGGATGGACTGTCACGGGAAACAATTCGATTACCCCGACCGGCAATCCGGGCATCCTGACAGCCGGAAGATATGCGGGAACTTATACTGTTACGGCGGCGAATCGCAACGGCCTCGCGCAGACCATCACAGGCAGCGCGAACTTTACCGTCAGCAGCCTCAACGCGGCCACGCTGACGGGCATCAGCATCAGCCCTGCTACGGCGAGTGTGCCGATTGGCGGAACGCAGCAGTTCACGGCCCTGGGGACCTATTCGGACGGCAGCACTGCGGATGTGACCAGTCAAGTCACTTGGGGCGTCAACGGCGGCTATGGCATCAGCGCGGGTGGCCTGTTCAGCGCCGACAGCGCTCCGGGTGGCCCGTATACGGTCACCGCCAGCCTGAATGGCTTCAACAGTACGGCGACTGTCACTGTCGTCAGTTCTTCCGTTCTCAGCAACATTGTTGTGACGCCTAATCCGGTTGATATAATGCCGAATGGCACACAGCAGTTTACGGCAACGGCTTACGACCAGAACGGCAATCCGCTTTCCCCGCAGCCGACCTTTACCTGGAACTGCACGAGTGGCCTTATCAGCCAGAGCGGGCTTTACACCGCAGGCCCCAATCCCGGCCCCGTCACGATCACGGCCACCAGTGGCAGCATGAGCGGCTCCGCCGGCGTCACTATTACCACATCCGTCGGCTCCGGCGACGGAACCCCAACGGGAGCCGACGCCTACTTCAATGTTTCCGGCGGTCATATCGACATAACGCAGGGAAGCGGCGGGACAATCACAAGCGGGTCGACCACTTTCTCCGTCAGTCCCAGCAATGGATTTATTGGAACCGTGATCCCCTCACTCACCGGCCTGCCGCCGGGCGTCACGGCGACCTTTAACCCGCCTTTGCTTCCCATCAATGGCCCGTCAGGCGTCTCCGGCACGGTGACATTCAACGTCAATAACTCAGTGCTGCCGGGCTTCTACCCGCTCATGCTCAAGGTATCTTCCGGCAGCATCGCGGATTCCGACTCGCTTGACCTCAACATTATTCCTGCCCCAAATCCTGCTGCGAACTTCGGCTTGTCTCTGGATTCCGATGTCGTGGAAATGTCGCAGAATACAAAGCAAATTGTCAACCTGACACTCAACACTTATCCTGGGTTTAGCGCGAATGTGTCGCTGAGTTTAGCGGATGACCCCAATCACAACATTTTGACCTATGCCGTCAGTATTCCGTTTCAGCCTTCCGTCGTGTCAATCAGCAACCCAACGTGTACGGTCTCCCTGCAAATCAATTCCGGTATTCCCGAAGGCGCTTACCATCTGATGATCACCGGAACGGGAACATCCGGCACTGTTTTACTGCCGCTCACAATTTATGTCTTTGCTGATGACAGCAATGGAAGCCCGGTTCAACAAATAGTTTGTAATGATACGAGTACGCCAGCCGCACCTCTTGCTACCAGCCTTGCGGATACTCTGCGTTTTGATCTTACTTCCAGTCAAGGAACGCTGATACCATTCGCTTGGCAATCGCGGTCAGATGAAACGAATGCTATAAACATAATGAAGGATGAGCAATTCTCGCTTAATCCGAATAACATTATTGGATCTCCTACAGCGGACTTGATCTATGTGAAAAGTATTTTTCCTAATTTTGACTTCCCATACTGTACAGTATGTCGTATTGAGGCTTACGATAAGGCAGGGATTGCTCATTGGGGAACAGGTACTTTGGTCGGCTATAACCATGTGCTGACTGCCGCCCATGTAGTGTATGGTAGAAATCGTATTCGTGTATCTCCAGCTTTCGATGGAGACTATTCTAAAGTTTACGGATCGGCAGTAGTCAAGCGTTATCATACACCTGCGGGATACCTAGTAAATCTTGCAAATAATATACTATTTTTTGATGATTATGCGCTGCTCGACTTATACAAATCAGGGCCAAACAACAGCAAAGGTTACCGTAGCTCATTAGGATACAGAGCCGGATACGTGCCTATGGCGGCAGATTTTCACCCACCTAGCGATGGTAATACTTTTATCGCTGGCTATCCACAATATCCCAATCCACCTAATGAAAGATGTAGATTAATGTATGTCGGTTATGTCGGAAATGGCGACGATGGATTTGTAACTACCACTGACACTACCAATACAGGTGTTCCAGGGATTGTATTCGATACAATAGACTCAGTTGCGGGAGACAGTGGAGCAGGCTTACGCCATCCCAGCAATTCGGCCAATTATCCATATTCGATTTATGGGCTTAATGTTGGCGGTAGTCCAACATGTAATTATGACACACTGATTTCTACCCAAAGAATTGCGCTCTTAAAGTTCTGGATGGCTTTGGACGGAGATGATGTTGCTTACTAAACTAACATACTTTTCTTAAGGCATAGTTATGAAAAACATAATTTTTTCTCTTTCATTGATGCTTTTGATATGGGAAATACTAAGCAGCCCACAATGCTGTTCCGCTGCACCTTTGCAGCGTTTTCCTTTACATACTCCTGCGGCCCTACAAGCGCCGATTTATGTGCAAGCAACAATTTTAGACTATCAAAATAAACCAATTTATGGTGCAGCATTTGTTGTTTACGACGCGGCACATCGTCAGTTAGACGACCCCGATCAAGTTGCGCGTGGTTCCGGCTTTGACGGCAAGGTCAGTTACCATATACGCCGAAGTGCATCATATTATATACAAGCATTTGCTGAGGCTTATCTACCGAGTAATACAATAAAAGCTGTTCCAAATTCCGATATTATTTCTGTTACCTTTCATCTTAAACACTCTCCTATACCACACTACCTGTTAACTACAGTTCGCGCGACAATCTTAGATGCCAAGCGACATCCTATAGCCGTCGCATTTTTTGACGTTTCCTACACCTCCAAACGCAATACAAATAATTTCCTTGCGACTAACGCACCTGTTTCAGATGATTACGGCCACGCAGAGAAAACGGTGCGCGCTGGCGGAGTTTTGCACGTCAGGGTACAGGCTTACGGTTACAATCCGGCAGAAAAGATTATCCGGGCTAAACCGGGCATTATTTCGCTTACGTTTATACTTAGGCGTAACGGCCAGCCGCTTTCCGCAATAGTTGACGTTTCCCATTGAAAGATGTTTCCCCATGATTTCTTGTTTCACCTGTCACAATATGCGCCCAAAGCGCGGTTTTACTCTGATTGAACTCCTCGTCGTGATCGCCATTATCGCGATTCTCGCCGCCATTCTTTTTCCCGTCTTTCAGAAAGTCCGCGAGAACGCCCGCCGCGCTTCCTGCGCGTCCAACGAGAAGCAGTTGGGACTTGCCTTCACGCAATACCTTCAGGACGCCGATGAAACCTACCCGTGCGGTTCCCAGTTGCCGACTGGGACAGCGGGACTAGGCTGGGGCGGGCAGATATATGCTTATGTGAAAAGCGCGGGCGTTTACAAATGCCCGGACGACTCGACCCCGCAGACAACGAACGGCGGGAGTGTGCTGTATCCGGTCTCGTATGCCTACAACAGCGACATCCCTTCCAGCGCCTTCGGCGGCATCCAGGGCGCGTTATCCGGCTTCAACGCCCCCGCACAGACGGTGTTATTGTATGAAGTGGGAGCGGGGAATAGTGCGGCGCATCCAGGCGCACAGTGCGACATCACCAATCCGCAGGAAACAGGCGGCGGAACTACCATGTTCTCGGAAAGCGGCAGCGGCGACTACCTCACTAGTTCCGTCCCCGCTGGAACCGATCAGGCGCTGATTGACACCGGCTACATGGGCGGGCGAACAGTCGCGGCCACGCTGGCCTTTTATAAATCCCCCACCGGACGACATTCGGACGGCTCCAATTTCCTGCTCTCGGACGGCCATGTGAAGTGGCTGCGCGGCAGCAAAGTATCCACAGGACTGGATACGCCGGGAGGCGGCGCAGGCTGTAAGAGTTCGCCGACCACCGGCCAGGACATCGGCGGATCATGCAGTCCCGTCGCCGCCGGGACGCAGTCTTCGGAAGGCTGGGCGGCGACGTTCAGCCCGATTTAGCGTAATGCTTAAATCCGCCTCCGAAAAAACTTTCTCCAAAATCTCTTGACATTTTTCCGCGCCTGTGTTACAGTAGGTACGCACCCAGTTTTTCCGTCTGAAACCAGCCGAACACAACCCGCTGCCGTGTTTATTTACCACTTGCCTGGAGGCGTCTTCTGATGAAACTTTCGATGAAAGGCCTGACCGGAGCCGCGACCCTGCTCGCCGCCGCGCTTGGCCTCAACCTGCTTGGCCCCCACCGCGCCTATGCCGCGCCCGGCAACCTCGCCCTGCCCGGCGGGGAAAGCGATCTCGGCGTCACCATTCTCAGCCCCGACCCGCACCTTCCGCTGGCCGGCGTGAAGCCCGTCGAAATCTCGGCGTTCTACCAGGGCAGTTCTGCCAACCAGATCATTGCCGTGGAACTCTATCTGGACGGCATCAAAGCCGCCTCTAAAACGCTGGACGTGCCGGAAACGCGCGGCGTCGTGTCGTTTCTGGTCGATGCCGGACAGCTCTCGGCGGGAACGCATAAAATCGTTGTCCGCGCCACTGCCGCCGATCAGGAAGTCAAGTCGGCCCGGAGCGCGTTCGTCTTCGGCCCGGCAGACGACGGCAGTGACCGGCTCGGCAGCAGCCCGGCGTTTTCCCTGCCGGCCAGCCCCTCCGCAATTTCCAATGCAGCGCCAACCCTGCGGCTGATCAGCCCGTCGGAAGACGGTAAAGTGCGCGGCGTGGTGACGCTGCACATTGAAGCCAGCGACCCCAGCGGCAAAGCGCCCTATGTCTCGCTGTTTATTGACAAGACGTTTAAAACGCTTCGCAACTTCGCCCCGTATGAGTTTGAGTGGGACACGACGGCCTACTCGAATGGCTACCATGAGATTGAAGCGTTCGGCTACAACGATTCACCCAATGTCGGCCACTCCCATACCCTGCGCCTGTATGTCAACAACGAAGGCGGCAACACGTTTATTCGCCATGACTTGCTCGACGGCGTCAAGACAGTCAAACCGGCCTTGTCCGCGCCGATCAGCCTGCCGCGCCGCGCGGTGGCCGCTCCCCGGAAAGCGCTGGAACGGCCCTTGCCTCAGCGCCGGCCCGACATTGCAGCCATCACTCATGCCGCGGCTCCCTCCACGGCATCTACCCGTGAGATTTTGCGGCAGATGGCCCGTGCCGAAGCCGCCGACCTGCATTTCGGCCCGCTCCACTTCGCGACGGAAGCCGCCGGAGCGACGCAGTTGTCCAGCCCGTTTGTCGCGGAAACGCCTGCTCCCAAAGCGATTGTGCAGACGCCCCGGCAGAACTTCAAGCCGATGCCCGTACCTGCCGCTCCAACGGTCAACCCCAGCACCGCCGCGCTGGCTGCCGTGCCGGAACGCCGCCAGGCCACGAAACGGCCTCGGATTACTCAGATGGCAACCCTGCGCCTGCCCAGCAGTGCGCTGGCTTCGCCGTTTATCGTAACGCCGCATGTTGCGCTGCTGCCGGCCATGCCTCAGGTCCAGGTGAAATCCTATCTGGCGGAAATCCATCGGACGCAGGCGACGATCAAGCCCGTCTTGAAACTGCACCCGCTCCGCATCCATTTCCCGTCCAGCATGGGAAGCTTGCTGCGGAGCGTCGGTCAAACCTCCGTGCTGTTCAATCACACTACGGTGAAGCTGGATCGCCCGCTGACGGCACAGAACAACATCCTGTTTGGACCGCTGCGCCAGATTTTTGAACAGGGCGGCGGAACGCTGACCTGGCAGTCGCGCACCGGAACCGTTCATGCCAAAAACGCCACCAAAGACATTGTGCTGACCATCGGCAAGTCGCAGGCACTGGTCAATGCCCGCACCGTGGCGCTCGATGGCAAGCCCTACCTCCTGACGGGCCGCACTATGGTTCCTCTGTCCTTCGTGACCGTAGCGATGGATGCGGACGTGCAGTACGACGCCGCGACCGGCCATCTGATGATTATCAGCCGCAAATAGGGACGCTCAACTCGCAGAAATCCGAAAACCCCGCACCGAAAGGCGCGGGGTTTTTCTGTCAGGCATTGCAATCCTGCCGGAGACACGTCATAATAGAGACATGAAAGCGTCTGTCAGTGCGAAACGCTGCCCGGAATGTGGGACGGTCACCAGCCTCCAGGCAATGGAATGTGCCAACTGCGGGCATCAATTTCGCACCCGCTTTGCGGAGCCGACCAATCGGACGGAAGCTTTTGACGCCATGATGCTGCCGCGGATGCCGGCGGCTCCCCTGCCGCCGCGCCCGCAGCCTTACGCCGGGCGTTCGGTTCGCAAGGCGGATTCCCATTCCTCGTTCACGCTGGCGTTTGCCGCCAGCTTCTGCCTGGTTGCCGTGGTGGGGCTGGCCGTCTGGCTGGCGCTCACGCTGGGCCGAGACCCGGCGACTGCGCTTTCACCGGCCCATTCCGCGACGTTTGCCGGAGCGATCCAGCCGGGCCGCGCCGAAGATTTATATGAGCGTATCAGCATTTCCATGTCGCTGTACGATCTGGATCAAGCCGCCGGCGGCATGGGCCGGATTATCCACGCCAACGACCCCCATGCCCTGCTGCTATCCTACGATTTCCCCGATCAAAGCGTCCGCGTTTCCCTGTACCGCACAGACATCACCAGCGATGATTACCGCGTGGAAGCCGTGGCTTTGTATCACGGCAATACTCTGCTGCACCGCCACGCGGAGAATTAGTCACTCCTTGTGCGACCCCGGAACCACGATCCCCAGATGCACCAGATAAATGAGCGCAATTCCCAGCATGATCCGGTAAACAATAAACGGCATCGTGGAATGTTTCTCGTCGCTTAAATATCCCAGCAGCCAGCGCACCACGATATATGCTAAGATTCCTGCGACCAGAGCCGCGAATAGATACGGCCCGGCCACGCCGCTTAAATCCGGCGGCGCTGCGGGGACAGCAGCCCCGGCTGTGTTGCCGAACGTCTGCGGCAGCAGAGTTTTGAGCAGTTTATAGACCCCCGCCAGCGTAATTGCAGGAATACTCAGCAAAAATGAAAATCGGGCCGCTTCCTCGCGCTCCAGACCGAGAAATAGGCCCGCCGTGATGGTGACGCCGGAGCGGGACGCGCCGGGAACCAGCGACAAAGTCTGCACCAGCCCCACTCCCATCGCCTCTCCGAATGTCAGGCTTTCCAGTTTGCGCGTGCGCTTGCTGACCAGTTCGGCAGCCAGCAATATCAGCGCCAGAATAATCATGGCTCCGGCGATAAAATACAAGTTTCGGTATTCCCCGTCTACTTTTTTTTCCAGCGCCAGACCGGCGATCACCAGCGGAATCGTCGCCAGAAGCGCATACCAGCCCAGTCGCGCGTCGGTATCACCAGGGGGAAACAGTTGGCCTTTTTTGAGGCTGCGCCCGATGCCGGCGACGTAGCGCGCCAGGTCCTTGCGGAAATACGCGATGATGCCGACAATCGGGCCAAGCTGCACAATCGCCGAGAATGCCGCGCCGGTATCGTTGGGCCAGGAGGAATTGAAATGGTTCAGCAGCGCGGGCAGAATTCGCATATGAGCCGTACTGGAAACGGGCAAAAACTCGGTGATTCCCTGCACCAGTCCCAGAATCAGGGCTTGCAGGTAGCTCAAATGCGGCGTGAAGTTATCGGTCAAAAATCGGTCTCCTTTTGCGTCAAAGCCTCGGCGATGCGGCGGGCGGCCTGCCCGTCGCCGTAGGGCGAGACGGCGCGGGCCATCGCGGCGTAGGCTATAGGGTCGGACAGCAGGTGCGAAGCTGCGGCGACAATCCGGGCCGTGTCGGTTCCCACCAGCTTTGCCGTGCCGGCCGTCACTCCCTCCGGCCGCTCGGTCGTTTCCCGCGCCACCAGCACCGGCTTGCCCAGAGAGGGCGCTTCTTCCTGGACGCCGCCGGAGTCGGTGAGGATCAGGGTCGCTTTTTGCTCCAATTTGACGAACGGGACGTACTCCTGCGGCTCAATCAAGCGGACACGCGGATGATCTGCCAGCGCGGGCGTCAGTGCCTCACGCACCAGTGGGTTTAAGTGCCAGGGGACGACGGCGACAACCTCTGGGAACGCTTCCACGATCTGCCGCACTGCCTCGCCGATTCGCGCCATCGGCTCACCCCAGTTTTCGCGCCGGTGTGTCGTGACAAGCAGCATGGGGCGCGGGTCGTCCAAAATCTCGCGCAGGATGGGGTCTTTGGGAAAGAACGGCTTGGCGGCGACTTCCAGCAGGGCATCAATCACCGTGTTCCCAGTCATCACAATAGCCGCGTCCGCCACACCGTCGGCCTTCAAATTGGCTGCCGATTCGGGGGTGGGGGGGAAATGCAGGGCTGCCAGCCGTGTGGTCAGAAGCCGGTTCATTTCTTCAGGAAACGGATCGCGCGGATTGCCTGTGCGAAGCCCCGCCTCCACATGGCCGAATTTTGCGCCGTGATAAAACGCGGCCAGGGCCGCCACAAACGTTGTTGTAGTATCGCCCTGCGCCAGTACCCAATCGGGCTTCTCCGCCGCCAGAATCGGGTCCAGGCCGCTGAGAGAGCGTGTCGTCACCTGCGCCAGCGTCTGCCCCTGACTCATAATGTCCAGGTCAAAGTCGGGCATGATTTCAAAAGCCGACAGCACCTGATCCAGCATCTGCCGGTGCTGCCCGGTGACAGCGACTTTGACCGCAAACTGTGCCGGGCGACGCAGGAGTTCCAGCACGACCGGGGCCATCTTGATGGCGTCAGGCCGCGTTCCAAACACACAAAGAACTTTTTGCATACTTTGAAGGGTTAGGCCGTTTCATCTTCTTCGCAGACTGGCTGCTGTGCGGCATGGCGAACGTGCAGAACACGCACTGTATCTTCGGGCATGATGTCAAATAAAATACGATAAACTGTCCGGCCTTTACGGTAGAGATGCTGACGCACTTCGCGTCCCGGAAAGTCGTCATTTCAGGCGCAAGGGGGCAGCGGCCTGGAAAAACCGACAGAGAAGCAATTGCTTTCAAAAAACCGCTATACCACTCCCCGGCAAAATCAGGAGCAAAACGGGCCAGCCACAAAAAAGCCGCCTGAGCCTCCGCTTCGGCAGGTTCTGACAAAAATACTTCATAGCTCATTTGTTGGTAGAAGACAGAGAATATTTGACCCGCTGCTCTGCCTCAAATTCTGAGAATCGGCGAAAGCGTCCCTGGTCAAAGGCTTCTATTCCGCGTTTGATGCCTTCCACGGCGTCCGCGCGATCCTGGATTTCCCAATCCAATGCCTGAACAAGCACATTATGGGCTATGACTTCGACATTGAGTCCTTCGCGAACCGCCTTTTGATGCAGTCTAGCCTCTTCCTGGGGAGCAAGAATAATTGTCATTGCAGAACCTTTCGTAGGAACCAGATAAACTTATTGTACCAGCTTTTTACCCGCTGCCGTGTCAAGCCGCCTGACACCATCGAGAGCGGCCAGAGCCATCACGCGCGGCTTCACAATGGAAGTCCATACTTTGTAGCCTTCGGTATTGAAATGCAGGTTGTCCGCTCTTAACAAGTTGGGCTGGGGCTGACCGTCGGCAGTCAGTATTTGCGCGTGCGAGTTGATAAAATTCAGCTTCTCGGTTTTGGAGTTGGTTTGAAAGATAAACTCTTCAATCAGGTGGTTCGTTTCCAGGATATCGGCTTCCTCGTTCCAGCGAGCCACTGTGGGATTGATCGAGATGTAGACAATGCGTGTGTCCGGCAGCGCCGCATGGATTTTCGCCACGAACTCTTGAAATTCCTGAAGAACCTGCGGCGGCTTTTTGTTGCCGTAGGCTAAATCGTTGGTACCGGCGCACAGCACGATGATTTTCGGCTTATAGGGAATCGCGATGCGGTCGGCATAAAGTGTGCTGTCTTGAATGAGCGAACCGCCAAAACCGCGGTTGATCACCGGAATTTCCGAGAAGTCCTGTGCCAAAGTTGACCACAGCCGAATACTCGAGCTGCCCATAAACAGCACCGCGCCGGTGGGCGGCATTTGCTTTTGATCGGCTTCCTGAAACGCATTGATTTCTGCTGCCGCAGGCGCACTGGCGGGCAGGGGAGCCATGCTCATCGCCTCCGTTTGCATCGGAAGCGGAGAGCTGCAAACAGGGCTAACCGTTAGTCCCCCGATTACGAAGGCATTTGCCACCAGAGCGAAAGCAAACAGGGGATGCACCGCAGATTTGATTTTTTTCATAGTTTGGGTCTCACTCAGCCAGCCTGCCTCTGCGGTGAGCGAGCGTTCATCGCCCGGACACGCGAAACAGCACCAGAGCCAGGGCACAGAAACCCGCCGTGATGCCGTAAATTGCCCAGACCGCGTGCCGCTGTGAGCCTTGATAGCGGCGCAGCAGCAGATGGTGAATATGCGAGGTTTTATCCGGCAGGTAAGCCGGCGTCCGTGCCAGAGTGCGCTGCGTGACCACGCGGATGCCGTCGAAAATGGGAACACCCAGCACCAGCACCGGCAGGGCGACGGAAACGGTCGCGGCAATCTTAAACGTGCCGATAATGGAGATCGCCGCCAGCGTGAAGCCTAAAAACTGCGCCCCGACGGTTCCCATGATGATGCTTGCCGGGTGCTTGTTATAGCGCAGGAAGCCCAGGCAGACGCCCACCAAGGCGGCGGCAATGATGGTGACTTCATACTGCGGGGAACGTGCGGCGGCGGACATCAGGGCCAGCGTGGAAGCGCAGATCGCGCACACCCCGGCGGCCAGGCCGTCCAGTCCGTCAATAAAATCGACGGTTTTGGCAACGCCGAAGACCCACAGCACGGTCGCAAAGGCCGACCATCCGTAGGGGAACGCCAGCCAGTTCGCCGGGTCTGCGCCGTGCAGTTTAATCGTGGCAGGCGCGAAGGGATTGGTGATGCCGTCAATCCGCACGTCAAAAGCCACTAAAACCAGTCCTGCGCCGACCAGCGCCAGCGACTGCCAGATCGCCGATACTTCCCATTTATCGTCAATCACACCTACCACAGCCACCACCGTCGCTGCCGTCAGGACGCCGACAAACCGCTGAAGCTGCAAGTGAGTCCAGGGATGATCGGCATGAAACAGCGTGTGGTAGATATAAATGCTGCCGAGTGTAACCACGAATGCCCCGAACATCGCCAGCCCGCCCCAGCGCGGCAGCGGCTTTTTATGTACGTCCCGCTCACGCGGCACAGCCACCGCGCCGAAGCGCATGGCGAGGCGGCTCACCAGCGGCGTCAGCAGGTAGCTCAAGCCGAGGGCCAGCAGAAACGCAAGCCAGGGTAATCTCCATTGCGGCATAATTACTTCACGCCCTGAACGGCGAGGGAATGAATTCCTCTCGCTTCTCAAAATCGTCCTGCGGACGAGCGGAACGCTTGACGTTCCATTTCTTTTCGTCCGCAGGACGTCTAAGTTCAGCGAGAGGAATTCATTCCCTCGCGTTGCTATGTTACCCCGGAAAGCGGTCGCACAAAGATTTCACATCGCGGCGCACAGTCGCATAAGTCGCATCATTGCCGATATGAGTTAATGTCTGGGCAATGCAGCCCGCGATCTCGCCCATCTCTCCTTCGCGCAGGCCCCGGCTGGTGGTCGCGGGAGTTCCGAGGCGCAGGCCGCCTGTCACCCAGGGCTTTTCGGTGTCATAGGGAATCGCGTTTTTGTTGGTAGTCAGGTTGACTTTGTCCAGTTCCACCTGGGCCGTCCGGCCCGTCAGCTTCTGGGGGCGCAGGTCTACCAGCATCAAATGGTTGTCCGTGCCGCCGGAAAACAGCGTGAAATCGCGCCGTATCAGCCCTTCGGCCAGGGCGCGGGCGTTCTTTTTGATCTGCTGCTGATAGGCTTTAAAGCCCGGCGAAAGGGCTTCGCCGAGGGCAACGGCTTTGGCGGCGATGACGTGCATTAAAGGCCCGCCCTGCGTGCCGGGGAACACTGCCGAGTCAATCGCTTTGGCGTATTCTTCGTCGCACATAATCAGCCCGCCGCGCGGGCCGCGCAGGGTCTTGTGCGTGGTGGTCGTGACAATCTGGGCATACCCAACCGGGCTGGGATGCTCGCCGGTGGCGACGAGGCCCGCAATATGGGCGATGTCGGCCAGCAGCAGTGCGCCCACTTCGTCAGCAATTGCCCGCAGGCGCGGGAAATCAATTTCACGCGGGTAGGCCGACGCGCCCGATGTGATCATTTTCGGCTTGACTTCGCGGGCAATGCGCGCACACTCGTCATAGTCAATCCGGCCTGTGTCTTTGTCCACGCCGTAGAACTGGGCATTGTAAAACTTGCCGGAGAAATTGACCGGAGAGCCGTGCGTGAGATGCCCGCCCTGATCGAGCCGCATTCCGAGAATGGTATCGCCCGGCTGCAAAAACGCCGTAAAGACCGCGATATTCGCCGATGCGCCGGAATGAGGCTGGACATTGGCATGGTCCACCCCAAAAAGCTGCTTCGCCCGGTCAATGGCAAGCTGTTCAATAATATCCACATACTCACAGCCGCCGTAGTAACGTTTGCCGGGGTAGCCTTCCGCGTATTTGTTGGTCAGCACCGATCCCTGCGCTTCCAGAACAGCGCGAGAGACGACGTTCTCCGAAGCGATCAATTCCAGCTTGTCATTCTGCCGATGTTCTTCTTTTTGAATGGCCGCATAAACGGCCGGGTCGGTCTCCGACAGCGGGGCCTCGCGCCGCAGCAGAAATTCATTGTTCGCCCCGCCGTCACTGGCGAGGGAAGGATAAGTCAGTTCTTTTTCAAGCAGTGCCATAAGTGAGTCCTTGTTTCTAAAAATAATCCGGGCCGATAAACGGCCCGTCTGGAAAGGGCAAACGTCCTGCGGACGCGGGAGAATGTCCGCGCAGGCTTATTCTTTCGTCCGCAGGACGATGGCTTTTCCCAGACGGGCCGTTTATCGGCCCGAAAAAGTTACAAAGTATTTCTGCCGATATGATACTCTATTTTTGGGGAAGTTGCAAGCGAAATCCGCAAGAAAACTACTTTTGTAGTGTGCTGTCTTCAGGCAGCCGCTTCAGCAAAAGGATGGCAACGTCGTCGCGGCGAACGTCCCCGGCGAAGTCGGATACTTGAGTATAGAGGGCTTGGACGGCTTCGGCGGCGGAAACATCGGCGCGGGGGAGCAGGCGCATGAGGCCCTCAGAGCCGAGGAACTGCCCGTCAGCAGCACGGGCTTCCGTCAGGCCGTCGGTGTAAAGCAGCAGCAGGTCGCCGGGGGCGAGAGTTTGGGTCTGCTCCGCGTATTCCGCGCCGGGCAGGCAGCCCAGGGCGATGCCGTCGCTGCCGGGCCATTCGCGGGCGTCATTGCCGATGCGGCGGGACAGGGGCGGCTCATGGCCGGCATTGGCATAAATAATCTCTCCAGTCTGCGTGTTCAAGACGCCGTAGAAGAGCGTCACAAAGCCGTCGTGATTGCTCAGGGGGCTGCACAAAACATCGTTCACACGGGCGAGGACATGTCCGGGCGCGGTGGGATTTTCCTGGGCGAAGCCGCGCAGGGTGTATTTAATCATCGCGGTCTGCACGGCAGCCTTGAGACCTTTGCCGGATACGTCGGCCATGACAACTCCCATGTGATGCTGGCCGAGCGCAAACAAATCAAAGAAATCGCCGCCGATGACGGATTCTTCCAGCGCAGCCTGGTACTGATGGGCAAATTCAATCGTTTCTACCTGCTCCGGCACGGTCGGCAGCAGGCGGTTTTGCAGAGTTCCGGCAATCAGCTTCTCGCGGTCATACAGCACTTTCAATTCGTCGTATAAACGGGCATTCTGCTGGGCAAGCTGGGCATTTTCCAGAGCGACGGAGGCTTGAGCGGCCAGCGCGCGGGCAAATGCGGCGGAGTCCGGCAGGCGCAGGCGCGGGGAGCTGTCCAGCAGGCAAAGCAGGCCAATGCCGCGCCGGTCGCGGGAGCGCAGCACAAACAGGTAGCCGGGGCTGTCCAGAAAGGCCGCATCCTCGCCGCGCAGGCCCAGAGCGGCGGGGGCATTGGCAACATAGTGGGCGGGATTGTCTCCCTGCGTCTGATCGCTGGTGATGACCGCAGGCAGCGTCAGCACGTCATGGGCCAGCGTCCGCTCAAAAAATCCGACCAGCAGGGCGCGGCCCTGGCCTGTCTCGTCACGCGCCGCCTGGTCGTCATGGGCGGCCAGCGGCATAAACTCCTGGGTTTCTTCCTGATAAGCATAGACGGCCACCCGGCGGCACTGAAGAATGCGCGCGGCTTCATCCGCGAGAATCTGCATCAGCAGCGGCGCATCCGACGAGGCGGCAATGGCGTCGCCGGTGCGGGCGACCAGGGTTCGCAGTATCTCATCGCGCCGCAGTGTTTCCTGATACAGCCGGGCATTCTGAACGGCGATGGCGACGGTGGCGCTGATGGTTTCCAGCAAAGTTTGATCGGCGTCGGTGAAGCCTTCCAGCGGATTAAGTGCGCCGCCCCGGTTGCCGACCAGACAAATACCCAGAACTGTATCCTGCTGCTTGATCGGCACGACAATTAAGCTGCGAAGACGCAGGGTGGCCGCCGCGCGGTCTGTTTTCCAGGTATCCTCCAATCCTTGTCCGCGCTGGGTGACCCCGGTGCGCCGGGCCAGATCAGGCAGCCCGGCGCCGAGTCGCTCGGTCAGAAGCGCCTGCATTCCGGGGGAAAGATTGTAAAATGCCTGCGCGGTGGGCTGTGCCCAGGCGGAGTCTTCGGCCAGCAGCCAGAGCGCTCCCTGTTCACCATCTACGGCCAGGGTGATTTCTTTGACGGCGACATCCAGCACGGTTTGGATGTCCAGCGTCGCGTTGATCGCGCTGTCAATGGCATGGAGGCTGCGCAGCTCACTGCCCTGGCGCGTGACTTGCTGCTGCATCTGGTCAAACGCCCGCAGCAGAAACGGGGCCAGCACAATGGCAAGCAAGGCTGCAATGCCGTTGATGGCAACGGCGGCCTGGGTGGTGTGCGCCAGTCGCCCCGGCAGCACAAGGGTCAAGACAAGGCTCAGCAGCGCAAACAGCAGAATGCCGATGATCGCCGAAAGCCACGAAATGCCCCCCGCGCGGCTTCCGGTCAGTTGTGACAGTGAAAAGTTCATAGAAAAATATCTACCCGATAGACAGTCGCCTCAAAGAAGAAGCAGGCTCGGCAATCGCCAGGCCGTTATTCTGAAATATCTTCCAGTCATTCACGTCGTAAGTATAGACTCGGCTCACGCCCGCCGCTATCACCGCCGCCGCCCGACGCGCATCGTGGATACGTCGTGCGGTCAAATTGTGAGCGGCAGCGAGTTCCATTGCAATGAGAGCGGCTTCCTGCGACGAACGTACCGGCTGCGCTTGATACCATGTCAAAGCGGCATAAACTTCGCTGAGAATTCCAGTGGTGGTACAGGCAGGCAATTGGCCTAGGCGTGCTGCTTCTAGCAGTGGAAACGCTTCGCTATAACGCGGGTCTGTAACAAATAGTGCGCCGATAAATGGGCCGGCATCTATCAAACCTTCAAGGAGTTCCAGTTCCGTCTTCGCCATAAACAAAATCCTTCCAGCCTCCGGGTGTATAGCCTTCCAGTTTTGCCAGAGGCTTTAGCACGAGTGAGCCTTCTTTGAGATTGGCTGTTGGCTGATATTCCTGAATAGATACTGTCTTTCCATTTTCCAGCGTTACAATCAGCGGCATTTCTCCCTGCATAATTTCTTCCAGAAAATCAAGCGCACTACGATTTTTCGCATCTTCCCGTGTTATCGTGCGTCCCATTGGTTTGCTCCTCCTAGACTTTGAACCGGATATTCAGAATGTCGCCATCTTTGACCGGGTAGTCTTTGCCTTCCAGACGGAACTTATTGGCAGCTTTTGCGGCTTCAGAAGTTCCGGCAGCCATCAAATCCTCAAAAGCCAGCACTTCAGCACGAATGAAGCCGCGCGCAAGGTCGGAATGGATGCGTCCCGCTGCCGTGAGGGCGCTGGCCCCGGCTGGGATGGTCCAGGCGCGGACTTCATCTTCGCCGACCGTGAAAAATGACATCACGCCCAGAGCTTTGTAAGCGGCGCGAATCAGGCGTGCGCTGGCCGGTTCCGTGATGCCGTAAGCCGACAGAAACTCGCGCTGGTCGGCTTCGTCTAGCTGGGCGACTTCTTCCTCGGCAGCGGCGCAGAGCGAAATCATCTCAATGCCTTCGGCAGCGCACTGGTCACGCAGGGGCTGAAGCAGGGCCAGCGTGTCGGCGTCGGCAATGTCGCCCTCACCGACATTGGCAACGGCAATCAAGGGCTTGCCGGTCAGAAAGTCGAAGTTCTTCGTCATCTTGCGCTCGTCTTCGTCCAGTTCCATACTGGATACGGGCTTGAAGTCATCCAAAGTCGCTTTGATTTTTAGCAGCGTCTCGCGCTCCGTGACTTCCGGGCTGGGAACCCCCTGCTTGCGGGTTTTGAGCTGCTTTTCAATTCGTTCCAATCGAGTTTCAATTACGCTCAGGTCGCCGAGCAGGAGTTCCTCGGTGATGGATTGGTATTCTTTGAGCGGATTTAGGCCGCCGGGTGGCGGGGGCAGGGAAGGCGTTTGGAAAGCGCGGACGACCAGCACAAGGGCGTCCACCGAGCGAATGCCGACAAAGAAATCCGCGCCGAACTTCTGCGTGGATTTTCCTGCGCCTTCGCCGGAAAGCTGCGCCGCGCCATCGGTAAACTCAATCGTCGCCTGGGTGCGCTTCTTCGGATTGAACAGGTTGACGGCAAAGTCGTAGCGCGGGTCGGGGACGGGAACGACGCTGACCAGGGCCGTGCTGCCGCCGCCTGCCGGGCTGGATTCGCCGCGCGTGAGCGCGTGGAAAAGTGTGGTCTTGCCAGATTGCGGCAAGCCGATAAGGCCGACTTTCAAATATGTGACTCCCTTGTGATTTCAGTCATTTGTTGATATCGAGCAGGACGGATTGCGAGGGAATAAATTCCAGTCGCTCCACAATAAACGTCCTGCGGACGAAAGAAAATGCCGCACAGACTGTTCTTATGTCCGCAGGACAATTTCCGTGCAGCGAGAGGAATTTATTCCCTCGCGTACCGTTGCGTAACATCAATGATTAGGTAGGCTTTTACCCGGCGTCTGCACCTGCCACCAGTTGACACTGACGCCGTTTGTCTCCCAGACCAGTGAGACCGTATGATAGCTATTCCAATCGAACTTGTACTTGCCCATGTCCACCGTGGCCCAGATTTGCCCGCCGCCGGTCTTCGGGATAGCGACTGCCGGATATTTCACGCCGTCAATGACGAAGTGCAGTTTATGTCCTGCCGATGCGCTGGCAGCGCGAACCAGTAAATGTACCGTGCCTTCCAGCGGCACTTCCAGCCACTTTAGAGTCTCTCCGGCCTTTCCGTTGCAGACATCGTAGCCGCCATAATTATCCGCTGTATCTTCAATCGCAATGGGGCCGTTGCGGTAATAATTGGGCTTTCCGGGAAGCGCCGCTGCGCCGGAAAAGAAGTCGCAGCCTTCCGCTTCTTCTTTGAGATTGCTCGGAAATGGATGGTTGCTGTGCCGACGGACGATGTTGATTCGCTGGTTTGGATAATCGTAACCCGTCTGGGCATATCCCAGGGCGCGGCCATTTTCATCCAGATTGCGCGCGCGCCAGAGAGTTGTGTTTTCCCAGTAATCATCAAAGCCTTCAATAAAGGTAGACTGGCAGTTGGTAGTGCCCACCGTGCTGTCCAGTCCGTCCGACAGCGTCTTTCCATGCTGCGGGTCTACAATCCAGGTGGCGGCATTGGGGTCGGCATTGGCCGAGATATGAAACTGCGGAATGCAGGTTCCCGTGGTGAAGCCATTCCAGGTGTTGACACTCCAGGTGGAGTACACCGGCCCCGGCACGGGAGTGAACCAGGGATAAACGGCATCTACCACGCCGGGCGCGTCGCTGGAAGGGTCATTTTTGACCCAGTCACGCGGAACCATGAGATAGGGGTTGAACCCAAATTCGCTCTGGCACTGCTTCCGCAGGTAGCGCAAAAGCTTGGAGCCGTTGCCGTCGAGATTGGTTAAAAAAGCAGGCGCGCCAGACCAAAGGGCGTAGACCGGACGATTATTGATTTTGTATCGGTTGGCATCGGGAACATTCTGAAAAAACACTTTCAGATTTTTGTCCCAGACATAGGCCCAGTTTTCTTCTTTGCCCACATCAAACGGCGCTTTGTAATTGTAACCGTTGCCGTGGTCGTAGTTCCACATCGCTGTCCAGGAGGCCGGGTTGTCATCAAACGGCATGATTTTGAGACGGCGCGTGAGACCGCGCTTGTTGACGGCGGTGACAAAGTTGGCAAAAGTGGCCGGCTGCCCGTTTCCCTTGAGCCAGACGGCGATAAAATCTATCTGAGCGGACTGATACTGCTCCGTCATGTTGTCCCAGTAGCGGGCATGATCGCTGGCGGGCTGATTAAACAGCGGCAGTGGATACACGGTGTTTTTCTGAGAGAACGTCAGCAGACCGCTCATATCCATCTGGCTGTGGCCGAAAGCGTCCACGTCGGCATTGACATCCGCGCCCAGCGATCCGGCCCGTGCGCCTGCTATGGAAACGAACACGGCACAAAACGCCCAAATTATCAGCGCAAGGCGGTTTTTCATAGAGGTCTTGTCTGTTTTTTCGTGGAGTTATTGTACCTTGTTTTGACCCCTTCCCGAAGTGAGCGTTTATTCGGTTCGCCGCCGGGGAATAAGCGATTAACCAGCCTTGGAATGACTTTGGACTTCCGGGCTTCTTCAGGAGGAATGACGCATGGATTTTCCGCACAATGCTCCGCTGGAAACAGCCCGTCGTCGGCGCTGGCCGCAGGTACTCGCCACGGCGGCGGTTCTCGGCGGGCTGATGGCTTGCCTGGCAGGCTGCAATGACAACCCACCGGACAACCCTCCGGTGGTGGTTGCTCCCACTACTCATACGACTACGACCGTTCCGGTTCCGGTCGCCGTTCAAGGTGCACCGGGTCCCGCAGGCGCTCCAGGTCCCGCGGGCGCTCCCGGAGCCGCAGGTGCACCCGGAGCCGCAGGCGCACCGGGAGCATCCGCCCCGGCGGCTCCTGCCGCTCCGGCAGGGACAACCGGCCCGTAGTCTGTTGTTCCCTCCTTGAACAAAAACGCCCTGCTTGCTGGCAATCAGCAAGCAGGGCGTTTTTCTATGCGGATTCGTTACGGTGTTGAAGCTGCCGGGGCAGACGCAGGCGGGGCGCTGCTGGGCGCGGGAGTAGTTTCCGAGCCGGACGAAGCCGCATTGTCAGGCGATGCGGCAGGCGATGCAGCAGGCGAAGAAGAGCCTGTTGAAGACGGAGCCGCTGACGCAGGCGGTGCGGAGGCCGCCGGCGGCGTCACCACAATAATCGGCTGCGGAGCCGGAGCGGCCGGGGCAGGCGTGACAGTCGTGGTGTTCTGCGGCGGGGCAGGTGCGGGAGAGGCAGGACTTGCCGGCAATACAATCGGCAGCGAAGCCGGGGCAGGCACCGCGTCCGTGTGCGTCGGCACGATTACAGTCGCCTCAGGCTGCGGAGCAGGCCGGTTGAAATATATCACGGCAAAAATAATCAGCGCCAGCACGGCAGCGGCCAGGAGGGCATAAAATGCCGTCGTGCTGCCCTGGGCATGAGCCTCCTCCACAGCGGCATGGGTCTGGGCGGCATCACGCTGATTGGCAAGAACGGTGCGTTCCGCCGCCAGCCGGTCCCTCTGAGCGACTGCCATATCGCGCTCTACTGAGGTTCCCTCCGCCACATTCAGCGCGACATCGCGCTGCGCGGCAGTTCCCTCCGCGACATTCATTGCCAGGTCGCGCTGGGCGCGCAGGGCTTCTTTTTCCAGTTCATCGGCCATTCGTTACTCCTTTGCCTTTTGCGGCAGTGCCTGTCCGGGTAAATTTTACCCGATCTTCCGAAGACAATAAACGCCCTCTCAGGGAGTGGCCGACAATGTCAGGCCGACGAAATCACCGCTGCCGGGGGCCGGGGCGTCAAAGAATGTATTCGGGCTGCCGTCGAAGGCTTTCGCGAAAGTGTTGCCGGAGTTCTGGTAAGAACCCAGTGTGCCGAAAGGTGTTCCTATCATTTTGGTCCGCGCGGAACCACTGCCGGTGTCAAATTCCAATTCGGCAATGTTGCCATAGGATTTGGCCGGGGCCAGGTAGCGCAGATAAAGATACGAAGTGGTGGTCGTAATCGGCAGCGCGCTCCACTGGCCGGCAGGCGGGGTTTTGGTGATGGTCGCCAGATCGGTGTAGTTGACGCCGTCTAGGCTGCCCTGGAATTTGCCGCCGACCATGCGGTTGGCGCATCCGGCACGGGGCCAGTAGCGCGCTTGAGTCACCAGGGGAATGGGAGGCGGGCTGGCAATGGTTACCGGCAGAGAATGGCTTGTTTCCACATTGTCCGCCGCATCCACGCTCCAGTAAACCACGGTGTGATTGCCTGCGCCTGAGACAGTGATGGGAGCGGTGTATTTCTGCTGCGCGCCGCCATCCAGCGTGTAGTATGTAGCTTTGACCCCGGAAAGACTGTCGGAAGCGGTCAATGTTACCTGTGCGCCTTTTACCACGCTGGTGCTGACCGGGGCGGTCATGTCCAGATTGACGTAGGGGGAGAGAAATGTCGCGCTGTTCCCGGCGACATCGGTCAGAGTCACGGGAAATCGCTGCCCGTTGCCCTCGGTAACGACATGGAGCGGACTGACGGGGGAAGAGGCCATGCCCGACCCGCCATTGTCGCCATAGTAAAAGGGAATATCGACCGGCGTGTTGTTCCAGCCCGCGGCGTTACGGGCCGGGGTCGGAACACCGAACGCCAGGGTGGGGGCCATGCCGTCAATCAATACCGTGATCGAGTGAGCGGTTTCCGTGTTGCCCGCCTGATCCACGCTCCAGAAAGAAACGGTGTGGACGGCATTTCCAGTGACGACAAACGGGGCCGTATAGGTTTGTGTGGGAGCGCCGTCAATGCTGTAATACGTCGCGGCGACATCCGCCGCGCCGTCGGGATCGGTGGCTGACACTGTCACGGTGACGGAGGCTAAAGACCATCCGTTTTTTCCAGTCGGCGCAGACTGCGTGGCCGTTGTTGTCGGGAACGTCGTGTCTGCGACGACCAATTGGGTATGCGTCGGTTCTCTGTTCCCCGCGTTATCTACACTGTAGAAAGCCAGGCTGTGCTTTCCCTGCGTCAGGGCGATGCCCGTGAAATAGGGCTGAAACGGGCTGCTGTCCAGGCTGTAGTAAATCTGGGCGACGCCCGACCCGGCATCGGAGGCAGACAGGTACAGGAGATTTCCGTAAATAGAGGCGCTGGAAACGGGCGGAGTCGAGTCGATCTTGAACGTGATGTTGTTTGAGGCTTCTACCGATCCGGCGGTGTTGACGCTGTGATAGGAAAGCGTGTGGCTGCCCTCGGCGCTGACGAGGAACGGGCCGCTGTAGGTCTGCTGCGGGCCATTATCCATTGAATAATAGGTCCCGACAATCGCTGCCGGGCCGCTGGGGTCGGTCGCAGTCAAGGTAAATGTAATCGGGCCAACGTACCAGGGATAAATCCCCGAAGGGCCGGTATAAGATGCGCTCGTGGACGGCACATCACCAGCCAGCAGGGTCAGACTGCCGGAAATGGATTGATAAAGGGAACTTCCACCGTTGATGGCGGCAGAAATTGAAATAGAACTGGCATACGAAACAGCGGTGGTCGTTACTGGAAACGTCACGGACGATGCCGCCGCAGGAACCGTGACCGTCGCGGGGAAAGAGACAGGTGCGCCGGTGTAAGTCGACAGGGAAACCGTCAGGCCGCCGGCGGGGGCGAGGCCGGAAAGAGTGAGGGTTCCCGTCGTGCTGCCGCCGCTTGCCAGGGAAGAGGGGCTGAAGGTCAGACTGGATAAAAGCAGCGAGTCGAGTGTGATGGCCTGAGTCAGCGCGGTCGCGCCGTCCTGAGCAGTCAGCGTCACCGGCAGAGCCGCGCTGCCATTGGGGTCTGCCGTCGTAATGAGGCTGAATTGGGCATACGTCTGGCCCGCAGGAACAATAATCGTGTTGATCGTCACCGGCGGATTGGAGGGATAGTTGATGGGTTCTCCTACCGTGTAAGATATCAGACCCGAAGAAGAAAGCAGCGAAACGCTGTATCCCCCTGCGCCTGCGGGCTGGCTCAATGTGACCGAGCCAAAAGCGCTTCTTCCGGCGAGAATGACTGATGGAGAAACACTGAATACACTCAGCAGATTGGTCGGCTGGACGACGAAGTTCAGTTGACCGAGGACAGCGCCGACGGACGCATCGACGACCGTGACACTCGCCTCAGTCGGTGCCGCTAAGTCCGCCGCCGGAACCAGGGCGGTTAATTGTGTTGCGGACACATAGGTCGTGGCAAGCGGCATCCCATTCCACTGCGCGATGGCGTTGGTATCAAACCCGGAGCCGCTGATCGTGATGGTCAGCGGGCCGTCGCCGACACGGGCGCGATTGGGTGAAAGTGTGCCGACGCGCGGAGTGCCGGGAACAACCGGCGTCAGCAGGTAGGCATGAGTCTGTCCATTGATGAGGCCGCTGCCGACGATCAAGCCACTGTCGTTTAGTGCAGCGGCATCGGTCAGCAGCCATCCCGTGTCGCCAATCAGCGTAGTATTCAAATCATAGGCCTGCCCGCCTTGCCAGAGCATCGCGACCTGCTGCGAACCGTTGGGATAGGGATAAGTCGGATTGCCGAGGGATGTCTGTCCGTTCCCGACCACCTGGCCGCTTAGATTGATGCCTTTGGCTATCCCAGACGATCCCCCCGGCGGCATCCCCAAATCCGTCATCTGCCCACTTTGCCAGAGGAACGGATGCTGGCCCCTGTATCCATCGAGAGGCGCTGCTATGTCGGATGCGCCGACGACCTGACCCGTCGCATTGATGCCGTAAGCGAGGCTGTTCGGCCCGCCCAGAGTTCCTAAATCAGTGACTTGCCCATTCTGCCAAAGGGCGGCGTGTTGTGGGTAAGCGCTAGTGGCAGGAGCCAGGGTCGCGGCTCCGGCAATCAATCCGCTATCATTGATGGCATACGCAGCGCTGGTCTGACCGCCCAAGGTGGACAGCAGCGTTTCACTGCCGTCAATCGCCGCCAACAGGCCACGCTGCGGGCCGTCAAAAGCATTATATGGCGGAGTAGTGCCGGTGACGCCTACGGCGCCCCCCGAGGCATTGATGGCAAACAGCGACGCATTGTGACCGCCATAGGGAGCGATCTCGTTGAGGCCCTGTCCGTCCGGCCCGGTTCGAAGGCCGTAGGTGGCAGGGTATTGATTGTAACTATTTGTAGAGGAGTTATAAATGTAGTAATAAACGCCGACATCGTGGAGCGCACCGGCTACCTGACCAGCATCATTGACGGCAGCCGCCGTACCGCCATGATCGCCGATCCCCTCCAGATCACGCATTCCCAACGGCGACGACCAGAGAAAGCCATGCGTATAGCCGCCATAGGGCCGGGCAACGGAGGACTCGCCGCAAACCTGACCGTTCGGGCTAATGCCGACTGCCTTGCTGTAGGAGCCGCCTAGCGTTCCGAGGTCGGTGACGGTATAGGCGGGGGCCGCGAGGGGATCAGCCAGCGCAGGATGGAGGGCGGCAAGTGCCAGCAGCGCCGGGAAAAAGCGCAGAAAACGCATGATATTACCTGCCTTGTCGTGAGAAAATTCAGCAACTCGGTGAAGGGTAAAACTGCGCCCTTGCTCGTTGATTATAACAGGCTGTCATCTCGCTGTCAAGCGGCAAAGCGGCGCAAACGCCTGCGCGGAATCTGCTTGCATATTTTTCCAACTTGTGCTAAAATAATCGTACTGCCGCAATAAAAAGAAGGGAAGGTGGCTGAGTGGTCGAAAGCGGCTCACTGCTAATGAGTTATACGGCGTAAAGCCGTATCGCAGGTTCGAATCCTGTCCTTCCCGTTTCCGAACATTAGTGGCAAAGGCGGTTCAGGTTTTCCTGAGCCGCCTTGTTTTTTGCCTGCGGAGAAACCCATGTTTTCACAAACGAGCGATGATCATAAAGTGGAGTGGCGCGCGCTGCTGCACCTGGACGGCAAAGCGGTCGCAGTGCTACTGGGCAGCGTTTTGTTCCTCGCGCTGCTGCTGGGGGTGCTGCCGGCCTGGCTGCGGGGCCAGGAGCGGGCGGATTTCGCGGGGGCAGCCCCGCAGACTGTTCCGGGCCGGGTGACGGTCTGCCAGATTTCGCCGGTTTCCCAGGGCGGCGGCGGATTGTATAACGGTGTCAACGTGGAGTTTGCCGGGCGGCAGGCGTATTATGCGCTGCCGCCGAGCAGCGACTGGAAGCCGATTTTTCACCAGCAAGTCGTGGTGACGTATCGCGTGGGAACCCGCAGCGGCCTGGTGCGCGTGGACGCCGTGAGGCCGAAGTAAGAAGCCTTTATCTTCGCACCGGAGTTAGCCGGACAATCAACACTTCATCAGGCACGGATAGCTTCACGGTGCGGCCCCTGAATGTTAGCGGCGTCCCGGCCAATCCCTGCGCCGGAAGATACGTCGTGGCGCGGGCCACGGCTTGTCCCAGCGTCAGGGTGACGCGGGCGGGCGGATTCAAGACATCTTTTTTCGTCCCTCGGTCAAAGCTGTAAACCTCCCGCCAGAGCAGCAGGTAAAAGTTGCCGTTGGCCTTCTGAAGCAGGGTATGGTGAACATCCTCGGTATCCCCGCTCAGGGCATAAGTCAGCGTCCCCGGCTTAAGTGTTGGCTTGCGCCACAGCTTTGCCGCCGAGTCCCAGTGCGCTTCTCCGAGCAGGGCGATTAAGTTTTTCTCGGCAAGGTAAGCGGGTTTGGGCGTGTAGTCATGGCGGACCAGCCCCCAATTTTGCTCCTGCTCCGCTAAATTCGTTCCCTGATCGTAAAGTTCATAGGTATAAGTCCGCGCAATGCCCCGGTTAAAGTATTCGGCCAGCAGGCGCGGAAAGTATTTGGCCCCGGCAGCTTCGGAAATCGGCGGCTGCTGGTTGGTCGATTGCATCGCGGTATGGTAGCCGCATTCCGTTGCCCAGATCGGGCGTTTAGAATTGCCGTCGCCCATCATCAGGAGCGTATTCGGTATCCAGCGTGTGTCAAGCTGGTCGGTGGGCAGGCCGCCCCCGGCGTAGGAATGCATGTTGGCGAAATCTATTTGGGCCAGTGGGGCCAGCCCTTTGGCATTTTCGGGGAAGGCCACTGACGGAGAGACCACTGCGATCTTTTGAAGTGCGGGGTCGGCTTTGAGCGCATTATATATGTCTGTGATGTAGGCGCGTGAGGCGACAAGGTTGCCGTCGCTGTTGGTCAGCCCTTTGTAGGTGAACCATTTGGTAAAGCCGTGCGTGGCATCATCCCACTGCTTGATGTCAATTTCATTCGGCCCTTCTATGCCGTCCACTGCGCCGGGGAGCTTCTTCAAGATGGCAACCAAATCCGGGATTGGCACACCAGACGACGTTCCCGTGACAAACAAGTCTTGGATGCCATACCGCGCATAAAGCGTGTTGATCTGGACTAGTGAAGTCGGATCAGTCGCGGAGAAGCGCACATGACGCAGACCGAGCGCGCCAAGCTGCGCGGCGGCTTTGTCGAAATTTCTGTAAACGCCGCTGTAGTTGAAATGAGTGACGACTCCGATGCTGTCCACGAAGTCATCGGCCCGCCGAGCCTGTTCCGGCGCGGGGCGTATCGGAGCCGTGGGAGCCGATGCCGGTGTGCCAGGGGTCAGCGTCACCTTATCAAACGAGGCGAAGCCCCACTGCTGGTTAGCATCGTGCGGGGTCATTGCCAAGCCCGCCAGTATGGCGGCTTTCATGGGAACCCGCGCTTCCCCGGCTTTCGTCCAGACTTTGCCATCCGGGGAGAGATACCCGGCGATGCGGCTGCCGGAGCGTTCCAACTTCAGCCATTCGCCCGTGCCGCCCTCCGCTGAACTGAACTTGCCGTCAATCGCCGTCGCCAGAGTTTCGCCGCCTGGAGTCGCCCGGCTCTGGAACGCCGCGCCGTGCAGGGAGGTCAGTGTCAGGAAGGCATTAGGCGCACCGGGGTCATCGGACTCACGCAGCATCAGTCCTGCTTTGGCCCAGCCGTCCACGTATTGCAGACCTTTGACGAAGTGTGCGATCAATGTCCCATCGCCGCTGAGCGGCTGAGACAGAAAATACGCGCTGTCGGCATTGCCCCAGACATCGCTGCCGGAGCCGTTGAGCTGCAACGCGCCATCTTTGAGTTCGGCGTAGCCCTTATGAACCACTGTGCCAATGTCCTGCCCGCCCCAGGGCGCAGGCGGCGGGTTGGCAAAGCCGAGGGAGGCGAATAAAAGCAGGGCAAGAGTGCAAGCCGCTATTTTTATTCTATTATAAACCATGTGTCATTTGAATGCCGATGCCGTCGCGGGTGATAAAGGGGGACAAGACCAACCCGCGCGGCTGGGCCATCTCCACGCGCGCCGTGCCAATGCCCAGAGCGGCCCCGGCCAGCACGTCGCCAACCGTATGACGGTGCAGGCGAACGCGGGAGTAGGAAATCAGGCCCGCGCCCAGATACCACAGCGCGGCTTGTTTCGGGTGCATCTCGCTTTCCACCGTTGCAACGGCGAAGGCCGCCGTCGCATGGCCGCTGGGAAAGCTGTCATGGGCGTTCGAGTCGGGCCGCTTTTCCCGTACCAATGATTTGAGCCCTTCCGACAGGGCTACGCTGACCAGCAGCGAATCGGCGGCGCGCAGGGAGTGGTTTTTGCCGTCATGCCCGTCCGATAGCAGCGGCAGGCCGACTCCGGCGGCGAGAAAAATAATGTTGCCCGTGCCGGACGCAAACTCCGAAACTTTTCGGGCCGGGGAATCGGCCTGACAGGGCAGCGAGCAAATGGAAAAGCTAACGGCGGCAAGAGTCAGCAGGCCCAGCGGGCGAGTTTGGTAACGCATGGCCCCTCGTTCGCCGCCGCCGCCGGGAATTCCTGCCAATTTTTTGCGTCCTGCCGAGCCATTAATGCTCGGCCAGCGGCGAAAAGTCCACGCCGGGGCCATAGGCGGAGTCCGTTCCCAGAACGGTTCCTGTTTGGTCGTTTTTGTAATAATGCTTGCTGCCGCCCTGCACATTGACAGTAGCGCCGGAACCTTCCGTGACATCGGTGCGGTCGCCCACGTAGTTGATAATGCCGCGCTGCTGCTCATTGTCCGCGTTGACATGGTTCCAGTACGCGCCCATGCTGGCGCTGCGCGTCGCCTCGCTGTTTTGTGCAATTCGCTGTGAAGCGGCCTGGGAGTTTTGTATGTTTTGCCGGGAAAACTCCCCGGTTTGCCGACTTACTTCCGCGCTGGCCTGATTGATTTCCCCAAAGCGCCGCTTGTCCCATGCCGGGTAATCCCGGCAGGTTTGCATCAGGTGGAGCAGAACCGCAACCGCCGTCTGCTGCGAATGGACTTTGTCGGCGTTGTCCGTGCAGATAAGAAGCATGGGATTGGCAAACCATGTCGTGACGTCGGCGCCCGTCACCCCAACTCGCTGGCTCATGCGATTCGTCGTGCTGAAGATGAGGCCCGTCATCAGCTTGCCGGTCAGCTTGGAGCGCCCGGAAAACTCGGTCGTCCCCATGCTGAATTCTAACTGCGTCCCTGGCGAAGCGGCCTGCTGCGCCGCCGCCGTCCTCTGGCGCGACATCTCTGTCATCGGCTGTTCCGCTCCGATCTTGAAATTGTCCAGGGCCTGCCCGGCGAATTGTCCCAGATACCAGCGGTTAAATTCCAGGGCGGACATAAAAGGCGGAGTGGGGGACAGAAACGAGGCAGGCAGGCGCGAATCGCCCATAAGTATCGTTATGCTCTTGTCCGGCGAAACGACTTGATAGGCAATTCGGACATCCATCGGACTGAACCGAAACGCGCCGCCGTCCGCTTTCCATCCCTGCGGTACTTCCAGATGGAAGGCGTGTTCATGCGGGTCACTCCAGGTGACATAGTGCAGGCTGCGCGTGATTGCCGCCATTTGGGGATTGGTTCCCTCACCCTTTTCGGTAGAGGTGGGGCGGGCGGCGGGCGGCAGAAAGCGGAGCGATTTGACAATGCGGGTCAGCGCCGGCTGGGCCTCCGAAAAACGCGCTTTGGGCGCGGCTAGGACAAATATCAGCCCTTTGCCGTTGACAATGGAACATAAAACGCGCCCCCGCCCCGGCCCCTGCGGGCTTTGGTAAGAAAATGTCCCGGAAACTTCGTCGCTTGCCGAGGGCTGCCGGGCCAGATCGATCATCTGCGCGTCTGGCAAGAGAGCGGCCCGCTCTTCCGCGAGACTTGTCAAGTGCGCCTGCGCGGTTTCGCCGGGAGAGGCGTTAAAGCCCTCCGCCAGCACGATCTGGCTGTGATCCTGGCTCTGCATCAGGATGGAATGATCGTCGGCCTGTACGGTCCATCCGGCGGGATGCGTGACAAGGAAGCCTCGCGCGGCGTCTTTGTCGGTCTGCCACCCATCAGCAGCCGCGCTCTGTGCGGGCGCGGCATGATGCGGCGCGGTGTGCGCCTTACCGGCACAAGACAGCATCAGGGAGCCGGCGGCGGCCAGCACAGCAACGGCCCATATAGCGTTCCGATTCTTTTTCTGCGTTTCATTCTGCATTTGGAAGCCTCTTTCGTCGCTCGCTTTGTTTGGCCTGCGGTTTTCACGACCTATAACGACCTTTTGGGCATTATAACAAACAGGAAATGCTCTGTCAAGAAAATGCCTTCTGGTTAACACCGGTGCCCTGCGGGTAAACCTAACTTATAAGCTTTCTGTCTTTGAGAAAGGGCTTCTCTCCATGTCCCAGCATTCCGCGCACTACGTTTTAGTCGGCGGCGGCCTCGCATCAGCGACCGCCGCCGCGCATATTCGCAGTTATGACTCCGACGGTTCCATTCTCATCATTGGCTCCGAGCCGCACCCGCCGTACAATCGCCCGCCCCTCTCCAAAGAATACCTGCGCGGCGAGGCGCAGGCCGCCGATGTTCTCCCGGTGCAGCCCGCCTCCTGGTATGTAAACAACCATGTCCGGCTGATGACCGGGACAAAGGCCGTTAGTGCAGATGTTGGAGCCAAAACGGTGACACTCGACAGCGGCGACACCGTGGCTTATGAAAAGCTGCTGGTCGCCACCGGATCGTCTCCCAAAACGCTGGATGTTCCCGGCGCAGACGGGCCGAATGTTCATTTGCTTCGCACCTGGGAAGATAGCGACACGCTGAAAGAGCATTTGGGACAAAAAATCATTCTGGTGGGCGGCGGCTACATTGGGGTGGAAGTGGCGGCGGACTTTCTGCAAAAAGGCGGGCAGGCGACGATTATTGAGCCAGGCGCTCACCTGTGGAGCAAGTTTGCCTCCCCGGAATACGGCGCGTTTCTGAAAGCAAAACTGGAAGCCGCCGGAGCCAAAGTGATTGTTGGGGATGAAGTGACCGAAATCACACGGACGGGCGTGAAAACGAAAGCGGGTCAAACGATTGACGGTGACCTGGTGCTGGCTGCGGTCGGCGTCACGCCGAACCTCGCATTCGCCCAAGCCGCCGGGCTGCAAGTGGATGAAAAAAAGAACGGCATCCTGGTCAACGAATACCTGGAAACCAGCGCCCCGGATGTCTGGGCTGCCGGCGATGCGGCGGGTTTTCAAGACCCTGTGCTGGGCAAGCAGTGGCGCGTGGAGCATTGGAACAATGCCTTGTGGCACGGCGAGATTGCCGGGGCGAACATGGCCGGGCAGCGCGTCGCTTACGACCATATGGCGAACTTTTTTTCCGATGAACTGGACATTCACTTTGAGCTGTTCGGCGACCCGCAGGGCGGCAAGGGCGGCCTGTTTCATGGCGATCCGGCGTCCAATCGTTTTGAGGAGCTGTATCTGGACAAAGACAATCAAGTCGTCATGGTCATCTCGGTCAACCCGCCGGAAAGCTTGCGGGATACCCTGGAAAAACTGCCGCGCGTCAAGCCCAATGTGGATGGCCTGGAAGACCAGATACGCAGCGCGGACTTTGACCTGGACATGCTGCTGGCGCTGGATTAAAGTGTGATTGACAGCAGGCCGGGGCGGGGTAGAAATAGCGCATCTTACGCAGCCTTAGAAAGCCAAAAGCCGGTGCGGAAGCAAAAGCCTATGCCGAGCAGGGCGAGTAGAAGCAGGAATGAGATGGGCTTTCCCCTCCGAACCGACCACTGATGCTTCCGAGTCATTTCCCCGGCGGTGAAATAGATGCGCGGCTTGGGCAGTCTGGCTGTGTTAACCCGGCGTATGTTAACCCGGCGAAAAGTCCGGCAGGGATTCGCAGGGGGGTTGACAGATAATACAGCAGAGTTTTTCTGAAGGAGTTTCATCATGGTCACTGTCGCTTTTGTCGGGTGCGCGCATATCCATACCCCAGGCTTTATCAACACTGTCAACAAGCGCCCGGATGTTCGCTGTAAGAATGTCTGGGATCACGATGCCGCCCGTGCTGAGAAACGCGCGGCGGAGCTGGGCGCCGAGGTGGCTGCCGATCTGGCGGCGATTTATGCAGACCCGGAGATTGACGCGGTGATTATCTGCACTGAGACCAATCTGCATGAACAGGTCGTGCTGCCGGGCGCGGCGGCGAAAAAGCACCTTTTTATCGAGAAGCCGCTGGGCTACGGTTCCCAGGATGCGTACCGAATGGCCGCAGCCATTGAAGACGCAGGAGTCATTTACCAAACGGGCTACTTCCAGCGCGGCGATGCCAAGCATATTTTTTTGAAGGACCAGATTATGCGGGGCAATTTCGGCAAAATCACGAGGGTTCGGGGTGCAAACTGTCATAGCGGGGCGCTGGGCCACTGGTTCGATACGGAATGGCGCTGGATGGCCGACCCGAAAATCGCCGGGGTAGGAGCATTCGGCGATTTAGGGACGCACTCGCTGGACATTCTGCTCTGGCTGATCGGCGATGTCACGCGAGTCACGGCGCAGATTGACCCCGGCACCGGGGCTTATGGAGACTGCGATGAGACGGGCGAAGGATTGATGCGGTTCGCCAGTGGAACTATCGGAACGCTTGCCGCCGCCTGGGACGATGTCGCCAATCCTGTCAGCCTGCTGATCAGCGGCACGGAAGGCCATGCGTATATCCTCAACGGCCAGCTTTTCTTCCAGAGCAGCCATGTCCCCGGCGCCGATGGAAAGCAGCCCTGGAATGATTTGCCGTCCGCTGTACCCGCCGGATTGGATGCGTTTTTGGATGCAGTCACCGGCCAGCCTGCCGCGCTGGTCACGGTGCGCGAAGCCGCTTATCGCAATGCCGTGATGGAGGCGATGTACGAAGGCGCGCGGCAGAACAGCTGGGTTGTACCGAAAGGCGAGTAAGCAAAAAGCCCGACGCCGAGGGCGTCGGGCTTTTGTTTTTTATCCTCCGCCCCCAGCGCCGCCCGCTCCGGCTCCTGCCGCCCCGGCTCCGCCGCCGCTGGCCGCAGTGCCTGCACTGGCCCCGGTGGAAGAAGCGCCTGCCCCGGACGCTCCGCTGACGCCGACTGCCCCAACCGAGGTCCCGGCGGCTCCCGCGCCCGGCCCGCTCGTGCCGGACTGCCCCATTGCTCCGGCGCTGGGCGCGGCTGTTCCAATGCTGCTCCCGCCCCCGGCGGGGGCAGCGCCGACTGCGGGATTGCCTGCGCCGGTCACGCCTGCCGGGCTTGATCCGGGCGTCCCCGGCGCGGCGGTATTGGCAGCGGCATTGCTGCCGCCGGGGGCGGGCGCGGCAGAGCTGCTCCCGGCAGCTGTCGCTGAAGTGTTAGATGTGCCGGAAGAAGACGGGCTGCTGGATGCTGTTCCATTTGCCGCCCCGCCTGCGCCGGCAGCAGGTCTTGCCAGGGTGCCGGGGCTGCCGCCACCGGACATTCCCCCGGACGCGCCGGGCGATCCTGACGCGCTCGGCGTTCCGCTGCCGACAGTCCCCGCCGTGCTGCCGGCGGTGTCAGACGCATTTTGAGTCTTCCGGTAGCCTGCGGTCGCAATCACGGTGATCAGCGCGATCAAAACAAGTGCGCCGATGACCCAGGGAAGATAGTGGCGCACCACGGCTTTTTCCCGAATCACTTCTTCAAAATGCGCTTCGTTCTGCGTGCGCTCTTCTTGTTTCTCCTGCATTTTTTCGTCGCTTTTTTCGGCACTGTTGATCTGGCGTTCTGGCATGGGTCTGTCCTCATTTCATCACACGCTTTGCCAATGGTTTTCCCGGCATCACGCTCGGTTAAACCGAAGAAGCATCTTGTCAAATGCTGGGTATAATAATTCCTAGTACGCTGCTAGGAAAAGATTATGCCCACTCCGTCCGCCCACCGTTTAGAAGATTTGATCGGCAACACGCCGCTGGTACGCCTGTGCCGGATTGAAAAAAGCATTGCGCGGGAAGCGCCGGGCGTTGAGCTTTACGGAAAAGCCGAGTTTTTCAATCCCGGCGGCTCCGTCAAAGACCGCCCGGCGCTGAACATGATTCTGGAAGGCGAAAAGGCGGGGCGATTGACGCCCGGTAAGATTATTTTAGATGCCACTTCGGGCAACACCGGCATTGCCTATGCCATGATCGGCGCGGCGCGCGGCTACACCGTGCGTCTTTGCCTGCCCCGCAATGTTTCCCCGGAGCGCAAAAAGATACTGGCGGCTTACGGCGCAGAGATTGTTTATACCAGCCCCGCCGAGCAGTCCGACGGGGCAATTCGCAAAGTTAAGCAGCTTTACGCCGAAAACCCAGACCTTTATTTTTATCCTGACCAGTACGGCAACCCTGCCAACTGGCAGGCGCACTACAACACGACTGGCCCGGAAATCTGGGCGCAGACGGAAGGCCGCATTACCCATTTCGTGGCGGGCCTCGGTACGACGGGGACAATGATGGGAACAGGGCGGTATTTGAAGTCCGTCAATCCTGCCGTCACGCTTGTTTCCATGCAGCCGGACTCGCCGTTCAACGGTTTGGAAGGTTTGAAGCATCTGGAAACGGCGATTGTGCCGCCGATTTATGACCCCACAGTTGCCGACGAGAATGTAGAATGCCGCACGGAAGATGCGTATGTGATGGTCAAACGCATGGCCCGTGAGGAAGGCCTGCTGGTAGGAATTTCCGCCGGGGGCAATGTCCACAGCGCCGTGCAAATCGCCAAAACGGCCCCGCCCGGCAGCGTCATCGTCACGGTGCTATGTGACAGTGCCGACCGCTATCTATCCGAACGCTTCTGGACCGAAGGAGAAGATGAGCCGCACCCGCAGATTTAATGCAGAACGTATCACACAAGGTAAGGAGAGCCATTAGTGCGGCAAAATGACTTCGCGCTAAAACCCGTTTTCTGGATAGGAAACTCACGCGAACAGTTGAAACACTTTCCTGCGGAAGCCCAGGATAAAATCGGCAGAGCGCTTCAAAAGGTACAATACGGCTCCAAACCGGCCTTAGCGAAAGTGCTTTCGGGGTTTCACGGTGCAAGTGTTCTTGAAATCCGGGCAGATTACGACGGCGATACCTACCGGGCTGTTTACACCGTGCGGTTTGAAGAATATATCTATGTGCTGCATACGTTTCAAAAGAAATCCCAACATGGCATTCAGACCGCAAAACAGGATGTTGAAATGATACAGTCTCGGCTGAAACAAGCCGAGGATATGCACCGGAAATGGACTGCCGACCAAACTCAGGAGTGATGAGATGAATGAGGAAACTGAAGTATTTATGGGAAGCGGCAATGTCTTTGCAGACATGGGCCTGCCGAACCCGGAAGAACGTCAACTAAAGGCGCATCTCAGCATAAAACTCGAAGAAGCAATCAAAAGTAAGAGGCTGACTCGCAAACGAGTGGCCCAAAAAATTGGTCTCAACTTGGACGAATTGAAAAAAGTCATGGAGGGCGATCTTTCCGGTTTTTCGGTCGGCCAGTTGGTTAGCTATCTCAATTGTTTGGACCGCGATGTCACGCTGACCGCTGTTGTGCAGGAGCGCAGTGCAACTGCCGAAAAGCAAACTCGGAAGACAGCGCGGGAAGTCGTGACGGCATAACATGGCCCTGCAACTCACCCACGAACACGCCGCCGCGATCCGCGCCCATGCCGCCAAAGATTACCCGCATGAGTGCTGCGGTTTTTTGGTCGGCAAGGCGGAGGGGGAAGCCGTCAGAGTAGTTCATACGATAGCGGCAGCGAATACGCGGGAGGATTCGCCGCGCAATCGCTTTGAAATTGACCCTGGCGAACTGGTCAAAACCGACCGGGCGGCACGGGCGGAAGGGCTGGGCGTGGTAGGCTTCTACCATTCTCACCCGGACGCGCCCGCGCAGCCGTCGGAATTTGACCGGGAACACGCCTGGCCGGGGTATTGTTATGTGATTGTTTCGGTGAAGCAAGGCCGGCCCGCAGAGATGCGACTTTGGCTCCTGCGCGATGACCGCACCCAGTTTGACGAAGACCTTATTGAAGACCCCATCGAGGAGATTGCCTAGCTATGCCCGTGAAGATAATCGTACCGACCCCTATGCAGCGGTACACGATGAACCATGAAGAAGTGGAGGTCGGCGGTGCGACCGTAGACCACGCCCTGCGCCACCTGGCGGAGAACTACCCCGACATCACGAAGCATTTATTTAATGACGATGGCACGACGCGGGCGTTTGTCAATGTCTATGTCAATGATGAAGACAGCCGCTACTTGCAGCAGGGGGCCACGCCCGTTCAAGACGGCGACACGCTGACTATCGTGCCAAGCATCGCGGGCGGACTGGATGCAGTGGGAATGGGCGGCTCGCCGTCGTTTCATCTGGCGGCGAACCCGGACAACATCGAGCTGTCTAATGACGAAGTGCTGCGCTATTCGCGCCATTTAATCATGCCGGAAGTGACGATGGAAGGCCAGAAGCGGCTCAAGGCCGCCAAAGTGCTGTGCATCGGCACGGGCGGCCTCGGTGCGCCGCTTACGATGTATCTGGCGGCAGCAGGCGTGGGAACCATTGGACTGGTGGACTTTGACACCGTCGACGTGACCAATTTGCAGCGGCAGATCGTCCACCGGGAAAGCTCCATTGGACTGCCGAAGATTGACAGCGCGGAAAAGACGCTGAAAGAGATCAACCCGTATGTCAACATTGTCAAGCACGAAGTCATGCTGACCTCCGAAAACGCGCTGGACATTCTCAAAGATTATGATGTGATCGCGGACGGCACGGACAATTTCCAGACGCGCTATTTAGTGAATGACGCCTGCGTTCTGCTGGGCAAGCCGAATGTCTACGGCTCCATTTTTCGCTTTGAGGGCCAGGCCAGCGTGTTTTTCGCCAAAGACGGTCCCTGCTACCGCTGCCTGTACCCGGAGCCGCCCCCGCCGGGCCTTGTGCCAAGCTGCGCCGAAGGCGGTGTGCTGGGCGTTTTGCCCGGCATCATCGGCGTCATCCAGGCGATTGAAGTGGTGAAGCTGATTTTGAGCGAAGGGCAGACACTGGTGGGCCGCTTGATGCTGTTCAACGCGCTCAAGATGTCATTTCGGGAGCTGAAGCTTCGCAAAAACCCGGAGTGCCCGATTTGCAGCGCTCATCCGACGCTGACCCATTTAATTGACTATGATGAATTTTGCGGCGTCGGACGCGGCAATGAGGAGGCGGCTCCCGTGCAGAGCGAGATTACAGCCACCGAACTGAAAGCGAAATTTGACCGGGGCGACAAGTTTACGCTCCTGGACGTGCGCGAACCTTACGAATATGCCATCGGCCATATTCCCGGCTCCAAGCTGGTCCCCCTCGGCACCGTCCAAGAGCGCCTGCACGAGTTCAGCTTGTCGGACAACCTTGTTTTGCAGTGCAAGTCCGGCAAGCGCTCTTCCGATGCCCTGCAAATTTTCAAGCAGGCCGGATTTCAAAACTTGCAGAACCTGACCGGCGGCATTCTCGCCTGGTCGGACGACGTAGACTCGACCGTGCCGAAGTATTAACCCCCCAATAATAGGGAACAACATAAAGCCCCCCCGCCGCAATAATGGGGCGGGGGGGCTTTTTCGCCGCGAAAAAGCCCTAAACCAATTCCCGCAAGTCGCCGATAATCATGTCAGGACGCCATTCAGGCGGCGCGGCGGCGGCTTTTTCGGGGCTGGTCACGCCGGTCAGCACCAGCACTGTCTGTGCGCCTGCGCGGCGGCCCACGGCAATATCGGTGTCCAGGCGGTCACCAATCATCACGCTTTCGGGTGCGGTGACACGGGCCGAAAGTAAAATGGCTTCGTAGGCATGAGTTTCGGGCTTGCCGATGGTGATGGGTTCGCGACCCGTTGCCGTCGCCAGAGCGGCCACAAGGGAGCCGCCGCCGGGGATTTCGCCGACTTCCATCGGGAACGTCGCGTCCCGATTGGTGGCGATAAACTGGGCATGGCCGCGCGTGATGGCAGCATGGGCAAAGCGCAGCTTGTCGTAAGTGAACTGGCGATCAATGCCAACCACCACATAGTCGATCTCGGCAGGGTCGGTGCTATCCGGTACGGTAACGCATTCCAAGCCGCCGGAGGCGGTAAGCTCGGCAGCCAGGCCCGGTTCGCCGATGACGAATGCGGAACGACCTGCCGCGCCGCGTTGTTTCAGATACAGGGCCGTCGCGTAGGCAGACGTGAAAATAGCGGTTTCGGGGACATCCAGACCATTGACCTGTGCCAGCTTGGCGCGGTAATCGGCGCGTGTGCGCCCGGAGTTGTTGGTTAGAAAAAAGACCTGTCGGCCCGCTTCGTAAAGACGAGTTACCGCCTCGGCGGCATAGGCAATAGGCGTGTCGCCCAGATACATGACGCCGTCTAAATCGAACACGTAAACGCTGGGAGCTGAGGTGGGATGGGATAACACGCGCCAGTGTAGCATATCGCAGGAAATGTTGTCAAATTAACCTGCTGTTAACCGCACCGTCTGGCGGAGTGGTTGAATCCTGTGCCTGCCGGGTAAATTAAAGTACGCAGACAAATTGGAAACAAAAGTTTGCTTTTTCGCGTCCTATAATACAGATAAACTTCTTCGACGTTGACCACGCCGAAGCTTGAAGGTAAAAAATTAATGAAATCAACTATGGAAGTCAATACTCAGCAGCACGTTTTCGCACTTCAGCATATTGAGTCGGGCGAGTATATCTGTCTTTTGCAGGAAGGCACCGACTATCTGGCTTGTTTCTCCGATGGAGACAGCGCGCTGGAGTTTCGGTCTTTGCTGGGCTTGCAGGAGCATGTGGACCTGTGTTCCACGACACTGGGGCGCAGCCCGTTTTCCCATTTTTGGCTGGACGGGGAGAGCGTCGCCCTTCCCCAGGTGCCTGAACTCGCCAACTAGCATTGTCGTCTCCGAATTGACAGAAAAGCGGCCCGCTTCCAGGGGATTGGAGGCGGGCCGCTTTGGTTTGAGTGCTGTCAGTGAATAATCCCATGCCGCATCAGAAATGCAGTCCGACTGCCACCACAACGCCGTCGGCGCGCTGGACGGCCTGGTACTTGGCGCTGACGGTGATCAGGCCGCTCGGCAGGCTGTAACCGAGTTCCCCATAGCCGCCGAAGCGGGTGGAGGTGGAAAGCTGGTTGGCAATGTCATTGTTGCGGTGCTGGTTGAGGAAGTAGTAGCCGGCTCCCGCTCCGGCATACACGCCGCCGCCGAGGCCGATTTGCACGCCTGCCGTGACCGGCACAACCGTGGAATGACCGCCTGATTTGGAGCCGGTTTCCACGCCGACGCCCAGCACGACCCGCAGCGGAGTCGGGTTGGGAAGAGGCAGGCCATAATGGAACTCTACATCAAGCTGAGTGCTGCCGCCTCCCGTCTTGGCCGCCCCGCTGGACGGCAGGAAAACGCCTGCGGAAATGGCGTTCGGCCCGCCCAGAAGCGGCAGGGCGGGGCCGGGCGCGGCGTGGGCTGCCATTGCGGCGGTGAGGCCGAGGCCGGCCAGAGCCAGCGAAGCAAAAAAGGTTCGGAATGTCACGATTAAAGTTCTCCTTGTCGAAAAATAAGGCGTCAGAAGCGCACACCGAGGGTAAGACTTGCGCCATCACCCCGATCTGCGAAACGATACTGGGCATTTGCAAACACGTTCCGCGTCACGTTGTACCCAATTTCTCCGTAACCGCCGACACGGGCGAACGCATGGACAAAGCGCAGGTCCATCCCGTAGATTCCCGCGCCGGCTCCGATGTAAACCGCCTGCGGAGACAACGGGGACTGGCCGGAACGCAGGCTAAACACCTCGCCGACCGTACCGCTGACAATCGTGCTGCCTTCATAGGCGCGGTTGCTGGTCGCCGCCGTGCCGCTCAGCACGGTGCGGGCAGTGGCGGATGCCGATGCGGGAAGCGCGTAGCGCAGTTCCCCCATCAGCAGGGCGCTGCCGGTGCGATGCCGCGTATCCGAGTCGGACGGCAGCAGGACGCCGAGGCTGAGAGCCGTCGCCGGCAGAGTTTGTGCGGCGGCAGGCAGGCAGGCGGCCAAACACAGCGCGAGAGAAAGAAAAACCGTCCCTCTCATAGCTGCACCAGGCGGGCGGTTTCCATGCCGTCGATGCGGCGTATCTGTTCCATCAGGCTGTCGGGCAGCGGCGCATCGAGTTTCAGCACCATGACCGCTCCCTGGCCTTCGCTTTCGCGCCCGACGTGCATTCCGGCGATGTTGAAGCCGTTGTCGCCGAGCAGTGTCCCGACTTTGCCGATGATGCCCGGTTTGTCCGTGTGCTGAGTAATCAGCATCGGGCCGGAAGGCCGAATGTCCACGCGGTAGCCGTCAATATACAAAATACGGATATTCGTCGGGCTGAACACGGTTCCGCTGATTTCGCGGTCATTGCTTCCGCCGCGTTTGCGGACTGTCAGCGCAGCGCCGCCTTCCCCCTGCGCCGCTGTTCGGCTTTCGGTAATTTTGATGCCCCGCGCGGCGGCCAGGGTGGGGGCATTGACGTAATTCACGCTCTCAGGAACAATCGGATCAAGCAGGCCCTTCAGCACGGCGCGGGTCAAATGCACTGTCGGCAGGTTTTCAAAGTCGCCCGCGTAGACCACTTCCACGTCGCTGATGCTGCTGGACGTAAGCTGCGCGTGGAGACTGCCGATTTTCTCCGCCAGGGTCAGATACGGCTGCAAGCGGCCCAGCATATCGGCGGACACGGACGGCATGTTGACGGCGGCGCGGGCGGGCTTGCCGTTCAGAACGTCCACGATCTGCTCGGCGATGTCAATGGCGACATTGACCTGCGCTTCTTCGGTGCTGGCTCCCAGGTGCGGTGTCGTAATGATGTTCGGAATGCCCAGCAGGGGATTGTCCGCCGGGGCCGGCTCGACGGAAAAAACGTCAATCGCCGCGCCGCCGATGCGTCCGGCCTTCGCGGCCTCGGCGACGGCGGCTTCGTCTAAAATCCCGCCGCGCGCCACATTAATCAGCCGCACTGTCGGCTTCATCAGGGCCAGCTTCTCCGTGTTGATCATGCCCGTCGTTTCTTTGGTTTTGGGGACATGGACGGTGATGTAGTCCGACTGCTTATAAAGCGTGTCCAAATCGGTCAGTTGAATGCCCAGTGCGTCCGCCTGTTCGGGCTTCAGATAGGGGTCATAGCCGATCACCTTCATTTCAAACGCCTGCAAGCGCTTGGCGACTTCGCGCCCGATTTTGCCGAGGCCAATCACGCCCAGGGTCTTGCCGTAGACTTCCGATCCCATGTATTTTTTGCGGTCCCACTTGCCCCCGCGCAGCGCGCCGTCGGCCTGCGGGATATGGCGGGCCAGGGCCAGCAGCATAGCAACCGTCAGCTCGGCAGCGGCGAATGTGTTGCCGTCGGGGCTGTTGACCACGAGAATGCCCCGGCTGGTCGCCGCTTCCACATCAATATTGTCCACGCCGACACCCGCACGTCCGATGATTTTCAGTTTATCCGCTTTGGCGATGATCTCGCCGGTCACTTTCGTTTCCGAGCGCACCGCCAGGGCGTCGTACTCGCCGATGATCGCGGCTAACTCGTCTTTGGATAGCCCGGTTTTGACATCTACTTCGGCGACTTTTTTGAGAATTTCGATGCCCTCGGGGGCAATTGGGTCTGCGACCAGTACCTTCGGCATAAATAAACTCCCTTGTCTTTGAAAATGTTATTCTGCCGCTTGAGAAGCCAGCAGGGTTTTGACCAATTCGTTGGAAACATAGAAATTTGTCTGCCGCAGCTTTGCCAGTGCGTCGGGGAGGTCAAGCAGACCTGTCTGCGCCGCGTTCGCCAGAATACCCAGTGTTCCAATAGTTTCCAGATTTTCCACTTTCGCTGCCTGACGTCCCCGGCGTTCATCAATCAAGATATAGTCAGCGCCAACCTCCACAGCCAAAGATATTGCCGCACGTTCGCCCGGATGACTGACGGTGCGGCGGGATGCAGCATTTCCTCCTGAACAGTAACAGGCATAAGGACGTTTCCGTAGAGCTGGGGCAGCACTTCCACATATTCCAGCAAAAGCAAATAGTAGAATGGACTGGTATCGGAAACAACAATCATGTTTGCTTATGCTTAAGGCGCTCCAAAGTGGCTAAATCCTCTTGGAAATCCTCTGCATCATATTGAGGGTAGACTTGATGTTTTGTTAGGAATGCCCGCGTCTGCCAGTAATCCAATCCCAACATTTCGCCGACCTGACTGCACTGCCTGAAAGAACCGCCCGTCGGTAGCCTTCTACGGCAAGATGCTCTAAAATAAAGCGTGGCAGCTCCTGCCATTGCGCTTCCAGGCTTTCCAGGATCGGCTCCGGCAGTTCTATGGTGACGGTAGACATAATTCTTTGGCACTACTCCACAGTCGCGATGGCTTTTTTCGGGTTGATCAGCCGCACGGTCTTACTCCCGATTTGCCGGGTGTCGGCCGTAGCGATAATGATGGCTTTGGCCTGGGCGGGGGTCAGGGACGGCTTGACGGCGAAAAGCTTGGCCGCAAGATTGGTCACCTGGGGCGCAGCCATGCTGGTTCCACTCAGCTTGGCGCGGTCGCCGCCGGGAATGTAGCTTTCCACTTCAAAGCCGTCGCTGTAAACATCCACGTTGCCGAACGACGTGAACGAAGTCTGGTCGCCTGCCTGGTCGACGGCTCCGACCACCATGACATTGGGCAGCTTGAAAGATGAGGGGAAAACGTCACTGAATACCACATCATTGTCGCTGTTGCCGGCGGCGATCACATACAATGTGGACGGGTCGGCTTTCATGGCATCGTATAGTTCCTGATAGCCAATGTCGTAAAGGCGCTTTGCCAGCGCGCGGCGCTGGGCCGGCGTCCCGGCAAACTTGTTTTGTTCCAGAGCCGTGTCAATGGATGCTAGATCGCCACCCCAGCTCATGTTGACGACGCGGACACCGTGTTTTTTGAAGTAGGCGACGGAAGTGACAGTGGCATCGGCATCTTTTTTGGCCTGTGTCAGTGTCGGCTTTTCAGGCAGCAGATGGTAGTCAAATGTAATGCGGCTGACCAGCAGGCGGGCCGCCGGGTTGCCGCGCAGGGCAATGCCCGTGACATGAGTTCCATGCGCGTAGTTGCCGTACTGTTCGAGGCCTTCCAGAAACGGCTGAACCTGCGCCTGAGATAGTGAGGCCAGCTTGGTGCGGACGGCAGCAGCATCGGGGCTGTCGATATTGGATTGCAGGTCTTCAAAACCCTTTAAATACACTCGGTACTGCCGGTCATCCGCCGGCAGGGGATAAATCAGCGACGGGGATGGATCGGAATGAAGCGTGAAGGCAATGCCATGCGTCCCATTCGTGTCTGTCCAAAGCTGCGACTTGTACAGGCCGAGGTCGACACCGCTGTCCCAGATGCCGACAAGAACGGGGTGCAGTTTCGGGGACGGCGCAAGGGCCAAGTCGCGTGCTTTCCAGATGTCCGGCTTGACAACATTTCCGTGCGCCGCAATGATCTGGGTATAAGCGGCCAGCAGCGCAGATTGGCTGGGCAGAATGTAACGCTCCGCAAACGCCGCGCCGAGCAGTCCGTCCGCGACTTCCTGGCTAATCGTGCCGGTCTGCATGACCGGATCAATCCCGGCGGCAAGGCTGCCCAGAAGCAGGTTCTGCGAAAGCACTTCGTAGCGCGCTTTGCTCAATTTGAGGTTGTCCTGCACCTGGTCGTAAGGCAGGGCTTCCAGCGCGCTTTGCAGATTCGCTTCCAGCGTCTTCTGGAAATCGCCGCCGGGCGCTTGCCGGGCGGCAATCAATGCCCGCAGGGTCAGGCCGCTGACCAGTTTTTCCTGCGGTTTATCCGTCGCGCCACGCACTTTTTCTATGTCGCCCAGTGCGGCAGGATAGTCTTTGCGGAGCATGGCGATGTTGGCGAGTGTGCCGTACAGCCCGCGCAGGGTGGTTGCGTCCTGAATATCATAGGCCGCCAGATCATGCTCAATGTCGGCCTGCACCTGCCCGGCCAGCGCAAGAATTTTGGCGTCATCCTGCACAAAATCCGCTGCCTTGCCGGAAACGGCGTAGGTGTGCGGCGGCAGGTCGGCCAGCTTGGTGATTTTGATTTTGCCGACGATCTGATCGGGAACCGGCGGCGGCAAGGGCGGAGCCTGCGCCTGTGCGCCTGTGCCGGCCAGATAAAGGGCCAAAGCTGCCGTGATTGCCGCCGAAAAGCGATAAATAGTCAAAACATTATCCTTTGCGCTCTGCGAAATCGCGCAGCAGATCGGCGAGGGCCTGAACGCCTTTTTCGGGAAAGGCATTGTAAATGGAGGCGCGGAAGCCGCCGACGCTGCGGTGGCCTTTGAGACCGTCCATTCCGGCCTTTTTGGCTTCCGCCAGCAGTTCCGGTTCCAGCGATTCGTCGGCCAGCCGCCAGGTGACATTCATCAGCGAGCGATTGGCTTTATTGGTCACAGTCGGCCCGTAAAACGGGGTCAATTCGTCCAGCGCGTTGTAAAGAGTGGCGGCTTTGCGCTTGTTGCGGACCTCGATGGCTTCCAGTCCGCCTTCGGATTCGATCCATTTCAGCACCAGACCGACCACATAAATGGCAAAAGTGGGCGGCGTATTGTAAAGCGAGCGGTTTTCCAGAAACGTCTTATACGCATAAATCTTGGGCAGGTCCGTGTTGGCTTCGGCGAGAAATGATTTTCGGGCGACCGCCAGCGTGACGCCTGCCGGGCCGACGTTTTTCTGTGCGCCGCCGTACAAAAACGCGAACTTGGAATAATCGCGGCGCAGGGCCAGGAAGTCCGACGACGTATCGGCGGCCAGCGGCGTGTCGCCGACATCGGGCAGGTCAAAATACTCGGTACCTTCGATGGTGTTGTTGGTGGTAATGTGAATGTAGCGCGCGCCGGGGGTGCGGGTGAAGCTGCGGGGCAGCTCGGCATACTTTTCGCCTTTGGAGGAGGCCGCTTCGCGGGCGTCGCCGAAAAATTTGGCTTCCGCCAGGGCTTTTGCGCCCCAGTCGCCGCTGACAATGTAATCCGCCGGGACGCCGGGCTTCAGAAAGTTCTGCGCCAGCATGGCAAACTGCTGGCTCGCGCCGCCTTGCAGGAACAGCGTGGCATAGTCTTCCGGGCTTAGCCCCAGGATTTTGAGCAGGCGCGATTCGGCGTCGGCATGAATGGCTTCATAGTCTTTGCCCCGGTGGCTGACTTCCAGAATGGACATCCCCGACCCGTTGATCTCACGGACGCCTTCGGCGGCTTCGGCCAGAACGGGTTCGGGCAGGATCGCCGGCCCGGCGCTGAAATTATAAATACGGTGGCTCATGGTCTCTCGTTTCTGTGAACTATTCTAAGAACGGTTTCTTCGCTGAAAATCGCCTTTAGTGTACCCGCAGAGGGGGGCAGGGTGTCAAGGGCAAAGGCCGCATATCCTGGAGGGGCGCGGCAAGCAGCACCCTCTTTATCCCTTGCCACGCCCCTACAAAATCGTTTCCACATACCGCCGTGAGGCCGCGTCCAGGGCCTGCGTGTCGGTCACTTCAAAGCGGTTGCCGTCTACGTCCAGCAGCAGCAGGTGGGAGGGTGAAAGCCAGACGGCATTTTCCTGCAAGTTCTGGGTCACGAAATCCCGGTCGCCCCGGTCGGTGGCAACGCTCCAATACGTCGCCCCAAACTCCTGCTTGGCATGGAGAATCGCGCGAACGGTGGCTGTCAGGTAGCGACGCCGCAGTTCTTCCTGTGCGGCGATCAGGGAATCGGGCGGCAGGAGAGCGGGATCAGCCAGGGTGACAATCTCATCGCCTTTGCCGTCCAGCAGCGCCAGGTACTGATTCGGGCGCGACAGCGGCGCGGCCCAGACGGGCTTGACCGTGTGATAAGATTTCTCATCGCCCACCGTCAGCCGCAGCCGGTCTTTGGGCTGGTAAAAGAGTGTCAGTGATTTTGGGTCAAGTGTCGCTTCCATTTTAGTCTCCTAAAGTGCCAAACGCCTCCTGATAGCGCGTCCATATCTGCGCTTCGTATTGCAGGGCATACGTCTCGGCATATGGTTCGCCCCGACTAGGGCGCGTGCGGGATTTGGTCGTCATACGGTCGTGATGATGTCCCAGTTCATGCAGAAGAATATGAAGTAATTGGTACGCTCGCGCCTGTGACTCGGTGAAATGGCATAAAATGCCATTTTCGAGCGGGGAATGCGATATGCCAAGACGCTCAAAGACATCTTTGTGATCATAAAAGTGACTTTGAGCATAGTCAATCCACAAATCATTCTCCCACGCGCAGACGGCAACGACGCCTCGCGTGTGCCAGCCATTGAGAAATCGCTCCCCAGGAGCCAGGACGATGGCGTTTAAGCCTTGAGACAATTCATTCCAATCCGGCAGCAGGCCGATAAATCTCTTTACATCGCGCTGCATCAAGACGTGCCGGTAGCCTTTGCCGGGCCGCTGACGATCTATGAGCGGCATTGGCTGAGGCGTATTGTAATAGTTTGCCGTCCATTCCCGATTGTTTTTCTTTTGGACGCGCCCACCAATGACTTTGGGCGTGGCTTTGCGGTTGTTTTGCCTGATCATCATTTGTCTGCTTTATAGCACCTTGTTGTAGCTGACCGACGCCGGCTCGGGGACAAAGCCGAACTTGCGGTTGATGGCGAGCATTGGGCCGTTGTCTTCGTGGTTTTCCGTGATAATTGTGGTCACACCAGCCGTCTTGGCCCGCTCGTAGGCGGCGACTTTCAGGGCGGCCGCCAGTCCCTGCCCCCGGTGGCTGCCGGAAACGCCGGTCAGCCACTGCATTCCCACCTCCGGCTGTTCCATTTTGGGCATGACATGGCACTGGCCGACCCATTCTTCGCCGGACAGTGCCAGAAGGCAAAGGTCGGGCCGCCAGTCCGGGCGGTCCAGGACAAACTTGGCCCAGTCCGCAAATGGCTCAAAGGTGAACGGCTGAGCATCGCGGCGCGGGATGTCGTAAATCAGCCCTTTTTGCAGTTCATAAAACTTATGCCGGTTTTCGTCCGTATCGCCGGCGTCGTGATAGGAAAGGATGCGGACATCAGACGCGAAGAGGCGTGTCAGCGGCGCGGCATCCCAGGTGGTCAGGTCAAGGTAGGAAGGGGTTTCGCGCTCCTGCTCCGCGAAGCCGCGCGATTGAAGAAAGCGCAGGGCGGGTTCGTCGCTGGACCATTCGCGGAACCAGGTCACCAGGCGCTTTGCGCCGCGCTCCTGGGCGAACTCGAACGCGCGGTCATAAAGCAGGCCGCCGAGGCCCCGGCAGCGCTGGGCATGAGCCACCGTGATCTCAAATTCGCAGACATCGGCCATTTTGAACCCGGTGGTGTTCAGGTCAACAATGGACAAAAATGCGACGGCGGGGTCGCCCACGCACAGGCGCAGCTCCACCCGATCCGGGTTATGGCGCGCGTCCATGCGCTCCCAGGCGGCGGCAGTCTGATGACGGTGCGGCGGGAGGTCCCGGTTGCCGATGGCAACAACAGTCTCCCGGTCTTCAGAGCGGAACGGACGGATTTTATTCAAAATCTGTGTCATGGGTCGTTTCCAGAGCCTTGCTGTAGCTGACAGCGGGAGCATCAGGCGTGAAGCCAAGCTTTTTGTTGACTGCGCGCATGGGGGCATTCTCTTCGTGGTTCTCGGTGAGGATCAGCGGGCAGCCTCGCGATTTAGCCGCGTCCAGGGCCTTCAACTTCAATGCCAGGGCCAGACCGTTGCCCCGGTAGTCGCGCAGAACACCCGTGATGTTGGTCCAGCCGATATTGGTATGCTCCTGAAAACCGAGTACGCTGATGCCGACCCATTCGCCCTCTCTGTTTTCCGCCAGAACCACGGCGCGAGGGTCATATTCGGGGCCGTCAAGCATTTTGTTCCATTGCTCAAAGTGAGGCCGTTCAGGAATGACATCATGCGTCGGCACATCCGGGTGAATCAGCCCGTCCAGCGCATAGACTTTGCGCCGGTTTGCTTCGGTATCGCCGGCTTCGGCCAGCGACAGCAGGCGCAGCCCATCCGGCAGAGGGCGGACGTGCGGAGCCGGATCAAACGTCGTCAAATCCAGCATGACCGGAACCTCGCGATCTACTTCCGTAAAGCCGCGCTTTTGCAGAAACCGTATCCCCGGTTCGTCAGGCCGGAAGAGCGTCATGTAAGTCCGCAGACCTTTGGAGCCGCGCTCATGGGCGAATTCAACGGCTTTTTCGTACAAGGCGCTGCCCAGACCCTGCCCGCGATGCTCCGAAGCGACATGGATATTAAAGCCGCACATGTCGCGAGTGCGGTAGGCAGTGGTGTTCAAGTCACGGACACCCAGACAGGCAACAGGCGGATTACCGATGCACAGGCGCAAACGGACTTCGTCGGCGGGCCTTCGTTCATCGCCGCGCTCCCACTCGGCCACTGTTTCCTGGTGATGGGCGGGCCGTTCGCGATTTTGGAACTCAAGAATTGCCGCCCGATCTTCGGGGCGAAATGGGCGAATGTCGTCAGTCATAGCTCTCTCCTGTATGTCAGCAGGCCCTTCTGTCCAGCAGGTCGGCGCAGCGGCGGCGCACGGGCCGGTGCGGATGCGCGCCGGTGGCTTCGCGGACAAGCCGCCGGGCCGTGCGGCTGGCCTCCATCTGCCCGGCCAGCATCCGGCAGGCGGCGTGCCGGCGCACCGGATCGGCCAGCAGCGCGATCTGGTAGCGGATATCGGCCTGATACTGCCGTTCGCTGTGTGTGGTATTTTGTGTCATCATGGCCGTCGGCCTCGTTTTGCTTTTCTCGTTTTGCTTTTCTCGTTTTGCTTTTCTCGTTTTGCTTTTTAAACGGTGCCGAGTATCTGTGTCACCTGGCTCTGGGTTTCCACCAGCTTGAAGAACTCGCCTTTTTTCTCCATCAGCTCCGTGTGCGTCCCCATTTCGGCGATCTTGCCGCTGTCAATCACAATCAAGCGGTCGGCGTTGCGAAGCGTGGACAAGCGGTGTGCAATGGCAAAGGTCGTCCGGCCTTTGATCAATCGCCCGATAGCCTCCTGAATCTGCTTTTCGGTTTCTACATCCACGGCGGAGGTAGCTTCGTCCAGAATCAGAATGCGCGGGTCGTGCAGAATGGCGCGGGCAATTGACACGCGCTGACGCTCCCCCCCGGACAGCTTCGCGCCGCGCTCCCCCACCATCGTGTCATAGCCGTCGGGCTTGCCCAGAATGAATGCGTGGGCATTGGCGGCTCGGGCGGCTTCGATGATCTCGTCGAGCGATGCGCCTGGCTTACCATAAGCAATGTTTTCGGCCACTGTGCCGTTGAACAAAAACGGCTCCTGCAAAACAATTCCGATCTGGCGGCGCATGTCCTGAAGGCTCATCTGCGTATAATCCAGGCCGTCAATCTTCAAAGTTCCGGCGTCGGGTTCATAAAACCGGCACAGCAGGTTGATCGTTGTAGACTTGCCCGCACCGGATTTGCCGACCAGTCCGATCATCTCGCCGGGTTTGGCCGTGAATGTCAGGCCCTTCAGCACCGGGTTGGACTTGTCGTAGCCAAAACGAACATTGTCGAATTCGACCGTTCCCTCAATGGCATGGTGCGGGACATGAGCGAGAACGTAGTTTTCTTTTTCGGTGTCCATGACCTCAAAAATGCGCTCCGCTCCGGCCATCGCCCGGCTGAACCAGTTGTTGACCTGTGCGAACCATTGCAGCGGGCCGTAAATCAGCGCCAGATAAGCATTAAACAGCCAGAAGTCGCCCAGGTTCATTTGGCCTTTGTAGACCATCCATCCGCCGACTGACCAGTTAATCAGCCCGCCCAGGCCGACAAACAGCGACATAACGCCAAAAACCGTATTCCAGCGCGTGTCCCCGGCAATTCCCGCATCGCGCAGCTCGGCGTTTCGGACGGCGAATTTGGCGTTCTCATAATCCTCCTGCGCGAAGGCCTTTACGACACGAATACCCGTCAGCGACTCGTTCAGGTGAATGTGAAACCGCGCCCATTTCTGGCCGACCCGCGTGAATAGCTGCGAGACGGATTTCCAGAACACCACGCCAATCGCCACCACAATCGGCACGGGGGCCAGGATGCACAGGGTCAGCTTCCAGTTGACCGACAGCAGAAATCCGGCAATCCCCACGAGCAGTAATCCGTTGATCAGAAAATACGGCACACCTTCGGTCAAAAACCCCCAGACCCGATCCGTGTCCTGTGTCACCCGGCTGGTAATCGCGCCAACCTGCTTTTTGTCAAAATAACTGAGCTGCAAAAACTCAATGGCGCGGTACAGATGCGCGCGCAGATCGGCGGCAATGCTCGCGCCGAGAAACGCAATCATCCGCCCTGTGAGTATCTGCACTCCGACCCCGCAGACCAGAATTGCCAGCCACGTGCCCATCAGCGGCAGGAGCAGCTCCGGGTGGGCCGGATGCCCGTGCGCCGGCGACAGCACACGGTTGATGAGATTGCGCTGGATCAGCGGGGGAGCCAGATTCAGCGTCGTTGTCAGCACGGACAATATGGCAAGGCTTGTGGCCTGCTTTTTGTACGGCGTCAGAAAGCCGCCGATGCGCCACATGGTCTTGGAGCGGTTGACACACGCCGGGCAGATGCCGTCTTTTTCCGGCAGAAGCCGGCCGCATTTCGCGCAGCGCGTCTGCTCGGCTTTCAGATTGATCTGGAACGGCTCACCTTTCGCCAGTTGTTCAATGCCGCGCGCCGCTTCGCTGAACTTGGCGGCAACGGTCTGGGAATAGGTAATAATCGGCAGAATGTCGCCATTTTTGCCCGTGATTTCCAGCCGCCCGCCGCCGACCAGCGGTTCATTGCGGGCGGTCTGGATTTCGGACATCGGCATCTGGAACGCCCGTGCGCCGCTGGCTTCCAGAACGGACACGCTTTCCTGAGTCACAATCAGGGTCCGCCGCCCGAATTCGCCGCCTTCCGCAAAGTCGGCCTCCAGGCGGATTAGCTCGTCAATGCTCGTTTTCTGCTCATTAACTTGCTGGTCTTCTGCCGAAGGCAGGGCTTCTGTCGTCGCCATAGAGTCTCCTCCAAATCTCACCCAGTCAGAAACACAAAATCAGAAACCAAAATCAGAAACCAAAAAAGGCTTCGAGCTTGCCTGGCATTGTCTTAAACTAATGCGCGGGAAGCCCGAAGCCTTCAGAGAGAAAGGAAAGATGTGCGGCTTGTCTTACAAGCGGCGACTCCTCCGCAAAAGCACTCTGAAGAAAAGCGGGCAGGCCGGGCGTGTCCATGAAGCCCCGGCTGACGCAGACGAATCCGTCCCAACAGACTGAATCCGGGTATCCGGGTTCAGGCCAAACGGGAGAATTGTATGGGTCTGCATCAGCATGGTCCGCGCTCCTTCCTTCAAAATAAAAATGTTTTTCCGTGCAGGCACGGCAACGGCAAGAGTATAGCCGCCGTGCTGCCGGTTTGTCAACCCATTTCGGATAAAACGTGAAAAAAACAGTACGCTTTTCTGCTAAAGCAGGAAAATGAGTGCTGGGTGGTGAAAAGACCGGTCTTATGCGTTATCCCCTGACGGTTCCCGGCATGGAAGGCCATGTCATTGAAGTGACAACGGCAGGGCTGGGCCGCCCGCCAGCGCTGCTGATTGACAGCCTGGCCGCGCCGCCGGGGCAAGAGCGAGGCGAGTATCTTGTCTTTCGGCCTGACGGAACGCTGTCCACCGTCAAATTGACCAGCCATCCTCTGGACATCGTGCCGAAGGTGAGCGTCAACGGCCAGCCACTGGTTCTCACAGAGCCGCTGCAATGGTATGAATGGCTGCTGATCGCGCTGCCTTTGACGCTGGTATTTCTGGGCCTGCCGGGGGCCTTGTTTGGAACAGCGGCAGCGGTTGGCAATTTGCTGATTTTCCGGTCACGGATGGAGGAAGTAGTCCGCTGCCTCAGCGCCTTCGGAATCGCCGTTGCCGCCTTCGCCCTCGTGTTTTCCATCAAGATTGTGATGCGCGACCAGTCTCCCTCGTACACGCCCGCTGCACCCCGCCGCTCCTTTTTCCGCCCGCACTCCCTGTTCCGCCACTGTCCTGCCCCGCCAACCACTCCGCCGACTGCCCCTGGTCCTTAAGCGCGGCTAAAGACCGGCCAGAATCTCCGGCACTGCTTCGGGACTGACGGTTTGCGGGTTCAACGTCACCAATCTTTCCCCTTCTGCCGCTCTCAAAAGCCGCTGGTCGGAGGCGATCAGGACGCATCGCGACAGTATCGCAACGAACAAGACGCTCAACGATTCCAATAGTCATTTCGGCGGATTGAAGCGGCTGCAAATAATGGTTGACGCGCTGAATTATATTATGCATACTCATTTTGAATATTTCGGCGGTGCTTCTTCGTCCGTAAATATGCGCTCAGAGTCGTCATAATTCCAATGTTCAATACGCGCTTTTTGATACTCTATTGTTGATAGATGCCGTAGCCAATCTGAATATTCATCAACGTCAAAAGGTATGAGTTCGTTCACCGAAAAGTGATAATTTACCGGGTCGCCAATCAATTTTCCTTGATCGTCGTAATCAGTTGGTACCAAGGGGCGTGTGTACTGACGCTTTATTCCATAATTTCCTAGGATTTTTTTTAGCACTCTAATATCTTGATAAAAATAGCGGCTGCCCAAACAAACTCTTTCGACAAGCCAGAGGACGTGTATAGGTATCCCTTCTGTCTCATAAAGTTCAATATAATTGCGGATTTTTTTTGTATTTACATCGAGGGTTTCCCAACATACTAAATCAGCTTCTGGCCTCCTCTCTTTTATTTTTACGAAAGGTGTCAAAATATGCTTAACTTCCAAGCGTGCGATAACTGTGTGCAGGGCTGGCAAAGAAATTTCTATATCAGGTTTTTTACGGTCAAGTACGTGCGGAAGTCTGCGGCATGAGAAATTATCATTGCTTTTGGCATTGAGTTGATTATTGACTACCACTTCCAACTTGTTACCCAACAAAATGTCTGATTTTTTTGGATAAGAACCTTTTGATATTCCGATTCCTTTTCTACAATTGTCGCATTTATCTATAGGCTTAATAGGCATATATGCATCCTCGGTATTGGTCGCAATTTTCTATTTCGTCAGCTCCGCAATAATTTCACTTTTCTTTCTACGGGAAACGGGAACATAAGCGCTCACCATTTCACGAATTGCCTCATTCATGCCAATCGTTTCCAAAGCTGTATGATAGAGATTTACAAAGTCATCGAAAGAGATTTCCACTGGCAGAACTTTTGCCCAAAACTCGCTCCCAGCTAAAATCATGTCGTCTGCCAGATAAGAACGCACGGTTCCCGTAAAACGCTTCCCCTCGCCGTCTTTGTTGTAAATTGTCGCAAAGTAACCTTCAATTTCAGGCGCACCGGCAATCGTGCAGGTGGTCAGAAACTTGGCGAGTTGAGAGGGCGCGTTGGAGCTATCCAGATCGCCGCCTAACTTGATTTCCATGCACAGACTTTCCGCTTCAGAGACGCGAATAAAGAGGTCAACTGGCTTCTCCTCCAAAGGCCCGCTGTCTTCATACGAGTGATTAACAATCTCCTCGCGCAAAATACTCTGACTGACGCCGGTGGTAGCCGCTCGATTGCTCCCGCGCCCGCTTTTGCGGTGCAGGGATAATATGGTGTGGGCATGGCGCGTCACATCGCTGATTTTCGTGCGCGTCAAAATGATTTGTCTGTCTGCTGTCGAACGCGGGTGTCTGCGAATATCTTCTTCGGTCGCTCCGAGGCCGCGAATAATGGCAGGTACAGACTGAGGGCCATAGTGTAGACGGGCAATCGCTTTCGCACAATTTTCCAACGCATTTCCGCTCTTGGATTCAAAACTACTGGTGAAAACTGTGTAGAAAAGCACATCGGGGTCAAACTGCGACAGCAAAAAATTGTTGGCTTTTCGCTTGAAATTTTCTGGCGTGTCCCTCTTCAAAGCATCCAGCATAATTTGAAGTTCGGTTTGGAGTATGTTCAGTATGGCTTGCGTAGAGTTGGGCATGGCTTCGTTTAAACAAGTTCCAAAGGGCTGTATTCCGGCAGGAGCGTTGCCGCCTGAATAGGATAGTTGCAGATAATCAGGTGCTGAGTTTCTCGTTCATTCCGGCCTCTATTGTTGTAAGTATAGGTTTTGTCATAGCGGGCAATCTGAATGTTTGGATTAGTGCGCTGCGCGTCCTGGTAGATGCTTTTGATATAATCCGTGTCCTTGATAATCAGCATGGCCTGACAGGGAATACAGGCGAAAATTTGTGCCAGGGCCAGTTGGTCTTTCAGCGTGAACGCAAAATTATCATAAGCGCTGAACTCGGTGTCATAGGGCGGATCGAGAAAACAAAAGGCATCGGCATCTATTGCATCTCGGTTCAGATCGAAAAACTGGCGAAAGTCGAGATTGAAAAGCTGTGAGTTCGTGAAAAGGGCGCGTGTTCGGGAGGAGAATAGTCGGGCGGCTTTAGCCCGGAAATCTTTGCCATTGTAACCAATGCCGCCATAGGGGATATTAAATTTGCCGTCTTTGTTGAAGCGAAACATGGAGCCGTAGCAGAACTCCCGCAGGAAGTAAAAGTTGGCGACATCTTCGACGTCGGTACGCGGTGTAAATTCATCCCGCAGATAGGTGTACAGTCCGGCACGAACGGCGGTTGCTACATGGTCACGCATCAGTCCATCGGCGAACCGAACGTCATTATCGCGTTCCAATTTTGGAAGCCGGGAAAGTTTGGATTTGACGGACGCTCCAATACTTATCCAGAGTACGTCTGTGTCTCCAAAAAAGCCGGTAAAGTCATAAATAAAATCTTTTTCGTGATCCGAAAGGCACACAGCAACGCGCTCATCCATTTCCTTCCTAGAAAGTGTGTGATCGCGCACTTCCTCATAAAGCGCCAGCAAGGCAGGCTGGATTTGATCGATTATTGACTGTAAATTTTCCCACCAGCGGACATAATTGAAAATTGTTTCTTCAAATGCAGGATCGCTTTGTTTGACGTAGTGATACAGGCCAATCAGCTTGCTGTTGACATCGTTCAAGAGTGATTGTTGGGGCTTCAGGTTGAAGAAAAAAGCCCCGCCCCCAAAAAACGGCTCGACATAGGTGCGAAATGGAGGAATGTATGCCTTGACTTGTTCAAATTCCCGATTTTTCCCACCCGGCCATTTTAAGAGTGTTTCCATCTTGCTAGTTACTCCCCCACCGGCTTATTTTCCTGCAATCAAACTTTGTCCGCTTAACACCTTCGCCAAATACCGGCCTGTGTGCGAGGCTTTGACTTTCGCCACGTCTTCGGGAGTGCCTGCCGCCACGACCATTCCGCCGCCATCGCCGCCTTCGGGGCCCATGTCGATTACCCAGTCGGCGGTTTTAATCACGTCGAGGTTATGCTCAATGACCAGGACGGTGTTGCCCGTGTCAGCCAGGCGCTGCAAGACTTGCAGCAGCTTCTGGATGTCGGCGAAGTGCAGGCCCGTCGTGGGTTCATCGAGAATATAGAGCGTTTTGCCGGTGGCGCGTTTGGCAAGTTCGGTGGCGAGTTTGACGCGCTGGGCTTCGCCGCCGGAAAGCTGGGTGGCAGGCTGGCCCATGCGAATATAGTCCAGACCAACATCGTGAATGGTGCGGAGCTTTCGGGTGATGGCAGGAACGGCCTCAAAGAACGCGACGGCCTGGCCGACGGTCATTTCCAAAATATCGGCGATGGATTTTTGTTTGTATTTGACTTCCAGCGTCTCGCGGTTGTAGCGCTTGCCGTGACAAACTTCGCAGGGAACGTAGACATCGGGCAAAAACTGCATTTCAATCTTGATAATGCCGTCGCCCTTGCACGCCTCGCAGCGGCCTCCTTTGACGTTGAACGAGAACCGTCCCGCCTTGTAGCCGCGCATCCGGGCGTCGGCAGTCTTGGCGAACAGATCGCGGATCATGTCAAAAACGCCCGTATAAGTCGCGGGATTGGAGCGCGGCGTTCGGCCAATGGGCGACTGGTCAATGTCTACGATTTTGTCCAGATTTTCAATGCCTTTGATCGCATCATGGGCTTCCCAGACGTGATGCGTTTTGTTGATGGCGCTTTGCAGGCGCGGAAACAGCGTTTCCTGAATCAGTGTGCTTTTGCCGGACCCAGAGACGCCGGTGACGCAAATAAAGCCGCCTAGCGGGATGGACACGCTGACATTCTGCAAATTGTGGCCCCTGGCCCCGATAATTTCCAGCGACTTGTCGCCGAGCGGGCGGCGCTCTGCGGGGATGTCAATTTTGTCCCGGCCTGACAAAAAGCGGCCTGTGACACTTTTCGGGTCGGCCATGATCTGCGCGGGCGTCCCCTGCGAGACGATATGCCCGCCATGCTCGCCCGCGCCCGGCCCGATGTCTACAATCCAGTCGGCGGCAGCCATCGTTTCCTCGTCATGCTCGACGACAATAATCGTGTTGCCGAGGCCGCGCAGGTGAAACAGCGTGTCAATCAGCTTGGAATTGTCCCGCTGGTGCAGCCCGATACTTGGTTCGTCCAGAATATACAGAACGCCGGTCAGACCCGATCCGATCTGCGATGCCAGGCGTATGCGCTGCGCTTCGCCGCCTGCCAGTGTCCGCGCGCCCCGGTCGAGTGTCAGATAGCCCAGCCCAACATTCAGCAGAAATCCTAGACGAGTTTGTATCTCACGAACGATCTGACGCCCGATCATCTGCTGCCGGGGAGTCAGCTTCAGCGTCTCAAACCAGGTAAAGCCTTTGGCAATGCTCAGGGCGCACAAATCGCTGATGTTGATGCCGCCGAGCAGCACGGACAGCGCTTCGGGCTTCAATCGCTTGCCCCCACAGATGGGGCAGGGCTTGTCCGCCTGAAATTGCCCCAGCCATTCTTTGATGCCTTCCGATTCGGTCTCGCTCAGACGCTTTTGCAGCATTCCGACGATGCCCGAATAGTCGGACGTAAATTGCCGGTTGCGCCCCCACTTGTTGCGAAATGTTACTGTGACGCTGCCCTTGACGCCGTACATCAAGGCTTTATACTGCTCGTCATTGAGGCTGGAGATGGTGGCGTCAGGTGAAAACCCGAACCGCTCGGCCACGCCGCGAAACAGGCCCAGCGCCCATTCGTTTGTGTTGCCCGAAGTCGCGGCAACGTAAGGCGCGATGGCCCCATCTTCAATGCTTTTTGACTTGTCCGGGACAATTAAATCCGGGTCAAACTCGGTCTTGATGCCCAAGCCGTGACAGTCGGGACACGCGCCGTAGGGCGAGTTGAACGAAAACAAGCGCGGCTCGATTTCCTCAAAGTTGAATGCGGAATCGGTGGCGGCAAAATTTTCTGTGAACTCCAATGCCTCGCCGCCAACCACATCCACGATGACCGACCCTTTGCCCCACTTGGTCGCGGTCTCAAACGAATCTGCAAGGCGTTTGGCGAGGGTGGAAGAACCTAACCCCCCGGCCCCCTTCCCTGTTAAGGAAGGAGGAGCCAGAGTATTTTCTTCACCCTTCCCTAACAGGGAAGGGTCGCCGCTTGCGGCGGGGTTAGGTTCCGACGCGGCGGGGTTAGGCTCTTCCGCCTTTGCATTCTTCACCACCAGCCGGTCTACCACAATCTCAATCGTATGCTGCTTGTACCGTGCGAGATCGGGGATTTCGTCCGACGACAGATCGTAGATCGTGCCGTCAACCCGCACACGGGCAAAGCCCTCGGCGCGTATCTCGTCAATCTCTTTTTTATACTCACCCTTGCGGCCCTTTACCACCGGGGCCATGATCTGAATGCGCGTGCCTTCGGGCAGCTCCAGCGTTTTGTCCACCATCTGCTCGATGGTCTGTTTGGTCAGCGGCAGGCCCGTCACCGGGTCGTGGGGAATGCCGACGCGGGCAAACAGCAGGCGCAGGTAGTCGTAAATCTCCGTGACAGTCCCCACCGTGGAGCGCGGGTTGCGCGACGTAGATTTCTGGTCAATGGAAACCGCCGGGGACAATCCTTCAATATGGTCAACGTCGGGCTTGTCCATCTGGCCTAAAAACTGCCGTGCGTAGGCTGACAAAGACTCCACATAGCGCCGCTGCCCTTCGGCATAAATGGTGTCAAACGCCAGTGAGGACTTACCCGACCCGGATAGGCCCGTGATCACGACCAATTTATCGCGCGGAATGTCCAGCGAGATGTCTTTGAGATTGTTCTGCCGCGCACCCTGAATTTTAATGAAATCCGCCATAGACTGCCCTCTAATTTTCGTGCAATTTTTGTGATGACACAAGCAAAAACGGGCTGCCGGAGTGCGCCCGTTGGGGAAACATTTGTTCTGCTCAGTGTACCTCATGCGCGGGAATATGGTCAAGTTGCGTGTATACTGTAGAGGCAGCGCCCAGGAAACCGCGAGGGAATGAATTCCTCTCGCTATAGTTAAACGTCCTTCGGACGAAGGAAAAGCGTCGGTCACCAGGCTTTTACGTCCGCAGGACGATTTTATTCAGCGAGAGGAATTTATTCCCTCGCAAAATGTGTTTATCAAGCCCGCCATGTCGCAATACCTCTTACCCAAAACGCCTGCGCTTCTGCTCGCCCCCATGCAGGGGCTGACCGACGCACCGATGCGCGCGCTTCAAGGCGAGGCCGGCGCATTCACATTTGCCGTCTCGGAGTTTTTGAGAATCAGCAGTGACGTGCCTTCCCGAAAATTATTTCAGCGGCACGTCCCGGAATTAGCGCATGAAGCACGGACGCAAACCGGGCTTCCCGTGCAGGTGCAGCTTCTGGGCGGTCATGCGGAACGCATGGCGCGTTCCGCCCTCGTGGCCTGCGAGGCCGGGGCGCGGGCGATTGACATCAACTTCGGCTGCCCCGCGCCGACAGTCAACCGGCATGACGGCGGAGCCGCGCTGCTGAAAGAGCCAAAGCGCATTCGGGAAATCGTCCGGGCCGTGCGGGATGCGCTCCCGCCCGAAATCCCCGTCTCCGCGAAGCTGCGGCTGGGCTGGGACTCAATGAACGCAATTGTGGAGAATGCCGGCATGGCGGCGGAAGGCGGGGCGGACTGGCTGACCATTCATGGCCGCACCCGCGTTCAGGGCTATCAGCCCCCGGCGTACTGGGAACCGATTGGGGCAATTCGCGCACGTCTGGATATTCCAGTCGTTGCCAACGGCGATCTCTGGTCGGTGGCAGATTTCTGCCGCTGCCGGGAGGAAACCGGCTGCATTCACTTCATGCTGGGGCGCGGCGCACTCGCCAATCCGCTGCTTTCCCATCAGGTCGCGCACGCGCTGGGGCTGATTGTGGAAGCGCCTGCCGAAGAGTTTGACTGGGTGACGCTTCTGGGGCGGTTTGTCGCGTGGAACGAGGTTTTTCGCGGCGTCACGCCCCGCTTCATCCTGGCACGGGTCAAACACTGGCTCAACATCGCTGGACTGCACGGCAACTTTTCGGGTTTTGAGACGGTCAAACGTGCCGGGTCCGTGGAAGAAATCTTTGCCATCCTCGCCCGTGCGCCTTACGCCACGAACACGTCCACGACAGGAACCGACAATCCCGTGAAGACCGCCGATGCCACCGCCTGCGTATCGTCATAAACCGCCACGCTCCGCGCCCCGCCCGGTGTCAACGCCAGCATTTTCACTGTCCGCGTTTCGGGCCGCACGACCCAGCACTCGTCCACGCCGATCTCGCAGTAATCCGCCAGCTTTTCTTCGAAAATCCGCTGCGTCTCGCTGTCCGAGATAATTTCCACCACCAGTTCCGGCGCGGCTCCTAATGGGCCTTTTGCGGGAATGCCGCCGCCCTGAACCAGCTGCCGGCTGCTGATAAATAGCACATCCACATCCGGCTGTCGCGTCTGCAATTTCGGGGTGCGCCGGATCAGCACATCAAATGGCGCAGCCAATGTTGTTTGCCACGCGCTGATACCGATAACTTGCACCCGCCATGACATGCCTTACTCCATTGATAATGTCGTATCGTCCTTCGGTTTCCGGCTCCGCTATGTACGCTTCATACGTCAGCGTTGGGATGGGAGCTAAGGGCAAAGTCGCCATTCGGGTTCCTCCTGCAAACAAAGCATCTGCACAAAGTGTACCATGAGGTAGGTTACAGGGTCAAGCGTGGTAAAATAAACCTCAAACTGCCAAACGGAGGCAAGCCAATGACACTGACTATATCATTGCCGAAGGAAGACGAGGACGCCTGGAAAGAGGAAGCAGAGCGTTTGGGACTGACGCTGGAAGGGCTAACCCAGCAGGCGGTGATGGAGAAGCTGATTGCCGGGCTGAAAGATCGCCGCGTGCCGCAGTCGCTGGACGAAATCCAGCCGCGCCGCCTGCCGCCGCCGGGCAAGACGGCAATCGAAATGATTATTGGGCAATGGCCGGGAGAAGAAACTGATGAAGAACTTCAAGCCGCACTGAAAGCGATGGGTTGATGCCAGAGCATATTCTTGACACAAATATTTTGCTGGCCTATGTGCGCGGCAAGGAATTATACGATAAAATAGAAGCGCAATATGCGCTAAAAACCAGCAATCCCGCACCAATTATTAGTGTTGTCAGCGAGGGTGAATTACGCTCACTGGCACTTCAGTTTAACTGGGGATTTGGGCATCGCCAGCAGATGGAACACTTGCTGATCTTCTTTCCCATCATCCCGTTACCGTTCTCTTCTATTGTAGAAGCCTATGCCGAGATTGACGACTATAGCCGACGACGCGGCTATCCGATGGGCAAAAACGATGTGTGGATTGCGGCAACAGCTCACGTTACCGGGGCGCGGCTGCTGACGACCGATAAAGATTTTGACCATCTGCAAGGTGTTTTTCTGGAGCGCGACTGGGTCGATCCGAGTTCAATTTAACAAGGGCCGGTCATGCAGGCAGCGGGCAATCAGGCCCGCGTATTCCGGGCGGCGGCGCAGGAGGAGCCGGCAGTGCTGGCGGGAGCCTTTCGGGTCTGTATAAACAAGCTGCCACTGCGGATCGACGGCGAAGGCGTTTGCCTCTCGCTTGCTGGCTGTCATCACGCAGTCGAAATCATACCGTGCTACGAGCGCGGCCCAGGTGGGGGAGCCGGGATGGCGGGCTAAAATCAGCATGTTGTCAAACGTCCTGCCGACATACACATCCAGACGGCCATCAATAAAAACCGGTTCGGAGGGCAGACGCCACATCAAAAATCCGCCCGTCTCGAAACCATTCAGCAGGCGCAGATTCGGCGGAAATCCCTCGGCCTGCATAAACGCGCAGGCATTCTCCGGGTAACCCGGCAGCCCGGCAACCGCTTCTCCGATGCCTTCCAAACTATAACCACGCGGGCCGATGGCTCGCCGCAGGCTTACAAAGCTGACCAGAGCAACGGCGGCGACGAACAGCAGCGCAAACACGCTCAGCAGCACGGGGCGAGAAACGGGTGTGGGCGAAAGTCCGAGCGCACGGCGTATCTGCGCCACGGCAGACGTGAAGTGGGGCGCAATAATTATCACGCTGCCGATGGCAAACAAAGGAATATTCCGCGCGTGCAGCAGTGCCTGTCCAAAAAGTGCGGCCACGACAAGCGCATCGGAAAATCGCTTGCGGCTGAGTGCGAGGGTGCCGAACGCAATGGTGGCAATCGCCAGAAAAGCCTGCAACTGACTGAAAGGCAGAACAGTCACCGGGTTCCATTCGGTGACGTTTGCCATTAAATTGTGGTTCCGCAGGGTGATTAACACGTTCCAGTAAACGCGCCACCCATACGGCGAGATCATCCCCGCGCCGGTGCATCCCACGGCGGTTCCCAGCATGAGCCAGGCACGGACACGGAGCATCTCCACTGTTTTGGTCACTGCGCCCTGCCGATGGAGCCAGCCTGCGGTGACGGCATCCCCCACCGCATAAACAAGGAGCAGGAAGATCAGTGCCAATACGCCCTGATGCAGGTTGGTCCAGAGGGTACACAGGGGAAGCAGCCAGACGAGCAGCCGGGGGCGGCCTTCGCGGGCATGGATCAAAATCACCAGAGAAACAGCCAGCAGCAGATAAGTAAACGCATACGGCCGTTCTTGAATGCTGTCCTTCATCGCCAGCAGCATTAAAGTTGTCAGCAGAAATGCCCCGGCTAATCCTGTGCTGCGCGTCAGCCGGAACCAGACCACTCCGGCGGTCGCCACCGTCAGCAGCGCCATCAGCAGCCACGTCCCGAAAAATCCGCTGCCTCGGAAGGCCAGGGCGTAAAGCACAAACGCCAGCCATTCCGGGACATCCCAGCGCGTCCCGCGATTGACCCAGGAATACGTGTCGAAATGCGGCACGCGATGGGAATGGAGAATGTCGCTGCCGATGCGAAGCTCAAAAAAGAGATCGTTTTCGGGCTTGGGGATCAGGCAAATTAAGACCGCGATGACTGCGATGAGAAGCGTCCCGGCGATCAGCGCAGGGCGCTTCAAAGCCCAAAGTTACGGGCATATAAATCCTGCACCTGCGCCATTTCGCCTGCCGTCAGGGGCGGCGTGTCAGGGGCGGCGCAGAGTTCTTCCAATTGTTTCTCATCGTAAATGTTGGGCAAGGCCGTGGCGAGAAGCGGCTCGGCCCAGAGCCATTGCAGGGCAGCCTGTCCCAGGGTTCGGCCCGTGTTTTTGAAGAGAAAATCCAATTGTTCAATCTTTTGGAGGCCGTCTTCCAGCCATGCCTTGCGCTTTTCGTTGGTAGAGACGCGGAAGTTGCGATGGTCGCCCGGCGCAAACTCGGTGTCGGCGGTGTAAGAGCCTTCCAGCAGGCCCGACGCATGGGGAACACGGCACATGACCCCGCCGCCGGCGGCGCGGGCGGCAGCAAACACATCCGGCCCCAGCATTTGTTCCAGCAGGTTGTAAATAATCTGCACCGACGCCATCTGGCGCGTCCGAAAGGCCGTCGCGCCTTCCTCCGCCTGCCGAATGTCAATGGCCGGGCCGAGCGCGGCTCCGTAGTGGCGGATTTTGCCTTCCGCTTTCAATTCTTCCAGTGCGGCAAACAAATCGTCGTTTTGCAGGGCGTCAATGCGCGGATTGTGCATCTGGTACAGGTCAATCGTGTCCGTGCCGAGGCGCGTCAGGCTTTCTTCGCAGGCGCGCTTGACATAAGCGGGCGACCAGTCGTGAGGCCGCTCTTTCTGGCCGGGCTGTTCGCCAGGGGCGGTGTACCAATCGTAGCCGAACTTGGTGGCAATGGTCATCTCGCTTCGGTGCGGCCCTAATGCCTGCTGTAAAATCGTCTCGCCCAGGCCATCGCCGTAGACATCAGCAGTGTCGTAAAATGTCACGCCCAGCTCAAACGCCCGGCGCAAAAGCCGCAGGCGAACAGCCTCGTCGGTGACGCCCCACATGCGGGTGCTGACAGTCCAGACGCCGAAGCCGACCACTGAGGCGTTCAAATCCGTTGTTCCAAAGTTGCGGTACTGCATTGTTTCTACTCCGTCGTAAAGATGTCGCTGACCCGGCAGGAAAAGCCGGGCAGAATCTCTCCCGCTTCCAAAATATCGTCTGCGCTGAAAGTCTGCACTTCTGTCGGTGCAGTAAAGACCCGCACTTGCTGCGCTTCGGGGAAAACGTGCCAGACCTGCTCCGCTCCGCTGTCGAAATAATCACGCACTTTGCGAATCATGTCGGCTTGTTTCTCGGATGGAGAGATTATTTCTATACATAGGTCGGGGGTAATAACCCCAAAACTGCGCGGCGGCTTGCCGCCGGGAATACGCTCCTTGCGCGTGTAAGAAACGTCTGGGGCGCGGATGTTGCCGCCGTCCATGCGAAAGCCGGCTTGGCCGGACGACATAAATCCGCGTCCACGAGTAGAAGGCAGCAACAAGCCAATCAAATTGACTCCCAAAAGGTCATGTTCCCACTCTGTCGGCACTTCCGTGAGCCTCCCGTCCACAAGTTCCCATTTGCGTCCGTCTTTCGGCAGGCGCATCAACTCGTTTTCCGTAATTTTTATTCCAGGCTTAATCGGCGCGGTGAGTTCCGCTTCTGCAATCGCCATCGGGGTTCCTCCTGACTCGGCACGGCTATTATACCCGGCGCGTCACAAACGCCGCAAAATGCTTTCCAGGTAATCATCCACCCGCTCACGCATGGTTTCTGCGGTCAAATGCGCTCCGAACTCGGCCCAGGGCGGGTAGGGGCGTGGCGGGCCGGGCAGCGCTTCCATCAGGGCCAGCAAGTCCCAGTAAGGGTGGTAAGTAAACGCTCCGCCTGCCAGTCTTTCGTAGGCGATCAAAAAGCCGTCGGCGGCGGGGACGCCATGCAGGGACATTAAATTCTCGCGGCACCAGGACACGTCCACATTGGCTGCGCCCCGGCAGGCACCCGGCCAGTCCACGATGCCGCTGATTTTGTTCCCCTGCCACAGCACATTGTTCGGATGATAATCCCGGTGTACCAGACAGTCCGGCGCGGGGGGCGGCGGCTCCTGCGCGAGAGTGATGGCCCGCTCCCACAGCTCAGGCACGCGCGACCACGGGGGCGGTGTCAAGTTCGGCACGTCTGCGTAAGGCCGGCAGCGCCAGGGGATGCCTTCGGCGGAAACGGCATGGACAGGCAGGAGGGCGGCGGCGAGTTCATGCAGCCAGTGGTCAAGATCGCCGGGAACCAGCACAACCTGGCCGGGCAGACGCGACATCAGAAGGCAGGGGACGCCGCCGGATGCGCTGCCGTCAGGGTCGCAGGCCAGCAGGGCCGGGGCCATCACGCCCGTTTCGGAAACTCGCTGCAAGATCGAGGCTTCATGCCGGGGCGCATCGGGTTCGTCGGCCAGCCAGTCGGCGTGGTCATAGCGCCGCAGAACGCAGGGTAGGGTGGTTTTGCCCTGCGTGATGTCCAGGGAGTAGAGGGTGGAAGAAGTAGACCCCGGCAGGCGGCGGACGTTCTGAATGCCTGCGCCCCGCCCGGCTGCCTGGGCGGCCCAGCGGGCCGCTTCCGCGGGGGGCAGGTTAGCGTCTGTCGGGCGGCGAGAAGTCATTCAGTGAACCAGAGTGTTTTCAGGATGACGGCATAGTGCAGAGCTTTCCGTGTGCCGTATTTGGTCACAGATAGCCTCTGCGCTCAATCCTATGTGGCTCTTCTGCGTGTCCACCACCAGTATCATCTCAACATTGAGCGGCTTATGAGAAAAGCGCTGGGCGCTGACCCGGTAGCGTTTATAGTGCTGCAAGACAAAGTCAGTTTGACCGCGTTTGATGCAGGCTTCCACGAGAGTCAAAAGGGGAATTGTGCCGTCCGTGCTGTAGCTGGTGAGGATATATCGCGCAGGGAGCGCGTGGAGCAATTCTTCATAAGCCCTGGCTGCCTCCGCGCGGTGATTATACGCGCTGCGCCTTTCCGTCCGCCAGTCCTCGCGGATTGCCGCTTTGTTTCGGCCTTCAATCTGCTCGGTCAGGGGCGGTTTGTCCCAAAGGGTGATCGTGTTCAAGACATGGTAGTTGCTGCCGTAGGGGTGCTGATTATACGGCGGGTCCAGATAAGCGACGTCAACCGTCTCGCCCTCTTCCCGCAGCTTTTCGGCAAGCTGAAGGCAGTCCATTTGATAAACGCAGTTCTTTTCCCCGTTGTCGTAAAAAATAGCCGGTTTGAGCTGGAACTGGGAGAGAATACGATAAAGCGCGGTTTGCGTTTGACCGCCCCAGCCGTTATGAAAGCCTTTAAACACCCCGCTGGTATTGCTGGTGTAGCAGGCCTGGTACAGCATAGGAGCCAGCAGGCAGGACATTTCTAAATCAGACAGCAGACCCCCGTCTTGCCAGTGCGCCAACTGCAAACGCATCGCGTCGATGATCATGCCGTTGGAATGGGTGTAAAACAGGCGTTCTTTCTGGCTGTCATAGCTGGTATCGCTGGCGGGGCAGAAATGGCGGGTGATCCAGTCTGCCACAGGCCGGGCGGCGTTAATCTCTTCAATCGCTGCTTCGTAGCCGCCCCAGTGGGCGAAGGCCGGGGCTTGATTGGCCTCAATGTAGCACTGATTAATGCTCCGGGCATAAGGCTCCCAATCATTGGACAGAACGCGGAAGCCTTTTTTCTTCGCCATCCGTGAGACCACGCCGCTTCCGGCGAACAAGTCCAGGAATGTAGGCTGGGGAGAAAGTTCGGTCTTCGCGAGAGCTTCTGCAATCAAGCCCAGCAGCTTGCGCTTGTTGCCGATGTAGGGAATAAGCTGATGGAAAACGTAATCAGTGGTGCGGAATGCGGAATGGCCGCCACGCCCGTACTGGTATTCTTGCCCGTATTGGCCTTCTTCCGGGTTCATTCCGACATCGCCCAGGCCTGCTCGGCGAGCTTCTTCATCACCAGGCTCTGCTCCCAGCGGTCGCTGAACTCCCGGCCATCGGGCAGGGTAATGGCATAGCGCGGCGGGCCAAGCTCGGACGCGAAGGGGAACACGTCGCCGGAGCCTGCTCCTTTGCGCCAGTGGGACATGGCCCTGGCCCAGAGACGCACGAAAAACTGTGCGGTGTCGCCGGTGCCGTCGCCGACATCTACCTGCACCTGTTCACCATTGGAAATGCGCCCGTGCAGGTGGGCGACGCGCTGCAAAACGGGGTCCATGCGGTCAATCGCCCGCTCGTTTTCCCAGCCGTAAAACTCGCCGATGACCACGAAATGCGACAGGTCGCCGGTCAGGGTTATTTCCGGCATTTTCTCAATAAGCTGCAGCGCCTGGTTGAGCGATTCGGGAATGTTGTTGCGGTGTGTCTCTACAAACAGCGGCAGGCCCGCGTCAGCGGCGATTTTTGTCGCCTCGCGCAGAAACGGGACGGCTTCATCCAGCGGCACGTAGGGATGCAGCGGCTGGGCGAAGATGTAATCTGCGTTCAGCCGGACCGCCTGCGCGACGACCTGGCGCGTGTCTTCCAGCGTGAATGGATGATGGCCCAGCACAAGGCGCAGCCCGACGGCATTCAGGGCGTCTTTGTGCCGCTGCTCATTGCTTTCGTCCAGCCAGCATTCCACCGCCTCAAACCCCGCCTCTTTGACCCGCTGAAACTTCTCCATCAGCGTCCACTCTTCGGGGGCATTCATCGGCAGGCCGATGAGTGACCAGAGCGAGTGCTGAACGCGCAGGCAGGGCGGATTTTGGGAGCCGTCATTGCAGCGGATAATTGGCGGCGTCATTGGCTTTGCCCGTTTCGGAGGGTGCTGAGTGCGTCGGTCGCTAATGGCGGCGTGATGGCGGTTTTCGTTTCAATGCGTCCCACACGCCCCTCCAGGCGGCTGAGGGCTTCATCAAACGAAATGTCAAATTGATGGCTGGTGCTGTGCATTTCGGCCATCTGCTGCTTGAGGGCTTTGAGTTCCGCGAGAACGCGGTCATCCGGCAGGGGAGCATTTGTCATTTGACGCGCCTGGGCCTCGGCTTTAATTCGCGCGATTTTGCCCTGCATGGAAGTCCAGATAATCAGAGCCACGCCGCCGAAGGTTCCAAACGTTGCGAACAATCCCGTCAAGTCGTTGTGATCCATGATGTTTCTTTTCCGAACGACGCTGAAAGGCTACAAACGCGCGAAGTTACGCAAAATCGCCAGGCCGACGGGGCCGGACTTTTCGGGGTGAAACTGGGTCGCCCAGACATTGCCCCGGTGCAGGGCCGAGCAGAACAACGCGCCGTACTCCGTCGTCGCGGCAATGTCGCCGGGATCGTCCGGGGCGCAGTAATAAGAGTGCAGAAAATAGGCCATCGGGTCTTGCCCCGGCAAATCCGCGCCGAGCGGCGAATCGGGAGAGAACAGCAGCGTGTTCCAGCCGATCTGCGGGATTTTCAGGCCCGGCTGGGACGGAAAGCGGCGGACGCGGCCCGGCACGATGTTGAGACCGCGTGCATCCGGGTCGCCCTCTTCGCTGCTTGTCATCAAAACCTGCATCCCGACGCAAATGCCTAAAAAGGGCCGGCCCGACGCAATAAACTCGCGCACGATTTTGTCTGTCCCGGAGCGGCGAAGCGAAAGCAGGGTGGAATCAAATGCGCCGTCGCCGGGCAGCACGGCCTTGTCGGCGGATGCCACGGCGGCGGGGTCATCAGTGACGAACGCGCCGTCCAGCCCAACCTTGTGAAAAGCCTTTTCCACGCTCCGCAGGTTGCCCATGCCGTAATCAATAATAGCGACTTTCATCGCACCCATTGGTTTCTCATGGGATATTCCATCTTTGCTTTGGAAGGCCGCAAATCCGCTCGGCGAATGGCTTCTTCGGCGATGGCCTGCTGGGCGACGGTAGACACCATGGAAAGCCAGACCAGTTCGCGGTCGCCTTCGCCGTGAATGGAATACGCACGGCTTTGATCCAGCCGCCGCACTTCGGGCCAGGGAACTTCCCGGCGTCCCAGGATTGACCGCTGACGCATCCCCGCTTCATCCACCGTCAGCTCAAACGACAGCGCCAGCAGCAGCGCACTGAAAAAGAACAAAAAGGGCAGGGCAAGCGCCAGCAGCGTTTTGGTGTCGTGGTGGTGGGCGGCCAGGCTCATGCCGATGACGCCCGGCAGGCAGAACACCCCCGCCCCCGCCCGGTAAGCGATGTCGGCAGGAAACGTCCGCGGAAACGTGATCGGCAGCTGAGCCATTGTGTTATAAAATACCCTTCGTGCTGGGGATGCCGGTGACGCGCTCATCCCGCTGTTTTGCCATGTCCAGCGCTCTTCCGAACGCTTTAAACGCGGCTTCCGCGACATGGTGCGCGTTCGCCCCGCGCCGCTGCTCAAAATGGAGCGTGAAACCGGCATTGGCGGCGACGGCCCGGAAAAACTCGGCGACCAGTTCCGTGTCAAACGTCCCGATTTTAGGGGCGCTGAAAACAAAGTCCTGCACCAGCAGCCCGCGTCCGCTCCAATCAAGGGCGCACGCGACCAGCGCTTCGTCCATCGGAACCAGCGCCTGACCGTAGCGAATGAGGCCGGCTTTGTCGCCGACCGCTTCGCGCAGCGCTGTCCCCAGCGCAATGCCGATGTCTTCGACGGTATGATGGTCATCAATATGCAGATCGCCCGACGCCTGCACGGTCAGGTGCAGCAGGCCATGACGGGCGACATGGGTGAGCATGTGGTCAAAGAAGCCGACGCCGGTGAGTATCTCGCTGCTGCCGTCGCCGTCCAGCGAGACCGCCAGCGTGATTTCCGTTTCCGACGTGCGGCGCGTGAGAGCGGCCTGGCGCGTTTGTGTCATAAAGTATTGTACCGAACAGGCGGCAATTTGTCCAGAGGCAGGTTCCTCTTTTACTCTCCTCGTACCCAATCCAGCACTTCGTTGACATCACCGGCGACGATGTCCGCGCCGGAATTGCGGAACATCTTTTCACTGGCCGCGCCCGCCGGGCCGGTCAGTACCTGTGCCGACAGAAACGTGACCGGGCCATGCGCTTTGTTGAAGTTCTGCACGGTGCGTAAGTCGTCCAGCGTGTCGCCGATGTAGATGGCGCAGGAAAAGCCCAGGCGTTCGGCAAGGCGCGCCAGCCCGCCCGGCTGCGGCTTGTGAAAGCCGTCCTGTTTGGTAATAATAGATGTTTCGGGAATGACTCCCTCCAGATGGCAGAACTCCAGGCCAATCCTGGCTTCTTCGTAAGTGCGCCCGGTCTGCACGCCCAGGATTTTATTGGTCGGCAGTTTGGAAAGGTCCAGCAGCGGCTTATCCTCGTTGATATAACCCCGGCCTGTATAGAGGGTGGGGGTAAATCCGTAAATCCGCTCGCAATACTCGCCGGCAAACATCTCCTGAAATACCTGCTTGATCAGATATTTGCGGTAATCCGTTTCTACGGCCAGCCTGTCCTCGCGCGTCAGATGCTCAAAGGCAATTTCCTCCGCCGCCCGAAGCCAGCCGCCGCGATCTTGAATACGGGCGGCATAGCGCGACAATTTGGGCTGAAAGACGTTCAGCGTTTCCGGGGCCGCGCTGGGATTCTCATGGCCTTTGGAGATATAATGCAGCACCAGCGCGTAGGTCAAGTCCCAGTCATCGTTGAAGCCGCCGGCATTCTTAAACAATTCAATGTCGGCGGAAGTCAGCAGATCGTCGGGCGCAGGCCAGCCCAGTACTGTCCGCAGGTAGTACGGGACGGCCAGGCAGTTGACCACGCGGATGCTTTGCGTGATGTCCAGCAGCACGCCGTCCATGTCAAAGATCACCGCGTCGATTTCGCCGCGCCGTGCCTCGGCAGTGGGTGTGGTGTAAAGCATCAAGCAGCCCCTCGCATCCGTGCCGCCGCCGCGTGGGCGTCAAATCCCTCAGCCTCGGCAAATCGGGCCACATCTTCCGCCGCGTCCTCGGCGGCTTTTCTGGAATAATAGATGACACTTGTTCGCTTCATAAAGGTAGCGACGGAAAGCGGCGAGGAGAACCGGGCTGCGCCCGCTGTCGGAAGTGTATGAGAGGGTCCCGCCCAGTAGTCGCCGATGGGAGCCGAAGTATGCTCGCCCAGCAGCACCGCCCCCGCATTCTTCACGAGAGGCAGGGCGGCCAGTGGCTCCCGTACCATCAGTTCCAGATGCTCCGGGGCCAGCACGTTAGAGAGCGCCAGCGACTCTTCCACCGAGTCCGTTTTGACAAAAATCAAGTTCGCCTCGGTTGCAGCGAGAATCTCTTTGCGTGACAGCATTTCTCGCTGTTTTGCTATTTCAGATTTACAGAGTTCCAACATCTCAATGCTATGGCAGAAGAACACTCCTTTATTGTCGTGTCCATGCTCCGTCTGCGCCAGCAGGTCGGCAGCGACAAACGCCGGGTTGGCGTGTTCGTCGGCCACAATCGCCACCTCCGACGGCCCCGCCAGCATATCAATGCCCACCTCGCCGTACACGAGTTTTTTGGCCGTGTTGACATAGGCATTGCCGGGGCCGACAATCACATCGCACTTGGGAACAGTTTCCGTGCCGTAGGCCATTGCCGCGATGGCCTGCGCCCCGCCGATTTTGAATACACGGCAATCAACGCTGTGTTGGTCTACCACTTCTTGTATTGCGGCACGCAAGAAGGTTGATATTTCGCCGCTTTGGTCCGGCGGTGTGCAGATAACAATCTCCTCCACACCCGCCGTGAGTGCTGGAATAGCCGTCATCAGTACAGTGCTGGGATAAGCGGCTTTTCCGCCGGGAACATAGATGCCAACCCGTTTGACCGGCTGTAGTATTTGGCCTGTGAGTCTGGCTGGTCCATGCGTGGACGGATGCATCCACGACTGCAAATGCCCTCTCTCTGCCGTGTGAAACTCCGTGATGTTTGTCATGGAGCGGCTGAGTATGTTCCACTCTTCCTGAGATATTTGCGGCCAGAATTGCTCAGCAAGCTGTTCTGGCGAAAGGGACAGTGCCTCAATTTCTGCCTCCGGCCAGTCGAACCGACGGGTGTAGTGCAGCACGGCGGCATCGCCACGCGCTTTCACATCATCCAGAATGGCACGGACAGTGGCTTCCACCTGGGCGTCGCGGGCCGTGTCACGGGCGGTCAGGGCCACATGAATGGTTTCGGAGGAGTCGCGGGCGGTATCGAATTGACGCATGATGCCCTCATTATACCCGGTGGGCGATCACACCATGCCGTGAACGGCGCGGCTAATCGACCTGCGGCACGGTTTCTCTTGACAGCCAGCCTGAACTCGTGTTATCGTGAGACAAGGAACCTGCTTCTATGCCTGCCCTGCGTCCGCTTCTGCGCGGCCTGTATTATGAATACTTTCCGCACCGCCATTTGCTCAATCGCCGCAAACTGGCCGCCGCCTATCTGCGTGGGCGCGGGCTGGAAATCGGCGCGCTGGATCAGCCGCTGCCGGTGCCGCGTCGTGCGCGTGTGACTTATGTAGACCGCATGACAAGCCGCGAACTGCGTCAGCAGTATCAGGAAATGCGGGGCATTCGGCTGGCCCGCGTGGATATCGTGGACGACGGAGAGACTCTCGCCACGATTCCCGATGCGTCACAAGACTTTGTCATCGCCAACCACTTTATTGAGCATTGCAGCAATCCCATCGGGGCGTTGCAGAATCACTTCCGCGTCCTGAAAACCGGCGGCTGCCTTTTTATGGCAACTCCTGATAAGCGCTTTACCTTTGACCTCTGCCGTCAGGTGACGCCGCTTTCGCACCTGTGGCATGATTACGAAGGCTGCCCGGATTGGACCAAGCGTCAGCACTTTGAAGACTTCGTGCAAGGTACAAACGCTTATCACAAACGCAGCGCCAGTGAGGCGGAGTCGCAGGCTCAGGTGGAAAGCCTGCTGGCACAGGATTACAGCATCCATTATCATGTGTGGACCGCGGAGTCCTGGCTGGAGTTTGTGGCGTCCCTGCGCCGACTGCTTTCCTTTGAGATGGAAGTGTTTTTGCAGAACGGCCTGGAAACGGACAGCGTGCTACGGAAAACAGAGCCGGCCCCCTAGCTCAGCCGGGCGGAGCGAGACGCAGACACCCGCGCATTTCCCCTTGCCAACCTCTCGCCCCGTCCGGTATAATTAACCCCACCTGCCGCCGACAGATGCAGCAGCGCCGATGCGGGAGGCTATAAGGGGATTCAGTGTGAGCGAAAATACCGAGATCAAGCTGTTCGCGGGGACGGGGAACCCGAAATTGTGCCAGGCCATCGCCGAATGGCTGCGGCTGCCGCTTGGAGACGTGCGGATCAGCCGCTTTGCCGATGGCGAGACGTATGTGCAGTACAAAGAAAGTGTGCGCGGGGCGGATGCGTTTATTATTCAGCCGACTTGCCCGCCGGTAGATACCAATCTTGTTGAACTTCTCATTTTGATCGATGCCATGCGGCGCGCAAGCGCGGATCGAATCACGGCAGTGCTGCCGTATTTCGGCTATGCGCGGCAGGAGAAAAAAGACCGCCCCCGCGAGGCGATTACGGCTAAACTGATTGCTGATGTGCTGGCCGCATCCGGCGCAGATCGGGTGATCACGCTGGATTTGCACGCTGACGCCATTCAAGGCTTCTTCAATATCCCGGTAGATCATCTGACGGCCCGTGGAATGTTCGCCGATTATTTCCAAAAGAAAAATTTAGAGAACGTTGTGATTGTCTCTCCCGATGAGGGCCGCGTCAAGCAGGCGCGGAAGCTGGTGCGCCAGCTCAACGCGCCCCTGGCCGTCGGCTACAAGCACCACGCCGCGCACGGCCATACCGAAATCACCGATCTGGCAGGCGACGTTGCCGGCAAAACGCCGATTATTCTGGAAGACATGATTACCACCGGCGGCTCCATTATTGAGTGCGTTGAGGCGCTGCTGGCGCGGGGCGCGAAGCCGGAAATCTATGTCGCCGCCACACACGGGGTTCTCGCGGCCAATGCCGTAGACCGCCTGAATGATCACCCGGCCATCGCGGAAGTCGTTGTCACTGACAGCGTTCCTCTGCCAACGGAAAATCAGCGGCCCAAAATCGTGCAGCTCTCGGTGGCCGCCATGTTCGGGGAGGCCATTCACCGCATCAATCAAGATATGAGTGTGTCCAGTTTGTTTGATTAATGGAGAAATCCCAATTATGACTACGTTGACTTTAGAATTGACCGATGAACAGGCCAGGATTTGGGAAAAAGAAGCGCAGCGACTTCATATGACTGCTGAACAATTGGCGACGCAAAGCGTTGAAGAGCGGTTAAGCGGGCGCAAGCGGTATGTCACACAGGCGATCAAGCGCATCATTCAGGAGAATGAGGAGCTTTATAGGCGGCTGGCATGAACGACCCGCTGGAATTAGAATTCCTGACGCTGGATGATGTTTTGGAACTACATGAAGAAATGATCAATGCCATTGGCGGCAGTCACGGCGTCAAAGACAGGGATAGCCTTGAGTCAGCCATTGCACAGCCGCAAATGACTTTTGGCGGCGAAGATTTTTATCCAACGCTTTCTGAAAAAGCGGCGGCGTTCGCCTTCTCCTTGATCCAAAATCACCCATTCCATGACGGCAACAAACGGACCGGCCATGCTGCAATGACGCTATTCTTTCTTGGACTTGAATGACTGCGATTTTGTGGGCGCACTTGACGAGCAGGAGCGCGTCATTCTGGCTGTCGCCGGAAGCAAAATGGAGCGCGAGGAGTTTACGGAATGGGTCAAAGCGCACATTCAGCCGCGACATCGGCCTTTGTCACGCGACATCGGCCTTTGTCACAGGGGCTGTGACACTGTGACAGAGACTGTGACACAAGGAATTTTTCATGCCCCTGTATGATTTTCACACCCATTCATTTTTCTCTGACGGGGCATTGCTACCGATGGAACTCATCCGCCGGGCGCACGTCAATGGCTATTCGGCGATGGCAATTACTGATCATGCCTCGGCGTCCAACATTGAAGACCTGGTGGAAAAAGTGGCGCGGGACTGCGCCCTGGCCTGGGACGAATGGGGGTTCCGCGTGCTGCCCGGCGTGGAACTGACCCACTGCCCGCCGCGCTCCATTGCGGGCCTCGCGGCGCGAGCCAAACGGGCCGGAGCGAAGATCGTGGTCATTCACGGCGAAACACTGGTAGAGCCTGTGCCGCCGGGGACCAATCGAGCGAGTGTGGAATGTCCTGATGTCGACGTGCTGGGCCATCCCGGCCTGCTGACCGCTGAGGAAGCCGCGCTGGCGCGGGAAAACAATGTCTTTCTCGAAATCACTTCCCGCCGAGGCCACTGCCTGGGCAATGGTAACACGGTCGTGCTGGGGCGCGCGGCGGGCGCGAAGTTTCTGGTCAACTCCGATACTCATTCGCCGGGCGACCTGCATACGGAAGCCTTTGCCCGCACCGTCGCGCTCGGCGCAGGGCTGACGGCGGAGGAAGCCGATACGGCTTTGTACGACAACCCCGAACTGCTGCTGGCACGGGCCGGGGCAGAGGCTTGAAGCAATCGTTGAAAAAATTGCTGTCAAACATCAGGTAGAGGTTGAGGAAGTGGAAGAAGCCCTCCGAAAACAGCCGAAATTTCGCTTTATCGAAAAGGGCAATCGGGAAGGCGAAAATGTTTATATGGCACTGTCGCAAACTGAGGATGGCCGATACTTGACCACATTGTTTATCTACAAACCTGCGTCGGAAGAACAAAAAAAGGCAGAAGCCTTAATTTTGAGCGCAAGAGACATGGCAGATAAAGAAAGAAAACTTTATGGAAAAAAATAGTGCTGTTCTCCCTCGTTTTGATACAACGACGCAACTTGTTGAGTTTTTTGACGCGCATGACATGGGGGATTACGCCGCGCAGATGCCGGAAGTGCAGTTTGAGGTCGCGCCCAAACGTGAAAAACAAGACCGCGCCGCCATCGAACGAAAAGTGCGAGAGATGCTGCAAGAGGAGTATCATTCTTTGCTTCCAAAAAAACGTCTTGCTATTGGCACAAAGTCCAATGGTGAAAGGCGTTATCACGAATTTGATGGTGTCTCGCCGGATCAGAAAATTATTTTTGAGGTCAAATCAAATCAAGTGACTGCCACCAAAGCAAAACCTGCTGGTCGTTATTTCAGCGCAATTAAATGGGCGCTGCTCGGCGACGTTTATTTGCTTTCTCGTATTTCGGCCCAGACACGGCTGCTCGTTCTGACCGACAAAACTTTGTTCGACATCTGCCGGGAAGATATGGACGGGCTATTGCCAGACAATAGGCAGATAATTTACCGTAATCCGGCATGACACTCAATCCGTTACTGCAAATCACCGATCTTCAAACCGCGTTCGGCTGGGAAAGACGCGGGCCGGTGGCACAGGCGGTGCGTGGGGTGTCATTTACGGTTGGCAAGGGCGAGACGCTGGGGATTGTCGGCGAAAGCGGGTCGGGGAAAAGTGTGACGGCTCTTTCCGTGCTGCGCCTGATTGCTCCACCGGGCCGAATCACGGGCGGGCAGGTCACTCTGGACGGGACGGACTTGCTGACACTCACTGAGCGGCAGATGCGAGCCATACGCGGCGGACGGATCGCGATGGTGTTTCAAGACCCGATGACGGCGCTGAACCCGACTCTGACAATTGGGGAGCAGATTGCCGAAACCATCCTGGCCCATCAAAACGTTTCACGGGCCGACGCCTGGGCTTCGGCGCAGGACTGGCTGGCGCGGGTGCGCGTGTCGCTGCCGGAGCGCCGCCTGCGCCAGTATCCGCATGAGCTTTCCGGCGGAATGCGCCAGCGTGTCATGCTTGCCATCGCATTTTCCTGCCGCCCCGAAGTTTTGCTGGCCGATGAGCCAACGACAGCATTAGACGTGACCGTACAGGCCCAGATTCTGGACTTGATGGACGAGTTGAAGGCCGAGCTTGGCACGGCCATCGTGTTGATCACCCATGATCTCGGCGTCGTCCGCCAGCGCTGCGACGCGGTTGCCGTCATGTATGCAGGCCAGATCGTGGAATACGCCTCGGCGTCAGACTTGTTCGCTGCTCCGAAACACCCATACACGCAGGCACTTCTGGCCTCGCTCCCGGACTGGCGGCGTCCTCGCACTGCTGCGCTGCTGCCCTCGCTGCCCGGACAGCCGCCAAGCCTGACCGCCATTCCTCCCGGCTGCCCCTTTGCCCCCCGTTGCCCGAAAGCGTTTGACGCTTGCCCTACCGTTGTTCCTGCCGACACGCATTTAGAGGAAGCGCGCACTGTCCGCTGCCTGCTGTACGAACCCTCCCCTTGACGCCGCCGGCAATCTGGGCTTACACTATCTCCATGATTAGCATCCAGACAAAAACTCATGTCGGCCCGGATGGAACGCTGACGGTGCAGGTTCCCACGACGCTGCGCGAAACCGATGTGGACGTAATGCTAGTCCTTCAACTCGTCACGTCGCCTAACACCGAAGCACTCGGCTGGCCGCCGGGCTTCTTTGAGCAAACGGCTGGTGCCTGGCAAGGAGAGCCGTTAGAGCGTCTGCCGCAAGGCGATTATGAACGTCGCGAGGAAATCGAGTGATCTATCTGCCCGATACAAACGCTTGCATCCGGTATTTGAACGATGGAGATTCTTTGGCTGCGCGTAAAATCAAGATGGTCGCACCGGCAAGATATTGCTTTGCGAGACATTGTTCAGATGGAACTCTTCTACGGCGCATACAGGAGCGTAAGGCAACAGGAAAATCTTTCACTCTTGCGACAGTTCTTTGCTTCTTTTCGCTCCTTTGCTTTCGACGCAGCATCTGCAAATTGCTGCCATCGCGCTTGCCAATACTTTGACGCTGGTGACGCACAACACACGCGACTTCAGCCGCGTCCCCGGCCTGCGTTTGGAAGATTGGGAAGTCTGACCTCCGGGGACAATGAAAGTGGAGGAAAGAACCATGAGCAGCGACCCGCAGGACACCAATGTCTGGATTGACCCCGTTTCCCATAAACCCGTAGACCCTGCCGCATCTCGAGATCGCAGTTTTTTCAATGGGAAGATGTACCACTTCGCTGATGGGATCAACAAGCGGACGTTTGATGAAGACCCAGAATTGTGGGTGTCCACGCCCCATGCCTCGGAAACGTCGGCCAGCCTGATGCCGGACGAAGGCGAATAAAGTCACTCCTGCCGCGCGCGGTCGCGAAGCTGCGCTTTGAGAACAAAGCCGAGAAAGAAGCGCAGGGCAATAATCATCAGCAGTCCGCTTAACTGCCGAAACGTGCCGATGCTGATCGTGCGGATCAGTCCAGCGCCGGTTTTGAACGACAGTGCCAGAACGAGGCCGTCGGCAAGGCGCAGCCGCAAACCGTCCAGCACCCTTGGAGAACCGGCGGCACACAGATACAAGCCCAAGCAAATCAGGGCCACGCACAAAATAACCAGCGTACCGCCAAAGTCTACCAGGGTTGCCAGCAGGGAAAGCAGAGACATGAATTACGTCTCCTGAATAGGCGTTACCGAAGGATCGACAGAAGGATCGCGCTGCTGGGCGCTTCGCAGCTCCCGTTCCAGAAAGTAATTCAGCGCAGTTCGCAGCACGGCAATCGCCGCTAACAGGCCAATATCATTCCACGTCGGCGCAACGGCGGTTTTGAGAATGTCCGCCCCCAGTTCAAATTCCAGCGCGAGCGCCAGTGAGCGGCCCAGCGCCAGACGAATTGCCTCTTTCGGAATGCTCCCCGACGGTCCCCGCGCCAGATTCCAGAAATAACTGCCCAGCGACCGCAGAGAGGCGATCCCGATGACCAGCGCGGCGGCCGCTTCCACGAAACGCGCCAGATACAAAGTAAGACCTTTAATGAAACTTTCGACGCGCACGTCGACTCCGGCTTCCGGCGTAATGCTGCCCTGAGCATGGGCGGCACAGGTTAGCAGGCAAAGGAACAAGATCAACAGCAGGGCAGGGCGGTTTCGCATGAAGTTAATTCTTCGCCGCATCGGCAGGCGGCAGCAAAGACGGCTGAACCTGGGCGACGGTTCGAGCTTCTTCTTGTTCCTGTTTTAAAACTGGCGCGTTGTCATCCTTGCGCGACGGCGGGGCAACGTCTTCCGTATTTTTGGAGATCGTCGTCTGCACAACGGCGGCGGCGCGGCGGACAGCCACCACGTCGGTTTTAAATTGCGGAAACAGGTTAATCAGGATGACTTGAAGCGCGGCGGCAATCGGGACAGCCAGCAGAGTCCCCCCAATGCCAAACAGCGTTCCACCGGCCATCAAGGCCATCAATGTCAACAAGGGATGCAGGTTGACGCTGCCGCCGATCACGCGCGGGGCCAGAATGTTGTCAAAGACAATCTGATGGATAAAAATCATCACGAGTGTCAAAATGATTGCCGTCACGAGGCCGTGCGTTGCCAGTGCGACCAAACCGATCAAAATGGTTGACACCAGTGCGCCGAAGTAAGGAATGGTGTAAAGCAGTCCCGCCGTGATCGCGAGTGTCAGCGCGTAGTCCCTCAGCCCCGCCGCCCATAAGACCAGGAAAATGACGCAGATGTCCAGAGCCATCACAGTCAGCACGCCCCGGACATACGACCCAAACACAGCGATAATATCCGTGACCACGCTGAGTATTCCATCGCGCTTTTCTCGCGGCACGAGCAGCAGCGTCTTGCCGAGGATTTTGTTGAAGTCCAGCAGGATAAAAAACGCAATAATTGGGACGATGACCACATACACCAGGTTGCCGGCGAGCGACGGCAGATTGTCGCCAAACCATTTCAAGCCTTTTCCCAACAATTCCGGCAGGTGCCGGGCCTGATTCAGCACGGGTGGCCGCATTGCCGAAGGAACATGGTGCAAAGTCATCCAGTGCGAGGCCAGCTCGGCGACCTGCTGCGGTGTGCCGGAAAGCAGGGTGGGAGGGGCATAGCGGGTAATCAAATCCGTCATCTGAACGCTGACCAGTGTGAGGCCCTTGACCATCAGCGCAAAGATGGCAAGAAACAGAAAATAAATAATTCCGATGGCCAGGCCGCGCGTGAATTTTCGCCGATAAAGCCCCTGCCGCTCCAAACGGTCAATCTCCGGGGCCAGAGTCATTGCGATAATCGTGGCGACTAAAAACGGGGGAACGAGGTCGCGCAGGGCATAGAGCAGCCAGAGGCCAAGGAGCGCGAGGCCCAGCCAGGCCAGCACGATGAAAAGGGAAACGACTTTTCGCGGCTCAAATGTGGGGACGGAAGCCAATTCTGCGCCTCTTTAGCCCGAAACCAGAGGCAGGCCGATGAACGTGCGCGGCGGGCTGTCGCCGGGGTCTTCGTCCTCTACCTCGATATAATTATCCAGAATGTCAAACAGCTCAAACAGGTCTTTGTTGGTGTTGGCCTGCACGTCAAAATTATCGGCGACATCGGCGAGATAAGTCGGCTCCCGGCTGGTCGGGCCGGCCAGGGCCAGCCAGTCGGCAAACACAGAGGCGGCGGCGGGCGAGGGCGTACCGGAAGGGTCGCTGTCGGCGATGTTTTTCAGCGTCCGGCCCAGTTCCATTGTCTGCGCTTGCAGAGAAGGCTGTTTCGGAAAAGATTTGGGCATATCGTCGGGCATGAAATTCAGCCCAGTCTTTCTAAATAATCTTCTACGCGCGTCAGCACTTTGGTTCGCAGTCCTTCCACGGCGGTTTCGCGTACCCCGAAGTAGTTGATGGCCGTGTAGCCGCCGAAGTTGGTAAAGTTTTCATAGGTGGAAAACTTCGCGGCGTCGGCGGGAACGGCAACCGCTTCTTTGGTCTCGGCGTCGGCCACTTCCAGGTTGCGGACAAAGGCCGTGCCGGGGTCCGTATCTCGAATCCGCTCGTTGTAAGTCAGCCGGATGAGAAACTGCCGCCCGACGCGGGTGGTATAGCGTTCAGTGATGTCCATAATTTAAAACCGTCTCCGAGGCTTACTTTTCGGTGGGCGAGGCCGGTTTTCCTGCCCGGCGTCTCCGATTGAAACGGAGGATTTAACACCGTTGACCCGGTCGGCCCAGATGCCTTTGCGGCGGCGCACAAAGCGGCGGGCGGCCTCAGCCTTGTTTTTCTCCCCCAGACCGGTGTAAGCCTGGGCCAGAAGAAAATGCGCTTCGCCGGAGCGGTCTAAAAATCGCTGCGCCCAGGCGTCAAATGGTTCCAATGCCGCGACCGCTTCGCGCCATGCCCGCGCTTGTACCCGCTCCCGCCCAATCGTCAGCCGTGCCGAAAACAACTGATAAATGCCGTAGTAAAACGGGATCAGCACAACCAGAATGCTGGCAAAGTTCGCGGCGATGAGAGCCGGTTTCATCAAGCCGCCCAGAGTGCGCGGGCGCATCAGGGCATTGGCATAGCTGAGAAAAAACGTGTCTGCGATCAGCAGCACGAACACCAGCAAGCCGTAGCGAAAGGCAATTCGGGTGAGAATTTTGTCGGCTTCGGGATTGATAACAGCAGTTGGTTCAGGCATAAGCGACAATCACACAAAACAATCACACAAAACAATCACACAAAACAATCAGACAATCAAGCCTCAGGCGTGGAAATGCCCCGGCAATGCCTCTTAATGCGGCGCGAACCGGGGCAGAAAAAGAGCGCATCGTATCAGGCGGCGGGAGCGACAGCCGCACTCTCCGGCTCCGGCGAGACCTGGGCCGCCTGGGGGCCTTTCGCGCCGTCTACGATCTCAAAAGTGACTTCCTGGCCTTCCGCCAGGCTTTTATAGCCGTCCTTTTCAATCGCTGAATAATGAACAAACAGGTCTTTTTGGCCCGCGACTTCGATGAACCCGTAGCCCTTGGCGTCGCTGAACCATTTCACTTTTCCATTTAACATGGTCTTGCCCTCGTGCCTCCTCAGAAATGCTGCCTGCGAAAACTGCTCAGACAAGCCAGGGGAGAAATTCCCCTCGCGCCCCGATTATAACACGGGCGCACGGGATTGTCAACAGATGCGGCCGCCCTGGGCCTGGCTGTCAGCGCTCCGTCAGCGGTGTGAAGTCCACGCCGGGGCTGTAAGCAGAATCAGTGCCGAGAATGTCGCCGGTCTGCGAATTTTTGTAATAATGCTGGCTGCCCCCCTGCACATTATAAGACGTGCCGGAGCCATCGGTCACATCGGTACGGCCTCCAATATAGTTGACGAAGCCGCGCTGGCGCTCATTGCCCGCATTGACATGGCCCCAGTATGCGCCCATGCTGGCGCTGCGCGCCGCATCGCTGTCTTTGGCGATCTGCTGCGACCTGGCCGCCGTTCGCTGCATCGCCTGTCCGGTGGCCTGGCTGATCTCCTGCGCCCGGCGATTATCCCACGCGGCGTTTACCTGGTAGGACTGCATCAAATGAGCCAGAACCGCCATCAGCGTTTGCTGATAGCGGTCTTTGTCGGCATTGTCTGTGCAGGCGAGAATGATCGGACTGGCAAACCAGTTGGTCATGTCCATCCCACCGTTATCGCGCGTTGTGCGCTGCGTGGAGCCGATGATAATCCCCGTCGTCGGTTTGCCGGTCAGCTTGCTGCGCCCGGAAAATTCGGTGATCGCCACACTGGCTTCTACCTGTGCCGGCCCGATAGTCGACTGCTGGGCCATTTCTGTTCTCTGGCGCGAGATTTCCGGCAGAGGATGCTCCTCTCCGACAGTCAGGTTGTCCAATGCCTGACGCCCGATGCTCTCCAGATACCAGCGGTTGAACTCCACGGCAGACATATAATGCAGCAGGCCGTTGGTGCCATCGCGCATTCCTGTTTGTTCCGTAAAGGCATTCGGAGCCTGGAACGTGCTGGGCAGGCGCGGATCACCGATCAGCACCGTCATGTCCTTGGTGGGCGACATCACCTGGTAGGCAATCCGCACATCCGTCGGCCCGAAGCGGAACGCGCCGCCGTCCGCTTTCCATCCCTGCGGGATGCCGACATGAAAGCTCTTCTCACGCGGGTCCGTCCAGGCGACGAAATGCAGGCTGCGGGTGATCGCTGCCATCTGAGCCGCCGGGCTTCCCCCGGCGTGCGCGGCGGTGCCGGCCGGGACCAGAAACCGAAGCGACCGGACAATGCGGGTCAAAATCGGACGGGCTGCCGCGAAGCGCGCGCCGGGAGCGGCCAGCGCAAACAGCAGCCCTTTCCCATGAATGACGGAACACAGAACACGGCCCTGGCCCGGCTCGCCTGCGGCCTGATACGACAGCGCTGCCGAGACTTCCTCACCCTGAGATGGCTCGGGGGCAACGCCGCTCATCTGCGCTTCTGGAAAAAGAGCCGCCCGGTCTCCGGGCAGCCGGTTCAAATGCTCCTCGGCGGACTCGCCGGGCGGCGCGGTGAATACTTCCGCCAGCACAGTCTCCCTGTGATCAGGGCTTTGCACCAGAATGGAATGTTCGTCTGCGCGCACAATCCACCCGGCGGGCCGCTGGACGGCGAAGCCGAGATGCGCGTCTTTGTAGGTCTGCCACCCGCTGCCCGCGGGCGCAGACTGTGCGGGGTGCGGATCGCCGAGCAGCAAGCTGCCGGCCGCGGCGAAAGCGGCAATGAGCGTGAAGGCGCTCATTCTTGCCGCGTAGGGCTTCGTCACTTCTTTGGACTGCATTTTTTGAGTTCCTTTCGCTGTCTTTTACTTGCCGGCGGCGCTTTTGCCCGGCTCTTTGAGTTCCGGGTAGGGCTTCAGGAAATCTTTCAGCAGATCGTCAATGCCATGCCCGACGGCGCGAATGGTGAACTTTGTGTAACCGTTTGTATCGGGCAGTATCTGGTTGTCCATAAAAGAATTGCTGGCGGATTTGCCTTCGTGCTGAACAGCGTTCAAGATCGGTTTTTCCTGGTCGGCATCCACGAGCCACATTTTGAGCAGCGCTTTGCCTTCTTTCTGGGAGCCGAAAATGGAATTGGACTTGTTGTGGCGCGAAACGCTTTCAATAACGACAAATACGACAAGGTTCGCGCCAACAGCTTTGCCGACCTGATAAAAAACGGCCCGCCGCTGGTTTTCTTCATCGGTCAGGTCAATTTTACCGTCTGTCAGGGCCTTCTGCACCGCGGCGTCATCGGCCAGCTTGAAGCCGTGACTGGTAAACAAGAGCGCCAATTCTTCGCGCGCTTTGGTGATGTGCCGATCTTTCAGCGGATCGGTTTTGCTGTCGTCCGATTTCCCGTCATCTTTGATGGCATCTTCCGTATTCACCACCGGCAAAATCGCGACCGTGGTCTGCGCCGGAGTGTAAGTGGGCATTGGATCGCCTGCCTGTGCCATTCGGGGCAAGCAGAAACAAGCCGCGCAGAGCAAGGTGCATAAAAAGAATGTTTGGGCAAAAGATTTCATAGAGCCTCCTGAAGGTGATACGTTTAATTTCCACTGGAAATGCTGGTCGCCGTCCATCCGGTGTACGGGCCAAAATTATGATAGGTATAGGAGCCTGTCCCTGAGTTTAGGCTCCAAAGCGAAGCCGTGCCGCCGGCAGTCGTCCACAAAACGCGCATTTGACCGTCGGCCCCATCCGCAATGCCGACCGCGCTGTAGCCGGGGAAGGGGCCGAAATTATGATAAGTGTAGGTTCCACCCGTGAGCGAATAATTCCAAAGGGAGACCGCGCCGTTTGCATTGTTCCAGAGAACATGCGTCGTGCTGTCACTGCCGACGCTGAGCGCAGTGGCCGCGTAGCCTGCAAACGGGCCGAAGGAATGTTGCGTATAGGCTCCGGTCGCGTTGTTAAGGCTCCAAAGGGACGCGGTTCCGTCGGCTTTTGTCCAAAGCACACGCAGGGGGGCATCGGGGCCGTCGGCAATCGCTTTGGCTGTCCATCCGGGGTAGGGGCCATAGCTGGTCTGCGTGTATGTCCCGCCTGCCGCGCTGTAGTTCCACAGAGAAGCCGTGCCGTTGGTGTTTGTCCACAGGACATGGGTTGTGTTGTCGGGGCCGACGCTCAAAGTCTGAGCCGTCCATCCAGCATACGGGCCGAATTCAAAGTGGGCGTAAGCGCCTGTGCTGTTGTCCAGGCTCCACAACGAAGTCTGACCGCTGGAATTGTTCCACAAAACCCGTGTCAGGCCGTCAGGGCCATCTGCGACAGCCCTTGCTTTCCAGCCGGGAAATGGGCCGTAGCTTTGCTGCGTGAAGCTGCCGCTTGTGGTGTCGTAGTTCCAGAGGGACGCGGCTCCATTGCTGTTGTCCCAGAGCAGGTGCGCGCCGGACGCCGGCGTGATCGCCGAGACAAGAACAAGATTGCTGATCTGGACACTGCTGCCGGACTGGTAATTGATGAGCGGAATTTGGTCCAGCGGCGAATTATACGGCGGCGGGCTTGGCACCGGCACGGCGGCAATCTGATCCATCACCGCCAGGCTGGCACTGTCAGTGACCCGGCCAAAAACCGTGAAGCCGCCGTTTTGGGTGTCCAGATTTGCCGCATTGGAGTCGGACTCATTGAAAAACCACTCGCTGGTTGCGCTGTTGGGATCATTGCCCAGCTTCGCCATCGCAAGGGTGCCGCGCGTGTTGGAGAGGTGAAACTCATTGATCACCGGCGGGTTGGTTGGGATCGCCGCAATCGTGTTGTTTTGGACCTGATAGCCGCCGCCCTGGAAAATGAAGCCCGGCACGGAGCGGTGGATGAAAGAACGGGTATAAGCGCCGGAATTGACATACGTGAGAAAGTTTGCCACTGTTTTCGGAGCCACATCCGGGAACAACTGGACAGAAATGTTGCCTAGATTGGTGTGAAACACATACACCGGGTCCTGGGCGCTTTGGGCATGAGTCGGCGCGCTGCAAGCCGTCAAAGAAAGCAGGCAAAAAAGAAGCTTGACCGGGGAGAGATTGACGCGGCAGTGAAGCATGACGAACTTACCTTTGAGGGAGTGATCAAGAGAGTGATAACGCGCACCGGCCAGCCGTAACGCTCTCTCATTTTGCCACGATCCTGCTGATTTGTCAAGAATGCTGATTTGTCGGGAGTGTCTAATTTAGGTCGGGCCGCAGGTTGCCGGGCTGATGAACGGCCCGTCTCCAAAGTGCAAGCGTCCTGCGGACGCAGGAAAAAGACAAGCGGTTCTCTCTTGCGTCCGCAGGACGCTTGCCTTTCCCAGACGGGGCGTTTATCGCCCCGAAGATCATCGCCCCGAAGATCATCGCCCCGAAGATCATCGCCCCGAAGATCATCGCCCCGAAGATCATCGCCCCGAAGATCATCGCCCCGAAGATCATCGCCCCGGAAGCAGACCGACCGATATTCGACACTCCCGATTTGTCAAGGATAAGGCGCTGAAATCGCGGCGCTCTATGAATAACGGATGAAGCCAAATACTATCCTGTGAGCGCTTCTCTGTAAAGAAAGCGCCGTTTTTGCTCCCGAATAAAGTATAATCTGCCCGTACAGTCTGTCACTCAGGCCCGCGCCGGACGACTCGCCGATACCGGCCACATCATTTAAGGAAACGGACGCCGCCCAAGAAGGCCGCCGTCCAGAAAGAATCGCAGCATGAAACACTCAAAACTTTTGCCCGTCTTCGTTTTACTCGGGGCGCTGTCGCTCTGGCTGCCGCGCCTGGCGTCGGCACTGACGTCCAAGCACTCCAAACCCCCGGCCCTGACGTATCAGGTGATCGTCCCAACCTCGGAAAAGGTCAGCCAAATCTGGAAATACACGACGACCAAGCCGGCGAAGAATTGGTTTACGCCCGCTTTTAATGACACCGCTTGGAAGCAGGGTCCTGGGGGCTTCGGCACCAACCCGCCCGGCCATGGCATCATCGGCACCCCCTGGAAAAAGACGCCCGGCAACATCTGGCTGCGCCGCACGTTCAACCCCGGCCCACTGACGCCGTTGCAGATTACCTATTTGTTCGTCCGTGACTTCCACGACGAAGATATCGATGTTTATATCAACGGGGTTCCAGCCTACTCCGCACCCGGTTTTATCACTTCTTACGAATACCGTCCCATAAGCAAGGCTGCGAAGCAGGCTTTGCTGCCCAATACCCAAAACGAGCTGGCAGTGCATTGCCGCCAGACCGGCGGTGGTCAGTACATTGATGTGGGAATTTCTGAACGAATCCCGAAGCCCGCGAAATAACGTAAGCTCGGGATGTTCCGCAGCCCCTTCTGCCGCGAACGGACTGTCCGCCGAGAAGGCGAGCAATGCAGTTGAACAATGGCAAGTTGTCGCGCCGCCTCTCGGCGGCGTAGGGACGGGAGCCGAAGGGGCGCGCTGCCTTTCCCAATTCCAGAACTCGCTTTTTGCGGGCGATTACGCTGACACGTCGATCTTGCGCGTAGGCGATTTGGTGGATTGAATTATTCCAGCAGTTGCAGTCAAAGAAACCACTATCGTTGAAGGGTAGGCTATCGCAATTATCCATAGTGTTTTCAGAGTCAATCAGAAATGCAATTTGTGCAATGTATGAGGCTATGCGGCCATGGAAGCCGTGTAGGGAACCACCGCAGCCAGTCGCTTGGAATGGGAGCGCTGAACTTCCAGCACGTCGTAATGGTTTTGTAGCCCCAGCCAAAACAGCGGCGACACGCCGAGGAACTAGCCCAGAAGCAGGGAAGTCATGGGCGTAATGCTCCGCTGACCCCGCAGGATTTCCGAGATGTGCATCCGGCTCAAACCCGTCGCTTTAGCAAGCCGGTAGGCAGTGATGCCCAGAGGGTCAAGAAAATCCCCCCGAAGCATCTGCCCCGGATGCTCGTTGATGAGAAGTTCGCCGTCCATCAATTCGTTCATAGTGACAACCTCCATTTAGTGATAATAATTTCAGTGATAATCCACGATGTCCACGTCCCGCGCGGCCACACTGTCCCAGACGAAACACACCCGCCATTGACCGTTGATGCGTATCGAATGCTGGCCTTTGCGATCCCCTCCCAGAGCTTCCAGTCCCAATCACCGTGCAGCTTCGCGAGGTCATGTCCATGTCAGACATACGCAGCCCGCATAGCTCACTGGCCCGCACTCCGGTATCCAGCAGGAAGGAAACAATCGCCTCATCGCGGTGGGGGTGGCGGGAACGTTTGGAGGCCGCCAGAAGCGCTTCTACCTGCTTTTGGGTAAAAGGCTGTATCTGATCGGCGCGGGAGATTGGCGCGGCCATGCTGTCCATCGGGGAGGCGTAAGCACTCCCTCGGCAATCAGCCAGCGGGAAAAGGTTCGCAGGTGGGAATGATACGTCTTCGTCGTGGAAGGCCGCGCCTGCTGGGTCAGATGCGGATTGCCCCAGCGCCCGCCGTCGGCGGCATGGCCGCTGGTGACGTAGGCCAGGAACGCACGGACTTCCGGTTTGCCGCAGGACTCAAACCGCTTCTGCTGCAAAAACCAGAGCAGTTTGTCCAGCAGGAGCCGGCGGAAGGAAAGCGTCTGCGGCGAGTGCTGCCGGATTCGGAAGTCGTGACAGAATTCGTCAAAGAAAGTGCTGGTTTCAAGAGTAATTTCGCCGATCACTCTCAAAACTGGTGGACGGTACAGGATTCGAACCTGTGACCCCTTCCGTGTGAAGGAAGTGCTCTACCACTGAGCCAACCGTCCTCTTGCGCAGCCTGATTGTACCCCTGTTTTCATAAATAATCAAGCGTTACTTCGGCGCAATGGGGCGCATCCGGCATTCGCTGGTTTGACAGATCAGGCTCCCAACCGGTATAATTACCTATTCGTGCGGCAAAAATTGGATGGGAAAAATAGGGCGGCAGGACGCGAGCGCCTGTGGCTTGGGCTGCTCCTGCTGGGAACGGCGATTCTCTGCATCTGGCAGGTGGGCAGCCTGCCGCTGATTGATGTAGATGAGCCGGTTTACGGTCAGGTTGGACGGGAAATGGCCCCGGCAGGATGGGCCGGCTGGCTGACACCCCGCTACGGCGGCTTGCCCTGGTTTGATAAACCGCCTCTCTTTTACTGGCTTTGCGCGCTTTCCATGAAGACCTTCGGCGTGTCGGAATGGGCCGCGCGCCTGCCGTCCGCACTGCTGGGCGTGGGGCTGGTCGCCACGGCTTACGCGCTGGCGCGGCGGGCGTATCCGCACTTGCCGCGCGCTGCGCTCTGGGCAGGCTTCGCACTGGCAACATGTATTCAGTTTTTCATGCTGGCCCGCGCCGCTGTGACGGATATGACTTTGGCCCTGACGCTGACCCTGGCCCTGCTGGGCTTGTACGGCTGGATTCAGACGGGCCGGGGCCGCTGGATCGCACTGGCCGGAGTGATGACGGGCCTGGCCGCGCTGACGAAAGGTCCGGTTGCCCTGGTGCTGATCGGGGTGCAAACGATTGGCTATCTGCTGCTGACCCGGCAGGCCAGACGCCTGCTGTCTCCGCTGCTTTGGGGCGGATTTTTGCTTTGCCTCGTCGTCGGCCTGCCCTGGTACGGGGCAATGGTGCATCTGCACGGTCAGCTTTTCATTCAGGGGTTTTTGGAAGCCAACAATGTGACGCGCTACTTGCAGGCGGAGCATCAGACGACCAGCAACCCACTGTTTTTTGCCCCGGTGCTGCTGGGCCTGTTTTTTCCATGGTCTCTGGCCTTGCCGGGAGCATTGATTTCGGCCTCGCGGCAGGCGCTGGCTGACTTTCGAGCGCGGTCTACGGATAGCCCCGCACTTTTTTTCAGTCTTTGGGTCGCGCTTGTCTTCCTGTTTTTTTCGGCGTCGCAGAGCAAATTGGTGACGTATATCTTTCCGCTTTACCCGGCGGCGGCAATTCTAGTGGGCCGCTGGCTGGTGGAAAAGCGTGAGGCGATCAATTTAGTCCCGCTCTGGATATATGCCGGGCTAAGCTTCATTTTGGGCATTGCGCTCTTTATTTTCGGACGTAAATTGGGCGTGACGGCGGATACGCGCGCACTGTGGCTCTGTGTGCTGACGATTGCCGCCGTGCTGAGCATCATCTGGCGACGGCAGGAATGGGTCTGGCTCGTACCGGGTGGGGCGACAGCATTGGTGCTGCTGCTGGCGTGGTGTTCGCCGACCTGGAAGACGCGCGAAACGGACATTTCGGAACGCCGCCTGGCGGCGGCTGCCAACGCCGTGACGCTGCCGGGGCAAACTATTTATGCGCTGGGGCTGAAACATCCCAGCCTGAGATTTTATGCCACTCGCCCTGTTGTGTTCACGGATGACCATGCGGCGGTGGCACGGGACATTCAGACGCATCCGGGAGCCGTCTACGCGATGCGGCCCAATGTGCTGGCCGATCTGCGAGCGAAATACGGCGTGACGAGATACGAAATCGTGACACGGTATGCCCGGACGGTACTGATTCGGGCGACGCCGTGATGAAGCGGGAAACTATGAGCAGTCAAACACAAACTAATTCTCCTGAAGCACACGCGATGCTGCCGAGCTTATCCTTTGTTTTTCCGATGTATAACGAAATCGGCAATGTCGAGCGGTGCGTTGCCGAGGCACTGGCAACGGGCCGCAAGATTACACCGGATTTAGAGATTGTGCTGGTCGATGATGCGTCCACTGATGGATGCGGTGCGCTGGCAGACCAGCTCGCGGAGCGTCATCCCGAACTGAAAGTCGTGCATCACGCGCAGAACCGCAAACTGGGCGGCGCGCTTCGCACCGGCTTCGCAGCGGCGACAAAAGACTGGATTTTGTATATTGACAGTGATCTGCCCATTCAGATGGACGATGCGTTGCAGGCTATTCCACTGACCGAAGGCGCGGACATGGTCATCGGAAATCGCCAGGGCCGCGCGGAAGGGCCGAAGCGCGAGATCATGTCGTGGGTCTACAACCGTTTGATTCGAGTGCTGTTCGGCCTCAATGTCCGGGATGTTAATTTTGCGTTTAAATTGTTTCGGCGGGCCGTGCTGGATCAAATCCACTTACAGGCGGAAGGGTCATTTATTGACGCCGAGCTTTTGATTGAAACGCACAAAGCTGGGTTTCGGATCGCCGAATTGCCGCTGCGCTATTATGAGCGCACGGCGGGGGTGTCTACACTGGCGTCGGGTTCGGTTGTCATTAAAATCCTGCGGGAGATGGCCGATTATCGCCGCGCTGCCGCCCGCCGTCCAGCTCGCTCGGTGACACCGCGCCCGGCCCGCCCGTGAGCCTTCCGAGTGTGGCCCGGCGCGTCATTGCCCACGCGGACGATTTTGGTCTGCATCCGGCGATCAACGCAGGTATCGAACTCGCCCACCGGGAGGGTTTAGTCACCTCTGCGAGTTTAATGCCGCTTGGCCCGGCCTTTGCGGATGCCGTTCGCCGCTGTCGTGAACTGCCGAACTTAGACCTCGGCCTGCATTTCACGCTGGTCGGCGTCCCCGAATATCCCCCGACACTTTCTGCGTTTCTCGCGGCCTATGCCGCCGGCCAAATGCCGCCGCGCCGCGCTGCCGACGCTTTTCGCCGTCAGATGGACGCCGCTCTCGTTCAGGGCTTCTCTTTGACGCACTTTGACTCGCATCAGCACCTGCACGCGCTCCCCGGCCTGATGCGCGTCCTTTGCCCGATTGCCGCTGAGTATGGCCTTCGTGCCGTTCGCTTGCCTATAGACGGTCCCGCCTTTGCCCCGGTTTCCCCAGGCCGCCGGGCGCAGGCTGCCGCGCTTTCGGTGATGGCCCGGCTTTCGCGGCGTTACATTGCCGCGTCCGGCCTGCACACCTCCGACTATTTCTCCGGCATGGCGGTTTCCGGCCATCTGTCGGCATCGGTTCTTGCGGTTTACTTAAACAAAGCTCGGCCCGGTTTGACGGAAATCGTCTGCCATCCCGGCGCGGACAATGCCGCGCTATCAGCGGCGTTCGACTGGGGCTACGACTGGGAAGGGGAGGCCGCCGCCCTGTGTTCGCCGGAGGCGAAAGGCGCGGCGGAGGCGGTGGATATTGAGCGGGTGGGGTGGGGCAGCCTTTAAAGGATTTATTTCCCCGCCGCTAGGCACTCGATAATGCCTAACAGCTTTTGTCTCGCACCGCACCCACACCGGCTGCTGATTTTCGCCGCTATGCTTTGTCTGTTGGCTTCGTCACCAGGATATTTTCAGTGAATACGTACCGCAGCAAAAGGTTAATATCCTTAATCTGCTCGGAGGATGTTTCCTTTAGTTCTTTGAGACCCTGCTCGACATAGTCAGCGGGAAGTGCACTCAACTTTTCCAGCCTTTGTCGAACTTCTTCCACGGACAGCCCCAAGCTTTCCCCCATCTCGACTAATTGTTCCTCCGAAAAGTGTGCAGTGGCTTGAATTGCATTTTGATAATCCTGGACGTTTTGAGGGTTGCTCCAAAATGCCACCGTTTGTTGCTTTTGTTGATCTGTGGGCAAGCCCGTTATATTCGCGAAGTGTCCTCCCATCTTCTGCGTAAATGGTGACGACAATGTTGGCTGGGACCCCTCGCCCATTCTCTGCACCCGGCCCGCCATTTCTCCCTCGGAGACCCCCATCTGTTGAGCGAGGCGCGGCAGGGCGGGGGCTAGTGGTTCCCGTTCATAGCCGACAGCGGTGGCCATCACGTCGACGCAGAATTGGTTAAAGGACTTGCCCCTCGCCGCCTTAACCAAGGCATTGTGCAGCCCGATAGGAAAGCGCACTGTGACTCGCTTTTCCCCTTTACCCTCGTCCAACAGGGCAGTGTAGATGATTGTTTCTGAGACGGTTTGATCAAGGTCAAGCCACTCATCTTGAGGCAGGATATTATGATTGCCCCAGAGATAGTCTCCTTCGCCGAACACGCGACCTGCTCTTTCCAAAGCAAGCTTGATTTGCTTTTTGCCGGTACTTTCGGGGACATCGTTGATCCGAAGGCGGAGGATGCGGACCTCCTCACCTTCACTCCTAATATAATGAACAATACCCCACTCATTGTGTGTACCACTATCAGTAACGATTTCGTAACTCATAATTTATTTCCTTGTGATTGTAGTTAAGACATTATGACATCATAATGTCTTAATGTCAACACTATCTCGTAGAGAGCCAGAAAAAAACGAAGCCGCCGACCCTGCGGTCAGCGGCTCCAATTCTCTATTATTGTTCCTGCATCCAAGGATTAGGGTCTGCGGACTATGGTTAGATCTCGAACTCTACCAGATCGTAGATGTCCGCCAGTGACAATTCAATGCCCAGAGCGGGCAGCGCAAGTGTGGGAATGCTCTGATAGCGTCCCCACTTGTCGCACCGATCATAGGTTTCCGTGGAAGGGGAAAGAACTTTCGCCAGCAGAATCGGGTTCGTCACGATGTCACGTCGCCCGCGATGGGAACCCAGCTTGCCGCAGACGACGCTGGTATCGGGAAACGAAATCAGGCCGTCTGTGGTGTGAATTTTCAGATCGGAATTAAACACGCGGCAGATACGATTGCCTTTCGCACGCAAAGCGTTCGATAATACCGTGATAAGATTAGAAGCAATCGCGCTGTGGTCGGGCGTGCCGCCGCTCATGGCGCGGATGATGCCGACGCGCGGCCCCGGCAGTTCCGGCGGATTGGTCGGGATAAATTTCCAGCGGCCTTCGGTCTGCTGCTCGAACGCGAGATATTCTTCTGCGGTGTAGCAGTCTTTGTCCAGCAGAAGACTGCCTTCCGTCCGCTGCTCATATCGTTGCATCAGTGCCTCCAGGTACGCTTATTGTACCAGAATTGCCGCGCCATATTTTTCCAGCGTCAGCGCCCCGGAAAGCGCCTGCGCGGTCAGCAGATTTGTATAATTTATTGCCAGGGGAATAGAAACTGGCTGGGCAGTGTGGTTCAAAACGTACAGCAGGGTTTTCCCGGAGGGCGAGACACGGGGCATGATTTCGACGCCGTCGGGGATGCCCGGCAGCGGCGGGGTGATGGCTTTATCCGCGCAGAGCTTGGCGAAAAACCCGGTCAGTGCGTCGGCGTCCAATGCGGCTGCCAGATAATATGCCCGGCCTTGTCCAAACGCATTCACCGTGACCGCCGGTTCGCCCGCATAGAAATCCGACCCGTAAGCCGCCAGCATTTCCGCGCCTTCGGTATGAATACGGTCGCAGAGCAGGCGGCAGGGGTAGGGGCCGCTCAAGTTGCCAAAGGGCGTCTCAAACACGGCTGAGTTTGCCTGCTGCGGTGTCAGCGCGTCGATTTCTTCGGCCCAGATGCCGAGCAGGCGGCGCAGGGGGCCGGGATAGCCGCCCGGAAACACGAGATCGTTCTCGTCCACAATGCCGCTGAAAAACGTCGTCACAAACGTGCCTCCATTGGTTGTGAAGTCTTCCAATTTCTCGGCAATGCCCGGCTTCACCATGTATAGCACCGGAGCGATTACCAGATCATAACCCGACAAATCCGCGTCGGGCGAGACAATATCCGTAGGGACGTGAAGGCTGTGCAGGGCGCGGAAATATGCCAGGCATTGCGGCACATACTTCAAATCCACGCTGGGGCCGCTGGAATACTCTACGGCCCACCAGTTCTCCCAGTCAAACAAAATCGCAACGCGCGCCGGAACACGCCCGCCGAGTGTTTCCGTTCCCAATCTTTCCAGTTCCCGGCCCAGTGCGGCGACCTCTTGAAAAACGCGCGGCTTGTCCGAGCCTTCATGCTCCACAATCGCCCCGTGGTATTTTTCCATCGCGCCGCGTCCGCGCCGCCACTGAAAATACATCACGGCATCCGCGCCGTGCGCCATTGCTTGATAGGACCAAAGGCGCATGATGCCGGGGCGCTTCAAGGCATTGTGCGCCTGCCAGTTCTGCTGCGAGGGCGTCTGCTCCATGAGTAAAAACGGCTGGCCTTCTTTCAGGCCGCGCATCAGCGTATGCCCGAAGGCCATGTCGGCGGGCAGCGCGTCTTTGCCGGGGTATGAGTCCCAGGAAACGATGTCCAATTCCTGCGCCCACTTGTGGTAATCCAGGGTCTTAAACGATCCCATCAAATTCGTGGTGATCGGAATGTTCGGTGTCAGCGCGCGAAGCACGGCGGCTTCCGCTTTAAAGCAGTTCAGCAGGCTTTCGGACTGAAAGCGGTCATAGTCGATGAGGAGCGCCTGCAAGCTGCCCTCGCCGTTAGCTGTCGGCGTCTCAATCTGCGTCCAGTCAGTAAACGTATGGCCCCAGAAGGCCGTGTACCAGCGGCGATTGAGCTCGGCGAGGCTGCCATAGCGCGCTTGCAGCCACTCCCGGAACGCCGCGGCACACTGATCGCAGTAGCAGGTTCCGCCGTATTCATTGCCGACGTGCCAGACTTGCAGCGCCGGGTGACTGCCGTAGCGCTCCGCCAGGCGGCGAACGAGCGTTGTGGACAGGCGGCGGAAGCTGGAAGAGTTGGGGCAGAACGAGTGCCGGTTGCCGTGCTTTCGCTTGACCCCGTCCCGCCCGGTTGTCAGCACGTCCGGGTACTTGGCGTCCAGCCAGGCGGGCTGAGAGGCAGTTGCGGTGGCGAGGCAGACGGACACGCCGCCGGCCCAGAGCTTGCTGATCACCGTGTCCAGCCACTCAAATGTCCAGGTGTCTTCGTCGGGCTGCACGCTGACCCAGCCAAAGACGGGAAGCGTGGCGATGTTGATATGCGCTTTCTGCATCAGCCGCACGTCTTCGTCCCAGATGTCCTGGGGCCACTGCTCCGGGTTGTAATCGCCGCCGTGAAAAATATGAAGAAAATTGATAGGATTTGTCATAGGGACGATTACAGGCAGCACTTGACGGAGAAGCAAGGGGTTTGGGGCGGGCGAACCCTATCGAGAAGTTCCTCGCGATTAGCGGCGTTTTCGATCAGCGGGGTGCTGTTCCCGTTCCTGGGTTTCACTTTTCAGGGCCTGCTCTGCTTCAGTCGCCGTGATGAGAGCATCAGGGCTACGCAGCGCACCGTAAATTGCGGATGCAATGGCCGCGCCGATCAGCGGGGCAACAATGAACAGCCAGAGCTGCGCCAATGCCCAGCCGCCGACAAACACAGCCTGGCTGATGCTGCGCGCGGGATTCACAGAAGTGTTATCCACAGGAATGCCGACCAGATGAATCAAGACCAGGACTAGGCCAATCGGAATTCCGGCAAAGCCGACCGGGGCCTTCACATCGGTGGTTCCCAAAACAGTAAAAACCAGAAAGAACGTTAAAACGATTTCAGTAAGAAACGCTGAAATCAGCCCGTAATGGCCGGGTGAATGGTCCCCGTATCCGTTGGCAGCAAAGCCGGCGGACACCGGATCATAACCGTTAGGACCGCCCTTGAGAATGACCAGCAGGAGAGTCGCGGCCAGGAGGCCACCGATCACCTGTGCCGCCATGTACGGGCCGACATCTTTGCCGGGGATTTTCTTGCTGAAAAACAGCCCCAGTGTCACCGCCGGATTGATGTGGCAGCCCGAAATGGGGCCGATGGCATAAGCCATCGCCAGCAGTGTCAATCCAAACGCAATGGCAACCCCTTCAAACCCGATCTTGTCTCCGGCGAGAACCGCGGCACCGCATCCCCCGAATACCAAAACGAAGGTTCCAATCAATTCCGCGACATACTTTTTCATAGCCTGCTCCTTCTGAAAAAAGAAAATGGTAGTGTACTAATCCAAGATGTTAGGCATCGTATAGATGGCTAAGATTTCGGCCTTGCGGGTCTCGTCACAAGCATTACTGCCTTTGTTAGCCCGACTGGTCTTGCCGCAGTGGCAGCAAGAAACTGTCTCAGCCACCCTGCCAGGCAGTTTACCACAACAACTTATATCATAGCACTCCCATTATATCATAGCACTCCCAAAATGGCTTTGTGGCATAAATGCGTTTGGCTCCGAAACCCTGCCTTGAAAGGCGCGGCTATCCGGCCTTTGGCCCGGAAGTACCGCTGCGCGGCGCTCAGAGACTGTATCGAAAGCATATCGGGTGAATGAATTCGCGGCAACACAGGCACGAAACCGGCCTTTGCCGGTTCCAGTGGCAGTCGCCGAAGGGCGATACGCAGTAATGCCCTCTTGGGCATACTTTGTGCTTTTGTTGCTGCGGTTTTAACCGCCGGTCGGAAGTTTCTATACAGTTTTCTTAAATGCCGCTGGCTTCTTTCTGCTGACGAAATGGCTTCGGCAAAGCGATCCGGCCATAGAAGCGAAAATCATGGGGGGTTTTTCCCATCACCTGCCGGAAGGCGCGAATGAAATTGGTGTAATCCGAATAACCCAGCCGACTGGCAATTTGCTTGATGGGAATATCCGTATCTTTCAGCAAATAGCTCGCGCGCTGCATCTTTCTTTCCCGTATCACCTGCTGCGGAGACTCATGGAGGCATTTTTGGAATGTCCGCGAAAGGTGTTCCCGGCTGACACCGGCTTGGCTTGCCAGGGTGGCCACGCTCAGGCCATGCTCAATCTCGCCGTCAATGATTTCCAGCGATTCTCGCACCAGACTCATAAGCGGATCGGGCGCTGCCTCCGCCCGTGCTTCTGCCGCCAGGGCCAGCAGAAGCTCAAGCACCAGTTCGGCGCCGTCCAAAGCATGAGGATGAAGCGTCCGGTAGGGAGAAGACTGTAAATCCATAAGCCGCAGCATCACAGAAGACTGCGGCCCCAGTCGGTAAAGGCTGCCGTATTGCCCGATTAGCTCCCGCACCATCGCCTGTGCTGCAAGCCCGCGGAAGTTAAAGGCCAGAAATCGCCAGGGCCGGTTATCCACCGCCGGATAAAAGTAACGGGTGGTGGGATCAGCTATTTCCGTCAGGAAACACTCTCCCGCCGGGATATGATGGATGCCCTCCCGGTCGGAGAAGCCTCCCACGCCGTCGAGCGTATAGCAAAAGTAACAATAATCCTGCTCTGGCCGCTGCCGACCCTCGGCCTGATACCGCTGGTCGCTGGTCTCCTGCACCCCGATGGACAAAGGGCAGGGGAGAAGCGGCATCGGTGGAAGTGGCACGATGTCCACATGCCAGATTACCTGGTAGGTTTGCTGATGCGCGGTGCGCCAAAAATCAAACCCAGCCTTTTCCTGCGTTGGTTCTTTCTCTGTGATCAGACCGGCAGGGGGAAAAGCCAGCGTGCTTTCTTCGCGATCTTGACGCACCATTTTCGTATGCTCCTGGGGGCCTGTTCCGTGATCTCTGCAATGCGGGCAGCTCTGCAAGTCACAAATTGACATAAAACGTCACAATTGATTGATTGACAATCTGCGTTTTTTGTGATAGTCTAATAGTATATTCAGCCAGTCTTGAATATCTTATGGATCAAAAGGAGTATTTATCATGTTTCCACCTTCACCTGTCGCACGGCGCCGAGGCTTTACGCTCATTGAGCTGCTCGTCGTCATCGCTATCATCGCGATTCTCGCGGCTATTTTGTTCCCCGTTTTCCAGAAAGTGCGCGAAAATGCCCGCCGCGCTTCTTGCGAGTCCAATGAAAAGCAGCTTGGTTTAGCCTTTATTCAGTATACGCAGGACAATGATGAGAAGTACCCCTACTACCAAAACAATCACGGTGCAGGCTGGACTCCCGCCGTTTACCCTTTCGTGAAAAGCAAAGGGGTGTTTACCTGCCCTGACGATTCGACGCTGCCCGGCACTGCGGGGTATGCCGTGCTTTCTTACGCCAACAACGCCAATATTGCCGACATCGCCTTAGAAGCTCTCTCTCAGATCAATTCTCCGGCGAATACGGTTCTTTTGTTTGAAGATACCCAGAAATCGGCGGACATTGATCTGTCGATCAACAACAACGGCGGTTTCCCCCAGGACGCCGGATCGTCAGGCATTGGCTACTCCGGCGATGGCGACGGCAAGTTTGCCGGCGGCGCCTGGCACTATGCCACCGGATACCTGGGCGGCGTGACCCCGGCCACTCCCAATGACTTTGACAACAAAATCACGGGGCGGCATACGGACGGCTCCAACTTCCTGATGAACGACGGCCATGTCAAATGGCTGCGCGGCTCGGCCATCTCGCCGGGACCGAGCGCCCTGCAAGCTTCGGACGCCCAGGGGGCAAACATGCGTACTTTTGGCAACAATGGCAAATCTTTCGCAACTGCGGCTGGTACGGGCGCGAGCGGTTATTCCGCCACGTTCAGCACTCTCTAGTTCATGGTTGGGGATTGCCGCCAGTCCCTCATCAATTTCTAAAAAGCCGGGCGCTTTCGCGCCCGGCTTTTTCCTGTCTCATTACCAGGCGTAATCTTCCGGGGCGGTTTTGTGGCCGGGAAAAATCTCATCCAGCTTTTTCAGCGTGTCGTCAGAAAGTTTGATTTCTAAGGCCCGCAAAGCGCCGTCAAGCTGCTCCATCGTGCGCGGGCCGATGATGGGGGCGGTGACGACCGGGTTATGCAGTAGCCAGGCCAGGGCCACATCGGCGGGTTTTTCGCCCAGGTCGCGGCACAAGCCTTCCCACTTCTCCAGTTTCTCCCGGTGCGGCTCAATGTCCATGCCGGCCCGGCGGCCTTCGCTGACTTTTTGCAGAATGCCGCCCAGCAGTCCGCCTGCCAGTGGTGACCAGGGGATCAAGCCCAGGCCGTAGTGCTTGCAGGCTGGGATGACTTCCAGTTCGGGCATACGAACATTGAGATTGTAGTGCGTTTGTTCGGAGATCAGCCCGAGAAAATGGCGATGTTTGGCCGCCTCGCTGGCCTGCGCGATGTGCCAGCCCGCGAAGTTGCTGGAGCCGAAGTAAACCACTTTGCCCTGCTGCACCAGTGTGTCAAAGGCCTGGTAAATTTCTTCCCACGGAGTTCCCCGATCTATATGGTGCATCTGATACAAGTCCAGATGATCGGTTTGAAGGCGTTTCAGGCTGTCGTCGCAGGCGCGGCGAATATGGAGCGCCGATAAATCCTCGAAATTCGGCCAGTCGCGGGTATCACCTTTGCCCATGCGCCCGTACAGCTTGGTGGCGATGACCACTTTCTCGCGCCGTCCGCCGCCCCGTGCAAAAAAGCGGCCAATAATCTGCTCGGTGTAGCCTTCGCCGTCTTTCCAGCCGTACACGTCAGCGGTGTCCCAGAAATTGATGCCCAGTTCCAGGGCATGATCCATGATTTTGAAGCTGTCTTCTTCGCTCGTCTGCGGGCCGAAGTTCATCGTGCCGAGGCAGAGCCGGCTGACGTTCAGCCCGCTCCGCCCCAGATGTGTGTACTGCATATATTCAATACCTCCCAGTAATGTAAATCAATTCCACAGAGAATAGAAATGTCCTTCCTATGCTGCCCCTCTGTTTTTAGCGTCATTATGCCCGAATCAACCACTGCTGAACAACTTGTTGGATCGTAGAAGAACTCAAGTAAGATCAGACAGGAGCTATTATAGCCCAAAAATAATTGCCGATTTACTTTAGGCGCTCCCGCACAAAATGCTGCTTGACAAAACGTTGAATTGTTGCTATACTGATTTAGGTAACCGGTTTCGCAGATTTGATAGAGTGGAAATGGGTCGCTATAGGCGGCCCGCACTGCGGTCTTCGGGCATCTCCAAGCCTTCAATACGGCTTGCGGGAGGTGGCCGAGCAAAGTATCACCAGATAGGTCCGATGTATGCCCACAATTACTGACATCGCTAACGCCTGCGGAACTTCCAAGGCGACCGTTTCTAAGATTCTGAACAACAACGACGGCAAAATAAGCCTGGCGACACGAAGCCGCGTCCTTGAGGCGGTTCAAAGGATGGATTATCAGCCGAATTCCATGGCCCGTGGCCTCTCGAATCGGCGTTCCAGCAGTATCGGAGTTTGCACTCCGAAAGTGCCGCATCTGATGAGCCACGAGTACTACACCACGATCATTGACGGCATCGTCGAAGAATCTGCGAATCTGGGCCAAAGCGTAACGTTGTTCAACTCGTTGATTTACCGTAAAGACGATCCCGGCAAACTGATTTTCGGTGACGGCCGCTGCGACGGGCTGATTGTCATCGGACTCACCGGCACCGAGTTACTCGGTGCGATTCAACGAGCGAACATTCCCAGCGTGGTGCTTCATGGCGGCGTGCTGCCAAGAGGCCAACAGTCGATTGATATCGACAACCACCGCGCAGGATACGACCTGACACGCTATCTTGTGAGTCTTGGGCATCGCCGGATTGCATTTCTTCATGGCGCCGTCGGCGCCTACTTTTCTGAGGAGCGTTTCAAAGGGTATCGTCAGGCCATGTTGGAGGCAGGCTTGCCTTTCGATGATCGGCTTGAATTGCGGGGACGTACCGGTGACATGTCAGAGCCACACCCCGCACAAGTTGCTGCTGCGAATCTGGAACTGGGCATGACGGCTCTGGTGTGCGATACCGACCATGTCGCCCTGGGCGCGATTCATGCCTTGCGCGACGCGGGTGTCTCCGTCCCCGTGGATGTTTCCGTCGCGGGTATCGATGGAAGCTTGGCGGGGCAAGCTTCGTACCCGACGCTCACGACAATCAACCAGTCGCTGGAGAAACTTGGCGCAGAAGCGACGCGTATTCTTCTGAGCAGAATAGAGCAGTCTGACCTGCCTGCTGAGCACGCCATTTGGCCGACCGAACTCATCGTCAGAAAGTCCGTGGCACCACCTGCCTCTCGTGTTTAGTAGGGTGAGAGTCGTCGTCCAATCTGTCAGTAACGTTTTTGAGTGAGGAAGACAATGAAAGTTTTCGGAACATCGAGGCGCCGCAGCGCCGTGACAGACAAATCGCGTTTCTCGGTAAACCATGCGAGGCTTCCAGCGCTCGCATTCACACTTTTTTGCTGCACACCCTTGCTGTCATCCAAGCCGACTCTTGCCGATCCGCCGACCAATACTCCTGGCGGAGCGGTCGCTGCGCCCTGGGCGGACCCATCCTATGGGGCCTGGCACTCGTCCGTCATGGGCGGCGGCGGCAATTTGGATAACCTCCTCATCAGCCCGTCGGACCCCAACCGGATTTATGCCCACGGCGACATGGACGGCCTCTTCCGCAGCGACGATGCCGGTAAATCGTGGCGGATCATCCACGGCGGCATGGACATCTACCAGGGGCACTACGAGTTTTCCGGCATTGCGATTAACCCCCGCAACGCCGACCAGCTCGCGGTGGCAGTGGGCTATCAATATGGCCCCCGCCAGGGCGTCTTCATCAGCGATGACGGCGGCAAGACGTGGACAAAAACCCTGAGCGCGCGCTACCTGGGGAACTCGAAATACCGCTACGCCGGCACCCGGATCGCCGGAAGCTGTGGGCCGAACGGCCACCTCGTGACCGCATCCGAAGGCAGCGGCCTCTGGCGCAGCGTGGACGGCGGGCGGACGTGGGAACACTGCGGCTACGACAACATCTACTTCACTGATGTCTATATTGACCGAACCAACCCCGACCGCGTCTGGGCGTGTGCGGAACCGGTTACTCTCCAGGGGGGTGAGTACAGCGATCTCGCCGGCGGCCTGTATCGGAGCGACGATGGCGGCAAAACCTGGGCCAAGCTCACCGACGACTCGCCCTTCACCGTCATCCAGGACCCCGTCAGCGCCGGCACCCTGTACGGCCTCTTCCATGACACCGTCCGGCGCAGCACCGACAATGGAGCGACGTGGCAGGACTTCAACGCCGGCCTGCCCGCGCCACTGACGACCACGAGCGGCCCGCCGGACTTTCTCGCCATCGGAACCGGTCCCAAATTCGTCACCATTCTCCAGCGTCATCCGATGACCATCTATCGCCTGGATGCGGGCCAGTCGCAGTGGAAGGCGATCAAGCCGACATTCAGCCTGGCGGACTGGCGCATCACGTTCACGCGGCCCCCCGCAGACGATCCCTCCCGAGTCATCGTGTCCCCGACGGACCCGAACCACTGGTACATGACCGATGAGTGGGGTATGTACCAATCCTTCGACGCCGGCCAGACGTGGACGGCCACCAACCGCGGCATTGAAACGACGGTCATCCACGCGGTCGCCCAGGATGCGTCTAACCCGGCCCACGCCTACCTGGGCGCGGGGGACGTCGGCTTCTGGTACAGCGACGATGCGGGGACTGCCTTCACGCAGACCAATTCCCACGCCGCCGAGTGGCTGGGCAATGTCAAATGCATCACGTCCTCGCCGAAGAACGCATCGCGGGTTTATGCGGCCGGGGGCGTCGGCTGGCAGGCGAACCGCGTCTACGTTTCGGAGGACGGCGGCAAGAGCATGACGCTTCTGCACCCGACTGGCCTTCCGACTGCGGCGTGGGAGAGCATCGTCGTGGACCCCAACGACCCGAACAGCGTTTATCTGGCAACATCCGCGCCGGTCACGGCGTCCTCTGGAGGCGTCTACCACAGCGCCGACGGCGGTCATACCTGGACATATATGAGCGCCGGCCTCCCCGTGGGAAAGAAGGCCTTTGGGGACAACATCTGGTGGGGCGGCAACGAACTGGCAATGGGACCTGACGGCACTCTGATCGCCGCGAGCGCCGGGAGCAATACCGTCTATCGATTTGACCGGACCGGCGGCGCGTGGACCCCCCTCGTCATGCCGCACCACGGCGGGCTGTTCGCCACGGCCGCCGACCCGCACACGCCGGGGCGCTTCTTTGTCTGCGTCGAGGGCAACGAGCATGGGCCCAGCGTCGCGGGAGGCGGCTTGTACCGCACCGACGACGCCGGCGCGACCTGGAAAAGCGTTCTTCCCGGCAGCGTCCATGCGGTCGCAGTGGACGTGGCTGTGAAAAATCGGGTTGCCGCGTCGACAACCGCCGGCGTTTTCTACAGCGCCGATGGCGGCGACACGTGGACGCCATTCGACAAGCTCCCCAACGACTGGGCCTTCGACTGCATGGCGTTTGCGGGGAATCGGGTCATCGTCGGCACCGGCGGCAACGGCGCGTTCTGGAGCGACCTGCCCGGTGTCAGGCAGACCGCAGCGAAATGACCGGCGTGAACAAGGAGCCGAAGGCGATGAGGAACAGGCGCCGCGCGATGCTGCTGCTCGCCGTGAGCTATTTCTGGCTGCTCCTGCCGGCTGCGAAATCGCTCGCGGCGACCGTGATCGAGCGGGTGACGTACCTGGAAATGCCGTCGTACCGGCTGAGCGACGGTGTGACGGAAGCCATCGCCGTGCCCCAGATTGGGCGCATCATGCGTTTCGGCAAAGTCGGCGGCGCGAACGTGCTCTGGAACGCGGCAGATCGCCATTGGAAGCCGGGAGAATATGCGAACTACGGTGGTGAAAAAACGTGGCTTTCGCCTCAGTCCTCCTGGGCCGAGTTTTACGGCAGCGACATGTGGCCGCCGGACCCGGCACTGGACGGTTCGCCGTATCAGGCCTCCGTCGTGGCCCCTGGGGTGCTGGAATTGCGTTCTCATGTTTCGCCAGGCACAGGAATAAGTATCGTAAAGAGGCTATCATTCGCCGCGAATGGAGACTTGGTGATCACCGTGACGGCCTCAAAGCAAGCGGGACCGCCATTGCGAATCGGGTTGTGGAGTGATACGCAGGTGGTGCCGGCGGCTATGGTGTTCCTGCCGGTGAGTCCCAAAAGCGGATATAAAAAGGGTTACTCAAACTTGATCGGGCGCGGCGCAGTCGCAGACGTATGGCCGGACATGATCCGCGTCGTTCCCGGTGTCAAGACTCGGTTCAAGGTAGGCGTCGATTCCGATGCCGCAGCGATCGTCTCCATTTATCGGGGTGTGGCGTTCGTCGAAGCGACCCGGAAGCTGCCGGGCAATTACCCCGACGGGCCGGATCCTGCGGGAGCGCCGGTTGAGTTCTATATGAACAACGATCCCGCCAACTACTACTGTGAGTTGGAGATGCTGGGGCCGCTTGTCCACGCAAGGGCGGGTTCCGCGTGGGGAATGACCCTGCACTGGAGTCTGCACGACGTACCAAGCAGCGACGGACACGCCAAAGGCGCCGCAGAGGCGGCGCGACGCCTGCTCTACGCGAACGACTTCCGGCGCACAGAATAGGCAGAAACCGAGCTGATTTCTCACCAAAGGTGTGGTTGAAAGGACTAACGGTAATGAAGATGAACAAGTCGATATCCCGTGGGACGAGCGCAGGTGGCTTTACATTGATAGAGCTGCTCGTTGTTATCGCTATTATAGCAATCCTTGCCGCGATAATCTTTCCGGTATTTTCCAGCGTGCGAGAAAGGGCGCGGCAAGCGTCATGTTCGAGCAATCTGAAGCAGCTTGGCCTCGCCTTCACCCAGTACGAGCAGGACAGCGACGAATTTTTCCCATGCGGTACGCAAAATTCGAAAAACTCGAATTATGTCGGTGGCGGCTGGGCCGGTCAGATCTACCCATACGTCAAGTCCGTTGGCGTATATGACTGTCCAGACGATCCGACGAAGGCGGTGGCCAACGGGGCCACAACGTACTATCCCGTCTCGTATGCCGCCAACGCAAACATAAATCAGCCCAATGGCGCCAACGTGACTATGCCGCACCCCCCACAAATGTTAAACACAATGAACGCTTCGGCGTCAACCGTGTTGTTGTTCGAGATAGAGAACAACAACGTCGAGCTGACATCATCGACGCCGGAACGCCACAGTATTTCGATTTATGGCGTCTACATGGACCAGTGCTGGCACGTCTTTGCATCCTTTCAAAACACTTTACAGCCAGTGAATAACGGGTATGCCCAATTCGCACAAGGCGCAGTGAATGGCATGAGTGTCGGAGGAGCGCCCGCGGTAGTCGCCAACGGGTTTTGTGTTATTGGTAATGGCGGCGCCAGCACTTCCAGTCCGTACCACCCGAATGGCACCAACTGGCTCGCCGCCGATGGTCACGTGAAGTACCTTTCGCCCAGCCGGGTCTCCGGCGGCATTGACCCTGGCCAGAGCGGCCAGCAGGAGTCCACTGACTTCCTGCACGCGACAAGCACGGACACAATGAAACTGGGCACGAATAAAGGCTCCGCGCCGGTCACGCTGACCTGGGCAGTGACGTAAGGCCCGCGTATTTGACAGCGGTGCGTCCGCATTACACTTTTTAAGCCATAGACACATCAGGAATATAGTATAGAATGACTTTCGACGTGACTTTCGATCTTTGCATCTATGGCGGCACGTCGGCCGGCGTCGCCGCCGCCATCCAGGGCCGGCGCAGCGGGCTGAGCGTGCTGCTTCTTTCCACGAAGCAGCGCCTGGGCGGCCTGACGACGGGCGGCCTCGGGGCAACCGACATCGGCAACAAAGAGGCCATCGGCGGCATCTCGCGCGAGTTTTATGAGCGGACAGGCGCCGTCTATGGCATCCCCGAGGCGTGGACCTTCGAGCCGCATGTGGCGGAAAACGTTTTGGAGACGATGCTTGCCGAATGCGGGCCGGCGGTCGAGCGCAATGTCGCCCTCGCCGGTGTCACCTTGTCGCAAGACAGAGCGATCTCCAGTCTGTCTCTCGCGGATGGGCGCACCGTTTCGGCAAAGGTCTTCATTGACGCCACCTACGAGGGCGACCTGCTTGCGGCAGCGGGCGTTGATTTCCATGTGGGCCGAGAAAGCAACGCGACTTATGGGGAGACGCTCAACGGCATTTACTTCGGCCATCCCAATCATAACTTCAAAGTCGCTATTGATCCCTACGTCAGAGAAGGCGACCCGTCCAGCGGGCTGCTTCCGGGCATCATGGATGCTGAGGCCGGGCAGCAGGGCAGCGGCGACGCCTGTGTCCAGGCCTACAACTTCCGAATGTGCCTGACGAAGAGCGCCGACCGCTTGCCATTCCCCAAGCCGGAGGGCTACGATTCCGAGCGGTACACCCTCTTTGCGAGGTATCTCAACGCCGGAGTCTGGGACGCATTCGCGCACGTCTGGATGCCGAACGGAAAAACGGACACGAACAACTGTGGCGGATTTTCGACCGATAACATCGGTCGTAATTTCGACTATCCCAATGGGGACGCGGCGACGCGACAGGCCATCTACGACGACCACCTCACTTATCAGCAAGGCATGATGTGGTTTTTGTGTCATGACGAGCGCGTCCCTTCTCATGTCCGTGAGGAAATGCTGGAATGGGGGCTGCCCCGTGACGAGTTCGTTGCCGTCGGTGGATGGCCGGACGAACTTTATGTCCGCGAGGCGCGGCGGTTGGTTGGCGAGACGGTTATGACGGAGCACCACTGTTTGGGTTCAACGACGGCTGAGGATTCGATTGGCCTCGCCGCGTACACGATCGATTCCCACAACTGTCGGCGATTGGTGGTTGACGGGCGCGTTATCAACGAAGGCAATGTCGAGACCGGTTTTGCCGATCCGTTTCCAATTGCCTATTCGGCGATGCTGCCGAAGCGCAGCCAGTGCGTCAACCTCCTTGTGCCAGTTTGCCTCTCCGCGTCCCATACCGCATTTGGCTCCATCCGAATGGAGCCAGTCTTCATGATCCTGGGACAATCGGCGGCGGCGGCAGCAGCGCTTGCAATCGACTCTCGGTGCAATGTCTACAATATTGACATTGAGAACCTTCAAAGCACACTCCGCAGGCAGGGCCAAAGGTTGAGCTGGCCTTATCGCCGACCAGAACTGTAAAGTCTTCGACGAAGGGAAGCGCAAGAAGCCGTTCCTAGTGGCAAAGCAGATATGACAGAAACCTACACGCTGACGCGGCAAGTGCCTGTTGAAGCAGGCTATGATCTGGTTGTTCTGGGGGGCGGGCCGGCGGGCGCGGCGGCGGCCATCTGCGCCGGGCGCCTTGGCGCAAAAGTCCTGCTGGTGGAGGCGACCGGCTGCCTGGGCGGCATGGGTTCGTCCGGGCTGGTCGTCGCCTTTGACCCCATGGCGAACGGCGAGCAGATGCTGGTCGGCGGCTTCATGCGCGAGGTCGTGGAAACCCTCTGGGTTCGGGGCTTCCTGAAACCGGGCATTGACCCGGACACGTGGCGCAAAAACTATCACGCCTGGACGCCCTTCAATGTGGAAGGCTACAAACTGCTGCTGGATGAATTGGCGACAGCGGCGGGGGTGGAAGTGCGGTTCTTCACGCGGCTCATTGACGCTGATGTGGGCGCGGACACAAAGCGCGTGAACGGGGTCCTTCTCCACAACATTGAAGGCTACCGGTACGTCAAAGCGAAGACTTTCGTGGATGCCACCGGCGACGCCGTACTCGCGGATTTGTGCGGCGTTCCCTGCCGCGAGGCCGGACGGGACACGCCGGGCATCATGCCCGCAACGCTGGCGTCGCTGTTTACCGGCATTGATTGGGACACGCTGGGGAAGACGAAATACGGCGGGTGGCAGGCGCAGAATGACGCCTTGCAGAAAGCGCTGGCCGACGGTCACTTCACTCAGTATGACCGTCTCCTGCCCGGCATGTCGCAGGTCGGGCGCACCATCGGCTACCTGAACGGGGGGCACCTGTTCAATCTGGACGCGCTGCGAAACCGGAGCATGACGGACGGCATGATGCTGGGCCGCCGTCTGGCGCAGGAGTATCTCGCGTTTTACCGCCGATATGTTCCCGGCTGCGAGAACCTGGAACACGTCACGACGGCTTCTCTCATCGGCGTCCGCGAGTCGCGGCGCATCGTGGGGGAATATGAGTTGAACATGGAGGACTATCTCGCACGCCGGCAGTTCCCGGATCAGATTGGCGTCTTCAACAAGTTCGTGGACATTCACTGCTACGATACCTCCGACGCCGAATGGGAGCGGTTCTCGCGCGAGAGCGGCAGCACGGCGCGTCTGGGCATCGGCGAGTGCTTCGGCATTCCCTACAGCATTCTTGTCCCGCAGGGCTGGGCCAATCTGTGGGCTGCCGGCCGGTGCGTGTCCAGCGACGTGATGGTACATGGCTCCATTCGCGTCCAGCCCGCCGCTTCCATGATGGGGCAGGCGGCAGGGACAGCCGCCGTACAATCCCTTCGGACGGGTCAGCCGGCGTGCGACCTGGACACGCACACGCTGGTGGAAACGCTGAGGGCCGCGAATGCTTACTTGCCTCAGGAAGCGACAAGCAGGATGATGACCAGAGTGAACTAAAAACAAATGTCTGAGCCATGAGCTCAAATCCCGACAGGATGCCTTGAAAGCCATCTCAATGTGAACCGGCAGTTGTTCAAGATCATCATAACAGAGACACAATGGCAAGCGAAGGTCCAATGAAAAATAAATTTGTTTCCTACTTGACAAAACGGAGACTTGATGTTATTATTGAGTCAGGTAACCGGTTTCCCTAACTTGCAACATGACCACAGTCACTCATATCGCTAACGACCGCCCATCTTAAGTAGTAACGACCGCCTTCATCATTGAAGAGAGAAAGCACACCAGAACCATGAAGAAAACTCACTCACACCCCTCGGCACTCCGCCATAGCACAGTCCCGCGTCCACGCGGCCTGTCCGCCGCCGCCCGCCGGACGATGACCTTCGTGGCCCTCGGCGCGGCCTTTCTCTCCACCCACAGCGCCTACGCTGCGAACGGGCCTGACACCTTTCAAAGCAACACGACGGCTAACCTGGGAGATGCGGTCAACTACGCCACCGGCAGCACGAACAGACCCCCGGTCAGCGGCGACTCGCTCCTCTTCGGCCTAGCCGGAACGGGCGGGACGACGCTGAACGACAACCTGGCAAACGGCTTCATCCTGAATGGCCTGACCTTTAACTCCGGGGCGTCTGCCTTCACGATTAATGGCAACTCCTTTGCCTTGACCGGCGGCATTACCAACAGCAGCACCGTCACCCAGACCATTATGGATGCGTTGACCATGTCGGCGACACGCACGGTCACCTTGACGACCGGCGGTGGCAACGTCATCCTCGGCGGCAACCTCAGCGGTACGGGCGGCGGCATCACGACCGCCGGAGCAGGCACACTCACGCTCAGCGGCACGGACACCTATACCGGCGTGACAACTGTGGCGAGTGGGACGACGCTGAGCCTGACCGGTTCGCTGTCAGGCTCGAATGTGGTGGTGAGCAGTGGCGGCACCTTGACTGAGGGCAGCGCGGGCGTCATCGGCGGCGCGGCCTCCACTTTAGGCGTTACGGGCACGGCGACCCTCAACGGCGCGAACACCTACGGCGGCAACACGACCATCAGCAGCGGCGGCCTACTGAACTTCAACAATGCCTCCGCCATCGGCACCGGCCTGCTGACGCTCGGCGGCACGATTGACAACACCTCCGGCGCCGCCGTGACGGACACCAACAACAACGCGATCACGGTTGGCGGCTTCACCTTCGGCGGCTCCAGCGCCCTGAACCTGGGCAACGGCGCGGCGACCATAGGCGGCAGCAACACGATCACCCTGAACGGCAACAATGCGCTGACGCTCGGCGGTACGCTGACCAATACCCGCGCAGGTCTCGCCATAACGCTGACGGTGAACAACGGCACCAGCACCGGCGCGAACACGGCCCTGAACCTCGGTGGCTTCGCCTTGAGCAACAGCGCGACGAGTGAAACTGACAACATCAACGGCTCCGGCAATGTGAACATCACCGGCCCTGTCACCAATGGCGGTACATCAACGGCCAGCGGCCTAAACTACGCCGGCACGGGCACCCTGACCCTCGGGGGCGCCAACACCTACGGCGGCCCCACGATCTTGACCAGCGGCGCGCTGAACATCAACAACAATTCCGCCCTCGGCACCGGCACGTTCACCATCGGCAACGGCACGACGATTGACAACACCTCCGGCGCCGCCGTGACGGACACCAACACTAACCCGATCACGATCAATGGCAGCTTCACCTACGTCGGCTCCAACGCCCTGAACCTGGGCACCGGCGCGATTACCGATGCCGGCAACCGCACGATCACGCTGGGCGGCACCAACAGCACCCTCACCCTCGGCGGCACGCTGACCAACAGCGCCGGTGCTGCCCAAACGACGACGGTGAACGGCTCCGGCAACACCCTTGCCCTCGGCGGCTACGCCCTGAGCAGCAGCGCGACAAGCTACACCGATACCATCACCGGCTCCGGCAATGTGAACATCACCGGCCCTGTCACCAATGGCGGTACATCAACGGCCAGCGGCCTAAACTACGCCGGCACGGGCACCCTGACCCTCGGGGGCGCCAACACCTACGGCGGCCCCACGATCTTGACCAGCGGCGCGCTGAACATCAACAACAATTCCGCCCTCGGCACCGGCACGTTCACCATCGGCAACGGCACGACGATCAGCAACACCTCCGGCGCCGCCGTGACGGACACCAACACTAACCCGATCACGATCAATGGCAACTTTACCTATGGCGGCACCAATGCCCTGAACCTGGGCACCGGCGCGATTACCGACGGCGCCAGCAGCACGATCACCCTGAATGGCAACAATGCGCTGACGCTCGGCGGCACACTGACTAATACCGTTGCTGGGAACCAAACCACGACGGTGAACAACGGCACCGGCACCGGCGCGAACACAGCCCTGAACCTCGGCGGCTACGCCCTGAGCAACAGCACGGCGTCCCGCTCCGACGTCATCAACGGCTCCGGCAACGTGAACATCACCGGCCCCGTCACCGATGGCGGCACGACTGCCGCCAGCCTGACCTACAGCGGCACCGGCACCCTGACCCTTTCCGGCGCCAACACCTACGGCGGCGCGGGCAGTACCACCACCGTGAGCAGCGGCATCCTGGCCGTCAACAACACCACCGGCTCCGGCACCGGTACCACCGCCGTTACGGTCGCCAGCGGCGCCACCCTGACCGGCACCGGAACCCTCAGCGGCGCCGTCGCCGAGAACGGCACCATCAATGCCGGAACCGTCGGCACCATCGGGACCCTCAAAACCGGTGCGCTGACGTTCACTAATGGCAGCACCTTGGGCTTCGACCTCAACGCCGCCATGAGCGACCTGCTCAACAGCACCGGCCTGCTCACCGCCTCTGGCACCGTCAACGTCGCCGCCAACGTCCTCGCCACACCTGGTGCCGCCTCGTACACACTGGCAGACTTCACCGGCCTTGGCACGGGGACGACCCTGAGCGACTTCAACCTCACTAACGGCCCCACCGGCTACCACTTAGCCCTGACCAGCACCATGCTGGACCTCGTGCAGAACACGGCGACCGCGACCACGACCTCCTACTCCCTGGCGGCCACAGCGGGCGCGGCCAATCTGCGCCTCGGCAGTACGACCGGCGTCACCAGCACCATCACCAACACCGGCACCGGCACCGCCGATACCCTGAGCTTCACCGGCCTGGGCGCCACCCCCACCACCGGCGCGACCACCAGCGGCGGGCCGCTCGCCCAGGGCGCGAGCGCCAGTAACACCGGCCTGACCTTCACCGCCGCGATCACGGGCAGCAACACCATCACCCCGACCGTCGCCACGGCCACCAATGGTACCCTGGGCGGCAACGCCACGCTCAGCGGCACCTCGACTGGCACCGTCAACGTCTATAGCGGCCAGGAGACCTATATCGGACCCAGCGGCAACTACGTCAACGGTTCCAATGCCACCGTCCAATCCCAATGGAACCAGGGCGGCGCCCCCGGCCTCGACGCCGGCTTCACCGGACAGGACACTGCTGCCTTTAACAGCGGCAAGACCGTCAGCATCAATGCCAGCCCGAACCTGGCTGCTGTGACTTTGAACGGGACCGACAGCCTGACCGCCGGGGGCGGCACCCTCATCCTGGACGGCACCAACGCCGCCGTTTCCGGCGGCACCAATGGGGTCGCCGTCCTGACCGCTACCGGCAGCGGCAACAGTATCGCCGCCCCGACTACGCTGGCGACCAACACCACCGCCACCGTCGCCTCCGGCGGCAGCCTGATCCTCTCCGGCGTCGTCAGCGGCAGCGGCGGCCTGACCAAGGCCGGCACGGGCGGCGTCACTCTCTCCGGCGCGAATAACACCTACAGCGGCGGCACCCTAGTCAGCGCCGGCACCTTGAACCTGACCGCCAGCGGCGCGGACGGCAGCGGCGCGCTCACCATCGGCAGCGGCGGGGTCGTCATCACCAGCTCCGTCGGCACCGGCGCGGGCAGCGCCGCCAGCAACAACAGCGCCCTGGGCGGCGGCGGCCTAGTCCTCTCCGGCGGCACCCTCCAGAACGGCACACTGAACGCCTCCCCTGCCACCGGCGCAACCCCGCAGAGCAACAACTTCCAGAACGGCGGTATGCTGACGCTGACCAACGCAACGACCTCGGTCATTGACTTCGGGGCGGGCAACACGGGGGCCGTCTTCAGCTTCAGCGGCCTGTCGGGCACCGGCATCCTGGACGTGCTGGACTTCCGGGGCAACTTCAACGACGGAACCAACGGTGGGGACGGCATTGACCAATTGTTCATTGGCAACTCCAATAACCTGACGTCCGCGCAGCTGGCGGACATCGTGTTCGTGAACCCCTACGACGCGCAGAACGGCATTCAGTACAACAGCAACTTCAATGCGTCGCAGCTTGCGGACGGAGAGGTGTCGCCAGCGCCGGAGCCGTCCCAGTACGGCATGATGGGCCTGATGGCCTTCGGCCTCGGCGGCCTGATCCTGCGCGCCCGCAAGCGCCGGTCCGCCTCGGCGCTTTGATGCCACTCCCGGCAGGCACGCTGTGAGTCACCCGGCGCTGAAGCGGCGGACTGTGCGGACGGCAACCCCTCCGGGTTGCCGTCCGCACAGTCCGCCGCATCGGGTTAGCGAAGAATCCTACACCCATCAGAAAGAGGAAAAAGTGTTTCAGACTGACGACATGATGGACGATGTCCACGAAGAGACTGAGCAGGGACACGCCGCCCACACCAAGTCTGCCGACGCCAGGGGACTGCCGGGGCGGATGCGCCGCCCGATCAAAGTCGCCATCCTGGGCGCAGGGTCGTTCTTCACGGCCACCATCGCCCGCGATATCCTCCAAATCCCGGACAGCCAAGGCGGCACCATTGCCCTGGTGGACGTGGACGCCGAGCGCCTCGCCATTATGCGCGAGGTAGTTGAGCGCATGATTTCGCACAAGAACATGGAAAACCAAGCCGCCCATTGGGATGTCGCCGCATCCACCGATAGGGCGGACGTCCTGGGCGATTCAGACTACCTGATCAACTGCATCGAAGTGAGTGGTGTCGAGTGTGTGCGCTTCGACAACGACATCCCCGCCAGGTACGGCGTCAGCCAGTGCATCGGCGACACCATCGGCCCCGGCGGTCTCTTCAAAGCCCTGCGGACCGGGCCTGTCTTCCTGGACATCCTGCGCGACGCCGCACGCCTGTGTCCGCAGGCCCTCGTCCTCAACTACACCAACCCCATGAGCATCCTGTGCCTAGCCGCCGGGCGCGCCGTGCCGCAGGTGCCGGTGGTCGGGCTGTGCCATTCGGTGCAGGGAACCAGCCACCTGCTGGCGGAGCGGGCCGGCGTGCCTTATGAGGAAATGATTTGGGAGTGCGCCGGCATCAACCACCTAGCCTGGTTCACCACGCTGGAACACAAGGGCAAGGACTTGTACCCCCTGCTGATGGATAAGGCCCGCCAGGACCTCGCCGGCAACCCCTCCAACCCCGACGATGCCAAAGATTTGGTCCGCAAAGACATGATGCTGCACTTCGGCGCGTTCATCACCGAGTCCAGCGGCCACCTGTCCGAGTACCTTCCCTATTACCGCAAGCGCCAGGACTTGCTCGCCCAGTACGCACGCGACGGCTATGAGGGCGGCGCGTCGTTTTATGCCGACAACTGGCCGCAGTGGCGACGGAGGGCCGACGCTGACCGCTTGGCGCTGCTGCGGGGGGAAACGCCGCTGGATTGGAGTCGGTCGTGGGAATACGGCTCGTGGATCATCGAGGCGCGGGAGAAGGACAGTCCGTACCGCATTCACGGCAACGTACTGAACGCACAGGACGGGCAAGGCCAGCTGATCGCCAACCTGCCCGCCGACGGCTGCGTGGAGGTTGCCTGTCTTGTGGATCAGAATGGGGTGCAGCCCGCCCGTTTGGGCAAACTGCCGGCACAGATGGCGGCGCTGTGCGTTTCCAACATGAGCATGTTCGACCTGGCAGCCACCGCAGTCATTGAGAAAAGCAAGGAAGCCGCCGTCCACGCGCTCATGCTGGACCCGCTGACGGCGGCGGTGTGCAGTCCGGCGGAGATTCAGAAAATGGTACTGGAGATGTTCGAGGCGGAGGCGCCCTTCCTGCCGGGCTACAAGTGACATTTGAGGGGACAAAGTCCGCCTCCTGGAGAAGCGTAGCGAAAGAAGATTTTATGGCCCAGAAAGAAATGCGTGTGCCGGCCGTCCCCGACTCGCCCCCAACCGGCCTCCCACCCGACACATCCTCCCCGCGCATGGCGCGCGTCACCCGCCGCGCCTTCCTGCTCGGCCTGGCGCTGGCCCTGATGATGTGCGCGGTCATGCCCTACAACGATTATTACGTCGGCGCGACCTACCTGTCAGGCAACTTCTTTCCCATCGGCGCGGTCGGGGCCGTGTTGCTTCTCGTACTGGCCGTCAACCCGCTGCTGATCCGCCTGGGACGGCGCCATGTGATCTTCTCGCCGGGGGAAATCATGACCGTCTGGGCGATGATCCTGGTGGTCGCGGGCATCCCCTCCAGTGGCCTGATGCGCTACCTGATTCCCCACATCGTTGCCCCCACCTACTACGCCAACGCCGCCAACGGCTGGACGGTGCTGATCATCTCGCACCTGCCGTCCCGCCTTCTGGTCACCGACCCGTATGCCGTGAGGACCTTCTTCGAGGGCGTACGCCGGGGCGAGCCAATCCCATGGGGCGCCTGGGCCGGGCCGCTGTCGTGGTGGAGCTTATTCGTCTTCTGCTTGTTTTCCGTCTTTTTCTGCCTCTCCGCGCTGGTGCGACGGCAGTGGGTAGACAATGAGCGATTCGCCTTCCCCCTGGTGGTGCTGCCCGTTCTGCTGGCCGAGGCACCGGAACCGGGGCAGCGGTTCAATTCCCTGCTGCGCGCCCCGCTGCTGTGGGCTGGGGTGGGACTTGTCACGCTCCTGCACACGGTGAATGGGATGCACCTGTTTTATCCCACCCTCCCGGAAATCACAACGGTGATCCACTCGTCAGATTATCTGACGGCCCGCCCCTGGAACGGCCTCAACGACATGGAACTGGCGATCTTCCCCCTGGTGATCGGCTTTTCCTACCTGCTCTCAACCGAGGTCTGCTTCTCGCTTTGGTTCTTCTACCTGGTGTTCAAGGTGCAGATTTTGATGGGCAGTCTGAACGCCTGGGACATGGCTGGGGCGAGCGGGAGCGTCTGCATGGGGCCGGCGTGGACAGCCTACGAGGAGGCGGGGGGATCGCTGATGCTGGCCATCTGGCTTCTCTGGGGTATGCGGTCGCACCTGCGGGAAATCTGGCGCAGGGCCGTTTACAATGCGCCCGATGTGGACGACGCGCGCGAGCCGCTTTCTTACCGAGCCGGCTTCTTTGGCTTGATTGCGGCATATGGGGGAATGTACCTCTGGCTGACGCTGGCGGCACGGATGAATGCGCTGCTCGCTTTGGGGATGGTGGTCGGCAGCTTCGTCATATTCCTGGTGCTGTCCTGGCTGGTGGCGCAGGCGGGGCTGCTGTTTATCCAGCAGGCGTTCTCCCCGGCACAGATCGTGACGGTGATCGGCGGCACGGCTCCTTTTGATGCTTCTTCCCTGACCATGGCTTCTCTCACCGAGCATGTCGGCTGGCAGGACACGCGGGAGTTCATGCTGCCTTCCCTGCTCAACTCTTTCAAGGCGGCATCGGAGACAGAGATTAGCGCCCGATCGCTGACTCGGGCGCTGGCGGTGTGCGTGCTGCTGGCGGTTCTGGTTTCAGGCGCGTCCTCGATCTGGCTGCCTTACACCCATGGCGGCGGGATCGCTTTAAAAAACCCCTGGATGTACGTCCAGGCGCCGCAGGCGTCGCTGTCCTGGGCGGCGGCTCAGGTTCACAACCCCAGGCCGCCGCAGGGGGCCGGCCTCCTGAACATGGCCGGCGGCGCCCTGCTGGTGCTGGTCCTGTTTTTGTGCCGAGCGAACTTTTCCTGGTTCAGCCTGCATCCGGCGGGCTTTCTGGTCGCGGCGACTTATCCAATGTACACGCTCTGGTTCTCGCTGCTTTTGGGCTGGCTGGCAAAGGGGCCAATCATGCGCTACGGCGGCATCCGGGGCTACCGCCTGCTGCTGCCCCTGTTTCTGGGCTTCATCCTGGGCGACTGCATCAACGCTCTCATTTGGACCGTCGTCGGTATTATGACCGGCACCGGCTACAAACTCCTGCCGGGATAATCACACTATTGAACAAATCAGGTGCAGCAAAAGGCTCTCAGGGCCAATTATGGCTCAAAAATGCATAACAGGCTCTAGAGCCTGTTATGGACTTTGAGGTAGACTTTGGGCATGAGCGAAAATCCCTGCCGCAAAGCCTATCCCAGCGATGTCTCCGATGAAGAATGGGCCTTCGTGGCCCCTTATCTAACCTTGATGACCCAAGATGCGCCCCAGCGCCAACATCCGATGCGCGAAGTCTTCAACGGCCTGCGCTGGATGGTGCGGGCAGGTTCGCCTTGGCGCATGATCCCAAACGATCTGCCGCCCTGGCATACGGTCTACCAACAAAGTGTACGCTGGATCGAGGCCGAGTGCTTCATTGCCCTCGTTCACGATTTGCGCGAGATGCTGCGGGTGGCGGCTGGCAAAAACCCACAGCCTACCGCTGCTATTTTCGATGGGCGCACCTTGCAGTCCACACCCGAAAGTGGCGAACGCGCAGGCTACGACGGAGCCAAGCGCCGGAAAGGCAGCAAAGTTCATATCGCCGTAGACACGCTGGGACACCTGTTGGCGCTACACGTGACGCCTGCCAACGAGCAGGAACGCGCTCAGGTGGCTGAACTTGCGGCCCAGGTTCAGGAAGCCACCGAGCAGAGTGTGACACTGGCTTACGTTGACCAGGGCTACACGGGTGATGTGCCTGCGGATGCTGCCAAGGCACAGGGCATAGAACTGTCTGTCGTCAAACTGCCCGAAGCCAAGAAAGGCTTTGTATTGTTGCCGCGCCGCTGGGTGGTGGAGCGGTCTTTCGCGTGGGCGGCGCGTTTTCGGCGTCTTGCCAGAGATTACGAGCGGCTTCCTGAGACTTTGGCAGGCTTACATTACGTAGTGTTTGCGCTTCTGATGCTCGGCAAGGCCGTAAAACTGTGGCAAAACCTATGAAAGTTCATAACAGGCTCTAGGACGCCAAAGGCATACGAGCCAAAAGCGTCCACAAGGGTGTGCAGGTAGACTTTGCCCACATCCTTGAAGCTGCCGACTTAAAACGTATCCTGGCACAAGAGTTCGCGGCGGAAGCAGACACTCCCGGCATTCGCTCATTTTGCCCAATATGCTTGACACGCCTCGGAAACCGTGATACACTCTGCTCGCTCACTATGCGGTTAGTAAGCGGCAAAGAAAGTGGCGGCACACATGGCGACAGAGCAGCAACTTAGGTCTCGCGAAGACGAAACTTTCGCCGAGCCGCAAGGCGGCAGCCGCGCGATGCGCTGGGGCGCTATTGCTGCCGTTACCGTGCCGCTGATTGTTCTCAACACCGGCTGGATCGCCAATTCCGAGATGAAAACCGGCGTGACCGAGCTGACTATCTCCACTCTCTTTCTCGGCATCACGTTTATTTTGTTTGTCGTCACGCTGCTCAACCTGGCTTTGCGCGCGGCGTTCGGCGCGCGCACGGCCCTGAACCAGCCGGAGATGATGGCCCTTTACACGCTGCTTTCCATTTCCAGCGTGGTGGCGGGCGTGGGCCATTTCGGGTTTTTCCTGCCGTTTCTGGCCAACCCTTTCTATTTCAACACGCCTGCTAATGGCTGGGAAACGTTCTGGCATCTGCTTCCGCCTTTTATCGGTCCTCGCGATCCGGCCATTCTCAAGCCTTTCTTTCTCGGACATTCTACGGCGTTCCAGGCTCCGGTACTGCGGGCCTGGGCTTATCCGCTGGCGGTCTGGAGCCTGTTTTTTCTCGTTCTGCTCTGGACGACGCTGTGCCTCGCGGCCATTTTGCGCCGCCGCTGGGATGAGGAAGAACATTTGCCGTTTCCGGTGCTTGCGCTGCCGCTGGAAATGACTCGTGACGGCGCGCCGCTGTACCGCCAGAAACTGCTGTGGCTCGGCTTCACGTTTCCGTTTCTGCTGCACTCACTGAATTCGCTGCATTCCATCATTCCGACGCTGCCGACATTCCCCATCAACAGCGCGCATGATTTGATTTATGACGACAAAATGACCTTTCCCTGGAATGGCGCGGGGTCGTTTTTCAACATGCAGCACCCGGCAGGGGTTGGCTTCGGTTATCTGATCAATACGGATGTGTCGTTTTCGCTCTGGTTTTTCTATCTGCTCAAGAAAGCGGTGGACGTGTGGGCTGCCGCCGGGAGCCTGCGCGACCCGGCAACGGGTTGGTTTGTAGACAGCAATGGGCAGTTTCCCTATTTCGGCCAGCAGGGATGGGGAGCCTGGCTGGCGCTGAGTCTGGCAGCTTTATGGACGGGACGGCTTTATTTCCAGGACTACCTGCGGCGGGCCTGGCGCGGCGAAACGTCAGGCCCGAATGAGCCGATGAGTCCGCGTCTGGCAGCGGTCGGTTTCGGAGCCGGGTTTCTGGCCCTGTGCGCGTTTGTCTGGATGCTGGGCGGCTCCTGGTGGCTGCCGCCGCTCTTTTTGATCATTTACGTGCTGTTCATGGTAACGCTGTCACGCATCCGGGCTGAAACGGCGGTGCTTTCCAGCGAGCTGGTCTGGATCAACCCGCAAAGCCTGCTGACGGCAGCTTTCGGAACCAGCCATCTGTCCCACGCCGACCTGGCGCATACGGCCATGCTGTCGTGGTTCAACAGTGATTACCGGGCGGCGGCGATGCCGAACCAGTTGGAAGGGTTTGTCGGCCTCAGCCGCGCGCGTGGCCGGCTCAGCCCTCTCGTCGGCGCAATGATGCTGGCGGCGGCTGTCGCCATGATCTCAGCCCTGCTCTGGGACTTGCAGCTTTACTATGTGCATGGGGCCGCGACAGGCAATGTCAACTCGTGGCGTATTTTTAAAGGCGGCGAACCCTGGTCGAGTTTGCAGAACTGGCTGAACAATCCCAAGGCTCCTGATCACAGCGTCTACGGCGGCATAGCGGCGGGCATCGCGATCACCCTGCTTTTGCTGGCAGTTCGGACGCGCTTCGTCGGCTTTCCGCTGCATCCGGCGGCTTATGCGCTGAATATGAGCTTTGCGAACGATTTTTTCTGGTGCGACATGCTGATTGCCTGGGGGATTAAAGTCTGCATCCTGCGCTACGGCGGGGTCAAATTGTATCGCCAGGGCCTGCCGTTCTTTCTAGGCCTGATCCTGGGCGATTATGTGACCGGGGCGGCCTGGAGCCTGGTCGGCATGGGCTTTCATCTCAACCTTTTCCGAACGTTTGCCAACTAAATCCCGCAAAGCCGTCAGGCCGTTTCGCCGACCACCAGCGCCACCGGAAGTACGGTTTCGGGCGGAACGGCCTCCCCGGTCAGCCGCCGGATGACCAGGTCTAGTGCAGTCTGAGCCACGTCCGACCACGGGGCGCGGATCGTCGTCAGCACGGCGGCGGGCCGCACCTGCGAAACAATCCCATCAAAGCCGACGATGGCGAAATCCTCCGGGACTCGAAACCCCTGATCTCGGCAATAATCAAACGTGGCGTAAGCCAGCAGGTCATTGCCGCAGACAATTACCCGCGCAGAAAAGCATTGACAAGTAAGCGCTGCTGTGATAGACTGCTGTGACTTCTGACAATTATTACTTTCCAGCAGCATTTCCGCTCACCGCTAAAAGCATTTCCGCTCAAAAGCGTTTCCGCAAGAAAAATCAGTACGACAATAGCCTCCCCAGAAAGAACATCCACCATGAAACGTCGTGATTTTCTAAAAAAGAGCCTGGCCGCCGCCGGCGGCGCAGCTTTCAGCGCGGCCCTGCCGCCGCGCAGTTCTGCCGCTGTCGGCACTGATGCCAGCGTCGTTACTATCGCTCGCGCCGATGCGCCTGGCGGCTTTTATACGCCCAACCGCGCTCCGCTTGCGCCGACCGCGTTTCTGAAACTGCCCGTTGGCAGCATCAAGCCGCAAGGCTGGCTCCAGGAGCAGCTCGCCCTCCAGGTGGATGGTCTGTGCGGGCGCTACCCTGAGGTCTCCGACTATCTTCAGTACGACGGCAATGGCTGGGTCGACCCCAATTCTACGTCCGGCTGGGAAGAAGTGACCTACTGGCTGCGGGGATTGGCTGATCTGGGCTATGTCACCGGTGACGCGCGCGTGACTGCCCTTGCAAACAAGTGGCTCACCGGCATGATCGCCAGCCAGCAGCCGGATGGCTGGTTTGGGCCGAAAGGTGCGCGCACGTCCCTGGACGGCGACCCGGATTTCTGGCCGCACATGCCCGTCCTTTATGCTATTAGGTCGTACCACGAAGTGACCGGCGATCCCAAAGTTATTCCTTTTCTAACGAATTATTTTCGGTTTCAGAACCAGCAAAAGCCGGAAGTATTCGGTAAAAGCATTTGGGCATCTGTGCGCTGGGGCGACAACATTGACAGCATTTACTGGCTCTACAACCGCACCGGCGATGCGTTCCTGATTGACCTGGTCAACAAAATTCACACCAATTCCTACGATTGGACCAATGGTCCGCCGAACCTGCACAATGTCAACTTTGCTCAGGGGTTCCGTGAGCCGGCTCAGTACGGGCTAGTCGGCCATGACCCGAACTATCTGGCAGGCACGGAGCGTCAATACCGCACCGTCATGGGCGAGTTCGGCCAGATGGCCGGCGGCGGCTTTGCAGGCGATGAGAATGCGCGCCCCGGCTACCGTGACCCGCGCCAGGGATTTGAGACCTGCGGCATTGCTGAATACATGCTCTCGTTCCAGATTTTGACCCGTTTGAGCGGTGACCCGAAGTGGATGGATCGCTGCGAAGAACTGGCGTTCAACATGCTGCCGGCGGCCTATGACCCGCAGCAAAAGTCGCTGCACTACATCACGTCCATGAACTCCGTGCAGATAGACAACACGGCTAAAGGCAAAGATTTTGACAACGACTGGCCGATGCAGGCCTTTATGCCGGGAGTTCACAACTACCGCTGCTGCCCGCACAATTACGGCATGGCCTGGCCCTACTACACGGAGAACCTGTGGCACGCGACGGCGGATAAGGGCCTCGCGGCCAATCTGTACGCGGCTTCCACTGTCACGGCCAAAGTCGGTGATGGAACTGCCGTGACCATCATGCAGGCAACAGAATATCCCTTTGGCGACACGATCAATTTAAGCCTGAAGTCCCCCAAATCCGTTGCATTTCCGCTGTACCTGCGGATACCGCACTGGTGCAATGCCGCCATTGTGCGCGTCAATGGCAAGCCGGTGGCGGCAAAAGCCGTCGCGAATTCCTATCTGGTTGTCCATCGTAATTGGAAAAATGCAGACACCGTGACACTGCATCTCCCGATGGACGTGCGTGTTCGCCGCTGGACAACCAATCAGAATGCCGTGTCGGTAGACCGCGGCCCGATCACTTATTCACTGGCAATCGGGCAAAAGTGGGATCGCTACGCCGGCACGGCCCAGTGGCCGGAGTACGCGGTTTACCCGCAGTCGGCGTGGAACTATGGCCTGGTGCTGGACGCCGCAAATCCGAGCCATTCGTTTGATGTGGTGCAAAAGGGCGGCGCGGTCGCCGCAAATCCGTTTACGCATGAAACGGCGCCGATTGAACTCCGGGCCAAAGCCCGAAAAATCCCGAACTGGCAGCTAGACTCAAAGAATGTCATCACTCCGCTTCAGCCCAGCCCGGTTCGGTCGGCGGAAGCAACGGAAACCGTGTCACTGATCCCAATGGGAGCCGCTCACCTGCGGCTGACTTCATTTCCGACCATCGGCAGCGGGCCGGACGCCCATGATTGGATTGCCTCCGTGACTGCCAGCGCCTCGCATGAACATGACGTACTCGAGGCCATGAGCGATGCGTCTGAGCCGGCAGCATCCCATGACCAGGTGACGCCCCGCTTTACCTGGTGGGATCATCTGGGAACGGCGGAATGGGTGGAATATGACCTGCCGAAGCCGCAGACGTTCTCCTCGGCCTCGGTCTATTGGTTCGATGACACGGGCAGTGGGCAGTGCCGCGTTCCGCAGTCCTGGCGGCTGACTTACAAAGATGGCGATACCTGGAAGCCGGTGCAGGGAGCAGGCTCCTATGGAACTGCGCCTGACGTTTACAATCACGTCACGTTCACGCCGGTGACGGCCTCGGCCCTGCGCCTGGAAGTGCAGCTTCAAAATGGCTTCTCTGGCGGCGTCCTGCGCTGGCGCGTGAAGTAATAAAGTGCAATCAGAAATCCCCGGTCTTTGTGGCCGGGGATTTTTGCCGTCTTCCCGCGGGAGAGATATTCCGCTTTCACAATTTTTTCATTTTTCCGAGGTACAACAGCCGGTACGATGCGTATTCTACTGGTGGAAGATGAAGCGCCGATTGCCGAAGTCGTGGCGCGAGGGCTGACGCAGGCCGGGTATGAGGTGGAAATTGCCGCCGAGGGCCGGGCCGGGCTGGAGCGGGCGGAAAATGGGCGGTATTCGCTTATTCTGCTGGACGTGATGCTGCCGGAACTAGATGGCTGGCAAGTCTGTGCCCGTCTGCGCGAGCAGCAAATTACAACGCCGATTTTGATGCTCACCGCGCGTGATGCCGTGTCGGACCGAGTACGCGGGCTGGAAACAGGGGCGGATGATTATCTGCCCAAGCCATTTGACTTTGCCGAGCTTCTGGCCCGAATTCAGGCCCTGCTGCGCCGGGACCGGCTGCACAAGACGCGCTTGATTCAGGTCGGCGATCTGACGATTGACACTAGCCTGCGCCGGGTTTCGCGGGCGGGGCAGGCCATTTCCCTGACGCCGCGTGAGTATTCTCTGCTGGAAGCGCTGGCCGGACACGAGGGCCAGACGCTGACCCGTGAGGTGATTTTGGAGCGCGTCTGGCTGGATGACGACAGCTTCTCCAATACGGTAGACGCCTATGTTCGCCTGCTGCGGCGCAAGATAGATGCCGACTATCCGGTCAAGCTGCTTCAAACGGTGCATGGCGTCGGCTACCGCCTCTGCGCGGCATTGGAGGCCGGTTGCCCCTCGGAGACCGCAGCATGAGGGGATGGAGCTTTTCGCTGCGCTCAGTGCGGGCCAGACTGGCGCTCTGGAATGTCGGCATTTTGGCCCTCGTGCTGGTGGTACTTGGGACGGCGTTCCGACTGCGCCTGGAATATACCGGCACGGCGGAAGTAGATCGCACGCTCACCACCGCCGCGCATTCCATGTGGGAGCTGAAAGACCGACCGCCGCCTCATCCTGAGAACCATTCAGGGGAGCCTCCGCTCTTTGACGGTCGCCCCATGCAGCCGCCTCCCGGCGACACTCCGTCCCTGCCTCGGTTTCCAGAAGAGCCTCAGCCGCCTTCTCCCGGCGAAGGGCCTTTCAGCGCTTATCAGCCCCGTTTTCTGGATTTTCAGGGCAATCGCCTGTTTGCTCCGCCCGACGCCCCCAGGGAACGCGCCGCGCCCTGGGACCAGAACAGTTTTGCCCAATCAGCGCGGGGGCAGGAGGTCTTGGCGACGATTCAGTCCGGTGCGGAGCCGCTGCGCGTTTTTTCAGCGCCCATCCGGCGGGGCGGCACAATCATCGGCGTCGCCCAGCTTGTTTCTTCGCTGGCTCCGCTTCGTCAGGAAACCGGACGCCTGACGCGAACGCTGCTGGCGCTGATCCCACTGGCTCTGCTCGTCGCCGGACTGGGCGGCGCATTTCTCACGGATCGCGCCCTGCGGCCCGTTCGGGCATTGGGCCTCGCCGCCACACAGATTGAAGCCTCGGATTTGTCCCGCCGCCTGCCTGCCGCCGGCGGCGATGAGTTTGCCGCGCTGGCGGAAACCTTTAATGGAATGCTGTCGCGCCTGGAGCAGGCATTTGGGGCAATGGAAGCCGCTTATGAGCAGCAGCGGCGCTTCACGGCGGATGCGTCCCATGAATTGCGGACGCCGCTGACGGTGATTAAAGCCAACACCAGTCTGGCGCTGTTAAGCGGCAGCACGGCGGATTACCGGCGCGCGCTGGAAGCCGCCGATCTAGGCGCAAACCGCACGATTCGGTTGGTACAGGATTTACTGCTGCTTGCCCGTGCCGACGCCGGGCAGGAGCCGCCCGCGCAGGAAGTGGTTTCACTGGCGGATATTTTGGCTCAGGCGACCGAATTGGTGCAGGCTGCACAGAAACAGTCCCATGCAGCGCTGCGTCTTCACCTGCCTCCGGCGGCGCTCTGCCTTCAAGGGGACTCGGATGCTCTTCGAAGGCTGTTCGTCAACCTGCTGGAAAATGCGCTGCGCCACACGCCGCCGGACGGGGCCGTGACGGTTTCCGCGCAGGAAGCCTCTCCTTCGGTCCTTGTCACCGTCACCGACACCGGCGAAGGCATTGCGCCAGAGCATATGCCGCACCTGTTTGACCGCTTTTACCGCGCGGACGCCGCCCGTTCCCGTGCCGCCGGAGGAACCGGGCTGGGCCTGGCGATCTGCCGGAGCATCGCCGAGGCGCACAGCGGGACGATCACGCTGGAAAGCAAAGTGGGAGTCGGAACCCTGGTGTCGGTGATACTGCCTTGCCTGCAAACGAAATTGCCCGGCCCTCTCTGAGAGAAGGCCGGGCGGAAATTTTGCTTAAATAAATCCAATCCGTAGGGGCAGGGGGGCTTCCCTCCCAATTAACTCGCCTGCGCTTTCTTTTTGCGGGCGCGAAGGAGCAGGCCGTCGAGGCCCAGGGCGGTGAAGGCCATGCCCGCCATCTGGGACGGCTCCGGGGCGCTGCTGACATCCAAGTTGTCAATGCCGAAGGCAGTGGCCGTGTCGGTAAAGGTCAGGCCGTTGAAGCTGACGCCGCCAAAATTGAGCAGGCCGGCATTGCCGCTGCCGACAGCGGTTCCGACGGCGACTCCGTTCAGGGTCTCCGTCGCGGTGAATGTGCCGGAGCCGGTCAGCCCCGCAAAGTTGACGGAACCGCCCCCCAGCGTGTGGTCAAAAGCAACCGAAAGCGGCACGCTGTTTGGCTGGGTGGAAACCAACTGATAGCCGCTGAAGCCCGCGCTAGGGAAGCCAGCGGCGAAGTTCTGCACAACAAAGCCGCCGGAACTGGCGGTATCGGCAGGGCCGCTGAACGTCGCATTGATACTGCCGCTGGTGTCGGTGAAGGTCGTCTGCTTGCCCAGCGCGTCACTGTCAAAGTTAAACGTGCCGCTGACGACGGGCGCGGGCGGCGGCGTTACTGTGGGAATAGAGAACGTGAAGTCGTCTCCGGCGAAGTCATTGGCGTTGACATTATTCGGATTAGACCCGACCAGGGAATAGCCGGTGATGCCAGTTTTTCGTGAAACGGCAGCGGTTCCAGGCCGGACAGAAGATTTGTCCAGGATTGAGACGTTTTCTTTATGACCCTGCATAAATCATGCCAAGACAGCAATTATAGCATATTTACCGGAACTCGCGTGGAACTTTTCTTAGCCTTAATTTGTAATCAAAGTGTGAAGCTACACAGGAGCCATTGTTATGCCGGATACTTTCGAACCCGAAGAAATGCAATTCCCCGGATTAAAAGACGACAGTCTGCCGGAGGGTCCCTCCGCCACTGACGCGGGGACAGTGACCGCTGATTCGATGGGATCAGGAGGCACGTCTGTTTCGCGCCGGGCGCTCACGGCGCAGACGCGGCGCGATTTTCTGCTGTATGGGGCCGGAATGGCCGCTGCCGCGCTGGGCTTCGTCTGGCTGCTCCCCGATGAGACGCGCGGACGCCTGGGACTGAAACCCGTGGTGGCGACGGGGCGCAAAGACCGATTGCTCAATAAAGTCCTGACGTTTGATGATGATGTGTCCGAGGCTTTGTATTCCCCGAACCGAATTGTTCCCACGTACTCACTCACACAGGCGGCACGGGAGCTGCGAAACAACTATGACGGCCAGACGCCCGACCCGGCTTACATCCCCGACTGGACGCTGACCGTTGTGGGCCTCGCCTCCGGCAAAGTGGAAAAACTGACCGCTGCTGAGATCGCTAAACTCACGGCGCAGTTCGGCGGGCGGCATGACCAGGTGACCCGATTGGTATGCGTGGAAGGCTGGAGCATGATCGCGGGGTGGGGCGGGCTGCGCTTCGCCGACTTCCTGAAGGCGTATCCGCCGATGCCTGGCGCGAAATGGGCGCGATTGGACTCGTCGGTGAACCTGGACAGCGACGGCAATTCCGACCCGTATTATGTGTCCATTGATCTGCCGACCGCGCAGCATCCGCAGACGCTTCTGGCAACGCATCAAAGCGACGCGCATCAGCAGATGGTTCCGCTGACCGTGGAGCATGGCGCTCCCCTGCGCCTGCTGGTTCCGATGAAGCTGGGCTTGAAAAACATCAAGGCGATCACGAAGATTACCTATATGACCTCGGAGCCGAAGGATTATTGGAGCGATGAAGGGCGCGGCTATTCACGCTACGATGGGCTGTAGACAAATCAGGAAAAGGGTAGGGGCGGGGCTTGCCCCCGCCCTCTTTTATTTTCTGCCCTCTTTTTCTGCCCCTCTTTTTTTGTCCCTTGACACCTGTCCTTCTCTCCTGCTATACTACCCGTAAAGCACTTTGTTTTGTAAAGTAGCAACGAGGAGACTTTCCCATGCCTGCCCTGCTTGCGCCGCTGGACGAGGCCCGCGAAAATCTGCGGGTGATTCGCCAGACAATGGAACGCTCCACTCAATATTCCACCCTGTCCGGCCTGTCCGGTGTTCTCATCGGCGTAACAGCCATCGCGGGGGTTGCGGTGACCGAGGGCATTCTGAACCGGGCTTTGGCGTCTCATCATCCGGCGCGGGAAACATATCCACTGCTTGCCGGGGTGTGGCTGGCCGTACTGATGCTGGCCGTGACGATTGAGTTTGCCTGGAACAAGCGCCGTGCGGCGCGGATCGGCAAGCGCGTCGCCTCGCCGCTGGGGGCGCATATCATCGTGGCCGCCCTGCCATCGTTCCTGGCAGCCGCTGTGCTGACGGTGTTCTTTTACCTGCATGACATGGTTCCCGCAGTTTGGGGCGTTTGGATGCTGTGCTACGGGCTGGCGATCTGCGCGGTGGGCCTGTTTTCGGTGCGCCCGGTTTCTTATTTGGGGGCGGCGTTTGTGCTGGCCGGGGCGCTGACGCTGCTGCTGCCGGTTCCGCTGCACCTGCTGATGATGGCTGTCACCTTTGGCGGCTTTCATATCGCCTACGGCGTTTTGATGGCGCGAAAGCACGGCTGGTAACGCCCATGGCAGTTATGCAGGCGGGGTATGCCGCGCTCGTGGAATCGCTGGACTCACTGGATGAAGTAATTCACCAGAAGGTGCGTCTGGGCATCATGTCGGCACTGATGGCGCGCGGCGAAACCGATTTCCGTTTTCTTAAAGACACGCTGGGCGTCACTGATGGCAACCTGTCCATCCATTTGTCCAAGCTGGAAGAGGCTGGCTACGTCGTCAGCGCCAAAGAGTTCGTCCGCAAAAAGCCGCATACGACGTATGCACCCACCGAGGCGGGCCGCGCCGCCTTTCATGCCTATTTAGGAGCGCTGGAGCGCATCGTGCAGTCCGCAGGACACAATTAAGGTATGCGTCCGACTTCTTTTGTGGCGTGGAATTTGTTTTTGGCTCTGGTTCCGGTCGCGCTGGCGTTTGTCATCGCACGCGGCGTTCGCCGGGAACGGCAAGCGGCAAAGCCGGTGCGCTGGGGCCTGTGGCTGCCGCTGGCCGGTGTCTGGCTGGTTTTTTTGCCCAACTCCTGCTACCTGCTGACCGAATGGCGGCACTATTTGCAGACTTTGACCGGAAGCCCGCTTTATGCCCAGGCCCGGCGGGGCGGGGATGCGCGGCTGGATTTTTTCGTCATCACCGGCTTTTACTTGTTTTACAGCGGTGCGGGCCTGCTGGCCTTTTTTCTGGCCGTCTGGCCGCTGGACCGCCTGACACGGCCTCGTCTGGGCCGCCTGGGAGCCGCCCTGCGTCCCTTGATCTTTCCACTGTGCGCTCTGGGCGTTTACCTGGGGCTGATGCGAGGACGGTTTAATTCATGGGATTTGCTCAATGCCCGGCGGCTGGAAGGCGTGCTGGCGACCACCGCGCAAATTTGGCAGCGCCCGCATCTGCTGGTTCTGATTCTTGTCTTCGGGGCCGTTTTGTGGCTCTTTTATGCTTTGTTTGACATCTGGATGGACGGCCTCGCCTGGCGTCTCTCCCGCCGCCATCATCACCTTCGCGAGAAAGACCCGCTCCATGCTGCTCCATGACGTGACTTTGTACCGCAAGCTTCTTCGCCGCCTGACGCTCGCCGATCTGCTGGCTTTGTATGAGCGTACCGTCTGCCTGTATGCCCCGCTGGCACAGGCCGTCGCCGACGAGATGGACGCCCGACTGGCCGAATAAAATGCGGGAACCTTTTTGCGCGTTCCTGCGTCCCACTAAAAAGTGAACAAAATTTGGAAAGCATCCTAAAATGAAACGCTTCCGCCTCTCATGCCGCGCCGCTCTGCTGCCACTGGCCGCTTTGACTGTTCTCGCGTCCGCGCCTCAAACCGCGTCCGCGCAGGCGGTCGGAGCCTCTATGCGCCCCGGCGCAATCAATGGAAATACGGCCTCGCGCCCAAGCCTTCCCGCAAACTCGCAGCCTGCTCAGACGCGCTCTTATATGCCCATGCGTTCCGGTGCGATCTCGTCGGGAGGGGAAATGCTCAATCGCAGCAGCGCACCGCAGTACTCTTCACGCGGGCCGGTGGTGACAATTCCTGATGAGGCGGCAGGTCCGGCGGACTCTGGTTTTCGCGGGCGTTCGGGGTGGAACCAGCAATCTTCCGACCCTCAATACAATCCTTATCGCAGCATTGCGCCGGTTGGCCCGGCCAATGGATTTTTCAACAACTCCATCCCGCCGATTGGCCCTGGAAACGGTTTTGGCAGCAATCAAAACAATAATCAAAACAATAATCAAAACAATTACGGCACAGCCATCAGCCCCGCGCCGGTGATCGCCGGTGCGCCGCCGCTTCTCGGCGGCTATTATTACGGCAATTACTGCGACGCTGCCGTGCCGTCTTATACTTATCCTTCGGTCTACAGCACCTACGCCGGGTTTCCGCGCTTTCTGTTTAACCCGACCGTGATTGTCGTCAGCCAGCCTTACTCGCCGGTTTACGTGAGCGCGTACCTGCCGTTTAACCCGCCGACCTATTCGGTGACTTACAACCAGACCAATTACTACTTCGCCAGTGAAAATCAGGCGCGTGATCTGGAAGCGGGCGGCGACCAGGCCGCAGAAGCCCGGCGAAATGCTTATTCCGATGACTCGTACCAGGCAGCGTTCGCGGACATTGCGCGGGCCTGGACGGACGGCGATAGCTCGCTGCTGCGCCGCCATCTGAGAGACAGCGACACGCGCCTGAGTGTTTTTCTCAATAAAAAGTATTCGTATTCCATTGCGTCGGGCGATTTTCTGCAAATCACGCGCGATGCTCTCAGCAGCCTGAATACGGTCTCGTTTGAATTCACCCGGCTTCGGAAAGCAAAAAACGGCGATGTGACTGCGTTTGGCAAACATATTTACCGCACGGTGGATGCTCTTGCGAATGCAGGCAATGACAACAGCGGTGAGACAGTTCCGTTTGACCCGAATACTTCCCACATGACCAACGCTTCGCCTGATGATCAAGCGACCGGCCCGATCCACGGGGGAGAAAAGGCGGTTTATGTTTCGTACACGCTTCGCCGCGGAGAGGGTCAATGGTATCTCATTGCCACTGACTCTTCTGCCCAGCCCCTGACGGCTTCGGAGTAGGCAGCCTGCCGTCCCGTTTCGCGCGTTCGGGAACTTTTTCCGACTCCCGCCCCGTCAAAGTACCTGTATGACCCCGTTCGAGGAGGACGTCCCACTTGATCCCATTGCCCCGCCTGCGGTTTGAGTCTGCCCAGATTCGGCCCTGTATCGTTTTATTCGCTGCTGCTTTGAGTGCTGCCGCCGGCTTGCCACCCGTATCGGCCGCGGCACACAAACATCCCGCGCGCTCACAGCCTGCAAAAACGGCTTCGGAGGCGGCGACCCTGCTGACGCCTGTTATTCCAGGGCGCGCGACGCCGCCGGTACAGACGCTGCTGGTGCGCTCCGATCTGCCTGCGATGGGAACCAACAATGGTGTCCGGCTCTGGGTGCGGGGCGACGGCAGCGGGGCGAACCTGCGGATTCGCGTTCTCGCTCCTTCCCGTGCTGCTTCGCCTGCCGACGCGGCTCTGCCGCGTGATGCCTGGATTTCATCACCGGTTCCGATCACTTTCACCGGCTGGCATGAAGTCGTTCTGCCGCAGGATAAGTTCACCCTGCGCGCCGCCACTCCGCTGCCGGCGTCTCTGGACTTGTCCCTGCCTGCCGATGCGCAGCCGGGCGGAACGGATGCGCTCCCGGTGGCTGCCGACTGGTCGGCAGCCACCGGCCTGGCCCTGGATGTCACGACTTCTCGCCAGACAATGCTGGTCGTGGACAGCATCGCCTGGGTAACTCTGGACAGCGCAGGGCAGGGGACGGCCACGACTCCGGTGACAGACTTTGAGACTGGCAACGTGGGGGCCTGGAAACCTGTTGGCACGGCGGAAGCAAATTCCGCCGTTGTTTATGGCGTCACCACGCAGCCCGGCATGATGCACAATGGGCGCGTCGCTTTTCGCTTCACGGTGACGCCGCCGGACCTTGCGCGTCAGGCCGGGCTGCGCGGCGTGCGTTCCGCGATGGCGGCCTTCGGCAAGCCGTATCTGGTTTGGACGCCTGCCTCACTGTTTGACGCCATTCTGCCCGACGCGCTGCCGCCGCCCGCAGGAGCGAGCGATGAAGTGGCGCTGACAGCCTGCCCGGAGCAGACGCAGGCCGCGACTTTCTGCCTGTATTCGCCCAAAGCGCTGAACAATGTCATCGTGTCACTGTCCCAGGATTTGCAGGGCATCGGGCATACCATCCCGGCGGCGGACGTGCAGCTTCACGTCGTCAAAATCCTGTCCGAGAGCGGCTCCGGCGTGCTGCGCGACCCGGATACCGCCGGCTCGGCTCCGGCGGTGCTGGTCAAAGATGACCGCATTGTCCTATCCGGCACGGCCCCCGTCCTTCGCTTGACCGGCCCTGCGGTCTGCGACATTCCCGCCGACACGGCCAAGCAGTTCTGGATCACCGTGACCGTGCCGCGCAATACGCCGTCCAACAACTACATCGGCAAAATCATCGTCAGCGGGCGCGGCCTGCCGCCGTTCAGTGTTCGCATGGTTCTCAGCGTCCTGCCCCTGCGCCTGCTGTCGCCCGCCAAGCAGTATGGGATTGACCTGCGCTCCCGGCTGGACCCGGCCCCGGCGGCGCTGCCTGCCCCGGATGGGCGGCAGCTTGTCACCGATTTCGTCTCCAAAGATGTGCTGGATACCCAGCTTGCCGACATCGCCGCGCACGGCTTTACTATCGCGACGCTGTATGATTCGCCGGCGACACTCTGGGATGCCGTGGCCGAATACAAGGCCTACGGGCTGGGAACGCCGTACAACCTGTACAAAGGCGACGCCGACCCGCAGACAATAGAAGTGGCGCGCACAGCGCATGGCGGCCCGGCGCTGACTTATTACAGCGACCCGGACCCCAATGCCGCTGCGCTGGCCCGCATGAACCCGCTCACGAAAGCCGGTCTGCCCAATGTGACCTATATCCCGCGCCAAGCCGATTATGACGCCTTGCAAGCGGATATGGACACAGTCGTTTACTCTCGCGACTCGGAGTACGCACAGCAGCTTCTCCGCACAAAAGGCCAGCGCACGTCTATGAAGCGCGACTGGTGGTACTGGCCGGCGTCTGGGGAGGACCCGAAGATCAACCGCGCTGATACCGGATACCTGCTCTGGCGGGCCAATCTTTACGGGGCGTTTTTGCCCGATTATCAAACAGCTTTCGGCGCAGACCCCTACGACGAAAGCTGCGCGGGCGCGTGTTCGTCCAAAGCAGCCTTCCGCCCGCTGATGCTCACTTACCCGGTGAAAGACGGCGTCGTGGATACGCTGCAATGGGAAGCCTGCCGCGAGGGGGTCAACGATGTGCGTTATCTGACTACCATGTACGCTGCCCTGCGCGAGTGCAAGGACGCCCACATTGCCAAGCCGCTTGTCACCGAAGCGGAAACGTATGTGAAAACATTCCTGGACAAACCGATTGCTAACCTCCCCGGCGACCAGTACGACACGTTCCGCCTGCAAGTCGCTAACTATGCCATGCTGCTGCGAAAAAGTGTGGATACTTACAACAAAGCGCACCCCGCTCCATAATCGGATTTTGTGTGATGCCATACTTGGCATGAATCTTGCATGGAGGAGTAAAGCAACAAAGAAAGTTATCCTGTCGGAATGTTCTAATTGGTCGCCTGTTCCGGCAAGGTGAGTGGCGAAACCGGTTTTTGTTTGACGTAATTTAGTCCGATGGCCTGCAAACCTCTGGACGACTATCAATGGAGATAAAACGTGCAAACACTCGATTATGCCCCGGAAACAATGCCGCGGCTCAAAAGCTCTGCCTACGACAGACAGGAAGACGGCCTTCCGCTCGCGTTCTCTTCCAAGGAAGCAGCCCTGGACGCCCCGCGGCCAGGGCCGGCGCTGCCGCGTATCCCTGCCGGCGAACTACGCCTTTCACCGGGACAGCCTGCGGCGTCGGTCACCATCCCTCAGGCCATGCCGGTGCGGCCGCTCCGCCAAGTTCGGGTGGACTGGTATGCACTGGCAGTGATCCTGCTGGTGGTATCCTGCGCGGTGTTCGCAGTGGCCCGCCTTGTCTGGGCCGTTCAGCCTTAGGTGGCAGACGCCTCCCCCTGACGCGCCCAATGTCGTGTTGACAAGAAGAAAGCGCAGGAGCCAGTGGCTCCTGCGCTTTCTTTATTATTCAGTCTCAAACAAACTGCGAGGCAGCCCGGTTTGGCGAGCAATAGAGGCCAGTGTTCCGACTGCGACTTCTTTGTGCATCGGCACGGAAACAGTAAAAGTGGTTTCGCTGGCTTTACGCAAATAAAAGTCGTGATCGCCTTTGCCATGCCGCACAAACACAAAGCCATTAGCTTCCAGAAGTTTGCAGAGTTCACGCCCCCACAAGACTCGCAGTTTGCCCAAAAGGAACCTCGATTTGTGTCATAAACACGTTGTCCGGGCTGGCAAGAGGAAGACGCCGCTCAATCTCTGAAGGGGAAGCGATTTGGAAGAAAGCCTGCACGGCATCCGTCAAATTCTCTTTCGCTTCTTCCACGGTCGCTCCCTGACAGGCGATATCCAGTTCCAAGCACAAGGCGACATAAACCGGCTGCCCATCACTCAAGGCTTCCCGCTCAATCCGAACCGCCAGTGAAACTGTTTTCATGGTTTTCTTGCTTTCCCCGCTTACCGCCAGGCCGTCGCCCCCGCGCCTTTGGCGGAGGCAGGCAGGTCGGGTGCGCCGACGATGGTTTCGACGCCTAAAAAAGCGTCCAGTTCTTCGTTGGAATGGCGATGCGCCCACTGTGCGAACCGTTCGTCGCCCACGCGGGTTTCCTGAAACCGCTGGATGACGTTGCCCAGGGCGTACTTGATCTTTTCGGCGGGGACTTTGCGGTGGATGGCACGGGTGAACGACGGGTGCAGGCCCAGGTCGCCGCCCAGATGAATGTCGTAGGCTTCCACCTGCGAGCCGTCCTCGAGCCGGGCGAGACAGCCTTGCAGACCAATGTCGCCGACATGGTGATGGGCGCAGGAGTTCGGGCAGCCGTTCATGTTAATTTTCAGGCCGCGCTCATACGGGTTGGGCGTGACGGTCTCCAAATACCCGACGACTTCTTTGATTTTCAATTTGGTTTCGGTGATCGCCAGGTTGCAGAATTCAATTCCGGTGCAGGCAATCGCCCCGCGCCGGATATTTGGCACGTCCCACTCAAACCCGGCGGCGGCCAGGTCGGCTTTCGCGCCTTCCAAATCTTCCGTCGCGATGTGCGGGATGAGCAGGTTCTGAACATTGGTCAGGCGCACTTCGCCGCCGCCGTATTTGTCGGCGACATCGGCGGCGCGGCGCATCTGCTCGTCGGTAATACGTCCCGATAGAATGCACAGGCCGATCCAGTGCAGTCCGGGCTGAGACTGCGCGTTGATGCCGAGGTGATCGCGGAACGTCTCGTCAGAGAATTCAAACCCTGGTGCGGCAGGGTCCGGCGACCAGTCCAGTTTTTTGCGGACTTCGGCGGTAAACTTCTCCGGCCCCCAATCGGCCATGAGATACTTGAGGCGCGCACGGGTGCGTTTCAGGCGAAGCTGGTCGGCATCGCGGTAACATTCGGTGATGGCCCGCTGAACGTCCACGATCTGGTCAATCCGGTCGGCAGGCACAAAGATGTCAAGCTGCTGGCCGAAGAACGGCTGAAGCGACAGCCCACCGCCGACGAAAAAGTGGAACCCTGCCACGCCATCGGATAGGCGGCGATAGGCGACCAGCGACGCATCATTGATTTGCGGCAGGGTGCTTTGGATGGGCGAGCCTTCCACGGCAATCTTGTATTTGCGCGGCAGGTCGCCAAAGGCTCTGTTCATGTGGAAGAACGCTTGCAGCGCATCCACGACCGGGCGCGGGTCGACGATCTCCTGCGGGTCAAACCCGGCGGCAGGCGAGGAAGTCAGGTTGCGGGTGATGTCGCCGCAGGCTCCGGCGGTAGTCATGCCGACGGCTTCCAGGCGGGCAAAGATGTCCGGCATCTGGTCAATGGTCAGCCAGTGAAGCTGAATGGTTTGCCGTGTTGTAATGTCGCTGATGCCCCGCGCGTAGTCAGTGGTCAGAGAGGCCAGCGTTCTGAGCTGCTCCGTGGTTAATCGCCCGCCGGGGACTTTGATTCGCATCATAAAGTGGCCTTCATTGGGCCGCTGCTGGTACACGCCGTACCATTTGAAGCGCATGAAGTCGCCGGGGTCTATCGTGTCAAAGCCGGTCTCGGCATAGCGGTAAATATCCGCCAGTACGTCCAGCCCGGCTTTTTCTTTTTTCAGCCGCTCTTCTTTGGTTTGTTTGACGTCGCTCATATCGTTTGCTTCCTAAAATGCTTCCTAAAAATATTCCCTAGTAAACTGGTTGCCAATTGTAAGTATTATACTGGGTTGGTTCGGCTTCTGTCAACGAAACCGGCAAAAAGGCCCCGTACCGTTTAGCGCGACTCGGAGTTGGGTAACGATTAAGAAGCGACTTGGGCGCATTTTTAGAGAGTGGCACCGGGTCACAACAGCAGCGCAGCTATGAAACAACTTCGGGACCAATTTGAGATCGCCGCGCTTCCTCAAAACGCGGGTCAGGCACGGGACCGAATTCGCACTTTGGCGGAGCAGTCCGGCTTCACTGGCCTGGACCTGGCTGATATTGAGATTGCTACGGGGGAAGCCATCACGAATGCCATTTTGTATGGCTCCCCGGATGCCGCCAGCCGCATTGTCATTTCCTGCGGTTTTTCCGACGGAGCCTTTCAGATCGAAATCCGAGACGAAGGCCGTGGCTTTGACCCGGCGCAGGTTCCCGAAAACGCTGACACCGATGCTCTGGGCGGGCGCGGCATCCGCTTGATGCGCGCTCTGATGGACCAAGTCACTCTGCACTACGACGGTCGCGGCATGGTCGCGCGGCTGTCAAAGACCCTGCATCAATAGTTTATGCACCTCTTGACATTGGCAGAGCCTTTGGCTACAATAACCCTTGTCGTGCCATTGTCATGGAAAAATCCCCGCCGCTTTTACGCTTGTCCGATTTTGACTACGTGCTTCCCGCCGACCGGATCGCGCAGACACCTCTCGCCAAGCGTGACGCCTCCCGGCTGATGGTGCTGAACCGGGACGCGCAAACCCTAGCAGACCGCCGGTTTTCTGATTTGCCGGAATATTTGAACGCCGGGGATGTGCTGGTGCTGAACGACACCCGCGTCACCGCGCAGCGCTTGTTCGGCGCCAGGCCGGAGCATCCCGGCGAGCGGCTGGAAGCGTTTCTCACCCACCGCGTCGCGGACGGCCTTTGGCGCGCGCTGGTGCGTCCCGGAAAAAAGCTGCTGCCGGGTGTCAGGATCAATTTTGGCGGCGATCTGTCTGCCGAAGTTTTGGAGCGCACAGATGATCGGGGCGGTCGGCTTCTACGCTTTTCTGCCCCGGACGGGACATTCGCCGAAGAAGCTATTGCCGCTCAGGCACAAGCGCCTCTGCCTCCCTATATTCAGACGCCGCTGCCGGCGGAAAACCGCGAACGGTATCAGACCGTGTATGCCGACCAGGGCGGTTCTGCCGCCGCACCGACGGCGGGCCTGCATTTTACGCCGGCATTGCTGGCAGCGGTGCAGGCGCGGGGCGTCCAGATCGCCCGCGTGACGCTGCATGTTGGCCTGGGAACATTTCGCCCGATTGAAACTGATGATGTGATGGCCCATCAAATGCACGCCGAGCGCGTGACGGTGAGCGCGGAAGCAGCGGAAATCGTCAACGGTGCGAAAGGCCGCATCATTGCGGTGGGAACTACGTCCGCCCGTACTCTGGAAAGCGCCGCGACCGGCCCGCGCCGGATTGTGCCGACCGATGGAGAAACGTCGCTGTATGTCACGCCTGGATACCGCTTTCAGATAGTGAACGCGCTCGTCACCAATTTCCACATGCCTCGCAGCACGCTTTTGCTGCTGGTCAGCGCTCTGGCCGGAACCGAGTTGATTCGCCGTGCGTATCAGACGGCGCTGGAGGATGGGTATCGGTTTTTGTCGTTTGGGGACGCCATGTTGATTGTATAGGAAGGTTGTGCCGTGCGTATCGGAATTTTCACCGAAAGCTATCCGCCGATCATCAACGGTGTCAGCACGTCTGTTCAAACCCTCATCGCCCGGCTGGAAGCGGCAGGTCACAGAGTCTTTGTGTTTACGTCCCATTACCCCCACTATGCCGACGAGCGCGCGGGCATTTTTCGCTTTCCATCGTTCAATTCTTTGGTGGAGCCGGACTATGTGCTGCCCATTCCCTTTTCGCCGCGCATCGCACGCATCATTCCGACTTTGAAACTGGACATCGTGCATTCCCACTCGCCGTTTTTTCTGGGCTTGATGGCCCGGCGCATCGCGCGCACCTTGAACCTGCCGCATGTCGCGACAAACCACACGCTTTACACTGAATACGCCCATTACCTGCCGCTGCTCGCCCCTGCCGTCACGCGCCGCCTGCTTGTCCGCTGGATGCGCCGGTTTTATGACACCTGCGATCAGGTGCTGGCTCCCTCTGAATTGACCCGGCGCGTATTGACCGAACAATACCGGGTGCAATCGCCCGTCACGGTGGTTCCAACAGGAATTCCTGAGCCGCCGTATGTGCTGGCACGGCCTGCGGAAGTCCGGCAGGAACTGGGCCTGCCGCCTGATGCGTGCATTTTGCTGTATGTGGGCCGGCTGGCTCCTGAAAAAAACCTGGATTTGCTGCTGCGGGCATTTGTTCAAATTGCGGCGCAAACCAATGACACTTATCTGGTTCTGGCCGGCAGCGGGAAAAGCCGCAGCGGGCTGGAAAGCCGCGCCCGCGCTTTGGGCATTCATCGCCGGACGCGCTTTGCGGGCTTTCTGGGCCGGACAAAACTGGACCCGCTGTTTCAGGCGGCCGATGTGTTTTTATTTTCCTCCAAAACCGAGACGCAGGGCCTGGCAGTCGGCGAAGCATTGGCGGCAGGGCTGCCTGCGGTGGTAGTCAACAGCGGCGGTGCGCCTGAAACAGTGCGGGACACCATCGACGGGTTCTTAGTGGCCGACGATGCCGACGCGATGGCAAAGGCCGCACTGCGTCTGCTGTCTGATCCGGCTCTGCGCCGGCGCATGGCCGACGAAGCGCGGCGCGGCGCGGCGGCGCGAACCCCGGACAAAGTCGGCGCCCAGGTGATCGCGCTTTATGAAGCCTTGATTGCTGCGCGGCAGGTAAAGGGAAGCCACGCCGAGGACATTCAATTTTCGTCCCATCGGGATCAGGGCGAAAGTGGATAACAGTCCAGTCCGGCAGGAAAACGCCGCTGCCGAGCGAAATTAAGAGCTTATGAATATCCAAAAAAACACTGATGCCCCGGCGGCAGAGTATCTGCCCGCTGATTCCCGCTATGAGAACACGCCTGGCTGGTTTCGCCGCTGCGGGCGCTCGGGCCTCCTGCTGCCTTTGATTTCTCTGGGCTGCTGGCACAACTTCGGCGACCCCGGAACGGATGCCGGCCATCATCAGGATGAATCAGCGCTGCATGAGAACGCGAAGGCGATGCTTTTTACGGCCTTCGACCACGGCATCACACACTTTGACCTGGCCAATAATTACGGCCCTGCCCCCGGCGCGGCGGAAACACGGGTGGGACGTATCCTGAAAGAGAATTTCCGGGGATACCGCGACGAATTGATTATTTCGTCGAAGGCCGGCTACTCGATGTGGCCGGGACCTTACGGCGATTGGGGCAGCCGAAAGTATCTGCTGGCGTCACTCGACCAGTCGCTGAAACGGTTGCAGCTTGACTATGTAGACATTTTCTATTCGCATCGCTTCGATCCGCACACACCGCTTGAGGAAACTCTTGGCGCTCTGGATTCGGCAGTGCAGCAGGGTAAAGCCCTGTACGTCGGCATTTCTTCGTACTCCGGGGAGCAGACCCGGCGGGTGAAATCGATTTGCCAGGCCAAAGGATTTGTCCAGCCGATCATTCACCAGCCCAGCTATTCGCTGCTGAACCGCCGGATAGAAACCGACCTTCTGCCCGCGACAACGGAGACGGGAATGGGTGTCATCGCGTTCTGCCCGCTGGATCAGGGACTGCTCACCAATAAATATCTGAATGGCATCCCCGAAGACTCGCGCGCGAAACAGGAAAAAAGCTTTTTGCAGGAAAGCGCGGTGACACCGAAACTGGTCGAAAAACTCAAAAAACTGAACGCGGTGGCTGCGGAACGAGGCCAGAGCCTGGCACAAATGGCGCTTTCGTGGGTACTGCGCGACGAGCGCGTGACCTCGGCTTTGATCGGAGCGAGCCGCCCTGCTCAGATCGTGGAAAATGTGAAGGCGGCAGATAAGACCGGGTTTTCCGAAAGCGAACTTCAGGCCATTGAAACCTCTCTGGCAGACTAGGCAGATTTCAGGCGAGATCGCAAAAAAAGAGCGGCGGGCTTCACTGAAGCCCGCCGCTCTTTTTTAATTGCAATTTTGACTGCGAGTTAGTAACGGCTACCGCCGCCACCACCACCGTAGCCGCCGCCACCGCCGCTGCGGCTTCCACCGCCGCCGCCATAGCTGCCGCCGCCACCACCGCCACGGCTGCCGCCGCCACCGCCGCCTTCACGCGGGCGGGACTCGTTGACGACCAGGGCGCGGCCATCCACGTTTCGGCCATTGATGGCCGCGATGGCCTGCTGCGCTTCATCTTCGCTCGCCATTTCGACGAACCCGAAGCCGCGGGCCTGGCCCGTGTAGCGGTCGGTGACGACCTGCGCGCTGGAGACGTTGCCGGCTTCAGAGAACAGATCATGGAGCTGCTGGTCGGTGGTCTGATAGCTCAGATTGCCGACATAAAGTTTGGTTGCCATAAGAAAAATGGCTCCTTTCAAGTGAGAAGCCCCTTTCGCGGATCGTGAGGCCGTCACTGAGGAGTTTCGAAGAGCGCGTCGGAGGGTAAGCCGAAGAAGCCGGGGAAATCGCAGAGAGTGGCATCGAACCGATGCGAACAAGGCAAATTACCGGTGGAATCCCGGTTTCAGGTTCAGTATACCACAGAATTGAAAAAATCACACATTCAAAAAAATGCAAAAAATAATGGTATCAGGGGCAGGCCGCCGCCTCTCCCGCGACCCATCCGCTGCTCCAGGCCGCCTGCAAATTGTAGCCGCCGACCGGCCCCGCAATGTCCAGCACTTCACCGCAAAGAAACAGGCCGTCCACCAGTTTGGAGCGCATTGTCTGCGGGTCTACTTCTTCCAGCGCGACACCTCCCGCGACCACTTCGCCACGTTCCAGTGGGACATGCCGCACGGTTCCCAGCGGCCAGCCTTTGATCGCTGACACCAGGCGGCTGAGGGCCTTTGCCGGCAGATAAGCCCCGCGCGTCTCGCCGGCGACTCCTGCCGACGCCAGCAGCGGCTCCAGCAGGCGGGCCGGGACAAACGGCGCGGCCAGGGCGGCCGCTGTTTTGCGCGGGTTTTGAGCCATCTGATGCCGCAGGTCAGCTTGCAGCTGCTCCCAGGTGACTGCCGGGGCCAGATCAGCTTCCACTCTGTTTTCGCTGCCCGTGCGTTCCGCGATTTCGCGTGAGACGCCCAGCGCGGTCGGCCCGGAAACGCCTTTATGCGTGAACAGCAAATCCCCCGACCAGCGCGCAAATTCTTTGCCGCCGGCTCCCGCGCGGGCGCGCAGAGTCGTTTCGCGCAGGGCCACACCCGACCACTCTGCCTCGGCGTTGTCCAAATAAAGCGGCGCGAGAGCCGCCCGCAGCGGCACAATCGTATGCCCCAGCGCCGCCAGCCATTTCCAGCCGTCTCCGGTGGTTCCTGTGGCGGGGTAGGACGACCCACCCGTACACACAATCACCCGTTCGGCAGGAAGCACTTTGTCGCCCACCTGAACGCCCGTTATCCTGCCGTCTTCCGCGACCAATCCTGTCACTGCCGCCCCGTACCGAACCTTGACGCTCACCTCTGCGACATACCCCGTCAGCAGCGCGACGACATCTTTAGCATTGGCCGGCTCAACAGGAAAAACCCGCCCGTCCGGCCGCGCATAGGTCGCCATGCCTCGATCATGCAGTATCTTCAAGAATTGTTCATTGGTCAAGCGGTAGAAACAAGGCTTCAGGAACCGCGCTTCGTTGGCCCGGAACTTCGCCCGGACTTCTTCCATCGGCCCGGCATGGGTGAGGTTGCATTTGCCGCCGCCGGAAATGAGTATCTTCATTCCCAGCCGGTCATTCTTTTCCAGCAGCGTGACCCTAGCCCCACCTTCCGCCGCCCGCCGCGCCGCCAGCATCCCCGCCGCCCCGCCGCCGATGACGATAATGTCTGAAGCCATAGTTATCATTTCTCGTAAGCGTGCTTGTCCAAGTGAACATTGTGTGCCTCAAAATCTTCAGTAGTACCGGGTCCAGAGGCTACGTAATCCACGAGGAAACCCTTGAGAGGCAAGGTTACTGGAACTAAGCCCTCTTCTTGCGAGTCGTTTACCCAGACATGCGCCCCATTTCTTTGGAGCGCTAAATCTGATGTCGGAGCAATATATCCACACAAATAAACTTGACCTCGATGCTTGATGACCCGCCAGGGTTTGTCATCGTCGGCAGAGAAATCCATCAAATTACCGCCATCAAAACCACAGCGTGCGCTCTCGTTTTCACCAAGTTCCGAAACTGTTACGATTTTACCGAAAGCGTTGCGAACTAGCAGGTTTGGATTCAGTGAAACCGACTTTGGAGAGTTATCATTGCTGCTAATGCTGACGACTGCGGGCGGAGGCGCCTGGTTCCGGCTTTGTAAAAAGCCAAATCCATTAAGGACAAACCCGAGCAGAACACCGGAAAGGCCAAGTGCCAACACTAAACGCTGGCCGCGTGACGCTCCTTTCTTTGGTTTTGCCTGTTGCGCTCGTCCGGCCTGCACTTCCGCCAATAATTCTTCCGGCGTTGCATCCAGGCCCAGTTGCTGCACGACTTCGCCGATGGCAACCGTGCCTTCCGCCTGCCGCTGATCGGCGTCTTTGCGGGCATCCAGGCGCGTGATGGCCGCCGCGAGTTCCTCCGGCGTCGCCCGCGCTTCGGCGGCAGAGTGCGGCGGCAGTTCCGGGTTGTCCTCGTGCTTGAGCATGATAGTTAATGCCAGGGAATGAGAGTGGTAAGCGGATCGGGCTGGAAATGGGGAAGGGTAATTTCGGAGTAGTTATCTTCGCCGCCGGACTTTTGCAGGGGGATATTGTCCACGCGCAGGGTGATGTTAGAGGTTTTTTCACCGTCCAGTTCCCCGGAATCGTCGTCGTTGTAGACATTGAGAGATTTGCCCTGAAGCGGCGCAAGCGAGTCCGTGCTGGCGATGTATCCGCGCAGGTAAACATGGCCCCCGACTTTGATCAGGCCCCAGCGGTTTTCGTTTTGATTGCCATCCACCGTAATCTGGGCTGGCGATTTGCCTTCCGAGATTTGGATCAGCGCTATGTTGTCGGCATACACTTCTTTGCCATCGGGAACTTGTGCCAAGCTTTGCGGGGCAGACACGAACGGGTGGCTGGAGTGGTTCCAGAAATGGGGGATAACGCCTGTCGCAAACAGCGCCCAGACTGCGAAGAAAGGAATAAAGGGCCGCAGCCAGCGCCGACGCCCTCCCTGCGGCAGCTGGAAGCGCAGCGGAGTCATCAGCGGGCGGGTTTGGGCCGGAGCCGGCGCGGCGTGCGCCTGGCGTCTTTGCTCGCGCCGGGCGGCCTCCGCTTCCGCGAAAGACTGCGGCTCCGGGGATGCCGCTTTTATCCGCTGCGACTGCACTTCCACCCAAATCTCTTCCGGGGTGGAGTCCAGGTGCAGCTCGGAGACTGCATCTTCCAGCGGAATTGTTCCGGCCAGACGGCTTGCTTCCGCCTGCTTGCGCGTCTCAATGGCGGCCAGCGCTTCGGTGAGTTCTTCCGGGGTGACCCTGGCCTTGCTTGCCCCGGAAGACGGCGATTGCTCGTTTGCGGTATCCTGGCTTTTCAGCATGATCGTGTCCCATTCCAATTACGACGCTGGGGCGGCGGCAGGCTCCCCCACTCGCTCCGATTCATGCCGCGTGAACAGCAGCCGCCGGATGCGCCGGCCCGTGACCTCGGCGACGGAAACATCGTAGCCGTCCAATCGGGCCGTGGCTCCGTAGCGGGGGGGAAGGCGCAGCTCATGGAGGGCATACCCGCCGATGGTGTCATAGTCGGAGGGGTTGCTGATAGGGACGCCCAGCGTTTCCGAAACTTCCTCCAGCGCCACTGTCCCGGCGACGGAATAGGAGCGGCCCGTATCGTCGAGAGGCATCAGGGGCGGGGGCTGGTCATGCTCGTCTTGAATCTCGCCGATCAACTCCTCAATAATGTCTTCGAGTGTGACAATCCCCGCCGTGCCGCCGTATTCGTCTACGACGACGGCTTGATGGGTATGGCTTTTTTGCAGCTCTTTCAGCAGTTCGTCAATCGGTTTGGTTTCCGGGATGCCGATGATGTCGCGCTTGATGGTCTGTATGTCCGCCGTGGGATTGCCGGCAATCGCCAGCAGGTCTTTGATATGGATCATGCCGACCACATGGTCGCGGTCGCCTTCGCAGAGCGGATAGCGCGTAAAGCCGTTTTCCACGGCGACTTCTACGTTGCGCCCGACGGTCCATGTGGTAGACAAATAGACCATATCTACGCGGGGAACCATGATTTCTTTGGCCTGCGTATGCGCGAAGTCAAAGACGTTTTCGGCAATCTCAATCTCGGAAGGCCGCAGCTCGCCCTGTTTGTGCGAGTGGGCCATGATCGCCAGAATTTCTTCTTCGGAATGGGCCTGTTCATGCCCGTCCCCCGGATTGATGCCCAGCGGCTTGGCGATGGCTTTGGCCGCGCTTTCCAGAATAATAATCAGCGGAAAGCCGAGAAATAAAAACAGGCGCATGGGGCGCGAAACCGCCAGCGCCGTTTTTTCCGTGTGAGCAATCACCCACCATTTGGGCAGCAGCTCGCCGAACGTGATGTGGAAAAACGTAATCAGCACGAAACCGAGCGCGATGGAAATGATGTGGGCCGACGCGGAGGCGGAACCCACGCCGATTGCGGCAAACAATCCGCCCAGAATACGGGCGACAGCAGGCTCGCCAATTGCTCCCAGGGCGAGTGAGGCCAGCGTGACGCCAAGCTGCGTCCCGGATAGATAGGTATCCAGACGCTTCAGGAGGTCCTGCACAGCGCGCGCCGGGACATTGCCTTCGGCGACAAGCTCGGCAATGCGCGTCTGCCGCACCCGGATCAGGGCGAACTCGGCGGCGACGAAAAAGCCGTTCAGCGCGACCAGCAGCAAGGTCAGCGCGAGCATTAAATAAGGTTGTGAAGGAGGTTCCATAGGGTTGCCGGCATTCGCGCCGCCGGCTGCGCTCCCGCCCTCGCGTTTTCAGGCGATGCGGGGAAGAAAATGTCCTTTCGATTTCGCCCTCATTGTACCCGGAATTGGGGAGGAATTACGCAAAAACTGCTGTGACGCATAGCCGATCTGCGAGGGAATGAACTCCTCTCGCTGCGGTTATTCGTCCTGCGGACGTAGGAAGGTTAGCGCGCAGTTGATTCTTTCGTCCGAAGGACGGTCTTATCAGCGAGAGGCATTTATTCCCTCGCGAAACTTGCCTCGTTTCACTTCTGCACAATCATTATCGTATCTGCATCGCCTGCCGCACGATTGTCATTGTCGCCGAGGCCGCTGCTCTGGCGGTTTCCGCTCCCTGCCGCAGCACGGTGTCTACAACTGCCGGATCGGCTTCCAGCTCCGCGCGCCGGGCGCGGATTGGAGCCAATGCGACGTTGATAATCTCTGCCAGTTCTTTTTTGGATTGCCCGCACCCGCGCTCCCCGGCCCGGCACTCATCCCACTGCGTCAGGTAGCCGCCGGGGTCGTAGACGCGGCGTAATTGACAGGCTACGCAGCCTTCGGGGATGCCCGGATCAGTTTGATGAATTTTGGTGGGTGTCGTGAACGCCTTATTGATCTGCTTCTGCGTTTGTTTGGGCGTATCAGCGAGGTAGATGCCGTTGTCATAAGACTTACTCATCTTGCGCCCATCCATGCCCGGCACTTCGCCGGTGAACTCGTTGATGACGGCATCCGGTTCGGGGAACACGTTCTGCCCGACCAGATGGTTGAAGCGGCGGGCAATTTCCCGGCTGATTTCAATGTGCGCGGCCTGGTCCCGTCCGACCGGGACAGCCTGGGCGCGGTACAGGATAATATCGGCGGTCTGAAGCACGGGATAACCCAGCAGGCCGTAGGAGACCTGCGTGTCGTTTTCTTTGATAATCTCGCGCTTTTCTTTGTAAGTCGGAACGCGCTCCAGCCAGCCGACAGGCGTAACCATGGAAAGAAGCAGATGCAGCTCGGCATGTTCAGGAACGTCCGACTGACGAAAAATGGCGCATTTGTCCGGGTCAAGGCCGGCGGCGAGATAGTCAATTGCCGTCTGCCGGGAGGCTTCGGCGAGGTTGATCCGCTTTTCGGCAATCGTGGTCAGCGAATGCCAGTCGGCGATCATGCAGAACATTTCATAATCGTCCTGCCGCTGCACCCAGGGGCGCAAAGCTCCCTCTAAATTGCCCAGATGGAGCTTCCCTCCGCCGGTCGGCTGCATTCCCGATAACAGTCTAGGTTTAGTCATCATGGGTCTTGAATTAAGTGTACTGAATTAAGTGTACTGAATTAAGTGTACTGAATTAAGTGTACTGAATTAAGTGTACTGAATTAAGTGTACTGAAAATGAAGGCGAATGGCGGCAAAGATCGTCACGGCCACCAGCAGCGTCAGGGGTGCAGCCCAAACCCAGCGGCGGCGCGGGCTGAAACACAGAAAACCGATGCAAAGCCCGAACAGGAATCCGCCGCCATGTGCGCCGTTGGCAACCCCGAGGTGGAAGATGGGAATATATGTCACCACCACGCACAGCAAGGCCCAGCCGACCAAAAAGCGTAGATTGTCCCGCGTCGCCACCATGCCCCACGCCGGATACAGGCCGCGCCCCGCCCACATCAAGGCAAACATGGCATAGACCACGCCGGACATGCCGATGCCGGGAGACCCGGAAACCAGCACTTCGCACCCGGAGCCGACCGCCGCCGCACCGACAATAAACGCCAGATAAGCGAGGGGATGCAGCGTCCCTTCCAGAATGCGGCCCAGTAGCAGCAGCCACAGCATGTTGAAAATCAAATGCAGGGCGCTGCCGTGAATGAAGATCGTCGTGACCAGGCTCCAGGGCGCGGCCCGTGCGCTTTCCGGCAGCCCGAATCGGCCAAGCTGTTCCCAGAGCGGGCTGGAAACTGCGCCCGGAAGCAGGTATGCCGCCGTAATCAGCACCGAAAGAGCGCAAAGCAGGTAAGTCAGAATCGGCGTCTGAGAAACCGGCCCGGCGCGCTGCGGCTTTTGCGAAAAATCCCAGGCATCGGGCATAGTTATCTTTCTGCGTTCTTACGCCAGCCGTTCAGGAATTCGATCCAGGCGCACCATGTCGTCCAGCGTTTCGCGGCGAGACACCAAATCGGCCTGCCCGGCCTGTACAAAAACACCGGCGGGGCGGGGGAAGCGGTTGTAGTTGGACGCCATGACAGCGTTATAGGCTCCCGTAGACTGCACAGCCAGAATGTCGCCCGTCTGCATACTTTGAAGCGACGCGGCTTGAATGAGAATGTCCGTTTCGCAGTGCTTTCCCGCAATGGCGACGGTCTGCGTTTTTGGGTCCCCGGCATGGGTGGCGCTCAGACATTCGTAAACCGCATCGTAAAGCTGCGGGCGCGGGTTGTCCGACAGGCCGCCGTCAATGGCGACATAAGTGCGCGTTCCCGGCGCGGCGGGGATGGCGACGGTTTTGATGACGCCGACAGTGTAAAGCGTCGTTCCCGCTTCGCCCATCAAGGCGCGGCCCGGCTCCTGCCACAGTGTCGGCTCCGGCACAGCGTATTTTGCCAGCGCGGCTTTGAGTGCGCCGACGATGCTGTCCGCGAACTCGTCGTAGGTGGGCGGCTGATGCGCTTCCACGTAGCGGATGCCCAGGCCGCCGCCGATGTCCAAATCTTCCGGCATCCAGCCCGTCGCGTCCGCCACTTTTCGCAGAAAGCCGACCATGATGTCAATCGCCTGCGCGTGGGTACGGGCATCGAGAAGCTGCGAACCGATATGGCAGTGCAGGCCTGTGATTTGGAGATGCGGAGCCGCGCCGAGAGCTTCCGTCACCGCTTCCAGCGCCGCGCCGGTGGCGATGCTCAGGCCGAATTTCGTGTCTTCCTGTCCGGTGCGTATTCGCCGGTGGGTGTGCGGATCAATGCCGGGGGTGACGCGAATGAAAATGGCCTGCGTTTTGCCGGACTGCTTCGCCAGCGAGGCCAGTTGGCGCAGTTCGGCCAGATTGTCCACCACGACGCGCCCAACGCCGTGTTCCAGAGCCATTTCCAGTTCCTGACGCGACTTGTTGTTGCCGTGCAGCAGCACCCGCTCCATCGGAAAGCCTGCTTTGACCGCCGTATAAAGTTCGCCGGCGGAGGCAACGTCCAGGCTCAGCCCTTCCTGCGCGACCACTTTGCAGATCGCCAGGTTGAGATAGGCTTTGGACGCGAACGAGATGTCGTTTTTGGGATAACGCGCGTCAAACGCTGCTTTGTAACGGCGGCAGTTGTCCCGGATTTGCGCTTCGTCCATGACATACAGCGGCGTCCCGAACTCTCGCGCCAATTCTACCGTGTCGCACCCGCCAATTTCCAAATGCCCCTGCGCGTTGACGCGCTGGCTGCCCAGCAGCATAGTCTTCTGTCTCCCGTCATAAAAAGACCCGCGCCACCAAAAAAGCGGGCGGGTTTCTGCCGTGATTTTAGCACAAAGAGTAGAGGGAAGTCAAGAAATCCGGCAGTCTTACGGGTGGGCAGAGGAACGCGGATTGCCGAAGATAAGCACAGGAGACGATTTTCCATGTCCATTTCCGACACAATCAGCAGTGTGGCCGCAGCAAACCCAGTCGTCGGACTGGCCGTGTCCACCCAGCAAACGGACAGCGCCATTCTGGCCGGGATGCAAACCGGAGACACCGCTACTTCCGCCCTGCTGGGTGCGCTCAGCGGCCAGGCGCTGGAAGCCAATCAGATGCTGGCCTCGCTGACACCCGGCGTCGGCCAAAACGTCAACACCGTCGCCTGAGAAAACGATTATGTCCACAGCCATTACATCGCTGCCCACCGCTGCACATGCGCCGGCCAAAGCTCTGCCGAAGCCGCCGCCATCCCCGGTGGCGCACCCGCCGGCGTCTGCGCCCAAGCCTGCCGAAGTGCATCACGCCGCCTCTGCGCCTGCTGCCTCCACCGCCCTGTCGCCGTCTGCGCTTTCCAGCACGGATGTCGCCTACGTCGAATCGCTGATGGGAGCCATTCCCGCGCAGCGCATGGAAGAAATCCTGCTCAAAACCGGCGTCCCCATCCCGGCCAATCTCGGCCCGAACGTGGACGTAAGTGCGTGAAGCCCTACTTCACACGATTACGATAAGTTTTAATTATTTTTTGGGAGTAAAAGAAATCTCCGAACCTTTTGCACAAGAGCAAGCCCATCCACTTGCAAAAACCATCATCAGCCATCCCTTTTCTGAACGATTGCACTGATGAAACTGCTCCCAGGGCGGCGCACCATGTGTATCTTTAGTAGTCGAGTGAGTTTCATAAAATACAATTGTGCTGTCTGGCAGGGCAATGTCGGCTAATTTCACGCCTGATAATTTGTTGTTCATAGCAAGCCTATCGCCAGTGTGTTCTTTGAACGATACACTGTAGGGTTGATCTGACCAATAAGGCGCAATACTTTCTTCCCAATTATGTGAATTTGGCAGTCGTCCTTTATGATGTATAGCATAGTTCGTCATGGCAATTGCCGCAAACTGAGCGATACGTAAATCAGAAAGGTACTCAGAATGCTGCGCCTCAGCATGTATTTTCGTATAATGTGCTGCAACAAGACAAAATACAGCCAGCACTGAAGCAACAAGTATATATTTTCTCATGTTTTTGTGTCTTTCCCCCACTATGGTACGAACCAATATAACATTCAGAGCCATAGTGGGTAGCTAGCTGTCAGAACAATGACCCGGTAGGCCAGTCGACTACTACCACTTCTTCGGGATTACCACTAGAACCAGCCCAGTTATGTCCATGAGCGTCATAGCCACTCTGCAATTTGGAATATGCAGTGTCATATGTTTGATTAAAATTCGTAAACTGCGTCCACAAGTCTAATCGCCAAAATGTCCAGTCATCGCGAGGCGCAGGTCGATCACCGTATACAACTGCATATCCTCCCCAGCCTATGAAGCCACTAGACCCGTCACCAATGTCAAAGTCATTGGCAAATGACAAGTCGGGCTGGACTTGACTGTCACCTGCCGAGTCACAGCTATCAATAAAAACCAGCGCAGGCGGGGTGCTAACTCCATAATTTGCTGACTGCGTTAGCGTCGGCATGATTGAGTGACCGAAGGGGTTATTATATGTGTGTGCAGTCGATTCCCAAAAATGACCACCACTACTAAACTGACTTCCTCCGTAAAATCCAGGGCCACCGTGTGAATCGACATAGAACACAGAGAGAGGCATTTTGAAATGGTTGTCGATGCGCTGTATCTGATTGGCGGTCCAGATAGGTTGTCTCGTCGTATGAATGATGAACGAGAACTTTTGCCAAACATTCCCTTGACTTGAGGCTAGATCAGCTTTAATTGCTTTTAGGTACGCAATCATGTCCGCATAGCCTGATGGAAAGACAGCCTGATCGAAAAAGACGAAACAGTCTCCAGTTCTGTTCTTCGCTATAAGGCCCTTAATTATTCCCGGCGGCGGGGCTCCATGGGGAATTAAGGCTCCCTTAATTGCTGGCTGGTTTCCACCTCCGTAAGATATGTCAACTTCGTAGGCGTCATCGGCGACTTCAACGCCGGATGCGTTTTTGCCGTTCCACGACACGTTGATATTGGCCGAGTTGCCGCTGAAACTCTGGACAACGGAACTAGCGCTGTCGACTGTCACTATTGATACTGTCCAGGGTTGTGAAGAAGTAAGACTCGCAGTAATGGCTGCTGAGGAAGGAAGACCATCGCCGCCTGAAGCATCGAACATACTTGGCATACTGACGTTGTAAAGCACGTTGCTAAACGTGACGTTCACGGTAGACGAGTTTCCATTGACATCCGCAACGCTGAGTGTATGCGGCCCATTTGCAAGCGCGTCGGTGGCAAGAACAAAGAAAGTGTTTGCTCCGGCATTCCCAGAATTCTCCTGAGTATCGCCGCCGCTATCATAAACAGTTCCGTCTACAGAAAATGTCACAGGGCTTGCTTCACTGCCATAAGATTGTGATGCCATGCTGACGTATAACGTCACCTGACCGGACAGCACCGCCCCGTTTCCAACATTTAGGAACCCAAACGCTTGTGCAGTAGGCTGGGATGTCACCTGGTTTGAATAGCTTGATTCCGTGCCGGTGGAGCTCACACTCGTGACGCAGTAATAGTAGGGTGTGCCATTAGTCAGGCCTTGATCAAGATATGTGAGGGAGGTTGTGTTGGGCAGTATTTTTGTATAGCCTGAACCGCTTGTTGTACTGCGGTACAGATTATACGAAGTTGCGCTACCCACACTGGTCCAACCCAGTGAGGATTGGCCGTTAACTGCGGCTGTCAACGAAAGAATGGGTGATGCCAGGGACGCTGCGGCTGTCACCATCAGGATTGCCGTCTGCGGAGCGCCGCTCGCTGCCGCCGAGATTGTGGCATTCGTTGTAGTCGTGACGCTCGTGGTGCTCACTGTGAAAGTCGTGCTTGTCGCGCCTGCCCCAACTGTGACACTGGCCGGGACAGTCGCCGACGTGCTATTGCTGGAAAGCGTGACGATGCTCCCACCCGCCCGCGCAGGCCCGCTCAAAGTCACGGTTCCAGTGGAAGATGAGCCGCCGGTGACAGTTGTGGGCGAAAGTGCCAGAGCCGAGACGGACACCGGGGCAGGATTGACCGTGAGTACCGCTGATTTGCTGCTGCCATTGCAAGTGGCCGTCAGGGTCGCCGAAGCCAGCGTACCTACCGGGCTGGTGGTGACGGTGAACGTTGCCATCGTGGAGCCTGCGGCCACCGTGACGCTGGCTGGGACAGTCGCCGAAGGGCTGCTGCTGGACAGGGCAACCGCTGTGCCGCCCGCCAGAGCCGGGGAATTGAGCGTCACCGTTCCCGTGCTGGATGCGCCGCCGGTCACACTGCCGGGCGAAAGCGTCAGGGAATACGTGGAAGGATAAGTGGTCTGGGATTGGACAGCGCCGCTGGAATTAATCACCCATATCTGCACCGTTCCATCTGATTTTGTCCACAAAATGCTGACGCTGCCCGCAGACCCGGCGCTCAGGGCTTTAGGCGTAAAGCCGGCAGGGTAATTGAAGTTGACAAACGTGTAAGTACCATTGGCGGCGACATTCCACAGCGAAACGAGACTGCCGGAGGAATTATTCCAGAGAATGCGCGGGGCATTGGTGCTGTCTACGGTCATCGCAATGGCAGTGTAACCACTAAACGGGCCGTAATTGGTGTAGGCGGGCGAAGTCGCGTAAGTATCGGCATTGGCCCAGAGGGAAATCACGCCGCTGGTACTCATCCAGAGGACGCGCGGAATGTTGTTGGGGCCGACGGCCAGGAAAGACGCCGTATACCCGGAATAGGGGCCAAAGGTAGGCCCGGCGGAAGACACGTCGGCGTTTGTCCACAGCGACATTGTGCCGTTGGTATTGTCCCACATGACACGGGGAATGTTGTTGCCGCCCACGGCAATGGCTTTGGCTCTCCATCCGGTGTACGGGCCGTAGTTTTTGCTGGTGAACGCGCCGCTGCTTTCGGTCAGGTTCCAGAGTGACATAGTTCCGTCGGTGTAGTCCCAGAGAAGTCGGGGAACGTTGTTGCCGCCGGTTGCCACCAGGTCAGGGTTCCATCCGGGATACGGCCCGTAGTTGTTAATGGAGGTGGGAGCGGCTGCGGCAGTGCGCCAGTAGGAAAACGTGCCGTCGGAGTTCGTCCAGGTGAGGCGTTTGATGTCGTCAGAGCCGCCTGCCATGCTGTTGACCTGCGGGGCTGCCAGCGCAGGCGGGGAGTGGAAAGCCGTGCCAAGAAGCAGAGCCAGCAAAGTCAGAAGAAGGCCGGGCAGAGAAGGCCGGGCAGAGAAGGCCGGGCAGAGAAGGCCGGGCAGAGAAGGCCGGGCAGAGAAGGCCGGGCAGAGAAGGCTGGGCAGAGAAGGCCGGGCAGAGAAGGCCGGGCAGAGAAAGTAACCATCGTTGATCTCCTTCATAGGAAACGCCGTCCCCTTCGGGGCTTGGCGGTCGTACAACGTGCGTCATTTTTCTCCTGCCCGGCTTGCAGCAGGTGAATTTATGCCAAAAATGGATGGCGGGCCGGTGAAATTACCAGCCTGCCACTATCTTATCACGGAATGTCTTGTGTGTCAAGAAGTTTTTTCGGCAATGTTTATTTCGCGAAGACGACACACGAAACAATGTGGTCGCCTTCGTTTGTCAGCGTGAACCGGCCCTGCAAGTCGCCCCGCACCAGTGAATCCACGATTTGCAGGCCGAGAGAGTCGGCTGTTTTGAGGTCGAATCCTTCCGGCAGCGGTGTGCCGTTATTGGTCACGGTGAGCACAAACTGCCGCGTGTCTTCCGCCAGGGTGATGCGGATTTCCCCTTCATCCATGCCTTCGCCAAACCCATGCTCCACGGCGTTCTGCACCAATTCGTTAAGAACCAGCGCAACGGACGTTGCCTGGGACGAAGGCAGCAGAATGTCCGGCCCTTCAATCTTCATGGCGATGTGTTTGTTTGGCCCGACAATCCCCTGCGCGGTCGCCTGAATAATCCGCTCCGAAATCTTTTTGACGCTGACAATGTCCAGGTCTTCGCGGGTCAGCAGCTCATGGACGGAGGCAATCGCCAGGATGCGGTTCAGGCTTTCGGTCAGCACCTGCTCCACGCTGCGCTGCCCGACATAGTGCATCTGAAGGCGCAGCAGCGAAGCAACCTGCTGAAGATTGTTCTTGACCCGGTGGTGCATCTCCTGGATGATCGCCGACTTGACCATCAGTTTGGCGTGTTCAATCGCGATAGCGGCATGGCTGCCCAGGGCGGACAGCACCGAAATTTCATCGTCCGTGAAGCGGTGCGGCTTTTCCGTGTAACAGTTCAAGACGCCGATTTTTTTGTTTTTGACCAGCAGCGGAACCGAGGCCAGCGACGATAGGCCTTCGCGCCGGGCCAGTTCCGGCAACGCATATTCGTCAGAGTGCTTCAGGTCGTATACGGTAATGGTGCGGCCTTCGGCCAGCGCACGCCCGGCCACGCTTTCCCCGATCTTCACGTTCGCCTTTTTGGCATATTCCCGGCTTTTGCTTTGGGTGGCTTTGATGACCAGCTCCTGCTTGTCTTCATCCAGCAGCATCAGGGAGCAGATTTTAAACGACATCGAATCCGCAGTTGCGGCCACAATAAGCTGCAAAATCTCTTCCAGGTACAAGTCGCTGGTGATGGTCTTGCTGACCTCGGACAGCGCCGACAATTGCGAGGTGCGTTTCTCCAGCTTGCGGTACTGGCGCGAGTTTTCAATTGCGCCGGAAATCTGCGACGCGATGGATTGCAGCAGCCGCACCTGAGTCTGCGTATATTCATGCGCTTTCTCCGTGCGGACATTGATGACGCCCAGCACTTCGCCCCGGTAAATCAATGGAACGCTGAGAATGCTCTGGTATTTGTCTTCCGAAAGCTCCGGCACAAACTTGAAGCGGGCATCATGCTGGGCGTCATGGCCGAGCATGACAGGCTCTTTGTGCAGCGCGACCCAGCCGGTCAGTCCCTCGCCGACTTTCAGTCGCAGCTTGCCGATGACCTCCCCGGAACCGTCGGTGACGGCCCGCAGCACCAGCGTGTCGTGGGCATCATTGAACAGGTAGACCTGCGATGAGTCGGTTCCCGTCACCTGCACGGCGACCCCGGCGACGGCTTTCAGCATTTCTTCCAGATCAAACAATGATCCCATCGCCTCGCCGATGCGCCGCAGAGCCTCTCCCTCCGCATTGCGCTCATCGTGGGCCAGTTCCATCGCGCGGATGCGCTCCTGCGAGGCTTTCAGCTCCGCCGAGCGGACTTCCAGGGCATGATGCAGGCGCGTTACGCGCGCTTCCTGGTGGGACAGGGCCTGCGCGTGGCGCTTGAGAAACAAAGAGCGCCGCCCAAAACCGATTTTGGGCGGCACGTCATCGTGTCGGAAAGGATGCTGCTGTTTCATGGGTTCCCCTCGTTTTTTTCGGAAGTGTGCTGTACAAAATGGCCGAGTGCGGGATAAAGCGCCGGGCCGTCTGCCAGAAAATACGACCCGTGATCGGCTTTGGAAAGAACCAGGCGCGTGACCGGCCCCCCGCAGGCCGCCGCGAGGCGATCCGACATGGCATAGGGTATCAAGCGGTCCGCCCGGCTATGGACAATCAAAACCGGGCATTTCACCTGCGGCATCTTTTGCTCGCTGCGAAACGGGTATTTCAGCAGCCAGCGCAGCAGCGGCGTCGGATACATTGGGTATTCCTGGTGCGCTTCTTCCGCCATGCTGGTATAAGCGGCGAGCAGCGCCAGGCCGGCGACAGGCTGACCGGCAGTGCTTTCCCGCGCCGCCAGGTCTACGGCCACGCCCGATCCGAGCGAAAAGCCCGCAATCACCAGGCGTTTCTGGTCAATGTCCGGCTGCGCGCGCAGATACTGGTAGCAGGCAGACGCCGTTGCGTAACAATTGGTTTCGGACGCCTGACCACTGCTCAGGCCAAAGCCCACATAATCCGGCATCAGCACATTGGCGTCCAACCGCCGGAACGATTCAAATAACTCGCGGCTGTCGGCCAGTGACCCGGCTTTGCCGTAGAAGAACAGCAGGGTAGGGCGCTTGGCGTAGTTCGGGTCGGCCCGGCCATCCGCGCACAGGGCATGGCCGTAGTACGCCGTGATTCGGTCCCCGGCAGCCGTGCGTAACCGAATCTGTTTTACGCCTTCCGGGAGAGCCATCTCTGCGCCGGAGCGCGGCGCATTGAAGATTAATTGACGCTGCATCCCGTAAAGAAACACTAGCGGAAGCAGATACACTGCCAGCGCGAACAGGAGAAGCCGCCGGACGATACTAGGAATCATCCGGCGGCTTCCCCGCGATCTTTGCCCTCGACGGTTCATTTCACACGTTGTGCGCGATGATGATCGCTTCGGCGATTTCGCGCATGGATTTGCGCGTGTTCATGCTCTGCACCTGAATTCGGCGGAATGCTTCCTGCTCTTTCAGGCCGTATTGATCCATCAAAATGCCTTTGGCCCGGTCGACCGCTTTGCGCGTGTCCAGCTTGTTTTCCAGGTCGGACACTTCATTCTCCAGCTCTACGAACTCTTCATAGCGCGAAATGGCGATTTCCATGGCGGGCAGCAGGTCGGCTTCTTTGAACGGCTTGACCAGGTAGGCAAAAACGCCGGCGTCTTTGGCCCGCTCGACCAAATCTTTCTGGGAATAAGCCGTCAGCAGCAGCACTGGCGCGATGCCTTCGGTGGTGATGATTTTGGCTGCGTCAATGCCGTCCAGTTCCGGCATCTTGATGTCCAGAATAATAATGTCGGGCTTCAGCTCACGCGCAGCGTCAATGGCCTTCGCGCCGTCCCCGGCTTCGCCGACGACCTGATGGCCCATATTTTCCAGCGTTTTTCGCAGGTCAAGCCGAATAATCGGCTCGTCGTCCGCGATCATAATACGCAGTGATTCCATGCGGTGATACCCGTCCTTTTCTGTCCGACTTATGGTTGAGGCCGCAAGGCGCTCTCCTTGCGGCCCCCTGTGTTATCTGCTATAATGCTTCGTCTGCTTTCTATCATAGCAAATTCCGTGCCAAAAAAGCAAGGGCGATTTATACCATAAGGACGCATATTGAAACGACTTAGCGTGATTGCCTTCTTTTTATTTACGTTCTTTCCCGCGCTAACATCGGCCCAATCGCCGCCCCGCTACACCGTCACCGACCTCGGCTCGCTGGGCGGGGAGGAGAGCGCAGCGGCGGGGCTAAATAATAAGGGGCAGATTGTCGGCGGGGCGGATACGGCGGCGCGGGGCAAAGGGCCGGAATACATCACCTATGTTTTTCTCTGGGAAAACGGGCGGATGCGGCGGCTGCCTGCGCTCAACGGCAGCCATGCCTACGCGACGGCGATTAACGATGCCGGACAGCTTGCGGGGGCATATACGGCAGACCCACTCAAAGCCAGCTTTCAAGCGGCGCGTTTTTTCGGCAGTCAAATCAAGCTGCTGGGCGGCTTCCCGGCCACGACCCGCGGCTTTTCCCTGTCCCAGGCCGCGGCGATCAACGCCCAGGGCCAGCTTGCCGGCGTGTCCAACAATCAGGCATTTTTCTGGGCCAACGGCAAGCTGCGCCGCCTCCTGCCGCCGCCCGGATTTCAGACCTCGGAAGCCCGCGCCCTCAGCGACGCCGGGCAGGCTGCCGGTAAAGGCGAACGCTCTGCTGGGGGCGCGACACGCTCCCATGCGCTGCTCTGGACAGGCACTGGCGCGGCCAAAGACCTGGGAGTGCTGCCCGGCTACACGGACAGCTTCGCCCAGGCGATCAACAAGAAAGGCCAGGTCGCGGGCTGGGTCAGCGTGACGCGAGGAACACCAGGGCGACGGCTGACGTTTCATTACCAGGCGTTTTTGTGGCAGAATGGCCGGATGCGCGGGTTAGGCTCCCTGCCCCGCATTCCTGACAGCAAGGCGGCCGCGATCAATGACCGGGGCCAGATTGTCGGCAATGCGTATTCGCAAACCGGGCGCATGACCGATGAAGCGGCGCTGCTCTGGCAAAATGGGCATATTTACGAGTTGGCGACGCTTCTGCCGCCCCGTTCCGGCTGGCAGCTTCAAAGCGCGGTCGGCATCAACGCTCGCGGCTGGATCATCGGCAACGGCATTCACAACGGCATCCGCCGGGCGTTCCTGCTGAGACCCACGAGATAAGAGAAACTCTATGACGCTTATTCTGGATTTATCGCTGGAACAAGAACGAGTTCTGGCAATACGGGCGACGATCAACGGTAAAAAGCCGAATGATTATGCGGTCGAACTGCTGGATAAAACGCTTATGTCTCCGCCAGAAGGACAGCAAGCGCGCCCGTTTTATGAAACGGCAACGACTGAAGAGTGGATCGCGGCATTTGATGAGTGAGTAAATAGCCATGATCCGAACGGACCATACCTGCTGGACGATAGTCGGGAAGCCATTTATGAGGATTAGCGCCACCGATGCAGAAATGCGCGAGGGAATAAATTCCTCTCGCTCCGATGCAGCCGTCCTGCGGACGAGGAAACTCTTCGAGCGGTTATTCTTTCGTCCGAAGGACGTTTTTTTCAGCGAGAGGAATTTATTCCCTCGCTTGCAATGCCGGTTACTTGCAATGCCGGTTGATAGAAATCTCCTTCAGGATTGTCGACCCCAATTCAGTCTGAAAAGTTTGGCCCGATAAGCGTGGTCTGAAGAAGGACACCCCTTGGAAAAATTCGCATTTATTATTCATCCTTTCGATGTCCGGCGCGATGTCGCCAAAAAGGGCGGCATCTATACCGCCGCCAAATATCTGCCGGAACCGGCGGTGGAATGGGCCGTGAAATTTAAGTCGCCCATTGTCATGTCGCATATTACGGGCATCAAGTCATCGACAGGCGCGGAAGCGGAAGGCTGGTTTATCGGCTGCCCGCTGACGCCGACGCAGATGCTGACACTGCCGCAGGACTTTGTTTACAAGCGGCTGATCCAGTGCGGCAAACTGGCCGAAAAACTGGGTGCGGGCATTATCGGCCTCGGCGCGTTTACGTCCATTGTCGGGGACGGCGGGGTGACGATGGCGAAGAACTTGGACATCGCCGTCACGACGGGCAATTCGTACACCGTCGCGACTGCGGTGGAAGGTGCACTGGACGCCGCAAAGCGCATGGGAATTCACATTGAGACCGCCAAAGTCGCTATTGTCGGAGCGTCCGGTTCCATCGGGCGCACTTGCGCGCAGATGCTGGCCCCGCAATGCGCGGAAATTGCCCTAATTGGCCGCGACTTGACCCGGCTGGAAGCAGTTGGCAAAGAGTTGTCCGGCGCGTGCGTGCGGCTTTACGATGACGTGCATCTGGGCCTGCGCGATGCCGAGCTGGTGATCACCGTCACCAGCGCAACCGATGCCGTGATTGAGCCGGAAGACCTCAAGCCGGGCTGCGTGGTCTGTGATGTCGCTCGCCCGCGAGACGTGTCCGTGCGGGTCGCAAAAGAGCGCGATGACGTACTGGTGATCGAAGGCGGCGTGGTCGCTGTCCCCGGCCCGGACACGGATTTCCACTTCACCTTCGGTTTCCCGCCCAAAACCGCCTACGCCTGCATGTCCGAGACAATCATGCTGGCGCTGGATGGCCGCTACCAATCGTTCACACTCGGCAAAGAAGTCTCTATCGCGCAGGCGGAAGAAACGTCCCGGCTGGCGAAGAAGCATGGCTTCCACCTGGCGGGCTACCGCTCTTTTGAAAAGGCCGTCACCGAGGAAACCATCGAAGCCACCCGTCGCCGCGCACTGGCCCGGCAGCAGCCGGCCTAGCACGGGGAACCCCGCGCTTTTACTTTGGCAGCGTCTTGAGCCTGCCCTCTTCCATCGTCAGGACGTTATGACCCTCATACACCCATTGTTCCCGTGAGCCGGGGGCCGAATCTCTGCTGATTTCTTTCGGCTCACCCCAGCTCATGCGAACCTGCGGGGCCGTCATTCCGGCAAAAACCTCTTTGTTTTCAATCGCCTCCCATGTTTTTGGAGGCCAGGCGTAGGTTTTTCGCGGATCGGTTTCCAGAAAAGTATCCTCAAAGCGGCCTTTGTTTTGCAGGCTGGCCGGGACATTGGTATCGCTCATGTGGACATCCACATAGCCGATCTTTTTGGTTCCCGGCTCACCCATTTCTTCTCGCACGAGAAACCGAATGGGAGCGCTCGCATACCAGCCCGGAACAATATCTATGACTTTGACCGCCGAAAACTGGTTGACTTTGACTTTCCCAAAGGCTGCCTGCCAGGCAGAGGGCGTCGGCGCATCCGAAACATCTTTGTCAGCATCGTAGGTGGTGAGATGGTCGCCTGAGAACCATAATGTTTTGCCCAGATAAAGTTTTCGCGCATTCTCCAAATCAGAAACAGGGGCGACATCGTTCATGCAGCCCTGGTCAATGTCTCCATGAATCGTTTCTTTGGTGTCTTCAAATTGAAGGTCCGCCTCATCAAAAATCTCACCATCCTCCGCCCTGCCGTGACCGATGCCGACGACACGCGCGATGCGGCCTGCATAGTCCGGGTAGCGCAAAGGAGCATACTCTTTATCACTATCCCGGTATAGCTCTTGATAGCCATAATGCTGCAATGACCTGGATTGGGGCAGGACCATCAGGCGCATACCTACCCAGCCGGCTTCCGGGAGTGTGGGAAATGTCTCCGCAAAAGAGTCGGCCCTTGCTGCCGGCAGCAGAGCAGCAACGGACGCTGCAAGAACTAACCAGATCACTGCGCGCACCAGGCGCAGTTGATAAATCGGCTGCATGGGTCTCTCCAAGGCTTTCACAAGTTGCCGCTCGCCGCCGTTCGTGCGGCAGGCGGATGCGCGTCGCGGTAACAAGCCACCAGAGACGCCAGGATCAGCAGCAGGCCCAGAACCACAATCGGCAGAAGCCACTTTTGGCGCCGCGCTCGGGACTGAAGCGTATCCATGCTGACGAACTGGGTGGCTTCCAAATTCTTGCCAGGGCCGCGCTGCATGGCTTTCAATTCCTGAGCGGTGACAATGCGCGTTTCTTCCAGGTTGTGGGCGGCGTTTGCCCGTTCGATTTCCAATTTCGTCATTTTAAAGTCTTTCCTTTATCGCCCATGCTTCTTTATTCGTGCTGTGCCCAAACAAATTTCCGAAGCCGGGCCTCGGCCTCCGGGTCATCGCCGTCACTGGCGGCGGGTGCGCTGATGGAAGGGAGGCTAGTCGTGACCGGGGCAGCATCCAGGGGGCCTGGCCGAGAAGTGATCGCAGCGCGGCGCGGCTGAACCGGCTGGGATGCCATCACCTCGGTCAAGCGACTCGGATAAGCCAATGGCGGCTTGCTTTGCGGAGCCGAATAGGGACGTGGCCGGAGGACAATCTCGCTTTTCGCACAGGTCGTCCCGTGACCGGCAGACAGGACGCGCACCGTGGACGATATGAGCCGTGTTTTGTGAGACCGGACGCGCACTTTGGGCAGAGCAAAAACCAATGCGCCGGAACGCGGCATAAACTGAACGACGGGAGGGGGAATCTGAGAAACATGCCGGAATTCAAGACTGCGGCTAACTTTTGTCACAGGTAAAGAGGCAGCCGCCGGATGGCGCGTCAAAATTGACCAGGAAAAGCCCAGAAAAAACAAAATCAGCAGGGCAGTTCCCGGCAGCCAGCGGGGAGACCGGAACAGGGTGGTGGGGCGCGGCTCGATTGACGGCAGGGTCGCCGCATAGCCCGGCTGCGTCTCCCGCAGAGCCTGAACAAAAGCGCGCGCCGTTGGGTAGCGCCGCTCCGGGCGTTTGTCCAGCGCGCGGCGCAGGACTTTTTGAACCGCGATGGGCAGGCCCGGCGTTCGGGCGGGCGACTCATTCGTGACCTGATACAAAAGATTGGCGACGCTCTGCCCGTTAAACGGCGGGTGGCCCGCAAGCATCTCGTAGGCCAGCACTCCCAAAGCCCACAGGTCGGTGGCCGCTGTCCCAGGCTCCCCTTTTACCTGCTCGGGAGCCATGTAGGACGGGGAGCCAACAATGTCGCCGGCGCTGGTGAGCGTTGTTTCGTCCTGTGGCCGGGCAATGCCGAAATCCAGCAGCTTGGCTGTGCCGTCCGGCAGGAGCATGATATTGGAAGGTTTAATGTCTCGATGCACAATTCCGGCTTCGTGAACGGCATCCAGCGCTCCCGCAATCTGCGTCAGAATAAAATAAACCTCTCCCGGCGTCAAACTTTCCTGCATTCTCTGTTCGCGCAGGGTCTGCCCGCGCAAATACTCCATTGCCAGGAAATGCCGCCCCTCCTGTATCCCGATCTCGTAAATACCAACAATGTTCGGGTGGGATAGACGCGCGATGGTGCGCGCCTCGCGCTCGAACCGGGCGATGAGAATTCGCGCTTCTTCCGGGGTAAGTGAGTCGGGCAAGGTGAGCAGCTTCAGCGCAACTTCCTGCCCAGTCCGCGTTTCCCGTGCCGCATACACAATTGACATGCCGCCGCGACCAATTTCCTGCCCAAGAATATAGGGGGCAATGGGCATGGTCTCTTCGCTCACAGGCTTCTGGGTCAGCATTTTCGGAGGAGACACCGTGTTGAATATTTGGGACATGTTCCTGTGTTCCGGGGACGCCTGCTCAATCGCTGGTTTGGACCGCCCGCACTCATTTAGTCCTTGATTCGCCCCGAAATGTTCCCGCTCCGCCCAAATTTTCAGCCGCTCCGCACAAAAAAACAGCTCAGGAATATTTCCTGAGCTGTTTTTGGCGCGCCTCTCATTCCGGGTATGGCCTACGCTTTAGAGTGCGTCGTGATCCACCGGTCAACCTCGGGCAGCAGGCGCTGTTTGAGAGCGGCGTGGAAGCGGATGCGGGCGGCAGCTTCAGCCACTTTCGCCGCATCATCAGCAGGCAGGGACAGTTTGGCATAAGACTCCAGTTCGGCAGCGCGGGAGGCATCTGTAAAGGAGTGAAACAGGCCCGGCACAAAAGTCGCGCGCGTCAGCGGGTCCTGCTTCGCCGTGAGCAGCGCCGCATGGTGCTGAAAAAACTGCCAGGCCAGCGCCGGCTGTTCGCCTTCGCTGGCAACTCCTTTCAGCAATCCCGGCGTCATGCCGGCGTCCAGTTCATCGGTCAGCGCGATGTCCAATGTCTGCTGGGCCAGGGCCGGGTCAAGCGCGCCGCTCAGGGCGTGGTAAAAACGGTCTTTGCCCTCCGTGCTGGCGGTCGCCCGCCCCAGCGCATGAAGCTGGTCATAGGTCGCCTGATCGGCATAGCGTCCTACGATGCCGAAAACCGCGCCGCGCAGACTGGGAGCCAGTGCGTCGGGATTTTTGAGGTAAGACGCGAAGCGTGCGCGCGCTTCCGCCACAACCGCCGGATCGTGGAGACTTCCCAGGGTCGCGATCAAGTTTGCGCGCCGCAGAGCCGCGCTGCTCGGCTCGCCAGGCCGGGCATCCCATCCCACCGGCGCAAATTGCGCGTGAAGTAAAGAACGCTCCCATGCCTCCCAATCTGCCTGGCCCGGCTGTCCGCGCTCCAAAAAGTCCAGAGTGTCGAGACTGCTGCCGATCTGCTCGGTGACAGCCAGATTGGTGTCGGAGTGCGCCGATTGAACCAGGTTCAGATATTCGGGTATAGGCACGCGCCCGGCCTGAGTCATCGCCCATGTATCCCCAATCAGACCGACACGATCCGCAGGGGGCAGGGTTTCCATCCGGGCCGCAAGCGGCCCAAACAGGGCCGGTGCATACTGTACGCGGTAATAGCCCGTATTTCCGGCATTCAGCTCCACGACGGTTCCGGGCGGTACGCTGAGGCGAACGGGAGCGTATCCCAGCAGAATGGTATGCAATGGTGATTGACCCGCCGCGCTCAGGGTTCTCCAAACAACCGGCACCTGCCACACTGCCGGTGCGGGGTGCGGATCATCCGTGGAGAATTTTTCCTGACTTAGTATTACTCCCCCGCCGCTTGGCCCTTCCGTGGCCGAAATGACTGGAAAGCCGGGCAGACGTGTCCATCCCGGCGCGATCCGGCGCATGGGCTGGCTGGAAGACGCTTCGAGCGAGGCCCACAGATCGTCGGTCGTCGTGCTGGAATACGCATGGGCCGCCATGTAACGGCGAATACCCGCCCGGAATGGCGCTTCGCCCAGAGACGCCTCAAACATATGGATAACAGCCGCGCCTTTGTCATAGGTGATGTCGTCGAATGCAGCCGCGGCCTGGGCCGGATCGCGGACAGACTGCTGAATCGGATGGGTAGTACGCGAGGCATCGATCTCCATCACGCTGCTTTTGTCGGCAGCGGCATCTTCCCAAACATACCATTTCGGGTTGAAATGATCGGAGGCTTTATAAGCCATCCACGAGGCGAAGCCCTCGTTCAGCCACAAATTGTCCCACCAGGCCATCGTGACCAAATCCCCAAACCATTGGTGCGCCGTTTCATGGCTCACCGTGTTGTAAATATTCCGGCGTGTTTCTTCTGACGAAGTCTTCGGATCAAACAGCAGTGTATTCTCGTTGAACACAATGCCGCCCCAGTTCTCCATCGCGCCGTCAAATCCCCCCGGCAGGGCGATCAGGTCCAGCTTGGGCAGCGGATATTTGACTCCGAAATAGGAGTTGTAATAGGGCAGTATTTGTTTCATCACGCCCAGTGCGTAGCGCCCCTGAGCGCGTTTGCCTTCCACCGTCAGCACGCGCAGCTTGATCCCCTGTGATTCCCCGCTGACCACTTCCAAATCGCCCGCAACCAGAACGACCAGATAACTTGCCATCGACGGCGTCTGCTGGAATGAAACCCGTTTTAGCCCGCCCGGTAAAGATGCTTCCCCAGCTTCCGGCATGTTGGAGACGGCTATGAACTTCTGCGGCACGATGGCGTTCATTTGATACGCCGCGCGGAACACCGGCTCATCCCAGCCGGGAAACAAGCGACGGGCATCGGAAGGCTCCATCATCGTCGCAAAAAGCCGCTTTGCGCCGTGTGCGGTCTGGTATTTGATGGAAAACCCCCCTTGAGCCAGCGCGCCGATTTTGCCGCGATAGGCCAGGGTCAGCCGATACGTGCCGGGCAGAAGCGTGTGAGGGAAAGAGAGGGTCAGGGTTTGCGCCCCATTGTCGGTCTTAATGGCCGGCGTTTCGTGGGCCGCTCCCTGCATGAGGCTGGCTTCGGAAACATTCAATTCCCGCTGGTTCATCACGATTTCGCGCGTCGGCACAAGAATTTTGATTTCCACCGTCTCCCGCCCCCGGAAAGTCAGGGTTTGAAGATTGGGCGTGATCGTGAGGGTGTAGCTTTGGGGAACAACAGTTTTGGGCAATTGCCCTGGCGTGGCGGCAAACACAAACGGCGATTCGGCGTGGACGCGGAAAGAGGCACTCAGCGCCAGCGCCGCGAGAAGCGCGGCGGTTTGGATCACTCTGGCGATGTTCATGGGGACAGGCCTTGCTAGGGAGGAAATGAAACTGTGCTGCTGTTCCACATCTCTCCGGGGGATACCTGCCTGCGGGCGGCAAAAAAGCGGCGCAGGAAACATTCCTGCGCCGCTTTCACTCGCTCTCTTACTCGCTCTTGAACTCGGCGTCAATCACGTCATCGGCGGGCTTGGCCGTTTCTTCCGCATGGTCGGGCGCGCCGTCGGCATGGAAGCCGTTACTCGACGCTGCGCCGCCGTCGGCCTGCTTGTACAGGATTTCGGACAGCTTGTACGATGCCTGCTGAAGCGCGTCGGTCGCCGTCTTGATGCGCGCCGTGTCATCGGATTCCAGCGCGGACTTAACATCCGCAATGGCGCTTTCCACGCCCGCTTTCTCGTCGCCCGGCAGCTTGTCGCCCAGGTCTTTGATCAGCCGCTCCGTGGAATACAGCAACTGATCCGCCTGGTTTTTTGTTTCGGCCTTCTCGCGCAGGGCGGCGTCTTCGGACGCATGGGCTTCCGCTTCGCGGATCATGCGCTCTACATCAGTTTTATCCAAAGACCCGGCCCCGGAGATTGTGATGCGCTGCTCTTTATTGGTCGCGCGGTCTTTCGCCGAGACGTTGACAATGCCGTTGGCGTCAATGTCAAAGGTGACTTCCACCTGCGGCACGCCGCGCGGGGCGGGCGGAATTCCCGTAAGCTGGAAGCGGCCCAGCAGTTTGTTCTGCGACGCAGTGGTGCGCTCGCCCTGATACACAACCACATCTACCGCCGTCTGCCCGTCTGCCGCCGTGGAGAATGTCTCCGACTTGCGGGTCGGGATCGTCGTATTGCGGTCAATCAGCTTAGTGAACATATCGCCCAAAGTCTGAATACCCAGCGAAAGCGGGGTCACGTCCAGCAAAACCACGTCCTTGACTTCGCCGCCCAGAACACCCGCCTGAATGGCCGCGCCGATGGCGACGACTTCATCCGGGTTGACCGAGCGGTTCGGCTCTTTGCCGCCGCCCAGAGTTTTGACCAGTTCCTGCACGGCGGGAATGCGGGTGGAACCGCCGACCAGAATGATCTCATCCACGTCTTTGGCTTCAATCCCGGCATCGGCCAGCGCCCGCTTGAACGGTTCTTCCGTCCGCTTCACCAGGTCGCGGGTCAGCTCATCAAACTTGGCGCGGGACAAAGCCACGTCCAGATGCTTCGGCCCTTCGGCATCGGCGGTGATGAACGGCAGGTTGATAGTGGTCTGCACGACATTGGACAGTTCCACTTTAGCCTTTTCGGCGGCTTCGCGGAGCCGCTGCATGGCCTGTTTGTCCTTGCGAAGATCAATCCCCTGATCTTTCTTGAACTCATCGGCCACATAGTCCACGATTTTCTGGTCAAAGTCGTCGCCGCCCAGGTGCGTGTCGCCCGCCGTGGAGCGCACTTCAAACACGCCGTCGCCCACGTCCAGAACGGACACGTCAAACGTGCCGCCGCCCAGGTCATAAACAAGAATAGTTTCGTTCTTCTTTTTGTCCAGTCCGTATGCCAGCGAAGCCGCCGTCGGCTCGTTGATAATGCGAAGCACTTCCAGCCCGGCAATCTTACCCGCGTCTTTGGTCGCGTTGCGCTGCGCGTCATTGAAGTAAGCGGGAACCGTAATCACGGCTTTGTCGACTTTGTCACCCAGATACGCTTCGGCGTCGGTTTTGAGCTTCTGCAAGATCATCGCCGAAATCTGCTCCGGCGTGTACGAAGTGCCGTCAATGGTCACTTTGTCCGACGTTCCCATTTTGCGTTTGATGGAAATGATTGTGCGGTCCGGGTTGACGACTGCCTGCCGTTTGGCCGCGCTGCCGACGAGCCGCTCGCCGGTCTTGGTGAAGCCGACGACGGACGGCGTGGTACGCGCCCCTTCCGCGTTGGGGATCACGGTCGGCTCGCCGCCTTCGAGGACGGCAACGCACGAGTTGGTGGTTCCGAGGTCAATGCCTACTGTCTTAGCCATATCTTTGATAGTCTCCCTGTGATGATTTCTTGTCTTAAATCCTGCGGCGGCTTATTATATCACTTGAGCGCGCCGCTGTCAATGTTCTTAACAAAACATCTCCGGCTATTGTTCCCGGAATTTGCAAAGATTTAACACAAAGATTTTGATGACCTGAAGCCTCCAGCGAGGGAATGAATTCCTCTCGCTGCAATTTGAACGTCCTTTGGACGAAGGACTATCACCGGGCAATACTTCTTTCGTCCGAAGGACGATATATCATAGCGAGAGGAATTCATTCCCTCGCTCGTTCCACAGCCGCCGCGTGTTTGTACCGCCTCCCGCCTGGGTACTTTTCCCTTGAAGGGAGCTTAAACTCATGGCAGATGAAAATGTGATCGCAGGCCAGCTCAAGCAGGCCGAAGGCAAGGCGCAGGACGCATTGGGGGACGTGACCGGCAGCACGGATGATGACGTGGCCGGCAAGTCCAAACAGGTGGAAGGCAAAGTGCAGGAAGAATACGGCAAGGCCAAAGATGCCCTGCGGGATGCACTGGATAAATAAATTAGAGGCTTAGAAAAAGCGCCCCGGCAGAGTGCCGGGGCGCTTTTTTGCGGATTAAGTCTATTATCTGGGGGTATACTATGCCCGGCAGCTAATGAAGAGGAGAAAACAGAGATGAGTACGGTGTCGGAATTTAAAGACTTTGTTTTGCGGGGCAATGTGATTGACCTGGCCGTCGGTGTCATCATCGGCGGCGCGTTTACGGGCATTGTGGGGGCGCTTGTTAAAGATATTATTACTCCCTTTGTCGGCATATTCGGGAAAGTGGACCTCAGCAATCTGAACACGACCATCAACGGCGCGAAGTTTGGGTTCGGCGACTTCCTGAATGCAGTCGTCAGTTTCTTGATCCTCGCATTTGTCGTGTTCTTTTTTATTGTCAAGCCGGTCAATCACCTGATGTCGCTGCGGAAAACCGAGACCCCGACCGATCCGATTACCCGCGAATGTCCGTTCTGCATCAGCTCTATTCCCGTCAGCGCTACCCGCTGCGCGTTCTGCACCTCCGAAGTGCCGGCAGGGTAAGGGCTGCAAATCCGGGCATCAGCTTCCCGACGCGCTGACCCGGCGATGGTTGTCCACCCAAATTTTGGTGCGGGTGGAGGAAAGCGGCTGATTGTCGGCATCCTGGGCCTGCGCTTCAATCACATACTCACCATCGGGAACAGCCGCGCTGTTCCAGTTGAAGCTGTAGGGAATGGTGTTTGTAATGCCGGAAAGCTGGCCGTCTACATAAAACGCGACAAAGGCCGTGCGGCGATCCGGCGCGGCGGCGCTGAACGTGACTTCGCCGCGCTCAATCAGACTTTTGCCGGCGCGGGCGTCGGCGAGGGCCAGGGCCAGATATTCTTTCTCGGCAATACGCACCTGCGCCTCGCGCCAGGAAGCATCAGGCGGAGAGCGGCGCACCAGGCGCAGCGCGGTCACATCCGCCAGCGCCAGCGGCAGGCTGCCGATCAGGGTCGGCATCGGCTCCCAGGGGCCATGCCGCCGCTGCACTTCCATCCGCCAGGAATGTTTCGGCTGGTCCCGGCCCCAGCCCAGATCAAAAAAGCCATAAAACAGCGGCGGTGTGCCTTCCATTTCCGGGGCCGACGGCTTTTTATGCGAGCCGATGACCAGCACTGACGGCGCACCGGCCCCGTCTCCCTGCGCGTTGTGGAACGCCGGCTGAATTTGAAACCCGCCGCGCCGCTCTTCCCCCGTTCCCTCAAACAGCGGCGAAGTCGTCACCGGAGCCGTAGAAACAGTGATGACACCGTCGTGGTTGGTGTTGATCGCGCCAACGCCCGTGTAGGAGCAGCCGTCGTAGCGTCCAACGCCTACAACAGGCTTGACCACATGGGTCAGTACGCGCGTTGTCCCGTCGGCATACGTGACCCGCACGTCGCCGCCGGCCACGTTGTCAAAAAACACTTCCGCCAGCGGATTGGCGGGCTGCAAGACCGTGATTTGCAGCACATCGCCCACGCGCGGAATATAATTCAGCGGCAGGGGCGTTTGTCCATTGCCCATCCCACTTTCCTGAAAAACCGGGTTGCCGACCAGGGGAGATAGTTCCCGGAAGATGCTTGTGCCGACCGGGATATTGGTGTAAATTCCCGACAAGCCGGAGACATGACCGCCAAACAGGGTAGGGGTCTGGGAAAATTCTTTCGGCAATATGTTGATCAGCAGCGGGTCCGGCGTGTCCAGATCGCCGACGCGAATTCGCAGGCCATGAACCGCCGTTGCCGCCACTGTGCCGGGCTGCGCGTAGCCGCTGGCGGAGTAACCCATCAAGCTCTGCGTTGCCGGGGCGGTAACGCGGCCAATCAAATGCCATGTCCGGCCTTGATCGGTGGAGATTTGAATGGCCCCGTCCACCGAGTTGACAATGCGTATCCGGTGGCTTTCCACCTGCGTGAAGGGTGGAAACGTCGGCGGCATTTCATGGGCCGAGGCAGGAAAGGGGAATAACAGCAGAAGACAAAAAAGAAGAAACACGAAGCGCATGGAGTCATTATAGCATAAATGCCCTCCGCCCACCCCAATAAAACCCAAATTCTGGGGAGGCGGAAGTCCTATCCCGGTTCGCCGGAGGCTCACCACCCTTCCCTGGCGCAACTGCACCCGACCCGAGGGAAGGGACAGCCATTCCGATGGCAGGGTTAGGTTCTCTCCGGCTCCCCAGAATTGATCCAGGTGGCTTTCCTACTCCTCCCGCAAATCCGCAAACAGTACGGTGGACAGATACCGCTCCCCATTGGAGGGGATAATCACGACAATCGTTTTGCCTGCATTTTCGGGCCGGTGCGCGACCTGCATGGCGGCGCAGAGGGCCGAGCCGGAGGAGATGCCCACGAGGATGCCTTCTTCGCGCGCGGCGCGCCTGGCCCACTGCACCGACTCTTCATTGGAAACCTGGATGACCTCGTCCACAATGCTCAGGTCCAAGTTTTCCGGCACAAAGCCCGCGCCGATGCCCTGCAATTTGTGCGGGCCGGGCTTTAAAGGCTGGTGTTCGCGGGTCTGGGTGATGACAGGCGAATCTTTCGGCTCCACGGCAATCGCCTGAAAGCTCGGCTTGCGGGCTTTGATGACTTCGGCGACGCCGCTGATCGTCCCGCCTGTGCCGACGCCGGCCACGAGAATGTCTACGGTTCCCTCGGTATCGTTCCAGATTTCTTCAGCGGTGGTTTTGCGGTGAATGGCAGGGTTGGCGGGGTTCTGGAACTGCTGGGGGATAAAGCTGCGGGGCGTCCGGGCGGCGATGCGCTCGGCTTCAGCAATGGCTCCGCGCATTCCTTCGGTTCCGGGAGTCAGCACGAGTTCCGCGCCGTAGCCGCGCAGGAGCAGGCGGCGTTCCACGGACATGGTGTCGGGCATGGTCAGAATGCACTGATACCCTTTGGCCGCGCAGGCGAATGCCAATCCGATGCCGGTGTTGCCGGATGTTGGCTCCACGACAACGGAACCGGGCGTCAGTATTCCCCGCGCTTCGGCGTCTTCCAGCATGGCGACGGCGATGCGGTCTTTCACGGAGGACGCCGGGTTGAAAAACTCCAGTTTTGCCAGCACGGTGGCCGCCGCGCCATCGACTATTCGGTTCAGCTTGACCAGCGGCGTGAAGCCGACCAGGTCGGTGATGCGCTCGTAAACTCGCATGGTATGGCACTCCCTTTTGGCCTGTATGATAGCGCAAACTGAGGCCGGGTGTCAAGGACGCGGCCCTTGACAATCCCCGGCAAAAATGCTACCCTAGCGATACGTTCAAGAAGGCAAATTTCTCTCTATGACCAACGTTCGCGTTCGATTCGCCCCGTCACCGACGGGCGCGCTGCACATCGGCGGCATCCGCACCGCGTTCTGGGACTGGCTGTATGCCCGGCATACCGGCGGCACGTTCATTCTTCGCATTGAAGATACGGATAAGAACCGCGAAACGGCGGACGGCGTTCAGGTCATTCTCGATTCGCTGCGGGAATATGGCCTGGATTATGACGAAGGCCCAGAAGTCGGCGGACCGCACGCGCCATATATTCAGTCTCAGCGGCTGCCGATTTACCACAAATATATCGCGCAGTTGATTGCCGCGGGCAAAGCTTACCGGGCCTATGACACACCGGAAGAGCTGGCCCGGATGCGCGAAAACCAGCAAAAGCGCGGCCTGCCGCCCGGCTATGACCGCCGCCACCGGCATCTCAACGACGCCGAGCGGGCCGAGTACGAAAAGACGCGCGGGCAGTTTGCCGCCGTCCGCTTTGCCGTGCCGCTGGAGGGCAAAGTGACGTTCACCGATGCGGTCTACGGCGAGATCACGGTGGAAAACCGGACGCTGGAAGATGCGATTTTACTTAAATCCGATGGCTACCCGACCTACCATCTGGCAGCGCAGGTGGACGATCATTTGATGGAGATTTCTCACGTACTGCGCGGCGAGGAATGGCTGCCATCTGCGCCGCTGCACATTCTCATTCACCGCGCCCTGGGATGGGAGCCGCCGATTTACGCCCACCTGCCGGTGATGATGGGGCCGGACAAAAAGAAGTTCGGCAAGCGCAACGGGGCATTAGGCGCGTTGGAATATCCGAAGCAGGGCTATCTGCGCGAAGCAACGCTGAATTTTCTCGCCATGCAGGGCTGGTCGGCCAAAGAAGAGCGCGATCTTTACACTGTCCCCGAATTGGTGGAAAAGTTTGATCTGGACGGCATTCTGAACCGTTCGCCGATCAGTGACCCGGAAAAGCTGCTCTGGTTCAACGGCCAGTACCTCCGGCAGTTGTCCCTGCCCGATCTGGCCGAACGAACGCTGCCGTTTTTGCAGGACGCGGGCCTTGTGAGCGATGACCCGGAAGTCAAAACACTGGAATATATCGGGCAGGTGCTGGCGCTTGAGCAGGAGCGCATGAAGACTCTGGCCGAAGCGCCCGCGCTGGCTGACTTCTTCCTGCTGCCTGACGATGAGTATCTGTTTGACGAAAAGGCGGTGACAAAGTGGCTGGCTCATCCCGGCGTCGGAGATCGCCTGCGCCGCGTTCGCGAGAAATTCACCGCCCTGGAAGTTTTTGACGAAGCGGCCACCGAAGAAGTCGTCCGTCAGGTGGTGGAAGAGTTCGCCGTCAAAGGCGGCGAGGTCATCCATCCTGTTCGCGTCGCCGTGTCGGGCCGGACGACCGGGCCGGGTTTGTTTGAAACGATTGTCGCCCTGGGCCGCGACCGCTGCCTGCGGCGGCTGGATCGGGCGCTGGGGATGGTAGGAACCTAATCCGTTCGGAACCTAACCCCGGCGCTGCGCGCCGACCCTTCCCTGTTAGGGAAGGGTAAGAAGTCATACGCAGGCTGTTTTCTCTTGTCATCCCCCTTCCTTTTGAGGGAAGGGGCGGCGCGCAGCGCCGGGGTTAGGTTCTTAGCTTATTATGGAAATCACGGATGTCAATACGCTCTTCGGGGCTTACCCGTCGCAGCACCCGGACAGCAATGCGGACACGCTGGTGGCCGCCATGAGCGCGCAGGGCGTGGACTGGTGCCTGTCCCTGTCCACCTGGGGCATTTTTCACAGTGCCGCCGAGGGCAACGCGGAAACCATGCGTTCCTGCAAGGCGCATGACCATCTCATCCCTGTCGCCACTCTTAATCCCGCGCACTTCTGGGGACAGGAAGGGCTGCTCGAAAGCATTGCGGAGGATGCGTTTGAAATGTTCCGCTTTTTCCCGCATTTGCAGAACTGGCCGCTGGAATACGCGCCGTTTCTTCGCATTATTTCCGCTCTGGCGCGGCTGGACCGAATGCCGATCATGGTGACGACTGACCGGCGCGGGGAAGCGACGCAGCTTGTGCGCCTGCTGGATGAGTTCCCGCACCCCGTCATTCTGGAAGGCGTCTCCCCCGACACGCTGACCGAGGCGCTGGCCCTGATGCGCGTTCAGCCGAATTTGTATCTGGAAACCCATGCGCTCCAAGCCCCTCATGCCCTGCCGCTGCTGCGGGATACGATAGGTATTGACCGCATTTTGTTTGGCTCCGACGCGCCCGGCCTGTCGCTGGCGTCTGCTCTGAGTTATGTCCGTGCATCCGGTCTCTCGGACGCCGATCAAACTGCTGTGCTGTCGGGGAACGCCGGACGCATCTGGCAAAGCGGCGGGGAAGGATAAGCCATGCCGATCTTTGACGCTCATGTTTATTATGGCGACCTGCCGTTTTCATCGGCGACGGCAAACCGTGAAGCGATTTTGAACACGCTGCGCGCGCGAGAGATTACGGGAGCCGCGCTGATTTCGGCCCTGGCGGCGGACTGTGATTTCGTCACCGGCAATCGCCGCCTGCGCGAGATTATTTCTGCCGAGGAGGGTCTGTTTGGCTGGGTGACTCTCAACGCAGGCTACCCTGCGGAATCGCAGGAAGAACAGCGGCGGCACGAAATGCGGCGCGGCATGATCGGCGCGGCCATGTTCGGCCACAACGGCCGTCCGGTCATTCTGGAAGACGCTCGCGAGATACTCAATGCCCAGCGGCGCTATGCCAAGCCGGTGGCGCTGCACGTCCCGGACGGCGATGCCGTTCATGCCGGGCGCGAGATCGCGGCGGCATTTCCCGCCATGAAATTTCTGTGGCTGGGAATGGGCGGCGACGACTGGCGCTCCGCGGTGGCAGCGGCCAAGCAGCACCTGAACATCTATCTCGAAATCTCCGGCAGCCTGGATGCAGACAAAATCGCCTTTGCGTCCTCCGTGCTGACCCCCCGCAAGCTGGTCTACGGCAGCGGCCAGCCCCACGCCGACCCGTCCCTGCCGCGCGCCCTGGTGGAAACCGCGTCCACGCTGACCCGGCCCGACCGCAGCCGCATTCTGTCTGAAAATGCCATTGCTCTGCTGCGCGCGGTGGTCGAGACGGATGATGCCGAAGATACTGAGGCCGATGAGGAATAAAAGACAGGGCGCGGCAAGCAGCGTCCCGACAGTCGGCTTGACGGAAAAACGCCTCGTCGCTGCCCTGATCGCTTTCACCCTCTTTGCCGCTTGCCTGCCCTATCTGCTGGGTTATTTTATCACCCCGCCCGGCACATTCTTTATTGGCACAGCCTACAATATCGATGATTACTGCAATTATCTGTCGTGGCTGCGCCAGATGGCCGACGGTCACTTTTTTCTCCGCAACCTTTTCACCACCGAGCCTCAAAAGGGACTGGAATTCAATCTTTTCTTCTGGCTGCTGGGCCGCATGATGGCTCTGACGCACTGCTCCCCGCAGGCCGCTTTGCAGATTGTCCGCGTTGGCGGCGGGCTGGCCCTGCTCCGGCTCATTTACTGCTTTTATCGCTACTGCCTCCCTAATGACAAATATTCCCGCTTGACGGCCTTTGGCTTCGCCTGCCTGGGCAGCGGCTTTGGCTGGACGCAGTGGGCCGTGTGGCACGACAAAAACCCGCTGGGCAGTCCGGTCGATGCCTGGCAGCCGGAAGCATACACGTTTCTCAGCATTTACACGTCGGCCCTGATGACGGTCAGTACGCTGCTCATTCTCGGCGCGTTCTACGCTCTGCTGCTCGGCGAACAGACTGGCAAATGGAAATATCCTGTGATTGCAGGCATCTGCGGCGGCATCCTGGGAAATATTCATTCGTATGACGTGCTGCACCTGTCCGCCGCCTGGGGCCTGTCTCTGCTTGTTTGGACAATCATTCGGCGCGGCAAAGGAGTCGCCCTAAGCTGGGCGCGGGCGTGTGTTGCCCTCGCACTGACCCTGCCGACGACCGGATACATGGTGTATCTCTTGATGCACGAACCGGTTTTTGCCAAACGTGCCGGTGTACCCACGCTTTCCCCTGCCTTCTGGCATTATGCGTTTGGCTACGGTCTGGTGTTTCTGCTGGCATTGCTGGCCGTGTGGGTGCTGGGGAGGAATGGCTCCCCCGCCCCCAGCAAGGGGGAAGTGAAAGAAAGCGAAGGTGCGGAAAGGGCAGGGACAAGCCCTGCTATGCCATTGCTATTTGCTTTCTGCTGGGCGGTCGCGGGTCTGGGCGTGATTTATCTGCCCTTCGCGTTTCAGCGCAAAATTCTGATGGGCGAGCATATTCCCCTGTGCCTGCTGGCGGGCATCGGCGCGGCCTGGCTGGCGCGGCTTTTCAAGCCCCGCGCACAGGGCTGGCTGCTGGCCCTGCTGGTGCTGGCCGCCGCGCCGTCCAACGTGCTGTTTTTGGTGCGCGACATCAACCATTTGCAGAGCAACCGAAGCGAAACGCATCTTTCGCCGTTTCTTCCCACCGCACAGGGAGATGTCTACCGCTGGCTCCGGGCAAATACTGCGCCCGACGCGGCTGTGGTGGGGCCGCCCGGCCTCTGCACTTATCTCCCCGGCGAAGCAGGCCGCGCCGTCTGGGCCGGTCACTGGGGCGAAACGCCGCATTACGCGCAGAAAGAAGCAGAATTCTCGGAGGCGTTTGATGCGCTGACCCCGGAGCCTGACCGTCATGCGTTTTTGCTGTCCACCGGCGCTCAATATCTCTTTTATCCGAACGCTCTTTCCCAGGTTACGTTTAAGCGGCGTGATGGCCTGCATCATTTTGTGGAACTCGCTGCCGCGCCCCCGCCGTATTTGAGAGAAGTGTACCGAAACGAAATGTTCACGGTGTATGTGATAGCGCAATAATTACTGCTTGCATTTCCCCCACTCTTTGCGATATAATAACTTGATGACACTTGTAAGCGAATGCCCTGAACTGTCTTTGGCTGACCTCCTGCCGACCCAAACCGGGCGCGGCGGCTACACGGTGCTGACCTGGGGCTGCCAGATGAACGAGGATGACTCAGCACAAATGGCCTTGATGCTCGAAGGCCAGGGATACCATCCGTCGGAGCGCGTGGAAGACGCTTCAGTCATCCTGCTCAACACCTGCTCTGTGCGGGCCAAGCCGGAGCGCAAAGTTTACAGCAAACTGGGCGAGCTGCGCGAACTTAAAGCCCTCAATCCCAACCTCGTGATCGGTGTCTGCGGCTGCATGGCCCAGAAAGAAGCCCCGGAAATTCGCCGCCGCGCCCCCTATGTAGATTTGGTCGTCGGCACGGGCCAGATTGACAAAATCCCCGCGCTGGTGGAGCGTGTCCAGCAGGAGCGCGTCAAACTGATTGCCACCGAGCTGCCGTCGCGCAGAGACCGGCACGATAAAGCAACTCCCCTGCGCGCTCTGGGAGGGCTGACGCCGAAACTCAAATCCTTCGTGTCTATTTCCTACGGTTGCGACAAATTCTGCGCGTTCTGCATTGTTCCGATCACACGCGGCAAAGAGCGTTCCCGGCCCGCCGACGAAATTGTGCTGGAAGTGGAGCGGCTGGCATCTCTGGGAACCCGCGAAGTGACTCTGCTGGGCCAGACCGTCAATTCCTACGGCAAGTTTCTGGACGACCCCTGCACGTTCGCGCATTTACTGGAACGGCTCAATGCTATCGAGGGCATTGAACGCATCCGCTACACGTCGCCCTACCCGAAAGACTTTCATCAGGATGTGATTGATGCCATCGCGGGTCTGCCCAAAGTCTGCGAACAGGTGCATATGCCGGTGCAGGTCGGCGACGACGCTTTGCTCCACCGCATGGGCCGGGGCTATACGCTCGGCCAGTACAAGGACATCGTCAGCCGTTTGCGCCAGGCCGTTCCCGATGTCGGTCTGACCACAGACATCATGCTCGGGTTCCCCGGCGAGACGGACGAGGAATACGAGAACACCATGCAGTTCGTGGCGGAAACACGCTACGATTCAGCGTTCATGTTCGCCTATTCGCCGCGCGAGGGAACCAAAGCCGCTGTTCTGGAGAATCAAATCCCTGAAGAAGTCAAATTAGACCGCCTGCATAAACTCATCGCCCTGCAAAACGAAATTACTTTGAGCCGCAACGCCTCGCAAGTCGGAAACCTCTACGAAGTGCTGGTTGAGCGTCGCAGCCCGAAAGACCCGGCGAAATGGACCGGCCTCAACCGTCAGGGAAAAACGATCAATTTCCCGGCCTCGCGCGATTTGCAGGGGCAGTTGGTACAGGTGAAGGCCGTCAAATCGCACCTGTGGGGATTTACCGGGGAGCTGCTGCCCGCCCGCTCGGAGCGCGGCCTGGAGCTGTCGATGGCGGAGTAGAAGCCTAACCCTGCTATAAGAACCTAACCCGGCAACAAGCTGCCACTCTTCCCTGTTAGGGAAGGGTAAGAAATGATGGGAGGCTTTCTTTTTTGCCTCCCCCTTCCTTAACAGGGAAGGGGGCCGGGGGTTAGGTTCTTTCGGGGCCGGGGGGTTAGGCTCCTATGTCGGGCTGCGGTTTCTTTCTGGAAAATATTATGAGCAAAGGCAAAAAAATTGCGCTCTGGTCCCTGGTGGTGGTCGTCTTCGTCCTCGCGGTTGGGGCGGGAGTATTTCTCAGCGCTTATCGCCGAATGACCGGCGGGCATGGCAGCATCATGCAGGCCATGCACGACGCCCATGAAGCCGCGTTTGAACCCAAAGAAGGTTTTCCGGGGCAGGACAAGCTCACCATTGTCTGCATGGGGATTGACGACAGTTGGACCGACAACACAGATGTTGTTTATACGTCGAAATCGCGCACCGACACGCTGTTTGTGATGACGCTGGATTTAAACACGAAAAAAGCGACGATGCTGTCTATCCCGCGCGATACTTACGCCCATATTGTCGGCGCGAAAAACAATTGGCACTTCAAAATCAATGCCGCTTACTCGTCCGGCGGCCCGGATCGGACAGTCGCCACAGTCAACGAGTTTTTAGGAACGAACATCACCCATTACCTGGTGCTGAATATCGACTCAACGAAAAAAATGGTGGATGCGCTCGGCGGCGTAGACCTGGACGTGGAACACGAGATGCACTACCATGATAAATGGGGCCATCTCAGCATTGATCTCCAGCCGGGCCAGCAGCATTTGGACGGCGACGCGGCGGTGAGCTTTGCCCGCTACCGCCACCCGGATGCCGGCAAAAAGACAACGCCGGAAGACGGCGATGAGCGGCGCATGTACCGCCAGCATGTTCTTCTCAAAGCCATGGTGGCCAGGGCCAAAAACTTCGCCAATGTCACCCAGGCCCCGCATCTCGTCGATGTCGCCATGTCCACGGTCCGCACCGACCTGACGCGGCAGCAATTGTTTGATCTGGCTGCCATTTTCAAGGGTATTCAGCCGGACGATATTCAAACGGCCTCGCTTCCCGGCGATGACTTCCGAGGCGTGGATGGCGCATGGCTTTATCAGATCAAGCCGGAAGTCGCTCATGCCTACGCCGACTGGCTGATCAAAGGGGATGAAACCGCCCCCCGCCGCCTTGTGACGGTCACGGTGAAAAACGGCACGTCCACCCCCGGTCTTGCCCAGCACGCCGTCGCGCAGCTCAGGCAGCTTGGCTATACGGATGTCCGCAACGGCGGCAATGCGGCATTGCCGAAAGTGCATCTCGTGGATGCGGCGGCTTCACCCAAGTCCGAAACCGCCCGCACGACTTTGCTGGACACGGGAGTCGCCAACCCTGCCGCTCCGCAGGATATCGCGCTGCTGCTGGGTGTTTCGTCTCCGGTCACTCTGCGCCGCCCCGTCCAGCCCAATAAACTCGGCTGGACTCCTCCGTCCGAAGTCATAGTGACGCTTGGCGAGGACTACGCTTCCGCTCTGAAAGCCAGCGGCGCACTGGGAGCCGATGTCGTTGCTCCGCCCGGCAGCGGCGCGGCGACGAGCGCGAATTGAATTGCGCTGCTAATGAGTGACCGGGGCGATAAACGCCCCGTCTGTGAATTGCAACCGTCCTGCGGACGCGAAGAGTCTGTTCTTCTGTCCGCAGGACAATTGCTTTCGTGAGACGGGGCGTTTATCGCCCCGGTGAGTTGTGTTACGTCGTCCGCGTTTTTCTGCTATAATAAAGCAGAGAGTTTTACGAACAGGTGTACGGTTTATGGGCCAAGTCCACACGAATTTATCCCCCATGCTGCGGCAGTATTTCGACACCAAAGCCGAACGCGCGGATGTCCTTCTGATGATGCGGGTGGGTGACTTTTACGAAGCCTACGGAGAAGACGCGGAGACTATCGCGCGGGAATTGGAAATCACGCTCACAGGCCGCGAGGACAAATCCGCCGCGGCGAGAATACCGATGGCAGGCGTGCCGCATCATGCCATGGAGCGCTATGTCGCACGGCTGATCGGCAAGGGTTTCAAAGTCGCCGTCTGTGATCAAGTGGAAGACCCCAAACAGGCCAAAGGACTGGTCAAACGGCGTGTGACCCGCGTGATGACGCCGGGTACGGTGGTGGAAGACGCCATGCTGGATGCGCGGACGAACAACTATCTGGTGGCGGCGATCACCGGCGCGAAAATGCCGAGCGGGGTAGGGGTAGTCGACGTTTCCACAGGAGAATTTCTTGCCACCGAGATGGCCTGCGAGGATGGCCCGGAAAAAGTCGTCGAAGAAATCCTGCGGCTTCAGCCCGCCGAATGTCTCCTGATGCCGGGCATGGAGGAACTGGGCGAAGCGATTAAGGCCGCGTCCAAAACCGTCGTCACGGTTCACCATCCGGGGGAAACGCGCAAATCGTCTCGCCAGCAGTTGCTGGATCACTTCGGCACACCCTCCCTGCGCGGCTACGGCGCGGACACGATGACCTCCGGGCTGGATGCCGCCGCGCTGCTGCTGGATTATGTCAAGCACACCCACCAAAGCGCCGTCGGCCATATTCGAAGCCTGGCAACCTACTCCACCGAAAACTACATGGTGCTGGACGCTGCTGCCCGGCGCAATCTGGAACTGACTCACTCGCTGGCCGACGGCGCGAAATCCAAAAGCCTGGTGACGATTTTAGACCGCACCGTGACCTCACTGGGCGGGCGTCTATTACGCAAATGGTTTGACCAGCCTCTCCTGGCATTAGACAAAATTCACAATCGGCAAGCTGCCGTCGCCGAAGCCGCCGGGGATTCTCTGCTGCGCGGCGATTTGCGTGATGCCCTGCGGCGCATCGCCGATTTGGAGCGTCTCACCGCCCGTGTCTGCTCCGGCGCGGCCAATGCCCGTGATTTGATTGCGCTGAAGCAGTCCTTACAGGCTTTGCCCGATGTCGCCGCTGCCTTATCCCGCGCCCCGGAAGGCGGCGCACTGGCGCCCATGCGGGCGATTGTCGCTGCTCCTCCCGACGAATTGACTGCGCTCCTCGAAAATGCGATTGAGCCGGAGCCGCCGATGCTTCTGCGCGAAGGCGGACTAATCAAAGACGGCTACCACGAAGAATTAGACGCTCTGCGTTTATTGCGTTCCGGCGGCAAGGGCTTCATCGCCCAAATCGAAGAAAGTGAGCGTGAAAAGACGGGCATTAAGGGCCTCAAAGTCGGCTTCAACAACGTCTTCGGCTATTACATTGAAATCAGCAAAGCCTCCGGCAGTGTCAAAGTCCCGGACGAATACCACCGCAAGCAGACGACGGCCAATGCCGAGCGCTATATTACGCCTGCGCTGAAAGAACATGAAGCGCAGGTGCTGGGCGCGGAAGAAAAAATCGTGGAGCTGGAATATCAGCTTTTTGTCCAAATCCGGGACGAGATTGCGGACAAGTACACCGGGCAGATACTGAAACTCGCCAAAACGCTGGCCCGGTTAGACGTATTCGCAGGGCTGGCCGAAATCGCGTTGCAGGGCCGGTTCGTCCGCCCGGAAGTCCACAGCGGCGACACGCTTCAAATCACCGCTGGCCGCCATCCGGTCGTCGAGTCTCTGCAAAGCGGAACCCTGTTTGTTCCCAACGACACTTATTTGGACGGTGAAGATAATCGCCTGCACATTATTACCGGCCCCAATTCGGCGGGCAAAAGCACCTATCTCCGCCAGGTCGCGTTGATTGTGCTGCTGGCCCAGATCGGCTCGTTCGTCCCCGCCGATGCGGCTTCCATTGGCCTGGTAGACCGCATCTTTACCCGTGTCGGGGCGCACGATGATCTGGCAAGCGGTCAGTCGACCTTCATGGTGGAAATGAATGAGACTGCCAATATCCTCAACAATGCCACGCCGCGCAGCCTGGTGATTTTGGATGAAGTCGGGCGCGGAACCAGCACCTATGACGGCCTGGCTTTGGCCTGGGCGATCACCGAGTATCTCCACGCGGTGGGAGCCAAAACACTGTTTGCCACGCATTACCACCATTTGAACGAACTGGAAAAAACGCTGCCCGGCGTCCAGAACTTCCGGGTCGCCGTCAAAGAGCAGGGCGATCATATTGTCTGGCTCCGCAAGATCATGCCCGGCGGCACGGACAAAAGCTACGGCATCCAGGTGGCGAAGCTGGCCGGCGTCCCCGACCCGGTGCTGAAACGCGCCCGCGAAGTTCTGAAAACGCTGGAAGCTCTGGGTAAAGGCGAAGAAGCGGCCCGGCAGCTTTCTACGCAGACGCGCCAATTGCAGGCCACGCTCTTTGAAGCCGAGCGTCACCCTGTTCTGGACGAATTGGAATCGCTCGACCTCGCCACCCTTTCCCCGATTGAAGCCTTAACCCGGCTTTATGACTTGCAGCGCAAGTTGACGAGTTAAGAAATTTGGTATAATCACGACAAGGAGAAACCCTCATGGCAGAAGTAACATTGGAGCGGGTGACCGAGCAGGCCAGGGCCTTAACGCCCCAGGAGCAGCAGCAGCTTCGCGCACTGCTGGATTCCTGACTGACGCCGCCCGCCATAGACGATATGGAGGAACGGGAACGACAGTTTGTGAAAGACATGGTGGCAAAAGGCGTCTTCACGCACGTCCCAACAGGCAGGCGGCTTCGCCCCGACCCGCAGCCAATTGTCGTGCGTGGAGAACCTGTCTCCGAAACGATTATCCGGGAGCGGCGCTGAATGCCGCAGCCTCCGCCGAAGGATTGGCAGTAGATAATCCTAATTTCTATCCGTAGCGGCGAGGAGTCTGTTATGTCCGCCCAAACCATCCCTTACCTTTCGCCGCAGCAGTATCTGGAAATCGAACGAAATACGCTCGGTAAAAGCGAGTATTTTTCCGGCCAGATGTTTGCGATGGCCGGGGCCAGCCGCGAACACAATTTGATTGTGGGTAATGTTGTGGGTGAACTGCGCGAACGTCTCAAAGGCAGTCCCTGTGAGACCTATCCCAGCGATATGCGCGTGTTGGTTTCGGCGACCGGGCTGTATACTTATCCCGATGCGACGGTGGCGTGCGGCGAACCGGAGTTCGCGGACGGCCATTTTGACGTTCTGCTGAATCCGCTGGTCATTGTGGAAGTGCTTTCGGATTCGATGGAGAACTATGACCGGGGTGCGAAGTTTGCTCAGTTCCAGCAGGTTGAATCGCTGCGCGGCTATGTGCTGATTTCCCAGGACAAGCCGCAGGTGGAGCGGTATAGCCGTCAGGCCGAGAGCGGGCAGTGGCTCTACGAAAAAAGCGATGGGCTGACGGCAAGTGTGACGCTCCACGCGCTGCATTTTTCCCTGCCGCTGGCGGAAATCTATGCACGGGTGACATTTACCCCTGCGGAAACGGGTACAACGGCGTTGGGAGAACACACCGCATGACTACTATTACCAAAGCCCCCTGGCAGGTGCAGGATGAACTGATTGAGCAGCCAAGCTGGGGCGGCCAGTATATCATTGACCTCAAAGGGTTATCCAAAGACCCGCAGTGGCAGGGCAAAAAAGTCGGGCAGTCGTATGAGCTGGCAAAAGCGTCCCATTTAATTGACCCGGACGGCGGGGCCATCGTTCCTTTATCTGACTTGCTTCACTCTGATCCGGCAGGCTGGCTGGGGCAGAAAGTTCTGGACAAGTTTGGGCCAGATTTATCCCTGCTGATCAAGCTGACGCAGGCCAAAGGCAACTCGTTTCAGGTACATCTGCCGGAAGGCAAGACGCTCGGCCACTGGATACCCAAGCCGGAAGCCTGGTTCTATCTCGCGCCGGGATTGTATACGTTCGGCCTGAAGCCGGGAACATTGTTTGAGGCCTACGCGCGGGTTCTGCACACCATCGACGATGAAATGGGCCGACTGAGCCGGGAAGTGAAATCGGGCCGGTTCACGGTGGAAGACGCACGGGCGCAGGCCGCGCAGCGCATTCAGAGCCTGGACCCATATGCGTATGTCAATGTCGTTGAAGCCCATACGGACGATGTGATTGACCTGACAGCGGGCGGTATCCATCACTCCTGGGAAGATGACAGCGAGCGCTTTCCCGACGGCAACCTGGTATACGAAGTGCAGGTTGATGTTCCCGACGAGCTTTGCTCCATGCGCGGCTTTGACAAAGGCAAGTTTTTAGACGACGGCAGCCTGCGTCCCACCCATGTGGCGGATTATCTGGCGACGATTGAGCAGGACCCGGCCTATAACGACCTGTCGCGCCATATCCGCAAGCCGCAGGTCGTCGCGGACAACGGGAATGGAAAAGTCGAATCGATTTTCCGCACCCCCTACTTTTCCACTGACCGGCTGACCGTCCCGGCGGGAGCATCTCTGCCGCAGTCACTGGCCGACGGCTTTCACCATCTGTTTGTCCATGCCGGCGAAGCGGCAGTGGGCGGTCAAAAACTGGTGCAGGGCCGTTCCTATATTCTCCCGGCGGCATTGGGCGACTATGCCATTGATGGCGGCGATAAGGACGCCGTGCTGCTGAAAACCTACCTGCCAGTGTAAGTCCTATCCCGGCCCGTAAACTCGCCACCCTCCGAGGTAAGGGTGGCGAGTTTACGGGCCGGGATAGGACTTTCCCCGCCATTGTGCTACAATAATCCCATATGGCGACCACGCAAACCATTCTTGATCCGCCGTTTCTCAAAAAGTTGGAAGCCCTCAGCCTGGTTTCCAAGCGCGTTTTTGCCGGGCAGACCAAAGGGGAGCGGCGTTCGCTCAAGCGCGGGTCGTCGGTGGAGTTCGCCGACTTCCGCGAGTATTCTCTGGGCGACGATCTGCGTTATGTGGACTGGAAGGCTTACGGGCGGCTGGAAAAGCTGTTTTTGAAGCTGTTTGTGGAGGAAGAAGACCTTTCCATCCACTTGCTGCTGGACACCAGCCAGAGCATGGACTTCGGCAGCCCGCTGACCAAAGCCGATTATGCGCGCCGGGTCGCTGCCGCCCTGGGTTATATTGCCCTCTCGGAATATGACCGCGTTCTGCTGGCATCGTTTAATGACACGCTCGGCGAACGCCTGCCGCCGCTGCGCGGCAAGCCGGGCATTTTTCCCTTCTTCCAGTTTTTAGAAAACAAACTGCCTGTCGGCGGCGGGACGCGCTTCGGGGATGCGCTGGCGCAGTACGCGGCGCGCGCCAAAAACGTCGGCATCGCCGTCGTCATTTCCGACTTCTTTGACCCAACTCATGTGCAGGGGATTAAAGCCCTGCTGTCGCGCCGATTTCAAGTCGTACTGCTGCACGTGTTGGATGAAGAAGAAGTCCGCCCGACTCTGACCGGCGATCTGCGGCTGGTAGACTCGGAGACGAATGAAGTGCGGGAAGTGAGTATTTCCCCGCATATTCTGGCCCAATATGAAGCGCAGGTGCAGTCGTTTTGCGGCGGCCTGCAAGCACTGGCAAACCGCTACGGCATGGATTATGTGCGAACGTCTACAGGCGTCCCGTTTGAGGAAGTGATCTTGAAATACCTGCGGAACGGCGGAATGCTGAAGTAATTACCCTTCGGTTCCGTATAGTCGGTCGCCGAAGTCGCCCAGGCCCGGCAGGATGTATTTCAGCGCGTTCAGCTCGCGGTCCAGCCCGGCAGTGAAGATGGGGACATCCGGGTGCTTGGCGTTCAGCCGTTCCACGCCTTCGGGGGCGGCGACAATGCAGAGCATCAGAATTCGGCCCGCACCCGCCGTTTTCACCGTCTCCACGGCCTGGCAGGCGGAGCCGCCGGTGGCGAGCATGGGGTCTAAGAGCAGCGTTGTCCGCCCGTTCATCTGCGGCGGCAGCTTGGCGTAATAGGACGCCGCCACGGCTGTCGCATGGTCGCGCTCCAGGCCAATATAGCCGACGGAAACATCGGGGAAAAACTCAACAATCGGGTCCAGCATTCCCAGACCTGCCCGCAGCACGGGAACCGCTACCAGAGGGTCAGCCAGAACAGGGCTATCCATCGGTTCCAGCGGCGTTTGGATGGCGCGAGGCCGCAAAGAAAGCGTCCGCGTGGCTTCCAGAGCCAGCAGCACGGTCAGCCGCTTGGTCAGCAGGCGAAAATTGGCCGGCTTGGTGGTTTGGTCCCGCAGGTGCGTCAGGTAGTGCGCGGCGAGCGGATGCTTTAAAATGGTGATGGACATAATGATGGCCCCACCGGCTCCCATTATTGGGGGCTGGGGGGCCGGTTTCGGTATTCTATGAACCTGCTCAATCCAATCAATCTGCTCTGGGCTGTGCCGCTGCTTGGTAGCATCATCGCTCTCTGGATGCTGCGGCTTAAGCGGCAGGATGTGACGGTTTCGTCGCTGTATCTTTGGAGCGCGCTGCTTCAGGAGACGCAGGCGAACGCACCGTTCCAGAAGCTGCGGCGCAGCTTGCTGCTGTTTCTCCAGCTTCTCACCGCTTTCCTGCTTGTCTGTGCATTCGCCCGGCCCTTTGTGTACGGGCAGGGGATGGCAGGACATGCCATCGTGCTGGTGCTGGACACGTCAGCGTCCATGAATGCGACTGATGTGCGCGGGGGGCGTTTGGCTGCCGCGAAAGCTGCCGCTGACAATTTCATAGACCGGGAAATGCGTGGGGGGGATGTCGCCACCGTCCTATCGGCGTCGAATAAAGCCGATTCTTTGCTGCCAGGGTTCACCGGCGACAAAGAGCATCTCAAAGCGGCGATTGACGGGGCGGCGGGGACGGATACTGTGGCGGATATGCCCGGAGCAATCACGCTGGCACAGTCGCTGGTGGGGGCCAGGAGCGGAGCCGAAATCCGCGTCTTTTCCGACGGTGCGTATTCCGCTGATGATGGGCGCAAGCTGGGGACGCTGCCGCTGGGCAGCACGGATGTGAAGCTGGTGAGCGTGGGGACGACGACGCCCGACAATTTAGCCATCACGCGGCTGGATGGACGGCGCGACCCGCAGACCGCGGGCTACGAAGTCTTTGCACAGGTGCAGGATTTGGGCGGTATGCCGCACACGGGTGGCGGAACACTGTCTCTGCTGAAAGACGGGAAACTGATTGACGCCCGCGCACTGAGTTTGACAGCCGGCAGTCAGTCGGAAACGTTTGACAGCCCCCTGCTCAAAAACGGCGGCGTCGTGACGGCGCGACTGGACGATGTGAAAGATGATCTGGTGACCGACAATCAGGCTTCCCTGGTGCTGTCTCCGCCGCGTCCGCGCAAAGTGCTGCTGGTTTCTTCCGGCAATTTATTTTTGGAGCGCGGCTTGAACCTGGACCCGGATGTCGTGCTGGAAGAATGTGCGCCGGACGAGTTTGCCACCGTTGGGAAAAGCGGTGCGGGCTACGCGATGGTGGTCTTTGATGGCGCTCTGCCCGCAGCGCCCCTGCCGCCGGGCAACTATCTTGTGTTCAATGCCCTGAGTGATCAAATGCCGCTGGCCGGCAGCGGCAGTGCGGATGACCCGGCCTTTATTGACCAGAGCCATACCCATCCCGCCATGCGCTTTGTGGACATGGAGGGGGAGGGCTTGCAGCTGCGAAAAGCCCTGCGAACGCAGACGCAGCCCTGGGGCGAGTCGCTGGCGGATGCTGATTCGGGGCCGCTGCTGGCCGCCGGGGAGCATAACGGCCTGCGCGTCATCTCCGTGGCGTTTGACCTCAGCGATTCCAACTGGCCGATGCGCGTCTCGTTCCCCATTTTCCTGACCAATGCCGTCCGCTGGCTGACAGCGGCGGGCGGACTGGGAGCCAGCCAGGTGGAGACGCCGACGGGCGGCGTTGTATCTCTCACTCTGCCGCCCGGCGGGACCAGTGCAAGCATTACACGGCCCGACGGCAGCGCCACCGCCGTTGCCGCGCCTGCCGCCGGCGGAATTGTGCTGATTGATGATACCCGGCAGGCGGGGCTGTACCATGCCCGCGTGGATGGCCTGGATTATCCCTTTGCTGTCAATTTAGACAGTTCGGATGAGAGCCGCCTGGCCGCCCAGAACCCGTCTGCGCTCAACCATCCCGGCGCGCCGCTGGCCGAGCATCTGCCGCTCTCGCGCCGTACCAAAGACGACCTCTGGCCGACACTCGCTGCCTTCGCCCTGGGCTTTTTGCTGCTGGAATGGTTTGTCTTTCATCGGCGTATCTAAAGAGAGCCTCTGTGAAAGGAACACGACGATAGACGCGCCAAATCACAACAATACCGAGTTCCATGAAGACGACGAAGCGCGCCGCCGACGAATGCTGACAGGCCGCACGGCGGATGGTCAGCGCGCAGACGCCACGCCGCCCACTGCCCCCGAACCGTCTGCCGCTGATGCGCCCCGGCCTTACTACGCCCCTCCGCCCCCGACACCGGGCCTGCTGGGCCGCTGGAAAGATAAGGGCGGCATTCTGGGCGCGATAGCGTCCGGTCTGCTTCTGCTCGCCAAGATCGGCGCTCCGGTTCTCGTGCTGCTGTCCAAGCTGAAGTTTTTGTTCTTGATCCTGCTCAAGTTCAAGTTCCTGCTGGGGGCCGGGTCCATGCTGGTTTCCATGTGGGTCTGGGGTCTGATCTATGGCTGGCAGTTTGGGGTCGGAATTGTGCTGCTGATCTTCATCCATGAGTGCGGCCATGCCTTTGCGGCCCGTCTGCGCGGTATTCCAACGGGTATCATGGTGTTCATCCCGCTGATGGGCGCATTTGTCACAACCAAGCGCTACGGCAGAAACATCGTGGAGGATGCGTTTATCGGCATCATGGGGCCGGTCTTCGGAACACTGGCGGGCCTGGGCTGCCTGCTGCTGTATGCCATTCTGCCGGGCCATTCGCCGCTTTGGCTGGTTCTGGCACAATTTAACTTTTTTATGAACCTGTTCAACCTTGCCCCCACCGCGCCGCTGGACGGTGGCTGGATTACGCCGCTGTTTTCCCCCAAGCTGCTGGCCGTCGGCGCGGTTTTGCTGCTGTTTTTGATCCCGCTGAACCCTTTCATCGGGCTGCTGGCCTTGATGAGCCTGCCGCGCATCATTGCGGGCTGGAAAGCCAAGCCCGAAGACAGCCCCTATTACCAGGCAACGGCGGCAGACCGCTGGAAGTTCGGCGCGGCCTACCTCGGCCTCGCCGCCTTTCTCGCCCTGATGGGCTATGGGCTGCACACCTACCTCCGCGTCCTGCCGCATCCGGTGGCGTAGAGATGGGAAAGGCGCTCACAGCCCCCTCGCCCAATTATACTAAATTCGCCTCATTAAATCTCCCCGCACAGGGACACGTCCAGCCCCAGGCAGGACAGGGCGGCGGCTTTGGCGTAGAGACCGTGGCGGGCCGAATCTAAGTCGGGGGCGTAGACGACTTGAATGTGGTTGGCTTTGTGGCGGGCCATCATCTGGTTGCGTGAAATGCCCTTCAGAACCGCGTGCAGGATCGGCCACTGCGGGGTGGTTAAATCCCAGCGCTCCTGCGTTTCGGCGTCCGGCAGGGAAACGGCTTCGGCCAACCCCAGATCGCATTTCAGGACGCCGCCTTCCACGAAGATGCGGCTCCAAACAAGATGGCCGGGCTTGCTGACCCCTTTGATCGTGCCGCCGCCGGCTGGAAAGAACATGGGTGGCTGACGCTCACTCGTCGCGCCTTTGTAGCCGCCTTCAAAGTGTGCGGGCGGCACGGCCCCGGAGATTTCCAGGGTCCAGATGTATTCGTCGGTAGCCTCGCCCCGCCCATCTTCGCCTGTGTACTGGCGGCCCCAGCGCAGATCGTGGAGCGTGGTTTCCGGGGGGAAGCCGAGCTTTTTCCAGAGCCGGTTCGTCACCAGCGCATCCAGCCCCGCACACTCGTCTACCTCGTTGAAATGGGGCAGGGCGGACCAGGCGTACAGCAGCTTGCCGGTTGTTTCGTGCTTGACGGGAGGCCGCTCTACATTGTTGAGCAGCCCTTCGGCTAAATCCGACGCCGGGGCCAGGTCTTTCAGGCCCTGCTGGTACTGAATGCCGATGGCCGCGCAGCCGAACTCGTCGGCCAGGCGCACGGCGGCAATGTACATTTTGCACTGGCCCAGTACTTGATTTTCGGTCAGATCGGCGGCCTCGTCCGGCCCCAGCGCAAACGTCATGCCCTTATCCAGCAGCCACTGGTACGCCGCACGGGCCTCGGGATCGGAAACCGTCAGCATCTTCGCGTACAGCGCAGACTGGCTCAGGCGCTCTTTGTAGACCCCTGTATGGTGCAGCAGTTCATCGGGAATAATCGCGTTGTACATGCCCATGCAGCCCTCGTCAAAGATACCTATGATGGCTTTATCACGCTGCAACGCATCGGCAATGCCCACGCCGATTTGCACGGCCTCGGCGGGGGCCGTTTCCTCGTCCCAGGGATGCACATGGCCCATATTGTGCCGCACCCGCCCGTCGCGCAGCCAGGCGTGCAGACCGTTGGTAAAGAACGGGTCGGTAAAGTCTTCGCTCCAGAGGGTGCTGTATTTGACCCCGGCTTTGGTGAGGCAGCCGTTCAAATTGAGCATCCCCACCAGCCCCGGCCAGGTTCCGCTCCAATTGGCAAGCGTCAAGATCGGCCCGGTGTGCGTGATGAGTCCATGCAGGATGTGGTGGCTGTACTGCCAGACGGCCTCGGCGACAATCAAGGGCGCTTCCGGGTCAATTTTGCGAAAGACTTCCATGCCGTATTTCTGGCTGTCAATGAAGCCGTGCTGCTTGACGGGGTCATAGGGGTGGCCGCGCTTGACGGTCGCGCCCTGTGCCTGCACAGCGGCGACAATCTGTGCTTCCATCGCCGCCTGCGCTTCCTGGCATTTTTGGTTCGCGGACAGGCGCAGATCGCCATTGGCAATGAGGATGACTTCTTTCATGGGAGGCTGTCCTTTAGAGGTATGAGTCGTAGGACAATTATAGGGGGCAGGCAGGAAATTGTCAAGCGGGAGAGGCAAGGAGTCAAGAAGGAGGAACCCTGCCGTGGATGGCATGGTTTTTGTTGATATGCAATTGCCCTGATGGTTTTTTGCCCCTATTGCCTTTTTTGTTGCGATATGATATGATGATTATGCCTTCAGATTTTCGCTTAATCTTGTCTTAACGTTTGTCTTTAACATCTTTCGCATTGTTTTCTGCCCGCCGCTGCCGACGGGTCTGCCTATCACGGCCTTTCAAGGACTGTTCTGCATGAAGAGTTTTCGCCGCGTTTCCCGCGAGGCTGCCTGTGCGTTTCGTGTCTGCCTTGCCTTATGTCTTTTGCTGCCGCTCTGCCTGGCGTCCGGCGCGGATGACAGCAGCAAAGTCAAGGTAGACCCGGAAGCGGCCAGAAATTACGTTACGCTCTCAAAAGGTGTCAGTCCGGCGCGTCTTTCCCAGACGGTGGCAGCCCTTTCGGGCATTCAATACAGTGTTCCGAACCAGCCGCATGGCGCCGCCGTGACGGCGCATTCGCGCGTTGCCGGGACGCCCGGCGGCGACCTCGCCCGCGCCTATGTTCGGCAGCAGTTTCAGGAAATCTTCGGCACGGGCAATGTGGCCGAGGAGCCGTTTACGGTCACGGCCCCGAGAGATAACGGGGCCTATGTGCAGGCAGCAGGACTGCCCAAGCCGCTGGCCCTTCAGCCCCTCTGGCCCAATCTTGTGCGGACTTCCTCGCTGCCGGCGGCAGGCATCAACGGCCCGCTGATTTATGCCGGACGCGGCGAGCTTCGCAACTTTCGGGGCAAGCCGGTCGGCGGCAGCATTGTTTTGCTGGACTTCAACTGCGGCACGGAATGGCTCAATGCCGCCCGGCTGGGCGCAAAGGCCATTATTTTTGTGGAGCCGGCCCAGACCATGCGCGGTGAGGGCGAATCCAAGTTTATCGGAATCCCCGTCGCTGTTCCCCGTTTCTGGATTTCCAATGCGGACGCTGCCGCCCTCCAATCCGCTGCGCTGACCACACCGAACTTCACCGTGCATCTGTCCTGCGACAATCCCTGGCAAACGGGAACGTCTTCCAACATCATCGGCCTCATCAAAGGCACAGGGCCGATGGCGGCTCAGACGGTGGTAATCGAATCGTATTACGATTCCATGTCCGTCGTGCCGACCCAGGCTCCCGGCGCGGAATCGGCGGACGGCATGGCGGCTTTGCTGGAATTGGCCCGCGCGTTTAAAGCCAATCCCCCGAAGCGCACGGTGATGTTTGTGGCCTGCGGCGCGCATTTTCTGGGAATACAGGGCGCGCGCACTTACATCGACACGCATCTGGATGACTGGCGGCCCATTTCCGCGGGTGACACGCTCAAGCACGCCTTGTTTCATGTCCCCCTGCCGGATCGCACCAATGTTCTGCTGTTTTCCGGCCTGGATTTGTCTTCGCAGACCGGCAGTGTCGGCGTCTTTTACAAAGGCAACTTTTACGACTATCGCGAAGATATTCAAAGCGATTTTTCCGACATCGGGCGCACCCTGCGTGAGAACGCCGAAAAAATCGGCCAAACGCTGGGCTTTGACCCCGGCACGGCGTTTGCCGACGGCATAAATGGCGCGAACGGCAAATCGTGGCACAATTATCTGCCGGGCCGCTTCGCGTTTGACGCCGAAGCGGCGACAATGGCGGGTGGTAAGGGCGTGACCTTCGCCACCACCGACGATGCCCGGCAGCAGACCGACACTCCTGCCGATACTCTGAGCGGCGTCAACATCGTTAATCTAGCCGCGCAGACGAAGCTGCTGGCTTGTCAGTACTGGCACCTGCTCAACGACACCAATGATCCAGACGCGCTCCGGGCCGACAGCACGCAGTCACTGATGCCTGTTCCTAGCTGGCCTGCCTGGACCCGGCAGGGCCTGCGCCTCGGCTTTTCCAAGCTGACCGGGCGCGTTCTGCTCTTTGACCCGCAGACCAATTTTGTTCCCGACAAGCCCATTGCCGACTCGCTGGCAGTGGTCATTAATGTCTCTAAAACCATGATGGGCGTACGGGGCAATCTGATTCAAGCCACCGAGGGCGGGCCGAAACACGCCGCGTTCACATTTACCGGCCTGCCTATCGTGATTTCCAACGGCAGCGGCCTCCGTGCGGGGGCCGGCGGCGCGGTCAAAGTCGCGGCCTTCCACATCCACACTGCCGATGATGCCGGCGGTACGCGCGGCGACATTGACTATGCCCCCGATCAAGGGGTCAACGGCGCGGCGAACTACCCGACCGAGTTTGACCTGACCAGCGACCTGAAAGAAACGCAGGTGATCGTGTTCCCCTGCGTTGCCACGTCCATCTACGACTTGATCGACCAGCAGGCGCTCAAATCTCTCACCGGTGTCAACATCTACGATGGCGCCACGGACGGGCAGCCGCGCCAGTACGGCTTTATTCTGGCGACAGCCGAGCCGGGCGTTTCCTATGTGGAAGACGTGGCGGTGCTGTTTTCCACGCCGGGGCCGAACACGCGCCTGAAAGTGGTGATGGACTCCGGCATCGGCGGGGCCAGGTTTCTGCTGATCAACTCGCTGCCCTCGGACCCGAATAAATCCGCCGGCGAGAACCAGCGCAACGCACAGGGCATTGGCTACGCCGTCGGCGTGGCATCAGCGCGCTTCGGCAGCGATGCCCGCCCGCCGGACCCGAACAATCCCGATGACATTGTCCGCAACGGCGCGATTACCAATACGGCTCTGCGCGTCGCCAAAGACATGTGGAATCTGGACGAGTTCCGCATTCAGAACCTCGCCAAGTTCCGCATTGTAGACATCAAAGACGAAACCAATCCGGTGACGCACCTGCATCATCTGGCCGGACAAGAAATTCAGCAGGCGCTGGCCGCCTATGCGAAACAGGACTATGAAGCGTTTGACGCCTACAGCCGCGAGGCATGGGCCAACGAGGCGCGTGTTTACCCGCAGGTGCAGCAGACAGCCAATGATGTCGTGCAGGGTGTGATCTTTTATTTGTTTCTGCTAATTCCCTTCGCCTACTTTTTAGAGCGCCTGCTGTTTGGCTTCTCCGACCTCAAGCGCCAGCTTGGCGCGGCGTTTGCGATTTTTCTGGTCATCTTTGCGATTTTCTCCCAGATACACCCGGCGTTCAGCATCGGCTCCGTTAATCCGATGATCATTTTGATTGCATTTGTCATGCTGGCGCTGTCGGTCATCGTGTCGCTGCTGGTCTGGGGCAAATTTGAAGAGCAGCTCAAGCAGATGAACCGGAGCGTATCGGGGGTGCATAAAGCCGACGTCGGCAAAGCATCTATTGCCTTTGCGGCTTTTGCGCTGGGCATCTCCAACATGCGCCGCCGCAAAGAACGCACTCTGCTGACCTGTTTGACTCTGGTGCTGCTGACGTTTACCGTGCTGTCGTTTACGTCCATCGTCAACACCATTCGCTACAACAATGTCGGCGCGCCCGGCATTTCGCCTTACAGCGGAATTCTTTTGCGCCTGCCGACCTGGGATGCTTTGCAGCAGCCGGCGTACCGCCTGCTCAACGACGAATATGGCGGCCGGTATGCCGTCGCGCCCCGCGCTTGGTTCTTTGGCACGTCCCAGGGCCAGCAGTCGTTTCTGCACCTGACCCGCGCGCATCTGGGAACGGATGTCAAAGGAGTCACCGGCTTTACGCCCCAGGAAGCTCAGGTTTCGCATGTAGACAAGGCGCTGACGTCGGGCCGTTGGTTCAACAGCGGCGATACCTACTCGGCGATTATTCCGCAGGGCGTCGCCAGCAGCCTGCAAATCACGCCCGCCGATGTCGGCAAAGTGACAATCAATTTCAGCGGCGTGCCGTATCTTGTGATCGGGATTGTCGATCCGGTCAAATTCAAAGGTGTGAAAGACCTGGACAACGAGACGCTGACTCCTGTGGACTATCAAGCGCAGCAGCAGCAAGGCAGCGCATCGGGTTCGGCGTCGGCATCCACGCAGGCCGGTTTTCAGGAATATCTGCACTTGGACCCGGACAACGTGCTGTATGTGCCGTACTCCACACTTATCAACATGGGCGGCGACCTGCGCTCGGTGGCGATCAACATGGGCGACGGCAAAACGGTCTACAGTCAGCTCCAGGACCTGATGCCGCGCCTTGATCTCAACCTGTATGCGGGCGGCTTCCATAACGCCGCGAACGGCTCCGTGACGGACGCACCGGAAAACCACCGCTTTTCGGCCATTGGCGCGACTTCCTCGCAGGGCTTGATTACGATTATCATTCCCATTTTGATCGCCGCGCTGATTGTTCTTAATACCATGCTCGGCTCCGTGTTTGAGCGCGTCAAAGAAATCGGCATTTTCTCGTCCATCGGTTTGTCGCCGACCAACATTGCTATGCTGTTTATTGCCGAAGCGATTGTGTACGGCATCATCGGCGCAGTGTCGGGTTATTTGATCGGGCAATGTCTGAGCAAGCTGATCAGCGTCTTCCATATTCTGCCGGGCCTGTATTTGAACTTTTCGTCCACTTCGGCGGAACTGGCGATTGGTCTGGTCATCGCCGTCGTGCTGCTGTCCACAATTTTCCCGGCCCGCAAAGCCTCGGAAGTGGCGACGCCTGCGGTCGACCGCACCTGGAAAGTGCCGGAACCCGAAGGGGATGTCTGGAAAATCACCCTGCCATTCGCCGTTGCCGGGGCGCAGGCACAGGGCATCAATGAATTCCTGGCGGAATGGTTCCGGGCTTACGAGGAACAATCCGTCGGCGATTTCTTGACGCAGGGCATCAGCACGCGCGTCGAAACCATGCCGCTTGGCCCCGGCTACCGGATGACAGGCCGGGTTTGGCTGGCTCCCTTTGATCTCGGCGTTTCGCAGGCGATTTCGCTGGACACCGCGCCGACGGATTTAGAGTCGGTCTACGATGTGAAATTGACGCTGACACGCATGTCGGGTGACGTGTCCAACTGGAAGCGCGTCAATCGCCGCTTTTTGAATGTTCTTCGCAAGCAGTTTTTGATCTGGCGGACTTTAACCGAGATCGAGCGGGAGCGCTACATGGAAATCGGCGGGACGGAAGCCTCCGGCGCGTCGGCGGTTCAAACCCCAGCCACTGCCGGAGCGACGGTCGCTCCGGCGCTGTAAGATTAGGAACCTATCCCCGCCATCGGAATGGCGACCCTTCCCTGTCAGGGAAGGCTAAGAGCAGCAAACATACATCTTCTTACTCCCCTCCCTTCACAGGGGAGGGGCTGGGGAGAGGTTCTTCGGCAACAATACTAAGGAGACATGCCTGCGTGGCGGAATCTGACGACATTGAATCGGCGCGAGAACGTTCCGAAGACACCTCCGGCGACGAAGCCGGACAAAGCATCCAGTTTGAGAACGGATTCACCGGCAAAGTCATGCTCGGTGCGCTCTTTGTCTGCCTGATCATGCTGCCGGGGGCGATTTACTTGGGCCTGGTCGCGGGGCAGGGGCTGGGGTCAGCGGCGCAGTGGGTCACCATTGTGCTGTTTTCCGAAATCGCCCGCCGCTCTTTCCTGCCGCTGAAGCGGCAGGAAATTTACTGCCTGTTTTACATGGCGGGCGCACTGGCAGGCTCCGGGTTCGGCTCCCTTCCCGGCATCTCCGGCGGGCCGTTCGGCAACTTCATCGCCCTGCAATATATCATGCAGTCGCCGGCGATGGCGACGGTTGCGCCGTATCTCACCCATGTCGGATGGATTGCGCCTCCGCTTGGCTCTCCTGCGTATGCCCACCGGACGTTTTTAGATGCTGCCTGGGCTATCCCCATCCTTGTCATGCTGCTTCAGCAGGTTTTTGACCGCATGAAGTGGATGGGCCTGGGCTATATGCTGTTTCGGGTGACGTCCGATGTGGAGCGCCTGCCGTTTCCATTTGCGGCCATCGCGGCTTCGGGCGCGACGGCGCTGGCGGAAGCATCCTCCAAAGAAGACTCGTGGCGCTGGCAGGTGTTCTCCACGGGAACCATTGTCGGCTTGATCTTCGGCTTTTTCTATCTTGCGGTCCCCATTTTTACAGGCGTCGCTCTCGGGAAACCGCTGACCATTCTGCCAATCCCGTTTTTAGATTTGACGCCCAACACCGAGCGCATTCTGCCGACGGCATTGACAGGGTACAATCCCGATCTGGGGCTGGTCCTGGTAGGGTTTATTCTGCCTTACTCTATTGTTCTGGGCGGATTTATTTCGTCCATCGGAGCCCAGATCGTTGCCAACCCGATTTTGTACCATATCGGTCAGGCCAATCTGGTGAACGGCCAGAATGGGATTTTTCCGCACTGGATTGCCGGATCGCCCACCATTCAAACCAAAGCCATGATTGACTTTGATTTCTGGATGTCGTTCGGCATCGGAACGCAGCTTGCCATTGCCGTCATCGGCATCGGCGCCGTGCTGCTGACCGTGATGAAGACGCGCGGTACAGAGCAGCGCGCGCAGCGGGGCAGTCTTGGCAGAGTGCCGGAAGGGCGCGGCGACTTTCCCTGGCAGTACGCGATAGGCGCATGGCTTGCGGCGACGATTGGCTACGTTCTGCTCAACCACAAGCTGGTTCCGAACTTCCCCATCTGGATCGTCATCTTCTACGGCCTGGTCTGGACGCCGCTGAATTCTTATGTGTCCGCCCGTCTCATTGGCTTGACCGGCCAGGGAGTCTCTTTTCCTTTCTTGAACCAGGCCGTTGTGCTGCGAAGCGGCTACACGCAGCCGGACATCTGGTTCGCGCCGCTGCCGCTGAATGATTACGGCGGCCAGGCGCAGAAGTTCCGCGAGATTGAGCTGACGGGAACCAAGTTTACCAGCATTCTGTGGCTGGAACTGTTCATGCTGCCCCTGATTCTGATCACCAGCTTTGCCTATTGGGGCTTCCTCTGGAAAACCAATGACATCCCAAGCGCCCAGTTTCCGTATGCACAGAAGTTCTGGCCGCTGTCGGTGATTAACCTTTCTATCTGGACTCAAATCAACGCTGGACATGGCGCGGCCTGGGCGATCCATGCGATCAAGCCTTCTGTGATCGGCATCGGCGCAGCGCTGGCTATGGGCCTGTACGGCGCGACAATGGTCTTCAAGTGGCCGCTGCTGTTTTTCTACGGCTTCCTCGGCGGGATTGGCAACCTGCCGCACAATACGATCCCGACCATGATCGGGGCCTTGCTGGGACGCTATTATTTTGCGAAACGCTTTGGTTTGGAACGCTGGCAGTTGTATACGCCGGTGCTGCTGGCGGGCTTTGCCTGCGGGACGGGTCTGATCGGTATGTGCGCTATCGCGCTGGCGCTGATCGGCAAGACTGTGAATTACTTGCCGTTTTAGTTGACGTATAAAAATTATGCCAACATTAGTTCGAAATGAAGTCAGTAGGAGCAGCGCGGCGCTCAGGCGCAAGGACTGGAAGGTGATGGGCTGGCAGGGGCTTTCCATGCAGGTCCCCCCGGCGTGGAACCTGGTCGCCTATGGCGGCGATGCCAAATCGGGCAGCCTGCGGATGGACAACGGCGATTTTCAAACACATGGCGTCCTCGGCGTGGATATTCGCTGGATACCTGTGAAAGGGAAAGTCACCGACGCCGATATGGAAAAGCGGCTGACGCAGTATCTGGACAGCATCACCAAAAGCGCGAAGCGGCAGAAAATGACGGCAGTGACTCAGGTGAAAGACCTCCCAAATGCCTCTCACCCGGAGCGGACAGGCCTGCGAGCATTTACCTGGAAAACCGACCGCAAGGCGGTGGGGCGCATCTGGTACTGCGGCGAGTGCAGGCGAGTCCTCATCGCGCAGGCACTTGGTGGGCCGCGCGACGACTTCAACAGCCTGGCCGCCGACGTGCTGCAAACGCTGGAATGTCACCCGGCAGACTCCGAGTGGCGGCAGTGGTCGCTGTACGATCTCAACACGCAGCTTCCCGCCGACTACGCGCTGACGGGCAAGCCGCAGCTAATGAACATCTACGTGCAGCTTCCTTTTGTGCGCGGCCTGTCCCTGGACACCGTGACCGTGGAGCAGTGGGGCGTTGCCAACGTGCAGCTACGCGGGGCGTATTTGGACCAATGGTTTCGTGAAAAGAACCGGGCTATGGAAGGCATTCTGCGCTACACGGCGACCGAGGGGGAAGCGCACGGACATCCCGTTCTGGCCCTGACCGGGCGGCGTCGCGGATTGTCCTATTGGATGTCGCAGGCGGGGCCACAGGTGGCCCGGCTTCAAATGCCGGCCACGCATTTTGCGGCCCGCATCTGGGAATGCCCGGAAAGCAACAAGATTTTTCTGGTGCAAAGTTTCAGCCGTCGCCCACAGCCGGATTTGGTGGATGAGATCGTTGAGCGCAGCCTGTGTCACGGCTGAATTTACGCGCCATTTTGACCCAGACGGTTCCGTTTCTGGCGCGAAATAAAGGCGGCCTGCCGCGCGGCGAGCTTCTGGCCTTGAGGCCGCTCCGCAGCCCGGAAATCGTTTGGGAAATGACTGAAAGCGACGCCCCCGGCGCAAGGCTGACCGTGCCGCGCCGGGATGACCGGGTAGGCCAGCTTTTATCGCGTCTTTTTCAGATTCCAGCAACGAAGACGATTGAGCTGGACGAAGTCAATGCCCAGATATGGGCCAGGTGCGACGGCGCGACCAGCGTGGATCAGTTGATCCACTATACCTGCGCGACGTACAAACTGAACCGCCGGCAGGGCGAAGTCGGAGTCGTCACGCTGATGAAGATGCTGGGCCAGCGGCGATTGATCGGATTTCCCGGAGGCGCGGCCCGCCCGGACACTCAACAAGGAGCGATTTCAAATGTCCATAAACGCGACCGGCACCGGGCGCAGGCCCGGAAGCGACGGCGGCATTAGGACGCAGATCAATCTGCCCTGGAGCAAAGCGGCGCAAATCGCCATGAACTCTCTGAAAATCCGTTTCTGGCGCTCCATGATCACAGGCGCGGGCATTTTCCTGGGCATTGCGTTTCTGTGTTTTTCCGGCTCGCCGATCTTGATTTCGCTGTTCCAGCACAAGCTGACGCCGGGGCCGGATTTGAACCGGCAGGTCTGGCTGGTGGTCATGGCTCTGCTGGTCTGCACGGTCGGCATTATGAATTCCATGCTGATGTCTGTGTCGGAGCGGTTCCGGGAGATCGGAACAATGAAATGCCTCGGGGCTTTGAATTCGCTGATCGTCCGCTTGTTTTTGATTGAAGCCCTTTTCATGGGCTTTGTGTCGTCCTTTGGCGGCTGGGTGCTGGGCTTTTTCGCCGTGTTTCTTGTGCGCTGGATTACGCTGGGCTGGACGGACGGCGTCCTGGCGCTGACACCCGGCATTATTGCCGGGTCTCTGGTTCTCAGCGTCCTGATCGGCGGTGCGCTGACGTTGATTGCTGCCCTGCTTCCTGCCCAGCGCGCTGCCCAGATGCCGCCGGCAGCAGCTTTGAGAACGGAAGTTTAGGAACCTAACCCCGGCGCAAGCGCCGCTAACGAAGTTGCGCGTAAGCTCCCTTCCCTGCCAGGGAAGGGTAAGAAGTGTTATTACACAACCTCTACTTTCTTACCCTCCCTTAACAGGGGAGGGTCGGCGCTTGCGCCGGGGAGAGGTCATCTGGAGAAATCATCAGTGTCAGCCACAGAATATATTGTCCGCACGAAGGATGTTGTCAAAGTTTTTACTCTCGGCGAAGAAAAGCTGCGCGCGCTTGACGGCGTCAACGTAGACATCCGCCGGGGCGAGTACATTTCCATCATGGGGCCATCCGGCTCCGGGAAATCTACCCTGTTCAATGCTATCGGCGGCCTGGACAAGCCCGACAGCGGCAGCGTGTTTATTAATGATGTCGATATGGCGCAGCTTGACGCCGGGGAACTGGCGTACCTGCGCTGCCATACCATCGGCTATATTTTTCAGACGTTCAACTTGATCACAGTAATGACGGCGCTGGAAAATGTCACCCTGCCGACGATTTTTGCCGGGACGCCCACCGACGACGGCATCGCGCGCGGCATGGAACTGCTGGACATCGTCGGCCTCGGCCATCGCTACCACCATAAGCCGTCCCAGCTTTCGGGAGGCCAGCAGCAGCGCGTCGCGATTGCCCGCTCGCTGGCAAACAATCCCAGCATTATTCTCGCCGACGAACCCACGGGCAACCTGGACTCAAAGACCGGCGAAGAGATTATCGCGCTGCTGCGCCGCCTGAATAAAGAGCAGGGCGTGACAATTATCACGGCGACACATGACTATAAAATGGTGGATGTGTCCGACCGGGTGATCTGGATTCGGGACGGAAAAGTGGAAAAAATTGAGAACCGCGCCGACATCCAGCTTTCCATCGGCGGCATGGCGGGCGAAGCGGAGCATCTCGCGGGCGGCGTAGACGCGCTGCCGGTGGGGGCGGCGTAAGAAACCTCACCTGATAAGAACCTAACCCCGCCATCGGAATGGCGACCCTTCCCTGTTAGGGAAGGGTGAAGATAAAGTCTGGGTTTCTTATCCAACTCCCCCTTCCTTAACAGGGAAGGGGGCCGGGGGGTTAGGTTCCTACCCCAGCTTGAAAAGGCTCAGGGTTCCGTCGCTGGTATAAACCAGCAGCGTGTGGCCGTCGGCGGACAGCACCGTCTGGCGCAGCAAGCCGGGCAGAGCCATAGAAGTCAGAATCCGCCCGTCCTGGCGCAGCGCGTACAAAGTCCGCTGGCCGTCGGAAACAATTGTCTGCTGTCCGTCCGGCGACAGAGCGACCAGGGTGGGGGAAAACAGCAGGCCGCCCCGCTCCCAGAGGGTATTGCCCGCATTGTCCAGCAGGCGCAGGCGGTGCTCGGACAGACTTTGCTCCCCGCGTTCAATTTGCCGCAGATACGAAACAGCCACAAATTTGCCATCTGCCGTGATCTGTGCGCGCGGATAAAACGCATCATCTCCCAATTCCGTTTTCCACTGCGGATTTCCGCCGCCGTCGGCCCGCCACAGGTACAAAATAGGATCGCTCTGCCGAACGTTGCCGTAGGAAACGCCCAGAACGTAACTGCCGTTCTCGGAAAGCTGTGCGGTAAACAGGCGGCTGTCCAGATGCCGCCGTCCTTCCGGGCTTTCCGGGAACTGCCAGAGGCACACGCCGCGCGGCGTGTAGCAGGCGACCCCGCTATCGTCCCAGGTTCCGCTGACCAGAAACGAGCCGACGCTGGGAAAGGCAATGGAATTGCCGATCCCATCCAGCGACCAGTGATGAACACGGTTGTCATCCGGCGCATACGGCGCTTCACTCAGCGTATAAAGATACAGCAGCTTGCCTCCGGTCACAACCCCGGCGTAGCACCCGTCGGCAGATAACTGGGCATCCCAGATCGCGCCGGTCAGTGTTTGATGCGACAGCGTGGCTCCATCCGAGCCATGCAGAATAGTGAAGTCTGTCAGGGATGGGTTCAGCGGGGACCAGGCGACAACCGTGGACCCGGCGGCGCTGACGGCGACGGCGGAGGCGCCGGTGTTTGCGTGAATCCAGAGCGGCTTATCCGGTCGCGTTCGCCAGTGCCAGAGCGATACCGCGCCGTGCGGCCCGCTGGCAAGGGCAACCAATTCCCCCTGCGGCGAAATCGCGGCGCCGCGAAAGCCGGCGATGGGCCGGCTCCAAAGCAGCATCATGGGCGGTGCGGCAGGCGCGCTTGGCCTGTCCGCAGCCTTCAGCGGGCGCGGATGCCCCCAGATCAAAAGCAGGCCGCCGAGGCAGCAGGCCGCCGCCAGTCCCGGCAGCCAGCGTGTCAGTTCCTTCATAGCGTGTTATTCACTCGCCGATCAACGACAAAAAGAGGCGATGCGCCCGGTCATCCTCGGTAAGCTCCGGGTGAAACGCGCTGCCTAAGATGTTTCCCTGCCGCACAAAGACGCTTTTGCCCTCGTAGGACGCCAGCGTTTGAACGTCCGGTCCGGCCTGGACAACAAATGGCGCGCGAATAAACACGGCGCGCAGCGGCTCCGGGCCGAGCGCGGGAATGTCCAGCGCGGCCTCAAACGAGTCGACCTGCCGCCCAAACGCATTGCGGGCCACGGTAATGTCCAGCAGTCCCAGCGTCGGCTGCCCGCCGCGTTCGCCTGTTCCCGGCGCGATCTCCCGCGCCAGCAAAATCAGCCCCGCACAGGTTCCGTACACGGCTTTGCCCTGCCCGGCGGCGGTTTTGATCGCTTCGTCCACGCCGTAGCGGGCCAGCAGCTTGCCGATTGTGGTGCTTTCGCCGCCCGGCAGAACGATCCCATCGGCCTTTTCAATATCTGCCGGCATCCGCGCCGGGAAGGCTTCTGCGCCCAGCCTCGCCAGCATCTGGAGATGTTTCTCAAAGTCACCCTGCATGGCGACGACGGCAATTTTCGGTCGGGCGTTCATAAGAAGGATTATAGCACATCGGGTAGTTTCTAAAAATGCCGCGTGTCGTGATCCCAGGCGCTGGTCTGCCAGTTGTCCGGCGAAGCGGGATCAGGCAGCCAGGAGGGGATGCGAAACATCAGAAACTGGCCCAGAGCCGTCACATACGGTTCATACAGGGCGCGCAAATCCGTCAGTTTCTGATCGTCTTCCGGTCCGTCGCACAGCGGCAAGCCAGCGGCGGACAAAATGGCGCGCATCTTCGTGCGGTCTTCGGAAGACAAACGTTCGGGATCAGGCGCAGCCGGAGGCTGGTTGAGGACATAAGCCAGATCAATCACGGTATGGCGAGCCATTGCCAGCGTCATCCGCGCCTGCCATTGCAGCTCCTCCTGCCAATCGGGTTTTCCGGCGCAGCCAACGATAATTAACGTGCAGGTGTCCATGATGCAGGTCAGCGCGCCGAGCCAGGATTGATGGTCATGCTGGGAACGGTAGTAGCTCAGGACGGGGTAGGAGAGATTGCTTTCCAGCAGTTCCGACGACCAGATTTCCCAGTCCGCCAGCAGTTCCGCCAGCCCAATCATGTGCCTGCCTTCGCTGTGACGCTTCAGCATCTCTGTGGCCGAGGGCGGAGACGAGGCACGGGCATCCAAAAGCGAAATGATGGCCTCTCGTTTGGAAAACGCCTGGTACAGCACGGGCAGATAACCGATCACGACTGCCAGAAATCCGAAGCCGACGCCTGCTTCGGTCACGGAAACAAGTCGCGTAATCCGCGTGTGCGGCGTCACGTCGCCATAGCCAAGCGTGAAAAACGTCACTCCGCTCTGGTACAGCGCGGTTTCAAAGCGGTTCATGCCGGGGACGCGATCCAGTCCGAACGGCAAAGACCACTGGATCATGGCAAACGCCAGGATCAGAACTTGCGCCCAGAACACCAGCAGCAGCGGCAGAGACAATGGGCCGAAATAGCTCAAATAAAGCTGTCGGCGAGTGTCGGGAATGTGCCGCGCCATCCATGCCGATAACGGCCATATAGCCAGATAAAATGCGCGCGTCACCCGAAACTGCCGCGTCACGGAGCGCGGCAGAATAATTGTCTCAAATCCCTCCCAGATAACCAGAAGCGCCAAAAACAGGCCCAGCAGGCCAATGAAAAATTCCATATTGTTTTAATTCATCATGGCCCCAAAGGTTCCCGGCTGTCATGCCGAATGTCCTGGAAACGATTGCGGAAACCGTACAAAGCCAGCCATTTATCACGGCGGTCTTTGATTTGTCATGTGTCGGCATGGGCAGGCCCTGCCCGCTCGCCCAGGGCGTATTCCACTGTCTGCTCGAGGGTCATGGCCCGCCCCGCGTCCCAGTTGGCCGCGAAAGCTTCTCCCCCAAGCGCGTCCCGTGCAGAAGCCATTGCCGCGTTTAGTCTTTCCTGATCCGCCGGAGAAAGGGGTCTGCGGAGGCTCTCGCGCAGGGACGAAGCGGAACCCGACAACCGGGCGGCTCGCGCCGGCTGATGCTGGCCCAGTGCGATTGCGGCCATGCCGTCCGAGTTGTAAGCGATGCCTTCCTGATCTGCTAACTGCTGATAAATTGTGAGGCTTTCCGCAAACAACGCCTGTGCCTCTGTGTAGTCGCCCTGGTCTTTCGCCACATCTCCGAGGTTCCCGAGCGACCAAGCGATGCCCCCCGGCTCTCCCAGCTCCCGATAGATCGTAAGGCTCTCCGCAAACAACGCCTGTGCCTCTGTGTAGTCGCCCTGATCTTTGGCCATATCTCCCAAGTTGTTGAGTGAGCTGGCAATGCCTCCCTGGTTTTCCAATTGCCGAAAAATTGCCAGACTCTCCTCGTGCAAAGCCCGCGCGCCGGCGTAGTCTCCTTGATCTTTAGCGACAATCCCCAGATTACTGAGTAAGTTGGCGATGCCCCGCCGGTTCCCCAGTTGCCGGTAAATTGCCAGACTTTCCTCGTGCAAGGCCCGCGCCCCGATGTAGTCGCCCTGGCTCCAGGCCACCACTCCCAGAGTACTCAGCGAGGAGGCCATGCCGCTCTTGTCCCCCAATTGCCGCTGGATTGCGAGGCTCTCCTCATGCAGAGCGCGCGCCTCGGCATAGTCGCCCTGGCTCCAGGCCACAACCCCGAGGCTGTTGAGCGAGGAAGCCATACCGCTTTGGTCTGCTCGCTGCCGGCTGATCTTCAGGCTCTCCTCGTGCAGGGCGCGCGCCCCGGCGTAGTCGCCCTGACAGCGGGCCAGAACGCCTGCTCCATTCAGCGCTTTGATCCGGTTCGCCGTTTCTGGCTTTGTCCTTGCCAATGCCCTGCCCAGCCACTGCCGCCCCTCGGAATAATGACCGCGAACGTACCAGAACCGCGAAAGCGCTCCTGCAAGTCGAAGGCCTGCCTCGAGACCCTCTGCTGACTGCTCCCGCGACTGCTCATAGCAGGAAAGTCCCGCCCGCAAGTTATCATGCTCCATTTCCAGGCGCGAAAGCCAAGCCGCCTGTTCAGGCCCCGACAGCTCCGGCTCTGCTTCCTCCGCCAGAGCCAGAAACCAGGCCGCCGCGCGATCCTGCGTGGCTTCCGCCTCCCCGCTTTCTCTGAGGCGCTCCCCTGCGTACTGCTGGATTGTCTCGAGAAGGCGCGAACGCCCGCCCTCACTCGCTCCTTCGCCGTGAACGATCAGGGATTTATCTACCAGCGAAGTCAGCAGGTCCAGTACCTCGGAATCCTCGCCTGTGCAGATACCCTCGGCCGCCGCGAGACTCCAGCCTCCCGCGAATACCGAGAGCCGTCGCAGCAGCGATTTTTCCTGATCTGTCAGCAGGTCATATGACCAGTCAATCAGCGCCCGCAGCGTCTGCTGACGGGGCAGCAGTCCCCGCGCGCCGCCGGTCAGCAGCCGGAATCGGTTGTCAAGACGGGTGTTGATCTCCTCCACCGGCAGTGCGCGCACTCGCGCTGCCGCCAGTTCAATCGCCAGCGGGATGCCATCCAGGCGCCAGCATACCTGCGCCACCGCAAGGGCATTGGCGCTGGTCACGGCAAACGTAGACTGCACAGCCTGCGCGCGCTCGATAAATAGCTGCACCGCTCCGTATTGCGACACTGACTCCGCTGTGTGTATTTGTTTGGGATCGGGCAGAGAAAGGGACGGCACACGGTAGGTCTGCTCACCTGCGACGTTCAGCGGCTCTCGGGAGGAAGCCAGTACCTGAACGTGCGGGCAGTTTCGCAGGAGGTCAGCAGCCAGGGAAGCACAAGCGGCAATCAGATGCTCGCAGTTGTCCAGCACCAGCAGCAGGCGCTTGGCTTTCAGCGTGTCTGTCAAAGTGCGCTGCATGGTTTTACCCGGCTCCTCGCGCACGTCCAGCGCTTCGGCGACAGTCTGCGGCAACAAGGCAGGGTCAGTCAACGCAGCCAGTTCGACCACCCAGACTCCGTCAAAATACCGGTCCAGCAGGTCCGCAGCGACCTGCAAAGACAGGCGAGTCTTGCCGCAGCCGCCCGTGCCGGTCAATGTCAGCAGGCGCGTCTTTCCCAGCAGGTCTTTGATTTCAGCGATTTGTGTTTCGCGCCCAATCAAACGTGTGGCCTGCTGGGGCAGATTGTTGGGCAGGTCCGGGTTGTCGAGAGTATTCAGTGGGGGGAAGTCGGCGGGGAGGGATGGGTGAATGACCTGATAGACTTGCTCAGGCCGCCCGAGGTCTTTGAGGCGTCGCAGGCCGAGGTCCCGAAAGATCACGTCTGATGGGAGACAGTCGTGAATCATCTCCTGAGCAGCCCCTGAGAGCAGCGTCTGCCCGCCGTGTCCCGCCGCCATCAGCCGGGCGACGCAGTTGAGGGAAGGGCCAAAGTAGTCGCCGTCCCGTTCTTCTGCGCTGCCGGAATGCAGCGCCATCCGCACCCGCAGCGGCGCGTCCGTTTGCCATGCCTCACCAAAGAGGGACTGCTGGGCCGCAAGCGCCGCCGCGAGCGCATCGGGAGCGCGGGCGAAGGTGGCGCAGAAGGCGTCGCCGATGGTTTTAAAGACATAGCCGCCGTTGTCTTCGATGATCCTGCGAAGCAGCCGATCATGCCGGGCGAGAGCGGGCCGCATGGTCTCGGGATTGTTTTCCCAAAGGCGGGAGCTGCCTTCAATGTCGGTGAAGAGAAATGTAACAGTTCCTGTGGGCAGGAGGCGCATGGCAGGTTTTTCCTAGTGCGTGCCGTATGGCCTATGAATCGGGTGTTGTCTTGTGCGGCGGAATTGTTCCTTGAGACGGCGGTGCAGCATAAAGCGTCTTTGCCCGCCTCCTGAATGGAGGCGGGCTTTTGTCTGCAAGAGCGAGAGAACCTTATGCAAGCGTTTTTTTCTTGCGGGCGCGAAAGACCAGCAGCGAGAGACCCAGCACGCCGCCGGCCAGGGCCGCCAGACTGGAAGGTTCCGGGACGGCGGGTGGAGGCATCTGGCGGTCGGGGGAAGGGCGGGCGGCAGCACTCGCGGAAGTCTGTGCCTGCGCGGCAGGCAGAACGGCCAGTCCGGTGGTAAGGGACAACGCGGTGAAAGCGGCGAAACGAGCAATGTTCATGGGTCAAGTCTCTTTCTGCACGAGCAATGGGAATTCAGGCGCGACTGCCTGCGGCAAGGGTAGAAAAGATCGCCCTTGTCTTATCCAATGCACAAACCATGCCAAGTAGGACTACGGGGCGAAATGCCCGGCTACGGACTGACGGCTCCTCCTGGCCGCACAGAAAGCAGAACGCCGCCGGGCCGCCGCACAAGGTCTCGCCTTGACACCTCTTTGCTCTCGCGGCTACAATAGAAGGCGATTTTGAAAGAATTTTATGAGCATTCTCACTGTTACCAATCTCGAAAAAAGCTTCGGCACGGATTTGCTGTTTCAAGGCGTCACCTTCAGCATGGCCGCCGGACAAAAAATGGGCCTGGTGGGGCGTAACGGCTGCGGTAAAACAACGCTGCTGAAAATCCTGCTCGGCCAGGAGCTGCCCGACACCGGCAAAGCGGCGCTGGCGGCTGGACATTCCCTGGGCTACCTGCGTCAGGAAGCGCCGGTGCATCCCGAACATACCATTCTGGAAGAAGTGCAGTCGGTCTTTGCTCCGGTGCGAAGGCTGGCTGCGGAAGTGACGCGCTGGGAAGAAGCGATGTCGTCGGCGGACACGGATGCCGCACTGGAAACGGCGATGGAAGAGTATTCGCACGCCCGCGAAGCCTTTGAAGCGGCGGGCGGCTACCGGCATGAGGCCGATGTGCCGCAGACGCTGGAGCATCTGGGCTTTTCCGAAGCGGACTACGGCAAGCGGGTGGGGTCCTGTTCCGGCGGCGAACAGACGCGCCTGGCGCTTGCCAAAATTGTGCTGTCCAGCCCCGATCTGCTGGTTTTGGACGAACCGACCAATCACCTGGATATTGCCGCGACGGAGTGGCTGGAAGGCTTTCTGAAAAACTACGAAGGCGCGGTGCTGCTGGTGTCCCACGACCGTTATTTTCTGGACGCCGTGACGGACACCATCGCGGATGTGGAAAACCAGAAGCTGACGGTTTATAAAGGCAATTACAGCCATTTTCGGCGGCAAAAAGAAGAGCGTCAGCTTCGGCAGCAGGAAATGTTTGACCAGCAGCAGGCCGAGATTTCGCGCCTGGAAGCGGTGATCAAAAAGAACATGGGCGGCGACTCGGTGCAAAGCAAGCTGCGCGCGCGGATGGAAACGCGCATCGACCGTATGGACAAAGTGCAGCGGGTTCAAACGGATACCCGCACCGTCCGCGCCCTGTTCGATGCCGACGCGGCGGGCCGAATCGGGCGGGACGTTCTGCGCGCGGAAAGCCTGACCAAAACTTATGGGGAGCGCACCCTGTTCGGCAATTTGAACTTTCTGGTGGAGCGCGGCGACCGCGTCGGTCTGGTCGGGCCGAACGGGGCGGGTAAAACCACGCTGGTGAAGCTGATCCTCGGCACGGAGCAGCCGACGCGCGGCGGCGTGAGCCTCGGCCACAATGCCCGCGTGTCGTATTTCTCCCAGCACGCCGCCGACAGCCTTCTGCCGCAATTATCGGTGATTGATTCCGTGCAGCCCCTGGGCGACATGACGGAGACCGAGGCCCGCAATTATCTGGCCCGTTTTTTGTTCACCGGGGACGATGTCTTTAAAAGCGTGGGAATGCTTTCGGGGGGCGAAAAAAACAAGCTGGCACTGGCCCGCATGATTTTGGAGCCGTGCAACCTGCTGATTTTAGATGAACCCACCAACCACCTGGACATTGCCTCCTGCGACGCGCTCACGGACATGCTTTCCAAATACGACGGGACGCTGCTGCTGGTCTCGCATGACCGTTACCTGCTCAATGCGACGACCACCAAAACGCTGGCCCTGGACGGCAAGGGTGGGGGAAACCTCTTTGAAGGTAACTACAACACCTGGCGCGAGGCGCAAAGAGTGCCGACTGCGCCGGTTAAGAAGATAGCCTCCCCCGCTCCCAATACTGGGGGAGCCAGACAGACTATTCTTCTTCCCTCCGGTCCCTCCAGTATTGGGGGCGGGGGGGGCCTCAGCGCCCGTGACCTGAGCAAAGCGCGCGTCAAGGCGCGGGAGCGCGTCCTGACCACCGAAAGCGCCGTCAGCGGCGTGGAAGCCCGCGTGGTGGACGTGGAAGCCCGATTAGCCCGCCCCTCCGAGTCCGTCGCCGACATGGTAGCCCTGGCTGCCGAGCATACGCGCCTGCAAGACGATCTCATGTCCGCCCTCGCTGCCTGGGAAGCCGCCGTCGCCGAGCAGGAAGCGCTGGGGGTTTAGGAGCGAAGCCGGAAACCAGAAAGTGAGGAGTAAAAATCTCTCGGCTGGCTCGGTAACTATCCTTTTGCAAAAGCCGCCCCATCGGGGCGGCTTTTTTGTGTCTTCGGCGCAGGTCACGGCGCGATGTGCGCGTACCGGGGCAGGCCCGCCGGATGATACGCGGGCAGGATCAGCATCGCTGCCTCCCGCGTCGTTACCATCGCCGGGTCGTAGACCCGGATTTGGGCGGCGACGCCTCCGGGCATCTCAACCCCGGCCCGCAATGTTTTTGGGTCTCCGATGGCTTTGATGACGAACGGCGGGGCCTGGGGGATGCCGTTCACCAGAACTGTCCGCCCGGTGCAGCGGACCGCGCTGGTAGCGACAAGCCGCTGATCGTTGACCGCAATGGCCTCCGCCCCATATGCTTTCATTTCATTAACGACTGTAGCGATGTCCGAATCATGGATAATGTTCGGGGGAGCCATGCCGGGCGGCAGCGGGGCCGAAAACTTCCTGCCGTCTTGGAGTGTGACAACCAGCCCTGACCCCTCCACCGGCGTTGACCCCGCCAAAAGCTGCGCCTCGCCGAGCGGGGCCGGTGGCGGCAGTGCGGGGGCTGAAGGTGGAACAGCGTTCTTTGCAAGGGTGTCGTAAACGCTTTGTTCCGTTTTGACGAGTTTTTCGTTGTCGTAAACGCGGAAGGAGATCGTTTTGCCCGCGGCATTGATCGGAACGTTGGCACCCGTGCCGGGCGGGCAGATTTTGTTGAACACGAGCCGCTGGCCCGCGTCATCGCTCACGAATACGCGGACGCGGTGGCTGCCGCTGCTCGGCACGCGAAACCGAATCGTGAACGTCCTTAACCGTGGCTGGCTTGTTTGGAACGGCAGCGTTTCCGTGGAAGTGGCATGGAAAGATGCTTCGTCGGCTTGGCCTGGTGCGGTCCCCGTCTGAGCCGCTTGCTGCGCGGCCACGGCTTCAACCGGCAGGCCGTCCGGGTAGTCCGAAATGCGCCGGGCCGCCACGGTCGGTGCGCCTTTGCGCTGAAGCGTGAGGACGCCGTCCGCAATGCTGTAGGTGAAAGCCAGCGCTGCGGTCTGGGTATTCCCGATCTTTCGGTGGCGAGCATCAAAAATCGGTCCCGCCATCCTGACGGTGAGCGCGGCCCCGTTGAGTTCATAGCGCCCGTATTTAAACTGGGAACCGCCCTGTTCCACAGAGGCAAGTTCCCCCTGCGGTCCGAAAACAAGCGTATCGGTTTGCTTTACCGTGGGGCTGAATTTGCCTGACCAGATGCCGACGAGGGCGGGCGGAGCGACTTGGGCGGGGGCGGCGGAAAGAAGAAGCGTACCGCCGAGGGCGGTGGTGACGGTGGCGATGCCCAGCGCGACGCGCTGGCGAGGAGTGACGGCGGCGGGCATGGGTTGGGTTCCTTTACGGAGGATCATCTGAACGCGGCGGCCCAGGTCGGAGCGGACGGGGACAACCCCGACGGCGACGGCCCGTGTTCGGCGGGCCAGGGGGCGGCGCTCGGCCAGCGAGAGCAAGCAGTCGGCATAGACGCGGGCCGGGCAGCCGGCCAGCACGGCCTGGTCGCACACGTCTTCGCTGAGGGCCTCTAAGCGGCGGCAGAGCAGCCACGCAAGCGGCTGGGGCCAGAGCAAGGCGCAGAGAACGCGGGCTGCCAGTGTCCAGGCAGTGTCACGCCGCTCCCGGTGGGCCAGCTCATGCAGAAAGACTGCGCGCAGCGCGGGCGGCGAAAACGCTTCAGCATGGTCGGCGGGCAAAAACAGCGCGGGGCGGACGATTCCGGCCAGGAACGGGCCGGGCAGAGCCAAATGAACAAACAAGCGCGGCGGGCGGGGGGAAAGCGCAGCCAGACCCTCAAAGGCTGGGCCGTCCGTCACAGGAGCGGCCCGGCGGGTAAGCTGGACCAGAGACAGTTGGCAGGCGCCGAGCCAGAGCAGCAGCGCCGCCGTGCCGGCACCCCAGAGGCCGAGCAGGAAAGCCACTCCGCCCCAATTCTGGCGAGCCGGATAAGAAGCCGAGGAGGAAGGGTCTGGGAGAGGTTGCGCCGCTTTGGTCACTGCCGGCTTTGTGGGGAGATAGGCATAAACAGGGAAGGGCCGGGCAGAAAGGCGCGGCGGCGCGGGCCGCGCGGCGGGCAAGGCGACGTGCCAGGGCGACGGCAACGGCAGCGGGGCGAGGACAACAAGCAGGAAGGCAGCGGCCAGGGCTGCGCGTCCAATCATTGCCTGCGTCTGCGGCCCACGGCGGCGAGCCAGACGGACAGCGGCAAAGCCCAGGGCCAGCACGACCGAGGAGCGCAAGAGCAGGCCCAGGGCGGCGGGTGCGAGGAACGCAAGGAGTGTCAGGGCAGGAACAGTCATTGGAAAGTCTCCGATCCATTCGCATCCTCGGCGGCGTCCAGCAGTCGGCGCAGGCGCATTAGCTCGTCGTCGGAAATGGTTTCGTGTTTCAGCAAATGGGAAACCAATCCATACACCGATCCACCAAAAACACGGGTGAGAAGATCACGGGCGGCAGTCGTGGTGACTTCCGCCTGTTGCGAGAGTGGCCGGAAGACGAAAATGCGGTCGCGGGCCTCGTGCGTCACTGCACCTTTCGTTTCCAGTTTGCGGAGCAGGGTTTGAGTGGTGCTATGGGCAATGGGTGAGGTCCGGCGGAGAGCGTCCGTGATTTCCCGCGCGGTTGCTTCGCCGCGTTCCCAGAGTACCTGCATGATTTGAAGTTGAACTTTGCCGACGCGCGGCGGGATTGTCGCCATAAAGATAAACGCTCCGTTTACTGAAGTAAATGATGGCTAAGTTTACCAGAGTAAACGTGGCGTGTCAAGTGTCTGCAAAAATAATTTATATGTTCTTTAGCAGAAACCCATCGCGATGCGATATAATACTGTGAGACCTGAACGACGCCGAAAGGAGGCAGAACCCAAAATGTTTGTGACTCGATTGATTTTAACCGCATACGGGCTGCCTCGCGGCGGCGCATTCCTCGCCTGATTCCAAAATCTGTTGGCTCCTCTGGATCGCACCGCGCCGCAGCCTCTGTGCTGATGGCGTGTTTGTTTTTCAAATGTGTGATTTGAGGGAGTCGAAAATTGAAAAGTGCATTTGCGCGGGCGCATCTGGGCGAGCCTGCTGCGGTTGCGGCGGTGGTGGAGTCTCTGCGCCCGCGCCTGACCCGAATGGCGGGATATTACGCCCGCTGCGCGGAAGAAAACGCCGACGATCTATTGCAGGAGGCCTGGGTGGGACTGCTGGACGCCCTGCGAGAGCTGGATGTCCGCATCGGCAGCCCGGAAGCCTATTTGATCCAGTGCGCCCGGTGGCGCCTGCTGGATGCCGTCCGGCGGGGGCGCGTCCGCCGCTGCCTGCCGCTGGATGAGGCCCTGGAGGCCGTTTTGCCGGCAGCGGAGTGGGACGATTCGGGAGCAAGCGTTGGGGAATTTACCCGGCAGCTAAAAGACAGTCAGCGAGCGGTTTTGGACTGCCTGCTCCGTGGCCTGACCTGGCGGGAAGCCGGAGCGCAGCTCGGCTGTTCGTCCGCCAACATTGCGTATCATGTCCGCCAGATACAGCGGCGGTATGGAGAATGGGAAGGCGAGAGCGTTTAGCGCTTTCGCCCTCGCGCGCGATAAAGCAAACAGAGGCGCACACAAAATCCAGGCGTCTGCTGGAAAGGAGATTACGCACATGAAGCGCTTAATCTCCGCCCCCGGAGCCAGTCTCCAGTAACGGGGCGGAACCGCTCAAAGAAGTCCCGGTCAAAGAAGTCCCGGTCAAAGAAGTCCCGGTCAAAGAAGTCCCGGCGGAGCCATCAAAGCGTCGCCGGGACTTCTTTTGTGGCGTCTGCCGGGCTGCGGCGTGGGGGCAGCACCACCGTCAGCAGGGCGAAGCGCTCCCGCAGGACATGAGCCAGCGTTCGCAAAGCCCATTCTTCGCTGCGGCGGTGACCGACGATGATCACGCCGAGGCCGGTGTCCACCATCGCTTCCCGCGCGGGCTGGCGCATGTGGCCGGTGATGTAGACTTCCGCGCCACGCGCGGATGCTTCGTGCATCAAATCCGCCGTCATTGCCCCGACCACGGCCACTTTGGTTACTTCATTGCGCTCGCAAGTACGGGCATCCTCACGGCCCCCAAAAACCTCCGTCACCGATTTATAAAACGCGGAAACCGTCTGCGGCGGCACTTCGCCGATCATCCCCAGAGGGCGTTCCTTGCGCTGTCCCAGAGGCTTCGGGCAGGACAGGCCCAGAGCGTCGGCCAGACGGGGATTGAAGCCAAGCGCCAGCCGTTCCTCAAACGGCAAGTGGGACGCCAGAATGCCGATGTCGTCCGGCAGGCTGCCGGTTTCCAGTCTGAACGGGCGGTGCAGAAACAGCGCATCCAGCCGCGCCTCACGCGCCCAGTTCGCCATGCCGGGCCAGGGGTCCAGCGCCAGGCCGATCCGAGAGACCGAGCGGCCAAAGGGGTGATATACGGTAGGCGGTTCATCGGGATAAATGCCGGTGTTCAGGTACTGGTCCAAAAAATTGGCAAGGTTATTCGGTGAGATCATGCTGGTATATTCCCATGAGAACGCCTGTTTTATGCGCGGCGCTGTTTTCTTGACTTTGCCGCTCGGAATATGCTATAATTTAGGAGTAACTTCAGCAAATAACTGACACTTGCTGAGAACAAGCAAAAGACTTGGTGTAGGAGAATCGAATTGGCTAAGGCAAAAACAGACAGTTTGTTGGACCGGGAAACTGAGCGCGCGGAGCCGCAGGCATTTGACGGATTAGGCAGCGGGCAGAACGGCGAGGCAGCGGCGCTTCTGGACACGACCGGGCGGCAGGTGATCACCGACATTCTCAGCGAAGGCGTCCCGGACGCAGCAGCGATGGGGCTGGTAACAGAAGAATACACGGCCAATACCATCCGCCTTTTGGAAGGCGTGGAGCATGTCCGCACCCGCCCCGCCATGTACATCGGCGACACCGGCTCCAGCGGCCTGCATCACCTGCTATTTGAGATTGTCGACAACTCCATTGACGAAGTGCTGGCGGGCCATGCGACCGAAATATGGGTGACGCTCAACCCGGACAAAACCGTGACGGTGCGGGACAACGGGCGTGGCATTCCGGCGGATTTGAACGAAGCGACAGGGCTGTCCGGTGTGGAACTGGCTTTGACTAAGCTCAATGCCGGCGGCAAGTTCGGCGGCGGCGGCTACAAAGTCTCCGGCGGCCTGCATGGGGTAGGCCTCTCCTGCGTCAACTTTCTGTCCGAATGGTGCGAGGCGGTTGTCGAGCAAAAAGGCAAGAAGTACAAGTTCCGCTGCGTGCGCGGGCTGCCCAAGCCCAAAGGCTTGAAAGAGGTCGGCCCGTCGGACGGGCATGGCACGACGATTACCTGGCTGGCCGACACGGAAATCTTCGGCGAATATACTTACAAGCCGGACGTGTTCGAGTCGCGTATCCGCAACACCTGTTACTTGAACCGCGAAGTGACTATTCACTTCCACGACATGCTGACGGAGGGCGCAGAGCCGGTCACCTACCATTACCAGCGCGGTATCGCTGAGCTGGTGGAGCATCTCAACGAAAACAAGGATGCCATTGGCCCAACGATTTACTTCTTGAAAAAGCGCGAAGACGTTCAAGTGGAAATCGCGCTGCAATACAACCAGACCTACTCGGAAACGGTGCTGTCGTTTGCCAACAATGTCCATACCAAAGAAGGCGGCACGCATCTGTCGGGCTTCCGCACGGCATTGACCCGCGTGATCAACCAGTACGCCCGTAAGTCCGGGGCGATCAAAGAGAAAGATGCCAACCTCAGTGGCGACGACGTGCGCGAAGGCCTTACCGCCGTTATCTCCGTGCGGCTGTTCAAGCCGCAGTTTGAGGGCCAGACCAAAGCCAAGCTCGGCAACTCCGAAGTGGAAGGCATTGTCAACTCCATCATGGGCGAGGGTCTGACGCAGTTTCTGGAAGAAAACCCCGCTGTCGGCAAGCGCATCGTGGACAAAGCCCTGACTTCTCAGCGCGCCCGCGACGCTGCCCGCAAAGCCGCCGATCTTATCAAGCGTCAGAGCAGCCTGGAAAACTCCAACCTGCCCGGCAAACTCGCCGACTGCACCGAGCGCGATCCGAAGAAATGTGAACTATTTTTGGTGGAGGGCGACAGTGCCGGCGGGTGTTTTGAGGGTGACACGTTGGTGGCGCTGGCCGATGGTCGCTCTTTGAGTTTCCGGGATTTGGTTGCCGAGCAAGCCGAAGGCAAAGAGCATTTCGTTTATACCATTCGCCATGACGGTAAAATTGGATTGGAACGCGCTATTCATGCCCGTGTGACAAAGCAAAATGCAAAAGTCGTTCGGGTGACGCTGGATAACGGCGAAACCATTGTTTGTACGCCGGATCATCGCTTTATGCGGCGCGACGGCAGCTATGCCCCGGCAATGGAACTGACTGCGGGTACTTCTTTGATGCCTTTGTACCGAAAGATTTCTAACAAACAGGACAAGGGAATTACGATTGATGGCTATGAGATGGCTTGGGACCCGCGTTCGGATCGATGGCTGTTTACTCACGTCTTGGCAGACTGGTATAATCGCTGGCAGGGAGTTTATGCCGAAACGGACGGCATTCACTGTCATCATCGGGATTTCAACAAGTGTAACAACGATCCAACAAACATTCAGCGGCTTTCTGTCGAGGCTCATCTGGCCTTACATCGGGAACACGTCGGGCGTACTTTGCATCGACCGGAGGTGATTGAAAAATGCCGCGTCATCAAGCAAACTCCCAAATTCCGCGCTCAAATGAGTGCGCGAATGCAGGAGCCTCAGACACGCCAGACACTTTCCGAACAGGCTAAAGCCCAATGGGGAAATGACGAATATAAGGCACACATGACCGCTAAATGGCGTGAATACTATGCCGCACATCCAGAATACCGCGCCCTTAACGCGGCCCAACTTCAAAAGGCGCAGGAAGTCTACTGGGCCAGCGAAGCCAACCGAAATGCACAGGCCGAGCGTGTCACGGCGTATTTCCGCGCTCATCCCGAAGTTCGCGAGACGTTTTCAGCGACAGCGAAAGAGCAGTGGCAGGATGTATCTCTGCGCGAATGGAGGCGCGGCAAAACAGCGGAACAATGGACTCCCGAATTTCGCGTCCGCCGACGAGAGGCATTGAATCGAACCTATTATCGCAAAAGTATGACGGCTATGCGGCAGTTCACACAGGCAGATGGCAGGCTAGATATTGAAGCTTATCAGGCTTACCGTCAACAGACAGGAGACAGTTCGCTTTTGCGGTTTGATCGTTTCTGCGCCCGCTACTTTGAAAGCGACATTGCCCGCGCTTCCGAGGCCGTCGCCAACTACAATCACAAAGTGATTTCTGTCGAAATGCTTGATGAGCGCGTGGATGTTTACGACTTGGAAGTGCCGGAGACGCACAACTTCGCGCTGGCTTCCGGCGTCTTCGTACACAACAGCGCCAAGCAGGGCCGGGACCGTCGCTATCAGGCAATTTTGCCGCTGCGCGGCAAAATTATCAACGTTGGCAAAGCTGCTTTGGACAAAACGCTGGAAAACAACGAAGTCCGCAGCCTGATTACGGCGCTCGGAATCGGCATCAAAGTAGACAGCGATGACGATGCCAACGAAGGCGAGTCCTCGTCCAAGTTTGATCTGTCCAAGCTGCGCTATGACCGCATCATCATTATGACGGATGCCGATGTGGACGGCAGCCATATCCGAACGCTGCTGCTGACATTTTTCTTCAATTACATGCAGCCGCTGATTGAAGAAGGCCATGTTTATGTGGCCCAGCCGCCGCTGTATTCTATCAAATCCGGCAAAGACACGCGCCTGTACGCCCGGTCGGAAGAAGAGCGGGATCGCATCGTCAAGGACTTGAAGCGCAAAGATGTTCAGGTGGGCCGATTCAAAGGCCTGGGCGAGATGAACGCGCAGGAACTCTTTGAGACGACGCTGAACATTGAAACGCGCACGATGGCCCGCGTCACGCTCAATGACGCCGAAAAGGCCGCCGAAATGTTCTCGATCTTGATGAGCGATAAAGTGGAGCCGCGCAAGCAGTTTATTATCCGCTATGCCCGCGAAGTTTCCAATGTTGATTGGCACTGCTAATGGCGCACGGCAGAAGATACGGAAAGAAGGGCGGGGTCAAGCCCCGCCCCTATATTTCTCGGCGTAGGGGTAGGGCTTGCCCCTACCCTTATTTTCTTTGCGCTTATTTACTGTTCTGCATTTTCCTCGCCGGCTGCGCCCCCCGCAATATCTCTGCCAAAGCTGCCCCTGCTTCTGTGCCGCCGGGTGAACTGCTGGCCCCTGGTGTGATGCACCGCGCTATTGCGACTGGGCCGAATGCCGGGATTGACGTAATAGACGTTGATCTGGATGCGGCCCAGGCCCGCTGGGCGATTCAAACGGGGGGAGTCGCGATGGCGAACGGTCAGGTTGTAGGTCAGGCGTATACCCCGCGCGAGTGGCTGACGCGAGAGGGCGGACTGGCCGCCGTCAATGGCGGGTATTTTGGCGAATACGAAGATGTGCAGGAGCGCAAGGACTTTGTTGGCTTGCTGGTGCAAAAGGGGCGCGTGCGCCATGCCGCCCCGCCGCTGATGGGGCAGGGCAGCGCAGCCATTGCGCGTGGCCGCTATATTCGCAGCGCGTTTGGCCTGACTGCGGCAGGGCGTCCCAGGATTGCGTGGGCGGCAACGGAGCCGGGCCATCCGCAGGTACTAAAAGCCTACAGCGGGCCGATGGGCAGACAGGTGTTCGGGTGGCGTGTGGCGCAGGCGGTTGGCTGCGGCCCGACGCTCATCGCCGGAGGAAAAGTTGTCGTCACGGATTCGCAGGAGCGTCTGGTCAGCCGCGGCCTGCTCCCGCGCACCTTTGTCGCGTATGACCGCGTGGCCGGCCAGCCACAGCATTTGATCGTTGGTATGGCGTCTGCGTCGGACTTTCCCGCACTGGCGAACTGGATTAGTGATTATTTTTCGCGCTATGACAAAACCAGGGCCGAAGCCGCAATGTGCTTAGATGGCGGTGCGTCCACGCAGATGACCTACAAGCTTGCCGGCAGCCTGCAATCCCCACGCGAAACGGACGTGACTGTTCCCGATGCCCTTGTGCTGCTTCCAGGGCGGTAAGTGTGCTTGTCAGCGCCTGCCTGTCTGTGGTAAAATGAGATTGCTTGCAGGGAGGATTCGGAATGCGCCGTTACAAAACCATGGTTACGGATTACGAGGGGATGCAGGGTGTCCTGGACTCACACGCCGAGCAGGGCTGGCGGCTGTTTTCGCTGACGCCGGATACCTGGCGGCGCACGTTTTCAGAAAGCAGCGGTATGGAACAGTCGCCGTTTGAAGAGCTGGACACCGAGAGCCGCGCCATGCGGGAGTATTCCGCCTCGTATTACCTTCTGGTTTTCCAGCGCGACGAAGGCCGCGAGATGCGAGAAGCCTATGCGGCTGCTGAAGAGCCATTAAGCTTGGGGCAGTTGGCGGAAGGCTAAATTCATCCGGCAAATCTTAACGCGGCAAATCCGCGCCGCAATCCGGGCAGAAGACGAATGCGCCGTACAGGCATATCCGGTTCAAAGCGCAAACTGATCACGGATGCTTTGGAGAAAAGTCGCATCGTCCTCGGCTTTACGTTTGGCGAGTATTTCCTCCGCATCGGCGCCCGCGATATAGCGCAGCTGATCGCTGCCATCGGTCACCGCACGAAAGATGACTTCGGCAACTGCGCTTGCTTCCGATGCTTTTTCTACCATGGGCGCAAATCCTGCGGAGAGCTTGCCGACAATTTCCTGATACTCCACCAGGCTTGGGTCATTGTTGAAGTCGAAGGAGCGGCCACTGAAATCAGTCTTGACTTGCCCCGGCTCAACGATTTTCACTTTGACGCCGATTTGCGCCATCTCAAAGCTCAGGGCTTCCGACAAACCCTCGACCGCGAATTTCGTGCCGTGGTAAAGAGTGCCAAGCGGGAACGTCATCTTGCCACCCATGGAAGACACGTTGACAATAACGCCGTTCTTGTTGACGCGAAAGTGCGGCAGGATCGCTTTAGTGGTCTCAATCAGGCCGATAACGTTGGTGTCGAACTGACGGCGGATCGTGTCGATGGGCGTGGCTTCGAGCGGGCCATAAACGCCGAAGCCGGCATTGTTCACGAGGGCATTGAGGGTGCCGAAGCGCTCGATACCTGCCCGAATGGCGGCCTGGATCGAAGCCGCATCCGTCACATCCAGCCGAGTGACCAGCATGTTATCGATTAGGGTCAGTTCGCCCTCTTTGTCGGGGTTACGCATGGTCGCGACGACGTTCCAGCCCTTTTCGTGGAAGAGTTTCGCGGTGGCTTTACCGATGCCGCTTGAGGCGCCGGTGATGAGAATCGTGTTAGTCATTGTTTTCGCTTTCTTGTTCACTCTCCCTCTGATGACAGCATCGGGGAGCATAGGCTGCTCGGTTTCAGCACAGCCGTCAAGATGATTGGGTAAAGAGCAAAACCGCTCTGGGGACTGCGCGAGGATCGCCTGGAGCACAGTCGTTTCTTTTGCATCCGTCTCCACAACACGGCCTTGATTTGCTTTATAATCTGAGCCGGGCTAAGATTGGTCGGCGCTTTAACAGCACGATGGGCATGATCGGGCATTCCTTCGACGTCAGTATTACGCATCGTGTCTTGCGATTGCCCTGTCTTTACTCTTTTTCCAGCGTCAGGCCGACGATTTTGATCGCCGGATCATTTGGCAGGGTCAGGCCGGTCAGCTTTTTATCGGAGGCCAGCGGCAGGGAGTAATCGCCCAGGGTGGCGGGTGCGGGCTTCGCGCCGGCAGGGGTGTAACGATAATCCGTGGTAAAGGCGGGTGTCCCGCTGCCTGTCGGCAGAGCGTTCCAGTCGGCGACCGTCAGTGAGACAGGCGATAGATTATCATGGTCATATTGCAGGATGAAGCTGTCCGTCACGGGCGCACTGCTTCCAGCAGCCATCAGCAGGTGAACGGCTTTGTATTTGCCGCTTGGCAGGGAGAGTGTCTGGCCGGTGCAGGATACGACGTTGGGCAGACCCTCACGCACGTTGGGATACAGAAATGAAACGGCGTGGTTGGACGCTTCATCCGCGCCGATCTGGCTGGTGTAGTAGCCGGACGGGTACAAAGGCGGGCCGGGCTTGCCGATGAGCAGAGGGTTGGCGTCGGCTTCCCCGGTTCCGTCGGGCGGCAGCATCTCGGCGGGCAGCGTGGAGCCATGCCCGTCAAAACCGCCGGTTTTAGAGGCCGGGCCGGAGGCGATGCCGACCGTGTTGAATGACTTCGTCAAGTCAACCGGAACCGTCATGCCCTTGCCGCCGACGCTGACCAGGACTTGCAGCAGATCATCACCCATCGAAACAGGCTGCGCGGACTGCCAGGGGCCATTGCCCTGCCGGAAGTCCCAAACCAGTGCATACCGGCCCGGCTGCTTTGGAGCCTGGAATGCCGCGGAAATCGCACCATCCACGCCGCCGGGCGGCAGGTCTTTGCTCAGGGGGGCCGTCGGCCCGCCGTCCCATTCGCGCTCCGCGCCATCCAGATAATACCAGTGATAGCCGATGCGCGTATCGGCTTTTTTCCAGGTCTGCGTTCCCTGATTGACCAGCGCCAGCGTTGCCGTTGCTTCCTTGCCGGCGTCCATCGTGCGCGGCAGGTCAGCCAGAACAAAAGAAGCGCCGGGCAGGGTGTCCGTGACAGACAGCATTTCCTCATAAATGCCGGTCACGGGAGCGCCAAGCGCGTCGGGACGAATAAACCAGTGCAGGCGGTATTCCCCGTTTGCCAGCGCTCTGCCGGCCTTGTCGGAGGCCGGGAGGGTAAGAGAAACGACGGCGATTTGTCCAGGCGTCACCGGGTCCGGCGAAAGCGGCCCGCCGCCTTCGGCCAGGGTGACCGGATTTGTACCGTCCGGGGCGACTTTTTGCATCTTCCAGCCCAGAGTGTAGCCCGTCGGCCAGGAAGAAGCGCCGTCGTTGCGAACCTGCACCGTCGTCGGCAGGACGGCTCCCGCCTGAGCGACGCCTGGCGTCGTTGTCCCCAAAAACGTGGCGGTCGCTCCGCCGACGCCGGCATCGGCTCCGATCACTGTCACGGGTACTTGCAGGGGGGTGTCGCCGGCATAGGAGAACCAACGGTCTTGTCCCTGCACCATGTCTATCACCAATGTATAGTCGCCGGGCTCCAAATCTTCGCCGAAGTTGTTGCGGGCGACCAGGCCAATGGAGAGCGTGAGAGCGCGGCCTGGCAGAACATCTTTGCCGATGGCAACGCGCGGCGCACTGTCATCATACAGCTTGCCGTCTTTGTACCAGCGCGTGTCCAGTGCGTAGCCTTCTCCGGCACGCCAGGGAAGGGTTCCGGCATTCTCAATTCGCACAGGGATTTCATACAGCGTTTTGGGATAAATCGTGCGCGGAACGGCGTGCGAAAGATACTTGGCGTGCCACTGGCGGCTTCCGTCAAACTGGATCGTTTGTGCGCGTGTGGCATCGGCATACTGCTCACCGTACTGGCGTGATGCGGCAATCTCGGTGCCGTGCAGGAAATCGTTCCAGCTATCCACCACGATCTGATTTGGCGTGGAAACCAGCGCAACCTGCCAGGAGGTGTCAAACGTGCGCCCGCCTTTGCGTTCCACGATGCTGTTTTTATCTACCCGGCCCGGCGACACAGACGCCACGCCGTCGCTATAGAATGCCCGTGCGATGGGTGTTCCATCTGCCAGAGTCGCCGGGCTTTCCGCCCCCAGCGTCAGGTCGTAGACCAGAACGCCGCTTTCATCCTTGCCGACTACTTCCTGCATGGCACGGAACTCGGCGGGGAGGTGCGCGTAGATAACATCCAGATCGGGCTGCCCTGCTGTTGCGTCTACGCCAATCAGCGGATAATCCTGCGAGAGCGCTTTCATTTCTTTCAGAGCTTCCACGAGAGCATCCAATTCCCGTGTCAGCAGCGGGTCATTGGGATTGGTCCGCAGCAGCGCGACTTCCACACCTGCCTGGCGCATTTCCGTCAACTGCTGGCGATGCCAGGCCGGGCGCAGGCCGGAAAACCACGGCCCGGCTCCACTCATGGGCTGGTCGGCCAGAAGCGTTCCGCCCTGGGCGTTCCACACATTCTGCGGCGCGGCCTTGCGGGCATCGCCGTTGTAATCGATCCGGTAAATCGCCATGATAAAGGGCGGCGGCAGCGGGGGGGGCAGCGAAAATGCGCCGCTGTTAATCACCACGCCGTTTGGTACGGGCGATGCCTGCGCCATCTGTGTGGGCTTGCTGCGCTTGCTCGGCTTCGGCGGCGGCGGTGCGATCACCGGAACTTCCAGGCCGGCGGGATTTTTGATGCCGCCGGGAACCACATGAATAAACCCATGTCCACCGGGCAGATCAATCAGGCCGGTCGGCACGGCGGCAGTCTGCGGCGACGTTGTCGGGCCAAGCGGCGGCGGGTTGTCAAACGGCGATTCGGTAGTATTTGGCTCCTCCGCCATGGTTGGTGCGGCGGCAGAGATCGCTTCTGCCCCAAAGGCCAGCCGGGTGGCGGCGGGCCAATCGCCGCTGACAATGGTTCCATTGACGCGCGGGAACGCACCGACCACTTTGGCGCAAATGACGTCTTCCGGGGTAGAGGCGGACTCAACGCCCGATGCGGCGAATGTGATATGCGACCATTTAGAGGGATTCTGCACATCGTCGCGTTTTTTTACTTTGGGGGACAGGGAGAAAAAGCGTTCGCCGGGCGTTGCGCTGCTGTCCCGATCTCGCGAGATGGCGTTGAAGCCCCATGTCGTGCCGGGCTGAGGCGGGCCAGATCGCCCCAATTCCGACCAGGGAATTGCCAGCTCCACATCATAGCCCTGGTCTGTGCCGACGGCAGAATTTAGTTTGCCATGCACGGTTACGGCATATTTGTAGCTATAAACTGCCTTGCCCGTGGGAACTTTCGTGCCGTCGCCGATGCTAAAATACGCGCCTTGCGCCACCGAAACCGCCATCTGGTAAGTCTGCGGCGTCCGCACTTTGGCATGGGTGTTGTCCGTCTCAAAAAACACCTCGATATCATCGTCCTGCTGCGGCTGCGACGTGGTGGTGTTGTTGGTCCCAACGACATTCGCATCGTTTACACGAAACGCGGCATAAAAGTAATAATCGTCCCAGGTGGTATACATTGTCCCGACCCGTAGGCTGCCGGCATCGTCCGCAGGAACGGCTTTGGGGGCCGCAAACGCGGCGAGGGGAAACAGGCAAAAAAGCAGGGTGAAAAAGAAAGAAAAAAAGCAGAAGGCGGCAATGCCCGGTAGTTTTTTCAGCATACCTCGTTATACCCGCGTCAAGGGGTGATGTCAAGGAAGCGGACTTGGAGAAAGACCGATCTGCAATCGGCCCGCAAGAAAATGCGCGAGGGAATAAATTCCACTCGCTGCCGATTGATCGTCCTTCGGACGTAGGATAGTCCTGCGATGGCTGACCCCTTTCGTCCATAGGACGATGATTGTGTAGCGAGTGGAATTCATTCCCTCGCGCATTCCTTCCTTCGCCACTTTCTGCGTAGTATCAGTAGATTAAGTAGAAAACGTGCGAAACAGGCTCAGGTGCAGAAGCGTTCCGATAATGCTCCAACAGCATTCCCCGATGTACCGCGTCCATGCGCGACAGTCCCGCCGTGCAGCTCGCCACTGCTCCGGGGCGTGAGCGTGCAAACGCGCTGATTGTCTGCAATCAGATTTTCGGCACCTGCGACGCCGGACTCGGAAGTCCAGACAAGGCGCGTCGGCAGAATATATTCTCGGCGGCGCGGGTCAAGAATGGGTGTCATAGACCATTGTTTGAGTGACCGGAGACGAACCTCTCCCCGCCCGAAGCCTCTCCCCTTGAAGAACCTCTCCCCTTGAAGAACCTCTCCCCTTGAAGAACCTCTCCCCGCCATAAGAATGGCGACCCTCCCCTGTCAAGGGAGGGTAGGAAGGGAGGCAAAAGCCTTCGCCTTTTGTCCTAACCCTTCCCTAACAGGGAAGGGTGGCAGCTTGCTGCCGGGTTAGGTTCCTGCGGGTTAGGTTCCTGCGGGTTAGGTTCCTGCGGGTTAGGTTCCTGCGGGTTAGGTTCCTGCGGGTTAGGTTCTTACTCCCCCATTAATGGGGACAGGGGGCGATTTACGTCCGCGCCTGCTCGCCGCACCAGACGGCAGCCGAACAGGCCGCCGGCCATCGCGCCGGTCTGGGCCTGGAAACGTACCGTGATCTGTGGCTTGCCGGCCACAAGCGCCGCCGAAAGGGGATAATCCACGTCAAAGAACTGGCCGGGTTTGTTTTGAAGCAGAGACTGGGAAGCGATTTTCGTGCCGTCTACCAAAATGTCAAAAACGCGGTTTCCGGTTTCCCCGCCCCAGTAGGTACATACTAAATCCTGAGCGGTATCGGGCAGGATTTTCAGAACGAACGAAAACCAGCCGCTGTCGGAAGCATCGCGCCAGTGCCTGTCACCGTAAGGCCCACTGCCGGACTTTTCGCTTTGCAGTTTGTGATCTGCTTCGGACTGCTGCTCGCCGGGGTGCATTTCGTCGACGGTGCGCGCCTCCAGTTCGCGCTGCCGCTTTTGATCGGCTTGATACTGCGCTTCGTGCTCTTTCCATGTATCGGGCGTGAACGTGTCCCAGTAGACGGTGTAGCGGCTGAAATACGTCGTGTTGAACGGTTTCAGCGTGACATCATTGGGACGGCCTGCGCCAATGGTCTGGAACGTCAGCGGCTGACCCGCGACAGGCTTAATCCAGGTGTCCAGGGGCCTGTCACCCTCGGTGACCAGCACGGGAACGGGTGGGTCAGGGACGCCGTAGTACGCGCCCTGATCCCCGACGGCATAGGGAATGGGCGGTTTTATTCCCTCTGTGCCAAGCTGTCCGGCCAGCACAATCGGGCCATACAGCAAGGCAATCTTACTCGCATCATCGGGCATCGCTTCGGAATGCAGGCGCATAGGCAGTGTAATGTCTACATGATCGCCGTTTTTCCAGTGACCCGGTACGGTGACGTAGCTGCCAGGCACGGCGGCGACCGTCTGCGCTTTGCTGTTGACAGACACTTGGATGCCGTGCGCCCAGGAGGGGCAGCGGATTTTCAAATTTGCGTGGACAGGCCGGGTGCAGGTCAGAGTGAGGCGCGTGGTGTCCTGCTCCGGGAACTGCGTTTCCTGCCGCACCGTCAGGCCTTTGTCATGCCAGTTGAGTTCCGAAGGGATAAACAAATTGACATACAAACTGTCGGTGTCGTGAAAATAAATGCTGTCGCCGTATTTCACATGGTTTTCCATGCCTGTGCCGACGCAGCACCAGAATGAATCCGTAGGGCTGCTGTAAGTTTTGAAATGGCCGGGCTTGAGCGAGACGTAGTAGGTCATCATGCCGCGCGCGGGGTCCTGCGAAGCCAGAATGTGATTATACAGGGCGCGTTCGTAATAGTCGGCATACTGCGGCGCGGCTGTCCACTGGAACAAGTGCCGGGTCAGCTTGAGCATGTTGTACGTGTTGCAAGTCTCGGCTGTGCTAGGGCTGAGATGGGCACTGAGCTGGCCCGGCGCATCAAAATGTTCGCCGTCCGTATTGGCCCCGATGACATACGAGCGCGTATTGACCACCCGGTCCCAGAAAAACTCCGCGGCGGTTCGGTCTTTCGCGTCGCCGGTCAGCTCGTACAATCGGGCCAGGCCGATCAATTTGGGAATCTGCGTGTTGCCGTGCAGTCCGGTCAGGTCATCCTCCTGCCGTGTCAGCGGGTCCAGCACGGATTTCTGATAAAACTTGTGCGAAACGTCCAGATATTTCTGATCGCCCGTCAGGGCGTAAACATCGGCCAGAGCCTCATTCATGCCGCCATGTTCCTGCGTCAGCATAAGCTGCCACTGGTCGTCGCTGAGATTTGCGGTTGTAGCGATGACCCAATCTGACAGTTTCACTAACACGTCTTTGGCCTGAGCGTTACCTGTATACAAATACGCATCGCGCAGTCCCGCCAGCAGCTTGTGCAGGGTATACCAGGGAACCCAGCCGCGATGAACACCGTCGCCCTTGCCAGCGGCGACATCGGCAAACATGGCTTTGCCGTCAGGAATAGCCGAGACGTAACCATTTCCATTCTTTTCCTGGCACAGAGCCAGTTCGCCGACAATGTAATCGACGCGCTGCTTGAGGCGCGGGTCGCCGGCTGCCCGGTAGTCCATAGACACCGCAGACAGATAATGCCCCCCGATATGCCCTGCCACGCCGGAATTCTCCCAGCCTCCGTAAATCGGCGCTTTGGCTTCCAGTCCTGCTTCCGTGCGGAAACTGTGCAGCAGGCGATCCGATTCCAGCGAAAGCAAATAAGCGGTATCTCTGGCCCGCGCCTGCTGGAACGGGCCGGGGAGCAGCCGGACATCGGCCAGATCAAAGGGCTGCACTTTGCCGGGGATGAGGGGATGGACGGTCCACACCGGGGGCAAAGGCATTGCAGCGGCGTTTGATTCTTGCGTCGCTGTCGGCAAAACCGAATAAATCATAGCCCCGCCAGCAATAGCAGCGCTTTTAATCAAAAATTCGCGTCGTTTCATTTTGCTGCTCCCTGCTTTACTGGACATCAGTAAAGCGGTAATTGAACCGTCCGTCGGGGGCGCTATCGCCGACATACCACCAGTCGGCGATCTGGGTCGGGTCGCCGCCGACAGGGGCATTGTCAACCCAGTGAAAGTCAAAGGCTGTGCGTTTGAAATTGGTCAAGCCGATTAGGGAACGCGGAATACTTATCTGCATTTCGTTCCCAGCAGCCTGGTAATGCACCGGCCATGTTTTGCCGTCGGAGAAGCGTTTGAGCGTGGTCAGGCTGCTACTTGTCACCTGGCTGTTGACAACGTAATCATAGCCGTTCCAGCCCGTTTTCGCGTTCTCGTCGGCGTCAATCAAAAGCTGCATCCAGTTTAAGCCGCTGAAAGAGCTAAGTTTCGCCTGGGTACGAACATAAAAGTAGACATTGCGGGCATCGCAGGCGACTTTGGCGGCCACAAGGTCGTTTCGGCCTGAATTGTCCGTATACTGCTTGCCGCCCCAGCCGGGCCAGTTGCGGTGCGTGGTGTCACCGGCAGCGTCCAGATATTCGGGCGTCACGGTGTTCCAGTCCGCCAGCCGCCCCGGCGTGTGAAAGCCGTGCGCGACCGGTGCAGGATGCGCGCCCTTGAACTGCCGGATGCCGTCCACAAGCAGCATATAATAGTTGTCTGCATGGCCGCCCCGCATCGGCATGGCGTCCCGGCTGAACTCTTCGTTGTATTCGTCCACGAAATAATATTGACCGGCCTGCGTGACATGGCCCAGCATGGAAACACCGGGGGCGTACTGCCGCCCGGCAGTCCATTCGTTCCACCCCGTCACGAAAACAAATTCCGGGTCGGTGCGGAGTGCGGCCTGCCACTGCTGAGAAAAGAAATCGCCTTTAGCCGTATCTGCCGCGACGTCCTGCGGGTTTAAAAGCGGTTCCTGCCCTTTACGGCCCCAGGGCTGGTCGCCGCCGACAAAGCTGCGCCCAATGTCGCCGTTGGCCCAGCCGCCGAGCAAAACCGACTCTTCTTCGGGCTTGTCCGGGGCATCGTGCCAGCCGAACAACTGCGGGTCGCCGCTGTCGCTCCATTCCCACTCGTCTTTGCTGTTGCCGTTCGGCCCTTTGGTGTTGGCCCACGAATAGCGCCAGGTGAAAAAATGCTGCACTTCGGGCCGGGGTGCGCCTTTCGTTGGCCCGGAGCCATGGGGGTCTCCTAAAATCAGCGGCTTGCCCTGCCAAAGAAACCAGAGGTTTTTGTAGCGGCCTTTGGCATAGATATTATCGTACAGGCTGTTGGCGACCGGGCCGGTGGAACTGTAGGTGATAAACAAGAACTGCGGGGTTGGGCTGCCTTCCCGGCGCATCTGCTCGGCGGTGTCTAAAATAGTCGTATACGCGGCGGAATACTGGGGAGCATTGGTCACGTCAAAAATTAAAGTGTCGACGCCTGCATCGGCCAGAAAATACCCGGTGGCAGGCTCGCCCCACCAATAAACGCCGCCGTCTTTCCATGCGTCCGGCTTGGTCAGGGGATTGCCGCCGCTGGCGGCGATCATCTGCGTGTTGTCGCGCAGGACGCGCGGATCGTCGCCGAACACGCCGTAGTCCAAATGTTCGGCGGGACGGTCGTAATAAGCCCGATTTCCATGCGTTAGGAAGTAAAAGATGCCCACGAAGCGGCCTGAACGCGCCGGGCGGGTCTGCGCCGCCGTCGGCGCGGTGCGCCCCAGGCCATCGGCGGCCACCCAGGTGTCCGGGGCCAGTGGGCGCAGACCGGCGGAAGCGGAAGCCTGCGCCCCGGCGGACAGCGGCAGCAAATTCATCAGAAGCGGCAGCGCTGCCGCCCACAGAATGGAAAATCGCATGGTTCCTCACTGATTGGTCTGACCGATAGGAATGGCCAAGCCGTGAAGCACCGGGCCGTGAACGACCCGTCTGGGGGGGCGGGCGTAACATCAGAAACTAATTCGGATTGAATGAGATTATGTTTGCTCCGCTCAAGCTGCTGCTCGGCGGCGCGGAGCCGCCCGCTCTGATAATTACATTGGGATATTTTTCGTCAGCATCCTGCGTGTACTGGATAAAAGCCAGTCCCAGTTGCTTTTCATTGGACTGACAGGAAGCGCGGCGCGCATTTTCGCGCACCTTCTGGAAAACGGGGAATAAAATAGCAGCGAGGATCGCGATAATGGCAATCACGACAAGCAGTTCGATGAGAGTAAAGCCCTTGCGTTTCATGGGAAGAACTCCAATTCTAAAAAGCACAATGCAGGTCAAAAAATTATAACACCACTGCCGGGTTTTGTCAAGAAAATTCAGCTTGTGAAGCGTTTCAAGCATCGTCCGGTCAAAGTCCAGATATTTGATGATTATTGCGCTTAAGCAGCCTCGGTTGACACGGCGCAGGCTAGGTGCTACAATATCGGCACTCCAAGAAAGCCATCACGTTTTATGAAACAGCCTTGCTTCGCCGCCTCCATGCTTTTCCTGCTGTCAATGCTGGCGTCCGTCCCCGCGCAAGCGGTGCGGCATCCCGCACGGCCTTTAGCGCCCGTGCCGGTCAATCAGCAAATTCAAGTCGAGGGCATTCTCGGCGGCGCAGTGGATAAAATGTGGCGGCAGACCGACAACTACTGGCATGACGGCGACTATCCGCGCATCGTGGCCCTGGACCGAATCATCACCGAAGCCGATCCGCAGTTTTTGGAAGCCTACTCCACCGGCGGCTGGCTGATGGATAGCCTGGGCCGCACCCAGGATGCCGAGGCATTTTATACGCTCGGAACAAAGAACAACCCCCACGCCGCGTATGCGTTCTGGACCCTCGGTTTTTTTTACTTTAATACGCCCCATGATTACGCCGCCGCTGCGCGCGCTTTCCGCAAAGACACGGAGCAAGTGGACGCGGATTTGGACGACTGGAAGATGCTGGGACATTCGGAAGAAAAGGCCGGGCAGTGGGACGCGGCAGTGGCAACGTGGCGCCAAATCAAAGCCCGCTGGCCCAACGGGATGTCGGTAGACCGGCTGCTGCGGGAAGCCGAAGAAAAACGGGCGCGGGCGCAGGAAAAGCCGGGGCAAAACGCCGTGCCGCCTGTGCCGAATGCCGTGCCGCCTGTGCCGAATGCCGTGCCGCCTGTGCCGAATGCCGTGCCGTCAGAGGGGACACCCGCGCCGCTATGATTTCCCCGTCTCCGACCGAGCGCGGCGACCGCCTGCCGCTCTGGGTCATCGCCTTGCTGATACTATTTTTGATTCTGCGCGTCCTGGATTTGCACACTCTCAGCGGGGGGAAAGCCGGGCGTTTGTCGCAAAAGCTGAGCGGCCAGGTCAATGAACAGACAATGCAGGCAACGCTCAGTACCAACTGGGAAGCAAAATCGGCTTATCTTAGCTCATATGCCGGGCGCGGCCCGAATGTTGTCCTCAATGCCGTCACGCTTCGGGAAGCCCTGAAATCAGCGGAAGAGCTGCAAACCGACACCGGCAACTCTCCCAGCGCGGCCCGGCGCGTGCTGCTGCTGCGTGCTTTGCTTCACCTGCCGCCACTGGCCGCCGGGAAAAATGGCCTCAATCCTGCCCTTGCCTTCGCGCTGCCCGCCCTGGCAGGGCTTCCCCCGGAAGAACAGCGCGTGTATGCCGGGGAAGGGCGGCTCTGGGCCGACGCCTTGCGCGGCCCGCATCTGACTCCCGCGCAGACCGACGCTTATGCGGCCCAGCTTCGGGCCTTGCCCAATATCCGCTGGTGGCTTTCTCCGGCGCTCTCCACTTTGTACCGGTCGCAGGGGAACGCCTCTGAAGCGGAGCGATACGCGCGGCAGGCACGCACCGAGGCTTTGGTGACAATCGGGCCGATGGGCCTGCTGTATCTGCTTTGGTTTGCCCTGGGGTTAGGCGGCTTTGTTTTACTTCTCTATCTGATTCTGGAAAAACAGCAGAAAAAAAATGGCGGGCCAGTGCCTGGGCTGGTCTGGCCGCATCTGCGCGAGACGGTTCCGGCGGCGGAGCGGCGTCTGCGCGCGGGTGATCTCATGGGCGTGTTCGTACTGTACCTGCTGATGCCGGACATCTTCGGCTGGCTGCTGGGCGGTTTCGGCATTTCGCACCGCTTTTATTTTCCCGGCCTGCTCGCGCCCTGGCGGCACGGTCTGGCGGGCCTGTCTTCCGGCGGCCATGTCGCGGCAGTGGTCGTGCTGGAGTTTTTTGCCTACCTGCTGGGCGCACTGATTCCGATTGCTCTGCTGCTGCTGATTGCCCGGCGTCGGCGGGCAGCCCTCGGTGAAGAGTTGGGCTGGAATTTGCATCGGTTTGGGTGGAATTTACTGTACGGGGTGGGGGGCTATGCGATTGCCCTGCCGCTGGTGATCCTGGTGAGCCTGGCGGGAATGCACATCCACGCGCCCTCGCCATCCAACCCGGCCATTCCGCTGCTGGCCGGGGCGTCCTCGGTCTGGGTTCAGGTCATGCTGGTCGCACTGGCAACGGTTGCCGCGCCGCTCACGGAAGAATTGCTGTTCCGGGGCGTGTTTTACAATGCCGCCAAGCTGCGCGTCGGCGTCTGGCCCGCGATTGTGCTGACTGGCCTGGTGTTCGGCTTCGCACATCCGGTGGGGATTGCGGAAATGCTGCCGCTGGCCGTGCTGGGCGGGGTGTTTGCCTGGATGGCGGAAACGCGGCAGTCGCTGGTTCCCTCCATGCTGGGCCACTTTCTGCAAAACTCGATGGCAACCGCCATGCTCCTGCTGGCCCTGGGCGGATGAGCTGACAACTACAGGCTTGCCGGAATGGGATTTGCAGGGGATGCTGACGCGGTTTGTGTCAGCGTCATCCGATGGGTGAGGCGGGCGGCGCGGTCGGGGGGCAGGGCGGCAAGGATTTTTCCGGCTTTTTTCTCATCCATTGCCAGAAGGGCGCGGGCGACATCGGGATCGGACAATTTTCCGAACAGCGGAGTTAAACCGTCCGGGGACATGGCGGCGTAAATGGCGTCCAGCTTGGCCGTGTTGTCGGGCAGGGGGGCGGCGCCGGTGTTCGCCGCCGGAACCGACGCCTGCTGTTTCTGCGCTTCAAAGGCGACCCGATCTTTGGCAAGCTGCGCCTGGTCGGCGGCAAGCTGTTTTTTTTGCGCGTTGAGGGCCTGCTGCTCCGGGGAGATCGTCGCGGCCAGCTTCGCGGCGTGGACGGGCTTTTTGGCTTTCGCCAGATGCAGCGAAATCAGCGCAGATGCCAGGGCAGGAGACTTGTCGGCCATTTTCTGCGCGGGAATGATGCCGAAAAAGGCCAGGCCGTACACCACGCCGAGCAGGGCGACAAAGCCGAGTATTGGAAATGCGATTTTCATAGAAAGTCAGATCACTTTTCCATCGCGGCGCGGACGCGCTTGATATAATTTTGCGTTTCGGTGAACGGTGGGACGCCGCCGTATTTATGTACGTTTCCCGGCCCGGCGTTGTAGCCGGCCAGGGCCAGGTCTAAATTGCCGTGATACTGCGAAAGCAGGCCTGAAAGCTGCTTGGTTCCGGCGGCGATGTTCTGCTCCGGGTCAAATGGGTCTGCGATCCCTGCTTCTTTAACATTTTCCGGCATAAGCTGCATGAGACCCATCGCCCCGGCGGACGAAACGCAGCGCGGGTTGCCGTCGGATTCGGTCTTGATGACCGCCTGCACCAGAGACGGCTCCAGGCCGTTCTGGGCGGCATATTTCTGGATCAACTCGCTGTAGCCGGCGGCAGAAGCCTGGGTGAGTGGAATGACATCGGCAGCGCCCGGCGAGACCGGCAGCGGGCCGAGCGAAGCGGGCGGCGCGAGGACATGCGCGGGGCCGTCCGGCAGGCGCGTCGGGCCACTCACGGGCGTTCGGGCCGTGTCCAGCGCCTGAGCAAAGGACGCTGGTGTGGCTTTAATTGTCTCCAGAGAGGGCGTCGGGCCGGACAGGGCGGCGATGCGCGACTGGATTTCGCTGATGCGCGAAGTGATGCTGCTGATTTCATCGGTCATGGGTTGTCTTAGCCTCCTCCGTCCCGTTGCCCGTAGGTGAAGCGGGTGGTCGCCAGCTCGTCCAAAACGCTTTGCTCGGCGCGCTGCGCCTTCTGCGTGTGCGCGAGTTTGTGCCGGTCGCGGACCGTGTCCAGCGCCTGCCGATCTTGGGATGTGCCAATCATGTGCAGCTTCTCGGCTTCGCAGGACGAAGATAATTCACGCACAAAGCGTTCCTGGTCGCCGATGCTCTGTGTGATGACCTGCATGTAGTCCTGATAAAGCCGCGTTTCAAACGCATCAAACGCCCCGGCGCGGCGGCGGCAGAGTTCGTCTAAAATGGCCTGACGCACTTCGCGCATCTCCTCCAAAAGACGTTCGGCGCGGGTGAGTGAGGCCTGGGCTTCGGCAAACGTCTGCTTGGCGAGTGTTTCGCGGCGTTCGCGATGTTCCAGAACGGCCTGCAAGCGGAATCTAAAGTTCTTCATCCGCGAATATTCCTTCCAATGCCTCCACGGTTTCTTCCAATGTTGACTGCTCGTAAACGCCCTGCCGCAGAAAGGCCCGCGCGGGTTCAATCAGCCGCCGGGCAGCGTCAATGCGGGGATTGCTGCCTTCGGCATACGCGCCGATGTTGATCAAATCTTCGGCTTCTTTAAACGTTGCCAGCGTTTCGCGTAAGCGGTTGGCTGCCGTGCGCTGCTCCGGCGGCGTCACCTGCGGCATGACGCGGGACACACTGCGGCCCACGTCGATGGCCGGATAATGGCCCCGCGCGGCCATGTCCCGCGAAAGCCAGATGTGACCGTCTAAAATGCCGCGAACCGTGTCGGCAATCGGCTCATTTTCATCGTCACCCTCCACCAGCACGGTATAAAGCGCCGTGATTGTCCCTTTGTCACTCGTTCCCGAACGCTCCAAAATCTTCGGCAGCAGGGCAAAAACGCTGGGCGGGTAGCCGCGCGTCGCCGGCGGCTCGCCAACCGCCAGGCCGACTTCGCGCTGGGCCATTGCCAGGCGCGTTACCGAGTCCATCATCAAGAGTACATCTTTGCCCTGGTCACGGAAATACTCGGCAATTGCCGTCGCCACCAGCGGGGCTTTGAGGCGCACCAGCGGCGGGCGGTCCGAGGTCGCAATGACCACGACGGAGCGGCGCAGGCCTTCTTCGCCCAGGTCGTTTTCAATAAACTCTCGGACTTCCCGGCCCCGTTCGCCGACCAGGCAGATCACATTGACATCGGCATTGGTGTTGCGGGCGATCATGCCGAGAATTGTGCTTTTGCCGACGCCCGATCCGGCGAAAATGCCCAGGCGCTGGCCTTTGCCCAGAGTCAGCAGGCCATCAATGGCCCGAATGCCCAGACTCACCGGCTCCGTAATGCGCCGCCGGGTCATCGCATCCGGCGGGGCAGCAAAAATCGGGTATTTTCGCATTCCTGCGCCGGTCGCCGCGCCCAGCCCATCGGCGGGAGCGCCGAGGCCGTCCAGAACGCGCCCCAGCAGGAAGTCGCCGACCGTCACCTGCTGCATATCGCCGGTAGCGATCACTTCTGAGCCGGGCTTGATGCCGGTCATCTCGCCCAGCGGCATGAGCAGAACGCGGTTGGCTTTGAAGCCGACGACTTCGGCTTTCACTGTCGGGGAGTTGCGCCCGCCATTGTGCCGAATCTCGCAAATTTCCCCAATCTGCGCCGCCGGCCCGATGCTTTCCACGACCAGGCCAATCACCTGTGCGACCAGCCCATTGGCGCGCACGGTGTCCAGGCGCGTTACGAGGGAGCGGTATTTGGCGAGGTCAATATCGGGGAGCGGGCTATTCATCCTCGCGGACTCCCAGCGCACGGGCAACTTCACCAAGCTGCGTCTCGATCTTCGCGTCAATCGTGCCGGCATTGGTTTCAATCACGCAGCCGCCTTCCCCAACGCGGCGGTCATCAATGATTTCCAGATGCCGCAGGCCATCAATGACTTCCAGCAGATCGTCCCGCATTTCCTTGACGCACGGCGCATCCGCGATAGACACGCGAATACGCAGGTTTTCTTTGTCGGTGACCCGGCGAATGGCATTGGAAATGACCTGCCGGATTACATCGGGATTCTGCTGCACTTCGGTTTTGACGACCTGCCGGGCAATGGCGAGGGTCAGCGCCAGCATTTCCGATTCCTGCTTCTGCCAGAGCTGTTCGCGGGCGGCGGCGATCTGCCCCGCAAGCTGATCCATCTCTTCGCGCAGTGCGGATTTGCGGGCGTCCCATTCGGCGCGAACTTCGGCTTCTACGGCAAGACGTGCGGCGATTTTGCCTTCATGGTGGCCTTCCTGCCAGGCGGCTTCGCGCAGGGCTTCGGCCTGAATTCGCGCATCTTCCACCAGTTCGGCAGCCTCGGAGCGGGCGGATTGCAGCGCCGCTTCGGCTTCGGCCCGCAGGGTGTCCGGGTTCACCGGCGGGGTGGGGGGATCGCTCCGCCGCCGCGCAGGGGGGGCAGGCCGCTCTGCCAGCGGTTCCAACAAAGTGAGCCAGGGTGTTGCGGTGGTCATAAATAAAGTCCATCCGGCCCGCTATGCAATCATTTCTTCGCCGCCGCCGCGCGCAACGATGATCTCACCGGCTTCTTCCAGCTTGCGGATGATGCCTACAATGCGCTGCTGGCTTTCCTCCACGGCACGCAGGCGCACCGGCCCCATGAACTCCATTTCTTCCTTCATCATGGCGGCGGCCCGCTCCGACATGTTCTTGAAGATTCGTGCCTGCGTTGCTTCGCCGACGCCCTTGAGCGCCACGGCCAGTTCTTTGGTATCGACTTCTTTCAGCACCATTTGAATGGCCCGGTCATCCAGCAGAATGATGTCTTCAAAGACGAACATGTTCTTTTTGACTTCTTCGGCGATTTCGGGGTTGTTTTCGGAAAGAGATTCAATGATTGTTTTCTCGGTGGAGCGGTCGACATAATTGAGGACTTCGACCAGCGATTTGACGCCCCCGGCATGGCTGAAGTCTGTGGTGACGACGGAAGACAATTTCTTTTGCAGCACGGCTTCCACTTCGCGGATTACTTCCGGTGGCGTTTTGTCCAGCGTGGCGATGCGCCGAGCGACTTCTGCCCGCAGGTCCTGGGGCAGACCGGACAAAATGGCGGCGGACTGCGCGGGCTGCAAATACGCCAGAATCAACGCGATAGTCTGCGGATGCTCGTTTTGGATAAAAGTCGTGATCTGGGAAGCATCGGCTTTTTTCAGGAAGTCAAACGGCATCACTTGGAGCGCCTGCATGACGCGCGAGACGATCAGGGATGCTTTTTCTTCGCCAAAAGCGCTCATCAGCATCTCGCGAGCGGCGTCCATGCCGCCTTCTGCGATAAACTCCTGTGCAACGCACAGTTCGTGAAACTCCTCGATGACACTTTCCCGAAGCTGGGCATTGACTCGACCCATGCGCGCGACTTCCACGCTGAGATATTCAATCTCATCCGGCGTCAGGTGCTGGAAAATCTGGCTGGCCGTATCCGGGCCGAGCGCGACCAGTAAAATGGCGGCTTTTTTGCGATTGGTGAGCGGTGCGGGACGGAGCGCCATGAGATTTCAGCCCTTTCTAAAAGCCTTTTGTGTCTTCGGCCATCCAGCCTTTGACCAGCAGGGCCACGCTTTCCGGGTGCGCGCTGATCATGGTTTGTATGCTTTCCATCTTCAGGTCCTGCTGCTCTTCAATAGACGGCGCGCGCATCTTCCGCCGGGGGCGATACGAATCGGCTTCCGGCATTTCGGCCAAAACATCCTCTACCGTCAGTGGGCGATCTTCCAGTTGATGCTCCGCCATGCGGTCTGCCAAACGGTCTCCGCCTCGGTCGGAGAAGCCAGCCAGTTCCGCTTCCGGCATGGAGTGAAGCAGGCCGATGTTGGCCCCGCCGCCGGCCAGGGCAAGCTGCGGACCAGTGCTGCGCTGCCCGCCGCGTGTCAGAAGAAAGAGCAGGACAACGGCCACCACGCACACGGCGGCGGCGCGGGCAATGTTGGTCCAAAGCTGCTGGGACAGCATGGACTGCGCCTGCGTGGCCTGCGCTTTCTGTGCGCTCATGTCAAAAGCAATCTGCTGGACGGACACAAAGCGGGTGCTGTCGCCGGGAACAACGCCGATGGCGGTCGAAAGAACGTCTTTGATTTTGGGAATGTTTTCCGCCGGCACACTGGCATCTACCAGAGCGGCGACGGACATTTTTTTGACCCCGCCGGGCGCAACCTGCGTGATTGTGTGCTTGTCATTGGGCAGATAGTTTTCCACCGTGGATGTTTTGTCATATTTGCCCCCGCCGCTGCCGCCTGCGCCGGTCGAGTAGCTGGGCGTATTTAAATTGGAAGCCGCGCCGGTGACGCCGCCGACTGAAGCCCCATTCGCGCCGGAATAGGTTTCTTCATCCGTTTTAGTGCTGACCATCAGGCCATTTTTGGAGCCGGAAACTGGGATATGCTCGGTCAAATCCAGGGAAGTCTGGTCTAAATTGAGTTCCGCGTTGACGGTGATAATCGCTTTGCCTGGCCCAAACGCCTGATCCAGCACACCCTGAAGCTTTTTGCGTTCCGTTTCGCTGGCGCGGGCGTTTTCATCGCCCGGCTGCCCGTCACCGAGGGCATTGCCCCCCGCACCGTTGTCTTTCCACAGGGGAACACCCGTCTGGTCGGTCAAAGTGACGTTCTGTGCGGTCAGGCCGGTGACAGAATGGGCGACCAGATTGACGACGCCTTTGACTTGCAGGCTGCTCAGGCTCTCGCCCGATTTCAGCGTCAAGATCACACTGGCTGTCGGCGGCGTATCATTGCCGACGAAGGTAGAGGAGGTGGGGAGAGCAATGGAAACGGCGGCGGATTCTACGGGGTCCAGGCGCATCAGCTTGCGGGCCAATTCGCCTTCATTGGCGGCCAGAATCTGCCGGTTCTCGTTTTCCGAGGTCAGACCAAAGCCCAGGCTTTTCAGGGATTCGATGCCTACGATGTCGCTGTCTTTGGAGAGGATGCCTGCCGCCTCAATATACATGGTGGCGTTGCTCTCGTCTTTGGAGGGAACGCTGACCGTGCCTTCTTTATCATCAAAGCGCATGGCAATGGAATGTTCGCGCAGCACGGCTTCAATCGCCGATGCGTCTTTGCCGCTGACGCCGTGATAGATCGGCTGATAATCGGGGCTGGTTGCCAGCGATCCGGCGACCGCCAGGCCCACGACCAGCAGCAAAGCCAGGCCCGTTGCCAGTGCGCGCGTTGCCGGTGTCGCGGTTTGCCACCAGACGCGCAGGGATTCCAGAAGATTGGAAAAAAGTGCCAACAGAAAGGCTCCTAATTAGGATGGGTGCGAATGAAAGAAGGCGGGGGCAAGCCCCGCCCCTACATACTGATCCGCATGATTTCCTGGTACGCATCCACTGCTTTGTTGCGAATCTGCGTGGTGAGCTGAAGCGCCATGCTGGCCTGCTCGGACGCGATCATCACCGAGTGAATGTCGCTGGTCTTGCCCTGAGCAAACGACTGCGCCATCTGCCCGGCATGGGTTTGAAGCGCATTGACCTGTCCGAATGCGCCTTGCAGCATCTGAGCAAACGAAGAGCCGGAAACAGCGTCGGGGGCTTCCTGCGAAAACGTGCTGCCTATAGCCCCGGCGGGCGAAGCAAGCGAACTGGAAGCAAGTGAATTGGTCGGCAGGGATAAAAGACTCATGGCGCATCTCCTCACGGTGAATATAATTCCAGGGCAGCAAGGGCTGGATATGCGGATTGTTCCACAATGCCCCGGCGGTTTCACAGGTTTTTTTGTGGGGGCTTTAAGTTTGAGAAAACCCATATAAGGCAATCGCTTTTATTTTGCAGTGAAAATTAATATAATTATTTTGATTTTAGTATTGACAAGTAATTAAGCATCAAGTATTATATAAGCATCTTGATAGTGGAGGAAAACAATGGCTGGAATAAAAAAGGCTAATGACGACGAGTTTGCGCTGGTGTACCGCTGGTTGGATGATGATGATACAATTCATGTTCGCTTACTTGTTTTGATCACAGATGTCCCTGCCAGCGTAGATGTGGCTCAGGTAAAAAATGTAGTCAGCCTACTGAGTAAGTCAATCTTGGAGGGAAGTCGTTACTTCTATGAACACGATGAGGACGTAGAAGTGAATTGGAGCAAGGGCTTCAAACTTGTTCCGTTGCTTGATTGGGATGCCAAACTGAAGGCTGAAGTGGCAATCCTAAAAGAGCGCGCTTTGAAGACGGATCAGCAGGTCGCTGAAGTCCGTATTGTTAGTTTAATGAATAGCGGTGTCCAGGTAATGATGGACGACGATTTGAATGAGTCCTGTCGTCTCGTGCCTTACAGCGACCTGCTTGATGATCTACAGGGGGAAAAAAGGATAACCTTGCGGCTGCCTCTCGAACTTCATTCGCTATTAGTTTCAGCGGCATACAATAACGTTTCTAGTTCACTGAATTCCTTTTGCATTGAGAAATTGGCTGAGGCAGTTGAATTTGACGAAGGCAAGTTAGAGGAGTTTGAGGCCCAGCGCCGGAAACCGGGCCGTCCCAAAAAGGTGCAGGACAGCGAATAAAGGAGACAGCCATGAGCGCACAAACACGCCCACCTTTGCTGGAATTGGATGGGGAAGAAAAATTCTCCGCCTACCAGCGCGAGTTCAACCGGATATATCGCTACGGCTTTGTCACCGATGTACTCGGCAATGAAGTAGTGTTTGAGCGAAGCGCCTGCTGGCACGTTTGCTTTGAGCCAAAAGAGAAAGATCAATACAGTCGGCGTCGGCGAAATGTCTGGTCGCAGGCACGAGCGGAGCGCATCCCCTGGATTATGATCGCGCTGTCACATTCAGGTACGGAAGTTCGTCCGAACGATCAAGACCCGGATAATCGGTTGAATTATCTGCTTGATATTGATGCAGACCCGGCAAAAGGGTGGGGGCGTGAGTTTTTTTGTGACGTGACGGAAAAGACGGAAGCAAATACGGTAGCGTTTATTACCGCGTTTCCAATAGACCAGCAGTATTGGGCAAATGCCGCCGTGCCGGACGGGCGCTTTATCCTGCGGTAAAATAATAAAGAGGAACAAGGTCGTAACCTTGTTCCTCTTTAATCTTTGTCAACCGTAGAAACCTGCCTGGCGGTGATGATTTTTTACGGATTGCTCCGCTTTCCGGCTCAAAGGCTATTCCAGTTCCCTGGAACCCCGGCTGCCCGACTGCTCCTTGCGGAGTCTCCACGGGTGGGCAGTATTATTATACCACATTTCCAGTTTAAGTTCAATATTATTTTCGTGTCAGGCCCGTCCGATTTCCAGGGCTTTCATTGCCATGTTTTTGACGGCTCCGACGGCGGCGACATTGGCTTCGTAGGCGCGGGTGGCTCCCATCATGTCTACCATCTCGGTCACGGTGTCAATGTTGGGCAGGCTGACGTACCCTTGCGCGTCGGCGTCCGGGTGGCCGGGCTGGTAAACGCGCTTGAACGGGCGGTTGTCCGGGACGATGCCTGATACCTGAACACCGCCGGTGACGGCCCCCTCGTCGCCCTCTTCCCCGGACAGCCCGGCGAGAGTCTGGGCGAAAGACGTGCCTGCCGGGGCAAACGCGACCTGCTGACGCCGGAACGGACCACCGCCGGGCGCGCGCGTCGTGTTGACATTGGCAAGATTGTTGGCGACGACGTCCATCCGAAGCCGCTCGGCGGTCATGCCGGAGGCGCTGATCGCCAGCGTGTCCATAAAGCCCATGGGTTATTTTCCTCCCGCGATCACATATTTGAGACTGGCGAACTGGCCGGATAAAAGCTGAGACGCGCCCTGATAATAAATCTCGGCCCCGGCCAGGCGGCTGGTTTCGGCATCAATGTCCACGTTGTTGCCGTCATGCCGCATTTGCCCATTGTGCTGGGTCGTGATCGTTGGCGTGCTGCCGGGCGCATCGTCCAGCGTGAGATGGCGCGGGTCGGTGACGGTTTCCGTTACTTCGCCGCTGTTCTCGTTGGAGGCCGCATCCAGCAGGGCAGCAAAAGTGGCATCCTGCCGCTTGTATCCGGGCGTATTAATATTGGAGATATTGTTGGAAATCGCCTGCACGCGAGCGGAGCCTAAGTCCAGGGCCTGCGACAGCGCGGTAATGATGCTCGTATCCATATTCCGAGTATCGGCAGATGTGGGGAAGAACAAGAGGGCAGAATTCAGCATTTTTGCCGGTGGCTCAGCGTGCGGCGGGATAAGCGTCAGGCAGTCCGGGTAATCATGGCCCGAGGACGGGAGTCGACCATCTCCTGAGCCAGCTCTGCCCCAACAATGGCCGCGGCGGCGTCACGGGCGGCGCGGAGCAGGGCAGGGGAGCGGTCGCGGAGGTCGTGTGTGTCGGAAGCGATCACCAGCGGCCAGTCGGCGGCGCAGCGCAGAATGGTCTCGGCGGTAGCCTGGGCGCGTGCGCCGAAACGCCCCAGCAGGCTGCCGCTGGTCAGTTGAAAAGCCAGGCCGAGCGCGGCACAGGAGTCGAGGAAGTCCGGGCGGCGCTGAATTTCGGCGTAGCGCTCCGGGTGCGCCAGCACGATTTCGTACCCGGCGTCCCGCACGGCTTTCAGATTATCCAGAGCATCCTGCGGAAGGCGATCAAACGGCAGCTCGATCAATGCCCAGCGGCTTCCTTCGCCGAGTGTGCCGATCACCCCGTCCTGTAAGTCCTGCGCGACCTGCGGGCCGAGCTTAATTTCCAGGCCGGGAAGCAAAGTCAGGGGGATTTGCGCCCAGTTCAGCTCCGCCTGAATCTCCGCGACGCGCTCCCGAATAAGCTGGGGATGGGCCGGCTGGCGCAGAGACCAGCCGCGGTGCGGGGTGGCAACCAGCGTATCCGTTCCACCAAACACAGCCATCTGCGCCATCGCCAGAGCCTCGCCGATGGTCGCCGCGCCGTCGTCTACGCCGGGCAGAATATGATTGTGAATGTCAACAAACAGTGGTATTACTCCAGCGCGTACAAAAGCTGAGACGCCAGCACCAGCGCGGCGGTCTCTGTTCGCAAAATGCGCGGTCCCAGCGAAACGGGCTGCGCGCCGGCTTTCCGGGCCGCCTGCACTTCCCGCGCCGTCAGTCCGCTTTCCGGGCCGATGACGATCAAAACTCGTTTCGGCGCGGGCTGATTCTGGAGGATGATTTTGAGCGGCCTTGCTTCGCCCGTATCGGCCAGCAGCGCCAGATCAAATGCCTCCGCTTTCGTTAAAACATCGGCAAAGCCGCCGGAGATTTGCAGGGCAGGCCGCACCGCTCGGTGTGCCTGTTCCGCCGCTGTTTTCAAAATTGCTTCCCAGCGCGTCCTGCGCTTTTCCTGCCGCTCCTCGACCAAATGAGTCAAACTGCGCTCACTTTCAAAGGCCCAGAAGGCGGACACTCCGATTTCCGTGCCGCGCTGCATCACCTGTTCGATTTTTTCCGCCATTTTGGGCAATGCCTGGGCGACGGTAATCTGGACGGCGGGTTCTGTGTGGAGAAGCATCGGTTCGCCAAGCTGGGCGACGGCTTTGGTTTTGCCAAGTTCCGTCAGCGTAGCCGGCCATTCCTGGCCGAAGCCGTCCAGCACGGCCAGCCGGTCTCCGGGCTGCGCGTGCAGCACGGTCCGCAAGTGATGGGCATCGTCGGCGTCCAGCAGCACGAAACCATGGATAATCTGTTCAGGGCGGACAAAAAAACGGGTCACGGGGCGGCCTGCCGGAAGATCAAGGCAACCCATTCACCCTGCCGCCGCGTTTCTAGGGGGGTAAGATGGAGCGCTTCCAGGGCTGTCTGGACATCCTCTGCGCGCGTGTTGATGATGCCGGACGCGATCAAAATGCCGCCGGGAGAAATCCGGGCGATTAAGTCCGGCGCCAGGCCGATAATGACGTCGGCGAGGATGTTGGCGACAACCACGCGGTAAGTTCCGGCAGGAAGCGCGTCCGTCACCGTGACAAAGACACCGTTGGCCGCGGCGTTTTCACGGGCAATGGTGACGGCCAGCGGGTCATTGTCACTGGCGCTGACGGAAGAAGCGCCGAGTTTGGCGGCGGCAATGGCGAGAATGCCTGATCCTGTTCCGACATCCGCGACCGCATCGCCCGGCTGAACAAAATCTTCCAAAGCGGTCAAGCAAAGCTGCGTAGTCGGGTGGCTTCCCGTGCCAAAGGCCATGCCGGGGTCAATCACCAGAGGAATGTCGCTGGGGGCGAGGTCGGGATGCTCCCAGGGCGGTGTGACCAAAAGGCGGCGGCCCACGCGGAACGGCTTGTAGAAGGCTTTCCAGGCATTCGCCCAGTCGGTTTCTTCCACATAGCGCAGAGTCAGCTCGGTACCTGCCCCAGCCACGCCGAAACCCGGCAGGGCGATCAGCGCATCCTGGAGATGCGTCAGGCGGTCTTCCAGCCGGTCATCTACCGGCAGAAAGCCGGCGATGGCGGGCGGCTGCGCGTCGCGCACTTCAAAGCCGCCGCAGCCCACCCCATAAAGGGCCTGCCCGACGGCGTCTACTGCGCCCGGCTCTGTGTCAATGCTGATTTCGGCCCAGCGCATAATTTTTACTTGTGGGTGAAAGCGTCTTTGACCTTACCGAAGAGGCCGCGCTCGTCCGGGTGCAGCGTTTCGCCGGAAGCGACGGCCAGGTCTTTCACCAGTCGCCGCTGCTCGTCGCTCAAGCGGGTGGGGATTTTGATCTTGATGCTGACAATCTGATCGCCGCGCTCTGAAGTGCGCGCGTTCACGTCGGGAAATCCTCGGCCCCGCAGGCGGAACGCGGTTCCGGGCTGCGTGCCTTCCGGGATGGTTAGCTGCTCCGTCCCGCCCAGAATCGGCACGTCAAAGGTATCGCCCAGAGTGGCCTGGGCGAAGCTGACACCGGCCTCGTGAACCACATCCAGGCCTCGGCGCGTGAACTGGGAATGCGGCTGGACATAGATAATCACATACAGGTCCCCGCGCTGGCCGCCACGCAGGCCGGCATCGCCCTGGCCGGGGTCTACCAGGCGCGTTCCGGCATCGACGCCCGCCGGAATGTCAATGCTGTGGTCCGCCGTCTGGCGCATCCGGCCCTGGCCCCGGCAGACCGGGCAGGGATCGGTGATAATGCGGCCCTCGCCCCGGCAGCGCGCGCAGGGTGCGACCGTAGCAAATGAGCCGAGGATGGTGTTCTGCACATGGCGCACCTGCCCCGCTCCGCCGCAGGCGGTGCAGGCCTGCGGGGTCGTCCCATTTCTGGCCCCAACTCCGTGGCAGACGGCGCAGGCATCCAGCCGGGAAATCCGCAGGGTTTTCTGCACTCCGAAGGCCGCTTCCTCCAGCGTGATTTCCAGGTCATAGCGCAGATCATTTCCCTGCGTTGCCTGCTGGCGCGCGCGTTCTCCGCCGCCCGCCCGTCCCGCACCGCCGCCAAACAGCATATCCACAATGTCGCCAAAGCCGCCTTCGCCCATGCCGCCAAAGCTCATCGGCGGTCCCTCATGGCCAAACTGGTCATAAAGAGGCCGTTTTTCCGGGGAAGAAAGAACTTCGTGCGCTTCGTTCAGCTCTTTGAAGCTTTCTTCTGCTTCGTGGCTGCCGGGGTTGACGTCGGGGTGATAGCGGGCGGCCAGCTTGCGGTAAGCGGAACGAATCTCAGCGACGGTTGCCGTGCGCTCAATGCCTAACACCTGGTAATAATCTCGTTTGGTCGCCATGAACTTTCTTTATCTGCCTTACAAAAACGAAAACAAGAACGAAAAACAGGGCGGGCTGCACCCGTACCGGAATAACACCTTGAAAGAGTTTTCAGGTTCCGGGACACGACTTGCCCCGCCAAATTTTCCCTAAACATCGCGGAAATCACTGTCTGCCGCGCCGTCTTCACCACCCACATGGAACGGGGCATCCAGATCAATGGCCGGCGGATCGTCCGGGTCATAGAAAGCGGAAGCCGGAACATGGGTGTCACTTTCCGCCGCCAGGGTCTGCGTTTGCCCTGCTCCCGGTGCGGTGGGGGATGAAACGCCGTTTTGGCGCGTTTTGGCTTCGTAAAACGCATTGCTCAAAGTCATCAGGGAAGAATTCAATTCTTCCATGCCGTGCCTGGCTCCCGCTGTATCATAATTGTTGAGCGCCGCTGTCAGCAGTCCGGCGGCCTGGTTGACGGCTTCAATCAAATCGGGCGCAACCAGTCCGCGCGCATCCGCCGCAATTCGCATCGCGGTATAGATTTGCTGGTCGGCCTTGTTTTTGATTTCCTGCTCTTCGCGCCTTTTTTCGTCGGCGCGGCGGTATTGCTCCGCCTCATGCACCATGCGCTCTACTTCATTGGAGCCGAGACCGCTGGAAGAAGTAATCGTCACTTTCTGGATGTTGCCGGTTGCAGTGTCTTTGGCCGAGACATGGACAATGCCGTTTTGATCAATGTCAAAAATGACTTCAATCTTGGGTATCCCGCGCGGGGCGGGCTGGATGCCGGTAAGCTGGAACTTGCCCAGGGTCTTGTTGTCTACCGCAAAGTCGCGTTCGCCTTGAAGCACATGGATGTCTACGGCGGCTTGGTTGTCAATGGCGGTGGTGAAAAGCTGAGAGGCGGAGGTCGGAATAGTTGTGTTGCGCTCAATCAGCTTGGTGAAAACGCCGCCCTGAGTTTCAATGCCCATGGATAGCGGTGTCACGTCCAGCAGTACGATGTCTGTGACTTGCCCGCCGAGAATGCCGGCCTGGATGGACGCCCCCTGCGCGACGATTTCGTCCGGGTTGATGCCCTTGTGCGGCTCGGTGCCGAACATGGAGCGAACGCGCTCCTGAACAATCGGCATTCGGGTCATGCCGCCGACCAGCAGGACTTTCTGAATGTCTTTGGCTTCCAATCGGGCATCGTTCATCGCCTGTTCGGTGGGCGCGATCATGCGCTCCAGCAGGTCCTGGGTCATGTCTTCCAACTGGGCGCGAGAGAGTGTCAGTTCCAGATGGGCCGGGCCTTCCGGCGTGGATGAGATAAAAGGAAGGTTGATGCTGGCGGTCAGCAGCGTGGACAGTTCAATTTTGGCTTTTTCCGCCGCTTCTTTCAGCCGCTGCATCGCCATGCGGTCTTTGGTCAGATCAATTCCGCTTTCTTTTCTGAATTCGGCGGCGATCCAGTCTACAACGCGAACGTCCCAATCATCGCCGCCCAGGTGCGTGTCGCCGGAGGTGGCGCGGACTTCAAAGACGCCGTTGTCGAGCTCCAAAATGGACACGTCAAACGTGCCGCCGCCCAGGTCCCAGACCAGAACCGTCTGCTCCCCGGATTTGTCCTGCCCGTAAGCCAGTGCGGCGGCAGTCGGCTCGTTGACGATCCGCACCACATTGATGCCGGCGATCTGTCCGGCGGCTTTGGTGGCCTCGCGCTGGGCATTGGAGAAATAAGCGGGAACCGTGATGACGGCTTCGGTCACGGCGTCGCCCAGAAAGGCTTCGGCGTCCGAGCGCAGTTTGGCCAGAATCATCGCCGAGATTTCTTCCGGCGAATATTCTTTGTCATCTATCGTCACCCGGTAGCGCGTTCCCATCTGCCGCTTGATGGAGGAGATGGTGCGGTCAGGATTGGTGATCGCCTGCCGCTTGGCAAGCTGTCCGACCAGCCGTTCACCGGTCTTGGAAAAGCCGACGACGGACGGGCAAAGCCGGCTGCCTTCCGCCAGCGTGATGACCACCGGCTCGCCGGTTTCATCAATCGCCGATACGACGGAATTGGTTGTTCCGAGGTCAATACCTACTGATTTCGCCATAGCGGTCCCCTTAGAGCGCTGAACCGTCTTCGATGACGGTGTCCTCGTTGTCTTCCGGCTGCCACGTCATTGTCCGAGCGGTGGAACCGCCGGGCGTTGCCGTTTGAGGAACCATGTCTCCCGGCGCTTCAATGACAGTCACTTTGCCGGCGGCTATTTCTTCGAGCGCGATTGTCAGCGGGTTGGTAGAAGCCGTGTCAATGAGAACCGGCGCTCCCTCTTTGATCTGCTTGGCGCGCTTGGCAGCGAGAATAACCAGAGAATAGCGGCTCTTGACTTTGTCTTCGATGGTGTCGGCGGATGGGTAAATCAAAATGCGATGATGTCCTTTACGGAGTGATGCGGATTTCTTCGTTTGAATTTCTTCGTGTAGCTATTTAAGCGTCAGCGTCGGATGCGGGCCGGACGCCTTCCATTTCCAAGATCAGCTTGACGCCGTTCATGTTCACGCCGCGCTCTTCGGTGAGATAACGGATGCGCGCCAGCAGCGCAAGATCGCGATCTGAATACAGCCGCCGGTCTTTGGCGGTGCGCTTCGGGCGCACGATTCCTTCTTTGTCCAGCACACGCAGCGTCCAGCTTGGCAGTCCGGCAAGCTTGGCAGCGATGCTGATCACATAAACCGGCTCATCGGAAGCCGCATCCGCAGTGTCACTCGAAGGCTCAGTCAATGGCGGCAATTCCTGAATGTTTGCGATTGCCTCAACAGCACGGCCTCAACAGCACGGCCTCAACAGCATGGCGATGAACAGTGGCAGTGAACCGATGATTTCCTGAATGCAGTCTCAAGACTTGACAGTTTCTCTCATCTATTATAGTCATTTCTCGGCCTTTCGTCAAGCAGGGCGCGCGCGGGTTATTTTATGAAAACTTGGAGGCCTGGTTTACACAGCGCCCCCGCTGCGAACGGCAAGGCTGGTGGGCCTTTCAGACTCTCTCAGGTATACTGGGGCCATGCTGAATCGCTTACGCAAATTGCTTCCGGCGCTGGGAGTCGCCCTGCTGGCTTGCCTGGCGCTGCTGGGCTGGGCGCTGAACCCGCATCGCAAAACCCCGCTCCGCAAGGTCTTTAACCCGGCCGAATGGGTGCGCCACTGGCAGGGGATTGACCACTACGACCCACAGCAGGCGCTTTTACAGGAAGGCGACCCCGCTCGGCGCGAAGTTGCGCTGACATTTGATGACGGCCCCGACCCACGCTACGGCCCGGCGATTGCCGCCCTTCTCAAACAGCAGAATGTGCCTGCGACATTTTTCCTGGTCGGAATGCGCGTGAAAGAGCATCCTGAAGTTGTCCGCCTGCTGGCCCGCGACGGTTTTGAACTGGCAAATCATACCTATAATCATCAGGACCTGCCCGCCCTGAAGCCCCACGAGATCGCCAATGAACTGCGCCTGTGCGACGCCGACATTTTTGCTGTGACCGGGCAGCACACAACGCTGATGCGTCCGCCCGGCGTTCAGTACAATGACAAAGTGCTGGCAGTCGCGAAATCTCTGGGATATGTCACCGTTTCATGGACGGTCGGGGCGCGCGATTACGAGACAAACACGCCGCCGGACTTTATCAAAGAGCGCGTGCTGGACCGGGCTGCTCCCGGCTCTATTATTCTGCTGCATCAGGATACGCCTGCCACCGCAGCAGCCCTGCCGTCGATCATTCAGGGCCTCCGCGCCCAGGGATTTGCTTTTGTCACGATTGGACAAATGCTCGATCATCTTCATGCGCGGCGGCCTGTTTCACCCCCGCAAAATTCCCACTTGACAAAAAAGTTGATGGGTGGGTAAACTCGTTTTGTTTATATAAACTGTTGCCAATCTGTTTCTGGCTGCTTGTGTTCTCGGAGAAAGTTTCACGCGCCATGCCTTCCGTTAAGCCGGTGACTTTGAAAGATGTGGCCGAGCGGGCCAAAGTCTCACAATCCGTTGTTTCTACTGTTCTCAATGACCGGCAGAACGGCATTTTCGTGTCGGACGGTACGCGCCAGAACGTGCTGGCGATGGCCGAGCAGCTTGGCTACGTCGCTCGGCACCGCGTTTTGCCGTCCATTCGCAAGCCCGCCATCCGGCGTCCCGGCGCTGCCACCGAATCGCATCTGGTCGGCGTCCTGCTGGGACGCCGTTTTGCCGGAAGCCTGTTCACCGATACATTTTATGGGATCAACGAGACCCTGGCCGGCCAGGGCTACCATCCCTTGATGCTGGATACCTACGCCGATACCTACCAAAAAGCTGCCGAAAAAGAGGCCGATGGGCTGCGCTATGCCCAGGCAAACGGGTTTGCCGGCGTCGTCCTCTGGCATGAGGGCGGCCACGCCAACGTGGACCTGATCCGGCAGCTGCGCGAAGAAATGCCCATTGTTGCGATTGACCGCCGGGTTCCCGGACTCACTCTGGACTTTGCCGGTACTGACCATTTTCAGGGCGCTTATGAAGCGACCCGCCATTTGATCGCACAGGGACATTCCCGAATCGCTCACTTGACCCGCCTGGAAACCACGGAAGCCGCTGCGGATCGGCTGGGTGGCTACCGGGCAGCGCTGATGGACGCCGGACTGGAATTTAATCCGCGAGACCTGATCCTGGTGCGCGACGGCGGACAGCGCCTCGACCGCGACCAGATCGCGCGCGTGTTTGCCGGACGCCATGCGCCTACGGCTATTTTCCTGCTGGCGGATTTCTGGGCGCCGCCGACCGTCGCCGAGCTGCGCCGCCTCGGTCTGCGCGTCCCGGAGGACGTCGCGCTGGCAGGCTTTGATGATGTGGTTCCGCCGGGTCTGGAAGACCTGGGGCTGACCACGATGGCGCAGGACTTTGACGGCATTGGTAAAACCGCCGGAAACCTGATCCTGCGCCGGATTGCCGACCCGCTGGCTCCCTGCCTTTCCGAAGTGTTCCCGGCCCGCCTGATCGTGCGCCATTCTACGCTGGGTTATCAAGCTTCGGAGCCTGTTTGCGCGCCCGCGGCTTCCCTGCCCGTGCCGACGCACGCCCGGCGCGCGCTGGCTGCGGCCTCTTAGAAAAATGAGCGCGAAGGCTTTTCTCGCCTCGCATTTATAACAGTCTCCATTTGCCCGGCAACTTTACCGACAATCAGCAGTGACAATGATGTCTGACGAAGCGTTTTGCAGAACGCAAATCTTCCCAGGTTTCAGGAGGTCACAGTATGCCGGTTAGTCGCTTTGCTTTGTACTTCGTTGCCCTTGCCGCATGTTCTACCATCGCCTTTGCGTCGGGATTGTCCGGGAAAGTCGCTGTCCACGACAGTTCGGCGGCCCTGGAAGCCGCTTCGGCTCGCCCTTTGACGCCGGCGCAGCGAGAGGCGATCATCCATCGCCATTCCCTGCTGAAAATGGCGCTGGCTGCGCCGAAAACCGTCTCCCTGGCGCGTGCTGATTAGACCTTGCCCGCCACGTTCCGGCGACAAATCTCGCATTTTGCGGTCACTCCGGGTATAATCGGACGTCTGCAAATAGCAGTGCGAGGAATGTTTATGCCCCCGGACGGATGGTTTCGCCGAAAATCCAAGTTTTCCCCCGCGCCTGCGGCCCAGACAGTCGCGCAGGTTCCCGAGGGAGTCGCCACGAAATGCGCCGGGTGCGGCGAAATTCTTTTCACCAAAGATTTTGAGAAAAACTTTAAAGTCTGCACGGTGTGCGGCTTCCATCACAAGCTGACCGCCGATGAGCGCGTTGCTTATACCGTGGACGAAGGCTCGTGGCAGGAGCTGTTCGCTGGCCTGCGCTCTACGGACCCCCTTCACTTCAAAGAATACGAATCCAAGCTGGCAAAAAGCGTTCAGGTCACTGGCCTCGCGGACGGCGTTGTCGTCGGCACGGCATCAGTGGGCGGTGTTCCGCTGGTGCTGGGCGTCACGGACTTTCGCTTTATGGGCGGCTCCATGGGGTCGGTTGCCGGCGAAAAAGTGGCGCGGGCGATGGAAGAAGGAGTCGCCCGGCGGCTGCCGGTCGTGCTGTTTACGGCGTCCGGCGGCGCACGGATGCAGGAAGGTTTGCTGTCGCTGATGCAGATGGCGAAAACGTCTGCCGCCGCCGCACGTCTCGCCGAAGCGAAGCTGCCCTACCTTGTCGTGATGACCGACGCCACAATGGCGGGGGTTCTGGCATCGTATGCGTCTCTGGGCGATGTGCATCTGGCTGAACCCGGCGCGCTGATCGGCTTTGCCGGGGCGCGCGTGGTCGCGCAGGCCACCGTGCAGAAACCCCCCGAAGGGTATCAAACCGCGGAATGGCAGCTTGAGCGCGGCCAGATTGACGCCGTCGTGGCGCGCCGCGACCTGCCGCAGACGCTGGCAACCCTGCTCATTCTTCTGGCTGGCCGTGCCGAAACAGACATCTTGCCACTTTCCGAGCCGACCCGGAACGGCAGCCTGCCTTTCCCGGCCCTGGCAGGGATCGGAGGGCTGCATGGCTAGTCTTAACGTTCTTGACTTTGAAAAATCCATCGCAGAACTCGACGAAAATCTGTCCAAGCTGCGGCAGATCGTTTCCGACCGGGACAACCCGCAGAACAAGCCGGACTTGCCGGGGCAGATCGCCGAATTGGAAGAGCATCGCACGGCGCTTTTGTCCGCGCTGTTCGCCAATTTAACCCCCTGGGACAAAGTGCTGCTGGCGCGGCACGTCAAGCGGCCTTATACGCTGGATTATATCAGTGCGATGTTTGAGGACTGGACGGAGCTGCACGGAGACCGATTGTTTGCCGACGACGGCGCGATTGTGTCCGGGCTGGCGAAATTGGACGGTCTGCCGGTGGCAGTCATCGGGCATCAAAAAGGCCGTGACTTGAAACAGCGGCAGCAGCGCAATTTCGGCTCGGCCCGGCCTGAAGGCTTTCGCAAGGCCGGACGCATTATGCAGATGGCGGCCAAATTCGGCCTGCCGGTCGTGACTTTGATTGACACCGCCGCCGCCGCCGCGGACATCGCCGCCGACGAGCGCGGCATTTCCGAAGCCATTGCCCGGTCAATGTTTGAGATGGCGACCCTGCCTGTTCCGATTGTCGCTGTTATCATCGGCGAAGGCGGCAGCGGCGGCGCGCTGGGCATTGCGGTGGCAGATCGCGTTTTGATGCTGGAACACGCGGTCTACTCGGTGATCCCGCCGGAAGGCTGCGCGGCCATTTTGTGGCGCGACCCGGAGCGCAAGTCGGATGCCGCTGCCGCGCTGAATTTGACGGCGCAGCGGGCATTGGAGCTGTGCATCATCGACGGCATTATCCCCGAACCGCTGGGCGGGGCGCACCGCGACTGGGCCGAAGTGGCGGCGTCGGTGAAGTCCGCCCTGCTGCACAACCTGCGCCCGCTGCTGGGAATTCCCGCTCCGACGCTGGTGGCGCAGCGTTACGACAAATTCCGCCGCATGGGCCGCTTCACGGAACTGCCCCCGGAATCCGGTCTGGGAGATGAGGCCGCCTGACTTATGCCTCTCAAATACCCACGGCCCAAAGGCACGCATGATCTCTACCCAGGCGCGTCCGACTGGGCGGATGACAGTCTGCGCTGTCACTATCTGGAAGACATTTTTCGCGGCGTTTCCTCGCTGTATGGCTATCGCGAGATACGCACACCGGTATTTGAGGCGACTGATCTTTTCACCCGTTCCATTGGCGAAGCGACTGATATTGTCTCCAAAGAAATGTATACGCTGGTCACCAAAGGCGGCGACTCGCTGACCCTGCGCCCGGAAAGCACCGCGCCAGTGCTGCGGGCGTATGTCCAAAACTCCCTGTACGCGCAGGGCGGCGTTTCCAAACTGTTTTACTGCGCGTCGCATTTCCGCTACGAACGCGCGCAAAAAGGCCGTTACCGGCAGCATGAGCAGCTTGGGGTGGAAGCCCTGGGCGCGGATGATCCGGCCCTGGACGCCGAGGTGATTGAACTTGCCCTGGCATTCTTTCGCCGCCTTGGCATCCGCAACCTGACGCTGAAATTAAACTCAGTCGGCTCGTTTGAGTCCCGCGCGGCTTACCTGGTCGCCTTGAAAGAGTATGTCGCACCTTATTTGCCGGAATTCAGCGGCGAAGGGCAGGCTCGCTTTGAGACCAATCCTCTGCGCCTGCTGGACACTAAAAACACGCGGGAACTGGAGATACTGGCGGGTGCACCCCACCTATCCACCTATTTGACCGACGATGAGCGAACCCACCACGAAACTCTCCTGGGCTATTTGACCAACGCGGGCGTGGATTTCCAGCCTGACCCGTTTCTCGTGCGCGGCTTTGATTATTACACCAAAACTGCGTTTGAAATCCAGTCGCCCGATTTGGGCGCGCAGAATGCGCTGGGGGGTGGGGGGCGCTACAACAAGCTGGTGGAAGAAATCGGCGGGCCGCCGACCCCCGGCATCGGCTTCGGCCTGGGCGTGGAGCGCGCGCTGATCGCTCTGCAAGCGCTGGCGGTTGAAATGCCCGCGCCGCCGTCCCCAACGGCCTATATTATCCTGCAAGGCCAGACGGCCCGGCCCGTCGGGATCAAGCTGCTTTCGGAGCTGCGCGCGGCGGGGATCGCCGCTGACACCGACTACGGGGCCAGAAGCATGAAAGCGCAGATGCGCGCGGCGGACAAGGCCCGCGCCCGTTATGCCTTGATTTTAGGGGATGATGAAGTGGCGCAAAATGTCATTCAGCTCAAAAATCTGTTTGATGGCTGGCAGCATACGATTCCCCTGACGGAAGCGGTAGAATGGCTTTCCAGCGATGGCCGCCCCGCCCGATGAGTGTTTTTCTGCCTGCCCTGGCCCGCTGGCTTCACACCGTCGCTCTTTCCCTCTGGCTCGGCGGATTGATCGCCATTGGCGCATTGGTCGCCCCGATGGCGTTTTCCACGCTGCGCGGCAGTTCTGTGCTGACATTCGCACAGGCCAACAGTCTGGCGGGGGGAATTGTGGGCGGCAGTTTGTTCAGCTTCAACAGCCTCTGCTGCGTCTGCGGCGCGGTTTTATTGCTTTCCAATGCGCTGCTTCTGCGCCATGCGTCTCGCCGCTGGATCGTCGGCTGCCTCTTTATCACCATTTTGCTGCTGGCTTCAGCATTGCTGCTCGGCTTCTGGCTCACCCCGGCGATGAACGCCGCGCGAAGTCACGGCGACCTGCCGACGTTTGACCGTCTGCATCACCTGTACGAGCAGATTTCTACGCTGGTTCAGTTTCCCCTTCTTCTTGTGCTGGCATGGCTGGGGGCAGTACGGGATGGAAGCCGTCCGGCGGAATTGCCCGCCGGGTAAGCCGTTATTCCTTATCTTTCTTCTCCTCCGCGCCCAGCAGCTTCGCCCCGTTCAGGCCCAGGACTGCGCCAAACAGTGTGCCGACAATCCCGGCCAGCGCGGTCATGGCATTTTTCCGCAGCTCCACATCTTTGTCAAACAGGGCGATATAGCCGCAGGCTCCCGTGACGGTTAATGCGATCAGAATGGTAATGCTGAGAACGAGCAGCACAAGCGTCTGGCGAAAATGCTCTTTGCTTTTTGCCATCTCGCGTTTATGCGCGGCTTCCAGCGGGTCTTCCGGCGGTTTATAGGAAAAAGCAGTGCGCTGAATGACTTCGGCGGGCGCCTGCGGAGACAGAACAGAGAAGCCGGTCAGAGTCATATCCGGCAAGCGATCATCCGTGTTTGATGGTTCTGCGGCCATATGCTTTTTCCAATTTCAGGGCAGCAGAATTTCCTGGGCCGTCTTATTTTTTTCGTCTATCAGTGTAATGCGCTTTCCTGCTTCGCGCCCTTCTTCCAAAAGCGAATAGTAGGCAACAGCGCGGCGGATGATTTCCGATTTGGGAACTTCCTTTGTATCGGAGAGTTCCGTCAGCACTTTGTCTAGCTTTGGGTTCAGGTCCATGGTAAATCGGGACATTTTATTCTCTTCCTTTCGGCGTCATATCTACTGCATTTTTACTGCATCATACCACAAAATTGCGCTCTTGAAAATCGTGTCTGATAATGCTTGCGTTTTGCCGTCCGCCCGGTTATAATAAGCGCACGCTTTGGCGCTTGCCCGGCTGATGCCCCTCGGCACTATGGTTCGCATTATGTTCGCATTATTGATGGCTTGATTAATGGCTTGTCGGTCTCTCATGTGTTTCCTCAGGAGGAACGATTATGTCCCCTATGTCTCAGAATGTCGCGCGCGCCGGCCTGGTCGGCGTTGTCGGTACGGCGGCTGCCGTAACCGCTGTGATGCTGGTCAGCCGGCATCCCGCCGCGCCTGCCCTTCCCCTGCCTGTGCCGGAAAATAGTGTGGCGCTCCGCGGTGGCTTTGGGCATCTGCATCTGGCTCCGGCGGTGTCGTATGCCAATTTGACGGTTTATCCGGTCTATGCGGATGGCAAAGCGCTCGCCCGACCGATGGCCCCGGAGTTCACCACGCTGGCGGAAGGAATGGACAAGGGAACCGTGCAGGCGCAGGAAGCCGACTGCCGGTGCGCTCCCGATGCTCAGGCCGCTTCTTTGCCCGATGGCTTGAGCGTTCCCGGCCCGGAGGCCACCAACGCGGAGCAAGGCAGCGAGCACCGGGACGCCAATCTGCTGATGGTTACGAATGTCAGTCCGAAGCCGACCTATGTTCCCGATGGGCAAGTCGTTCCCGGCGGCGGGCAGGACCGGGGCGCGGCGGCGGACACAATTGTTCCAGCCCGCAGCGCACAGGTCGGCGTCGCGGCCTTTTGCGTGGAGCGCAATCGCTCGGAAGGGCCGACGGCGGCCTTTCGCAAAAATGTCGTGATTGCCATTCCGTCCGTGCGGTATGCCATGCAGGTCGTCGGCGAGCAGCAGCCGGTTTGGAATGCGGTTGCCCTTGCTACCCGTCGCTACGGGGCCACCACTCCCACCGGGACTTATGCCGCACTGAATTCGAGCCAGGCGGCGCAGATGGCGGTTTTGCCGTACACGGAGGCTTTGACGGTGGGGGTGCAGGCAGCGACACCGGGGCGCGTCGTCGGGGTCGTGGCAACGATCAACGGGCGCATTGTGTGTGCCGACTTGTACCGGAACCCGACATTGTTTAACCAGATGTGGCCCGCGCTGCTGCGCTCTTATGCGCTTCAAGCGGCGATGGTGCGTCCGGTCTCTCGCCCCGCTGCTCCCGCAGTACCAGCGGCAGAGGCTGGTCACTGGCTGGCGTCCCTGGACAGTGCGCCCGGTACGGCAAGCCGTGCGGCGGCCTACACGCAGGTCGCGCGCGTCTCCACGGCCTTCGGGGCCGGAAACCGCACCGAAGCAATCACCGGCGCCGGCGATCCGCAGGGAATGTCCCTGCTGCATGAAGCGTTTTGGACACCTGCCGCCGCGCTAACGAATTAAGCGCAAAGCCCGTACCAGTAGTTATGCCAAGCGCCGCTTCCATTCGTCAGATTTGCACTGTGATTGAAGCGGCGCTTTCGTTTGTCGGGGCCGGAATTGCGGGAACTCTCTGGTGGGCGGAGCGTACCCGTCAGGACGTACCGTGCAGCGCGGATGGCGGCTGCGGGATCGTGGCGGCAAGCGCCTGGTCCCAGGTGGATTTGATTTTCTGGCATCATGTTCCTGTGGCGCTGCTGGGACTGCTGGGCTACTTGTTTTTGCTGATGGTTGCTATGCTGCGGCTGGGCGCGGAGCGTGACGCGACGCAAACACGCCTGCACCGTTTGTTCTGGCTGGGAACCGCGGGCGGGACAGCCTATTCGTGGTACCTGCAATGGGTGGCGCATTATCAAATCGGGGCGTTTTGCGTCTGGTGCCGCTGCTCGGCCATTGTGATGACGCTTTTATTTTTGACGGCGGTTTGGGAATGGCAGGTGGAGCGGCGCAGTCAAGGGAGACAACTGGCGAATGGATAAGGGGACTGGAAAGAAAATCGCGCTGCTGGCGGTTTTCCTCGTTATGCTCGGCGCTTTATATCTGGGTGTGACCAGATTTGGCGGAATGCAAGGGTCAGAGACCAATCAGCCCAAACCCGAAACTGCTCCGGCGCTGGATGCGGCCAAACTCGCCGCGCAGTGGCCGCAGATTGCCGCACACGCCGTCGCCCCGGCGCGGGGCAGCACGACGGCTCCGTATACCCTGGCCGAGTTTGGCGATTTCCAATGCCCGCAGTGCGGCAAAGCGCGTCCGCTTTTGGAAGAGCTGCTTCAAAAATATCCCGCGCAGGTCAACTTGATTTTTGTTCACCGGCCTTTCCCTCAAATACATCCTTGGGCCATCCCCGCCGGCCAGGCGTCTGAACTGGCCGCCGCGCAGGGGAAATTCTGGCCGATGTACGACATTCTCTACGCACATCAGGATGATCTGGAGCCGGGATTTTACGGAGATTATGCGGCGCAGGCGGGGTTAGGAAAAGCCGGCTTCCAAAAAGCGGTGGATGCCGGCCAGGATTTGGAGAAAGTCAAAGCCGCCTCGGCTTTTTCCGACTCGCTCGGCATTCAGCTCACGCCCACTGTTTTGCTGCATGACCGTATGAAAAACACGGTCACGGTTTATGTCGGCCTGAATGGGACAAAAATGCCGGATGGCTCCCCGCAATATGCCGGGATCAATGCCCTTGTAGCCCACCCACCGTGGGGCGGGTAGGGCTTTCAAGGGGTCAGTCTGTCACTTCTTCCGTCACCACGACGAATTTTTCCAGCTTGTTCGCGCCGAAGGCCGTCGTCATCGCAATATCTACGGCGTCGCGGCCTCGCGTCATCAGCACCCGCCCGATGCGCGGCGTGTTGTGGCGCGGGTCAAACATATGCCAGCGGCCTCCCAGATATACTTCCATCCAGGCATTAAAGTCCATCGGGTTCGGATCGGGTGGGACCCCGATGTCGCCTAAATAACCATTGCAGTAGCGCGCCGGAATGTTCATGCAGCGGCAGAAGGTCACCGCCAGATGCGTGAAGTCCCGGCAGACCCCGCGCCGCTCGTGGAATACGTCCCGCGCCGTTTTGGAAGGCCGGGCGTATTTGTAGCCGAATTCCACATTCTCAAAGCCCCAGTCGCAAATTGCCTGCACCCTGGCCCATCCGGGTGCAGTTTTGCCGAACAGGTCCCACGCCACGGGAAGCATTTCTGCGACTTCGCAGTAGCGGGAAGCAAGAAGAAACGGCAGGCACTCGTCGGGCAGTTCTTCAATCGGATGCTGGCGGGCGTCAGGAACACCGACTTCCGGCAGGCCGCTGTCTTCTACCAGCGTGTCATTAAACAGCCGCAGACGCCCGGCGGGGGCCATCAAGCGATGGCTGCGGTTGCCGAAGCTGTCGGTGAATGTTTTCAGCGGCACTTCAGGTTCGGTGCGGGGCAGGTCCGGTTTGAGGAGTCGGTGTGCTTCCGACGGGTGAACGTCCAGCAGCAGCACCATTGCAGTAGGCGCGACGAAGTTGAAAACAAGGTCGTAGCCAAGACGAATCAGCATAATTGGGTTCCGGGAGGTAACATAAGAATAGGGCAGCGCTGCCGGGGGTTAATGGTATACGATTATAGCCGATATGCAGCGGAAGTAAACGCTGGAAAGCGAGAGGAATTCAGGCCCTCGCATTGTTTAAGGAATGACTCATGCCCGCAAACCTGCGCTTTGACTGTTATTACTCTTATGCCGACATCACCCGGCTGCTGCATGAATTTGCGGAAGAAAGGCCCGATCTGGTCAAAGTTCACAGCCTGGGCCAGTCCTATGAAGGCCGAGACATCTGGCTGGCGACAGTGACGCGCTTTGCCACCGGCCCGGCAGACGAAAAGCCGGCGTTCTGGGTGGACGCCAACATCCACGCCACCGAATTGTCGCCGTCCAGCGCCGCTCTGTATTTGCTCCACCAACTGACTTCCGAGAATGCCAACCCCGACATCGCCCGCGTTCTGGACACCCGCACGTTTTACATCGTCCCGCGTGTCAATCCCGACGGGGCCGAGCTGGCCCTGCAAACTCCGCCGCGCTGGCTGCGCTCATCCGCCCGGCCTTATCCCTTTGATGAAGAGCCGGTGGAAGGCCTGAAGCGCGAGGATGTCGACGGCAACGGCAAGCTGCTTCAAATGCGCGTTCCTGACCCCAACGGAGCCTGGAAGGCGCACCCGGACGAAGCCCGGTTGCTGATACGCCGCGACCCCATCGAGACCGGCGGGACGTACTACCGCCTGCTGCCGGAAGGCCGCTTGACCAACTATGACGGCGTTCAAATTGCCCTGCAAAAGACCAAAGAGGGCCTCGATCTCAACCGCAACTTTCCGTCCGAATGGCGCCCGGAAGGCGATCAGTACGGAGCCGGGGAGTTCCCCGCCAGCGAGCCGGAAGTCCGCGCCCTGGTGCAGTTTATCGTGCAGCACCCCAACATCTGCGGCGCGGTGACGTTCCATACTCTGAGCGGCGTGATTTTGCGGCCTTATGGAACCAAGCCCGACAGCGACATGATTCCCGAAGACCTCTGGACCTTCGGCAAAATCGGCGCAAAAGGAACGGAGCTAACCGGCTACCCCAATATTTCGGTCTTTCACGATTTCAAGTACCATCCCAAAGAAGTGATCACCGGCGTTTTTGACGACTGGATGTATGACCATCTGGGCGTTTACGCCTGGACAACGGAGCTTTGGTCGCCCCAGCGCCAGGCCGGGATTACGGATTACAAGTTTATTGACTGGTTCCGCGACCACCCCGTCGAAGACGACCTGAAGCTGATCCAGTGGAACGATGAGAAACTGGGCGGCCTCGGCTTTGTTCCCTGGCAGCCATTCACTCACCCCGACCTCGGCCCCATCGAGATCGGCGGCTGGGACTATGCCTACTGCTTCCGCAATCCGCCCCCGCATTTGCTGGAAGCCGAGATCGCCCCCCATGCCGGCTGGCTGGTCTGGCAGGCGCTTCTTTCTCCCAAACTGGAATTGCTCACTGCCGAAGCAACTGCACTGGGCGGCGATGTCTACCGCGTGCGCCTCGTCGTCCAGAACACCGGCTGGCTGCCCACCTATGTGAGCAAGCGGGCGTTGGAGCGCAAAAGCGTCCGTCCCGTCCTTGCCGAAATCACCCTGCCCCAAGGCGCGGCTTTGCAGGTGGGCCGCTCCCGCGAAGAGCTGGGCCAACTGGAAGGCCGCTGCTACAAAGCCGCCAGCGGCTTCTCCCCGGTCGCCGACCCCACCGATGACCGCGCCAAGTTTGACTGGATCGTTCACGCCCCAAATGGTGGCACGGTCAGTTTGGTCGCCCGGCATCAGCGCGCAGGCGTGGTACGGGCGGAGGTAACGTTGGGATGAAGGTGAAAATACAGAAACGGCAGGGCGTTTTTATTTTATCAGCCGTTATGCTAGGCCTTGCGCTATTGGTTTGGGGGAGTGAATATAGGTTTGCTCATTTTCCTGAACGGTCAGCAATTATTCCGCGTGGAATGCCGCAGTCGGGACAAATGGTGCAAGGACTGGCGTTTTCTCCAACTGGCAAAGTATTAGTATGTGCTGATGTGCAGTCAGGTATGAGCCTTTGGAATATGCCACAGCTTGTCTGTGAGCGCAGGTTTGAAAATTCGGTGGGTGACAGCGTTTCATCAATATACTGGACACCAGTTGGAAATAAAGTGGTGTTGGGCGACTTTCACAATGTTCATCGCTGGGATGTTTATAGTGGATGGTTTGCGGAAATGCCGACGAAGCAAATCAGCATTACTCGTATACCGCCGAAAAATAAGTTTTGGAATGGCTTCCAATTACATAATGTTTCCCCCTCCGGCAATCTAGCGGCTGGCTTTGACGCCAAGGGCGATGTCTCCGTTTGGAATATACCTGCTGGTCGCAGTCTTTTTAGACTAGATGCCCCGCCTATTGACGCAGATGGCTATTCAGTTGACTTTTGTGATGTCGCGTTCTCGCCGGATGATCGTTATGTATCCACCACATCACTCATGGGAGATAATTCCGTTGCATATGCGCCATTAGATATTGCATTGCGAGACAGCCAGACAGGCCGGGTCATACGTCAATGGCAGTGGAAAAATATCAACATAACGAAAATTGACGACAGCAATGGTGGTAATTTGGGGCAGACAGGTCTTACCTTTTCCACCGATGGTAAATTGTTAGCGACGGCCGATAGCAACAGTGTCGCACTTTGGGAAATGCAAACTGGGAAGCTGCGGCAGACATTGGTCTTTTCAGTTCCTTACAATGGTATCGGTTTTGGCGGATGCAAACGGTTGGTCTTCTTTGATGCTAACCATTTGTTGGTCGGTGTCGGGTGGGGCGACGCTGTCCCAATTTGGAATGTAGAAACGGGAGCATTGGTACAAGTTTTTCATCCTGATTCCTATACAAGCGCATTAGCCGTTTCTCCTGATGGACATTATCTGGCGACGGGTGGGCAGACTAACACTGGCGACGGCAGAATTGAACTGTGGGATGTTAGCCGCTTGCTGCGGCAGTGAGGTAGAATAATTGCCGAAGGAGAACTTCCATGAGTGTTCAGGAAATTGAAATCGCCGCCGCCCAGCTTCCTCCCGGTGAACTCGATCAATTGATGGAGCGGCTGGAAGAAATGCGGCAGGAGCAATGGGATCAACAGATTGCCCGCGACTGGGAAAATGGCCGTTTTGATGATGCAATTGCTCGTGCAAAAAAAGATATTGCTAACGGATTGGCCCAACCACTTTGAAGCATATTACCGTACCGGATTTCTGGCAGCATTATCACCGACTGCCCAAAGAAATTCGTGATCTTGCGGATAAGAACTACGCTTTGCTGAAAGTAGACCCGCGACACGCTTCCCTTCATTTCAAAAAAGTCGGTGGTGGCTGGTCAGTACGAATAGGCAGTCATTACCGTGCATTGGCTTTTGAGCAGCCTGGGGAACTGGTCTGGTTTTGGATTGGTCCACACTCTGAATATGATCACCAAATCTGAAATAACTGACATCCCACACTACGAAAAGCGTCTTGACGCCGACCTGAACTGGGCGCTCCGGGAGGGTGGTATGTTCTTTCAGAACGAAGGCGAAGTGCAAAAGTCGTTAAGGCGCATTACGGCACGGCTGAACGCCCTCGGCATTGACTATGCCCTCGTCGGCGGCATGGCGCTGTTTCTGCATGGCCTTCGCCGGTTTACGGAAGACGTGGATATTTTGGTGACGCCGGAAGGGCTGGCAAAGGCGCACGAGGCATTGGAAGGAACGGGGTATCGTCCCCCGTTTGCGGGCAGTAAAAATTTGCGTGACACGGAAAATGGGGTGCGAGTCGAGTTCTTGGTAGCTGGGGAGTTTCCGGGTGATGGCAAAGCCAAGCCCGTGGCCTTTCCCGACCCAAGACATGCCGCCATGACACGCGACGGAATAAACCTGCTGAATCTGCCCGTTTTGATTGAACTGAAACTGGCATCGGGCATGACGGGGGCGGGGCGGTTGAAAGATTTGGCGGATGTGCAGGAACTCATTAAACTGCTCCGCCTGCCGTCAGATTACAGGGAACAACTTAACCCCTACGTCCGGGGGAAATATGACGAATTATGGCAGTCCGTTGACGGGATTTTTGACGAGCAGCAAGGATAAAACACAGTGGCACAAAGCGCGGTAGATACGGAACTGGAAACGCTGATTCGGGCGAGGTATCCGATCATTTATGTTGTTTCATGGGAAGAGAAGCGGGTGGAGGAAGCCCTGCGGGCCATCACGAAGGCGCGGGGCAAGAAGATGTACCAGTGGACGGTAACTCAGGGCATGGTGCTGAACCCGCTCAACCGCGACGAAGCGACCCGTGACCCGCTGGCGGCGCTGGATTTCATCATGGAGTCGCGCGACCAGGCCGTGTTTCTGCTGAAAGATTTTCATCCCTTCCTCACGGATACGTCCCTGGTGCGCCGCCTGCGTGACTTGACTATAGCTCTCAAGACCTCCTATAAAACCATTGTGCTGCTGTCGCCGCTGCTCAAACTGCCGCCGGAACTGGAAAAAGAAATCACAGTGGTCGATTACGCGCTGCCGTCGGAAGAAGATTTAGGGCATTTGCTGGACAGCATCATCCAGAGTGTCAAGGCCAATCCGCAGGTACAAACGGAGCTGACGACCGCCGAACGCGAACAGTTGCTCAAAGCCGCCCTGGGCCTGACGGCGACGGAAGCCGAGAATGTCTTTGCCAAGTCGCTGGTGGAGCGGCGCAAGTTCGACGTGGACGTGATTTTGTCGGAGAAAGAGCAGATTATTCGCAAATCTGCCATTCTGGAATATTACCGTACTTCGGAAGCCTTCGGCGATGTCGGCGGGCTGGATTTGCTGAAAGACTGGATGGACAAGCGCACCGTTGCGTTCACCGAAAAGGCCCGCGAATATGGCTTGCCGTCCCCCAAAGGCATTCTGATTCTAGGGGTACAAGGGTGCGGAAAGTGCCAAAAAATTGACACACCCATTTTGATGTATGACGGCACGATTAAAATGGTGCAGGATATACAGGCAGGGGAGCTGGTCATGGGGCCGGATGCTCAGCCGCGTACCGTGCTGTCCACCATTCAAGGCCGAGATGAAATGTATCAAGTAATGCCCATGAAGGGCGAACCATACACCGTAAACTCGGATCATATTCTTTCCCTGCGTGTGAGCGGCTATACACCTCAGCACAAAAAGTTTAAGGAGGCAGATGACCGTGGCCTCATCACTATTTCCGTAAAAGACTACATGGAGCGAAGCGCCTGCTTCAAGCAGGTCGCGATGGGCTGGCGCACCGGCGTGGAATTTCTCGCGCAATCCGTCCCGCTAGACCCGTATTTTCTTGGCCTCTGGTTGGGAGATGGGGATGCCTGCCATCCAAATATTACGACAATGGATCAAGAAGTCGCCGCTTATCTGGAAGTAATTGCGGCTCAATATGGAGTGCGTGTTCGCAATGGCGGCAGGAAAGGAAAAGCAACACGTTATTGTCTATCGGCTGGACAATTTGGCGGTGCGCCGAATCCACTAACTTGCCTGCTTCGGCAACTTGATGTCGCCGGCAACAAACATATTCCTCAACTTTACAAAGCAAACAGCCGCGACGTGCGCCTGCAAGTCCTCGCCGGGCTGATAGACACGGACGGGCATCAGCATGGCAATACCTATGATTTCATTCAGAAAAATGAGACATTGGCCCATGATGCTGCATTTCTTGCCCGTTCTCTTGGCCTCGCTGCTTATGTAACGCCTTGTGAAAAGTCGTGTACGCACAACGGAACAAAACGGTGTGGGCGATATTTTCGTGTTTCTATTTCCGGTGACACCGATATGGTTCCGGTGCGCCTCGCCCGTAAAAAATGTCCGCCGCGCCGCCAGCGAAAAAATGTCTTGAACGTCGGCCTTACGGTGACTCCTGTTGGCATGGGGGATTATTATGGGTTTGAGTTAGACGATGACGGTTTATACCTGCTGGGTGACTTCACCGTGACACATAATTCACTCTCGGCAAAAGCCATTGCCTCACTTTGGAAATTGCCGCTTTTGCGAATGGATGTCGGCAAGATATTTGGCGGCATCGTGGGTCAAAGCGAAGAAAACATCCGCAAGGCCATTCGGGTGGCGGAAAGCACCGCGCCGAACATTGTGTGGATTGACGAACTGGAAAAAGGCTTTTCGGGAACGCAGTCGTCGGGCATCAGCGACGGCGGAACGACGGCGCGGGTGTTCGGGACGTTTCTGGCCTGGCTTCAGGACAAGACCGCGCCGTGCTTTGTGGTCGCGACCGCCAACGACGTGTCCGCCCTGCCGCCGGAACTGCTGAGGAAAGGCCGCTTTGACGAGATTTTCTTTGTTGACTTGCCGGATGCACCGGAGCGGGAAGAAATCTTCGCCATTCATCTGAAAAAGCGGCAGCGCGACCCGGCAAAGTTTGACCTGCCGGCGCTGGCGCTGGCAACGCCCGGCTATTCCGGCGCGGAAATCGAGCAGGCGGTGATCTCGGCTATGTATGATGCGTTCAACCTGGATCGCGACATCACGACTGCGGACATTCTCACCGTCGCTAGGCAGTCGGTTCCCCTGTCTCTGACCATGAAGGAGAAAATTGACATTTTGCGCTTCTGGGCCGAGACCCGCGCCCGCCCTGCCTCGTCTGCTCCGATGGTGGAAACGCAGGAAGCCGGGATGCAGGAAGACGACGACCGCATCACAGTGGTGGAAATAGCGTGAGCGCTTTGCGGCAGTTGGAACATTTCCTCGCCAATCAATCTGCCGAGCGCGGCCTGTCGCCAAACACGCTGACAGCGTACCGGATGGACTTGACAGGGTTTAGTGCGTTTTTGGGCAAGCGGGGCGTGGCGGATGCCGCTCAAGCGACTCCCGGCGACGTGTATGACTTTCTGGCTCATCTCCGGCGCTGCGGCCTTCGCCCGGCCAGTGTTGCGCGCAAGCTCATTTCAATCAAAATGTGGATGCAGTTTCTGTGCCAAAGCGGCGTTCGGCGGGATGATCCGACTGAGCGGCTGGACAAGCTCAAAGCGCCGCCGCTGCGCCTGCCGACCACGCTGTCGCTGCCGGAAATCGAGCGTCTGCTGCTGGCTCCCGCTGCCGACACGCCGGAAGGTCTGCGTGATCGGGCCATGCTGGAAACCATGTATGGCTGCGGCCTGCGCGTGTCCGAGATGGTGCAGTTGAAGCAAAACGACGTTGACCTGCGCGCCGGCCTTGTCCGCCCCTTCGGCAAAGGCGGCAAAGAGCGGCAGGTTCCGCTGGGTGACGGTGTGCGGGACAGTCTAACCGCCTATCTTGGCGCGGGCCGTCCGAAACTGCTGGAACGCAGGCTGCCGACGCCTTTTTTGTTTGTTACCCGCCGAGGTGGGCCGATGACTCGTCAGCATTTCCTCGTTCTAGTCAAATCCTACGCCCAGGACGCGCAGATCGCAAAGAACGTCTCTCCCCATGCTTTGCGGCACTCCTTCGCTACGCATCTGCTGTCCGGCGGAGCCGACCTGCGCGCCATTCAGGAAATGCTCGGTCATGCCAGCGTCCAGACCACCCAGCGTTATACCCGCGTGGATGTCGCCCGACTGCGGGAAGTCTACGACCGAACGCACCCGAGGGCATAGGCCGCCAAGTGGAATGCGTCGGGCGATTGAAATCGCGGCAACAAAGGCACAAAGTCCACCTTCGTGGACTAAAATCCTAACCGGCGAAGGCCGGTTTTGTGCCTTGGTTGCTGCGGTTTTAACCGCCCACACCAGCGATTTGTCGGAGGTTTTTCAGATGCGCCGCGTCATACTGATCGTCATGGACGGGTGCGGGGTAGGGGCGATGCCGGACGCAGCATTGTACGGCGGACAAGACCCGCAAAGTGCGACCCTGCCGCATGTGGCGCAAGCGGTAGGTGGCCTGCATCTGCCGAATTTGGAGCGGCTGGGCCTGGGTAACATCACGCCCATTCGCGGCGTGTCTCCCCGCGATGCCCTCGGCGGCTGGGGCCGTCTGGCGGAAGCGTCGGCGGGCAAAGACAGCGTGACGGGCCACTGGGAAATGATGGGGATCGTGACGCCCACGCCGTTTCCGACTTATCCGCACGGCTTTCCGCCGGATGTGATCGCCAATTTTGAGGCGAGAATCGGGCGGGGAACACTGGGGAACGTCGCCGGGTCGGGGACAGAAATGCTCCAGCGGTTCGGGCAGAAGCATCTTCGGACGGGTAAACCGATTGTGTATACGTCCGCGGACAGCGTGTTTCAGATCGCCGCGCATGAAGCCGCGGTGCCTTTGGAAACGCTTTACGCGATGTGCGCGGCGGCACGGGGGCTGCTCACGGCTCCGAACAATGTTCTTCGCGTGATTGCCAGGCCGTTTGCCGGCGACGCGCCGGACTTCAGGCGAACGGAGCGTCGCCGCGACTTTCCGCTGCCCCCGCCGGAGCCGAACTTCTTCACGGCGCTGCACGCCGCCGGTAAGACCGCCCACGCGATCGGGGTCGTCGCCGACCTGTTCCCGCGCTCGTATTTCGCCCGTGCCGAGCGGACGCAAAGCAATCCGGCGCATCTGGCGGCCATCTTGGAGGCGGTACAAACAGGCTGCGAGGACTTTGTCTTCGCCAACTGCGAAGACTTCGACATGCTGTACGGCCACCGCAATGATCCCGCTGGCTTTGCGGCAGCTTTGGAAGCGTTTGATGCTGCGCTGGGCGGCATTCTGGAAGAACTCAAGCCCGATGATTTGCTGATACTGACGGCGGATCACGGCAATGACCCGACGACAACCTCCACCGATCACTCCCGCGAATATGTGCCGCTGCTGGTGTATGGCGGCGGCGTGAGGGGTGATTTGGGGATAAAAAGCAGTTTTGCCGAGGTCGCGAAGCGGGTGGGGGAGTGGATGGGCGTAGAGCCGACACGCGAGGGAATGAATTCCACTCGCTATGTTTAATCGTCCTGCGGACGTAGGAAAGAGGCGCAGTGTCTGGGTCTTGCGCTGGTTCTTTCGTCCGAAGGACGTTTATTATTGTAGCGAGTGGAATTCATTCCCTCGCGGCGTGAAGCGCCTGCCTCGGCGTAACCTCACTGTCTAATCCGGCGCGGCCGCCGCTACATTATCCGCCGACGCCGCAGGGCCAATGACGGGCGGGATTGCTGGCTGCTGCACCGTGCCTTTGCGCTCAAACTTGCCCCAGCCGACCAGGGAGCCGCGCACGGCGACGACCAGCGACTTGACGATGACATAATACATCAACTGCCGATAAACGAACCGCTGCAAAAGCAGCCAGACCAGCAGTTTTTTGTCTTCGCGGTCCAGCCGAAAGGCGATCCACGCGCCCAGCAGCTCCACCGCCGAAAACAAGGCCCAGTAGCCGAGCAGCATGTCCGCATTCTGGCCGTTGGTGTTTGGCGCGATGTAGTGACTGTAAATCAGCGACCAGACGATGGTCAGGTCAACCACAGGGGCGATGGCCTGAAAGCCGATCTGATAGACCCAGAGCGATGGCAGAGCGATGGTGCCGAACGCGCCGTAGCGCGGATTTCCCAGTACGCCGCGATGCTTCCAGAGGCATTGCAGCGTGCCGAAGGCCCAGCGGAAGCGCTGCTTGGCGAGGTCGCGCAGGTTGTCCGGGGCTTCGGTGTAGGCCAGCGCGGCATTGTCGGTGATGATGCGGTAGCCCAGCTTGCGGATTTTGAACGTCAAATCCGTGTCTTCCGCCAGTGTCTGCGATGAATAGAGACCCGCCAGGATAATCGCGTCTTTGCGCCAGGCCCCGACCGCACCGGGAACGACCGTGATGCAGTTGAGCAGGTCAAACGCCCGGCGGTCAAAGTTCTGGCTGGTGATATATTCCACGGCCTGCCAGATCGTCAGCGGATTGCGGCGGTTGCCGACTTTGACGTTGCCGGAGACCGCGCCGATAGCGGGGTCGGCGAAGTGGCGCACCAGCTTTTGCACCGTGTCCGGTGCAAACACCGTGTCGGCATCCAGCGCGACGATGATCTCGCCCCGGCACTGCTTGATGCCCAGGTTCAGGGCCGACGCTTTGCCGCCGTTGGGCTTGGAGATGACAGTGACGCGGGGATGAGCGCCGTAAGCGGCGCGCACAATGCCGGCGGTGTCGTCTTTGGAGCCATCATCCACGACCAGGATGTCCAGGTCGGGATAATCGCTTGCCAGCAGAGTGGCGATGGTGCGATTGACGACTTTGGCCTCGTTGTAAGCGGCAATAATGACGCTCACCGCCGGAGCGAATGCCGGGTCATAAACACGCCGCGCTTCCTGTTTCGCTTGAATGCACGCCAGCACTCCCATAAACACGATGCGGCAAATGCCCAGGCCAATTGCCAGCAAAAACAGCAGTGTGAACCCGTTGCCGATCCAGTAACTTGTTTCAAAAATCAGGCGGTCAAAGGTCACTGTCCACCCGGTCACAGGGGGAAACAGCGCTGATTTCGGCTTGCCGACCAGTGCGGACACCGGCACAAAATGGTAACCGCGTTTTTCCAGGCCCTGAATAATCAGCGGCAGCGCTTTTACCGTCTCCGCGCGCGTGTCGCCGCCCGCGTCGTGCAGCAGGATGGCGTTGCCGTCGTTGAGTTTAGGATCATCAACATAGCCCAGCACTTTTTTGACGATTTGATCGGCCTTGATGCCCGGCTTCCAGTCGGTAGGGTCATTGGACTCACCGATAAACAGGTAGCCCAGTTGATCGGCCTGCCAGACAGGGTCAAAGTCTTCTTCGGTGGACGGCTCCGAGTCCGCGCGGTTGGGAGCGCGAAACAGGGTCGTGGAATGGCCCGTGACCGACTGAATAATGCGCTGGGTAGCATCTAATTCCAGCTTGGTCCGCATCGGCGAAATCTTTTCCATCTCCGGGTGGGTGTAGGAGTGGTTGCCGATCTCCATGCCATCATTCCACTCCCGCGCCAGGAGGCCGGGGTGCGCTTCGGCATTCTCGCCGACCACAAAGAATGTGGCCGGGACATGATAATGTTCCAGAATATCCAGAATGGCCGGCGTCCAGCGTGGGTCCGGGCCGTCGTCAAACGTCAGCGCAATGGCTTTGGCGGTGTTTTTGCCGTAAAGCTCCCCATCCTGTTCGTCGACTAGGCCCCGGCGGCGGACAACAAACTGGGAGGGATACGTCAGGAATGTTTCCCCCGTCACCAGATGGCTGACCGGATTGACCGAAAGTGAGCGGACACCGGGCGTCGGCTGCTGCACCACGTCCAGTACGTCGCCTTTGCCGTCAAACTGCGTCCCGAAATAATTATAAGTCATCTGGGATAAAGCCTGCGGATTAAATGTTTGCAGCGTCCCCGCCGCTTCTTTGCCGTAGAACTTCCACAAGCTGGGGTCTTCCGAGCCGAGCTGCCAGAGCGCCGCGCCGAGCGTGTGGTACGGCTGGGCTGCGCGCATCTCGTTCCAGACCGTCGTGGCATCTTCCAGCCAGACTTGATGGGCGACTTCCGGCCTGCCGGACGAGGACGCATCATCGCTGTAAGTGAAATACGGGTTCAAGGAACCAGGATCAAGCTGAACTATGTCGTCGCCGCTGTTGGGCAGATGATTTTCCTGGGCAAGCTGGGCTGCTTCCTGAAAGGTCAGATCAGTGGCATTCTGGCTGCCATTTGTCCAATCATAACCATAGTTGCCCAGACCCAAAACCACGCGATTGGCGGGAACCTGGGCGAGAAAGCTCTGCATTTCTTCCTGAAACCACTGCTGGCCCGCAATCGGGCCGGGGTCTGTGCCGCTGGAATGCTGATCGTAGAGCATAGGGACCAGAAAATCATCCACGCGCGAAAGCGTCGGCAGGTCGTAAGCGCCGCTGTCGGTCTGAATGTCCTGCGTGACAAGCAGGCCGAGGGGATGAAACGCCGCCGCCAGCTCGGTCATAAATGCCGTCATGGCTGCCCGATCATTTTCCTGATCGGTCTCAAAGTCTACGTTGATGCCCTGATAATGCCCTTTTCGTACAAAGCGCTGAAGCTGGGCGATCACGGCGGTGCGCCGGGCCGGGCTGCTGAGCAGCAGGTGCAGGCGATTGAAATCAAAACTGCCGCTGCCGTGATCCAGGCCGGAATTGTAATTTTGGACGACGGGCAGGATCGCGACACCATGCGCGCGGGCCGCCTGGACGGCCTGGTCATCGTTGGTGGCGCTGTACGCCTCATCGGTCACGGCGGCATTGGGATCAGAAAACTGGGCGGTTGTGAAAATACTTTTGGAATCGGCGCTGATTTGCAGCCAGACCGGCAGAAGATGAGAGATTTGCCCGATATGGTGCGTGAGTGAATCCAGGCTGGGCTTGTCGACGTTCTGATAAAAGGCGGCGCGGACGGGGCCGGACACATGGCCGGGGGCAATGGCGGCGGCAGGAATGGGCAGCCGCAGGCTTTCCCGCGCGATGGCTTCCGACAGCCGCTGCTTTGTCTCTTGAAGCGTCTTGTCGCGTCCGAGAACAAACCGCTGCCGGGCGCGTGCGTGCAGGTCGAGGTTGGGCCGCGCGGCCCAACCTTCCGGGCGCAGAAGCTCATCGTGATGCTCGGCAGGCAAGGCAGGGGCCAGGCCCAGGGACGAGGCCGCACGGGCCAGCGTGATCGCTGGAAGCCGGGGGCTGAGGAAGATGCTGGCGGCAAAGCACAGGCCGGCGAACAGACTGACCAATCCGGCGACCAGAAACAGGGGCGAGACGATGCCCCATCGCCGGTGCGATTCATCAAAAAAAATCGGTGTTTGTCCAGGGTCGTTCACTTGAGAATACGCTCCATTGTCGTTTTCGGCACCTTGGCCGCCGCGCTGTAATCTTCTTTCAAAACAGTTCGCATCTGTGCGAACTGTCCGCCTTTAAGAGCGGCTAAAAGGGCCGAAAAGTTCCCCGTCAGAATGTTTGTGAAAAAGAGTGCAAACCGGTTGACTTGCCGACGTGTGATGTGTTATACTTAACGGCGGAAAACAGTATTTAAACAGCATTATAAAGAGATGACAGGACGCCCGCGCTGAAGGGGGCTGCGATGGCTGAAAACGATTTGCCGAACCAGCTTGAGGATGAAGACGAGGGGCCATTGGTAGTGCCCTCGCACGACCCCCTGCCCCCACCGCCGGAAGTCCGCTATACACGACCGACGCTCGGCCAGAAAAGTTCCCCTGCGCCCGGCCAATCTTACGGAACATCCGAAGGCTGGAACGATCCCTCGCAGGCGGCCAGCCATGGCGCGGGTCTTGCCGCCGGACTCACTTTCGTCACCGGCATTGTCGGCGGGGCCATGTTGGGTAACTGGATTGACCAGCGCTGGGAAGCCCATAGCAGTATGCCCTGGGCAACGCTGATTCTGACTTTGGTGGGCGCGGCGGTCGGATTTGTCAATTTGCAGCGCCTGACAGCTCGCACGAACCGAAACAAAAAGTGATGACGCCCGTTCTTGAGAAAAAACCAGCAGTGCCTTTGAGTGCGCCGGAGCAGGCTGCCCCGCTGCCTGTATTCCGCCGCTTACTTTCGGCAGCAATGCTTGTGTGTGCGCCCCTTATGGCAGTGGCTTTGCTGTTTGGAAAACCCTGGACGGCAGCGAGTCTTTTAGCGGGAATGATCATCAGCTTGACGGTCTGCGGCCTGCTGCATTTGTTTGTGACGCGGATTATGCCCTTTCTGGTCGCAGGCTTGCATGGGCAGGCTGCTCAGAGTGCGAGCAGTGGGGCGGTCGCGCAATTCGGGGCGCTTCTGGCCATCAAGTTTCTGGTGCTGGGCTTCATTGGCTATGCCATTCTAAATTTTCACGAAGTTTATTTGCCGGCGGTTTTGGCTGGGTTTGCGCTGGCGCAGGCTGCCATTGTCGTCACTGTCGCCCGGCATCTCAACACGCGCTGATCGTAACTGAGGAATTTGTATGGATTTGCTGTCCTGGCCGATATATGCGTTTTATGTGTTTCTGACCTCGGTTCTCGTCATTCTGTTCGGCATCTGGGCGGTGAAGTCAAAAGCAAAAGTGCCTGGCCGCTTGCAGGTTACCGTCGAGATGATGATGGAGTACCTGCGGGACACGTTTCTCGGTGCGCTGGGGCCAGGCGGAGAGCGTCATCTGCCGCTGATTTTTGCCCTGTTCTGGTATATTCTGTTCTGCGATCTGCTGGAGTTGATTCCGCTTTTTAAAGCCGCGACTGCCAATCCAAGCACGACCATTGGCCTCGGAATTATCGTTTTTGTCTACACGCAATATGTGGGCATTACCTCAAAAGGCGTGGGGCCGTATTTCAAGCATTTTTTAGGACCGCTGCTGATACTTGCCCCGCTGTTTTTTGTGATTGAAATTTTGGGCGAGTTTGTCAAGCCGTTTTCTCTCGGAATGCGTCTTTTCGGCAACATTTACGCCGAAGACATTATGAACGATCTGGCGGCGGGGGCGGGACAGAAGTATTTTATTCCGTTCCAGATAATTGTTTACTTCCTTCAGATATTCACGGGCGTTATTCAGGCGTTCATCTTTTCTTTGTTGAGCTGCGCTTACATCGGATTGATGGCGGAAACGCACCATGACGAAGGTGACGATGAAGATCATCATCCGCACAAAGAGGGCTTGAACGAGCAGGTTGCCGAATCGCTTGGCTCTATCGGTGCGCGTGTGCCGAGTTAAAACCATGTACGAGAGATCGGCGAGGGAATGAATTCCTCTCGCTCCAATTCAGCCGTCCTTCGGACGTAAAATGTTATCGTCGCCGATTCTTCCGTCCGAAGGACGGTTATTCGTAGCGAGAGGAATTTATTCCCTCGCGGTATGTATCACTCAAGGAGAATTTTCGAACATGGCAGCAACGTATTTTGGACTTCTGGCCCTCGGGGTCGCTTTGATGCTTCCGCTGGCGGCAATCGGCTGCGGAATTGGAGAAGGCCTTGTGTTCGCCTCGGCAATTCAGGGAATCGCGCGTCAGCCGGAAGCGGCAGGGCGTATCACGACCACCATGTACATTTGTTTTGCGCTGGTCGAAACATTGTTCATTTTTACCCTGGTATTCTTCTTTGCTTTGAAGGGAATGCTGCCCGCGGGTGATACGACGTCGGTGATCCAGGCGCTCGGCGCTGGGCATTAAGGATTTACTCAGGCCTCCCTATGGATTTCCTACATCAATTAGGTATTACACCGGCGCTGCTCATCACACAGATCATCGGTTTTCTCATCCTGATGGTCGTCTTGCAGCAAGTCTTTACCCGGAAAATCTTTGGCATTCTGGATGCGCGGCGAGATACCATTCAAGCCTCCTACGATCAGCTAGATGCGGACCGGGCGGCGATGGAAGAGACGCGGCGGCAGTACGAAGCGCGTCTGGCCGGTATTGAAGCCGAAGCGCGGGAGAAAATCCAGGCAGCAGTGCAGGAGGCGCAGGTTTTGCGTGGCAACTTGATTGCCGACGCGCAGATGCAGGCGGAAACGCTTCTGGCGCAGGGTCGCAACGAAAGCGAACGCGAACGTCAGAAAGCGTTTCTGGAAATGCGGCAGCAGATTGTCGCTCTTGCCATCGGCGCGGCGGGCAAAGTCGTGGGGGAAAACCTCAACGATGCTCGGCAGAACAAGCTGGTCGATGACTTCATCACCGGCGTTGGAACCGGCGCAGTGCGCGGCGGCACTGGGAGTGCCAATGGCCTGGGGAAAGGCGTTGGCACGGCATGAAAGACATCCGTGTCGCCAAGCGCTACGCGGCGGCTTTGTTTGGAGTGGCCCGGCGTGACGGCATTGTGGACGCTGTGGAACAAGACCTGCTTCTTATTGGCCGCTTTCTTGCGGAAGTGCCCTATCTGCGCGCGATGCTGATGCAGCCGCTGGTTTCGGATGAGCGTAAGAACAAAGTGGTCGGGGATGCCTTCGGCGACCGGGTGACGGCTTCCTCGCTGTCGTTTCTCAAGCTGATGATCCGCAAACGGCGCGAGGACTTGATTGAGGAAGCCCTGCGCGAATTTCGCGTTTTGCTGGCGGAATATGAAAATACGGTGGACGCCGAAGCAGTGAGCGCCGTGCCGCTGACGCCGGACCAGACGCTGCGGCTGACGCTGAGTCTGCAAAAAATGACCGGGAAAACCGTGCGCCTCACCGCGCGTCTGGACCCGGCGCTGGTCGGCGGCGTTGTCGTCCGCATCGGCGACTCCGTGATTGACGGCAGTGTACGCGGGAACTTAGCGCGTCTGGAACAGCAGCTATTGGGTTCAAACTCCCTGGGAGGAATCGTTTAAAGTGGCCATCAAGCCTGAAGAAATTACATCCATTCTCGAACGCGAACTGGATGCCTATAAATCCGAAATTGAAGAAGTTGGCGTCGGAACCATTTTGCAGGTTGGCGATGGCATTGCCCGCATCTACGGCTTGCAGGAGTGCATGGTCGGCGAGCTTCTGGAGTTCCCCGGCGGCGTGCAGGGCATGGCCCTGAACCTGGAAGAAGACAATGTCGGCGCGGTGCTTCTGGGTTCCGAAGTCGGCATCAAAGAAGGTGACACGGTCAAGCGGACAGGTAAAATCGTTCAGATTCCCGTCGGCGAAGCCCTGGTAGGCCGCATCGTCAATGCCCTGGGACAGCCCCTGGACAACAAAGGCCCCATTGCCGCCACCGAATATCGGCTCCTGGAAACAAAGGCTCCCGGCGTTGTAGAGCGTCAGCCGGTCAAAGAGCCTCTGCAAACCGGCGTCAAAGCGGTCGACTCGATGATCCCCATCGGGCGCGGCCAGCGCGAGCTGATTATCGGCGACCGTGGTACCGGCAAAACCGCTGTTGCGCTCGACACGATCATTAACCAGAAAGACACCGACGTTTACTGTATCTATGTCGCCATCGGTCAGAAAGCCAGCACTGTCGCCAATGTCGTGCGGCAATTGGAGCAGGCCGGCGCGATGGAGTATACGACTGTCGTGGCGTCTACCGCTGACGATCCCGCGTCTCAGCAATATATTTCTCCCTACACCGGTGCGTGTATCGGTGAATGGTTCCGCGACAACGGCAAGCACGCCCTGATCGTCTACGATGATCTGTCCAAGCAAGCCGTCGCTTACCGTCAAGTTTCCCTGCTTCTGCGCCGCCCGCCGGGCCGCGAGGCATATCCTGGTGATGTCTTCTATCTGCACTCCCGCCTGCTGGAACGGGCTGCCAAGCTGTCCAAAGAACTCGGCGGCGGCTCTCTGACGGCCCTGCCGATTATCGAAACGCAGGCTGGTGACGTTTCGGCCTATATCCCGACCAACGTAATTTCCATTACCGACGGCCAGATATTTTTGGAAAGCGACCTGTTCAACTCCGGCGTTCGCCCGGCCATCAACGTTGGTATCTCCGTGTCCCGCGTCGGCGGCAGCGCCCAGACAAAGGCGATGAAGGACAAGAACGTCGGCGGCCAGCTCAAATTGCAATTAGCCCAGTTCCGCGAGGTGCAGGCCTTTTCGCAGTTTGCCTCTGACCTGGACAAAGCCACGCAGGCACAGCTCGCGCGCGGTCTGCGCCTGGTGGAAGTCTTGAAGCAGCCGCAGTACCAGCCGCTGCCGCTGGAAAAGCAGGTTCCCATTATCTATGCCGCCAATACCGGCGCTTTGGACGATGTGCCGGTGGAAGCCGTCCGCCGCTTTGAGAAAGAATTTATCGCGTTCCTCGCCGATAAGTACCCGGAAGTGCCGGAAACCATCGCCCGCGACAAAGCGCTGAGCGAGACCACTGTGGACGCATTGAAGAATGCCATTGCCGACTTCAAAGCGCAGTTCAAAGCGTAGCAAATCAAGGGAAGCCCCGGCCAATACAGGCCGGGGCTTTTTTGGTTTTATTGGGCATCTTTATAGTCAAAACAATGTACATCAATGGTATAATCAGGCTGAGGGTACTCGTATGCTGACAATGAATGCAACCGAAGCGCGGAACAACATCGGCAGTTTGTGGAGCAAGGCGGCCGAAGAGCCGGTGATGATCGAGAGTGCCGGCAAGCCGATTGCGGTGGTACTTAGCGTGGAGGCGTATAATTATCTTGCTAAGATACGTCCTCCGCGTCAATTTGGGGCCGGGCGTCATTTGCTGTCGGGTGCAGGAATTAATGTTGATGAGTTGATGGCGACCCCGATAGAAGACATATTTGCAGAATATATGCCGGAAGAGCATTAATGCAGCACCTCATTGATACGCATACATTTCTTTGGTTTGAAGATGGGGCAGAGAAACTTCCCGCTTATATTCGAAATCTCATCGAAGACCCTACCTATACAACTCAAATCAGCATTGCTTCGTTCTGGGAAATCGGCATTAAAGCGAGTATCGGGAAACTGACGCTGACAACTAGCTTGCTGGGTTTGCAGGCAATTGCAGAGAGCCAATCCATCGAAATCCTCCCGATTACCGTGCAGGCAATCTCCCTTATTCAGCAGTTTCCACATTATCATAAAGACCCCTTCGACCGTATTATTGCGGCCACCGCGCTCACCACCGGCGGCGTCCTATTGAGCGCCGATCCAGTTTTCGAGAGTTACGGCGTCCCAAGAATTTGGCAGGAAGCAGGTGGCCGATGACCGACCCGCGATTAACCAAATGGGCGAACACACTGGCCCAATACAGCCTTGCACTCCAGCCCGGTGAACAGGTGCTGATGCGCGTGGATGAAGCGGGCATCCCGCTGGCAAAGGAAGTCTACCGCGCCGCGCTGCAAGCCGGGGCCAATCCGCATGTGCAGGTGCTGATTGACGGCCTGGACGAGATTTTCCTCACAACCGCCTCTGACGCGCAGCTTGAGTGGGTTTCGCCGATCAAGAAGTTTGAGTACGAAACGATTGATGTACTTTGCGCCATTATTGCGCCCACCAATACGTCGGCTCTGGCCGGTGTCGCCGCGGACAAGCAGGCCCGAATGCAGCAGGCCAGCAGCGCGGTTCGGAAGTCCCTCTTTGCCCGCACGGCGTCTGGAAAAGGGCGCTGGACGCTGACCTTGTACCCGACCCCGGCGGCAGCGCAGAATGCAAAGATGTCGCTGGCGGATTATGAGGAGTTTTTGCTGCGAGCTATGCTGCTGGACCAAGACGACCCTGCGGCGGCCTGGAAAGCCTTCTCCCAGGAGCAGCAGCGCTATGTGGATTATCTGAACGGTGTCGGGAGCGTGCGCTTTGTCGCGCGCGACACGGACATCACCCTGAGTGTGGCAGGCCGCACCTGGATCAACTCGGACGGCCATAAAAACTTTCCCAGCGGCGAAGTCTTTACCGGCCCGGTGGAAAATAGCGTCAATGGTATAGTGCGTTACACATTCCCCACCGCACATCTGGGGCATGAAGTGGACGACGTGCGGCTGACATTCGAAAGCGGGCGCGTGATTAAGGCTGAAGCGGCACGGGGATTGGACTTTCTGAATGCCATGCTCGACAGCGACGCCGGAGCGCGAACCTTAGGCGAAGTCGCTATCGGCAACAATTACGGTGTTCAGCAGTTCACGCGCAACACGCTCTACGATGAGAAAATCGGCGGCACGTTCCACCTGGCCCTGGGCAATTCCTACCCGGAAACCGGCGGCACGAATGTCTCGGCGGTTCACTGGGACATGGTCTGCGATATGCGGCCCGACGCGGGCGGGGGAGCGATTTACGCCGACGGCGTATTGATCCACGAAAACGGGCAGTGGGTGATCTAATCTGCCTCCCCGCTGTACCCGCTGCCGAGGCTCTGCGAGCAGGTAGGTCTGCTAATCTCTACTTTTCATCATTGAGCGCGTCCAGCATCGGAAACGTCCGCCCGGCAAGGGAAGGGTTGATCCGCGCGGCTTCTCGAATCTCAATCGCTCCTGCTTCCAATTCGCCGCGCTTTCGCAGGGCATAGCCCAGGTTGAAATGCGCCCACGCATGGTAGCGGTTATACACAATCGCCTGACGCCAGCTTGTGATGGCCTGCTCAAAGCGGCGCATTTTGTACTGAGCATTGGCTAAGTTAAAGTGAGCGGACGCAAACTCCGGGTCCACGCGCAGGGTTTCTTCAAAGCGTTCCCGCGCGGCGTCGTTCTGACCTTCGTTGCTCAGAATAACTCCCAAATTGAAGTTGGCCCAGGGATCGTCCGGGTCCATTCGAATGGCCTCGCGCAATTCCGCGATAGCATTGTCCACCAATCCTTTGACATACAGCGCCGTGCCAAGAAGCTGGTGCGGCTCGGCCTGCTGCGGCGCGCTTGTGACGGCCCGCTGCCAGAGCAGGATGGCCTCGTCTATTCGCCCCTCGGCCTGATAGGCTGCGCCGAGATTGGTCAGGGCGAAGAAATCCTCCGGGTTGATTTTTAAGGCTTCCCGGTACTGCATCAAAGCCGCGTGGGTGTCTCCCTGCTGATGAAAAACCGTTGCCAGATTGTTTCGCGCGATGCTTGCGGCGGGGTCCAGCGTCAAAGCGGTTTCCCATTCGCGAATGGCTTTCTCTTCCAGTCCGGCATAGTACAGCGCAGTTCCGTAGTTGATATGCGCGCCGATATGGTTCGGCACGAGTTCCACGGCTTCTCCCCACACCTCATAGGCTTCTTCATCGCGCCTCTGCGCGCGCAGGGCCAGACCCAGATTGTTGCGCGCCCAGCCGTCGGCAGGATTGAGGCGAATGGCTTCCCGAAAAGACGCCGTGGCGGCTTCCATCCTGCCCTCATCAGCGAGTGCATTACCCATCCAGTGATATGTTTCGGCATGGGCCGGGGCTAGCTGAACTGCTTCCCGGTATTGCAGCAGGGCGGCGTCTGACTGCCCGCGCGCCCAGAGAGCATTGGCAAGTGTCAGGCGAGCCTGTAAATTCTGAGGCTCGCGCGTGACGGCCTTCCGGCTGTCAGCAATCGCGGCATCCAACTGGTCTTTGTCTCGCAGGGACAGGGGGCGGGAAAATTGCGGATTTTCCTGACGGGCTTCCAGAATTTGGCGCATCGTCGTTTCCTCCAATGGTCAGCGAATCGAATAATCCACCGAAACCACCGCCGTGATATTTTTGTCGAGAGAAGACGTGTCTTCATTGCCGCCATCGGACTGATCGGTGGAATACAGCGGGGTAATTTGCGGGACAAACATTTTTGCGGCGCGTACTTCGCCAAGACGGCAGCCGCTGCTGGCGGCAATCTGCTCGGCCCGGTCACGAGCATTTTGGGCGGCTTCGGCCTGCATACTGACTTTCAATTCGCTGAGCTTGGTATAAATATACATGGGCGTATCCGATTTGAAGGGAATGCCCTGGCTGATCAGCTCCGTCGACTGGCGCGAAAGGCCGTCCACCAAATCTACCGAATGCGACTTGACTTCAATGGTTTGACTGAGTGTATAGCCGATAATGTGATCGGTCGCGACGTACTGCCCGGTATGGAGGTTTTTCACCTGTTCATAATTTGGCTGTTCGCTCACGGCATCGGGCGTGATTTCCGAGGCCGGAACTCCTTTGGCGGTTAAATAGTCTTTGACCTTTGTGACATTGGCTTGCAGCGGCATATAGGCCCCGGCAATGGTCGCCGCGCTCTGGGTCAGGCTGCCATTCCAGATGATGAAGTCCGAGCGGATCGGCTTACGGGCGGAGCCGTCGACATGAATGAGTTCGTCTTTGCTCTTGATCCGTACCATTGACCGGGCCAAAACCATCGTGCAAATGATGAGTGTGAGGCAGACTAATACTGCCGCAATCAGAATATAAAACGGTCGTGCTTCACGCATCGTCACTTTCCTTTCAAGAGGCGTCGGAACCCACCCGGCGAACAAGTTCGCCGCCCTCCCGAAACGGGAGGGCGAAGAGTTTCAAACGAGCCTTTCGCCTGAACCTCTTCCTCCTCCCGTTTCGGGAGGAATACCCGCGAAGCGGGGGAGGTGGGTTCCTAAAACAGCCCGCTAATCTTCCCGGCGGCATCTATGTCAATGTCCATCGCGGCAGGACGCTTGGGCAGGCCGGGCATGGTCAGAATATCGCCCATCAGGGCGACGACAAAGCCAGCGCCGGCAGACAGGGTCAGGGCGCGGACATGAAGCGTGAAGCCGGTCGGAGCGCCGCGCCGGGCCGGGTCGTCGGTGAACGAATACTGCGTTTTGGCAACGCACATTGGCAGCTTGTCAAAGCCGTGCGCTTCCAGCCAGGCAATTTGTTTTTGCGCGTCCGGGCTGATCTCCACAGTGTCCGCGCCGTAGACCTTGCGGGCAATCGTCGTCAGCTTTTCGGCAATCGGCCTGGACGCATCATAGATCGGCTGGAACTGCCCCGGCGTTTCTAAAGCGTCAATCAAGGTCTGTCCCAACTCCCGCGCTCCCTCGCCGCCATGCGCCCAGACGCTGTTGACGGCCACGCGCCAGCCGCGCTGCCGGCAGTGATCAACGATGGTTTCCACCTCGGCGGGCGTGTCGGACGTAAACTGATTGATCGTCACCACAAATGGAACGCCGATCTGGCCGACATTTGCCGCATGGCGGTCTAAATTGGGCAGGCCGCGCTTGACGGCCTCTACATTCTCCCGGTCCAGGTGCGTTTTGGCGACTCCGCCGTGCATTTTCAGGGCGCGAACGGTGGCGATCAGCACTACGCCGTCGGGCGAGAGCGCGGGCCGGCGGGGCGCGGCGACAATGTCGCAGAACTTCTCAAAGCCCAAATCCGAGCCAAAGCCCGCTTCCGTGACCACATATTCGCCCAGCCGCAGGGCCAGCAGCGTGCCGAGGACGCTGGAGCATCCATGGGCAATGTTCCCGAACGGCCCGCCATGCACAAAAGCGGGCGTTCCTTCCAGCGTCTGCACCAGATTGGGCTTGATCGCATCCCGCAGCAGGGCGGCCATCGCCCCATGTGCGCCCAAATCCGCCGCCGTCACCGGCAGGCCCTTCGTCGTCTGCCCGACGACAATCCGCCCCAACCGCTCCTTGAGTTCCGCCAGCGATTCAGCCAGGCACAAGATCGCCATGACTTCCGACGCCACCGTGATTTGAAAACCCGACTCGCGCGGATAGCCGTTCGCCCGTCCACCCAGTCCCGCCACGATGTCTCTGAGCGCTCGGTCGTTCATGTCCAGGCAGCGCTTGTGGGCAATCGTTCGCAAATCCAGCCCCAGCGCATTGCCCTGGTAAATATGGTTGTCGGTCATGGCCGCCAGAAGATTGTTCGCCGCGCCGATGGCGTGCATGTCGCCGGTAAAGTGCAGGTTGATGTCCTCCATCGGGATCACCTGCGCCCAGCCGCCGCCTGCCGCGCCGCCTTTCATGCCGAAGACCGGCCCCATGGAAGGCTCGCGCACGGCGGCAATGGCCTTTTTGCCGAGTTTGCAAAGCCCCTGCGCCAATCCGATGGTGACGGTGGTCTTGCCCTCACCCGCCGGGGTAGGTGTGATGGCGGTCACGACAATGAGTTTGCCGCGCGGGGAGGAGCCTAACCCCCCGGCCCCCTTCCCTGAGAGGGAAGGGGGAGCAAGAAGGCGCTCAATAGCTGGCTGGCTGATTTTGGCTTTGTCGCGCCCATACAGCTCGATGTCGTCGGGGGACAGGCCCAGATCAGCGGCGATTTCGGCGATGGGCCGGGCAGTGACGGAATGGGCAATTTCCAGGTCCGAGGGCATTCTACAGTCTCATTTCCATGTTCGGGTTTCGTTCGGGTAAATGGCGATTTGGGAGCCTTCGGCCAGCACGACCGAATCGGGTCGTTGATTTTGCAAAAAACGCCACTGCTCGCCATACAGGCGGGCGAAATCCACGCGCATTTGATAATTTTGGACGGGATAAATCCGCCATGCCGGGTGCCAGACTCGGAAGGCGGTCAGTGCAGCACGGCGCGAGCGATTGAACCCGGCCTCCTGCTCTTTTACCCACGCCTCAAAGCTGTCCGCCGATGGCTCCGTCGCCCGGCCCTGCGCGGTCGCAGCCACCATCTGCGGCTGACCATCCACGACAAAGTCATGCCGCACACGCCGCAGGTCGCCGATCTGCGAGACGCGGCTGGTCATCGGCACAGCGGTGTACGGCTCATTATACAACAAATTTGCCAGTCCGCAGACAAGAGGGCTGGGGGCAAACTCCCGCACAAACACAACGCCGCGCCGGCTGCCCTGCCGGGCATAAAAGCGCAGGTTAAATTCTGGGAAGTCGCAGAGGCTGCGCGGGTAGGGAACACTCCACCCCAGCACCCGTGCCTGCTCAAAATTGAACGCGACGAGGCTGCACCACGCGCTTCCCTCCCACCGATCCAGTTCCAATCCCGGCGTCAAATAGGGAGTCAGAATTTCATCGGGAACGGCATAAGACAACAAAATCAGGTCGGACCAAACAGCGGTTAGGAAAGGGGTCATAGATCAACAACGCTTACTATCACCTTTGCCACACGGTTTATCGTTGACGGACTCATCGTGCCGATACGCTTGATGATTGCGTTTCCTTCTGCCCCGAAAAGGTAAAAAAGGCCGCAGATAACTTTGTACGGCAAGCCGCTCGGTCACGAGATCGGACGGCTGTAACTTAATGCTGTGCGGCCTCCGCGACGAGCGACGGGAGATATTCTTCCAGTGAAAGGCCCCGCGCGGTTGCTCTGGCCTTTACGATTTGTTCCACTTCGGGGGCGAGTTCCATCAGGACAGTCATCAGAAGCCTCTTTTCTGCAAAATTATCCCTGCATGGTCGGCAGGCCGAAGGCGCGGAGCCATTCCTGCAATTTGGCGACGCGGGCGGTCTGGTCGGTGGGCAGGACAATGGGACGGCCTCGCGTGTCAATGACGAGGCCGACAACGCCACCTTCCACAGTGAGGGTGCGGGACTTGCCTTTGCCCGCACCGACATCAAAGCCTTTGGCGGGGGTAATGGTCGCTTCGTCGCTCTGGCCGTCGGCCATTTGTAGCACGCGCATCTGGCCGAAGGGAACCACTTCCGTGCCGCTGTTCTTAAACGACACCGTGAGGCACGGCTCGCCGTCTTTGGCTGTGCCGATGGGCGCGATGGCGTCGCCCAGCTTAATCAGGCAGTCGCGCTCAAAAACCTGCGTGGCGGCTTCCGGCAGAATGGTAGACAGGACGCCAAGCTGGGGCATCATAAAAATGGAGTCGACCGCCAGCATGGTCACGCCTTCCGGCAGGTACGCATCCAGCATCATCAGCGCACTTTGAGCGCGGTGCGGGGCATGAGACAGGACGCCGCCGCTGCCGACGATCATATCCAGTTTGAGCATGTCTACGGTGGTCTTGCCCGTCGCTTTATCCAGTTCCATGCCCGCCTCAGTCTGACCGCCTTTGAGGCCGCGCGCCAGAGACTTATGATGGTCAAAGGCCAGCCGCAGGGCTTCGCGGGCAACGGCCTGCTCAATTTGCAGGTCTTTCAATGTCTGCGGAATAGTCGTCGGCCGGATCATCTTATTGCGAAGCTGGTTACGCAAATACGCATCGTCGGCTTCAAACGGTATCCAGCGCGCGATCATGGGCAGGCCGGCTTCGGTCAAAACGTTGCAGATGGAATATGACATGCCGAGGTTTGCCGACACGGTGCGTACGAACTGGCCGTTAAACACGGAAAAGACGTCCGTCGTTGCGCCTCCGATGTCCACGCCCAATACGTTTATGCCGCGCTCGGCGGCAATGGTTTCCATGATTTTGCCAACGGCATTGGGGGTGGACATAATGCCCGACGAGGTCCAGGTCATCAGTTTGGCATAGCCGGGCGCTTGCTGCATGACGTGTTCCAGAAACAATTCATGGATAGCCTCGCGGGCCGGGCCGAGATTCTCGCGGTCCAGCGTCGGTCTCAAGTTGGGAACTTCACGCAGGTCAACAACGCCTGCGATAATCTCTTCCACGGCTTTGTGCGCTTCCACATTGCCGGCATAGATGACGGGCAGCTTCAGGCCAATGCCCAGGCGCGGCTTGGGGTCTGCGGAGCGCAGCATTTCGGCCATTTCCGTCAAGTGCGTCACCGTGCCGCCGTCCGTGCCGCCGGACATCAAAATCATGTCAGGCCGCAGGGCGCGGATACGCTCCACTTTTTGATATTCTTTGCGCCCGTCGTCCACCGCGATCACATCCATGATAATCGCGCCCGCCCCCAGCGCCGCCCGCTGCGCCGACTCCGCGCTCATGGCCTTGACGACGCCTGCAACCGTCATTTGCAGCCCGCCGCCCGCTGACGACGTGCTGAGGTACAAATCCACGCCGCTGCCATCAGGCCGGGTGGGGGTAATCACCTGTTCGTTTTCGTCCAGAATCGTCCGCCCCGACAATTCCTCAATTTCCCGCGCGGCATTGGAAACGCCGACGGTCACATCATCGAAGGGCGCTTCCACAGTGGTCGGGGCCTCCCCGCGTGTGGTCAAGCGGTACTCGTCGTCCTTTTTCTCGATGAGAATGGCTTTGGTCGTCGTGCTGCCGCAGTCGGTAGCTAAAATGGTCTGAACATTGCTGTAATCTGGCATCGGGGTTCCTATCGTTCACGGGTGAATAATCAGGGCAGTTCGCGTCAACTCGACAAAATCATTGTATTGGAAGGCAGAAGCAATAGCGGCTATGTTTGGAACCAACAACATTTCTAAATCGACGTTTGTGATGTTGCCTGTTGAGATCAAAAGCAGCTTTTCGGGCCGGTGGGATAGCACAAACGAACTGACAAAATCCGCATCTTTTGTGACTACAACCCGCTGTTCTTTTATGGCAAGGCGAATAATCGCGCTATCGGATGTCCGATTCGCTTCCGGTAAATCCAGAGTATGAACGGCATCAAATCCAGCCGCATGAAGCCATTCCGTGATCCGTCTCGGCAGTTGTGCATCGATTAAAAATTTCATGCGGCAAGGAGTTCAACACGATTTATCTGGCTTAATCGCGTCGCGTAGTTAAGAACCGCCAGAATATCTTCCCGCTCTAAATCCTCATAATCCGCAAGGATTTCGTCGCTGCTCATGCCAGCGCCTAGCAGTTCCAAAATTGTTTCGACCGGGTAGCGCAGGCCGCGAATGGTCGGTTTACCATGACAAATCTCCGGGTTAATTGTGATACGTTCGCTCATAGTTTTTGTCATTCCCACCCATATCTTTAATCAGTTTTCCTATCGTCTGTCTCAAATGTTGCGTGTAATTCCGGGGCGGTCAACCCGCAGGTAAGCATACGGCAGTAAGTCACTGAGTGGCCTGGCTTCCGCTGCGCCTTCGGTCACTACAATAATTTGTATTTCGGGACAATAATCCGCCAGAACCTGCCGGCACCGTCCGCACGGTGCGACTACCCCGCGCCCACGGTCTGCCACTGAGACAATGGCGACCGGGGCAGCGCCACCCTCAGAAATGAGCCTGGCGAGTGCGACTATCTCGGCACATGGCCCGCCGGTGAAATGATATAAGTTTATGTCGCTGTGAATGACCCCGTCGGCGTCACACAAAGATGCCGCAACCGTGTGTTTATCGCCGTCGCCGCTTCGCGCCAGCATCTCGCTTGCGGATTGGATGAGGCTGTCAATCGTGATTTGGTCAATCAAGGGCATCAAGCGATCCTGTCTTTAAATACCATTCAATTCCACCAAAATCTCATTCCAACGTCTCAGATGAACTTCTTTGAGATCGGTGTTTGCGGCGAAATCATCTTGTAATGCCTGTATAAACCGAAATAAAGCCTGCCGTCCGATCTCCCCGGCGGAGATAGTATTGGATTGTAGGCAAAACGCCATTGACGATAATTTCGCAGCCGTGCGCCTTGCGAACGTCCGTAATAACTGCTTCTATTTTGTCTTCATCAACGCTGCTCGGATGGGCAGTTGTCAAAAGGTAATAGCGGTGCAAAGGCAAACGCTGAAACTTTGAATACGCATCTTGAACCATCGTTGCTGTGATAGCGATATTGTGCTTGACTTCCACGGCTTCAAAGAAATTGCCTTGCTCATCCTCCACTTCAATATCGCCAATACTCGACGACTTCAGATCAGAAGTTGTATGGCTTTTCAACGCCAGCAATCGCTTATCCGAATACCCCTCATCTTTCATTGAAACAGCGTAAATTGAATAGATGGCTAACACGGGCAGCCGGGAAGCGCCTGCCCCATGATATTTTGTGAAGAAATGTTGTCTAAGGGCTTGAATGACTTGCTTGATTGTGACTTGTCCGGCATTCGGATTAGGCGCAAATACTATTTGCGATGCCTTTGTGTGCCGGAGCAGATGGGCAAATAATTCGGTCAAATAAAGTGTTGCGTCGGCGTTGTTTTCCTCCAAGTCATTGAGGATTTGCAGAAAAGCGTTTTTGACATCTTTATCTTGAATTTTACCCGGAAAGTCCAGCGTGAACGGGTGATTTTGTTCTAAAGAACGGGTCAGCCAGCCACTGCCGCTTTTCATTGCCAATCTCGGCATTGTCTCATGCAGGAAACTTGTGACATACTGCGTATCAAAACTTCTGCCGGAATAGCCGCCTGCCATTTCCACTTTATGTAGCCGTATATCCTGTTCCGGCGTCACCAATTTCTTGACAAGAGAAGTCGCTGTCGCCGCCAATACTGCCTTTTGTGACTCGGCCTTTGTGACAATAATATCAACCCATTCCCGCTGCTGCTCTGAGAGTTGTCCTTCTGACACATTTTCGGCTGCCGTATAAGCCGCTTCCAATATTTCACGCGCTCTACTCATTCATCGCCTGCAAACAAGGATACCGACGTACCTGTCTCCACAGATGCTAACCGGCAGACGGCTTCCGCGCAGTATTCAGGGTTGATTTCATAGCCGATGTAGCGCCGATCCAGCATTTTGCAGGCGACCGCCGTGGAACCCGATCCCATAAATGGATCAAGGACAACATCGCCGGGTCTGGTCAGCAGACGCAGCATTTCCGCGACGACGCGGACGGGATAAATCGCCGGGTGCTTTCCGCCTTTAATAGTCTCTACCGGAGTCTCGATCACGTCCCGTTTCATCTTGTTGCCCATCAAACGAATGACGGTGAAGCCCTGACGCTCCATTTGTATCTTGCGTCCGCCTTCCTGCCCACCGAAGGCTTCGGCATGGATGCCTTTGATCTTCATGCGGAAGCCTGCAATCTCGTTCTGTCTGACTTCTTCGATGACTTGCCCCAGCGCGGCACGTCCCAGCGTTTTTTGCTCCGGCGTCAACCCTGACTGTTCCAACAATTCAAAGTATTTTTTGCCGAGGCTTGCTGTAGGAGTATTCACTTTTTTTATACCAACCGCAGGCTCACTCAAAAAAGCGTCTATATCATAGAAGTAACTGTCAGATTTGACGAAGTGGAAAAACGGTTCCACGCTGCTGACAAGACGCCGCCGAAACTGGCGCGGCGTCGGATTTTGCTTCACCCAGGAAATCGCATTGACGAGCCGTACCAACCCGGTCTCAGTGGCAGCAATCGCAAAGCGGTAGGGGACGAGTAAGAGACTGCCCTCTTGATACTTGTCGCCGAGATTGAAAACGATGCTGCCGTCGTCGGCAGTGACGCGAATACATTCTCGGAACAGCGTCAACAGGCGGGCAAGATATTCATTTAAGCTTGGCTCACTGCCAATTCCCATCACGCCAAAGTCGCCATCGTACCCGTAGTTACGCTGCTGAAAGTAGGGGGGTGAGGTGACAACAAGGTTTACGCACCCATTCGGCAGTTTTTGTATGGCTTCCAAGTTGTCGGCGCAGAGGATTTGGTCAATTGGCAAACGCTCTAACTCTTTATGCGCGTGTATGTTGGCGAAAGCCGGGGCTGCTGGTTCTTGTCTATTTTTCTCGAAAAACCACTCCATTTGCGACGCGGGTTCATGCAGAAGTTTTTCTGCGATAGGCTCCTGTACCGCGTTCTCGTAATCAGGCATCCGGGTTCCTCAGTCGTAGTTGAGAGATACAGATATTGTAGCACACGCCGGGGGCAAAGTTGGAACTGGGCGCAGCAGTTTGGTGTTCTTGTGCTATGCCTGTTTTGGAAACTCCTCCCCCTTCGGTTCAAAAGACGCTGCGGACGCATTATAAAGATTCGGACTATGCGCCGGAGCCGCGTTTGTCGCTTCAGGCCGACATTGCGCCGGATGGCACTTATGGCGAGCGGTGGCTGATCGTAGATCAGACCCATTTGCGCGTGGTGACGCCGCAGCCAGCCGGCCCGGCCCGCGTAGACTTTGAAGCGCCTCTCAAAGACATCAAGGCGGCGCGGACGGATTCGCTGGTGGGCAGCGGCGCATTGCGGCTGGTCATGTCCGATGGGCGGGTGGTGGAAGCGGTGCGCTACACGCTGGCCCTCGCCCCGGCGTTTGTGACGGTTTCGCGCATTCTGGAAGCCTATCTCAAAGAGGAAGAGCCGTCGGATTCGCTGCTGGCGGATTTGGACACGAAAAAGAATTGCGGCAAGTGCGGTGATCCACTGCCCGATGATACCAATGTCTGCCCGAAATGCGTGGACAAAAAAGCCGTGATGATGCGTCTGCTCGGCTATGCGCTGCCGTACCGGGTGCAGGTGATTATTATCAGCCTGCTGATGGTCGCGGGAACCGAACTGGGGCTGGCGCAGCCAGAGTTTCAGCGGGTACTGACAGACCGCGTTTTGATCCCCCGGCAGCATCTTTCGTGGATCGGCTTGTTTGTCCTGGGCGTCATCGGAACCAGTCTGGTAAGTGTCGGCCTATCCATCTGGCGCGGGCGGCTGGCGGCCTGGCTGTCCAATCATATGGTTTATACGCTGCGAACGCAGGCGTATGACCGCTTGCAGTCGCTTTCGCTGGGCTACTTTGACAAGCGGCAGACGGGGTCGCTGCTGGCGCGGGTGACGCAGGACGTGACGGAGCTTCAGACGTTTCTGGTGGACGGCATCCAGCTTTTTCTGATTAACGGGCTGATGATTATCAGCGTCCTGCTAATTTTGCTGCACCATGACTGGCAACTCACGTTGCTGGTGCTGATTCCGATTCCGCTGACGGTATATCTGTCGCGGCGCATTATGAAGATGCTCTGGGGGCGGATGCACCGGATGTGGCATATTCGCTCCGGCCTGTCGGCGACGATCAGTTCGGTGCTTTCGGGCGTGCGCGTGGTGAAAGCGTTCGCCCAGGAAGACCGGGAAGCGGCGCGTTTCCGGCAGCGCTCGTACAGCCTGTTTGAAGCGGGCGTGGTGGTGGAGCAGTCCTGGGCGGTCTTCACACCGATTATCGGCTTTATCACGACTATTGGTATCTACATTGTCTGGTATATAGGCGGCTTGCAGGTGTTTCATAATCCCAGCCTCAAGCACGGTATGACCGTCGGAACCCTGGGCCTGTTTATATCTTATATCTACCTGCTAATGGGGCCGCTGCAAAGCCTGACCCGGCTGCCGGACTGGCTGACCCGCTCTTCCGCCGCCGCCGAGCGCGTGTTTGAGGTGATTGACGCCGAGCCGGACATTGCCGACGCGCCGAATGCCCATTCCCTGACTCATATGGAAGGCCGAGTCGAATTGCAGCACGTTCGCTTTTCCTACGATAACAATCAAAGCGTCCTAGATGATGTTTCGGTGGCCGTCGCGCCCGGCGAGATGATCGGCCTGGTCGGCCATTCCGGGGCGGGCAAGTCCACGATTATCAACCTGCTGTCGCGCTTTTACGACGTGAAAGACGGCGCGATTTTAATTGACGGGATTGACATTCGCCATATCAAAATCTCGGACCTGCGCCGGCAAATCGGCGTGGTCTTGCAGGAGCCGTTTTTGTTTCCCGGAACCATTTCGGACAATATCGCCTATGCCAAGCCTGACGCCACGCCCGAAGAGATTATGCAGGCGGCCAAAGCCGCCAATGCCCACGACTTTGTGATGCGCTTCCCGGACGGCTATGATACCTATGTCGGGGAGCGGGGGGCGCGTTTGTCCGGCGGGGAGCGTCAGCGGCTGTCCATTGCCCGCGCCATTCTGCACGACCCGCGCATTTTGATTCTGGACGAAGCAACGGCTTCGGTGGATACCGAGACGGAGAAACAGATTCAGGAAGCGATGGCTCGCTTGATTCAGGGCCGAACGACGTTTGCCATCGCGCACCGCCTGTCCACGCTCCGCAATGCCAGCCGCCTGATGGTGATGGAGCGCGGCAAGCTGGTGGAACTGGGAACGCATGACGAACTGCTGAATATGCCCGAAGGCGTCTTCCGCCGACTGGTGGACATGCAGCAGGAAGTCAACAAGCTGAAAGACAATTTCGTGGAGGGGTGAGAGCCTGCCCCGAAGGAACCTACCCCGGCGGTAAGCCGGATAAGTAAAGTCGGAACCTAACCCCGGCGTGGCCGCCGACCCTTCCCTGTTGAGTAAGGGTAAAAAGTTATTCCCTGGCCTTCTCTCATCTTACCCTCCCTTAACAGGGGAGGGTCGTCTTTCCGAGGGCGGGGAGAGGTTCTTCTTTTTCTGGAAACGATTATGCCTGAAGAAAATCCATCGGAAAATCCATTCGCTGTCCGCTTCCTGGACCCAAAAACCGTGACCCTGTTTCGGACTAGCCCGCAAGACTCTGTTGTGCGCCTGACCCTCAATGGCGACCGCTCCTGGCGGGATGTGCGCGTGGCCCGCGCATTTCCGTTCTCGGATCCCGACAATTATATTGGCCTGCGGGATGGGGATGACAAGGACATTGGGATTTTGACGACTCTGCACGGACTGGATGGGGACTCGCGCGCGATCATTGACGACGAATTGGAGCGCCGCTATTTTACGCCAAAAGTGCAGCGGGTTTTGACCGTAGAGGAGCAGTTTGGCGTTGTTACCTGGGAAGTGGAAACCGACCGAGGGACGCGCCGCTTTCTGGTGCGGAATTTGCGGGACAACGCTTTCCCATTAGGGCCAAATCGCGTGATGATGACGGACACAGACGGCAACCGCTATGAGTTCCCGGATGCCCGTACCCTGGGGCCGAAAGCCTACGCGGTTTTGCTAAAAGTTTTGTAGAAAAGCCTGAAGCAAAAGAGGTTAATGGTTGTAGAAGTTAGTCCTATCCCGCTTCGCCTTGCGGCTCTGCACCCTTCCCTCCGAGGGAAGGGACAGGCACGGAACGAATGTGAACGGGCCAGGGTTAGGATTTCCAGTACAGAAAAAAGCCCCCGATGATTTTCATCGGGGGCTTCTTTTATTACGTTAGACTGACCGGCGGCCGGTCAAGAACTGGAATAAGAATACGATCACGGCGATCACCAAAATGATATGGATTAGCCCGCCGCCGATGTGCATTAAAAACCCGATGAGCCACAGTGCTACCAAAACTGCCCCGATTATATACAGAATGCTTCCCATTTGCGCTTTTTCCCTCCGACCTGGACTTTACTGTTTCCGCGAGTGCGGTTGAGCCAGGCTTTATGCTTGCTTATTCCCTAATCGGGCCGAACTAAACCATTCAAATCTGCCGAGCCGTCCAGCGTCAAACGACTGTGGACGACACTGACATGAACAACTGTGAGTGGTACGCGCAGATGGGTCAGGTCAACGAGGGGATTGAGCTGATTCAGGGCCAGATTCACCAGGGCGGCAGGCAGCGGAACAGGGCCGAGATGTGCGCCGTCGGTGACGAAATCCAATTTGCCGGCTTGCGAAGTGCTGGGGGCCAGCGTACCGGTGAGTGCGGCGGTGGTTTGCAGGCCCAGAAACGTGACCGGAACCCGCGCCTGTACGCTGCTTTCGCCCAGAGTGACGACAAGATTTGGCAGCAGAGGCTTAGTCCGGGCCAGATACGCCGTCAAATGCTCCTGGCCCAGTGCTGCGGTGAAATCCGTCGCCCCGATATGCTCCAAGCGGCGCGTTTCCCGGCTAAAAGAGACATCCCGCGCGTCGGCGTTCAGTGTATCCAGTGTGATGCCCGGCGCGATTGAAACATCCTGCCCCTGAATATGCACGGCGCGCGCCCGGCCCCGCGAGAGGGCGAATGGGTCGCCGTCTACCTGCACGTCGTAATGCGCGGCAGGCCCAAGCACGGACGGCAGCGTGTCGGCGATTTTGTGCGCCGCCGTCTCCTGCACCGGATGGCCGCAGCCGGACACCAGCAGGCTTGCGCCCAGCAGTCCTACAGGATTACGGCGGAACAGATAGGTTTTGAGACTAATCATAAGGGGCAAGTTTATCCGGCGTCGCAACTGGCTAAAAACTCAGCAATAGACACACGCGAGAATTCGGAAAGGCACGACCATGAAATCACATTTGCTGCTGACGGCGGCTCTGGCGCTCACCTTGAGCGGCGCACAGGCCGCCTTTGCCGATAGCCCGGCCAACCCCGCGCCAACCGCCCCGCTGCCCGCGCCGGCACCCGGCTCTGCTCCGGCCACGCCGGACCCCGCAGTTCCCGCGCCGGGAAGCCAGCCTGCCCCCGGCGTCACTCCTTTGCCTTCGCCGGGAGATACGCCCGGAAACTCTCCGACCAATCCGGGTGCGCCTTCACCTGCCGTGCCGGGAACGACGTCCCCTGGCTCCGGCCCTGGTGTTTCCGGGACGGGAGTGCCTGGATAGGACGCGGTTACGGCTCCGCGAAAATGTCCGATAGTTCACCGGCAACTGTCAGGCGTGCCAGGCCGATTTCGTACAGCTCCAGGCCGATCCCTGCTGCGACAAAAATCAGGCCCAGCAGCAGCGTACCGACACCGACCGGGCCGAGATGCGCGGCGCGGACGGCGAACAGCACCACCAGCACTGTGAAGACAAAGGCAAGCAGGGCGAGGGAAAGCAGCGTACTTGCGGCCCACATCGCCGTGATGCGCCGGTGGTACATGCGAAGCTGTTCCTTGAGATTTTCCCGGCGTATCGGAGAAGTCGCAGTCTGGCGGTATTCATCGGTCATTCGGCGCATCTGGTCGGAAATGCTGCTGTATTTGGACGTGTACCCGGACAGCAAAATCGCAGTGGTGGTGATAAGGCCGACCGGCGCGACCACGCTGCCGATGATGCTGGTCAGGCTGATTACCTGGGTCAATGTTTGCGGCATAGGAATGCTGTCTTAAATATCAGGCAGGATGCAGAGATAACACCGTGATCTCCGGGGGGCAGCAGAAACGCATTTGCGGCCCGATCATGCCGACGCCGCGCGTCGTATAAACCAGATGATTGACTGCCTGCTGTAAGCCTTCTGGATACTGCCGCCCATAAGTCGGGCAATGCAGCGGCGGGAGACCCGGCAGGCGAATCTGACCGCCGTGCGAGTGGCCGGAAAATTGCAGAGCAAAACCCGGCGGGGCCTGATCCGCATAATCCGGTTCATGCACCAGCAGCAGCTTGACAGCCTCGGCAGGAACCCCGCGCATCGCCCGTGCAGGATTTTGGGCCCGCATGGAACATGGGTCCAGACCGACGAGCCAGACTTCGGGTGTGCCGGGAAGCGGCAGCGCCCGATTTCGCAGAATGTGGATGCCGATTTTTCTCAGTTCCTGCGTTACATAAGCAGGACGCTCCAAAGAATGCCGTCCGCCCCAATCGTGGTTGCCGAGAACTGCAAAAACGCCGTGCGGAACTTCCGTAATCGGGGCCAGCGCCTCGGCACATGCCCGGACAAAGCGCGAGCTGCTGGAAACAAAATCGCCCGTCAGAAACACAACATCCGGCTTTTGCTCCAGCAGCAGAGTCACGGCGCGGCGCGTTCGTGCCAGTGAGCGCTCCCCCTGGCAGTGCAGGTCCGACAACTGCCCGACTCTCAGGCCCGTGGCCGCCGCAGGCCATCCGGCAAGCATCACGTCGCGATGCACAACTTCCAGATGCTCCGGCTCCGCTTCCCCGGCATACAGGGAGGCTCCTGCCAGGCCGACGGCTCCGGCAACGGCGGTTTTCAGAAAACGCCGCCGCGCCGGCGAAGCAGGCTGGCGAGAGGGTTTTGCCACAGGGTTACGCAAATCGCTTGATCGCCATTGCGACTTTGCCCATAATGGTCACGTCGGCGGCGAGCAGCGGGGCATAGTCGGCATTTTCCGGCTGCAAGCGAATCATGCCGTCGGTTTCCCGGTAGAACGTTTTGACCGTTGCCTCTTCGCCCAGCAGGGCAACCACGATGTCGCCGTCTGACGCCGTGTTCTGCCGCCGCGCTACAACAATATCGCCGTCACTGATCCCTGCATCCCGCATGGAGTTGCCGTACACTTCCAGCGCGAACAAATCGCGGCCTGATTGATCGCCCCGGCGCAGCAGCGATACGGGCAGCGGCAGCATTTCCGGGTTGTGTGACTGCTCGGCCAGGATCGGCGTACCGCCGGCCACACGGCCCAGCAGCGGAACGCACACGGAGCGGCCCATAGCGACTTGTTCGCCCCCTTCCATAAGGTGCAGCGCCCGTTTGTAGCGGTCCCGCCGCAGAAACCCTTTGGCTTCCAGGCTGTCCAGATGCTTTTTAACAGTGCAGCTTGAGCTTAGGCTGACCTCTGCGCCGATCTCCCGGACGGTGGGTGCCTGGCCGCGCTGTTCGATATGAGTGCGGATGACCTGAAGTATCTGCCGCTGTTTCTCAGTGAGTGTTTGCATGAGTGAACCTCTGAAGTATGAATGAAATGAATAAGAATAGAATAAAGGCGAATAAACGTGAATAAGTGCTGTTGAGGGGATTATACCACAGGATTGGGGAACTTACACAAACTATTGTTTGTTTTTTTTGATATATGGGCAGAATTGCCTTGACACCCCGCTGTATCTTGTGTATAATACCGAAGATACAAACTAATGTTTGCCTGTTCGTTTGGGCGCAATGTGAGGAGAATTGACTATGGTTCCGCTGAGAATTGACACAAGTGATGCCCGATCTGCCTCTGCTGAAGTATCTGCCCGGCCCCGGCTTGTTTTGACAGAATTGACCTTTGATCCCCCTCGTCGGCGCGCACGGCGCAGCCCGCTGCGCCGCTTGGAAAATATGTTAGCTGTTGCCGCCGCTGCTGCGGTGCTGCTGTACTTTGTGCTTGGTTTTGCCGTTTCCCTTTTCCACACTGTTCAGCAAAGTTATGCTCCTGCGGTCACTCCTTCGCTCGTGATGATTTCCAAAACCGTCGCGCCGGGGGATACACTCAGCCGTTTGGCATCACGATACGGCGACCCAAACACGTACATCCTTGATCGCGAAGAGCAGATTGCCCGCGCTAATCACCTTTCCGGGACCTTCCCTCTGTATCCCGGCCAGCATCTCCGCATCCCCGTTACCAGCCCTGTTTTAATCGCCCAGATTGAGCAAAATTATCATCACACTCGTCTTGCTTCGCGATAAACGGCGTAAAAAACAAACATACAAAAGGCCCGGCTTCTCTCAGAGGAGCCGGGCCTTTCTATGCTGCTGAAAAGTTCGTCTAGCGCTCTGCCAGCGCCGGTCGCCGGCTTTTGTCTTTTTGACAGCCGGGGCAGAATGCCTCCCCATAGTTGCGAATGGACAATTCCTGCTGGGCTTTGGTCAGCGCCTTGCCGCAGTCAGCACAGGCCGGGGTACCATTGGGGCCGGTTCCGGTCGTGGCCGGTTTCGCCGAGGCGGCAGGGGCAGGCCTGGCGACAGGCGCCGGGGAGGGGTCTTCATCGCCAAAGGGGTCTTCTTCCGTCGCATCCCGCAGTCCGCCGCCAATCAATGCTTCAAACTCATCTTCCCCGTCATCCGTGGCCGGAGCCGGGCGAGATGCCTCGGCGCGCGCAGGTGCAGGGCTGCTCTCGCGGGCCGGCGCAGGCCGCTCCGCCGGAGGCGCATTCATTTCGCGCGGAGGAGGGCTGCTGTAACGGTTTCCGCCGCCATTATTTCCGCCGCCAGTGCTGCCAGTATTTCCGCTGCTGTAGGAGCCACCGCCCCCCCCGTAATTGCCGCCATTACCGCCGAAGCGTCCGCCGCCCATCGGCTGCGGGCTGTCTGCCAGGCGTCCGCCCCCCACTTCATCCAATTCCGGCGAAAACTGCGTCCCAAAGCCGCACAGGGCCAGGGCGCGGCCTACCGCGCCGGTCTCGGCTTTTTCCATGTAATCGCCGAAACCCTTGACATCTTCTTTCTTGGTTCCCATTGCCATCAGCTTGCCTTCGGCGTTGTAGATAATAGCCCGGAAGACGGCGTACTGCTTTTCATGGTTGATCTCAATCGGCTCCGTATGGATGCCCCAATCGGGATGCTCCTGCCGGAACCAGACAATGCGGGCCGAGACGGGCAGATAAGACCGCCCGCCCTGCACTTTGATCAAATGCCGTTTGAAGTCGAAAGTCATTGTTTTCAATTCTCCTTACACCAGGTCAGATGCTAACATTTGGATGGCCCATTTCCCGTTTCTGGGGGGAGGGGTTAGGGTTAAGCCGCCAGGGCCAGTTCGTCGGCGTCGTCTGCCTCCATGTCGGCAGGAAGGGCGACGGAGCCTGCTGCCATTTGCCGGATACGTGATTCCATTTCGGCCATCACGTCAGGATGCTCGTCCAGGAACTGCTTGGCATTCTCACGGCCCTGGCCGACGCGCTGGTCGCCATAGGTGAACCAGGACCCGGACTTGTTCGCAATTCCCAGTTCAATCGCCATGTCCAGAATTCCTCCTGAGCGCGAAATTCCCTGGCCGAACATGATGTCAAACTCGGCCTGCCGGAACGGCGGAGCGACTTTGTTTTTCACCACTTTGACTTTGACACGGTTGCCGACCATGTCCGTCCCCTGCTTCAGAGTTTCCACGCGGCGGATGTCCAGACGCACGGACGCATAGAACTTCAGAGCTTTGCCGCCGGGCTGCGTTTCCGGGTTGCCGAACATGACGCCGATTTTTTCGCGAAGCTGATTGATGAAGATGACTACGGTGTTTGTTTTAGAGATGCTGCCAGACAGCTTTCGCATGGCCTGGGACATCATACGCGCTTGAAGGCCCATGTGACTGTCGCCCATTTCGCCCTCAATCTCGGCTTTGGGAACTAGCGCGGCCACTGAGTCAACAACAATCAGGGCGATAGCCCCGGAGCGCACCAGGCCGTCCGTGATCTCCAGCGCTTCCTCGCCCGTGGACGGCTGAGAGACCAGCAGGTTGTCAATGTTCACGCCCAGATTGTGTGCATATTCCGAATCCAGCGCGTGTTCGGCATCAATAAACGCGCAGATGCCGCCGGCTTTCTGCGCTTCGGCGACCAGATGCAGCGCCAGCGTCGTCTTGCCCGACGATTCCGGCCCATAAATTTCGGTGATGCGTCCTTTTGGGATGCCGCCGACACCCAGTGCGACATCCAGAGCGACGGAGCCTGTGGAGATCGCTTCCGTGACCATTCGCTCCGCCTGTCCGAGCCGCATAATCGACCCTTTGCCGAACTGCTTGTCGATCTGCGCCAGGGCTGTTTCCAATGCTTTTTCTTTATCCAAAACCGTTTCCTCTCACCACTCAAGTCTGCAAACGTCCGTTCGTAAACACTGTACTATACCATATCTTACCATCAAAGTCAAGAAAAAATCAACTTGATTTTATTGCTGATACCTATCAGCAGGTTAAAACAAGGCTGCACAGCAATACTACGTGGCTTGACTCTCCCCGAGAGATGGGATATACTGAACCGGCCCTAAAAAACAGCAAAGGTCGGCTCGCCCAAAGGCGCTCCGGCATGGCACGCGGAGAACAGCAATTTCTCCGCGCGTACAACCCAAACCTCGAGGAGGAGACCATTTGCGAAACTCAAAGACGGTTCGTACCGTCGGCTACCTGTCCGTCGCCACACTTTTCTCGGCGACCGCGCTTTCTTTCCCGTTCATGTCGCTGGCTGCGCCCGGACCTTCCGGTGCCGGGATCGGCACCGCATCACCCACACCGTTGTCGGATGCTCTGCTGACGCATACTGTGACCGTATCCATTGTGGACGGAAAAAATCCCGCTCACTCTTTTGATACCACAAAAGCAACGGTCGGCGAGACCCTGGCCGCCGCCGGTCTAACCTGGGGCGGCGATGACCGCATTTCCCCCAAGCCTCAGACACTGGTCGCCTCCGGGCAGAAGATTGTCGTCACGCGTGTCCGGTTTGAAACGCAAACCGAAACCCAGCCAATTCCCTTCAAGACTGTTTTCAAGATGAGTCGCGATGTGTCTCCCGGTCATATCCAGGACGGTCACAAAGGCGTGGACGGGGTACTGACGCGCACCTACCATGCCGGCTTTGTCAACGGCAAATTCACGGCCCGTGACCTTGTCTCCACCTGCGTCACCCGCGCACCGCAGGATCAGGAGACACTGGCGGGCATTCGTGTCCGCGAAGCGCGCGCTCTGCCGTCTCGCTCCGGCACCTACCAGCGAATGCAGCGCTTTGACATGGTCGCAACCGGCTATTCTCCGTATGAGGGCAGCAGCGTAGGCCGATGCGCCACCGGAATGCGGGCTGGTTATGGCGTTGTTGCCGTAGACCCCCGCGTCATCCGTTTAGGCTCCAAGCTGTACATTGAAGGATACGGCTATGCCGTCGCTGGTGACACCGGCGGAGCCATCAAAGGCCGCCGTATTGATCTCGGCCACACCACATACCGCGAGGCTTCCGATGTCGGCCGCCGCCGCGTGACTGTATGGGTGCTGTCTCCCGCTCGATAAAAATAAGTCGCCAAAAAACCTAGCCCCGCCGCGTCGGAACCCAACCCCGCCGCAAGCGGTGACCCTTCCCTGTTAGGGAAGGGTGAGGAAAATGCTCCGGCTCCCCCTTCCTTAACAGGGAAGGGGGTTGGGGGGTTAGGTTCTTCGAATAGCCTTATGAATCTGTCCAGCCCCGCCGCTGTGTCCGCCTTGCTGAAACGGCATGATCTCCGGCCGCGCCGCCGCTTCGGGCAAAACTTTCTGGTAGACGGCAACACGCTGGCAAAAATCGTCGCGGCAGGCCATGTGCAGCCCGGAGATTGTGTGCTGGAAATCGGCGCGGGGCTGGGCGTATTGACGCTGGCACTGGCGGAGGCCGTGACCCTTTCAGGCCGCGTCGCCGCTTTGGAAATCGACCGAGACTTGCTGCCGGCGCTGGCCGAAACCGTTGGGCTGCTGCCGCAGGTAGAGATTGTTCCCGGTGATGCGATGGCCCTGGACTGGCCGGTGTTTCTCGCCGCGCAGTTTGGCAGTCAGCCGCTGCGCGCCGTTGCCAACATCCCCTACAACATCACGTCGCCCCTGCTGGCAACCCTGCTGGAACAAAAGCGATTTGCCTGCATTGTGCTTCTGGTTCAGAAAGAAGTCGCCGCGCGATTGTCCGCAAAAGCCGGAACGGCGGATTATGGCGCACTGTCGGTCTTTGCCCAGTTTCATGCCCAGGTGGAAACGGTCGGCATCGTTTCCCGCCGTGTTTTTTATCCCCCGCCGGACGTGGACAGCGCGATTGTCCGCCTCACTCCCTACGCCGCCCTGCCGGTTGCCGTTTCCGACGAAGCGCTGTTTTTCGCCGTTGTTCGCGCCGCTTTCGGCCAGCGGCGCAAGGCGCTCTTGAATGCGCTGAGCGGCGATCCTGCTCTGGGCTGGACGCGCGAACAGGCCTCCGCCGCTCTGGACGCCGCCGGGATTGACCCTGGACGGCGCGGCGAGACACTGACGCAGGCAGAGTTTGCGCGGCTGGCCGCGGAGTCTAACCCCGTCTCATAGCTCAAAGCCATCTTCCTCCGTCGCCAGGCGCGCTTCTTCCAAATCCAGGGTGCGCTGAAGCCGCTGCATGATATCATCGCTGATGGCCGACCGATCACGCAATTCCACCACTGTTTTGCGCTCCGCATCCAGTATTTCATGGCGCAGACGCCGGTACGTGGCCGCTCGCGTCTCGTAGTCGCTGTTGGCTCCCCCTTGTGTCCGCGCTCCGAAGCGCTGCGTTTTGTTCGTGATATGCTCCCGCAGGTCGGCCACGATTTCTTCCGGCAGCGTTTCCGACTCCGCAATTTCGTTGAGACGGGCCAGGCCCGCCTGGGACGCCCGAAGCCGGGCATCGGTTTCTTCCCGCGCGACGCCCACGTCTTCTTTCAAGTCCAGCCGCGCGATCAGCGCGGGCAGGCTCAAGCCCTGTATCACCAGTGTGGAAAGAATGACGGCGAACGTCAAAAAAATGAGCATATCTCGCTGCGGAAACGCCGCTCCCCGGTTGGTGAGCAGAGGAATAGCCAGGGCTGCCGCCAGCGATGTTCCGCCCCGGATGCCGGTCCAGGCCAGCACCGCGACGGGCTGCCAGGGAATTGGGTCATTTCTCCGTGCCTGCGGGCTGATCAGGCGCGGCAGATACGTTTCGGCGACGACCCAGACAATTCGCACCAGAACCACGCACAGGCAGACCAGAGCCGCTTCTGAGAGAAGCGCGGTCCAGGATCGGCCTGCCAGCCGGTTTAAAATCGGATGAAGCTGCAAGCCGAGCAGGATAAACAGCAGGCTATTGAGCAGAAAATCAATCATGCGCCACATGCCGCCCGCTTGCAGGCGCGTGGCGGAGGTAATGAAGCGCGGCCCCTGCCGGCCCAGGTAAAGCCCGGTCGCCACCACCGCCAGTACGCCGGAGACATTGAGCGCATTGGCCGGAAGATAGGCCAGGAACGGGGTCAGCAGAGAAATTGTATTCTCAATCAAGGGGTCCGGTGTCAGCCGCCGTCGGAGCCAGTTGATACCCGCTCCCACTGCAAGGCCAATCCCAATCCCGCCCGCGCTGGCGACGAGAAATTGGATTCCGCCCGATAGCCAGGAAAACGTGCCGGTAACGACTGCGATTGCCGCCAGGCGGTACAGCACCAGCGAGACGGCATCATTGACCAAGCTTTCCGCTTCAATAATCAAAAGCAGGCGCCGGGGAATCGGAAGCCGCTCCGCTACCGCCGCCACGGCCACTTCATCCGTCGGTGCTACCACAGCCCCCAGCACAAACGCCGCCGCCCAGGGCAAGCCCGGAACGACGGCGTGTGCCGTGACTGCAACCAGCACAGTCGTCATGGCGACCAGGCCGATTGCCAGCAGGCTGATCGGGCGAAGATTGGCCCGAAAATCCCGCCAGGAAAGCGTGAGAGATTCGGAGTACAGCAGCGGCGGCAGGAAAACCAGCAGCACCAGGTCCGGCGGCATGGAAACATGCGGCAGCTTTGGCACGAAGCCCAGCGCCAGGCCGCCCAGCACCAGGGGAATAGGGTAGGGAACGCTGAATTGGCGCGCCAGCATGACCAGCACCACAACGACGGCCAGCAGCCCGACAATGGTTTCAACTTCGCGCAAATTGCCTCTGTAAGGGGATCACGTTACGGAATCAAGACGATTTTGCCATGCGCTCCCGATGCCATGATCGCTTCATGGGCCTGCGGCGCTTCCGACAAAGGAAACTCCTGCGAGACAATCGGCGTCAGTGTTCCCGAAGACAATCCCGCGCCCAGGGCGGCGTGAAGCCGGGTCATTTCGGCTTCCGTCGCGTTCATCAGGCTCATGCCCAGAATGCTCAAATTACCGTTCATAGTCATCCGAGGATCAATTTCCACCGGCCCCCGGCTGCCGATGACCACAACACGCCCTCGGGGTGCCAGCAAGCCCAGGTCTTTGCCGAGGTTGACATTTGCCAGCATCTCCAAAATCACCGAGACGCCTTTGCCGCCGGCGAGGCTTTTGATCTCGTCCAGATAACCCTCCTGCGTATGGTCAACAACGTGGTCTGCTCCCTGCGCGGCGACAAGCTTTCGCCCGCGCTCACTGCCGGCGGTTCCAATCACTGTGATGCCCGCCGCCCGCGCTATTTGCACGGCGGCCAGCCCGACGCCGCCGCTGGCGCCATGCACCAGCAGCAGTTCGCCCGGCACAGCGAGCGCCCGCTCAAACAAGCCATAGTAAGCCGTGTAATAAGGGACATGCACTCCCGCCCCCTGAGCAAAGCTCAGACGGTCCGGCAAAGGACGTAACTGCGCGGCGCTGCACAGCGTTTTGTCCGCATAGGCTCCGGTGATCGTTCCCGCCGTGTAAACCCGGTCGCCGACATGAGCCGTGCCGACGCCGCTGCCGACGGCTTCTACGGTTCCCGCTGCGTCCGAGCCGGGCGTGTAAGGCAGGGGGCGCTTGCCGTAGCTGCCTGAACGAATGTAAGCATCTACCGGATTGATGCCGGCGGCTTCCACTCGGACCAGTACCTGCCCCGGCCCGGCCTGCGGGGCGCCGATTTCTTCGAGTTTCAGCATTTCCGGGCCGCCGAACTCATGGACGCGGATGGCTTTCATAGGCTAAACTTCCATCTCGTCAATGTAGCACCAGCGCCAGTCTTCTCCTGGCTGGAATGACTGCATGATTGCGTGCTGCGTACCGTGAAAATGCTTTGTCGCGTGCTTGTTCTTGGAAGAATCGCAGCAGCCGACATGGCCGCACTCCAAGCACATTCGCAGGTGAACCCAGGTATCGCCCATTTTCAGGCATTCCTCACAGCCCTGCGGGGTTCGAGGCTTTACTCCGTCCTGAATCTGGTTCAGGTGTGTACATTCAGTAGGCATGGGAAGTCTCCTTTTTTCGCCAGGAAATTCATTTTCCTTATCATGCCCATTGCGGTCGGGTCAATAAACGCTTTGCGGCTCATGCGGCTCTCAAGCGGCACACTCACATTTGCCGGCCTGGTGTTTCGATATCGGGCGGCTGTTCTCGCCCTCATGGCTGCGCTGCCGGCTTCGGAGCGGGCGTCGTCTGCACCGTCTGGCCTTCATGCAGGTTGTCGGAGGGGTTTGCGACAATCTGCTGGCCGCTCCGAAGGCCGGACATAACTTCAATGACCTGGCCGAAATCGCGGCCCACGGTGATCGGCTGGAAATGCAGCTTTCGGTTCGGGCCGACCAGGATTACCTGCGTCCCGCCCGCATTGGTCACAAGCGCTGGGTCGGGGATCAACACCGCACTGCCGGGGTGCGGGACGCGCAGAAGCACCTGCGCGAACATGCCGGGCCGCAAAAGGCCGCTGGCATTGTTGATCTGTATTTCGGTGACGAGGGTGCGCGATGCCGCATCCAGCGCGCCCGCGGTTCGGGTCACTTTTCCGGTCACGATTTGACCTGGCAGCTCATGGGCCTGCACCTGGGCAATCTGGCCGACATGAATTGAGTTTTGATAGGTTTGCGGCACGCTGATAAACAGCCGAAGCGTGCCGGTCTGTGCGATGCTGAACAGGGAAGGCGACTGGCTGCCGCCGGATGCGCTGCCCGCCGGCGAACTGCCCGGAGACGATCCGCTGCCAATCGCGCTGCCGCCGGCGGCATTCCCTAAAGAAGTCGTTCCTGCCTGCCCGCCGCCGACACTGGAGCTGTCACTGGAGCCGCTGGCTGCGCTGCCGCTTGTGGAAATCAGTGCGCCGGTGTCTACGTTGCGCGCCGCGTAGTCGTTCCGCTGGCCGGCAAAGCGGCTGGCGGCGGGCGAGGAAACCGGGCTGTTCGTTCCCCGGCCCGTAGTTCCGACGGTGGTATCGTCGCGAGGCTGTTCCACCGTCCGGGATGCCACCTGTGCTGCCGGCGAAGCCGCAGGCGGCTCTTCAGCCGTTTCCGCCCGGCGCTCCGCCCTCGGCCATGCCGGACGTTTCCGTACCGGCAGGACCTGTAGGAGCCTGCGCCAATACCGGACACAGGGCCTGGATGCCGAAAAAGCAGCTCAGGGAGAAACTCGCCAACAAAGGAGCGGGTTTACAGTACGATGGCCTTGCCACAGCGATGCGATTTGGGGACAAAACTGGCACTTTCAAGCATTCCGTTTCCAGCAGTCGCACAAAAACAACGAAATCAATCGAGAAGATTGAACGCGAGGAAACGGCAGCGCTGCCATTTAAACCACAGCTACGCTTAGGTGTATCCGCCCGATGTTACCCGGAGTTCCCCATAGATCAAACCGACTTTTTTGGGTTGGGGGGCGTCAAGGGCAGCCGAACTTGAAAGCGCGTGTCGCCCGGTTCCGACAGCAATTTCAAATCGCCATGATGCCGGGTGACAACGATGCGATAAGCCGTATCCAGCCCCAGCCCCGTCCCTTTGCCGAGACCTTTCGTGGTAAAAAACGGCTCAAAAACGCGGTTTTGAATATCCGGTGCGATGCCGGGGCCATCGTCGCCGATTTCTACCAGAATATGATCCTGTTCGGACGCTGTCCGCACAAACAAATGGCCTTTGCCGTCCAGTGCGTCCAGCGCATTGTCCATTAAGTTGGTCCAGACCTGGTTGAGCTCGCTGCCATACGCCGTGATGCAGGGCAAATCAGGAGCGTAATCACGCACCACTACGACGCCGTGTTTCCACTTGAACCGCAGAATAGTAAGCGTGGTTTCCAGGCTTTGCTGCACATCCACTTCCTGCTGCGGGGCTTGATCCCGGTACGAATAATCTTTGATTGCCCCAACCAGATCGGAAATGCGGTCGGCGCTCTGCTCCACGGTTTGCAGAAGCTCTATCGCCTCCAAACTTGCTCCCAGCCAGGCCAGCGCTTCTGACAGCGCGCCTTCGTCAGAAAGCTCTTGGGCGAGATTTTCCAAACTCTTTTCCGTAAAGCCGCCGGCGGCCAGCGGCGCGGCCAGTGCACAGCTTTCCGCAATAGCCCGACCGTCCAGCCAGTCCGCCAGAGCGTCTTCGCGGTCACTCATCGCCAGAGCGTCCAGGGCGGGGCGTTCGGCTTTCCCCTGAACCTCCAGCAGCCTGTCTTTCTGCGCTTCCGTGAGGTGCCGCTCACCCAGCGCGAACGCCGAGCGCTGAAGGGTCAGCAGCGCCTCCCGCAGCCGGGCCGCCGCGCGCCGGGCGGCTGCCGCCGGGTTGTTCAATTCATGGGCCAGGCCCGCCGACAGCATCCCCAGTGCGGCCATTTTCTCCCGCTGCTGCGCCAGGGCATCCGCTTCGGGCCGGCGCAGGGCCATCACGGCTAAAATACCGCTCGCAATCGCCGGGCAGGCGGCCATCACTTCCTGAAAACCGGACGCCGAGATTTTGAGAACGCGGGTCGGCCCGACGGCATGGCCTGTCGCAATGGAGGCTTCATGGTTGAGCATGGACAAAGCGCCGGTAAACTGGCGCGCCTGATGCACCACCAGGGTCGCGTCTTCTCCGGCGATTCGGCGGGTCACTTTCAAGCCGCCGTCCAGCACCACATAAAAATCGTCTTCCGCTTCGCCTTCCGTGAACAAAACCTCGCCGTCGGCCAGCGCCGCCTCTGTGCCATGCGGCGTCAAGCACCGCAGTTCGTCATCGGAGAGGTAGGGGAACAACTGCTGCTGCCGCGTATCATTTGTCATAATAACGTCTACTTCACCTTCGCTAGATACTGATGGACAAACTGCACGGCAATGGCTCCGCCGCCGACGGCGGAGGCAACGCGCTTGACGCTCTCGTGCAGCACGTCCCCGGCCACAAAGATACCCGGAACGCTGGTTTCCAGCAGAAACGGGTCGCGGTCCAAAGGCCAGCCGTCTGGCCGTTTGCCGTTTTTCATCAGGTCTGGCCCCGCCAGAATAAAACCATGCGCGTCGCGGCGAACAATCCCATCCAGCCAGTCCGTCCGGGGCAGGGCGCCGATGAAAATAAAAATCGCTTTGGCCGGCACAACTTCATTTTCTCCGGTGTCCGAATGGCTGATGGTAATCTGCTCCAACTGTGTTTTGCCCGAAACCGCGGTGATGCTGGAATTGAGCGAGATACGCACCGTCGGCTGGGCGCTGATTTCCTCTATCAGATACTGCGACATCCCTTTTTCCAGCGAGTCGCCGCGCACCAGCAGCGTGACGCAGTGAGCATACTTGGAGAAATACAGCGCCGCCTGCCCCGCCGAGTTCGCGCCGCCGACCAGATACACATCGTCATCTTTACAGGAAAGCGCCTCGGTCATCGCCGCGCCATAATACACGCCCGCGCCGGTGAGCGCATCCAGGCCGGGAACATCTAATTTGCGATATGAAACGCCGGTGGCGATGATCAGGGCATGGCAGCTCACTTCCGCGCCGTCGGCCAGGGTGATAATTCGGTACTGATCCTGCACTTTCAGCCCGGTTACTTCCTGGCTGAGTATTTCGACCCCGAACCGCTGCGCTTGCGTCACCGCCCGCCGGGCCAGGTCCGTGCCGGACAGCCCGGCGGGAAAGCCCAGATAATTTTCAATGCGCGAGCTGGTTCCGGCCTGTCCGCCCGGCGCTTCGCGCTCAATCATCAGCGTCCGCAGGCCCTCGGATGCCCCGTACACCGCCGCCGCCAGGCCCGCCGGGCCACCGCCGACAATGATTAAATCATAAAACGGCTTTTCCGCTTGCGTCTTCAGCCCGACTTTCTCCGCAAGCGCCGTGTTGTCCGGGTTGGACAATTTTTCGCCGTCGGCCAGCACGACCAGAGGCAGGCTGGGTGCGTCTGCACCTTCGTACAGGCTGCACGCTTCCGAATCGGCTTCAATGTCCTGCCACTCGTAAGGAATCCGGTTGCGGGCGAGAAAGTCTTTCACGCGATGCGAGTCCGACGACCAGCGGTTGCCGATCACGCGGATGCCCTCAAAGGACGGCTGGTATCCTGCCTGCCAGTCTTCCAGCAAGTCATCCAAAATGGGGTACAACTGCTCTTCCGGCGGGTCCCAGGGCTTCAATAAATAGTAATCGGTTTTGACTTTATTGATCGCTTTAATCGCTGCTTCCGTATCGGCATACGCCGTCAACAGCACACGCTTGCAGTCCGGGTAGATTTTGATGGCCTGTTCCAGAAAATCCACGCCGCCCATGCCCGGCATTCGCTGATCTACCACCAGCAGGGCTACGGCCTCTTTGCGCTCCTGCAACTGACGCAGGGCGTCCAATGCCGGCTCGCCGCCGTCCGCGCTGAGAATGCGATAGTCGGCCCCGTACTTGCGCCGCAGATCACTTTTGACCAGGCGCAGCACATCCGCGTCGTCGTCAACCGCGAGAATGACTGGTTTTGCCGCCATGTTGAAATTGCCTCCTGCGGGAACCCGGCCCGCCCTATCCCTGTTCTGCTGCCATGACACAGCGTACCATGACACAGCGTACCCCACCTGCGCCCGGCCAGGAGTCTGTCTGGGATTATCCCCGCCCGCCGCGTCTGGAAGACACGGGCAAACATATCCAAATCGTATTCGGCGGTGTCACTCTTGCCGACACGCGCCGGGCCAAGCGCGTTCTGGAAACCAGCCACCCGCCGGTTTATTATATCCCCCCGGAAGACATTTTGATGGAGTATCTTACCCAAACTCCGGGTGAGTCATTCTGCGAGTGGAAAGGCCTGGCAAGTTACTATACGGTGGCTGCCGGCGGCAAGTGCGCGGAAAGCGCCGCATGGTTTTACCCGGAGCCTACCCCGGCCTTTGCCGCGCTCCGAAACCATGTGGCGTTTTATCCGGGCCGCATGGACGCCTGCTTTGTAAACGGCGAGCGCGTCACGCCCCAACCCGGCGGCTTTTACGGCGGCTGGATCACGTCCGAGGTCGTCGGCCCCTTCAAAGGCGAGCCGGGAACGATGGGCTGGTAAAGACTTGCCTCCAGCAATGACACAGTTTCCAAACGAAAAGACCCGCGCGGAAAGCGCGGGTCTTTTTTGATGGCTGATTTCGGACTTACGGGCCGGGAAAGAGACTTGCGGCGGGGATCAGCGCCGTTTTGCTCATTCCGGGAGTGGACCATTCCAGAGCGGCCTGTGCTGCCGCTGTGTTCTCGTAATATTCCATCTTGATCGCGTATTGCTGGCCTTTGACCAGAGTAATTGCCCGGCTTGTATTCGTCGTGGGAGCATGGTTGGCCCAGTTGTTGATAACTTCCGTGCCGTTGACCCACAGGCGTACTCCGTCATCACTGACTGTGCTGAACGTATAGCTCCCACTGGCCGGCGCCTGCACCGAGCCTGTCCAGCGTGCCGAGAAGTGGTCGACCGGAATGGAGGCCGCCGGGGAGCCGTAGCCCCAGTTGAAGTTGACCGTCGGGTCGAGCCGCGTCAGCGCTGCCGGGGCCGTCAGCGTTTGATTGGCAAAGTAAGTGCCTGTCAGGCCGGTTCCCGTTGCGGGAGCCGCTGCGGAAACGGTGATCGTGACCCCCGCTGAAGTGGTCGTGGCCCCGGAATTGTCGGTGGCAACCGCCGTCAGTGTATACGTTCCCGCCGTCGCATTGGTCCAAGTCAGTGAGTAGGGGCTGCTGGGGACAGTTCCAAGAAGCGTGCTGCCGGCATAAAAGGCAACCTGAGAAACACTGCCGTCACTGTCGCCGGCGCTGGCGGTAAGCGTGATCGGGGCGATGTACGTCGCCCCGCCGGTGGGCGCGGTAAGCGTCACGGTCGGCGGTGTATTCAGCGCGGCGGCGGAGGCTTCCCCGGACGCGCCACTTTCGCCCGCTGAGTTGGTCGCTGTGACCCGGTAGAAATAGGTCACGTTGCCGGGCAGGCCGGTATCGGTATAAGTCGTGCCGGTCAAATTCGTTTTGAGCGGCGCAGCCGCTTCGCCGCCGGAGGTCGTGCCGCGATAAATAGTGTAGCCGGTCGCACCGGCGCTTGCTGTCCAGCTCAATAGAACCTGAGCTTTTCCTGCCGTCGCCGTCAGGCTCGTCGGTGCGCCGGGGATGGCGGGAGAGGAAGGAGCCGGGCCGCCGCTGAGATCGGCCAGAAGCGCCGCACCGCTGAAGCTGCCCCATCCGGTCGCATCGTCATAACCCGTGACTGCCGGATAAGAGAGATTGGTGCTGCCGTCGGCGATGTCGTGAAAGTCCGCGCCGTAGCTGCTGCTTTGGGCCAGGGTATAAATCGGCTTGTCGGCAAAGCCCAGCGTCGACTGGCCGTTCAGGGCGCGCTGCTGGTTGACCAGGGCGGTAAATGCAGCCCACAGGGGTGCGGCGCAGCTTGTGCCGCCGTAAATGTTCCATCCACCGCCAAAGTAAATGGAATACCCTGTGTAGGGATCGGCGTCCAGCGAGACATCCGGCACGTTCCGCATGGTGGCCGAGCCTTTGGAGGCCGCCGAGACGACGCCGGACTGGTAATCGGGAATGCTCCAGATGATGCTCTGGCCGCCGCCGCCGGCCCCATTGCTGGCGGAACCGCGATTCCAGGTGGTTTCAGACCCGTAAGCGCCGCCCGCGCCGCCGGTGGTCAGCGACGTGCCGCCAACGCCCACCATGTAGGGCTGTGAGGCCGGATCGTCTACGCCTAAGTTTGTTTCGTCATCATACGCGCCATGATCGCCGGCAGCCCCGTAAATGGACTGACCCTGCGCGGCCATCTGCTGGAACGCCTGGTTTTCGCTGCTGAGAGTGGCGCTGGACGGATAATATTCCGCCTCGCCCCAGGAAGTGCTGATCTGCTTGGCGAGATTGTCCGTCGCGATTTTGTTGTACGTGTCCACCACGCCGGTATCTGAATTGGGACCTTCATACACAATGATTTTGGACGCGCGCGGGGCCAGTGCCACTTGCAGCTCAATGTCCAGCGTCACTTCATCGGCTCCGCTGCCGGCAGCGCCGGAATAGCCGTCTATCAGAACTTTTTGCAATGGAACGGCAGGCGTCTGCGGGAAGTAATAATTTTCATAGGCCGTGATGTCACTGGCATTGTATCCATCCAGCTCAAACAGGCCCAGGGTTTGTCCGCTGCCGTTCTGCGTTGCGCTGCTGAGGTTGTAGGCCGCCTTGATGTCGTTGGGCGTCAGGCCGCCGTAAGGGCCGGAACCGGTCTGCTGCGGCTGGGCATACGAGTCCAGGGGCGCGGCAATCGCCGAGACGGGCCGGGCCTGAAGGTGCGGGTGCCACTGGGCGGCATTGTCCAGCCCGACGATGCCGGAGATAACCGACGCCAGTGCAGCCGGAACATGCGGCTCGGCGTCCGGCGCATAAAAATAGCGCCCGTCGCGCTGCGACTGATACACCAGTAAATGCAGGCTGAACGCGCGCTCAATCAGGCTGACCGGGGCAGAGACATCGACCAGAGTCCGGTTCGGATGTGTGCCGGTAACGGTCAAGCCCGCCGATTTTGCATAGGCAATCGCCTGGCTGTACTGCGCGGGCGTAGGGCTGAAACGCTCGGCAAACTGCTGCGGGGTCAAAAACGCTCCGTACCGGGCATCCTCCGGGTCAGACAGGCCGCGCAGCAAATCCTGAAGCTCCGCCTGATGATGCAGGGGCAGCGAAAAGGCAAGGCTAATAGTACGCGAAGCATCCAGCCGGGAAACAATTTGTGAGGTTTGCACCGCGCGCGGGATATGCCCGGAGAGGGCGCGTGCGCTCAGTGCGGCGTGCGAGGAAACGGCTTGGGCAGCGGCAGGACGCGGGGTGGCAAACGGGCCCAGGGCCAGGATCGCTATGCTTACAGCGGCCGTATAACTTCGGGTGCGCCCGGCCTGGGAAAACACTTGCATGAACAACAGCTCCTTTAGGTTTCTCTGCATCATCGGCTGCCACAAGTCAGGGTCTAAGTCGGGATCAACGGGGAAAACGCGGCTGGCAGCAGCCACACGGGAGCAATAACAGCAAATACTCCGAGTTGGTTCCCTTCCTAAGAAACCAACAAAATAATCGTGGCCGGGGATGAAACAGCGTCCGCCTGTCTCTGCTGTCCGGCGTCAAATGTCAGCCGTTCCGAGGGGCCGGCGGCGGCGAACTATTCGGCCAGGGCCAGGTAAAAGCAGTCCGCCGAACGACTGCACCCATAGCCTCGGCGTATCTGTTCAGCGCGGAGTAAGAGAGAAGCATCACTGTCCGCCGGAAAGATGAGACTCGATGCCAGCATCTGCAAATTACTCACGGCCACGCCATGTTCGGCTTCTGTCAGTTCATTGTTTTTTTGCTTGCCGCAAAGAACGTAGGTGGCTTCCATGATAAGCAGGTGCGGGGCGTGAAGCGGGCAGCCCTCGGAAATCCGGCGGCTGAGTTCGGCTTGCGCTTTGAGGTACTTATCCGGCGCTTTGGCACATATCCCAACCACAAAACTTGCGTCTAATGTTGCGTTTGTCATTTGGCTCAAAATCTCATGCCTTTGTGTGCCGCTCGAACATTCCTCCTGAACGGCCTTCGTGCAAATAATCGCGCTGACTTGGCTTTGTTTTCATAAATCGACTCTGCGCTTCCATTTCTCGCAGAATTGCCAGGCGAGGGTCTTCCCCCACTTGTACCGGCGGCAGAGCGGAAACAAAACTGTCTTCGGAGACTTCCGGCGTGTCCGGCTCCAGAAAAGCCGAAAGCGCATCATTCACAATTTTGCTGGGGTCTTGTCCTTCTCGCCGCGCTTTATCCAGCAGTTTCGCTTCCGTAGCGGGCTGTAAAGTGATTGTCATCGCTCAAACTCCTTGAAAACAATGATACCGCTACTGTGTAGGAATGCTTTCCCAGCATTTTGTCTCGGCGGAGCGGGAAATCGTGTCCAGGAGGACATTGTTGAGATAGCCGTCCCGGAAGCTGGGGGAAGGGTTCCTGCCCTGCGCGATGGATGTGAACGCATCAAACAGCAGGCTGGTAAACGTATGCTCGTAGCCAATGTTGTGGGCGGTGGGCCAGTAATGGCCGGTGTAGCGGTCCTGCCCCGACGTCACGGAGACGGTGCGAAAGCCGTTCGTTCCGGCATGGGTGTCTTCGGTGTAGATGTCCAGCTCGTTGGGCCGCTCGGCATTGAAGACCAGGCTGCCTTTGCTGCCATTGACCTCAAAGCGGTTGTGGTTTTTGCGGCCCAGGGCGTAGCGGGTGGCTTCAAACGTTCCCAATGCTCCATTCTCGAAGCGGGCCAGGGCCAGCGAAGCATCGTCTACCGTGACTTCGCCGATGCGGTCGGACGCAGTGCCGCCCATGCGGTCATCAGCGGACGCCTGTTCGGGCCGCTGCTTGATGAATGTTTCCAAAAGGCCGCTGACTTCGGCGATCTCCCCGACCAGAAAGCGGGCCGTGTCCAGGCAGTGTGCCAGCAGGTCGCCATGCGAGCCGCTGCCGGCGATTTCTTTTTGCAGCCGCCAGCCCAGGGGAGTCTGTGGGTTCGTGAGCCAGTCCTGCAAAAACAGCGCCCGGCAGTGATAGATTCTGCCGACCATGCCCTCGTCAATCAGTTGTTTTGCAAACGAAACGGCGGGATTGGCGCGGTAATTGAACCAGATCATGTGATAAACGCCGGCGTCGGTGACGGCGTCCAGCATCTGCCGGGCCTGCTCGGCGGTGTTTCCCAGCGGCTTTTCGCAGAAGACATGTTTGCCGGCCTGCGCCGCCGCAATGGCGATCTCCGCGTGCATGTTGCCGGGCGCGCCGATGTCGATGATGTCAATGTCGGGGCGGGCAATCAATGTTTTCCAATCGGTTTCGTACCCCTCCCAGCCAAATGTCTCAGCAGCTTTCCTGACCCCGGCTTCATTGCGCCCGCACAGGGCCTTCATCACGGGAACGATTTCCAGTTCCGGGAAAAAGCGCGCCACCTGACGGTAGGCGTTGGAATGGGCTTTTCCCATGAATTTGTAGCCGACCATGCCGACATTCAGTGTCTTTGCCGCCATCACATGTCTCCTAAAGTGTCTGTTTAAAAGTGTCCGTTTGAAGGTGTCCGTTTGAAAAAGAAGCAGCCCGCCCGAATGAGTTCAGACGGGCCGCAGCGCGAGAAGCACGGAAAGGCTACGGGGTGGCCCGTACCGGGGTGGTCGGCGGCATCGGGGAGCGCATTCCTCGTGGCAGCGCCTGAACTGGCCCCGCCTGCGCTGCCGGGTCCGGCAGATAATCCACAATTTTCGCGTTTGCGCGCAGTTTCTGGACATACGCCGGGATCGCCTGCTGCACCCGCTGGCGCTGGTCCAATTGCGCCGCATCCGCATACAGCTTGGCATCGCCGGGCAGCGGTGCGGCGCTGGAACTGTCAATCTTGATGAGATGGTAGCCGTACACCGACTTCACCGGCGTTGGTGTCACTTCGCCGGGTTTCAGGGCAAGAGCCGCTTTGAGAAACGTGGGGTCAAACTGCGTCTTTGCATCAATCAATCCGAGTTCGCCGCCCCGGCCTTTGCCGGATGGGTCTTCGGTATAGGTGTTCGCCACGTCTTCAAAGCTCTTGCCGGCCTTAAGGTCTGCCTGCGCTTTGGCGATCAGCGCCAGCGCTTCGGCATCGGTGTGCGGCGAGGCTGCTCCCGGAGCCATCTGCGGGTTCGGGCTGCTGGTCAAAATCAGCAGGTGCCGCGCATGGAACCGCAGCGCGGACGGCGGGGCGGGCGGCAAGGTTTTGGCGACGAGCGCTTCCACCAGAATCTCGGTTTGAAGCTGTTCGCGGTACGAATCCAGGGTTTGATGCCGCTGGGCAAGGATGGCTTCCAGTCCGCCGGGAACCTGCTGGGCATAGTTCTGACGGAGCAGATTCAGCCGGGCATCCACCTGTGCCGGGGAGACGGAAACGCCCTGCTGCTGCGCCGTCTGCTTGATAAGTTCAATCAAGATCATCTGATTGACAAGCTGCGGCCCCATCATTTTGAGCGCTTCATTGGCGACTTGATAGCGAAAAATTTTGACGCCATTCACAGTCGCGGCCACTCCGGGCGGCGCCGGGGCGGCTAAAATGGCTGCGGGCGGCAGCATCGGAGCCGGCGCGGCAGGCGGCGGCGGCGGCAGATCGGGAACCATCGGCGGCGCCTGCGCCAGCGCCGACGGTGCGGCGGCAAGCAGCAAAGCAGCCGGCCACAGCGGGCAGCGGCGTGTCAAAAAAAACAAAGTCAAGGAACCCCTTTCGCGGCACAAGGTGCGCCGTTTGCTTCCAGAATGTTTTGGGTGAAAGCGTTACGTCCCCTATGGTACAACAAAACCAGCCCGCCGTCAAGCCTTTTCCTGCACTGCGGCTGTCAAAACAGCGTTTGAAGAGCGTACAAGTCGGAATATAAATCCGGCTGTAGCTGCTCAAAATCTTTTTGATGAACAATTAAGTACTGCCATTTCGTCCCGGTCAGCATGGTGGTATTTTCGCACCAGAGGGTTGCCGCACGGTTCTTGTGTGCGACATCTACATTGACCTGACCTTTCGTTTCAATTAACCAATGCGTTCCATCGTCTTGGACTGCTACAAAATCAGGCTCATAATAACGCAGGTTAGTTGCGTTATCCGTGTATTCGATGGCAAACCCAAATTGTGATGGGAGTGTAGAGAAACGGTGTAGGTCTCTCGCATCTTGCAAGAATTTTGCGAACCTACGCTCGAACTCGTTGTCACACGGCACGAGATTAAACACGCACTGGCTGGCATTGGCAAGGGTAGGGCGCGAATAAGGAAAAGGTGTTGTTTCCGATAGTTTCCGGCCTGCATGTTCCACTTGTGGAATCAGTTCCTCAATCACCAGTCCTCTCAGTGCCTGAGCAAATGTTTTAACGGTGACGAAGTGCGCCACATTGCTGGAAATGGCTGTTATCATCGCTTTGCTGTCCAGCGAAACGGTCTCCCCAAAGGCTTTTTGTTCTAAAAATTCGCGAACTTTCGGAACGAGGGCGGCAAACTGCGAAGGCAGCTTTACGTCCTGGGCAATGCGTTTCGCGTAATAAGAAATGACTTCTTCCGGGGTTTGCGGCTCTGGAATGGTGTAATCGCGCTCGATTTCTTTTTGCAGCGTGAGAATGTCGTAGCCTTCATACTTGAAACTCTGCGCGGCGGCATCGCCTTCTTTCTTCGGCAGGAGGGGATGCTGAAAACTCATCACGTCTAGCCCGGCGATTTCTTCCGCCAGTGTCTTTTTCCGGGCCAGAACCGGGCTGAGGGTCGGCAGGGAAATGTCTTTATCCATCTTCGCCGGGTCAGGGGCGATGGTGACAATGCTCACTTTATCCTGACCGATTTTGAACGTACCTAGCTCAATGTCCTCGTCTTTTTCTAAATCGTCAATGAACTTAATAAACCCTGTGTTGCCAATAACGTCGACGCGCTCAATGTAAGTGCTACCCTGGTCGCGGAACATCAGCCGCAAACCGCGCCCGATGGTCTGTTCCGGGAGGATATTAGCTTTGGACGAGAAGGGACGCAGGCCGACAATCACTGTCACATTTTGCACGTCCCAACCCTCGCGCAGCATCATAACGCTGACAATGGCATTGACCGGACTGGTGGCATCATCTACTTCACGAGCGGTCTGGCGGGCTTTATCCAAATCTTTCTTGGATACCTCGCCACTCTTATCGGTGTGGATGACGAGCAGCTTGTCTCCTGCAAAGTCCGCAGGATACTTGGTTCGCAAATAATCACCTACATCGTCTGCCTCGGATGTGTCATTCATCATCACGAACATCAGCGGTTTTTTGCCGAGCGGTATTAATTGTTGGCGGTATTCTTTCCACCGTGCGACTCCCGCTGTCAGATAGGCTTCATACTTGACGCTGGCGATGTCGGAGGGGGCTTCGCCAATGCCGACGGCGACGCCTTTCATGGGCCGTTTCACGATGTTATCAATGATCGCTTGTTTCAGCGGATAATCATAGATGGTCCAGGAAAACAACGCGCCTTTGCTGTGACGGGGCGTGGCGGTGACATCTAATTGGATGACGGCAGACGGTTCCAGAGATTTGTGCAGGCGGCGAATGACAGCGTTCCACTCGCTTTCTTCCTCATGCGTGTGGTGGGCTTCATCGTTGACCACCATGCAGTTTCCGGCGCGGGCTGTGAGGCGGTCGCTGAAATCTTCCACTTCCATCTTTTTGGCAGGTGGCTTTGGCCCCAGCATTGCCGCCATTGCCGATGGTTCGCCGTCGTCGCCCCCGCCCCCGCGCTCGTAGAACTGCTGCACATTGCTCAGATATAACGCCCCCTCGGAAGTGGCCCGCTCGCCATCGCCGCGCATATAGCAGTCAAAGTCCCAGAACATTGCCAGTTCCTGGGGGATCACCGGGTCATTGCGGAAAATCAGGCCGCCGGCAAAATCCGTGCGAAGACGCTCAAAGACAATCACGTTTGGAGCCAGCACCAGAAATGTCTTGGCATAGTCTTCGCCGTTTTCCAGCACGGCATTAAAGAACTGCCAGGCGATTGCCAGGGACATGACTTTAGTTTTGCCGCTTCCGGTTGCCATTTTGATGGCGTATCGGGCAAAGTCATCCCGCTGAAGCAATTTCAAGTCGGTGAGTGTTGTATACTTTTCGATCAACTGTTTTTGACGCCGCACTTTTGCCACTTCGTACAAATAAATCAGCGTTTCCATCGCTTCCCGCTGGGCGTAGTGGTAGCGGAAAAAACGGCCATTGGGCAGGCGATGGTCAGTGTGGAACCAGTAATTCAGCAGCGTTTGCGTCGTCCCTGTTACGCCCTTGTAACCGCCGTCGCGCCAATGGCTTACGGCTTCTTTGATTGCCGGTACACACGGCGCGGTTTTAGTTTTCGCATCGAGCAGACTCAGTTGTCCGGGAGCGGTTTTGGTGCGGGGCATGAATGACCTCTTAGAAAATCCAGTAAAATCAATTAAAGATTTGTTGCTTATTTGTCAATAATATGGGGTATAATAGCCACGTAGCAAACTGCCGCCGTCGTCACCGAATACCCGCCCGAAGGCTTACCTTTTAGAGAGGCGGGGTAGCAGGCTTAGCCTGGTTAGGAGCGATGGCGGCTTTTACTTCTGCTTTCCCAGCATCTTCCGGGAACCGAAATCTCCAAATGTTGAAGCTTGTTTCTCTTCCCCGGTGATCGCACAGGCGTTCGCAGCCGATCCGTTCCGCGATATGCTTCACCAACTCCACTTTTGCGGGGCTTTCCGCTCTTTCCTCTAAATCGTAACCGACTGCCCCCAGTAAGACATCCGCGAGCTGTACCTGGTTGCTTTCTTTGGATTCGCGTGCCTCGATACTGCGAACTATATTGTCTTTCGCGCCTTTTGTCAGCCAGTGATAATTGATCTTGGCCTTCATATCAACCAGGCGCTCCGGCTGCCGATTGGTTCGATTGTCTGTGTACACAATATATTCGTGTTCCAAATTCAAATTACGAGAAATCGCCTGAAAGTAAAATTCATAAAAGGCCGTTTCTTTATCCCCGTGATGATAGACTTTGTAATTGATCTTTTGCTGGTCTACTGCCAGGCAGCGGAACTCAGCCGTGCGGTGCGCGAAGAATATATCTACGAACTCTTTATAGACATGAAGCTTTTTCTTGGATACTTTTTCCCATTTGAATTCCCCGGAACCCCAGTGGTGCTTTTCCCGCAGGCGCACACAGTCTGACAGCAATGCCGTTTCCGCCTCCTCGCGGGGAATAAAAAGCATTCCATAAAGCATATTATGATTTGAGTCTTGCCGGCTTTCATCGGCGTAAACATGGTAAAAGGTCACGCCTTCTATTTTACCTGCACTTTCACTGTCTTGGTCGTGTCGTTCCCCAGGATGTCAATCACCTTGATGACCACCCGGTACTCGCCCGGTTCCGGGTAGGTTCCGGGGGGCGAGGCAATCGCCTTTTGCAGAGTCTTGTCTTTGCGTGTCCGGTACGCTTGCCACTGGTTATGGAACGTGTCGCCTTTATTGTCCCAGTCGACCGCCCAGTAGTCGATCCACTGCTCCCAATGCGTGATTGCTGCTTGTATGTCGTGCGGCACATCGTCCAGAGGAATGACAAAGTCTTTCAGGGTCAGCGTCACGCCTTTGCCGCTGTTTGCTACATCTACCGAGAGCGCGGCCAGCTCAAAGAATTTGATGTCGCCCTGCTCGACGGCCTTCTTTTCCAGCACTTCGCGGGGGATACGCACGAATTTCACTTCCACGCCCGCCAGCGCGGCCTGCTGCTTGCTGACTTCGTTGATCTCAAACGCGAAGTCCCACCCCAGAATGTCCACGCGGTTCTGCGTCGGCGCATTTTCGCCCGTTCCCCGGCTCCTCTTGAACTCGGCGACAATCTGTGCCACGTCCCCGACACTGATCGGCGCATCCACCCCGCCGACATACACCATGTGGCCGTGCTTGACCCCGTGCAGCCAGACGTAGCCGGTAATGGGCCTTGCGCTGTAAAGGCCGAGGATAAATTCGCGGTAGGCTTGGGTCAGGGCGTCGGCATTGTCGCCGAATTCGGCCTGCTGCCACTGCTGCCGCTCGTACTTGCCGAGGTTCTGCACGACGAAGGGTTTGACGTTTTCAATGGCGAGGAAACGTTTGCGGGCGGTGTGGATGGCGAAGCGGCCCAGATCGCAGGTAATCCAGCGGCGGCCCAATTTTTCGGCGACGGCGGCGGTGGTGCCGGAGCCGCAGAAGCAGTCGAGAACCAGATCATTTTCAGAAGATAGCCAGTCAATGATTTGTTCGAGAAGTTCTTCATGCTTCTCAGTAGGATAACCTGTTGATTTACCGACTGTACGCACCCCTATCAACAAATCACTGGCTAGTTGTGCGTCGGCAGGAGGGACATAATGCTCCGGCTTGCCGGTAGCACTCAACCTGACAAAATCTAATGAAATTCCTGTAGCTTCCAAGTGCTTCAAGTAATATTGGTCTATTGGCTCGCTACCCTGCTCATCTAAAAACTTTTCATAGTTTTTCACAGCCTTTTCGCTTCGGTCACGCGACCAGCGATATTGACCAGCATTCGGAGCAGGCAAACCCAGCAGAGGATAACGCATAGTGGGCCGATTGCTACCACGCCAATGGTTATTCCACATTCCGATACGGGACTCTTGAAATGGAATATCTAATTTTGGGAGTTTCGTTGAGGGATTTGCAGAATATAATGCAATCACATCATATCCGCCAGCAAGGGACTGAATTGTATCAAACTGCGCTTGCAAACTTTTCATTCCGCGTCTTACGACAATGGAATTTCTATAGTTGTCAGGCCCAAACACTTCATCAAGAACGAGGCGGCAATAAGGGGCCATAAAACTGTTAAGATGGATTGCTATACAGCCATCACTAGCCAGCAGTTCACGAAGTAATACTACCGTTTCGTATAGCCACTTCAGGTACGAGTCCAGTCCTTTGCCCCAGGTATCCCGGTACGCTTTCTGTTCGATAACCGAGGGTTCTTTGACAAAAGAAAGGCCGGAGGCTCCCTGAACGGCGGTGTATGCCTCGCTGTCGTCTTCGCCCTCATCGCCGGTCGGGGAGACTTTGGCCTTTACTGGCTTCCGGTGGCTTCCGGTGGCTTCCGGTGGCTTCCGGTGGCGCGTCGGGGATCGTTGCCAGATACGAGAAGTTCGCGCCGGTGTCAAAGGGCGGGTCAATGTAGATCAGGTTCACTTTGCCCGCAAATTCCGGCAGAAGGGATGGCAGGACATATTTTTTGTCGCCCCACACCAATCGATTACGCCATTCGGCGGGCTTGCCGGACGCGAACATATCCAGAGTGCGGTGACGGTCTGCGGCGGACTCGTTGACGGTTTCGACGGTCTGAAAGGGGAGAATAATGCGGGGCGGCGCACACTTTTTGCCGGTGGCTTTGTCGTACTTGCCGTCCCAGATGAGTTCGGTCATGGCGCGGGTATTTCTCCAGAGAATGGTAAGAGGCTGGCATTATTATACAGGAAGGCGGGGAAGAAGGCAAGAGACCTACCTCCCCGCTCAGGGCAATTGCATATCGGCCACGGAAACAGAAGGGCGGCCACCGAAACAGAAGGGCGGCCACAGGGGGCCGCCCCTACGTCCGTCAACCGTAGGGGCAGGCCCCCGTGCCTGCCCTTTTCCCCGTGCCTGCCCTTTTCCCCTTTTATTCTTGACAACCCCTCGCCAAACGTGTTATTATAAATCCGTAGAACTTACGACAAATTGAGGCATGGCAGAGGCAAAGACGTCTCGTTCCCCGCTCGGCTCGCGCCGGGACAGCGCATGGAATGGCGTCTTTTTTGTGTTTGCCCTGAAGAAAACCCGGTATTTTACCGAGGATAATCATGGCAAAGTCGCATTGACTCATCGTTTTTAAGGACTGGCAGGAGCAAGCATGAAACACGTCGACATGGTCGTCATCGGCAGCGGGCCGGCGGGGCAAAAAGCCGCCATTCAGGCCGCCAAACTCGGCAAAAGCGTCGCTCTCGTGGAGCGCAATCGTATTCTCGGCGGTGTCTGCACCCATACCGGAACCATTCCCAGCAAAGCCCTGCGCGAAGCCGTTCTGCACCTGTCGGGCATCCAGCAGCGCGGCTTTTACGGCAAGCAGGACGGGCGCGGCAAGCCCGCCGAGATTACCATTGAGGACCTCATCGCGCGCGGCCAGCAGGTGATCCGCACCGAGATGGAAGTGATCCGGGAGCATATGATCCGCAATGAAGTGGATATCATCTGCGGGGAAGCCAAATTTGAAGACACGCACACGCTGAGTATCAACCATGAGTATTCGTCGGAGAAAATCAGCGCCGACCATTTTGTGATCGCGACCGGAACCGTTCCGGCCAAGCCCGCCGGCGTTCCGTTTGATAAAATCAAAGTGCTGGACAGCGATAATCTGCTGGAACTGCCGACGCTGCCCAAAAGCATGATCATCGTCGGCGGCGGCGTCATCGGCACCGAGTATGCCTGCATGATGGCGACCCTGGGCGTGCGCGTGATCTTGACCGAAGCCCGCCCGTCCCTGCTGGACTTTGTGGACTCGGAGATCAGCGAAGCCCTCCAATATCGGATGCGCGCGATGGGCGTGACCCTGCGCCTCGGCGAGCGTGTGGACGAGATACGGGTACAGCCGGACGGTCTGGTGCAGGCGACGTTGCAGTCGGGCAAGCACCTGCGGGCCGACACGCTGCTTTACTGCATCGGGCGGCAGGGGACGACGGACCGGCTGGGGCTGGAAACCGTGGGCCTGGTTCCCGACAACCGGGGCCGGCTGAAAGTCAATGACAATTACCAGACCGATGTGCCGCATATCTACGCCGTCGGCGATGTTGTCGGGTTCCCCGCCCTGGCGTCTACCTCCATGGAGCAGGGCCGCCGCGCTTCCTGCCACGCTTACGGCGAGCCGACTACGTCCATCCCGGAACTGTTCCCGCTTGGCATTTACTCCATCCCGGAAATCTCGATGGTGGGCAAAACCGAAGCGCAGTTGACCGCCGATGGCATTCCTTACGAAGCAGGCGTCGCGCAGTACCGCGAAATCGCGCGCGGGCAGCTTTTGGGCGACGAAGTGGGAATGCTGAAACTGCTCATCCATGAAGAAACGCGCCAGATTCTCGGCGTCCACGCCATCGGAACCGGCGCGACCGAGCTTATCCACATCGGTCAGGCCGTGATGGCCTTCAAGGGAACCGTCGACTACTTCATTAACAATGTCTTCAACTACCCGACTTTGGCCGAGTGCTACAAAGTCGCCGCACTGAACGGCTCCAATAAACTCCGAATGCTCTGGAACGGCGGCTATGATGACGCCTCCTACGCGGATGATCCCCACGCTCCGCTGGAGTTGGCGGCTTAAAACCGCCCTCCATTGTGAAGCATTCTTCACCCTGCCCGCCTGGTGTTCGTACAAAAAAAGCCGTCCGAATGGGACGGCTTTTTTGGGTCGTCAAAATTGACAATTCCCACTACTTATGTTACACTGGATGCGGCTTGGATGTGGGCCGCTGGCAAAGCCGCACCTTTTATCGAAAGGAAGAGAGAATGATACGCTGCACCGCCTGCGTCTGCATCTTTGCTGGGATCGCCGCCTCCTCTGTCATACTCGCCGCAGCGCCACCACAAGAAAGCCTGACCCTGACACCTGTGTTCACCAACAAAGACGGGAACCCGAAGTATATCATTCCGAACACGCCTGAGTTTGCCTACTCATTCACCAACACGACGGGCAAGGACATTAACCTGTTAACTCTGTGTCATCAATCTGTCCTCATCCTAGACGGCAAACGGTACGGCGACCCGACATTCTATTGGTTCGGCAATGACGTTCTCAGGCCAAGCCAAAAGTGGGATACCACAGTCAAAGTCAGCGAGTTTCTGCCGGAAGCACAGCATCCGGGATGGAAATGGAGTGAGTCGGTTTTGCCGTCAGGCAGGCACACGCTGTCGTTGCTGTTTGGCAACCAGCAGTATGGGCCTGTCTCATTTATCTGGCAAAATCAGATCGCTCCATGATCCTGCCTTGCAGCAGCCTAACACTGCACTGTGCCCGACGCCATCCGCTCGGTTTCCTGTGCCTAGCCGATGTGTTTGCCATGCCGCTGTCGCGGGTGAACTTAGGCGTTGTCGTAATGCTTAGAGACTAGACCTCTTGCGTAAGTCCCCAAATTGATAAGTCCCCGGATTGGAAATCTGCACTCCAAAAGCCCCGGTCTTCCAGACGGGGCTTTATGCAAGAGGTCTACTCAATAGTTTGCGGTTTGGCACTTGCTATACTATAGAGTCTGATGTATAATAGGAATATGGCTCAAGAAAATGAATTCAAAAAGGGCAGCCTGCAACTGCTGATTCTGGCGGTTCTGGATGACGCGCCCAGTCACGGCTATGCCATCGCGCGGGAGATCGAGCGGCGCAGTCAAAATGCCCTTCAAGCTGGGGAAGGTGCGCTGTATCCCGTCCTGAGAACTTTAGAACGTACCGGACAGATTGTCAGCCGGTGGGAAACCCAGGAAAGCGGCCCGGCGCGGCGCATTTATTCGCTGACCGACGCAGGGCGAGTTCAATTGGCAAAGCAGATTGAAACCTGGCGGCAGTTTTCACAGGCCGTCAACACGGTGATTGGAGGGCTGCCCCATGCACAGCCGGTTTGATGACTCGCAAACAGAACTGTTTCTAGCGCGTTTGAATCCGCCCCTGCGCTGGATGCCTCGGGCGGCGCGCATGGAGCTTCATGCGGAGCTGCGGCAGCATCTGGACGCGCTTGCCGCCGCCCATGAAGAACTCGGCAGCACTCCCGAAGAAGCCTTTGATCTTGCTTTGCGTCAGTTTGGCGATCCGGCGAAAATCGGGCGCAAATTATGGTGGGAGTGGTTTTGGAGCAGCCGCCCCTGCGTCAGCAAAGAATGCCAGGCGGCCCTGCACGCGCTTCTGGTTTATGTAGCCTTTGATCTCCTGCTTTTTCTCCCGCCTCTGCTCCTGGGGGACGGTCATACTTTCCCCCCTGGCTTGCGGGCTGCCATTCAAACCTTTATTCAAAATAACAGCAGTGGCTTTTTCGCAATGCTGCTTTCTCGGACGCTGGACATCGTATTGCTGTCTCTGCTGACGACGGGTATTCCGCTGCTGGCGGGCTTCACGGCAGGCCGCAAATTTCCCGGACGAGCGATCAAAGCGGCCCGGTGGATTGCACTCGCGCCGATGGTCTGGATTCTGCCGGCGCTGGCACTCGCCGTGACGCCGCTCGGCCAGAATGGGCTTCTGGACATCTGTTTCGGGATCGGTATCGCCGCCGTGTTCGGCGGATTGGGGGCTTTTTGGGGCGGTGCACGGACGCAAAAGCTGACTGGGAAAACGCGGCAGGCGGTGGGATAGGCGGTTTCAGAAAGGGCGAATTCAATCACCCTTTCTGTATAAGCAGCACCCGGCGCGGGTCTAATTGCGGGAAACGGCGGTTTCGGGCAGCTCGTAGACGATTTCGCCGTCGGTCGTCTCCACTGTGATGCACTCAACCTTGCCGGTGTCGTCCGGCTGCGGGCCGCGCGCAAAGCGAATGTAGCGCATCTGTGCGCTTCGCTTGGCTTCTTCCAAACTCAAATGTTTGTCCACGCGCACCTTGCGGCGGCGCGTAGCATCCGTGCCGAGGATAGTGTCATACACTACGTAGCTTGCCATACAGAAAGTCTCCTTCATTGAGTCAGCAGCCGGAATAAGAGCAGGCCTTGAAGGTGGATATAAATAATGCCGTCGTGTATTACTATTGGCATTATACCATGACTTTTAGCAGGTATCTGTTAAGTTTTTGTTAAGGATTTCCCCGTAATTTTACAGGGCCTTACCATTCATGGTCGCTTTAATTGGCGAAGCCTGTTCGCGGACCAGCAGCCAGGCGGCGCCGCGCTTCGTCCATGTGTCCTGAACACTCTGGTCCAGCACCAGCACATCGTTGTTTCCGGTCTGCGGATTGACGAGAAGCAAAATGCCATGCTTGCGGAGCGTGACTGCGGCTTCTTTTCCCGCTTTGCCCAGCGTCAGCTTTTCAATGGTGGAGTGGGTAACGGCGGATTTGGCGGGCAGGGCGAACGTTTTCAGGAAATCCGCGCGCTCTTCCTTCAAATCGTGTGCTTTGCCTGTATCACTGATCCCCGTGAAATCCGGTGCATAATGGGCCAGTGTCGAGGCAATATTTTTCTGCATGAATGCGGCATCGCGCGCCGCATAATCAGCTTGCAGCGTCTTTTGCACGTCTGCCACCCCGGCCTGTGCCATCGATGCCGCCGCCAGGCCCAGCAGCGCGGCTGCATTCTGAAAAGCCATTCTCAGGAAAGATAGGTACATCGTCTTCCCTCCTCGCCCTGTTTTTCCACACGCGCCCCGCTTCTTCCTCCCCACCGCACCGCGATTCAAGCAGGAGATTGGGCGGCGTTCGCGAACTTAACGGCATGGAAATTAATGAAGCGACGATTGGGCAGTTCAAGAATGATTTTGCCCGTGTCCGGGCCGAGGTCGGCAAAGTCATCGTTGGGCAGTCCGACATTGTGGACGGGGTGCTGATCTGCCTGTTGTCGGGCGGACATACGCTGCTGGAAGGCGTGCCGGGGCTGGGGAAAACCCTGCTGGTCCGCACACTGTCGCAGGTGCTGGACTTGAACTTCAACCGGGTGCAGTTTACGCCCGACCTCATGCCTGCCGACATCACGGGAACCAACATTCTTATGGAAGACGCCACCGGGCGCAAGATTTTCCAGTTCCAGCCAGGCCCGGTGTTTGCCAACATCGTGCTGGCCGATGAAATCAACCGGGCGACGCCCAAAACGCAGTCGGCCATGCTGGAAGCGATGCAGGAACATTCCGTGACGGTTTCCGGCAAGCAGTATCGCCTGGAAGAACCGTTTTTCGTGCTGGCGACCCAGAACCCGATTGAAATGGAAGGCACGTATCCGCTGCCGGAAGCGCAGTTGGACCGCTTTTTGTTTAAGCTGATTGTCCCGTCGCCGACCCTGGGCGAATTGTCTGCGATTGTGGAGCGAACAACCGGGGCAGCGTCGGCATCCGTCGAAAAAGTGCTGGACGGTCCGCAAATCATGGCAATGCGACAGGTGGCCCGCGAAGTTCCCATCGCCTCGCATGTCCGCGATTTCGCCGTCCGGGTCATCCTCGCCACGCATCCGCGCTCAGAAGTGGCAACGCCGATGGTCAATCAATTCGTCCGTTTTGGTGCGTCTCCGCGCGGCGCGCAGGCATTGGTGCTGGCCGCCAAAATCCGCGCTCTGCTGGACGGGCGCTACAATGTGGCCTATGACGATATTATGTCTGTTGCCCCGGCAGCCTTGCGCCATCGCTTGATTCTGAACTTTGAAGGCGAGGCGGAAGGAATCGGCGCGGATGCCGTCGTGCGGGACGTTCTCACCCGGCTGTCGTCCCAAACTGCGGCGGGGGTGTAGAACCCACCCGGCCTTTTAAGGCCGGACTAAACGCTGCCGCATGACCTCAAAGGCAATCACTGCCGTCGCCGAGGCCGTTCCCAGCGAATGCGGCAGGGGGCGGCCATACGGGATTCGCAGCTTCAAATCAGCCCCGTCTAAAAACGAGCGCGTGATGCCGCGTTTTTCGCCGCCGATCAGCAAAAACAGCGGCCCGGTCAGGTCCGCGTCGTACAGGGACAGGCTGCCACGCTCCTCCGTCGCGCAGGCGACGGCAAGGCCGGCAGCCCGGAAGAATGCCGCGGCCTCGGAGGCCGTCTCGGCAATCGCTGTCGGGATCATCTCGGATGCGCCTGCCGAGGCGCGGGCGACGACTCCGGCGGCGGACAGCCAGTTGCGCGGGCGCAGCACCAGTCCGTCCGCTCCGGCAGCGTACAAGGCGCGGACGGAAGCGCCGAAATTAAAAGGGTCTTCCACGCCGTCAATCATGGCGATAAACGGGGCAGATTTGCCCGCCGTCAGGCTGCCGATCTCGGCGAATTGATACGGGCCAACATGGGCCAGCACCCCGCCGTGCGTCCGCCCCCCAGCCAGCGCGTCGATAGCTTCTGCGGAAACGCGCTCTACCGAAACACGCGCTTTGCGGGCCAATTGTTCCAGATGCCGCGTCTGCCCGTCTTCTTTGCCCGCCCGGAGGAGCAGGCGGGAGACTTTGCGCCGGCCTGCGGCGAGCGCCGCGCTCACGGAGATCATGCCTTCCAGCAGAGCGACTTCTTCCGGCATCTTGTCTTCGGTTTCTTCCGGCATGGGGCGATTGTACCCGAAAAAAGCAGCGGCAAAAAAAGAGGCTGCGGCGGGGAAGCCACAGCCTGAAAAAAGGGGATGAGCAATGGGAGGCCTCTCAGCCTCAGCCACGCCTCTATTATAGACAGCCAATGTTAAAAGCGCGTTAAGCAAAGATTAAGTTTGGGTTAAGATTTCGAAGGAGGGAATAAATTCCTCTCGCTGAAAAATCGTCCTGCGGACCTAAGAAAGAGGCGGATCGTCCGAAGCTTTCGTCCGTAGGACGCTTAACTGTAGCGAGAGGAATTTATTCCCCCGCTCCGTGATCGCCTTCCGTATCAGCCTTACAGTCAGCCTCGACCTGTTCCTCCAATTGACTTTCCGCGGCCCCGTGTGCTACACTTTGCGCGAAATGTCAGCACCCATCTTATCCCTTTCGGTAGAGCAGCAGATTGAATTGATCGCGCGCGGCACGTTCGACATCGTTCCCAAAGCCGAGCTGAAAGCCAAGCTGCTGAAGTCGGCCAAAGACGGCAAGCCGCTTCAAATCAAGCTGGGGCTGGACCCGACCGCGCCGGATATTCACCTGGGCTTTGCGGTCGTTCTCCGCAAATTGCGGCAGTTTCAGGATTTGGGCCATGAAGTCGTGATTATCATCGGCGATTACACGGCCCTGATCGGCGATCCGTCCGGGCGCTCCACGACCCGGCCCATGCTGTCTTCGGAAGAGATCGCCGCCAACGGCCAGACGTATGTGACGCAGCTTGCCAAAGTGCTGGATGCGGAAAAAACGATTGTTCGTTTCAACAGCGAGTGGTTAGGGAAACTGTCTTTTGCAGACCTTGTGGGGCTGGCGTCTAAAATGACCGTCGCGCAGGTGCTTCAGCGCGAAGACTTTGCCAACCGGTTTAGTCAGGGACATCCGATCAGTCTGCATGAGCTTTTGTATCCGCTGGCGCAGGCCTATGACAGCGTGGCGATTCATGCCGACGTGGAGATGGGCGGGCAGGATCAGACCTTCAACAATCTGGCGGGCCGCGCCCTGCAAAAAGAATTGGGACAGGAGCCGCAGGTGGTCTTGCTGATGCCGCTTCTTGTCGGGCTGGACGGCGTCAAGAAGATGAGCAAGTCGCTGGGCAACTATGTCGGGATCAGCGAAGCGCCCGCGGAGATGTTCGGCAAGCTGATGTCGATCAGTGATGCGCTCATGCCGACGTATTATGAACTGTGCACGGATGTCTCGATGAACGACGTGCGGACGCTGACCGACGCGAACGCGACGCATCCGCGCGAGGCGAAAAAGCGGCTGGCACGGGAAATTATCACGCTGTACCACAGCGCGGATGACGCGCAGGCCGCCGATGACGAGTTTGAGCGTGTGCATCGGGAGCATCAGGTTCCTGATGACATGCCCGAGGTCGCTGTACCGGCGGAGATTTGCGATGCCGACGGCCATGCGCGTGTCACTGCGCTGCTGGTCGCCGCCGGGCTGGCTCCGTCATCGGGCGAAGCCAAGCGGCTTGTGCAGCAAGGCGGGGTCAGTGTGGACGGCGCGAAGATTTCCGATCCCGCCGGGCTGCTGCGCGTCCAAACCGGCCAGGTCGTCAAGGTCGGAAAAAACCGCTTCGCGCGGCTGCTTGCTCCGGTCGGAGTTTAGACTTGAGGAGACCGCATGGCTGATCTAGGCACGGTGGAATTGATGGAACAAATCCCGGCGGCGCAGGATGTCTTCGAGCAAGACACGCCTGCGGCTCCGCCCCCAACGGACCCCGCCCTGTTTGAAGCGGAGATGAACCCCCATCTCGACGCGCTGTATCGCAACGCCCTGCGGCTGACCGGCAACGCCAATGATGCCGAAGACTTGCTGCAAGATACCTATTTACGCGCTTACCGTTTTTTTTATCAATATCAGCCGGGAACCAACGCCAAAGCATGGCTGTTCCGTATCATGAACACGGTTTTTCTGAATGATTACCGCCGCAAGTCGCGCCAGGGCGAAACCGTCTCGTATGACGGCCTGGAAGACTTTTTTCTGTACAACCGTTTGACCGAAGACGGCGTGACGGGAGTGGGCGGGGATCGTTCGGAGACGGAAAACCCGGAAAAGGCTGTTCTGGAAAAGCTGGATATCGAAACGATCCAGCGGGCGATTGAAGGCCTGCCGATTGAGTTTCGAGATACGGTTGCACTGGCGACGATGGAAGAAATGTCCTATCAGGAAATCGCAGAAACTTTGGAGATACCCGTCGGCACAGTGCGTTCGCGGCTTTCGCGCGGACGCAAGCTGCTTCAGCGCGCCTTGTGGGAATATCTTAACGGAGAAGAGATTCGTGGATGAGCAAGTAAAAACGGGCGCATGTGAGGGCGCGGATTTCTACTCCTGTGAGGCTGCGATCCGGTGGCTGAACGAGTATTTAGACCATGAGCTGACCGAGCCGGAGCGAATCATCGTGCTGAAGCACTTAGAGTTCTGCCGGCCCTGCATGAGCCGCTTCACGTTTGAGCAGACCCTGGTGATTTCCATCCGCCAGAAAGTCTCGCGCCTGTGCGCCCCTCCGACTTTGCGGGAGAAGCTGCATGGCCTTTTGCGCGATAAGACCTAGTCATCCTTAATACGTTTTTTACGAAAGCCGCCCGGCCATCAGCCGGGCGGCTTTTTGGAAGCGGGGTCTTATTATGTCTGCCTCGTTTCGGGGGAAATCCGCGCGGGTACACCATGCAGGCAGTAATCAGGTATTACCCTATGCCCCGTAGGGCCAGGACAAAATACCGGAAAACAGAGGCGCGATTACTGAGTCCGTAGGAGAACACAATGACGCAGCAAATTCCCCTAGACAAATCCGCCCGCGCTGACGACCCGGAACAAGACGAAGCGCGGCATGATGGAACACACGAAGTCACGTCCGATGTCGCCTACAAGCGCTTGGCAATTGTGAATGTCGCTTTCTATGGCCTGCCGGGTGCAGGCGACCGCGAGTGGGTGCTGATTGATGCTGCTTTGCCCGGCACGGCCGGGGAAATCGCCAGAGCCGCGGCCCAGCGCTTCGGGCCGCAGTCGCGCCCGGCGGCGATCATTCTCACGCATGGGCATTTCGACCATGTCAGCGCATTAAAAGAACTGGCCGAGCAGTGGGATGCGCCGATTTACGCACATGAGCGAGAGCGGCCTTATCTGGACGGCAGTGCGGCCTATCCACCTCCTGACCCAGGCGTTGGAGGCGGTGTGATGCCGCTGTCTTCACCACTGTATCCGCGTGGGCCGATCAATGTCAGCGGGCCTCTCCAGACCCTGCCTGCCGATGGCAGTGTGCCATTCATGCCCGGCTGGCGCTGGATACACACCCCCGGCCATGCGCCGGGCCATGTCTCGCTGTGGCGCGAAGCAGACCGGACCTTGATTGCCGGCGATGCTTTTATTACCACCGCGCAGGAATCGGCTTACGCTGTGGCGACGCAAAGCCCAGAAATGCACGGGCCGCCAATGTATTTTACGCCCGACTGGCAGAGCGCGAAGACCTCCGTGGAGCGGCTGGCAGCCCTGGAACCGGAGATTGCCGTCACCGGGCATGGCCGCGCCATGCGCGGGGCCGAACTGCGGACTGCTCTGCATGAGCTGGCCCGCAGTTTTGACCGGGTGGCCGTGCCGGAGAATGGCAGATACCGCCTGCATCCGGCCACTGCGGAAAATGGCGGCGCGTATGTGACGCCTGAAAAAGCTTCATCGGCAAACACAAGCCCGAATAATGACAAAAGCTTGGCCAAACCCATTTCGCGCCCCCTGCACGGCCTGGCGGACTATGCCTATGTCGGCGCTGTCGCTGCCGCACCTGTTTTGTTTGGGTTCGGGGACGAGAAACGCGCTGCCGGCCTGTGCCGCGTTTTGAGCGGAGGCGCTCTGGCGTACACTGTCCTCACTCGCGCCGAGTGGGGATTTTTCCGTGTCATTCCCTTCCGGCTGCATCTCAAGGCCGACTTTGGGAGCGGCCTGTTTTCCCTCGCGGCTCCCTGGCTGCTGGGCTTCTCACAGAATGCCCGCGCCCGAAACACGTTTCTGGGCATGGGAATCATCGCCTTGCTGGCGAGCCTGCTGACCCAGCCGGACGAGATGCCATGAATGATAAAATGCCATGAATGATCAATTGACGCTTGCCTTGAAAGAATGGGCTGTGGTTCAGCGGTCACTGCTGGAAGGGCATCAAATAGTGCTGCTTCGCAAGGGCGGCCTGATCGAAGACACCGGCGAGTTTGATTTGCGCGCCCGGCAGTTCCTGCTGTATCCCACTTTTGAGCATGAAACGGAGCGGGCGGGGGACGTACAGCCGTGCTTTGGGCAATGGCTGGCGGAAGAAGAAGCGCGCAAGATGCCGCCTCGCGAGATACGCATCGAAGCCGCCGCCGATGTCACCGATGTGGTGCAGGTCAATAATCGCGAAAAGCTGCTGACACTGATGCCCCAGCATATCTGGAGTCCGCAGTTCATCCAGGGGCGCTATGACTGGGAGCCGTACAAGCCCGTGTTTGTGCTGCTCCTGCGCGCTTACCGCCTCGCTGTGCCGAAAACGCTTCCCGTGCTGCGCGAGTATGGCGGCTGCCGGTCGTGGATTGAGCTGGCCGAGCCGGTTTCCACCGGCGGCGCAGTTCCCGCCGTTTCGGACGAGCGCTATGCCCGGCGGCGCGAGCTGACCTTGCAATTGCTGAGCGGCTGAGGCAGGAAAACGCGGCTTTGATCGCGAATAGACTGCGCTGGGAGGCCGGAACATGGCAGTCTGCGAATTTCATCTCAATCAAGGCAACGCACTCGAAAAAATGACCTCGCTGACGGCTATCGTCCCGGACAGCGGCCCCGGCCCCTTTCCGGTGTTTTACCTTCTGCATGGCCTTTCCGATGACCACACCTCCTGGCTGCGCTGGTCCAACATTGACGCTTATGTGCGCGGCCTGCCGCTGATCGTTGTCATGCCCAATGGCGAGCGCGGCTTTTACACCGATTCAGTCAGCAATCCCAAAGCGGCGTTTGAGACCAATCTGGTACGGGACATTGTCGGCTTCGTCGACCACACGTTCCAGACCATCCCTGCGCGTGAGGGCCGCGTCATCGCGGGCCTCTCCATGGGCGGTTACGGCGCGATCAAGCTTGCGCTCAAATATCCCGACCTATTCTGCGCCGCCGCCAGCCATTCCGGGGCATTAGGGTTTGGCCGCCGCGTGTTTGATCCGAGCAGCGAATGGCACACGGTTCTCGGCGAAAGCCCCGCCGGAGGTCTGAACGATATTTTCGCCCTCGCGGAGACTATTGACCACGCGAAGCTCCCCGCCCTGCGAATTGACTGCGGCACGGACGATTTTCTTTTGGAAGAAAACCGCGCCCTACAGGACCATTTGACTGCGCTGAACATTCCTCACGAGTACGAAGAGCATCCCGGCAACCATGACTGGGCGTACTGGAACGACCATGTGCGGGAGACATTGATGTTTTTCCGGCGCGTATTATTTGAGACAGCCGGTTAAGCGCAAAGACAAAGAAGCGGGGAGAAAACAGCAATGCTGAAGGGTGTGGAGCGGCTTGTAGACCTGACCGGGCCACGGCAAAGCCTGGGCAGCGGATTGATGCCGGACGGGTTGACCCAGGCATTGCGACGAAGCGACACAGCGGCACTGGCACAAACGCCGGGGCATTTTGCGGTGACTGTGCGCGACGGGCAGACCGTCCGCATGGCGCGAACGCTTGGGTATCCTCTGCGCTATTTTGTCGCGAAGATGTTCCACGGGCCGTTCCTCGTCGTTTCCGACCGGATTGATTCGCTGTACGACTGGTGCGCTCAGGAAAAAATCGGCTGGCAGTTTGATCCGCTGTATACGCGCATGGTTCCGGCCCATTATTTGGTGGAAATCGACCAGATCGGCTGCCCCGATCCGGCTCCGCGCTACGAGCGCTTTTTCTCGCCGCCGATTGGGCAGGGGACGACGGATATGGAGGAGGCGGGTGCGGCTTATGCGGGCGCTGCGCTGGCGGGTCTCACCCGCTGGCTGGACGGTGTCCCGGACGGGGAAGCCATTGCGCTGGCTTTTTCCGGCGGCGTGGACAGCGTTTCCGTGCTGCTCCTGGCCCGTGATGCCCTGCTGCAAATGGGCCGCGATCCGAATCTGATTCGCGCTTTTACACTGGACCTGGGCGGCGGGGCGGATGCCGCCCAGGCGGAGAGGATCATGCGGGAGATGGGCCTTCAGGACTCCTGGGAAGTGGTTCATGCTTCGGCGTCTGCGGTCAATCTGGAAGAAGCCATCAGCGTGATCGAAGACTATCATCCGCTCGATGTGGAGTGCGCCGGCGCGGCATTGTGCCTCCTGCGGGGTATTCGGGAGCGTTACCCCTCGCTGAAATACCTCCTGGACGGCGACGGCGGGGACGAGAATTTGAAAGACTATCCGCTGGAAGATTCCGATTTGACCTTGTCCAGCGTTCTGCGAAACCCGCTTCTTTATCAGGAAGGGTGGGGAGTGGAGAATTTCAAGCATAGCTTGACCTATTCCGGCGGATTGTCGCGCTCCTATGTCCGCACCTTTGCTCCCGCGCAGAAATACGGGTTCGAGGCATTCTCCCCGTATACGGAACGGGACGTGATTGCTGCTGCGCTCGCCATTCCCTTTGAGACCGTGCTGGACGGCAGCGTTGAGCGGCTTTATGCACTGAAAGCCGAGGTAGTCCGGGCCGGCGTTCGCGCGGTGACCGGCCTGGAATTGCCTGCTGCGCCGAAGCGGCGCTTTCAGGACGGTGTCGGCGGCGATACCTACCGCAAATGGCGGGTCAGCAAAGCGTGGTGCCGCCAGGTATTTTTGCGGCAGTGGGACGAGCGCCTGCGTCAAGCCTGGGACCCGCAGGGAGAGCGTTTTTCCGGCAATGATCTGTCCCGGCCATTTCCGGCGGCCCGATGAAGGAGGATTTAGAAATCTACCCGGACGGCTCGGTCGCGCGCCGACACTGGATTGAGGCGCGGCGCGGGCCAAAAAACGTCCTGAACCCGGCCCGGCCTTATGCTTATCTCTGGGAGGAGGAAGCAGGGCCAGGCGGAGAGATGATCTCAACCGCAACAATTTTTCTGACCAACCGGGAATGTCCGTATCGCTGCCTGATGTGCGACTTGTGGCAAAACACCCTGGATACGCGCGTTCCTTCCGGCGCAATTGCCGCCCAGATTCGGGAAGCGCTGGCCGCTCTGCCTCCGGCGCGGCAGGTCAAGCTTTACAATGCCGGCAGCTTTTTTGATCCGCAGGCAATTCCGCCGGAAGATTACGCTGAGATTGCCAGTGAAGTGCGCGGCTTTGAGCGCGTCGTTGTTGAGTGCCATCCGAAGCTGGTTGGCCCGCGTGTTCTGCGGTTTCAAGCCCTGCTGGCCGGTCGTCTGGAAGTCGCGATGGGGCTGGAAACAGTTCACCCGGAAACGCTGGGGCGGCTGAATAAGCAGTTCACAGTGGCCGACTTTCAGGGCGCGGCGGCGTTTTTGAGAAACCATCAAATCGCTCTTCGCGTCTTTTTGCTGGTTCGCCCACCGTTTCAGAATGAAGCCGAAGGGCTGCTCTGGGCCAAAGATTCACTGGATGCGGCATTTGATGCCGGGGCTGAAGTCTGCTGCGTTATTCCCACGCGCGGCGGCAACGGCGCGATGGAAACGCTGGCGCGGCAGGGATGGTTTTCGCCGCCTTCGCTGCGCTCTTTGGAAGCCGTCCTGGAATATGGGCTGCGACTCAATCGGGGCCGGGTCTTTGCCGATTTGTGGGACATTGAGAAGCTGTTCGCCTGCGCCTGCGCCCCGGCCCGCGTGGCTCGCTTGGAGGAAATGAACCGGACGCAGCGCCTTTTGCCGCCGGTGAACTGTGAAAGCTGCTTGGCGTGAAACCCTTTTATGACATCGCCGTTGTCGGATCAGGGTTCGGTGGCTCGCTTCTGGCGCTGATTGCCTGCCGCCTCGGATACTCCGTGCTGCTGGTGGAGCGCGGTCAGCATCCACGCTTTGCCATCGGTGAATCGACCTCGCCGCTTGCCAATCTTTTGCTGGAAGAGATAAGCACCCGTTATGATCTGCCCTGGCTCCTGCCGCTGGCCTCCTATGGCCCGTGGCAGCGCACTTACCCTCAGCTCGGCGTCGGCTTGAAGCGTGGATTTACCTTTTTTCACCACGAGCGGCAGGCCGATCACATGGTTTTTGATCGGTCTCATCAGCTTCTTGTGGCTGCCAGCCCTGATACGGAACGCGCCGACACGCACTGGCTGAGGGCCGACGTAGACCAGTTTTTGATGCAGGAAGCCGCTGCCGCCGGAGCGGACTACATTGACCGTGCGAGTCTGAACGCGCCGGCCTGGGACTTTGGCCCGGCGGAGGCGGCCACTTTGACCGGGACACGGCGCGGACGCACTTTTGAGACCCGTGTCCGGCTGATCGTAGATGCGACCGGCCCGCGCGGATTTCTCAGCCGCGCTCTGGGGCTGCCGGCAGCCCGCTTCGCTGATTATCCGGCAACGCAGAGCCTGTACTCGCATTTCGTGGGCGTTCGCCGCTGCGACAGCCTGGGATTTGTGGGGACGGACACGCCGCCGTATCCGGCGGATGATGCCGCCGTGCATCACGTTTTCGACGGCGGCTGGATGTGGGTTCTGCGCCTCGGAGACCGGCTGACCAGTGCGGGCATCGCCGTCACCGGTTCGCTGGCACAGGAGCTGAATCTTTCCGAGGGCCCGGCAGCCTGGCGGCGATTTTTGAGACTGTTCCCGTCGGTGGCCGCGCAGTTTTCGGGGGCCAGAGCCGTGCGTCCCTTTGTCCACGCGCCGCAGATTGCCTGGCGCACGTCGCAGGCCGCCGGGCCGGGCTGGGCGCTGCTGCCGTCTGCGGCAGCGTTTGTTGACCCCCTGTTCAGCACCGGAATTCCATTGACCCTGCTGGGAATCGAGCGTTTGGGACGGCTTCTGGAAGGCGGCCTGACGCAGCCGGGTTGTGCGGATGGCCTTGCTGATTACGAGATGAAAACACTTTCTGAAGCCGACGCCGTCGCCGACTTCATCGGAGCCTGCTACGCTGCGATGCCCCGCTTTTCAATCTTTGCCGCTTTGTCCATGTTCTACTTTGCGGCGGCCAGTTACAGCGAAATGGCGCGGCGTCTGGGCAGGCCGCATCTGGCCGGCGGGTTTCTGGCGGCTGATCACCCGGAGTTCGGGCCGGGCCTGCGCCGGGCCTCCGTCTGGGCGAGGCATCTCGCCTCCTGCCCAGGCAGCGGCCCCCGAGAGTTTGAGAAATTCGCTGCGGACGCCATTGCGCCACTGAACATTGCCGGGCTATGCGACCCGAAGAAGCGAAACTGGTATGGGATAGATTTGAACGACGTCGCAGACGGCGCGGCGCGGCTGGGCATGACGCCGTTTGAGATGCGGGACGTCTTGAAGACCGCACCCTGGGCAACGCCTGGGCGATAATGCTATTTTGATAACACCCACTTCAGGGGCGGTGCAGTCAGGGCCATCCATGGGTGTGATACGCAGCGGCAGGAAATCCCGGCATATTTACGGAATTATCGCCCGCCGCCACTGATTTTGCTCCCCACGAGAACCATTTGAGCAGCCTGCCGACTGGGACAGTCACGTTTTTGTTCACCGACATTGCCGGCAGCACCCGCCTCTGGGAGCAGCACCCGCCTCTGGGAGCAGCACCCGCCTCTGGGAGCAGCACCCCGGCGCCATGCGAGACGCATTCGCCCGGCACGACACCCTCCTGAGAGACATCGTCCAACTCCATCAGGGTTATGTCGTCAAAACAACCGGAGACGGACTCCATGCCGCCTTCGCCACCGCACCCCAGTCCCTCCAGGCCACCCTCACCGCACAGCGCACTCTCCAGGCCCAGCCCTGGGAGCCGCCCCTTGCCGTGCGAATGGGACTGCACACCGGAGACTGCCAGCAGCGAGACGCAGACTACTACGGCCCCGCACTCAACCGCGCCGCCCGCCTGATGGCCGCCGGACACGGCGGGCAGACCCTGCTGTCAGCCGCAACCCAGGAACTGGTGCGAGACCATCTGCCCGCCGGGGCCAGCCTGCTTGATCTGGGCAAGCACCGCCTCAAAGACCTGGGACGACCCGAGCAGGTCTATCAGCTTCTGCACCCCGGCCAGCCCGCCGACTTCCCGCCGCTTTGCTCCCTGGACAACCCGGCTTTGCCCAACAACCTGCCCCAGCAGGTGACGAGTTTCATCGGGCGCGAGACGCAGGTGGCCGAGATCAAAGCCCTGCTGGGCAAGACGCGGCTTTTGACTTTTTTTGACTTTGACAGGGGCGGGGGGAGCAGGCAAGACGCGCTACAGCAAACGTTTTGGAAAGCATCTTGGCTCCCTCGGAGTTTACGGCAGCCCCCGCGCCTCGCGCCCCAGTGACGCCCGCGCGGGTGGCACGGGCCATTCCCATCCGGCAGGTCAGAGCCAAACGCGCCGTTGCGGCAAAGCGGCGGGCGCGTATCGACTGGTATGCGCTCGGCGTCATACTGCTGATGCTGGCCGCGGGCGCTGTCTGCATCTATCGCATCGTCTGGGCCATGCAGCCGTGACGCTAAGTTCTAAATGTCGCAGTTCGGACCGGGTATACTGAAGGCATCACTATAAGAGAAATAGGAGTGAATGATGCCGGATATTCCGATTGGCCTTCAGCTTTATTCCGTGCGCGAGGACTGCACGCGCGATCTGCCGGACGTTTTGTCTCAGGTCGCCCGCATGGGCTATGCGGGCGTCGAATTCGCCGGGTATTATGGGTATGCGGCGTCTGATCTGCGGGCCATGCTGGACAGTCATGGCCTGGCGTGCTACGGAACCCACACTGCGCTGGATACCCTTCTGGGTGATGCACTGCCCCGCACGATAGAATTTAATCAGGCGCTTGGCAACCCGTACCTGATCGTGCCGAGTCTGCCCGCCGGGCGTACCCATTCCCAGGAAGCCTGGCAGGAGACCGCGCGGCTTTTCAATGAAGCTTCGGAGCGCGCCGGCGCGGCTGGTATGAAAGTCGGCTACCACAACCACACCGAAGAATTTCAGCCGCTGGAGGGCGTACTGCCCTGGGATACGTTTTTCGGCGACACTCGCCCGGAAGTAATTATGCAGGTGGATACCGGAAACATGATGACCGGAGGCGCCGACCCGGTGCCGTTTTTAGAGCGTTATCCCGGACGCGCTCTTACCGTACATTTGAAAGAATTCTCGCCGGACAATCCGAATGCGCTGATCGGCGAAGGCGATGTACCCTGGGCCGAAGTGTTTCGTCTGTGCGAAACCATCGGCGGTACGCAGTGGTATATTGTGGAGCAGGAAACTCATGCCGGGCCGCCACTGGAATCGGTGCGCATCTGCCTGCAAAATCTGCGCGGCATGGGGAAATAAATGAGATTCTCCTTGACGGCCAGTGTTTTGTTCTGGGTCTGGGCGGCGTCGCTTCCGGCAGGAGCCGCTCCGCTGGACGACGGGCAAAAACAATTCGTGGACTTGGGACGCGCCGCCGTGCAGACGGATCGCAGCTTCAGCGTGGGTCTCTGGGTCAAAGTCAGCCGCGGGAATGATGTACAGCTTTTTGTGAGCCAGAAAGGGCAGAATGTCAGCGCGTTTACCCTGCAAAAACGCGCCGGTGACAATCGTTTTGCATTTACTCTGTCCGCTGCCGACAGCGTGGAGGCGCCGGAACGGGCAGCAGTCTCGGATTTTTCTCCGACGCCGGGGCTGTGGTATCAGCTCACAGGCGTCTATAATGCCGCGGCAGGCCAAATGTCCCTGTATGCTGACGGCGCGCTGCTGGCGTCCGCCCCCGCGCCGCGTGCGTGGCGCGCGCTCGGCCACACGGTGCTGGGCCGGCAGTCTGCGGGTGAAGGTGAAGCGGTCAGTGGGTTCCGCGCTTACCCGCGCGCTCTCACCGAAGTGCAAGTCGCGGCGCTTTATGCGGCTGATCAGAAGCGGTTTTTGCCGAATACATTCCCCTGGGCCAATCCCATCTATTATCAGGGCAGCGGGCCGGGGTCCGACATCCACGACCCGGACATTTTGAATGATGGTGGCGTCTACTACTGCGTTGCCACGCTGGCCCCGTTTCGTAACTACACGGACCGCGATCCCAAGTTGCCTGATTTCGGCTCCGCGCCCGGCATTGCCCTGTATGCCTCGCGTAACCTCAAAGTCTGGAAGTCCAAAGGCTGGATTGTGAAGTCTTCGGCGCTCCCGGATACGGCTCCCTACAAGCACCAATTCTGGGCGCCGGAACTGCATAAATTCGGCAAGCGTTATTATGTGATTTTCGGCAGTTCCAACTGGATTGATGACAGATATAATATTGGCGGCCACATGGGATATTATCAGTTTGTCGGAATGGCGGACAAAATCACCGGGCCATATACCCACTTTACGGCATTGAAAGGGCCGGGGGTGGATACGTCACTATTTCAGGACGATGACGGCAAGACCTATGCCGTCTGGCCGGGCAACGAAATCCATCCGATTGATCTGTCGCAGATAGACCAGGACAAGATCACCGTCGGTCCCATGGTCAGCCGCGCCGCCGGGCCGGACGATTACAAAGCCCTCGGCCTGCCGGTTCCAGGAACATTAGAAGGGCCGTATTTGATCAAGCGCAAGGGGACTTACTACTGCTTTTTCGCCACGACGTATCCCGATCTCTACGCTACCGGCATCGCGTCTGCAAAAAGCCTGCACGGGCCGTGGACACTGGACCCGCGCACGCGCCAATTCCCCTGCGGTCATCAGACGGAGTTTATCGGCCCCGACGGACGGTGGTGGATGGCCTACAAACATGAGCGCAGCGACACCACACCCTGGCTCAGTATTGACCCCCTGAACTTTGACGCCGAGGGACGGGTGCAGATGACTCCGACAAGTGGGTCGCAGAGCCTGAAATTGAGCAAGTAACACCTCCCGCTCAGACCCAATCTGCTGCATCTGCGGAAGCTGTCAATAAAGCGTTCCTCATGCTTCCTGGGAAACGGTCACTAGCAATTTGCCTCGTGTACCACCACGCTCTAATTGAGACTGCGCTTCACCCACCTGCTCTAACGTAAAACGCCCGGAAAGAGTGAGGCGCAACTGCTGATCGTCCAGCATTCCCGCGACGCGCCCCAAATCATCGGGGGTTGATTGTGCCAGGGCAAAGCGAGATCGCTGACCGGGTGACCGTGCGAGAGCGGGATTCGGCTGCCCCGCAGCCAGAACAAGCATACCGTCCGGTTTCAAGGCAGCCCAAGAACTCTCCTCGGTCTTGCCACCTGCGAGATCGAACACCAAGTCCATCTGGCCCGCAAACTCTTGGAGCTGATCCGTGCTGTAGTCGATTGCTACGTCTGCCCCTAGCTCTCGGAGGAACTCTTTGTTCCTGCCGGATGCAGTGGCGTACACAGTCGCACCGAGCCGATGTGCGAACTGGACGGCGAAGTGGCCGACCCCTCCCGATCCCCCCTGAATTAACACACGTTGGCCGCGCTGCATTTCGCCCTGAGTCATCAGACCATGCCAAGCTGTCATTGCTGCCAGAGGAATCGCTCCTGCATCGGCGAGCGGAATGGATTGGGGAGGGGCGGCTACCTCGTCTGTACGAAGGCAGATATACTCCGCGAAGGTGCCCCGGCTAAACGTCATGGAGGTGCCTGGGTCTGCTCCCGGAAAGCCATAGACCGCATCTCCAGGCTGCCAGTCCGTAACACCTCTGCCCACCTCTTCTATACGACCGCTTGCATCGAAGCCGAGCAGCAGTGGCAGGCGCTCTGCCGGGAACATCTGTAGCAATTCGCCGGCACGGGCTTTGACATCCACAGGGTTTACGCTTGTTCCCGCAATCCGAACGAGGACTTCTCCGGGTTTCGGCGATGGCCGTTCGATTTCTTCCAGGCGAAACTGATCAGCTCCCCCAAACTGTGGCACCATCATGGCCTTCATCTTTTTGGTTACAGTTGTATTTGAGTCCTGTGACATGGCTAAATCTCCTCGTTTATGATACTGGCTCCCTTACAATTTTCGTCCCGGCGATGGACGCTTGAGCAAAGGAAACATTTATTCGGTCAAGCCGTCAGGAAAGTCGTCCGGTTATTTCGCGAAATCCATTGCCAGTGAGACGGCTTCCCATTCGTCCAATTCACGCTGCATCAGCGCGAGTTTTTTGCGGGCGGCGTCCACCGCGAATTTGCCCAGGAAAAGCTGTGCGGGGGCTTTGCCGGCCCCTACCATCTGCACGAGGGCCGACGCGGCGGCATCGGGATCGCCCGGCTGACGCCCATTGATTTTCTCCAGATAGGCCGCGAATTTGCCGCTGGTCTTATCGTAATCCTCCAGATGGCCGGAGGCGTGTTCCAGAGAACGGCCAATGAAGTCTGTCCGAAACGGGCCGGGTGAGATGGTAGTCACATGGATACCCAGTGGTGCGACCTCGATTCGCAGTGCCTCTGAAGCGGCATCTAAAGCCGCTTTTGCCCCGCCGTAGACCGCAAAGCCGGCATGGTTTGTGAATGCGGCAATGGCCGACAGGTTGATAATATGGCCCGATTTTTGCGCCCGTAAGATCGGCAGCGCCGCCCGGATGACTGCCAAAGGCCCCACAAAATTCGTTGCCAGATTACGCGCCATCTGCGCTTCCTCATATTCTTCCAGCGCACCCATCAGGCCATATCCTGCATTGTTGACGACCACATCCAGCCGCCCGAAATGCGCGCCCAGCACCGGCCCGCCGACGGAATCAATAATCAGTGCGAATGGGCCAAATGTTTTCGCCTCGGCAGGCGTTTCGCCGACAACAACGTTTTCCGCGCCGGCCTCCCGCGCCGCGGCTTCCTGCTCAGGCCGCCGGACAAAGGCCGTGACCGAAGCGCCGGACAGCCTGCCAAGCTGGATGGCATACTCGCCGACGCCGCCGCTGGCTCCTGTGACCAGCACGTTTTTACTCAGCAGCAGGCCGCCCTGGGAGAGGGCGTGGTAAGCTGTCAAGCCGGCCACGGGCAGAGTCGCGGCCTGTGCGAACGTCACCGCGTCGGGCAGCTCCGCCAGTGCTTCCGTCGGCACGGCTGCCTGCTCCGCCCAGGCTCCGGCGCGCAGCATTCCCACCACCCGCGCCCCCACCGGCGGGCCGCTGCCGTCTTCTGCCGCCTTTGCGACGATGCCTGCCAGGTCCCAGCCGGGACGCCAGTTCGGGCGCGGAGCGCGGGTCATCCGCACCTCGCCCCGGTTGAGTGAGAACGCATGAACACGCACCAGCGCCTCCGTATGCGCCGGACGCGGCGGGGAAGCATTTCCGACGATCAGCTTTCCCGGCTGATTCGGGTCTACGATAATTGCTTTCATAAGTGACTCAGTGTTCCTTGTCTTCCGACAGTGCGGGATAGTCCGTATACCCGGTCGCGCCGGGCGCGTAAAACGTCGCCGGATTGGGCGTGTTGAGCGGGGCATGAAGCGCAAAGTGTTTCGGCAGGTCGGGATTGGCAAGAAACAGTTGGCCCCAGCTTACGGCGTCGGCCTCGCCTGACGCCAATATCTGCTCGGCCTGCTCCTGCGTGAACTGCTCGTTGGCAATCACCGGCCCGCCGAATTCGCGCTTCAGTGTGGGACTGTACCGCCCATCGCCTTCCACCGACTCACGGGTAAACAAAAACGCGATTTTGCGCCTGCCCAGCGCGCGGGCGACGTAGCCGAAGGTCGCCGCCGGGTCACTGTCGCTGATCCCGTGATGTTCCATGTCGCGCGGCGAAAGGTGAACGCCCACGCGGTCTGCACCCCAGATGGAAATCGCGGCGTCGGTGGCTTCCAGCAGAAACCGGGCGCGGTTTTCCACCGACCCACCGTACTCATCGGTGCGCTGGTTCGTGCCGTCGCGCAGGAACTGATCGGGCAGGTAACCGTTCGCGCCATGTACTTCCACGCCGTCGAAACCCGCATACTTCGCGTTTTGCGCGGCCTGTTTGTAGTCGGCAATGGTCTGCCCAATCTCCGCAGCGGACAATTCATGCGGCACGGGATAAGGGGCATGGCCCGCAGGGGTGCGAATTTCGCCGGGGCAGGCAATCGCCGACGCGCCGACCGGCGTTCTGCCGTCCAGAAAGTCGGGATGCGAGAGCCGCCCGACGTGCCACAACTGGGCAAAAATGCGCCCGCCCGCGGCGTGAACACTGTCAGTGATCTTTCGCCATCCGGTCATCTGCGCGTCCGACCAGAGGCCGGGCGTGTTGACATAGCCGACGCTTATCGGGCTGATACAAGTGGCTTCGGTAAGAATTAATCCCGCCGACGCTCTCTGCGTATAATATTCGCGCATCAGGTCGTTGGGAACGCGGCCTTCGGATGCGCGGCAGCGGGTCAGGGGGGCCATGACAATTCGGTTCGGCAGCGTGATCGCGCCCAGGGTGAGCGGGTCAAAAAGTGTGGGCATCAGAAATTTCCTTGCAGAGATTACCAGGGCAGGGTCTCGCCCCGGTGGAAGAAGCCGCCGGTCGGGCCGTCGTCGGGAAGCGTGGCAAGCGTTACGGCAGTTTCCGCGCCGACTTCCACCGGCAAATCGCCATAAGCGTTCATATCGGTCTTGATATTGCCGGGGTGGGCCGCATTGATTTTGAGCGGAGTATCTTTGTACTTTTTGGCATGGATCACTGTGTGCATGTTCAGGGCTGCCTTGCTGGAGCTATAGAGAGGAAACAAGTAGTCGATGGGCCATTCGTCGCCCCCGACTGTTGCCAGCGACCCCAGGATGCTTGAATGGTTGACAATGCGCCCAGCCGGTGCAGCCAAAAGCAGCGGCAGCAATGTTTCAGTTAAGAAATAGGGGGCGATGACATTGGCCGCAAGGCCGTCGCGAAATGCTTCAGGAGTGATCGGGCCGCTCGCTTCGGGGAAAACGCCGGCGTTGTTGACCAAAATGTCCAGACGTCCGAAATTATCCGCAAAGAAATTAGGAAGGGCAGCGACATCGTTCGCGTCGGTCACTTCCAGCTTGACGGTGTGGGCATCAATGCCGGCGGCTTTCAATTCCTGCGCGGCGGCTTCGCCCCGGCCTGTGTCGCGGGAGCCGAGAACGACTGTGATGCCTTGCTTGCCAAGCTGCCGGGCGATTTCCAGTCCGATGCCTTTGTTTGCACCTGTAATCAGGGCGACTTTTTGCGCGTTTGCCATAAAGTGATCTCCTGCAAAGAAGACCCGGCGCTTTTCGCGCCGGGCCGAAGTTTCCAAAGCGTTACGCTCCGGCAAGCGTTTTGATTTGCTCGCGGGCAGCGGTCAGCGAAGATGCTGACTCGTCACCACGCGCCGTGTTGTTGATGTGAATATGGGTCTGGTCGGTGACGCCCACGAAGCTGAACACTGCCCGAACATACGGGTCCTGGAAATTGTAGGACTCACGTGCTTCGCCCGGTCCGTAGCCGCCGCCACCCCGTGCCGTCACGACAAACAGCTTTTTGTTTTTCAGCAGCCCCTCGTAGGCCGGGCTGAATGTGACGCCCACGCGGGCGATTTGATCAATGTAGGCTTTGAAAACCGATGGTACGCCGAAGTTATACATGGGAATGCCGAAAACGTAAACGTCGGCGGCTTGCAGCTCGCCGATCAGCTCGTCCGAGAGTTTCAGGATTTCCACCTGCGCGGGTGTCCGGGCCTCGGCAGGCGTGTACATCGCGCCGATGTACTCCTCCGAGACATGCGGGAGAGACTGATGACCGAGGTCGCGCGTGGTGACGGTATCGCCGGGGTGGGCTTGGAGCCAGGCCTCAATAAACTCGCCGGAGATTTGGCGAGAGTGAGACGCCGCGCCGCGCGCGCTGGCGTTAAGATGCAGAATATGTGCCATAGATGTTCCTTCTCTTGATACTCTGTTCGTATCTGTGAGGGGAACAGTCCTGTCCGGCAGCAGGTTCCCGGCGCGCACGCTGCCGTCAGCGCTGATAGGCCACGCGCCCGCCAACCACTGTCCAGTGAACCTCGCCTGTGTCCGGGTGCAGAATGGTGATGTCGGCGGATTTGCCCGGAGAAAGCTCGCCGAACCGCTCGCTTATTCCCAGTTGACGCGCGGCATTGCCCGATGACAGCCGGGCGGCGTCCGGCAGGGAAACTTCGGCGAAGCGGCGGACATTCGCAAAAGCCCGGTTCATAGTCAGCACGCTTCCTGCCAGCGTTCCATCGGCAAACGCCGCCGTGCCGTTTTGGACAAAAACGGGCTGGCCGCCCAGCGTGTATGCGCCGTCCGGCATCGCCGTGCCTTCAATGGCGTCGGTAATCAAAACCACGCCCAACGCGCCTTTGGCGGCAACGATCAGCCGCACGGTCAGGGGGTCTAAGTGAACTCCATCGGCAATGACTTCGCAAACAATTCCAGGCCGGGCCAGCGCCGCGCCGACGGCTCCCGGTTCCCGGTGGTGCAGGCCGCGCATGGCATTGAATACATGGGTCGCCTGCGACGCGCCCCAGCCGATAGCCCATTCGGCCTCTGCGGCGGTCGCATCCGTATGGCCCAGTGACACGATGATGCCGCTGGCCCGCGCCCGCCGAACGACTTCTTCGGCTCCGGCGATTTCCGGGGCTAGAGTGATTTGCCGAATTGACTGCCCGGACAGCGCAATCCAGCGGGCCAGTTCTTCCGCGTCCGGCGGGCGCACCCACTCGGCAGGCTGCGCCCCGCGCCGGGCGGCGCAAATATATGGCCCTTCCAGATGAATGCCAAAGACTCGCGCTTCGCCCTCCGCTGGCCCAGCCACTACGAATTGCCGCGCGGCAATGATCGCCTGGTCTGTATCATCCCGCGAACCTGTCAGCGTCGTTGCCAGCAGTCCCGTCGTGCCGAAACGGGCATGAGTGCGAACGATCTGCTGAACGGCGTCAAATGTGCCGTGCATGAAGTCCGCTCCGCCGCCGCCGTGAACGTGCAAATCTATAAAGCCGGGCAGTACGAGCAGCCCGGTGGCGTCAATGTCCCCGCTTCGGGGAGATAACGCGCGGCGCGGGCTGAATTCGCCAATTTTACTATCGTCGGTGATGGTCAGTGCGCCGTCCTTCAGAACGCTATTAGGTGTCACGATGTCGCCGGTGATTGTCAGCATGGACTATTGTTCCTGATGCGGCCCGCTGAGTCCTGCAAAAATAATTCTGGCCTGCGCCAACAAACCCTGCATTTTCTGTTACTATCAGTGTGAGGGCCAGTGATTGAAACGAGACGACCCAGCCGATTTTGCGGCCTTTTACCAGCGCTACGGCGACCGAATCTATCGGTTCTGTTACCGTTTGTCCGGCAGCGTAGCAGACGCAGAAGATTTGACCCAGGAAGTATTTCTAGCCGCATTTCAAGGTTCAGGCCGCTTTGAGGGCCGGGCCACTGTTCAGACCTGGCTGTATCGCATCGCTTTGAACTGCTGGCAGAATGTTCGCCGCATTCAGCGTCTGAACACGACGGCTTTGGAAGATGTGGCGCAGTCCGGGCCGGGTTTGGAGCAAGCGGCCACAGACAGTATCGCCCTGACCTGCGCTCTGGCGGCTCTGCCGGATGACCTGCGGGAAGCGTTTTTGCTGGTCAAGGCCGAGGGGCTGAAGTACCGCGAAACGGCGCAGGTACTGGACATTCCGTAGGGAACCGTGCAGTGGCGAGTGCATCAAGCCTCCCAACGCTTGCGCGTCCTGCTGACCGAGGAAGGAGATGACCATGACGTGTGACCAAATACAGCTTCTTTTGGAAGCGTTCGCCGATAGGCAATTAGGGTGGGGGACAGCATGGCGCGTCCGCCGTCACCTGGTTGGGTGCGGCTTGTGTGCAGCGGAAATGGCCGAAATCCAAGCGATGACCAGCCGCGTCCGCGTCTGGCGGGATGTGTCCGCCCCTGCGGGTTTAGAAGATCGCATTGCCGCCGCTCTGCCATCTTCCGTCGCGCCTAGCCCAGCCCGATTTTCCGTCGCCAGTCGCCGCGCTGCGGTCGGTCTGGCAGGCGCGACAGCCGCCGTCGCCGCTTTCTTCTGGCTAGTACCCGGTCAGCCAGGCCGACCGACAATTGCCTATGCTGACGTGCAAAGAGCAATGCTAAACGTCAAAATCATGGGGTGGACCGAAGAAGAAACTTTTTATTACTCAGATGGAAGAGTTCGTAAACATAATGTCCGAAAGGTGTGGGTAAGTACCAATCCACCGATGTTGGCCGATATTCGTTTTCCTACTGTCAGTCAGCCTCATCAAACACAGTCTTTGGAAAATGAGCATGGCGTGGCGGAGCGGAATTTGAATGGTCAATATATCATCCGCGACGACCAGCACAAGGTCGCTGATGAAGTGCGTGATGCCCTCTTACAACGCGCTCGGACCATGGATTTCCTCGCCACACTTGGAAGCAAGATGCGGACAACGCTCAATGGTCAGTCAGTGGTCAAATTTGCAAACAATTTCAGTTATATTTGCCCTTATCCTGCCGCGCCGCCCGGACTTCTGCCACAGCATGATGTTGTCGCTGTGCGGAGAGATATATTCTGGATTGACAGCAGAACGCACCGCATTGTCCAATCTGAAATACATGCAACAACCCAGGGCAAGCCTGTCTACGATATTAAATAATACAATGTTCGCTATGACCGAATGCCGCCGCCTGGCATATTTGATAATTTTCCGCCGTCAGGCGTGAAGGTTATTGACAGACGAATACGAGATAAAGGGAGCTGGTAGAAGCGAGGTGTATGGGCAAACTCCACCATGACAGATTGGGTTTGATGACGATTGAAGGCCGGACATTAAAATGTCCGGCCTTCTGTATCCCTATATATATCTAACCCCTAGTTTTCTATTTGCCTTCTTCTTTAAGAGCATCCAGCAGGGTTTGGATTTTGGTGGTCGCGAGACCGATGCGCGTGTCGGCGGCTCCATAATACAGGTACAAGTCGTCGCCCTTCATCACTGTGCCGGTGGGAAACACGACGCCGGGGATGAAGCCGGTGGACTCATACGGCTCTTTGGGGCCGAACACCCAGCGGCTCAGGCGCCGAATGACGCGGCGCGGGTCTTCCAAATCCAGCAGAGCCAGCCCGGCGCGGTAGATCGGGCCATGTGACGTGCTTTTGACGCCGTGGAAGATCACCAGCCAGCCATCGGGAGTCTCAATGGGCGGCGGCCCGCCGCCCACTTTGTCGCCGTCCCACCACGGGCCGCCGCGCTCCTCAATAATCATCCAGGGACGGCCCCAGTGAATCAAGTCGTGGCTTTCAATCAGCCAGATATGCTCAATAGACCCCAGGCTCGGACGGTGCAGCATCCAGTAACGCCCGCCAATTTTGCGCGGGAACAGAGCGGCATCTTTGTTGTTGGGGGCAATGACGAGGCCGTAGCGATCCGTATGCTCAAAGTCTGTCGTGGTGGCGATACAGACGCCCGCGCCCATCGGTGAGTAGCCGGTGTAGGTGATCACATATTCGCCGCGCTCTTCCAGATACACCAGGCGTGGGTCCTCACAGCCATAGGTTTCAAACGGCAGGTTGTAATCGCTCGGATGCAGCAGCGGCTTGGGCTCAATGCGCCAGTCAGTAATGCCGTCTTTGGAGCGGGCGACGGTGATGTGCGAGCTGCCTTCCTGGTCAATAACGCGCAGCAGCAATAAAACATCGTTCCCAACAATGTGCGCGGCGGGGTTGCAGACGCAGTCACAGGGATACGGCAAGTCGCTGGGCTTGATAATGGGATTGAGTTCGCTGCGGACAAAAAGCTCGTGGTCAATCACGGGACGGATTCCTTCCTGCGCGGAACGCCTGCGAAAAATAACAGGTTGTGTGCGTTATACCCAGAAAATTGTCCGGTCAAGAATTTTCTTTCGATGTTTCGGGTACACTTGGGGGAAGCGCATTTCAGAGCGCGGCAAGTCAAAAGAAAGTTTCGGATTTTCGGCCTATGAAGAAAAGCGGACTGAAGAAAATTGGATTGATGGGCTGCGGCCTGATTGCGGAATACGGGCATCTGCCGGCCATTCTCGCCACTCAGGGATTGGAGGCATGGGCAGTGTATGACCCGGACCCCGAACGCGCCTACGGCCTTCAGCACAAATTCGGCATTCCGCATGGCTATGCCATCAGCTCCATGTTCTTTGAATCCGGGCTGGATGCCGTTGTTATCACGTCGCCGGCGCCCGCGCACCGGCAGAATCTGGAAGAAGCCGCCCGCCACGGCCTGCCTGTTTTGTGTGAAAAACCGCTGTCTATGACGGATGACGATGCGGCTTCCATGATCCGCACGATGGACGACGCTGGTTTGATGCTGGCAACCGGTTTCTGTTATCGCTTCAGCCCGGTGGCGCAGAACATCAAGCGTCTGGTGATGGACGGGGCGATTGGTGAAGTCCGCTCGCTGCGCCTGGTCTACATCTGGAACCTGCATGGGCGGGATCAGGTCGCGTCGGACGGTCATCTGGAAACCAATCCCTACTGGGCCGGGCGGATGGCGGAAGGCGGTCCGATGGTAGACTGCGGCGTGCATCAGATTGACCTGGCCCGCTGGTGGCTGGGGTCGGATGTAGCCTATTACCAGGCGTCAGGCGCGTGGGTGGAAAATTACACCGCCCCGGATCATATGTGGCTGCACCTGGATCACGAAAACGGGGCGCACACAATGGCTGAGATGAGCTTTTCTTACGGGCATACGGCGCGTGACCCGCTGGCACACTTTTCGTACCACTTGATCGGCACCGAGGGCGTGATCCGCTATGACCGGGACGGCTGGCTGTTTGAAGTGTGGACGCGCTACGGGACGCACCGACTGCCGGGCGCAGGTGAGAAGAACTTTGAAGGCCTGTACGCCGCCTTTGTCCGCGCACTGGAAACCGGCGATCCCGGCGATCTGCCGTCGGGTGAGGATGGCCTGCGCGCCACGCAAATTGCCCGGAGCGCGACGGAAATGGTAATCGCCCGCCGCTTGCCGGTGGTTTCGCCGGCGTCTACACGGGAAGCGTATCGGCTGGGCGCCGGGCCGATTAAAAACGGCAGTATCACAAAAATCCGCGCGGAAGCGGCCTGCTAAGGAGACGTGCCTGATGGCAATTCAATCGACAGAACCTGTGGGAGCATCGTCCGCTTCCGCCGCGCCGGAAAGCCTCGCTCGGCCTCTCGCACTCTGGCGCGCGCTGCTGCTGGGTCTTCTTTTTATTCCGATCAACGTCTTCTGGACCACTGTCATTGAAGTGCGCTGGTATACACTGGATGGAACATCGCTGCCGCTGTTTATCACGCCGGTGTTTTTGCTGTTTATGCTGGTTTTGCTCAACTTTGCCGGGCGCAAGGTTCTGCCGCGGCTTGCGCCGCTCCGGCAGGAAGAATTGCTGCTGGTGTATGTGATGCTGGTGGTTTCCTGCACCTTTGCCGGACATGACACGCTGCAAAACATGTTCGGCTCCATTCCCTATGCGTTCTGGCACGCCAGCGAGCAAAATAAATGGGGATCGCTGTTCTTCCAGTACCTGCCCCAGTGGCTGCTGGTGACTGATCACGACTCTCTGAAAGCGTTTAATCGGGGCAATGTCAACATTTACAGCCCGCAGGGCCAGGAATACCTGCTGGCCTGGGTCGTGCCGCTCTTGTGCTGGGGCCTGTTTTTTCTGACCCTGGTCGGGATGTACCTGTGTCTGACGATTTTGATTCGGCGGGCCTGGATTGAGAATGAAAAGCTGACATTTCCGATTGTCCAGCTTCCGCTGGCGATGACAGCGGAGGATGCCGGGACAGCGTTTTTCGGCAGCAAGGTCATGTGGGCGGGCTTCGCGGTGGCGTTCAGCATTTCCTTTTTGAACGGCCTGCACACGCTGATCCCCTCGGTGCCTGAGCTGAACGTCAAGCTGTTCCAATTGCAGGACCTGGTGACAAACCGCCCATGGAGCGCCATCGGGTCCACGCAGTCGTCGTTTTATCCGTTTGCCATCGGTATCGCGTATTTTATGCCGCTGGACCTGTCGTTTTCCTGCTGGTTTTTCTACGTTCTGGCCCGCTTGTTCCGTGTCACCGGAAATGTGTACGGCTGGGATACCGGGCAGCACAATGGATTTCCCTACTTCGGCGAGCAGGCGACAGGAGCGTGGATTGGGCTGGGCGTGGCCTTGATTTATGCCGGGCGCAATTACTGGCGTTCGGTGTTTCGCTCTGCCTGGGAAGGGGCGCGGTCAGAGGACCCCGCTGAGGCGCGGCGTTACCGGGCGGCGGTGATCGGATTCCTGGTAGGGAGCGGTCTGCTGGCGATTTTCTCTAAATTGATTGGCATGAGCGCCTGGGTGGCGTTCGCGTTTTTCGGAATTGTCTTTTTGCTGGGCTTTGTGATCACGCGCGTTCGGGCCGAGTTCGGCTCTCCGCATGAGATCGTCTGGGTCAACCCGGTGCAGGTGCTGGTGACGACTTTTGGAACGCACGCGCTGGGCGCGCAGGATTTGACACTGATGTCGGTGCTGTACTGGTTCAATCGGGGGTATCGCAACCATCCGATGCCCAACCAATTGGAAGCGTTCAAAATGCTGGAAGGCAAGCCGGGTGTGCGCTTTGCCGGCATTGTCGGCGTCCTGGCGTTCGCGTCGGTGGTGAGTCTGGTGGCGACCGACTGGGCGAATTTACACGTCACTTACGCCGCCGGTGCGGAAGGCAAGGCGATGGGATATAAAGCCTGGGTCGGGGAAGAAAGCTATGGGCGTCTGGCCTCCTGGCTGAACCAGCCTGTGCCGCCCGCCAGCTCAGGCTTATATTACATTGCGGCCGGCTTTGTGCTGACTGTGATTCTTTCGCTGCTGCGAACCAGCTTTGTCTGGTGGCCATTCCATCCGGCGGGCTACGCGCTGGCTTTGTCTTATGCGATGGAGTATTTCTGGATGCCGGTATTTATCGCCTGGCTGCTGAAATTTCTTATCGTGCGTTATGGCGGGGTCAAGCTCTACCGCGCGGCGATTCCATTCTTTCTGGGGCTGATTCTGGGCGATTACACGGTGGGGTCGCTGTGGGCGATTGCGGGGCCGCTGCTGGGCATTCCGACCTACAAAATTTATATCTAAATGGAGACCGGGGCCAAACGCAGACAAATAGCCGGGCAAAGAGTTGCCCGGCTACATCGAAATCCAGATGATTACTTGCTTGCGCCGATTTTGAACATCTTCGTGCCGCAGTGAGAGCAAGTGCCGGACGTGGCCGGTTTGCCGTTCTTCATCGTCACGGCGGTTGCGTCTTTCATTTCTCTCTTGGCCTTGCACTTCACGCAATATGCTTCCATCACACTACCCTCCTCAATTACCGGCGTCGCTTGGGTTTCGGTGCGCCCGGCTGACAGGGTAGAGTTCGCCCTTCGTGCGAAAAATCCTCCTCGTGACAGCAGTTATTTTCTCGCGGCTCGCTTGACACCCCTGCAAGCAGCCGGTATCCTTCCGACAAGAATTGAGAGAAAGACGATCTACCCGTGAGTACCACGCAAAAAAACCCATTGCCGGAAGCCGCCATCCGGCGGCTTGTCAAAGCGATTGAAGGCAACTGGCAGGCGGAAACCGAAGGGGCGGCCACCTATCAAGCCCTCGCAGAGCGTGAAGCCGACCCGCGCCGCAAGCACGTTTTGGAAGGGCTGGCGAAAGCCGAAACTGCCCATGCCCATCTCTGGGAGCGGCGGCTGACTGAGCTGGGTGCGCCGCTGCCGAAGTATACCGGCCCGGCGACCGGGCAGGCGGACACCCTTCCAAACCGTATCGGCGGGGCGGATGCCGCTCTGCGCCGGATTGAAATGGACGAGCGCAAGCATGTTGCCCTTTACGGGCGTCAGCTTACGGAGCTTGGGGATGCCGGCAGCGTGGAAATCCTGCGGAAAGTGATCGCGGACGAACGCGCCCATTCCAAAGCTCTCAAGCATATGCTGGCTCCCGTGCCTCTGTCCGCTCCGGCAGTGGACGCACCCATCGGCCAAAACTTTTCCCGTCCGCTGAACCCGCGGGCTGCCCTGGACGCATTGCGGGCGCGCAAAGGCCACCGCTCTCCGGCGTCCTGGATTGGCGACGCCATTTACGGGGTCAACGACGGCCTCGGCGCGATCTTCGGCATTGTGTCCGGCGTGTCGGGCGCGACGCTCAACAATCCCAATGGGGCGCATCTGGTTCTGCTGGCGGGGCTGGCGGGCATGGTCGCCTCCGCGCTTTCCATGGGGTCCGGGGCATACCTGGCGGCTAAAAGCGAGCGCGAAATTTACGATGCCGAGCTGCACCGCAAGCGCGCTGAACTGGAAGACAGCCCCGAAGACGGGCTGGAAGAAATGGCGCTGGTTTACCAGATCAAGGGCGTCCCGGAAGCCGATGCCCGGCGCGTGGCAGAGCATTTGTCGCATGATCCCGAACAATTCCTGCGCGCCCTGGCCGCCGAACAGCTCAACCTGACGGAAGATGCCCTCAGCAACCCGTATGTGTCCGCCGCATCGGGCGCACTTTCTACGGCGGTCGGCGCGTTTATTCCCATTATTCCGTTCTTCTGGATGCATGGCCTCCCGGCGATCCTCACCGCCGCCGTGATCTCCCTGATCGCGCATTTTGCCGTCGGCGCGGCAAAAACGCTGATTACGGTGCGCTCCTGGTGGAGCAGCGGCCTGGAAATGACGGCGGTGGGAGCCGTAGAAGGCGTCGTGACTTATTTCATCGGCAAAGCCCTGGGCGGCTTGGGGACATAGACCGATGCAAGTGACGCTTGTTCCCGTGACAAAGGAAACTCGGCATATTTTGCGGAATATGTTCACCGTCTACTTCAGTGAACTCAGCGCCTGGGACGACCTGGTGGATTTCAACGAACATGGCCTGCCGGTCTGGACGGCGTTTGGCCTGCCGCAGCCGCGCACCCATGAAGAATGTGCGGACTACAACTGGTGGATACGCGATTCCTGTAAACTTCTGCTGATCCTGGCTGATAGCCATCCGGCAGGCTTCGTGGTGATCAACGCCGGGCCGCAGCACTTGCCGCCGGATGTCGATTTTGACCTGCTGGACTTCTTTGTCGCCCACAAATACCGACGCCGGGGCATCGGGCGGCAGGCCGCGCGGCTTGCTCTGGACGGCTACCGAGGCCGCTGGGAAATCTCGGAACTGGCCGGCAACGCGGCGGCGATTGCATTCTGGAACCAGGTCGTGAGCGGCTATACCGGCGGCAATTATGAGCGTTTGGATGCCGGCGCACGTCAGCGATTTGTCAGCCGGGAGAAGTGACGAGCGTGAACGGGGAACCTTGCCGTAAACGGCTTCGGTTCTTGCTCTCGTCTCGGCATTTCAATCGTCTTTTTCTCCCACAAAGCCGTGGCCGACCATTGCAGGGGGAGCCGCCGGATGATGGTGTGGGGACAATCTTGGAGCCGCAAAATCTGGGCCGGGGCCGCTGTGGGAACACTTTGCGGCCTGTGTGCGATTGGACTGGGAATGCGCCTTTCCGCGCCATCGCGCCCTGCACCTCTGCCCGCGCTGCCTGCCGAGGCCGTGCCAGCGCTGCCGCTGGCCGGAGTGGTCGTTATTCTTGACCCCGGCCACGGCGGACAGGACCCCGGCGCGGACCTCGGACCGATTTCGGAGGCAATGCTGACGTATCGCACCGCCGACGAAGTGGCTGCCTGCCTGCGGGCACAGGGAGCAGCCGTGGTTTACACCGTCCGCAGCCAGGCTCTGGCTCCTGAGCTGGCCCTGATCGAGCCGCCTCTGGCGCGGCCCGACGACGCGACGCTGGCGTCTACGGGTCGGCCGCTGCGCTCACGCCACTCACCGGAGCCGCTGTGGGCGCGAGCTTCCACCGCGCGCGTTGTTTGGAAGGCGCAGGCGCGCTGGGATACAAACGTTCGGCGAGACGTTTTTTTCTTGTCGCTGCATTATGACCAGTTTCCGGCGGCGGACGTTTCCGGCAGCATGGTTTGTATCGACCGACGCACGGTGGGCGTCCCGGAACTCGCGGTTGCGCTGGCCCGCGAGATGACCGCCGGGAACTTTGGACGCGCGTGTGAATATCGCGGCTGCCGGGGCGTTTCCGGCCATGCGCTGGGCGTTCTTGACCCGGCACATAATCCGGTTCCAGAAAAGGTTCTGCTGGAAGTCACCACCCTTTCCAACCCGGAAGACCAGCTTCAAGCCGCCGACCCGCTCTGGCGCGGCGAAATCGCCCGCCGTATCACCGAAGCGATCACGCAGGTGCATCAATCCCATGACCATTTACGAGTGCGAACATTGTGAAACCGCGCTGGGGCCGGGCTTGCTGGCCTGTCCGCGCTGCGGGCAGGCGTTTGATGAGCCGGTTCCCGCAGATGCTTCTGTGCCGGACGAAAGGGAAACCTTCCCGCCATCCCAAGCCTTTGAGGATTTGCCGCCTGCATCCCCCCGCCGGGCCACACTGTTTCCCCGACTTGCCGCCGGGCTGACAGCCGTTTTGCTTTTGCTGGGGCTTTTCTGGCTTGGCGTTCGCTTTCTGCGGCCTTCCGCGCCGCCTGCGGAATCTCGCGCGGCGCCCCTGCTGACCGATCTTCAAGCCCATCCTGCTTATCCCGCGGCGATGGCATCCTTTGTCGGCAGTCTCCATGCGGCGGGCGTGGAGGCGCAGTGGCCCGCGTTCGGCAGCAGCGACACATTGCTGATTATGCCGCCCGCGTCTATTCATGGACAGCGGGCGCTCTGGAATGCTGACCTGGACAAGCGGCTGGCTCAGGGCATTTACGGCAGTTTCTGGGAACGCCGCTACGAAACCGGGTTCTCGGATTCCGACTCAACGACGTGCTTTGTGCTGGTGTGTGACCAGTCGGGGAAAATTGTCGCCGTAGATTTGATGGGAAACGTAGAGTAGCGTTATAGCCCCGCTTTTTGCCAGATGTCGTCCATCGCCGATCCGACTGTTTGCAGCCGCGCGGCATCCGACGGCAGCGCGCTGAGATCGACAAACGGTTCCGGTGTCACCGGGCCGTCATACCCGATGCCCTGCAACGCCTGCAAAAAGCCTCCGATGTCAATCACGCCCGTCGCCCCCGGCAGGGCGCGAACGCCGTCAAGCTGCTGGTCTGCCGGAACTCCGGCGGGAGCATCGTTGACATGGACATACACCACCTGGGCCGGGGTGAGTGCGCTGAGACTGTCTAATGTGCCATGAGATGTATACCAGTGATACGAATCGAGCAGCAGGCCGACATTCGGGCCAATGTCGCGTCCCAGGGCCAGCATGTCTTTCATTGTGTAAATGAATGGATACTCCTGCGTGTCCCGCAGTGTTTTCGGCCCGATAAACTCCAATCCCAGCGAAATGCCGCTGTCGCTCAGGATCGCCGCGATGGGCTGGAAGCGCGTCACATGGAATTGATAGTTTTCGGCGTAAGAGCGCGTGTCCGAGCAGGGCATGATCCAGGTAGAAACGCGCGTCCCGCCAATGGCTGCCGCCGCCTGGGCCAAACGCGGCAGAGTTTTCAGTCCGCTGCGCCAGCTTTCTTCCGTGCCGCGCCAGTCCACCGGCAAGCCCCAGCCCGCCGGCTGAATTCCCGCGTCCGCGAACCGCGCCCGCACCGCTTCTGCACTCTGTGCGTCCATTAAATCCGCGATTTCGGACGGATTGAATTCCACGCCGCCAAAGCCGCCCAGTGTCGCGGCGGCCAGCGCCTGATCCAATGTATCGGAGCGAATACCGATGGCTCCGGGACTGAGTCCTTTGAACATAAAAATACTCCTTAACGAATTACACTACGATTCCCGCAGCCACACGCGCATCTCGCCCGGTGCGCGGTTGTCCCAGGCGAAATAAGGAACCGCCGTGATGGGAACCGTGACCGGCGGCGGGGCGTCCATGCGGTAAAGCGAGCCGTTCCAGCCTTCCGTCGAAAGTCGCTGCGCTTGTCCACGCAGCACTGTCATTCCCGGCAGTGTCTCGGCGGTGGCAGTTTCCAATACAGTGTTTCGTAGCAGCGAAAGCGAATCCAGCCCCGTGCCGTTGTCGGCGGCTTCCAGGCAGTAAACGACCGGGCCGCGCTGCAAGGCCACACGGCCATTGTCCTGGCGCAAGTTCGGGTGAGCGCGCACTCGCTCCACCGGCATTGGCAGTTCCAGAGTCAGGGCATCGCCGGTCTGCCACTCACGATCCAGCACGGCATAGCCGCGAACCATTTCAGGTGTGACCGCTTCCCCGTTGAGTGACAGGCGCGGCTCCCGGCACCAGCCAGGCAGGCGCAGGCGCAGACCAAAGCAAGCCGGCGCGTCCGAGGTGATCGTCAGCGCCACTTTGCCGTTCCAGGGATACTCGGTCTGCTGGGAAATCGTAACGGGCGCTCCCGAAACGCTCAGGTCAGCGTGGCCCTGCACGTAGAGATGCACAGCCAGATCGCTGTCGCCCTGGGAATACACATAAGAGCCGAAGGACGCCAGCAGGCGGGCAAGGTTGGGTGGGCAGCAGGCACAGCCGAACCATTCCTGCCGGTGGTGCTGACCGAGGCTCGCCAGGGGGTTCTCATAAAAGAACTTCGTGCCGTCCAGCGAAACGCCGCTCAGGACACCGTTGTAAAGCGCACGCTCCATGACATCGCCGTAGCGGCTGTCGCAGTCAAGATGCAGCATTCGGGAAGCCCAGAACACCAGCCCGATAGCCGCGCAGGTTTCGGCGTAGGCTGTTTCATTGGGCAGATCAAAGTCGTCGCCGTAGCCTTCATTGGACGCGAAGCCGCCAATACCGCCGGTGACATACATCTGCGCCGAGGTCAGATGGTTCCAGAGCCGCTCGCAGGCTTGTTTGAGCGCATGGTCATTCGCTTGAATTGCCAAGTCCGCCATTGCCGAGTATAGATACATGCCGCGCACCGAATGGCCGACCACGTTGCTTTGTTCGCGCACCGGCACATGCGCCTGGAGGTGTTCGTAACTCTTGAAATGAAAATCGTCGGGGTTTTCGCCGCGTGCCCGCGCTTCTTCGTCAAAATAATGTGGCTGACGCCCCCGCTCGTCGACAAAGTATTGGCTCAGGCGCAGGTACTTGTCATTGCCCGTCGCCGTCGCCAGCTTCAACAAAGCCATCTCAATTTCTTCGTGGCCGCAGTAGCCGCGCGTCTGGCCGGGGGCTGTGCCGAAGACCGTGCCGATATAGTCCGCGTAGCGGCGCATTACGTCCAGCAAAGTCATTTTGCCGGTCGCCTCGTAATGGGCGACGCCGGCTTCAATCAAATGCCCCGCGCAGTACAGCTCATGGTCGTCGCGCAGGTTTGTCCAGCGTTTTTCGGGAGCGACAGTGGTGAAGTAGCTGTTCAGGTAGCCGTCCGGCTGCTGGGCGCGTACCAGAAGGCCTATCACTTCGTCGAGCAGCGCCTCCGTCGTCGGGTCGGGGTGCGTTGCCAGGCTGTAGGCCGCCGCTTCAATCCATTTGGCAGTGTCCGAGTCCCAGAAAAAATGCTGATCAGGCGTCGGGCGGAGCGTCAGGGCTTCAATCCGTCCCGTTTTCCGGCACTGCTCATATTCAATGGGAATTGTGGTCTCGCGATTGACACGAATTCGCTCCTGCCAGAAGCGGTCTTCAATCGCAACAGCCTTCAGCGGGGCAGGAAACAGGCGCGGCGAATCGGAGGGCATGGATAGCTCCTTTGTCGGGTGGGGACGATGCCGTTATGATAGCGCATTTTTCGCCGGGAATCAAGCGGGGTCCGGGAGCCGCTTGTTTGGCAGCAAGCGCGATGGGGAATACCACGTCAGTACGCTTCCTACGCTTGGTCAACAGCGCAGGGGAACGGGGCGGCGATGCGTGAACGGAACACAGGCGTTTTTCGGACAATTCTGCTTTTTTTCGGCAGTTTAATGTTTCTTTTACCCCTGGGTGTGCAGGCTGCTCCCAATGGACTGACACAAATTCCTATCGCGAAGGTGTTTGGGGACGGTGTCGCCGCTTTCTCCATAGCGCGCGGAGCAGGGCAGCAAATCCACCTTCTACACAACGCAGTATGGGATCGGCAACGTGGTGTAAGTCGGCGTGGATTATCAGGCTGCCCCGGAAGGGCAGACCACGTTTCTCTCAAACTTCAAGGCGCTGCTGGCGCACAGTCCGGGCCGGCTGCCGGATATTGCTGCGGGTCTGCAAAATGTCGCCACCGGACAAAAAGCCGTTCCCTATCTGGTCGCTACGACGCAGCCTCGCGCGACCGGCTTCACGCTGGGCCTGATCCGTCCCAGCGGCGGAGCCTATTACAGTCTGGTTACAGTCTGGGCGGCATCTCCTAGAATGTCACTCCCACCGTGGAAATTGTCGCGGATTATATCGGCGGCCGCGCCAAACTCCGCGGGTGACGGCCTAAATCCGTGCGGCTACGTCGTCAACCTCTCGTATGTATTTCATTTGAAAGGCCAGCGTTCGTCCGCGCCGGGAACGGCGAAAAATCCCGCCGCAGGGGCTGGCGGAGCAGGAAAATAAATGTCAGCTCAGCCGTAAATGCCGTCTTGGGGAAAACAACGTATGTCACCGAAAACAAAAGCAATCTCCGCTGCTTATTCCGAAAGCGCGTACCACGAAATCCGAACCGTAGAAGAATTAACGGAGCGGAATGTGCATACGGTCGCCCGTCTGGATGCAGCAGCGCAGGCAAAGCGGACGCCGACCGACCGTGCAGTTGATACCATTACGGGCTTCTGCGGAAGAATGGCTTTTGTCTGGGTACACATTGCGTGGTTTACGGTTTGGATTTTGCTTAACACGCTGCCGCGCTTCAAACACTTTGACCCGTTTCCGTTTCAGTTTTTGACGCTGGCGGTTTCTTTAGAAGCAATTTTTCTATCTACCTTTATCTTGATCAGCCAGAACCGGCAGGGGCGTCTGGCCGAACGCCGCAACCATCTGGATTTGCAGATCAACCTGCTGTCGGAACAAGAAAATACAAAAATGCTGATGATGCTGGAAGCCATTGCGAGGCATTTGCAAGTACCGGAAACTGACCCGGAAGTTTCCGTGCTGGAGGAAGCCACTCAGCCGGAGCGTCTGGTGGAGCAGATTGAGAAATTTATTGAGAAAAATGAGTAATTCGCCTTTGCCTGATACGCCTGCCTGCCTCAATAAATTTTCGGCAGCCGTTGCCGGCTCAGCGGACGCTCCTCTTCCCGAACACGCCGCGCAGCAGATTGCGACCATTGCCTCGCTGCATACCCAGGCGGAGAAAAATGTCGGCTTTCATCAGCGGGCAGTAGAATCCGTGACAGCCTTTCTGGGCCGGCCCCTTTTTCTCAATTTGACCATCGGTGTGATCCTGCTCTGGATTCTGGTCAATGCTTTTCCCCGTTTTTTTGGCCTGCGCCGCTTTGATCCGGCCCCGTTTTACTGGCTTCAGGGAGCGATTGGGCTGGGCGCGCTGCTGCTCACCATTGTTGTCCTGATTACGCAGAACCGTCAGGCGCGGCTGGCGGAGCGGCGGGCGCAGCTCGATTTGCAGGTGAACCTGCTGGCGGAGCAGAAAATCGCCAAGCTCATCGCCTTGATGGAGGAGCTGCGCCGTGACCTGCCTTCCGTGAAAGACCGGTTTGACCCCGAAGCCGAAGCCATGCAGAAATCCGCCGACCCTCACGCCGTGCTGGAAGCCCTGGAGGAAAAAATGGATCAAGCGGCGACCCTGATTGAGAACGTGGAAGACAAAGCCAATTCGCACGCCTGACCCTGGTTGCCAAAGCCCCGGCGATATGCTATAATCGTCTCAATTCGATTTCCCCTACCAATGATTGACCAACGCAGGAGTTTTCAAGGCGGCTATGGATACAAGCGATTTCCGCAACGGCGTCTCTATCCTTATGGATGGCGATATTTATACGATCACTGAGTTTCAGCATGTCAAGCCCGGCAAGGGTGGGGCGTTTGTGCGTTCCAGCCTGAAAAACATCAAGACCGGACGCACCATCGACAAGACCTGGCGCGCGGGTGAGCGTATGGAGCAGGCGTTTTTGGAGCGCCGGCCCATGCAGTATCTTTACAGCGATGGAACCGACTATTTCCTGATGGACCCGCAGACATTTGAGCAGTCCAGCGTCACCAAAGACCAAATCGGCACGGGTGTCAAATACTTGAAAGAAAACATGGACCTGAGCGTGATGACGCACAAGGACGCCATTATCGGTATTGAAGTTCCGAGCTTTGTGGAGCTGGAAGTCACCGAAACGGCAGGCAGCGAAAAGGGTGACACGGCGTCCGGCGGCGGCAAGCCTGCGACCGTCGAAACCGGCGCGGTTGTCACTGTTCCATTCTTTATCAAACTCGGCGACAAAATCAAAATTGATACTCGTACCGACCAGTATCTTGAGCGCGTTAAGTCTTAGAGACTTTGTGAGCCGGGGCAGGGCATCTTCGCCCCCGGCCTCCTTTCATCCAGCAGGTTTTTCCCAATCTCTTTGCCTGGCGCGGCTGGCCTTAGAGGACTGTTCCTGTGTCTGAACGCATTGATCTCACCGAAGCACCCGTGCCGGCGGCCCGCCGTCCGGTGCAAAAGCGGCGCCGGGGAACCGGGTCAGCCAAGCTGGATGATTTTGCCCGAACGGCCTTCAAATATGCGAGTTTCTTCAGTGCGCTTTTGCTTCTGTATTTGCTGTGGGGATTGTGGAGCGCGGCGTGGTCCCATGAGGGCATCGCCGCGCTTAACGTCGCCGGGCGGCAGCGGCAGTTTGACAATGCCGCGCTGATCGCCAAGGTTCTTTCCGTTTCCCTGCTGGCAACGGTGGCGGCGCTGCTGGTCTGCTGCGCGCGCGCGGAAGAAACCGGCTACTGGCTGCTCGGCACGGCAGCCGTTTTTTATGGCGGCGTTCCATTTATTACCAACCAGGCGTTTTATGTGCGCCACCAGACGGCCAGCCGGGTGAGTCTGGCCGTGCTGGGGGATTTTCAGGCGCTTGCCTGGCTGTTCGCGGTTCCGGGCATTGTCTGGGCCACGATTGATCTGGCGCGGCGATTTGGGGAAGCGGCGGAAAGCGCGGCGATTCAGCGGGCTAATGTCAAGTACGGGGCGACGGCAACACGGCAGGCCGGCAGCAGGCAGCGGCAGGTCTTTCTGGGGCGGTGCTGGGAAGGCCCCTTTTGCCGCGACAATATCCGTGTCAAGTGTCCTATCTATTTGAAGAAGCGCGGCCCCTGCTGGTGGTACAAGGAAGGCTGCATGTGTGAGGAGCGGATCGTCCTGCAAGCGATGATTGCTCCCGACTGGCGGGAAAAGTCGTCGGAAGCGCGCAAAAGCCTGGAAGGCGGTCCGCGCAAAAATCTTTCGCCCGAAGCCAAGCGGGAGCGCTGCCGCAACTGCATCATTTACAATGAGCATCAGCGGCAGAAGCATAAAGCTCTCACTGTGCTGGCTTTGATTTTCCTGCCGGCGATGTTTGTTCTGAATTTTGCCTGGGTGCAGGGGTTGGTCAGCCGGTTTCTGGCGGGGCTGGATGCGATGACGCGCCGCTTTTCGTTCAGCAGTGACACGTCTGGTTTCGCCGCCTTGCATGGCAGCAGCGATACCTATGGAATCATTGTTTGGGTTTTCATCTTTGCTTTTGGCGTTGTGTTTTTGTCACAGGTGATGAAGCTGATTGAATATTGCTGTTTCAAGCTGAAAATATAGCCGTTATTTATGAACCTTGAACTCGTCGAACAAATTGTCGCTCTGATGAGTGAGCATCCTGTCTCCGAAATCGCCGTGGAACAAGAGGGCCGCCGCGTGCGTATCTGCCGCCCCCTGTCCGCCGCGTCCCTCACTCCCATGCCCCTCGCTGCACCGCCGCCGGGCGGCGAAACCGAAACCGCGACTCCGGTATCCGATTGCGCTGAGGCGGAAGCCGTGCTGCCGGAAACGCACACGCTGACGGCCACGATGGTGGGCATTTTTCACCACTCCGTTCCGCCGCTGCCTTACGCGGCGCTGGTTGTGCCAGGCCAGACCATCGGCAGCATTGAGTCTATGAAATTGATGAACGAGGTCGCCGCCGAGTGGGGCGGGCGCGTGCTGGAAGTGCTGACCGAGGACGGCGCGCCGGTGGAATACGGCCAGCCGCTGTTTCGCTTGGCGGCTGCGTAAGCGGCTGTCTCAAAAGGAGCAATCGCGATGAATAACTCTTTATCCCCTGCCCGGCAGCGCGGTCAATGGAACCTGGTCGGCCTGCTTGTGTCCCTGGTCATTATTATGATTTTGTCGGCCTGGTACTACAAGAAAATTCTGTCGCCCAAGCCCGGCTCGCACAACGGCGCGCCTGCTGCCGAGCAGGCGGCATATGGGGCCGCGTGCAGTGAGTATCAGTCGCAGCTCAATCAATCCGCGGCGATGTATCGGGGGGATCATAATGACCGCAATCCGCGCTCTTTTGCCGACCTGAAAAAAGAAGGCGCGACCGATGATATTATCAACGCGCCCGGCTGCCAGTTTCAGCTTGACCCGGCGACCGGCACTGTCACCGACATCGGCAAAGGTGAGGCCAAGCCGGGAGCCGCACCCATCGTGCTGGGCGGCGATACGTCCGCGCCCGGCGGTTCGCCGCCTTCTTCCCAGCCCGCGCCCGGCCCCGGCGGCGTGACTTTGCCGCCAAGTTCAAGCGGCCTTCCCGCAAACAGTGGGGGAACAGAGTAAGCGAGGGAATATATTCCTCTATGCCCAGGAGGGCATGACTGCGTATCTGCTGAAATTGAACGTCCTGCGGACGAAAGAAAGATCGGCGCAGATAATTTCCTCGTCCGCCGGACGATTATTATGGAGCGAGAGGAATTCATTCCCTCGCGCTCTTTTGCTCCTCATCAGTTAAATGTTCAAAAAAATCCTGATCGCCAACCGGGGCGACATCGCCGTGCGTGTCATTCGCGCTGCCCGTGAAATGAAAATCCCCACCGTCGCCGTGTATTCACAGGCGGACGCCGACTCGCTCCCCGTTCGCCTGGCCGATGAGGCCGTGTGTATCGGCCCGCCGGAGCGTAAAGGCTCGTACCTCAATGCCCCTAATATTTTGAGCGCGGCGGTAATCACAGGCTGCGACGCTGTTCATCCCGGCATTGGATTTTTGGCCGAAGTGGCATCGTTTGCGGAAATGTGCGATGCCATTGGCATGAAATATATCGGCCCTCCGGTTCATGCCATTGAAATGATGGGCGATAAAATTCAGGCGCGGGCGACGATGGAAAAAGCCGGCGTTCCCATTGTCCCCGGCACGAACACGCCGCTGCGCGACCCCCTGGAGGCCGCTAAAGTCGCGTCCCAGATCGGCTTTCCAGTGATGATTAAAGCCGCCGGGGGCGGCGGCGGACGCGGCATCCGCGTGGTGCAGAATGAGGAAGAGTTTCCCAAAATCCTCAAAACGGCCCAGGTGGAGGCCGAATCCAGCTTCGGCAATGCGGATGTTTACATTGAAAAGTTCATTGACACGTTCCGCCACATTGAAGTCCAGATACTTGCCGACCAGCACGGAACAGTCTTGCACTTAGGCGAGCGCGACTGCTCGCTGCAAACCCGGCGCTATCAGAAAATGGTGGAAGAAGCGCCTGCGCCGCATCTGGAACCCAGCGTCCGCAAGCGCATCTGCGAAGCCGCCGTCAAAGCGGCCAAAGCCGCCGGCTACACCAATGCCGGAACCGTGGAGTTTATCGTGCTGCCCGACGGCAAATTTTACTTCATGGAAATGAACACCCGCCTGCAAATTGAGCATCCCATTACCGAAATGGTCACGGGAGTGGATTTAGTGAAGTGGCAGATTAAAATCGCCGCCGGGGAAAAGCTGGATTTCGGGCAGCGCGACGTGCAGTGGCACGGTCATTCCATTGAAGTGCGCCTGACCGCCCGCGACCCGGAGCGCGATTTCGCTCCCAGCGCGGGCAAAATCACGTCCCTGCGCCTGCCCGGTGGCCTCGGCGTCCGCATTGACACGCACGTTTATTCCGGCTACGACGTGCCGCCCTATTATGATTCCATGCTCGCCAAAATCATCGTCTGGGATCACGACCGCTCTTCCGCGATCAATCGAATGCAGCGGGCATTGGACGAAGTAGAAATCACCGGCGTCAAGACGGATTTAGAGTACCACAAGCGCATCCTCGCCAATGCGTTCTTCCGCAAGGGCGAACTCACCACCAAGTTTCTGGCGACTCATGTGGGAGAATGACATTGGACTGTGGCTTTCTTTGGGAAACGGGGCTAAAGCCCCGTGGCCCTTTTCTGCATAAGGGAATAAACATAAGGACATCACCATGAACAGGATTAAATCGCATTTCCCCTTTTTGCTGGCTGCATTGCTGCTGGCACTTCTGGCAGGGCCGAGGGCGGCGCAGGCCTGGTCGGTGCAGCAGGGGCCGCTGAAGACGAAATGGGCCAATCAGGTCAGCGTCAATCATCCCTGGCCGGAGTATCCCCGTCCGCAGTTTGTGCGGGCCGACTGGCTGAATTTGAACGGCATCTGGCAGTATCAGAGCGGCGCGGATGGCGACGCTGTGCCGACAGGCCAGAAACTGTCGAGCGAAATTCGTGTTCCGTTTCCCGTCGAATCCGCGCTTTCCGGCGTGATGGAGCATCACGAGCGCCTCTGGTATCGCCGCGCTATTACGATTCCGCCCGCCTGGAAGGGCAAACAGGTGATGCTCAACTTCGGCGCGGTAGATTACGAGTCGCAGGTCTATATCAACGGCAAAAGCGTCGGCATTCACACCGGCGGCTACAGCGCGTTCAGTTACGACATTACCCCGTACCTGAAAGGCAATGGGCCGCAGGAGCTGATCGTTCGCGTCTTTGATCCCACGGAAGCCGGAGGACAGCCGCGCGGCAAGCAGACCACGCAGCCGGGCGGCATCATGTATACGCCGACGACAGGTATCTGGCAGACCGTCTGGATGGAGCCGGTTTCCCGTGCGGCCATCCACGACATCAAAATCGTGCCGGACATTGACAAAAGCCGGGTCAAAATTACGGTCAATGTCCCTGCCGCTACGTCGCAGACGACAGTGGCCTTGAAAATCATGGCCGGGGGAGTGGTCGTCAAAAGCGTCACTGCCAAGCCCAATGCGGAGCTCTCCGTTCCCATTGCGAATCAAAAACTCTGGTCGCCGGATCATCCGTTTCTGTATGATCTGGCTGTCACTGCCATGCAGGGCAAGGCCGTCACCGATCAGGTCGGCAGTTACTTCGGAATGCGGAAAATCTCCATCGGCACGGATCACGGTTTCAAAAAGATGTTCCTGAACAACAAGTTCGTCTTTGAGATCGGCCCCCTGGATCAAGGCTTCTGGCCCGATGGGATTTATACGCCCCCGACGGAAGCGGCCTTGAAGGGTGACATTCAGGCGATGAAGCAGCTTGGCTTCAACATGGTTCGCAAGCATATCAAAGTGGAGCCGGCCCGCTGGTATTACTGGACCGACCACATGGGCCTGCTGGTCTGGCAGGATATGCCGTCAGCGGACTCGTATATCGGAAATCCGCCGCCCGTAGATAAGCCGGAATACGAAAAAGAATTGCGGGAGATGGTGGAAAGCCATTGGAACGTTCCCTCAATTATTATGTGGGACATCTTTAACGAAAGCCAGGGACGCCATGATACCCGCGCTCTGGCGGACATGGTGAAGAAGATGGACCCCTCGCGCCTGGTAGACCGCGACAGCGGCGCGGGCTATGAGATAGGCGGAGACGGGGACGTAGGGGATGTGGACGACGTGCATTCGTATCCGCCGCCTGCCTATCCCCCGCCCAGTCCGACGCAGGCGCTGGCCTGCGGCGAATACGGCGGCATCGGGTTTCTGGTCAAAGGCCACACCTGGCGCCCCACCGGCGGCGGCTATACGGAAGTCCAGAGTCCGGGTGATTTGGAAGAACTGTACGGCGAGTTTGCGGGCCTGCTCAAATCATTTCGCGACACGCACGGTCTGAGCGCGGCGGTTTACACGCAGATTACCGACGTGGAAACCGAGCTCAACGGCCTGATGACTTATGACCGTGTTTTCAAGTGCGATCCGGCGGAGATTGCCAGAGCCAATCATTTCCAGTACCCGCTGCCGACCTATCGGGAGGTTGTGCCAACCTCGGAGAAAACACCGCAGACGTGGAAATACACGATTGCCGCGCCGCCTTCCGATTGGGTCAAGCCGGACTTCGACGATGCGGCCTGGCTGCAAGGCCCCGGCGGCTTTGGCAATTCGGCTCCCGCCGATGCGCCGGTCGGCACGCCCTGGAATACGGGCGACATCTGGCTGCGTCGCACCTTCAATCCCGGCAGCCTGACCGCCGCGCAGATCAGCCGTCTTGTGTTCCGCGACCAGCACGATGAAGATATTGATGTCTATATCAATGGCGTTCCGGCCTATTCTGCGGGCGGCTATATCTCCAATTACGAGTATAAAGCTCTCAGCCAGGCTGCGAAAGAGAGCCTCCGTCCCAATGCGGAAAACGAACTGGCCGTGCATTGCCACCAGACTGTCGGAGGGCAATTCATTGATGTGGGACTGTTTGAGCGCGTTCCTGCGCCGAAATAACAAGGGCTGCTAAAATGGATGGCTAAACCCCGCAGGCGCCCGCCCCTCCGGCTGGCGAATTTTTCATCCTGGGTTGCTCCCGGCGGTTTAGGGCTGGCGCTGCTGGCTCTGGCCGCCGGGTTTGTTTACTTCACTCGGATTTCGCTTTACAAGCAGGCGTATTTCGCGCCGGGTTCGGAGCATCCCGATGACTGGTACGCGGCGCTCTGCCTGGTGCTGGGGTTGATTGCGCTGGCAGGTATTTTTCTCAGCCTGCGCGAACCGCCCCCGATGCGCTGGCGTCGCCGGAGGCAGAGGGCCGGCAGGCAAATAGCCGGGCGCGGGCGTCCAAAACCGCGCCGCCGTTCGGGTACAATACGCTTACGATGAATCCTGAAAGTTTTCACCCGGATCACCACGCGCATGGGGACAGCCGTAACACGCGCCGTGAGGCCCGCGAACTGGCTTTGCGAATGCTGTTTCAGCTTGACCTCGGCAAGCAGCCGGTCACGGAAGTGCTGGAAGCGGCTCTGGCGCAGTCGCAGCTTGAGGGCGCAAACCGCCTGTATGCCGAGGAACTGGTGCGCGGAACGCTGAGTCATTTGGCGGAATTGGATGGGCGGCTGTCGGCGCTGACCACCGACTGGGCTTCCGACCGGCAGGCCACTGTTGATCGTAACCTGCTGCGCCTGGCGGCCTTTGAGCTTTTGTACCGGCCTGACGCGCCCGTCGCCGCCGTCGTGAATGAAGCGGTGGAATTGGCGAAAAAATACAGCACCGCCGAGTCAGGCCGCTTCGTCAACGGCGTGCTGGGCGCTCTGGCCCGCCAGCCGCGCGGGGCGAGTGAGGAAGTAATCGGGGAAGAAAGGCAGGGAGACGGCGATGCCGACGTTTGAGCTGCGTCCATTCACCCTGTCCGAGGCCGAATGGGTGGCCGGATGGGCGGCGACGCCCGAAGATTTACGCGGCGCGGCGGCGTCTGAAGATTTTCCGCTGACGGCGGATCAAGTCGCGGCCTGGACGTATGAGGCGGACTTTGTATTCACGCTGCGCCGCGAGGGCGATTTAGTCGCTTACGGCGAGATTGTGGAAGACGCGGTAGAAGGCGATGTGGAGATACAGCACCTGCTGGTCGCCCCGGACATGCGCTCCGCCGGTATCGGCAAGGCGATGCTTTCCCGCCTGTGCGCGTTTCTGGCGGCAACCCTCCCGTACCCGGAAGTTTGGCTGCGCGTGGGCCGCGACAACGCTTCCGCCGCTGCCTGCGCCCGTGCCGCCGGCTTTGAGCCGGTGGATCAAATGTCCGGCCCGCGCTTTCTCTGGCTGAAAAAGAGTCTCACAACCACATGATCCTATCCGACCGAAGCATCAAAGAAAGTGTTGCCTCCGGGCGCATTGTCATCACGCCTTACGATGAGGCATTGGTACAGCCTGCCTCTATTGACATTCGTTTAGATGGGCGATTTCTGGTCTTTCGCAACTACAAGCACTCGTGCATTGACCCCAAAGCTCTTCAGGAAGACCTGACGGAGATGGTCACGGTGGAAGAGGGTGAGCCGTTTATTGTCCATCCCGGCGAATTTATCCTGGGTAATACCGTTGAGCGTGTCAAGCTGGGCAATGATCTTGTCGCAAGGCTAGAAGGGAAAAGCAGCCTCGGACGCTTGGGGCTGATTGTCCATGCGACGGCGGGGTATGTTGATCCCGGATTCGACGGCAATATTACACTGGAATTGTCCAATGTCGCCAATCTGCCTATTCGGCTGTATCCCGGCATGAAAGTCGGCCAAATCTCGTTTTTTGCCATGACGACGGCAGCGGACCGGCCTTACGGATCGCCGGGCCTCGGCAGCAAGTACAAAGGCCAGACCGCACCGACCGCCAGCAAAATGCACCTCAATTTCCCGGACGCTCAGAAAGAAAACCAGTGACGATCAGCGATTATCAAGTCTTGCAGCGCGGCGCTAACGGCAAAGCGCAGGTGACGCTCGCTTCCGGCGAAACACTGGAATTGCCCGTCGGCGGCCCATATGAAGTCGGCAGCGCGAAAAACGTGCTGGTCGGGGACTTGTGGATACTAGCCGGGCAAAGCAACATGGAAGGCTCGGCTGATTTGGTGGATGTGGAGACGCCGCACCCGTGGGTACATTCGTTCCAGTCCCGCGAAGAATGGGCGCCCGCCGAGGAGCCTCTGCACTGGCTGGGCGAGTCGCCCCGTGCCATTCACCATAGTATCTGGGGGCTGACGCTGCCCGAAAGCATCCCGCCCCGCGACCCGAACCGCAATAAAGGGGCTGGTTTGGGGCTGACTTTTGCCAAAGCGATGGTGGAAAAAACAGGCGTTCCCATCGGGCTAATCCCCGCCGCGCACGGCGGTACGTCCATGCAGCAGTGGAACCCTGCGCTTCGAGACCGGGGCGGCGAGTCGCTGTACGGGGCAACGGTGGAGCGATTTCGAGCTATTGGCGGCAAAGTCGCGGGCATTTTGTGGTATCAGGGCGAGTCGGATGCCAATCCAGCCGATGCGGCCCAGTATCAGCAGCGCATGACGACTTTAATCAATGCGTTCCGGGCCGATTTCGGCCAGCCCGCTCTGCCGTTTTATCTGGTACAACTGGGCGGCTCTGTCACCGACCGCGCACTGGACTTGATCTCCGGCTGGAACCGTGTTCGCGAAATCCAGCGCACTCTGCCCCAAACACTGCCGAACGTTGGCATGGTTTCCGCGATTGACTGCGGCCTGGATGACGGCATTCACATTGACACGGCGGGCCTGAAAACGCTCGGCGAGCGTCTGGCTGCCGTCGCTCTGGGCCAGCCTGCCCCTGCGCTGAAATCTGTCCTATGGGAAGCGGACAAAGGCTGGCTGCGCGTCTCGTTCGACCATGTTCAAGGCGGTTTGCAATCGCAAGGCCGTCCCGTCGGCTTCAGCCTGCGCGATGCCGATGGCCGGGAATTGCCGCTGATCTACAAGATTGCTTTGGACGGCTCTGATGCTCTGCTGAAGATTACTGACCCGGCCCGGCTGCCCGGCGCGAGCCTCTGGTATGGCTGGGGCCTTGCTCCTTACGTCAACCTCACCGATGCCACCGGCGCGTCGGTTCCGGCGTTTGGGCCTGTTGGGGCGGACTGAAGACATGAAAGTGACCTATCAATTGGGGCGGGAAGATTACTGGCAGTATTATCAATTCGTTGCTGGGCGCACTCCAGCATTCAAGCGCCAGATGCTGCTGCGGTCACTTATCCCGGCGATCATCATACTGGACTTGATATTATTGCTCCTATTTCTTCACGTCGCAGGAATAGCATGGGTGTCTCTGGGCGGCGCGGCGATTTACATTCTCTGCTTTGCGCCTGTGAAATGGTCACGCAAACGAATCTTTCTGAGTACCGTGGAAGCCAGGCCCGGCGCTCTTGGCCTGCACACGCTGGCACTCGGCGTGGAAGGATTTCACGAAGAAAATGCAGCGGTAGAAACACGGGTTCGGTGGCCTAAAGTAAGCGAGATTGCCGACAACAAGCAATTGATAGTCTTGTTTCTCGGCCCGCAGTTCGGCTACCTGATTCCCAAACGGTCCTTTCCGTCTGAAGAGCAGACACAGGCATTCTTGGAAACGGCTCGCGTTTATCATCAAAGCGCGTTGAATGGAACCGCACCTATGCTGCCGGAAATGCGGACTTCCTGGCCGCCTGCGCCGCAGCGATTAAATGGCTAGAAATTGATTTGTTTATGACGACACCGATACTTTTAGATGGCACAGCGACGGCGAAGACGATCCGCGCGGAAGTGGGTGCGGTGGCAAAGAAACTGACGGCGGAGACCGGAATCGTTCCGACCCTGGCGGCGATTCTGGCCGGAGATGACCCCGCTTCCCAAACCTATGTCGCCATGAAGGAACGCGCCTGCGCCCGCGCGGGCATGGGATCGCGCACGTTTCCATTCCCCAGCAGCGCTTCGCAGGCGGAAGTCGCCGACTGCCTGGCGATGCTGAACGCCGACCCATCCGTGCATGGCATTCTGGTGCAGCATCCGCTTCCGAAACATATGGACGAGCCGGCCATTCTCGCGCTGATGGACCCGGCGAAAGACGTGGACGGCATCGCGCCGATCTCGCTGGGGCGTCTGGTAGCGGGCCTGCCGGCGTTCCATGCCTGCACTCCGGCGGGCATGGTGGAACTGATGAAACGCTACGGTCTGCCGATTGCGGGTAAACACGCCGTTGTGGTCGGGCGCAGCGTCATTCTCGGCAAGCCGCTGGCCCTGCTGCTGCTGCAAGAAAACGCGACAGTCACGGTTTGCCATTCGAGGACGCCCAATCTCACCGAGATTACGCGGCAGGCGGATATTTTGTGCGCCTGTGTCGGCAAGGCGGAGATGATTACGGCGGACATGCTTAAGCCCGGCGTGGTCGTGCTGGACGCGGGCTACAACCGAGTTGCGGGAAAAAGCCATGATGTCGGAGATGTAGACTTCGCAGGCGCTTCCCGGATTGCATCAGCCATCACGCCGGTTCCTGGCGGGGTGGGGCCGATGACGATTGCCATGCTGATGAAAAATACATTGGCGGCAGCGCAGGCAGCAGGAGCCTTAGATTCGGAGCCGGGATGAATTTCGACCTGGCCGCCTATTTAAATGAGCGGCGGGAGTGGACGGACCGTGCGCTGGATGTCTACCTGCCGCCTGCTGAGGCATTGCCGCCGCACCTGCATCAAGCAATGCGCTACTCGCTGTTTTGCGGCGGCAAGCGGCTGCGGCCCATTCTCGCGCTGGCCGGAGCGGAAGCCGTCGGCGGCGATCCTCTCTGGGTGCTGCCGCTGGCCTGCGCGACCGAGTGCATTCACACTTTTTCCTTGATTCACGATGACCTGCCGGCGATTGACGATGACGATCTGCGCCGGGGCAGTCCGACCAGCCATGTCGTCTACGGCGAAGCGATGGCAATTCTGGCCGGAGATGCTTTGCTGGCGCTGGCCTTTGATTTAATTGCAGAGTGCCGCCTGTATGCCCCGGCGGAGCGCGTGCTGGACGCTCTGGCGATGGTCGCGCGCGCGTCGGGAACGCGGGGGATGGTAGGGGGGCAGGTTTCGGATATAGAAAGCGAAGGCCGGGACAATCTGGACGAGGCCACCGTCGCGTCCATTCATGCCCGCAAGACCGGAGCCTTGCTGCTGGCATCGCTGATGGCGGGAGCGCGCCTGTGCGGGGCGACCGTCATGCAGGAGCAGGCGCTGCATACCTACGGCGAACAAATCGGCCTGGCGTTCCAGATCACCGACGACATTCTGGACTTGGAAGGTGATGCCGACAAGCTGGGCAAGCCCCTCGGCAGCGATCTGAAGCAGGACAAAGCCACCTACCCCAAAGTCCTCGGCCTGCCCGCCTCCCGCGCCCTTGCCCGCCGCGCCTGCGACGCCGCCCTGGCCGCGCTTGCGGATTTTGACGGCCATGCCGACCCACTCCGCGCCCTGGCCCAATATGTCATTGAGCGCGACAGCTAATACTTGCCGGGATACGTTCCCGTGCTGTCCTGCTTGGCCGTCCGTAGGCCCAGGCCGTTGTAAAGGAAGCTGTCGGTGACGCTGCCGGGCAAGGCGATGCTAGTCAGGCGGTCTTCGTCGTCGTAGGTGAAGTGGTACGCGCTGCCATTGATGGTCACGCTGGTTTCGTTGCCGTTTTGGTCGTAGCCGTCGGTCTCATTGCCGTTTGTGCCAGAAGTCAGCTTGTCGTGGGCATCATAGGTGAAGGACTGGTAAACATTGCCCCCCTGCGTTTGGGTCAGGCGATTGCCGTTGTAGCCGTGATATGATCTTTTTTAAATTTAACGAAAGTTATAGCTTTGTAATGAAATATAAACATCATCCAAGATAGTGTGCTGTCAAAGAGGCTTATGTCTTCGCCATACCAGATGTCGAAAAAAAATTGAGACATATCTGAAAGCAGCATTTGATCAATGTCGTCAAAATGCCTCCAGTCAACATAAACACTCTGGTTGAAACTGATGTCTATACTCTGCGCGCGCAGTAGAGTGGCTAAGTCAAAGTCTTGCAAGTTCAAGTGTCCTATAAACGTGGCCCGTTCGGCAATATGTTTTAATACAATGAGTGGGTCAGTATCCTTTGGCAAACCTACTTCCTTTGCATAAATAGCGCAAAACTTGAGGCCTTCTAGTAATTCAACTTTTTGAAATGACGGAAAAGGTTGACCGGAATGGTCTCTATGAAAATCTTCTATTTTATAATCATTCATATTCAACTATTTCTTTTAGGCGTAGTAGACGACGAATTTATGTTGCAAAGGTGGATTATAAGAGCAACGCTCCCAGGATGATTTCAATAACATCTGCTGCGCCTAATCCTTCAGCAGCGGCCCCGCCGGCAGCTTCAGCCCCGCCTGTGGTTCCAATAAACCCTTCTGCGCCAATGTCTTCCGCCATAATACCTTCCCCTCCCTCAACCGGGAAAACATCTTCAATCGCTCTACCCGTGTTCGCTTTACCATTTGTGTAATCTTCGTAATTAAAATGAATACCTTTCTCTCGGACATCCGACGCATTAGGATGACCAGGATCAAGGCGATACCTTCTTTTTCCCAAAATACGAACTTTACTACTAAATTTCCCTGTCTGCCCTCGCACCTTTGGTATACGGCCATACTTAGCATGAAGTTGTTTCAATGCGTTTTTGTATGCAGACAAAGGTGGCATCGGCTTCCCGTTCATAAAGCCGCCGCCCATATTGATTCCCATGCTGCCCTGCATGAAGAAGTTGGAGAACGAAGAACCGCCGGAGGGAATTGTAACCCCGCTACCGTAGGCATGAACAGTGCCATCTGCACTAGAGCCTGTTATGGACTTTGAGGTAGACTTTGGGCATGAGCGAAAATCCCTGCCGCAAAGCCTATCCCAGCGATGTCTCCGATGAAGAATGGGCCTTCGTGGCCCCTTATCTAACCTTGATGACCCAAGATGCGCCCCAGCGCCAACATCCGATGCGCGAAGTCTTCAACGGCCTGCGCTGGATGGTGCGGGCAGGTTCGCCTTGGCGCATGATCCCAAACGATCTGCCGCCCTGGCATACGGTCTACCAACAAAGTGTACGCTGGATCGAGGCCGAGTGCTTCATTGCCCTCGTTCACGATTTGCGCGAGATGCTGCGGGTGGCGGCTGGCAAAAACCCACAGCCTACCGCTGCTATTTTCGATGGGCGCACCTTGCAGTCCACACCCGAAAGTGGCGAACGCGCAGGCTACGACGGAGCCAAGCGCCGGAAAGGCAGCAAAGTTCATATCGCCGTAGACACGCTGGGACACCTGTTGGCGCTACACGTGACGCCTGCCAACGAGCAGGAACGCGCTCAGGTGGCTGAACTTGCGGCCCAGGTTCAGGAAGCCACCGAGCAGAGTGTGACACTGGCTTACGTTGACCAGGGCTACACGGGTGATGTGCCTGCGGATGCTGCCAAGGCACAGGGCATAGAACTGTCTGTCGTCAAACTGCCCGAAGCCAAGAAAGGCTTTGTATTGTTGCCGCGCCGCTGGGTGGTGGAGCGGTCTTTCGCGTGGGCGGCGCGTTTTCGGCGTCTTGCCAGAGATTACGAGCGGCTTCCTGAGACTTTGGCAGGCTTACATTACGTAGTGTTTGCGCTTCTGATGCTCGGCAAGGCCGTAAAACTGTGGCAAAACCTATGAAAGTTCATAACAGGCTCTAGACCAACGAATATAGCCGTCTTGATCGTAGTGATAGGCCTCGCCGTGATACTCGGAGTCAGTAAACATATCCCAATATTGGTCATCACGCCGATCTAATCCGGTTGGATCAACATCGTTCGTCGGGCTGTTGTCGCAGTAAACGTACCAGTTATCGCCGGCGCCAGTTGGGTCCTGGGTGATGAACCTGCCGATGCGCGTGTCAAAGTAGCGGTGGCCCATCAGCACAAGGCCCGTGTCTGCGTCCGTCTGGCAGCCGTTGCCCCCGCCGAACTTGAAGGGAGTGGCGCTGCTGCCGCTGTTTGCTGTGTACCAGCCGAAGCCCGTCGTGTCCGCCGCGTAGGTCTGCGCGCCGCTGGCCGTATTCAGTGTCCAGAGGTTGCCCTGCTGGTCATTGGAATAGAAACTGCTGGCATTGTTGCGCCGCTCGCTCAACCCCGGCGTATAGACGGCGTAGCCATCAGCAAGCACTGGAGAGCCGGGGGAAGTGCCATCGCAGACATAGGCATACGTTCCCGTGCTGTCCTGCTTGGCCGTCCGTAGGCCCAGGCCGTTGTAAAGGAAGCTGTCGGTGACGCTGCCGGGCAAGGCAATGGAAGTCAGGCGGTCTTCGTCATCGTAGGTAAACTTGTATGTGCTGCCATTGATGCTCACACTCGTTTCGTTGCCGTTTGGGTCGTAGCCTGTCTACAAAGTTATCAAAGCGGCAAGATGCTTCTTTCTAACTTTGCGGCCTTTTCACGAAATCCAGCGGCCACGTCCAAAAATCCTATATCAGTGTAAGCATCAGCCAGGAGATAATTAGTCGTCACTTGGTCATCTCGGAAAGCAAATGTGTCCGAAAGCATTTCTAATGCTATCTGATACTCCCGGATAGATTCTGCCAGCAAGCCAAGATCATGGATAGCCATTCCTAACTGAATATGCGTTGCATAGTTTTCATAATCCAGTTTCAATGCGTTTTGATACTCTTCGATTGCCTCATCGAGATGTTCCTCTTTTTGAAGTGCATTTCCCAGAAAAAAGTGGACATCCGCAAGATCGGTATTACTGGCATTCAACGTAACGGCAACTTTATAAGCAACAATGGCTTTGTCCGTTTGATGTGTTTCATCGAAAGCCCTTGCCAAATTGAAATAGGCTCTAAAATTATTTGCATCAAGGACTAGGGCCTGCTCGAACTCATGGATTGCTTCCTGGTAAAGGCTTTTGCCACGCAGCGCATTGCCCAGATTGACGTAAGCCGCAGACGAATCAGGGAAAATCTGCAACGATGTCCGAAAATGATGTATTGCCTCGTCCAGTGCACCTTCACGATATGTATCCATCAAGGCATTACCCAAATTATAGTGCGCGTCTGCATCATCAGGAGCAAGGTGAACAACGATTTTATATTCTTCAATGGCTTCTTCTAATAAATTCTTGTCTTTCAACACGTTTCCCAGATTGAATCGCGCATCCGCATCGTTGGGATCGAGTAGAACTGCTATGCGACATTCTCGCAAAGCTTGATCCAACAATCCTTCGCTATGAAATACACCACCAAGATTGAAATGTGCCTCAAAGTGAGTAGGGACAAGCAGAATTGCGCGTTGAAACTCTGCGATTGCTTTTTGTCTGTTACCTTGTCGATTAAAAGCGACACCACAATTATTGGATCGTCTGGCTAAATCCATGTGTTTGTTTATAGCCATCAAAACGGGTTATTTTCTGACCGCCAGAGAACGGCTGCCGTAGATGTAGAACATCAGCGCGGCAAACTGAACGGCGGCGAGGCTGAACTTAACGCCGTGGGGCAGGGATGAGTGCGAAACGTTGCCTTCCAAAATCCCTGCGATGATGAATAGCGGAATCGTGCCGACCATCATCTTGCAGGCATCCCGGCCATTCTGCACCAGGGCGTCGGCGCGGGACAGGCGGCCCGGCGCAATCAATCCCCACGCGATACACAGGCCCGCGCCGCCGCAGATGAAAATGGCGGACAATTCGCAGATACCGTGCGGCAGAATCCCCGCCCACATGGATGATAGATGACCCGTCGGCTGGACGACGGCGATCAACGCGCCCATCACAAAGCCATTTTGGAGCATAAAATAAATGGGAGCCAGAAACGTGATGCCGAGGCCGAATGCCATGATGCCGCACTGCGTATTGTGAGTCATCAAAAACGAGGATGTGAGGGTTCCTTCTCCGGCGGAAACGTCTCCGTGATCGGCAAAGCCCTGTTTCCACGCATCAAAGGAGGAGCGGAACTCTTCCGGCAGGAACATGTTGACGTTGGCCGGGTTCTGGTGGACAATCGCATACGCCATCAGCGTTCCTATGACGCTCAGCAGAAACGCCGCTGCGGTGAATGGCATTCGGCGGCGCAGGACATCCGGCAGGCCGGTGGCGAAAAAACGACCGAGGCGAGACCAGCCGCCGGACTCCTCGGCATAGATAACACCGTGCGCGTTGCCGACCAGCTCATTCAGGTATAATACGAGATTAGGATTGGCACCCTGCGCCCGCGCATAGGCCAGGTCGGCGGCGGCCCGCCGGTACAGCGATCCCAGCGCAGGCAGCTCCTCGCGGGTAAGCCGTTTCAAGCCGCCGTTCTTCGTGCGCTCCACAATAATGGAAAGGCGCTCCCAGGTTGCCCGTTTCTGGTTGATAAAGGCGCGTTCATCAATCGCCATAATGGATAGATTATACCGCAGAAACGCACGGAAGAAAGACAGGCTATGTCGCGCGAAATCTTAGTCGTCACACCGGAAAACATTGAAATTGAGTACGAGCTGGCCGGACTCGGCACGCGCTTCCTGGCGAATTTGATTGATAGCCTGGTGCAGACGGCGATTTATGTCGGGATTTGGATCGTGTTCGGCCTGATCGCGCTGATTGTCAGCCTGGGCGCCGGCGCCATTGCACATGCTCTTGGCGCGTTTTTTGCCGAAGTACAGGTGGCGCTGGGGCTGATTGCGGCGTTTGTGGTCCTCTGGGGCTATTTCATTTATTTTGAGACCGTCTGGAACGGTCAAACGCCCGGCAAGCGTCAGATGGGTCTGCGGGTGGTACGGGACGGCGGCTATCCGATCAACATTTATGCCGCGATTGTCCGTAATTTGATCCGGGTCATGGACGGAATGCCGATTGTGGCGCTGGGATTGATTGGGGCCGGCGTGTTCGGCCATGAGCCGCTGGCCGGGGCGGCGGGCGGCGTGTGCATTTTGATTCCCCTGCTTTGCTTGATGCTGTCGGCCCGCTATCAGCGTCTGGGAGACTTCATCGCCGGAACCATGGTGGTCAAGCAGCGCGCCCCGCGCGTCCCGACGCTGGAAGCCCTTGCCCCGCCGCCGCGCGTGCTGCCGGAGCATCTGGCCGCCTACGCGCTGGCCGATATTGGGCGGCATGTGTATGAGATGTCTGTTCCCGAATACCGCGCCGTGCATCATTACCTCGACCGCCGCTGGCAGCTCCCGCCGCAAATTCAGCAGGCCGCCGCCATGCGTCTCGCTGTCCCTCTGATGCAGCGTCTGGGCATCACGCCTCCGGCGGGCGTCGTTTCGGTCAATTATGCCGACTTTCTGGAATATCTCGCGGTTGCGTTTGAGCAGTATCGCGGCGTAAAATAAAAATCTTTTATGAACCTTTCTTCCATTGACGCGGCAGCGCTTCGAGTTGGCACGTTTAACATCCGCTGGGCAGACCCCAATGACGGCGCCCATCACTGGGAAAAGCGCCGGGAACGGCTTTTTGAGTTTCTGCGAAGCTGGCAGCTGGATGTGCTGGGGCTTCAGGAGCCATTGCATTTTCAGCGGGACCAGATACGTCTGGCGCTTCCGGCGTATGGGAGCGTCGGCATAGGCCGGGAAGACGGACGTGAGGCGGGCGAATTCTGCCCGGTTTTTTACCGGCTGGCCCGATTTGAACTTATCGGCAGCGGTACATTCTGGTTCTCGGAAACGCCGGAGCTGCCGGGGTCTCGCGCCTGGGGCTGCTGGCATCCACGCATCTGCACCTGGGCCTTTCTGCGGGACAAAGACAGTGAACGCGCGTTTTATGTGTACAACCAGCACTGGGACAATGAATCTCAGAGTGCGCGGCAGCACAGCGCGCAGATTTTGCTGGACCATATTCGCCGGCGCGCGACCCGCGATCCTGTCCTTGTGATGGGCGACTTCAATGCGGAGGACAACAACCCCGCCGTCGCCCGGTTAAGTGACCCCGATTCGCCCGTGCCGGTGAGCGCCCTTCGGGCCATGCCGTCACCCTCTTCGGGAACATTCCACGGCTTCACGGGGGACGCACCGGGGACGCCGATTGACCACCTTTTTCTTTCCCCGGACTGGGAAGTGCTGGATGCCCAAATTCTGCGCGGCGATGGCGCGCGTCCATTTCTCTCGGATCACTTTCCCGTGGCGGCGACGCTCAATTTCAGGTAAAAGACCGGGTAGAAACTCCCGACCGGCGGTTAAAACCGCAGCAACAAAGGCACAAAGTATGCCCAAGAGGGCATTACTGCGTATCACCCTTCGGCGACTGAATCTGGAACCGGCGAAGGCCGGTTTCGTGCCTGTGTTGCCGCGAATTGATTCGCCCGATACGCTTTCTATCTTTCAGCATGGGGTTGACAGACGCCGCGCAGGCGTGCTATACTGGCGGGTCATCTTTTAAGAAAACGAAGTTAAACTAAAGTCTAACACTGAAGTCTATCACAGCAGGGAGCGTAACAATAACATGGCGAAAGTTTGTGACATCACCGGGCGCAAAGCCCAGGCGGGACGCTGGACCCGTCACCCGCACTCCGGCTCGTGGGCGCATCGCGCCCCGCAGAAGGCCCGCCGGTTCGAAGTCAACCTGCAAACGGTGACCATTCAGACCCCGAAGGGCAAAAAGCGGATCAAGGTGGCAGCGCGGATGCTGACCTCCAAAAACTTCCTGGCGATGGTCGCCGGGCAGAAGCAGCTTCCAGCACATCTGCTGAAATAAATGAGACGGAACAGGGCGGGCGCAGGGGGAGACCTCTGCGCCCGTTTTCTGTTTGAGAGCGAAAGAAAAAACAATGGCGAAAACCTACAAAGTCGGTGTGGCCGGGCTGGTGCATGACCATGTCTGGGGCGAGATGGAATACTGGAAATCTCTGCCCAATGTGCAGTTGGTCGCGGCGGGAGATGTCAACGCCCCGCTGCGGGAACGGGCGCAAGCCGAGGGGATCGCGCGCACATATGACTCCTGGCAGGAGATGGTAGAACGCGAAGAACTGGACATTGTGCAGGCGGCTTTGGAAAACAATGCCGGTGCGGACCTTGTGGGAGCGTGTGCCGCCAAAGGCGTTCATGTCATCAGCGAAAAACCGATGGCGGCCACGCTGGCGCAGGCCAATCGCATGGCGAAAGCCGCCGACGAAGCAGAAACACTGCTGCTGATCAACTGGCCGACGGCTTGGTATCCGGCCATCCAGGAGTGGGAGCGGCGTCTGCTGGCCGGAGACATCGGGGAAATCGTTTACATCAAGTACCGCTCGGCGCACAACGGGCCAAAAGAAATGGGCTGTTCGCCTTATTTTTACGAATGGCTGTATGATGCTGAAAAAAATGGCGCGGGGGCACTGATGGACTATTGCGGCTACGCGGCCAACATGAATGCCCGTTTTCTGGGCCTGCCGTCTCAGGTCACAGGGATGCGCGGCACGTTTGTCAAAAACTATCCCATTCCCGATGACAATGCGATTATCTTGATGAAATATCCTCATGCGTTTGGCGTCGCCGAGGCGTGCTGGACGCAGACGGTTCCCTACGCGGAGGGCGCGAACCCGATTGCCTACGGCACCGGCGGCTCACTGGCAGTGGCCGGAGACAAAGTTTTGTGGCAGAGGCCCGGCGATGACTTGGAAATAGTGACCGCGCCGCCGACCGCGGCCCCCTATCGCAATGGCCCGGAATACCTGCTGCATTGCCTGGAAACAAAAAGCCCCGTACAAGGCTTCTGCTCCCCCGGAGCCAGCCGGGACGCGCAGGAGATTTTAGAGGCGGGCCTGCGCTCGGCAGACGCCGGGCAGACGCAGACCTTGCCGCTTTAACGGGTACGGTTTTTCCACCACACGGCTGTTCCCAGCGTCGCCAGCATGACAAACAGCAAAGGCAGCAAACGCCGTTTTGCTGTCTGCTGCGCGACAAGGGCTGGCGGCGTACCAGCTTCGCCAAGAGCAGGGGCTTTTTCCGGCAGCCGGATTTGAACGGCGTTCGGCACGATTTCTACGGTCAATTCCTGAGTTCGCCCGCCGTCTTCGCCGTCAAACTGAACCGGCTCCGGGAACCGGGCTTTTAAGGTGACTGTTCGCGCCTGGTACACTTCCAGATCGGGATCGTCCTGCGAGCGGCCCAGCAGGGCGTAGCCCAGCAGGCGCAGGCCCTGGCCCAGCGTCGCGGACTTCAAGATACCGACATCCAGCAGGCCGTCCTGCGGAGATGCCGTCGGCATGGCTTCCAGGCCACCAGTAATCTTGCCCATGTTGGCGAGCAGGACGCTTTTGACCCGGCGGCGCAGAGGCGGCTTGCCATCCAGAATAATGTCCACATACGCCCGGCGGCGCGGCAGATTTTTGATGGCAGATAAGAAGTACGCCAGCTTGCCCAGCTTGTCTTTCGCCTTTCGGCCCGTGTCGGCGATCATCTGGGCATCCATGCCGAGGCCGCCCATGATGGCAAAATAGCGTCCATCGCTGGTGCGGGCCAGGTCTATGGGGTGCGAACGCCCGGACAGGGCGACCGTGACGGCGTCCGGCACGGTCATCGGGATGCCAAGATTGATGGAGAGCAGATTTCCGGTTCCGGCGGGGAAAACGGCGATGGGAACATTGGTGCCGACCAGGGCAGACATCGCTTCCATCACGGTTCCGTCGCCGCCGGAGACCGCCAGCAGGTCCGCACCGTCCTTGACGGCCTGTTCGGCCAGCGCTTTGGCTCCCTGCTCCTGGCTGGTTGTGATAAGCTGGCAGCGATAGCCCTGGGCGGCGAGCGCGTTGGAAATGATTTTTTTGCGCTGCTCCGGGTCACTCTTCCCCGAAACGGGATTAAAGATGACATAAACGCATTTTTGGCTGTCGCTGGTGTTGTCTTGGACGATGGAAGATGTTTCAGGCATACGGGCTTATACCCAGATAAGGGGAAGAACCCACCCGGTTCGCTCAGCCGTTTAGGCCGCCTTCGCCAAAGCGGACAGCGGCGGAGCGATATAATCCTGGCTCCGATAAAGGTCTTTGAGTACCCCCACACAGTCCGGGTCGAGCGCGTCAGTGTCCAGAATGGCAAACACTTTGGTCAGCGGCATCGCCTCGCGATAGGGACGATTGGCGGAAAGGGCATCAAACACATCTGCGACGGCCAGAGCGCGCATGTCCGCGCTGAGCGCCTCGGCGGTCAGGCCCTGGAAGTAGCCCTTGCCATTCAGGCGTTCATGGTGCGCGGCGGCTATCTGCGTGATTTGCTCAAAGCCGCTGATTTGCGCGAGTATTTGCTGGCTATGGTAAGGATGGCGGCGGATGCAGGCCCATTCTTCGTCCGTCGGCTTGCCATTTTTGTCCAAAATGGTATTGGGAACGGCCAGCTTGCCAATGTCGTGCAGCAGGGCGGCCCGCCGGAGTGTGGTCCGGCGCTGGCCGGCAATCCCCAGGCCGTCGGCAATCTCCATCGTGTAGGCACAAACACGGGTGGAATGTTCGCCGGTAAACTGGGATTTAGCGTCAACGATCTGTGCGAACGCATCACACACCGAGTCTAGGCGTGTATCAGTCGCCGGTTCACTGGTGGCTTGAATGTCCATGCCGAGCAGAGTCGCGTGCGGAGTTTCGCGCACGGAGCGCCAGAACGTGTCATCCTGCCGAAAGGCATGGGCCGCGCGGACAAGCTCCGGGTCGAACCAGCGGCCCGACCGGGAGCGGATCATTTCATACGCCGGGCCGAGTCCGAATGTCTGCGTAAAGACTTCCAAAGTCTGTGCCAGACAGGCGATCCGGGCGGACAGCGGAATCGCTTCGCCTTGAAGATGGTGGGGTGCGCCGCGCCCGTCCCAATGCTCGTCCAAATACTTGATGCAGTCGGCAGTTTCCGGTCCCAGTCCCAGGCCCAGGGCAATCTGCGCGCCGCGGGAGCAGCGGGCCTGCATAAGCTGGTCGCCGACATTCTTGATGCCTGCGAGCTGGGTCATTTTCGTCGCCCGCGCCAGTAGCGAGCCTTCGGGCAGCGTGTGCGCGGCGGCGTATTTAATTGCCTCAATGATGTTGGTCCAATCGACAATTTTGGACGCATATTTGGCCTGAATGTCATCGCTGCCGTAAATCTCAAACATACGGGCCGCATTGCTGGAACAGCCCGCGTCTTTCATCAGCAGGGCATGGTACAGGCTATTGAGAGCTTCGTCATCCATACCGACTCCGGCGGCTAGGCGCATTCCGATCAGGCAGGTACGCTCGGCGTGTCCCTGCACCTGCCCGCTGGTCAAATCCAGCGCGTAGCTTAGAGACGACAGAATCTCTGCCAGACAGAGCGTTTTTGTGGGCGGTTCATCGGGCAGCAGGGATAAAAGTTCGAGCGGCATGACTTTATCTCTCATTATCGGCAGCACCAAGATGAGAAGATAGGGTCCTGGCAAGTGTACACGTAGTCTGGGTATACTGTGCGAAAGCATGGTTGTCGCAAATGTCCCAGCATTGAAATACCAGGCTGACACGGCAAAACGCAGGCCGGGCGCGGGAATGAATCCCTCTCGCTAAGTATTGCTGTCTTTTGGATAAAAAGAAGGAGCTTGCTGACTTGAACCTTGACCGCTATAAAACCCTATGTCTTTATGCCTTCCGGCATGGGGTCAGTCTGCGGGCGCAGACACCCGGCGCGGCGCAGAATACGAAGACGCTTTTTGACAGCGGAATGCTGTACCTGCCGGCTATTCTGGCGCAGGAGCCGGATTTTCTGCGTCAGGTCACGGCGCTGGAGCTGCCCGATGATGTCGCGCTGGCGCTGGGCGGCAAGTTTCCAGGGTTTGATGCTAAAGCCTACCTCACCGCGCGGACCGAAACCAAGCGGCAGGAAGAAAAATTGAAGGCCAAAAAGCCATTCGGCGTTGCGGCTTAGAGACGACATAAAATGCGCATTTTGCCGGGCCGTAAACGACCCGTCTAAGGGGCGAAACGCCAACCGCCCTGCGGGCGGAAGACAAACAAGTCCCTTCTTTCGGTCGCAGACCGGTTAGCCGAAGCCTCTCTAGACCTGCCGTTTACGGCGGGGATTTTACAGCTCGCCATGCACCACCGTAAACTCGGTAAAACCGGCCTCTACGTCTCGGAAATCGGCTTCGGTGGATGGGCCATCGGCGGCAACGGGTTCGGCAACTCCTATGGCGAGACGGACGATGCCGTTTCCAAAGCCGCGATTCGTCGGGCGCTGGAACTGGGCGTGACACTGTTTGATACTGCCGACGTTTACGGGCAAGGCCACAGCGAGGCGCTGCTGGGCGAAGTCTTGAAAGACTGGCCTGGCTCGCCGCCGACAATTGTGACCAAAGGCGGCATCAATTTCTACCGGCAGGACGGGACATTGGAGCCGGACTGGACGCCGCTGGCGCTGGCCCATGCCGTGCAGCAAAGCCTGGCGCGTCTGCGCCGCGAGACGCTAGACGTGTTTTTGCTGATGAACCCGCCGGTGGAAGATTTGGAGCGGTTTCGGGTCTGGGACACGCTGGCAGCCCTGAAACGCGCCGGGAAGATCGCCCATTACGGCGTTTCCGTCGCCGAACCCGCCGACGGCCTCTGGCTGCTTGAAAACCAGTGTCCTGTGGAAGTGCTGGAAGTCGGCTACAGCCTCTTTTATCAGGGGGCAACGGCGGGGCTTCTGCCGCTGGCCCGCCGCAGAAAAGTGGGGCTTTTGGCGCGGGAGCCATTGGCAAACGGATTTTTGACGGGAAAATACGGCGCTGATGCCCAATTTTCTGACGGCGATATCCGATCTTCTCTGCCGCCGGAATATGTGGCGGCGATGGCGGACACGGCGGCGAAACTAGATTTCCTGCAACGGGGCGACGTTCGTACCCCCGCGCAGGCCGCCCTTCGCTTTGTGCTGGATGACCCGGCGGCTGCGTGCGTTGTTGTCGGCGCAAAAACGCCGGAGCAGGTGCAGGAAAACGTTGGTGCGGCGGAGGTTCCGCCGATTGACGCCGCCGAACGGCAGCAAATTTCAGGAGTGTTTTGATGAAGCACCCGGCCCTGAAGGGCCATGCTATTGCCACGAACGAGAAAAGGCCCTCCGGGCCTATGGATACATTTATGGCAGCATTCTTTAGGCCCAAAGGGCCTTTCTCCGAATAGACCGACCCTTCAGGGCCGGGCATAGTGACATTATGCTTAAACTCACCAGTGCCGCGCAGATGCGCGAGATGGATCGGCAGACCATTGACGAGTACGGCGTTCCCGGCATGGTGCTGATGGAAAACGCCGCCCTGCGCGTCGTGGAAACGCTGGCAGAGCGTTTTGCCCCACTGAAAGGCAAACGCATAGAAGTGATATGCGGCAAGGGAAACAACGGCGGCGACGGCCTGGCGATAGCCCGGCATCTGGCGACGCGGTTTGGGGCGGATGTGACCATATGCCTGGCTTCTGACCCGGCGGATTACCGGGGCGACGCGGCGGTAAACTACAAAATGGCGCAGGCGTTCGGCCTGCGTTTACTCCTTTCCGGCCCCCCGGAAGTGGAGCGGGGGGGATTTCCAAATCTTATCGTAGATGCTCTGCTCGGCACCGGCATCAAAGGCGGCGTTGATGGACCCTATGCGGCATGGATCGACTCCATGAATGGCAGCCTTGCGCCGATTATTTCCGTAGATGTGCCGTCGGGGTTGGACGCGGACACGGGCCGCGTGGACGGGGCCTGCGTTCGGGCCGCGCTGACTGTGACATTGGCATGGCCCAAGTTTGGCCTGATGGTTTATCCCGGCGCGGAGTATGCGGGAGAGGTAGTGGTTGCCGACATTGGGATGCCGCGCGCAGTCATGCAGGCTGATTCGGTAAAAGCGTTCGCGACGGAGGCTGCCGATGTCGCCCGCTGGCTGCCGCTCCGGGTCAATGGGCGAGACAGCAACAAGGGCCAGTTCGGCCATGTGACGGTCTTTGCCGGCTCCGCAGGATGCGTAGGTGCGCCGACGCTCACCTCGGAGGGGGCGGCGCGAACCGGGGCGGGACTGGTGACGCTGGCGGTTCCCGAAGGCATCCAGAACGCGGCGATGGCGCGGGTCAGCCCGGTCGTGATGACGCGCGGTCTGCCGCAGACTTCGACGGGGACATTTGCGCGGGCCGCGATTGAAGACGCTTTGAAGCTGGCGGACAAGGGAACGGCGGCGGCTCTGGGGCCAGGTCTGGGTGGCCCGGAGAACGAAGAAACGCGGGCGTTTGTGCGGGAGTTCGTCACGCGCTGCTCCGTGCCGCTGGTCATTGACGCCGATGCGCTGAACTGCCTGGCACTGGAACTTGGTCACGGCGCTTCGCTCGTCAAGGGCCGTTCCGCGCCGACAGTGCTGACTCCGCACCCCGGCGAAATGGGGCGGCTGCGGGGAACGGATACCAAAACCGTGCAGGCGAATCGCCGGGCATCCGTGGAAGGAGCCGCGCAGGACTACGGCTGCGCCGTGCTGCTGAAAGGCGCCCGGACGCTGATCGCTGCCCCCGACGGGCGGCTGGCAGTCAACACGACCAGCAATCCCGGCATGGCGACCGGCGGGGCAGGGGACACGCTGACAGGGATCATCGCGGCCTTGCTGGCCGGCGGTCTGGGGATGTGGGAAGCCGCCGCCGCCGGGGCGTATTTGCATGGACTGGCGGGTGATCTCGCGGCGACGGGGCAGGGTGGGCCGGCGGGACTGGTCGCCACCGACATCATTCACTACATCCCGCACGCCATTTCCCACTGTCAGGCGGAGACGGACGCCCTATGACTCGATGGCTGACGGCACTTTCCTTTTTGATCTTCGTTTTTCTGACGCGAGCCGCGCTTGCTGGATCGCCTCTGACGCTGACCCTGCCTGATGACGGCAATTATTCGTATTGGATACAGTCGCGCACCGGAGCGGTCAGCGCCCTGCCCGTCAACGTTTCGCATCAGGGCAGTGTGGTGGTGCGCGTGCCGGTGGCTCAGGGCGATCATGTGATTTTGCTGGACGCCGCTACCGGCCAATGGGCACAGCAGACAGTTGTGGTCGGAGCCGATGAGATGCCTGCGCCGATTGTGTTTGCGCTGGGGGATTTTCACCCGCTGTCCCTTTCCGCTCCGGCTTCTGCCGCGCCGGGACTGGCCCCTTCAGACGCGGATGCTGACAGCGGGAGAAATCCACTCCCGGCGGCGCTCTTTACTTTGGCGCTTATTCTGGCGGCTGGCTGGCTGGCGTGGCTTTATCTGCGGCGGCGAAATGCCGGGCGGCGTCTGGCCGAAAAAGAGGCCTCAAAGCGCGGGCCATCTGAAGGAGAACTTGACCCCGGCGTTATTCTCATGCCGGGCCATCGCGGGCCGGACGCCGGCGCGGAAACCAACTTTCAGCGCGGCCCGGAAATGCCAATGGCGGAGCCTGCCGCACTGATCGGTGTGCAGGGATTGGCCGCCGGCAGCACGTTTGCTTTGACTGCCGGGAATGTCACGATTGGCCGGGACGGAGAAAATGAGATCGTGCTGGCTGAAAACACCGTGTCCCGCTACCATGCCCGCCTCCTGCGCCAAGACAACGGCCAGTTCGCCCTGACTGATCTGGGCAGCGCGAACGGCGTGTATGTCAACGGGACGCGCGTTCAGCGCGCCATTCTGCATTCCGGCGATCAAATCAAAGTCGGCGACAATTACTTCCGGTTTCAAACAAACGCCGAAGCGCGGTAAGCTACTCCGGGAGGCTCCCTTTGCTCATCGCTGCCCCTTGTGAAAGCAGCGATATTGGCACATGGCGCGGTTCGCCCGCTCGCAGCGTCAGCAGCAGGCTGGCGGCAGCCAGGGCAGCGGAGAGTGCGAATAAAGCCGGGTAGCCGTGCGCGTGATCGGCCAGCAGCCCGCCCAGCAGGGGGCCGGCGGCACGCGGAAGCGCGGTGACGGCGTTGAAAATCGCCGTATAAAGCGGAATCTCGCGCGGAGACCCGGCGTACTCCATGACAATGTTGTTGCCCGCGATCCCGGCGCCTGCCGTCGCCAGCGCCAGCAGTGCAAATACGCCATAAAACAGCAGCGCCGTGGTCACTGTCAAGGCAAGAACAGAGGCCAGCGCGCCGCAGGCGGCAGAGGCCAGCAGCACGGCCCGGTTTCCCGCGCGGTCACTCCACGCCCCCCAGGCCAGCCCGCCGAATGCCCCTGCCAGCACCAGGGTCGCGGTATAGCCGGCGACGAATTCCGGTCCGGCGCGCAGATGCCGTTCAGCATACAGCACGTAAAACGGCAGGGCAAGCCCGGCTAATGTAAAAGCGATCTGCCCATACAAAAACCGCCGAAACGGCGCGTCCGTGCGCCAGACCCGCAGGCCGTCTCGCCCGAAGTGGCCTGTGTGGATATTTTCTTCGGGGGAAGGCAGGCCATCAGGCTCCCGAACAAAGCCAAGCGGCAGGACGCTCACCGTCAAAATCAGAAAGCCTGTCAGAAAACACAGGCTATACCCGTTCGGAAAGCCGCCGTTCGGGCCTGACAGCAGGTGTCGCAGCAAGCCATCCGTCCCAATCCCCAGCACTCCCGCAATCCCACCGGCATAGCCGAACAATCGCCCGCGCCAGACGGGCGGTACGCATCTTCCCACGACGACCCAGTACGCCGGCTGATTGAATCCCATGGCTCCGGCATGGACGGAAATCACCAGAAACAACGCAGCCAAAAGCCAGCCGGGATGGGAGCGGCCCCACAGCACGGTCAGCGGAACCAGGCCCAGCAGCGCGAAACGCTCCATCAGTGCCATGGCGAACAAATATCCGCGCACCCGGCGCAGACGGCTGATATGGCCGACCACCAGCAGGCCAGGCAGAAAGACCAGCAGGTTGTAAAGCGCGGGCAGCGCGCCCACCAGCGTGTTGCCGGCTCCGAGATGCCGCATAAACAGCGGCAGAATGGTCGCGTTGGAAATCAGCGCCGACCCAAGAGGCCAGCCAACCGCGTCAACCAGGCAGGCCGCGAAATTCCAGCGCTTGTCGGCGCGTGGCATCGGCAGGGGAGCAGTAGTAAGGGGCTGCTGGCTCACCCCGGCGGCCAGGTTAAATGGCGCCCGCCCAGAACATGCAGATGCAGGTGGTCGACCGTCTGCCCGCCGTCCGGGCCGACGTTGACCACCACCCGAAAGCCGTCCTCAGCCAGTCCCAGGCTACGGGCGGCATGAATGGCGGCCTGCATCAGTTGTCCCAGCAGAAGAGTGTCATCGGGCGTCGCATCCAGCAGGTTGGTGAGAGGCCGTTTCGGAATAATTAAAACGTGTGCCGGAGCCTGCGGCGAAATGTCGCGGAAAGCCAGTGTCTGGTCATCTTCGTAAATGATGTCCGCAGGGATTTCGCGCCGCGCAATTTTGCCGAAAATCGTATCCGCCATTTAGTTCTCCAGAATGCCGAAGGCATCGCCGCCCGGCAGGATGTCCAAAAGGCGTACCGGGACGATCTGCCCGCGCAGGCCCGGCGGAGCGGCGAACTGCACCCGGATATAATTGCCGGTATAACCCGACAGCCAGCCGTCCTGCGCGCCTTTGGCTTCTACCAGCACCTCCACCGTCCGGCTTAAGTCTCCCGCCGCAAAGGCTTCCTGGCTGGCAATGCACACGGCGGTCAGCTCCCGGTGCCGCCGTTCTTTTTCCTCCGGGGCAACATCATCTTTGAGCTGCTCCGCCGCCGTGCGCTGACGCGGCGAGTAGCGAAACACATGGGTGCGGGCGAACTGCATTTTTTGGGCAAACGCCACGGTGTTCTCAAAAAGCGCCCGCGTCTCGCCGGGATAGCCGACAATTAAATCCGTCGTCAGGCCGATGCGCGGCATGACGGCGCGCAGTTTGCCGGCGATTTCGGCAAAGAAACGGGTGTCGTAAGGCCGGTTCATGGCCTTCAAGATCGTGTCGTCGCCGCTTTGCAGTGATAAATGCAGGTGCGGGGCAAGGTGGGGGTGTGCCGCCATCGCGGCAATCAGCCTGTCGGGAATCTCCACGGGCTGCACCGACGACAAACGGACTCGCGCGACGCCGGGAATGTCGGCAACGGAAACCAGAACGTCCGTGAGGTCTTCGCCCCCACTTCCGGTTTCCGGGCCATACGCGCCGACGCAGACGCCGGTAACGACAATTTCTTTGGCCCCCGCTGCCGCCATCTGCCGCGCTTCGGCCAGCACGTCGGCAAACGGGCGGCTTGCCATGATCGCGCGCGTGTAGGGAATGGAGCAGAAACCGCAGAAGTAGCGGCAGCCATCCTGCACTTTCAGGGTGGCTCGCGTCCGATGCGCCGGGCGACTGAGGAGCGACTCGGAAGAAATCAGCCCGCCGGGCGCATCTTCGGGGAACAAAGCCCCGCCGCCCAGGCTGCCATTGACTTGGGAGAGAGCAGAGGCTGGTGAAGATGAATACTGCATCAAATCGGGAAAAGCTGCGAGTACATGAAAGGCCGTCCGCATCTTATCGCCGTTGGGGACCAGCAGGGCCGCGCCATCTACCGTTTCGCCAGTGTCCAGCGCCATTTGCGCGAAGCAGCCAGTCAGCACGACCTTTGCGCCTTCTTTTTGACGCGCGGCGCGGCGGGCCATCTGGCGCGATTTGCGGTCGGCATCGGCGGTCACGGAACAGGTGTTAATAACGTAGACATCAGCCGGCTGGCGGAAATCGGTGAGCGTGAAACCCAGCGCTTCGAAGCTTTCCGCCAGCCGTTCCGTCTCGTATTGGTTGACCTTGCAGCCTAAATTGGAAAATGCAGCCGTGGGCATAATGCCCTTCAGTGTACCGCAGTGGGCCGGAAAGTGTCAAGGAATGATCTCACGGAATGATCTCACGGCTTGCCGCGTTTACCGAAGAAATGGGCGGGGAATAATGAGAACAGCAGCCTGCTGGCGCACTCTGTCGCCAGAAAGCTATTTCAGAATAGGAGACGACAATTTGGACACTCAAACACTGCCCCGCGAAGAATGGGGCGCATTTTTTGATGACGTGAGCCGGCAGTTTGTGCAGGGGCAAGTCAGCGTGACGGTCAGCGGGAATGGCATGAGCGACTCACCGGTCATTTCCGGGCTGCCACTGCTGGGTATCCAGCTTAACACCAAAGGCAGTGACGCCGGAACGATTACAGTGATTGCCGCGCGGGACGAAGATGCGTCCATCTCGCATACGATTGAGGCCCCGACTCAAATTCATGTTTCACGCACCCCCGGCGGCGCGGTCGACACGGTCCAAATTGATGCTTCCGATCCGGCCCAGACCCGCATACAATTACTGTCGTCCAGTTAGCCTGCCCGCGCGATAGCGAACAGGCCCAGGACGCCGAGTGTGTACAGAAGAAGAACGATCAATGAATCCGCCCCCATCCGCAGAAGCAGACGGCGGGGGCGGAAGATCAGGCCATACACATAAATGGCGGTCAGGAGAATCCCAAGCCCCGCCAAATAAATGTCCGTGTTTTTGGCCTGCGGCAGCACCGCTTGACCGGAAAGAATGGTCGCCAGCAGGAAAAGAACCGGCAGAAAGGCATTGCCGCCAAAAATATCACTGATGGCAAGCTGGTAGTCGCCCAGTTTGATCGAGGCCAGGCCCGTGGAAACTTCCGGCAAGGAGGTTGCTGCGGCCAGTATCGTCGCGCCGAACAGGACGCCGGTCATGTGCAGATGCCGGGCAATTCCATCGCCGCTTTGCTCTAAAATCACGCCGGCGATGAGTGTGATGGCAGATGCAGCGAGGAAGATGGCGAGAGTTTTTCCTGTTCCATTCTTTTTCGCCTTCTCCGTCGCATCTTGTTTACGCTTTTTCATATCCGCCGTCTCCTCCCCACCTGGTGCATCTCCTTTCTCCTGCCACGGCAGGTCCTTTCGGGCTTTATTCAGCAGCCAGGTTCCAGCCACCCAGAGGGCAACCAGAAAAACATCTTCCGGCGTCAGACGGAAAGCAATCAAAGACTTCGGCATCTGGGTTCCCATCATGGCGACCGTCAGAACAGCCGCCACCAGTACGCCCTCCAGCACCAGGGGCAGCGATGCAGCTTGAAACGTCAATGGGTGCTTTCCGGGAACATTAACGTCCAGGATCACCAGCACCACCGTCTGCAAGGCGATCCCACCCAAAATGTTGCCAATCGCGACGCCTATATCGTGATGCAGGGCGGCTGTGACAGTAATGGCGAGTTCAGGAAGATTGGTTGAGATCGCCAGCAGAAGCGAACCACCCAGAGCTTCGCCCAGCCCAAATTTCGAGTCCAGGGCGTCGGTGGTATTGGAAAGCTGAATGCCGGCCAGCCAGACGGCCCCGGCGGCGACCGCAAAGACAAGAAGCAGAAGCGGCAAGGAAAGATGTGAAAATTCAGGCATGAGACATAATACCTCATGCGAAAGAAAAAGCCCGTCTCCCGCCGCCTGGGGATAGGCGAGGGAAACGGGCCGGGTGGGGGAGGAAGAAAGAGCTGCTATTTAATAAACAGCATCTCTTGATAGGTTGGGAGCGGCCACAATTCGTCGGACACAACGCCTTCGAGGGCGTCGGCGGCCGTGCGTGTTTGCAGCATGGCCGGAAGAACCTTATCGCGGAAGTGCAGCGCGTGGGTCTTTGTGTCGCCGCTTGCTTCATGGGCCAGCTCATGTTCCAGAAGCGTGATGCCTGCCTCAAGATCAGTGGTCAAGCCAATAACGCTGTCCAGAAGCGCCGTTCCCGGCTCTTTGCCGATGGTTTTGAGGTTGATCGCCAGGGTCGAAAGCTGCGTCTGGTACGTCAGCGCGGCGGGGAGAATTTTGGTCTTCGCGATTTCCAGGGCAAGCTGGGCTTCCGTGTTGACATCCAGGCAGTACCGCTCCAGGAAAATATCGTAGCGGCTTTGAAGTTCGCGCTCGGAGAGGACGCCGTACTTGGCAAGCACGGCAATGTTGGCTGGGTCGGTCAGCGCCGGCAGGGCATCCAGCGTATTGCGAAGGTTGGGCAGGCCGCGCTTCTCCGCTTCTTTGTGCCAATCTTCCGAGTAACCGTTCCCGCCAAAGACGACGGCGCTATGCTCGACGGCAATGCCCTGCAAGACCTTCTGCACGGCTTCATTGAGCTTGGCCGGATCACCGGCCATCTCTTTCTCAATTTCCGTGGCGACGAAGTCCAGCGAGTCGGCGACGATGCAGTTCATCACCACCAGCGGCCAGGCAATGGACTGGTTGGAACCGACGGCACGGAACTCGAAGCGGTTGCCGGTAAAGGCGAAGGGGCTGGTGCGGTTCCGGTCGCCGGCGTGCCGGGGCAGTGTGGGCAGCGTGTCTACGCCGATGGTCAGCGTACCGGACTTTTTAGAACTCTTGGCTTTGCCGACTTTGAGCTGGTTGAACACGTCCTCAAGCTGCTCGCCGAGGAAGATGGACATGATTGCCGGCGGCGCTTCGTTCGCCCCCAGACGGTGATCATTTCCAGCCGAGGCGACCGAAGCCCGGAGCAGTGTCGAGTACTTATGAACCGCGCGGATTGTAGCCAGGCAGAACACCAGGAACTGTGCATTTTCATGCGGGCTTTCGCCGGGATCGAGCAGATTTCCAATTTTGCCGCCGAGCGACCAGTTGACATGTTTGCCGGAGCCGTTCACACCGGCAAACGGCTTCTCGTGCAGCAGGCAGGCCATGCCGTATTTTGTGGCGACGCGCTGAAGCTGCTGCATGATGATATGCTGATGATCATGGCCGAGATTGGCGCTTTCGTAGACCGGCGCAATCTCAAATTGGCCGGGTGCGACCTCGTTGTGGCGGGTCTTGATCGGAATGCCCTGCTTGTAGAACTCATGCTCTGCTTCCATCATAAACGCCAGGACGCGCTCGGGAATCGCGCCGAAGTAGTGGTCTTCGAATTCCTGCCCTTTGGGCGGCTTCGCGCCGAAAAGGGTGCGCCCGGCGTTCAAAAGGTCAGGGCGCGCGAAAAAGAAGTTCCGGTCAATCAGAAAGTATTCTTGTTCGGGGCCCGCTGAGGCGCTGATCATACCAGGATCGCTATGGCCGAACAGCTTCAAGACGCGCTGTGCCTGCACGTTGAGCGCCTGCATGGAGCGCAGCAGCGGCGTTTTGTGGTCCAGCGCTTCCCCGGTCCACGAGATAAACGCGGTTGGGATGCACAGCGTGTTGCCATTGGGATTTTCATAAATGTACGCCGGGCTGGTGACGTCCCACGCCGTGTAGCCGCGCGCTTCAAAGGTCGAGCGGATGCCGCCCGATGGGAAGCTGGAGGCGTCCGGCTCGGCCTGGATCAGCGCACTGCCGGAGAACTGGGCAATCGTGCCGCCTGCGCCGTCGGGATCAAAAAAGCTGTCATGTTTTTCGGCAGTCAGGCCGGTCAGCGGGAAAAAGACGTGCGTAAAATGTGTGGCGCCTTTTTCCAGCGCCCAGTTTTTCATCTCCGACGCAACTACGTCAGCAACCGTTGGATCGAGCTTTTCTCCGCGCTCAATCGTTTTTTGCAGCGCTTTGAAGATGGGCTTGGGAAGCACCTCGCGCATCACTTTTTCATTGAAAACATTGGTGCCGTACAAAGAGCGGGAAGTTTCGCCCTCTAAGTCGATTGCATTGACGAGCGGCTTGTAATTGATGACAGCGGAAATGGCTTCCTGACGTCCGGTAGTTGACTTCACTGTTAGGCTTCTCCCTTAAAATAGCGCGTGGTTAGGTTTCCGGCAGTGTCTCGAGAATTTCACCAGGGCAATAAAAAAAGCCACAGGCCAAACACTTTTCCAATCAAAGGAAAAGCGGCTGGCCCGTGGCTTCATAGCTCAAGTCCGACAACACTGTCAAACTGTACGGTTGCTTAATGGTAGCATATAAAATCCTTCCCTGTCAACCCGTTTAACAGAAAAAACGCATTAAGCATCATAATACAGGAAGAACTCGTAGGGATGAGGCCGCAGAGCCACGCCCTCGATTTCCCGGACTCGCTTGTAGTCAATGTAGGTCTCAATCAAAGACTGTGTAAACACGTCGCCTTTAAGCAGGAACTCGTGATCGGCTTCCAGCGCCGCCAGCGACTCTGCCAGGCTGCCCGGAGTCTGGGCGATGCCCTTCTTTTCTTCGGGAGCCAGCTCATAGATGTCTTTGTCCACCGGAGCCGGGGGCATGATCTTGTTTTGGATGCCGTCAATTCCGGCCATTGCCATTGCGGCAAACAGCAGGTAAGGATTTGCCGTGGGGTCAGGAGCGCGGAATTCCACACGCTTGGATTTTGGGCTGCCCGCGATGGGAATGCGAACGGCGGCGGAGCGGTTGCGAGCCGAGTAGACCAGGTTGATCGGCGCTTCGTAGCCGGGAACCAGGCGGCGGTAAGAATTGGTGGACGCCGCACCGAACGCCAGCAGGGCGCGGGCGTGCTTGAGAATGCCGCCGATGTAATACAAGGCGGTCTCGGACAGGGAGCCGTAGCCTTTCTCATCATAGAAAATGTTGGCGTTGCCCTTCCACATGGAAACGCTGGTGTGCATCCCGGAGCCGTTGTCCTGGAAAATTGGTTTGGGCATGAACGTGGCGGTGTAACCATTCTGGGCGGCGGTATTTTTAACGATGTATTTGTGCATCATCAATTTATCTGCCATGTGAACCAGAGAATCGAACTTGATGCCGATCTCGCACTGGCCGGCATTGCCGACTTCGTGGTGATGCACATCCACCTCAATGCCGGCTTCCAGCAGCGTCAGTACCATCTCCGAGCGCAGATCGCTCAGCGTGTCTGAGGGCGGCACCGGGAAGTAGCCTTCTTTGGTTCGCATCTTGTAGCCGAGATTAGGCTTTTCATCGCGGCCCGTGTTCCAGGCGGCTTCATCCGAGTCAATGGCATAAAAGCCGCTGTTGGCGGACTGTCCGTAGCGGATGTCGTTGAACACGTAAAATTCGGCTTCGGGACCAAAGTAGGCGACATCGGCGATGCCGGTTGATTGCAGGTACGCTTCCGCTTTTTTGGCAATGTTGCGCGGGTCGCGCGGGTATTTCTCGCGGGTAATGGGGTCTTCCACATCGGCAATGATAGAGAGGGTCGCCACTTCGGTGAAAGGGTCTAAAACCGCTGTTTCCGGGTCGGGGACCAGCAGCATATCCGATTCGTCAATGGTCTGGAACCCCCGGACTGAAGAACCGTCAAAGGGCAGGCCAACTGTGAATACTTCTTCTTCAAACCGGTGTGCCGGCATTGTAAAATGCTGCCAGGTGCCGGGAACGTCAATGAATTTGACGTCTACGAATTTGATGTCTTTGTCCTTGATCAGCGTCAGCACGTCCTGGGGTGTTTTGGCCATTGAAAAATACGTCTCCTTTGATTTGTTTTAAAGCAAGTTGGTGCGTGGCAGGGCAGAAAGCAGGCAAAAAAAAACGCCCCTGAGCAGTGATGCAAACGACTTAAAAGAGTCAGTTTGCTTTCCACCACGCAGGAACGTCTGTGTTCCGGTTGCTTTTCGGCACTAAGATTGAGTATACAAACAAATGGGCAAAATGTCAAGACTTACTTTCGGGTTTTTTGCTGGGAACTTTATGCTATAATACGTCAGCAAGGTTACCAACTGTTTCTGTTATAAATGTTGCGAAATGGGGATCATGCACTCTTGAAAAACAATCCATTCTTTTCCGCGCTCTGCCTGATGGCGGCGACTGCGCCGGCAGCGCTTGCCCAAACGCCTCCGGCAGCGGTGAAACCTGCCGCACCGACCAAAACCGCGAAATTGACCCCGGCCCAGGAGAAGTACAACGCTGCCGTCAATGATTTCAACAAAGCCACGCAGCCATTTGACAATGCACGAATTAAAGCCAACCTCGTGGAGCTGCAATCTCTGGCGCAGATGCCGGAGTACCAGAATGATCCGGTCGTTCACAATCTGCTCGGATACCTGTATCTGACCCAGAGCAATCCGACGGATGCCGTGCCGGAGCTTCAGCGCACGGTGCAGCTCAAGCCGGACGACCTGGATGCGCGCAACAATTTGGGAAGCGCTCTGCGCCAGACCATGCGTTACGACGAAGCCGCCACGCAGTACCAGTATATTCTGGATCATTCCTCGTCCGCCGGCAGCAGTATCGACCTGACCAAAGTGAAGTTCAACCTGGCGACGGCGCTGGGGCAGGCGGGCCGCCTGGATGATTCCCTGGCTTTGTTCAGTGAGCTGGCCGCTGCGAATCCCGACGCCGCCACGATGAAAAACTACGGCTTTTTTCTGCAAAAGGCCGGCAAAACCGCCCCGGCTGCCGACGCGCTTCGCCGTTCCGGGGAACTCAATCCCAAAGACGCCGGCGTGTGGCTGAGTGCAGGTGAGCTATATGTCAAGACCGGCAGCAACGATGACGCTCTCAGTGCGCTTAATCATGCGGTTGATCCCGGTGAAGACCCGCCCCTGGACACCGCATCCCGATACGCGGCATATTTTGCGCTGGGCGAAGTTTACTCGGCCAAAGGGGACACAACGCAGGCCGTTAAAGAATTCAATTTAGCCGCGGCACAGCAGCCGCAGAATGCCGTGCCGCTGTACAATGAAGGCGTTTTGCAGGAACAAGCGGGATTAGGGGCTGACGCCGAAACTTCTTATCGCAGCGCGCTCGCACTGGACCCGAACAATCTTCAGATTCAAACCGCACTGGGCCTGCTTCTCGCGGATGAAGGCAAGTCCGCCGCTGCCGTCGCGCAGTTATCTCAGACCGCGCCCCAGCTTCCTCAGGATGCCAAAGCCGCACCTGTTTACGCGCGTCTCGGCGATGCTTATGCGCGTCTCAACCGCCCCGCCCCGGCTTATGCCGCCTGGCAGCAGGCGCTGGCGCTCAACCCGGACGATGCGGATACGCATAAGGCTCTGGCCGATTCTTTGATGGTCCGCAAGCAGTTTGTCAGCGCACTGGTACAATACAATGCCGCCGCACAGCTTCACCCGCAGGACGCGGCCATTCAAAACGGGCGCGGCACCGCCTACCAGAAACTGCGGCAGTATCCACGCGCTCTGGCGGCCTTTCAGCAGGCCCTGGCGCTCAATCCGCGCAGCGCACAGATACAAAACAATGTCGGTGTTGTTTACGAGCTGCTCGGCAAGAAGGCGCAGGCCATCGCGGCCTATAAGAATGCCCTTGTCCTCAACCCGGACTTGCGGGAAGCCCGGCTGAACTTGAACCGCTTCGACCGTAAATCATAACTCGGCTTCGACCGTAAATCATAACTCGGCGTATTGCAAATGATCGCTTGGCGTATCAAAGATAAGTTCAAGGACAGTCACCGGTATGCAAACCCTCGGCATCATGGCTAATGCCGGCAAACCGGCTGCGCTGGAAGTGGCTGCCCTGGCCGACTCTTATCTGCGCGGACGGGGTCTGGCCGTGCGTCTGCAAACTCGCGTCGCGGACGCTTTGGGGCGGACGGATCGCGGCCTGCCGGACGACGGTGTTGCGGACTCGGAAGCCGTCCTGGTGCTGGGCGGCGACGGCACAATTCTGGCAACCGCCCGCCTTTGTGCGCCGAAAGGAACGCCGATGCTGCCCGTGCATGTGGGGCGGTTCGGCTTTTTAACCGCGGTGGCTCCCGATGCCCTGAATGCGGCTCTTGATTCCCTGCTGGAAGGCCGTTTTGCGTCCGAAGAGCGCATGATGCTCTGGTGCGAAACGCGGCGGTTCGGAGCGCTGCAAGATTCCGGGCTGGCTTTGAACGAAGTGGTGGTCGCCAACGGGCCGCTCTCGCGGGTGCTGCATTTGCGGATGTCTGTGGACGGCAAGTATGTCACGACCTATGCGGCGGACGGCTTGATCGTCGCCACTCCCACCGGCTCTACGGCGTATTCCCTTTCCGCCGGCGGCCCGCTGGTGCATCCCCGCCTGCAAACCCTTCTGGTGACCCCGATTTGCCCGCATACCCTGACCGCCCGCGCCCTGCTGGTTCCCCCGGAGTCGGAAGTAACGGTGGCCGTGGAGCGTGATCCGCAGGACACTGTGCGGGTGACCATTGACGGTCAGCTTGGCTTTCCCTTGCAGGCAGACGATCAACTTCATGTCCGCCGCGCCCCGCATCCCGCCCGTTTCCTGTCCGTCGGCGGCGCGGACTTCTACGACAAACTGCAAAGCAAGCTCCGCTGGGGCGAGACTTTGTATTAGACGCTTCGCGCCGGGTATAATCACCGTGCCATGCTTGTGGAACTTCACGTCACGAATTTTGCGCTGATTGACCATCTGGACCTGACGTTCGGCGCGGGTCTGAATATTCTCACCGGCGAAACGGGGGCCGGAAAATCCATTATTATTGATGCGCTGGGCCTGGCACTGGGAGAACGTGCCGGGAGCGACCTGGTTCGTACCGGGGCATCGCGCGCGACAGTGGAAGCGGTGTTTGATCTGGCCCATGCTTCCGAAGAAATCCGGCGGAAGCTGGCGGATGCCGGGCTGGACAACGAAGACGACGATCCCCACACACTCCTGGTGACGCGCGATCTGGCCGGCGCAGGCGGTAAATCCCAGTGCCGAATCAATGGCCGCCTGATGCCGGTGTCCGTTCTCAAGGATATTGCCGAGGGTCTGGTGGATGTGCATGGGCAGCACGAGCATCAGTCCCTGCTGTCTGCCGACCATCACGTCGATATTTTAGACAACTGGGGCGGCAAAGCGGCCCTGGCGCTGCGCGGGGAAGTGACGGCGATTTACAGCCAGGCCAATGCCCTGAAGCGCGAGCGGGAGCAGCTTCGAACGGATGCCCGCGAACGCGCTCGGATGCTGGATTTGTACCGCTTCCAGCAGGAAGAAATTGCCGGGGCCGGGCTGAAGCCGGGGGAAGAAGCCACGCTGGCTGCCGACCGCAGCCGCCTTGCCAACAGCGAAAAGCTCAGCGCGGCGGCATCCGAGTCCTACGATTTGCTCAGCGGCGGCGCGCGGGGCGCGGGCGGCGCTCTGGATGCCCTCAATGCCGCGCTGGCGTCGGTGGAACACGCCGTCGCTTTGGATGAAACGCTGCTGCCGGTCGCCGAAGCACTGGGAAGCGCAGTGGCCTATGCCGAAGACGCGGGCCGGGAACTGCGCGTGTACCAGGAAACGCTGGAATTCAACCCGGAGCGTTTGGAAGAATTGGAGGTCCGTCTGGACCTGCTGCGAACCCTCAAGCGCAAGTACGGTGAAACGGTGGAAGAAATCATTGCCTACGGCCTGGAATTATCGGGTAAGATTGATGCTCTGGAAAACTCGGAAGCGCGCGAAGAGCAGCTTACCGCAGCCATCCTGGGCTGCGAAGCGTCCCTGACCAAAACCGCTGCTCGGCTGACGAAGCTGCGGCGGGACACCAGCCGGGAGTTTTCCGCAGGCATTGCGCGCGAGCTGGGCGATCTGGGCATGGCGGCGACCAAATTTGAAGTCAGTATCGAGCCGCAGCCGGTTGCAAGCAAAGGCGCGGACCGGGTGGAATTTCTGCTTTCGCCTAATCCCGGCGAGCCGCTGCGGCCCCTCGCGAAAATCGCGTCTGGCGGCGAAATGTCGCGCATTATGCTGGCCTTGAAGTCCGTTCTGGCAAAAACCGGCGGGATTCCAACCATGATTTTTGATGAGATTGATGTCGGTGTCGGTGGGCGCACCGCGCAGACCATCGGCGACAAGCTGGCCGCACTGGCCTGTGATGCTCAGGTGCTGTGTATCACGCACCTGCCGCAGATCGCCTCGCGGACAGGAACGCATTTTTTCATTGAAAAGCATGTTCACGATGGACGGACGACTGTTTCCGTTGCTCCCTTAGATGCCGAGGGGCGGGTCGAGGAAATCGCGCGGATGCTGGGCGGTTCGCGCCGCTCAGAGGCGGTGGTGCAGCACGCACGCGAAATGCTGTCCGTGGTGTGACTGCCTATTTAGTTTATTATTTAGTTTATTTAGAATGAGCGGGGATGAGCAGCCGTGTTTTTCAAGCGTGACGTGCTTCTGGCGCAGGAATATCTGGGGTTCCTGCTGCTGAACATGTTTGACCTGTTTTTAACAGGCTATATTTTTCAAAAAGGCGGCATGGAAGCCAACGGTCTGGCCGCCTGGTTCTGGACTAAATTCGGCTTTCATGGGTTTGCCCTGTACAAGTTCGGTCTGGTGATGATTGTCGTGCTGGCCTGCGAGGGAATTTCTCTCGCCAACATCCGCACGTCCCGGATCATTGTCACGATGGGCTGTCTCGTGTATCTGCTTATCGTCTTCTGGGAAGTTTTTTTGATTATTACGCAGGCCAATGGAATTCAAATTTGAAATGGAATCCAACTTTGAGCCACCCATCCAAATCCGTCCGGCGTGTGAGGCCGATCTGCCGGCGCTGACCGAGATTTTCAACGCCGCTATCCTGGGGCCAATTTCCACCGGCCACCTGGAGCCGGTGACACTGGAAGACCGCCGCCTCTGGTGGGAGGCCCATCTTGACCCGCGTTACCCGATCTTGTCCGCCGACCGGGCCGGCGAAGTCATCGGGTATGCGTCCCTCTCCCCCTGGTCTCCCTATCCTGTTTACACCCGCACCGTCGAATCGTCGCTGTATCTCGCGGCAAGCGCGCAGGGCCGCGGCCTGGGGACCACGCTGATGCACGCGCTCCTGGACGAAGCCCGGCGTTTGGATCACCACGTCGTCCTGTCGCGCATCTGGGCGAAAAACGCGGCCAGCCTTGCGATGTGCCATAAATGCGGCTTTGAAACGGTGGGCGTTCAGCGCGAAGTGGGGCAGCGGCACGGAGTTTGGGAAGACTGCGCGATCCTGCAATTGATTTTATAAATTGAATTTACGCAGGCAAAGAGCGAGGGAATGAATTCCTCTCGCTACAGTTAAACGTCCTGCGGACGAGAAGAACAGCATCTGCATCTTACGTCCGCAGGACGATTATCATGGAGCGAGAGGAATTCATTCCCTCGCTCTTTGCCTCGCTTTTGCCCTGGCAGGCTGATTATGTTTCGGCGCTCACGGCGCGTCAGGTTTGGAAAACGATGTTACATGGCCGTCCGCCATCAGCACAACGCGAGCGCAGGGCAGGTCAATCATTGCCTCCTCGGTTTCCGCCGGATCGTCAATCTTTGCCAGAGAAATGCCTCCCGGCAGCAGATATACAAAGGAATGATCCCCGACTTGAAATACTGATCTGGTTTTCAAGAACGGATAAATGGCGTCGTTCACTCCCACAGAAGGCGGCAAATGTTCGTCAGAGTCCTGCGTGTATTGGATGATCGCCAGCCCAATTTGCTTGAGATTAGACATCGCCAGTTGACGCTCCTCCGCACATGTCAGCGTTAGCCCAACCGCCATTCTTTCATTCGGGAGCAGGTCCGTCGGCGGCGTTAAATCCGTCACCCATAAATCCCCGCGCGAGAGGAACGCGACCTGCTTCCCTGTCGGCGACCACACGGCCTGCGGATCGTCCTTGCCCGGTATCAATGCTGCCGCCGCCACGCCTAGCGGCTGCTTCCCTGCGGGAGTGCGCCGTATCCACACCAGCCACGAATCTAAATGCCCGCTGCTTCCCTTCGTGTCTTCCTGAAGGCGAGGCTCTGCGTCCAGAGTCAGATCAGGATACTGCTTTGATGTGTCGGGGGTTTCCCCGGTGGACGCCGCGCCGAGCGGGCTGATCTGCCCGGAAACGACATCAAACTGCTGAACATCCCCAATTTGACCAATGCGTAGGTGGTTTTGGTCGCTCCATTGCCACGCAAATTCCTTCGGCGGCAATGGGAGCAGTTTGTAGAAATCTTTTTCGGGATCATAAAGTATAGTGGCAATCTGCACCCGTCTCAGCTTGCCCACAGCGTCCGGCATTTGATAGCCTCGATGAAACACAATCCATTTCCGGTGCGGGGACGGATCGGCATCCTCATCTTCAGACATTACTTTTGCTTCCGCCGGAAGATATGCCGCCGGATCAATGGGGCGTATCACCGGCGGATCAACTGATAAGTCCCACCGCAGATATTCACGGATGAATGTCGCGGAGTTTTGCGGGTCGGGTGTGAAACGCTCCAGCAGCAAATACTTCCCGCTCTGGCTCCAGCCCAGCAGGGAAAATCCTGCGCTATTGTTCTCGGAAGGCGCTGTGAGCGTCAAACGGTTCATTTCGCGCCCGGTACGCATGTCCATTGTTTTGACGAAATGGATGGTTTGATCTCCCTGAACCTCGGAACCGACGAAGGCGACTTCTACGCCGAGCGGTTCATACGCAAACTGCGTGATGTGAGCATTCAGTGTCAGCGGGCGCATCGGCTCGACCTGCACAAACTCTCCATGTGAGGTATAAATGATGTCTGAACGCAGATCGGTTGGCGGCGGCGCGGAGGCCGCGTCCGTCGGCAGAGCGCAGAGGATCAGCAGAAGACCTAGCAGAGTAAAAGGGGATAGACGCATGACAATTCTACTTTGGCGATAATGGCTAAAGAGAACAACGGGATTGGGGGCTTTTCGGTTCGGTAAAGATCAAAATCGTTTAACAGGTCGGGAAAGAGGCCCCCTAACCCCCAATAATGGGGGAACCGGAGGGAAAAGACAAGAACAAAGGGCAGAGGCAAACCCTGCTCCTACGGCGTTTCCTGCTCTTTATTCCAACTCCCCCATTATTGGGGGTTAGGGGGCTTTTTTTCTAGCCTCTACAGCACGGTATAAGGCGTGGCGGCTACCACGCCGCCGACGGCGCGCAGAGTGGGCAGCAAAGTTTCCAGGGTCGCTTCGTCGGTATCAAACGTGATCAAAACGTGGCCGGGGCCGGTGACAATATCCAGGGAGACGGACTGCGCGGCGCAGCAGGCGGATAGGGCGGCGACCAATCCGGCGCGCTCATCAGTTTCCAGCAGGACGACCCGGCGTAGGGAGGACAGGGCTTGGGACGGCATCGGCGTTTCCTTGAGAGTCAGAATGGTAAAAATGCGAATGGCTATAAAGATAGAAGCCGGTGACGAGAGCCAAGATCAATCCACCGGCATAAATCGTCGCGAACACTTCTTCGCGCTTCAATTTAAAAAACCGTCCATTGGCGATCAGCACGGTCAGGCCCATCGGGATCAACGCGGCGATGTTGATACCAGTTCTCAGGACAACCAGCATCGTCGCCGTCAGCAGGCCGTACATCAGCCAGAAAGTGCCGCGCGTGTTCATATTCAGGCGCAGCACGACGGCGAAAAAGAATGCCATAAACAGGGCATCGCCGGGGCCGATAAAGCCGAGGGGATGCAGGCCGCCGTGCAGTCCGCTGCCGACGGCCGGAACCGGCACGGACAGGTTCTGAACCATCTTGGGATGGTGCGCGACCATGTTCTGCGTGAAGCCGATAGAAGTCATCGCGCCAAGATAGTCAATCGGCATGGAGACCAGCGCAACGGGAAGCAGCACGTTCGGCTCTCGAATGATACGTGACAGCAGAATGCCGAGAAACGCGCACCCCAGCGTGATCGTCAGCCCCATCCCCAGGGAGCGCAGCAGAGGCGGATGCACGTACCGGACGTCGGCAAACCACAGCAAGGCAAATAAAACGGCGACGACTGCTGCGATCGCCGGACGGGGCCTGAGATTGACGACGGCCTGCGCCAGCCACAGTTGCAGCAGCATGAAAACGGCTGTGGACAGCAGTACCAAGATGCCAAAGAACGCGATGCTTAGATGTCGATGGGGCAGCGGAGCCAGGGGCAGCAGCAGATTGAACGCCACATAGGCCAGAAGCGCCAGGAAAGCGGCGCGGCGCGGGTCGCTGAGAAGTCGACTCATGGGCGGGGATGACTCTCGCGGCGCAGCAGGCTTTCTATCTCCTCTACCGTGCGGGCCTGCACCAGCAGGCAGCGCAGGGCGGAGACTCCGGGAAAGCCCTTGAAATAATGGGTGATCTGCCCGCGCATTTCTTTAACCGCTCGCTCTTCGCCTACTGCCGGGTTTGCCGCCATGGTTTTGACGTGGAACAGGGCGGCGTCAATGCGCTCCGCCAGCGTTGGCGGGCGGCGATGCTCGCCCGTTTCCAGATAATGCTGGATGTCGCCAAAAATCCAGGGATTGCCCATCGCCGCCCGGCCGACCATGACGGCGTCGCATCCTGTTTCTTCCATCATGCGCTTGGCATCTTCGGGCGTTTCCACATCCCCGTTGCCGATCACAGGGATCGTCACCGCGTCTTTGACCCGGCGAATAATGCTCCAATCGGCATGGCCCGTGAAGCCCTGATTGGCATAGCGGGCATGAACCGCGATGGCCTGTGCGCCGACATCCTGCGCCCGCTGCGCGAACTCAATCCCGGTGGTTTGCGTCGGGTCCCAGCCGGAGCGGATTTTGACCGTGACCGGGATTTTGACCGCATCTACCATGGCTTTCACCACCGACTGTGCCAGGCAGACATCTTTGAGCAGCGTCGCCCCCGCGCCTGTTTTAGCGACTTTGGGAACCCAGCAGCCCATGTTCAGGTCAACCATGTCCGCGCCAGCCGCTTCCACCACCTGAGACGCCTCCGCCATCAAGGCCGGGTCGCCGCCGAAGAGCTGCACTGAGACGGGCCGCTCATTGTCTGCCCAGTCAAACATGCCGAATGTTTTGGCATTTTTGTAGTGAATGGCATGGGACGACAGCAGTTCCGTGACAACCAACCCGACTCCATGCCGGCGGCACAAGAGCCGAAAAGCGTGCGAAGTCACCCCCGCCATCGGAGCCAGCACCAGCGGCGTATCAATCGTAATCGGCCCGATTTGCAGGGGCTTGAGTTTTGTGGCGAGTGCAGGCATATTTTCTGACCAATCTATGATGCAGCAATTATACCACAGCCGTTCTACCCGATAGGCGTGTCAGAACCCTGCTCCTGCGGTGTCTGCTGCCCGATCACCACCGCAAGGGCAATCAGTACCAGCAGGCCGCCAAGCATCTGCACCGGCGTCAGCGCCTGATGCAGCAGTTTCCAGGCCAGAGCGGCGGCGATGACGGGTTCCAGCAAGATGGAAAAGGCCACCTGCGAGGAGGGAAAGTGGCGCAGAGACCAGTTGAGCAGTGTGTGGCCGAAAATCTGTGGGCCGAGCGTCATGCCCAGCAGGGCGCGCCAGACGCCGGGGGAATAATGCAGGGTGGCGCCGCCCCGCAGCAGCAAGCCTATCCACAAGCACAGCGCGGCGACGGAATAAGCCACTGTCACCTGCCGCTGCGAGGATATGGTCTCATGCAGCCCTTCCACGCACAGCAGGTACACGGCAAACAGCAGCCCCGCGCAGAGGCCCAGGCCGTCGCCCAGCAGAGAGTGAGCGGAAGAAGTCTGTCCGGCGGCGCGTGTGACAAAAAGCAGTCCCAGCGCGGCCAGGGCAAGTGCGAGGAAGTCCCGCGCCGCAGGGCGTCGGCGTCCCAACAAAAAGCTGCCGAGCGTCGCCCACAGCGGCGTCGTGCAGGCCAGCAGCGTCGCACGGGCCACCGAGGTATATTCCAATGCGCCAAACCAGGTGACGAAATGCGCCGCAAGGCATATTCCGGCCAGCGTCAGCCGCAGGCGGGTCGGGGATGTCAGCGGCTTCGAGGCTTTTTTGCCGCGCCGCCACGCTGACAAACCCAGAAAAACCAGTGCGGCCAGGCCCAGCCGCCAGGCCGCAATTGCCAGCGGGGTGGCTTCCACCAGGGCGCGGTGGGCGAATAGACCTGCTGTGCTGACCAGAAACACTGCCAGAAGCAAGAGAAGTCGGTTCAGGGAAAATCGGGTCACGCGCCGGGCCGGCTGCGTTCATACGCCAGTCGCAGCCCATCCAGTGTCAGGTGCGGTTCCAGATGGGTGATTGCTGCGCTTTCCGCCGCCAGCAGGCTCGACGCATAGCCGCCGGTGGCAATTACCGGGCAATCAGGGCTGTTCATCTCGGCCCGGAAGCGGGCCACCAGGCCTTCCACCAGTGACAGCGTGCCGAGAACAATCCCTGATTGCAGGGCTTGGGCCGTGTTGATGCCGATGGCGCACGGCGGCAGGGCCAGCTCCACACGCGGGATTTTGGCGGTTTTGGCAAACAGCGTGTCCAGCGACAGCCCAATTCCCAGGCAAATCGCGCCGCCGAGATAAACCGGCAGCCCACCGGGAACAGGCGGCGCGGCAATGGCATTAAACGTCGTTGCCGAACCGAAGTCCAGCACAATGCAGGGAGCGCCGAACTTGTGAACGGCGGCGGCGGCATCTACCAGCCGGTCCGCGCCGACATCGCCCGGCGGCTGGTACGCGATTTCCAGGCCCAAATCGGCCTGTGCCGTGATTTCCAGCACTTCTAACCCGAATGCACTTTCCCCCAGCCGTCGCAGGGCAGGCGTGGCCGCCGGGACGACGCTTGCCAGGGCAATCCCTGCGATTTGCGTCATGGAAAGGCCCTGCTGAGAAAACAGTGCGCCCAGAAACGCGGCGTATTCATCCGTCGTTCGCCCGGCTTCCGTCCGAATGCGCCAGTGCGTCCGTAGTGTTTCGCCGTCATACACGCCAAAAGTGACGTTGCTGTTGCCCGCATCAATGACCAGAAGCATGGGGCTATTATAGCACAGGTAGGTTCCTGCTACATGAGTTCCTAAGCCACATTCACTCCCGCTACTACATCGCCGATGCTGTTGTTTTGAATATAACGCCGCCGGTCCGACAGGCTGCCGGGGTCAGGCGGCGGCAGGGTTTTGTCTAAAATGGCCTGTCCGCCATCGTCTTTTCCGTCCGGGCCGACGCTGTAAAGCAGATACGTCGCGCCCTGCAATTTGTAGCGCAGCGGGCCGGAGAGGGCGAAGGGGTCGGCGGGAACGGCCTTCAAATACTCCGGCACGAGGGCCGAAAGGGAAGCGGGGTAAGAGCCGTGTTCCAATTTGTAAGCCCGCAGAGCCAGCATGGTCATCAAGAGCGCGCTCTGCGTGTCGGTGACTGCTTCGCGCAAACGCACGTTGTTCGGAAAAGACGAACCAGAGGTCTCTGAATCCGAGGCAAACATGATTTGATTGAGCGGGTCGCCGGGGATCGGCGGGGCGGGAAGATGCGCGGCATAGGGCTGACGGGCATTGGCGATAGACTGATCCATGTAGCGTGTGTAATTCGCCATGATCGTGCGCTTGCCGGCCAGACGTATTCGGGTCGCAGCGGCTGTATTCCGTAAAGCTGCCATTGCACCATCCCCGGATGTATAGCCCGACGCATAGGCGCCGCTCGGCCAATCTTTCCGGCGCATCATTTCCAGCAAACCGGCCTGCCCGCTCCACTCTTCTTCCTGAAGCGTATCCGCAAACGGGACATGGTCGGCCCGAATATGCTCCAGGCGCTGTGCGGCGGCGCGTGCCTGAGAGGCGTCCAGATGATCCACTGCGCCCCATGCCTGCTTCCGTCCGATGGATTGAACGGCGTCGCCTACCAGCATGGCGATCACTGTTCCGCCATGCGGCAGGTCTTCGCCCAGTTGGAGAGAGTCCAGATCGGCGGTGATGGAACCATTCCAGTCGCCCGTTTGCGCGTCCACGCTGGCCTCCAGGCCCAGCACCCGTGCCAGGCTGCGGTTTTTTTGATAGGACGAATAGTTGCCGGCATCAAAGGATCGGACAGGCGGTGCTTGATAGGGATATTGAAAGCCCTGATGCAGCAATTGAAAGGCAGTGACGTTTTTGGCAAGCGACTGTTTTTTGGCTGCCATCGCCGCCGGGCTGTTGTCCTTGAAATCATCGCCGCTGGCCCATTTGTCCTCCATGTGGGCGTTCCCGGCAGCCACAAAATAGTCGTAGGCATTCTGGGCCGGCAGGGTCGGCGTCGGCACAGTGACCACCGGGTTCACATCAATGTTGTGAAACAAGAAGCTGACGCTGACGGCCACGAGGACGACAACGCCGAGGACGACGAATAAGACTTTGTCCCAGTGTGACCAGGGGACGCGGGGGCGGGGTGTAGATGTCATAACATTAGAAACGTAAAATAGGGCGGAAACGGTTCGGGTATACTGAACGCATGGTACAGACAATTTCCGGCAAGGTTTATGGGGGCGCGACACCTGACCCCACCGAAGCGACGCGGGAAGCAATGGCAGTGGCAAAAGGGGGCCGCCTGCCGGTCGTGGAGCTATTTTACTCCCTGCAAGGGGAGGGTCTGCGAACGGGACAAGCGACGGTCTTTGTGCGTTTTGCGGGCTGCAACCTGGCCTGCGAGTTCTGCGACACGGATTTTCGTGTCAAAGACACTTATTCTGTGGAAGAGTTGGCAGAGGAGATCAAGCAAATCGGCGGCGAGTGCCGCTGGGTCTGCTTCACGGGCGGTGAGCCGACCATTCACGACCTGCAAGCATTGTGCGAAAGGCTGCACGCGCGCGGCTACTTTTTGCAAATGGAAACCAATGGGACGCGGCCCCGGCCTGAATGGAACCTCGACCACATTACCGTCTCGCCCAAACAGCCGCAGGGGGGGCGTCTGCATCCCTGGTACGAGCAAAACGCGCGGGAGTTTAAATATGTGGTGGACGGCGACGCGGATTTAGCGCGTGCGCTGGACGGCGTTCGGGGACATGGGCGGACAACATTCGTGCAGCCGAACGCGCTTAATCCCGCCGCCGCTCTGCTCTGCGTGGACGCCGTGCAGGCACATCCTGCGCTTCTGCGCCTGTCGCTGCAAACGCATAAGTTTCTGCAAATCCGCTGAGGGGTAGAGTCAAAGCACGGAGGATGGACAATGAAAGTGATGCAACTGTTACTGATCGTCGGCGCGGCGGCAGGTGTTTACTGGCTGCTGACCAAAAACGCCGCGGCGGCGCAGGCGTCGGAAGACGCGCCCGTTCTGCATGTGGTGGAAGAAACGCTGCACGCCCACGCGGGCGAAGACAACCCGATTGTCCATGCGTTTGAAGCGGCACTGGAAAAGGGCTAGAAGATGGAGAAGGGCGGGGGCAAGACAAGAAGGGCGGGGGCAAGCCCCGCCCCGGCCTGAGGTGACGTGGTTAAGCCTGCAAATAGTCCCGCAGGCGTTTTTTTCGTGCGGCGGAGCGCAGCTTTCGCAGAGCCTGGGACTCGATCTGGCGGACGCGCTCGCGAGAAATGTTCAGCTCGTCCCCGATTTGCTGCAAGACGGACTTATCATCCTCGTCGAAGCCGAAGCGTTTCCGCATGACGATTTTCTCGCGCTCATCCAGTGTGTTGAGAATGGCTTCAATTTCCCCGCGCATCTCCTGCGCGATCAGCTCATCCTGTGGATTGGGTGCAGTGCGATCCAGCACCAGGCTTCCCAGCGAAGTATTGTCGTCATCCCCGACAGTCATATCCAGCGACACCGGCTCCTGCGTAGTTTGCAGCAGGCTGTTCATTTTTTTTAGGGACAGTCCGGTGTGCGCCGAAAGCTGCTCCACCGTCGGCTCCTGCCCGAGCAGCCGCTGTAATTCCGCGCGGGATTTGTCAATTTTACGCAGGGATTCGGAGATGTGGGCCGGCAGGCGGATGGCTTTGGCTTTGTTGTCAATGGCGCGCCCGATGCTCTGGCGTATCCACTGCGTCGCATAGGTGCTGAAGCGGTAGCCCATGCGCGGGTCAAACCGCTCCGTGGCGGTCATCAAGCCGATGGCGCCTTCCTGAATTAAATCTTCTAGGGGAATGCCGCTGGCAAGATAATTCTTGGCAATGGACACGACGAGGCGCATGTTGGCCTCAATCAGCCGCTCTTTGGCGAGCAAATCCCCGTAACGCGCCCGGCGTGACAGGGATTTCTCCTCGGTGGCCGTCAGCAGCTTGGTGCGCGTCAGGCGATTGATATAAGAGGCCAGGTCATCCAAAAAGCTGCCCGCGACGCTGGAATCAGGCGCGGAAGAACGGGCGGCGAAAAGCGCGTCTCGCCCTTCCTCTTCGGGCAGGCCATTGAAAGAGTGGTCGGCTGTCGTGGTCATGTGTGCTTGCTCTCACCAAGAGGCAGTCAACCCGCCTCAAAAACACTATCCGCCCGTCTTCATTGACACATCGTTCCGTGTCTGACTATTCGCCGCCGCCTGCCCCGCTTCCTCTGTCAATTGCCCTGTTACTGTTACGAGTTTTGCAATGATGTGCCATTGATACCCAGTTTCTGCTACAATGGAGCAAAGAAAACAGGAAGCGGGAGACAGTCATCGTGACGCGGCTTGCGGCCAGGCAGTTACAACTTCGTTACGGCCCTGATGCCCCGCCGATACTTTCGGAGTTTTCCCTGGATATTCGCGCCGGCGAATTCGTGGGGGTGATCGGGCCGAATGGCTCCGGCAAGTCTACGTTGGTACGCGCCTTGTCTCGCGCGCTGCGTCCTGACGCCGGAGCGGTGCTGCTGGGCGAGGACGATTTGTACCGCGTGTCGGCGCGCGCTTCCGCCCGCCAGATCGCCGTCGTGCCGCAGGATACCTCGGTCACGCTGGATTTCACGGTGCAGGAAGTCGTTCGCATGGGCCGCGCCCCACATCTGCCGCGCAGCCCGTTTGCGACGGAAACCACCGCCGACGCGCGGATTGCTGCCGAAGCGCTGCACACGGCAGGGGTCGCCGACCTTGCTCTGCGCGCCGTCACAACCCTGTCCGGTGGCGAGCGCCAGCGGGTTCTGCTGGCCCGTGCGCTGGCCCAGCAGCCCCAAATTCTTCTGCTCGATGAGCCGACGGCCCATCTGGACCTGCGTCATCAAACCGAAATGCTGACTCTCGCGCGGGAGCTGGCGCACGAGCAGGGCCTGGCAGTGCTGGCCGTGCTGCATGACCTGAACCTGGCCGCCGCGCACTGCGACCAACTGGTTTTGCTGTCCGGGGGCCACCTTGCCGCCCAGGGCCGGCCTGCCGAAGTCCTTACGGCGGAAACGCTCCAAAAGGTCTACGGCGCACGTGTTTGGATACGCCCGCATCCCGTCTCCGGCCGGCCACTCGTTTTGACCCTGCCGGAACTTCCCCGCGCCCCGGCTGAACCGAAAATAGGTTTCCGCATTCATGTCATCTGCGGTGGGGGAACCGGCGCGGGCCTGCTGGTTGCCCTGCATCACGCAGGATACGCCGTGACTGTCGGCGGCTTAAATGAAGATGATCCTGACGCTGATGCGGCCCGTCTGCTGGACATTCCCTGGGCTAAAGAAGCGCCATTTTCCCCGCTGTCCGAGGCTGTGCTATCCGAAGCCCGGCGCTTTTCTGGGGCAGCGGACGCGGCGATTCTGGCCGAAGTGTCGTTTGGCCCGGACAATCTCGCAAACCTCGCGGCGGCGCTGGCCCTGCGCCTGGCGGGTATACCGGTCGCCTGCCTGCAAAACCCGGCGCGGGACTTTCCGGGGCGAGATTTCACCGGCGGCGAAGCGTCTCGCCTCTGGGAGCAGCTTTACGCGGCAGGCGCGGCGCTTTTGCCGGGGCCGGACGCAGCACTGGAATGGGCCGCAAACCTTTCCAAATAATCATGCCAAAATAAACCGGCCAGAATAATTATGGAAACTGTCTCCGAACATCGTGTGGAACCCGAGATCGCCGGCCCGGCGCCGCGCCGGGTGGGCCTGCCGGGCCGGTTGAATTTCTTGCTGGTGGCTGCTTTTCTGCTGCTCAGTGTGTTCCTGCTGGGCAGCGGGCGCGCGCTCTGGGAAGCGGGGAAGCTGCTCTGGCTGGCGGGTGCGGGTCAGACTGCGACGGCAAGAGTGGTGGAAATTCGATGGGAGCCGCCTGCCGCCAAAGGGAAGCCGGCGGTGCAGGCTGCAATTCGCTATCATCTGGACACGGCGGTCAGCCGAAGCGCAGGCGGCAGGCTGACGCGCACCGGATGGATTGGCGTGAGGCGCGGCGAGCGTCTTTATCATCTGGAACAAACGCTGCCTTATCGGTACGCTCCCTGGTTTGGCGGCGTGGCCGGTTTTCCCTGGCAGCCGTCGCCGTCGGGACGCATTGTGTCCTTGCTGCTGTCAGGCGGACTGGTGCTGCTGGTCAGCGGCTTCCTGGTGCGGCGTCTGGCGCGCTGGGTGCGTCTGCATCTGCACTTGCTTCGGCTCGGTCAGGCGACCGTGGGAACGATCACGCACAAACGCACGGAAGCTGACGACATGCTGCGCTATTTTCTGCGCTACGGTTACGCACCAACGCCTGGAGAAGGCCGGGAGCGCGAAGAACAGGTAAGTGCGGAGCAGTGGAAACGGTTTGAAGTCGGGCAGCCGGTCACGGTGCTATACGACCCTGACCGGCCCGAACACGCAGGGGTGTATGCGCTGATACGGCAGTGAATTACCGCGTGTTTGGCGAGGAATCGGTGCGCTGGAAATCGTTCTGGTTTTCGCTGTTGACAAACGGGAGCGATCTGAATTACAATGCCTGTAAACTTGCGTGTGAGGATTTTATGTCTGCTTTGCTTTCTTTTTCCCGCTTTTTCCGAGCGTTTTTGTCACTTCTTGCGCTTGTTTCTCTGGCTGCCGGTCTTCAGGCGCAGACGCCGGAAGGCCCGCAGCTTCCTGTTCCCGATGCCAAAATCGGGGCCGTGCATGGGCTGATCCGGCTGGGCTATTACCCCACGACTCATACCTATCGTTATCACGGGGAATACGAAGCGGAAACCAACTTTGTACGTGTGGCCGGTTCGCCGCTGTATGCGTTCGCCGATGTCGATGTGCAGGCGCTGGAAGACAGCAAGCATGGAAAGTTTCAGCCGGATCGCCTGGTCGGCACGTTTGAGCTGGGCGTCCGCCGCTTGCTCGGCGTTGCCCCGCTGTCCCTGCTGGTGCGCCATCAGTCCGCGCATTACATTGACCGCGATGATCTGTTTCAGGGAAGCTGGGATATGGTCGCGGTGCGCTGGCAGCAGGCGGTCGGTAAAACACTGGTGACTGGGTCACTGGCAAATTACGTGCATGTCCATCAGCTTGATTCGGAGTATAAATTGGATGCTGATCTTCAGGGGGTCACGGCGCTGGGAGCCGCTGGCAAGCATCCGCTGGAGCTGCACACGGATTTACATACGGTGACCGGGCATGGCGGCAAGGGAGGCTTCACGGATTACTGGATCGAGCCGAACCTCTTTTTGTCGACTCAAACCGCTTTTTTTGTCGGTTACGGGCAGATTCACGATACAAACTTGTCGCGCGCCAACACTGACCATCCGGTCATTACAGGAATTCGGCTGGTCTACTGAGCATTACTCCCCGACGCTGACGCCGATTTTGCGCTGAACGTCTTCCAGCAGAGTCAGACCCTGGCGGATTTTGTCCAGGCCGTCGCCGATCATCGGAATCATGCCATTCATAATGGCGGCTTCGCGGATGACGTTGGTTTCGGCGGATTCCATCGTCAGGCGATGAATATGGGTGTTGGCGACCAGAACTTCATGGACGGCCATGCGCCCCTGCGTCCCGTGTCCATCGCACTTGGGGCAGCCGGGAGCTTTGAATAGCACCATGCCCGGCACGTTCCCGCCGCCCAAAGCGCGGTACATCGCCAGCGTGTCGTCGTCCGGGAAATACTCTTCCCGGCAGTGCAGGCAGATTTTCCGCACGAGACGCTGGGCAACCACCCCGATCACCGTGGAGGCAATCAGAAACGGGGCAACGCCCATGTCAATCAAGCGGCTGACCGCTCCGGCGGCTTCGTTGCAGTGCAGGGTGGACAGCACCAGGTGGCCGGTCAGGGCGGCGCGGAAGGCGATTTCAGCGGTTTCCTGGTCGCGAATCTCGCCGACCAGCACGATATCCGGGTCCTGTCGCAGAATAGCCCGAAGCTGGCGGGCAAAGGTCAGACCCGCGCGCTCATTGACATTGGACTGGCTGATGCCTTCCAGCTCATACTCCACCGGGTCCTCGCAGGTCATAATGTTGACGTGCGGGGACTTCAAGGCATTTAAAGCCGCATACAATGTCGTTGTTTTGCCGGAACCCGTCGGCCCGGTGACCAGAATAATCCCGTGCGGCTTGGTAATCAGTGATTGAAATGCTGCCAGATTGGTCGGCGAAAAGCCGATCTCGTCCAGGCCGCGCGTGGCCGAGCTGCGGTCCAGGATACGCATGACGACGCGCTCCCCGTACTGGGTCGGCAGGGTGGAGACGCGCAGGTCTACCATTTTGCCTTCCACCCGCATACTGATTCGCCCGTCCAGCGGCAGCCGCCGCTCGGCGATGTCCATTTCCGCCAGAATCTTGATGCGCGAGACCGTTGCCGCCAGCAGGGAACGCGGGACGGTTTTGATGGTTTGAAGCTGCCCATCCACGCGGTAGCGAATCAAAAAGTCTTTTTTGCGCGGCTCAATATGGATGTCCGACGTCCGGCGGCGCACGGCTTCGGAAAACAGCGTGTTGACAAAGCGGATGACGGGAGCCTGATCGCTCTGACGTACTGCTGATCCCAGATCAATGTCTTCGTCTTCGGATGTTGCGACCTCTATCGAGTCCAGGCTGGCCTGTTCGATGGAATCGGTCATGGCCGACGAGCGGGCATCGTTTTGCGATCCCTGATAAGCGCGGTCCAGCGCGGCTTGCAGACCATTGTCGCTGGCGAGCAGGGACTCGACCCGGCGGCGCGTTTCGCGCTGCACCAGATCAATGGCTTCGACGTCCCAGGGGTCTGCCATCGCCAGTGTGATCCGGCCCGCGCCGCCATTGGGACTGTCTTCCACCGACAGCGGCAGGAGCATGTAGCGCTGGGCGGTTTCGTAAGGAACCAGGGCCAGGGCAAAGGGATCCGGCGCTTCCAATGTCACGTTGGCATAGCCCACATCCATTTGGACGCTGCGCGCTTCGGTGACTTGCTCTTCATCCGCCCAGCCGTTGCCGATCAGCACCGAGCCGAGGCGCTGGCCGGTAGACGACTGCACTTCCAGCGCCTGCCGAAGCTGGCCTTCCGTGATGAAGCCTTTTTCCACCAGAATATCGCCCAGGCGCGGAGTGCTGGTGCGCGGTGCACTGAGTGTTTGTTGAGTATTAACTAGCATTGCTTTAATTCGAGAGATGCTCGGCGGTCACGACGGGCGAGACGCGGCCATTAGCGGTCACCGTGACGGTTCCCTGGGTGTCTGTGCGCCAGACAGCGGCGCCGGCGGCCTGCAAACGGTGCAGAACGGCTTGGGCGGGCGGATTATTCGCCCCGCACGAAAGAATGGCCACAGACGGCGTAGACCGGCGCAGCAATTCCGGGATCGGCGATCCTTCCGCATGAACCGCGACTTGCAGCACCAGATCAGTGCAGGGGCCGCTGCATTCCAGCGGCGAACCGACCTGGCTGACGAGGTCTTGTTCCGCTACGGGCGTCGCGGCTCCCTCAAAAACAAACGCGGTATTGCCGTAATTGATGCGGCAGACCAGCGGGTCACGCCGGGCGGCTTCACGGGTTCCCGGCGGCCAGAGGGCGGACACAAAGAGCATTTCCCCGACCTGAATCGTATCACCGCTGCTGGCGGCGCTGGACGGAATGTGATGCCGCCGAATCGCTTCCAGCGCATCGCGCCGGGCTTCCCCCGCATCCGACACTCCGTTATCCCACACCTGTGTGACGGCGATGCCGCTTTCCAGCAGGCTCGGCACGCCGCCAAGACTGGTTTCTTCCGGCGACATCAGCACCAGCAGGTCAACCGCGCTGATCCGCCGCCGCCGCAGGGCGGCGACGACGAACGGCCCGGCCTGTGCGCTGCCGGCATCCAGCAAAATCACGCGGCCTTCCGGGGTCTGCACCAGCGTGCAGTCGCCATCTCCGACATCCAGAAATGTCACTGTCAGCCGGGGAGCGGCATGGGCCGGATGACCGCGCCGCCAGGCTATACCCAGCAGAGTTCCGATCAAAGCGAGCGCGACCATCAGAAGGAGCGCACTGCCGCGCCAGAGGGCATCGCGTCTCATGGCCCGGCCTCCCGCTGACCATCATTTTGCGAGGTTCTCAAAATGACTACTGGTAGGATTATCGGCAACTCTCCGTATTTTTGCAGGTCTTTTGTAGGCTTCATAAGCCATTGTAGCATAGCGTTTCTGCCGTCCTCGCTTTCCTGCCCTGCAAACATCGTTTTTACCAGGCAGGGAAATTTAATTCTAGTTCGTGACCTTTTTCACAATCTTGGTCCCAATGCCTTGATTCACCCTTTGCAATCCGGTATAATAACTTCTGTTATAATAACTTCTGTGACAGAAACTTTGCGCCTGCGCGGGGTCGCGATGGCCTATGGGCGGCGTGCGCTGTTTTCCGGCGTAGACGCCGACATCGCGCCGGGACAGTGCCTGGTCGTGACCGGGGCAAACGGTGCGGGGAAAAGCACACTGCTGAAAATCATCGCGGGCCTGCTGCGGCCCGAAGCCGGCACGGTGGAGTTTGCGGGACGCCGGGGCTGCGCCGCGCCGGACATTCAGCTTTACGGGGAATTGACCGGCGGCGAAAATCTGGCATTTTTCGCTCGCCTGCTGGGCGTCTCGCCGGAAGCCGCTTCTTCCCTGCTGACGCAGGTAGGATTGCCGCGCGCGCGGGGGCATGACCTGGTTTCAGCGTATTCGTCGGGAATGCGCCAGCGGCTGAAACTGGCCGTTTCGCTGATTGGCGATCCGCCGCTGCTGCTTTGGGACGAGCCGACGGCGACGCTGGATGCCACGGGCCGGGACATGGCGGGCGATCTTTTGGCCCAGCATCAGGCGCGCGGCGGCCTGGCCGTGGTCGCTACCAATGATCCCGCCGAGGCCGAACGCTGGGGCGATTTGCGGCTCACTTTTGGGTCTTAACCGCTGGATAACCTGTGCCTGGGCAGTCTTTCGCAAAGACCTTCAGGTGGAATGGCGTACCCGTTATGCGGTGGGCGCAGTGCTGCTGTTTGCGGTCACGACATTGATCGCCGTTTCGGCAGCCTTGAGCGCGGCGACGGTGAAGTCGGAAGTGAAGGCCGCGCTGCTTTGGATTGTGCTGCTGTTTGCTGCGCTGTCGGGCCTGTCCCGCGTCTTTGTGCGCGAGGAAGAAGCGGGAACCGCCTCTCTGCTGCGTTTGTCCGCCCCCGCGACGGCAGTGTATGCGGGCAAATGGCTGTTTAACAGTGCGCTGGTTTTTTCCGTAGAAATTGTCAGCGTTCCGCTATTTTTGATCGTTCTGCTGGTTCAAACGGTGAACTATGGCCTGCTGCTCGGTGTTTTAATTTTAGGCGGCATCGGGCTGGCAGGATCGGCGACATTTGTGGCCGCGCTGATCGCGCAGGCATCCTCCGGGAAAAGTGCGCTGTTTTTTATTGTGGCCTTTCCGATTCTTCTGCCGCTGCTGCTGATCGCCGTGCAGGCGACCGTGGGGGCATTTGACGACATCCCGATCCATCAGGCCCATGCGCGGGCTGATCTGGGGCTTCTGGCGATTTATAGCCTTGTGATGACGACGGCGTCATTTCTCTTATTTGAGTATGTCTGGCATGACTAAAGCTGCTCCGCTGGGGAAAATCGCACTTTTATTTCTGCTCTGCGCCACGACGATTGGCGGCTTTTTCTGGCTGCCGCCGGCCCAGGGCTTTGCCAACCCGCCGCTGGCCCGGATTGTCGTCTTTCATGTGCCGTGCGCGATTGTCGCCGACATCGCCGCCGCCGTCGCCGCCTGGTACGCCATCGCCTACCTGCGCCGCCGTGATCTGACCGACGATCTGAAATCCAGCGTTTCCTTTGGTCTGGCCTTGCTTTTTTCGCTGCTGACAACGGTGACGGGTGCGATCTTTGCCAAAGCCCAGTGGGGCGGTTACTGGAACTGGGACCCGAAGCAGACGGCGATTTTGATGCTGCTCTTGATTTATGTGGCCTACTTCGCCCTGCGTGCCGCCATTGATGATTCACGCAAACGGGCTTCGCTGGGTGCGGCTTATGCGCTGTTCGCCGTGGTCGCCGTGCCGTTTCTGACTTATATTTTGCCCAATTCCACCGATCAGACTTTGCACCCGAAAAATGTGATTAATACGCGCGATGGTTTAGACACGTCGTACAAAATTGTTTTGTGGTCGGGCGTTCTCGGCCTCAGCTTCGTCTACCTGTGGACGTTTCGTATTCATGTCGCCCTCGGTGCGCTGGAAATACGCCTGAACCGCCACGCCCGCCGTGCGTCTCAAAAGAATGCCGCAGTCAAGCCAGCGATTGTGGAGGCGCGGCGTTAAGATGCAAAGTCTCGTGCCGCTGATGCTGGTTCCTCTGCTGGTCTGGGTCGCTGTCTGGGGCTATCTGTGGAGCCTGGATGCCAAAGTGAAGCGTCTGACACGGGAGGTTCAGCGCCTGAATGACGGGGAAGATGTATAAAACCAAAGCGAGCGAATGAATTTCTCTCGCTGAATTAAACGTCCTTTGGACGGAAGATTGCGTAAGCAGTCCCCACGTCCGCAAGCCGATTGGTATGTAGCGAGAGGAATTCATTCCCTCGCGTTCCGGTGAAATTGAGCTGCATGAAAAATAAAGGGGCTATCATCGGCCTGACCATTATCATTGGCGCGCTCGGCTTCAGCGCACTGGCATTCAAGAACAATCTGGTCAACGCTGTGCCGTTCTCCGACGCGATCAAGGCCACGGATTCGGATGTTCAAATCATGGGCAAGCCCGTCGCCGGGACGATGGATTACGATACGTCTGCCCATGCCCTGCGCTTTGCCTTGCAGGATGATGCCGGGCAGACGCTGCCCGTGATTTACAAAGGCCCGAAGCCGGATGATCTGGACACGGCGATGAGCAAGGCCGTTGCGATCAACGCGCAGGGGACGTATGACCCGGCCAGGCACGTTTTCGTCGCCGACAATCTGCTGGTAAAATGCCCGTCCAAGTATCAAAGCCAGGGAACGACGGAGCGGCGGTACGGGGGGTAGGAAACCCCGACATGGGCGGTCTATCGGGGCGATGAACGCCCCGTCTGCGAAAAGCAACCGTCCTGCGGACAGAATATCTGCCTTCCTGCGTCCGCAGGACGCTTGCACTTTTTAGACGTGGGTTTTATACCCACGACGTTCGGACAGGCCAAGTACTATGCCCACATTCGGCACACTCACAATCTGGACGGCGCTGGCCGCGCTCATTGTTTCCATCGTCTGCTACCTGATCGCCTGCGCTCGGCGCAGGGCGGCGGGTGGCGGGGCAGGCTTTGCACGCGCGGGACGGGCGGCGTTTGTGCTGGCCGCACTGTGCGTTCTGGTCGCGTCGGCCACGCTCGGCACGATGCTGGTGACGCATCGGTTTGACGTCAAATACGTCTACGAACACTCGGCGCGGGCGATGTCGCCGCTGTATTACTTTCCTTCCTTCTGGGCCGGGCAGGAAGGCTCGTTTCTGCTGTGGGGCTTCTGGATTTCGGTCTTGGGCGTTATTTTAGCCTGTACTTCGGGCGCGTCGGAGCGGCGGGTGATGCCGATTTACGGGGCTGTGCTGCTGTTCCTGGTCGGCATGGTGACACTGCGCTCGCCGTTTCTGCCGACAGTGGATGAGTTCGGCCTGCCTGCGACGCCCTCCGAAGGCTTAGGCATCAATCCCAATTTAGAAAATTACTGGATGGTGATCCATCCGCCGACGCTGTTTCTCGGCTTTGCCGCGCTGACCGTGCCGTTTGCGTTCGCGCTGGCCGCGCTTTTCTGGCGCGACTGGGACGGCTGGCTGCGGCGCGCGCTGCCCTGGGGATTGTTCGGCTTCGCCATTCTCGGCCTTGCCATGATGATGGGCGGTTACTGGGCTTACGAAATGCTGGGGTGGGGCGGCTTCTGGGAATGGGACCCGGTGGAAAATGGGCCGTTCGTTCCCTGGATGTTTTTGATCGGTTTTCTGCACGCCGCGCAGATACAGCGCGTCCGGGGCGGCTTCCAGCGCCCGACCCTGCTGCTGGCCCTGCTGCCGTTTTGCGGGGCGTTGTATGAAACGTTTTTGACGCGCACGGGAATCTTGGACAAGTTCAGTGTGCATTCATTTGGTTCCACGCTGGGCGGTGCGGCCAATGACGTTTTGCTGGGCGCGCTGCTGCTGGCGGTCTTTGTCTCCGTCGGGGCATTGATCTGGCGCCGTAAATCGCTGCCGCTTTCCGAAGCAACAACGGAAGACACGCAGTCGCGTGAATTTGGCTACACGATGGCGATTGTTGTGCTGACGCTTTGCGCCACCATTGCCGCGCTGGGCCTGTCCGCGCCGCTGCTGACGGGGCTGGGCGTGAAGATGCACCTGGCGGACTTTCAGGGCAGTGTGCGCGAGGATTACCACAACAAAGCTTTGTTCCCGATTGCCGTTCTGCTCGCTATCGGCATGGGCCTGGGGCCGCATCTGGCGTGGCGCGGTCTGGGTAAGCCCAACGGAGCCAAACTTGTCGGCAGCTATGCCCTTTCGGTGATTGCCGCAGTCGGTTTCGTGCTGGCAAGCCGGTTTGTGCTGCATACCAGCCTGACCGGGACGCAGTTGATCCCGCAGCTTCTGCTGTTTACGGCATCCGTGTTCGCGATTATCTCCAATCTCGCGCTTCTGCGCCGCCTCTTCCCAACAAAAGACGGGGCGCGGCCTGCGTCGCCCTGGACCGTCGGCGGCACATTGTCGCATCTGGGCGCGGCCCTGATGCTGGTGGGAATTGTCTGCCTGGTCGTCTTCACCCGCAAGGACCCGGAGGTGCTGCTGGTGCAGAACCGCCCCATGCAGGTCTTAGACGGCGCGTATTCCATGGTGTACCGGGGCCAGTCGGGGGATTATCAGAACGACCGGGACAATGCCCTGCTGTATGATGTCGCCTCGCGGGACGGCAAAGAGCGCTTTCAGGCGCGGCTGCCCTACGCCGAGCGGCCTTTGGAAGACGGCGAAAAGAAAATTTTCGGCCACCCGGCCATTGTTCACCATGCCGGAGGCGACTTATATCTGGCGCTGAAAGACGGCCCGGTTTTGTTTTACCGGACGCCGGTATATCAGCCTGTTTTGAAACTCGGCGATGTGAAGCAGGTCGGCCCGTACCAAGTGGAGTTTATGCGCTTTGACAACCCCATGGGGGCCATCGTGCGCGAAACAGGGCAAATGCCCGACGTGTTTCCCGTCAAAGCCGTTCTGCGCGTCACCCGCGCGGGAGTCACGACGGAAGTCGCGCCGCAATTTATCCGCTACCGAGACAATTCTGAGCCGAAGTCGCCGGAACTCAAACTGCCCGGCGGCTGGCTGGTTGGCTTCGCAGGCATGAACGCGGGAAGTGTCAATCAGGCCGATCCCGGCGCGGGAGCCAGGAATGAGTCGGCGTCTCTGACTCTGCGCCAGGACAGCGGGCCGCCCGCCGAGGCGTTTTATCTGGAAATCACGACGCGCCCGATGATTAATTTCGTCTGGCTGGGGACATTGCTGCTGGTTGCGGGCGGCCTGATCTCCATGCGCCGCCGCATTCTGGAAAACCGGCTGGAACCGATTCCTGATTTAGCCTCCCCCGCCCCGACCACTCTTAATCGGGGGGGAGCCGGAAAAAGCCGCCGTTCTCCCCCGTTATCGGGGGCCGGGGGGCGCTCCAAGCCTGCGCCTTCTTTGTTTGTCGGCAAAGCCGGGAGAAGATAGCCCGCTATGCTTTTGCGCCAGATGCTGAAAGGCAAAATTCATCGCGCCACCGTCACCGAGGCAGATGTCAACTATGTCGGCTCCATCACGATTGACCAGGAATTGATGGAGCGGGTTGACTTCTGGCCCGGTGAACTGGTGCATGTATGGAATGCGACCAACGGCGAGCGATTGGAAACCTATGTGATCGCCGGTGAGCCGGGTTCCGGCGTCATCTGCATGAACGGCCCTGCCGCCTACCGAATTCGCGTCGGCGATGTCGTGATCGTCGCCGCGTTCGCCGTGACCGACGAACCCATAAGCGCCAAAGCCATCACTGTGGATGAGCGCAACCGCTATTTGAGAGATTTGTAACCTATGTTTGAAGTTCGCGTGGAAAAAACCATTGCCGCCGCCCACCGCCTGTTTGATTACAACGGCCCCTGCGAAACGCTGCACGGCCACAATTACCGTGTTGAAGTGGCCTATACGGGCGAGGAGCTTGACCGCTTCGGGATGCTCGTAGACTTTACCGACATCAAAAAAGCGTTCCATGCTGTTCTGGACACGCTGGATCACACATACTTAAACGATCTGCCTGCGTTCCAAAATCTTTCCCCTTCGGCGGAAAACATTGCCGCGCATATTTTCCGGGAATTGAAACCCACTTATTTTGACCGCGCCCGATTGGACCGCGTTTCCGTGTGGGAAACTCCGACACAGGTAGCGGTGTACCGGGAAGGTTAAACGCGGATGACAGTGCGCGTAGATTTTGATGAACGGCTGACGGAAAAGGCCGGAGCCGATGGGCTGAACGTGGCGGCGGCGACAGTGCATGGGGCGCTGCTTGCCGTCGCTCAAGCCTACCCGGTCTTTCATATGTTCAATTGCGACGGCGATCTGCGCGGCGTCTTGAAAGTCCAGCGCAACGGCCTGCCCGTCGCCGTCACGGAGACGCTCGCAGAAGGCGATAATCTGCGGCTGTATTTGGGTTGACCCGTATGGCAGAGCCACTTAACACCAAAGACCCGATCACCCGGCTGCTTGATTTGACGCTGGGCTGGGGTGAATATGTGGAATTGGGATGAATATGTGGAAAAAGATGAGACTGAATATGCCGACCCCCTCAAGTCGGACTCCATCTATAGCTTGTATCAGTCCGTCGCTGGGTATGTCGAGCCGGTGTGGGATGCCGCCCCCGAAGTCCAGGAAACGATAGTGCGTCAATTTATGGAAACGCAGCTTTTGCCGCTGCTGCTAGGCAAAAGTGAGTCGGAATCACTTTAGTTGTTAGGGCAAGAAAGATGGCGGCGAACATAAAAGCGCCTATGAAAGAATGGCATTTCATCTGACTTTTTTCGCCATTATCAGCGCTGTCACGGCGCTGATCGCGGTGGCGGTTGCGGTGGCTGCGTGGCCGCGCCGTGCGGTGCCGGGCGCTATTCCCCTAATCTGGCTGATGGTCGCCTCTTTTGAGTGGTCACTGGGCGCGGCTCTGGAATACGCCGCAGTGGGCGTCCACGCCAAAGTTTTCTGGTCTAAAGTGGAATATGTCGGCACGCTGAGCGCCCCGGTGTTTTTTTTGCTGTTTGCGATGCAATATAATCGCTTGGAGCAATGGATGACGCGCGGGCGGGTGACTGCGCTGTTTGTGGTTCCTTTGCTGACAGTGGGCCTAGCGGCAACCAACGAGCAGCACGGATTGATTTGGTCGGGCTTTTCCCCCAGTCCCGATGGCGACAATCTGATGATTTACCGGCATGGCGCGGGGTTTTGGGTGGGCGTGATCGGTTATTCGTATCTGGTCATGCTGGCTGGAACCAGCCTGCTGGTCTGGGCCGTCATTCGCTTCCCCAAAACGTATCGACGCCAGGCGGGAGCGCTGCTGGCAGGCGCTCTTATTCCCTGGGGCGGCGATTGGTTTTACACGCTGGGCCTCAGCCCCCTCCGAGGCCTGGAACTGACCCCCTTGCTGCTGACCGGCGCCGGCGTCGGATTTGCCGTGAGCTTGTTCCAATTCCAGTTGTTCGCTCTGGTTCCGGTCGCGCGCGGGGCGCTGATCGAGATGATGACCGAAGGCGTGCTGGTACTAGACGCGGAAGGGCGTCTCCTCGACCTCAATCCGGCCTCACGACATCTCCTGAATCTCCCCGCCAAAATGGCTCCGGGCGGAAACATTCGGGAGGCGCTGGCTGCCTGGCCTGCGCTGGTTAATTTGATTTTGACGATGCAAGGCGGGCGAATAGAAATACCGCTGCCTGGCACAGAGGAGGGGTTTTGTGAGCTGAACATTTCGCCTTTGCAGCATCGGGATGGGCGAAATCGCGGCCTGCTTGTGGTCATGCAGGACATTACGGTGCGGAAGCGGGCGGAAGCCGAACTCAAAAAAACGCACGAAGCCCTGCTTGCACAGGTCGCGGAGATTCAATCTTTGCAGACTGAGCTGCGCGAACAGGCGATCCGTGATTCCCTGACACAGCTTTTCAACCGTCGGTATTTGGATGAGGCTCTGGAACGGGAATTGGCACGCGCGGCTTACGATCATGCGTGTCTTAGTCTCGTCGTCATCGACATTGACCACTTCAAATCCATCAACGATACGTTTGGCCACAAAGGCGGCGACGAAGTCTTGCAGTCATTTGGAGCGCTCCTTCGGGAGCGAACGCGGCGGGAAGACGTGGCGTGCCGGTATGGGGGCGAAGAATTTGTGGTCGTGCTGCCGGGGGCAAACGCTGCGTCGGCGGTCAGCCGTGTCCAGGAGTGGCGAACGGCATTTGAAGAAACGATTTTTTCCTGGGATGGGAAAACAGTGCACGCTACCTTTTCCGCGGGCGTGGCTTCTTATCCGACACATGGCGTGACGGCGGAAGAGCTTCTTTTTGCCGGAGACCATGCTTTGTATGCCGCCAAATCCGCAGGCAGAAATCTTGTGCTGATCGGTTAAAGTTCAGCCCTCCCATAATTTTTAGGGCTGCTTTTAGGATTGCTTTTAGGATTGCTTTTAGGATTGCCTGGTTAAAGTATGGTATAAGCCCTCTGGAACATATTCTGGAGAACTTGATGCACGAACTACAGGCGATGGACCTGGCCCGCCATTCCATACTCATTGCAATGCAGCTTTCCATGCCGATTTTGCTTCTGTCGCTGGGCGTGGGCGTGGTAGTGAGTCTTTTCCAGGCCGTGACACAGATTCAAGAGCAGACACTGACGTTTGTTCCTAAAATCGTCGTATTGGTCGCTGCGCTGGTCGTGCTGGGTCCCTGGATGCTGCACACAATGGTTGGCTTCACTGCCGGGCTGTTCGCCAGCCTGCCGCGCGCTATCCAATAAATTCCGACACCAGTACACTGCTATGTTTGACCTTGCTGCTTTTTCCGCCGCCTCGTTCTGGGCCTTTTTGCAGGTTTTCGTGCGCGTTTCCTCTCTGTTTGTCATCGCGCCGGTGTTCGGCAGCCAGGAAATCCCGCCGCAGGCGAAGATCGGACTGGCTGGGATACTCTCCCTCGTGCTGCTTCCGCTCGTCCACTCTGCGCTTGGCCCTGCCGTGCCTGGGTCGGTGTACGGCATGGTGGCAGCCTTGCTTGGTCAGGCGCTGATCGGCTTGCTGATTGGCTTTGTCGTTTCGCTGATCTTCGTGGCGGTGCGAGTGGGAGGCGATTTGATTGACTATCAAATGGGCTTTACGCAGGCGGCGACATTTAATCCGCAGTTCAACGAAACGGTTTCCCCGATTGCCAATTTTCAATATCGGTATGCGCTGGTGCTGTATTTGATTGCCAACGGTCACTGGCTGCTGCTGGCAGCACTGGAAAAATCATTTGTGACCCTGCCGGTCGCGCAGTTGTCGGTCGCGCATCTCGCCGGGTCATTCACGGACATTTCGTTTGGGATGCTGGTGGCGGGCCTGCAAATCGCCGCGCCTGCCGCCGCTGTGCTGCTGGTGACGGACATTGCATTTGCGTTTCTGAATCGCGCCATGCCGTCCATGCAGGTTTTTTTCGTTGGGATGCCGGTGAAAGTGCTGGTCGGGTTTGTGGTGGTGATTGCCGCCGTGCCGCTGCTGACCTATTCCGTCTCGAATCTGGTGTCCGGCTCGCCCAATGAAGTCGCGGCGCTGCTGCGGGGGATACATCGGTAGCATATGCCTGAAGGCGAAGAAAAATCATTTTCCGCCACGCCCCGGCGTCGGCAGGAAGCCCGTCAGAAAGGACAGGTCGCCCGTTCCGCAGAGTTCGGCGCGGCGCTGACACTGGTAGCGGTCGTGGGAATGCTTCATGCCCTGCTGCCGGGAGAGGCCGGCATGAGCCTGCTGGGAGATTTGCAGGCGGCGTTTCGTTTCAATCCGCACGACACGGCATTCACGTTTTCCACCGTGCAGCAGTGGCAGGTGCAGGGGCTGGAGTGGGGAGCGAAGATTCTCGGCCCGGTCGCGCTGCTGGCGGTGGCGCTGGGGCTGGTATCGGGCATCGGGCAGGTCGGCTTTGCGATCACGCCGGAAGCATTGATCCCGCAATGGAACCGGGTCAATCCGGCCCAGGGATTTAAGCGCTTGCTGTCCCTGCGCGGCTCGGTGGAAGCCATCAAGGGGCTGCTGAAGATGGCGCTGGTGGGCGGCATCTGCTTTTCTACCCTCCGCAATGCCCTGGAATCGGGGGACTTGCTGCGAACCATGCGAATGCCGCTGGCCGAAACGGTGGGCGTTGTCGGCGGCCTGTTGTGGACACTGGGGCTGCGGGTCAGTGTGACACTTTTTCTGCTGGCCGTTGCCGATTATGCCTACCAGAAATACGAGTTTGAAAAATCGCTCAAAATGAGCCTGTCCGAGATCAAGCAGGAAAACAAACAGTCCGACGGCGATCCGCAGATCAAAGCCCGCATTCGCCGAACCCAGCGGGAAATGTCCAAGCGGCGCATGATGCAGGATGTCCCCAAAGCTGATGTGGTGGTCACCAATCCTACGCACTTCGCCGTTGCTCTGCGCTACGAGCCGGGCGGAGCGGCCCCGAAAGTCGTCGCGAAGGGGCAGGATGAGCTGGCAGCAAAGATTCGCGAAGTCGCCCGCGCGCACAAAGTTCCCCTGGTGGAAAACAAGCCGCTGGCCCGCACCCTGTACAGCGCGGTAGAGATTGGCCGAGAAATTCCCGCGGATTTGTATGAGGCCGTCGCGCAGGTGCTGGCATTCGTTTACCGCACGTATGGCCGCCGCCGCGCCTGATTTCCCCTTCCGATGCTTACAGCAAGCAGGAATTTCCCGCCTCAGTCGGTGAATAAGACTCACAGCAGCATAACGGCGCGGCAGTGGAACGCCATAATGAGGATAAAAAGAGGAATTTCGCCGGAGGGCAGCTTATGTGGCATCGATTTGGACAGGGACTGGACAAAATTATTTTTCGCGCGGCGCAGCAGGCCGAGGCGGAAGACGGCGGCTTGTCCACGCGGCATTTGCTCCGGGCATTGGCGGCGGAAGGCGATTTGCCGGCGGCTCGACTGCTTGCTGCGCTGGGTGTGACGCGGGAGGCTGTGGAGGAAAGTTTGCCGCGGGATACTCACCGCGAAGCGCCGGGGAGCGGAGAGCCGGCGCTGACCGCCGAAGCTCGGCAGGCGGTGGAACGCGCGTACCAGCTTGCGGCCAATCTGGATGACCAGTATATCGGCGGCGAACATCTTTTGCTGGCGTTGGTTCAGGAGCCGCAAGGCAGTGATGCCGGCTGCCTCCTGGCCCAGCTCGGCGTGACCTGGGAGCAGGCAGGACGGGCGCTTATGGCGCAGCAGGATTGGCGAACGCGCGCGCCGAAAGGGATTTCCCTGCCCGATCTGCACGCTCGGCGCGTCGTAAAACATGTGCGCGGAAAGGCGGGACAGATCAAGCGCCTGGCTTACGGGCTGACTCATTATCAGACGCCGCTGATGCCCTATTTGATTTTCCGCAAACGCAGCACAGACAATCCGTATTCCCTGTATGCGCGCCTGCGCTGTCAGCCTCTCGCCTGGGACCCTCTGACCGGACACTGGATTGTGACGCGGTATCAGGATGTCGTCTCGGCGCTTGCCGAGCCGCGCCTGTCGCAGCGCGTCTACGGCCCCTCGGCCTGGTCTCACGAAAACTTACCCCCGCTTGTGGAACGGGAATTTCGGTGCCTGCAAAGCGGCCTGGATCGCCAGATGCTGTTCCAGGACGCACCGGACCAGCCCCGGCAGCGCTCACTGGTTGCCCGGCGCTTCACGCCCCGCGTCATCGCGAAGATGCAGGAACAAATGCAGCAAATCGCGACCGAGCTTCTGGATGCCGTTCAGGACGGCGGCCAGATGGATGTGATTGCCGATCTCGCTGTGCCGTTTCCCCTGCTGGTCATCACGCGGATGCTTGGCCTGCCGGCGGATGATCTGGGCCGCTTCAAGAAGTGGTCCAGTGATTATTTCAAGTATTTGACGTTTGAAACGTCACTGGCGGATGATTTGGCCGCATATCGGAGTGTCCGGGAGGCGGAGGCGTATTTCCGCGCCCTGCTCCCGACCCGGCGGCTTCAGCCCGGAGACGATCTGATGACTTTGCTGCTTCAGGCGGACGGTGACGGGGAACTTCTGCCGGAAGACGAAGTGGTTGCCAATTGCCTGCTGCTGCTTGCGACCGGCCATGAGAATACGACGCGGCTTCTTTCCTCCGGCCTGCTCGCGCTTCTGCGCCACCCGCAGCAGTGGCGGAAGCTGTGCGATGATCCATCCCTGGTCGGCTCTGCCGTAGAAGAACTGCTGCGCTTTGACAGCCCGGTGCAGTGGACGCTCCGGTACATGCAGGAAGACCTGGAGTGGCAGGGCCAGACGCTGAAAAAAGGCCAGCGCGTACAAGTAGGCATCGGGCCGGCAAACCGTGATCCGGCTCAGTTCCCGGACGCTGACCGGCTCGACATCACGCGCGCCGAAAATCGCCATCTGGCATTTGGCCATGGACCGCATTTTTGCCTCGGCGCGGCCCTGACACGCCTGGAAGCCCAGACGGTGTTCGCCTGTTTAGTCGCCCGGCTTCCGCATTTGCGTTTACAAAAGCCGCCGGAGTGGCGTCAGGAAGGGCTTGCTTTCCGCGGGCTGCAAACCCTGCACGTTTGCTGGGATTTAGAAGGCAAGCGCGCAGGCTCAAAAAGCAAGGGAAACTGACATGAGCGAGGCCTTTCAACTGGAAAAAGATCGCGTCGCACTGATGCAGTGCGCGGGACGGCTCTGGGGCAGCGTCACCGTGCATGGCCGGCGCTTCTTCCTCGATAGGCGCTGCGCGGACTTCTCCTTGATCGTTTCCGGGAAGGAGCATTTGCGCGCCGCCTTGCGGCAGCCGTGCCTGATTGTCGCAAATCATGTGCTGATTCGGGCCGAAAATGCGCCATTGGGCCGGCTGACGCAGGCGCGTCTCTTGTCGCTGCTGAACCAGCCGCCGGATAGCTTTATTTTGCGCCGCGTTGTGCAGCAGGAGACCGGCCTGACGCTGCATGTCGTCGCCAAAAGTGACCGGGGCTGGTGGTCTCCGCGCCCATTCGTAAAATTTCTGCAAAAGCGCGTCGGCCAGCCATTTGGGAAGGGGATGATGGAAGGCATGGAGTTTATTCCCGTGGAACATAATCCAGCCTGTTTTCATCGCACTTTTTTTCAATCGGCGGCCCGGCCCATTCGTCGCGGGGAGCCGATCCTCATTTTCCCCGGCAAACTGCGGTGCGACGAAAGCGGCTGCCGCGATTCGTTGATTGACGGCGAACTCAAGGATGCGCGCGTTCTTCCCGGCGCGGCCCACCTGGCCCGCAAGTTTGGACTGCCGATTCTGCCTGCATTTATTGACGACTGTGATACCTGGCGGCCCGACAAACCGACACGCATTTCGTTCGGCCCGGCGTTTTTGCCCGGCGAAATGACCAAAGTGGAGATCAACCGCGCGATCGCCGCGCATGTGCGCGATTTGACGATTTCGCAGCAAATCATGGAAGGAGAACTGACATCTGAACAATCATTTTCAGGGGGGCAAATCCTCCTACAGAATCGCAATCCAGCCTGACTTTCTGGAGCTTCCGCACGGCCTGGAATCGTTTTCAAAGCGCTGGATTGAGACATTAAATCAAGCCGGGCATGAAGTCTGTCCGGTCGATATCTTCCGGGCAGACTTCTTTGAGCAAATCAAAGGCTGCGACGGTTTTTTATGGTGGTTTCCACCGATTCCCTTTCCCCGCGACGTGGCCCGGCGGCTGATGCTTGCACTGGGACATGTTTCCCGCATTCCCGTATTTCCTGACTGGAAAAGCTGCTGGCACTTTGATGACAAAGTCGCGCAGAGTTATTTGCTTCAAGCTGCCGGCCTCCCCATTCCGCGCACCTGGGTTTTTTGGCAGTCCCAAGATGCGCTGGACTTTTGCCGCAGTGCCGAGTACCCGCTGGTAATCAAACTGCGCTCCGGTGTTTATTCGCAGAATGTTCAGCTCCTGCGAAATCAGGCAGAGGCGGAGTATTGGGTCAGGCAGCTATTCAATTACGGCCTCTCCAATTTGGACCTTCCCGCCGGCGCTTCCCTGTCCCGCGCCGCCAAACGGCTCCGTGCCGCTGCCCGTGACCTTTTTCGGGGACACGGGCCGAGCATCGGGGGGCTTGATTTTCACAAAGACTATCTGCTGGTGCAGGAGTTCGTTCCAGGCAACGAGTTTGATACGCGCATCACGGTGATTGGAAACCGGGCGTTCGGCATTCGCCGCGCCAATCGTCCGCAGGATTTCCGTGCCAGCGGCAGCGGCAGTCTTGAATTTGATCCATCGCTGATTGAGCCGGATGCGATCCGGCTTGCGTTTCAAGTGGCAGCCGCCCTGAGCGCGCAAACCATTTGTCTGGACATTCTTCGCCAGGACGGGAAACCGGTCGTCTGCGAGGTCAGCTATTATTTTGTCGGGAGAGCCATTCGTTTCTGCCCCGGCCACTGGGAGCTAAAGGGGGATGCCGACACCGGCGAATTGGAGTGGGTGGAGGGACAAATGTATGCGGAAGACGCGATACTGGAAGATTTTTTGACGCGCCTCGCCGGCAGCACACCGCAAATACTGCCGGGAGGAATTGCCCGCACTGCTGGCGAATAGCCGTAGACTTCCGACATCACTTGGGGGCAGGAGGACAGCAGATGATTAATGGCGGCGGCATGGAACGCGCGATTGCGGCGCGGCAGACACAGATAGGCGGAGATTGGTTTTTCTGGATTGCAGGGTTGTCGGTGGTCAATGCGGTCCTGCTGCTGATGCGTACTTCGTTTGGCTTCTTTTTTGGCCTCGGCCTGCCGGATTTCGCCCTTCGCACGGGGATGGGAGTGGGCACTTATCTGGGGGTAACGGGGGTAGCGGCAGGGGTCTTTGCGCTGTTCGGGTTTTTCGCGCGGCGGGGGGCGCGCTGGGCATTTCTGACGGGCATGGCGCTGTATGTTCTGGATGCTCTGGTTTGTTTTTACATCACGGAATATCTGGAAGGCGCGATTCATGCGTATGCCCTGTTTCGCATTTTTCAGGGATTTCAAGCCGCCCAGCGCTTCGCCGCTTTGTCCGCGTCGCAGGCCGGGTATCCACCGGCAGGCACTTCTGCTCCTTCTTCCGATGTGTGGCCGCCGCCCCCAAGCGTCTGATTAGCCGAACTGAGATGTTTTTGTGTCATAATAGTCGGTGTGACACGACTTATTCTTTTTATTGACGGCGCATGTAAAGGCAATCCCGGTGCGGCTGGCATCGGCATTTTGATCACGGATAGCGCCGGGGAAACCCTGGCGGAGATCGGGGAGGGCATCGGACAGACGACCAACAATGTCGCTGAATACAGGGCATTGATTCGCGGGCTGCAAGAAGCGCAGGGGCGCGGCGCGGAAAGTGTGCTGGTGCATACCGACAGCCAGCTCATGGCGCGGCAAATGGAAGGGCGTTACAAAATCAATGCCCCGCATTTGCGCGCTTTGCAGCAGGAAGCACAGGCACTATGCCGCTTGTTTCCCGGCGGTGTCACGCTCACTCATATTCTGCGCGAAGGCAATGCCCGCGCCGACCAGCTTGCCAACCAGGGTGCGCGCCTGGCATCTTCCGCGATTTCCTGATCACACGACAAGGCGACTTCTGAATGATCTGCCCTTATTGCAGCTTTAAAAACTCCCCTACAGCGATTATTTGCAACCAGTGCGGCATCGTCCTGCGCCTGGGCAAGACCAGCCGCCTTGCGCCGCAGGCAAATGCCGGCGGAGGCGGGCTGACATTCATGCGCGGCCTGCTGCCGGGAAACCGGATGAAAGGGCAGCTTGCTTCTCTGCAAACGCGGATCACTGAGCTGATGACGGAGATTCAGGAGCGCGCGGAAGCGGATTTGAAAGTCCCAGAGCGTGCCTCGGCGGCACGGATGGCGCTGGGCGCACTGTTTCTGATTCAAGGGGAGATTGAAAAAAGCGTCCAATGGTTTCAGCAGGCCCAGCAGATCGGGGGCGTGGACGCCGAATTCCGCAACAATGCCGGGGTTGCTCTGGCGCGCCGCGGCGCGCTGCCGCAGGCCGCGGAAATGCTGGAACAGGCTAAGCGTCTCAGCCCGTCCGCTGTTGCTCCGCCCGCAAATCTCGCCCATCTGTTTTTGGAGACTGGAATGGACCCCGACCCGGCTGCATCGCCGCAAGCACTGGGAGACATTCAGCGCGCTTTGGCGCTGGAACCGAAAAACCCCGTTCTCTATCAGCGTCTTGGCCTGATTTTCTGTCGGGAGCAGCGGTATGAAGAAGCTGTCCTGCAATTTGAGCAGGCGATCACACTTGCCGCCGGCAATGCCCACCTTCAAGCCGATGGTCAAAATGATCTTGGACTGGCGCAGTTTCTGGCCGGAGACCGTGCCGCTGCCGCCAATGCGTTTGTCGCCGCGCTTCAGCTTGAGCCGAGCCACGCTCATGCCCAGTCCAACCAGAGCTTAACCCAGGCGCTGGAAACGATCACCCCGTTTCTGCTGGAAAAACTCCAGCGGGCGGCGCGTTTGGAGCCTGCCGGCGCCGGGGTGCGGGCCAATTACGGCTATGGGCTTTCCCGAATTGGGGCGATCAATGAGGGCATTCTGGAACTCAAGGAAGCCATCAATCTCAATTCGCGTTTGTTTGAAGCCTGCTACAATCTCGGCAAAACTTATGCCGATTACGACGCCTTAGACATTGCCGAGCGTTATCTGGCGCGCGCCCTGCAATTCAGCGCACGCTCCGGCGAGGCGCTGACGGCGATGGGCGTGGTCAAAACGCAGCAGCGGATGCTGCCGCAGGCAGTCCAAAACTTTCAGGCCGCCGTTCGCCTCTGGCCGCAGGTTCCCCTGGCACGCATTAACCTGGGCGTCGCGCAGGGTCTGGCCGGGGCGTTTGACGAAGCGCTGCTGCATTTAAGAAAAGCGGCGGAGCTGAGTCCTGAAGACCCAGCCATTCCGGCCCAGATCGGCTGGCTGTATTTGCGCCAGGACAGCTTGAATACCGGGCTGGAAGAGCTGGGGGAATCGCTTCGCATGGACCCGCATATCTCCGAAGTGCAGAATAATTTCGGTTTGTGCTACATTGCCCTGAACAAGCCTGAACTGGCGATTCCGCACTTCAAGCGCGCCCTGGAATTGAAGCCTGAGTTTCATGGGGTGCATTACCAGTGGGGTCTGGCGCTCGCCAATCAGAAGCTTCAAGACTCCGCCTTGAAAGAATGGGAATTGACAGCCCGCTACGAGCCGGCCAATGCGGACTGCCATGTCAATCGCGGCGTGGTCTTTTATCAAAAAGGCCAGATCGACGAAGCCATTGCCGAGTTCCGCCATGTGATCGTGCTGCGGCAGACACGTATGGAAGACTTCTCCAATCTGGGCCTGGCTTATGCCAAGTCGGGCGTGAAGCTCAAGAATGACTCCCGCAACCCGCAGGACCCGCGCATGAAGCAGTCGCTGGAACGTCACAAGCAGGCCATCGATATGTTTGACCGGGCGCTTGTCATTGACCCACGCAATGTCATGCTGCATTCCAACCGGGGTCTGGCCTGCTTCTTTGCCAGCCGCGCGGAAGAAGCCATGAAAGAGTGGGGCCTGGTCTCGCAGATCAACCCGGCTTATGCCAGCCGGCGCGGCAAAAAGATGCAGTCGGAGTTTGATGACACGCAGATCGCTTTGATGCCTTTCACCGTCGCCGACCGGGCCGTGCCAATTCCTCCCAAGACCGGCCCCTATCTGGCCCGCTTCCTGGCCGGCTATGACACGGACGAGTGGGATTTAGTGCTGACGGATGCGGCACTGATACGCCTGCGAGATATGCGCCATGAGGCCCGCCGCCTGGAGCGCGACGTGGCCGCGCTGTAAGACTGCAAGCAGGCTCATGGACGCACCACGCAGGAAAAAAGCGTATCTGGTTCAATTAATGTGATGACTTCTTGAGTGAAGTTAAGAAAATAAGCAAAAGAGGCATAATTTCCACAATTTGTTCTGCGGATATCAGCGAAACAATGGACAGTATTGGGAATGCGCTTGGCTTCCTGTTGGAAGGTGAGGTCAAAGACCTTACAGGCGTTCTGAACAGTAATGCTGCTTTTGCCGTTAAGATGATGGAAGATACAAAAAGAATAGACTCGGATGGTGATTGGGGATATTATGCCAAACAACTGGCAGGTACATCAGGCCAATGGCTGAAAGTTTGGGCGCGATGGAACGCAAAAGATGCGATTTACGATTACTACCTGGATACCGACTCAGGGGTGATTTTCGATCATCCTGTTCCTTACGTCGGCACGGTGTATTAAATTCTTCGTTCTGCAAAGAATTGGAAACTGCAATGATAACAGAGCAATCGGGCGCTATCGAGATACTAGCTGCCATTGAAAAAGAGGATATTGGCTTAACTTCTCGGCTGCTCGCGCAAGGTATTCGCCCGAATACCGCATCGCAAAATGGGTGGACGCCTCTGATGCTGGCTATTCTACATAATTCCTTTGATCTCATCAAATTGCTTTTGGAAAACGGCGCTGATCCAAATTTGACGACTCAATCCGAAGAAAATCCTTGTCGCTCCCCACTTATGGTTGCTGTCAGCAATGGACGAATGGAAGCAGTCAAATTGCTGCTTGCATACAACGTAAATGCGGATATACCAGATTACAGGGGACGGACGGCAATTAATCTTGCACAAAAACTATCGCTGCGCCCCTTGCATAAATCTCAAATGATCAGTATCGTATCGCTTCTCCAAGAATACCATAATAGCCCTGTGCGGTATGCGGCCTCAGACTGGCCTTGATCTTAATGCTTGTATGAAAATAAAACCACCCCGGAACTTTTGTTTCAGGGTGGTTTTTCGTGCTATGTGATTGGCGGGTGCGCCATTGCTCCCGCCTGACTCGGCGGGGAAGTTCGTGCCTGTTTAGGACGACGACAAGGCGGTCTTTGTTCCCGCTTCTGTTTCCGTAATTTTTTCCGTAATTTTTTCCAGCCGCAGAGCGCGCAGGGCAATGGAAAGCGCACGCCTGGCCTCCGGGTCTGCGGCGAGGCCGCCGGGAGCCAGCCAGGAGGCGCAAAGACGCCGCAGGCGCTTTTCAGCGTAGTCATCGGCCCAGCGCTCGATTTTGGCTTCTACCAATGCCGCCTTGCGCGGCGGCGTTGCGCGCGGGTTCAGAACGCGGGTGACGTGATGGCCGACTTCGTGGAAAAGCGTGTACGCCAGATGCAGCCGCAGGGCAAAATCGCGCGTCTGCGCCGGAAAAAGCAGCAGCGGGCTGACGTGCGGCTCGGCATACATCTCAATCGCGCAGCCCCCATGGTCCTGACGCCAGATACCCAGCGATTTGCCCTTTGGGTCGGTGTCGCGAATAAGGAGTGTGTCCAGCCGGCGCAGATGCTCACGCGGCACGGTGTTCAGTGCGTCTTCTATGGCTTCGTGCAGCAGGCCCGCGCCGCCGATTTCCTCATATGCATCGCCTAGTTGCCAGTCAATTCGCACGCATTACCCCGAGTCTGTCATCCCAGAATATGCAGGCCATTGTCCACATACAGAACCTCTCCGGTGATGCCGCGCGACCAGTCGGAAATCAAAAACGCCGCCGTGTCGCCCACTTCATCAATGGTTGTGTTTTTGCGAAGCGGCGCACGCTCCCGCGACTCGCGGTGCATGTCGGAAAAGCCGGAAATGCCGCGTGCGGACAAAGTCATGGTCGGGCCGGCGCTGATGGCGTTGACGCGCACCCCCTGTGGCCCCAGATCGCTTGCCAGGTAGCGGACAGAGGCCTCCAGCGCGGCTTTGGCAACACCCATGATGTTGTAGTTCGGGATCACGCGCTCTGCGCCGATGTAGGTAAGCGTCAGGATGCTGCCTCCGGCGGTCATCAGCGGCTCGGCGGCTTTGGCAGCGACGGTCAGGGTGTAGGCAGATACGTCCAGCGCCTGCGCGAAACCCGCTCGTGAGGTGTCCACAAACCGCCCGCTGAGGTCGTCCCGATGGGCGAATGCCGCACCGTGGATCACGAAATCTATCCGCCCAAATTCCTTTGCCAGTGTTTCTTGCAGCGCGGCGACCTGCTCTTCGCTGGTCAGATCGCAGCCCTGAATGACCGTGCGGTCTCCCCCCGGCAGCGTCGGCGCGAGCTTTCGCACGTCTTTTTCTTCCCGTTCTCCCAGAAACGTCAGGGCCAGCCTTGCTCCCTCACGGGCCAGACTCTGCGCGCAGCCCCAGCACAGCGATTTCTCATTGCGAACCCCGTAAATAATGCCCTGTTTTCCATCCAGAATCCCCATCGTGTTCCTCCTGCCTCGTCGAAAACTTGTCAAGTCTGCCGCTATTTTACCTGATAAAACCTAACCCCGTCGCTACGCGCCGACCCTTCCCTGTTAGGGAAGGGTAAGAATTGCGCTTTCCGCTCCCCCTTCCTTGACAGGGAAGGGGGCAGGAGGTTAGGTTGCTATTTCTATGCAGGAAACCATGCCCCCGCCGTCGAAAGAGAGACACAATTGCCTTGCAAGGAGTTTTCTTATGGCTCAGCCTGCTGCCGTCAATCAAGATCGCCTCGTTCAGACCTTTATAGACCTGGTGCGGCAAAATACGCCGCCCCGTCAGGAGCGCGCCGCCAGTGAGATTGGCCGCCAGATTCTCACTGATCTGGGCTTTGAATGTGACTACGATGATGCCGGAGAAAAAGTCGGCGGCAATGTCGGCAATTTGATCGCCTTCAAAAAAGGCAGCCTGCCGGATGCGCCGGCGATCTTCTTTTCCGCGCATTTTGACACGGTGGAACCGACGCCGGGTTTGGAGCCGATTTTTGACGGCGACATCATCAAATCGGATGGCGAGACAATTCTGGGTGCAGACGATAAATGCGGCATGGCCCCCATTTTGGAAGCCATGCGGATTTTAGACGAACAGAATATCCCGCACGGCGACATCCAGCTTTTGCTCACTATCTGCGAGGAGATTGGCCTGGTCGGGGCTTATCACCTTGACCCTGCCCGGATCAAAGCGGCCTTTGGCTACGTGCTTGATGCCGGCCCGCCTGTCGGCTCCCTGATCTATAGTGCACCGACGCAGGACATTTTTGATGTCTGGATACATGGCAAGCCCGCTCATGCAGGCGCGCAGCCGGAAGACGGCGTTTCCGCGATCCTCGTCGCCGCCCGTGCCATTGCCCGTATGAAGCTGGGCCGAATAGACCCGGAAACCACGGCCAATGTCGGGATTATTACCGGCGGGACGGCCACCAATATCATTCCCGCCGAGTGCTATTTAAAGTGTGAGGCACGTTCGCGCAGCCGGGTGAAACTGGACACGCAGCGCGAACATATGATGGCCTGCTTCCGCGAAGAAGCTGCCGCGGCAGGCGTCACCATGGAAATCAAAAACGAAAATGCTTATGTCGGCTACGAACTCGGCATGGACGATCCCGTGCTGACGGTCGGCATGGCGGCGTCGGAGCGCATCGGCCTGGAGCCGCTGCTGCGCGTCACCGGCGGCGGGGCGGATGCCAACATCTTTAATGCGAATGGCTTTCCAACCACCGTGCTGGGCTGCGGCATGATGAACATTCACCGCCACGATGAATACGTGCATATTTCGGACATGGTCAAAAGCACTCAGCTTGTCGTTTCCATTGTCCAGACCGCCGCCCAGTGGCGGGGGTAGGGGCAGAGCGTCACCTATGCTGACCCAAGCCGCCGGTAAAGTGCAGTCCGTGACGGACTGGGATGGGGACGCGCAGGAGCTGGCCGTGCGCCTGGAAATGGAAACGCGCCGGGCCGTCAACTACCCCGCGCTCACCGGCCCGGCCCATCCCGGCGATGAGGTGCTGCTGAACACGACGGCCCAGAATCTCAAGCTTGGCACGGGGGGCTATGATTTCGTTTCCGCCAATCTGACGCGCCCTTTGCCGAAGCCGAAAAGCGAAGGGGCAGGCCATATTATCAAAGGCCGCTACCTGCCCTGCCAGCAGGCGGTTCTGACACTGGAAGAGCAGGAAAAGTATGCAGACATCTGGGAACGTGACTTAGAGAATTTGCCGGTGCTGGTCGGCCAGATTCATTCCCAGATCGCCCCTGCCGCCGCCGGATTGTCCCTGTCGGGACGGCGCAAAGTTGCTTATGTGATGACGGATGCCGCCGCGCTGCCGCTGGCATTCAGCCGGTTGGTGCGCGATCTCAAAGCCGCTCGCTTGCTCCACGCGACCATTACCTGCGGGCAGGCATTTGGCGGGGATGGTGAAACGGTCACGCTGCACTCCGCCCTGCTGGCGGCAAAGCACATTCTCGGCTGCGATGCAGCGATTGTCTGCCAGGGGCCGGGCAACGCCGGAACGGGGACAAAATACGGCTTCAGCGGCATCGAGCAGGCGCAAAATTTAGACATTGTCAAGGCGCTCCGCGGCACGTCCATTGCCATTGCCCGCATGTCGTCGGCGGACGTGCGAACGCGCCACCAGGGGATCAGCCACCACACGCGTACGACGCTGGATTTGGCCTACTCGCGGTGCATCGTTCCCCTGCCTGCCGGAGCCGATGAGACCGAGCTGCCGCCGGGCCACAGCGTTTTGTTTATTGAAGGCGCACAGGCCGCGCTGGATTTGCTGGCAGAGCGAGGCATCGCCGTCACGTCTATGGGGCGGACACCCGCCGAAGACCCGCTGTTTTTTCTGGCCGCCGCCGCTGCCGGATTTGTAGAAACAGAGTAGAAAGAAGCCATTATGCCCGACATTGAAGAAACCGTCACCAGCAGCAAGCGTTTGTACGAAGGTAAAATCATCAATCTGCGCCTGGATACCGTGCGGATGCCGGACGGCAAAATGAGCCAGCGCGAGATCGTGGAACATCGGGGCGCAGTGGCAATGGTTCCCATGCTGGACAAAAACACGGTCATTTTAGTGCGTCAATACCGCCGCGCCGCCGCCGACTGCCTGCTGGAAATCCCGGCGGGAACACGCAACCATGATGAAGATATCGAGCTGTGCGCTCGGCGTGAGCTGGCGGAAGAAATTAACTATGCCGCCGGACGCATGGTGAAGCTGTTTCATTCTTATATGGCGCCGGGCTATTCCACCGAAGTCATCCATGTGTTTCTCGCGCTGGATTTGACTCCGGCGGAGGGACACACGGACGAAGACGAATTTCTCGAAATCGTCACTTTGCCGCTCTCCGAAGCAATTGGAAAAATCAACAGCGGCGAGATTATTGACTCGAAAACCATCAGCGGCCTGCTCTTTGCCGAGCGCGTGCTGCCGAATATTTAGGAACCACCCATGAAATTAGGTCTCAGCATGTGGAGCTATGCGGCTCCCGTTCGGCGCGGGGAACTGGATATTCCCGGCTTTATTCGCGAGGCAAAACGGCTCGGTGCAGACGGCGTGGAGCTGCTCGATTTTTTCTGGAAAGACCGCAGTGCCGAATTGCCTGCGGTGGAAGCGGCTCTGGCTGAAACCGGGCTGCCCGTCGGCGTTTATTCCGTTGCCAACAACTTTGTCCAATCCGACCCGGCAGCCAGAGCGGCCAGCGTCCAGAAAATCGCCGACGGCGTAGATAATGCGGTCCATTTTGGGGCGAAGACCGTGCGCGTTTTCGGCGGCGATCTTGCACCGGGCATTTCGTATGAGCAGGGCCTGCTGTGGATCATCGACGGCCTTAAAGAAGCGGCTGTTTATGCCTACGAAAACCAGATCACGCTGGCGCTGGAAAATCACGGCAAACTGGCGGGCCGCAGTGACCAGGTGGAAACCATCCTGAGCGCCGTCGCCAGCCCCGCGCTGAAAGCCAATCCCGACACGGGAAACTTTCTGCTGGTGCACCAGGCGTCGCATTTGGCCGTCGCGTCCCTGGCGGCCCGCGCCGCGATGTGCCATTTCAAGGACTTTCATGTCGTTCCCGACAACTATTCCGGCTTTGCTTATGTCGGAACCGAGGGGCTGAAATTTGCGGGGACTGCCATCGGTGAAGGCGATGTTGACCTGCCGGACTGTATCAGCGCGCTTCGTCAGGCCGGCTTTGATGGCTGGCTGAACATTGAATACGAGGGCGAAGAAGACCCGTCCGTCGCCGTCGCCCGCTCTATTGACTACACGCGGCGTCTGCTGGCAGAATAACATCTTCAGCCGGGTTTGGGTTCGCCCAGCAGACTCTGTAAATCTAGTCGCCGCGTGTATATCGCCAGTTGCCCGTCCGCGGTGCGCGGCCAGTCTTCGCGAGGCTGATCCCAGTATAGCTCCATCCCATTGTCATCAGGATCACGCAGATATAGCGCTTCGCTCACCCCATGGTCGCTGGCCCCTTCCAGCGAAATGCCTGCCGCAATCACTCGCCGCAGCGCGTCGGCAAGGGCCGCGCGGGTGGGATAGCGAAGCGCCACGTGGTAAAGGCCCGTTGTGCCGGGGGCCGGCGGCGATCCGCCCTGGCTTTCCCAGGTATTCAGGCCAATGTGATGATGATAGCCTCCTGCCGATAGAAAGGCAGCGCTGCTGCCGATGCGCTGCATCACCTCCAGGCCAAGAACCCCGTGATAAAAGCCGAGCGCTCGTTCCAAATCGGCGACTTTGAGATGGACATGGCCGATTTGAACCTGGGCATCCAGGGGTGAAAAAACCTCGTGAGATTGTTCCGGCATTTGCGTCTCCTTTGGAAAAACACTTTTCCATTTGTTACTATGCTCTAATTTTTGCGACAATTGTGAAACGGAAAATTACTGTTTGCATTGGTATGGTGCAACAAAATAATAAGAATAGAAGGGTAATTGCCTTGAAAGAAGCGGCAGTATTCGCCTTTTAGGTGTTTTCAGCGGCCTAGTTGCCTCTTGACAACAATGCTTCTTTGTGATATACTGTATTCACGTTCGCAAAAACGAAGCGATGGCGAGAGGCAATAGCCTCCCGCTTTTTTTGTTGTCTGCCTTATTCAACAATCCGCCGCTTTTTTCTCTGATCCTTGTAATGAATTATAGCCGATACATGTGCTATAATCTCAGCTTATTGCACCCGTAGCTCAGCGGATAGAGCAATCGCCTTCGGAGCGATCGGTCGGGCGTTCAAATCGCTCCGGGTGCGTTGAGTGCGCTGCTTTTCTGAAAAGTCATCATCGCGACCTGCCCGCCGTTTTCTGGCTCAGGTCGCTTTTCTTTGCCGGGATACCACTCTTTTATGGCTGTTTTACTCAGTTGCCAATCCCTTTCAAAATCCTACGGGGCGCGTCCGCTGTTCCAGAGCATTTCTCTGGGAGTAGGGGACGGCGAGCGCATGGGGCTGATCGGGCCGAATGGCGCGGGCAAGTCCACACTGCTCAAAATCTTCGCCGGACTGGAAAAGCCCGATAGCGGAACCCTCTCCATTCAGCGTGGTCTGCGAACGGCTTATATCCCGCAGGACGACACGTTTCCGGCAGGAGCGACAGTGGAAAGCGTGCTGACCGAGGCACTCGCCGGGCGTCCGCTGGACGACTTAGAGCGTGACGTTCGCATCGAGATCGCCCTGGGCAAAGTCGGCTTCGCGGCGCGGGATCAAGCCGTGGAAACCCTTTCCGGGGGCTGGAAAAAGCGTCTGTCTCTGGCCCGCGCGCTGGTACAGGACGCGGAACTGCTGCTGATTGACGAGCCGACGAACCACTTGGACCTGGAGGGGGTGCTGTGGCTGGAGACACTGCTTCAGGACGCGCCGTTTGCGTTTGTGCTTATCAGCCATGACCGCGTGTTTTTGGAAAATGTGACCAACCGCATTGTAGAGCTGCATCCGGCGTATGCCGAGGGCTTTCTCAGTGTCAATGGCGCATACAGCGAATTCTTAATCCAGCGGGAAGCCTATCTCGCCGCGCAGGCGCACCGAGAGGACGCGCTGCAAACGCAGGTGAAGCGTGAAATTGAATGGCTTCAGCGCGGGGCGCAGGCTCGCTCCACGAAAGCACAGGGACGCATCCAGCAGGCGGGGGAGATGATCGGGGAACTGGCCGAGCTCAAGTTCCGCAATTCCCAGGGACGCACGGCAGGGATTGAGTTTAGCGCGTCAGGCCGTCAGACACGCGACCTCATTGTCGGCAAAGAGTTGGAAAAAAGCCTGGGCGGGCGAACACTGTTTGAGAATTTAGACGTGACCCTGGCTCCGGGAACCAAGCTCGGCTTGATCGGGCCGAACGGCAGCGGCAAAACCACCTTAATCCGCCTGCTGACGGGCGAAACGGCTCCTGATGCCGGGACGGTCAAACGAGCCGACAGCCTGCGCGTGGTGCTGTTTGACCAGAACCGGGCGCAGCTCGACAAAACCCAGTCCTTGCGCGACGCGCTTAGCCCTAACAGCGACACGGTGATTTATCGCGGTAATCCGATGCACGTTTCCGGGTGGGCCAAGAAGTTCCTGTTCAAGACGGAGCAGCTTCAAACGCCCATCCGCTTTTTGTCCGGCGGCGAGCAGGCGCGTATTTTGATCGCCCAGCTTATGCTGCGGCCCGCCGATGTGCTGATTCTGGATGAGCCGACCAATGACCTGGACATTCCGACGCTGGAAGTGCTGGAAGACAGCCTGCTGTCGTTTCCCGGCGCACTGGTGCTGGTCACCCATGACCGCTACCTGCTGGACCGTGTTTCTACCGATCTGCTGGCTTTGGACGGCAAAGGCGGCGCGCGCCATTTCGTCGGCCTGGATCAGTGGCAGGCCGCGCAGTTTTCACCTCCCGCACCAGTGGCCGCCGCAAAACCGAAACCTGCCGCGCCGGCGCCGAGCCGTCTTTCCACCGCCGAGCGTAAAGAATTGGCGTTGATGGAAGCAAAAATCGAAGCCGCCGAGGAAGAAGTCGCCGATTTGCAGCGCCGGATGGAACACCCCTCGGTCGCCTCCGACGCTGCAAAGCTGCATGAAGTCTGGAATGCCCTGCCGCTGGCCCAGCAGGCCGTGACTGCATTGTATCGCCGGTGGGAAGAACTGGAAGCCAAGCGGTGAAATCTCAGATTAGCTCTCAGCTCGCCGTGCAAACCTATACGATCCGCGAATTTACCAAAACCTGCCGTGATCTGGCAAAGAGCCTGGAAAAAATCGCTGCGCTCGGCTATCCGGCGGTGCAGCTTTCGGCTGTGAGCGCAATGGCGGGCGACCTGCCGGAAGTCTCGCCGGCCATGGCGCGCCGGATGCTGGACGACAACGGGCTAAAGTGCATTGCGACCCACCGAAGCTGGGATGCTCTCGCCGAAAACACGTCGCAGGAAATTGACTTTCATCACATCCTGGGCTGCGACTTTGCGGCGATTGGCGGGCTTCCCGGCGCGTATCAAGCCCAGGGTGAAGCGGGCTTTCGGGCATTTCTGCGCGATTCTGCACCAGTGATTGCCCGTCTCAAAGGGGCAGACATTCGTTTTGGCTACCACAATCATGCCTGGGAGTTTGAGCGGATCGGCTTGAATGACAACGGCAGCCCGCGCACTTTGTTTGACCTCTTTGCGGAGCAGGGCGGCCCGGACTTTCTTCTGGAACTGGACTTGTTCTGGGTCAGCCATGCCGGGCTGAACCCGGAACGGCTCGTGGAGCGCTGCCGGGGCCGTATTCCGGTCATCCATGTAAAAGATAAAGAGATGAACGGCCAGGAGCCGGTTATGGCCCCGGTCGGCGAGGGCAATCTGGACTGGCCGCATCTGCTCCCGGCCTGCGCTGCGGCAGGAGTCGAGTGGTACACGGTGGAGCAGGATGAGTGCCGCCGCGATCCCTTTGACTGCCTGCGTTCCAGCCTGGAGTTTCTGCGCCGAACCGAACTATGATTTGTGACGGCGGTGAGATGGAATGTCAGCGCGGCCCCTCTAAAGTCAAACGCACCGGCGCTTCCAGCGTCACTTTGCTGTAGACATCGCGCAGCGGCCGGCTATCTCGAAACTGCGGCTGACCGCACACCACGACGACATCCGGGTAGCTGTACTCGCGCGACTGGTTGCCCTGAACGCGCATGTCGTTTGAATAAACCTCGCAGTCTCGGTCTCGTAATTGGTTGGCGAGAGCTACCAATGTGTTCGTGGTAATCAAACTATGTGCGCGTTTTGCCCTGGCCATTGCAAAGATTTCGCCGGTGCGGTACTTATGCTTAAATTCAGCCGCCCCCTCGATTGCCAAGTATTCTTCCGGCGTATAGTGTTTGATGGGTAGCAAGGACATATCCCTTTCCTGACGCGAAAGTTACGACCGGGCGCTTTTCATATACAGCAGGCGGGCATTGCGGGCCATCTTGGGATTAAACGGGTCCAAGCGGCGTGCGCTTTCGTAGTGGCCGAATGAGTCCGTGAACTTCCCCTGGCGATAGCAGACATAGCCCAGAAGGTCGTGCGCTTCCCGGTCCTCCGGGGCAGCGGCGCAGCAGCGGCGCAAAGCCTCTTCGGCGGCGGGGTAGTCGCCGAGCAAATACAAGTCCCGGCCTAGATTCTTGCGCGCTTTGGCCCATTCCGGTTCCAGCTGCAGCGTTCGCCCGTAAGCATCGGCGGCAGGACGCGGGGCTTCCAGATAATCGTAACACAGGCCGATGGCGAAATGGGTATAAGCATCATCAGGCCAGTCCGTGACCACATGCTCCAGATGCTGCAGCGCGATGCCGTAGCGTTCGGCTTCCAAATGATGACAGGCCAGAAAAAAGTTCGCCCAGGGGTTGTCCAAGTCGAATTCGTAGAGTGTGCGGGCATGGGCGACGGCATCGCCGAAGCGCCCCTCTTCATAGGCGATACGCACCGCGCTTTCTCGCTGCTGCGCCCGCCATTTCCGGGTAAGATACGTCCATTGGAAGAAAAATTTCATGGGGATTATCACGCACTCTCAGGATTGTATTGGGAAAAATCACTGCGCCCATTATAAACCTAGCGCAGTGTTCTGTCAAGCGGAGCAGGCGTGAATTCAGAGCAGCAGCATGACAAAAACAAGAAAATGGAATTTGAAATGAAATACCGGGTTTTTGGCAGCGGTCCCGCGTCTATTTCCGAAGTCGGACTGGGATGCTGGCAGCTAGGGGGCGGCGACTGGGGCGATGTCAGTGAAGCAGAAGCATTAGCTATTTTACACGCCGCCGCCGCACAGGGCGTTACATTCTTTGACACCGCCGATGTTTATGGCGGGGGGCGCAGCGAAGAGCTGATCGGCAAGTTTTTGAAGGAAACGGACGCCGATGTTTTTGTGGCGACAAAGCTGGGCCGAGCAGCCGATCCCGGATGGCCGGAAAACTTCACGCGCACCGCAGTGCGAAGCCATACGGAAGCATCGCTGCGCCGCCTGGGCGTGGAAACGCTGGATTTGATTCAGCTTCATTGTATTCCCGGCGAAGTGCTGGCGCAGGGCGAGGTTTTTGGCTGGCTGCGCGAACTGCAATCAGAAGGCAAGATACGCCGTTTTGGGGCCAGCGTAGAGTCGATGGACGAAGCAAAGATTTGTCTTCCGCAAGACGGGTTAGCGTCGCTTCAAATCATCTTCAATATCTTTCGTCAGAAGCCAATCCAAGCGCTGTTTGCCGAGGCGCAGCGCCGGGAAGTCGCCATCATCGTGCGCCTGCCGCTGGCAAGCGGCCTGCTGTCGGGCAAATATCGCCCGGACACGCAGTTCGCCCCCAGTGACCACCGCACTTACAATCGCAACGGCGAAGCGTTCAATGTCGGCGAAACATTTGCCGGCTTGCCGTTTGAAACCGGGGTAGCTCTGGCCGATGCGCTCAAGCCGTTCGTTCCGCCTGGAATGACGCTGGCGCAGATGGCTCTGCGCTGGTGCCTGGATTTTGAAGCCGTCACGACAATCATTCCCGGCGCGAAAAGCCCGGCAATGGCGGCGGCCAATGCGGCGGCCAGCGATCTGCCGCCCCTCACCTCCGATCTCCATGCCCGCCTGAGTGAATTTTATGCAGATCGCGTCGCTGTGGCAATACGCGGGCCGTATTAACATCCTGGATCAATGCCATATTGACACCGTCAAGCCATTTCCGCTATAATACAGCGGCTTTTCTTAAATACCGACCTGATTTTGCCCTAACTTTGCCCTAACTTTGCCCTAACTTTGCCCTAACTTTGCCCTAACTTTGACAGACAAGAGGTTTACCCCCATTATGGCAGCCAGCCCCGCCGCGCCGGCCAAACGCGCCGAAAAGAATGTCCGCTCCCGCCCTGCGCTGTATGACGCCCATAGCGTCCCGATTCCGGCAACCCCGGCGGACGCCGTGATCAAATCTCTGAAGCTGACAGACGCCGACCTGCTGCACACCTATCAGCAAATGCTGGATATTCGGCACTTTGAAGAGCAGTGCAACCGGGCATTTCGCGCGAACAAAGTAGGGGGATATCTGCACCTTTATATTGGGCAGGAAGCCGTCTCGCTTGGCGTCCTGAGCGACTATCAAGCGGGCGATCAGGCCCTGTCGTCGTACCGCGACCATGCCCACTGCTTGATTCTGGGAAGCGACCCCGGAAAGGTGATGGCCGAAATCTACGGCAAAAGCACCGGCGTCTCGCGTGGTAAAGGCGGCTCGATGCACCTGTTTGATAAAGCCCACGGCTTTGCGGGCGGCTACGGCATCGTCGGCGGCAATGTTCCCCTCGCGGTCGGCATTGGCTGGGCTTTGAAACATGCGCCCGAATACAAAGGCAAGGGCAATATCTGTGTTTGCTTTCTCGGCGACGGCTCGATGAACGCCGGCGGCTTCCACGAAGCCCTGAACATGGCGCAGCTTTACGAGCTTCCTATTCTCTACGTCCTCGAAAACAATAAATACGCAATGGGAACCTCGGTAGAGCGCTCCTCGGCCAACACCGACCTTGCCTCCCGCGTCGATTCCTACGGCATGGCGCATTCCAAAGTGGACGGGCAGGATTACTTCGCGGTACGGGGCGCGGCGCAGCCAATCATCGAAAACATGCGAAAAAATCCGGCCCCGTATTTTCTGGAAGCGATCACCTATCGGTATGTCGGACACGGGGCAGCGGACGGCGCAGAAACGCAGTCGACTTACCGCAATCCCGAAGAGCTGGACGTGTGGAAAGAGCGCGACCCGCTGCGGATTCTGGAGAAGACCCTGCGCGACCGCAAGGTGCTGGACGATGCCACGCACGAGGCGATGGATAAGCAGGCCATCGACATGGCCCGCGCCGCCGCGGACTTTGCCGAAAACAGCCCCGTCTGCTCCCCCGAGGAATTGACCCAGGACGTTTACGCCGATTAGCCCCCCAGCCCCCAATAATGGGGGAGCAAGAGGGATCGACCTTGCCCTTTCCGGTTCCCCCATTATTGGGGGCTAGGGGGCTAATTAGGAAAAGAAACCGCAAACTATGGCAGAAGTAATCATGCCCAAGATGGGCGACGCGATGGAAGAAGGCACGCTGCTTTCCTGGCTCAAGCAGGATGGTGAAACGGTCAATGTCGGCGACATTATTGCCGAAATTGAAACGGATAAAAGCAACGTGGAAGTCCCTGCCGAAGACGCGGGCGTTCTGCATATTCAGGCCCAGCCCGGCGCAGTGGTTCCGGTCGGCAAAGTGATTGCAGTCATCGGGGACGCTCCCGCCGCCGGCAATGGCAGCGGCGCTTCTGCCAACGGCAACGGCACGGCGGTAAAAGCCGCTTCTCCCCTGCCGGCACGAACAAACGGTGCAAAGCCGGAAGGGCAGGCCGAAGGCGGCGAAGAGACCGTGCAGAGCGGCGAAGGCACACAGTTCAAGATGGACAACGCCGACGACAAAGATATTTCTCGTTTGTCTCCCTCTGTTCATTCGCACGAAGAAGCGGGCGCGACGGAAAACATGACTTATGCCGACGCTATCCGTCTGGCGCTTCAGGAAGAACTGGATCGGGACGAAAAAGTTTTCATGCTCGGCGAGGAAATCGGTCAGTATCAAGGCACCTTCAAAATCACAAAAGACTTCCTCGAAAAGTATGGCCCGGAGCGCATTGTGGACACGCCGATTTCCGAAGCGGGCATGGTCGGCCTGACCGTCGGTTCCGCCATGATGGGGCTGCGCCCGATTATTGAGTTTATGACCCTGAACTTCGCACTGGTGGCCTGGGACGGCATCATCAATCATGCCGCCAAAATACTCTATATGAGCGGCGGCCAGTACAATGTCCCCTGCGTCCTGCGCGGCCCCGGCGGCGTCGGCGTTCAGCTTTCCGCCCAGCATTCTCAGGACCTCGCGCACTGGTATGCCAACACCCCCGGCCTGAAAGTGGTCGTTCCGGCTACCCCCGCCGATGCGAAGGGCCTGCTGAAAGCCGCCGTGCGTGACAATAATCCTGTCGTCTTCACCGAACACGCAGGGCTGTACCGCACCAAAGGCGACGTTCCCACCGACCCCAACTACATCGTCCCCATCGGCGTTGCCGACATCAAGCGTGAAGGGAAAGACGTTTCCATTATTTCCTATTCGCGCGGGACAATGCTGGCGCTGGCCGCCGCCGAGCAGCTTGCCGCCGAAGGGATTGACGCCGAAGTGGTAGACCTGCGCTCCCTTCAGCCGCTGGACCTGGATACCGTGCTGAACAGTGTCAAAAAGACGCATCGCGCGGTTGTCGTACAGGAACAGTGGCTTTTTTATGGGGTCGCTGCCGAGTTTGCCGCCCAGATCAGCGCTGCCGCATTTGATTACCTGGATGCGCCTGTGGAGCGCGTCGCCGGAGCATTTGTTCCCATGCCATATTCGCGCGCCCTGGAAAACCTCGCCGTGCCGCACGAGGCCGACATCATTGCCGCCGTTAAGAAAACTTTGGAGCGGAGCGCCTAATGCCAGAAGTAATCATGCCTAAAATGGGCGACGCGATGGAACAGGGAACCCTCCTGCAATGGCTCAAGCAGGATGGAGAAACCGTGAAAAACGGGGATGTGATCGCGGAGATTGAGACCGACAAAAGCAACGTCGAGATCGAAGCCGAAGATGCAGGCGTTCTGCATATTCAGGCCCAGCCCGGCGCAGTCGTCCCAGTCGGCAATGTCATTGCCGTGATTGGGGAAGATGTGAGGCCCGCGGCTCAAGCGGAAAAGTCGCGCGAAAGCGCAGCGGAATATGACGCTCCCATTGGTGGCAGCCCGAAAATAGCGGCCCCGCCTGCTGCTGCGTCTGCCCCGGCGCGGAATGGCAACGGGACAAGCCGCCTGAAAGCCTCCCCCCTGGCCCGCTCCGTTGCCCGGCAGCGCGGCATAGACATCGCGCAAATTGCCGGAACCGGGCCACAGGGCCGCATCATCGAGGCCGACGTTTTGGCCTTTGCCGGCAGCGGCGCGTCAGCCGCCGTCCCTTCCACTGCCGTGCAGTCCGACCTGTCCCCCTCCCAGGCAACGCCCTCCGCGCCGCAGAAGCGCGCCGAAACGACGCCTGCACCGCTTACGGCTCCGACTGAGCTGTCTGCTATGCGAAAAGTCATCGCCCGGCGCATGACTGAAAGCAAAACCACTATTCCGCATTTCTATCTCACAGCGGAAGTGGACATGGCCGAAGCAATGGCCCTGCGCGAGAAACTGAACGCTTACGATGAAACGCTGACGAAAATTTCCCTCAATGACATGGTGGTGAAAGCGTCCGCCAAAGCGCTGGCGAAAGTTCCCGCTGCGAATGCCGCATTTAAAGATGATAAAATTTACCCTGGTGCGGGCATTCATGTCGGAGTCGCCGTTGCCCTCGATGACGGCCTGATTGTTCCCGTCGTGCGCGACGCCGACGCGCTGCCCCTGCGCAAGCTGGCCGAAGCCAGCAGAAATTTAATCAAAAAAGCCCGCGATAAAAAACTCCAGCCGGCGGACTATTCCGGCGGTACGTTTACCGTGTCCAACCTCGGCCCATTCGACATCGAAAACTTCATCGCGATCATTGACCCCTCCCAGGGCGCGATTTTGGCGGTATCCAGTATTCTCAAGAAGGCTGTCGTGCTGGATGATGATACGATTGCCGCCCGCCCACGCATGAATGTCACTTTTAGCGGCGATCACCGCGTGATGGACGGAGCCACGGGCGCAAAGTTTTTGCAGGAGCTGAAGCGTCTGCTCCAAAACCCGCTGTCTTTGATGGAATGAGAGGCTTTCAGAGAGGCTCGATGCCCGGTGCATCGGGCCTTTTTGCTTGACAAGCCCCTGCCCAAACGCCTATACTCTGTTGACTTCACTCCCTGCTGTTTTCCAAATTGTTCTGCGAAATTGCTTTTGACTGCGCCCCAATGTGGGCATAATAAATAACTATCCATTTCACCTAAAGGAAATTGACCTTATGCAGCATCGGCAGCTTGGACGCACTAAAATCGAGATCAGCTCGATTATCTTCGGCGGCTGGCAGGCAGGGAAATCTGGCTGGACCGGCATTGACGATAACGAAACGATTGCCGCTCACCGGGCGGCGTTTGACAGCGGCATCACTACGTTTGACACTGCCGAAGCTTATGGCGAGGGCTACAGCGAGCGGATTCTGGCGCAGGCCTTGAGCGACAAGCGGGACCAGATCGTGATTGCCACGAAAGTCTGGGCCGGAAATCTGAAGGCTGAAAAGGTTGTCGAAGCCTGCGAACGCTCACTCAAAAACCTGGACACCGACCGAATTGATCTGTACCAAATCCACTGGCCGTCCGGCAGCTTTGGCAGCGAGGTGGTTTCCATTGAAGAAACGATGGGGGCGCTGACGCAGCTCAAGGAAAAGGGAAAGATTCGCGCTATCGGCGTTTCCAACTTCAGCCGCGCCCAGCTTCAGGAAGCCGCGCAGTTTGGCCGTGTGGACAGCCTTCAGCCGCCATATTCTCTGTTCTGGCGTCAGGTGGAAACGGAGACCGTTCCGTACTGCGTGGACAATAAGATTTCTGTTCTTGCTTACTCGCCGCTGGCCCAAGGGCTGCTGACCGGCAAGTTCGGGCGCGGCCACACATTTGAAGAAGGCGACAACCGGGCCGGCAACAAGCTGTTCCAGGGCGAAACTTACGAGCGCGCCCAGAACGCTCTGGACAAGCTGCGTCCGCTGGCCGACAAATATGGCGTCACGGTCGGCCAGTTGTCGCTGGCCTGGCTGATCGCCCAGCCGCAAACCTGCGCGATTGTCGGTGCGCGTAATGCCGAGCAGGCCACGCAGAATGCTGTCGGCGGGGACGTGGAAATAGATGACGACGATCTGGAAGCCATCGATGAGATTGGCCGCACCGTCACAGATCGCCTGGACAGCAATCCGATTATGTGGAACTGGGGCGGCTAACTCCTGCCATGCGTCTTTCCGACATCGGCGGCGAATTTGGATTGATTGGTCGTCTCCGCTCCACCTATGCGGGGGCGAGCGGTGACGGTCTGGCGGTGGCACTGGGCGATGATGCCGCCGTGCTGGACATTCCCGAAGGCCGTCAGGTCATTGTGACGACGGATTTACTGATGGAAGATGTCCATTTCCGGCGTGAATGGAGCGACCCGTATTCTATCGGCTGGAAGGCGGCCGCTGTTAATCTGTCCGACATCGCGGCGATGGGGGCTGATCCAACCTTTACGTTTGTTTCGCTCGCGCTGACGCCCGAAGACACCGTAGAGAGTCTGGAACGCCTTTATGACGGCCTTTCTGACTGCTTGAACCGCTACGGCGCCCGGCTGGCAGGCGGGGACACCAATGCGACGCCTAACGGCTTGGCGATCAATGTGACGCAGCTTGGCACGGTTCCGTCCGGGACGGGGCTGACCCGCTCCGGCGCGAAACCCGGCGATATTCTGCTGGTTACGGGAACGCTCGGCGATTCCGCTGCCGGTTTGGCCCTGCTCACGGCGCTTGGCCCGGTCAAGGCGGAAAAAATCAGCCGCGATCTCGTCACAGTCCACCGCCGCCCGCAGCCGCGCGTCGTCGCCGCTCGTGCCGCGCGTGAGACGGGTTTCGTTCATGCCGCCATGGACATCAGCGACGGGCTGGCTGGAGATGTCCCCAAGCTGTGCGCCGCTTCCGGCATCGGGGCGCGCATCCAGGCTGGTGAGCTGCCGGTGTCTTCGGCGCTGACCGCCGCCGCCGAGCATCTGGACAAGCCGGCGTGGGAATTCGCGCTGGCCGGCGGAGAAGACTTTGAACTGCTGCTGGCAGTTGCCCCCGGTCATGTCGATGCCGTTCGCGCCGCCGTCGCGGCCACTGGGACGCCGCTGACGCCGATTGGGGAAGTCCTGCGCTCCGGCCTGCATTTCGTGGCCCCGGACGGCTCCGGCGACGTGCCTGCCGCCGGGCTGGGCTGGGACCATTTTGCCGCCTGATACCATTTTCATGATCCGCACGTTTCAGACAACCAGCGCCGAGGAAACTCGCACCCTGGCCGCAGCACTCGGCGCACGATTGCAGCCGGGAGATGTTCTTTGCCTGGTCGGCGACCTCGGCGCGGGCAAAACTACGTTTACGCAGGGCCTCGCCCTCGGCCTCGGCCTGCCGCCGGACGAGCCGGTGAATTCGCCTACGTTTACACTGGTCGCCGAACACCCTGGCGGGCGCATTCCGCTGTACCATTTTGATGTCTACCGTCTGGCCGATTCGTCCGCTCTGTACGACCTCGCCTTTGATGAATATCTGGGCGGCGACGGAGTTGTTGTTATTGAATGGGCCGATAAAATCGCCGACGTGCTGCCGCCGAACCGTTTTGACATCGCCCTGACGGCTGACGGGCCGGATGCGCGGCGGATTGAAATCACGGGGCAGGGGATATGGGCGGCTGAAACTCTGGCTCAGTTATGACTTTCCTTGCGATGGATACAAGCGGCGAAATGTGCGTTCTGGCCCTCGCGGACGAAACCGGAGCAGTGCAGGCCGTCAGCATCTTTGAGGGCAAACGCACACTGTCGCGCCGCCTGCTGGGTGAAGTGGACGCGCTGCTGACGCGCAATCGCCTGACACTTGCCGATCTGTCGGCTTTTGCCGTCGGTCTCGGCCCCGGCTCGTTCACGGGGGTGCGTGTCGGTGTCACCACAGCGAAAACGCTGGCACAGGTGACAGGAAAACCGCTCGTGGGCGTCGGAACACTTGATGCTTACGCGGCTGTCTGGCAGTCGGTTGAAGGTGATGTTCAGGTCGTCCCAATCCTGCCGTCACGGCGCGAGGAAGTTTATGCGGCTGTTTACCGCGGCGGTGAACGGGTAGAGGAGCCATTCGCCGAATCCATAAAGACGCTGACCGAACGGATGACCCAATTCAACCGTGTTGTTGTCTGCGGTGACGCGCGGCTGCTTCCTGCTTGGACGGGCGACGCGCTGGTGCAGCTTTGGACGCCTCCCGAAGGCATCGCGAAACTTGCCGCCCGGCGGCTTACGGCGGGTGACATGGACGATCCGCTGGGCCTGGTTCCGCTGTATGTCGTCGCGCCCATGATCAGTACGCCGAAAAAGAGTTCTGCTGATTTAGGCGAAACGCCATGACGCCGGGCCGCTATCAGTCATTTGAAGCGGTTGCCGGAGATTATGACCAGACGCGCGTGATTCCCGACGCGCAGATGGCCGAAATTGCCCGCCTGCTGGCGCATGAGGCCCATCTGGAGCGTGGCGGGCTGTTCTTGGACGCGGGGGTGGGAACCGGGCGCTTCGCGGCTCCTCTGGCGCGTCTGCATCCCTCGCAGATCGTCGGGGTGGACATTTCTCCGGCAATGATGGAGCGCATCCTGCTCAAGTCTGTTCCCGGCAATCTTTCGCTGGCACAGGCGGATTTGCAGCGGCTGCCATTTCGGGACGGGGCGTTCGCAGGCGCGCTCCTGGTGCATATCCTGCACTTGATAGAGCAGTGGCCGCTGGTGCTGGGCGAAATTCAGCGCACACTGATCCCACAATCCGGCGTCTTGTTTCTCGGCATTGAAATGGGCGGTCGGTCGCTGCTGGTCGACTTTTACTATGAGCAAGCCCGCGCCCGGAATTTGCTGCCGCCAAGCCTGGGCGCGGCGGGCATGACGCAGGCGCTGGCTTATCTCAACCACCCGGAGCGCGGCGGGGGAGCGCAGGTCAGTTTACTGGATACGCCGCGCCTTTCCTGGAAGCGAGTGGTTCCGACGGCGCGGACTCTGGAAGCCCTGTCGCGCCGCACGTATTCCCAGATGTGGGCTATCCCGGATGACGCCCACCGGCAATTGCTGGCCGCGACACATGACTATGCCCGCCGGACGTTTCGCCGTCTTGATGCCGTCGAATCGCTAAAATCGCGCTTCGTCCTGCACACGGTTCGGTGGAATTGAAGCAGGCCCTTTCGCACTCTTTTTCGTGTTATAATAGCCTTATGACTTTGATCCCGGTTGTCGGTCGCAAGACCTGGAAAATGCGCGCGGTGGTCGGCGTGCTGTACCTGGTTTTGTCGCTCGGCGCGGTGACAATGGTGTATCCATTCCTCGTTATGCTGGGCCAGTCCATTACGTCGCAGTACGAAAAGGCGGACTACGCCATTGTTCCGCGTTACCTGCACTCCGATACGGCCTTGTTCGGCAAATATGCCGAAGACAAGTACAAAGGTGACATCGGGCAGATCAACGCCGCTTACGGAACCAATTATGCGTCTTTGACCGATGCCGTGCCGCCGGCACAGACCAATACGCGACAGGTGCGCGCGTGGAATAAATTCGCAGCGGCTCTCCCCGCACGGTATAAGCTGGCCGGTTTCAGCGGCGCGGCGGCGTCGTTCAGCCCCAGCCCGCTGCTGGACCGGTATCACCAGTTTCTTCGAGAGCGCTTTCACGGCAACATTCGCGCTCTGGATCGGGCATACAGTCAGGAAGACGACGAGTTTGGGACGGTTTTTCCACCTTTTGAACAGCCCGCAAAGCGCACCTGGACACCGGACAGCGGCGTCAAGGCCCAGGACTGGAAAGCGTTTCAGGAAACCCTGCCGCCGAATTATTTCGTCGTCGTCGGTGCGAATCCGCTGTTTCAAAAATGGCTGAAGGAAGAAGCCTACACCAATCTCGGCGCGCTGAATACGGCCTGGGGGACACAGGCCAAAGATTTCTCCGTGTTTTCCCTGACTGCCCGGCCCGAAGGAAATCCTGCCCGGCGCAGGGACTGGGAAACATTCGTCCGTACCCAGTTGCCGTTTCGCGATGTGGCTGTGGCTCCGTCCGCGCTGCCTGCCTATCAGGCGTTTTTGAGAAAGCGCGGCAGGGCTGCCCCACGGGCGCTGCCGGACCCGAATACTTTGCCCGCTGCCGGGCCGCCGCTGCTGGACTGGCTGGACTTTCTCAAAATCGCGCCGCTGGCGTCGCTGTCCGCCGACACGCCGGAAACGCGCTGGGGGCAGGGGCAGATGCCGGTACAGGCTTCTGACTGGGCCTATGTGCAGGGCCACCGGGCCGCGCTGCGGCAGGGCTTCGTGACGCGCAATTACAGCCTGGTCATTCAATATATTTTGCTGCACGGGCGGGCGGTCTGGGTAACAGTGATTTACTGCCTGCTGGCCGTTTTAGCCACGCTGGTCGTCAATCCGCTTTGCGCGTATGCGCTTTCGCGTTATAACCTGCCTTATGGCAGCGGCGTTTTATTATTTCTGCTGGCGACCATGTCGTTTCCGTCGGAAGTGTCATTGATTCAGAACTTTTTGCTGCTCAAGCAGTTTGGCCTGCTGAACACGTTTGCGGCGCTGATCCTGCCCGGCGCGGCCAGTGGCTATTCTATTTTTCTGCTCAAAGGCTTTTTTGACAGCCTGCCGCGAGAGCTGTATGAAGCCGGAACGCTGGACGGGGCCAGCGAGCTGCGGATGTTCTGGACGATCACGCTGCCACTGAGCCGTCCCATCTTTGCGTACATCGGCCTGGCATCGTTTACGGGAGCTTACGGGAGCTTTTTGTACGCGATGACCACCTGCCAGGATCACCGAATGTGGACATTGATGGTCTGGGTCTATGAATTGCAAACCAGCGGCGCGCCGCAGTATGTGATGATGGCGGCGCTGACGCTGGCGACTTTGCCGACGCTGCTGGTGTTTGTGTTCGCCCAAAAAATCATGCTGCGGGGTATAATTTTGCCCAGCTTTAAGTAACTCTGCCTAAGTAACTCTGCCAATGAATTTTATGCACTCACACGACGAAAATCATCCCGAATTCGATGCCCTGCGCGCCGAGCATCAAACGCAGCATGGCCTGACCATTGCCTATATCAAGAAGCGAGTCGGGCCGGGAATGGAATACGCCAACGAGATCGCCCAGGCGGTTTTATCCGCCGAGGGCGGCTATTACCAGCTGCGGGAGATGCCGGAAGAATTTGCCGGCGCGCTGGGAGCGGGCGTTTCGCATCGCCTTGTGGCCGGGCCGGAGGTTTGGGAAACGCTGCGTCAGGTGCAGGCGCTGGTGGAAAGCGTGAGGCGGGGAACACAGGCGGTTCGTTCGCTCTCGCTCTATGTTTTGTATGCCGGCGGCAGTCTGCGGACGCGGCAGGGCATGTTTGTGTTTGACCAGAAGCCCGGCGAGGCGGCTTTTGCCCACGGTCAGTGGCAGCCGGATATTTTGCCCCGCTTTTTCAAGCTCCGTCTCGATGGCGGCGACTCGTTTCTGCCGCCTTCTCTGGGCCTGTCCAACGGCGTCCTCTTCTTTCTCGCCCCCCATAACCACGACGATGGCCGCTGCCTTCTTGCGACCCTTGCGCGTACCCCCGCCATGCAGGATTTGGGGGCGCGCCCTGCACCGACGCTGATGAACTGACTTTTCTGCCCCAGCTTCTGAGAAGGGCGAAATTTTATCAAGGAGAACACACGGATTTCATGGCCGAAAAGTTATTCGGAACCGATGGCGTACGCGGCGTCGCCAACACCGAGCTGACCCCTGCACTCGCGCTCGCCCTGGGAGCCGCCGCAGCCCGCACACTGGGACGCGGCCATACCCCTCGGTTTATTGTCGGACGTGACCCGCGCATTTCCGGTACGCTGCTGGAGTCTGCTCTGGCGGCAGGTCTCTGCTCCCTGGGAGCGCAGGTCACCGCCGCAGGAGTCGTTCCTACCCCGGCAGTGGCGGGAATTGCGCGCATTCAGAATTTTGACGCGGGCATCGTCATCTCCGCCTCGCATAATCCCTTCGCGGACAACGGCATCAAATTTTTCGGCGGCGACGGATACAAGCTGGATGATGCGCTGGAAGCCGAGATAGAAGCCAATTTGTCGCAGGTGGACACATGGGCGCGGCCTTCCGGGGCCGGGGTGGGGAGGCTGACACACGACCCGCACCTGTGCGACCTATATGCAGGACATCTGGAAGACACCATGGACGGCGTTTCCTTGAGCGGCATCAAAATCGTGCTGGACGGGGCCAATGGCGCAAACTATGAGCTGGGGCCGCGCGTGGCCGCCGATCTGGGCGCGGAAGTGATCGCCCTGCACTGCGAGCCGGACGGCGTCAATATCAATGCCGGCTGCGGGTCTCTGCATCCCGACGAAATGATCCAGCGCACCGTAAGTGAGGGCGCGGACATAGGCATTGCCTTTGACGGCGACGCCGACCGGGTGATCTTGTCCGATGAGCGAGGCCGTAAGGTGGACGGAGACCGGGTGATGCTGCTCGTGGGCCGCCACCTGGCCGCGCAGGGCAAGCTCCAAAACAGCACGGTCGTTGGGACGATTATGAGCAACATGGGCCTGGAAGTCGCCCTGAAACAGTCTGGTTTGACCCTGCTTCGAACCGCGGTGGGAGACCGTTACGTTTCCGAAGCGATGCGCCGTGAGGGACATGTTCTGGGCGGGGAGAAGTCCGGCCATCTTATTTTCGGCCATCTTACCACCACCGGCGACGGCCTGCTGACCGCTTTGCAGGTACTGAAAGTGATGCGTGAAACCGGGCAGCCGCTGTCGGCGCTGTCGGATCAGATGACAGAGTATCCGCAAGTGCTTCTGGGCGTCCGGGTGCGTGACCGGCAGGCATGGCAGCACGACGCCGACATTCAGCGTGCCATCGCCGCCGCCGAAACTTCCCTTGCAGGCCGGGGCCGCATCAATGTCCGCGCTTCGGGAACCGAAAAACTGGTGCGCGTCATGGCGGAAGGCCCGGATCAGGCGGAAATAGACTCGCTTGCCCACGAAATCGTATCGCTGGTGCGGAAGAAAGTGGGCGAGTAGGAGCGTTTCTTGCCGCGTCCCTACTCGCCCACCCATACCACCGTGACTCCGGCCAGCAGTCCCGGCAGGGAACGCACCAAGACGCGCATTCCCGGTGTTTCCGTTGCGCCATGCCCGGCATCCAGCAGGGCCAGCCCGCGCGACTGCGCCTCGCAGAATTCGTGATGGCGGACATCGCTTGTCACATACGCATCCGCCCCCGCCGCCTGCACTGCTTCAGCCAGTTCCGCGCCCGCTCCGCCGCAGACCGCAACGCGCGTCACCATGCGAGTGGCGTCAATCCCGTTTACCCGCAGGGCGCTGGTTCCCGCGCAGCCCAGGGCCATCTCCACAAACCGCGCAAAATCCGCCAGCGGGCGTGGATACGCCAGTTCGCCGATCCGGGGCAGCGCCACCAGGCCGTCGGCTCCCAGCGGCTGTGTCCCGGAAAGCTCCAGACACTCCGCCAGCGTGTCATTGATGCCTCCGGCGGCCCGGTCCCAGTTGGTGTGCATGGCATACAGGGCAATGCCTGCCTGGATCAGCGCTGTCACCGCGCGTGACACTGGATCAGCCCCGATACGCTTCAGGGGATGATAAATCAGTGGATGATGGGCAAGCACAAGCTGAACGCCTTCCATTACTGCCCGCTGAACTGTTTCCGGGGTGGCATCCAGGCAAACCCCGATTTTAATGATTTCGCGCCCATCGCCGCCCAGAAGCAGGCCCACCGGGTCGCCGTCCAGTGCGGTTTCCTCCGGGGCCATCTGCTGCAAAGCCAGCAAAACCTTGTCAAGTCTCATGGGAACCCTCCTCACCGTGCCGCCGTCAGGGGTGAGCCGCGTTGGATTGCCTGCTCTCCGGGTATGATACGCACAATTGCGCTTGAATGCTCCCGGCAGCTTGCGAGGGAATAAATTCCTCTCGCTACATAAAGCCCGTCCTTCGGACGATAGACTATGCCATGCGCCCATTCTTTTCGTCCGAAGGACGAATTGGGTAGAGCGAGAGGAATTTATTCCCTCGCTGGTGCTGGCTGCCCGGTGAGGGGCGTTTTTAATTCCCGGCAACAAATTGCCTGAATAAATCGTATACTGACTCGGAGAGACCCATGACTCGTAAACTGTTCCTCTCTATTTTTTGCCTGCTTCTCTGGCTCGGCGGTGTGACTGCCCAGGCGCAGCAGGGGAGCGGGCTTGATCCTGCGTTTCAGGCGCTTTCCGCCGCCAATGTCTATGTAGACCCGCAGATCAATGGAGTGGACTCGCAGAAGCTGGCGCAGGCGGCGATGCAGGGACAGGACAATCCGCATACGATTGTGAAAATTGCTCTGCTGTCCCATCTTCCCGCCGGCGAACGCAGCCGGGGCGAATATGCGGGTAAATTGCATCAGGAACTCGGCCTGGAAAAAAACGGGCTGGTGCTGGTGGTACTGCAAGGGCGCGGCGCAGGGGATGAAGTTGTCACAACCGGATTGGGGCGCGACCAGGACTCGCAGCTGGCCCGGCAATATAAGTTAGCTATCCACACCAATCCCACCGACGGCACGGCGGCGCTGGCGGAAGCAGTGGCGTCGGCAGTCAATGGCAAAGAATACGGCAGCTCGGCCTGGCTGTGGTTTGTCTTTCTTGCGGTTATTGTCGGACTGACCATTTTGCTGGTCTCCGGCTCCCGGCGCAAAAAGCGCACGCTGACTGCCGCGCGCGGACCGATTGACGCCCAGCGCGACCATGTGCTGGGCGGCATTGAATATGTAGACGGCTATGCGGACGTTCTGCCCAAAAACAACCCGGATTCCGATCAGGTGCGTATTTTCCGGCAGGCAGCTTCGGCGAAATATGAGCAGGCTGTGAAGATTTTAGACCGTGCCTCGGAAATGACCGATTTGGGCCGCGCTCAAAACTTGCTGGCGCAGGCGCAGGCCGATTTAGATCAGTCCCGGCGGTTCCTGGACCGCGCGACCGGCGGCACCGGCAATATCCCTGGTGATGATGCCCTGCGCCCGCCGCCATTGCCGGACAGCCAGCCGGATGTGGAGCGTATTCCTGCCGGGCAGCGCGGCGTTTCTTTCTTTTCCTCGCGCCCCGCGCCGCTGGGATCGCTGGTTCCCGTCACCCTGACAATCGGCGGCCAAAGCCGGCAGGTACTGGTGACGCCGGATGAAGCGGATGCTCTGCGTCAGGGCCGAATGCCTGAAGTGCTGGCCTTTCAGCAGGGCGGGCGCAGTGTTCCCTGGTACGAATACAGCAATTACGATCCCTACCGGGACTACTGGCGTTATGAAAATGCGGGCTGGGGCGGCCTCGGCACGGGCCTGGTGGCCGGTTTCCTGGGCGCGGAGCTGCTCGGCGGCCTGATGACCCCGGCCTATGCCATGCCCGGTTACGCGCCATATGCCTACGCAACGGATATGCCCGGCTATCAGGGCTATGCCGATGCCTCTCCGGGCTTTGGCGGCGCTTATGACAATGGTCCGGCTTACGACCCCAACTCAACTTTTGATACTTCGCAGGGCTACGATGGCGGCTACGGGGCCGACAATGCGGGCGGCTCGGACTTCCTAACCGACAGCAGCGGCGGCTCAGATTTTAGCGGCGGCAGCGACATGGGTGGAGGCAGCGATTTCGGAGGCGGCTCAGACTTTGGGGGCGGAGATTTCGGGGGCGGGGATGCGGGCGGCGGCAGTGATTTCTAGCCGCCGGACAGAGTGCGAGGGAATAAATTCCACTCGCTCCCGATGAAGTGTCCTTCGGACAAAGACACTCTGACGCCGGATTGCTTCTTCCGTCTGAAGGACGGGTAGAGAGAAGCGAGAGGAATTTATCCCCTCGCGAGAGCCGCAGATTTACCATTTGCTATGCTGCCTGAGACTGTTACTGCCCTCCCGGATGTCGGTGCACTGGCTGCCGGGCCAGCCGACGCTCCTGAAACTCTGCTGTTTCTGCATGGCTGGGGCGGCAGCAAAGAATTGTGGTGGAACGCGCTGGCGGATTTGTCGGACACGTTTCGCTGCATCGCTCCCGACCTGCCGGGGACGGGCGGGACGCCGCTGCCACCGGGCCTTCATTCCATGCGGGATATGGCGCGGTGGGTCACGGAGACCTGCGCCCGGCTTGGCCTGAGCCGCGTCACACTGGTTGGTCACTCGCTTGGCGGTAATCTTGCCGCGCAGACAGCGCTGGATTTTCCCTCTCTCGTGCGCCGGCTGGCGCTGGTGGATGCCGCTCTGGAAGCTGCCTTTTTGCCGGGGCGCGCCCGGTGGCCGCTGTCGCCCCGGCTCGGCGTGAATGCGCTCCGCGTGATGCGCCTTGCTTCTCTGCCGCTGGCCGCTGTAGGGCGCGGAATTGCGCCGGAGTGTCGGGCGAACTTCTGGCAGGGGTATGCCCGGCGAACGCATTGGTACGCGCAGGCCAATCGAGACCATCGCGCGTTGCAGCTTCAGCTTCGCGTACTGACCGAAAACTCACTGCCTCCCGCTCGTTTTTCCGCTTTGCGCGTCCCAGTGCTGATCCTGCATGGGGCCAAAGACGCTGTTGTTCCTGTCGCGCAGGCCCGTTCCCTGGCGCGCGCGCTGCCTGCGGCGCACCTTGTGGTGTTTTCGACCGCGCAGCACTGTCCGATGGATACCGACCCGGACCGTTTTGCACAGGTGATTCGGGAGTTCTGCGCCGAAGCGTCCCCTTGACGACAGGGAGCCACCGTGCTACAATACACGCCAGTGCCGCAGTTCGCAGTGCCGCACTCACACATCGCAGAGGAGCGTATATGAAGACTCGTTTTTCCCGGTTTCCCGTCAGTCTGGCCACGGTGGTCGCGGCGCTGATCTTGCCGACAGTGGCAATAGCGGCTTCCAGTCCCGCGCATCACCCCGCACCGAGTGCGCCGGTGGTCCGTGTGGTGACGAGCCGCGGGACTATTTTGATCAAGCTGTATCCTAAAGATGCGCCGCTGACTGTTGCCAACTTTGAGAAGCTGGTTCGCAAAGGCTTCTATAACGGCCTGACATTCCACCGTATCACCGATCTCGGCGCTCCGGGCGCCTCTAAAATCGTGCAGGGCGGAGACCCGGAGGGTGACGGCAACGGCGGCCCCGGCTATACCATCAAAGGTGAATTTTCGGGCAATGGGGTTAAGAACCCGCTGACACATATTGCGGGCGCAGTGGCAATGGCGCGTGCCGGTGATCCGAATTCCGGCGGCTCGCAGTTTTACATCTGTGTTAACCCGGTGCATTTTCTGGACGGCCAGTATGCAGTGTTCGGCCAGGTCATCAAAGGGCTGGATGTGGCCGGCAAATTAGTGGTCGGCGATAAAATGACCAAAGTGACAATGGCCCGTTAAGGCTGCTGCACAGAAGCACAGTGGGGAGATCAACAGCCATGACAAAGCGCGTACAGGCTCACGTTTCGGGCCGGGTGCAGGGGGTCGGATACCGCTATTACACGGCCCATGTCGCCAGCGAATTAGGGATTGTCGGGACCGTGCGAAATCTTTCCGACGGCGGCGTGGAAGCCGTCGCAGAGGCCGAGGAAGCCTCGCTGCATGAGTTCCTGAAAGCCCTGCGGCATGGGCCACATGCGGCGGAGGTAACGGAAATCGCGACGGCCTGGGATGATCCGACCGGCGAATTTTCTGGGTTCGCCGCAGTGGCGTGATCCATATTCAGTGAAGAGGGTGGGGCGGGGACAAGTCCCGCCCCTTCGGGAGATGCGGACAATTATTTTTTAAGCCGGGCAATGCTTTCTTTTGCATCGGTCAGCGCGGGGTCAATTTCCAGCGCTTTGCCATAGGCGGCAAGAGCCAGATCGGTCTTGCTCTGCTTCTCATAGACCAGGCCTAGATTTTCTTCATAGTGGGCGTTCGTAGCGTCATTCTGCGTGGCCTGCGTCAGCAGCGGGGCGGCGTCCTCCAGCTTTCCGTCGGCCACAAGCAGCATGGCAAGATTGGATTGCACGGGAGCCAGCGCCTGCGGCGTGGGAGCTTTATCACCGACGGCGCGGCGGTAGGCCGCTTCGGCGTCGGCCGTTTTCCCCTCTTTCTGGGTCAGAATGCCCAGATTGGCTGCCGCCCCAAAATCCTCCGGCTTCAAATCCGATGCTGCTTTATATTCCGCAATGGCGTCATCCGTTTTCCCCGCCGTGGCATAAACTTCTCCAAGACTCATACGCGCGGCGAACGGATTGTCCGTTTCCAGTGCCAGCGCTAACTTAAGATCAGGAACGGCTTTCGCGTCGTTTCCCGTCTGGTGGCCCAGCACTCCAGCATACAGTGCGGCGCGCGCGTCTTTCGGATTCAGGTCAGAGGCGGTTTGAAATGCGGCGGCGGCGTCCGTGTGTTTGCCGCTGCTTTCGAGCGCGACGCCAAGCTGGAGAAATGCCGCCGGGTTTTTCGGGTCTATCTTGATGGCGTCTTGAAGCGCAGTCACCGCAGCCTCATTTTTCCCCGCCTGTGTCAGCGCCAGTCCCTCATACAGCGCAAGCTGGGCGTCTTTCGGGTTTTGCAGGCGCGCGGTTTGATAAAGATCGGCAGCCTTATCAAAACTGCCGGCTTGCAGATAGGCCGCACCGAGGTTGTCACGGGCTTCGGTATCTTTGGGAGCCAGTTTCAGGGCTGTTTCCAGTTCCGGCACCGCCAGCGCGGGTTTGTTCTGCTGAAAATAGACGCCTGCCAGCAGCTTGTGTGCCTGCGAGTCCTTTCCGTTCGTCTTTAAATATTTGGTGAACAGGTCAGCGGCCTCCGCATAGTGCTTGGCATTATAAGCATCGACGCCCTGATTGTAAATCAGCGCATCGTCCTTGCTGCCATGCGTGCTGCTCTGGCTCTGAACCGCGCTATTTGCTCCGGCCCGGCTATTGTCTTGTGCCCAGGCCATCCCGGCGAAAAGGCTCAAAAACAGAGCGGCTCCGGCAATCACTGTTTTTTTCAAGGCATCTTTCTCCCATCTCCATCTGCCGCCCGACTTTTAGCGGCACCTGCCCTTATTTTACACCAAAATCGCCAAAACGCATCAGGTCTTGACAAAGACGTGCCGCGCGACTATAATACGTTCATATACTATTTGACACGCGGGAGTAGTTCAGTGGTAGAGCGTTTGCTTCCCAAGCAAAATGTCGCGAGTTCGAATCTCGTCTCCCGCTTCATTTGTTTTTGATATTTTTGTTTTTGCCGATTAAATGGCGCCGTGCCCAAGTGGTAAGGGAGAGGTCTGCAAAACCTTTATGCACCAGTTCGATTCTGGTCGGCGCCTCCAGTTTTCGCCCCAACTCCAAACAAAAGCCGCCCCGGTTCTCTTAAAGAACCGGGGCGGCTTTTTGCGATTTTATCAGTGCGAATAACTTCAAGCACGAGCGCGGTAGGTGGCGATGGCGTGCAGATACACCGTGACTTCGCTGCGGTCGGGCAGGACGAGGCGCACCGCCATCTCGTCGTACCAGCGTACCGCGCCTTCCAGCGTCTCGCCGCTGAGCAGGGTGACGGTGAGCGCCGTGCGGTTGTCCCGGTATTTAATCAGTTCCACTTCGCGCGGAGAAACGCGCTCCTGGTCGGGCGGCATCGGGTCGTACCTTGCTGGGTGTATTATTTCGCCTTGGGAGCAGCTTTGACATCGGCTTGGTGGCGGGCTTTATGGCGAGTTTCACTGCGCTTGCGGGTGCGGCGGAGTTCTTTGGCGCGGATACGCATGGGTTAATTTACCTCCTTGAGAAGCTGGCGCAGTCGGGCCTCGTCGACCGTGTATTCAAACAAAAACGTGCCGTTCAGCATGACCACCGGGATTTGCTCGCCGTACTCAGCCAGCAAAGCGGGGTCTTCCTGAATGTTGATTTCTTCCAGCGCAAAGGGCTGAAGCTTCTGAACGCGCTGCAAAACGCGCAGAGCATCGTCGCACAGATGGCAGCCGGGTTTGGAATACAGCGTGACAAGGGACATAGCGCTGCGGCCATTATAGCCGGATTCACGCGCCTTGTCAATGGCGCAGCGGCGATTTCGCCGAAGCGGGCAGGAAGGCGAGGCGGCTGAGATTAAAGCTGCCGGCGTCGAAGCTGAGGCGCAGGACGGCGGAGCCGCGCGGAGTAAGGACCAAATTCGTCACAATTTGTGTCTGATAATCCATCCATCCGGCAGTGGCCGGCAAAGTGATCACGCCGGCCAAATCCGCGCCATTGAGAGAGACGCGCAGCGTGCCTCCGGGGCCGCTGTGCCGGATGTGCAGGTCATAAGTTCCCGGTACGCACTCAAGGGAATAACGCAGCCATTCGTCCGGCGCGATTTCTCCGACCACGAAGGGAGTCACGCCGTCCGGGCGCGGATAAATGTCCACGCCATCGTTGCGCGCATTCCAGCCACTGTTCCAGGCCTGTCCGGCGGGGCCTTTGCCTGCCTCGTCACTCGAGACCGTGTCGTGGTAGGCCGTGCCTTCGGCGCCCATGTCGTAGTCAATGGCCGTGAGTGAGCCGGGAATGTGCAGGCCGGGCTGGTAGGCAGCAGCGCGGGTAAAAAAATCAGGGCGCGTGAGCGCATCCGCCACATCCCGGCGCACCGTGCAGCGCTGGAAGTCCGTTCCCTGAGCCAGCGCCATCAGTGCGGCAAACGCTGCGTCAGGATCGGGCTTCGGCGTATTCGAGTCATTTTGACGCTTGTTCCAAAACTCCTGAAGCTGTTTGTAGCCGGCGGGAATGTCAGGGCTGGTCAGTGTCCAGAACGATGCTTTCCAGGCCCAGAAGCACCATCCCTGCGAAACGGGCGCGGCCCTTTCGCAAAGAACGGTCTGCCGCCGGTCCCAGGTGTTGGAATTGTAGCCGAACTCGCCCATCCACAGGGGCAGATCGAGCCGGGCGGCCAAATGTTTATGCGCTCCCAGCGAATCCAGAGTCTGCGGCGCGCCGTAATCATGGTCGGACAGAGCCATGTTGCTGTCCCAAATATCCCCTGGCCCTGCCAGGCCCAGCTTGCTTAGATCGGACCCCCAGACATCGCCTTCCACAATGACGAGATGGTGCGTGTCGGACAGCCGCACCGCCGCGATCAGCATTTTGTAAAGGGCGCTCAGCTTTGGCGCATTCCAGACCGCCGGTTCATTGACCAGGTCATAGCCGCCGATCCAGGGATTGCCCTGGTAGCGGGCAGCGATCCGGCTCCAGACATGGGCCAGAATCGCCTGCTTGTCGGGATTGTCGTAAACATTGCCTTTGACCCAGCCGAGCTTGCCGCCGGGGATGCTGTGCATGTCGAGGATGGCGTAGAGCTTTGAGGCCGCACACCATTCCAGCAGGTGATCCAGGTACAAAAAGCCGGTGTCGGTATCATGGTGTGCGACCGGATCATAAAATAAGCGGTAGTCCAGCGGGACGCGCACGGAATTGAAGCCCAGGGCGGCAATTTTTCGGATGTCGGCCTGCGTCACGGCATTGTCTCGCCAGGCCTTATAAAAAACGGTGGCACGGTCTGTCCCGACAATGTCCGTGATCGCTTCCTGCAACTCGTCCGCTTTGCCATCCTCGCCGGAGAACATGTCAAAATGCGTATTGCCGATCATCCAGGGTTCGTTGTAAAGCCAGTTGCCCAGATTGACGCCCCGCAGCAGGATAGGACGGCCTAAGCCGTTGAGCAGGGCCGTGTGGCTGCGATGCAGATATTGTGCCTGCACGGGCTGAACAACGGCTGTGAGGGCTGCCAGGCAGAACAAGAAACGAAGCATGGGATTATACACGACTCACACGCTTAAGCAAAGCCAGTACGGCGGTTTCTTCAGCCTTCAGCGTGTGCGGCGAAGCCGCCTCTGCGCTGACTTGCTGCGCCAAAGCCTCCGCCAGTGATCCGTGCAGATATGCTTCCAGCACGGCGGGATGGACGTAGCATTTGCGGCAAATGGCGGGCGTGTTCCCCAGATGCCGGGCGACCGCCTTGATTGCCTCGGAGATGTTTCGCTTTGCCTGCGTTTCAGACGCAAACGCCTCAAACTCCTGAAGCGCGAGCGAGGCCAGCACGGTTCCGGCCCAGGTGCGAAAGTCTTTGGCCGTGAACTCTTCGCCGGCGATCTCGTGCAAATACCCGTTGACGTCCGCCGAATCGATGCTTCGCCGTTCCCCATGCTCATCCAGGTATTGAAACAACTCGTATCCCGGCAGGTCGCGCAGACGCTTGACGATGCCTGCCAGGCGGCGATCTTTCAAGTCTATCGCGTGGTCTTTGCCGCTTTTGCCGCGAAAATGGAAATGCAGCGTTGTTCCTTCCACGTCCAAATGCCGGTTGTGCAGCGTGGTCAGGCCGTAGTGGTGGTTTTCTTTCGCATATTCTTTGTTGCCGACCCGAATCAATGTCGTTTCCAGCAGGCGCACGATGGTCGCCAGAACTTTCTCGCGCGGCAGGCCGGGCAAAGTTAAATCGTGGGCGACACGCGCCCGGATTTTGGGCAGGGCCAGGCCAAACTCCTGCATATGAGCGTATTTGGTTTCGTCGCGGGTCTCGCGCCAGTGTGGATGGTAGCGGTACTGCTTGCGGCCCTTTGCATCCCGGCCCGTTGCCTGCAAATAGCCATTGGACAGGCGGCAAATCCAGACATCCCGGTACGCCGGGGGAATGCCGAGGGCTTTGATGCGGGCCAAAGTCGGCTCATCATCAATCGGTGCGCCGTCCGGCCCGAAGTAGCGAAATTCATTGGCAGCGCGCTCGCGCCGGATGCCGGGCTGATGATCGGAAACATAGCGCAGGCCGGCGGCACGTATCTCGGTTTTGATTTGGGCGGTAGCTGCGGGTGACGGCGGGGCAGGAAAAGACATGCTGTTCATAGCAGCAGTATTCCCAAATTGCTGCCAATGCCATCATCATCCGTGGGCTTAATCCGATAAAAAAGCCCCTGCCGATTTCGGCAGGGGCTAAATATTGTCTCCGCGCGGTTAAGGCTGGTAAACGACGCTGTTCATCACCACGTTAGTGACCGCGACGCCAGGATGGGTGACTTCCGAATGATAATCCGAAGCCAGGCCAATGGCGTCCTGCGTGTACTCAAACCGCAACTGGACAATGCTGCCGGCCATGCCCGGCAGGCGCATGTGGACATGCTTGAAGCCGTAAGAAAGCCCTGCCCAGGCAGACATATCCTCGAAGTAGTTTGTGTCACTGGATCGAGGGAAATGTTTGGGATAGTGAAATAGCTCTCCTGTCGTAAATTCGGTGGCAAATGCCTCCGCCAGCACGGAGCGAGCCGCCCGGCCTGGTGTCAGGTCTGTGACCCGCAGGAAGAAGCCATCATAGGCCTGGATATTAAAGCCCGGATCATCTTCCGTCGCATAGGCGACATCAAAATCCAGAGTGACATCCTGCGTGCTGGCGGGAATCCTGATTGATGGGCTTCGCAAACGCTCCCAGCGGGTGTTGGAGCCGCCGACGGGGCCGTCATTGGCTTCCTGATGGAACGCGACGCCGCCTTTCGCGCCGGCGACCAGCAGGCCGGCGGGGGCGGTGACCCAGGGAACCTTGTTGTCGCCATCGCCATGCGCGTAGGTCCAGCCGTTCGGCAAGGCTCCGTTCAGGCCGGGTTCGCTGAAGTTTTCCGTGAGCAGTGGCGTTGAAACCGGATGCACGGGCGGCAGAGTATAAAGCAGCGTGGCTGCGCCATGCCGGGTCGTGACCAGCAAGCTCAGTTCAATAGGCGTTCCCGGAACATACGCGGACGTCAATTCGAGGACGTATTTTTCCACGCTTCCAGCGCTGGCATAGGGCGTCAAATCGGGATAAACCCCATTCGGACGCACGACTACCACGCCGGGTGTAGAGGTGGATAAAGCGCCTTTGATGTCGTACAGCGCCTTCGCGCCGACGGTCACATTCGTCACATAATTAAACAGCGGCAGGGAAACCGTGTAGTAGGTGCTGCCTCCCTGCATGACAAATGCCGTGTGAATCGCAGTCACATCCAGAGCGACCGGCAAGCTGGGAACACTGGTTTTTGTGACTGTGACATCCGGGGTCGTGAACTGGAATGGCGAAGATGTTCCCTGTCCATCGGTAAAGGGCTTGGACTGGGTGATTGCAAATGCCGAGAACAATTCGCCGCCCTCTGCGGTCGCTCGGTTGTAGTCGCCCAGGTTTGGCTGCCCCGTGTCATTGCCCCAGCCGGCATGGTAGGGCCGGCTGCTGAGAGGAGAGGGAGGCGTCCATGTCTTGCCGCCGTCGTCTGAGTAGACAACCGTGGTCTGCATGAGATCACCGCTTTTGGCGATGCCCTGATCGAAGTAAAACACGGAAACGCGCCCGGTGGTTTTATCCACCGTCACAGTCGGGAACCACTGTGCGCGGTCATTGCCGGGGCGGGCATCGAGCAGAACCGGCTTCGAGAAGGTCAACCCGCCGTCACGGCTGCGCTGGAAAGCGACATCCGCGCCGTCATGGTTGTTGTTGTTGGCATACACCACGTAGACGTCGCCTTTGTAGGGACTCGACGAGGTGTCGACCGCAATCGCCGGGAAGCAATGCACCCGGTCGTTGCCCAGCACCTGATCCATGGTGAAAAAGTCGGTGGTCAGCGAGGTTTCCGGGCTCCATGTCTTTCCGCCGTCTGTTGAGCGGGAGTAGCCGATGTTCTGCCCGTATCCGTTGAAGGAACCCTCATACTGCGACCATACGGCATAGGCTTTGCCATCGCCGGAGAAGGCCGGCATGGAGCCTGTGCCGTCAACGATCTGGTTGCCGAGAACGGTTCCTGCCGACCACGTCAGCCCGCCGTCGTCAGAGTAGGCGCTGCGGATTTCGGCTCCGCCGGGCGCGAACGGCGTGAAGTTGGTCCAGGTGATTACCACCCGGCCCGTTGTCGGGTCGACATCAATAAATTCTTTGTCGGCGGCATCCAGCGGATCGCCGTACTGGTCGACATAGTTGTTGGGATTGGTCGCCGCCGTTACTTCATACGGGCCTGTCCAGGTATGGCCGTAGTCGGTGGAACGGTGGACGCACATGGTCTGCGCGGTGCTGATCGCGCCGCCGGCAGTGTAAACTTTAAATAAAATAGAAGAGTAAATAAAGGTGCTGCCGCCCAGGTATTTCACATCCGGGTCGCCATAAATCTGCGGGAAGGCCGTGCCGCTGACGACATCCGTTCCGGGAGAAGGCAGGGTTCCTCCCTCAGTGAAGGTCTTACCGCCGTCATCCGAGTACGCAAAGCCGGACAAAGAAACCGGGTTCAGATTGAAGCCGCGGGGGTCATTATAGCCGACGACCACATGCTGGCCCGTGCTGTCTACGGCAATCGCCGTTTCGGCAATGTTGCCGGCAAGTACCGGGGTATCTGGGTCTTGAAACTCAATCCCGCCGCCATCCTGACCATTCGGCAGGCCCTTGATATGTGCCTGTACCTTGCCATGTGGTTGAGCGAGCCGGGCAAGGTGCATATGCCAGAGATGATACCCAAGCCGTCCCGTGGAGGACATACGGGTGAGAGGAGATTTCGCTGTCACCGCCTGGGCTGCGCCCATTCCTGCCATCAGCATAAGTGCGGACAGAATAAGTGCGGACAGAGCCATCAGCGGCAATGCCGTGAATGCCCTGCCGTATCTTGTGCGAGTGTGAATAAACATAGACCCGAACCTTTCTATACCGATACAATGCCAAAAACTCTGTGGAAATGAAAGAAGCTGAGGGTCTGCTTCGCCAGTACGGCGGCAAAGAAGGGCTGGCCCGGCGACGTTACCAGGCGAACGTTTCTATCATAGCATTTTTTCCTCGGAAACGCAACAAATTACATAAATCACAGGTTAAAAATAATTTGTTTGTCAGTTCTTGATAAGGCTTTAGCACTCTCTTGACACGAGTGCTAAAAATCAGGATAATAAAGACCGTCACACGCATATTCGGACACCCACCGAAGGAGGTCAAAACCATGTTGAAACCATTAGGCGACCGTATTGTCGTCAAGGCTTTAGAAGCCGAAACTCAGTCTGCGGGCGGAATTATCCTGCCCGACGCCGCCCAGCAGAAGCCGCAAAAAGGCGAAGTCCTGGCCGTTGGTCCCGGCAAGATTTTGGACAATGGCTCGCGCAGCGCCGTGGATGTCCAGGTCGGCGATAAAGTCGTCTACTCCAAGTATGGCGGCACCGAGATCAAAGTCGGCGGTGAGGATGTCATTATCCTGCGCGCCGATGACGTTCTGGGCATTTTGAATAATTAGGAAGGCCCCCCGCCCCCAATAATGGGGGAGTAGGAGAGGCACATTTCTCCCTCTGGTTCCCCCATTATTGGGGGCTAGGGGGCTTCTGAAGGAGAAAAATACGATGGCAGCTAAAGATTTGCTGTTTGATGAGCAGGCGCGGCGCGCTTTAGAGCGCGGCGTCAACATTCTCGCCGATGCGGTCAAAGTCACCCTGGGACCGCGCGGGCGCTACGTCGTGCTGGAAAAGAAATTCGGCTCGCCGACTCTGGTCGACGACGGCGTGACTATCGCCAAAGAAATTGAAGTTGAAGACAAATTCGAGAACATGGGCGCGCAGCTTGTCCGCGAAGTCGCGTCCCGCACCAATGATGTTGCCGGAGACGGAACCACCACCGCCACCGTGCTGGCCCAGGCCATCGTCCGTGAAGGTCTGAAAAATGTCGCCGCCGGGTCCAACCCGCTGGCCGTCAAAAAAGGCATTGACAAAGCGGTGGAAGCCGCCGTCGCCGAGATCAAAAATCTGGCCGTCAAAGTCGAAGGCAAAGAGTCCATCACGCAGGTTGCCACCAACTCCGCCAAGAACACGCTGATCGGTGACTTGATCGCTGATGCGATGGACAAAGTCGGCAAAGACGGTGTTATCACGGTGGAAGAAAGCAAAGGCACGACCACGGCGCTGGAACTCGTCGAAGGAATGCAGTTTGACAAGGGCTACATTTCCCCCTACTTCGTGACTGATGCCGAGCGTCTGGAAGCCGTGCTGGACGAGCCTTTAATTTTGATTTTCGAGAAGAAAATCTCCAACGTGCAGGATTTCCTGCCCGTGCTGGAAAAAGTCGTTCGCCAGGGCAAGCCGCTCCTGATTATTGCCGAAGACGTGGACGGCGAAGCACTTGCTACCCTGGTTGTCAACAAACTGCGCGGCACGTTCAATGTGGTTGCCGTCAAGGCCCCCGGCTTCGGAGACCGCCGCAAAGCGATGCTGGAAGACATTGCCGTGCTGACCGCAGGCCGCTTCATCACCGAAGACCTCGGACTGAAGCTGGAAAATGTGGACGAAACGTTCCTGGGTTCCGCCAAGCGCGTCACCGTGACTAAAGACGAAACCACCATCGTCGAAGGCAAGGGAACCGCCGCCGCCATTCAGGGCCGCATCGCGCAGATCAAAGCCCAGATCGAGAAGTCGGACAGTGACTACGACAAAGAAAAGCTTCAGGAACGGCTCGCCAAGCTCTCCGGCGGCGTCGCCGTCATTCAGGTCGGCGCGGCCACTGAGACGGAGCTGAAAGAAAAGAAGCACCGCATCGAAGATGCGCTGTCGGCGACCCGCGCGGCAGTCGAAGAAGGCATCGTCCCCGGCGGCGGCACGACGCTCATCAAGATCATCTCCGCGCTGGACAATCTCAAGCTGGAAGGCGATGAGCAGGTCGGTGTCAATATCATCCGCCGCGCCCTCGAAGAGCCGGCCCGGCAGATCGCCAACAATGCCGGCGTCGAAGGCTCGGTCATCGTCGAGAAGATCAAGCAAACCGGCCTCGGCTACAACGCCGCGACCGGCGAGTTCGGCGATCTCGTGGCACAGGGCATTGTAGACCCGGCCAAAGTCACCCGCTCTGCCTTGCAGAACGCGGCCTCCATCGCCGGCCTCCTGCTGACGACGGAAGCCCTGGTCGCCGAGCGCCCCGAAAAAGCCTCTCCGATGCCCGCGGGCGGCGGTGGCGGCATGGGCGGCGGAATGCCGGGTATGGGAGGAATGGGCGGCTTCTAAGCCACTCCTTCCATTCTGCGAATACGCGAAAAATGCCGGGGGCCAGATGGCCTCCGGCGTTTTGTTTTGGCTGTGCTATAATAATTCATGCCCGTTGGGAAAGGACAGAGCCAATGCACACGCTGACTTTGCAATTGCCGGATGAAATCTTTGAACCACTGATGCTTCAAGCCCAGCGATCTGGCATCACGCCGGAAGCGGTTGTGACGGACTGGGTTGCCAGCGCCGTTATTCCCTCTCCTGAAGACTCTTTGCTCAAGTTGATTAGCTCTGTCGAGTCCGATATTTCGGATGCGGCGGAACGGCATGATGAATATCTCGGCAAGGCATTGGCAACCAGGCCGCACTTATGAGTGAAGTATTTGCGGATACGGCGGGTTGGGCCAGCGCGTTTATCGCCAAAGAAATGTTTCACATTCCAGCGGCGGCGTATTTACGGCAATGGCAGGCAGATGGAACAAAAGTCATCACAACCAACTATGTTTTAACGGAAGTCGTTGCCTTACTGACAAGCCCTTTACGGGTTCCGCGAACGCAGCAGATTGAAATTCTCAATGCCATTCGTGCCGCCTCTTGGGTCGAAGTCGTTCACATTGACCTGGCGCTCGATTCTGCGTCCTATTCACTTTTCCAGAGCAGGCCGGACAAACTTTGGAGCCTCTTAGATTGCGCCAGTATCGTCGTCATGCAGCAACGGGGCATAATACAGGCTTTGACCAGTGAGCATCATTTTGAGCAGGCGGGGCTTGTTCGGCTACTCAAATAGCGAGAAACGCTAGGGCAATAGAGCCTCCGGCGTTCTTGTTCCAGACTCACCACGTTTAATACTGCGAGTTTCGGGTAACATTGTGGCGGAGGAAACATGGTATGTCCCCGTCCTGTGGCTGCACCTGCCCGCACCATACTTATGCGCCGATGACTGCTCAGGAAATGGCAGTATGGAGCCTTGTCCTTCTGGCGTTTTTGACACTGATCCCCGCATTTCTGGGCCTGCATTTCTGGATGCGGGCGACGCTATTTCCTGGCAAAATGCTGATCGCACCGAAGTCTTCCGTGCAGCCTGTGTTCGTGTTTCGTCGGCGCGGCCTGTCACGCCTCGGTGCGCTCCTGACGTTGCCTTTTCTGCTGAATGTGCTGGCAGTCCTTGTTTGGTCTCGCCCGTCGGCTCATCAGTGGGACACTGCGCTCTTATGGCTCATTTTCATCGCGTGGCCGATTGGCGCTTACACGGTCTACGGGATTTACACGGCTTTAAAGTGTTTAGGGCGGGACGAATTGCGCCTGGACGTTGGACAAGGTGTTTACCACCACAAAACAGGGCTTCCCGGCCTGGAGAAGACACGAACCGGCCCGATTTGGTCTCTGGGGCAGCTTGAGATAAAGTCCATTTCGGTGGGCCAGCGGACAGGATGGCTGGTGCGTTTTCACAAGGCTAAATCGTCTGTCCGAGGAAATACAGCAACAATAAATAACTTGCTTGGCGGGTTTGACAATCGCCAAGATGCAGAACAGTTGTGTGAACAAGTGCGACTTTCGAGAGAGAATCGCCGAATTGTGTTTCCTTTCGGTATAGCGGGCAAAGAAGGCTGGCATTTTGTTTATTCACCGGGGGAAGCCACTTTGTCAGAGCCGGACATTTTAGCGCCAGATAGGAGTGCGGAGCATATCGAGCCAGCAAGACCCCCTGAACAAGCAGATGGAAGTCTTCTGCAAATATGAGGAGAAACGCCGGGGGCCAGATGGCCTCCGGCGTTTTGTTTTGGCCGTGCTATAATAGTTCATGCCTACCAGAGACAAATACCACAATGCCGTTCGTAATGCTTTGATTAAAGATGGCTGGACGATCACGCATGACCCTTTTCACCTGCAATGGGGTAGCAACAATATGTATGTTGACCTAGGTGCGGAGCGATTAGTGGCAGCAGAAAAGCAGGGCGAAAAGATTGTGATTGAAATCAAAGGCTTCGCTGGACTGTCGCCTATGACGGATTTAGAAAGGGCCATCGGTCAGTTTTACACTGTACCAGATAGTGCTTAAAGACGTTTTTCAGGAATCGCTGGGTCAGTTGCTCCTGGCAAAAGGATTGGCGCGGGTGATCGCCTTTGATCCGGTCAAAGAGGAAATTGTTCAATGGATAAAATAGAACGATACCGTCTGACAATAGAAACGATATTCAAAGAATATGCGGCTATCCCTTACTCGCTCGGCGATCTTGTCTGTGAGGCCGTTTTCGACACGATTCAAGATAAGTATTTACTCATCACATTGGGGCGAGACTTGGGAAAGCGTGTCCATTTTGCAGTTGCTCACGTTGACATCATCAATGGCAAGCTCTGGATACAGATTGATCGCACCGAAGACGGCATTGCGACGGAACTTCTGGCGGCGGGTGTCCCGAAAGACGATATTGTTCTCGCATTTATGTCCGAGGAGCGGCGGCGGCACTCGGAGTTTGCGGTTGCTTGATTAGAAACGCCGGAGGCCAAATGGCTTCCGGCGTTTCTTTGTGCCTAATGGGTACAATGACGAGCAAAGGAGACAGCCGCGATGCCATATGCGATCAAAGTAGACAAAGAACAGAAAATCAAGCTGGGCGATTATGCGCCCGATGACAAGGGTGGGGAAGATAAGAATGTCAGCGAGGTTATGCTTACCAAGCTGGGGGCGGAACTGAGCGGGCTGCAAGAATGGCTGTACGCGGCTCAAACGCATAGCGTTCTGATCGTACTGCAAGGCCTAGACACGTCCGGCAAAGATGGCACGATTGCCCACGTCATGGCTTCCATGAACCCGCAGGGCTGCGATGTCGCATCGTTCAAGGTGCCGACGCCGGAAGAAGCCGCGCATGACTTTCTTTGGCGCATCCACAAGCAAACACCCGGTAAGGGCCTGATGACCATTTTCAACCGTTCCCAGTATGAAGACGTTTTGGTGACGCGCGTGCACAAATTGGTTTCTGAGGATGTGGTCAAAGCACGTTACGGCCAGATCAACAACTTTGAAAAGCTGCTGGCCGACAACAATACGATTATCCTCAAGTTCTTCCTGCACATCAGCAAGGACGAGCAGAAAGCGCGCCTGGAAGCGCGGGAACAGGACGAAGAAAAAGCCTGGAAACTCTCCCCCGGCGACTGGGAGGAGCGCCAATTCTGGGATGCTTATACCGCGGCGTATGAAGCTGCCCTGGGCGCGACCGGGACGAAAAACGCTCCCTGGTACATTGTTCCCGCCAACCACAAGTGGTTTCGCAACCTCGCTATTGCGACGACCCTGGTGGAAACCCTGCGCCCTTACAAAGCAGAGTGGGAAGAAACATTGAAAAAACTTGGCGCGGAGCGCAAAGCGGAACTCGCCGACACCCGCCGCACGGAAGGCACCAGCGACTCGGACAAAAAGCGGAAAACAGCCAAAAGCAGTCCCGCCAACACGCACGAAACGTCGTGAAGAGTACATCGAAAATCCTATCCCGTCTCGCTTGGAGCTTGCCACCCTTCCCTCCGAGGGAGTCGGGTGCAGTTGCGCCAGAGACAGCCGTGGAGCGAATGCGAACACGGCAGGCACAGGACTTCACATCGGCAGCACTTCCACCAACGGCGGCAGCAGGATGGACTGCGGGTTGGTTGCGGCAGCAATCGCAGGAACGTCGTTCAAAAAATGGTAGCAGATGCCGAACTCCGCCGGGCCGCTCACGGTTTCGCCCAGGCGGAATGCAATGGCCACGTCGCCTGTATGCGTCAGGCGCACGGTCAGTTTCAGGCAGCCCGGCGGCATTTTGGTAATCGCGACAGCCAGCGCCTTGTCGCTGTCGATCAAATGAAACCACCGCTGCGGCAGAAATGCCTCGGCGGTTTCGATTTTCCCCACGTAATCCACTCGTCCTGCCGTCGCTATTGTCCATTTGGCATAAGGCGTATCCCCGAACTCAGTCCGCCACACGATTTCCGCTGCTTTTTCATCAAGTTTTCCAAACACGTATCCTCCCACGCCGAAGTCGCAGGTAAGGGTCGGGGACGTGATGGCGAGGGGGAGTGTGAAAACGATTTCATCGTTTGGCTTCGGATGAAGCAGCCGATGCGTAATCGTAACCCAGGATTTGCAGGCGGTGATCTCTGATGTAGTCTCGTAATCACACATATCCGCATCATAAATGCCGCTGGCTTCGATGGTTTGCCTTAGCTGCTCACGAGTATCTCCCACCCTGCTTTCATTTTCTTCGACAACAAGGCCATTGCGGGTGATTTCCATTGCCTGACGTAGATGCGGTATTCCCTCATAGATTACCTCGGTGATAAAACCGCTCCAATCCAATGAAACAGCAAATTTCTTCTGGGCGCTGCACACTGCACTTTGCGAATCGTGAGTGATCTGCAAAGGATCATCAACTATGATTTGCGGCTTGTCAGTGGCTAGAATATACTGCCTGTCCGCATAAGGCTCCAGCGAGACGGCAAAGTCCCAATTATGCTCTGGTCCCCAAACGTCGTTGCCTGCATAAATAGGAGAAAGCTGAAACGGAATAAGATGTCCGTCTTCATCTACCATGCCGAGATTAGACGGCAAGACTCCCGAAGGCACGAGAATTTTGGCCTGAAGCGGATACAAAAATCTTCGAATGCCTGCTGTCTCGCGGACGCGGATACGGGCCAGGACTTCGCTCATTTTGCCGTGGCCTCCTCCCAAATCGCCGTGATATGGTCTACTGTGAACTGCGTCGCGCCCTGGCTGCCCTCAAACACGGAATAAGCGGCTTTGCCCATGACATCTCGTGCGTCGGCATCTTGGAGCAAGCGCACAAAGGCTTCGGTCAACTGCGCTGTCTGGGCTTCTTTATCACTGTCATCGGCGGAAATCTGGGCGATGCCGCCGCGCTCAATAAAATCATCAATGATCTGTGGGAAGTTTTTCATGGACAGGCCGACCACGATAGGTTTGGCGTAGACTGCCGGCTCCATGATAGACTGCCCGCCGTGCGGGATAAGCGTCCCGCCAACAAACACCACTGTCGCAAATTGATAGGCCGTCGCCAGCTCGCCCAGGGTGTCCAGAATAAGAACGTCGGCGGATGGGTCGCCCGGCGCCGGATCGGAACGGCGTTTGACCCGCCAGCCTGCGCGCTCAGCGAGCTGTGCCACCGGTGTAAATCGCTCCGGGTGGCGGGGAACGATCAGCAGGCGCGTCGCTTCCAGCCCTTGCGTCGCACGGATACGTTTGAGAACTTCCAGCAAAATCTGTTCTTCGCCCTCGTGGGTGCTGCCCGCGACGAGGAGCGGCGCGTCGGAAGCGGTCAGGGCCAGTGACAAATCCATTGCCGACGCCTGTGCTGCGGTGACTTCTTTTTCCACCAGGTTTCGGTCGTATTTGATATTCCCGCTGACCTTAATTTTGCTCGGACTCGCCCCCATGCGCTGAAGACGCGCGGCGTCTTCCGCAGACTTCATCAGCAATAAATTGTAATTCTGGAATACCGGGCCAAGCAGCGGCTGCACCCAGCGGTAGTACTGAAACGACTGCGCGGAGATGCGCCCGTTGACCATGACAACGGCGGCCCCGCGCCGCTTTGTCTCATGGAGAACATTGGGCCAGATTTCCGTGTCAATGGTAATCAGCATCTGCGGCTGGATATGGTCCAGCACTTGGTTGGCAATCGAAGCCAGGTCAATGGGAAAGTAGAACGAGTTGCCTGCGCCGTATTTGGCGAACCGCTCCTGCGCGATGGCCTGCCCGGTTTTGGTGATGGTGCTGAACACAAACCGGGCTTCGGGAAACCGCTGCGAGAGCGCGTGGGCCAGCGGCTGAACGCTCAGCGTTTCGCCGACGGAACACGAGTGTATCCAAATCGTAGGCCGTCCGTCGGCTTTGAGCGTGTCGGGGAGACTCCCCAGACGCTGCTTGAGCGCGGGCAGGTATTTCTGGTGACGCCATGCGCGGTACAGAAAATAGGGGGCCATGAACAAAATCCATGATCCAAAAAGCAGGCTGTAGAGGAAATACATAGGGTGACATGATAGGGCGAGGGAATGAATTCCTCTCGCTGATATTATACGTCCTGCGGACGAAAGATATTTGCTTTGGCAGACACTCTTCCGTCCGAAGGACGGGTTTCATGGAGCGAGTGGAATTGATTCCCTCGCTCTACGGCTTTCGCGACGATTATACCTGCTCTCCCGCTGCAAACATTTCAATCACACGCTGCAAATCGGCTTCCGTATCCACGCCGACCGTATCATGCGGCGTCTCGGCGACGTAAATAGGAACGCCGTTCTGCAAGAATCGAAGCTGATCCAGGCTTTCGGACAATTCCAGCGATGACTGCGGCAGGCTGTGGTACAAGTCCAGCGCCTCGCGCGTGTAAGCGTACAGGCCGATGTGCTTGAAATGCTGCACGTTCCCCATTCCGGCACGGTCGTAGGGCAGGGGATAACGCGAAAAGTATAATGCGCTGCCATTGTCCGCCGTCACCACTTTGACGTTGTTCGGATCGGCGGCCTCGGCGGCAGAAAGGGCGACTTTTAGCGTCGTCACTCTCGCTCCGCTGTCGTCGGAAAAGGGCCTCAGCATCAACTCTAAATGATCGGGCCGCAGGGTCGGTTCATCACCCTGAATGTTGACGTAAATATCGGCGTCGGTGCGCGTCAGCACTTCATGGACGCGGTCTGTCCCCGAAGGATGCTCGCCGGTGAGAAACACCGGAATATCCCCGGCTTCGCACGATTGCTGGATTTCCAGGCTATCCGTTGCCACGACCAGATCAGTCAGCAGGGGAGAGCGTCTCGCATTCAGATAAACCCAGTGAATCATGGGCCGTCCTGCGATTTCCCGCAGAGCTTTCCCCGGCAGGCGAGTCGAGTTGTACCGGGCGGGAATGACGCCCAGAATTTTCAGAAGATTGGTCATAATGGGTGTTCGGTCAGCGGTGTACCTTCCGGGATCGCAGCCAAATCCGCCGGGCGCAGATGCACCAGTTTGATGCGCCAGTGAGCGCCGAACCGCGCTTTGATCGCCGTGTCATCTTCAATCCGCCGCTTCCGGCCTGCCTGCACCCAGTAGGTTTCCGGCAGGGGCCAGGAATACACGAGTTTTCCTGCGGCGGCTTCGGCCAGCGTCAGCGGAGGGCCTTCCGGGACAATCGCCAAATCGTCTGCCGACGGCAAAGGCTGGATAAGCCGCTGCCAACCGTCCCCGAAGCGCAGGCGTCCTGCCGTCGGAGAAGACAGCAAGCGCCGAACGCCGTTTTCCACAAACCAGACGCGGTGGTCGTCTTCAGCAGGCAGACGGATCAGCCGCCCTTCCAGTTGTGCCGGGGAGGCCGACGCCGTGCGGCGTACCGGGGCCGCGGTTCCGCGCTCGCTTTCCGGCGGTATGGACGTGGACACGATCTCCACCTGGCCGACTTCGGTTAAAAATGACGGCGGAGCGTAGACCGCTACCAGTTCAGCCGCAAAGTGTCCGGCTTCGTCGATGGAAAATAGCCCGCCCCCGCCGCCCTTGACGGTGTAAGCGTAGCGCACATTCTGCCCGTCGGCGGCAGGCAAAATCTCGCGCGATTCCAACTGCTTTTCGACCGCGATCCGTTCCAGCACTCGCCAGAGAACCAGACCTGGCTCCGGTGCAGGCAGCTCACCCGATGCGGTTTGAGACGGCCCGCGCCCGCCAAGCAGCCCGCCGCGCCCGCCGGTGAAATCGATCTGCGCTGTGACAAAAACGGCCTGCGGGTGTGCGGCGATGTCCAAGAATACCTAACCCCCCAACCCCCTTCCCTGTTAGGGAAGGGGGAGCCAGAGAAGAGTGAGCGTCACTTCTTACCCTTCCCTAGCAGGGAAGGGGCGCCATTCCAATGGCGGGGTTAGGTTCCTACTCCGCCGGCCTCCTACACCTTATACAAATGCGAAGACCGATCCGTCTGCCGCAGGGACTCGCCGATGCTGCCTAAGATTTGCCCGTTGATCGGGGCTGCAATCACAATCCCCAGTGCGTCCCGGTGCAGCCGTTCGAGGCCGTTCTCCCGCAAGTAGCCTGCTTTTCCCGCAATCGCGATGGCGTCGGTGGTCATTTGCAGGGCGCTTTCGGATAGGAATAACTTGGCCGACATGGTAGCGGCTTCGACGGGCGGGCGGGTGCCTTCCGGCAAAGACGCCATCGCCGCCAGAGCGTAGGCATGAGTTCGCATGACACTGAGGCTCGATGCTAATTGGGAGACACGCACGCGGACACTTTCGTACTTTTCGAATGAATTGTTGGCTTTCACAATGTCCAGCAGCCGCCCGAATGTCCCCAGGGCTATGCCCGTTGCCACAATCCCGGAATGCAAGCCCGATTGCATATCCAGATTGATGATCGGGCCGATCTGTCCCGGCTGGCCGACCCGCTCGGCGTCGGGAACCCGCGCATCTTCCAGCGACAAAGCCCCGCTGTGCGTCCCCTGCAAGCCCATCGAGTCCATCGGTTCGCCGATCCGCAGGCCGGGATTATCCTCGGAAACCAGAAAGAACCCTTTGCCGTCGGTGGTGTCGGTCATTACCATGTAGACGCCCGCATGGCCCGCGCCGGTGCAGAACGCTTTTTGGCCGCTCAGATGCCAGATGCCGTTTTCCTGATACGCTTTCGTATTCAGAACGCTTTTATCCGCGCCGACGCCGCTTTCCGACCAGGCGGACGCGCCCAGCGTTTCGCAGGAAATACGGGGCAGATACTTGCGCTTCTGCGCTTCCGTTCCCGCTCCGGCGAGGCGGTTGGTTGTGAGTGTATGCAGCAGCAGCACAAAAGCGGTTGCGGGGGCGATGCGGGCAATCTGCTCCACAGCGTAAGTCACATTCAGCGTGTCCAGTCCCAGCCCGCCATATTCCGGCGGCGTTTTCATGCCCAGCAGGCCGCAGTTCGCCAGGGCGCGGATATTGGCTTCGGGAAATTCGCCCTCGCGGGTGCGAATTTCGTCCGTATGAACGGTCAACTGGTTTGTGACAAGCGACTGGACGATGTCGCCGATTTTGATTCCGGGGTAAAGCTCGCGCGGGTCCTGATCCCAGGTAAGAACCATAGTGGCATGGCCCCTTTCTACAACGGAGTATACCGGGAGGAGATAAGCCCTGTCAACGCGCGGCCCTCGTGATTTCGCGCCGCCGCGCCATAATACAAAGTGTAATTTCTACGGATAAGACAGAAGATGCACTACCCTTTGCCCAAAGATGACTCAGGCCGGCTTCAGGCACTGCGCGATTATCAAATTCTGGACACGCCGTCGGAAGATGTCTTCGATGATTTTACCAGTCTGGCAGCCCACATCTGCGGGACACCGGTGGCGCTCATCAGCCTGATCGACACAGACCGTCAGTGGTTCAAGTCAAAGCTTGGCCTTTCGCTCTCGGAAACGCCGCGCGACATTGCTTTTTGTGCCCATGCCATCCATCAGGAAGGCGTTTTCCTGGTTTCTGATGCTCAGGCTGACCCGCGCTTTGCGGATAACCCTCTGGTGACAGGTGATCCCCACGTTTCTTTTTACGCAGGCGCGCCGCTGGTTACGGATGCGGGACACGCCCTCGGAACCCTGTGCGTTATTGACCATGTGCCGCGCACGCTGACTCCTGCCCAGCAAGCGGCGTTGCAGGCTCTTTCCCGGCAGGTGATCGCGCAGATGGAGCTGCGCCACCAGATCGCCGAGCGAGACAAAGCACAGCGGCATCTCCGGGCCAGCGAAGCGCGAAAAGCCGCAATTCTGCAATCTGCGCTGGACTGCATCATCACGATTGACCCGCAGGGCTGCGTTGTGGAATGGAACCCGGCGGCGGAGTGGACTTTTGGCTATGTCGCCGACGAGGCCCTCGGGCAGGAGCTGGCCGCGCTGATCGTGCCGCCGCCGCTGCGGGAGGCTCACCGCCACGGCATGACCCGGTTTCTCGCGACCGGCGAAGGCCCCGTGCTGGGTAAGCGCATCGAAATCCTCGCCATGCGGGCCGGCGGCGAAGAATTCCCCATCGAGCTTGCGATCACGCCCGTAACCGTGGAAGGGGAAGTGCTTTTCACGGCCTGCCTGCGAGATATTACGGAGCGCAAGCAGGCCGAGCAGGCCCTCAGTGATCAGGACAAGAAGTACCGCCTGCTTTTTGAGAATGCCACGCACGGCATCTACCGTACCACGCCGGACGGGCGCATCCTGCTCGCTAATCCGGCCTTGCTTCAGATGCTAGGCTACGACAGTGTAGAGCAGTTGACGACTCGTAACCTGGAGGCCGACGGAACGGAAGCCGCCTACACGCGCGCGGAATTCAAAGCCCGGCTGGAAGCCGAAGGAGAACTGCGCGGCCTGGAAGCAGCCTGGGAGCGGCGCGACGGGCAGCTTATTTTTGTGCGCGAAAACGCGCGTCTGGTACTTGGCCTGGATGGTGCGCCGCTCTTTTACGAAGGCTCGGTCGAGGACATCACGGCTTGGAAAGAAGCGGAAGAGGCCCTGCGGTTGGCGCACGAGGAATTGGAAGCCCGTGTGAAGGCGCGTACTGCGGATTTATCGGACGCAAACGCGGCTCTGCAAGCCGAAATGGCCCAGCGGCAGCGTGCGGAAGATAATTATCGAAGCCTCTTTGAAAATGCCGTGGAGGGGATTTTCCAGTCTTCGCCGGAAGGCCAGTATTTGAGCGCCAATCCTGCCCTGGCTCATCTTTACGGCTACAATTCCCCGGAAGAAATGATCTGCGGGCTGGCGGATATTGGGGCGCAGCTTTACGTGCAGCCGGGCCGGCGCGCCGAGTTTGCCCGGCTGATGGAAGAAAGCGACGTGATCGCCGGCTTCGAGTCGGAAGTTTATCGCCGGGATGGAACGACGATTTGGATTTCGGAAGCCGCGCGCATCGTTCGCAGTCAGGCCGGTGCGCTGCTGCGCTATGAGGGGACGGTTCAAGATATTACCGAGCGCAAAGAGGCGGAAGAACAAATCCGTGCGCTCAACGCCGATCTGATGCAGGCTTACGATGCCACGATTGAAGGCTGGTCCCGCGCTCTGGACCTGCGCGATCACGAAACGGAAGGCCATTGCCGGCGCGTAACTGAGCTGACTTTGCGGCTTGCTGCGGCCATGGGAATGACTTCGAACGAACTGGTGCATGTGCGCCGGGGCGCACTGCTGCACGACATCGGCAAAATGGGCGTCCCGGACAATGTTCTGCTCAAGCCGGGGCCGCTCAGTGACGAAGAATGGACGATCATGCGCCGCCACCCGGAACTTGCCTGCGAGATGCTGCGCCCGATTGACTTTCTGCACGCCGCGCTGGAGATTCCCGGCGGCCACCATGAGAAGTGGGATGGAACCGGCTATCCGCAGGGCCTGTCGGGAGAAGCCATTCCTCTGTCTGCCCGGCTGTTTGCTGTGGTGGATGTCTGGGATGCTCTCCGCTCCGACCGGCCTTATCGCAAGGCGTGGCCGACTGAGCGCGTACTGGACCATATTTTCAGCCTATCGGGAACCCATTTTGATCCGCAGATAGTCCGTGTCTTTCTGGCATTGATGCAGCAGGAACACAAGCCGGAAGCCATGCACATCGCTTCGCCGACCAAAATGCTCCTGGCGGCCTGACTTTTGCGCTCTGCTGCCTTGTCTGTCGGGGTATAATTCTCCTATGCCCAGACCCATCCGCTTGATGCACTTTGGCGATGTGCATTTTGGCGTGGAAAATTATGGCCGGTTTGACCCCCAGACCGGCCTGCCGTCCCGCCTTGTAGACTTTCGGCAGGCGCTTCTGCAAGCCATACAGATCGCTTTGGACGCCGGCGTGGAGCTGGCGGTCTTCGCGGGCGATGCCTACAAAACGCGCGACCCGAACCAGACCCACCAGCGCGAGTTTGCCCAGTGTCTTTCCAGGCTGACCGGCGCGGGCGTCCCTGTCGTTCTGCTGGCGGGCAACCACGACATTCCCAACACCAAAGGCCGGGCCAACGCCATTGAAATCTTCGGCGCGTTTTCCGGCGACATGCTGCGCGTTTTCGACAAGCCCGATCACGCCGTCGTGGAGACGAAAAACGGCAGCCAGGTTCAAATTGCCGCCATGCCCTATCTGATTAAAAGCCTCGTGCTGTCCCGCGAGGAGCATAAAGACAAAGGCGTTCAGGAGACCACGCAGCTCATCGTAGACCGCTATGTGAGCGGCATCAATAGTCTCGCCGCGGCCTGCGACCCGGCCCTGCCGACGATTTTGATGGGACACTTCTCCGTCACCAATGCCAAGCTGAGTGCCAATCAAGTCGGCTACCTGACCAACGAACCTGAAGTGCCGCTGTCGGCGCTGACTCAGGCGCCGTTTGACTATGTGGCCCTGGGCCATATTCACCGCTACCAGGATTTGAATAAAGGCAAGCAGCCCCCGGTGGTTTACAGCGGCAGCGTGGAGCGCATCGACTTCGGCGAGCGGGCCGAAGAAAAAGGCTTCGCGCTGGTCGATTTGGCGAAGGGCGATACTGAAGTCACCCATGTCACGGTGAAGACTCGCCCCTTTGTAGAAATTGAGGCTGATGCAACGGAAGCGGGGGATGCGCCGACGGAAAAAGTTCTGGCGGCGATTAAAAAGCAGTCCGTGGTTAATGCTATTGTCAAGCTGTCTTACAAGATCAAATCCGAGCAGCTCCCCGCCCTGCGCGAACCAGAAATCCGCGCCGCGCTCAATGATGCGTTTCTGGTCGTGTCCCTGCACAAAGAAATTGCGCGAGATACCGACGCCGTCCGCTCCAAGCTGCTGACGGAGACTTTGGACCCGCTGGGCGCACTCGCCGTTTACTGCGACACCCGCGATACGCTGCGCTCGCGTAAGGACGAACTCGTCGCCCGCGCCGAGCCGCTTTTGCGGGAATTGGAAGCTGAAGAAGCGCTGAAGTGAAGACTCGGGATAAGGCAGAGGGAGCGAGGGAATGAATTCCTCTCGCTCCATTCAGGTCGTCCTTCGGACGAAGGACAAGAAACAGTACGATATTCCGCGTCCGAAGGATGTGCTTGTTCAGCGAGAGGAATTCATTCCCTCGCAAGCATTTTTGGCGTAGGTCAAAGCCGTCGGAATATCCTCTGCTTCCAGATAAGGATAGGCGCGTAAAATTTCGTCTGTTGTTCGGCCAGAAGCAATCAAGCCTAAAACGGTTCCGACGGTCACGCGCAAACCGCGAATACAGGGCTTTCCGCCCATTATGCGCGGGTCTAGTGTAATTCGGTCAAGCTGTTTTATAATGCACCTTGCCTGCATTTTACCACATTCTTATTCCCCCGCTCGGTCTACCCCACGCCTTCAACCGGGTTATTTGCAGGTATAATAAACCCGCAATGATTCCCATTCGGCTCGAACTCAAGAACTTCATGTCTTACGGCGCTGATGTCCCCGCGCTGGACTTTGCCGGGATGCACACCCTCTGCCTGTCCGGCGAAAATGGACACGGCAAAAGCGCCCTGCTGGATGCCCTCACCTGGTCGCTCTGGGGCGAAAGCCGGGCGGGCAAGAATAAGCACGATGAACTCGTTCGCATTGGCGCGGATGAGATGAGCGTTCACTTTACGTTTGAGATGGACGGTCAAAAGTACCGCGTTGTTCGCAAACGCTCCAAAAAGGCCGGCGGCAACCTTTGGCAGTTGCAGGGCGAGACGCCCGACCAGGGACTCGGCGCAGGCTGGCATCCGCTGACCGGAAATTCCGACCGGGAAACCGAACAGTCTATTCAAAAGCTGCTGCGGATGTCCTACGATACGTTTCTCAATTCCGCCTATCTGCGCCAGGGCCAGGCCGACCAATTTGTGCGCCAGACACCTGCGAAGCGCAAAGAGATTCTGGCCGACATTCTGGACTTGTCCCGCTACGATCAACTGGAAGCCAAAGCCCGTGAGCGGCAGAAGTCGGCGCAGGCCGACGCCACCGATTTAGACCGGGACATCAGCGGCATTGATGCCGAACTGCGCGACGAAACTGATCTGCGGGAGCAGCTTGCCGAGCTGCAAACCCGGCTGGACGGGCTGGCGGTCCGGCGTGAGGAATTGCGGACGGAATGGGATGCGCTGAAGGGCCGCCGTGGGCAGCTCGAAAGTCAAAAACAGTTTTCGGATGCGCTCCACACCCAGATTGCCGGGCTGAACGGAGAAATCCGCGAGTACACCGAAGACCTTGCCAAATACCAGCCGGAAGCCCAGCAGGCCCGCGCCCTGCTGGCACGGCAGGACGAAATCAGCGGGAATTTCGCCCGGCTGCAAGCCGTCCGGCAGCGCATCGGTGATCTGGAAACCGCCGTCACGCAGCTTCATCGGGGCGAACAAGCTCTTGCCGCCGCCGAAAAAGAATGGATGGCGGCGGAAAATGAAGTTCAGCGGCGCCAGGAGCAGGCACAGCGCGAGCATGACCAGGCCGCGGCCCGTCTGCTGGACTTGCCGCAATTGCAGCGTGAGCGCGATACCATTGCCCCGCGCGTCGCCGTCGCCGACCAAAGCGAAGCCGGGCGCAAAGACTTGCACAATATCCTGGAAGCCGATGGGGAAACCTTCAGCCGCCTGCGCGAAGAAAACGCCCGGCTGGACTTTCAAATTAGCCAGTGGCAGGAGCGCATCAAGACCCTCGACAGCCAAACCGGAGTCTGCCAGGTCTGCGATGCGCCGCTGCCGCCGAAAAAAGTCGCCGAAACTCGCACCGGCTACGAAGCGACCCTTGCGAACCTGCTGACGGAGCGCAAATCTGTTCGCGCCGAGGCCGGCACTTTGAAAGCGCGTCTTGCCGACGGCCAGGCACAGATGCAGGCCCTGGACACGCAGGCGCGCGCCGTCACACAGGACCGGGTGCGTTTGGGGCAGCTCGATCAGCGCCTCTTGGAACTTGAAGTCATTACGCGCGATTTGCCGAACCTTGCCGCCGTGCGCGATCAGGCGGTCAAAATAGTTCAGAAAGGCTTATTTGCCCCGGAACTGCGCGCGAAAATCGGTAAGTATGAGGCGGCCCTCCAAAAGCTATCCACCGCCGAAACCGACTATGCCGCTGCCCGCGCCGAGCTGGCCCTGCTGGAGCCTTCCGAACGCCTGCATATCGCGCTGGAACATGCACAGGCCGCGCTCACAAATGCGGAAGCAGGCATCAGCCGCGCGCTCAAAGCGCTCCAAACGCGGCAGGCCGCGCGGGCCGATGCACAGACCCAGCTTGCTGCCATCGCCGATGTCAGCGGCGAACTGGCCGGGCTGGCCGCGCGCGAAGCGGAAGTCCGGCAGATGGAAACGCAGCGCGGCGCCCAGCAGGAAACCGTCTCGCGGGACATCGGTCGCCGCCAGCAGACATTGACTCGCCTGGACGAATTAAAAGTTATCCGGGCCGACAAGTCCCAGCGCCTGACCGACGCCCGCTACGATGCGGAAGTCCACGACCAGCTCACCCGCGCGTTCGGCAAAAAAGGTGTGCAGGCCCTGATTATCGAAAATGCCATCCCGGAACTCATGGAAGAGACCAACCGACTGCTGGACCGATTGACCGACGGCGACATGTCGCTGTATTTTGAGACGGTCAAAGAAGCCAAGTCAAAAAAAGACAGCCCGATTGAAACGCTGGACATTAAAGTCAGCGACAACTTAGGCACACGTCCGCTGGAAATGTATTCCGGCGGCGAAGGCTTCCGAGCGGCGTTTGCCCTGCGGATTGCCCTGTCCAAGCTGCTCGCCCGCCGCGCCGGAGCGCGTTTGCAGACGCTGATTATTGATGAAGGCTTCGGCTCCCAGGACGCGAAAGGACGTGAAAAGCTGATTGACTGCATCAACGCCATCAAAGACGACTTTGAGCGCATCATTGTCATCACGCATATTGACGAAATGAAAGACGCCTTCGCGACGCGCGTAGAAATTACGAAAACCGCGTCCGGGTCGCAGATCACCATTATGGAAGGGGCCGCCGGGTGAAGCCCCCTGCCCGCTGGCTTTTTGCCGCCCTGCTGGGCGTCGGGGTTACTTTGCTGCTGAATCATCTCGGCACCTGGTGGCTTCGAGAAACGATTTTTGAGACCGACTCGTTTTATGACGGCTCGGCGGCGCTCCTGACACTGGCGCTCCCGGCGCTTTTCGGCGGCATCGTGCTGGGACTGATGGCCCGCGAAGACGGCTTGAACGTCGCTGCCGTCGCCTTCGCGCTTTTTTGCGCTGTAGGCCTCGTGCATCCGTTCTGGCGCATCCCGCGCGTCTCTTTTCACTCCGCCCACAGCGGTGGAATGCACTATTTTTTATACAGCCCGCTTGTTGCCCTCGCCTTCGCCGCCCTCGGTGCCTGGGGCGCTTCGCAGCTTGCGACAGGCAAGTGGACACTGGCTGATGAACAGCCGGTCATTCCGCAGGGGTAGGGGAAGGCTGAAAAGGTAGGGGCGGGGCTTGCCCCCGCCCTCTTGTCTGATTTCTGTCTCCTTTCATATAAACGGCGCATGAGAGAGCAAACGCAGAAAATTAAGAACGCAGAAAATTAAGAACGCAGAAAATTAAGAACGCAGAAAATTAAGAAGGGCGGGGGCAAGCCCCGCCCCTACAGGCAAGATTGAGAAAATACTATGTTTGTCGATGAAGTAATTATTGAAGTCAAAGCCGGGGACGGCGGCAACGGGTCCGTCGCGTTCCGCAAAGAAAAATATGTTCCCTTTGGCGGTCCCAACGGCGGAGATGGCGGCAAAGGTGGGGATGTCATCCTGGAAGCCGATTCCAATCTCTCTACCCTGCTTGATTTCCGCTTTCAGCGCAATTATGAAGCCCTGCGCGGCATTCACGGAACCAGCCGGGATATGCACGGCAAGAACGCTGGGGACATCACGCTGAAAGTCCCCATCGGTACCACAGCCACGGACACCGAAACCGGGCGCGTACTGACCGATCTGACCAAACACGGTCAAAAAGCCACTGTCGCGCGCGGCGGCATCGGCGGGCGCGGCAATGCCCATTTTGCCACGTCCACCCAGCAGGCCCCAAAGTTTGCCGAAAACGGCGAGCCGGGCGAAGCCAAAAGTATCAAGCTGGAACTCAAGCTGCTGGCCGATGTTGGCCTGATCGGCTACCCGAATGTCGGGAAAAGCACACTCATCGCTGCCCTGTCCGCCGCCCGGCCCAAAATCGCCGATTATCCTTTTACCACCCTGGTTCCCAATCTTGGTGTCGTGCGCGTGGACGAAGAGCGCACATTCGTCGTCGCCGATATTCCCGGCTTGATTGAGGGTGCGAGCGAAGGCATCGGTCTGGGCCATCAATTTCTGCGTCATGTGGAGCGCACTCGCCTGCTGTGCCATTTGATCGATGTGTCGGGAACGACCGGGCGCGAACCGATGGACGACTACGCGGTGATCAATCGCGAGCTGGCCGCATACAACGAAAAACTAGCCCATCTGCCGCAGGTTGTTGTCTTGAATAAAACCGATGTCGCCGACCCGGAGTTGGTAGAACTGCTGCGCGCCGAGTTTGCCGAAGAAGACCGCCCGGTATTCGCTATCTCCGCCGCCACGCACTCCGGGCTGGAACCACTCGTGTACTTTCTCGCCAAAAGCCTGGCCGAAATGCCCCCGGAGCCGGTCATTGAAGATGAGATTGTCCGCATCACCGCCGATGGCGGGAGCCGCCACACAGATCGCCGCTGGGACGCCCATTACGATGCGGCCAATGAAGTCTATGTGGTCACCGGCAAAGGCATTGAGCGGCTGGTCGCCATGACGCAGCTTGCCAATGATGCGGCGGTCAACCGCCTGCACCGGACGCTGGAAAAAACCGGCATCATCAACAAGCTGCGTACACTCGGCGCTCAGGAGGGCGACACGGTGCGGATCGGCAAGGCCGAATTTGATTTCTTCGACGAGTACGCGCTGGACGTGCCGAATGAAGAGAAGGAAGCCCCCTAATCCCCAATAATGGGGGAACAGGAATACAGCGCCCGGCTCCTCTGACTCTTCCATTATTGGGGGCTGGGGCGCTAATTACTATGAGTCCCACTTTTCTCAAAAAAATTGTCATCAAAGTCGGAACCAGTACCCTCACGCGCGGCGGCGGGCCGCCGGACACCGCTTACATTGCCGATCTCGCCGCGCAAATTGCCGCCCAGCAAAAGTCGGGCTGCTCGGTGGTTTTGGTTTCCTCCGGGGCAATCCGGGCCGGGATGAACCGCCTTCGGCTGCCGGGCCGACCCCGCTCCATTCCCCAGAAGCAGGCCGCCGCCGCTGTCGGCCAGGGGCTGCTGATGCACACCTACTCGGAAGCGTTTGCCGCCCATGCCATTCCTGTTGCTCAGGTGCTTTTGACCCGCGAGGACCTGCGCGACCGGACGCGCTATCTCAACGCCAAAAATACCTTTGATGCCCTGCTCGGCCACCATGTCGTTCCCATTGTCAACGAAAACGATACGGTTTCCGTGGATGAAATCAAGTTCGGCGACAATGACACACTGGCGGCCCTGGTAGCATCGCTGATGGAAGCTGACACGCTGCTGCTGCTGTCGGACGTGGCCGGATTGTACGATAAAGACCCGACGCAGGCTGCCGACGCGCAGCTTATCCCCGTCGTGGAAACGATTGACCGGGCATTGGAGCAGCGGGCGGGCGGGACGCAGACGGGAATGGGAACGGGTGGCATGACCACCAAAATCCAGGCCGCGAAAATCTGCGCCGGCAGCGGTGTCACCATGCGGATTGCTGACGGACGCCGCCCTGGTGTCATCGCTGATGCTTTAGAGGGCCGCTGCGGCACGGAGTTCCGGCCCCGACTGGTTCCTCTGCGCTCTCGCCAGCGCTGGATTGCTTACGGCGTTGTTCCCAAAGGTACGGTGATGGTCAACGACGGCGCGCGGCAGCGGCTTCTGGATGAAGGGAAAAGCCTGCTTCCGGCGGGCGTTACCCACACCTCCGGCCACTTCGCGGCGGGCGATCTGGTACGCCTGGCCGACGCGCAGGGTCACTCCTTCGCGCAGGGATTTGTCAATTACAGCCAGGCCGACCTCACACGCATCATGGGCCGTCGCACGGCTGATATCCTGCTCATACTGGGTGCAAAGGCCGGGGACGAAGTGGTTCACCGGGATAATCTGGTGCTGGACATTTAAATGTGGTAGTGGCCCAAGGTCGACAGGCGCGAAATTTAGGGCAGTATAAGAAATAGCTTTGCAGACCGTCAAAAGAGAGGATTTTGCTCCCTGCTAGTCCACTATTCCAGAATTGGAAATACAAAGACTGTCGGCATTGAGCCACTACCATTGCTGATGGCGAAGCAGACCGCCTTGAGTACGGCGTCTCCCGCGTCCGGGATCACCGCGCGGCGGCACTTGGTGGGGCAGACCAGACATCATACCGAATAAGGGAACGATACGTTGCAGTCGTCATCTTCTGGTGCTGGTGTGAGCAACTGCTCCCCAATGGGTCTGATTGTTTTCGAGTGGAACTCACTGCGAAATCTTTTCCAAAGAATCATCACGAACGCTTGACAATGCTGACGGCATATGCTACGCTAATCAGCGGATAAACTTGTAAAAACGGTTTAATAGAAATAGAAAGCAGGACACCGTGTCCAGTTTCGGCGAAATCATCTCGGAAAAGCGAAAAGAAGCGGGGCTAAGTCAAAAGGAACTCGCCGCCAAAGTCTGCAAGGAAGACGGTCAGGCGATTTCCCCGCAGTATCTTAATGATCTGGAACACGACCGGCGCAACCCGCCCTCGTCACATTTGATCGAGCAGCTCGCTGCCGCCCTTCGGATGGAGGCAGTTCTTCTGTATCATTGTGCGGGTGAGCTGCCGCCTGACCTCACCTGTAATTCAGCCGAAGACGAAACAATTGTCGCGGCGTACCAGGCATTTCGGCGGGTCGTAGAAAGCAAAAGCGAGTAAGACACTGCCGCTGGCAAAGGACGGTTGGTACAGGATAAGGCTCTCCCAAATGATTGCCGAGCCGATGTTCTGAATTCAGTATTGTTGACTTGCCTCCTCCCTGGCGCGTGACAGGCTAATTTTTTACCTCATCTGTCCATTCTGTGCAGAAAGGAATCATTATGACACTCCATGTCCAAAAACCCTCCCGCTTCACGTCCGGCTTGCCGCCTCCCCCCAACTTTGTCAAAACACCCTTGCTCCCCGGTCTCCTAGAGCCTGCGGACCTGACGGTGGCGCTCCCCAAAGCACATATCCTTTCCAGCCGGAATACGGGATGGAAGGGCATTTGTTTCGATGAATTCGATTATGAGGCCCCCAACGAACATAACTTCCCGCCGCTCACGCACCATACACTCACCTGCCGGCTGCGCGGTCCCATTCGCTTAGTCGCGGAGCGCTGCGGACGCCGCGACGAGCGGCTGACCATCCCCGGCGACTTCAGCCTTTGCCCCGCCGGGGTGCAGAACTACATTCGAACCCCTGACAAGTCCCATGTCCTGCACGTCCGGCTGGACGCGCGGTGGGTCGCAGGCCTGAGCGCGCTGATGGGTGCGGCGCACGGGGAACCGGAGATCACAAACAGCTTCGGAGATACGGACCCCCAGGTCCTGCACAGCGCACTGGCGCTGAGGGCGGAGCTGGAAAGCGGCTGCCTGGGCGGGCCGCTCTACGCCCAGCACCTGGCGATGGCTCTTGCGGCCTACATGCTGGCCCGCTTCAGCGTTTTCCCGCTCCAGCCCAAAGAATACACGCACGGTCTGGGCAAGTCCGACCTTGCCCGCGTCTTAGCATACATTCACGAGTGCCTGACCGAAGACCTTTCGCTGGACGAGCTAGCTGCCTGCGTTCACCTGTCGCCGTACCACTTCGCACGCCTGTTCAAGCAAAGCACGGGCATTCCTCCCCATGAGTATGTGATCCGGGAGCGCGTGGAGAAGGCAAAGGGCCTGCTGCGGTCGGGGCGACTGACGGTGGGGGAAGTTGCCCAGGCGGTGGGCTTCTCAGACCATAGTAAGCTGGACCGGCACTTCAAGCGGCTTACCGGCCTGACCCCTCTCCAGTTCCGACATCAGTAACTTCTCCGTACACTTATCCGCTGATTCCGCAAGAAACGCCTGAAAACCGCAATCACCGACAAGACTTGAGCCTCTGCTTCTGCCATACTACCGGCAATGGAAGCAGGAGGCTCGTTTTGTTTTTTTGATCTGTTTTAGAGGGCCTTCCCAGTGCGGCTGGGCTGTAGGGCGGAAGCCATATGTAACGGCCCAAGCGTTTCGGCGCTTCGCATCCAAGGCGTAATAAAGATGAACAATGATTTCGCATCACGGGCCGTTCCAGACCAGGCAAAATACAAACGGCAGGCAGAGCCGCTGCATACGGAGGGCGAGCAGGGGGGCGGCCTTCCAGCGTCCGCGCTTTGGGAAGCTTATGAGCGGGAAAGACGGATCGCCGCCGTTTTGCAGCGCTCTTTGATGCGGCCTTCGCCCAGGAGTACGTTCCCCGGCCTCTGCGTGGAGGTGTGCTGCGAGGCCGCCGAGGACGAATCGCTGATTGGCGGCGACTTCTACGATGCGTTTGCACTTGAAGGCAACAAGACTGCCCTCGTGGTGGGCGACATCTGCGGCAAAGGACTCGCCGCCGCCGAGCATATCCCAGAAGTGCGCTTTGCTCTGCGTGCTTTTCTGCGGGAGCGGCCCGATCCGGGGCGGGCGCTGGCACGCACCAATCGTTTCCTTTGTTCGGTGCAGAAAGAGCGCCCGGAGGACTCGTTCGCGGTCGTCTCCGTAGCCGTGATGGACGGTACGACGGGTGAGACGCAGTGTGTGACCGCAGGGGCGGAGCCGCCGCTCGTGTTTCGGGCGCAGGGTGGCCTGGAGACCGTCTCTGCGGCGCGGCTGCCGCTTGGCGTCGCGCCGCAGCAGCGTTACCCCGCTGTGAGCCTTCATCTTGACCCCGGTGACATCCTGATGCTGCTGACGGATGGGCTGACGGAAGCGCGGCGCGGCCAGGAATTCTTAGGCTACGAGGGCCTGGCGGAATTGTCTCAAAAAGCCGTCCTCGGCATTCCACTGGAGGAAGGCGCACAGGCAATTCTAGACCAGGTGCGAGCCTTCTGCGGCGGCAAGTTTCGCGACGATGTATGCCTGCTTCTCGCACAGCGGGCTTGAGTTCAGCGAAAAAGCGGATAGCCTCAAAAGGAAGAAAAATGGACACTTCAAATCAGACAATAAATCAGACAATAAATCAGACAATATTGGTGACCGGCGCGACCGGGCATCAGGGCGGCGCCGTTGCGCGTCATCTTCTCCAGCACGGCACGTCTACGGTTCTTGCTCTGGTGCGCGACAGGAACAAGCCTGCCGCGCAGGCGCTGCAACAAGCCGGCGCTTCTTTGGTGGAGGGAGACCTCACCGACCGGGCTTCCTTAGACCGTGCGCTCCACGGCGTCCAGGGCGTCTTTTCGGTGCAGGGGCTTCAAGACGGCATGGAGGCTGAAATACGCCAGGGCAAGGCGCTGGCCGATGCGGCGAAGGCGGCAGGCGTCCAGCACTTCGTTTACAGCTCGGTAGGCAGCGCAGAGCGCCACACCGGCATCCCGCACTTTGACAGCAAGTTTCAGATCGAAGAGCATATCCAGGCGATTGACCTGCCGTATACCATTCTGCGCCCGGTGTTTTTCTATTATAACTACGAGGGAATGCGCCCTTTCATTGAAAAAGGCACGCTTGCGCTGCCGCTTAGCCCGAACCGAAAGCTGCAGCAGTTGGGCGCGAGAGACTACGGCAGAATGGCTGCCGAGGTGTTCGCACGCCGGGATGAATTTCTGGGCCGGGCGATCGAAGCCGCCAGCGTGGACATGACCATGACGGAGGTCGTGGCTGCCTTCAGCCGCGTCACGGGGAAGCCCGTCGCCTACCGGCAAATTCCTTATGAACTGTTCGAGCAGCAAGCGGGAAAAGAAACAACCACCATGTTTCGCTGGTTCGAGGATGTCGGCTACAACGCCGATTTTGCGGCGCTGAAGCGCGAGTTCGGCGAGCCGGCCAGCCTGGAAACCTACCTCCGTGACCACGGCTGGGCAGAGACTGACGAGAGTAAACCGAGCCTAGCCGGGCAGGCCAGCCCGAATCAATCGCAGTAAAATGGAGACAGTACAATGGCCGATACCGCAGACCCCGCTTCTGAAATTTATCCGCCGCTCCCGCCCGACGACCTGGAACGAAGCCTGGTTCTGGCGCAGCCGGACAAGGACCCGAATCTGCCCCACATCGGGGTCGTAGGCGACACTTACACCATTCTGCTGACAGGCGAAGACACGGCCGGGCAGTACTGCCTGATCGACATGCTCGTCCCGCCCGGCGGCGGCCCGCCACCTCACCGCCACGATTTTGAGGAAAGCTTCATCATGCTGGAAGGAGAAATCGAAGCTACTTTTCGCGGAAAAAAGATGACCGTGCGCGCCGGCGATACCATCAACATCCCGGCCAACGCGCCGCACCAATTCACCAACGCGACTTCCGCCCCGGTGCGCCTGCTGTGCATCTGCGCGCCTTCCGCACAGGAATGGTTCTTCATGGAAGTCGGCGTTAAGGTCGAAACCCGGACGACCGCGCCTCCCAAGCTTGATGCGGCAGGGATGGCGCAGATGCTGGCGAAAATGAAAGCACTCGCCCCCAAATTCAAAACGGAGCTGCTCGACCAGGCTTAAGGCAAAAATAAGGCAGAAAAATAAGGCAGAAAGAAAACGATCATGGCTGACACTTTATCGAACATCTTAGCGGCGGGTACTCCCGCCCCGGACTTCACCCTCAACGTGACGCCCGACCAGAAGCTCTCGCTCCACGAGCTGCGCGGCAAGCCGGTCATTCTGGCCTTCTACCCGGCGGACTGGAGTCCCGTGTGCGGCGACCAGATGGCGCTGTACAACGAAGTCCTGCCCGATTTCGAAAAGTACGGGGCGCAGCTTGTAGGCATTTCCGTAGACGGCGTTTGGTGCCATGAAGCGTTTGCCGCAGAACGTCATCTGCATTTTCCACTGGCCGCCGATTTCGAGCCGAAAGGCACAGTGGCACAGTCCTACGGGGCATACCGGAAAGAAGACGGCACCTGCGGGCGGGCGCTGTTCGTCATCGACAAAGACGGCAAGATCGCATGGAGCTACCTTTCGCCCGTCGCCGTGAACCCCGGCGCGGACGGCATCTTGAAGGCGCTGGACGCTCTGCCCAAGTAGAGCCGCAGAAACAATGGACCAGAAAATGCAAAAACTGCCGCAAACAATTCTTGCTGTCGGAGCTGCCGGCAAGTTCGCGGGCTTTGTCGTGCCTGAACTCGCCAAGCGGGGCGCGAGGGTCCGGGGGCTGATCCAGGACCCGAAGCAAGGGGACGCCGTGCTCAAAGCCGGGGCGGCGGAGATAGCCATCGGCGACCTGACCGACCGGACAAGCATGGACGCAGCCCTGAAGGGCGTGGACGCGGTCTTCTACGTCGCGCCCGCCTTCATTCCGAATGAAGCGCAGATCGGCGAAAGCATGGTGGCGGCGGCAAAGCAGGCCGGGGTCCGACGGTTCGTTTTCTCGTCCGTGATCCACCCGATCCTCAGCGCGCTCTCAAACCATGCCGCCAAAGCCCCGGTCGAAGAGGCAGTCCTGGCTTCTGATATGGAGTTCACCTTTTTGGAACCGGCGATGTTCTTCCAAAACTACGCAGCGGCCTGGCCGGGGGTGGTCAAGAGCGGCGTGTACGCCGAGCCGTGGTCGGCAGAAACGCGCTTTACCCGCGTGGATTACCGAGACGTGGCCGAAGTCGCGGCGCTGGCGCTGACGGAAGACCGGCTGCTCTTCGGCACCTTTGAGCTTTGTGCGGAAGGCAACTTGAACCGGGAAGACGTGGCAGCGCTGATGAGTGAGGTGCTGGGCCGCGAGATCAAGGCGGGAAACCTTTCTCCGAAACCTCCCGCGCCGGGCGGGGCGGCAGAAAGTCCGCAGGCGGTGGCGATGAAGCCGATGCTCGACTGGTACGACCACCACGGCTTACTGGGAAACCCGCTCACTCTTCGCGCGATCCTCGGCCGCGAACCGAGAACATTGCGAGACTACTTCAAAGAACTGGCGACTGCACCGCAGACATCTTAAGCAGACATCTTAAGCAGACATCTTAAGCAGACATCTTAAGCAGACATCTTAAGCAGACATCTTAAGCAGACATCTTAAGCAGACATCTTAAGCAGACATCTTAAGCAGACATCTTAACAGAAAAGCGAGAAACATAATGAGTAACCTAACCCTCCCCGTCACCGCCGAAGATCACGCCCAGGGCGATGCGAACGCGAAATGCACCCTGGTCGAGTACGGCGATTACCAATGTCCGTACTGCGGGGAAGCGTACCCCATCGTCAAGCAGCTTCAGAAGCACTTCGGGAAAGACCTGCGGGTCGTGTTCCGCAATTTCCCGCTGACCGAGATGCACCCGCACGCCGAGCACGCCGCCGAAACCGCTGAGTTCGCGGCGGCAGAGGGCAAGTTTTGGGAGATGCACGACCTGCTCTACCAGGACCAGGAAAATCTGGGGGACAGCGCTCTCTCCGGGTATGCGACCAAGCTTGGCCTTCCAGCGGACAAGCTGCACGAAGCGCTCCAGGCGGGGACCTACCGCCCGCGTGTCCGGGCCGACTTCAGCGGCGGCGTCCGCAGCGGGGTCAACGGAACGCCAACCTTCTTCCTGAATGGGCGACGCCACGACGGCTCGTTCGACTACGATGCCCTGGCGGCCGCCGTGCAGCAGGAGATAAGGGGATAATCCCGGCTCGGCAAGTCCAGCAGTTTGACACGGAGATTACACGGCCATGACAAACACAGCTTTAATTACAACTCCTATTATCGCACCGCCTTATCACGTCCAGTCCACGGCGGCTGAACTCAAGAACGGGTTCCCCTACTTCGCCTACCATGACTCTGTTTCCGCGCTCTGGGCGACGAAATGGCGCCCCGTGTGCCAGCATAGCATTTATCCGTTCACAGACGCCAATGTCGCGGACTTCGATCCGATCTTTGCTGCGCTTGTGAAAATGTCGGACGACAATTCCGGCATTTTGTACCGGCCGGATGACTATGCAAAGCCTTTTCTGCCTGTGGCCGCAAACCTGGTCGCTCAGGCGGGGGAAGCCGAAGGGGAAGGGGACCTGCCGAAAGCGCTGGATTTCTATTTGCGTGCCGCAGCCGTCTGCCGCATCGCGCGGTTCCCGATCAACCGCTCCCCACTCAGTCAGGAAGCGTGGGAGAAAGGGAAAGCGGCTTATGTCAAAGCGGGGCAATATCTCAGCCCGCCGAGCGTTTCGGTGAATCTGCCGTTCAAGCACGCGAACACCGCTGCGGGCGACAGCGATGTGCCAATCCAGGCGTACCTGCGAATGCCCAAAGGGGCAAAGCCCAAGAATGGCTGGCCTGTGATGCTGTTCATCTGCGGTCTGGATGCCTATAAAACTGATCACACACCGCGCACCCAGGCCCATGTGGATCGTGGTTTCGCGACCCTCAGCTTCGAGATACCGGGAACCGGCGATTGTCCGGCGGCTCCCGGCGACCCCAGCTCTCCCGACCGCCTTATGAGCAGCGTTTTGGACTGGGTGGCTGCCGCCGCCGAGTACAGCTTTGACACGACCAAAATACTCGCACGCGGCATCAGCACAGGCGGCTATTACGCCATGCGAATTGCCCATACCCACGCCGACCGCCTTTTTGCTGTTGTGGCCCAGGGGGGCGGCTGTCATTATATGTTCGACGCGGCGTGGATCGGCGCCCAGAACCAAATGGAGTATCCGTTCGCCCTGGCCGACGCACTGGCGTACAAGTTCGGCTGCCGCGCGTCCGACCCCGTTGCGGCTTACGCGGCCGAGGCCCGCAAGTTCAGCCTTCTCGAGACCGGCGTGCTGGATCATCCAAGCTGCAAGCTGCTCGTTCTCGACGGAATGGAAGACTCCATCTTTCCGATTGAGGACAATTTCATCGTCGGCATGAGGGGCGTCAACAAGGACCTGCTCGCCAGAGGCAATCGGGGCCACATGGGCAATCCCGGCGCTGAAGACATCCTGTACGCCTGGATTGATGACGCTGTTGCGGGGAAGCCGTAACTCCTGTGCTGCCCTGCCGGTCCTGATGAAAAAGAGAGACCGTCGGTGCGGATTGCGGTGTTTTTATGATCATCCCCCAAACACAACTTGAACCTGCTCCTGAACACCCTGCGGAATTGTCCGATGAAGACCGCTTCGGCATCCTGCTGGCGGCTGCCCGAAACCTGCATACGAATGGCGAAGAAACCAGCGGCACACTGGAGGCGGCCAAGCGGCTCTGCGACCGGCTGGACATCCGCGTGACCTTGATGCCGACGTGGAGCAGATTGTTTTTGCAGGTCGAAGGAGACCGTATCCGCGTGGCAGATGCAGCGGCGTCGAACATCAACATGAACCGAGTGATCAAGACTTTGCATACGGTGGATGCAATTTGCGCCGGTCAAATAAATGAAGTCGATGGAAAATCGGCGTTAGAAGCCGCAAATCTTGCCCCGGCGTCCAGCCTGTTTCTGTTTGTTTTTGCCTGTGTGGCAGGTGCCGGAGCGCTGACGCTGATCAATGGTGCTTACCATTTTGCCGTCATCGCCATTGTCATGTTCAGCGCCGGAGTGGGGGCGCTGCTGCGCCGCGGCCTGGCGGGGATGTCCGCCGGCTCGTTTTTGCAGATGTTCGTCGCCACCCTACTAGCCGGGGGTGTCGGCGCCCTCGCGCTCCGTGAACACCTTTCTTCGCCGCTGCGGCTTGTGGCCCTAGGTCCTCTCCTGGTTCTCGTGCCGGGGCCGGCCATTCTGGGCGGTGTGTTCGACCTTGCTGCGTACCGGCTGCCGCTCGGCGGCGCCCGGCTCGGCTTCGGCCTGCTGACGATATTGACCCTGAGTGCGGGAGTGCTGACCGGGCTTGCTCTGGGGGGAGCGGCAATGCCCGCCAGCCTGCCGACCCGCGTGTTGCCTTTCTGGGCGGACGTTCTGTGTGCGGGCGTCGCCGCTGCTGCTTATGGCATATTCTTCTCGATGCCGCTGCGAATGGTGATCTGTCCGGTGCTGACGGGGATGCTCGCACACGCCGTCCACTGGGAGGCGATGTTCGCGCTCCAAATGAGTAGCCCTGCCGCCACGGGCGCGGCCTGCCTGCTGGTCGGGATTGTTCTGGTGCCGATTGCCAAGCGTCTGAAGTTGCCGTTTGCGGCGGTCGGCTTCGCATCCGTAGTTTCGATGGTGCCGGGATCGGTCCTCATCCACATGGCCGGCGGCTTGTTACAGATCCAAAAAGAATCGGGAGGCACCTCGGCATCCCTCATCGGCAGCACCCTGTCCGACGGTATGACTGCGCTGATGACCCTCCTGGCGATGGCGCTAGGTCTACTGCTGCCGATGCGCGTTTACCGGTATCTCCGTGAAAAGAAAACCAGTGAGGAGGTAAAGCAATGACTACGAAAACATCTTTTAAAGCCTCTCATATCGGTGAGAATGCCGGCACCCGGCTGGACGATCAGGAACGAGGCGCCGAGTGGCCGTACCTGCCCGTAGCGCTCGGCTTCCTAACCGGGATGATTAACATCATGGGCGCTCTGGTGCTTGGAGGGTTCAGTGCCGAAGTGGTTACTGCGGATATGATCGGGACAGCCTCTGGCCTTGCACCAGGCCATCACAATCATCTCCTGCTCCTACAGATGATCGCCATCCCCTTCTTTTTTGCTGACATCATTGCCGTTTACTTCCTCGTGCGGCGTTTCGGCAGTGACAGTACGACTACGATCCGAACCGTGCTGCTGACGCAGTTCCTCCTGCTGGCGCTTGTGTTTGTCTACAGCGAAAATTTGAAGCACGCACCAGTACTGAACACCGCCCCTGCCACAATCATGGGCGTGGCCGTCATGCTTGTCATTGCCACCTCCAATATGAGTATGCACATGCTCAACGATCAATCGGCGACCACCTGGGCTATGACGGCGAACAGCGTCAGAGCGATAATCGCACTGCTGAACATCGCCACCAAGGTAGGCACGGAAAAGGATCGGGCGAATGACTGGCAACTTTTCCGCGCTATATGGCCGGTGATGACCTGCTTCCTGATCGGCGTCTTTATAGGAACGGTTTCCGTTTCCTTTTGGCACGACAAGGCGTGGTTTATCCCGGCATCCGCTTCACTGATGATCTTGATTTTTATGAAGAAGAAGACCTTGTCACTCCAACAACTACAGGAATTCCAGCAAACACAAATGAGGATAAACCGATGAGTGAAACCGAAGTCGCCATGAGCGACACGCTTCCCCAAGCGGCCCTGCCTGCGCTGGCGCTGTTCCCCAGCTTCCAGCAGAAGATGATCCAGACGACAGGGACGGAGATCAACACGTTCGTCGGCGGCAGCGGCCCACCGCTGCTGCTCCTACACGGCCATCCTGAGACGCATGTTGACTGGTGGAAGACCGCGCCCAAGCTGGCCGAGAAGTTCACGGTCGTGCTGACCGACCTGCGCGGCTACGGCGATTCGGGTAAGCCCGACGGCGGAGACAACCATGTCAACTACTCCAAGCGGGCGATGGGACGGGATCAAGTCGAAGTCATGCAGGCGCTCGGCTTTAACAACTTCCAGGCCGTCGGGCATGACCGGGGCGGCCGGGTGCTGCACCGCATGATGCTGGATCACCCGGAGACGATCACGCGCGGCGTCGTGCTGGACATCGCCCCGACCGACCTGATGTACGCCGGGACAAACGAAGAGTTTGCAACCAAGTATTTCTGGTGGTTTTTCCATATTCAAGAAGCGCCACTGCCGGAAAAGCTGATCGACTCAAACACGGAGGTATACCTCACTGCCCACCTAGACGCCCAGAATAAGACGCCCGGCGCGGTCTCGCCGGAGGCATTCGCCGAGTACCTGCGTTGCTACAACGACCCGAGCTGTGTTCATGCTGTCTGCGAAGACTATCGGGCCTCGGTGACGATTGACCGACAGCACACAGAAGAAGACCGCGCGGCAGGCCGCAAAGTGACCCAGCCCCTGTATGCCATCTGGGGCGCGAAAGGGACAGTAGGGCATATGTTCGACGTCTTGGGTCTGTGGCGACAGGAAGCGGAGATCGTCAGCGGCCAATCGCTTCCCTGTGGTCATTTGATCCCCGAAGAAGACCCGGAGGGCCTGCTAGACACGCTTTACTCATTCCTGAAGACGTAAGGCCGCCGAGCATCGCTTCTAGTCGATAGCGTCTGTTACAGACTTGGGACAGTATTTCATTCACTTGGCTGCAACAGGCAACTTCCGACGCAAGGCGCGGAGCCGCTCACGCTCCAAAAAGACTTGATCGAAAAAGGAGACAATGATGGCACAACAAACACTCACGCAAACCGGCCCTGATCTGGCCACCTCTTCCCTGCTGACCCAGTCCGCCTGGGTCCCTATCGTGCGCGGCGTCGCCGCCCTCCTGTTCGGGCTGGTCGCCTTGTTCTGGCCGGGCATCGCCCTGCCGACGCTGGTGGCCTTGTTCGGCATCTACGCTTTTGCTGACGGCATTCTGGCCCTGGCCGCCTCGTTCCGCATGGCCGGTCGCCACGATCCCTGGATCGCACTGCTGCTGGGTGGCATTGTCGGAATTTCTATCGGCATTTTCACCTTCCGTGCGCCGGGGCTGACGGCGGTGGCGCTTGTTTACGCCGTCGGCGTCTGGGCGTTCGTGACAGGCTGTATGCAGATCGTGACGGCGTTCCAGCTTCGCAAGCAGATTTCCGGCGAGTGGGCGCTGGGATTGGCCGGCGTGCTTTCGGTCATCTTCGGCTGGCTGCTGTTTGCCCAGCCGCTGGCTGGCGTGATCACTCTGGTCTGGCTGGTCGGTCTCTATGGCGTCATTTTTGGCCCTTTGATGATCTACGCCGGCATCCAGCTGCGCCGCCTGGCGAGCGCAGCAAGTTCCACCGATGCGCTCTACGAGAATTAACCTCGCAGGCCATACGGTTCCGCCCGCCTGGGGAGCGGAGACCGTTTTCTTCCAGGCAAAGTCAGCGTTTAAAGACGCTTTTTATTCAAAGGAGTCAAATCATGTCAACAACAGAAGAAACGAACCAGGACCTGAGAAAAGCCACCGGCGATGTCATCGGGGCGACGGAGCGCGCGGGCGCCGACGGCGTGGCGGACGGCCAGAAGCACCGGATGCACGGCGGACTGGACGTGGTAGCGGGCAAAGCAGAGGCCGGCTTGGGCAAGATGATGGGCAAGCCGGAGCAGGAGGCCAAAGGCTTGGGCAAGGAAATGGCCGGGGATGTCGAGAAAGCCGCGGGGAGCGTAGAGGAAGATGCTTCCAAGCAGACATTCCGAGACGGCTTCAAGGCCGACACCGAGTACATGAAGCCCTAACTGCGGAACGCTGGCTGGCAGCAGAGGCAAACTTTCCTGTCTCGGCTGCCGGACGGTGCGGCAAATAAATAATCCAGGTTGCATTGCACTGACGCTGGAAGAGTTCGGCGGCGAAGAGCGGGCAGGAAAGATGGGTGGACAGGATGGGCAAGCGAAATATCTCCATGACCAGCCCGCCGCTTTCGGCGGAATACCAAGCCAAACTGTGCCCCGTGTGCAGCACGCTCAACCACACATTGAGCCGAGAGTGTTTTAACTGCGCCTGGCGCGGCGAATTCGCCGGGGGCAATGCCGCCTTCCTGCGAACCGAACTGCGGGGCAATCCTCAAATGCGGTTCTTGACCCCATGGGGGCAGCGCTTGTGCGCAAAGTTTTTTCGATACTGGAAGTGGAACGCTGGGAAGTTGACGCACTGAAGTCAGAGCCATCAATGCCTAAAAACAAAAAACACCAAATGAACACGCCGGATCAGCCTCCGCCGTTGGCCAATGCCGTCATCCTGATTATCCGTCATGCGGAAAGGCCGGCTTCCGGTGTCCGCCTGTCTCCGGCAGGACGGCAGCGGGCATTGGCCTATGTGGATTACTTTCAGCATTACCGGCTGGATGTTCAGACGCTGCGTCCCGACCACCTGATCGCGTCTGCGGATACCGCCGACAGTCAGCGTGCACGCCTCACGCTGGAGCCGCTCAGTGAGGCCTGCCGACTGCCTGTTGACTGCCGGTTCCAAGAGCAGGAAGTTAAACCCCTGGCCCGTGCGCTCCGCACCCAGCCCGGCGGACGGAACATCCTGATCTGCTGGCATCACCAAAAGATTCCGGCGCTCATACACGCCCTCGGAGCTGATCCCGACTGGCTCCTTCCTGAGGGGAAGTGGCCGGCAGCCGTCTATGACTGGGTCATCCAGTTGCGGTGCGACGGAAGAGGCTATTTGATTCCAGGCATGGCCGAGCGCATCAACGAGAACCTGATGCCTGGCGACGACGCCAGTGTCACCGGCTAACCTCAGTTAAAACTCGCTCCAGGACAGGCCCACAATCCACGACATCCGCCTGAAGTGCGGTGAGCAAATCGAGCGTGTGGTTTTGTGAGGTTTGGTTGCCAGTGTCTGCGCCACGGCTTGTCCATGTCGGGCGGTGGCGCAGATAAATCGGCAAGCGCTATTCCTGGTGCTGCCGGAGAAAGACAGAGATAGGAAGACAGAGATAGAAAGACAGAGATAGAAAGGAAATCCAATGACTACACCGACTCCCTACACTTCAAGCGTGAGTGTTCCGATGCCCTCCGACGACGCCATCAAGCAGGTGATTGGAAGCACCTACGATCCCTCAAAAACTCTTAATGTCCAGAGAATGCTCGCCGGCACGGAGGATATGTACGCGGCGGCGGTCGGACTGGTGACGGCGGTTTTCAAGGCGGAAGGCGTTGAGCCGAAGACCCGTGAAATGATTATCCTGCGTACCGCGAAAGTCCTCAACACTCCGTATGAGTGGCAGGCCAATTCCGCGATGGCAAAAAATATGGGTCTTTCCGCCGAGGAAGTCGCCGCCGCCGCCAGTGATGGCCCCGTGACCGGCATCAATCCTGAGTATGTGCTGGTCTGCCGGGCGACGGATGAACTTTCCACAAAAGGAACGCTCACCGACGCGACGCTCAGTGAGATGCTGGCCCGGTACGATCAGGTCATCTGCCGCAAACTGATCCTGATGATCGGGTGGTTTAATCTTTTGTCTCTCTTCTTGAACGGGTGCCGCGTTCCGCTCGAAACAAGCGACAAGATTGGAAAAGATACGTCTCCACTCGGCTGACGGAGAAGAGGGACGGAAGAAAGCTATGACTTCTGAACTCAATATCGGGACACTGGCCTCGGCGCTGGTGCCGGTCCTGTTCGTGCTGGTCTTGGGGTACTGGGCGGGGAAGCATCACTCCTTCGACCAGGAGCAGGCGTCCGGCTTCAGCACTCTGGCCCTGAGTTTCGCCCTGCCGGCGGCGCTGTTTGTGGGAATGGCGCAGCTAAAACGGGAGCAGCTTCTCCAGCAGGGGCCGCTGCTCCTGGCGCTGCTTCTCAGCTACGGGGCGATGTACGCGGGCGTTTACCTGCTGGCACGCCGACAAAAATCTTTGGGCGATGCGGGCGCGGCCATTGTCGCCTTGCTGGTGAGCTTTCCGGCTGCTCCGGTCTACGGCCTTGCAGTGCTGAAGCCGCTGTTCGGGGCAAACAGCACGATAACTGTAGGCTTGATCAGCTTGATCTGCAACTTGACCTTGACCCCGGTGACGCTGGTGCTGCTCGCCCGCAGCTCTCCGCCCAAAGCGTCTCCGCCTAAAACATCTCAGCCTAAAACGGCTGCCGAGAAGCCGGAAGACAAGCCGAAAAAGAAGACCAATGTGCTGCTGCAATCGCTGGAGTCCCCGCTTGTCTGGGCGCCGCTGGCGGGGGTTCTGCTGGTGCTGGTCGGTGTTCACGTCCCGGCCCTCGTGAACCAGACTCTGGATCTGCTGGGCGTGTCGTCGTCCGGCGTTGCCATTTTTGCGTCCGGGCTGGTTCTTGCCGCCCACAAGATCACGCTGTCCCGCGAAGTGTGGCTTGTCAGCTTCGCCAAAATGATTGCGGCCCCGGCGCTGCTGCTGGCCCTGCTGGTTCTGTTCCACGTTCACGGAACGCTGGCGGGCGCGGCTTTGGTCGGCACGGCCCTGCCTACCGCCGTCATCTCGGTGCTGCTGGCGGCCCGGCATGGCGTCGCACAGGCGCTGGCTGCGACGGTGCTGTTTATCACAAGTGCCGCGACGATTGTCATGCTGCCCTTGTCGCTCTGGGCTTCCCATGTCCTGAAATAAACCGCGCCCGATCTGATCTTTACTCAACGCTTTACACAGAGGATACCACAATGACCAATGTCAGAGAATCAACCTACCAACTGCTGCGCGAGATCGGCTTGACGACCGTGTTCGGCAATCCCGGCTCTACCGAAGAAACCTTTCTGAAGGACTTTCCGAGCGACTTCACTTATGTCCTTGCTTTGCAGGAAGCGTCGGTCATGGCGATGGCCGACGGCTACGCCCAGGCGACTGGCAAGCCCGCGCTGGTCAACGTCCACACCGTCGCCGGGACCGGCAACGCGATGTGCAATCTGATGACGGCCTCCATGAACAAGACGCCCCTGATCGTGACCGCAGGCCAGCAGACCCGCGAAATGCTGCTGCTCGACCCCTGGCTGACCAACGTGGAGCCGAACGTCCTGCCGAAGCCCTGGGTGAAGTGGGCTTACCAGCCGGTCCGGCCGGAAGACACTCCGGGAGCGTTCATGCGGGCCTACGCTGCCGCTGTCCAGCCGCCGCAGGGGCCGGTTTATCTGGCGCTGCCGCTGGATGACTGGGACAAGCCCAGCGGGAAGCCCGTCCCGGCACGCACGGTCAGTCAGCGGACTGCCCCCGACCCCGACCGCCTGAAGCTCGTCGCGGATGCCCTGAAAGCCAGCAGCAACCCCGCCCTGGTGATGGGCGCGGGCGTGGAGCGCTCCGCCGGCTGGGAGGCCGCAGCCGCGCTGGCCGAGACGCTCAAGGCTGCCGTGTATGCGCCGCCCGCCAACGAGCGGACGGCATTCTCGGAGAGCCACCCCTTGTACCAGGGCGTCCTGCCCTTCGCGATCGCCCCGCTTTCCGAGAAACTGAAAGGGCACGACCTTGTCGTGGTCTTCGGCGCTCCGGTGTTCCGCTATTATCCCTATGTGGCGGGTGAGTACCTGCCCGAAGGCACGACGCTGTGGCAGATCACCGACGACCCGGATGAGGCCGCCCGCGCCCCGGTGGGTGACGCGCTGCTTTCCGACCCGGCCCTGGCTCTGGACGGCCTGAACAGCCTGCTGCAAGGCTATACGACGGACCGCCAGCCGCCCGCCCCGCTGCCTGCGCCGCCTGTGCCGGCCTCGTCCGGCCCGCTGTCCGCTGCCGCGCTGTTTGCGGCCCTGAATGCAGTACGGCCCGAACATGCGGTGCTGGTCGAAGAGTCGCCGTCCAATCTGGCAGACCTGCACGCGCAGTGGAAAGTGACGGAGCCGCTGTCCTTCTTCACGATGGCGAGCGGCGGACTTGGGTTCGGGCTGCCCGCCGCCGTCGGGGTGGCGCTGGCCGAGCGCGAAACCGGGCGCAACCGCCCGGTCTTCGTCGTGATTGGGGACGGCTCATTCCAATATTCCGTCCAGTCGCTCTGGACGGCTGTGCAGCACAAGCTGCCGCTGGTGGTGGTGGTGCCGGACAACCACGAGTACGGCATTCTGAAAGCGTTCGCCCAAGTGGAGGACACGCCGGGCGTGCCGGGCTTGGACGTGCCGGGGGTGGATATTGTCCAGATTGCACAGGGCTACGGCTGCACCGCTGAGAGCGTCGCCACCGTGGATGACGTGCGAGTCGCCGTGCAGGCCGCCCTCGAGCGCAGCGGTCCTACGGTTTTGCAGGTGCCAATCAGCCCGGACGTGCCGAAACTTCTGTGACGGCTCCCACCAGTCTATCTCAGATTTCTTATCTACGTCGAAGTTAGGGGCAAGCGCCCTTGACACTCTCTTACTGTTCGCAATCTTAGAAAGAAGCTAATCATGTCACCAATTCCGGGTTACTCCTACCCTACGAGTTACAATGCCTCGGTGATCATTCCTGAGCCTACCGATGCTGAGCTTGGCCCCATCCGCGCGTTGGAAGTCCATACAATCGGGCACAACCTGAAAGATGGCCGGATGATGGCCGGCATGGGCGACTTGTTCGTGCCGACCGCTGCCCTGGCCGCCTCCGTGTTCCGCGCGGACGGCATTCCGAAGAAGCACCGTGAGTTTGTTTGTCTTCGCACGGCCAAGCTGCTCAACTGCCCGCACCCCTGGGACCCCAACGTGCGCGTGGCGCTCAATACCGGGGCGTCACTCGCTGAAATCGAAGCGCTGACGGTCGATGGCCCGGTGACGGGCTTGGACGAGGAAGCTACCCTGATTGTGCAGGGAGTGGACGAGATGACGCAGACCGGGACTTTGACCGACCAGACCCTGGCGGCGATGCGTGCCCGCTACAGCGATGAAATCTGCCGCAAGTACGTTTTGATCTTCTCCTGGTACAACCTGTTCGTGCGGTACTGCAACGGCTGCCGCGTCGGAATCGAAAGTCCCGAAGAAGTCAAACAAAAGATCGGGCCGGACGTTAATCCTGTTTAGCCCAGAGGGCCGGCCTCTCCGGGGGAGATGCCGGCACACCTCAAGGAACAAGAACGGAGGAACAAGAAATGCTGGAAAAGTTGCCCGATGCCGTTGGTCATGCGCTGGAGTCAGTCCGGCCCGGCCCCACCAAAGCGGTCTTCAATGCACCGGCTTTCGCTTCTGCGCCGGTGACGATCCGGGTGACAAGCGCCGCTTTTGTGGAAGGCGGCACGCTTCCGATCCGCTTCACGGACGATGGCGCAGGAATATCGCCGCCTCTTGCCTGGACGCAGGTTCCGGCGGACACAGGAGCGATTGTGCTGCTGATTGAAGATATAGACTGCCCTGCGCCCATGCCTCTGGTTCACACGATTGCCTGGAACCTGCCCGGACAGGATGGCGGGCTGCCGGAAGGCGGCCTGCCGAGCAAAGCTTCGCCGGGCGAAGCTTCGCCGGGCGAAGGCATTGTGATGGGGCGAAACTCGTTCCTCAAGCCGGAGTATCTTGCCCCGGACCCTCCACCCGGTCACGGCCCGCACCGCTACTACTTTCAAGTATTTGCCGTGTGGGAGCCGTTAGCCCTGGAAGGACATCCTGATCGCCATGCCCTTGTTAAAGCGATGACAGGGCAAGTCACGGCTCGAGGCCTGCTGATCGGCATTTATGAACGCAGCTAAGTGAAGAGGCCATGCGACAGCGGACGATAAAAGGAGAAAGCGCTTAATGAAAACCATCCTGGCTCAACACGCCCCTGCGACCCGAGGAGCGGATCGCCGCGTCTTCCTTAAGAGCGCGTTTGTTTCCGGTCTTGGCTTAGTCTCGGTCACCCTGCCTGTTTATTCGTTCGCATCAATCCCGCAGGCAATTCGTGGAGCGCGGCCCTGCCAATTGCCTGCTCGTCCCGGAGGAAAATCTATGAATCTCGTTTTGGAACCGAAAACAACCGCACTGGTTTTAATTGATCTGGAACACAGCATCGTTTCTTCCGCCGCTCCGCAAGCGGCGGACGTCATCAAGAATGCTGTTTTACTGTCAAAAGCGCTTCGGCAGGCGGGCGGAACAATCATTTTCACGCGGGTTCTCAGTGCAGAAATGCTGAACCAAAAGGTTGACATCCCTGCTCCAAAAAATAGTGACCCGCCGGCCAATGCCTCGGATTTGGTTCCTGAGCTGGACCGGCAGCCGGGAGACCTGGTCGTGACGAAGCGGCAGTGGGGGGCGTTTTACGGCACAGATATGGAACAGCAGCTTCAGCGGCGCGGCATTCGGACACTGATCATGGGGGGCATCGCGACGAACATGGGCGTGGAGTCGACCGCCAGGGACGCTTTTGACAGGGGGTACGACCTTATATTTGCCGAGGATGCCATGGCCGGCATCAGCCCGGCCGCAGAAGAATTTGCCGTTAAGACCCTCTTTCCACTGATGGGCCGCGTTCGCAGCACCGACCAGATCATCAAGGCTTTGCCGTAAACACTCAATACAGCGGCGAAAGTATCAGCATAAAGAAAGGGCGGAAAATGGCAACTGAACAGAAATACACGATGGAAGAGGCCGCCGACAAAATAGGCTTCCGCGCCGACGACCTCGTCACCTTGCTGCCGGATGCGGGCATTGACTTGAACACGCCGGGGCATGAGGGAGACACGTTAAGCGAAGCCGAAGTCATCCGTTTGACCCGTCTAGTAAACTTCATCAAGCAAGTGCATCAAGAACGCTCTAGCTGAACCGCTTGACGCAGTAAGTCAGCCCCTGATCATTGTCTGATGCCGGGAGCGGCAATCTTCAGCGCAATCATGTGGGAAGTGGATGGGCAAATATCTTTAGGGAGTTAGTGATGCGGGAAATGGTCGCCTGATGAAGATGTATGCAGGAAAAAGGGCGAGTTAATGCAGAAGCAGGAAAAAGATAATGAAAAAGATAATGCGACCGCGCCGCATCTCGCCTACGTCAGCGTCGCGGAAGCGGCGGCGCTGCTGGGCATCCACCGGTCGGCAGTCTACCAGGCAATCAGAGCAGGGCAGCTCTGTGCGCTGCGCGTCATGGGCAAGAAGGCGCTCCACCGGGCAGACGTGCTGGCATATACGCCGCGGCCTTACAAGGGACGCAATTCTGAAAGGCAATGAGAAACCCCGAGAGGTGTCAATTGCTCACGGACAGTAGATTTAGGACCACGGCCATCGCTGCCCGCTGCGCTTCCGTCAGCTTCGACACGAAACACCGCATGACGGCTTCGGCATGGATCGGGTCAGCCGCCGCCCGCGCGTCGTCACCCACCGCCGTGATGCTGACCCATGTGACCCCGCCATCGAGTTTCGAGCGCTTTACCAGGCCGCGCCTTTCCATACGGGTCAGGTGATGAGACAGGCGTGTCCGGTCCCACTGCATCGAATCACAAAGCTCCTGCTGACGCACGCCTTGAGCCGCCGTTTCGGCCAGTCTCGATAAAATGCCATGGTCTGCCCCGGAGAGCCTGGTCGCCGCCATCAGATCGCTCTCAATCGCCGCATTGACCTCGTGGGCGGCACGTCGAAAGCTGCGCCAAAGGTCGCGATCTGAAAAAGATAAATCACTCATAGCGTCAGTTTATCCGAAAAGCACTTGACATGTCAACATCCTGCCTGTATAATGTTGATGTGTCAACAATGAGAGCGAGTGCGAGGAAAAATTATGTCTGAACCGAACGATCAAATGCAAGATAACACCACTGCCAGCCTGAACCGGCCAAAACAGGTCGATGTGACCCCCGGCAACGTCCACAGTCTCGGGTTGCCTTTCGTCATCCAGAACCAGTCCTGCTTCAACTTCTGGGACATCAAGACCGGCGATTATTTTATCGAAATGGAAGGCCAGTACTACGGCTGGGACGATTCGACGGTGCAGGTGACTTCCATGGGGCCGGGAAACGGGCCGCCTTTGCACACGCATCCCGTTGAGGAGATATTTGTCCTGATTGAAGGCGAAGCTTCCTTTATCATCGGCACCGAGATGATTCATATTAAAGCGCCTTCCGTCGTGCGTGTCCCGCCCCACACGCCGCACAGTCCCACATCGCTCAGCGCTGGTCGGAACGTGATGGTTGACTTCTTCCCATCGAGCAAGCCTGGCGCGGCACCTGTGGACGCCCCGGACCCGTTCGCTTATCTCAAGACCGGAGGCGGCAGCGAGCGACAAGCCATGATCGACAACTTCAAGAAAATCCTCATCGATTTCGATGCTGATGGTGATGGCCGGATTTCGAGGGAAGAAGCACCGATCATGCTGCGGGACTCGTTCGAGCGCTACGATTCCGATGCAGACGGCTTCATTAGCATGAAAGACGCGCAGACCTGGACCTAGTTTTGGACGAAGAGGGGGAATCAGAAGAATGAAAGTTAAACAGCGGCCACTGAAGGAAGCGCCGCCTGTGCGGCTCTCGGACGAGCAAGAAGCCGCTCAGGCCGCCAGCCATCTCGACTTTCGAAGCATGGCATCACTCGTCGTGGTAGTCACGATTGACGCCGTCAGCAACGGCGTTATTTTCCCCTTCTGTTGACATATGGGCGGAGGCCTGACATAATTCATTTGTATATACGCCAGTATAAGTTCAACGAGAGATGAGATTCAGGATACTAAGCTGGTCACAAGCGTTGACAACGAACCAAGTGTTGGCAGGACGCATTTGATTAGGATTCCGGTACAAACAGGGCAGAGATGATCCTGCCCACCGAAGCGGGAACAGTCCGGGTCAGCGAGGTGACATCCGTCGGAATAGAAGGCAGAGGGGGCGAAAGCCGCGGAATCCGCATCTTTTATGAAGGCAAACATGAGATAGGTTACTATCCTGGTGGTCGGGTCATTGTTTACAAAGAAGAGGGCCTTCCTCACGAGAAAGTCCAGCAGGGAGAAAATGTCCGAAGCGTGTCTTGGAGTGAAACAAATGCAGAGGGCGTAGACTAAATCAATTTCTTGACTAAGCAGACAGGTCACGGAACGCAGCAAACACGGAACGCAGCAAACACGAAAGTAATACACAGGAAAGAGGCAATAATGGACAAAGTGGTGTTGATTACGGGGGCCTCCAGTGGCATCGGGGCCGCATCGGCGCGCGCCCTGGCCGGCGCGGGGGCAAAGGTTGTTCTGTTCGCGCGCTCCACGGATAAGCTGGAGTGCCTCCAGGCCGACATCGGCGCAGACCGCGCCCTTTCACTGCCGGGTGATGTCACCCGGCAAGCCGACGTAGAGGGCTTGCTGCCGGCGATTTTGGAAAAGTTCGGACGTCTGGATGCGGTGTTCGCTAACGCGGGGTCGGCGATCCCAGGCCGCATTGCAGAGGGCGATCCCGAAACATGGGCGCGCGGGGTAGACCTCAACATCATGGGGGTCCTGCGGACGCTGCGCGCGGTAGTGCCGCACTTCCTAGAGCAGAAGTCAGGGCAGGTACTGCTGACCGCCAGCATTGCTGGGCGGACGGTATGGCCGGGCGAGGTCGTTTATTCCGCCACTAAATATGCCGTGTATGGAATTGCAGAAGGTCTGCGTAAAGAAGTTTCGCAGAGCGGGATAGGAGTGGGCGTGATTTCTCCGGGCTACACCTTGAACGAGTTTTGGGGTGAGCGGGGCGTAGACCCAGAAGCCCAGCGGCGGCAGTCGGAGGAGGGAACCGCTCTGCTATCGGAGAACATTGCCCAGGCCGTTGTGTTCGCGCTGACCCAGCCGCCCCATGTTAATATCACCGATATGCTTGTCTTGCCCACACGTCAGGACGTGCCGGCATTCTAGCGTGCCGGCATTCTAATAAGATACAGGAAAGAAGTGCGCCATGTAAGCATACTACGAATTTGCTAAACCCATCGTTCTGCTTAATGGCACACCGTCTCTGCATATTTCAGATTGTTAATCGCAGCCATCGCATCAGCAGGGGAAGCGAAAGCTGAATTGTCCACTGTCCACATATTTATTCCGGGAGTGCCGGAACCGCCTTGGTCAGTTCCTACTGTTGCTAGGGGATGCATCGTTTTTACATGTCCGTCACAAAATAAGCAGTTTGTCATTCCCGTATGACCCGTAAAGATGCAGCCCGAAGCCTGCGCCGTATTATTGGCTGTGCCGATAGGAGATTGTTGACCACCGGATGTATCAGTAATGTTGATTTCACTGTAACGTGATGTAGATTCACTGACCATGAGGGTTGTGGAAGGGTTTTGTAATGCGGCCAAAGCCACAGGTATAAGCACCCCACCGCTCTCACGGAATGCACCGCCACTGCCGTTGTCATAGCGCGTGACGCTGTATGAGGGATTATATCCATCTGAACCCAAATCAACCAAGTCTTTGCTGGGGTTATCCGGGCATTGTAAAATGCCTTTACTTTTGGCGTAAGGTTGAATCGTAGCCCGCCAGGAAACTTCAGGGGGATAAGTGCTAAAACGGAGTGGCATTGTTTCATCATAGTCTTGCGTGTATTGTATGATTGCCAGCCCGATCTGTTTCAGGTTGGATTGGCAAGCCGCACGGCGAGCGTTCTCGCGGACTTTTTGGAAGACGGGAAAAAGAATAGCGGCCAGAATTGCGATAATGGCTATCACGACAAGCAGTTCAATCAAAGTGAAGCCGTATCGCCGTTTCGCGTGTATGTAAGAATAGTTCACCGGTTTTTCTTTCCCGTTAACAACAGAGATTTGGTTTATTGGTAACTTGCTCATGTTTCGGCCTTACATGATGACCGCATAGTACATCTTTGCGGGGTAGTGTCCTAGTTTAGCCAGTTGTAGTTATGTTTTTTGTTGTGTTCATGCAGAAATAGGAGCAGACAGTTCTCGTGCATTTCGCCAGTGGCTCGCTCTTCTGAGCCTTTGTCAATGTCTTCATTAAGGGCGGCAGCGTCGCGGCTTTTTAATTGTTCACTTTTAAGCCAGTCCGTGAGCGTTTGCTTGGCAATGCCGAAAATGCGGCACACGCCCCGCTGCGAACACCGCTCATGGTAGGCAGCCAGCACCTGCGCCTGGAACTCGGTGGAATAGGCGCGAGGCGCCGGGTTCTTTCGGCTGCTTTTTTTGCAGTCGCGGCAAAAGTATTTTTGTTTGCCGTTGGGGGCTTTGCCGTCGCGTCACAGGTTAATGCTGCCGCAGTGATAACAAGAAACAGTTTCAGTGACCATGACGACAGTATACACGAGACATGCGAAAACTGGCTAAACTAGGACACTACCAAACGAGATCGTACCACAAGCCCGGAAATGCATCGGAAATGCAAAATCGCCTATCCTGCCATCTAACGACCTAGCTCACCCGCGACAGTAGCCTAACCTGCCTCCCGATAACGCACACGAGAATGGGGCTAGTGGCGTCCGGTGCAGCGCATTGTTAGGTTGCAGGTTGATTAAGCCTTGTCATAAAAAGTCAGAAAATCATCCCGCGCGATCCCACTTTGCGTCAGGATTGTACGCAAAGTTGAACCTATGATTATGCGGTGATTAGGAAGTGTGAGAGGCGTCTGGCTCCCATCCTCATTCTTGCGGGTCTGGGCAAGGTGGTTGCCTTCGCGTACCAACGTAAAGCCCAATGCAGCAAAAGCCCTCAACACTTTTTCGCGTGGTGCATCTACAGGAAAACGAGGCATCAGGCGGCCACCCGCATGTCGGGAAGAGAAGTTTCGGCTACGAATGCTTCCAGCACCGGCGACTCTTGCTCAATAACGCTTGGTCCGAAAGTCTCCAAGTGAAAAGCGATAGCGGATTTCACATCTGCCATCGCTTCCTCATAGGTATCTCCTTCGCCCACTACCACACCCACGATGCCGAGCGGATACGCCACATAGCCATCAGAATGCTTTTCTATTATGACTTTGAAGTCTTTCACAAGCGGAGCCTCCCAAACTTTTGTTACGACTATGATACCCCTTGCCCCATGTAAACGCAAAGGTGGTCGCCCTGCAACCTAACGATCTAGCTCACCTGCGCCGGTGCAAACGTGGAAGTGAAGCAGGAAAGCCCTACCACCGGCTTCGGGTGCAGCGCATTGTTGCACCGTTGATGGCAAAGACTATGCCACAAATGGCTCAATATCGCAGTGAGCCAGCTTGCCTAATTGTAGAACCTCAATACAACGTGCCAATACCACCAACATAGATATCTCGCTCAAACCAAAGTTATCCTGCCCCCGTGTGGCAAAAACTGCACGAGACGCTGCTCACAAAATTCGACAATGCAGGCCGTATCGATTGGGAACGCGCCGGGGCCAAACTCTACGGATAGCGGCAACACGGATCGTGGCAAATTGGGCGCGAGGCACCATCTTGGGGTAGACCGAAATGGCCTGACGATGGCGATCTTAAACACAGCGGCCAATGCCGCAGACTGCAAGATGTTTATCGAGGCGATCGATGATCAGCAGCAGACAGTGCTTCATAGTATCTTTTCTACCGGCTCCCAAACCGAGAATCCTTCGAGCGCGGGGCGTGAGGACGGCGGCTCGGCAGATGAGCGTCAGGCCGCGGGGCTTGGGTCATAAGATACACATTTCGGCGGCTGGCGGCTTGCTCTACCGTAATTTTCACCCCGGACGGCGTTACCCCCTCCTCGTCGAAGACCATCAGCCTGTTGCGGCCTGGGCTGAGCCAGCATTCTGGAAGGTAGACGCCGTCCACCAATTGGCCCTGCCCGGAGGCATCCCGGGATACCTCCGGGTAGCGCCCTAGATTATGGCCGTTGAGCCAGACGAAACCTCGTGTCAGCGTTGACGTCTGAACTCGCAGGACCGGGTGGGGGTCGTTGGGTCTTGGCGGGGCCGCTGTGAACTCCGTCCGGTACCAGCACGGCAGGCCGGTCGCCGCTCCCATTGCCAGTGGCTTCCACGTCGTGGCGGCTGGGCCGGGCGGATATTCGCCGCCGTGCATCCTCCACCCCTCCAGAACTACCCCGTCTGTGATGCCCCCGCTCAGCGTCACTTTGCCAAGCCCCCCGCCCCCCGCCGTGTTCTGAACCAGCACGGCGAGCACGTTCGGCCGGCTTGGGTCCCAAGCGGCGTCTAGACTTACCGTGGCATCAGCATTCACACCGATGCCCGTGGCAAGCCGGGTGCCGTTCAAGTAAACAGTGCCCAGGTCGTCGATACTCGCGAAAGTCAATTTCCGATGCGGGCCGGGGAAGGCCGGCAAAGTTATACGGAACCAAGCATAACCGAGCCGCCCGTGGAATACGTCGTCATAGGCATGGGCATCCTGCCAATCAGCCCCTGCTGTGTCCAGCGTGGGTGCGGCCAGCGTCGCAGCATCGTTCGGCCCATCATTGTCGGCTTTCCAGCGGAAAACCGGGAGGTCCTGGGAGAATATGCCCTCCTGAGTCAGAGTCACCTGGCCGGTGATTCCTTTGGCGTCAATCGTGTCCAGCGGCCCATAATAAGTGACCAATTTGTTGCGCCCATAGTGGGCGGTGAGCAGGGCGAGCGTGTGCGGGCCGGCATCCAGAGGGAGCCTCAAGCGGCAGTCCGCGGGGCGGGGCGTCAGGGCGTCGCTGACCGTGCGGTTGACAGTCCCGCTCCCCCGTCGCTGCCCATCGACGAAGATGGTCACCCAGTCTGCGTAGTCGCTAATGTCCAGTTGGTAGATGCCGTCGGCAGGCGCCGTCGCCGTTGTCCGGTACCAGGCGTAGGCGCTGTTGTCGCCGTCTGCGCCCATCGGGGCGGGCTGCTCCGAGTGCAGCCAGCCCCGATCCGCGAAGCCGGGCTGTGCCTGCGGCACGGAAGCATCGGCCTGCCATGCGCCGAGCGTGGGGGGAAAGGGCGTCCGCGCGGCGGCCATGCCTGGCACAGCCGCTTTGGTGAGAGCCATTTGTTTATCCGCCGTAAAGACCCAGCACGGGCTGGGGGCCGTGCCGGACAGACCGATCTGCTCGGTCTCAAGAGCCAGGCGGCCCGCGCGGAGGCTGGCCTCGCCAACGTAGTCCGGGCCGCAGACGATTTCCGTGCGCCCGTCTACCGGCACGAACCAGGTTCGGTCGGCCAGGTCCGCGCTCTCTGAGATCACCCGCACCGTTTGTGCGCCGACCTGGAAAGTGAACACATAAGGCGCGCCCGCCGGGAAAACAGTCTTCAAAGTCACTGTCCCGTGTCCGGCCACAAGCGAGTCGCCGGTACGCCGGGGCTGTTGCCCGACGGCAACACGCTGCTCCGGCACGCGGAAATGCAGCTCGCCCGGCTCGCCGGGGGCGCCGTAGATTACCAGCGTGGTGGTCTTGCCTTGAGTCGCTGTGCCGAGTATCCTTGCCGCCCCCAGGGTCAGATTGACATCGGGCAGCAATGGATAACCCATGACGACCGGGATGATCTCGCCTGCGTCCATCTGGATCGGCCCCGCACCCGGCAGCAGCATCCCATCGGCGGACTTGATCTGCACCAATTGGGGCTGATAGCCGCCATTATCCAGAAAAAGGATGCGCCCTGCTTTGCCCTGCCGGCTGGTCAGGCGGACCTCGGGATTAGTGACCGTGACCGCGGCGGCCCCATCGGAGGCGACGGAGTTGGCGAGGATCAGGGGAAACGCGGCGGCGAAGAGAGCCGCCCGCTTCAAAGGATAATAATCCGAGCGCAGGTCGCCGGCTTGGCCGATGGGCGAGCCAAAGTCGTAGGAGGCCGCCTGCTCGTTGTTGTTCCAAGTATCGAAATCTGAGCCGCCGGCCATCGTGTAGTGCGTGTAGCCCGCGCCGCCGTAAGCAATGATTTTCCAGGTCGCCCGGACCACCTTGCGCCGCTTCTCCGGGGAAACGCCGTACCAGCCGTACCAGCCTGTCCAAAACTCTGTGCTGTACCAGGGCGTGGTGCGATTGAGTGTGTCGAGGGGGTCATCGCCCGCCGGGTCGTCGCTGTGGTTGAGGCCGCTGAAGAAGTAGGGGACGACTACTCCTGCCTGAAGCGCCACGCGCCGATAATGCCGGTAGAAGGCATCCGGCAGGTCCGTGCCCCCGCCCACGCCGCGGCCCAAAGCGTCGAAGGTATGTTCGTTGTCTAGCTGCACCATGATGACCGGGCCGCCGCGTGTGATCTGGTTGCGCACGACGATGGGGAAAAGCCGGTTCCAGTAAGGCGTGACGGCAGCGTAGAACGGTGCGTTGTCGGTCAAGGGCCGCAGGCCGGGCTTGAAGCGCAGCCAGACCGGCAGGCCCCCGGTATCCCATTCGGCGTTGATGTACGGGCCGGTACGCACGATGGCATACATGCCCAGGGAGTGGATCAGTTTCAAGTAGGCGTCCAGGTCGTGATTGTCCGAGGTGAAATCGAATTGACCCTCACGCGGCTCGTGAAAGTTCCAGAATGCGTAGGTCTGGACGGTGTTGTAGCCCGCTCGTTTGATACGCAGGAGCCGATCCCGCCACTGGGCACGCGGGGTGCGGGCATATTGCAGCTCTCCGGCGACGATGAAGATACGCCTGCCGTGAACCAGAAAGCCGCGCCCGTCGATATCAATGTCTGGCCGTGCGGACGGGGCCGGGGGGAACATGGCGTCGTTGGTGCCGGGCCAGCCGGAGGCCTGGGCGATCACGGCCAGCGTGAGCAGAAGCGCGGCAGTGAGTAGCGCGCGTAGGAGACGGCAGAAAATGTTCATAGGTATTGTGTCCTGGTCACGAGATGCGAAAAGTCTTGGCTGCCGTCTTTGTTTGGAAAGCTTTCTTAACCCAAAAGTTTTCTTGAGCAGAAAGAGCGACAAACTCACCTGCTTCCGACACACTTTCTGTTTACAGATACACCTTCCGCGCCTTGCCGTGTTCCAGGGTGTGCGTTTCAAGTGCTTGATAGCGTCCGGCGTTCTTGTCTTGCCCCGACAAAGCCGCTTTCAAGGCTACAATTAGGCGGGGCGAGTGTCCGAAGGCACCTCTCTCTCCGAGCGGCCTGTGACGAATTCTCACGAACCCGTTCTCTGTCGGAATTATGGTTTATGCCAGCGCGCTTTAAAGTCATCCGGCTTCCTGTATCATCATACCAAAATTATGTAAGTTCTCCGCAAACAGGAGCACACGCGGCTGCATACTTTTCCTGTTAAACTAGCAGGGCGCAAAGCCCAAAACGCACGACGAGTGACCTTCGCGCCGTTGTAAACGTCGCTGGAGGATTGAGCGGCTGTTTGCCTGGCTTCAGAACTTCCTCGGTTTTGTGGAGCGCGGCTGCATCATCATTTTGCTCAGACGTTTATGAAATAGCTGCTGGACACTCCCCACTCCTAAATCCTCTTGACGAATCCGCTAAACTGTGCTAATGTATTTTGAGGCTGGTCAATTCTAAAATGCCTCCAGCGGCCAGGCAGAGCCGGGAGGGAAGTCATGTTTAGGGCGATACAACGGAAAATGGTTGGCTTTGGAATGCTGCTTAGCTTTTCCGTAAGTCTTACGGGCTGCGGCGGCTCGGTCGGCTCCTCTTCTTCCAGCAGCGCCCCGACAGCAAGCAGTCCGGCCACAATCTTTGCCGCAACTCCGGGAAGCTCTGAACCAGGCTATCAGATCGTTCTTTTACCTTCAGGGGCCGCGACTTACACCACAGAGCTTCATGGGCAATCGCTTCAGACCGGAAACGGTGCTGTGTCCGCTTCCCTGACAAGCAAGTTTTTTGAGGATATTGCCGCTGCGAGCCCTCTGTCCAATTTCCCGGCTGGGGTAGTTGTCTCCTCGTTAACCCCCATTCTGAAAGTCGGCTACCAGGGACAGCAGGCGGATTTGTACGGGCCAGGGTATACGCGGGCGCAGACTCTCATCACTGACTGTACGGCGATAGCCCAGGTGCTCGGACTGGTCAAGAAAGCGCTCTGAAGCCACTGCTACCGGTTGTGTCACTCTTGACAATTAGCCCTAAGTCTTGTATACTGAAAGGGAACTTATGACCATGACCGGCGGGCATTGTCAACGTATGCCCCGCACGACCCGCCGGCGACACGCGCCCCACGCAGGAGGACCCCGCATTTGCAGAAAATACAGACCCTGGGCGGACGACGCCTGGAAGGCGATGTGCGTCTGAGCGGCAGCAAGAACGCCTGCCTGGCAATTCTCGCCGCGACCGTACTTCCTCAGCAGGGCCGAACCGTCCTGACCAATGTGCCCCGTATCAGTGATGTTCTGACCCTGCTGGCGCTGCTGCGCCACCTGGGCATTCCCGCCGACTTTACCGAAGCTGGTGTGGTCAGCATTGACGCTTCCGCTCCCACTTCTTTTGAAGCTCCCTATGAACTCATCAAAATGATGCGCGCCTCGTTTTCCGTGCTGGGCCCGCTTCTTGCCCGGTTCGGCCAGGCGCGCGTGGCGCTGCCGGGCGGCTGCGACATCGGTGCGCGCCCGGTGGATTATCATTTGAAAGGCTTGGAGCGGCTGGGGGCCGTGACTACCGTAGAACATGGCTTTGTCCACGCTGTTGCCCCGAACGGCCTGCGCGGCGCGGGGATTTATCTGGACTTTCCCAGCGTCGGTGCAACCACGCATTTGATGTCGGCGGCGGCGCTGGCGGATGGCATCACGACCATTTCCAATGCTGCCGAAGAACCCGATGTTGTGGCAGCCGCCAACATATTGAACCGTATGGGCGCTAAAGTGCGCGGGGCAGGAACCAAAGAAATTACGATTGAAGGCGTTAAATCTTTGCATGGAACTGAGTTTCGGGTGGATGCGGATCGAATCGAGGCGGGAACGTTTGCCGTTGCGGCTGCGATTACCGGCGGCGATTTGTACATTCGTGATGCCGTGAAAGAACACGTCCAGCCGGTTACGCGCAAGCTGGTAGAAGCGGGAGTGGAAGTGCGCTTTGACGATGACGGCGTCCGGGTGCGCGTTCCGCGCGGGACAACCTTGAAAGCCGTCAACATCAGCGCCAGCCCGCATCCGGGTTTCCCAACGGATATGCAGCCGCCATTTGCCGCCCTGATGACACTGGCTTTAGGTACTTCGGTAATTACGGAGACGGTGTATGAACGGCGTTTCCGCTACATCGACGAATTATCCCGCATGGGAGCCGATATCAAAGCCGAGGCCAGCGCGGCGATTATCTGCGGCGTCCCGCGCCTGACCGGAGCGCCGGTAGCGGGGTCCGATCTGCGCGCGACGGCAGCTCTGGTTCTGGCCGGTCTTGCCGCGGAAGGCACCACCGAAATTAGTGGGGTGCAGTATCTGGATCGCGGTTACGAAGGCTTTGAAACCAAGCTGCGCGCGGTCGGCGCCGGCATTCAGCGGCTGGATTTTCCGGGTGATTTGCCGGCGTCCTCTTCCCTGCCTCTGACGGCGGGAGCAGCCGCGTGATTCGTTTCAGCCAGGACATCGGCATAGACCTCGGCACGGCGAACGTGCTGGTTTATGTGCATGGCAAGGGAATTATCATGCGGGAGCCGTCGGTGGTGGCGATGAACGTCAACACGCGGCGCGTGATGGCTGTCGGCGAGAAAGCCCGCGAAATGCTGGGGCGTACTCCGGTCAACATCGTGGCGGTGCGCCCGATGACCGAAGGTGTGATCGCCGATTATACCACCACCCAGCGGATGCTGGAACATATCTTCCAAAAAGTCTGCGGGGTCAAGCGTCTGTTCAAGCCGCGGGTTCTGCTGGCTGTCCCCTCCGGCGTGACCAGCGTGGAGCAGCGCGCCGTCAAGCAGGCGGCGCTGGCGGCAGGCGCCGGGGAAGCCCTGACCATTGAGGAGCCGATGGCGGCGGCCATCGGCGCGGGCTTGCCGATTAGCTCTCCCGGCGGCAACATGGTGGTGGACATCGGCGGCGGCACAACCGATATTGCAGTGCTGTCCCTGGATGGCATTGTTTTGTCCCGCAGCCTGCGCGTCGGCGGCATGAAACTGGACGATGTCATTATTCGCCATATCCGCACAAAGTATAATCTGCTGATCGGAGACCGCACGGCGGAAGAAATCAAAATTACCGTCGGCAGCGCGGTCGCGATGCGCGAAGAAACCCAGATGGAGGTGCGCGGGCGTGATTTATTAAGCGGCCTGCCGCAGACGGTCGTGGTGACTTCGCAGGAAATTCGGGAATGTATGGCCGAGCCGATTTCTCAGATTGTCTCGCGGGTCAAGAATGTGCTGGAAAAAACCCCGCCGGAACTGGCCTCAGACATTATCGAGCGCGGCATTGTGCTGACCGGCGGCACGGCCCTGCTGCGCGGCCTGGACGTGCTGATTTCTGAGACCGCCAACGTCCCCGCTTATGTAGCTGATGATCCGCTCTCCTGCGTCGCGCTGGGAACCGGCAAGGCCCTGGAACAGCGGCGCGGCATCACCGAAGATTTACTGTCAAGCTGAGGCTGCTATGAAAATTTTCCCCCTGACGGCAATGCTTGCTGCTACTTCCATTCTTTTGCCGCTCTCCGGCACTGCCTCCCCCAATGCCGTTAACGCTCTGCCCCCAGATGTTCCGGCGCGGCACTGGGCCGCAGGCTCTGTCGGGCGCGTTATCCACGAGAAAATCATGGGACGCGATCCCGATGGCCGCTTTCGGGGCGATCAGCCGGTGACGCGCTACGAGCTGGCCGTAACGCTGGATCGCTTTGTGCGCTGCATCGAAGACGCACGCAAGCCACTTCATGCTGAGATTGTTCCCGTGCCGCCGGCTTTGGCGGCGAAGGCTCCCCCCGCCGCCCGGCAGGCCATTCAGCACCTTGTCGCCAATGGCTTTCTGAAGCCCGATTCCCCCCTGCTGACGCAAAACGGCAGCGGCCCTGCGACCGCTGCCGAACTTTCCGATGCCCTCGCCTCCGTCACCATCCACCTATCCGACCGCGCCGAGCCGCTCCCGAAAAATTGACGCGCTAAAAATTGACGCGCTGACGGCTAATGCCCGCCGCCTGCGCCGGGGGCTGCGGCTTTTTTGACGCGGCCCAGCAGGAAAACCGCAGGGAGGGCAAGGACAAAAGTAATGCCCAGCAGCAAAAAGGCATCATTATAAGACATCGTCGCGGCCTGCCCTTGCACCAGGTGGTCAAGGGCGCGAAGTGATGCCTGCTGTCCTGCTTCCTGGCTATAGCCATTGGCGACGAAACTGCGGGCGAGGCCGTCCTGACGGGCTACAAATGCCGGATTGCCCGCGTTCATGTAGGAAACGATGTTGGCACGGTGAAAGGCTTCCTGGTTGTAAATGTAGGTGTTAAGGACGGCAATGCCGAACGAGCCGCCAAGCTGCCGGGCCAGATTGATCAGCCCCGATGCCTGCGGGATTTCCGGCCCTTTCAAGGCGGCGAAGACAATAAAATTGATCGGCGCGAACAAAAATCCCAGGCCAAGCCCGCGAATAATCAATCCCATCCTGGTATCCGACTCTCCCGACTGCGGCGAAAGATGGCCCAGCATCCACATGGAAACAACAAATATCCCCATGCCGATAAAGATCAAAATGCGCGGATCAACCAGGGGTTTGGCTCCGTTAAGCGCCCGTCCGCAGAACATGGCCGCTGCTCCGGTTGCCAGTCCGCCGGGAAGCAGCACCAGGCCGGTCGCTGTCGGAGTAAATCCAAGAACGTTCTGAACGAACATGGGGAAAATAAAGACGCCCCCGTACAAGCCGAATCCCAGAGCCAGGAAAAGAATCAAACCGGCTGTCAGGTCTTTATTTTTCAGCACCCGAAAATTCACCACCGGCGCTTTGTTGCGTGGTGACAACTCCCAAGCAATCAAAGCAGTCAATGTCACGGCGGCTAAAATGGTCAGCCGGACAATCAGTGTGCTGTCAAACCAGTCATCGCGCTTGCCTTCTTCCAAAACATACTGAAGCGAGCCGAGGCCGACTGTCAGCAGCGCAATACCGGGAATATCTATCGCACCGGCTTTGGCCTGATTGGGCTGGTCGTGCAGAAAAAATATAATCAACGCCATCGCAATGAGGCCGATGGGAATGTTGACGAAAAATATCCAGGGCCAGGTATATTGGTCGGTGATGATGCCGCCAATGGTCGGCCCTAGTGTGGGAGCCATGACAATGCCGAGGATGAAAATCGACTGGACCAGCCCCTGCTGCTCTCGCGGGAAAATCTGCCGCAGTGTCGCCTGCGCGGTGGACAGCAGGGCGGCGCCGCCTGCGCCCTGCATGATGCGCCAGAAAATGACTTCGTTTAAAGAACGGGACGTGCCGCAAAAGAACGAGGCGATCAAAAACAGCGAAATGGAAAAAACCAGATAGCGTTTGCGCCCAAAACGCTGTGCCAGCCAGGCCGTCATCGGCAGCACAATCACATTCGACAAAATATAAGCGGTAGAAACCCAGGCAATTTCGTCCGGGGTCGCGTTCAAGTTGCCCGCCATGTTGGGCAGCGCGACATTGATAATTGTTGTGTCCAGCACTTCCATGATAGACGCTGTAATCAGGCCGATCAAGATAATCCAGCGGTACGGGTCCACAGCCGCGTGCGCCGCCGGGCTTGCGCCGACCTGGCTTTCGCTCTGGCTTGCGCCGGATTGTGCCGCGCCGGTGCGCCGGCCCCGCTGGTTAAGAACTTGTGTGGACATAGGTTTAAGTGAATAAAAGTAATGGCCCCGGCTTTAGAACTGCCGGGGCTAATTTCTAATTGCGTCCGCTGCTGATACTGTTAATTGCGTCCGCTGCTGACATCAATCGTCGCGTTGACCGACATACCCTGCCGCAGAGCAACAATGTCGGAGGCGCGGGCGTATTTTTTGTCGTCACTGTCTTTGGCGGCATCCAGCTCAATGCGAACGGGGATGCGCTGCACCACTTTGGTGAAGTTGCCGGTGGCGTTATCGGGCGGCAGGAGGGCCTGGGTCGCGCCGGTGGCTTCGTTGATGCTCTTAACATGACCCCGGAAGATGCGGCCAGGGAACGAGTCCACTTCAATTTCCGCCGGCTGGCCGGGCTTCACATAGCGAAGCTGGGTTTCCTTGTAATTGGCGGTGATGTAAACATAATCCCCCTGCGTAATAGTCAAGATGGTCTGGCCGGGGGAGAGCGCGACTCCGGCATTGACGGCTTTTTTGACCACCGTGCCATTGGAAGGCGAAGTAATATAGGTATCGCTTTCCGTGACCCGAGCGTTGTCCAGTGCGGCTTTGGCCTGCAAAACTCCGGCCCGCGCGGTGATGATCTGGTCCTGGCGCAGGCTGATATTGGCGCGTCCTGCCTGGGCGGTAGCAAGATCAGCCAGCGCACTGGCGCTCTGTCCCTGATTGTTGGTGACATTGGCCTGCTGAATGCCGACCTGCGTGCTGCTGGCTTCGGCGAGTCCAAGTCCGGCGCGCGCGACCTCTACCTGCTGCTCGGAAGCGGCGGCGGCGCGGCGGGCGGCCAGAAGCTGCGCCTGTGCCTGTGCGACTCCGGCGCGGGTCTGAGCGACCTGAGAATACGCCTGCGAGGCCTGAAACCGGGAGGCATCGAGCTGCGACTGTGCGCTGTCGGCTGCGGCTCGGGCGGCGTCGTACTGCTGCGGCGTCACGGCTTCCTGCTGAACCAGCCGGGCGTAGCGGACTTCGTCGCGCGTGTAGCGGGTGGTATTGGCCTGGGCAACGCCGATGGTGGAGCTGGCGGCATCCGCGGCCCGCTGGGCGGTCTGCACGGCCTGACGCTGGGCGTTCAAAGCCGCCTGTGCGGTCTGCACCTGTGCCTGTGCCTGCGCGGCCTGCGCCTGCGCTTGGACGACCTGGCTCTGCGCCTGCTTGACCTGGTTGATCGTCGTGTTGCGGCTCAGGATAACTTGCTGGCGCGCGCCGAAGGTCTTGGCCTGCTGCGAGGCGAGATCGGCCTGCGCCCGGCGAATGGCGGCGTCGGTGGCCTGCTGCTGATACAGCAGGCTGCTTTGCGCCTGGGGAAGCTGGCTTTGCGCGGACTGATACGCAGCCTGGGCCTGAGCCAATGCGGCGCGCTGACCGCTGTCTTCCAGCCGCGCGATCACGCCGTTTTTCTTGACCGGGTCGCCTTCATCCACCAGAAGCTGGCTGAGGGTGCCGCTGATGATCGGGCTGACGTTCACGAGGTTGCCGGTGACATAAGCATCATCGGTGCTTTCGTGGTTCTGGCCGTAGACATAGATGCTTCGACCCCAGATCAGGCCGACAATCAGCACGGCGGCAATCACGGCGCCAATAATCAGCTTCTTGAGCGGCCCCGCGGGCTGCTTTTTGGCTTCCGGGCTTTGGCCGCCGTCCGTGCCGCCCGGCCCGCTTTTTGCTTCTTCTTTCGGCGGAGCATACTTGCTGCCGTCATGTGCTGCCGGGCTGTGATTCGGTTGTGTTTTTTCTTCGACTGCCATGTGATCTTCCTCTCGCCTACTAAGGAGCTTGCGGTGTGCCGACCGCGTTTTCAAACTGCGCGCGGGCGACTAAATAATTGTAAACGGCGTCCACCTGTGCGTTTTCCGCCTGCACCAGCGCCGACTGGGCATCGGTGACTTCCAGATAGAGGCCGACTTGCCCTTCGTAGCGTAGCTGGGCAAGCTGGCGGGCGGCGACGGCGGATTGAAGGGCGGCATTGGCCGCGTCAATCTGCCGGGCTGCGGTTGCCAGATTAAGATAAGCCTGGCGGACATCCAGGGCGATGTCGGACTGAGTGGACGCCAGAGAAGTTTGTGCATTTTCCGTCAGCAGACGCGCTTCGTCGATCCGGTCACGGGTCGCGCCGCCGTCATAAAGGGGAATGCTGACCGTCGCCGTAATCTGCCCGGTGCGCTGCCGGGGGAACTGAAACGAGGGCGTGGGATAATAATTGCCCGCCGCGCTCAGGCTCAGGGAAGGTTCCTGCCCCGCTCTTGCCAATTTGATGCCGGTCTGGGCGACGCGCACATTGACCTGCGCGGCCAGAATTTCGGGCCGGCTTCGGTTTGCGGTTTGCAAGGCCTGCGTGACGCTGATGGCTGAGATTTCCCCCGGCGCGACTGTGTAGGGCGCGGGCGCAACGGCGGACGGAGCGCCCACTGTAAGGCTGCTGCCGATGTCTTCTCCCACCGTCACTCCCGGCACATCCAGAACGGCGACAGGAGCGTCCAAAGGCCGTCCGGTGAGATCGTTGTAGCTGCTGGCGGCGATGGCAAGATTGTTTTGGGCGGCGGTCAGGTTCTGCTGGGCGTTCGCCACCTGCGTCTGGGCGCGCAGAAGGTCTATTTTGGCGCCCACCTGGCCCACATACAATTTTTCGGCATCGCTGCGCTGCTGCTCGGCATTTCGCAGGGCGGCCTCGGCCACCTGAACTTGATGCTCCGCGCGCAGGGTATTGAAATAAATAGTCTGGGCGCGTAAGATGCGGGCGTTGCGGAACTCGCCTAAAACAAACTGGTCTGCCAGGCTTTGCAGACGGGCCTGGCTGGAAGCGGCGCGGATTTGCCCGGTCAGGTCCAGCCGGTCGCTGACATTAAGCTGAAGTATTTCCTGATGTGTCGGCACGATTTGAATGGGCGGGCCGCCGCCGATGCTGATTTTCGTTGCCTGGTCAAAACGCTCAAACGTGCCATTGGCATCCAGGTGGGGACGGCCTGCCGCCTGGGCTTCGTCTGATCGTTTTCGATCAATTTCCACGTTGCGGTTGGCCGTCTGAATGTCGGCGCTGCTGAGAATGGCAGCCTGGATTGTCTGCGACAGGGAAAAGGGAGGCGCTGCCGCAGCCAGTCCCGCGCTGGGGATGCTTCCCGACGCCCCGGCAGTTCCTGCGGTTCCATTGGCTGCCGCCGTGCCGGTGCTGCCGGCTGCACCGACCCCGTTTGTGCCGGTGGGTCCTGTCATGCCGCCGGTCGTGCCGGCAATGCCCGTGGACGCGGTATCTCCAGTCGCCGTGGTTCCCGGCTGCCCGTTTGCAGCGGCCGTGGTTCCCGGCGTTCCGACACCGGCTCCCGTGGTTCCGGCTCCGGCGGTTCCGGTGCTGGTGGCGCCGGTTCCCAGCGCTCCGGCGCCATTGGCGGCTGAGCCGGCGGTACCTGCGGCGGCATCACCCGCGGCTCCAATCCAGACAAAGCCGGGAGTGGGCTGACCGGCGGCCAGGAGCGGACTCGCCAGGCTGAATGCAGCCCCGACGGCCAGGACGCGGTGGGTAAATTCTCGTTTGGTCATAGTTTGCGTAATCCCCGCGTGGTCAAATCGACAATTTCAGCAATTTCGGCAGCAATCTCGCGCTGCCCCGACACGCACGGATACGGCGGCAAAAATCCGAGGCACATGATTTTGAGAGTTCGCGCGGCGCGAAGCGGGTCAGCCACTTCAAACACGCCGCGGCGATTGCCTTCTTCTAAAACGCCGGCAAGAAGCGCATATTCTTTGTCTAAATAAGGCCGCAAATGCGCCTGGATATGAGGCTTCATGGCAATGATCAGCTCCAATGACGCCGAAGATTCCTCGCAGCGGCGATGTGCGCTGAGTATGGGAAGCCGCAGCATTTCCTTGAGCTTCTCCACCGGCTCTTTGTGGGCGTCCTGAGCTATCGCCTCGATTTCATGCAGGCTGGTTTCTTTGTACTGACCCATGATCGCCAGCCCAATATCCTCCTTGCTGTCAAAGTGAAGGTAAACCGTGCCTTTGCCAACTCCGGCATCCGAAGCGATCTCATCAATAGTCGTCTTCTTGTACCCATAATGCCACAGCCGATGCTGAGCTGCGTCCAAGATTCTCTGCCGTATATCGCCGTGCTTTGTCATTGCTCTACTCGCTGCACAAGTGACCATTTCGTTATTTTGGTCATATCATACCCGATAACACCGGAAAAATCTTCCTGGTTCCCAATTTTCCAGTATTTTTTACCTTGCAAAATTCATGGAACTGGGTTACACTTCAAATTAGGAACCCGATTATGCAAACCCTGCCTTTTTATATTGTTGACTCGTTCACGCAAACCCGCTATGCTGGCAACCCGGCGGGGGTCGTGCTGCCGCCGGAGCCGCTGACGGAAGCTCAAATGCTGGCGATTGCTGCTGAGCTGCACTTGGAGTCGGTCTTCGCAACGCCGCACCCGGACGGGGCGGCGGATTTTACGGTCGCCTATTATACCGGCGCGGCGCGCGTTCCTTTGTGCGGCCATGACACGATTGCTTTGGCGACAACCCTCGCGCAGGCCGGACGACTTCCGGCGTCTGGCACTGTGCGCCTTGCCACTGATGTCGGCATTCTGTCCGTTTCCGTGGTCTCTGACGGCCTCGTGACCATGAACCAGGCTGTGCCGGTTTATGGCCCTATAGTTGATCCCGAAGCGGCGGCGAATGCACTCGGACTTGCCCTGCCGGAAATTGCCGACACCGGCCTTCCAGTACAAATTGTCTCCACCGGTACACCCTTTTTGATCGTTCCGGTGCAGCATCGTGCAGCGCTGAATGCACTGGCCCCAGACATGGCGGCGCTAATGGCTTACGGAGACAGCCTGGCGGAATTCATCGCGGGCGTTTATGTCTGGTCGCCGGAAACCGTCAGCGCGGACGCCCAAATTCACGCGCGCGCCTTTTGCCCGGCTCTGGGCCTGCCGGAAGACCCCGTCACAGGGACAGCCACCGGTGCGGTCGGCGCGTATCTGGCGCGGCACGGCCAAAGACTGCCCGATGCGGAAGGCGTTCTGCGCTTTCGCACCGAGCAGGGCTACGCTGTGGAGCGTCCCGGAACCGTGAGCGTGCGCCTGCAATTGTCCGGGAAGGACGTGACTCAGGTGCAGATCAGCGGCTATGCCGCGCTGGTAGGGGAGGGGAATTTATGGATTTAAGACCCATTTCGACGGGAAAAGGATCGTCATCAATGACATTCATTTTGGCGGGAGAGGTGCGCCGCGCATCACTTTTTATCACTCTTTTGCTCTTATTTGTTTCTTTCGCGGCAATGAGCCAGGCGCAATCTGTGACTGTGGACGATTTTCAGCCGGGCGTGTTTGCCGACAATGCAGGGCATAAGCTGCCTTACCGGCTATTTATCCCGGCGGACTACAATCCGGCAAAAAGCTATCCCCTGGTTCTGTTTCTTCATGGACAGGGAGAAGCCGGCACGGATAATCGGAAACAGCTTGTCGGCCAGAAAGCGCCGCTGGTATTTGTCCAGCCGGAAAATCAGGCTCGCTGGCCCTGTTTCATGCTCGCGCCGCAATGTCCGGGTGGAAGCGACGATTGGGCCGTTAAGGGATCAGTAGGGCCGACGCAGTCTATGACACTGGCTATGGAGCTTGTGGACGCGATTCAAACGCAGTATTCCATTGACCCGGCGCGCCTTTATGTCACAGGACTGTCCAGTGGCGGCTGCGGCGCTTGGGATTCGATCACCCGCTATCCCGGCAAGTTCGCCGCCGGTATCCCTATCTGCGGTGAAGCGAATGTCACGAAGGCCGCGGCTGCCGCGCAGACCGCAATCTGGGCATTTCACAGCGCGGATGACTCGGTTGTTTCCGTGTCTTATACCGCCAACATGGTGGCCGCTCTGCGAGCCGCCGGCGGATCGCCGCTGTTTACAGAATATGACGGCTACAACCACTATTGCTGGATTCCGGCTTATTCCGAGCCGGGCCTGCTGCCCTGGCTTTTTGATCAAACGCTGCCGACCGATCCGATGCTTTCGGCCAGCCTCACCGCTCCGCAAACCCGTGTTCAGACAAAATTTGTTCCGATCACAAGCAAGCCGCGCTACCAGGTGCCGAATCCGTCCGGCGGGCCTATCACTGGATATTGGAGCGAGGTCAGCGGTCCTGGCACGGTGTCATTCGGCAATCCGTCATTGTTTGGAACCACGGCAGCCGTTTCCACCTGGGGAACCTACGTTCTGCGCCAGAACCTGACCGATGGAATCAATACCGGTGGCAGCAGCCTCACCGTGACTTTCCTGGGGCCAGCCCCGCCTGCTCCCGTCATTTCCGCGGCAGGCAGGACGTTCACCGGCAGCGGTACAGTGACGCTTTCAGATACAGCATCGCAGGCGACCATTTATTACACGCTTGACGGCAGCGTTCCCACCTCTGCATCGCCCGTCTACAGCGGGCCATTTGTTCTTACAAGCTCGGCAACTATCAAAGCCATGGCACAGTGCGACTCGACGCAGTCCAGTTGGGTTTCAAGCGCCGTGTTTACCGTTCACTAGGCCGAGCAGGTCATTGATGTGGGAATGGATCAGGATAATTCGCGCGAACGCTCTGCCGCCGCCTGAATGGCGTCAATCAAAGCAGTGCGAATACCGGCGCGCTCCAGGACGTGCAGGGCGGCAATGGTGGTTCCGCCGGGCGTGGTGACATTGTCTTTAAGCTGGGCAGGGTGCTGGTCGGAGGAAAGAACCATCTGGGCGGCGCCGAGGACAGTTTGGGCGGCGAGCAAGCGGGCCGTGTCGCGGGTGAGGCCTTCTTTGACCCCGCCATCGGCGAGAGCTTCAATGACCAAATAAATATAGGCGGGGCCGGAGCCGGACAGCCCAGTCACGGCATCCATCAAGCGTTCGGGAACTTCTACGGAAAGGCCGACGGCGGCGAACAGGCTTTCGGCCAGACGCAAGTGGTCGGCAGTGGCGTGGGAGCCGCGGCACAGGGCTGTCGCGCCTTTGCCGACCAGGCAGGGCGTGTTGGGCATGGCGCGGACGACGGGAATGCTGCCGGAGAGAAGTGCTTCCATTTTCTCCAGGCGAATGCCGGCGGCGATGGAAATGATCAGATGGGCTGGGGTCAGGGCCGCAGAAATTTCGGCCAGCACGTCGGCAATCACGGGAGGCTTGACGGCCAGCAGCACAATATCGGCCCCATCAACGGCGGCTTGCGCGGTCGGCAGGAAAGCCGCGCCTGCGCCGAGGGCCGCCGCCAGTGCTTCGGCTTTCGCCGGATGCGTGTCAAAAAGCCGAATGCCGGACGGGGGCATGGCCCCGGCATGAACCAGGCCGCGCGCGAGTGCGCCGCCCATCATGCCGGCGCCCAGCACGGCGAGAGTTTTGTCCAGAAGCACGTGTTAGTCCCGGTCGAAGATCGCTGCGCGAACGCCGGTGACAGGCTTATTATCGTCAATGTCAATCACGACGGATGCGGGCGTAAACAGGTAAACCTGCTCGCCGATTTTCTCCACGCTGCCGTCCAGCGCATAAGTGGCCCCGTTCAGAAAATCGGTAATCCGCTCGGCCATGTCGGCGGGCGTTTGTTCCAGATTGACGATCTGCTGCTGGCCGTCTTTCAGGCCATCGGCGGCGCGCCGGGCGTCGTCAAAGGTCTGCACGGCGCGGCGCACGGTGATGCGGGTCTGGCGCGCCTGATCGATCCGCAGCGTGGTGCCGCGTTTCAGCGGGTTATACGAGCCGCCGCTGGCGCGGGGGGAAGCGGGAACTGGCTGGGTCTGGTTTTCTGGGACCACGTCTTCTTCCTCTTCTTCTTCATGGCCTTGGAGATAGCTCTTGAGCCGCGCAAACATTCCGCCTGAGGCGGGGGCGTCGTCATATTCCTGTGCTTCTGCATTCTGATTCATCGTGCTGCCATGCCTCCTCTGATGTCCCGTCATTCGTTTTGCCATTGAGTGGCTTTGTTATTTATTCGTTTTGCTGCTAAGTGGTGCGCGGGCCGAAAATTGCGGTGCCGATGCGGATCAGCGTGGCACCTTCTTCAATCGCGGTTTCAAAATCCCCGGTCATGCCCATAGACAACGTCTTCCGATGCGCGTCAGGCAATGTGTCAAAGAGTGTCCGCAGATGCCGAAAATAGGGCCGGGCGTCCTCGCCAAAAGGGGCAATTCCCATCAATCCTTCCAGCGCAACGCCGGGCAGGCCGGCAATCTCAGCCGCGGCCTCGCGGACGGCGCTTGGCAGCAGGCCAAATTTCGTTTCTTCCTCGCCCAGATGCACTTGCAGGAGAATTGCCTGCGTTTTAGCGACTGATGCGGCCTGCGCGCCGATAGCCTTCGCCAGCTTTACACTATCCACGCTTTGAATCAGATCAAACAACTCGACGGCAGCTTTGGCTTTATTGGTCTGCAAATGTCCCAGAAGATGCCATCGGCCTGTGCCGAACTGATGTTTTTTGTCTGCGGCCTCCTGCACATAGTTCTCGCCGATATCGGCGACGCCGAGTGCGAGGACTTCTTGGATCGCCGCCGCCGGCTGCTTTTTGGTCACGGCCACCAGGGTGATGTCCTGAGGGCTGCGGCCTGCCTGTTTCGCCGCCCGCGCGATCCGGTCCTGCACCTGCGCGAGATTGGCGGAAATCGCTGTCATGCCGAGTCAGAGCGCGCTTCGCGGCGTCCCAGCGGCTTCCTGTCTCCAGTTTCGATGTAATAAACGCGCTCGGCGATATTGGTCGCATGGTCGGCGATGCGCTCGAGGTAAACCACCGCCAGCAGCAGGTAAGACGCGGGAAAGATATGGGACGGCTCGCGCTGGGTGAGTGTCAGCAATTCTTCGCGAAGCACTTTAAATGCTTCATCCACGTCGTCGTCGTCGTCACAGACTTTGACTGCCAGCGCCAGGTCGTGCCGAACCAGCGCTTCCAGGCTTTGATGTACCATCGTCAGCGCCATGCCGGCCAGCGGGGCGACATCAAGAAGCGGCTGCTTGAGATAAAACTCCTGGCTCATCTTGCGGGCGATTTTTGCGATGTCTACGGCGTGGTCACCGATGCGTTCCAGATCGGTAATCACTTTCAGAGCGCCCTCGATTTGCCGCAAGTCCCGCGCCATGGGCTGCTGCAATGCCAGCAGACGAATACATTGCGCTTCGATTTTGCGGTCCAGTTCGTCGACGGCATCATCCTGGGCCAGAACGCCTTGGGCCAGCGCGACATCATTTTGCTGAAGCGCTTCGACGGCCTGAGTCAGCATGGTTCCGGTCAGGGTTCCCATATGCAGAAGCTCCTGTTCCAATGCCGCCAGCTCATCGCGGAAATTTTGTCGTACATTCAACATCGCTGCGTTTTATTCCGCCCCATTACGATATTTACCCATTATAGCACAGTTGTTGCTATTTGACAAGAACTTTCAAACTTTTTTCGCTACATATAGGCATAATTTTTGACGGAGTCTACTAAATGTAGAACCAAAAATTATTCAGTAATGCTTGACAAGCAGGCGGGCTGTCGTGTACAATACCGGAACATTCAGTTTTGTTGAAAGTTTATTGAAAGGAGCAGCCGGAATGACACAAACACGCATTACAAAAAGCCCTGCCGCCCTGCCGATCCGCCCGGATTGGCAGCGTGCGCGTTTCGCCGCCATTGTCACTCGTAAGGCTGCTGCTTTTGCCGGAGGGTTCGTCATCGTCTGAACTTCTTGTTCTCGTCCATGATGCACCAAACGCCCTCCCGCACAGGCAACTGCCAAGCGGGAGGGCGTTTTTCTTTATTGCACGACTGATTGGAAGGAAAAGACAATGACACACGAACCCATTGACGAGATCAACGACGCAAGCACGGAGCAAAAGGCCCCGCCGCTTTGTTTGATGCACTATTTTGCGGAGCGCACGGAAGCACCGCCAGGCCGGAGAATACACCCGCCGGGAACGCGGGCATGGATTGCCGAGCGGCGCGGCAACTTGATTATTCTGGAGTTTGCCGATCCGCCGGAGCCTGCGCCCCGGCAGAGGAGTCTGCACAAGAGCCTTCTGGCCCGTTTTTGCGACGGCCTGTTTCTGCTCCTGCTGCTGGCGTCGCTGCTGGGCTGCATCGCGGCATTTCGGTTCTGACGACACTCTGATAAAAAAGCCCCCGAACCGTATGGTTCGGGGGCTTTTGCATACTTGTGTTACCAGCCGCGCGCGGCCATGAGTTCGTCTTTGGGGATGTCGCTGATGTTGATGCCGACCATCGGCTCGCCAATGTCGTTAGAGACTTCCGCCAGCAGTTCCGGGTTGTCATAATGGGTGCAGGCATCCACTATTGCCTTCGCGCGGCGCCGAGGGTCGCCCGATTTAAAGATGCCGGAGCCGACAAACACCGCTTCCGCCCCAAGCTGCCGCATCAAGGCCGCATCCGCCGGAGTGGCAATTCCGCCGGCGCTGAAGTTCGGCACCGGCAGCTTGCCGGTGCGATGTATCTCCACAATCAGCTCATAGGGCGCACCGAGGTTTTTTGCTTCCGTCATCAGTTCTTCAAACGGCAGGGACTGAATGCGGCGGACGCCGCCCAGCACAGTTCGCATATGGCGCACGGCTTCCACAACGTTGCCGGAGCCTGCCTCGCCTTTGGTGCGAATCATCGCCGCGCCTTCGCCAATACGCCGCAGGGCCTCTCCGAGATCGCGGCAGCCGCAGACAAAGGGGACTTTGAAGGCGTGTTTGTCAATGTGATAAAAGTCGTCGGCGGGGGTCAGCACTTCCGACTCGTCCACAAAGTCCACGCCCAATGCCTGCAAAATTTGCGCTTCGACAAAGTGGCCGATGCGCGCTTTCGCCATAACTGGGATCGTAACGGCGTCCATAATGCCCTTAATCATCTTCGGGTCGGACATGCGCGCCACCCCGCCATCACGCCGAATGTCGGCGGGAACGCGCTCCAGAGCCATCACCGCCGCTGCGCCCGCTTCCTCTGCAATAATCGCTTGCTCGGCGTTGACAACGTCCATGATGACGCCGCCTTTCAGCATTTCCGCCAGCCCGACTTTGGTTTTCCACGTTGATTTCTGCTCGTCTGCCATGTTCAGCACCGTCCATTCTAATCACAGTTCGCTTTATTTTACCCGAAACTGCCGGCGATTCACAAGGCAGTGAGGGGAGACCCCGCAGAACTTTTATCCCTAAACGGACTGCCAGGCAGGTTTTTTTGCCCGTCTCGCGAACAGTGTGACATGCGAACGTTTCCATTCAATCGTATCCCGCCGAAAATCTGTCGTCCGCAGCCAATCTTTCTGGCTTCGCTGGGTCTTTTGCTGATCCTCAGCGGCCTGATTTATGCCGATGTGGAAGGATACCGGCATTTGATCTGCCCCAGTGCGGCGTCTGCGCCGGTGCGTCCGGTTGCCATTGTGTTCGGCGCGGCGGGCGCTGTTTTGACGGATCGGGTCGCCACCGGCGCAGCGCTTTACCATGCCGGCAAAGTGCAGAAATTGCTGATGACCGGGGATAATGGCAGGAGCGATTACGATGAGCCGGACACCATGAAGCGGCAGGCCATCAGTCTTGGCGTCCCGGCACAGGACATCGTATGTGACTATGCGGGCTTTCGCACCTATGATAGCCTGTACCGGGCGCGAGACATTTTCGGCGTTCGCTCCGCTATTCTTGTGACCCAGAAATATCATCTGCCCCGTGCGCTGTTTCTGGGCCGCAAACTGGGGATGGACGTGGTGGGAGTGGACGCAGCGCGGCGCAGCTATGCCGGCCAGGAAGCCTTCAATGTACGGGAAGTCGCCGCGATTGAAGTGGCCTGGTGGCAGGCGATGGTCACGCATCCGCAGCCCAAATATCTGGGCAAGCCTGTTTCAGGCTTAGGGATGACGAAAGAGGGCGCAGATGCAGACAGACCTTGATAACCCGGCGAATCGCCGTCGCGTGTACATTGCGCTTGCCCGTAAGCGCGTCCGCCCCGGCAGCGGGAGCGGCCCGGAAACCCTCTGGGCGAGAACGTGGAGGTATCCTGTGTTTGATCTTCGAAGAATCGTGTCCGTACCGTTTGTAGTCATTGGCGGGGTAGCGACCCGCCTGTATGCCCCGGAGCGGATGACGGATGACTTGGATGTGCTGGTGGAAGAAAAATCGGCGGGGCAATTCTATGAAGAACTTCGCAAGGCCGGCTGCCGGGAGGGTGGCCGATTGGCGGTTGGCGGCAGCCACTGGCGTTTACCGGATAGTATGGCTTTGGATGTTCTGGAATCGAGAGAAATTTGGGCTGCCGAAGCGATTGCTCATCCTGTCGCCGGGCCAGACGGATTTCCCGTGATTGCGTTACCCTATTTGATTTTAATGAAACTGCGTGCCAGCCGTGGCATAGATATTGGCGACCTGACTCGGATGCTTGGAGCGTCGGGGGATGATGCTCTCGATCAAACCCGCTTGGTAATTGCCGCTTATTTGGCGGATGCAGTTGAAGACCTAGAAAGCCTCATCGAACTCGGCAAATTAGAGTACGCGCTTACAGCTCGCGCCGGTACTCGTATGCCTGAATAAGCGTGGCTTGGTCGGCGTAGTCCAAATCGCCGCCGACGGGCATCCCGTGTGCAATTCGCGTGACTTTGACACCCAGCGGTTTGAGGCGCTGCGCGATATACATGGAAGTGGTGTCGCCTTCCACCGTCGGGTTGGTTGCGAGGATGACTTCCTCAATCGGGGGCTTGGCTTCGCCGACGCGCTGTTCCAGCTCTTTAATTCGCAGCTTATCCGGCATGATGCCGTTCAGTGGAGAAATGACGCCTTGCAGAACGTGATACACGCCTTTGAATTCGCCTGTTTTCTCCATCGCGATCAAGTCGCGCGGCTCGGCGACCGCGCAGATGCGCGTATGGTCACGGCGCGAGTCCGCGCAGATGTCGCAAATCTCGCCTTCCGAGTAGTTATGGCAGAGGCGGCAAAAGCGGATACTGGCTTTAATGGTCGTCAAAGCTTCGGCTAGAGCGCGCGTTTCTTCTTCCGGCAGGCGCATCACATAAAACGCCAGCCGCTGGGCGCTTTTGGGGCCGATGCCGGGCAGCTTTTCAAATTCACCGACCAGACGCGCCAGCGGCTTGGGATAATAAACAGCCATCAATTTTCCTGAGATATTCTGTTAGAACAGGCCGCCCATGCCGCCGGCACCGCCCATGCCGGCGGGCATGACGCTTTTGAGCCGCTCTTCGCGGATGGAATTGGCTTTATCTACCGCTTCGCGCACGGCAAGCGTGACTAAATCTTCCAGCGATTCCACATCGTCCGGGTCTACCACTTCGCGGGCAATCTTGATGCTGACGATTTCCGCTTTGCCGGTCGCCACCACTTTGACCAGGCCACCGCCGGACTGGCCTTCCACGCGGGCTTGCTCCAGCTCTGCTTCCACTTTTTGCGCGTCTTCCATTGCCTTCTGCGCCTGCTTCATCAGGTCGCCGAGGCCGCCGGGCATCTTCCCGAATGGGTTTGCCATTGTGAGTTATCCTTTCGCGTCGTCTTCTAACAATTGTCCGCCAAATACGGCGATCACTTCGTCCACAAAGGGGCCGGGGACATCATGGGCCGTTGCGGGGAATATTGCGGGTGCGCTGCTCAAGGCCGCAGACGCCGTTCGATGCTTGCTCCCATTGCCGGGAACCGGCTGGCCTTTCAGAACGGCTTTCACACGAAAATGCTCTGGTCCCACATCCAGGGTTTTGTTGATCGCTTCTTCCAGCACCTGACGGCCCTTGGCATTGGCTTCCACTTTATCCACATTAAACTGACCGTTGAATTGCAGAATGATGGTCTGGCCGGACAACGCAATCGGCACGGCGTCGCGAATCAAGGCTGCCGTGTTGGGCCGGGCGCTCAGGCGATTGATCACTTCCTGCCAGGACTTTTGCAGCCGTGCCAGTTCCGGGGGCGCATCCGCCGGGATTTCCGGTTTGGAACTCGCGGGAGGCGCGGCTTCGGCGACGACCTGCTGGACGTGCATGAAGTCATCCGCTTCGTCCTGCTGATCCGCCGAAATGATCACTCGGCTGGGCCGCGCATCGTCCGCTTCTCCGCCGAGCGGCAAAATGTCCAGTTCATCGTCCCCCGGCAGAAGCGTATCCAGGCCGATGCCCTCTTCCTGGTCGTCTACTCCGGTGAGTTCCGCGTCCGAGAGCGGCGGAGGCATGTCATAGGGAACGGCAGGCTCAACGGTTTCCGGGGCAGGGGCGCTGCTTGCCGCGCCCTCTTTTTCTGCCGCGCCTACTGACAAGGCAGAGCGAGCGATTGGGGGCGCGGCAAGCAGCGCCCCGGCGACGGTTCCATTCGTGCTGGGAATTGGCTGTGCCTGCGGCGCAGACGGCAGCGGCGCGAACTGCGGCAAGGCCGGCAGGTGCATCAGGCGCAGCAAAGCCATTTCCAAAATCAGTCGATGCTGGCTGCTGCGGCGCGTCTCCTGCTCCGCTGCCGTCACCGTTTCCAGAGCCGTCAGGAGAGCCGCGGGGGCAAAACGGGCAGATTGGCTTTGTAAAGATGCGCTTTCGTCTATCTCTCCCGCACTGCCGGGACATGCGCCGACACCGACAAACAACAAATCGCGAAATCGCTCGGCGAGACTTTTCAGAAACTGCCGAACATCTTTGCCGCTTTCCAAAATGCTTCCAGCCAGGGCAAACGCTCCGGCGGCATCGGAGTCTGCGATCAGATCGACTACTTGGGTCAGAACGTCTTCACCAATGGTTCCCAGCACCGTCGTCACGTCCTGGGCCGTGACATGTTCGCGCTGAAAGGCCAGCACCTGTTCCAGCAGGGACAGAGAATCGCGGTAGGAGCCGTCGGCAGCACGGGCGATCAGCGCGACTGCCGCCGGATCGGCTTTGACGCTTTCGGCCTTGAGAACATCGGTCAAACGCGAAGAAATCTGGGCGACGGAGCCGCGCTTGAACTCATACACCTGGCAGCGGGAGGCAATGGTAATCGGCAGCTTGTCCAGTTCCGTCGTGGCAAGTATAAACACGACGCGGTCGGGCGGCTCTTCCAATGTTTTCAGGAACGCATCCATCGCATCACGGGACAACTGATGGGCTTCGTCAATGATATAAACTTTATAGCGGCCTTCCATCGGCGGGAACTTGATGCTCGCCACGAGGTCACGCACATCATCTACTTTGCCGTGCGAAGCCGCGTCCATTTCCAGCACGTCCACAAATGAGGATGCTGCAATGGATTTGCAGGGGCCGCAGACGCCGCAGGGTTCCGGGGTAGGGGAGGTCAGCAAGCCATCCGGCCCAATACAGTTCAAAGCTTTGGCGAAAATGCGGGCGCACGTCGTTTTGGCCGTCCCCCGCGTTCCCGTGAACAGGTAGCCACTCGCGATGCGTCCCTCGCGAATAGAGTTCCGCAGGGTGGTCGTCACATGTTCCTGTCCGACGACATCTTCAAACGTCTGAGGCCGATATTTGCGGTAAAGAGAAATGTAGGCCATACTCAGTTATTATACCCCAAGCGGCGCTGCGAAAGTCTTTCCACGCCGCCGGGCGATTCTGTCCGCTTTTGATGCCGGGTGTAGATAATAGAGTGAAAGGAGAATCACGCATGGACGATTGGCGGCTGCTTCGGCAGTTTGTAGACAAAAACTCGCAGGAAGCCTTTGCGGCGCTGACGCTGCGTTACCTGAGCCTCGTCTACTCCGTCTGCCGCCGCGAACTGGCCGACACTGAAACGGCGGAAGATGTGACCCAGGCTGTCTTTCTTATCCTCGCGCGTAAAGCGCCGACCCTGCGCCGGAGCGTTGTTCTCTCCGGCTGGCTGTTCCAGACGGCCCGATTTGCCGCAAAGAATGCAAGAACACAGGCGCAGCGGCGAGCGGCTTATGAGCAGAAAGCGGCGATGGATATGCACCCGCAGGAAAAAACGGAAGATGCGGCTTGGGCCGATATTGAGCCAGTGCTGAACGGTGCGCTGGCGTCGCTCAAAGAGGTGGAGCGGGAATGCGTCCTGCTTCGCTTTTTTCAGGGTCTCAACTTTGCCGAAGTCGGGGCGGCACTCGGTCTTACGGAAGAAGCCGCTCGAAAGCGCGTGGCGCGTGCATTGGAGAGTATGCGGCGCTTCTTTACCAAAGAAGGACTCATCGTCCCCGGCGCTGGGCTTGCTGCCCTGCTCTCCACTCATGCCGCCAAAGCTGCTCCAGCAAACTGCTCGGCGGGCATTGCCCACCTGACTTCGGGGGTTATCGCAGGACAAATCCCGGTGAGCCTTGCCGGGTTACATATTTACCAACTCTCGGAAGGAGCGATGAAAGCGATGAAGATTGCAAAGATGAAAATACTGGCGGGGAGCGCCGCCCTCGTACTTGTCGGGGGCGCAGCTTCCTATGGCATGATCCACGGGCCGGCCCCAGACCAGAAAACGGCTTACCGCACTGTCATCCTGACTGGAAAAGCCCGCTATGAAGATGGCAGACCAGCAGGCGGGGTGCGGATCGAGGCGCAAATTCAAAATAACGCGAGTTTGAAGGTTCTGGAAATGGAAAAGCCGGGCCTTGCTTCTCAACGCGCTCAACAGCTTGAGGGCAATAATACGCGCACCCGCTCGGATGGGAGCTACACGCTGGCTGTCGGGGCGAGTCTTCCGTATAATATTATGCTTCTTCCGAACAACCTACTGCGTGAGGGAGAGGACGATGGATGGGTTGCCGCCGCAGATGAGGGAGTGTCTGGTCACAAAAATCAAAAAGTGTCCGTACCGGATTTGATTTTATCGCGGGGCGCATTCGTGACCGGAACCGTGACTGATAAAACCAGCGGCAAACCTATCGCCGGCGTGTCCATCGGCAGTTATGGCCCGGAGCGTCCGGCATCCAGCGCAGCCATTATTGATGCGTTGTCGGACGAGGCGGGCCATTACCGCCTGCGAGTCGCACCCGGCAAGAGTCTGGTTTATGTCGCTGATGGTCGCTATCAAGCCGCCGGAACGGAGACCGGTGCTAAGGTGACAATCGCGGCAGGGGAGACAAAGGCGGCTGATTTTCAGGTTACGCCAAAATAGTCACGACATTCCTCAAGTGAACGGGGCCGGCGGATATGATCCGTCGGCCTTTTTACGCCGCCTCAAGCTCTGGTCGGCTAACTCTTTTTCGAAACCTTGTCCGCTTTGGTGTTTGAGTGTAAACTGTATAGCAGAAGAAAGGAGGGGAAACCTCCCATGACGCCGGACTGGCTGCTGCTGCGCCGATACGCCAAAGAAAATTCCCAAGAGGCCTTCGCCGTTCTGACGGTGCGCTACCTGAACCTCGTTTACTCGATCTGTCTACGCGAAGTCCACGACCCGGAGCTGGCGCAGGACGCGGCCCAGGCGGTATTCCTCCTGCTGGCGCGTGTCGCCCCGACATTTCACTCCAAAACAGCCCTGCCGGGCTGGCTATTTCGAACGTCGCGATTCGCCGCCCAGAACGCGCGGACGCGGGAGCAGCGGCGCAAGCATTACGAGGGAAAAGCGGCCCAGGAAATGCAGCAAAATGAAAGAGGCGGCGACGCAGCCTGGGCGGAGATGGAGCCGTTGTTAAATCAATCTCTGGCAGCGCTGCGAGAAGGGGAGCGCGAATGTATCCTGCTGCGCTTTTTCCAGGACATGAGTTTTATCGAGGTCGGTGCGTCCCTTGGATTGTCAGAAGAGGCCGCCCGCAAGCGCGTGACGCGGGCTTTGGAGAAGATGCGCCGCTTTTTTACCAAAGAAGGCGTCATCGTCCCCGGTGTCGCACTTGCCGCTCTGCTGTCTGTTCATGCCGCCAAAGCGGCTCCCGCGACCTGCTCGGCAGGCATAGCAAAGATGACCACGGGCATCCTCGCGGGACATCTCAGCGTGAGCCTCACCAGTTCACACGTTTACCAACTCTCGGAAGGAATGATGAAAGCTATGAAAATCGCACAAATCAAAGTTGCTTTCGGAATTGCCGGTACGGTAGTGTTTGGCTTCAGCGTTTGCTTCAGCGTTTATGGAATGGCTAATGGTGTGATGCACAGCCCATTTCTGTCTACCCGCTCTCTGCCTGCTATTCTCAAGCCAGGGCATATTCTTGCCCAGACTTCCGGTAATGCACTGACCGCCGCCCAGATTGCCGCTCGCTGCCACGAGTCCTACGCTGCGTTGACATCCTACCAGGGGACTTCAACGGTGACCACGCAATCCGTCAGCACACAATTTCCTTTAGTCCTGGAGTCACATACCTCGGCAAACATACAATTTATACCCACCGGCAAAATTCATGTCGAAGGCGAAGCCGAGCGCGGAGGGGGTGCGTTTGCCTACATTTCCAATGGCAGCACGACCGAGGAAACCTATCTTGGACTTGGCAATTGGAAAACGATAGACTCCACAGAAGATGCGGTTGCCGGTGTTACGGGTATCGCACTGAATGCGGCAACGACCATTCCCGCCGTGCTGCTCGGCATCAGTTGGGGAATGCCTATCGCGCTCGCGAAATCGCCTGACGCGGAAATCCGAGAAGATACTGTTGAAGGCCAGCCTTGCTACGTGCTGACGGCTCATCTAACGACGCCGGTGATTTCCCAAACACAGTATTTGTGGATTGACGAAAAAACCTTCTTGCTGCGCCGCTTAGTCACTGGCCGGCAGAGTGCCGCGCAATCAAAAGAGGCTGCCAGCACTCCGATTGACCTCCCCGCAATGCAGACGCATATTGATGAGAGGTTCACGGATATACGTTTGAATGAGACCATTCCCGACAGCGCTTTTTCTCTTCCTCCTGCGCCGTAAGCCATCGATGCTGTCAAGCCATAACTTCTGTCAAACAAAAAGGGCCGGCGGAGTTTATCCGCCGGCCCACCTATTTTGACCGTGCACCTGCCGTTGAAATCGTTGCCTCTCCTGCTGCGTCGCGCCGCCGGCTCCGGTCAGAAACACCGGACGGCACACGGGCCACACGCCTTATCGCTGCTGCGTTCCCACCCTGACGAGGTTCGGAGGTCGTCCGTTGCGCCGGGTCCGTCCATCAACGCTGCGCGCGCGCCGAGCCGAAAGTAAGCGTTCCGAGGGCAGGAGTTCCGCCTCCCATGATGCGGGTTTGAAGTGTAGGGCACCGCAGACGCCCCGCCTAGCACGGTCAAATCGTGACAAAATTAAATACAAAAGCTAAATCGTGATAATTGAATTTCAGTATACCCGAATCATAACAAGAGTTGATACAGCGCGAGGGAATGAATTCCTCTCGCTACAGATAATTATCGTCCTTCGGACGAAAAAATTCAGCCGCCCAGGCCTTTCCGGCGTCCGAAGGACGTTTGATTGGCAGCGAGAGGAATTCATTCCCTCGCCGATGTTACTTGACAGCCGTTACTGGAAGATTTTCTGCCCCTGTCCCAGAATATCTTCGCGGGTCAGTGTGAAGGTTTTGGCAAGCATCCGCAGGCCGGGAACCGGGGAAACGTCTCCGGGCAGCAGGCTTTTGCCGTCGGTCTGGACGAAGTTTGCTTGATGCGGGTCCAGCCCCTCGCCAAGCCATCCGATGCGATCCTGCACCTGAATCGGCGCATCGTTGGGATTATTCGGTGAAAACCAGATTGTAACGGTGTAGCGGGGCGCTTTAAACGAATACATGCCTGGGTCCTGGCTCATGTCAATCTTGCGGCCTGGATCGCCGCCGATTTTGCCGCCGCGCACAGAAGCTGCATCCTGCATGATTGTCACATTCGGGTCTACCGTGCTGTTAAGAGTATAAGCACCCACATTGGGCAGCTTGTAGCCTTCATCTTCCAGCCGAATTTCAACCCGGCATCCATCCACCGGGCCAAACTCGCGCTGGCCGGTTTCCAGCACAAACTTCTTCGCGCCGATGCCGTTGAGCGTCCCCTTCAGCACAAATACTTTTGGGGCAACACGCACTAGCTGAGGGTGGAAGTCCATGTCCAGCGGGATTTTGGTGTCAATCGGACGATATTTCAGGCGGCCCTGCAACTCGCGAAGCTGGTTTTGGCCGATTTGCCGATCTTGAATCTCAGAAGAATCGCTCCCGCCTTTGGCGGCCAGCAGCTTGTCGTGGAGTGCAAGACAGGCGTTCCACTGGGCGACAGCCTGCTGTTCCTGACCATTAAATTCCAGCGAGTGAGCATAGCCGTGGCCGATGGTCATCACGCCTTTGTCAGCCTCGTCAAAATTGGTTTGATCTTTCAGGCCCTGCTCATCTTCCTTCTCGTTCACGACGGTTTTTGCGCTGACGACATTCCAGCCTTTCGCGAACCAGTTGCGAGACTGCGGAAAGTCCTCGATTTTGCGGAAATAATGCACAAAGGCCATGTCCGAATACAGGTCGACCTCGTCGGGGTTGTTTTCAATGCCTTCTTTCAGCAGAGAGATTGACATAGGAATGTAGCGGCGGTCAGACCGCTCTTGTGAGTCGGTAAAGTTGTAGTCCATGTGCCAGGCACCGGTTGAATACACGTCGATTTGATGCGGGTCCAGCCAGGTGATAATCCGAATCAGCGGCATGATCGCGTCATAATCGCCGTTGTGAAAAAACTCATCACAGCGCACCCAGAGCAGGCCGGCAATGGCCTCGCGAAAGCCGGTAAAAGCGCCGAGCGCGAAGCCGGCCGGCAGATTTTGTGCGCCAAGTCCCAGTGACTTCTTCGGCGCGTAGTACTGCTTGTAAAAAGGGTCAATAAACTGCGTCTGCAAAATTCCGATGGGAATAAACAGCAGCAATGCAATGACCAGCAGCGCCAGACGGCGGGATTGAGAAAGCATTTTAAACCTCCCGCTTGTCAAAAATCAGTGACCCGAGGGTGAGCAAAATCCCTGTGTAGACAATTGCATAAAGAATGTTCCAAGCGATGTAAACGGGTTCATTGGTGATATGCTCATGCGGATTGATGATCGGGTTCTGGATGTTGTAGTTGGCAAAGTTTGGAATGACGACATGCAATACCTTGAAAATGCCGACGACAAACGTATTCTTCGGGTGGTCCGGGTCGCTTGCCGGGTCTGCCAGCGCTTCGGTCAGCGACGACGCATTACCCAGCAGCCAGACGGCGAATGTCAGAAAAAAGTTGACAAATGGCGACAGGAAGACCGAAAAGAACATCGCCACCGCGCCCAGCAAAGTCATCTGAAAAAAGATCATCAGAATGCCTTTGGACAGCGATGCGACAGCGGGGCCGGGAGCGATCCCATACTGAAAGTACTGCTTGGCGGCTACCAGCAGGATAAATACCAGCCCCATCAAAGCAATGTTCAGCAGGACGGTCATCAGGCCGCCCAGAAATTTGCCGCACAAGAACTGATACCGCTGCACAGGCTTGGACAAAATACTGTAAATCGTGCGGCGCTCAATTTCCTGCGGAATCAGCGAGATATAAAGGATGACGCTGATAAAAACGCCCGCCAGAGAGATGACGCCCAGACCGAGGCTTTTGGTGACGGTCAAATCCCGCGCCTGCGTTGCCAGGCCCGCGAAGGCCACGCCCATAAGAATAATTGCCAGGCCAGCAAACAAAAAGATCAGCAGCACTTTGCGGCGCATGGCTTCGCCGAACGTGCCGGAGGCTATCAGCCAGATCGTATTCATCAGTTACTTTACCTCCATCGATTCGGCGGTGGACGGAACGGCAAAAGCGGTTCCTGTCTCAACCTCGCCCTGATGGACGACTTCATAGAAAATGTCTTCCAGCGTTCGCCGGGTCTGTGTCATAGAAAGCACGTCCCCGCCGGCGCTGCGAACCCAGTCCAGGACACGGTTTTTACTTTCCGTAGACGCGCTCGTCGTTATAATCAGCGTCTCGCCAACTTCTTCGGTTTTGGTGGTCATCTCCCGAAGCTGCGCCATCTGCGCCTCGCTTGGCTTGACATGCTCCGCGATCACTTCCACACTGCCGCCCGCAATCAACTCGTCCACATGGCCCAGACGCCGTATCTTACCCCCGTGCAGAATGGAGACACGGTCGCAGACCAGTTCTACATCCGATAACTGATGCGAGGACAAAAAGATTGTCCGGCCTTCGCTTTTGAGATGCAAAATCAAGTCGCGAATGTCCCGGTGGGCAACTGGGTCCAAACCCGATGTCGGCTCATCAAAAAACAGCACTTTGGGGTCGTTAATCAGCGCCTGCGCGATGCCGACGCGCTGAAGCATTCCTTTGGAGAATGCACGCAGAGATTTCTTGCCCGCGTTTTGCAGCCCGACCAGCTCCAGCAGCTCATCCACGCGCTTCTGCTTGGTCGCACCGGAAAGTCCAAAAAGACTGCCGTAGAAGCCGACGACTTCGCTGGCCGTCATATGCTCATAAAAGTAGGGAGATTCAGGCAGGTAGGAGAGCTGTTCTTTGACATCAATATCTCCCGCGGGCTTGCCCAGCACCAGAGCCTCCCCGGCGGTGGGGAAGATAAGGCCGAGCAGTGTTTTGATGGTCGTGGTCTTGCCTGCGCCGTTGGGGCCGAGAAAACCGAAGATTTCGCCCTCGTAAACATCCAGGCTGATGTTGTTGACAGCGGTGACTTTTTTGTACTGTTTGACCAGGTTTTTGAGTTCGATAGCCTTGCCGATGCCCGGATCAAAGCCCGGCGGCGCGGCGCCGTTGTCGGACCCCGCCGGGAGGCCGGCGGAAAGTGTGTCTTGTGCCATGATGCGTTCCTTCTGACAGACGATTGGATTAGGTGTGATACCGACTGTTATACGGGGGAAGCGTCGCTTTTGTGCCGGCCTGGGTATGGGTAAGAAAAAAATGGCAAGCAGAAGGACGGCGCGGCGACGTTGCCCACGCGCATAGTATACAATGCCTACCGCCCGTCTGTCAAGAAAGTTTGGACGGATAGGCGTCGGCTTTGCAGTGACAGCCTCATTCGCAGGGAAGCCTAATTTTATTCGTAGCGAATATCGTCCAGGTAAAACGTCACCGGCTGGCCGGCCCCGGCGAGTGTCCAGGCAAACCCGGTGACGATCCGGGACAAATTGAGGCTGGCCAGCGGAATGGAATACTGCTTCCAGTCTTTGGTCAGTGTCACCCGGTCCAGCTTGCCGCTGCCGGTGTCGGCAAAAGTTTTGTCAGGGCCGATCAGGCCAAACAAAAACGTCACGACCTCCCCGCCCTTGTCTCCGCGTGCCCAGAAGGAAAGTGTTTTTGCGCCGGACAGGTTCCAGCCTCCGGCTTTGTCGCCCCAATTATTTTCAGGATTCTGCCACACGACTCCGCCCCAGTTGTCCGCCGCCGTGTAAGTGACTTGAAGGCAGGTTTTACCGGAATGCGGGTTCACTGCCCACTGCGGGTCCATTTTAATCGCCTCGGTGTTGCCCATGTAGCCGGACGGGGTGAATGGCGCGTCTGCGCCAGCCTCATACACAAGGAGCGGCAGAGACGCCTTGCGGGCCGCAGGAAGCGGAGCCTTATCGCCCCCTGTTACGTCGAGCGAGATATTGCCGACGGCTGCTCCGCTGTGCCGATTGCGGACATAGGCATACAGCCGGTAAGCGCCGCCGTAAGGAGGCATTTTGACGGTAGCCGACGTGTCATCCGAAGCAAGAATGGCCGCCGGGTAGGTTGGCGGAACCGCTTCCGCCGCGCCGCCGGTATTGTCAGCCGCCGGGTCAGCCTGAAGCACCCAGGTGGTTTGAAGGGGATCATGCCCCGGATCGGCGGCATCCAGCCTGGCTTTCACCGTTGCGCCGGGCGTCATCTGCCCGGAGCCCGTGAGGGTCAGGCTATGAATCACCGGGCAGGGATTCGCAGCCGGATGATTGGTCCAGAGTTGGGTGAGGGCATCCACCGCGCCCAGCTTGCTGCCGTCGGGCAGGCGCAGGCCGAACCATGTTGCGCTCGCTTCCTGCTTGCTGCCCCAAGTAAACGCATACGAGCCGAGGCAGAGCGGCTCCGCCAAAATGCCTTTTTCGTAGGTCGCGCGGTATTTGTCTGCCTTTTCCGTGCTGGTCAGTTCCGGCACAGCGCCCCAGGCGTTTTTGCCGCTTTCCCAGGTTCCCGGCGGGCCAAACTCCGTGACAACGTAGGGTTTGACGCCGCCCGCCGCTTTGTACCGCTCGCCGATGGACGGGCCGCCGGCATAGGTGTTGATGCCGATGATGTCAATATCCGGGCAAAGTGCATGAATGAGTTTGATTTTATCTCCGCCGACTTCCGCCACCACGGTCATCGTCGGATGGTTCGGGTCAAGCTGATGCGCCATTTTTGCGATGTCTTCCACCGCCAGCCACATGGCGGCATTGTCTTCCTGCCCGGTCTCCATTTCGTTGCCCAGGCCCCAAAGGAGCAGCCCTGGCGAATTACGATAACGCAGAATTGCCTTTCGGGCTGCTTCTTTCTGCGCGGCAACGGCGTCCGCGCTGCCGTAATCGAAGCCCTGGTCTTTGTGGCCCAGCCAGATACCGACGGTGACCGTCATGCCCAGCGCCTGGGCCTGGGCAAGCGGCCCGTCCAGATTGTCGGCTCCCCATGTTCGCCACGAGTTTGCCCCCGCTGCTTTGAGTTCCGGCTTGGAGCCATCGCCGCCTGCGCCTTTGATGAAGTATGGCTTCTCGCCTCGCAGCATCTGCCACCCGCTGCCGTTTTTAACAATCTTGACCGGCACCGCCTGCTGCGCGCAGAGGGGTGTCAATGCGGCCAAGAAAGCAATCATCATCGAAAGAATACTAAGTCGTTTCATCGGAGGTTCTCCTTAAATCGCTTCCAATGCCAGCGGCGCGGTGCGCGGCAGGACGCGCTGGGTGAGAAGCAAAGAAATGAGCGCCGCGCCGACGCCGCACCAGAACGGCGCATGGTAATTGAAGCGATGCCACAGCAGGCCGCCGGCAACCGGGACAACGACGGCGGCGACATGGTTCATCGTCTGGCCCATGGAAAGGCTGGGGGTCATCTCGCCGGGCCGAACAATACGGTTAAGATACGTGCTGATGCCGACACCGAACGAAAACAAAATATTGTCCACCACCCACAGCGATTTTAAAATCAGCAGGTTTTGGGTGAGCGCATAGCCTGCAAAGGTCAGGGCAATGGCTGTGTAATAAAACGTCATCGTCTGACGTTCGCCGAGGCGGTCGATGAGCCGCCCGACGGGAGCGGCGGCGACGAAAGACGCAACGGCATTGATCAGCATCAGCGCCGCGATGGCATCAATCGTGACATGGTAGGCTTGCACCAGTGCGAACAGGGCAAACGTGGAAAAAATCTGGCGGCGGCAGCCTTCCAAAAACGTCAGCCCGTAATACAGCCGGTATTCCCGGCGGTACAAAAGGCGCGGCCTGTTGGGAGAAGTGGACGCATGGGACATCGGCAGCAGGCACAGGCCGCCCGCAAAAATAAAGAACGCAGCGATTTGAAAGTAGCCGGCATAAGTAAGATGCTTCCCCAGCGCCAGAACAGTGAGAAAGGCCAAAGTAGTCGCTGCCGCCCCGATGGCTCCCATGCGGCCCAGATGCCGCCCGCTATTCTGCCCCGACGCCAGCGCCAGCGGGATGGCGCTGGACGAGGTGAACCACTGGTGCATAAACACAGACCAGAACACCGTCACCAGCACCAGCGCGGGGAACGAATGGACCAATCCTGTCGCGGCTACTCCCAGCGCGCTCAAACACAGGCACAAGGCTCCAATGCGGGCTTCCGCGTACCGGGCGACAAGGGCCGCAATCCCCACCGAGAGCAGGCCAGGAATCTCGCGCGATGACTCCAGTACGCCCATCTGGATCGGGCCAACCCCAAGCTGCCGGGTGATGAAATTCAAAAACACCGCGCTGTAAATGGCAAATCCGAAGCCGAACAAAAATACGGCGGCGGAAAGAAGCTGCCAATCGCGCCGAATATGGGAGGGAAGAATCGATTCAAGAGAGACGGAAGCCATGACCCCGAAAGTATACCAGTTTCAGGAAAAAATTCGGTCCGAACGAGCGAAATCCATGTCTTGGCATGGTCTATGCATAAAAGAACAGCAGTCAAAGCCACGCACGAAATAAAGTTCTTGAAAGGAAGGTTCGTATGCTCATTCAAATGGGCCGCGTCTCGGCTCGTGCCGGACAGCCTCGGTTCGTACCGGGCAGTCTGGCCTGCGCCGCCGCACGGAGGTTGTTCACGCCGACGCCGCTTCGGGTGACGCATTCGCTCAAAATGCGCCCTGGATTGTTCGCTGACCGTTCTATCAGACGTTTCGCGTCGAGTGGGGCTTAATGTCCCACAAAACCCCTCCCAGGGCCGTATGCCCTGGGAGGGGTTTTCACTGAACTTTCGCGCTGCGCTGCCGTCTCCATGCCTGAACGATTCTCTCAATGCGAAAGGAACTTCAGTGATGACAAGACGGAAAACAGGATGGACGCTTTTCGCGCTCACCTTCGCACTGCTTTTGCTGGCTTTCCCGAGCCTGGCAAAAGGCGGCAAGACTCCCAATCCCAACAATGGTCACGGCAAGATCACGGCGGTCAGCGCTGCTTCGATCACGGTGACCCCAAAAACAGGCCTGGCAAAAACGTACACCATTACCGACAGCACGAAAGTGCTGCTGGATGGCAAGGCGGCGACTGCCGCCGCACTGTCCGTCGGCCAGCACGCCCACATCAAAAGCGCGGATGGGGTGACGGCCAATAAAATCAAGGCTAAGACCCACGTAAAGAAGCACAAACATAAAGCGGCATAAACGGCAAAATCCGCTCAAACTCTTTATGTCTGCTTTTGTCTGCACCGTAAGTGGGAACTTCGGTGCAGATTTTTATTGACAATCTTCTCTGCCTCGTGCTACTATCCGATATGACTGATTTAATACTGCGCGGTGGTACGGTGTATGATGGACTGGGCGGGCCGGGACAGCGCGTGGATGTCGCTGTGACAGGGGATCAGGTCACTGCGCTGGGGGATTTGTCGCGCGAGTCCGCAGGCCGTGTTCTGGATGTCTCCGGTCTGGCCGTTACCCCCGGCTTTATCGACATCCACACCCATTCCGATTTTTCCCTGCTGATCAATCGCCCTATGCGAAGCTCGATTGCCCAGGGTGTCACCACGGAATTGGTCGGCAACTGCGGAACCAGCATCGGGATGGTATCCGGCGCGGATGTGTTCGCCCAGGAGCGGCGCTGGGCCGAGCGCGGCGGAACGGTGATTGACTGGGGCAGCCTCGGCCAGTACCTCGAGCGCGTGGAAGAGGGCGGCGTTGCCTGCAACATTGCCACTCTGGCGGGCCATGGAACCATCCGCAAAAGCGTGATGGGCTTTGAAGACCGCCCGCCAACTCCCGCCGAACTGGGACAAATGCAGACGCTTCTTGCGGCGGCGCTGGCGGACGGTGCGGTGGGTTTGTCTACAGGTCTGGAATACCTGCCGGGCGGCTATGCTCAGGGCGACGAGATCGCCGCGCTGGCCGAACTCGCGCGGGACGCGGGCGGCTTCTACGCCACGCATATCCGTAACGAGGGCGATACGCTGGTCGAAAGCATTCAGGAGGCCTTGACCGTCTCTGAGCGCACGGGCATTCCCCTTCAGCTTTCCCACCATAAATGCGAAGGCAAAGCCAACTGGGGCAAGCCGCACCTGACTTTGCCGATGATGGCAAAAGCCCGCGCATCGGGGCTGGACGTTTTGACCGATCAGTATCCTTATACGGCGTTTATGACGGGCCTGAGTGTGATTATCCTGCCCCGCTGGGCCAAAGACGGCACGGTGGAAGAAACGCAGGAGCGCCTTCGTGACCCCGCCAATCGCGCCCGTCTTTTGTCTGAGATCAATACCGCCGACTGGGACTGGAACACGCTGCAAATCGGTATCGCCCGCAATCGCCGCGAAACGCAGGGGCTGACGCTCACGCAGCTTGGAGCGCTAGACGGCAAATCGCCTGCCGAAGCGGCCTTGAACCTGCTGGTGGAAGAAGAAGGCTGGGTTGCCGCCGTGCAGTTCGCCATGTCTGAAGAAGACGTCGAGTTTATTCTCTCTGACCCGCACACCATGATCGGCTCCGACGGCGTTGCCAACGACCCGGCGAGCGATCTGGCCCAGGACAAAACTCACCCACGCACCTACGGCACATTCCCCCGCATCTACGCGCGCTACGTCCGCGAACGCGAAGTGCTGCCGCTTGCCCAGGCCGTTCGCCGTATGACCAGCCTCCCCGCGCAGCGTTTGAAACTCACAGGCCGGGGAACCCTGCGCGTCGGAGCCAAAGCCGACATCGCCGTTTTTGACCCGCAGCATTTCCGCGACATTGCCACGTTTGACGAGCCGCACCAGTTCCCCGCAGGCATTTCTCACGTCCTAGTCAACGGGCGACTGGCAATGGAAAACGGGGTTCAGACGGATGTGTTGTCGGGGCGAGTGCTGCGGCGAACAAGCTAGACAATCTTTGAAATCGCAGCAATGCGCTTGGCAGTCTGAAGACTGACCCGGCTTTGCCGCGCGTTGGAATTGCTTGGCGGAACGGCATTCTGGCGCAATATCTCCAACGCTTCCAGAGCGGCCTGCGGATCGTTTGTCAAGCGCAGGGCTGTCTGGTCGGCATCGAGCAATCGGCGGTCGTTCTGGCGAGTCGTGACAGCAATTCCTACGAACATACCAGTAAGCAAACTTAACATCAGAGATATTGTCACGACAAAAAAGATGGCATGACCGAGCGAAGCCAGCGGTTTTTCTCCCAACGAAAGACCTGCAAACGCGGCCAGAATCACGAAAACCAGGATTTTGCTCCAATCGCGCGTTCGTCCGAGAATGGCCTGAGAAACTATCAGGAAAGTCATTTGATCCGGGGCCGCAAGTTCGCACAGTTTTTGAGAGACGACGATTCGCTTCCCGGAAGCATTCTCAATAAAAGCATAGGTTGCAGCGCGTCCGCTTTGCTCGACGACGACCTGCGGTGGTATTTGTCCGGGGGCTGCCGCCATATGACGTAGGGTATCCGTAAGTGCTTCCGCAGGAAGCAAAGTTGTGAATGCCTTACGCTTTTTTTGAAAGTAAACACCGAGTGGCAACAGCAATAGGAGAGGAAACAAGCGGAGGGTTTGCGGCGGCAGCCAGGCTGGAAACAGTTGTCTGCCACCTGCAATAAATGCAATGATGACGCCGCAGAAAATTAGGGGGACAGCCGACGCCCAAAGAGTTTCCCGCTCTCGGACGGAACGCTCTTGAGAGGACATCGCCGTCACCGGCACTGTTCCTTCCGGCCCAAAGAGACGCATAGAGGCTCGCTGCCCATTGAGAAGGGGCAAGCCGGCTGCCATCAGACCCAGCAAAAGCCAGATTGTTGAGGCACTCGTGCTATTTCCTACCTGTCCGAACCATACATCGCTAATTGCCTGCCACTGTGGAAGATTGCCGCCAGACAACATCAGGAAAATCATCCACCCAACCAAGCCAAGCATGACCGGCACACTGCTGATAGCATTGAAGCGGCTTCGGTTTTTGGTGTTTCGTTCCCTTCCTGCCGCCCAGCGGGAGGCGATTTTTTGGCTGATAAAGCCGATCAAGGGAAGACCGATGAGTGGCAGGGCCAGCATGAGAACATCAGACGGCGCAGCCGTATCACGGACTTGCAGGAAATCACGTGGGCGCATTGTCGTCAGATCATACCAACTGAGGCCGCCGCGGTCATCAAATGCGGCAGGCAGTGGCGCACAGAAAGCTACATCAGGAATGTGCATCGCCGGGTGGACCAGAAATCCTGAATGACGCAACCCGTCACAAAATGCACCAATCGGAATCGTGTTCGTGGCTTGCCATGCCCCAATCTGCCCCCTGCGCCGCGATGTATGAGCCGCAGACCACGGGATTGTCGAAGTCGGTGCAGACCATTCCATTGGCTGAGACTGTAGGGGACTTCCGGCCACTGCGGCCTGAAGTGCCTGAACCAGTGACTGCGGTGGGACAGTGGGGTTGGCAACGACAAGTAAATCCGTACTTGCTCCGCCCGCAGTGATGACAAGAAAGGCTTCTTTGTCACTCGGCAGCGGTTGGAGGGTTTGGTTCAGATATTTGGAAACCAGAGAGTGAGATGCCTCTTGCACCTGCGCGTGGACGGGGAAAATGCCTCCGCACCAAAATAATAGCAGGGCTAATGCCGGGATATATAAGTTGTGTACAAAGTTCTTTCTCATAGGCTGCTGCCTCACGCCATTGTACCCCTTACATTGGTTTTTCCAATAACGCTAATTTCAGCACCTGATCGGCGTGGGTGACGCACTCAAAGGTCATTTCTTCGCGAATGTTGCCGGGCAAATCTTCCAAATCTTTTTCATTCTCATGGGGCAGAATAATCGTGCGGATGCCGGCGCGGTGCGCCGCCAGCACTTTTTCTTTGAGGCCGCCGATGGGCAGGACGCGCCCGCGCAGGGTGATTTCGCCGGTCATGGCAATGTCTTTGCGGACGGCGCGGCCTGTCAGGGCGGAGGCGAGAGCGGTGGCAAGGGTAATGCCTGCGGAGGGGCCATCTTTGGGAACCGCGCCGGCGGGAACGTGAACGTGGATTTCCAGCCGCTCGTTGAAGTCGGCGTCCAGACTAAGCATCTCAGCGCGGGAGCGGACATAAGACATGGCGGCCTGCGCGGACTCTTTCATTACGTCGCCTAGCTGCCCCGTGAGTATCAGCCGCCCGTCTTTGCCCGGCATGGGAGAGACTTCAATCGAAATCACGTCGCCGCCCGACTCTGTGTAAACCAGCCCTGTCGCTGCGCCGATTTCGTCCTGCTCCTCCATGACGCCGTAGTGGTGCTTGCGATGGCCTAAGAACTCGCGCAGCTCGGCAGGGCCGACCGTCACCGGGTCGGTCTGGCCCTGGGCCACGCGGCGGGCGATTTTGCGGCACAACGCAGCCAGTTCGCGCTCAAAGTTGCGAACGCCTGCCTCGCGGGTATGCTCGCGAATAATCTGCCGAATGGTCGCTTCGGGAATCGTCACTTGCTGCTCGGTCAGGCCGTGTTCTTTGACCTGCTTGGGAATCAAAAAATCCTGGGCAATATGCAGCTTTTCTTCTTCGGTGTAGCCCGTAAAGCCGATCACTTCCATGCGGTCACGCAGGGCAGGTGGAATGGGGTCCAGCAGATTGGCGGTGGTAATAAACATCACATCCGACAGATCAAATGGCACTTCCAGGTAGTGATCGGAGAACTCGTTGTTTTGCGCCGGGTCCAGGGCTTCCAAAAGGGCTGAAGACGGGTCGCCGCGAAAGTCCGCGCCCATTTTATCAATTTCATCCAGCATAAACACCGGGTTGCGCGTTCCAGCCTGCTTCAATCCCTGAATAATTCGGCCCGGCAAAGCGCCGATGTAAGTGCGCCGGTGGCCGCGTATTTCGGACTCATCATGGACACCGCCCAGGGAAATACGCACGAATTTCCGGCCCAGGGCGCGGGCGATGCTCTTGCCCAGACTGGTTTTGCCGACTCCGGGCGGGCCGACGAAGCAGATGATCGGGCCTTTGAGGGTTCCCGACAACTGCCGCACAGCGAGAAATTCCAGGACGCGCTCCTTGACTTTGGGCAGGCCGTAATGGTCTTCGTCCAAAATCGCCTCGGCGGCGGCCACATCCAATGTTTCGTCGGAAGAAACCGACCAGGGCAGGGCCAGCAGGGTATCCAAATAGGTGCGGATGACGACGCCTTCGGGGACGCCGAACGGCATCTTTTCCAGTCGGTCTATCTCCTTCAAAGCACGCTCGGAGACATCAGGCGGCATTTTTGCTTCTTCGGCTTTCGCCCGGTACTCGTCGACTTCCCCCTGCCGCTCATCGCGCTCGCCCAGTTCCTGCTGAATCGCCTTTAATTGCTCGCGCAGCAGAAACTCGCGCTGCGTGTCACCCATTTCTTTTTCCACGCGGGTACGAATGTTCTTTTGGATTTGCAGGATTTCAAATTCTTTGGTCAGCAGCAGCGACAATTTCTGTAGTCGCTCCTGTGGGTCCAATGTTTCCAGCAGTTCCTGTTTGGTTTCCACACGCAGGGAAGGCAGGTGCCAAGCCACATGGTCGGCGAGGCTGCCCGGTTCCTCCACATTGAGCAGGGTGACGACCACTTCCGGGGGGATATTTTTGGCGGTGTTGGCGATCTGCTCAAACTGAGCCACCACCGAGCGCATCAGGGCCTCGGCTTCCAGGGCCTGCACCGGGGCAGTCACAAGCGGCTCCAGACGAACCTCAAAAAACGGTTCGGTTTGTTTCCACTGCGTCACACGGACGCGCTCTTTGCCTTCCAGCATGACACGCACGGTTCCATCCGGGACTTTCAGAATCTGAATAATCTCAGCGACAATGCCGATTTCATGCAGCTCATCCGGCTCCGGGTCTTCCGTCGCGACCTGACGCTGCGCGGCCAGCAGAATATGCTGGCTGCCGGCCATTGCTTCATCCAGGGCGCGTACTGATTTTTCGCGCCCGACAAAAAGCGGGAAAATAATTCCGGGAAAGTGGACATTGTCGCGGATCGGCAGCAGGGGCAGTTCCAGGGGGAAATCCGCCGTCAGAACGGCATCCGAAGTCTGTTTCTTCGCGCCGCTCTTCCGCGGGCGGGGCGTGGGTGACGTGCGGGACATAAGAAAAAATGGGTATCCTTTGGGAAATAAAAGAACCTAACCCGGCGACAAGTCGCCACCCTTCCCTAACAGGGAAGGGTCGGCGCTTGCGCCGGGGTTAGGTTCCTAAGACGCCGCCCGAAGTTCCGGGGCGGTAGCCAGGAGGGGTGCGACGCGCTGGCGGACGATCTCGCCGGTGATCACGATTTTCTGCACGTCTCGCTGCGAGGGCGTCTCATACATGATGTCCTGCATCACTTTTTCAATGATTGTCCGCAGGGCGCGCGCGCCGGTAGAGCGCTTAATGGCTTCATCGGCAATGGCGCGCAGGGCTTCCTCGGTGAATTGCAGCTCCACACCGTCGTACTCAAAAATCTTGCCGTACTGCTTAATCAGCGCATTTTTCGGCTCGGTCAGGATTTGTACCAGAGCTTCGTGATCCAAAGCGCGCAGCGTAGTGACAACAGGCAGGCGTCCGATAAACTCCGGGATCAGGCCGTAGCGCAGCAAATCTTCCGGCAGCACATGGGCCATCATGTCGCCCGCGCGGCGATCTCGCTTGCTTTCGATACTTGCCCGGAAGCCCAGGGACTTTTGATTGATGCGCCGTTCAATGGTCTCTTCAATGCCTTCAAACGCACCGCCGCAGATAAACAGGATATTGGTCGTGTCAATCTGCACATACTCCTGCTGAGGATGCTTGCGGCCCCCCTGCGGGGCGACATTGGCAATCGTGCCTTCCAGAATTTTCAGGAGGGCCTGCTGGACGCCTTCCCCGGACACATCACGGGTGATGCTGGGACTGTCCGACTTGCGAGTGATTTTGTCAATTTCGTCAATATAGATGATGCCGCGCTGGGCGTTCTTGATGACGGTCTGGATGTTCTCGCCATTGTCGGCGGCTTGCAGAAGCTTCAGCAGAATGTTTTCTACGTCTTCCCCAACGTAGCCGGCTTCGGTCAGCGACGTGGCATCGGCAATGGCAAAGGGGACATTCAGGATTTTGGCGAGGGTCTGGGCCAGCAGCGTCTTGCCGCTGCCTGTCGGGCCGAGCAGAAGAATGTTGCTTTTTTGCAGCTCCACATCCGAGTGCTGGGCATTGACGCGCTTGAAGTGATTGTAAACCGCAACGGACAGCGTGCGCTTGGCCTGCTCCTGGCCGACGACGTACTGGGACAAGATGCGGTAAATTTCTTTCGGCTTGGGAATGGTCCCAACCGCGCTGAAGTCATCCGCCTGCGACACGTCGCTGCGAATGATCTCGTTGCATAAATCGACACATTCCAGGCAGACACCGCCATGGACGCCCAGAATGAGTTTTTTGACCTGCTCCCGGCCTTTGCCGCACAGCAGGCACCGGCTGTCATTTCGCTCGTGTCCGATTCTTGCCATGTCCGTCCTTTGTCCCCAAAACCCACCCGGCTCACAAGTTCGCCACCCTCCCGAAGCGGGAGGGGAAAGAGGCAGGCATCGCTGATAACATAACTCTTTCTCCTCCCGTTTCGGGAGGAGTACCCGCGCAGCGGGGGAGGTGGGTTCTTACCGCGTCAGCACCTGGTCAATAATGCCGTACTCGACGCCTTCCTGCGAAGTCATCCAGTAGTCGCGGTCAATGTCGCGCTGCACCTGGGAAAACTCCCGGTCGCAGTTTTCGGACAAAATTGAGGTCAATCGCTCCTGGAACGACATCACGAGGCGCATATAGATTTCCATGTCTTTGGGCGTTCCCTGCGTTCCCGCGCTGCCTTGATGAATCATAATGCGCGAGTTCGGCAGGGCGGCGCGTTTGCCTTTAGTCCCGCCTGACAGAAGGATCGCGCCCATCGAGGCGGCCATGCCAACACAGGTTGTGGCGACATCGGGCTTGATGTGGCGCATCGTATCGTAAATCGCCAGGCCCGCCATCACGTCGCCACCGGGCGAATTGATGTAAACTTCAATGTCTTTGTCCGGGTCTTCCTTTTCCAGGAACAGAAACTGTGCGACGATGATGTTCGCCATCGTCGGATGCACTTGATCGCCGATGAAGACGATGCGGTCTTTCATCAGCCGCGACCAGAGATCATACGACTCCACGCCGCGCGGCGTACGCTCTACCACGGTCGGTATCCAGGTCATGCGGGTTCCCCTTCTGTTTCGGCCTCAGCCTCTTCCACGTCTTCGTCCTCATCTTCGTCAGCCAGATCAGCAGGGAGAGTGCCGGCAGGAACCACCGTCTCTTCCATTATGGCGGATGCCCGTAAAAAGTCCAGCACTTTTTTCGCCTGCGCCCGGTTCGCCAGTCCTTCCAGTCCGCCGTTGCTTTCCAGCACGGCGCGAATGGCGGCAGGCGAAGTGCGTTCCTGCGCGGCGCGCTCGGCCAGCGCCGCGTTGAGGTCGGCCTCGGTCAGCGCAAGATTTTCCTGTTCCGCGACGCGGCCCAGCAGCAGGCCGATTTGAATGCGCTTGGTGGCCGCCGACTGGAAGCTCGCCATGATTTCTTCGCGGGTTTTGCCGATCTGTTCCAGATAGTCTTCCAATGTCACGCCCTGACGCTCCAGCCGGGCCAGCAGTTCTTTGGCGTCGTCTTCGACTTCCGCCTCGACTAAAACGGGCGGAAACTTGATGGTAGAGTTTGCAATGATCTGCTCTATCAGCTTGCTGTCCGTTTCGCTTTCGGAAGACGCGCTCAGAGACTTCTCCATGTCCGTCTTCATTTCGGCGCGCAGGGCATCCAGCGTCTCAAAGCGGTCATTAGAAATCTTCTTCGCCAGTGCGTCGTCGAGTTCCGGGACAATTTTCTCGTGAACTTCGTTGACGGTGATCGTAAACTCGGCTTCTTGGCCGGCCAGTTCGGCATCGGGATAGTCTTTCGGGTAAGTAAGCGTAAACGCTTTTTCATCACCGATGCTCAGGCCGATCACCTGGTCATCAAAGCCGGGGATATTGTCCGCGCCGATCTCAATCATGGTGGGCCGGGCTTCGGCGGCATCCGGGCGCAGATCGGTCAAAGCCGATAAATCCGCGACGACCAGATCGCCCATCTGCACAGGCCGTTCCACTTTGGGATAATCGGCGGCCCGCTCGCGCATCTTTTGAAGCTGCGTTTCCACATTTTCGTCGGTCAGCTCATACTTGCGCCGTTCTACGGTCAGGCCCTTGTATTCGCCTAAAGTCACTTCGGGAGCAAGAGGGACGACGGCTTTGAAAATAAACGGTTTTTCAGTCAGGTCAAGCTGCAAAAGCTCCAGTTTGGGCTGGGCAAACGGCTCAACATTTTCCTGCTTGATGGCATCGGCGTAAGCCGGCTCAACCAGAATCTCCGCCGCGCGCTGACGGACATCGGATTCGGGGACACGCTGCTTGACAAACGACATCGGCGCTTTGCCTTTGCGGAAGCCGGGGACGGCCACATATTTGCTGTATTCACGGTACGCGCGGTCCACGGCCAGACCGACTTTGTCTGGTTCCACTTCAATGGTCAGAGCGACCTGACATGGATCGAGCGCCTCTTTGGTCACCTGCATAATGGTTGTGCTGCTCCTGTGTGCATTTCTTTGGGCATGAAATCAGTAATGGGGAAAACGTGTGTTTTACTGCGGTTGAGTGTACCTGCCTTTCCGCCTCGTTGTCAACAAAACCCGCGCCCGTGGGCAGCCCTTGACGGAGCGGGCCGGCTTGGGCTATGATAAGGGTGAAACAGGAGAAGGTAGCCAGACACAGTATCATCAGGAAAGCCTTTATTATGAAGACACACTTGACCGCACAAATGGCCCGATTTGCGGGAATTTTATTGCCCCTGGCGCTGCTACTCGGTTTTGCGCTGCTGCTGACGGGCAGCGCGCCGTTTTCGCCGAGAGCGAATCCGAGCAGCCCGGTGGAAACAAAGGCGCGGGTGACTCTATTTTTGTCCACGCAGTGTCCTGTTTCCAAAGTGTATATTCCGCGCTTGAATGCGCTGGCACAGGAGTACGGGCCGCAGGGAGTCCAATTTGTCGGGGTTTTTTCCAACATGCAGGAAGGGCAGGCTGAAGTCAGCGCGTTCGCCGCAAGCCGTCACATCGGCTTCCCTGTTGAAAAAGACGCGGATGGACACATCGCGGCAAAATATGGCGCGGCGATGACCCCGCAGGCATTTGTGGAAGCCCCGTCCGGCCAGGTGGTGTATCAGGGCCGCATTGATGACAGCGCGGACACGTCCCAGGTGCATAAGCGCGACCTGCGGGACGCACTGGCCGCAATTGTGGCGGGCCGCGCTGTTCCCCATCCGAAAACGGTTGCATTCGGCTGTATTATCCGCCGTCCATCTGCTGCCGCTGCGTCTTCGCAGATCACTTACAGCCGGGATGTGGCTCCGATTTTGCAGCGGCAGTGCGAGACCTGCCACCGTACCGGCGAAATCGGGCCGATGTCTCTGGCTTCTTACACGCAGGCGGCGGCGTGGCGCGGCGACATCAAGCGCTACACGCAAAGCCGCCTGATGCCGCCCTGGAAAGCCGACCCCGGCGCGGGCGATTTCCAGGATGCCCGGCGATTGTCTTCCAAAGAAATCGCAACGCTCGCGCAGTGGGCCGACGCGGGCGCACCGGAAGGCGACCTGAAAGACCTGCCGCCTCCGGCCCGCTATACCGAAGGCTGGCCGCTGGGCAAGCCAGACATGGTCTTGCAGCCCGACCGCCCCTACCATGTGGACGCGGACGGGCCGGATGTGTACCGCTGCTACGTTCTTCCCACCGACTTTGCCCATGACCGTTATGTGAGCGCTGTAGACGTGCAGCCGGGCAATCGCGCGGTGGTGCATCATGTGATCGCCTTTATTGACGGCAATGGCGCGTCGGCGAATCTGGACGGGCACGAAAAAGAGCCAGGCTATACCAGCTTCGGCGGCGTCGGCTTCATGCCGACAGGGGCGTTAGGAGGGTGGGCGCCGGGCATCACGGCCCATTACCTGCCGCCGGGCGTCGCCACGCTGGTTCCTGCCGGAGCGCGCGTGGTTTTGCAGGTGCATTACCACAAAGACGGCAAGCCGGAGACGGACTGGTCGCGTATGGGCATTTATTTCGCGCAGGGGCCGGTAGAAAAAACCCTGCATGTCATTCCGCTGATTCACGGCCTCCAAATCCCGGCGGGCGACTCGCATTACACCGTCACGACGACTTCCGTGCCGTCCCCGGTCAATTTCCATCTGGTGGCGATCACGCCGCATATGCACTGGCTCGGCCAGCGAATCAAAGTCACGGCCACACTGCCCGGCGGCCATCAGATTCCGCTGGTGTCGGTCTCCAATTGGGACTTCAACTGGCAGTCTACCTACTATTATAAGCACCCGATTGCCCTGCCCAAAGGCACGACCGTGACGATGACAGCGACCTATGACAACTCGGCGAAAAATCCGCGTAACCCGAATTCACCGCCCAAACTGGTCAACTGGGGCGAGCAAACCACGGATGAAATGTGCATTACCTTTCTGCATTACACGCTGGATCGGGAGCATCTGGCCGCACACGATCCCGGTGCGGCTGTTGTCGCCGAGCGATAAGAAAGGACTTGGAAAGAGGGCAGGGGCAAGAAAGAGGGTGGGGGCAAGCCCTACCCTCTTTCTTCGTTCCCGCCCTTCTTTCTTCGCCCCTGCCCCTCTCATTTTGCCGTAAAGTTGCGCCCAGTAAAATTCACGCAGGGCTTTTCCTATTGAACAGCGAAATTAAGCCCCAAACCTAAACCATTTCAGGAGCATCATAGATTTGCAGCGCGCTAAACGATTAGGACTCATTCCGCCGTATTTGTTCGGCGAGATTGCCAAAATGAAGGCCCAGGCGATTGCCGAAGGCCGCGATTTAATTGACCTGGGCATCGGCGATCCCGATCAGCCAACTCCCGAAGCGATTATTGACAAACTCAGCACGTTTGCCCATGACCCGACAACGCATCGGTATGACGAGTCCACCATGGGCCGGGCCGAATTTTTGCGTGACATTGCGACTTGGTTTCAGGGCCGATTCGGAGTCGCGCTTGATCCTGCCAGTGAAATTCTGGAACTGATCGGCAGCAAAGAGGGCCTGGCTCATGCCGCCTGGGCCTTTATTGATCCGGGCGACGTTGCCCTGGTTCCCGACCCGGCTTATACCGTCGTCAAGGTCAATACGCTGCTGGCGGGCGGGACGCCCTATGAGTTCCCCCTGCTGCCGGAAAACAACTTCCTGCCCGATCTTGCCGCCATTCCCGGCGATGTGGTGCAGAAAGCCAAAATTATTTATCTGAACTATCCCAACAACCCGACCGGGGTCGTCGCTACCCGCGAGTTTTTCCAGCAAGCCGTCAACTTTGCCCAGGAGACCGGCGTGCTGATTCTGCATGACTGCGCGTATTCCGAAGCGGGCTTTGACGGCTATCAGGCGCCGAGCATCATGGAAATTGATGGAGCCAAAGAAGTCGCGATTGAGTTTCATTCGCTGTCCAAAACTTTCAACATGACCGGCTGGCGAATCGGCTTTGCCGTGGGCAGCCCGGATGCCCTGCGCGCCCTGAACACAATCAAAGGCAACGTGGACAGCAAGGCCTTTGCCGCGATTGCGCTCACCGCCGGCTGGGCCTTGAACCATGCCCGCAACGATGCGGCCAATCGGCTTCTTCAGCGCCGCCGGGATGTGCTGGTCGATGGCCTGAACCGACTGGGCTGGAATCTTCCCAAGCCGCAGGCGACGTTCTACGTCTGGCTTCCCGTGCCGCCCGGTCACACGTCGGCGACATTCGCCAGAGAACTGCTGGAAAAAGCCGACGTTCTGACCATCCCCGGCCTCGGCTACGGCCCGCATGGCGACGGATTTGTTCGCCTGTCGCTGACGGTCAGCGGCGACAAAAATGGTGAGATGCTGGAAGAAGCCGTGCGGCGGATTGAGAAAAACATCGTGCTGAACTGGTAGAATGACCCTTGAAGCCGTATTTTTGGACCGGGATGGCGTTCTCAACCCGCATATTCCCGGCGGCTACCTGCAATCCGCCGACGATCTGGTAATTTTGCCTGGCGTCGCCCGTGCCGTCCGGCGGCTCAATGATGCCGGGCTGCCGGTCATCATTATTTCCAATCAGCAGGGCGTCGGCAAGGGTCTGATGACCCTGGCCGATTTGATGATGATTGAGCGGCGCATGGAAGAGGCGCTGGCCCGTGAAGCCGGGGCGTTTCTGACGCGGTGCTATTACAGCACGGAACTCAAAAGCGCAAACTCGCCCCGGCGCAAGCCGGAGCCGGGAATGCTTTGGGAAGCGGCGGCGGAGTTTGGGCTGACGCTGGCCCGCACGATCTTTGCCGGCGACTCGCCTACCGACATTCAGGCGGGCCATGCCGCCGGGGTGGGGAAGACGATTTTGCTGCTGTCCGGGGGAACGGAAAGCTATGCCGAAGGTGATATGACGCCCGCCCCTGATTTCGTGTTCGCCGATCTGCCGTCAGCGACCGACTGGCTTTTGGAGACTCGCCCATGATTCAGGCCACGGCGCCGGGCCGCTGCGGGCTGGTCGGCAATCCGACCGACATGTACGGTGGAACGGTTCTTTCCTGCTCAACGCGCGAACGGGCCTCCTGCACACTCAGCTACGAAGTCGACCGGCTGACCGTGACCGTTTCCGGGCAAACGCTCCATCTGCAATCGCAGGAAGACCTGACGCTCCGTTCGGGCGACTATCACAATGTCGCCCGCGCCGCGCTGGCCGCCCTGGAAATTGATCCCGCCACCGCTACGCCGTTTCATCTGCGGGCCGACACGGAAATTCCGATGCAGGCTGGTCTGGCCGGTTCCACCGCCATTTTGGCGTGTCTTACCGGCTGCCTGCTGGCGCATCTGGGTTTGTCCCTGAACTTGTATGAAACCGCCGAGCTGGTCCGAAAGATCGAGTATGACGTGCTGGGAATTGTCTGCGGCTTTCAGGACCATTATATGATTGTGTTCGGCGGCCTGAACTACATGGATTTTCGAGATAAAAACAGCGCGCAGACCCAAGATGAGGCAAGCCCCTTCGCGACAGTGGAAGCACTGACTTCGTATGCTGGGCCGTTGCCGCTGGTGCTGGCCCATACCGGCGTGCGTCACCATTCCGGCTCTGTGCATACGTCCCCGCGTGAGCGCTGGCTGCGCGGGGAGGCAGAGGCTGTGCAGGGATATGAAGAGATCGGACGCCTGGCACGACGCGGCAAGCGCGCGCTGCTCCAAAGCGACTGGGAGACACTGGCGGCGCTGATGAATCGCAATCATGCCATTGTGCGCGATCTGGGCGGCAGCGGAGAAGCCAATGAAACGCTGATAGCCGCCGCGCTGGCCGGCGGCGCGTCTGGGGCCAAGCTGGCCGGAGCCGGCGGCGGCGGCACGATTCTCGCGCTGACCCACGACCGGGTGCGAATGGTCGCCGCGCTGGAAGCCGCCGGAGCGGAAGCGATTTTATTTCCCGAGCCGCAGCCGGGATTGACTGTGAAGCAGTAAAAAGGAAGCCTATTCCCGATGCTTCTGCCGCGTCCTTTTTTTATGCTTGCCTGCCTGTTGGTATGGCTTCCCGTTTGTGCGGGCGGACAAACGCCCTTTCCGGCTAAGTCTGCGGCTCCCGCGCTTAGCCCCGCCTTGCCCGGTCCAAACGCGACGGCCCTGCCCGGTGCGCCTGTGCCGCAGGTTGTGCCGACGCCGCCCACCGTCCAGCCCGGTCCGGGGTCGCCGGCTGGGACGCCTGCTCCGGCAGGCGCGGCTGAGGGTAACATCGGTGCGCCCTCCTCTCCGCCCGCTGTCTGGGCCCGCCAAACTTTTACCGTCGCCACCTGTGCCGTGCCGCCCCGAATCGACGGTCTGCTGGACGATCCCTGCTGGCGGACCGCGACCCACGCGCGCGGCTTTTATCGCTACGGCGGCGGGACGCCTTCGGCCCAGCAGACCGAAGTCTGGATTTGCGCGGACCGCGCACACCTTTACTTCGCTTTTCACTGCCTGGACAGCCGCCCGGACCTGATTCAGGCCAGCATGACCCAGCGTAACGGCAACCTCGGCCATGACGATTTTGTCGGCATGGACATTGACAGCCAGGGCAGCCGGCGCGGCTTTTCCACATTCATCGTGACGGCACGCGGCACTCAGTTTGAACTCCTGGAAGGCGGCACAGCCGACAACATCACCTGGGCGGGCGACTGGAAAGCGGCGACCCGGCCCACCAAAGACGGCTGGATATGCGAAATGTCCATTCCGTTCGCCCTGATGCGCTACCCGCGCGGCACCCAGTCTTTCGGCATGGTGCTGTACCGCCTCATCGGGCGCGAAACCAGCCTGCAAAGCTGGCCGTACATGCCGGCGGCGGGCATGGATAACTCTACCGAGCCGCAATATCTGGATACCTTTACGGGGATTGCGCCCCCATTTCTGGCGCCGAGGCCGACGTTCCTGCCGTACACCCTGGCGACTGCCGGGGCAGGCAGCGCGGTGCGGGAAGGCATGGATATTAAATACCCGCTTTCCACCACGCTGACGGGTGTAGGAACGCTTTTTCCCGACTTTCAAACCATTGAGCAGGATGTGACCAACATCAACTTTTCTTATACCGAAAAGCTGCTGACGGATCGGCGTCCCTTTTTCGCCGAAGGCAGCAGTTTCCTGCCGGATCAGGATTTATTTTATTCGCGGCGCATCAGCACCGTCGACGGCGGCCTGAAAGTCGTGGGCAAGCAGGGGGCGGCTACCCTGGGGCTGCTGACGACGGTGGCGCGCGGAGTTGATTCGCAGAGTTCAGCAGTTATCAATCTTCAGCAAGACCTGGGGCTGTATAGCCACGTCCGGGGTGAATTTGTGGATGGGATTGAAAGCGGGCAGCCATCGGGCCAGGTGGCGCGGCTGGAAGGCCTGTACGGCTGGGAGGCCGGACAAACCCGCTATGAGTTTCTGGCCCAGCACTCGCCGAGCTGGGAGAATGGGCGCATTCAAGGGGCCAAAGACTACTGGCAGCTCGGCAGCCGGCCCGTTCTGGGCCACCCTAAATTCCTGTTCAGCTATGAGGACACGGCCCCGGACTTCATCAGCCGACTGGGCTACAACCCCGAACTGGATCGGCGGGGTGTGCTGGCGCATTTTTCTCAGCAGAACCAGTTTGACCGGGGCTGGCTTGAAAACTACACGGCGGGAGCCACGGTCGATTCTTACGATCACCATACGGGCGGCTTTTTCCACAATGATTTCACCTCGTATGTCAATGTTTCCACGCGGAGTGGCCTCTCCTATGAACTGGACCTCGGCTTAGGCAGGCGTGACCAGCCCGGCGTGAACGGTGTACCCGACGCCCGCTTTCGCGACCATACGCTCACGCCGAATTTCGGCTGGGCGCAGAAGACGCTTTACCAGCAGGGCCTGGTCAGTGACACCTTTGGCCGGGTCGCCGGGCAGTCGTACAACCTGCTGGCGGTGTCCCAGGGTGTGCTGATTGCGCGTCCCTTTTCCGTCCAGCTCAATTACAGCCGCCAGGTGCAGGGCGGCACACTGTCAACGCAGGCCATCGCGACCGGCACTTACCGACTCAACGACACGCAGACTATCGGGGGCCGAATTGTCAACCAGGCGGGAGCCGACCAGGGAACGGGCCTCGGCACCGACGTTTACTTTTCGTTCAGTCAGCAGGTTCGCACCGGAAGTGACGTTTACCTGCTGTTTGGCGACCCAAATTCGCCGAAAACGCGCGGCAAAGTCACACTCAAGTTGATTCACCCGTTTTAATGGGTAAGCATCAGTTGGGATAAACTGAAAAATCGCTGCTGCAAGGAGTCATGTAAATGCGCGGAGTCATTCGTATTGAAATCAGTCAGCCCAAGAAAACGTATGGCTGGCAAGCGCGGCTGTATTCCAGCAGGAAAACAGTGACGCGCTTTTTTAGCGACAGCCATTATGGCGGCAAGCAAGGGGCCTACCAGGCGGCATGTCAGGCGCGGGAGCAAATGGCGACGGGAATAGACCTGCCGGAAAAGATCGGCAGAGCGGCGGGGAAGGCAAGTGCAATTCATGGCCCCGTTGCGGAGACCCCATGAAAGTGCTTTGCTTGCTTGTTTTCTTCTTGCTGACAGTTGCTTTGCCGACGCTTGCCCTGCCGCAATCTCCGGTTCGCCTTTGGCCCGGCGACGCACCCGGCGCGCGCGGGCAGGCGCCGGAGGATATTCCCACGCTGACTCCGTTTCTGCCCGATCCGGCGACGGCAACAGGGGCGGCTCTGGTGATTTGTCCGGGTGGAGGCTACAGCGACCTGGCGATGGACCATGAAGGCACGGCATATGCGCTCTGGCTGAACCGGATAGGCGTGGCTGGGTTTGTCCTCCAATACCGGCTCGGGTCACACGGCTACCGGCATCCCGTGATGCTGGAAGACGCCGCACGGGCGGTCCGGCTGGTACGCTGGCGCGCGGCGGACTGGAAGGTGGACCCGCAGCGAGTCGGCATCATGGGTTCCTCCGCAGGGGGCCATTTGGCGTCCACCTTGCTGACCCATTTTGACACTGGCAATCCGAACGCGGCTGACCCCGTGGAGCGTCAAAGCTCTCGGCCCGCTCTCGGCATTCTTTGTTATGCCGTGATTACCATGGGGCCGAACACGCACCAGGGCAGCCGCCGGAACCTGCTGGGCGACGCTCCTTCCCCGGAACTGATCAAATCTTTATCCAATGAATTGCAGGTGACCCCGCAGACGCCGCCCTGCTTTCTCTGGGCGACGGGGGAAGACCCGGTTGTGAAAGTGGAAAACACGCTGGATTTCGCTGCTGCCCTGCGCCGCAATAGTGTGCCGTTTGACCTGCATATCTACCAGCATGGCGGGCATGGCCTGGGCCTGGGGGACGACACGCCGCCATTTCGCGCGGTTCTTCCCTGGGCCGCCGATCTGATTTTTTGGCTGAAAGCGCAAAATTTCGTGTCCCCGGCAATGCCCCTGCATTGACGCCGATAGAAATGCCTTGACGGGCTATGTTCCAACGGCCAGGCGAATGTTTAACGTCGCTCTGCTTGTTGGAAAGTCATTCGTAAATTCACGATGGAAGCTTTCTAAGGATTATCTTTATGGCACGCCTCACTTTGAACGATCTTGATCACCTTTCCACCGGCAAGCGCGCGCGGCTGCATCGGCTGCTGTACGAATATGGTCCCGGCAACGGAACCGGATTGTTTTTGCCGATTGATCAGGGGCTGGAGCATGGCCCGCGCGACTTTTTTGCCAATCCGGCCTCAGCCAACCCGGAATTCCAGCTTAATCTGGCGACCGAAGGGCGCTATTCCGGTATTGTGTTTCAGTATGGGATTGCTGAAAAATACATGCGGAACTGGGTTGGGAAAATCCCGCTGATTGTGAAGCTGAACGGCAAAACGGAAATTCCGTCTGATGCCGAATCCTTTTCGGCGTGTCTGGCTTCCGTGGAAGACGCCGTCGCGCTCGGTGCGGACGCGGTTGGCTATACACTGTATGTCGGTTCGCCTGCCCAGGATCGGGATTTTGCCCAGTGGGCGACGGTGCGCCGTGACGCGGCGCGGCTGGGAATTCCTACGATCATCTGGGCTTATCCGCGCGGCGAAGCGGTCGATGCCAAAGGCGGCAAGGAAAGCGTCTGGGCCATTGAATACGCGGCGCGGGTTGCCGCCGAAGTGGGCGCGGATGTGGTGAAAGTCAATTTTCCGACTGTCAGCCCGTCTCCTGGCTCGCCCAAGCCCTATGATACCCAGGCTTTCAGCCCGGAAGAAGGCGTCTCCCGCGTGGTCGCTGCGGCGGCCAAAACGCTGGTGCTGATTTCCGGCGGCGAAAAAGAGCCGGACGCCGAATTGCTGGAAAAAGCACGGCGCTCTTTCGCCGCCGGGGCGACCGGCCTGATTTTTGGCCGAAACACCTGGCAGCGTTCCTATGACGATGCCTTGACGCTGATGCGCGCACTGCGCGAGATCGCGGAAAAAGCATGAAGCGGCACTGAAATCTCCGAGAAAGGCTGTTTGACATTCGCCCCAATGTGCGTTATAATCAAACAGCCTTTTTTTATTCGGAGATGAAACGCCGACATGACTCATGCCCCGCGCCGGCCCCTGCCGCCCCGCCGTCCCACCCGCAAATCGCCTGCCCGCAAGACAGGTAAGTTTTTTGGAGCAGTCAGCCTGCTTCTGCTGGCAGGAGTTTCAATTTATGGTGGGTATCTGTATCGCACTAACCCTCAGCTTCATAAATATTTTGTTCCCTTGCTCCACCAAACCAGTGTTTCTGAGGCTTTTCCCAGCCAAAAAACCGTGAATTTAATGATCATCGGGCGGGATGCGGATTATGATGACCGCACGGATCAGGTTCTGAAAACCCGCGCCCGGTCGGATATTTTGATGGTCGCGCATCTGGATTTCGACAAGCAGGCTGTTTCGCTGCTGTCTATTCCTCGTGATACGCTGGCGAAAATTCGCACGCATGGCCGGGTTGTCACCACGAAAATTAATGCCGCGCACCAGTTTGGCGGGCCGGCTCTGTCGGAGCAGACGGTTCAGGACAATTTCGGCATTCCCAGCGACAAATACCTTGCGCTGGACTTTGAAGGCTTCGAGCAGGCGATTGACATTCTCGGCGGCGTCGACCTTACGGTTGACAAAAAAATGGACTATGACGACAACTGGGGGCATCTGCACATTCATCTGAAACCAGGCTTTCAGCACCTGGATGGAAAGCAGGCGATGGGCTTTGTCCGCTTTCGTCATTCCGACAGCGATTTAGTTCGCGTGCAGCGCCAGCAAACACTGATCGCCGCGTTGAAGGAGAAACTGAAACAGCCGCAGACGCTGGCTAAGATCGGACCATTGCTGGAAACCATTGACCGGCATATCGACAGCGATCTTTCGCCTGACCAGGAAGTCGCTGTGGCTCGGTTCGTCCATGACACCCCCCGCGCGCAGATTCAGATGTCCACACTGCCCAGCCGCGAGGTCGGCAGCGCGGTCGCGACGAATTGGGCGCAGGCCGCGCCGATGATCCGAGGCATTTTCGGAGTTGCGCCGCCGGAAATAATGGCCGACGCCGAGGACGGGCATCGCAAGCACCGTCACCGCCATCATGTCCTGCGCCTGGCATCGCTTCTGTGACCGCTCCAGTGCGCGTTCTCCAGGTTGTCCGCCCTGCCCAGGGCGGAATTCGCCGGCATGTGCTGACGCTGCTGGACGGTCTCGATCCGGCCCTTATCTCCTGCGCCGTCGCCGCGCCGCCGGCATTTGTGCGGGAGACGCTGCTTCATCCCCAAGTCGCGGCTACGATTCCACTGGACATCGCTGCGCGTTTTTCGCTGGCGCGGGATTTCCTGGCCGCGCGCCGTCTGGCCCGCGTTGTGCCGAAATTCGCGGATGTCGTCCATGCCCACGGCGCGCGCGCCGGATGGATTTGCGCCCTTGCCCGGCGGCATCGCCCGTTTCCGCTGGTATTTACCGCGCACAATCTGGTCAGCCCCGGCCTGTCTGCGCGTCTGGGGATGCCTTTTATTGGATTTCAGGCGGCGCGCGTTTTGGCCGTTTCTCCCGCCGTGGCTGAGAGCCTCGCCGCCTGCGGATTGCCCCGCGCCAAGATTCAAGTTGTTCCGAACGGCATTGATCTCAGCCACTTTTCTTCGGTCTCTGCCGAGGCCCGTGCTCAGTCGCGTCAATCTTTCGGTATTCCCGACACGGCATTTGTCGTGGCGGCGGCTGCGCGGCTGTCCCGCGAAAAAGGCCTGGACACGCTGCTTCAGGCTGCGGGTCAGCGGATAGGTATGACGTTTTTGATCGCCGGGGATGGCCCGCTCCAATCTGCGCTGCTTCGGCAGTGTGCCTCCAATGCCCGGCTGCTGGGCCTTTTGCCCGATATTTTGCCCCTGCTGGCCGCCGCTGATGTGTTTGCCGTGCCGTCCCGGCGGGAAGGACAGGGCATTGCCGCACTGGAAGCAATGGCGGCAGGAATTCCGCTGGTTGCTTCCCGCGTCGGCGGCCTGGCCGATATGCTCCGCGACGGCGAAACTGCCCTGCTGGTCCCCCCCAATGACCCGGACGCGCTGGCTGCGGCGCTGAGCCGTTTGCGAAGTGACGCTCGCCTTCGGCAAAAGCTGGCGGATGGGGCCGCGGCGCTGGTGCGCGAGCGCTACGGCGTCTCGCAAATGCTGGCGTCGCTGACCGCCGTTTACGAAGAAATGTGTCCGGCTTGACCGGCCTTTCAGGTATACTCTTTCAAGAACTTGATTTTGCCGGCGAATCCCTCTATAATAGACTTGATTTCTAAAAAGAGCTTGTTCGACCCATTTTTCCCCGAAAAGTGAATTAGCGCTATGTATGAAGAATTTTACGGGCTGCGCGAGACCCCTTTCTCCGTTCAGCCCGACCCACGCTATGCGTATCCCAGCGTGGAGCATAAAGTGGCCCTGGCTAAGATGCGTTACGCCGTGGACCAAAAGCGCGGATTGGCCGTTCTGACCGGCCCCATCGGCATCGGCAAGTGCCTGGGGCGGGGAACGCCGCTGCTGATGCACGACGGCACGGTCAAGCCGGTCGAGGACGTAAAGCTCGGCGATCTGCTGATGGGGCCGGATTCAACCCCGCGTCGTGTATTAAGCACGACGCGGGGAACAGATCAATTATATCGGATTGTTCCCACCAAAGGCGATCCGTATGTGGTCAATGAGCCGCATATTCTCTCACTCAAGCAAACAGCGGGGGACGGAAGAAAGCAAGGGCAGGTCGTCAACATCTCCGTCAAAGAATATTTGACGAAATCACAAAATTTTAAGAATGTCTCCAAAGGATACCGGGTCGGCGTGGAGTTCCCGGAAGTTTCCGTCAATTTGGAACCGTATTTTCTGGGGGTGTGGCTGGGTGACGGCAGCGCGAACAGCCCGCGAATCACGACGACGGATGTTCCTGTCGTGGATTATTTGGAGGAGTTTGCCCAGAGAAATGGGGTCAGTTTGCGCCGTGTTACGATCAAAGGCGACAAATGCCCGATGTATGATCTGACGACCGGGCGAAGCATGAAAGAGCGGCATGGGCTGGGGCGAAATCCGGTTCTTGCGGCGATGCGTGAGTACGGCTTAATTGGCAGCAAGCACATCCCACAGGCGTACAAGGCAAACAGCCGCCAGGTACGGCTGGAGCTGCTGGCCGGCATTGTTGACACTGACGGCCATCTTGCTAGTGGAACTTACGACATCGTTCTCAAAAGTGAACGATTGGCCGAGGACATTGTTTTTGTCGCCCGCTCGCTTGGGTTTGCGTGCTATAAACGTCCTTGCATCAAAGCCTGTACCAACACGGGTGTGACCGGCGCTTACTGGCGGCTAATTATTTCCGGTCAGATCAATGAAATTCCTGTTCGTGTCCCCCACAAAGTCGCCGCGCCGCGCCGACAGGGCAAAGATGTGCTTCTTTCCGCGATCACGGTGGAATCCATTGGCCTGGGAGAATATTTTGGTTTCGAGTTAGACGGTGATCGTCTGTTCCTGCTGGGCGACTTTACGGTGACGCATAACACAACGATTGCCAATTCGCTTCAGATGACCTGGGATAGTGACCCGACAAAAACCGTTGCATTTTTGCCCGGTGCGCCGGTGCGGACGCCCGGCCAGTTTTTGCGGCTGATGCTGGAATCATTCGGCATTGCGGCCCTGCGAACCGAAGCGCAGAACCGGGGCGAACTGGAACGGTTTCTGCTGGACGAATACCAGGCCAATCGCCACCCCGTACTGCTGCTGGACGAAGGCCAGAATGTCGCCTCGCGGGTCATTGACGCCATTTCCGACCTGACCAATTTTCAGACTTCGCAGACCAAGCTAATTACAGTCGTCATGCTGGCGCAGGACAATCTGCCCAAAAAACTGGAGCGCCACGATGCGTTTCGCTCCCGCATTGCCGTTGTCGGACGGCTTGACCCCTTGACGCCGGAAGAAATGCGTGACATGATTGCATTTCGCATCGCCACTGCCGGCGGCGGGCCGATTGAAACTTATTTTGAAGACGCGGCGCTGGCGGACGCCCATGCCATCACGAAAGGCATTCCGCGCGACATCTGCGTCCTTTGCGATGCCCTGTTCGTCAATGGCTACGTTCGGGACCAGCGTTTGATGACCTCGGCCCTCGTGCAGCGGACATTGTCCGAAATGAGCCGTGAAAAAAAGTGGCCGGTTCAGATCAAGCCCGCCAAATGACACTTGAGGAGACGCCCCGATGACCACGCTTGCCGAGCTTCGCCTCGCCAATCTGCGCGAACAAAAAAAATCCGCTCTGGCTCCTGAAGATGCCTCCCCGGAGACTGTGCTTGCCCCCTCTGCCGCCGCGCCTGCTGAAGCGCCTTCCCTGTCCAAACCGCAGGAGGACCTGGTGCTGGCGCAGTATTTGACCGAGGCCGAGCCGTCTGCGCCTGCCGAAAAGGAAGACAAAGAAGAGGATGCAGATATCCGGCTGATTGCCCGCGTTCAGGAGTCGCTGGCGCACAAAATGATGCATCCTACCGGGGCCAAAGCGACGGTCGATATGTCGCCCGCACTGTTTCACCGCGCCAAGCGCTACTGTTTGGATCACGGCAACGTCACCCTGCGCCAGTTATTTCTTGACCTGATGACGGCCTATCTGGATGAAGAAGGCTACTAAAACAGCGCGAAACCACGAAAAACAGTGACAACATAACTTTGTGCGCTTGCTCAGGGGCAAGCCTCCATTCTCATTCAAACTAAAAAGGAACATTCACTTTATGGCAAACGCATGGGACGCAGATTTGGTCGCGGGAGCGGCGGATAGCTCCAGTTTTCGGGGCAAGCCGATTGGGATCGGTGTGATTGGCACCGGGGGCATCGCCCAGGCCGTTCACCTGCCCGCTTACAAGAAATTGCAGGATGAGGGCAAGGTGAAAATTGTGGCCCTCTGCGACATCAAGCCGGAGAAATTGGCCGAGGCTAACGCCAAATTCGGCCCGGCGCAGACCTATGAAAACTATCAAGAGCTGCTGGCAAACCCGGAAGTGGAAGCCGTAGACGTGTGTACGCCCAACTTCATGCACATGCCGCCGGTGGTGGCGGCCTTTGAAGCCGGCAAGCATGTGATCTGCGAAAAGCCGATTGCCATCAACAGCAAGCAGGGCGCGGAGATGGTCGCGGCGGCCCAGAAATCCGGTAAAAAGTTTCAGGTGGGCCTGAATATGCGCTTTGGCGCAGGCCCGCAGGCAATCAAGCGGCTGGCGGATGCCGGCAAGTTCGGCGAGATTTATTATGCCCGCGCCCAGGCGATTCGCCGCCGGGGCGTCCCGATGTGGGGCGTGTTCACTGAGAAAGACAAGCAGGGCGGCGGCCCGCTCATTGACATAGGCGTGCATATCCTGGATATGAGCCTGTGGCTGATGGGCCATCCCAAACCGGTTTCCGTCAGCGGAACCGCTGCCACCAAATTCGGGCATCGAACGGGCCATATCAATCTGTTTGGCAAGCCCTGGGACCCGAATAATTTCACGGTGGAAGATTTCGCGTCGGGCTACGTCAAATTTGAAAACGGCGCCTCGCTGGTTTTGGAATCGTCGTTCGTGCTGAACAATGACCGGGAGCGATTTGAGACCAGCCTCTTCGGCACAGAGGGCGGCGTGTTTCTGGACCTGCACAACGATGCCAACACGCGCATCTATACGGAAGAAGCCGGAGCGCTGTATGACAGCCAGCCCGTGTTCCTGCCCAGCGTTGCCTCGCATGAACAGGAAATCCGGGCCTATGTGCAGTCTATCATTGACGACGCACCTATTGCGGTGCCGGGCGAACAGGCCCTGACGGTTTCCACCATTCTGGACGCGCTCTACGAGTCCAGTGAGACCGGGCGCGAAGTGCGATTCTAGGCAATCGGCCTGCCTTTCCATTTTTGGGGGAGGTAGGCCTTTTGCGCGAACCCAATTGGCTTTTTACACGTTATGAACGACAGCAGAGGATAGAGCAGAGATGTCAGGACATAGTAAATGGTCTAGCATTAAGCATCAGAAAGGCAAAACTGACGCTCAGCGCGGCAAATTGTTTACCAAGATTGCCCGTGAAATCATTGTCGCCGCAAAAATGGGCGGCGGCAGCCCCGATTCCAACATGACCCTGCGCGCCGCCATGCAGCGCGCGCGGGCGGTTTCCATGCCGCAGGACAACATCAAACGTGCCATCGCGCGCGGCGTCGGCGGCGGCGACGGGGCCAATTACGAAGATTTGACCTATGAAGGCTATGGGCCGGGCGGCGTCGCTGTGCTGGTCAACTGCCTGACCGACAACAAGCAGCGGACGGTGGCCGAAGTCCGGTCAGCTTTCACAAAAACCGGAGGGCGACTCGGCGAATCCGGCAGCGTTGCGTATTTGTTTTCGCCCAAAGGCATGATCATTGTTGACCCGGATGTGACCACCGAAGAAAAAGTCACGGAAGCCGCCATTGAGGGCGGAGCCGAAGATATTCAGCCGACTGAGGACGGTGGTTTTGAGATCACGACCGCCCCGGAAGATTTCGCGGCGGTGCAGAACGCGCTGGAAGCCGCCAAAATCGCGTTTGCGTCCGCCGAGCTGACAATGATGCCGGAAAACTCGGTGGACGTTGCCGGCAAAGAAGCCAGTCAGGTATTGCGTCTGGTGGATATGCTGGAAGACAATGACGATGTCCAGAAAGTGTATGCCAACTTTGACATCGCCGATTCGGAAATTGATGCCGCCGAAAGCGGACGTTAAGCCGTGTTGTTTCGACCCGGTCTGCGACCGGGCAAACCGCTACGCTCTCTTTCTTCCGCCCGCAGGGTCGGGTGCAGTTGCTCCGCGATTGGCCGAAGGCCCGCCAGGCCTGTCATTCATGGCAGGGCTTTTCGGGCGACTTTTTCTCTTGTCTCCGAGGCAAATGCCCATGACCATGCCGGTTCGTTTTACGTTTCGCGCCTTGCTGCTTTTGCTGCTGGCCGGTTTCGGCATGGCGGCGGCCCAGGCGGACGGCCCAACGCTGACGGCTTCCTTTGGCATTGCCGGTCGCTACCGCCCCGGCGCGTGGTGCCCGGTGACGGTAACGGTTCACAATCCCAGCGGCGAGGCGTTCAGCGGTCAGATTCAGGTGCAGGCAGCGCCGACACCGGGGCGGCCCGGATACGGGGGGGCCGGAGGCAACGCATCGCTCGGCTCGGCGCTGTTTGCCCGCCCGGTCAGTGTGTCCGGGAGCGGCACTCAAAATTTCGTCGTGTATGTGCGCGGCATTGACCCCGGACGTGACAGCGTGACGGTGCAGCTTGCCCAGGGGCAGGAACGCGGCGATGGCCGAGTGCTGGCCCGAACGGACAATGAGCCGAACAATTCCGTGTCGACCGTCACGGGGACTCCTCTGACGGATGATGATTTTTTTCTGGTGGGATTTGCCGGGGAACCCGGCGCATTTACTTATCTGAGCGGCCAGAAACTGGGCGTGAGCCATCAGCCTGCTGGCTCTGCGGCTTCTATCGCCCGTATACCGCCTAATCCGGGTGTGCCGCCCGGAACCGTTCAAGCTGCCTCCGCGACCGCTCAAGTTGCTTCCACGACCGCCGCCGATCTGCCGGACAAAGCCGCTGGATACAGCGGCGTGGATGCCTTTTTGCTTCGGGGTGATGCACCGCTGGACGCGCTGACGGAAGCGCAGGAAGACGCACTTAAAGGATGGGTCGCCTCCGGCGGGCATTTAATCGTTTTCTGCTCCGGCACCGACCCCAGCCCCTATGCAGCGTCTTTTTTCACCGGACTGCTGCCGGCTGGTATCGGCCCGGCGGGCAGTGACGGCAGGCTGACACTTACCCCTAAGCCGCTGGCCGGGGTTCATGCGATCAGCCAATCACCGCCGGTCGTGACCGGCGCTTATGGCGCAGGACAGGTGACGGTGACGAATTACAACCCTGCACAGTCCGCGGCGCTGCCTCCTGGTGCCTTCTGGCCCTCGCTTTTTACCGCCGGTCACGCCTATCAGCCGTCCCTGCTGGCCCATGTCGCGACGCGCGAGGAAAATTATGATACGGGCTATTACGGTCCCGACCAAACCTTGCTGTCCGATGCCGTCATGCGCGCGCCTTCCCTGGACGCTCCGGGGACGGAGGTAATCGGCTTGTTTCTCCTTGTGTATCTGATCGCGCTGGTGCCTGCCAATTATTTGATTCTCAAGCGTTTAGATCGCAAGGAACTGGCCTGGGTCACGATTCCACTGCTGGTGCTGGTGTTTGCCGTGGGGACGTTCGGCGTCGGCTACGCCGCCAAAGGCGGCGCGGTGTTTGTTAACCGCGCGGCGATTGTGGAGACATCCGCCGGCCAGCGTGATGCCGGCGTGTACGCCGATGTTGGCCTGTTCTCGCCGCACCGCACGTCTTACGACATTGCCGTTCCCGGCGCGAACGGCCTGGCGGCTCTGCCCAATCCCGGCTACCGCTATGGGTATCAATCCCAGGGCACCGGGGCGGAGATGCAGTCGGGAGGCCAGACCAAATTCGTACAGTCTTCCGAAGGAACGTCGCTTTTAGATACCTCCGTCAATATGTGGGCCATGCGCGCCTTTGATACCCAGTCCACGACCGATCTGGGAGGCACGATAGACGCAGCGCTCATCCCGCCTTCGCTCATGCAGTCCCTCGGAATTTCCGGCACGATCACCAATCACACAAATTATGACCTGACCGACTGCGCCCTGCTGTATCACGGCCAGTGGAAGCCGCTTGGCGCCCTGGGACGCGAAGCGTCTTTGACCGTTGGGTCGGGGCCGGCAGTTTCTGCAAATAATCAAACGTACTTCTTCAACATTCCCACGCTGCCGGGGGAAGGCAGTTCCGACGACACGCATGGCGACATCCGCCAGCGGATGCGCTGGGCGCTGGCCTCTTATGTGCGCTCGCTCGGCCAGCAGAGTGGCAGCAATTATTATGGAAATATGCAGGCTCCGACAGCCTACGCACCCTCTCCTAATGAAGCTATTCTGATCGGATGGAGCGACAATCCGGCCCTCGCCGGGCCAATCCCGCGCATTGACGGTCATTCCGTGCATGAGAATGATGTCGAACTGGTCGTGGTTCATTTGCCAATTGGCGGAAGGTGAGCCGATGAGCGTTTTTGCCGACAATCCGGTGCTGGAACGCGAGATGAAGGGCCGCCTGCACCTGCGTCGGAAAGGAGCATCGCGGTCATTTTCCTGGGTGGCGGCGGTTCTGCTTCTGGTCATTGTCTACTTTTATGCGCGCGGTTTGGTGGGCCTCCTTCTGGGACCGCGTCAGGATGCGCGGGAGTTCTGGGGATTGCTGGCCTACGGCCTGCTGACGCTGATTGTCCTGCTCGCGCCCGCGCTCACGGCGACCGCAATCACCCAGGAGCGGGAGCAGCAGACATGGGACACTCTGGCAGCGACCCGCTTGACAGGGTCGGAAATTCTGCTGGGAAAGTGGCTGGCGCGGCAAACAATTCCGCTCCTGCTTCTTGCATTGACCAGTCCTTACTTGCTGGGCTGCGTGGTACGGGGCCAAATAGGCTGGCCAACCTTGCTGGCGACGGTCGGGTTTTTGATTGTCACGAGCTTGTTTTACGGCGCTCTGGGCCTGCTTTGCTCGTATCAAGCCAAGCGGACGGCGACCGCGACTGCCGCCGCGCTGACCTGCACAGCCTTTCTTTGTATTGGAACTTATATTATCAACAGCGTGATTGAGATTTTGAACGCGCACTATATCTACAATTCGGTTGTGCTATGGATGAGTCCATTTTACGCGCTCAATGCGCTGTCTGTGTGGCTGAACGGCAACAGCACTTCTCTTAGCTATCAAGGCTATCAATATCAGTATATGCCTTACGATGTCGTTACGTTTTTCTATTTCATCGTGACGCTGTTGTTGACCGCTGCCGCGCTGCTGTTTATGGTGCGCCGCTATCGGCAGGCGGTGCGGGGATAAGAACCTAACCCCGCCATCGGAACCTAACCCGGCAACAAGCTGCCACCCTTCCCTGTTAGGGAAGGGGGCCGCGGAGTTAGGTTCTTTCTTGATAGGAGCAAAGTGTGATCCAAGTGAGTCATCTGCATAAACAATACAAAGGCTTGAACGCAGTGAAAGACCTGAGCCTGAATCTGGACGCCGGTGACATTTTCGGCTTTATTGGGCCAAATGGCGCGGGGAAAACCACGACCATCAAAATGCTGGCGACGCTGCTGAAGCCGACTTCAGGTACGGCGCTGATTGACGGCATTGATGTCGTGGAGCAGCCCGAAGCCGTGCGCGGGCGAATCGGCTATATGCCGGCGTTTTTCGGCATTTACGATGACATGCGTGTGTGGGAGTATCTGGACTTTTTTGCCGGCGCTTATCGCCTGCCCCGAAACAGCCGCCCGCGCGTGATTGATGACGTTCTCAACTTGACTGATTTGATTGGCAAAAAAGACAACTATGTGGAAGAATTGTCTACCGGCATGAAGCAGCGGCTGTGCCTTGCCAAAACACTGATTCACGACCCGAAAGTGCTGCTGCTGGATGAACCTGCTTCCGGCCTGGACCCACGCGCGCGGATTGAAATCAAAGAACTGTTCAAAGAATTGAAGGCGATGGGCAAGACGATCATTATTTCGTCCCATATCCTGCCGGAACTGGCCGACTTCTGCAACAAAGTGGGCATTATTGAGCGCGGCGAAATGCTGGTGTCCGGGGACGTGCAGGACATCATGGCGCAGGTTTCCGGGGGGCGGACCCTGGAAATTCGCCTGATGGGCGATGAAGAGCGGGCGACGCAGCTTCTGGAAACGGCAGAAGGCGTCCGCGCCGTCCGCCCCGTTAATGGGCATCTGCATGTGGAGTTCGCAGGCGATCTGGAAACGCAGGCCGAATTGAACAAACTGCTGGTCAGCAGCGGGCTGCGCGTCCTAAGTTTTTCCGAACAGGAAACCGATCTAGAAGACATCTTTATGAAAGTGACAAAAGGATTGGTTCAATAGGCAGTTGACTATGATTCGAGTCGGTTTACTGGGGCTGGCAAGGCGGCTAGGCACATTCTCGGAAGTCGGGCTGCGTTCCTGGGAGGAGGCAGGCTGCGCGGCTGTGGAGCGCGTCCTGCAATCGGCAGGGCCGGGTGTGTTCGTGGTGCATCGCCCACTGGTGATTCGCAGCTCTCGCGCCGGGGTGGAAAAAATCCTGCGCGATTGGTGCGAGGCTCCCCATCAGGCGTCCCGCTGTGAACTCATTCTGACCGTAGGCGGTACCGGCCTGACCCCTGCCGATGTCATGCCGGAGGCGGCTTCCGCCCTGATTCAGCGGCCTCTGCTCGCCATTCCTGAGCTTTTGCGGCGCGCTGGCTATGACGCCGGATACCCACCCGCTTACCTGTCGCGCGCGGTGGCCGGAATACGCGGAAAAATCCTTCTGATCAATCTGCCGGGGGATGCCCTCGGCTTTGCGGATGAAGACAATCTGACTGTGCTGACCCAGGTGCTTCTGCCGCATCTGTCCGGTATGATTTGCGCTATTCAGAGCTAATCTCTGGCCCTTCCGGTTGACCCCTCTTCCCCGAAACGAGTATACTAAGGCCATGACGACTCGCGCTTACGCCGTTCTGGGTCAATTTCCGGCGCAGGCGGCGGTTCCCGAAACGATGGAAGAAGCGCAGGCCACTGTTCGCGCGGCGTCCGGTCTGGCAATTGTCCCCTGGGGCGGCGGCACGCGGCAGGCGCTGGGCTATGGGCCGGAGCGGTATGATCTTGCTGTCTCGACTGCCGCGCTGACGCAAATCACGGAATACGAACCTGCCGATTTGACTGTAAACGCACAGGCGGGTGTTACGGTGTCGCAGCTTCAAACCGCGCTGGCCGCGCAGGGGCAGACGCTGTCCCTGGATATTGCTTTGCCGGATCGGCAGACCCTGGGCGGGGTGATCGCCGCGCGCGCAAACAGCCTGCGTCGGCTTTCCGGCGGCAGTGTCCGCGACTCTCTGCTGGGCGTTACGGTGATTAACTATCGGGGCGAACGGGTCAAAGGCGGCGGCAAAGTCGTCAAAAACGTGGCGGGCTATGACCTGCCGAAGCTTTACTGCGGCTCGCTGGGAACGCTGGGCCTGATTGTGGAAGCGACGTTCAAAGTCGCGCCTTTGCCGGAAGCGTCGGCGACGGCGCTGCTGCCGCTGGCCGCCGATTTTAACAGCGAGGATGTGCTAGACACGCTGTTTGGCTCCGACCTTGCGCCGTCTTTTGTGGCGCTGCTCAGCCCGGACGCCGCCCGTGCCGTTCTGCCCGACGCCGAAGCCGCGCAGTATATCGTGCTGGGCTTTGACGGCGGCGCGGAAGCGGTCGCCTGGCAGGTGGAAACGCTGGGCGCAGGGAAGCTGGATGCTCAAATCGCCGAAACAGTCCGCGCACGGCTGCGTGATTTCAGCTTGAAGGACGCGCCGATGACCGCCGCGTTCCACATTCTTTCCTCGCAGGTGGGAGCGTTCTCGCGCATGGTGGAATGGACGGCTCGCCGCACCGGGTTTACTGCTGCCGTCGCTTCCGATGCCGCGCTGGGACTGATGACCGCCCATTTCTCGCCGGCGCGAGAAGGTGCCGATTGGGGGGTGTTTTACGTGGACCTCAAAGACAAGGCCGACCGCTGCGGCGGCAGCTTTCAAATCGAACGGATGCCGGAGGCTTTACGCGCGTTAGATGTTCCCGTTTGGTCGCCCCTGCTGCCCGACTTTCGCCTGATGGCTCGGCTCAAAAAAACGCTGGACCCGGAGCGCATGTGGAATCCGGGCCGATTTGTCGGGCGACTTTAGGAACTAACCGAAGGAACCTAACCCGGCGGCAAGCCGCCACCCTTTCCTGTTAGGGTAGGGTAAAGATGAAATAGGCTCTTTCCCCGACTCCCCCTTCCTTGACAGGGAAGGGGGCTGGGGGTTAGGTTCTTTTCCGATGATAAGTTTATTGATGAACCAATCACAGCACGAACAAGACCTGATGGCCTGCGTTCACTGCGGCCTCTGCCTGCCCGCCTGCCCGACATATTTGGAAACAGGCAGTGAGGCGGATAGCCCGCGCGGGCGCATTGTGCTGATGCGGAAAATGCACGAAGGAACGCTGTCACCGCGCGATGCGGACGTGACGCGGCACTTAGACCTGTGCCTGGGCTGCCGCGCCTGCGAAACGGCCTGCCCATCCGGCGTGCCTTACGGGCGGATTTTGGAAACAGCCCGCGAGCGCATCAGTGCGGATCGAGTGCGGCCCCGGACGGTGGACTTATCCCGGTGGGGACTGCTCCAAACACTGGCTCATCCGAAAAAGATGACGCTGGCGCTGCGAATGGCCCAGGCGACAATCGGCGGCGAGGTTCCGGCGCTGGCTGCCCGCCTGCTTTCCGGCGATCCGGCGGCGACCGGGCAGTCCGTTCCCCTGTCGCCCTTCCTTTCGCCGCCGCTGCCGCCTGCGGTCACGCCTGCCATCGGGCCGAAACGCGCTCGCGTCGGCGTTCTGGCGGGCTGTGCCATGCGCGTTTTGTTTGGCGATGTCAATGCCGACACCGTGCGCGTTCTCGCCGCCAATGGCTGCGAAGTGCTGACAAATCACCGCCAGGGCTGCTGCGGGGCTTTGCACGCGCACAATGGCTATGGAGAAGAAGCGAAGGCTTTGGCGCGGTCTCTGATTGATGCGTTCTCACCGGGCGACGGCCTGGATGCAATTATTGTCAACTCCGCCGGCTGTGGCAGCGTGATGAAAGAATACGGGCTGCTTCTGGCCGACGATCCGGCGTATGCCGCCAAAGCCGCCGTGTTTGCCGCCAAAGTGCGCGATGTGAGCGAGTGGCTGGACGCGCTGGGCTGGATTGCCCCGCTGAAAGCTGTGTCGGACGAAGTGGTGACTCTGACGTACCATGACGCCTGCCATCTGGCGCACGGGCAGCAAATCCGCGAAGCGCCTCGCGCCCTGCTGTCGCGCCTGCCCGATATCCGGTGGGCAGACCTGACGGAAAGTGAAGTCTGCTGCGGCTCCGCCGGGATTTACAACTTCACGGAGCCGGATATGGCCCGGCGTCTGCGGGAGCGCAAACTGGATCATATTCTTGCCACCGGTGCGTCTGTGGTGGCGACGGGAAATCCCGGCTGCCTGGCCTGGATCGCGACCGGCCTGAAGGAAAGATTAACAGAGCGTGGCCTGCCGGAAATCCGTGTCGCGCATCCGGTGACACTTTTGGCGGAGGCTTTGGACGGATAAAGTATGCTGACCCAACATATTGCAGAATTGCAGAAAGACCTGCAAGCACTGGCTGTTCACGAAGACACTCTCAATGCCCTCTCCGACGCCGTTCTTGAGAGTTTCAACACAGGCGGCAAGCTGCTGACCTGTGGCAACGGCGGTTCGGCAGCGGAGGCGGCGCATCTGGCGGAAGAGTTCACCGGGCGGTTCTACCGGGAGCGGAAGTCGCTTCCGGGGATGTGTCTGTCGATTGACGGAACACTGCTGACTTGTATCGGCAACGACTACGGCTTTGAGGAGATTTTTGCCCGACAGGTACAGTCGCTGGGCCAGCCGGGGGACGTGCTGATCGGCTTTACAACAAGCGGCAACTCGGAGAATGTCGTGCGCGCCCTGCGCGCAGCGAAAGAGCGGGGCCTGGTCACAGGTTTATTTTCCGGCAAGACCGGCGGGAAAAGCAAAGGGCTGGCGGATTTTGAGATTTGTGTTCAGAGCGTCAATCCCGGTGCGATGCGGATACAGGAGTGCCATCAGCTTCTGCTGCATGTGCTGTGCGAGCGCGTGGAAGTGACACTGCTGGGGCTACAGATAACGAGCTAGAACAACATGAACTTTTGCGATAAATTAGCCGCGGGCATTCCGACGCTCTCCTTTGAATTCTCGCCACCGAAAAATCCGGCAGGGTGGGCGACCTTATATTCCACGCTGGGCGAGATAAGCCGTTTGTCGCCCGATTTCGTTTCGGTGACTTACGGCGCAGGCGGCTCCAATCGCCAGAAAACGGTGGATTTAGTCAGCCGGATCGAGCGTGAACTGGATATTGAGTCCGTCCCGCATTTGACCTGCGTGGGCCATTCCCGGAACGAAATCCGCGAGATATTGACCACTCTGCAAGCATCCGGCATCAATCATCTGATGGCTCTGCGCGGCGATGCACCGAAGGACGACCCGGAGTACCATCCGCACCCGGATGGCTTCGCTCATGCCAGCGATTTGATCCAATTCGCCAAAACAGACTTTCATTTCCATGTCGGCTGCGCGTTCTACCCGGAAAAGCACCCGGACGCGCCTCACTTAGAGGATGATCTTCGCTGGCTGAAGCACAAACAGGACTGCGGCGCGGAGTTTGCCACGTCTCAGCTTTTCTTTGACAACGATGTTTTTTTTCAGTTCCGGGATAGAGCTGTCAGCGCCGGCATTTCGTTCCCGCTTCTCGCCGGCATTTTGCCGGTGACTTCACTCACCCAGCTTCAGCGCATTGGGGAGCTGAGCGGTCAGGACATTCCAAAGAAACTAACGGATTTTCTGGGGCAGGGGACGGAAAAAGAAATTCTGGAGCGCGGCATTGACTATGCAGCGATCCAGTGCCGGGAACTCCTGCAAAACGGCATCGCCGGCATTCACCTGTATACGTTCAACCGTGCCGTTGCGTCGGTGCGGCTGACCAAAACGCTGCGGGCGGACGGCTTTTTCCCGGTGCAGAAAAAGGTCAAATGACCACCTTCTGCCCGGTGCGGGCGCTGACAGCGACTGCATCCAGCGCGCGCATGTTCCCAACCGCGTCCTCCGCCGGGAGCAGGAAAACATCCTCGCCCAGAACGCGGCGCGAAAATGCTTCAATTTCGTCCATATACATATTGCCCGGCGGCGATTCATACAGCGCTTCCTGCCCGGCCTCGGAAAAATAGTATTCTCCTGCCACCGGCGTGCTGCCTGCCGCCGGCCCGCCGAGCAGAAAATGCGGAACGCGCACGCTTGCCTGGCTGCCTACGATCTCATAGGTCGCCCGCTGCGAAAGCGAAAACGAGCAGTCGAGAAGGGCCATGCCGCCACCGTCAAATTCCATCAACGCCGTGGTGGTAGTGTCAATTCCCGTCTGCGGATCGTACAGCGACTTTGCCGTCACTGCCGTCGGCTCGCGCCCAAACGCGCGGCGGGCAAGGTGAACGCAGTAAGAGCCGACATCAAATAAGGCTCCGCCCCCCATGCCAGGGTCGCGCCGATAATCCTCGGACTCAGTCTGCACAAACGAGACGGAAGCCCGAACCAATCGCACGTCGCCCAGTGCGCCGCCGCGTACCAATTTCGCCACTGCGGTTTGCAGAGGATGGTAACGGTACATAAATGCTTCGGAAAGAATGACACCGTTATCTTCGGCGGTTTCCTGCATTTCCTCGGCTTCCACGGCGTTCAAAGCCAGCGGCTTTTCGCACAGAATATGCTTGCCATTATTCATGGCTTCCACCGCCCAGCCCAGATGCAGATTGTTGGGCAGCGGCAGATAAATCGCGTCCACGTTGTTGTCGGCAATCAGCGAATCATAATCGGCATAGGCGGCCACTTCCGGCCCCGCTTTCGCCGCGATTTCCTGCGCCCGCTCCCGGCTGCGCGATGCCACTGCTGTGAGCTGGGCGTGTTCGCTTGCCAAAATCGCTGGAATCATGGCGTCGTGCGCGATGCGCGCCGTCGCCCCGATCACGCCCCAGCGTACTGTGTGTGTTTCCGCCATAGATACTCCATGCTCTTCGGCGAAGGATTGAATTCCTCTCGCTAAGAATAAACGTCCTGCGGACGAATGAAAATGCAACCGGTCGCTATCTTCCGTCCGAAGGACAATTAACTTGGAGCGAGAGGAATTTATTCCCTCGCTCGCGTATTCTACCCGTATGACCGCCCGCTTTATACCTATCCTTGCTGCCGTGTGCCTTCTTTTCACCGGATGCCATTCTGGGGAAACCACAGACAGTGCCGCACCTATGCCGCAAAATGAGGCGGCCGCCCCGAATGCGCTGTTCTTGAACCAAAAGACGTTTGACCCCTGGGTTCTTGCAGTGAGCGACCAAGAAAACGGGGTGCCATTCTACGCCAGCAATGGAGAGATAAGTTACCTGCTATCCGATCAGGGCGCTGCGACAGCCGGATTTCGGGCCGGTTCTTATCAAAACGGGCAGTTGCAGCCACTGAGCCAAGTAGACCTACTCGGTGCGAACGATTATGGCATCCAGAAAGACCTCGCTGCTTTGCCCGACCGGCAGCGCCTTGATATGAGAACCGGCCAGTTTCTTACGCGGGACGGTCAGGGCAATGGTGTGGTCGTCCGCAATCTTAATGATCAAGTGAGGCGTGACTGGCCGCACCTCTGGCAGACCTCAGACATCGTCATCACCGGCGACCCGGAAGCGCAGCAGGTGACGCACGCCAATTTGTTTTATCTGCTTTCCTCCACCTATCCAGGGAGCGACTATTCCATCCCGCCGTTCGGTCTTTCATCCAATCTTTATGGCGGGCATATCTTCTGGGACGCCGAAGTCTTTATGCTTCCTGCGCTGATCGTTCAGCACCCGGAGTATGCGAAGCCGATTGTTGATTATCGGTTCAAGCTGCTGGGACAGGCAAAGAAAAACGCAGCGGCGCACGGGCTTGCCGGGGCAGAATATCCCTGGGAAAGCGCGGACACGGGAAAAGAGCTGGTCGGCGGGGAATTCGCCAAAGAGCGGCATATCACCGCCGATGTGGGGTGGGCGGCATGGCAGTATTATTTGTGGACAGGAGATAAAACATATCTCAAAACCGAAGGCTGGCCGCTTTTGTCGGCGACGGCGGCATACTGGGTCTCGCGCGTCTCCAAAGGCACAGACGGGAAATACCATATCAAGGATGTATTAGGGCCGGACGAAACCGACGGCGTGGTGAATGATGATGCCTGGACCAACGGCGTGGTGCAGGCCAATTTAGAAGCGGCGGCGAAGGCTGCCAAAACCGTCGGCCAAACCCCAGACCCGCGCTGGGCATCCATCGCCGCCGCGATGTACTTTCCCCAGGATGCAGCGCGGGGAATTCCAGCGGAAAACAGCAAGCCGCTGACCGGCCATTTCGCCGCCAAACAGGCGGATACCGTGCTGAGGGCTTATCCACTGGGCCAGATGACTGGTCCGGCGACCGTCGCGAAAACATTGGACTTTTACGCGGCGCATACGATCAAGACTGGTCCGGCGATGACGGCCAGCATGGAAGCAATTCTCGCGGCGCGGCTGGGACGCGGGCCATCCTCGCTGGATTTGTTCCATGATTCCTACCGGCCTTTTATACGGGGGCCATGGGATGCGTTTGCCGAAAAGCGCACCAGCAATCGGGTATATTTTTGTACCGGCATGGGCGGCTGCCTGCAAAGCATTTTGTACGGCTTTGCAGGACTGAACTTGAACGGTCTGGGAACGCAGATTACAGGGGAATTATATGCCGATCCGCATTTGCCGCCGGGCTGGAACGGGCTGACGATTAAAGGCGTGAAGTACCACGGGAAAACCTATGATGTGGCGATTGCACCGGGAAACAAAGTCACGGTGAAAAGCCCATGAAATGGCCTGCGCTCATGCCGAGTCTGCGCGAGGTGCTGCGTAATCCCCTCCTGCGGCTGCGCCTGGCGCTGATCGCCGGCCTGGTGCTGCTGGCCGGCGGCACGGCGGGCTATATTGGCATTGAACATTACAGCCCGCTGGACGCGCTGTTTATGACGGTGATTACTCTCAGCAGTGTTGGCTACGGCGAAGTGCAGCCGCTGGACACGGCGGGCGAAGTTTTTACCATTTGTCTTATCTTGGTTGGCTTGGGAACGGCGGCGTGGCTGTTTACGACAATTATTGAAGCGTTTGTCAGTGAGCAGACGCTTTTATTGATTTCCCGAAAAAGGATGGGCCGCCGCGTGAACGCTCTCAAAGATCATTACATTATCTGCGGTTACGGCCGCATCGGCCAGCAGATCGCGCAGGGGTACCGGCAGAACAAAGTGCCCTATGTGATCATCGAGCAGGAGCCGAGCCGCCTGGAAATGCTGCGCGAAGCGGATACGCCGCACGTGGAAGGGGACGCCGCCGATGATGACGTTCTTCAGAGTGCCGGCATTGACCGTGCCGCGGCGCTGATTGCCGTGACGCCGACCGATGCGATCAACACATTTATCGTGCTGTCGGCGCGCGGCCTGCGGCGTGACTTGTTTATTGTTGCCCGTGCGGACTCGCTTCAGAACGAAGCCAAGCTGCTGCGTGCCGGAGCCAGCAAAGTAGTTTCGCCGCATATTCTCGGCGGGCGCTGGATGGCGATCACTGCGATCAACCCCGCCGTCACCGACTTCATTACCGCCATGACCGACGCCGACCATGCAGAGTTTCTGGTCAGCGAATTGACCGTCACCGACGATGCCTCCTGCGCGGGCATGACATTCGCCGCCGCGCAGCTTAAAGAAAAGACCGGCGCTCTGATCGTCGCCCTGCGCTCCGGCGGCGCCGCCCCGAGCTTTGTGCCAAACCCGCCTGATGATCGCCGCCTTGCGGTCGGCGATGCGTTGGTCGCCATTGGGTCTCCCGGTCAGCTCACCCGTCTGGCCAAGCTGCTGAACCCGGCCCATCCGCAGGCCATTGTGCGGCGTGGAATGCTTGCGCCGGATTAAGCGCTGGCTCGGCTACTGAGTGAGCAGGGCATTGCCGGCGGAAGCCAGCCACTCCCGGTCGGCTTCGCGCAGAAACTCACCGACGATGATTTCTTCCCCGCGCCCCTGCACGGTCAGCGTTCCCGCGTCCAGCCCCGGCGGGACGCGCCGCAGCAGAAACCCGCGTATGTCCGCCCGCGCTACCCGCCGCTCGCTGACGCGCCCCCAGGCCCATTGTTTCACTGTGACCCAGTCCCTGCCCAGTTCCAATTGCTCCCGTGCCGTCACCGGGCGCAGGATCGCCGCCAGCGTCCAGAAGCCCAGCCCTTCCGCCAGCAGCAGGCCCAGCCAGAGCCACCAGTCATAATGATTAAGTGAGAGGGGAAGGCCGCCGGGAGAAATCTGAGCCATGAACAGTACGCTTCGGTGCGCCAGCAGGAGAAATGCGCCGGTGTAGAGGGTAACAAGCAGGTTCGCCAGCAGCACGGCGGAAAAAAACCAGATGATCGGAGACACGCCGCGCGGCGGCAGGGTGACCAGGACGGTTCCATTGGCTTCGCGGGTGAGTTGAATGGGACAATTGCCGGGCCGCTCCCGCGCGCCTGGCACCTCGTCCAGAATAGTCATCATGCAAGCCTGTTACAGTTCTAAATTACGGTTCTAAGGGATCACAGTTCCAGCTTGTCAAAGCGGCTTGCGCCGGGGTCCAGCGCGTTTTGAAGCGTTTGGTATGCTTCTTCCACTTTCTGCAAAATGATCTTTGCCTCAGACTGTTCCTGGGAGCCGTCGGCAAAGTGGGACGGAGCGCAGCGGTCGCGCAGCTTGTTGACGGTGGTTTGTATGGTCAGAAAGTCGGAACCCGGCGGCAGCCCGATGATCTTGTAGGCGGTCTGCACCGGGTCCGTCCGGCTGACCGCCGGCGAAATCTCCTGCCGCGCGGCGGTCGTTTGACGTGCGGCGTTCAGCTTGGCCTGGGCGCGTTCCATCGGGTCATCGGACGAGGCCAGGCCGGCTTGAACATCGTCCCGGTTCAGGGCGCGGGTCAGCTCCTCCTGTGCGCGGGCGTCAATCTCGCCGAGCCGGTCTTTGGCGGCGTCGAGATAAGTTTTGGTCAGGCGCATAAGGCGCCCGGAAAGATCGCTCATCGGTCTGGGTGGTCCTTCAGAAATTTCTTAATTGATGTCACGCAGGTGGCGTCTGCCGAGGGAATGAATTCCACTCGCTGCCCAAAATCGTCCTTCAGACGAAAGATAACTTCGGACCAAAGCTAACTTGACGCAGACGTTTCTTTCGTCCAGAGGACGAGTATCCCGGAGCGAGTGGAATTCATTCCCTCGCTCAATGCTTCGTAACATCAGTTCTTAACTCGGTGACGTGCCGCTGTTTCCGCCGACACGGGCTTCCAGTTCCTGTAGCTGACGGTCAATGTCACTGGCTGCGGCGGGTGTTCGCGGCACGCTGACACTCGGCGGCGCAGCGGCCAGGCCGAGGCGCTGCTCCATCTGTGCCAGCGCATCGTCGGCAGCGCTGGCCGCTTGAACGTCGTCCAGCCCGGCCAGGCGTCCGCTGAGGCTCTCGCGGGCCAGCTCGGTGCGGGCTTGCCCTTCACTGCGGGCATTGGAAATTTTGGATGCGGCGCGCTCAAAAGCCTGGTCGGTTCCGTCGGCGGACATGCCTTCCAGGGCTTTGTTCATCGAGTTTTCAATTTGCGCCTGTTTCCACTGCGCTTTCATGGAAAGCGCCTGGGCGGTCTTGGCCCGGATACGCTCTTCTTCGCGCCGCATGGCGGTCTTCACGGCTTCGGTGGTTTCCAGCGCCTGCTGAAGCGAAGCCTGCGTAGATTGCAGCGTCGTGTCGTACTGCCCTTTTTCGATTAAAAGCTGCTTCGCTAGGTCGCGGTCACCGTTTTTCAGGGCAATTTCGGCCTTTGCCTGCAAGTTATTGACCATTTTTTGCGTCTGGTCCACCAGTGCCTGCAAGTTATTTTTCTGGGTGATCGCCTGCACCGCCCGTTCGCGGTTCTTGGCCTGCGCTTCCTTCATCTCCTGCTGGGCTTGCTGCAAAAGAATCTCCGGGTCTTCAAGCTGGTCGAGCTTGAATCCGAGCAGGCCTTTGAGATACCGCATAATTCGACTGAGCATTGACACTCTCCCTTCGAGAAAAACGAGCCGGCTTTTGGTTGTCAAAGACTATGACACGCAGGGGCGAAAAAAGTTGCTGTTACCGTTGATTGTTCTTATTATATCCGAACCGGAAGCCTTTTTCAGCATCCTGCCGCTTATTGCCGCTCAAAAACAAGAAGCGAGACCGACTGCCGGGGCAGTGTCATCGAGGCGGACACTTGCCCGGCCTGTACCGGGGCGTGCGTGGGCGATGAAAACGGCGTCAGTTGACCGGCGCGTTCCAGAGCGTCGTACTGCGCCGCCGTCGGGGTAGGGGGTGAGCCTTTCTGCTGCCAGGCTGTGTAAGAATTGGAATGGGTTTCGTCAATCCGGTACTGCGTTACTCGTGCCGCGCCGTTTTTCCAGGGCAGGCCGCGCAAAGTCAGAGCCACCTCCGCAGGGGGGCCGGGAACGGCGTCGTCATGGTAATGCCACACCAGCACGCTGAGGGTTTGGCCGTCCCGTGCGGCCAGCGCGGAAACGTCGGGGGTGCTACGAACGCCGCTTTGCTGGATCGCTTCCAGTCCGGCATCGGCGGAGCTATGCACAGTCAGGCGCTGTCCGTGCATCCGGCTCATCATGCGAAAGACATTCAGCACCGGCAGGTCCAGGCCGCCGCCGGCAAGCTGGCGGAACCCGGCAAAAAGAGGCTGATTCTCAAATTCAAAGGCCCAGGTGAGTGCGCCTTCCAGGTTGACCCCGTGCTTGTCGGCGATCTCGTGAATGCGGGCAAAGCTGGCCGCGGTATAGGAAGCATACAGGGTGCCGTTGCGGTAGCCAAGCTGCGGTCCCTGGCAGGCGGCGCAGCCGTCGGGATCGGACTCGCCGATCACGATGGGCGTCTGCCGAAACTCCGGGAAACTTGCAATGACCGCACAGGCTGAATCAATGTCATTGAGCTGATGCGCGATGCCCATACGGACATGTGCCTCCAGAAACTTCGGGTCGCCTTTGGCATGGAACGCGATAAAATCCAGCGGCGCGCTGATTTTCCCGGTCGCATGGTTTGTTCCGCGCGCGCAGTGTTCCAAAAAGCCGCGCAGAAAGTCGCCCCCCGCGCCTCCGGCCACTTCCGGGCCGCCGACACGCGCCGTCGGCAGCGCCCTGCGAACGCCGTCTACCGCATAGTCATAAAGCTTGTAGTATTCGTCCGGCGTTCCCTGCCAGTAGCCGATATTTGGTTCATTCCAGACTTCCCAGTACCAGGAGTCCACTTCGGAACGTCCGTACTTTTCAACGCTGTGCCTGGCCCACTGATAAACCAATTCGCCCCATTTTGCGTAGTCTTTCGGCGGGTAAGCCCAGCCGGTATAGATTTCCTCATAGCGCGCCTGCGGCGTCCAGTGATGCCGGTACGGTTCCGGTTTGATGGAGAGCGCTTCGGGCATAAACCCGATCTGGACATAAGGCTTGACGCCGCGCGTGAGTCCCGCCTCAAAGATACGGTCTACGATGGTCCAGTCATACTGAGCGTTCCCCGCCGCGTCTTCCGTATAAGCGTTCGTGGAACCCCATTTCAGCGCCGGCGTGCCGTCGCCGCTCGTGAGCAGGTTGTGGGTGCGAAAATAGATGTGGTTCGGCGCAAGCGCTCCAAGTTCCGCCAGCAGTTTTCGGCCCTGCGGCATGTAGGTGTAATTTGGCTCATCGCAGCCGAAAAACCGCCAGAGAGGCCGCAGGGCTTCTTTCTCCCGGCCTGCATCTATTTGAATTGTCACCGAGAAGGATCGCGTGTCTGCGACAGGCGGCGCGGCCTCTCCGGGTGATGGAGACGCCAGGGCAGCGCTGAGCGCGAAAGTCGCGCGCGCCCCGGCTTGAAGGAACTCCCGACGATTCTGCTGGTTCATAATAACCTGTTCGGGGCGTCCGGGTATAATCCCTGCATGGCTGACCAGAATGATGACACGATTTGCGCGCTCGCCACGCCGTCCGGCACGGGAGGGATCGGCGTCATTCGCGTCAGCGGCCCGGAGGCGTTCGCCGCTGCCGACCGGATCAGCAGAGGGCTGCGGCGAAAATCGTGCGCGGCTTATGCGGGTCATACGCTGCACCGGGCCGAGATCGTGCATCCCACCGGCGAAGTGATTGATGACGTGCTTCTGGCCGTATTTCACGCCCCACGCTCCTATACCGGCGAAGATGTGGTAGAAATCTCCGCGCACGGCGGCCTGCTTCCCCTGCGTCAAATCCTCGCCCGGCTGCTGGAATGCGGTGCGCGTCTGGCCCGGCCCGGCGAGTTTACGCAGCGGGCGTTTTTGAATGGCAAAATGGATTTAGCGCAGGCCGAAGCGGTGGGCGACATCATTGCCGCGCAGACCGAGCAGGCGCACCGGCTGGCCCGGCGTCAAAGTGAAGGCCGTTTGAGCCGGGCGATTTACGAAGTGCGGGGCATTATCCTGGGCGTTCTGGCGCAGATTGAAGCGTCCATTGATTTTCCCGAAGACGTCGGCGAATTGGACACAGGACTTTGCCTGCGGGAGCTGGCGCAGGCCGCAGGCCGAATGGAAACTCTGCTGGCAACAGCAGATGCGGGCATTCTTACGCGCGAAGGGTTAAAAGTCGTGCTGGCGGGCCGTCCCAATGTCGGTAAATCATCTTTGCTGAACGCATTGCTGCGAACAAACCGGGCCATTGTCACGCCCGTTCCCGGCACGACGCGGGACGTGATTGAAGAAACATTCAATTTGCACGGCATCCCGCTGCGCGCTGTGGACACCGCCGGGCTGCGCGAAACGACGGATGAGGTGGAGCAGATCGGTGTCGCCCGCACTCGTGAAAGCCTGGCTGATGCTGATTTGGTGCTGCTGGTAATGGACGCCCAGACGGGTGAAACCCCGGAAGATACGGCTCTTTGCACCGAACTCGCCGCACATTCCCCGCTGATTATCTGGAACAAGTGGGATTTGCTGCCGGAAAGTCATCTGACGCCTGAAAACGGCGTGGCTGTCTCCGCCGCGACCGGCTGGAATTTGACGGCTTTGGAAGATGCCATTGCCGAGCGCGTTCTGGGCGGCTCCATTCCTGAGGCGGAGGGCACATCCGTTACTCACGCCCGCCATAAACACGCCCTGGAAGCCGCGCTGGTTCACGTTAGCAGCGCCCGTCAAACTCTTCTCGCCGCCCTGCCCGCCGACTTTGTTTCCATCGACGTGCAGGGCGCACTCTCAGCCCTGGGCGCAATCACCGGCGAAACGGCGACCGAAGACATCCTCGCCGAAATCTTCTCCAAGTTTTGCATTGGTAAGTAGGTATTACTAATTCTATACTAATTTGCAAAAATTAGTATAGAATTAGTAACATGAAATTACCACTTACCCCTCCGCCAGTTGAAAAAGCATTATACACTCTTAGCTTGAAAGATTATAATCGTCTTTTTTCAGAGGGTCAATTAATGTTACTCAGTGGAAAGTATCCACATTGGGATAATTTAATCCATCTTACGCCTCCTGAAGGCATGAGTCTAGGCCAGTGGTGGAGCGGCATCAAATTAGTGCGTGCCGCTTCATCACGCTCGATTCCGCTTTGGGACCTACCAGGCAAAAAATTCCATTTTTTAGTGACTGAATCAATCCTTGAACAGCTTCATCAAATTGACCTGGCCGCAGGAGGCCGAATTGGGTTTCCTGAAGGGGTGATTAACCCTGATACAAAAAACGAATATTATGTTGCATCCCTGATCGAAGAAGCGCTTACCTCCAGCCAACTCGAAGGGGCGGCAACGACGCGAGAAGTCGCGAAAGACATGATTCGAACCGCAAGACCTCCTCTAGACCGGAGTGAGCGTATGTTTCTAAACAATTACCGTACAATGCAGGAAATTAGCGAACTGAAAAATCAACCGCTGACTTTGGACATGATTTTGGATTTGCATCGTCTCGTAACGCGAGACACGTTAGACGATCCAAGTGCTGCTGGACGCTTGAGAAATGCAGATGAAGCGATTGTCGTGCAGGATGCAGAAGGCAACGTTCACCATGTACCGCCGCCTGCTGAAGAACTGGAAGTGCGTATGGCTGCCATGATTGATTTTGCAAACGCAAAGAAGCCTGATGGCTTTATTCATCCAGTCCTGCGAGCGATCATGCTGCATTTTTGGGTTGCTTATGATCACCCTTTTGTGGACGGAAACGGCAGAACCGCGCGCGCACTCTTTTATTGGGCCATGCTGCACTCTGGGTATTGGCTCTGCGAGTATCTCTCTATCTCACGGATTATGCTAAGGTCCCGAATTAAGTATAGACGCGCATTTCTGTATACAGAAACAGATGAAGGAGACTTAACCTATTTCAATTTGTATCATTTAGACGTACTGCGGCGCGCTTTGGAGGATTTGGGGAAAAGCATCGAAATTAAAACGGCACGCAGAGAAGCGTTGGAGGAGAGACTGCAAGGCATGGTTACGCTGAACTCACGACAGCGGGCCATTTTGAGCCATGCGTTTCGGCATCCAAAGTATCGATATACAATTGCTGGACACCAGATAAGTCATCATGTTGCTTACCAAACGGCTAGAACGGATTTGTTGAACTTAGAAAAACGCGGTCTTGTTGACGCAGAAAAAATAGGGCAGACCTGGTATTTTACACCGTTACCGGACTTGGAGGCGCGCCTGGCTCGTCCGGCTCAGGAGGTTTAGGAATTCGCTGGTTTTCGGCGTCTTCTACTTCCACTACACCGTAATAGGCCACCGGGTTTCCGACGCGCAAAGCCCAGCCCTGGTCGCCGTAGCTCCAATGCCACCATTCGCCGACATAGTTGGTCAGGCCTGCCGCTTCCATCGCGGTAATCAGCAGAATGCGATTGGCGCGGGCCTGCTCGGATAGGCGATGGTGATAAGTAGGGGCGGCGTCCCAGCCTTCCACAGGACTGCTGAAATCCAGCGCTTCGCCGTCGGCACCGCGCAGCCCCACGTCGAGCGCCCCCCCGGTCAGGTGCGGGGGCGGGGAAACGTCGTCCGGCGGGGCGACCATGCGGTTGAGCATCCGTGCCAGGGTTGCCCGCGACCACTCCGGGTGCTTCTCAGTCATCTCCGCACTGAGTCTGTCCCGAATGCCGCGCTGCATCTCCAATGTCCGCAGAGCCGTTCCCACGGTCAGGGTGAGGCCGACGGGCAGGCTTTCCTGAACGAGGTTGACGCGATTGGCGACCGTTTCTCGCAGAAACGGCAGGCAGCCGGGCAGAAGAATGATCTTCGGACAGAAATCGCGCAGGTCCACGAGCGGCTCGCCGGCGTCCCGAAGGGGAACGGCCCGCAGCGCTTTCAGAGGTTCGCCAAAAGAGCGCAGGTCAAAACGCTTGTCAAAGCTGGGCTTTACGGGCGGGGTCAAAGGGCAAAGTCTCCTTCAAACACAAATTGGGCCGGGCCGGCCATGCGGACAGGCTCCGCCGCACTCGGCCAGGTGATTTGCAGCGTTCCGCCGCGCGAGATAATGTCCAGCGGTGTCTCAAAGGCGCTGAGGCCATTCACGACTGCCGCCACGCCGACCGCGCACGCGCCTGTGCCGCAGCCCAGCGTTTCGCCTGCGCCCCGCTCCCAGATGCGGGCAAAGAAGCGGCTTTCGCCGTCGGGGGTGGCCCATAGCACGCTGGTACGCTCCGGGAACAACGGATGGTTTTCAATCAAGGGGGAAACCCGCTGGAAAACTTCTTCCGTCGGCGCTTCCCCAAAGATGACCGCGTGGGTGCTGCCGGTGTTGACGCTCGTGATCGGGTAAACGTCCTGCCCGACGACCAGGGGGAACTGAACAATCCGCTGACCCGGCGGCGCGCAAAACGGCAGGGTTTCCGGCTCCAAAGACGGCAGCCCCATGTCGGCGCTAAACGCCGCATCTCGCGCGTCATCACTCACCTGAAGTAAACTCACAGAGCGCAGACCGTCTTTGGCCGCAACGAAAAACTCTGCCTGCCCGCCCAGCCACCCGGCCCGCATCGCCCAGAGGCAAACGCAGCGCAGGCCGTTTCCGCACATGTCCTCCGTGCCGTCCGGGTTAAACATTTGCATCCGAAACGCCGCGCCCGGCGCGTCCCGCGAAACCACCAGCAGCCCATCCGCGCCGATGCCGAAATGCCGGTCGCAGACTTGAAGCGCGAGATCGGCCAGGCAAGTATGCCGCGGCAGCACGGCGGCATCAAAAACGACGAAGTCATTGCCCACACCCTGCATTTTCGTAAATCGCATGTTGCTTTCAACGCACACGAATCCGCTGGGGTTCCCGGCAGGCAGAAAATTCCGGCAGGAGGACAAGGAATCTCCAGAAATGGCCGCGAATAGTTTCCTATGAATGCTTTCAAGCCACCGCCGGACTGGGATGCCCTGTATGCCGCTGCGCCCGGCTACCACTTCGGCGAAGAACCAAGCCAGATTGCCCGCACCGCGCTGGCTTTCTACCAGATGTTCGGCGGCCCGCCGGACGGCCTGGCGCTGGACCTGGGCAGCGGAGAAGGCCGGGACACGGCATTTCTGGCAGGAGCCGGTTTGCGCGTCGCCGCCCGTGACCTGTCGCCGACGGGGGTAGAAAAAACGCGCGCACTGACAGCCCGGCAGGGCGTCTCCCCGGAGCGCGTTGAGCTTGCCGTTGCCGATGTCCGCGACTTTCCTTATCCGCCGGAAACTTATGACTTGACACTTGCGGCGAATGTGTATCAGTTCCTGATGCCCGGCGAAGTCCCGGCGCACTTTGCGCGTCTGCAAGGCGCGACAAAAACCGGCGGCATCTGCGCGATAGGCGTTTTTAGTCCGGCGATGATCGGGTGGGGGGCGGAGATCGGCGGCAATTTTAGCGCGACGGCGGATGAGCTGCTGGCCTATTTCCCCGTGCAGGCCGGCTGGCTGCCGCTGGATCGTACCGAGTATTGGACCTATCGCCCGGACAGAAAAATGATGGCCTCTTTTTCCTATGTCGTCGCCCGAAAGCAGCCCTGCCCATGACACTCAGCCCCTTTTAGTCGCGCACCATGTGTATCTGCCAGCCGACCGAGAAACCTGTCCCAGAATTGCCAGAAGAATTCGTGATGCCTGCCACTGTTGTTTTCCGCATCCTTGCCGAGAGTAGGGAGGCTAAAGCCTTTGGCGGGCGCGCCGCAGTGCGCCTTCCACGGGTGATTGGCGTGGCGACTGGAACAAGGCTGCCGGGGCAAAGCGGTGCAGGGAGCGGGTAAAGACCTCGGTGAGCGCGCCCCCGGCGCTCCACAGTCCGCCGATGGGGCAGAGGGGAAACACTGGTGCGTCTCCCTCAAACAGCCGCTGCGTGGCGCCCTGCGCGAGATGGGCCAGTGCGCCTCCCGCGCGCATCAAAATGGCCTTCGCAGCGGCGTCATTATCCACACTGGCCGCGTCCGCGACAACGCGCGACAGGGCGGCAATGGCAACCCGGCTGATGCCGCCGCCGTAGACGCCTGGCACAATGTCCCGCAGGGAAGCCAGGCGCAGCGCTGCCGGGAGCCGCTCCGTGAGCGTCGTCGTTTCCCCGGTGCCGTCGGCAGCGCGCAGGACGGCGGCCAGCGCGGCGCGGCCCACTCCGTAGCCGCTGCCGGCATCGTCTATAAGATAACCATACGCGCCGGTTTTATGGATTTCCCCCGAAGCATTCTCGCCGTAGGCCGCCGAGCCGGTTCCGGCGATGACAATCACACCCGGCCCGCCGCCGGTGGCTCCTGTCAGCGCAATCGCATAGTCCGGTAAGACTTCGATTTGGGCGCGGGGAAAGGCTTCCTGCAAACCGGCGGCAAAGGTCAGGCGGCGCGTCTCAAAGGACGCTCCCGCAACCCCGGCACAGACCGCTTTCACTTCGCCCGCCTCTGTCGACGCTTCCCGCAGGGCCTGAGTGGCGGCGTCCCATGCCGCGCCGAGGGCTTCTTCAGGGGAGACAGCCGCCAGGTTGCAGGCCCCACCGCTGCCCTGTCCTCGCAGGCTGCCTTCTGCCTCGGCGACTGCCGCCCGCGTCTGCGTTCCGCCTCCGTCCAGTCCCAGCACAAATTCCCTCATGGGCCGATTTCCTGCAAGTGGCTGGTGTCGTTGAGAGAAATCACGCGGCTGTCTGAGTGATCCCGGAAATCCAGATGGCTCAGCGAAGCGTTGTCCAGATGCAGGCGCAGCAGGGTGGGGAGCGCGGCTTGCAGGGCTTCCAAAATGAGCATTCGGCCTGACCCGCCATGTCCGACCACCAGCACGGCGTCTTCCGGGCCGGGATGGGCTTGAAGGATTTGCGTGAGGGCGGCGGCCATGCGGCTCTGCACCTGCGGCCAGGTTTCCCCGCCGGGAACAGCCGCGCTCAGGTCGCGCTCGGTGTGATACCGGTGCCATAAGGCCGGGTAATCCCGCTCCAATTCCGTCTGCGTCAGCCCTTCCCAGTCACCGAAACTTTTTTCGCGCAGTTCCGACAGCGGCGTTACTATTAGCCCCTGCCGGGCGGCGGCGGGCCGGGCAGTTTCCAGTGCGCGGCTCAGATCGCTGGAATAAACGCCGGTCAAAGGGAGGGAAGCCAGGCGCTTGCCCAACGCTTCTGCCTGAGTCAAGCCCTGCGAACTGAGCGGAATGTCGGTCCAGCCCTGGACGCGGTGAATGGCATTCCACTCCGTTTCTCCGTGCCGGGCCAGATAAATATGTGTCATGGCAGGGATTGTACCCCACGGAGCGCTAGGGCGATTGCATCAAAAGGCGTGCCTCACATGGTTTCTGCGTGGGCCGGCGAGAGCCGCCTCGTGCTGGGACAGGTTAAATCAGACGTTAAAAGCAACGAGATCACGGCTTTGCCCCTGCTTTGAGAAATGCGCGACCTTTCAGGAAGCACGGTGACGGCAGATGCGATGGGCTGCCAGAAGGCCATTGCCAAGCAAATCACGGAACAGGACGGCGAGTATGTCTTGGCCCTCAAAGACAACCACCCGCTTGGATGCAATTGCTCTGACCCGTCTGCCTTCGGCTTGCGTTTCCCGCCAGCCTGTGGTACACTCCTGTAGAGGAGAGCGCATGTTTGGCTTGATGGGAATCTGCGGTCTGACCGCGGCCCTGCCGACCCGGCAAGGCGATGCCGGGGCGAGCGACGCTGCCTTGATTGCGGCGGCGCAGCGCGGCGACGCGGCGGCCTTCAGCGCTTTGCACACCCGTTATTACAAGCGTGTCTACCATCTGGCTTACTTGAAGACCGGGAACGTGCAGGACGCCGAAGATGTGGCCTCGGAAACGTTCGTCCGCGCACTGGCCCACCTCGGTCGCTTTCGCGTGAAAGACGACTCAGCCTCGTTTTATCCCTGGCTGCACCGAATTGCCGTCAACCTTGTGGTAGACGGCAGCAGGCAGCGTCCCCCTTCGGGAATTGTCTCACTGGACGCTCCGGCTATCGCCGGAATGCGCGCCCTTCTGGATGGAGGACTGTCCAGCGGAGCCGCATCTCCGCAGGAAATCGCGGAGCGTCACGAAGTGCAGGCGATGGTGCGATCAGCAATTGCCGCTCTGCCTGCCGATCAGGGTGACGCGCTGATTTATCGATTCCTGGGTGAGCTGTCCCCGCGCGAGATCGCGCCGTTGATGCACCGCTCTGAGTCGGCGACGAAATCCTTGCTGCACCGCGCGACGGTCGCGCTGAAATATGAGATTACGCGGCGTGTAGACGCTGTGGAGCGTCTGGAGGTGCATCGAGTCCGCCGCCGCGCTCCCGCCGAAGCAGCCGCGCAGGAGGTACAGCAGCATGTCCGATGAAACGGAAGTTCAAGAAACGTCCGCGCTCACCGGGGCAGTTCACCTCGCCCGCGCCGCACTTTCCTCACCGGAACCATCCGCTGCCGCCGAAGCCGACTCACGGCGGCAGGTGGAAACGCTGATGCAGGATGCCGCTCTTTCGCCCCGCATTCTGCGTGAGGCCGTTGCCGGCCAGCCCCGGCAGCCCTGGTGGCAGCGACTGCAATTTTGGCGCAAATAGATTTGGCGGAAAGACACAGAAGAACGAGGACTCAGTAATTGTCATGCCGATTGTTGTAGAAGTGGCGTTTAAGCCGCTGGGTAAATTGATCGCCTGCGCGCCGGGTGCGCTGGAACTGATTCTGGAAGACGCGGTAATTGTGGATGGGCCGGGCGGGGCGGAGTTCGGGTTTGTCAAAACGCCTGCTCGCGCGGTTCCCGATGACGACGCTCCGCCGCCTGTGCGACGGGTGCTGCGCCGCGCCTTGCCGGACGACTGGCAGCGGCGGGAAAAGGCCGAAGCGCGTCAGGCGGAAGCCTACCGGGTGTGCAAAGAGAAAATCCGCGCACTCGGTTTGCCCATGAAACTGATTGAAGCCGACTGGGCATTTGACGGGTCGCAGGTGACGTTCCACTTCACCTCGGAAGGGCGCGTGGATTTTCGGGAGCTTGTTCGGGAAACTGCCGCCCTGCTTCACACGCGGGTGCAGATGCATCAAGTCGGGCCGCGCGACCATGCCCGTATCTTCCCCGGCATTGGCCCTTGCGGGCGCCCGACCTGCTGCTCCACGTTTCTGCGCGAATTCCAGCCGGTCTCCATGAAGATGGTCAAGAACCAGAACCTGGTGCTGAATCCCGCCAAGTTTTCGGGGCTGTGCGGCAAGCTGATGTGCTGCCTGCGCTACGAGCAGGAAGACGCCGAGCCGGGCCGGCCCACGCTGCCCGAAGCCGGCATGGTTGTGATGACCCCGATGGGCCGCGCGAAAGTGGAAGAAGTCAATGTTTTGCAGCAAATGGTCACAGTGCAGCTTGAATCGCAGCAGTTTGTGGAAGTGCGAGCCAAAGACATCGGTGAAGTTTCCGGCTGTGTCACTCATACCGAAGGCGATTGTGATGGCTGCGGGGTGGATGGGACGCTGAGTAATTGCGAAGTGCCGACCCGCGACAAACCGGTGAACGGAAAATCATTACCCGTATTTTGACGGGATTATCGCGGTTTGACCTTTCAATTTCGGGGAAATGCGGGTAAGCTATCTCAACAAGTTGTTCCAAAGCGGCCAGAGAGACGACAAAGGATACTGCGTTATGACGATGATCGCGTCTTCCCAATCCCTACTTGATACCCCGCAGGCAGAGCGGCGTCGGCGGCTGGCCCGGGCCCGGCGTCTGGCCCGGCGCGCGGAAACACTGGCAAGTGCAGGCCGCACGGCGGAGGCCATTGCCTGTCAGAGTGAAGTCGCTACGCTGCGCCCTGCTGACTCGGTGGCCTTTTTCCGGCTCGGCCTTCTGTACCGGGAAGCACGACGCACCGATCAGGCTGTGCACGCTTTGCGTCAGGCGTCCACGCTTAATCCGTCAGATCGTGACCCGCGCGAAGCGCTGACAGAAACATTGGTAGAGGCCGGCCGCTACGAGGAATCCGTTGCCGAAGCCCGCGCTTTGCTGAAACTGGCCCCGCGCAGTTTGTTTGCCCGCGATGCCCTGAGTGTGTCGTATTTGCAGCTTGGCCGTCTGGACAAAGCTTTGCAGGTCACCGGCGAGATGGTCTGGCTGGACCCGCTTAATCCCGGACATCATTTCCGCCGGGGCCTGCTCTTTCAGCAGCAGGGCAATTTAACGGCGGCGGTAGGCGAATACAGCCGCGCTTTAGACATGGCCCACCCCGAAAGCGAGACGTACCAGGACGCCGAAGAAGCGCTGGAAATGCTGGACGACGGCCAGACACGGCAGATTTTGCTGCTGGCCTCAGAAGATCGACTGTTTCTGCTGAAACTGCGCCGGGACCTAACGGAAGCCGTTATGGAGCGCGGCTTTTCTTTAAGCGAAGACGGCATGGCGCGGTTATTCTATCTGCTGCCCCATGAGTTTCCTGATTGGATTGGCGACTTTCCTACCCCCGTGTCCAGCGGGGCGATGGGAATGTACCATTAGCTGGCAGGAAAGCCAGGGACGGAAAACGCTGATCATGGGCGTTCTTAATGTCACGCCCGACTCGTTTTCCGATGGCGGACTGTATGATGATGTTGACTCTGCCGTCGCCCACGCGCATCAGCTAGTGACCGATGGCGCGGATATTCTGGACATCGGCGGGGAAAGCACCCGCCCTGCCACGTTCGGTGACCATTCCCCTCTGCCGGTGGACGAAGAAAAATGCCGCATTTTGCCGGTGATCGTGCGCCTTGCCGCCGAATTGCCGCACATTCCCATTTCCGTGGATACTTATAAAGCCGAGGTTGCCGAAGCGGCCCTGAGTGCCGGAGCCTCGCTGATAAACGACATCAGCGGGCTGGCTTACGATTCCAACATGGCCGCGCTGGCTGCTTCCCGGCGCGTTCCTTTAATTCTTATGCACCTGCCGGGCCGTCCGCGCGATCTCCCGCTTCACCCCGTTTATGATGATATCGTGGCTGACGTGCGGGCGTTTTTCGTGCGCCAGATTGCTTATGCCGAAGCTCAGGGCGTAGAACGCTCTCTCCTGTGGCTCGACCCCGGCCTCGGATTCGGTAAAACGGCCCAGCACAACTTGGAACTGCTGCGCCGCCTGCCGGAGCTGAAATCGCTGGGCCTGCCTCTGGTTGTCGGCGCGTCCCGCAAAAAGTTTCTGGGTAAGATTCTGGAAACGGACGATTCGAACGACCGCCGCGAAGGTACGGCGGCGACTGTGGCGCTGAGCATTGCCGGCGGCGCTGACATGGTGCGCGTCCATGACGTGCGCGAAATGGCGCGCGTGGCAAAAGTCAGCGATGCGATTGTGCGCGGGTGGAAAGAGTAACGGCCAGGAATGTTTCATTGATTTTTCAATTTGGCTGACTCAACTTTTGCCGAGATGGTGAGTGAAAAATGGCAGTGCAGGCCTCTGACGTTTCCTCGGAAGTTTTTGCCCATCGCTGGTGGATTTTGATCGGCTTGATCATGGCCTCCGCGCTGGAAATCTTGGACACCACTGTGGTCAATGTGGCCCTGCCGCAGATGGAAGGCAACCTTGGGGCGACCACAGATGAAATTGCCTGGGTCAGCACCGGTTATATTTTATCCAATGTTATTGTTCTGCCGATGACCGCCTGGCTATCCGGGCGCTTCGGGCGCAAGCGATATCTGATGGTTTCTATTCTCATCTTTAACATCGCCCGCTTTATGTGCGGACTGTCGGCGAATCTTGAAGAAATCATTTTCTGGCGGCTGGTTCAGGGAGCCGGCGGAGCCGCGCTGATTTCCACCGCGCAGTCTACCCTGGTGGAAATCTTCCCGCGCAGCCAGATCGCGACCGTGCAGTCGTTGTTTGGCCTGGGGCTGATTGTGACGCCGACCCTGGGGCCGGTTCTGGGCGGCTTTATCACGGACAACTATTCCTGGCGCACAATTTTCTTTATCCACGTTCCGCTTGGCATTGCTTCCCTGACTTTGGTCGGCTTGTTTTTACAAGACTCACTGCATCAGAAGCGCGTGAACACGGTGGATTTGGCGGGGATCATTATGCTGGCGGCGGGGATGGGATCGCTGCAATACGTTTTAGAAGAAGGCGAGAGGTATGACTGGTTTGACGATGCCTGGATTACGCGCTTGACCATAATCGCTGTTGTTTCTCTGGTCGGATTTGTGTTCTGGGAACTGTCGCCGCGCAACAAAGCGCCCATTTTGGACTTGCGCGTTTTGAAAGATCGGGGATTGTCGGCTTCCGTCCTGCTGGGCCTGGTGCTTGGCTTTGGCCTTTATGGCGGCACATTTATTTATCCGCTTTTCGTGCAGACCATTCTTGGATTTACGCCGACGGAAACCGGAATGGCCCTGCTGCCGGGTGGAATAATGACGGCCATCGCCGTTATCCTGTGCGGCCGTCTTTTGCAGCGCGGCTTTGATGCTCGTATTTTGATTGTGCTGGGCATGTTCGTCTACATCGGGGCCATGTGGATGCTGGGCCATTTAACCACTCAAAGCGGGGTATCGGATACGCAGGCCGGCTTGATGGTGCGCGGGTTTGGTCTGGGCCTGGTCTTTATTCCCATCAGCACAGTGGCGTTCGCGGGACTTCAAGGAGCGCAAATCGCACAGGGGGCCGCGCTTTACAACTTGATGCGCCAGCTTGGCGGCTCATTCGGCATCGCCGTTTTGAACACTTACATTGTCAACATGACCGCTTATCACCGGGCCGACATTGTGGCAAATCTCTCGCAGGGTGACGTCACATTTCAAAGCCGTCTCAACGGGATTGCCGGTGGATTGGTGGCAAATGGCGGCTACAGTCTCGCATCGGCGCAGGAAGCGGCGCTGCGCCTGATGGATCGACTGGTTCAGGTGCAGGCGATGACAATGGCCTACAATAATGCGTTCATTTTGCTTGGTCTTACATTCATCCTGGCTTTGCCCGCCGTGCTGCTCCTGCGCCGTCCCAAACGCGGCGCACCGGCTCCTGCCGAGGCGCACTGAGGGAAATTAAGCTTTCAGGCTTTCGATCCGGCGCTGGACGAACTCCGTCAGCATATCAGCCACTTGCGCCAATGGCAGCGAACTTGTGTCCAGGCAAAGATGGTAATTCTCGGCGTCATTCCACCCCCGGCCAATCATCTGTGTGATGTACCGCTTGCGGGTTTCGTCCGAGCTTGCCACCATCTCGCGCGCCTGTGCCTCACTGTCCGCTTGCCCGGTTTCCAGCAGCCGCTGGGTGCGGAAACTCGGCGGTGCATGAAGAAAGATGTTGATCAGGCCGGCATGGGGGGGCAAAACGTGCGAGGCCAGGCGGCCTACAATCACGCAGTCTTCCTGCGCCGCGATCTTTTTCATCACTTCGGTTTCCGCGACGAAGAGTTCCTGATCCGAGACAGCCAGGGTAAGCGGGGCATGATACAGAGCTTCCGGCGGCCCGGCGGTCATGCCGCGGAGCATCCGTTCCCAGAACGATGTCCCACGCTCTTCACGCTCCGCCACTTCCGCTTCATTGACCGCCATCTGCTGGGCAGTCCGGCTGACGATTTCCCGGTCCAGGCACCGAACATGCAAATGCTCTGCCAGGCGATGGCCCAAATAAGAGCCGCCGCTGCCAAGCTGCCGTGCCAGCGTTACTGTCATTCTCATTAGCTCAGTCTCCGTAACAGGGGCGGATCAATTTCCATTGATTTATCCGGCCAGTATTTATCCGGCCAGTGCCGGCTTACGCCAGTCGAGCATGACGTATGCCCAGTTTACCCGCTGAAACAAATAATTCGGGTCGGCTTTTTTGCATCATTCCCGAACCATGCCATTTATGGCATGGCTATCCGGCGAAACGCCAGGAAGTACCGCTTCGCGGGACTGGAATAGGACGATCCTATCCCCGCCTTTGGAAGGTCTTGGTTATAGCGACGCTGGCCGAATAATCTCTCGCTTCACTGTTTCGCCGGGGCCATGGCTGACCTTCCTCACGCTCTTTCGCTCCGCACTCATGGAAGTCTCGCCAGTCATTAAGCAAAAACGTTCCCACTGAATGTCGCCGGGCGAAATCCGAGAAATCGCATCCCAGGTCGGCATCATGCCGGATTCCACCGTCAACATTTACTGCTTCAAAGGGGTGTGGGCGTCCCACACGTTTGTCGTCCTCAGCGAAGCGGGAATTAAAGGCGTGAAAATCTACTTCGCGTCTTGGCATGAATGGGCCCGCGACCTGCCCCTGCCGATTGAAGAAGGTTTGCCTGACCCATCTCGCCCGGCAGTCCGGGCCTGAGCCGTCCCCGGCAGGGAAAGTGCCGGGGAATAGACGAAAGAAGTTCAATAAAGGAGCCATGATGATCTTATCCCCGCTTACCGAAATGCTGCTGGCCGCGAAAAAAGAAAAGGGCCTGAGCTTCGCCGATCTGGAGCCGATTGTCGGTCTGGATGAAATCTGTATTGCCGCACTTATCTACCGGCAGGCCACCGCCTCGCCCGAAGAAGCCCGAAAGCTGACAAGTGCGCTGGGCCTGAGCGCGGATTTTATCGCCGCGCTCACGGAATATCCGATCAAAGGCCTGGGGCCGGTCGTTCCGACAGACCCGTTTATTTACCGCTTCTACGAAATCATGCAGGTCTACGGGCTGCCGCTGAAATCCGTCATTCAGGAGAAGTTTGGCGACGGCATTATGAGCGCGATTGATTTCACCATGCATGTGGAGAAAGAGGAAGACCCAAAAGGCGACCGGGTAAAGCTGACCCTGAACGGTAAGTTTTTAGCGTATAAGAAGTGGTAGTGGATAGCCGCCAGGGCAATCGCATATCAAGGGCAATCGCATATCAAGGGCAGGCACGGGGGAAAGGGCAGGCACGGGGGCCTGCCCCTACGGTTGACGGACGTAGGGGCGGCCCCCTGTGGCCGCCCTTCTGTTTCGGTGGCCGCCCTTCTGTTTCGGTGGCCGCCCTTCTGTTTCGGTGGCCGATATGCAATTGCCCTGGGGGGATGGTCTAATGTTCTTGCTCCCTGGCGAGAAATGTGTTATACTAAAATAAGCCTTGTGCTGATGACAGCAAGAAATGACACCTTTATGAGCATTCCCCCTTCCTCTTCTCCCCCGCCGGGCGGCTACTATGCCGCGCCGCCGCCTGCTTCCAATTCCGGCGGCTGCTGGAAAATCGGCGGCATCGGCTGCGCCGCGCTTTTCCTGCTGGCGCTCATTGGTGGTGTGTTGATGGTCAGAAATGTAAAAAATCAACTGGCCCATCCCGAGAAAGGAAGCTTGATTGGAACCATCGCCGCTGCCGGCAAGGCCGGCATGGACGGGGTGGAAATCCAGCAGGCAGTTGTCCGGTACCACTCGCAGCAGGGCAAGTACCCGGCTTCGCTGATGGATTTGGTGCGGGATGGCAGCCTGGATGGGAAAAAGCTGCACAACGATCTGGACGACACCCCCGATCCCGGTCATGTTTCCTGGCGCTATTTCCGGCCCAGAGAGGGTGCGCCGGGAACGTCGCCCATTTTGGAAGAGCCATATCATATTACCGTGAATGGCCGGACGCAGCCGGGCCACGTCGTAATCCTGCTGAATGGCCGAAGCGGGGCCAATTCTTATTCGTCCCCGTCCGGGCAGTAAGCCGGCATGGAGAGGCAGCTCACCTCCGGCCCCGGCGGGCGTATCCTGACCAACTGCCATGTCTGGTCGCCGGACAGCCGCTGGATTGTTTATGACACGCGCTCCGATGCCGAAGGCGCAGTGTTTGACGGCAGCTTCATCGAAATGGTGCAGGTGGAAACCGGCGAAGTCCGGCGGCTTTATGAAGCGGCGGCGGGGGCGCATTGCGGCGTGGCGACGTTTGCCCCGGATCGGTCCTGCGTGGCATTTATTCTTGGCCCGCAGAATCCCACTCCCGACTGGCAGTACGGCCCGGCGCACCGGCAGGGCGTTCTGGTAAACATAGACAGGCCGGGCATTGCCCGGAATCTGGATGCGCGTGACCTGACGCCGCCTCTGACGCCGGGGGCGCTGCGCGGCGGCTCTCATGTGCATGTCTTCAGCCCGGACGGGCAGCGGGTGAGCTTCACTTACAATGATGCTCTGCTGGCGGCCTTCGCAGAAGAAACCGAGACCCACCAGACGGATCAGCGCAATGTCGGCGTCAGCGTGCCGCTGGGGCCGGTGCATGTCGGCAGCGGCCATCCCCGCAGTCACAGCGGCGAATACTTTTCCGTGCTGGCAACGCAAACGACGGCACGGCCTCGCCCCGGTTCCGACGACATCATGCAGGCGCTGGAAGAGGGCTGGGTGGGAACCAGCGGCTACCGCCGGCCCGATGGCACCTGGCAGCGCTGGGCCATTGCGTTTCAGGGACAGGTGATAACGGCAGGCGGTGATTCTCTTTGGGAAGTGTTTCTCGCCGATCTGCCGGAGGATGTGACGATGCCTGCCCCGGACGGCCCGCTGCAAGGGACGCTGACCATGCGCCCGCACCCGCCGCTTGGCACGCGCCAGAGACGCTTGACCCACACGCAGCATCGGTCTTATCCCGGCTTGCAGGGGCCGCGCCACTGGCTGCGCGCCAGCCCGGACGGCACGCAAATCGCGTGTTTGATGCGCGATGACACCGGCGTTGTGCAGCTTTGGGCCGTTTCACCCCTAGGCGGCGAGCCGCGCCAGATCACGCGCGACTCATGGAGCGTGGCCTCTGCTTTCACCTGGAGTCCTGATGGATCGCAGCTTGCGTATGCGGCGGACAACAGCGTCTTCGTTGTGGACGCGGCTTCGGGCCTTAGCCAGCGTTTGACACCTCGCACTTATGATCCCGAAGCGCCTTCCGCGCTGGCCTGCGTGTTTTCCCCGGACGGGCGCAAAGTTGCTTTCATGCGCCGCCTTGCCGATGGGCCGGGCGTGGACGCGCCGCGCAGCAACCAGATTGTTATTGTGACACTTGTTTACTCATCGCATATCTTCGGGTAACAGGCATACATTCACGTCACGTTTACCGACCGGCCCTGACCGACCGGCCCTGACCGACCGGCCCTGACCGACCGGCCCTGACCGACCGGCCCTTATAAGTTGGTCAAAAGCCGACTAGAAATTTTGGTGGCGTTTGGCAAACATTGACGCATTCGCAGACGGGGTCAAATTTCTTCACGAGCATGTCGCCGATTTGCAGCGGCAAATGCCGCCGGATACTGCGGGACTGCTGGAAATCGCCTTTGAAACGATGAACAGCACATTGGAAGAGCTGCGCGTGGCGGAAGAAGAAATGCGCGCCCAGAATGAAGCCCTAGCCGCTGCCAATGTCACTACGGAAACGTGGCGGCGGCATTATCAGGATTTATTCGATTCGGCCCCGGATGCGTATCTGGTTACCGACATGGATGGGGTAGTTCTAGAATCCAATCAAGCGGCTGCAAGTCTGCTGGGCATTTCCAGGCGTTTTCTCAAAGGCAAGCCGCTGGCGACTTTTATTGCTGAGGGTGAGCGGCAGCAATTTCGCGATCTGCTGACGGATATGCCCAAAATGGCACAAGTTGCGGAACAGGAAATGACCTGGGAGCCGCGTAAGCAGACGCCCCTGAAGTCGGTCGTTACCATTTCCGTTGTCCGCAATCCTTACGGGCAGCCCCTGTCTCTGCGCTGGCTCATTCGTAATGTCACCGAGCGGATTCAAGCGGAGACGGAGCGCTACCGCCTGCTGGTGGACGCCGTGGAAGACTATGCGATTCTGCTTCTCGATCCGCAAGGCAACATTATCAACTGGAACTTGGGTGCAGAACGCATTTTTGGATACACGGAAGCCGAAATTCGTGGCCAGTCGGCCTCCGTCATTTTTACCAGCGAAGACCGCGCACGAGGCATTCTCGAAAGAGAACTGAAAAATACCGCGGTGGAGGGGCGGGCGGACGATGAGCGCTGGCATCTGCGAAAGGACGGCAGGCGATTCTGGGCCAGCGGCGTGATGACGGCCCTGCGGGACAAATCGGGCCAGCAGCGCTGGTTTGCAAAGGTGCTGCGGGATTTCACGGCTCGTAAAGAAGAAGACCGCCGCGCCCGGCTGTATGAGCGTGAGCATCATATCGCCGCCACGTTTCAGCAGTCGCTTCTGCCGACACTGGCCGAGGATGTTTTTCCCGGTCTGGCGCTCAACTGCCAGTATCAGGCTGCCTGGGAAGAAGCGCAGATTGGCGGCGACTTTTATGACGCCTTTCGCCTAGATGGTGAAATCGCGCTGGTGGTCGGCGACGTGTCCGGCAAAGGCCTGGCAGCGGCGGCGCACACGGCGGAAGCCAAATATGTCCTGCGCGCATTCTTGCGCGAAACGCCGGAACCGGGCCGCGCGCTGGAGCGTCTGAATACGTTTTTTTATAACGCGCAGCGTTTCAGCACCGCCGAAGACGCGCACTTCGTCACGCTTTGCGTTCTCGTTCTCAACCCGGAAACCGGGCAAATGACCGCCGCGCTGGCCGGCGCAGAGCCGCCCCTGGTGCTGCGGGCCAATGGCGGAACGGAGGCAGTCGCGATTCAAGGCCCCCTGCTGGGGCTGGAAAGCGAAGCAAATTATTCCGCCGAGACAATCCTATTAAATCGGGGTGATACGGTGGTGCTTGTCACCGATGGTATTACGGAAGCGCGGCGTGGCAAAGAGTTTTTGGACTATGATGGCCTGGTAGAGCTGGCCAAAGCGGCGAGCAGCCTGCCCACCCTGCGCGAAACCGGGCAGGCCATTCTGGAAGGCGCGCGCTCATTTGCCGGCGGCTCTCTCTCCGATGATGCCTGCCTGCTGCTGGCACGGCGAGTATAAGAGGCCCTCGTCCCAATTCTGGCGAGCCGGAGACCTATCCCGAGGGAAGGGTCAGCCGCAGAACGCCCTCTGGGTCTGCCAGTGCAGGTGTGAATGCGGCAGGGATAGGTAATTCGGCTCCCCAAAATCGGGGCAGGGGCATATTTCTGCGAGACCGCTCAGGCTCGGAAAAACAAAACAGGCAAGCCAACTTTTGGCCTGCCTGTTCTCTTAGCCGGATATGATATTGTGCCGTTTTGAATTCAGGAGTGTTTAGCTGTTTTTATGGCTCTGGCGGCCCGCTTCTGCGTGCTGCTCGCTGCTGCCGCCTCGCTCGCTGCCTCCGCCATCCTGCTGGCCGCCCTGATTTCCGCCGCCATGGGAAGCCTCGCCCCCTTTGCGGCCCGCTTCCACATGCTGCTCATGGGTTCCGCCACGTTCGCTGCCGCCCTGCTGGCCGCCGCTGTTGCCGGATTGGGACTGCTGATTGCCCCCGCCACTGTTGCCGCCCTGATTGCCGCCGCCCTGATTGCCGCCGCCGTGGGAAGCTTCGCCGCCCTGGCGTCCGGCTTCGGCGTGCTGTTCGCGATCTCCACCTTGTCCTGCCATTGATGTGTCCTTTCTTGCATATCCGCAAGCGAGATGTTTATTGGAAGCGGAAGTTTGCGCTTCCACGCGATAAATACCCCACTTGTTTTTGCGCTAAACCGGACAAGCGTGTGAATTGTTAATATTTATTTTCACTCTTATCATACATTTGATAAAATAATTTCAGCTTACGGAACTTCATCCGGCCATTGCCAGCTCTTTGGCAAAGGGCGCTGTGGAAAGAGTTTGGCCCTCTGGCGGGTCCGTCCAGCGCCCATCGGCTTTGATGAGATCGACCAGCGCCGTCACGCTGTCTTGCTGCGGAACGTTTTGAACCGGCGTCCGGCCCCGATATAACGTAATGACCCCGCCGCCTTTGCCGACATAGCCGTAATCGGCATCCGCCATCTCGCCCGGCCCGTTGACAATGCAGCCCATGACGGCGATGTCCAGGCCCACCAGATGATTGGTCGCCGCTTTGACCTGCCTCAGCACGGAAGTCAGCTCAAACTTGGTGCGCCCGCAGGAGGGACAGGCAATAAACTCCACTTTGGTTTTTCGCAGGCCCAGCGCCTGCAAAATGTCGTAGCAGACCGGAATTTCGGCAATCGGGTCTTCCGAAAGAGAGACCCGGATGGTATCGCCGATGCCTTCCGCCAGCAGGGTCGCGATTCCTGCCGTGCTTTTGATCCGCGCATACTCGCCGTCGCCTGCTTCGGTGACGCCCAGATGCAGCGGGTAGTCCATTCCCAGCGCCGCCATGCGCCGCGCCATCAGGCGGTTGGCCGCCAGCATCACGGGGACGCGCGAGGCTTTCAGCGAAATCACCAAATTTCGGTAGTCGTGCGCCTCGCAGATTTTGAGATACTCCAAGGCGCTTTCCACCATGCCTTCCGGCGTGTCGCCATACATCACCGTCAGCCGCTCCGCCAGGCTGCCGTGGTTGACGCCGATTCGCATGGCAGTGCCGCGCTCTTTGCAGATGTTAATGACCGGCAGCAGGGAGGCTTCAATCGCGTCCTGCTCTTCGCGTACCTCGGCGTCCGTATACTCATCCGCCCGCCCGCGCGGCTTGCGGAACACGAACAAACCGGGATTGATGCGTACTTTGTCCACAAACTGCGCGACGGCAACCGCGATGTCACTGCCCTGGTGATGCACGTCAGCTACTAATGGGACAAAGTAGCCGCGCCGCCGCACTTCTGCTTGTATCTCGCCCAGGCAATGCGCTTCGGCGAGGGTGGGGGTAGTCACGCGCACGATTTCGCATCCGGCATCGGCCATGGCGATGATCTGTGCGACGCAGCCGGCCACATTGCGCGTTTCCTCCGTAATCATGCTCTGCACGACTACCGGCGCGCCGCCGCCGATGGTCACAGTGCCGACCGTCACTGGGCGCGTCCGCCGCCGCGTATAAATCGTTTCAGGCAAAGACCGTTCGAGCATGGCTTCCTCCGATGCCCATAGTATACCTCAGGCCGAAAAAATCTTGGCCCAACACTTTTCCAAAGCCGGAAAGCGTGTTATAATGTTTGTAACGTTCTGCCGAGCGCCTTAGGACGCACCCGCTCGGTTTATACCGTATTCATCCCACGCAAATTGGACATTATGATGGAAAAAACTATACCATTGGCAACAACCGAGGTAACGCAGGAAGGTTTTCAAAAGAACTGTCCTGCCATGCCGGAGTTGGATTGGGATAAAGTTGTCGGAGCAAAGGGTGAACTATTCGGGCGATTGTTTGACAACATTCGCCGTATCGGAGAAGCATCCGGCCCAATCTGCCGCTTTACTTACTTCAATGAGCCGGTAGTTTTTGTGCAGTCTCACGAGCTCGCGCATGAAATCCTGGTGAAAAATGACGCCTGCTTTCATCACACAAAAGCTCCCAGCCACAACAAAGACAAAACCAAGTCCTTGATGGGAGATGGGATGTTCTTCAGTGTCGGTGCCGACCATCGTCGTAAGCGCCGCCTGGTCGCCCCAGCCTTCCAGCCGCGCCATGTTTCTCTGTATGCCACACAAATGGCGGAGGGCATCGAGCGTGTGCAGTCTTCCTGGGTGGAGGGAAGCACGCTTGCACTGCCCCGAGAAATGCTTCGCCTGTCTCTGGCTGTGATCGGCAAAACTGTGGTGGGGGAAGACATTCTGGGAACGGATTTTGAGACAGCCCATTTGGCGCTGATGCGTTTCGCGACGGAAATGCAGGAAACAACGCTGAATAAAATCAGCGGGCTTTTCCCCTGGCGACTCCGAGCTGCCTACCGAACCGCCGAAGCGATGGATGCCGTTTTATATCCGGCCATTGCCCGATGCCGGGCTTCCCGCGTCGAGCGGGACGATGTTCTCGCCGTGCTGATACAAAGTCGGCATGAAGACGGCTCCGGGATGACCGACGACGAAATTCGTGATGAACTAATGACATTGATGTTTGCCGGGACAGTGCATGTCATGGAAGCGGTTTCCTGGGCTTGGTATCAACTTTCCCAGCACCCAGAAATACTGAACAAACTTCAGCAGGAAGCGGACACTGTTCTGAAAGGCCGCTTGCCAACGCTGGCGGACTTAGCAGCGCTGCCGTATGCACTTCAGGTTTTCAAGGAAGGAATGCGCCTGCACCCGCGGGCGGGGCGGGTCACGCGCCGCTGTAAACAGGGTGTCGTGATCGGCGGCTTTACCATTCCGGCGGGAACGCTTGTCTGGATGAGCATTCATCGCATCCATCAGGATGAGCGCTATTTTCCTAATCCGACCCATTTCAACCCGGACCGCTTTACACCCGAAGAAGAAAAAAAACGACCGCCGACCGCATTCATGCCCTTTGGTCTTGGCCCGCGGGTCTGTATCGGCAACTATTTTGCTTTAATGGAAGGCCAATTAATACTTACTATCTTGGCGCAGCGCACGGCCTTGACTCTTATTCCTCAGCGAGGCAAAAGGCCTGAAACACAGCTTACTTTGTATCCGCACCGGGGATTTCAAATGCAGGTACGCCGACGCGATAGCAGTCATTCCTCTCCGATCAGACCCGTGCCGGAAGCAAGCACCGCATCAGCAAAATAAAGTCCATGTCACCGAAAGTTTCGATGCCTTCACTATCTTTGCCCGGAACCTCACTTTTCCGCAACCCCAGCTTCCTGCGGCTCTGGCTGGCACAAATCATTTCCAGCCTCGGCGATTCGGCGCTGGCGCTGGCAATGCCCGTCATTGTCTACAATGCCACCGGCAGCAAAACGGCAGTGGGATTGACCGTGATTTTTGAGACAATTCCGGTTGTGCTGTTTGGACTGCTGGGGGGAGTTTTTGCCGACCGGTGGAACCGCCGCCGCACCATGGTTACGGTGGACTTAGGCCGCGCTTGTGCCGTTTTGATGCTGCTGGGGATTTCGCAGGTGCGGCATTTCGGGGCGCACGAGCTGCCGCTGATTTACGGGGTGTCTTTCACCGTTTCTTCTTTGTCCTGCTTTTTTTTACCCGCCCGGCAGGCGCTGATGAACTCGCTGATGCCGCGTGAGCAGCTTTTGCAGGCTTCTTCTCTGGCGCTGACCTCCATGCAGATCGTCCAGCTTCTTGGCCCGGCGCTGGGCGGCTTTTTGCTTCTCTGGGTGCATCCGCGCGGCGTGTTCGTCTTTGATGCGGCGACATTTCTGATCTCGGCACTGCTGGTGCTGCTGGTTCGGAATATGGCTCTGCCGCCGACGGCACGGGCCGCACGCGGCATGACGGGCATCTGGCAGGACATGCGTGAAGGCTTGGAGTATGTTCGGACCAGTCCCGTTCTGCGCCCTGCCTTGCTGCTGCTGGTAACCATTGTGACGACGGCCTTTGTGTATAACACGCTGCTGTTTCCCTTTGTGCGCGATTTGTGGGGCGGCAACGGGCGTCAATACGGACTGCTGGTTTCGCTGAGCGGTGTGGCAGTCCTGACAACGGGCTTGCTCGCTTCCGGCCCCATCAAGTTTGCGCCTCCCGCACGGCTTATCTCGATGGGGCTGTGTCTGATGGGGCTGGCTCTGCTCGTCCTGGCATTCAGCAGCAATTTGTATCTGGGCGGAGCGATGATGTTTGTGGCCGGGGTCGGCAACACATTCGCAAATCTGGGACTGGTAACACTCTTTCAGATGACCGCGCCGAACCATTTGATGGGGCGCGTGAACGGCACAATCAGCCTGGTCAACAAACTGGCGATGGCCGGGGGGGCCACGCTGGCCACGCTTTTGGTGGGCCTGTTTCCGGGCAATGAGGCTCTGCGCCTGATCTTTGCGGGAGCTGCTGTTTCTTATCTGGCCTGCGGCGCATTGGGGTGGCTTCTGCTGAATGGTATCACCGTAGACAGTCTGAAGGCCCTCTCAGCGGCCCCGTCCCGCACCCCGGAGCCGGCCTCGGCGGAACGCTAACCTTATGCCGCCGTCTGCACTTTCTGAAGATGCCTCCTTCGGTGCGGTGACGCCGTTTTATGATGCGCTCATGGCAGGCGTTCCGTATCGCTTCTGGGCTGATTATCTGGAGCGCCTTTGGAAACGCCATGGGACGCACCCCGGCACGGTACTGGACCTGGCCTGCGGAACCGGCACGATGTCACGCCTACTGGCTGCGCGCGGCTACGGGGTGACGGGAGCCGATTTGTCCCCTGGAATGCTGGCCGTTGCCCGCCGCCGAGCCGCCGAATCTCATCTCGCTCTTGAATTTTATGAGCAGGATGCCGCCGACCTGGATTTAGGCGACTTGCGATTTGATGCCGTTGTCTGCCTGTTTGACAGTCTCAACTACATTTTGGAGCCGGAGCGCATTCAATCCGCTTTTTCCCGCGTTCTAGCCCAGCTTCATCCCGGCGGCACGTTTTTGTTTGATGTCAACACGGAGTATGCGCTGGCGGAAGGGATGTTTAACCAAAGCTGCACCCGGCGCGATGAACCCCTGCATTACCGCTGGCGCTCCCGCTACGATCCGCAGACGCGGCTATGCACCGTTCACATGCGCTTTTCCTACGACCCTGGATCGGGCGAAGATCGGCAGATATTTACCGAAGTCCATCGGCAGCGTGCCTATAGCAAGGATGATCTAACGGCCTGGCTGCGCGCCGCCGGCTTTTCCGAAGTTGCTGTGTACGACGCTTACAGCGTCGACCCTCCGAAAAAGCGCTCCGACCGCCTGTTTTACCTGGCCGTGAAGCCGCAATAAGCACAAAAAAGCCCCGCCGAACCACAGCAGTGTGGACGGCGTGGCATTTTGGGGGACTAATTCCGGGCTGCGCTCTGCTGCTGATCGTGCCGCTGCAAAGCCAGCTCGGCGCGGCGCAGACGCTCGCGAATTTCTTCCGAGCTATCCGAAGTGGACGCATGGCGCAGATGCTCATGCACTTCTTTGAGATGCTGGTGCTGCTGGTCAATCGTCGGGCTGCCGACGGTCTCCTGAGTGACATTGGATGACATTATTCTCTCCTTTGAGGTGTCTGTACGACGTATTGATGATACCCGGATGTGCCGTATTTGAATAAACCTGGTGCGTTATTCCCCCATAAGTGCTTCGAACGTGTCAATTAAGCCTTCCACCACACGGAATCCGCCGCGCCAGAAGTCCGGGTCGTCCAAATCGACGCTGACAAGGCGCGCTAAATTGTGCGGCGAATCTTTGCCGCCGGCTCGCAGCAAGTTCAAGTATTTTTCGGCAAACGCCGGGCCTTCGTCTTTGGATTTCTGGTACAGCGCCAGTGCGAACAGTTCCCCGAAGGTGTAGGGATACGAGTAAAACGGCGAATTGACAAAGTGCGGAATAAAGCTCCACGAAAGCCGCAGCCGGTCGGTGATCTCCACGCTGTCTCCGTACAGCGCGGCCATTTCCGCCTGCCACAGATCACAAATTTGCTCCGGCGTCATTTCGCCCTGCGCGCGCCGCCGGCGATGAATAATCTTTTCCAGCCGGTACCGGCCCGTCGTGGACATGATCGTCCCTATCGCGCCTTCAATTTTATCGGCCAAAAGCGCGAGCCGCGTTTCGTCTGATGCGCCGGTTTGCAGGCGATCAAAAACCAGCATCTCGCCGAAGGTGCTGGCAACTTCGGCCATAGGCAGCGTCCCAAACATATTAAAGTAGGTCTGGCCGCGCGAAAGCGAGCCGTGTACCCCATGCCCCAATTCATGGGCCAGTGTCATCACATGCGGCATTTTCCCCAGATAATTCAAAAACACATAGCCGTGCGTATCCGGCGTACCGCCGTTGCAGTACGCCCCGCCTTGCTTGCCTTTGCGCGGCGCGGCGTCGATCCAATTTTTGTCGAAAAACTCCGCAGCCAGCTCGCGCATGAGCGGCGAAAAGCTGCCGAATGAATCCAAAACAATGGCTTGCGCTTCGCCGAATGAAATGTGATCCTCGGCGGTTCCCAGCGGTGCAGCCAGGTCATAGTCTTTCAGAGGGTAGCCCAGTGTTTTGCCCTTGAGCCGGTAGTAGCGCTGTGCCAGCGAGTAATGCTCCGCCGTGGTCCCTGTGACCAGTTCCACCGTCTCGCCCGGCAGCTCGTCCCGCTGAAATCCCGTCGCTTCGGGCCTGTCATAATGCCGGATTTCATCCGAGACGGCCTTGTCCTGAAGCAGCGTGTTCAGAATAAATGTTAGCGTTTTGAGATTGGCTTTCGCACCCTCGGCAAAAGCAAGCGCAGCGGCTTGACGCACAGACCGGTCGGGCGAAGAATACAGGGCGGTAAGCTGCGAAAAGTTCATTTCCGGCGTCGTGCCGTCCGGCAGGGTGGGGCGGAAAATTGTGGCCGCGCGAATTTCGCCGGACAATCGCACAAAGGCGCGCGGTCCGGTGTCGCTGAACCGGGCCAGCAGGGTTTCTTCGATTTCCGACAACTGATGCGGGCGGCCTGCCCGGACCAGATGAATGTAGTACCGATAGGGGGCAAGCTGCGGGTCATCCAGCAGCGGCGTCAAAATCTCATCGGCCACTCGTGCCAGTTCCAGCCGGTAAAACACCAGCGGCAGCGACAGGCGCGTCGTTTCCTCCTGCACCCTTGCCATCAGCGCGCCCCGCTCTGGGTCGCTGTTGTCCGCTGAAAATCGCAGGCGGGCATACATACCCGGCTTGCCACCTTCCTGCCAGAGCGCTTCGTACTCGCGAATGGCCTCGGCGAGACGCGCCGCCGTCAAATTGGGGCTGTCAATTTTGCCCTGATAGTTCTGTGCAAATGCGGCTGCCCGTTCGCGTGTTCGCGCCAGCGCCGCGTCAATCTTTGGGTCGTCCGGCCCATTGAATAAATCGCTGAGGTCCCAGGAAACGTCAGTTTCGATTGTCATTGTGTTACTTTCCAAGCCTCGCCGCATAGGCTTCCACCCCGACTAGCAGGGCCTGTGCCATCTGCGCTTGACCGGCAGGTGTACGAATAAAGCGATAATCGTGCGCGTTCGTCAGGACGCACATTTCTACGGTCAGGGCCGGAACGCGCGAAAAGATAGACCCGGTGAGCGCTCCTTGCTTGCTGCCGACTCCCGTTTGGGAATCGCCTTTGATGCCCGCATCCCGCAAAGCCCCGTGCAGGGCGTCCGTGACGGCGGGCTGAAAGACGCTGGCGGCAATAAAGCTGGCCTTCATCACGCTCGGAGCCGGGCCGGTGACGCCGAAGCGCCGACCCTGCTGGTCGGGGTAGTAAGTCGCAATGCCAGCCTGTTCTCCTGAATCGCAGTGCAGGCGCAGAAATAAATCGGCGCGGGCGGTGTTTGCGATCTCGGCGCGATGGCGGTTGGTCACCACCTGCGTTTCGCGCATCTTCGTCGGCACCACAACCGCCCCTTCCGATTGAAGCAGGCGCGTCAGCCGCTGGGCGACCAGCCAGTTGACATGCGCCTCGGTCAGCTTATGGTCGCGGCTTTCGGTTCCCGCGCTGGTTTCTGACACATGACCGGGGTCCAGGCAGATGATAAAGCCGCGCAGAGGGAGAGGCGACTCCTGGGCGCGAACCGGAGCCAGCGCAAAAAATAAGCTCAGAGACACGATCACACCGGCCAAAAGCCCCGCCAGAAGCGCGGTTTGCCGCGTTCTCATCGCTCCAAAAATGGGAAACAGCGCGCAAAAACCGATGCATCCCCATAAACCGAAGCCATGCGCGTGGAAAAGCAGCGCGACCAGCCCGCCAAACAGCGCACACAAAGGCAGAACAAACAAGCCCTGCAAAAACCCGGCGATGTTGGCGCGATTAAACATAAGCAGTTTTTTAGTGGGAAATAAGATCGCTGCCAAACTTGAGAATCAGGGCTGTGACAACGCATAGGAACAAGACGCGGATAAAACCACTGCCTTTCAGCACGGCCAGCCGCGTTCCCGCCAGGGAACCGAGAACATTACAGCCCGCCATCGGCAGAGCGGCGGCATAAAGGATATGCTGCGTCGCCGCAAAAAACAGCACTGCGGACAGATTAGTCGCCGCATTGATGACTTTCGCCGAAGCGGATGCCGACAAAAAACTCAGTCCGAACAGGCCGACAAATGCGAAAATCAGAAAGCTGCCAGTTCCCGGCCCAAACAGGCCGTCGTAGAAGCCCAGCGCACTTCCGATGCCAATACCGGCCCAGCGATGCCGATGTTCTAAATTTGCGGGAACAGCGAGCGCGCCAAAATCTTTTTTCCAGAAGACGTATCCGGCAACCCCAATCAGCAGGGCCAAAATCATGGGGCGAAATACTGCCGCAGGAACGAGGCTGGCTGCCCTTGCTCCCAGAAAAGAAAACACGAAGGCTGCAAGGGCAGCGGGGAGAATCACGGGCCACTGAATTCGCACATGACGTGCGTACTGCGTCGCGGCTGCCGAAGTCCCCATCAGGGAAGTCAGCTTATTCGTTCCCAGGATCGTCGCCACTGGCGTTGTCGGCAGCAAAACCAGCAGCGCCGGGAGCTGTACCAGTCCGCCGCCGCCCACAACCGCGTCAAAAAATCCTGCAAAGAACGCGGCGAGGCATAAAAGCGGCAGGGCGTGGGGCAAAATCAGTCTCAACCCGGCCCTGAAGGGCCGGGTTCCTTGCTCGTTCCGCTTACTTCTTCAAGTTATAAAACGACGCTCGGCCTTCAAAAATCGCCGTGTCGCCCAGCGCTTCTTCAATGCGAAGCAGTTGGTTATATTTTGCGACCCGGTCTGTGCGGGCAGGCGCACCAGTTTTGATTTGACCAGCATTCGTTGCCACCACGATGTCGGCAATCGTGGCATCTTCCGTCTCGCCGGAACGGTGCGAGACAACGGCGGTATAGCCCGCGCGCTTTGCCATTTCAATCGCGGCCAGGGTTTCCGTCAGTGTTCCGATCTGGTTGACCTTCACCAGAATTGAGTTTGCCGTCTGCGAATCGATGCCGCGCTGCAAAAATTTGGTGTTTGTGACGAACAAGTCGTCGCCGACAAGCTGTACTTTGTGGCCGATCCGCTCGGTCAGTTTTCTCCAGGTAATCCAGTCGTCTTCCGCCAGGCCGTCTTCAATGGAGATGATCGGGTATTTTTCCACGAGATCGGCGTAATAGTCCACAATCTGATCGCCTGACAGCGTTCGCCCTTCGCCCTTCAGCACATACTGGCCGTTGTCGTAGAACTCGGACGCCGCCGGGTCCATGGCGATCATTATCTGCTCGCCCGCTTTATAGCCCGCCTTGTCAATCGCTTCCAGAATGACTTTAATGGCTTCTTCATTGGAAGGCAGATTGGGCGCAAAGCCGCCTTCATCGCCCACTGCCGTCGCCAGGCCCCGCGCTTTGAGAACGCCTTTCAGCGCATGGTAAACGTCCGTCCCCCATTGCAGCGCCTCGGCAAACGACGCTGCGCCGACGGGCATTGCCATGAACTCCTGCATGTCGACATTGGAATCGGCGTGCTTGCCGCCGTTCATAATGTTCATCATCGGCACGGGCAACTGCCGGGCGGACGTTCCGCCGATATAGCGGTACAGGGGCAGGCCGAGGCAGCGGGCCGCCGCTTTGGCGACAGCCAGGGAAACGCCGAGCATAGCGTTCGCCCCCAAGTTGCCTTTGTTATCCGTACCGTCCAGATGAATCATCAATTCGTCAATGGCAACCTGCTCGGTCGCATCCAGGTCAATCAGTTCCGGGGCGATGCGCTCGTGGACATTCTCCACAGCTTTCAGGACGCCCTTGCCGCCGTAGACTTTTTTGTCGCCGTCTCGCAGTTCTACGGCTTCATTCGCGCCGGTAGATGCGCCCGAAGGGACGCTTGCCCGGCCCAGCGTGCCGTCTTCCAGGTAGACATCCACCTCAATAGTCGGGTTGCCGCGCGAGTCCAGAATCTGCCGCGCCTGCACATTGGTAATTGCTGTTGACATAATAATTTGTGTTTCTCCTAAAAGTGCCGTTTACCAGCGGTCGTTTCCGCGTCCTTCGTGAATAAACTCGATAATTTCATCCGTCGTCAGATTCAGGTTTAACCTGCTTCCAACATCCAGTGGCGAGCGTTGTGACGTCTCTGGCTTTAATATATAAAGCTGTCCATCAGACCGGCGAATGTAGACTGCCCCATCTTGACTCGCCTGTTCAAGAAGCGGAATAAGGCTTTCGGTTTCCTGGTAAGTCTGCATTTGATTATTCTACCTCAATTAAAGGAACTCCCCTTGCTGTTGCTATAGTTTTCAACCCCTTATCGAGAGAAATCAATGGGCAGTTTAGGAGAAGAGCGCAAGCAATGATATACGCATCGTAAGCATAGATTTTATGCGCGGAGGCGATGTCTAAGGCGAAAGTCAGGTCAGTTTTGATCAATGTGATAGTCATTTGATCCTATGTCTGAAGTGAGGTCATAGCCTCTTCTCGAGTGATACGCTGGCGCTTGAACATTGCTGTAAACGCATTCCCGATTTCCCAGGGCAATGATTGTGGTGAAAATAAATCCATGCCTTCGGTAAGATGAAGGATTTCAGTTCGTTTCGGTTCATTCGCAATCACTTTGATCACAGTGGATGTGTCTACCACAATGTCCATAATTTACCGCAGCATCTCCTGCACCTGCCCGGCAAACGGCGAGCGCAGCGCCAGGGCGATTTGCGTTTTAATCAATCCTTCGGGGATGCCCATGTCAAAGCGATCCCCCGCAATCTCGCTCAAAAGATAGTTTTCCCGCGCAAACAGCATCTCCTGGGCGGCGGTGAGCTGAAACTCGCCGCGCTGACGGAGGTTGGTTTCAATCAAATGTGCCAGGCAGTCAAAAATCGTGGGAGTGAACGCATGGATACCGAAAAAAGAAAGAAATCGGTCATTCGGCAGGCCCGGCGTTTGCAGATTGGCCTGCGCGAATTCCAGCGTCGGCTTTTCCGCCATCGCGTGGATACGGTAAACGGCAGGCTCGGCTCCGGGCAGCGGCTCACCGGCAATAATGCCATAGCGATAAACGTGCGATGCCTCCACCGGAAAAACCGATGAGACCGAGCAGCCATGCGCTTCAAATGTCTCTATGACCTGACGGGTGCAGCGACTATCTATATCCGAAAAATACACATGGTCACCGAGTGTCAGCACAAACGGCTCGCCGCCGACCCATTCCCGCGCCTGGTAGACCGCATGGCCGTAGCCGTCCTGCGTGGCCTGCACGACAAACGAAATCTGCTCCCTGCCTTCTTCCCCGGCGAAGTGTTTTTGCATCGGCTCAAGGTTGGCAGCGTTCGCAACGATGCAGATTTTTTCGATCCCGGACGCCCGCAATTCCTCGACGAGAATTTGAATAATCGGCTTGGCGCGGCCATCTCTATCCACCAGCGGAAATAGTTCTTTCTGAACGGTGCGCGTCGCCGGCATCAGCCGGGTTCCGCGACCCGCCGCCGTAATGACTCCTTTTCGGATCGCCGTCATGGCGCGTCGTCCTGCCACAGAACGCGCACATCCACCGCGCGCATGTTGGCCCGCCGGGCCGCTTCCAGGCCCGGATCGCCATCCTCGTAAACAATGCAGTCGGCGGGAGCGATGCCGAGGCGCTCGGCGGCCAGCAGAAACAAGTCCGGGGCAGGCTTGCCATGCACTACGTCATCGGCAGTCACAATCACATCAAACAGCGAGATCAATCCCACGGCTGTCAGCGTTTTTTCCACCACATGCCGCATTCCACTGGACGCGACGGCAATGGGAACCTGCCCCTGATGCGCCCGCGCAATGTCGGCGACCGCCTTGATCTCCGTGACCTGGTGCAGCATTTCCAGGTAACGCCGCTCTTTATCTTCCTGCGTGCCGCCGATGTCCAGTCCTGCGCCAAATTCTTTGTTGAGCCGTTCGATAATCGCACGATTGGGCAGACCGCCCATCTCAATAAACGGCTCTTCGGTAATGTCCAGGCCGAAAGAGCGGCAGGAAGCCACCCATGCTTTTGCATGGCTGGGCATTGTGTCGGCCAGTGTGCCGTCGCAATCAAAAATGATCGCTTTGTACGGCTCCGGGGGAGCGATCAGAATATTTGCAGTAACAGTGTTTGTCATAATGTTTGTTAGAATTGCAGGCTGTTCATACAAATCCCGCCCTGAAGGGCAGGTCTGGCGGGCCTGCGGCCAACCGGTCTGCGACCGGGAAGACAAAAGAGGGTGTTTTACTCTTCCGCCCACCGGGCGGTTGGCGTCTCGCCCACCAGACCTGCCCTTCAGGGCGGGGTATCATGGTTCTTTATCGGGGTCTTTCGGCTGTCCATAATAGGCATCTTTGCCGTGCTTTCGCAAAAAATGCTTGTCTGAAATGGATTGCGGGGCAGTCGCCGCCTGCGGATTGATCGCTTCCGTCTGCAAAGCCATCCCGGCCACTTCCTCAATGATAATTGCATTCTCGACGGCTTTGGCCGGTGTTTCGCCCCAGGCAAACGGGGCGTGGAAAGACAGCAGGACGCCGGGCAGATGCAGCGGGTCAAGCTGGTTTTTCTCGAAATGCTCCGCAATCACCAGACCCGTGTTCCATTCGTAGGCTTCTTCAATCTCTCCCGAAGTGAGCGGGCGGCAGAGTGGAACCGGGCCGTAGAATGTATCTGCATGAGTCGTGCCGTAGCAGGGAATTTCGCGGCAGGCCTGCGCCCAGCTTGTCGCGTGGCGCGAATGCGTATGGGCAATGCCGCCAATTTGAGGAAATCGCTGATACAGGCACACATGGGTCGGCGTGTCTGAGGAAGGCCGAAACACTTCCCCGGCAAGCGGCTGGCCTGTTTCCAGCGAGACCAGCACCATGTCATCGGGTTCCAGAACGTTATAGGCCACTCCGCTTGGCTTGATCGCCACAATGCCGCGCTGACGGTCTACCGCGCTGGCATTGCCCCAGGTCAGTACGACCAGCCCGGCCTTGACGAGCTGCATGTTGGCGCGATAGACGATTTCTTTAAGCTCTGCGTAATCATCAGACATGACGCGCCTCGTCTCGGATCGTCAGCAATTCTTTCATTAAACCCGACAAATCTTCCCGCGTGTTTTTGAGGCCGAACGCATCGTGCAGCGTTCGGTAAAGCGCGTACAGACGGTTGTAAACCGCCTGACTCGCCGCGTCCGGCGCAAAAATGCGCGGATGGAGGGCCGTCATGGCATCGGTGGCTTCGGCAAACGAGGAATAAGCCCCGGCGGCGACAGCCCCGGCAATCGCGGACCCCAGCGCGGCGGTCTGCGCGCTGCGGGAAATTGCCAGCGGGCGGCCCATGATGTCGGCGTAAATCTGCATCACCATCGGATTTTTCACCGAAATGCCGCCGCAGTTGATGATTTTGTCTACTGTCTGCCCGTACTCTTCAAATCGCTCCATAATAACCCTGGCCCCGAATGCCGTTGCTTCAATCCAGGCACGGTACATCTCGGCGGGTGTCGTCTGCAAGGTCAGACCGAGAACGGCTCCGGTCAGGCGGGCATCGACCAGAACGGTTCGGTTGCCATTGTGCCAGTCCAGCGCCAGCAGGCCGCTTTCACCCGGTGCCAGTTTTGATGCTGCGGCGGTGAGTTCTTCATGCCCTTGCCCCGCCGGCTGAATTTCGTTCACAAACCAGTTGAAAATGTCTCCGACCGCCGACTGTCCGGCTTCCAGGCCGTAAAAGCCCGGCAAGATGGACTCCGGCACGATGCCGCACAGTCCGGGAATGTCGGCGAGCGGTGTTTCCAGAGGCGCGACCATCATGTCGCAGCAGGAAGTCCCCAAATTCTTGACCAGAACGCCCGGCTTGATGCCCGACCCCACGCCGCCCAGATGTGCGTCAAACGCGCCCACCGAGACGGGAATGCCTTGCGGCAGTCCTGTTTTTTCAGCCCATTCCGCGCTGAGCGTTCCCGCTGCCACGCCGACCGGATAAGCCGTATCGGGCAGAGTTCGCCGCAGTTTGACCAGGCCCGGATCGAGCCGCGCCAGAAACTCTTCATCGGGATAGCCGTCCCAGTCCGTGTGAAACAAAGCTTTATGGCCCGCCGCGCAGATGCCGCGTTTGAGCGCGTCGAGCTGTGTTTCGCCGGTCAGGGTCGCCGGCAGCCAGTCGGCATGTTCCACCCAGGTATGGGCCGCCTCAAAAACTTCGGGATTGGCCCGCAGGCAGCGCAGCACTTTGGCCCAGTACCACTCCGCACTGTAGATGCCGCCGCACTTTGCCAGATACACAGGCCGGATTTCGGCGGCCAGGGCAGTAATCTCCGCCGCCTCGGCATGACCTGTGTGGTCTTTCCAGAGCCAGGCCAGCGCGGCGGGATGAGTCGCAAACTCCGGCGTCAGCGCCAGCGGTATTCCCGCGGCATTGACGGGAATGGGCGTAGAGCCGGTGGTGTCTACACCCAGGCCGATGACTTGGTCGGGTACAAAGCCCGGATGCGCCGTCGCCTGGCTGAGAACGCCTTGAATGACCGAAACGGCCCCGTCCAGATAATCCTGCGGGTGCTGCCGGGCCACGTCGGGGTCGCGCTCATCCAGGAAAATCCCCGCTTTGCCCTGTGGGTAGGCAAACACGCTGGACGCGATCTCGGCGCCGTTCTGCACGTCTACGAGCAGCCCGCGTACCGAGTTCGTTCCATAGTCCAGACCTATGCTATAGTTCGGCATTCGTTATTCCTCAAATGTCCAGCGTGACTATCGCCTTCACCACGCCGTCTTTGTAATCCGTGACCATGTCAAAGGCTTTCTGCGTCTGCGACAGCGGAAAATGGTGCGTCACCATGACATTCACATCAATTTCCTTGCGGGCAATCATGTCAATCGCGGGCTGAATGCAATTGTTCTGGCGGCGAACGTTCTGAATACAAATTTCTTTGCGCCGCAGTTGGTTGATGTCAAACGAGACGCGGTTCTGTGCGCCGGGAATGCCGATCAGCATCAGCTTGCCGCCCGGTTTCAAAAGCTGCACACCCTGATCCATCGCGTCCTGCTCGCCGCTGCACTCAAAAACCGCGTCCAGCAGTTCCGGCTCGCGCCGTGAGATTTCGGCCACGGCATCGTCCGTCAGCACATTGCCCGCCCAGTCCGCCCCGGCGCGGCGGGCGAGTTGAAGGCGGGCCTCAATTTTATCCGTCATGTAAACCCGCCCTGCCCCCTGCGCTTTTGCCGGCAATAGCACACTCAGGCCAATCGGGCCAGAACCAAGAATGCCGATAGTCGCGCCGGGCATCGGAACGGAAAGCATCAGCGCATACATTCCGATGGAAAGCGGCTCCACGATGGCGGCCTCGTCAAACGTCATGCCGTCTGGGATCGGATAGCAGCTTCTTTCTGGCAGAATTAAAAAATCGGATAAGCAGCCTTCGGTTTGTCCGGGGCAGCCCAGAAAGTTTTGCGTGCGGCAGGTATGCGGCCTCCCATCCCGGCACTGATCGCACACGCCGCAGGGCTGGGACGGGTCCAGAGCTACCCGGTCGCCCGGCCGCACGCGCATGACTGCGGCTCCGACTTCTACCACTGTCCCCGCGCCTTCGTGGCCCACCGTCCATGGATATTCCACGCGCTGGCTGCCGATACCGCCTTCGGCGAAATAATGCACGTCCGAGCCGCAGACTCCGACGCGGGCCATTCGGATGAGAACGTCCGTATCCTGCGTAAGGCTGGGACGGGGAACTTCCTGTCCCTGCATCTTCCGCCGCGCCGTGAGTTTCATGGACTGCATAAACAAATGGCCCAATCGGGAAATCCGGGGCGATAAACGCCCCGTCTAAAAAGTGCAAGCGTCCTGCGGACGCACAGAGAAGGCTATTCTTCCGTCCGCAGGACGGCTGCCTTTCCCAGACAGGGCGTTTATCGCCCCGGATTTCTCATCGTCGCCACGCCGCATTGCTCCAGCGCAGCTCATTGCGGAATGCCAGCGAAGTCGTATTCTTGTCAATCAGCAGACATTCCACACCGGCCATTTCGGCCCAGTCAATCATCTGCTCGGCGGTCAAAGCCAGCGAAAAGCCGGTGTGATGCGCCCCGCCCGCCAGTATCCACGCCTCGGCGGCGACCCGCAGAGACGGCTGCGGCTTCCACAGCACCCGTGCGACGGGGAGCTTCGGCATGGCATGGTTGGCCTTCACCGCGTCCACCGCATTGATAATCAACCGGAACCGGCTGCCGAGGTCAATCAGCGACGCATTGATCGCCGGACCGGTCGCGCCGTCAAAGACCAGTCGCGCGGGGTCGGCCTTGCCGCCGATGCCCAGGGGATGCACTTCCACGCGCGGGCGCGTCGCCGCAATGGAAGGGCAGATTTCGAGCATATGTGCGCCCAGCACCAGTTCATTGCCCGGTTCCAGATGGTAGGTATAATCTTCCATGAACGAGGTGCCGGCAGGCAGGCCGGAGGCCATTGTTTTCATGGTGCGAACCAGCGCCGCGGTTTTCCAGTCACCTTCCCCGCCAAAGCCGTAGCCCTGGCCCATCAGGCGCTGAACGGCCAGCCCCGGAAGCTGCTTCAGCCCGTGCAAATCTTCAAACGTCGTGGTAAATGCGCCGAAGCCGCCTTCCTCCAAAAATGCCTTCAGACCCAGTTCAATCCGGGCCTGCTCACGCACCGCCGCACGGGCCGGGCCTCCGCTTTGAACATCGGGGGCGAGGTCATAAAGCGCCGTGTATTCTTCCAGCAGCGCGTTCGCCTCGGCGTCCGAAAAGCCGTTGACGCGCTCGACTAAGTCGCCGACGCCATAGCCATTGATCGACCAGCCAAGCTGAATCTGCGCCTCGACTTTGTCGCCTTCGGTGACGGCCACCTGGCGCATGTTGTCGCCAAAACGGGCCACTTTCAGACGGCGGCCTGCGGTAAATGCTGCCGCCACGCGGGCCCAGTTCCCAATGTCCTGGCGAACCTGCGGGTCTTCCCAGTAGCCGACGATCACTTTTCGGGCCACTCCCATACGGGTTCCGATAAATCCATATTCCCTGTCGCCGTGCGCGGCCTGGTTCAGATTCATAAAATCCATGTCAATGGAATCCCAGGGAATATCGCGATTGAACTGAGTGTGCAGGTGCAGCAAAGGCTTTCGCAGCTCGGACAGCCCGGCAATCCACATCTTGGCCGGGGAGAACGTGTGCATCCAGGTAATAATACCGGCGCAGGTGTCATCCGCACTGGCTTCGCGGCAGAGTTGCTGGATGGCGTCCGGCGTAGTCAAAACAGGCTTGAATACCACGCGGCAGGGAACAGAGGGGGCGGCATCCAAACCGGCGGCAATTGCCTGAGAGTGGGCGGCGACTTGTTCGAGCGTTTCAGGCCCGTACAAATGCTGGCTGCCGGTCACAAACCAGACGGCGTAGTCTTTCAGTTCCGGCATGAAGTGTTCCTTTGGATGGGGAAATCAGTCGTTGAAGTTGGCTTATTATAGCCGAACTGTCTTGGCCCTGTCAAATAAAAAAGCCCTGCCGCATCACACGGCAGGGCGAAAGCGTTACATTCCCGGTCCGGGAGGACCGCCGGCGGCCCCGGCATACTGGTCGGCGGGTTCCACCGTCGCATTGGCTCCCGGCTGGGGGCTGGTATTGACCTGCCCCTGGTACTGGCTGGAATTGCCATTATAGCCGGGCAGATATTGATTGACCTGATCGGCGGGAACCGCAACGCCCTGGCTGGGCGCGGACAGCCAGACAACCGTGTGGTTGGCATCGTTTTTGTGATAATAAATCGCGCCTTTGTTCGGGCCGCGCTCTTCACGGTAAAGCTGCGGCTGGCCGCCGGGCGCATTGCCGCCATTCTGCGCGGCTGCGGCGGCATTTTGTTTTTTGTCGCGCTCGTAAAGATAAACCAGCAGGGCTGCGCCGGCGAGAAGCACCACTTTCTGCTTGCCGCTCAGGCCGGGCTTGGCGGGTGCGGCGGGCGGTGTCATCGGCGAGTTGTCGACGGGCGGTCCGCCGTTGGTCTGCGTAGCCGTCTGGTCGCTGGATTTTTGGCCGCAGCCTGCCGTCACGGCCAGCATTGGCAGGGTGAGCGTCGCAGCGAGAGCCAGGGCCGACAGGCGCGAAGCGCGGGGCATACATATCATGGGCGGTTTCTCCTTGAAAAACACTCCTTAAAGAGCGGCTGTCTGCTGGCATTGTACCCCGCTCTCGAATCGTTCAATCTCGCACTCCTGGCCTGCGTCCTCACAGTGTCCGCTTCCTGCCGTGTTTCTTTTGCGCGAATCGCGCGGTATCGGGTACACTCTCTACCATGAAAAACACCCCTGCCGCCGGCACCCCGTTGTGTGTCGCCATCATCATTTGCAACGAAATCATCGAAGACAAGCGAACCAGCAACAAGACGCTGGTGAGCTTGTTCAACAGCATCAGTGTTCCGGCGCTGCCGGCGATGCACCCGCGACTGTTTTTTTTCGCCTCCGTGACCCATGTGCAGGATGATCAGCCGCTGAGCTTCACAATTACCTCTCCGTCCGGGCGTGAACTCCTGCGCGCGGATGGCGCGGTCAGCAGCGGCGGCGACCCGGCGGCGGTGATTGACCTGACGCTGGAAGTGCTGGGGCTGACGGTCGGAGAAGAAGGCGTCCACGCACTGAACGTGGTTTCCGGTGAGACGGTGCTGGGCAGCCGCAGCTTCAGCGTGATTAAACTACAGCCGCAGTCAAATTACAGCAATTAGGCGGTGAAAACGCGGTGACCCGTCTCAAACGACTCAATCGCCGCACAGGCCAGGGCCAGCGCGCGCCGTCCGGCTTCGGCGGGAACCGGCGGCGGCTGGCCCTGCTGAAATGCCGTCAGCAGGGCGTCCAGGTAAGCGTCAAACGTTCGGTGGAACTCCCGGTCGCGGTCATTGAAATACCCCGCCTGCCATTCTTCGCGCGTTTCGCTGCCCACCGCCTGAAATGAAAAGCGGCGCACCGTGTCTTCCACGACGATGCGCCCTTTTGTTCCATTAATTTCCAGCCCATGCGTTCCCGGATACGCATACGATGAGTCATACGAACCCAGCAGTGTCCCAACGGCCCGATTTTCGAAACCCAGCGCCAGGGCAAGAGTGCGGTATCCGCCGCCGGTCATGTCTGTCATCTGCGCCATAATACTTTGGATCGGGCCGCAGAGATATTCCAGCATGTCAAAGCCGTGGCACTGGGTTTCAATCAGATTGGCGTGTGGATGGCCTGCGCCGCCCTCACCGCCAAAGCGCCAGGACGCAAAGACAATTTCGCCGAGCCGCCCGGTTTGGATCGCTTCCCGCGCCATTTGCACGGGCTTGGCATAGCGATGGTTAAAATTGATCGCGAAAAACAGCCCGCGCTTTTTCGCTTCGGCCAGCAGCGTGTCGGCCTCGCCCAAATTAAACACCAGCGGCTTTTCCACCAGCAGCGGGCGGCCCGCTTGTATCACCTGCAAAGTCGCCTCAAAGTGGCCTTGATTGGGCAGGCTCAGGCTGACAAAATCGGGCTGTTCCCGTTCCAGCATTTCCCCGATGTCGGTATAAGCCCGCGCGCTGAATTCCGCCGCTCTTGCGCGCGTCTTTTCTGCCGTGCGTCCGACTATCGCGCAGAAGTCTACGTCAGGCCGCTCCGAAAAGACTCGCGCGTGCTGGCGTCCCCAGCCGCCGGCTCCAATCAGGGCCACTTTGAGGCGCGGCGTATTTATGATGCTGTCTCCATCGCCGCTTTTCTTGTCTGGCTGGCCTTGAGTCGAGCCGCCTCAAACTTGGGCTTGCGGTCAAAGGTGAACATGCCGTTGAGTTCCGGGTAGATGTCCGTGAGCTGCGTGTAGCAGTAGCCGAACATGTGCGGATTGTCCAGCAGCGTCTGGCAGACAGCATCGAAGCGGTGGTAAAAGTCTTCTTCCGAAGTCGGCCCGCCGCCATAGCCCCAGCTTCCTGTTTCCAGCGCCTTTTCCGACTCGGGAACCCACTTGAACCCGCCGAACTCACTGACGAAATACGGCTGGCCGGCATAGGGAACCGACCACTTATCGCCCTCGTTCACAAGGACATTGCCATTGGGCATGTCTGCATGACGTTTCTGGAAGTTCGCCAGACCTTCCGGGAACGTTTCTTCGCCGATGTAATCATGCGAATCGTAAATGTCCGCGTTTCGCACACGATGGGAGTAACCCGACGTGTCCAATACGGGGCGGCTCGTGTCCATCGCTTTGGTCGCCAGATACATGCCCTGTGTCACGTCGTCCAGCGCGTTGATGCCGTCGCCGATATTCTGCGCGGTTTCATTAAGCGGGCACCAGCCGACGATGGCCGGGTGCGAATAGTCGCGCTCCAATGCTTCCAGCCACTGCGTAATATAAGCTGCGCCGGGCTTAAGCTCACCCGCCTGGTCACGACCCCCCCAATCTCCAAACTCTCCCCAAACGAGGTAGCCCAGGCGATCCGCATGATATAAAAAACGCTCCTCAAACACCTTCTGGTGCAGACGCGCCCCGTTGAAGCCGACTTCCATGCTCATCTCGATGTCCGCAATCAGCGCCGCATCCGTCGGAGCCGTCATTACGCCGTCCGGGTAATAGCCCTGATCCAGCACCAGACGCTGAAACACCACTTCCCCGTTGAGCTTCACTTTCTGCCCGTCAATGGAAACGCTTCGCAGGCCCGCGTAGCTTTTTGCGCTGTCTACGACACTGCCGCTCGCATCGCGCAGTTCAATTTCCACATCGTACAAATATGGGTCGGAAGGCGACCACAGCCGCTGCTTGCCATCGGGAACAGCAAGCGTCAGGCGCGGCGAGAGGTCCAGGTCGGCGCGGCAGGAAGCCGAGGCCACCACGCCCTGTGCGTCTTTGAGCGTTGCATGAAGAGTCAGTCCGGGCGTGTTCTGCGTCAATGGCTGTTCCAGGTGAAACGCGCTGTTGGCGACATCGGGCGTCAAACGCGGGCGGCGCAGGGCAGCGGCGGGAACCGGCTCCATCCATACCGTCTGCCAGATACCCGTCGTGCGCGTGTACAGGCAGGCATACGGCGCATACTGCTGGGACTGCTTGCCGCGCGCTTTCGGCGAGTTCCAGTCATCACGGGCGCGGACGACAACGGTAAAGGTGTCCCCGCCGGTGACATCTCGGAGCAGCGCGCTGAAAGGTGTGAAGCCGCCCCGATGCCGGATGACTTCCTTGCCGTTGACCCAGACCGTTGCATCATAGTCTACGGCCCCGAAATGCAGCAGAACGTGCTTGCCCTGCCACTCCGCTGGGACGGTGACGACCTTGCGATACCAGACGGCGAGCATGAAATCCGTGTTGCCGACGCCGGACAGGGGGGATTCGGGGCAGAAGGGGACAGTGATGGTCCCTTGCAGGGTCTTGTCGTGCAGGCCCCGCGCGAGTCCGCTGTCCCCATTGTCGATCTCAAATTCCCATTGTCCATTGAGGCAAAGCCAGTCAGGGCGCACAAACTGAGGGCGCGGGTACTCCGGGCGTGGAATAGTCATACTCTCTCCTTCGGGAAAAAATTGCAGCCGCTATGATACTCTAAACAAACCCACAATGTCCATATCTCCGGGCGCGATTTGGCTGATGCAGGGAAATCCAATCGGTGCGGCGAACTCATCACCTATGCACAAGAATTATTCTGTAAAAATCTTGTTCGGCATTGTCGGCATCGTGTCTGCCGTCTGGTTTGCTGTATTTCTGTGGACAGTGAAAACTAAATCTGATGCGACGCTTCATCTTTCCAACGGAGTAGAAGTAACTCCTATCGAAGTGAAACCCGATGTGGCTGAAGATTTGCTGGACGCAAGGGTATGGAAGTTTGAGATAACAAAACCTGATGCGAAAAACATTTACAATTACGAACTTGAACTTTACCGTCACAATCGTTTCATTCAAAAATTGGGAGGGCTAGGCTTGGGGCCAGCAAACAATCGGGATAATCAGGTTCAATTGACAGTAGGCATTTTGCCGCTTGGCAATGATCTCTTCCGCTCCCGCCAAATACGCGAGATCATTCGTGGCGACGGCGGTGGGGCGTCAGGAACATTTGATAACCCGTTTGCAAATGGAGCAAGCATGAGTTACTTTCCAAGCTTTTCAAGGCAGGATAATCTGGTATACCTTATCGGGGGCAACGATGCAAAGAACCCTTATCATGGTGGCTCTACCGATCCAAAGGACAATGACTTTTATATTGCTTTGCATATAACCAAATTTTCACCTTAATTCGCTGGTCATTCCTGAAAACTTATGGACATACCCAAAATACAATACGAACCGCTCGTGCGGGCCGCGCTTGCGGAAGACATCGGGCCGGGCGACATTACCACAATGCTGTGCATTCCCGCCGGAACCACTGCGACGGCCATGATGCTTGCCAAGCAGCCGGGGGTCATCGCCGGGCTGGCGCTTGCCGAGATGGCGTTTCAACTGCTGGACCCAGCGGTGCGCTGGCAGTCCCATATTCGGGACGGCCAGCGGGCAGGGGAGGGGCGAACGCCGCTGGCAACCATTACCGGGGATGCCCGCGCACTGCTGACGGCGGAGCGGGTCGCTCTCAATTTTACCCAGCGGCTTTCGGGCATCGCCACGCTGACCGCCCGTTATGTGGCCCTCACAGCCGGCACAAATGCTCGCATTGCAGACACCCGCAAGACGACGCCGGGCCTGCGGATGCTGGAAAAGTATGCGGTTCGTATGGGCGGCGGCTTCAATCATCGTCTGGGCTTGTATGATGCTGTTCTTATCAAAGACAATCATATCAAAGCTGCCGGAAGTATTGCGAATGCCGTTGCCGCGGCGCGCGCACAGATTCCGCATACCATGAAGATTGAAGTGGAAGCTGCTACGCTGGACATGGTGGCGGAGGCGCTGGAGGCTCAGGCGGATATTATTTTGCTGGACAACATGGACACGGAGACCATGCGCCGGGCCGTCCAAATCATTGATGGGCGCGCGATTTCCGAAGCATCCGGCGGTTTGACGGAAGCGCGTGTGGCGGAAGTCGCGGCGACCGGCGTGAATATTCTCAGCATCGGTGCGCTGACCCATTCCGCGCCTGCTCTGGACATTTCGCTGGATTTCATCGCATGATTTTCTTCGGCACTCCTCGTCGGCATCTCACAGAATGCGGCTCTACCAACGACGAAGCGCGGGAATGGGCGCGAGACCCTCTGCACCCCGCGCCGTCCGGGGCGCTGGTCACGGCGGAATACCAAACGCGCGGGCGCGGGCAGCGCGGCCGCGACTGGCAGGCAGGCCCTGGCGAGAGCGCCTTGATGTCGTTTGTGTACCGGTTCGCGCCGGGTCTGAATATCGGCCCGCTTGGCCTCGTCACGGCGCTTGCCATTGCCGACGCGCTGGCGCGGGAGCATCTGGAGCCTCAAATCAAATGGCCCAATGACATTCTGCTGGACGGGCGCAAAGTCGCCGGAATTCTGGTGGAGGCCGGGGAGCAAATCGCCATTCTCGGCATTGGCATCAACGTCACTCAGGAGCAGTTCGCCGGCGGCGACAATTTCAAGTACCCCCCCACTTCGCTGCGGCTGGCAACAGGGCAGCCGCAGGAAATCACGCGCGTGATCGACGGGGCAGCGCGGACGCTGCGGGAATGGGAAACGCGCTGGCAAGCCGAGGGATTTGCGTCGATCCTGGCCGAGTGCCGCCGGCGGCTGGCCGTGGGCGCGGAAGTGCGGCGCGGCGCAGAAACAGCGATCTTGACGGGCCTGAGCGATGAGGGCGGCGCACAGGTGCGGCTGCCGGATGGAACTTTCGCGGTCTGGAGCACAGTAGATTGAAAAGTATAAGCCGAAAAACAGCGTCCCATAGTGTATAATAGGGAGGCGCTTCGGAAAAAACGTCAAGGAACCATTTTATGCTGCGGTCCCGTCTGCTGAGTACGTTCACTGTGATCGGTGCGATTTTAATCGTGCTGGGTATCGTTGGCTTAATTCTTGGCCCGCACTTTGTCTACGATCCGGGGCAGCCGGTCACCGGCAAGGAAGCCTGGTATTATCTTATCATCGGCATCCTCATGGTGATCAATGGCTTGCTGACTCCTTTCTCGCCCGAAGAGAAGCTGACACCGCGTGCAGGCAATTCCGCCATGAAAACATCTGCGGTTGTTCCAGGGACATCCTTGTCCCGCGAAGCCGCTGTTTCCGCCGCCGACAAAAGCGGCGATTAATCACACTTACTCCATCACAAACACTGAGGTTTTACGAATGCCATCGGAAGTCATCCGCTGCACCGACTGCGGCGCTGTTTTTAAAGCCGTTCCCTCCTGGCTGGTGGGCGCGAAAGTCAAATTTAGCTGTACGAACTGTCCCAAACGGCCCTCCCGTGGCGCCCGCTTCGAGCCGCCCCCGGCGGCCACTCCCATAATGGAAGCGGAGCCGAAAGAAAGTTTGTATGATGCCGTCGTTGAAGTATTAGATGATGATGCCGACCTAGAGTTTTCGGCGGATGAGATGGACGACAGTGATATTAAAGACGACAAAGACTTGTAACTGTTTTGCAAAAGAAACGCCCGGCCTTAAGAGGCCGGGCGTTTTTTAATCCAGGCCGAAACCGCCATAATCGGCGCTTACCACCCGCCACACTTTCGTCGGCACGACCCAAAACTTCGTGCCTTCCTCGCGTTTCCACTGCATCGTCACATCGCGGTCGTAGACCACACGATTCTCCGGCGTCGTCACCACCCGCAGATGACTGGTCGAAGTCGCTGTGTCGCCTTGCAGGCTGATCACAGGGATTGACTGCGTGATTTGCGCCGACCCATTTCCCTGCATCATTTTGTTGAGAATAAAGCGAAGCTGAACCGGGCCGGGGATATTGGAATCGTGGTATTTCTCGGAGAATATCTGCATGACGCCGCTGACATCGCCCCGTTCGCCCGCTGCGCGCGCCGCCTCAAGCTGCGCGGCAATCTGCGTTTGGGCCGGCGGCGTGGGCTGAAACAGCAGAACCAGCACGATGCCGATAAAGGCCAGCAGCAATGCCAGCCAGAGCAGGGCTTTAGAAGAAGATTTCACGGGCGGGTGTCCTTGCGCGACTCGAGTCGCCAGCGGAAGTTGAGCGGGCCGATGCCGTAAGTCAGCGAAACGGGCGGAACATGGTAGACACTGATGCGCGGCAGGCGCAGCGGGTCGTCTGCCAGGCGCGCCCGCCCGAACTCCGTCGTCACGGCCTGCCGATAGCCCAGCTCTGCCGCCATGTCCCGTACCCCAGCATTCACACTGCCATAAGGGTAGCAAAGCGTTTCCACAGTCTTTTGCAGCGCCTGCTCCAAGATGTCTTTCGACGCGCCCAGTTCCCGCCGGAGATCGGCCGGTGCGAGGTCGGCCAGACGGGGATGCGTCGCCGTATGCCCCTCAAACTCGACGCCGCCCTCGGCCTGCATCCGCTTGATTTCTTCCCAGCCCAGCAGCGGCGTCGGCGTGAAGCCTTCGGCGGCCACCCAGTCGTTCGTTTTGCCGATTTTTTCCGACACGAGAAACACGGTGTAAACGAAGCCCACTTCCCGCAGCAGAGGATGAACGTTGGTTTGCAAATTGGCGTAGCCGTCGTCGAATGTCAGCAGCACGGGCCTGCGCGGCAGCGGAGCCGTCCCGGCGCGGGCGGCGGCCAGCGCGCCGAACGTGATCGGAGAATACCCCGCGCGTTTGAGCATCCGCATCTGCCCGGCGAACTCCGTCGCCAGCACATAAAAATGCTTGTATTCCGGCGGGCGCGGCGCATCTTCAACGGCATGGTACATCAAGATGGGAACGGGTGGCATTAGGCGGAAATACCCTGTAGGCAAACATTACGGTAGAGCGCGAGCAGGCACTCAATCTGGCGATCCAGGGAAAAATTTTGGCCCACGGCAAGGCGTCCCTGCCTGCCCATTTCCGCCCGGCGCAGCGGGCCTTCCTCGCAGTCCAGCAGAAATCGCAGCGCTTCCCTCAGCGCCTCGGCATCGCCCAGCGGAATGAGAAGCCCGGTGACATTGCTTTGAACCACCTCACGGCAGCCGCCAATGCGAGAGGCAATCGTCGGCAGCCCCGCCGCCATTGCCTCAGCCAGCGCCAGCCCAAAGGACTCATCTTTGGGGAGATGCACCAGAATGTCCAGGGCAGGCAGAAGCCGGGGAATGTCCTCGCGCGGCCCGGTCAGCAGCAAGCGGTCCCGAAAACCGCCGCGCTCGGCCTGCGCTTCCAGTCGCTGCTGCTCGCCCGGCAGGCCTTCACTGCCGATCAGCACAAAGCGCAGCGAAGGATGCTCTTGAAGCATTTCCGGCGCGACTGCCAGCAGATGCGCCTGCCCTTTGGCATCCAGCCGCCCTACCATGCCTACCACCAGGGCATCTGCCGGAATCTCCCAGTGCCGCCGGGCGCGGGCGCGGCGGTTTCCCTGCTCCGCCGAGTCGGGATCAGCAAAATCTTTGAGGCTGACGCCGTTGTAGATGAGATGGACGAAGGCCGGAGAAAAGTGATGACCGGCGCGCAGCAGATCACAGACCGCCCCGGAGACGGCGGCAACGGCGTCCGCGCCCCACGCAAAAAAACGGCCGCTTAAATGGGCCGGGCTGCCTAGAAGACGGATCATGTGTGCGTGCAGGACAAGGCCGACCCGGCGATGCGCTAAGCGCCGCGCCAGCGCCACTCCCAGCACTGCGATCACATAATCGCGGCGCGAGTGGGCATGAACAATGTCTATTTGCTCTGCCCGGATGAGCTGCGCCAGCCGAACCGCCGCGCCCAGATCGCCGCTGTTGCGAACACGAAAAGCCAGCGTGGGAACAGCGCGTTCGCGGCTCCATCGGTCTAAATGGCTGCCCGGTGGACAGGCGAACTGGATGGCATGACCGCGCGCGCGCAGTTCTGCGGCCAGCTCCACGGAATGTTTCTCAATCCCGCCCTGGCTTTTCGTGCTGGCAACGTACAGCAGGCGGGGAGTGAAATCGCTTGCTGCCTCTTGTGCCGGGAAGGGCGGTTTGCTACTGACGGTCGGCATACCATTGCCGCATAAAAGCTTGATACTCATGCTGCTTTTCTTTAATCGCCCGCCACCATCTCTCATTAGCCCGATACCATTCCACGGTTTCGCGGAGGCGCTCCTCAAAACGTTCGCTTTCCGGGACGTAGCCCAGGCCGCGCATTTTGGTGCAGTCTAAAGAATAGCGGCGGTCATGGCCGGGCCGGTCTTTAACGTGGTGAATCAAGGAATCGGGTTTGCCCAGTAAACTCAGCAGCAGCTGGACGATCTCCATGTTGGGCCGGTCGTTTTCCCCGCCGACATTGTAAACTTCGCCGGGCGTTCCCTGATGCAGCGCGATGTCAATGCCCCGGCAGTGATCCAGCACGTACATCCAATCCCGCACCTGCATTCCATCACCATAGACCGGCACGGGAATGTCATCAATCAGATTGGTGATAAACAGCGGGATGATTTTTTCGGGATAGTGGTACGGCCCGAATGTGTTGGAGCCGCGCGTCACAATCGTCGGCAGACCGAATGTTTGATGGTACGCGCGCACCATCAATTCGCCCCCGGCCTTCGCCGCCGAATACGGCTGATTCGGCTCCAGCGCGTCGCCTTCGCGAAAGATGCCGTCGGTCGTGCCGTAGGACTCATCAGTACTTATATGATGAAAGCGCTCGTGCTTATGCTTGCGCGCGGCTTCCAGCAGGACGCACACGCCATGAAAATTGGCTTGAATCGCCCGCTCCGGGTCGACAATCGCCCGGTCATTGTGGCTTTCCGCCGCAAAATTGACAATCACATCGGCATTTTGCGCCAGATTGTCAACCAGGGCGGCGTCGTTGATGTCGCCTTTGATAAAAGTGAAATTGGGGTTCTTCCAGACATCGGCCAGGTTGTCCAAATTGCCCGCATAGGTGAGGGCATCCAGTACAATCACCCGGTAATCGGGATATTTTCCAAGCAGGTAGCGGACAAAGTTCGAGCCGATGAAGCCCGCGCCGCCGGTGACAATCAAAGTTTGCATACTGTTTCGTGAATCCTAAAGTCCAAACCGCCCTAAAAGCCCGGTGAGTGCGCTGCCGCCCCCGGCGCCCTGGCCGCTTGCGCCCAGAACGTCGTTCAGCAGGCCGCCGGCTTCGGGAAACTGATTTGCCGCCGCCGTCAGGACTTCGGGATGCGCCCGCGCCAGCGCCAGAGTTGTGCTGACCAGATCGCCGTGCGACATCTGCGCCGGGTCTGTTGTTCCAACCCCCGCCTGTCCGAGCAGACTTTGAACGTTCACGCCCTGCCCGCCAAGCTGTCCCAGTACCTGAGACAGTAAATTCCGGTGTGCGTCCACATCTTCAGGACTCGCCTGGGCGACAGCCTGAGCCGCATCGCCTGTCCCGTCCTGCTCATCATCTCCCATTTGGGTGTCTCCTCGCCTGCTTGTTTGGTTTAGACTTGCTGCGTTTATTATATCACATAATCCTGCATTGACCGGGCAGCGTCAGTGGCCCACACCATGCGCCTGCACTTCGCTGATCAGCGTCCGGGCTTCGGCGGCGTGCTGACCGTCCGGGAAGCGTTTCAGATAGTCCTGCCACAGGGCAATCGCGCGGGCGCTGTCGCCGCTGACCGCATAGACGCTGCCCTGGTTGTAAAGACTGTTTTCATGCAGCGGGTTCTGCCGCTGCGCCATCTGGTATTGTTCCAAAGCCTGCTTGGGCTGAGAAGCACGGAAATAGGCGACGCCCAGATCAGTGCGGATGTCGGGATTGTCCAGGCCGTCCGCAATTGCCTGCGTATAAGCCGCAATCGCCTGTGGCCACTGCTGCTGGTCTTCGTAGGCGTTGCCTAAATCTCGCGCGGCCTGCGCGCTGAGTGCGCGCGTGGAGGCAGAATGCGTCAGTGCAGGCCGCAGGGCCAGATAGGTCCCACCGGAGCCGAGCGCCGCACAGACGAGGCCCACGCCGACATAACCAGCCCATTTATTTTTGCCGGCTCCCCAGGACTGGGGGTTTATTGAGGGGGGCGACGAGGCCGCTCTGCGAATTTTCCTTGCCACTAGGAGCCGACCCCTGCCGGCATTTTTTCGGACGCACTTCTGCTGCCGTTGGGGTAATGCGCTGCGAGCCGATTTGGCAGCAGCAGAAGCGCCCTGCGCGCCACTTCGGAGGCCGTCAAGCCCGCAATCTCGCGCAGCACCGGAACCGGGCCATGCTCGACAAAGTGATCCGGCAGGCCGACAATCGCCGTCGGAACCAGCGCATCATTCTCCGCCAAAAGTTCCAGAACCGCCGTGCCGAAGCCGCCGCGCGCCACGCCGTCTTCCACAGTCACAACTGCGCTGCACCGACGCGCGGCAGCGAGAATCGTCTCGGTGTCCAGCGGCTTGCAGAATCGGGCATTGATCACTGTGGCCCGTATTCCCTGCTCGGCCAGCAGGTCGGCAGCATCCAGCGCGATTTTGACGCCCGCGCCCAGGCCAATCAAAGCAACCTCCCGGCCCTCGCGCATGACTTCTGCCTGTCCCAGCGCGATTTCTGTGTCTGCCGCCAGCGCGTCCTGCCCACCGCGTGGATAACGCATCGCAATCGGCCCGGCTTCATACGCCAGCGCGAATCGGGTCATTAGCCGCATTTCTTCGGTATCTTTCGGGGCCATCAGAACCATGTTGGGAACGCAGCGCAGGTAGGCCAGGTCAAAAACGCCGTGGTGGGTCCCGCCGTCGTCGCCGACCAGCCCGGCCCGGTCTAAAAAGAAACGAACGGGCAGGTGCTGCAAAGCGACATCATGGATAATGATGTCATATGCCCGCTGCAAAAACGTGGAATAAATTGCGGCCACCGGCTTGAAGCCTTCGGCGGCCAGCCCGGCGGCAAAGGTGACGGCGTGCTGCTCGGCTATCCCTACGTCAAAGAAGCGTTCGGGATGCAGCTTGGCAAACTTGTTCAGGCCCGTGCCGTCCGGCATCGCTGCCGTGATCCCGATAATTTTGTCGTCGGTCTCGGCCATGTCGTTCAGCGTTTCCACAAACGCATCCGTGAACGAGACACCGGCGGTTTTGGCTTCCGTTTTACCATCGTCCGGGCTGAATTTGCCCAGGCCGTGATACGTTCGCGAATTTTCTTCCGCGTAGGAAACGCCTTTGCCCTTCACGGTCAGCACATGCACCAGCACCGGGCCTTTGAGGCGTTTGACATGATTAAAAACATTGATGAGGTTGCCCAGGTCATGCCCGTCAATTGGGCCGATATAGGTAAAGCCCATTTCTTCAAAAAGCAGTCCCTTGTGGGCCGGAGTCGCAAAATGTGTGGCCGTATGCTTGGCAGCTTTGACGGCTTTTTTCATCAGCCGGCTGCCGACGGGCAGGCCCGCAATCACGCGCTTGGCCGTGTTCTCCCCGGCTTGATACAGCGGCTCCATCCGCAGCTTAGATAAATACGTTGCCAATGCGCCGACATTCTCCGCGATAGACATCTCATTGTCATTCAAGATCACTGTGATGTCCGTGCCGTCATCCGCAGCATTATTCAGCCCTTCCAGCGCCAGGCCGCCGGTCAGCGCGCCGTCGCCAATCAGCGCCAGCACCGAGCTTTTGCCGCCCCGGAAGTCTCGCGCTTTCGCGAAGCCCATGGCTGCGGAGATGGACGTGGACGCATGGCCCGCGCCGTACAAGTCATAGGGGGATTCGTCAATTCGAAGAAAGCCTGACAGACCCTCATGCTGCCGGATCGTGTGCAGACGCTCACGCCGGCCCGTCAAAATCTTATGCACATAGCCTTGATGGCCCACATCCCAAATAAGTTTATCTTTGGGAATGTCATAAACTTTGTGCAGCGCCAGAGTCAGCTCCACCACGCCCAGCGAGGGGGCAAGGTGACCGCCGGTTTTGGCGACGGTCTGGGTCAGAAAGACGCGAATTTCCTGCGCCAGAGTTCGCATCTGGTCAAGCGACAGCCTTTTTACGTCCGCCGGGCTATTGATGTGATCGAGCAGCGAGGGCGTGCTGTCCATGCGGTTATTTGTCTTTCTGGTCGTTTTTTGATCCCCGGTGCGAGGACAATCAACACACTATCGGGTTTATAATACCTAGACCTTAGCAGTCTGTCAATGAATTTACCCCCTTTGTCGCTTTATTTCACAAAGTAGTTTGCGATCTGCGGTTATAGCGTGTTTTTTACAGGGGGTTAAGCGGGGAAAGGGGTGCAAGCGCCGCTTTCTGGGCGGGAAGGCCCACGGGGACCGGGGTCAGCCTGCCGGAATTCACGTCATAAATGCAGCCATTGATAGTGATGTCCTTTGGCATCCAGGGATGAGAGCGAATGCGCTGGATTTGCTGCCGGACATGATCTTCCAAATCTCGGAAGGCGTGAAATTGCTCCGGAGCAATGGTATCCGTGCCGGTACGGCGGCGAATTTCATCGCGCAGTTCTTCATCCCGGAACGTCTGCATTCCGCACTGAGTATGATTGACAATCAATATCTCTTCGATGCCGAGGCGGTAATGGGCGACCAGCAGAGAGCGGATGACATCTTCGGTGACGATGCCGCCGGCGTTGCGAATCACATACGCATCACCCGGCTTCAAGCCGAATGCCTGCTCCAATGGGATACGGTAATCCATGCAGGCAACAATCGCGAGCTTGCGAACCACCGGGGCGGTGGCGCGGGCCGGATCATAAGATTGGGCAAAAACTGCGTTATGGCGCAGGACTTCTTCCAGAACACTCATATTTTATTATAGCGCAGAAGACGCGCAAAATTGTCTAAAATAAATGGGAAAACTTTACGTCCCCTTGAGTCCCAGCCTATTGTTTTCCTGAGTCCGCCGTGGTACAATAGCGAGCCTATGACCAGCCAGCCTCCACCCAAGCCGCGTGTGCGCCGAGTCGCTCCCGCGCTCCCGGATGTCCCCGTCAACCAGATTCTCCATGGTGACTGCGTGGACATGATGAACCGCCTGCCGCCCAAATGCGCGGACCTGGTGTTCGCCGATCCGCCTTACAATATGCAGCTTGGCGGCGACCTGTGGCGGCCTAACATGACCAAAGTAGATGCCGTCAACGACCCCTGGGACAAGTTCAAATCGTTTGCTGAATACGATGCCTTCACCCGTGCCTGGCTGACCGCGGCCCGCCGGGTGCTGAAAGACACGGGAACGCTCTGGGTGATCGGCAGCTACCACAACATTTATCGGGTTGGCTCCGTAATGATGGACGTCGGCTACTGGATGCTCAATGACATCTGCTGGATCAAAGCAAATCCGACGCCGCAGATGAAAGGAACCCGTTTTTGCAATGCCCATGAAACGCTGCTGTGGGCCAAAAAGTCGGTGGATCAGAAAAAATATACGTTTCACTACCGGGAACTCAAAGCCGGCAATGACGATAAGCAGATGCGCTCAGACTGGTATGTGCCGATCTGCTCCGGCAATGAGCGGGAGCAGCGAAACGGCAAAAAAGCGCACACGACGCAAAAGCCGGAAGCGCTGATGCACCGGGTGATTGCTGCGACCACCAATCCCGGCGATCTCGTCCTGGACCCGTTCTGCGGCACGGGGACGACTGCCGCCGTCGCCAAGCGGCTGGGGCGCAACTACATCACCATTGACCGGGAAGGAGATTACATTGAAGTCGCGGAAAAGCGGCTTGCCAACATCTCTCCCGCCCTGCTGACCAGTTCCGATGAAGGCGGCGTCCTGCTCGGCGGCCCCAAGCCCCGTATTCCCTTTGTGAGCTTCATGGAAAGCGGCGTTCTGCCTGCCGGAACTCACCTGCGCCTCAAGGGAACCAGCACTCTCGCCTGCATTCACCCCGACGGAACGATCACGGCGGAAGGCCATCGCGGCTCCATTCACAAAGTCTCCGCGGTTTTGCTGGGCCTGCCTACTTCCAACGGCTGGACAGCCTGGCTTTACACTGATCGCGCAACCGGAGAAGAAAATCTGCTGGATGCGCTCCGGCCAGGGGCATAGGAACCAGGCTCTCAGCAGCCGGTCTCCCGCAGCGCTTGAAGCAAATCACTGATTTTCGCGGTGGCAAGCGCCACGCAGGTATCCGCCGCGCCGTAGTAAAGCGACAAAGTATCGTCCTGCACGACTGCTCCCGTTGGAAAGACAATGCCTGGTTTGTCGCCGCGCATTTCGTAAGGCGCACACGGTTCCAGTATCCACTGCGGCAGGCGGGCAATGATGCGGCTGGGATCATCCACATCCAGCAGCGCCAGTCCGACGCGGTACAGCCATCCGTTTTCCTCCTGCTGCACACCGTGAAAAATCAGCAGCCAGCCGTCCGGCGTCTCAATCGGCGGCGGGCCTGTCCCCACTTTGCCGCTGTCCCAGCCCGGCTGGTCGTCTTCCCGCAAAACGCAGCGCGGGTTTCCCCAGTGCTTTAAATCATCGCTTTCCGAAAGCCAAACATCTTCCAAAGGCCCGGCAGTTGGACGATGCAGCAGCAGGTAACGGCCCCCGATTTTGCGGGGAAACAAGGCGGCGTCTTTGTTGTAGGGATGAATGACTAAGCCCAGACGTTTTACAGTTTGAAAATCTTGTGTAGACGCCAGGCAAACGCCTGCGCCTAGCTGCGAAGCGCCGACATAAGTGATGAGGTATTCTTCCCGGTCTGCAAGGTAACTGATGCGGGGGTCTTCGCAGCCCAGGGTTTCATACCAGGCAGCGTCTGTGCCAGGGGAAAGCAGGGGCGGAGCTTCAAACCGCCAGTGGCCCACGCCGTCCGGGGAGCGGGCCACCAGCAAATGTGAATGGTCTTCCGGGTCGATGACGCGCAAAAGCAGAAGCGTCTCGCCATTGATCCGATATGCCGCCGGGTTGCAGACAGCTTTGCATGGGATGGGAATGTCGCCTGCCAGTAAAATAGGATTGGCAGAATACCGCGTAAAGAGTTGCGGCCCGGTCATAGTCAGTCATTTCTATCGCCGCGCAAGTTGAGCGCAGAGCGAGCGGAGCATTAAGGCTGGTGGCCTGAATTAAAAAAATGGACGTCCCTTGCCAGTGTCTTTATAATGCGCCATCCCCCCGTAAGAGTTCCCAGGCTCATTGCCGTCGCGCAGGGAAGCGGCAACGGCGTTCAGCCACAGGCGGCGCAGGCGCAAAAACCGGCTGCCATCTTCAGTCTGGTTGACGACGCGGTTGGTGAGAAGAACGAGGGAGAATTCAAATGCTGGGTCTATCAAGAGAGCCGTGCCGGTAAAACCCGAATGTCCAAAAGAGTAATCAGAGAACAAATCACCCTGCGGCAGAAAATCGTTGCCCGCACAAAACCACCCATAGGACTGTGCGCCGAATGCAGGCGCGATCTGGCTCGCCGACATTCTTTTCACCGCCGCCGGAGACAAAACAGGCCCCCCGCCGGTGCGGATAGCTTCGGCAAATGCCAGCACATCGGACGCCGTTCCAAATAGCCCGGCATGGCCCGCCACTCCGCCCAGGTCCCGCGCACGCGGGTCATGCACCGTTCCCGGCGCTTCCGCCCCCGTCGGCGCAATTTCCCCGCCGGGGCTTGGGGAAAAGCCCAGCGTCGTCAGTCCCAGCGGCACGGCCACCCGGCTTGAAAAAAGAGCGTCCAGCGGCTGCCCGGCGCAGCGCGCGGCGATCTCCCCCAGCAAGATATATCCGGTGTCTGAATACGTATAACCTGCCCCGGCGGGCCGCAGTGTCGGCGTCGTCAGCACGGCTTGAAGCATTTCCCGGCGGGACGTCTGGGGCGTCACTTCCGGCCAGCGCGGAACGGGCGGCAGCCCGGAGGTATGCGTCAGCAGGTGACGCACCTCCAGGCCGCTCAGATGGGGCAGGGGACCAAAGTCGTCCTCAAAAAAGCCGTGAACAGACTGGCGCAGATGCAGTTTGCCGTCTTCCACAAGCTGCATCAGGCACGTCGCCGTCGCCAGTGGCTTGGTCAAAGAAGCCAGGTCGAAAATTGTTTCGGTCGTCGCTGCGCCTAACGCCTTGAGCGCAGCTTGCCGCCCGCTCCGCGCCAGGGCATAGACCGCATGAGTATACAGCTTGTCCGCAATGCCGCCCGCCAGAATCGCATCAGCGCGAGCCAGTTGTTCCGCAGAGAAAGAATTGGAAGGTGTCATCTTTAGGCCCGCCAGACTTTTCCTGTCCACTGCGGCAGCCAGCCGGGGCGATACGATGCAGGCCGGGCCGTGAACACTTCGCCGGACGGAAGCGCAACGGCGGACAAGCAGCCGCCGTGACCGCACCCCGTATCCACCGCAATATACTGCTTGCGGCGGGCAAATGTTACTTTGGGAAACGGGACATGACCACGCACAACGGTCTGCGTCCAAAAAGGGTTTTCACTTCCCTTCACTTTGCCCCAGCGCAGCGCGCCGAGTGACTGCTGGGGCAGCGGCAGGGAAAGGTCCCACCCGGCGTGAGTAAAAATATAATGATCAGTGATGTAAAACGGCAGCGTCCAGGGTTCCATCTGGGCATAAAAACGGGCATGAGCGAAGGGAAGACAGCCCGGATTGCCGGGAGTGATAGGATAGCCTGCTGCCGCGTAAGAGTCCAGCGTCGCCTGGCCGCTCATGCCATCCGCGAAGCTGGGATCGCCCGCTTCCAGCCAGCCCAGAAAAGTTTCTTCGTGGTTGCCCTGAATAAACACTTTGCGGCATCGGTCAAACGCGATGATCTGTTCCACGCAGTCAAATGAAGTGGGCCCGCGATTGATCGCATCGCCCAGAAAAATCACGAGATCGGCAGGCTGTACGGGCAAGGTTGCCAGCATCTTCCGCAGCGCGTCCGCCTCGCCATGAATGTCGCCGATGGCGTAGATCATTCTGCTCCGAGATAAGGCCGCACAAAGTCACGCATTTGGTCCAGAGACGCCCACTCGTCGCCGGGATCGCTGAAAATCAAAATGTGCGGCCCTGTAAAATTAGCGTCGTGGCAGATCGAAAGGCAGCGGGCAAAGTCTTCTTCGTCCATTTTGCCCGGTGCAGAAAACGCGGCTTTCGCGTGAGTACAGGCCGCCCATGGGGCAATTTTCGGCAGATCGTCGTATTTTCGCTCGCGCGGCCAGTTGCCGAAGTCCAGCTTCAAGCCGATTTGACCGTTCAGCGCATCCAGCAGCGAAAGCACTGCTTCCGGGCGGTCTAAAAGTGCGTGCCAGTTTTCCGTCACCACCTCTACGCCAGAGGCTTCGGCATACCGGCAGATTTCGCCCAGTCCGTCCGCACTCCATTCAAGCGAGGCCGGGGTAGGCGCAGCGTCACCGGCATTCACGCGCACTCGCTTTGCGCCGCATTCTGCCGCAGTATCTATCCAGCGGCGCATGAGCGCTTTCGCCCGTTCTCGTGCAGCGGGGTCGGGGTGTGTCAAATCACCTTCGTCAATCAGCAGGGTGTAAAACTCAATGCCGGAGTCCGCCAGGGCGGCGCGAAACTTTGTCAGATACTGCGTGTCGGTCGCCGGAAAATGGAAATGGCACACTTCCAGTTTGCTCAGGCCATGCGCGGCTACCTGTGCGGGCAGGGCGAGTAGAGGTGTGCCGGCGGAAAGAGACTTGTTGAGACTCCAGCTAGAAACACCGAGACGGGCGTGAAGGGACATCTCACTCTCCTGAAAAGATGAAGGGCGGGGCAAGCCCCGCCCCTGCTGAGACTCTCCCTTGACTGGAGATTGCGCGGCTTATAATTTGCTTTCGGCCAGTTCGCGCACCGAGGCGAGCTGCCCGGCGGAGCCGAGAAGGACAGAGCGGGACGCGATAAACTTGGCGTATTCGGCCATGAAAACTTTGCCGGGGGAGCGCAGGTCAAAGTCTTCAGGCTTGTCCTGGAAGAACTCGCGGTGAACGCGGGTCCAGACAAGTCGGCCATCCGTGTCAATGTTGACTTTGCAGACGCCCAGTTTGGCGGCGGGCAGGTAGGACTGCTCGTCGACGCCCTTCGCACCTTCTTTGAGCTTGCCGCCGGCGGCATTGATGCGCTGAACTTCATCCTGCGGAACCGACGACGAGCCGTGCATGACCAGCGGAACACCGGGAATGGCTTTCTGAATGGCCGCGATCCGGTCAAAATGCAGGCCCTGGCCGCCGGAGAACTTGTACGCGCCGTGGGAAGTGCCGATGGCGCAGGCGAGACTGTCCGCACCGGAGCGTTCAATGAATTCTTTGGCTTCGCCGGGGTCAGTCAGCAGCGCATTTTTCTCGTCTACGGCAATGTCTTCTTCCACGCCGCCCAGCATTCCGAGTTCCGCTTCCACGCTGACGCCTTTGGAATGGGCATGATCCACGACGCGGCGGGTGATGGCAATGTTTTCGTCGAAGGGGTCATGCGAGGCATCAATCATCACCGACGAGTAAAAGCCGCTGTCAATACAGTCATGCGCGGTTTTTTCATCGCCATGATCCAAATGCACGGCAAACACCGCGTCCGGGTAGATTTCGTCGCAGGCCCGGATAATGGCTTCCAGCATCCGTTTGTCGGTATAGGAGCGCGCGCCTTTGGAAATCTGGATAATAAACGGGGCCTGGGAATCAATGCTGCCCTGAAACAGGCCCATGGCCTGCTCGGCATTGTTGATGTTGTAAGCGCCGACGGCATACTTGCCGTAAGCATGTTCAAACAGCGTCTTGGTCGTTACGATCATGGTCGGGGATGCTCCTCATCACGGTCATTTGATTGGGGTGTCGTCTCAAAAAGTCGCCCGAATTATACCCGACAGACCGGTAAAAATACATGGGGGGCAATGGACGTGCTATAATGCTCCATGATGCGCCCTAAACTCACCTCTTTGATAATTCTTGCCGGACTGCTGGCTTTGACCGGCTGCGGCAAACGGGAAGCGCCGCAGGCCCAGCCGCTCCGCGTCGGTATTATTCCCTTTGACAAGGTCGACGCATTGCAGGAGGGCTTCAAGCCATTCGCGGACTATTTAGGCACGAAGTCGGGACGGCCTGGCGGGACGGTGTTCGTCACGCCCTCCTACGTGGGCATTTTGCAGGCGCTTCAATCCGACCAGATTGACTGCGCTTATCTCAACCCGCTTTCCTATGTGATCGCCGTGCAGCAGTTTCGGGACACCGCGCAGCATCCTCTTCCGCTCGCCATGCCGTATTTTCACGGCAGTCTGACTTACAAAGGCATTGTGTATGTCCGGGCCGACTCGGGAATTAACAGCCTCAAAGACCTGAAGGGCAAAACGTTCGCATTCGCCGATCAATCGTCGACGTCAGGCTATTTGTATCCGGCGGGGATGCTCAAAGCCATCGGCATTGACCCCGAGAAGGACCTGAAAGCCGTCAACATCTCCGGCAACAAAGGAGTCCTGGCCGTCTACAACCGCCAGGCGGATGCCGGGGCGACCTATGAAACCGGGATCGAGACGGCGTTCACCGACAGCGTGACCAAGCAGACCGATCAGGCCAAAGTGGCTGAGTTCAAAATCATCGCCACCACCGACCCTATTCCCAATGGAATGTTCGTCGCCCGCGCCGATCTGGACAAGCCGACGCTGGACAAGCTGACGGCGGCGCTGGCAGGCATCAACACCGATCCACAGGGCAAGGCCGCGCTGAAATCCATCCCGCAGGGCGGCTGGGACAAAATGGTTCCTGCGGATGACCATATTTTCGATTCCGTTCGCCAGAAGGCCACGCTTCTGAATCTCAATTTGCAGTCATTGGATGCCAGGAAATAACCATGCCCGATGCCATTGCCATTGATGATCTGACCCATGCCTACAAGCCAGGCGTTCCCGTGCTGCGCGGCGTCACTCTCCATATCCTGCCCGGAGAGATTGTGGGGCTGATCGGCCTGTCCGGGGCCGGGAAAAGCACACTGCTGCGCTGTGTCAATGGCCTGGTGCGGCAAACAGGCGGCTCCTGCACCGTGCTGGGGCAGCCCGTGGAAGCTCTGCCGGAAGGCCGAAAGCGGCTCCTGCGGCGGCGCATTGGCATGATCTTTCAGGAGTTCAATCTGATGGAGAGGCTGACAGTGCGGAAAAATGTGCTAGTGGGGCGGCTGGGCTACACGGCGACTGTGCCATCCTGCCTGCACCGCTTTTCCGCCGCCGACGTTGCGCTGGCCGAGGAGTGTCTGGCACAGGTGGGTCTGCGCGGGCTGGAAACGCGCCGGGTGCGGGACCTTTCGGGAGGCCAGAAACAGCGAGTGGCGATTGCGCGGACAATGGCACAGGGGGCCGAGATTGTGCTGGCCGATGAAGCGACGGCCAACTTAGATGTGCTGACCAAGGACGACATTATGGAACTGCTGCAAAGTTTGTCGCGGCAGAAAAATGTCACGCTGCTGCTGTCTATGCACGACCTGCCGCTTGCCAAGCGCTACTGTACGCGCATTGTCGGGCTGAAAGAAGGCAGGATTACATTCGATGCTGCCCCCGATGCGCTGAACGACGCCGCTATCGCCGATGTGCTGGAGCGCCCGCTTCCTGCCTGAAAAGTATTTCGTCAAGAAAGCCGAGCTCGATTATGTCCATGCCTGCACTTATTCCCCGCGCCGTCCTGTTCGGCAACCCGGAAAAGTCGTCTCCGCAGCTTTCGCCTGATGGGCGGCGGATGGCTTATCTCGCGTCGCACCCGGAAACCGGAGTCCTCAATGTCTGGCTCAGAACGATTGGAACGGAAGATGACCGGCCCATCACCTATGACGAAGCGCGTCCGGTGCGCCGCTTTCAGTTTGCCTGGAACAACCGTCACCTGCTGTATTTCCAGGACAGCGGCGGCGACGAGAACTGGCATGTCTGGCTGGTGGATTTGGACGATCCTGAAGCGGCGGCGCGTGATTTGACTCCTTTTCCAAAAGTCACGGCCAGCCTCGCCGGCACGTCCCCTGACCTGCCCGATACCGTGCTGGTTTCCCTGAATCGCCGTGATTCGTCCCTTTTTGATGTGTACCGGCTCACGCTGCCCGGCGGCGAACTGGAACTGGTTGAAGAGAATCCCGGAGACGTTATTTCCTGGCTGGCGGACAAATCTCTGACGGTTCGCGCCGCCACCGCAAGAACACCCGATGGTTTCAGCAGTCAGCTTCGTGTGCGGGCAGCACACGGGGATGCCTGGCAGACGGTGATGACCTGGGGGCCGGACGATCAGGGCGGCCCCTACGGGTTTACAGCCGACGGGCAGGGATTGTATCTGTCGTCAAATCTGGGCCGGGACACTCTTGGCGCACGCCTTTATGACATCGCTTCGGCAAAAGAAACCCTGCTGGCGGAGCGGGACAATGCCGACCTCGCCGGCGTCCTGATTCACCCGCGCACCCGCGCGCTGCAAGCGGTTTCTTTCAACCGCGCGCGCGAAGAGTGGCAGGTTTTGGACGCCTCCATTCAGGCCGAGTTCACAGCGCTGGCGGCGCTGCGTCCGGGCGAAGAGTTTTCGGTGGTGGGCCGCGATCTGAATGACAGGACATGGCTGGTAGCGTTCAGCGCGGATGACGGCCCGGCCCGTTATTACACCTGGGAACGGGCAGCGCAGTCTGCGACATTTTTGTTTGCCAGCCGGCCTGCGCTGGAACACTACGCGCTGGCCCAAATGACGCCGGTGGAGATACCGGCCCGTGACGGCTACTCGCTTCCGTCTTATCTTTCCCTGCCGCCGGGCGTCGAGCCGAACGGCTTGCCGACCGTGCTGTACGTGCACGGCGGGCCGTGGGCAAGGGATGCCTGGGGGTTTGAGCCGACCGCGCAGTGGCTGGCAAACCGGGGGTATGCCGTGCTGCAAGTCAATTATCGCGGCTCTTCCGGCTTTGGCAAGAAATTCTACAATGCCGCCAAGCGCGAACTTGCGGCCAAAATGCACGACGATTTGCTGGACGGCGTCGCGTGGCTCATCGCGCAGGGCATCAGTGACCCGGACAAAATCGCTATTCTGGGCGGCTCCTATGGGGGCTATGCGACTCTGGTAGGAATGACCTTCACGCCGGAAACATTTGCCTGCGGTGTGGACATTGTTGGCCCCAGCAGCCTGGTCACGCTGATCGAGTCGTTTCCGCCGTACTGGAAGCCATTTCTGGCAAAATCATGGTACGCTTTTGTTGGCGACCCGTCCGACCCGGCCCAGCGCGCGGATTTGGAAGCCCGTTCGCCGTTGTTCAAGATTGACCGGATCAAGCGCCCTTTGATGATCGCGCAGGGGGCCAATGACCCGCGTGTGACACAGGCGGAAAGCGACCAAATCGTTGCGCTGATGCGCGAAAAAGGGCTGCCCGTGACTTACCTGCTGTTTCCCAATGAGGGCCACGGCTTTGCTCACCCGGAAAACCGGGCAAAGTTCTACGCGGCGGCAGAAGCCTTTCTGGCGGAAAACCTCGGCGGGCGCGTTGAGGCCGCTCATTCCGGCGAAGAGCCGCCCCTGGCCTAAATTCCAGGTCGTCTGCTGAGCGCGAGGGCGGGGCTGTATTTTTGCTAAATCGCATTCTTTCCATCATCGCCGGGGCCGGCCTGCTGGCGTTTGTTGTCTGGTGTTTTCTGATCATCGGCAGCCAGATACATGTCACGGAGTACGGGCTGCACCATGGCGGGGATTACATCGGCAAGCTGTTTCCCCGGTCGCGGGCGGACTGGCGGTATGCCCTGCGGATGGGGCCGGACCTCTGGCAGCCGCTGCTGGAAACAATTCAGATGGCGGTGGTGGGAACCGTCGCCGGTATGCTGCTGGCATTTCCAGTGTCGTTTGTGGCCGCCCGCACCGGCTACGTCCCGCGTCCGCTGATTGCCGTGGTCAAAGCGTTTCTGAACATGGCCCGCGCTGTGCCGACGTTGATTTACGCCCTGCTGGTCATCCCTCTGGCGGGGCTGGGGCCGCAGACCGGGGCCATTGCGATTGGAATTGCGACATTTATTTCGCTGGCAAAGCTTTACGGCGAGGCATTGGAATCGGTATCCGTCGGCCCGATTGAAGCGGTGCGCTCGGCGGGAGGCAACGCTCCGCAGGTGTTTGTTTATGCCATGCTGCCGCAGGTGTTTCCGCTGTATCTGTCCACGACGTTGTATTCGCTGGAATACAACCTGCGTGATTCGTTTATTGTCGGCATCGTCGGCGCAGGCGGCCTGGGGCAGAAGCTATCCAATGCCGTCAACTTGTTTGAATGGCTGGACGCCGGGGTGATTATTGCGCTGATTATTGTGCTGGTCAACATTGTGGATTATCTCTCCTACCGCGTCCGCCGGGTGTTTTCGTAAATCTGCTTTTTATGGAACGAACCAAGACACTGCTGGTCATTTTATTTGTCGTCGCTGCGTTCGCTCTGGTGTTTCTGAGCGTTCGCCCGCCGTCGCTTGCGGATGACTCCGGGACAGGCCTGCTGCCGCCTGCACAGGTCAAAAACGCCCCGGATTTTACTCTGCAAGACTTCCACTTGCAGGCGCAGGTGAAAGCGAAGCCGATTGTGCTGGACTTCTGGGCAACCTGGTGCGGCCCCTGCCGCGAAGAATTGCCCCACCTGGAAGCCCTGTCCAATCGCTATGCCGGACGGGTGGGCTTTTACGGCATCAATTCCAGCGACACGCCCGCCGACATCGCAGCGTTTAGCCGCCAGGAAGGCATGACCTTTCCCATGCTTAGTGACACCCAGCATCATGTCGCCGCCCAGTATGGCGCGGACGCCATTCCGCTTCTGATCGTGATTGATACACACGGCAAAGTCCGCGCGGTCACGGAAGGGTACGACGAGCAGATTGACACCAATTTACCCAGAGTGCTGGATGCATTGCTGGCGGAAAAGAAGTAACCCATGAAAACTGCCCTGGTCGCTCTGCTCACTTTATATGCCACGATGGCCTTTGCCGCTCCAGCGAAAGAATTGACGCCGCCGGACGTTCTTGGCAAGGCAAAAACGATTCATGTGCTGGCCGTGCGCTATCAAAACGATGTGGAAAAAGAGGTCTCCGAAGCCTGGCTGGCGCAGCCCAACAAAGCCTACGCAGAGGATACAAATCGGCAGATCGGCGGCATCACCAATGTGTATGTTTCCGACGGTAAAATCCAGGCGCAGCATCGCCCGTCTGCCGGCCCCGATACCCGTTCGCTGGCTCCGGCTCGAATCGCTCAAATCCAAACGCAGGCATTGGTCTTGAAAGTGCTGCTGGAGTTTTATACCCCCGCCCGGTTTGCCCGGTTCGTACCGGGGCCAAAAAATGAAGAAATTGCTCAGTATTCCCGGCTTTCCAGTACCGTGGGGCAGCCTGCGGAATGGACGATCCTCACCATTGACCGGAAAACCGGGCTGCCCCGCACTTATGCCCTGATGTCACAGCGGCCTGACGGATTAATTGGCGACGATGATGACACCCCGCCGGGTCGTCCAAAAGCCGATCCGAATGATCAGCGCATTGATTTTCATGGATGGGCGCTGAATGCGCCCATTCGCCCTCAAACATTCATGTCCCCGTTCCCGCCGTTTGTTCACCGCGCGGTTCGGGTAACACTCCCTTAGCAAACGGAGGATTACTTATGTCTCAGGACACTCAGACGAAACACGCTTACGAACATACAGCGAAGATGGAAAAGGAAGCGCGGGAAGAAGCGCGCGCCGACGATGCGACCAATGCCGCCGCATTGAAGGCCGATAATCACACCGGACAGCAAGGCATGGAGCCGGTCGGCGGCGATTTGATCCCAGGGACGGAAATCAAAGACCTTTACGGTCTGCTGCCGGACTGGCACAAAGACGATCTGCGGCGTTTACTGGTGGTTTCACGCGGGACGCGGCTAACTCAAGGTGATGTTTTTTGTGACCTGCGTACCCCGGATCGCGGGGAACTGGTGGCGCATGGGGAGGAAGAAGTCCATGAGGAGCTTCTCGTTCCGAAAAAAGCCGTCGATTATGAGATTTGGAACAAACTGCTGGGGAAAGAAACGCCGACAGGTTAAATCGTAGGGGCGGGGCTTGCCCCCGCCCTGACAATCAGGCCATATACCGCGCGGCCATCTTCTGCGCGGCTTCGGCAACGGCAGCGCGCAGGGGGGCAGGCTCCAGAACTTCCGCCTGCGCGCCGAACGACAGCACCCAGTAGACCATTTCTTCGTAGCCATTGACCGTCACGCGAAATGTCAGGCTGCCGTCCGGCAGCTTTTCTATTTTCTGTGTGGGGTGCCAGTGGCCGCCTGCAATCCAGGCCGCCACTTCTTTGTCAAAATGGACGACTACCTCGGTCGGCTCCCCGCCTGCCTGCAATTGCCAGCCTTTACTCAGCCATTCGGCGAGATCAAAGTCCGCTGGATAAGCAAACCGATCTTCCTGGGCCACGCGCATCCATTTGATGCGATCCAGCCCGAATGTACGAATGCCCTCACGTAAATGGCAGTAACCGACAAGGTACCATGCCCCGATTTTATAAGTCAGGCCATACGGGTCTACGCGCCGCTTGGTCGGCTCGGCCCGGCTGCGTGAGAAATAGGTGATGTCGACCGGATGATGGCTGACAATGGCCGTTTGAAGGCTTTGATACGTCTCGGCGGAGAAGTCGCGAATGACCGGAAGGCTGACCGAAACACGCTCCCCGGCGCGTTTGATCTCCGCAGCGATGCGGCGCGGCAGTACCAGGTCAATTTTCTTCAAGGCGGACGCCAGTGAACTTTTATAGGCGCCGCCGGCCTGCGCGGCAAACGCAGTGCCGGCGAGGCGCAGGGCAAGGGCTTCCGGGGGTGTGAACGAAGTCGGCAGGAACTTCATTTCGGCAAGACCGAACTTGCCGCCTTTACGCTTGACCTGCCCCCACTGGCGCAGCACGGCAATGTCGCGCTCAATCGTGGCGCGGGAAACCTCAAATTTCTGTTCCAGCCCCGCGGCGTCCCAGGTGAACGGCTCACGCTCTAAAAGCTGCAAAATCTGAATCAGCCGGGAAAATTGTTCTTCCAGAGTCATGGGAAACTAAATATCTGTCAAAAGGTGGGCCTCGCCGCCCAGGGAAATCGTATAACGAACCTTAGGAACCTCCCCCTCGGGGTCCCAGTCCTCCATTTTATCGTTGGTCACCAGCGGTGCGCTCAGATGCTTTGCCATTCGCAGCAGCACTTCGTCGGCGACAGTTCCCGCATCCACCAGCAGCAGCTCGCGCCGGTTCTGCATCAGACGCAGCGGGGCAGGCTCGTCAATAAAATACGGCAGATTGGCATCAGCATAGAGCAGCACCGGGAAAAAGCCTCGCCCGCGTAAAAAGCGGCGCATCTCCCGCAAATGCCGCAAACGCGGCTTGCCATAAGTCAGCGATTCTTGATCAAACCAGGCGACATTGCTGCCGTCGACCACAATCGGCCCGCGCGGCACGCGGCGCAGCGGAAGCAGGCGCGATGGGTCGTCTTGAAAAGCTTGTTCCAAAGCCAGCCGGACACGGCCATGCGTTTCCGCGTCGGATTTTTCTAATGCGGCCAGTGCATTCCGGGCGGCGTCGACCAGGGCGACATCGCCCTGGTCTACAGCGTCGGCCAGACTGCGCGCCGTGACCGCCTGGCCCGGCTTCACGCGCAAAGGCAGCGGGTCATCCGGGCCGAGCGCACCGGGCGGCGGCATTAAAACCGGGCCAAGCGGAGTGTGTGCGGCGATGTAAGCCGTCAGCCACGCATAGGCCGCCGGATCAGCCCCGCGCAGGCGAGCCAGCAGGCGGCGGCCCGCTTCGACATCGGAATGGTTCTCAGGAAGCAGCGACGTCAGAAACCGGCGCGCCTCTGCTTCCGCTCTGGCAGGTTCTCCCACCATTTTGAGCAGTCGGCCCAGAGTGTCCGCCGCGCCGCCGATCTCGCGCCGAGCGATTTGAACGGCCAGCAGGCGGCGCAGGTAGGGCAGGGCCTGGGTTAATTCTCGGCGGCCTTCCCAGGCACGGACAGCAATCTCCAGCGCATCGGCGTTGTCCGCGTCGGCTTTCAACACATCTCCCGCGAGGGTGAGCGCCTGATCGAATTTACTTTTATCGAGAATATGATAAACGGCAGTAAGCCAGAGCGAGATTTTTTCTTCGCTCTCCGGCGGCGTGGGCCCGGCAGTGCGCGCGGCAGCCGTAGGCGGTGGCGAGATTTTATCCTGGTTCAAGGCGCGCACAAGGCGAGCTTCCACCTCCTGCTGTTTCAGGGTCTGCCGTTCCAGCCGCGCGATCCGTTCCGTCTGCTTTTTTGATTGGCGCAGCGCTTCGTCGCGTTCCGCCTCTAATTTGCCCCGCATCTTCAAGGCTTCGTCGCGCTCGGATTGGGCCACAGAAAGCGCCTGACGCGCTTCGTCACGCTCGCGCCGGCGCTGGTCGCGCTCCGCCCGCAGCGTGTCGGATTTGTCCGGCTTGGGGTCAGCGGGAGAAGCCGGGGCGACAGCAGAAGCAGGGGAGGGCGGGGCGGGCGCGGCGGGGAGCGGAGCAGTCAGTTCGGTCAGTTCGCGCAGCTTTTTCGCAAACAGCGAGTCCTTCACGGCGGCTTGTGCAAGACGGCTGCGAACCAGAGTGTTGGCGTAGCTTTTGGCGTCAGGCCGGAAGCCGAAAAAGGCGCGGCTGATGTTCAGGGCATGATCGGGGTCCCTCAGCAGGCCCAGCACGGCAGCAGGCTTGAGCTGCTCGATCCAGCCGCGCGCTTCTTCGGGAGTAGCCGCGGAGGGTGCTTCTGCTTCGGGCAGGTCTGCCATTTTACACCGCCTCTGCCGCCGCCATCGGCAGAATGCGGCGTCCGGGGCGGCTGTAGGCGGCTTCCGTGACAAGCTGGCCGCAGGCGGCGGCGATCTGGCGGCCCCGCTCTTTGCGCTGGGTCACGACAATGCCGGCATTCTCCAGAACCTGACGGAACACGGCAATACGGGCTTGCTCCGGGCGGCCAAACTGCTCGGCTACCGTGGTCGGGTTGTAGGGAATGACATTCACCGCTGCACCCATGCCGCGCAGTAACATTGACAATTCGCGCGCGTGTTCCGGCTCGTCATTAACGCCGCGGAGCAGCACGTATTCAAACGTCAATCGCCGCCCCGTGTGCCGGGCATAGCTGCGGCAGGAAGCCATCAAGCGTTCCAAAGGATAAGTTTTGTTGACGGGAACCAGGCGGGTTCGCAGGGCGTCATTGGGCGCGTGCAGAGAAACAGCCAGAGTCAATTGCAGATTTTCCTGAGCCAGCCGATCAATGCTGGGAACGATGCCGACGGTAGAAAGCGTGATATGGCGCATGGCAACGCCGCATTCGACGTTCAAAACTCGAATAGCTTTCAGCACAGCGTCATAGTTGAGCAGCGGCTCGCCCATGCCCATCAAAACAATGTGACTGATACGGCGCGGCGACAGCGATTGCAGCAGCAGAAACTGGGAAACAATTTCCCCGGCAGTCAGATTGCGGGTAAGGCCCTGTGTTCCGGTCGCGCAAAACGCGCACGCCATCGGGCAGCCGGCCTGCGTGGAAAGGCAGACAGAAACGCGCTTTTCATCCGGGAGCAGGACGCACTCAATCGGATGCCCGCCCTGGACCAGGAGGGCCAGCGCTTTCACGGTTCCATCGCGCGGGTCAGTTTGCGAGTCTGTCAGGGCCAGCGGGGTCAGGGAATAGGCTGCGGCGAATTTCTGCCGGGAATCCGGGGGCAAATCGGTCATCGCGGCAAATTCTGCGCGGAACCCCCCGCCTCCTTCCGGCGAAATTCGGCGGTAAAGCCACTCGGACACCTGCGATCCCCGGTACGCCGGCAAGCCAAGAGCGACGGACGCCGCCCGAATTTCTTCGGTGGTCAGTCCAATGATCGTTTCCTGAGCGCTTTTTAAGATGCTGTCTGAAGTCTTGTCACTCACTCAGGAAGTATACCTTAATTGGCCGTCGGCTTTCAACAAGGACGCATACAGACCGCTGCGCAGAGGCGAGAGGGGCAGTGACGAAAAAATAGCAAAAATGAGTGCCGGCATGGTAAAAACAATTATGCCTGCATTTATACAGTCTTTGCGTTTGTCCGGCCTCGCGCGGCAAATCGTCGGCTTCCGCCCCTGTCGGCAGCGGGGAAGCCTCAGTCATCTTATTCCGCTTATCTTATTGATCTTGCTTCTGCTTGCCGTCACTACTCTGTGCGCTGTCCACACCATTCAAAGCTTTTCAGACAACAATCGTGCGGTCATGCAGTCACACCGGGTGCTGGCTGAAGTGGCACTCACGCGCTCCGACATTCAAGATGCCGAATTGCACCAATACGGCTACCGACTGACCAGAGACCCGCAAAGACGGCAGGCCTGCCGGGCTGCAATCGCCGCCGTCGAAATGCACCTGCAGCTTTTGCGTCATCTGACAGCCGGCAATCCCGCGCAGCAGAAAAACCTCGACGCATTGGCTCCGGCTGTTGCTGCCTGGCAAACCGGCTTGGATAAGAACGTGCAGGCCGATACCACGCGGGAGCCAGTCCGACAAGCTATCGACAACGTGGCTCAGCAAGAGTTCCGGCATCTAATGTCGAATGGGCCGGCTGCGGAAAAAGTCGGGCAGCAGGCTCAGTATCTGGTTTGGGCCGGCGCAAGTCTGGCCGCGGCATTGCTGCTGCTGGCCGGAATCTTGGGCGGGCAATACCACCGGGAGCAGCAGCGAACCGCAGACGCGCTGCGAATTTCGCAGGAAGATTTGGAATGCCGTGTGACCGAGCGCACAAACGCTTTGGAGGAAGCTGACCGCACCCTGCGGGAACGGGAGCAGCGGTTTCGGTTTCTGGCGGATGCCATGCCCCAGATAGTCTGGACCACGCGCCCGGATGGCGTCGTGGATTTCTACAACCAGCGCTGGCATGAATACACCGGGCTGACGCTGGCAGAAACGGAGAACGGCGGGATACAGCTAACGGTGCATCCCGAAGACCTGACGAAAATCTCTGCCGTGGCGAGTGCCGCTTTGTCACGCGGGCTGCCGTATACCATGGAGTACCGGCTGCTGCGGACTGACGGCACGTATCGGTGGCACCTGGGCCGCGTTCTGCCGCTGCGGGACGAAGCCGGCGAAATTACTTTGTGGGCTGGGACCGGCACCGACATTGACGATTATAAGCAGGTGACGGCGGCCTTGAACCAGTCGCACCTGGAACTCGAAGAGCGAGTCCGGGAGCGCACCAAAGACCTGGAAGCCGCGCGGGATCGGCTGGCGGAAAGCGAATCTCTATTTCGGTCAGCCATCGGCGCGATGCAGGAAGGACTGATGGTGCAGGACCGGGATCGGACTGTCCTGCTGTGTAATGAAAAGGCGGAAGCGATGCTTCGGTACGCCCACGGCTCCATGACCGGAAGCAATCTCCAGAATCCGCACTGGCAAAGAGTGGCCGAGGATAACTCCGAGTTTCCTGCGGAAGAAACGCCCGGTCGCCGCGTCTTCACCACCGGTCAGCCGCAGCCGCCGACGCTGATGGGACTGCGCTGGCCCAGTGACGAAGTGACATGGCTGCTCACCAACGCGGCTCCGCTGAGGCATGTCGGAGAGGAAACGCCTTATGCCGCCGTAATGACTTATACAGACGTGACCGACCGCCTTCGCGCGGAGGCAGCGCTGCGCCAGGCTGAAGAAAGCTACCGAAGCATTTTTGAGAACTCGGTGGAAGGCATTTTTCAAACGACTCCCCAGGGTCAGGTGCTCAAAGTAAACCCGGCGGCGGCCCGAATGCTGGGCTACGAGTCGCCGCAAGCCGTGATGGCAGAGCTTACCGACATCGGCAGCCAGTTGTACCAGGCCCCGGCGGACCGGGAACGCCTGATTGGACAGCTTCGCGCGCAATCTGCCGTCAATGGATACGAGACCGCCCTGCGACGCCGCGACGGCAGCATTCTTTGGGTTTCCATGAATGCACGCCTGCATTATGACCCGGATGGCCGCGCTGAGTATCTGGAAGGCAGCCTTCAGGACATCAGTGACCGGCGCGCCAACGAGCAGCGCATGGTGGATTACAACATCGTGCTGGAATTTCAGAAACAGGAGCTGGAAAAAACAAACACGGCTCTGGCCAATGTCAATGATCAGCTTGCCTCTCTGGCAACTCTGGACGGGCTTACCGGGCTGAAAAACCATCGCGCCTTTCAGGAGCGGCTGGCGATGGAGTTTGAGCGCGCCCGGCGTTATCAGCTGCCGCTTTCGCTGGTCATGCTGGACGTGGACCGGTTCAAGAATTACAACGATACTTACGGCCATCCCGCCGGGGATGAAGTGCTGCGCGGTGTGGCCCGCATTCTGGAAACATCGCTGCGAGAGTGCGATTTCACGGCCCGTTACGGCGGCGAAGAGTTTGTTTTGCTTTTGCCGCAGACCGACAGCGAGGGGGCATTTGTGATTGCGGAGCGATGCCGGGCCGCCATTGAAGCCGCTGATTGGAAAGAACGTCCGGTGACGGCAAGCTTTGGCGTCGCGTCGTTGTCTTCTGCGGTTAGCTCCGTTGCGGAAGGCGCGGCGCTGCTGGCGGAAGCGGATGAATTGCTGTATCTGGCAAAAGCGAATGGGCGAAATCAGGTGGTGCGAAGCCGGTCTGCCCCTGCCGCGCAGGAGCGCCGAGACCGGGAAAATCACTGGGACTTGTCGCGCTGACCGCGCAGAAACAATGCGCCCCGCTTTCTCGTGAGAAAGCGGGGCGCATTGTTTGCGAAGGCTTTTAGTCCCGCGGGGCGGCTCCCTCGGAGACTGGGTTTTCGTCGCGGTAGTAGCCCAGTTCCACGAGCAGGTCATCGGGATCAGTGTCCAGAAACCGGGAAATGGCCTGGATAAAGTCGGCGGAGGGGGCGGCGGCCTGTTCGCGGCCGTAGTGGAGCATCTCTGCTTCGGTGTTCATGGTGATCTCCTTCAAGTCGGCGATACTTTCTTGGAACATTCTCTCTTCGGCAAAACCTCTTTGTTATACCCCACTTTTTCGATTTACCCACCTTTTGCCGGCAATTTTCTTGCAATGCCGCCATCAATCTTGGTATACTCTCATTTATCCGTGAATGCCATTATTGACAATCGGAACCAGCGGCTGGCGCTGCGTGTGCGTGAGTATCTTTTCGGTGCGGTGCGCGCGCGCTTTGCCGTTGGATACCTTTTTTTGGACGGGCTTGTTCCCCTGCGCGCCGATCTGGAACGGCTGGATTCGGTGGAAATTTTGATTGGCAATGTCGTCAATCGGCTGACTGAAGAGCAGGTGCGCGAGGAAGCGTCCTCTCGGCAGCGCGGTGGGGAACAATGGGTGCGGCCTCAGGAGGATGTTGCCGCCGCCCTGCGCGAGCGCCACGACCGGGCCGCTGTGGAAACGGCCCTGAACCTGCGAAGCACTCTGGCCGCATTGCCGCGTACCGCTGACAATCAAGTGTTGCTGCTGGGACTGGCCCGCGCGGTTGCCCAGGGCCGTTTAAAAGTGCGTGTTTATACCCAGGGGCGCATCCATGCCAAGCTGACCTTGCTGGATTACCCTGCCGGCCATCCCGATGCGCCGGGGCTGGCCGTTGTCGGCTCCAGCAATTTGACGCTGGGCGGCGACGCGCATCCGACAGAGCTGAATGTCGTGGTGGCCGACAGGGAAAGTCTGGCGGCGCTTGAAGAATGGTATCAGCGCCTGTGGGACGGAGCGCAGGATTTTCACCGCGAACTGTTTGATGAGCTGGGCCAGTGCTGGGCGCTGGCATAAGCAAAGCCTGACCGTTACGCGGCTCGCAGCTGCTGAGAACGGCGCGGGGCCGATTCGCCGGGGGGAGGCAGGGAGGGGAAAATGGCTTCTTCGGGCAGGTCATCATCCCGCCAGAGCAGGGGAGCGAAACGAGTTTCTCCGAGCGCGTCGGCCCACGGGTTATCCGACAAGACCTCCGCCTGTGCGGGCGGAATTAACATAAGCGGCTGTTTCATACGACCTCCTCGTCGTGTTTGAGCCATAAGTGATCCATTAAGACATCAATTGAAAAAACATAAGGTTTCGGCAGCGCTGCCGTACCCGTATTTATTTTACTCTTTTTCATACGACTTATTCCACGTTTCTGGGCTTTTTTGCTTTATATCGGCAGAAAAAAACCGAAACACCAGTGCCATTTATGCCTGAATTCTCCGCGATGCTCGATCCGGCCATCCTGCGCGCATTGCCGAGCGGCGCAGCGGTCCTGTTTTTAGGCGGCACGGATACCGGCAAAACAACCTGCGTACAGGAAGCGGCCCTGGCTCTGACAGCAGCGGGGAAAACTGTCGGTCTGCTGGACTGCGATCTGGGTCAAAGCGAAATCGGCCCGCCCGGCACGATTGGCGCGGCGCTCGCCGTGCCGGATCAGCCCTGGAGAACTTTGCGCGATTTGCCGCCCCTCGCGGCCTATTTTGTCGGGGCCACCTCTCCCACCCGGCACTTTTCGGAGGTCAGTGTGGGGGCAGTGCAAATGGCACGGATTGCCCGAAAACGCCGCCCGGATGTCCTGCTGGTGGACACCGATGGCCTGATCTCCGGCGGGGCCGCCCATACCTATAAGCGGCATCTGGCCGAGCTTTTACTGCCGCATACCCTGGTGGCTCTCGCGCGAGGCGATGAACTGGAACCTGTTTTGCGCGCCTTTAGCCGCAGAAACACGCCGCAAATTCAGCGCGTCGCTGTGAACGCTTCCACGCGCCGCAAAACGACGGCGGCGCGAGCGACCCAGCGCGCGGCGCGATTTCTGGCCGCGCTGGAAGGCTCACAGCCTCTGACCTTTTCACTGGACGAAGTCACACTGCTGGGAACCGGCCTGGGTCTGGGAGCGCCACTGCCCCATCATCTGCGGCAATTTCTCAGCCAGTCGCTGCGCCGTCCGGTTCTCCACGCTGAGCAAACGGCCCACAGTCTGTATGTCATTGTTCACGGCGAGGGCTGGGACCTTTCCGGCCTGGCCGCCGCCGAAAATTTTTTCTCCCTCCGTTCCGTGACGATTGTGGCCGCGCAAAAGTTCGCGCAGCTTCTGGTTGGCCTGGTCGCTTCCACCGGGGCGCTGCTCGGGCTGGGGCGCATTGAGCGCATTGATTTTGACCGCCGGACTTTGACGGTTCAATCTCCCTGCCAAAAGGCCCGTGCTGTTGCCCAGATCAGCTTCGGCAGCCTGCGGCTGAGTGCAGAAGGGCGGGAACTTGGCGCCCTGCGGGCTGGAGAACTATGAGCGCTCCTCTTAAAACCAGTCATCGGGCGTATCTGGATGGCTTGCGGGCAGTGGCAGCTCTCTGGGTCGTCCTGTCGCACCTGTGGATTGGCGAGTTCGGCATGAACGCGCACAGGGGAATTCTGGGCCGAGCAACTAACTGGACGCTCTACAGCCATCTGGCTGTAGACATTTTCATTGTGCTGTCCGGTTTTTGCCTCATCTTGCCGGTCGCGCGGGACGGCGGAACGCTCCGAGGCGGGGCGTGGGTGTTTTTTGGACGCCGGGCGCGGCGTATTCTGCCGCCGTTTTATGCCGCGCTGGCCTTGAGCCTGCCGGTATTTCTGGCGCTGCAGGCAGTACCTCACCGGCCGGTACGGTTTCTGCTGCTGGCTTTAGGAGCAAACATATTTCTTTTACAGGATATGTTTTTACGGCTGAACATCTTTAACGGGCCATTCTGGAGCATCGGCGTGGAGTGGCGCATTTATTTTTTGTTTCCGCTGATGGTCTGGGGCGTGGCGCGCTGGGGGTGGGGCGGAGTTCTGCTGGGTGCGGCCCTGCTGGGCGGCGGCTTAACACTGGCCTTGTTTCACTGGCATCCCGAAATGATACTGGCCTGTCCGTGGTATTTGCTTCTTTTCACCATTGGCGCCTGGGCCGGGTATCAATCGGAGATGCCGAAGGGGAGTTTTTCCTCGCGCCGGATTTGGGCGGCTCTGGCCGCGCTGTCGGCGGCCTGCCTTACGCGGCTCTTGTGGCAGCATCCGATCACGCCGCAGGGCGGGTCAGATTTCGGGCTGCATATGCCGATGATTGACACTGCCGCCGGGCTGCTGACGGCTTCGTGCTTGTTTCTCATGGGCCGGGCTTCTGCACCGGTTCCGGTGCTGTCCTGGCGGCCTCTGGCGGCGCTGGGAACGTTCGCCTATTCGCTTTACCTCACCCATATGCCGGCGCTGACATTGCTGCGGCATGGGCTGGCTGCCTGGCTGCCACTGGAAACTCCGCTGATGAAAGCCGCACTCACAGCGGCCTGCCTGCCGGGAGTGATCGGGCTGGCCTATCTTTTCTTTCTGGCCTGCGAGCGGCCTTTTTTGCGCCGCCGTCCGGCACCCTCTCCGGCAGCGGCTGCCATTGCGCCGAACGCGCTGCAAGAAGCCATCGGCGGATTGGCTGGAAGACCAAATCGTTAGCCTGTTACTTTAAGGTGATTTCAGTATCAGGCTGCCTTTAGCCTGTTTTCGCGGAGGGAGATGTCGCCGGATAACAGGGTCAGGAATACCTCAAGAATCTCAGGGTCAAAATGCGTTCCGCCAAGCGACCGGAGGTGTTCCAGGACTTGATCCTGCGGCCAGGCCTTGCGGTATGGGCGATCCGAACTGAGCGCATCCCAGACATCTACCATCGCGAACAGTCTTGCGGCGAGCGGAATCTCCTCGCCTTTGAGGCCGCAGGGATATCCGGTGCCATCCCACTTCTCATGGTGGCAATACGGAATAGCGAGTGACTGAGAAAGAAACTCAATGGGAAATAGCCATTCATAGGCATAGACCGTATGCCTCTGCATAATTTCCCACTCTTCGCCCGTGAGCTTGCCCGGCTTCAGCAGGACGTGATCGGGAATGCCGATTTTGCCAATGTCATGCAGCAGGGCGCCGCGCCGGATGTGATGTTTTTCTGTCGCATTGATACCCAGTGCCTGAGCAAGCTGCAATGCCATTTGCGTGACGCGCTGAGTATGACCCTGGGTCTCGTGGTCGCGGATGTCAAGAGCTTTGACCCACCCCTCCAGCGTGGTGTCGTAGGCATGTTCCAGTTCTCTGGTACGCTCCTGCACCTTCTGTTCCAGAATGTCATTGGTCTTTGAAAGTGTATCCTCTGCCTGCTTGCGCTGCGTAATGTCAGTTTGTACGCCGATAAAATGGGTAAGTGAGCCGCCGACGTCAAAGACCGGGGATAGGATCAGTTCATTCCAAAAGGGTTTCCCGTCCTTGCGGTAGTTTTGCAAGGTGACGGAGCATTCGGTTCCCGTTTTGAGGGCGGCACGCAGTTTGGCGAGGGCCGGCTGCTGTCGGTCCGGCCCTTGCAGAAAACGGCAATTTTTTCCGATGACCTCTTCGCCGGAATACCCGGTAATGCGCTCAAAGGCGGCATTGACGAAGATGAGCGGCTGCAAGGGGTCTCGCATATCGCTGACCGTTATCCCACAACTGCTGGCTCCAATGGCGCGCTCTAACAGGCTCACGGTTTCCTGAAGACGGGCATCCTCTGCGTCCTTCGTTGAAACTGTTTGGGGCATTTTTTCCAAAAACATTTCTTCCAAATACAAAGGTTCTTTTTGCACAATCATGGTTACCCGTATACGAAACACATTCACTCATTGTGATACGATTGGCCATTCGCATATCACAAAGGTACACTTATTTATCGGCGTCAACCGGCAATTTATTTAGGGAAAGCGCATTTCAAGAACGCCGGCAGGAAACAGCCTTCTCCGAAGAGAACACCTTTCCAAAATACCTTTCCGCAGCATAGGAGCAAACTCAGCGATGACCAGCTATGTCCCCCAGAAATCAGACAAGTTCACCTTTGGGCTATGGACTGTCGGCAATCCCGGCGCAGACCCTTTCGGCGGCGCTGTCCGCGCCCCCGTCTCGCCTGTGGAGCGCGTTCGCAAACTTGGCGCGCTGGGGGCCTATGGCGTCAACCTGCACGACAATGATCTGGTTCCCTTTGGTGCATCGGCATCGGAACAAGCCCTCATTGTCAAAGAATTTCAGCAGGCCCTCACGGACAGCGGCATGGTTTGCGCGATGGCGACCACCAACCTGTTTACGCATCCGGTGTTTAAAGATGGCGCATTTACCTCCAACGACCCCAAAGTCCGCGCCTTTGCCCGCCAGAAAGTCATGCGCTCCATTGACCTGGGCGTGGAGCTGGGCGCACCGATTTACGTTTTCTGGGGCGGGCGCGAAGGCGTAGAAATTGAAGCGTCCAAAGACCCGGTGACGGCCACCAAACGCTTTCGGGATGCGCTGGACTTTTTTTCAGACTATGTGCTGTCCCAGGGGTATGACCTGAAATTTGCGCTGGAAGCTAAGCCTAACGAGCCGCGCGGGGACATCTACCTGCCGACGACCGGGGCGATGCTCGGTTTTATCGCCACGCTGGCCCACCCGGAAATGGTCGGGGTCAACCCGGAATTCGCGCACGAAACGATGGCGGGCCTGTCGTTTTACCACGCTGTCGCGCAGGCTCTGGAAGCGGGCAAGCTGTTCCACATTGATCTCAACGGGCAGAAGCCAGGCCGCTACGACCAGGATTACCGGTTCGGGCAGGAAGACTACAAGCAGAACTTTTTCCTGGTGAAGATGCTGGAAGATTATGGCTACGATGGGCCGAAGCATTTTGACGCCCATCCGCTGCGAACGTCCGACCCGGACGACGTGTGGGAGTTCGCCAAAGGCTGTATGCGGACTTATCTGATTTTCAAAGAGAAAGCCGCGCAGTTCAACGCTGACCCGGAAATCCAGGCGATCTGGCAGCAGATCAGCGTTCGCGATACCGCGCTGGACCCTATTCTAGACGGTAAATTTAGCCCGCAGAACGCGCAGGCGCTCAAAGAGATGGTGTTTGATGCCGACACGCTGGCAGCGCAGAAATTACCCTATGAAAAACTGGATCAGCTTGTCTTTGATCTGCTGCTCGGCGTTCGTTAGCTTTGCTGCCTACGCGCAGGCGACCGACAAGACATTTCCCACCGACATTGCCCAAGACAGCAGCAGGCAGGTCTGGGCCTCTGTCGGAGCCTTTTACAGCCCCACGTCGTTGCCTGCGCCGGGCTGCGTCTGCCGCTGGACCGGAAAAGAGCAGTGGGAACGGACCGCCGCGCCTCCGACGGTGGAAGGCGTACCGGGGGCAATGGCACGGCTGCCCTCCGGCGCGGTCGCCTGTCTCTGGGACGAGGGCAGCACACAGCACTGGCTGACCGTGCACCGGGGCAATTTCTCGCGTCTTGCCGCGCATTGGACGGGTCTGCTAGATTCGCCTCACGTGTTCGGCGACGCGGGCGGCAATGTCTGGGTTACTGGGATGGGCGGCGATATTTACCGCGTTCCTGCGCGTGTCGGCGACAGATCACCCGTCGAACACGTCTACACGATCTCCGACAGCGACTACTATCCCGGCTTTCAGAAAAGCAATGACGGGTCGGGCCAAAGCCGCGAAGCGGGCCTATCCTACCACGACCCGCTGTTTGCCGCACCGGACGCACAGGGCAGAATGTGGTTCTGGACGGACAGTCTGGCAGGCGCAGACAACTACGCTACTCTGCGCGGCGTTTTGCGCTGGGAAAACGGCAAAATCGTTCACTATTCGTTTCTGGCCGGTCTCCCTGACAAGCCGCTGACCTGGATCGCGCCTTATGGGAAGCGTATGTGGGTGGCCGTCAAAAACACCGGAATTTACGATCTGGATGCCGATACCCTCAGCGGAATGCCCGTGCCGGAACCGGAGCCACACGCTTTTCAGTATGTCCAGACGATGTTTGCGCGCGGAACGGACTGGTACGTCGTGGCGGGATATCCTATCAGCGTGAATCCAGGGACGCCGATCAGTGTTTTGTGGCGGCTGCGGGCCGGACACTGGCAAAAGCTGATCAGCGGTTTGGACAGTCAGGCCGTTTATCAGGACTTTCCCCGCCGCCCATTTCTCTCCACGCCCGAAGGTCTCTGGGTCGGTTCCTATGGGCGAGGTGCCTGGCTGGTCCCCGCCGGAGGCGCCGCGCCGATCCGGCTGGACTGGCACTATGGATACGCGCTGTCCAATACCGATCACCTGCTGGCCGTCCCGCCGAAAAACGGCGGCGTACTGGCCTTTCGCAGCAACAATGCCAACGGGGCTACCGTCGTGCCGATGCAGGCGCACCTGGAGCGGATCACGCACCCCTTGATTACTACGATTAGGACATTTATGACGGCTCACCCGCTGGTGCAGGGCGGGCGGGGCTATCTTTGGAACCTGGAAACGCCCGCGCCTGGGCCGCGCGGTGCGGTGCAGGAATCCGCTGCGCTGAGCGAGTGGAACGGAAGCGCGTGGACCCAGCATTTGCTTCCCGCCGACGCCGACCCGTTTTCCTTTTCCGGCCTGTATTCGGACAATCAGGGCCGCCTCTGGCTGCTGCCCTGGGGCGGGCAAAACCGGGAAAAGCCGGTGTATGTATTTGATCCCGCCGCTCAGAACTGGCTGAATTATCCAACCTACAAAAAAGCGCTGCTGGGCCAGCTTGGCCTGCCCGGATTTAGCCTGCTGGGACGGGGCAGTGAAACCCCTGCCTACGGTTCGGACAACCGGGTGGCCTACCGGGACGATCAGTGGCATGTGAACTTCTTTGACGGCCATATCTGGCATCAGTGGGCGCGGGGTGATATTATTCTCCATGACAGTCAATTTGCCTTTGAGCCGCCCTTTTTCAGCAAAGCGGGCCTGCTGTGCGTCAACATTGACCATGACCCCAACAAGCCGGACGCGACTCAAAAAAGCTGGGCCTGGGATGAAGCAGGAGGCTGGCATCAGATAGCGTATGAGGAAGGCCCGAATGACTGGATTGTCGGCATCCGGCGGTCACAACCGGCACTGCCGCCCGGATGCCCCCCGCCTGATTTCCTATCCGTCGCCCTGGATAACAACGGCGTCCTCTGGCTGACCTCCGGCCACCTCCTGTACCGGGTGAAAGATGGCAAAAGTGAACCGGCCCTGCCCGCCGATACGCCCTCTCCATTTCTGGATGGCCGCCGCATCACCGGCGCGATGACTGACCCGCGCGGCAATACATTTCTGCTCACCGAAAGCGGCAATTCTCGCGAATATGTCATGCTGCCGCACACCCCTTGAATTGTCAAAAACTGGAGAAAACCCATGCGCTCACTGCTTCCGCTTACCGCTGCCCTGACACTGCTGGCTCCCCTCGCGTTCGCCGCGCCCGAGGCGGTTCCCGATTCGGGCCGCGCCCTGACGATTTACAACCAGAACTTCGCTGTTGTCCGCCAGACTGTGCCACTGGATTTGAAAGCGGGCGTCAACCATGTCACAGTCAGCGACATCACATACCATCTGGAGCCGGATTCCGTGGTGCTGCGCGATCCGTCCGGCAAGCGCACCCTGCAAATCCGCGAACAAAATTACCGCGCCGATCCGATTTCCCAGGAATTGCTGCTGTCGCTGTATGAAGGCCAGACTATTGATTTCCAGGTGCAGCACGGCGACCAGACTTCGGTAGTCTCCGGCAAAATCATTCGCAGCGGATACGTGCCGCACACCGAAGCGTATTCGACGTTCGGTTATCAGTATCAGCAGGCGCAGCAGGGCTATGCGTATGGCGCTGCCGGCCAGCCGATCATTGAAGTCGCCGGAAAGCTGCAATTTTCCCTGCCGGGAATTCCGTTGTTTCCCGCCCTGTCCGACGACAGCATTTTGCAGCCGACTCTGGACTGGCAGATCGTCACCGACCGGGCCGGGCCGCTCAGCGCAGAACTGGCCTATATCACCGGCGGCATGACGTGGAAAGCCGACTACAACGTGGTTTCCCCGGAAGTGGGCGACATGCTGGATTTAACGGGGTGGGTGACGCTGGACAACGAGACCGGCAAGACCTTTGAAAACGCTCATATTAAGCTGATGGCCGGGGATGTTTCTAAACTTCAAGCCCAGGAACAGAACACATTCCGCTATCGTAGCGCTGCTTTAGCGAGCCTTCCTGATTTAGGCACGCCAACCGTCACCGAAAAAGCGTTTGATGAATATCACCTGTATTCTCTTGCCAACCCAACGACCCTGCGCGACCGCGAAATAAAACAGGTAGAATTCACACGCGCCGCCAATGTCGCCTCCAAAGTCATTTACGTTTATGACGGTGTGCAGATAGACCCCAATCAATACAACGGCTGGGATTACAACAACATCCGCAATCAGCCGCCGCCGCCACTGCCCCCGGATGGTCCGCCGGGCATTAATACTTGGCCGTATCCTTCGCTGCCTTTACCTTCTGACAGCAGCGGCGCGGGCTGGATAAATTTGGAAGGCGATGTTTACAAAACCTGGCGTGGGTTATGGGCGAAACAAACGCCTCTCAGCGCTCCTGGCTCCCCGTTTCAGGACGGGCGATCCATCGAGCATGTTTACACTGACCCGAACGGGCGTCTTTTCTTTCTCACCCGTCCGGCGGGACAATATGCACTTGTTTCCTGGCAGCCGCCGGTTTCTGACGCCCCGCACGCGCCGAGCGTTCAAGTCATTTCCTGCGCGCTTGATTCCGTTAGCCTGCGCTTTACGTCTGCATCCGCAGTGCCGCACAAGATATTGTGGCGCATCAATGACGGGGAATGGAAGCATTTACCCGGAACGGGAACAGTCCGCCTCACAGATTTGCCGCATGGGAATTACCGCGTGGAAGCGCAGGCAGTGGACGATTTGCTGCAAGTGTCCCCCCAGCCTGCTGTCGCGGTGTTTTCCATTCGGCCCGCGTCCGCTGGGCAAATCGAGCGCTGGGTACAAACGCTCGTTTCCGGCACGGACGATGCGCGTGAACAGGCTGCCGCCGGCCTGGTCAAGCAGGGCGCTCCGGCGCTGCCCGCTTTGCAGGCGGCCCGGCCCGGTGCATCGGAGGCCGCGGAGTGGTGGCTGGAAGCGGTCACCGCGCAGATCGCGCCCATGTCTGCTGGTGGGCAAACATGGGCAGGAACCGCCGGCCCGGCACCGAATTAACCGTCAGTCGTCTTTGACAAGTTTTCAACGAGGAGACATTCCATGAGGAATTTTCAGGCGGAATATGATCTGCTGGCACAGCGGCTGGGCGAGGAGGGCATCGATGTGGCCGCAGCGGAAGCGCGGCTGAAGGCGCAGCAGGTGGAAACGCCCTCCTGGGGCTATGCGGACAGCGGAACACGGTTCGGCGTCTTCCGAATGCCGGGAGCGCCCCGAAGTGTGTTTGAGAAGTTTGAAGACGCCGCGCAGGCGCACTACTATACGGGCATCGCACCTTCCGTCGCCGTGCATATTCCCTGGGACGCCGGCGCGGACTGGAAAGAATTGTCGGACTATGCCCGCGCGCAGGGAATCGCCGTCGGTGCAGTCAATCCCAATGTCTTTCAGGATTTTGATTATCGCTTCGGCAGCCTCGGCAGCGCACGGGCGGAAGTCCGCGCCCGTGCCGCTGCCCACCTGTGCGAATGCGTGGAAATTATGAACATCGTCGGCTCCAAAAACCTGTCGCTCTGGTTTGCCGACGGCACAAATTTCCCCGGTCAGGGCCACCTGAGAAAACGCAAGCAGTGGTTCGCTGAAGGATTGGCGGAAGTCTACGCGGCTCTCCATGTCGATCAAACCCTGCTGGTGGAGTACAAGCCGTTTGAGCCGGCATTTTATCACACCGACATTGCCGACTGGGGCATGGCGTTTGCGTTCTGCAAGGCCCTGGGAGACCGCGCAAAAGTGCTGGTGGATTTAGGCCATCACCTGCCCGGAGCCAACATTGAGCATATCGTGGCGTTCCTGCTGGATGAGGGCCGCCTGGGCGGCTTCCATTTCAACAATCGCAAATATGCCGACGACGACCTGACGACCGGCTCCATCAACCCTTACGAGCTGTACCTCATCTACACAGAACTTGTTGCTGGGGAAAATGACGGCCTGGCCGCCGGCATTGCCTATATGATTGACGAAAGCCACACACTGAAAAACAAGATTGCCGAGATGATTCAGAGCCTTGTGGCCCTGCAAACTTCCTATGCCAAAGCCCTGATCGTCAATCGCAAACTGCTGGCGGCGGCACAGGCAGACGATGACCTCGTGGCTGCGGAAGAACTGATCAAATCCGCTTTCGCCGCCGATGTCAGCCCGCTGCTTTGGAAAGTGCGCTCCGAACTGAACCTGCCTGACCCCGCTGACCCCGTGCGCGGCTTTGTTCAAAGCGGTTACGCGCAGGCCAAAGCGGAGGAGCGCGGAACCGGAGGCGGTGCGGGACTGGGGGCCTAGTCTGGCGAAGAAGCCTCGCGGTCTGGGCGAGGTTTTTCGCTAAAATGCTTGTCAAATGTCTCATCTCGTGCTATAATAATCGCAAAGGCCGAACATCCGTTGCCGAACGCCTGTTTTTGCTCTGGAGAAATTGCATCATGTCCAAGTCCATTTCCGTTCGTCAAAGGCAGATTCTTACTTGTATCCAGCGCCATATGGACGCACATGGCTACCCGCCCACCGTCCGTGAAATCGGGACAGCGGTGAATTTGTCGTCTTCGTCTACGGTTCATGCCCATTTGAAAAGCCTGGAAGAGCAGGGGCATATTTTGCGCGATGCGGTGCTGACCCGCGCCATCAAGCTGGTTCCAGGCCATCAGGACGGGGAAAGCCGCCCGCAAAACAAGCCGGTGACTCAGATGCCGATTATTGGGACAGTGGCAGCCGGGAAGCCGCGCCTCGCGGTGGAAGATGTGGAAGACACGTTCCCACTGCCGTCGGATTTTATTTCCGGCGACGGCTTTATGCTGCGCGTGGTCGGCGACAGCATGATTGAAGACGGCATCCATGAAGGTGATCTCGTTGTCGTCCGCCGCCAGCCGACTGCCAACAATGGCGAAACGGTCGTGGCGATGATCGACAACGAAGCGACTGTTAAGCGCTTTTACAAGGAAAAAGCCCGGATACGCTTGCAGCCGGCCAACAAGCGCATGAAGCCTATGTACCATGACAATGTGGAGATCGTCGGCAAAGTCGTAGGGTTAGTCCGGCAAATGGCATTTTAGCCAGCAGAGAGAACCGTATGCCGCACATTGAAAACAGCGTCACGATTAACGCGCCGCTGGACGAAGTCTTTGCACTGGCGCGAGATGCCGAAGCGTTTCCTCAATTCATGCCGGACGTGGAAAGCGTGACGGTGGCGGAGCGCGCGGAAGACGGAAGCCGTATCGTGACCGACTGGGTCGCCGTCGCGTCGGACTTCAAGCTGAAGGTGCGCTGGACGGAAGAAGACCTGTGGGACGCGGCGGCGCACACCTGCCGGTTTCGGCAGCTCAAAGGGGATTATACGGCTTACGGCGGCCTGTGGACATTTCTCTCCGAGGGCGGGATGACTCGGTTCCAATCTGAAATCGACTACGAGCTCGATATTCCTTTGATCGGGCCGCTGCTGAAAGCCGTCGTCGCCCGCCTGATGCAAAGCAACACGCAGAAGATTCTGGAAGCCATCAAAAGCCGTGCCGAGCAGTCTGTGTCCCACTAAGCCCACTGTCGGAAGCCAGTGTCACGCCCACATAGTAATGGTGCAGTATCTCCAAATACGTTTTGTGATAGTGTGACCCGGCCATCGCCACAGCCCCGTCCTGGGACATTCCCAGGCCATGACCCCAGCCTCTGCCGTCAAAGCGGTAGCTGCCGTCTGCGGTCCGCGTTAAAACTACCCGTGTGCTTCGCAGAACGTCGTAGCCCAGTATCTGCCGAAGCTGCGGTCCCGTCACGGTGCGAGTTTCGCCCTGCTTTCCCGTCACCATTGCTTGCGTGATGCGCCCGGACGCATCCAGCCCGTCAATAGTCAGGGAAACAAAATTCCCCATGCGCGTCCGCGGGTCTTTTGCCAGCAGCGCGGCTATCTGAGCGGGGGTAAACGTCTGCGACCAGGTGTGGTACTTGCCGGTGTCTGCGTACTCACGCCCATCGGCGGGGTCAGCGTCGCGCACCGCGCAGAGATATGGGCAATCGCCATTGGTGTCGCACGCCGTCATGCCGCCGCTGTCGGTGGAGTAGGGGGCATCAATCAAGCGTCCTCCATAGGTCAGCACCTGCCCGCGCGTATCATCCACAGCGGCATTGGAGAGCGCCGTTTCTCCGTCCACCCCGAAGTATCCTTCGCAGTGGGTGGTGTCATCCAGGTCGAACCCATCTGTGCGGCACTTACCCCGATTTTTCAGCGCATACGTCCGTGCGGCGACAGCCTGCGCTTTCATGGCTTCCAGCGGAACATCTGCGCCGATTTCCGCCGGAATGACGCCGTACAAATACGGCTCCAGCGGAACAGTATTGATGACCCGCAGAGTGCTGTCCGCTTCACGACGCACCGTTAAAAATCCGCGATACCGATGCCAGGGCAGCCCTTTTGCGCCGAGAGGCCGGCTGTCCAGACGCGCGATTTTGAGGAAATCGCCACCGCCGGGCAGTGCGTTCAGTGCCAGGATGCCTCCCGCAACCGGCACGTCCTTCAAGTCGCCGGCACGCGCTACGGCGAAGCCCTGCGGTGTCACCATGATCTTGTAAATGGCAGCAGGCGTTCCATGCGCCAAAGGGCGATTGGAAAGGGCGTCAGTAAGAGAAAATGCTTTGTCGCAGGACACCAGCAGAGTAGTGGAGTGGCGATAGGAATGGTCCAAACCGATACGAAGAACAAAGGGGTGGGGAGCGTCGGCATTTGCAGAAATCAGCGGGGCCGCTAACAGCAAGGCCAGGGCCAGAATCAGGCGCATTTTTCCTCCACGAAGCACAACAGCCCAGGGAAGGCCTGGGCTGTCGCATCACTATGATCGGGGTGACAGGACTTGAACCTGCGGCCTCTCGGACCCGAACCGAGCACTCTACCAAGCTGAGCTACACCCCGTCGTGCATTGCCGATGTCTTCCGGCAGGCTCTGTATGATAGCCGATTTTACTCCCCACTGTCAAGGCTTTGAGGGGCCGGGTTGAAGATTGCAGCGGCTTTTCCCGATAATGACAGGGAAAAGGAGCCGCATTTTATGAAGTTTCCCCCTCTGGTTCTGGCCGCCGTGGCCGGCATGGCAACCCTAGCGATTAGCCAGTCACTGATCCCGACCGCAAAAGCGCAGTCTGCCGACCTGCCGCAGTACCGCGTTCGGATTGACTGGCAAAAAGCCAGACAGGAAGCCGGTGGCCTCACTGTGCGCGGATTGGTGACCAACACAGGCCGCAGCCCTTTGATTTATACGCAGGTTACCCCCACACTGGTCAACGGCGTCGGGCGCGTCGTCTATCGCACGGACGGCTATCTGACGGTCAGTCCGCTTCTGCCGGGGGCATCGGCAGAGTTCCGCGCCTGCGGGCCAAAGCCGCCCGTATTCACCGGCCTGCATACCGCGTTCCACGAAGCGGGCAAGCCGGTTGCGGTGCAGGAAGTTACTCCGAAACACTAGCACGCAACGCTAATGGCTTTGCAGGCAGCCCAGCACCGTGGCGTAGTCAAATACGGCTTGAAATAATGCGCGGTCGCCCCAGCCATAACCCGCTTCCAGAGAATCACCGGAGTGATATAAAGAAATGGGGAATGCGACGCGCTTTGTTTCAAACAATTCTCCCAGGCCCTGATAACAGCGAGGAACGTCGTCCGGCGTAATCGCGCGGAGGCAGGACTTGATCGTTGGTTTGCCTTCCGCGTCAAAGTCCAGCCAGACCAGCCAGCCTTCATACTGCTCTTCAATATTGGGATACGCCGGGTCATGCGTCTCCGGGTGATCCGGGTTGTTCTTTTCCAGCACAACATGGATCAATCCGAGATAGCCGCCCAGTTCGCGGCACTCTACAAAGTTGCTGCCGAGGCCAACGCGGTTTACCCGCTCCCAAAGTTCGAAGCCGATGGCATGGGGCAGGCATTCAATAAACCCGCAAAGGCAATAGCCCTGCATTCCATCTGAGGAGTCGCTTTCAAAATAGGGCAGCAGTTTGGTCTCGCTCATAGAGCGCGCCCCGATCAAAGTCTTGCCGCTGGGGGAAGGCAGCCGCACGGAGTTTTTGTACGACTCGACATGCAGCTCATCCGTCGCGTTGCCGACAATGCCTTTGGCCCAGACGCCTTCCCCCAGCTCCTGCAAAAACAGGCGTTCCATTGGGTCGCTCTGCTCTGTAACAAACTCAATGCCGCCAAAGAGGTGCTGAAGCTCAAGCTGGCCCGGACGCGCCGCCGGGTCCAAATACCCCCCGTACACACCCACATCATGGATGAACAGGCCGTCCGGCAGCATGACTTTGCCCCGGTATCCCTGGCCGGTGACGAAAAAGCCCGCCCGCCCGTCCGGCAGCGTCGCCGGGGTCAGGCGCAAGTCCTCCATGATCACCCCTTCCGGGTTGGCATCATACCACAGCTTGCCCAAACGCGGCGGACACTGCGGAACCGGAGTGCGCGGCCCCCGAATGCGCGTGAAAGCAAACTGGCGGGCCATGTCATAGACATTGTGCATTCCGGTCATGGCCTCGGCGGGCAGGTAGAACAGCAGGTTGGTGGAATACAGTTCGCGGGAGACGGGGTCTTTCAAGCGGGACAGGCGCACAGTGACGGCGTAGGTGGGCTGTCCGGTGTCGGGATCGTCAAAGGACTGGATGGGGCCGTTGAAGGCGGCTTCCCAGGACTTGCCCGCTTTGCGCGCTTCCACGCCGAACTCCCGAACAGTATGGGGAATAATGGCTAAATCAATAAGCGATGGCTTAAGATAGTCTTTGGGTAAATCAAGAATGGCTGAATTGTTCACGCGGCGGACCTTCTTCCACAAATTGACACGTTGTATTACCTGCCTGGTTACGTTATCGGTTCCTGCGCGTGTCTTCGCGAGGGAACGGGGTGGAATACAATTGTTTTGCCGCAAAGTCCTTCCGCGCAAACCTCTTTTTGGAGTTGTCTCACAAGAAACGCGAAAAAGCCACACTCAAAGGTCACAGGCGGCCTACGCTGTACGCATAGGCCGCCTGTCATAGAGCGCCGTCTATGAATTACTCAGCCCGGCGGCTGTGTCGCTTTGCCTGCCAGAGCAGTCCGCTCAGTCCGAGTGCCATCACAATCAGCACAGAAGTTTGTGCCGGCTCCGGGGCCGGGGAAGCCTCTCCCACAGCGGAAATTCCGTCAATAACCCCTGACCCGTCTGCATTGGCGGAAAAACGAATATAGTCTATCGTCGTCAGAGGAGTTTGGCCAAAGAACGAGTAGGAGGTTCCCCCGGCAGAACCATGATACAAAATGTTGTCGGCATTGGCGACTGTCTGCCCGGCAAAATCAGCGGCAGTTAGGTTTGGGTCAACCGGCTTGGAGAAATCATTCAGTGCGCCCCAGCCGGAAGGATTGTCCGCTGATAGGCCATTCCAGTGATAGGGATTTTCAGGAAACAGTACCGTGTCGGAGGGAGTCACTGTATAAAATGTCTTTCCATCCGCACTGACGCTGACCTGCGGCAGCGAGCCATAAGTCGAGCCATCAGCTAGAGTGTATGTGGACATATCTGTACCATCCGTAGCTCCATAGGTGGTTGGGATAAAGAACTGGTTGCTGAAAACGGTGAAGTCCTGATTGTACCAGGTGGTTCCGGTGTGCGTAATCGGGGCGGACATCTGAACAGTAATTTGCCCCGCGGCGTCATCAAAGGCGGCCAGGAGATTTTTTCCGGTCGTGGCATCAAAGCCATAGGCAGAGTTTACCATGGAGGCATGGGATACGTCGTCAAAACCATCATTTTCCAAAGTAGTCGGCTGGCCAAGCGCGGCGGTCGGATCGTTATAAGCCGTAACATTCGTACCGTAAAGATCAGCAGTTGACAGATCGGTGGAGCTAATCACTGTTCCGGCAAAGTTTTGGGCGAAAGCGCCCATCGGGAGTGCGGCAAACAATCCCGATGCCAGCAAAAAAGAAGATAGTTTCAAGAGTAATTCCTTTCGATTCACAAAAAAGTCTAATTGTATTTGTAAAATTTTGCCGGCTGCATTCCCGGCCCGTAAGCGGAGTCGTCTGTGGACAGCCATCCGTATTCCAAATTCTGCGGCTTGTACGGAGAATTGTCCCGAACAGCCTTAACATGTCCATCGGCGTAGCAAGCGTTCGCTGTTGCGCTATGTCGAAAATCGACGTTTCCGGCATTCAAGTAAATAGACGTCTCGCTGGGCGCGCGTAGAAAATTTTCTGGCTGAGAAACGCCCTGGAAATAACCGGCATCCGCAAAGACTGCGGTTTGTGCCGGAAAAACAATCTGCGCTAAATGGCAGGCCGGATAGTTGCCATGAATTGTTCCTAAATCGCCCCCAATATAAGTCGCATTGTAACCGTAGCCGTTGTAAGGCCGATTGCTGCCGCCGACCGGGAAGGGATTATCCGGGCAGCCGTGAATGGCGCTGTCCGTCGTGTAAACGCTGATCAACCCAACGGCGCAGGCATGAGCAGGCGGACAATTGAAGTCCCAGGCGTCGTAGCCGATGTAAGAGGGGCAGGCCATTTCGTCGAAATCGCCGGCGTACATCTGCCAGGCGAGGCCAAGCTGTTTGAGATTGGAAGCGCAAACCGCCCGGCGCGCATTCTCGCGCACTTTGGCAAAGACCGGAAACAGAATCGCCGCAAGAATGGAGATGATCGCGACCACGACGAGGAGTTCAATCAGGGTAAATGCCCGGCAGGGAGCGCGGACAGAGCGTGAGCCGCGCCCGCAGAGAGGCGCGCCGGAGAGAAGGCGAGGCATGGCATGATCTTTCCGCCTGTCGCGCGCAGGCAGGGAAATCCGGCAACGCGATGTTGCCGGGTGACCTGTGGCTGGCATTCTGGCTGAAAGACTTTCCTGAGAAATGTCTTATCACAGTTGCGGGACAGCGCCGGAATAAAACCGGCTTCCCCATTTAAGCGCGCGTTGACCGCGACGCACCCAAGGTATTGACACGATGAAGTTGTAGTGGGCGAAGTATAGCAGACAGAAGGCCCTGCTGTCAAGTCCGGGAAGGGGTGGAGAGCGGCGAATTCCGGTCGGTCAGACGCATGAGAGCAGGGAAAAGCTCACTCAGAAGTGCATCACGCTGAGCAGCGAGGCGGCGGCAGTGTGATGATGGTGAATGGCCCAGTATAATTCTGCGGGCAGCAGCAAGCAAACCACCACCATCAAGAGCGGCAAGACGCAGCCGACACACCCAACGCATCCATTGCGTCCAAACGGCACCAAGCATCCCATGTTTTCATCTCTCCGCTCTTATAGGTCACTCACCCGGCGGGCCAATCACTGGCTCTCACACGCACGAAGCTAGCACACGCGCGTCGGCAAGACGCAGGCGTTTCTCGGCCCGTACTGTCGTGCCGCGTGGCCCAGAGGGATTGACCTCCAAACGATCCACGAGATTTCTGACGAGGTGCAGCCCGAAGCCGCCATGCCGCACTGTTCCGTCCTCGTCCATGCGCGGCGTACCCACCGGCGGCACCTGATCCGGGTCAAAGCCATGTCCCTCGTCTGTAACCGTAAGGACGATATGGTCGCCGTGGTGCTCCAGTGTGACGCGGTAGCACCCACTTTCGGAATGGGCATGTCGGGTGACATTGGAACACAATTCTCCAACCACCGCTTCCAGGTCGTCAATATCCTGAGCGGCGGCAGAATGGTGGGACAGAAGCGTGCGCCCAATCTCACGGACCATCGCAATAAAAGCGTGGTCTTCGGGTATGACAAGAGCAATCTTTGAACTCATGGCTCTTTTTCCTTCTGCTTCTGCGGGTTTAGAAGCCATTTGTAACTTCTTATACCCATTCCTGCGCTCCGCACTTGTAATTCAGGTCACAGGCGATGATTTATGGCGCACTCATTTGCAGGGAACTGCACGGCCTTCCCAAAGAAGCGCCCTCAGCGACGGCTACCAGAATGCACAGGTCGTCTTTCGCCACACCCCCTCGCGCCGCCGCATCGACCCCCTCGACCAGCCGCAGCGCCAACGCCTCAGCCATCTGCTCGGCGCTTTGGATTTCCTCGGCGATAAAAGATGGCTTCAGCAGTGCTGCCACGCCCTCGATGCCCAGCATCTCCTGCCGGTTCATGCCGCATTCGGTCGCCCCATCGGTGAACACCGCGAGGGCATCGCCCGGTGAGAGCATCAATGTCCGCTCTTCGTAAGAACCATTTTCATCCGCGCCCAGCACGGGGCCGGTGGGCGGGAGCTGCTCGATCTCGCCCGTGGCCACCCGGCGCACGAGCGCCGGTTCCTGCCCCAGATTTACATACGTGAGTTTACCTGTGAAGCCGTCATAGCACCCCACCCAGAGCGTCGCGAAACCCGAGAGAAGGCCGTTGAGAGCAATCACGCGGTTCAGGTCGGTCACCGCTTCCGCCAGCGTCGGCTTGGAGTACAGGAAAGCCCGCAGCATATTTCGAACGGTGCTGACCTGCGCTGCTGCCATGAGGCCCTTGCCGGAAAGGTCGCCGACCGAAAGCATCGTGCAGCCTTTCTTAATAGGAAAACAGTCGAAAAAATCTCCCCCCACTCCCGCTTCGTCCAGAGCTGCCTCATAGTATTTCGCCAGCTTCAGGCCTGCAACGCCCAAGGGGAGCGGCGGCTGGAGCGCATTCTGAAGCTGCTGGGCGATGTTTCGTTCCCGCTCAACGATGCGCTCGCGCTCCGCATCCAGCGCCTTGCGCTCGCTGATGTCGGAGAATGTCACGACGACGCCGTGCACAGTCTCCTGTTCAATGATCGGGGCCGCGCTGTAAGCAACGGGGAAGGAGGTGCCGTCGGCGCGCCAGAACACGTCATTTTCCTCATGGACGCTCTGCCCACTGTGGAGGGCGCGGTAAATAGGGCATTCCGTTTCAGGGTAGGGCGCACCGTCAGGCCTCGAGTGATGAATTAGCCCATGTCCGCTTTGCCCGATGATCTGCGCGGGTGTGAAGCCGAGCATCTGGGCCGATGCCTGATTGACGAAAGTGAAACACCCCTCAATATTAATTCCGTAGATGCCCTCGCCGCTTGAGTCGACCAGCAGGCGGTAGCGCGCCTCGCTCTCGCGCAGGGCTTCTTCCGCCCGCTTGCGTGCGCTGACATTCTGGAAGAAGACGGAAATGCCGTCTTCGGAGGGATAAACCCGCACCTCAAGCCACGCTTCCAGCGGTGGAAAGAACTCCTCAAACGAAACGGATACCCCTTGATCCATGGCGCGGTGGAACTGATGGTCAAACGCAGAGCCGATGGCCTCCGGCCATGCCTCCCAGACGGTCATGCCCAAAAGCTCCGTCCGCGAACGCTGCCACAGCGCCTCCACCTGAGGATTGATATAGGTGTAACGCCACTCGCGGTCGGTCGTGAAAAAGGCGTCGGTAATGCTCTCCAGGATGCGGGCCGTGCGGGCGTGGGCCTCGCGCCGCTCTTCCGCCTCGCGGGCCGCAGCCCTTTGCTGGCGCGTCACCTCAACCGTCAGCCATGTCCGCTCCACGACAGTTCGGAGCAGTTCTACCTCCTCTGGCTTCCAGCGTCTGGCCGTGGCGTTGTGGACCGAAATGCAGGAGACAACGCGGTCCGAATGTACGACCGGTACGGTGATGTGGGCGAGGATGCCGAACGCTTCATACGCCCCCAGGGATGCAGGCGGCACCCGAATGGGGTCGACGCGCGCGTCTTCCACGACCACTGCTCGTCGTTCCGCATACTCAGCTACGACAAACGCACCGAACGCCGAGATCGGCACGACACCTTCAATATCCTGCACCGTCTCGTCGGCGCGATAATGGGGATGAATCGAGCAGGTGTCCGCCTCAATGTCGATGTCGGCGAAAATGCAACGGGAAACGCCAAGAAACTCACCTGTCGAACGCAAGGCATCGGCAATCACGTCCTCCGGGTTGGTCAGTCTCCGTGCCCGCTCCGCGAGTTCCGTCAGAAACCGCTCGCGCCGTTCGCGCTCGACTCGCTCACTGACATCCTGGAAAAAGACAGATAGCCCATTATTGGCTGGATAGGCACGTACATTGAACCAGAGGCTGAGCGGCGGGTAGAACTGCTCAAACGAGACTATGCTCCCTTCAGACACCGCGCGGCGGTACTCGCGCTCAAAAGTGGAACCAATGCTTTCAGGAAACTCGTCCCAGATGCTGCGGCCAAGCACGTCAGTGCGGGTGCGAAGAATCAGGCGTTCAGCCTGAGCGTTGAGATAGGTGAAGCGCCACTCGGAATCCAGGGCGAAGAAAGCGTCCGGGATGCTTTCCAGAATACGGACTTCGCTGTCTGGGGCGGACGCGAGTAATGCCCCCGTCGCGGAGGATGCCTGTGTCTCATCGCCGCTTGGCGCATCAGAAATGTTTTGGGAGTCGTTCAAGGCTGCTTTCCAGCTAGTCTAGGCACGGTGCCTGATGCCATTACATTGTGACCCATTGTACTTCAAAAACGAACTGTTGGCAATTGGGCATTTTAGCGCTTCGAATAGGATTTGGCTGCCGCCGTGTGGTCATCACCGATGAGGCAGAAACAGTTGTCTGGCGTGTCTGCGTTGACATCAGCAAAGGCCACGCTTCACGTCCCAATTTGACTTTGTCTTGAGAAGATTTAGTTGTTTGAGAAACAGTAAAGCTTTTTATGAATGTCGGAAGCAGGAGGCTGTTCAGGGCGATTTCTAAGGCTGAATATTTCTGAGAAATTATGCCAGAGTTGAAGAATGAGTTCCTCGTGGGGTACTTTGTTAATGGAAGTAGTTGAAACCCGACGACAAGATAATAATCTATCTCGTTGCTTCCAAGAATTATTTTAAGATTAAGGATAGCGACTTTCTTACGAAGTTTACATTAAGTTTAGGTTGACGTCAAAAAATGAGGCTTAACGAGGTAAAGATATGACGGATGTGTTAGAGTTGGTGCGGGAACTGGTCGCGCTGCCGGGGCCGCCGGGCCAGGAAGAGGCAGTGCGCGAGGCGGTAGCGGCTCACGCGGGGCGGCGGGGATGCATCTGTGAAGCCGATGCGCGGGGAAATCTACTCCTATCACTGCCGGGGGCGACGAAAATCCCGGACAGGCCGGACGTAGTGGTGATGGCGCATCTGGACGAGATTGCGTTGATCGTGCAGCGGATAGAAGCCGATGGACGGCTTGCAGTCACGTCACTGGGCGGGCTGTTTCCCTGGAAATGGGGCGAAGGGTCGGTGCTGGTGATGGCCGCAGGCGGATTGCTGACGGGCATTGTATCGTTTGGAAGCATTCACACCAACGATCCCGGCAGCGTGGCAAACCAGGCGAAGGAACGGGCGCTGACCTGGGCCGATGCGCGGGTCTGGACAGGACTTTCGGCGGAGGAACTCACGGCGCGGGGCGTCCGGGCGGGAACTCGCGTGGTATTACATCCATCGCGGCGGGGAGTGACGGAGATCGGCGACTTTGTGGCCGCGCCGTTTCTGGATGACCGGGCTGACCTGGCGGCAATGCTGCTGACATTGGAAAGGCTCAAGGATGCGCCGAGCCAGTGGCGGGAGCGGGTCTTGTTTGCGGCGACGGCTGCTGAGGAAGTGGGCGGGCAGGGCGCGCTCTGGCTGCTGCGTCAAAGGCCGGCGACAGTGGGCATTGCGCTGGAAATCGGGCCGCGCGTTCCCGAAAGCCCGTTCCCGCTGGATGCTCAGCCGACGGTCTGGGTCAATGACTCTTACAGCGCGATGCAGGCCGCGGACATTGATCTCGTGGCGCGGGCGGCGAAGCGTATTGGACAAACACCGCATTTCCAGGCTCTGTCGCGGGGCGGCAGCGATGCCTCCTGCGGGGCGTCTTACGGCCTAATCGCCCGGCCCATCACGCTGGCATTCGGGGCGGAAAACTCGCATGGCGTGGAAATCATGCACAAGGACGCCGTTCCCAACCTGGCCGCGCTGCTGCGGGCCGTTTTGGAGGACGTGACGCATGAATGATGTGTTTGAATATCGCCTAAGGCCGCAGTATTATGACTTTGATCCGTCCAGCCTGGTGCATAACGCGACCTATGTGCGCTGGCTGGAGGATGCACGAACGGCCTTCCAGCAGATCAGCCCGTGGCCCACGGAGCGGCTGTACGCGGCGGACTTGACGGCGGTGCTGACGCGAACGGAGATTGACTACAAAGCGCCGATTCGCCTCTCCGATGCCGTGAGCGTCCGGCTGTGGATGACGCATCTGGGCAAATCGGCCTGGTCAGTCGCCCTGCGCTTTGTCTGCCCGGAAACGGGGAAAGAGTACGCGCGAGCCGAGCAAAGCGGCTGCTATATTCGACGTTCCACGGGCCGTCCAGCGTCCATGCCTGCCGAGTTTGTCGCATTTTGCCGGCAATATCTAGCCCTGACGAATTTGGCCGAATGAACTTTTTGGTTCTGTCATTGGTATATAAAGGCAAGAGGTGAGTAAATGATGAAGCTGTCACGGAGAGAATTATTGCGGAATGGGGTGGGGGCTGCCGGAATTGTCGGCGCGTCGCTGCTTTTCAGCCGCTGGGGTCTCTCAGCGGAGCCGAAAGCGCCCGCGCACCACTTTCCTGTGAGCAAAACCGAGGCCGAGTGGAAGAAATTATTGACACCCGCTCAGTACCATATTCTGCGGGAGGCCGGAACTGATCCACCGTTCTCCGGGCAGTATGAGAAAAAGGGGAACGGCATTTATGAATGCGTCGCCTGCGACAACCCTTTGTTCAGTACCGGGACGCAGTTCGACTCCGGGACAGGCTGGCCCTCTTTCTGGCAGCCGCTGACAAAAACCAGCATCTTGACTCAGAGCGATGGCAGCCTGGGCATGGAGCGCACCGAAGTCGTCTGCGCCCGCTGCGGCGGCCACCTGGGCCATGTCTTCGACGACGGCCCGAAGCCAACGGGCCTGCGCTACTGCATGAACGCAACCGCGCTGAAGTTTGTGAAAAAATAGGTTTTCGGAAATACGCCCGGCGCTTTTGCGCCGGGCCTTTTTTGCGTGTCTTATCATACAACTAATCACATAAAAATCGACTTAAACACAGGTGAAAACATTTGTTGACGCTTGATCGGTTTGATTGTTTTTTTTCCGGGGAAGATACTCGCGGAACGGAAAATTGACCGAGAGAAAGAAAATTTTATGTTTTATCACACCAAACGCTTGCAGTATGAAGCCAAGCCCGACAAGCCGGATGCGCTGTTTGCCAACAAGGTTCAGGAAGTCCTGGGCGGACAGTATGGCGAAATGACCGTGATGATGCAGTATTTGTTTCAGGGCTGGAGCTGTCGCGGCCCCGCCAAGTACAAAGACATGCTGCTGGACATCGGCACGGAGGAGATCGGCCATGTCGAGATGCTATGCACGATGATCGCACGCCTTCTGGACAAAGCCCCGGTTCAAGCCCAGCAGGACGCTGTGGCATCCAATCCGATGCTGGCCGCCATCATGGGTGGCATGAACCCGCAGCACGCCATTGTCTCAGGCGGCGGGCCGCGCCCTTCCGACAGCAATGGCAATCCGTGGACCGGCGGCTATATTTCCGCCGGCGGCAACATGTTTGCCGATTTCCATTCCAATCTGAACGCGGAAGTGCAGGGGCGGCTGCAAGTCTGCCGCCTGTATGAGATGACCGATGACCCTGGCATTCGGGATACGTTCGCTTATATGATTGCCCGCGATACCATGCACCAGAATCAATGGCTGGCTGCCATTGAAGACATGAAGACCAGCGGCCTTTGCGACTACGCTGTGCCGGTCGCATTCACCGCAGATAGTCCCCATGCGGATGCGCGTTACCAGTTTTGGAACCTATCCGAAGGCACGGAAAGCCAGGAAGGCCGCTGGGCAGGCGGCCCTTCTATGGATGGCAAGGGGGAATTTGTTTATCTCGCCGATCCCAAGCCGCTCGGCCCTGCCCCGACGCTGAATGCGCCGGACGCGCATTTGTACGGCTTGCCCCAGGACATGAGCAATGGTCACGCAGACGGAGCCGGTAAAAACGGCGTCGGCGGTGCTTTGAAACACGCTGTCACGGCAATTACCGAAAAAGTCACCAGCTAACAGTCGGAATTATCAAGCGCGGGCGCGTGATACATCTCTCACGCGCCCGTTTTTCGCGAAGTGCATAAAATCAAGGGAGACAAAGATGCCAGAGCCACAACTGCAAGACCCGAAAGAGCGGGAGCCGAAACCACCATTGAACGAAAACCAAATTTCTGCGCCCGGTAATGAAGCGGATATGAACATCAAGCCGGACTATGGCGAAGAGTCCTACAAAGGCAGTGGGAAACTAGAAGGCTGCGCCGCGCTGATTACTGGCGCGGACAGCGGCATTGGCCGTGCCGTCGCGCTGGCGTTTGCGCGGGAAGGCGCGGATGTGCTGATTTCCTATCTGAATGAAGACGAAGACGCCAAAGAAACCGCACGTCTGGTGACGGAGGCTGGCCGCAAAGCCGTGATCGTGCCGGGAGATATTTCCGAAGAAGCGCACTGCAAAGAACTGGTGCAAAAGGCCGTCGACGAATTTGGCAGGCTGGATATTTTGGTCAACAATGCGGCGTTCCAGCGCACCTATGAGAAGATCAGCGAAATCCCCTCCGAGGAATGGGAGTATACGTTCAAAACGAATATCTTCGCCATGTTCTACCTGTGCAAAGCGGCCCTGCCGCAGATGAAACCAGGCGGAGCCATCATCAATACAGGTTCTATTCAAGCCTATCAGCCCGATTCGTCCCTGCTGGCCTATGCTGCCACGAAAGGGGCCATTGTCAACTTCACCAAAGCGCTGTCCCAGGAAGCCATGCAAAGCGGTGTGCGGGTCAATGCCGTCGCGCCTGGCCCGGTCTGGACGCCGCTCATTCCCTCGACCCTGCCGCCGGAGCAGGTGAAAGATTTCGGCAAAAAGACGACTCTGGGCCGCCCCGCGCAGCCCGCCGAGCTTGCTCCCGTGTATGTGCTGCTGGCCTCGCCCGAAGCTAGCTACATTACCGGCATGGTGTACGGCATCACCGGCGGCGACCCGATAGCCTAGAAATCCAGCCTACTCTTTGCCGCCGGAGAATTTCGCGCCTTCCACGATATAGCGCTGCATGATCAAAAACACCAGCACCAGCGGGGCGACGCCGACAGCGGCGGCGGCGAAAAGCTGGGCGAGGTTCAGCGTCTGCGCGGTCAAAAACGTGGACAAGACGACCTGAACCGTCCAGGCGGACGGGTCCTGGCCAATCACCAGCGGCCAGAGAAATGAGTTCCAGCTTGCGATAAATGTCAGCACGCCCAGAGCCATCAAGATATTGGTGGAATTGGGCAGCAAAAGCCGCCAGTAAACGCCGAAATAGCTCAGGCCGTCCAGCCGCCCGGCTTCTTCGATTTCTGCGGGAAACCGCAGATAAAACTGCCGGAACAAAAAGATGGAAAATGCGCTGAACAAGCCGGGCGCAATAATCCCCCAGCGCGTGTTCACCCCGCCCAAATACGCCATCACGGCGAACGTCGGCACGAACGTCACCGCGCTGGGAATCATCAGTGTGGCAAGGATAACAAAAAAAACGACATTGCGCCCGCGCGCCGGAATACGCGCCAGAGCATAGCCCGCCATCGACGAAAACAGCATCTGAAAGACCAGCGTAACTATGGCAATCACGGCGGAATTGATTAGCCCCGTCAGCATCGGCGCATCAGGATCGGTAAACAGCTTATGGAAATTGTCCCACTGCGGCCGGGGCGAAAACCAAGCCCAGTGAAACGATGTAATTTCATTGTCGGTCATCAGCGCATTCCGCACAATCAGATAAAACGGAACCAAGAAAAGCGCGGCAAGAAGCAGCGCCAAGACATAGCGGGTTATGTTGGAAAATGTACCAGCCTTCATTGCTTGCCTTTCAGGGATTATTTTCTTCCACGATTTCGACGGTCGAGAGTGGTGTCCCTGCTTCTGCCAGAAAATCCCATAGGTCGGTGCAGAAAAAGTGATCAATGGTCTGGATATGCGGCGCGAGCAGCGGGTCGCTTTGCATGTTTGGACGTATATCACAGTAGTAAACGCCATCCAGCGGGTTTAACTTGACCGTAAAGGCTTTAATACGCGCCCGGCCTGCTCTATCCAGCGGACAGACCAGGCAATGTAATGTTCCTGACTCTCGAAATTGTCCCACTCCGCTTTGTTCAGATTATAGGGAGGGTCGGCAAAGATCAAGTCTGCGGTTCCTGTCTCCATCTCGCTTAACCAGACTAGGGAATCGCCTTGAGAGAGGGTTCCGTTTGAGCATTTGTAAACCGGGCAAACTTGCGGCTGTGTCATTTTTCCGACCCGCCAAATCCAAAGATACGCCCTTGCAGCAGGGTAACGGTAACAATCAGGGCCGTCAAAATGAAGCCGCCCGCCGCGCCGCGCCCGAAATCCTGATCGGAGAGGGCCAGCGAGTAAAGGTAGACGAGGGGCGGGCGAGCAAGAGACGCATTGCCAATGGATGCGCCGGACCCGCCCAAAATATTATAGAATTCATCAAACGCCTGAAACGCGGCGATCAAATTCAGCAGCAGCACGGACACCGAAGTCGCCTTGAGCTGCGGCAGGGTGATGTAGCGAAACACTGGCCAGCCGGACCCCGCGCCGTCTACGGACGCCGCTTCATAGAGTGATTTTGGGATTTCCTGCAAGCCGGCCAGGAAAATAATCATAAAAAAGCCGACTTGAAGCCAGAGCCGCACCGTCACCAGCACCAGCCAGTACCAGGGTGGATTGACTGTGCCGATCCAGGTGATCGCGTGAATTCCGAACACGCCGAGCAGGTGATTGGCAAAACCGAACGGCAAGCCATTAAACAAACTCATGCGCCAGATCAGCGAGGCGACGACGTAGGAAACTGCGGAGGGAATAAAAAACACGGTACGGAAAAACGACCGGCCCCAGCCGATTTTATTGACCAGAAGGGCCAGCCCAAGCGAAACGGCGAACGTCGACGGGACGATGAAAAGCGAAAAAATACAGATGGTCACCAGCGATTTCAAAAACGCTTCGTCGGTCAGCAGGTCGGCATAATTTCGCAGCCCAATAAAATGGCCCGGATGGATCGTGTTCTGCGCGTGCGACAGGCTGAGCAGAAAGCCCCAGACAATCGGCACCAGAGTGAACACGGTCAGGCCAAGCAGCGCAGGTGTCACAAAGGCCCAGAAGGCAAACGTTGCCGACCTGTCCGTGCGGCCTTTTTGCGTGAGGGAGGTTGACATGGATTATTCCAAAAGACGGGAAAGCTCCCGCTCGCATTTTTCGGCGGCAACGGCCAGTTCGGGAGCGGCGGGACGCCCTTCTTTGAGGATATTTGTGACGGCATCGGTCAGCGCGGTTCCCATCGCCGAGTTCCATTCGGGCGGCAGGGAGCGCCCCCAGGCATTTAAGTCTTGAACTGCCTGTGCTGGAACGCCCGTTTGAAGCGGTGCAGCAGTGCGGGCGAGGCTGAGGCGCGGCGGTACGTGGAAGCCATAGCCCAGGCACCAGTCCTGCTGGATTTTTGGGCTGTCAATCCAAAGCCACCTGAGGTACTGCTTGGCTTCCTCAACATGGCTGCTTTGGGCATTGACCATCGCCGACCAGCCGCCCAGAAACGTTGCGGGCTGCCCGGCGGTGTCCAGCGCGGGCCATGCCATGCCGCCAATATCGTCGCCGAGCGCTTTGTGTATGGCCGGGTAGGACCAGAGACCGCCCCATTGCATCGCGGCCAGTCCCTGCACCAGCGCATCGGCCTCCCACCAGTCCGTCGGCGCACCGATCAGAAGTGACCCGGAATCACTGAGCTGGCGCATCTTTTCGTAGGCTGCCGCCACTTGCGGGGTGTTGAAGATAATTTTATTCCCGACCAGGAAATCCCCGCCTGCCGACCAGGGGGCAACGTTGATAAGGGCCGCGACCCCGCCGTCATTGCCGAGAAATAGCCCTTTGCGATTGCCGGCCGTCAGCGTTTTAGCGGCGGCGATGACCTCATCCATCGTTTTTGGCGGTGCGACCCCAGCGGCGTGCAGCAGGCTCTTTCGGTAGTATAAAATGCCGGTGTCATCCAGAGTCTTAATGCCGTAGATTTTGCCGCCGACGCTGTTTTGCGCCAGATCACGCGCGGAAAAGTCCTGCTTGACTGACGGGGGGAAAAGGTCATCCAGCGAAGCCACCTGCCCGGCGGTCACCATAGGCTGCGTGATCTGGCCCTCAAAAATGTCCGGGCCGCCGCGTGTCAGCAGGGCCGTAGACAGCTTGGTTCCATAGTCGCCCGGAACCCAGACCACTTGAATGGCAACGTCCGGGTGCAGGGCTGTATACGCTTTGGCATAACGCAGCACGGCCTCCTGCGTTCCCTTTTCGCCGTACTGGTGGTACCACTGCGTCAGCGTCACTCGCGCTCCGGGGACGCTGGACTGCCCGCAGCCGACGAGCAGTGCGCCCGCAGAGAATGTCGCGACTTGTAAAAATTCTCTCCGGCTGCCTTGCCAGGAATCTCGCGTCATGTCAGTAAATCGCCATTTCGGTGTCGGGGTCAAAGAGATGTGTTTTCGCCAGGTCAAATACCACGTCCAGTGTTTCTCCGTCTTTCGCTCCCGTTTCGGCATCGACGGTGGCGACCAGCGAATGTGTGCCTGCCGTGAGGTACAGCGTGATGATGTCGCCCATCGGCTCGGAAACGTCTACCTGGGTGCGTACCGTGTTTCCTGCCGTCGCCTCAATCGGGTTCTTTAAGTTTTTGTCAAAAATGTCCGCCGGGCGCACTCCAAAGATGATGGGCTTGCCGATGTAAGCCTCTAATTTATCGGCTTGGGCCGCGGGTGCAGACACAGTAAATGCCCCGCAGTCAATGACATAGCCTGTGCCGTCTTTCCGCAGGGCGGCATTCAAAAAATTCATGGACGGCGTGCCGATGAAGCCCGCGACGAACATATTGACCGGATGCTGGTAAATCTCCATCGGCGGGGCGCACTGCTGCAAGATGCCGCCCTGCATGACGGCAATCCGGTCGCCCATGGTCATCGCTTCCACCTGGTCATGCGTTACATAGACGGTGGTAATCCCCAGACGCCGGTGCAGTTTAATCAGTTCGGCCCGTGTCTGCACCCGCAGTTTGGCGTCGAGGTTGGAGAGCGGTTCGTCCATCAGAAAGACCTGCGGCTCGCGCACGATGGCCCGTCCCAGGGCGACGCGCTGGCGCTGGCCGCCGGAAAGCTGTCCGGGGCGGCGCTGGAGCAGGGCCTCAATACCGAGGAGCTGCGCGGCCTCAGAAACCCGCTTTTGAATGTCGGCTTTGGGAACCTTGCGGAGCTTGAGGCCGAATGCCATATTTTCAAAGACCGTCATGTGCGGATACAGCGCATAGTTTTGGAACACCATCGCGATATCCCGGTCTTTGGGCGACACGTTGTTGACCACGCGCTCCCCGATCAAAATATCGCCGTCGGAGACTTCTTCGAGGCCGGCTATCATGCGTAGCGCGGTGGTTTTGCCGCAGCCGGACGGGCCGACCAGAACCATGAATTCGCGGTCTTTGATATCCAGCGTGAGATTGTTGACGGCAGTGGTTTTGTCAAACCGTTTGAAAAGATTGCGTAAAAGAACCTGAGCCAAAAGATGTCTCCCTGAACCAAAAAGCGCTGCTGCTTTTAAATATAGCAGGTTGAACCAACATTTGCAAGGCTTTTGCTAAAGCCCTCGCCGCCATCCGCTCCGAGAAACGGCCTCGGCGAAAGCAGCGAGGGTGAGCGATAGGCCGAAGCCGGGCAGCTTCGGCACGCTGACGTAGCCTTCCGCCAGTGTGTAGGCCGAGCCATCGAGGCCGGGCGTCACGACTTCATCCCATTCGGCAAACGTGAAGCCGCGCAGGGCCGGGGCGAGGTGGCAGGCGGTGTAGTTTCCCGCGTGGCCACCATAATGATGGGGCGCACTGCGCGCGCCCCATTCGTCAATCTGCCGCCCTGTTTGGAGCCAGCGCGTGAAGCCGTAGCCGAAGATGTCGTACTGAATAACATCCACCAGACCGTCCTGCGCCCAGCGGAGCAGGGAGGGTGAAGCCTCCCCTTCGCCGTCGGCAATCAGTGTTGGCAGGCCCTCGGCGCGGAGCCAGGCGCGCAGGTCGGCGTAAAGAACCGCGTCCTCGTGGAACGCTTCTTCCATCCAGTAAATGCCGCAGTCTGCGGCTTGGGCCAAAACGTGTTTGGTCAGGTTCAAGTTCCAGCCGTTGTTGGCGTCCAGCAGCAGCACAGCGTCCGGGCCGACGGCGGCGCGAACGGCACGAACAATGGCAATGTCGCGGCGGGTGCCGACGTCCGGCAGCATCCAACGCGCGCCGCGCCCGACTTTGATCTTGAAGGCCCGGTGTCCCAGAGCGTGTCCCGCCCGCGCCTCGGCGGCGATCAGTGCGGCGGCATCTTCCTCGGCGTCCAAATGCAGGTCATCAAAGTACAGCGAGGTATCGTAGGCGGGAACGCGGCAGAGGTCGGGGACAGCCTGCCCGTTAATCTCGGCGGCCAGCGCATAGACGGGCCGGCCTGCCAGTGTTCCGGCCAGGTCCCAGAGAGCGTATTCAAACGGACGCCAGGGGGCTGGGACGCCTTCCCCGACGGCGAACAACGCTTTCACTTCCTGCCCCAGCAGACGCGCCGCCTGCTCCTCCGATGCCCAGCAGTGGCCGAAGCCGGAAGCTCCCTCTGCTGTCGTGACGCGCAGGATGGGGACGCGCACGGTCCGGCCATGCTCGCCCTGCCGGGCATTGCTGCCGGCGCTTCGGGGCCGCTGCCCTTCCAGGCAGGCCCATTCCAGTTGAACGATTTTGTCCGGCACAAGCTTCTCCTACTGGCTGCGGATATAATCGCGGAACCGTTCGATGACCGGGCCGTCCGCTGTCCAGAGCAGTGGGTCAACGCACATCAGGCGGTCGGTCATGGCGTCATTCCAGGCATGATAAACCGCAAAATCAAGCGCCCCGTCTGGAGAAGACACAAGCGAATGGGGGCCGGGGCCAATTACCTGGCCGGGGATGGAGCGCATGAACTGCGGGCCGAGCGCACACCCAATTTCCTGCTTGGGGCCGAAGATGTGGTCTGCCCCCAGATAATCCACGCCATAAGTGTCGTTCTCAAAGCTGCCATTGCCAGTGCGCGCGCATGACAACCTGGGGGTTTCCTTCCAACTTCCATCGGAGCCATTAATGCCTGTCCAAGCGGCTCCCAATGCTGAAGATCAAGCGATTTGGCAAGAAGAAAAGCCTGGTCTGTTTCTCCATTGGTGCCGCGTTCCACAGCTCCCGTTCCAATCGCGTAATGAACGCCGTCATGGAGCCAGCAGAAGGGGTCGGCCAGATACTTCGCATAGACGGGGTTCTGGAGCTGCTGCGGAAGAGTGATGCCTTGCTTCATAGTGCCTATTTTAACATTGTTCGCTAAAAAAAGAAAGGACGAGTTCGGGTTTTGCGTGCGAAATGATTGACAGGTAAACAAAAACAGGTTATCCTTAAGGTGAAATCTATGAAAAACATCTCTGGGAAGCATCTCGCAGTCACTTTTTTGGCCTGCCTGCTCTTAACATCAGCCCTTGTGGCGTCCGGCGCGCCCGCGCCGCGCGTCGCCGTCTTCTCGCAGGACGGCTTTCCATTTTACGGCTCCCCGGAGCAGACCTCCCCCCTGACTATCACTCGCAACTTGAAAGCGGCAGGATTACGAGTCGACCTCCTGGATGCGGCGGCACTGGCCGACCCAGAACGCTTTAATGCTTTGCTTTATCACGCTCTTGTTTTGCCTTACGGCAATACCTATCCGCAGGCGGCCTTTGCGAACTTGAAGGCGTTTCATCAGAGGGGCGGCTCTTTGATTTTGTCGGGTATCCCATTCACCCACGCGGCGGTGCAGAATGCCGATGGAGCTTGGAAAAATCTGGAACATGATTCCGAGCCGGCGCTGTTTGGGCCGAACGGCATTGGGGTCGGCGGCTTCCGTCCGGGGGCGGCAGGCGATGTCCATGTTTCTCCGGGCGACCCGCTCGGTCTGGCGGCCCTGGGATTAGACTGGGGGCAAGGCGAGACCGCGCAGACATTGGATACGGCAACATTGCCTTCAACAGACCGCGTTGTTCCTATCCTGACGGCAGGCGATACGCCAATGGCAGCTCTCGTCATTCATCACAATTTTGCGTATCCCGACAGCGTCGATGTCTGGACAGCCACCAGCACCGGTGATGATTTCATTCGGGCCTATGGCATGGAGCAGATTCTGGCACGAGGCACACTGGCAGCGCTGGCGCAAAAAGAGCTGCTGACCCAGACGCAGCAGGCAAAGGCCTTCCGGCTGCTGGACCGGCAGCCGCATCTCCGCATTTACGCCAATGTGACTCTGCCGCCGCTGCCGCGTCCTTACCCGACACTCCAGCCGAAAATGCCCCCGCTGGCCCGGCATCTGTATGTCGCCGACGTGCGGAAACTGGATCGTGACACTCGGCTGCTGCTGTTTTCGCTGCAAGGCTTGGTCAACCGCACGCAGCCGCGCCTGTATTTGATTTCCGACGGCTCAGACCCGTTCTGGCTGGAGACAATGCAAAAGCAGGGCCATACCGACGCGCCGATTTCCGTCGCCGATCCGCTTTCCCTGCTTCAAACATTTCGCAGTGCGTATCACGGCGTCGTCGTGGCTGACCCAAAGGTGTTTGTCAGCCCGGAGGTCGCCGTATGCGTGGCCGGGGCAGAGGACTTGCTGCTGGCGACGCCGGAACTCGCGGCGCGTTTGGACCTGCCGATCAAAGAAGACCTGCGCGGGCGTTTCAAAGATGATGCCGACGCGATGCGTTATGTCCGTACCGTTTTGCTGCCGCGTCTGAATCCATATCTCGGCGCAGTTCTGGCCCCTGCCGTTTTGGGATCGCAGCTTGATGACATCATTGCAGCAAAAGGCGTCTGCTTTTGGGTCACGGGGCCGAAAGATAAGCGTCAGCCGGGCGCAGATATGCGCGCGGAGACCGCAGAATTGGAAGCCCTGCTGGCACAGATGCCGCTGGGGGCAGTGATTCGCGGCTATCCTTGGGCCGGCGACGGCTCCGGCCTCGGCGAGCGTCCCGGTGTTGCATTGTTTTCCCGGTTTGGCAAGATGCTCACGGCCAGCGACTATGTTTCCAATTATTCCGTGATGAGCGGTATTCCTCTTGCCCATCTGGCCCAAAAGCCTCAGCCGCCTGCGCCCAAACTTGACCCATCAAAGGTTTATCTTGCCTTTATTCTCTCCGATGGCGACAATCTTTCCATCTGGCGGGATGCGGCCCGTCCCCTTTTTACCGATCCGCTGCACGGTACGTTTCCAGTTGCTTTCGGACTGGGGCCGACGCTGATTGATGTGGCCCCGCCAATGATGGAGTGGTATTACGCGCACATGGCCCCGACGGATGAGTTCGTGTGCGACGTGTCCGGGGCGGGCTATGTGTACCCGTCTGCTTGGGGAAAAGCGCTCAAAGATTTACCGGATGCCCGCCGCCGCTTTTACCGGGACTGGACGCAGGATTATATGCAGCGAACCGGCATGAAAGGGCTGCGCGTCATGGAAGCGACGGAAGCCGATCTCGCCCGAGTCGGGGCGGAGACGCCGGACGTTGCGTTTCAGGTACCTGATTACGGCTATCTGGGGGAAGACTATGCCCACCTGACATATACCCTGCCAAGCGGTCAGCCGGTGTTTCGGGCCGGTTCTTTTGGCCCGGAAGCTAAAGACCTGGCGAATCAAGTCCGAGCCCATATCAGCGCGACGCGCCCGGCATTCCTCGATGTGTTTGTCTCATTTTGGGGCGCGGATATGTCCAAACTTAAGCAGACACTGGACTTACTCGGCCCGGAGTATGTCGCCGTAACGCCGTCACAGCTCAACGCTCTGTACCGAGAATCTCAGCAAAAATAAATGCGGGCAAGATAATCATACAAATAAAAATCAGTGGTATACTAAAGCAATTGATGCAAAGATAAAACAATGGACCGCCGTGTTTTTGAGCCGAGACCCAATGGAAACGAAACCCGCCGCCGCCATGCACTGAGCATGGCGCTGGTGATATTGGCGGCGCTTGCGCTCTGGCAGTATAGTTTACGAATGAACTCCCGCCCTGCGCCCGGAACTGCCTCACCGGGGAAACAGGCTTCTCCGGCACAGGCGAACGAAAAACCGAAAGAGAAAAACTGATGACTCAACTGCACCGCAGCAAAACTGCTTTTCTGTTTTTTACGACTATTTCTTTATTGATTGCGCTGGCTGCCACTGCCTGCGCCCAGACGGCTTCGACGTTTACGCCGATCCGCCCGCCCGCCGTACCGCTGATTACACGCAGCCCGTATGTCAGCACCTGGCTGGACGCGAGTAATTCTGCGGGGTCCTGGCCGAGATTTTGGAATGGGAACGTCAAGGCGATTACCGGCATGGCGTCCATAGATGGTGCGCCCTATCTGTTTCTGGGCGCACCCAATGGTGGCCCGCCTGCTATGACGCAGACTTCGCTCCAGGTGACGCCGACACAGTCTATTTATACCTATCAGGGAGGCGACATCACGCTGACGGTGGACTTTCTGTCGCCGGTAGAGGCCAGCGACCAGAAAAGGCTCTCGATTCCGCTTTCTTATATCACCGCGCAGGCACAAAGCAGTGACGGCAATTCGCACACGGTCAGCCTCTATTTTGACATCAGCGGCGAGTGGGCGCACGGCGACTCCAACGCGCAAATTATCTGGAATCCTGAAACGATCCCTCAGTCGGCGGACGGCAGCACTGCGCCCGGCTCGCTCATGGCCTGGGAAATCACGCCGACATCTCCGTCTGTGCTGTCGGAAACCGCTGATTACCCGGACTGGGGAACGGCCCTGCTGGCGACTTCCCTTCGGCCCGGCATCACGTTTCAATCCGGCCAAGATTCTATCGTGCGCGGCCAGTTTACATCTCAGGGCGTACTGACCGGCGGGAACGATACGAATTACCGCGCGATCAACAACAATTATCCGGTCTTCGCCTACAGTCTGAACCTCGGCAGCGTCGGCGCGGCGGCGACTGCGCCCTGGACTCTGGTGCTGGGCCAGGTGCGCGACCCGGCGGTCAGCTACCAGGGCCAGACCGTGCCGCCGCTCTGGAAATCCTATTTCGGCTCATTCCAGCCGATGCTGGCTTTTTCGCTGAATGATTACAGCGGCGCACTGGCGCGGGCGACCGCCCTGGACTCGCAGGTCACGACATCTGCCACGCGGGTGGGCGGGATGCACTATGCCGCTCTTTGCACTCTGGCGCTGCGTCAGGCTTTCGCCGGGACAGAGCTGGTCGACCCGACCCAGATCAGCCCGGCGCTGTCGCCGGCACTTCCTGATGCCAGTCCCTGGCTGTTTTTAAAAGAAATCAGCAGCGACGGCAACGTGTCTACCGTGGACGTTGCGTATCCGGCCTTTCCCGCCTTTCTTTACACGAACCCGGAGCTGGTTCGTTTGCTGATCGCTCCGCTGGTTTACTATCCCGAGTCGGGGAAATGGCCGATGGCGTTTGCCGAGCATGACATCGGCGCGTCCTATCCCAATGCCAATGGTCACAACGATGGCGGCGGCGAAAATATGCCGGTAGAAGAAACGGCTAACCTGCTGATTATGGCTGATGCCTATACGCGCTTTACCCCGACGCCGGGCAATGGCGCGGCGTATGCCAAAACGCACTACAAAATATTCAAACAGTGGGCGGATTATCTGCTCACAGTTCCATCGGGCGTTACTGCCCCCAACGCCCTGGACCCGCAATTTCAGAATCAGACCGATGACTTTAGCGGGCCGATTGCCCACAGCGTCAATTTGTCCTTGAAAGGCATCATTGCGGTCGGCGCGATGGGGCAGATGGCAGCACTCACCGGCAACACTTCGGATGCTTCCTATTATAAGGCTCAAGCACAGACGCTGATCGGCGAATGGGCACAGATGTCGCAAAGCCCGGATGCTTCCCACCTGCTTTTGCAGTACCAGGAACCGGCTAATCCCTACAGCATGGATACCACCGGGGAGCCGAACACCGCATGGAGCTTAAAGTATAATGCGTTCCCGGATCGCCTGCTCGGCACAAATCTAATCCCGGCCAGTGTTTTGAGCGAAGAAGCCGCGTTTGACACCACTCAGGAAGAAACCTACGGCATTCCACTGGACTACCGGAACACTTACACAAAAACCGACTGGGAACTCTGGACCGCCGGCGCGACCAACGACTCTTCGCTGCGCCAGGACATCATTGACGAAATTTACTCTGCGTTCAATACGACTCCTGACCGGGTTCCTTTCACAGACTTTTATGAGCCGGCGACGGCTCGGCATGTCGGTTTCCAGGCCCGCCCGGTCATTGGCGGCGTTTTTGCCCCGATGTTCCAGTTCACGGCTCCGCCCGTGTTCAGCCTCGCCGGAGGCATTTATCTGTCTCCGCAGTCCGTGACGATCTCCGAGGCGACTCCCGGAGCCGTCATTCATTACACCGTGAACGGCACTGTGCCGACAGCCAGCAGCCCAATTTATGCCGGCCCGCTGCTGGTTTCCAAATCGGAAACTCTGGAAGCCATTGCCATTCCGGGCGGCTCCGTTCCATCGGAAATCGCGACGGCGACCTATACGATTCTTTCGGCCCCGCTGATCCAGAACGGCAGCTTTGAACGGCCCTCTTTGGGCAAAGCCCATTCCCAGTATCATCCCAGCGGCAGCCTCTGGAATTATTCCGGCGATAGTGGAATACAGTCCAACGGCAGTGTCTGGCAGGCGCCCCCCGCGCCGGATGGCACCCAGACGGCCTTTTTGCAGGCGACAGCCAAGCGAGTTCTTCCCGAACCCGGTGGGGCTGGGAGCATTTCGCAAAGCGTGACATTCTCGACCACCGGCGTTTATACACTGTCGTTCCAGGCCGCCAGCCGCGCGGGCCTGGTGCAGCCGCTGCGCTTCACGGTGGACGGCATTCAAATTGGCGTCCTGCTGCTGCCGCCCGTCAGCGGCTTCGCTCCGCTGACTTCCGCGCCCTTTACCGTCAGTGCCGGCCATCACACGCTGGCTCTGACCGCGAGCGATGTCGCCAGTGACAAAACGGCGTTTGTCGACATGGTCACTCTGGCTCCGACAGGTCTGCCGCTCCCGGCGACGAAAGTGTCTGCGAAGGCAGGCGCGACACAGATAAAATTGACCTGGACCGGCGGCGCTCTGGCGACCAGTTACAATCTATATCGCAGCACCGTCTCGGGGGGCGAAGGGACGGTTCCAATCGCTGCCGGAATTGCCGGAACCACCTTCATTGACAATGGCCTGACCAGTGGAACCACTTATTTCTACCAGGTGGCGGCTGTCAACAATTACGGAGTGTCGAGTTTCTCCGGGGAAGTCAGCGCGACTCCGCAGCTTTTGCTTCCGACTTCGGAAGCGGCTGGATATGCGTGGCAGTACACGTTTAACACGCCGCCTGCCAACTGGTTTGCGACGTCCTTTAATGACAGCGGCTGGACCTCGGGACTCGCGGGCTTCGGCACGATCAATGGCGGAGGAGCAGTCAGCCGCACACCCTGGACGGCCTCGCCCGGCGATATTTGGATACGGCGTCACTTCACCATCACAGGCAGTGTTCCGGCGAATCAGCAGTTCCGCGTATTCCATGACGAGGACTGCGAGATTTACCTCAATGGGACGCTGGCAGGTTCGGCGTCGGGTTATGTGACCGGCTATGTGACACTGCCAATGACGAGCGCCGGCCAGTCGGCGCTGAAAGTCGGCGACAATGTAATCGCCGTTCATTGCCATCAAACGTATGGCGGTCAGTACATTGACGTCGGTATCCAAACGGCGCTTTAGGAAACGTCTGAAAAGCCCTCCGCCCCAGTCCTGGGGCGGGGGGCTTTTCGATTGAGGGAAAAATGCTCGATCAACTCAGACACATTGTTGGAGCGGATGCAGTGCTGGCCGCTATCGGTGAGCGCGCTGTGTACGAAAACGATGCCTATCCGCTGGAAAAGGCTATGCCGCTGGCAACCGTGCTGCCCCAGACAACCGCTCAGGTCGCCGCAGTTGTGTCTCTTTGCGCCGCGCAAGGCCTTCCCTTTGCCCCCCGTGGCGCGGGAACGGGGCTTGCCGGTGGAACGCTCTGCCCCGGCGGCGTGCTGATCAGCGTCGCCCGCATGAACCGCATTTTAGACATCGACTTGCGGAATCGCCGTCTGACCGCTCAGGCCGGTGCGGTCAATATCGCGCTCACCAAAGCAGTCGCCGGGGATGGGTATTTATATGCCCCCGATCCCTCCTCGCAGGGTGCCAGCACACTCGGGGGGAATATCGCCAACAACGCAGGCGGGCCGCATACCCTGAAATACGGCGTGACGGCGAACCATATTCTGGCGGTAGAACTGGTGCTGCCGGACGGTGAAATTGTGACGCTCGGGGATGCGACCGAGGATGTGAACGGCTACGACTTGCTGGGTGCTGCGCTCGGCTCGGAAGGTACATTCGGAATTATTACACAGGCCACCGTGCGCCTGACCCGGCAGCCGCAGGCGGTTCGCACTCTGCTGGCTGTGTTTGATACCGTCGATGACGCCACGCAGGCCGTCTCCGGCATCATGGCGGCAGGCATGGTTCCAGCGGCATTGGAGATGATGGACGCGGTAATTTTGCAGACTGTGGAAGACGCTTTCCATTTTGGCTTTCCGCGCGATGCGGGGGCGATTCTGATCATTGAAGTGGACGGCCTGGAAGCGGGGCTGGAAACGCAGGCGGCACAGGCCGAAGAAATTTGCCGGCGCAGCCATGCCCGCGAAGTCCGCGCCGCGTCGACCGCCAAAGACCGGGCGAATCTCTGGGCTGCCCGAAAAAAAGCCGTCGGCACGCTGGGCCGCCTGGCTCCGTCGTGCGTGACGCAGGACTGCGTCATTCCGCGCTCCAAACTTCCTGAAACCCTGCGTGCCATCACCGAAATTGGCCGCCGCTACGGTCTGCGAATCGCCAATGTCTTCCATGCCGGCGACGGCAACCTGCACCCTGTCACACTGTTTGACGAGCGCAATCCCGACGACGTGCGGCGTGTTACGGCGGCCTCGCATGAGATTTTGGAACTCTGCATCGGCCTGGGCGGGACACTCACGGGCGAGCATGGTATCGGCGTGGAAAAACGTGATCATATGCCCCTGCTGTTTCCGCCGGAGACATTGAAAACGATGGAAAACCTGCGCGCGGTGTTCAACCCATCCGGCCTTTGCAATCCCGGCAAAGTTCTCCCCGTCTCGCATGGCTGCGCCTGGGAAGTAAAGTCATCGGCAGGTAAAGCGGCAGCCTCATAAAGCAGGCTTGCTGGGGAGGCGATTTACTGAGATCATGCCTTCGCCAGAATGTGGGGGTTAGCCCTTCTTTTTTGCTTTGCTGCTCCCGACCTATTTCATTTCGTGAATAAACGCTTCGGCGGCAGATGTAATGCCGGCACGGCCCGGCAGTTCTTGAACGTGTCCGTCGAAGAGGGCTTTGAGGGCCGGGGACAGCACGGGAAGGGGGGGCGGGAAGGCCGGGCGAGCAAACAGGAAGCCCTGGCAGAAATCCGCGCCGTGCCGCCTAACCCAATCCCATTCCGCTTCCGTTTCAATTCCTTCCGCGATGGTTTTTAGGTTCAAGCTTTGCGCCATTTCCAGCAGCTTCGCCGCGATCTGGGCTTTGTAGGGGTCCTGGTCAACGCAGTGAATCAACTCAATGTCCAGCTTCACATAGTCGGGGCGCAGCTTCGTCATTAAATTGAGTGTGCTAAATCCTGATCCCATGTCATCCAAAGCGACTTGAAAGCCGCGCTCGCGGTAAAAATCTAAAATCCGCAGCAGATTTTTGGTGTCCTTGATTTCTGTGCTTTCCACGACTTCAAAGACAATCTGTTCCGGCGCGATGGGAGAGCGTTCAATGGCGCGCATCAGGCTTCGCAGGCAAAACACCGGATCATAAATCGTCGCCGGGTTGAAATTGACAAACACGCGGCTCGTCAAAGCTGATGCTGAGGCCGACTGTACAGTTGCGGCGCGGCCAGCCCGTTCCAGTTGATTCAATAAATTGGCTGAAACTGCAACTTCAAAAATCTCACCGGGAGACACCAATGTACCGTCCGTCTGACTGCCGCGCAGCAGCGCTTCGTAGCCAAAAACATAGTTGGGCTGCGTCGTCTGTACAATTGGCTGAAAATGGGTCACCAGGCGGTTTTCGCGTATCATAGAAATCAGCCACTCGCCCCGGACACGCGCCAGCAGGGAAGTCAGGGTCTGCATCTGCATCAGGTCCGCGATGGAGGGTTCCACGCCGAGCGGCAGCATCAGAGCCTTGATTGCCTGCTGCTCCGGGCTGTTTAAAGTCAGTTCTAGTTCCTTGCTCAGTTGAAGCAAGCGGCCCGGAGCCAGCGGCACAGCCAGAATAGACGGGCTGGGTTCCAAAAATGGGATGCCGCAGGACTGAAAATATTGGCGAAGCTTGTTTTCCGTATGCGAAAGCGGCGCGGCCAGATACAGTGTTCCCTCTTCAGGGGGAGCCGAGGAAGCAGGAAGAACTTCGCAGTAATTACAGGTAGTCATGGTTCGTTCCTAAAAAAATAGGATAGTGACTTCCTGATTATACCTTCCAATTTTTGTTTTTAACTGTTAATTTTTGCGAAATACGTATGCTAAGATTTTCTCATTAACTGTCCAGCGTGATTGTGCTGATGCCGCCGGTTTGAGGGCTTTGGCTGCCGGTAAAGATGCGCCAGCACCGAGAGTCGCCCCGACAGCGTCCCGCAAAAAGCGTCGCTGCTGAGGAATGATTGGGTCTGGAACTTGATCGTCGATGGGCCTCTCCCTGCCAAAACAACAGGGAGGCTGATATGGATCAGCCTCCCTGTTCAATCTGCCATCGCGTTACCGATGACCGCCACCGCCGCCGCCGTCTGCATGGCCGCCATCTGTATGACCTCCCCCGTTACCGGATGGATGGTTTCCGCCCCCGCTGCTATACGAACGACCTCCGCCACCACTGGAACGCGCCCCGCCATTATATGAGTGGTTTTCAGCACCAAAGGTGTGTGAGCCGCCGCCAAATGAATGGTTAGCGCCACTGTAGGAGTGGTCTCCGCCGCCGAATGAATGCGTTCCCTGGCTGGAAGGCTGGCTTCCGCCCTGATAAGTGTGCGCGCCTCCGCCAAAGGATGCGTGGTCGCCTCCACCTGAAGAAGAACGGCCCCCCTGGAAGGTATGTGACCCGCCCCCGAATGACCCGCTCCCGTTGCTGTAGGAATGCACAGTGCTGTGAAAGCCCTGCGTGCCGCTGAACGTCCGATGGGCATAATACGAATGGTCTGACTGCCCGCCACCAAAGCCATGTGTATGGTCATCGGCTCCGCCGCCTCGGAATGTTCGACCAGAGCCGTCATTGCTGAAAGAACGGTTTACGGAGTATGCATGGCCGGTTCCATAGAACTGCCGTCCGCCGCCATAGCCGCCATGATCACCGAACCGGCCATGATCGTCATTGTGGTAAAAATTGTTGTTGACAATGGTGACGCGGTAAGGCGCGGGATGGTAGCGATAATAGTCGTGATACCCTCCCCAGCCATAGTAGGGATGCCCGCCGATAAAGAATGACAGTCCAATGGTCGGCAGAAAAATGCCCCCGGCAATAAACGACGAATGGCTGTAGAAACCGCCATAACAATACATGCCGGGATACCAGCCCATGTCTATAAATTCCGGCCAGCTTGGCGCGATCCCCACAAATACCGGCTCAGCCGGATGGAAATTTTTGGAGAACGGGTACCAGCGCGTTCCCGACGCGGACGCATTTTCCAGGTAGCCATCCTGGGGGACATACAGCACCGGGACGCCGTTTTCGTTCACGAAATACATGGAGCCGTCGTCAGACTGCCCAAATTTCATCACGTAGAGGTTTTGATTGGTGAACGGAACAATGATTGTTTCGCCCTGCGTGTCGTAAAGCTGGTAGCCGCCCTTGTCAAAGACGCCGCGCGTGATCGGAACCTGCTGGTTCTGCGGCACTTCGGACCAGTTGAACACACTGTCCTGGGCGCCGGAAACCGCGCTTGCGTCCTGAGAATAGGCCGAGTCGACCGGAGGCGACATGGAATACGAATCATCGGCCTGTGCGCCGGTCACGGCGAAAAGCAGTCCGAGTGCTGCGCCCGCCGTAAGCGTCTTGCCCAGAATATTTGTCTTGCTGCCCATTTTGTTCCTCAGTGTGTTCCTAGAGATTTTCATCTTCAATCTCTCCTTGCTTGTTTCTTTATTCTTACCGGAATTGCCTGTTTATTTAAACGACGCGGCCCGGCAAATTGTTCCATAGAAAAAATAAACGCCCCGCGCCCTTCGGCGCGGGGCTTGGAGTCAGAGGGCTAACCGACGGATGATTATTCCACCACCTTGACAAACTCATCCTGCCCGTATTTAGAAAAATAGTAGAACACGCTGCGTTCAGCTATATCATACATTATCGCTTGCATCTCAGAGACTTCCCATTTTGGCTTACGGAAATAAAAGCTGCCTCTATTAAGTCTGCCTCCATCACCGCTATTATGCAAATGGGTAGTATTAAGTTTTCCGAACATCGCAATCGTAACCACACGGTCTAATATAGAAGATGTTTCGGAAAAATCGCATCCATAGCCAAAGCAAACAAATAGAAATATCGTTTCATGCACCAAAGCAGTGCGTAAACCTATAACATTTTTGCCTAGCCTCTCGATGGCATTTCCCTTTGCCTGTGCTTTAAGTCCTTCTTGCAGTCTTAAATCGTTCGTACCCTGATTCTTAACTTCAGAAATAAGAATAGGATATTTATTGCCGTCACTGTCGAGCAATGACAATATGCCGCCATCTGGCCTGATACTTGATGTGTCAAAGTAATAGCTGAAATCATCTTCGGGATAATTTTTTCGCAGTTTTCGACGATGTATTTCAGATGCCAGTAAGGATCGTGATGCAGATATAAGCCATGTTTATTGCGGAGATCGGCGATCACGACAAGCAAGGCTTGGTAGATATCCGACTCCTGTTTTGCCGACGTAACATTGATAACTGTTCCCGCGCGGGTTTGTCTCAGTTGAAGTTTTTTCGCCATGTTTTGAGATTAGAACAAGACTGCTTGTTCTTCCCTATTGGGTGTGTTTTCGGAATGAAAGTAAAGCGCTGCTTTCTCTGTATGTAGTATCTTGTCACAAATAGCTTCTGCACTTAAACCTGTGTGCCGCTGTTGAGTATCAACAATCAATATCAGTTCCAGATTGACAGGTTTATACGAAAACCGCTGCGAACTGACCCGGTAGCGTTTGTATTGCTGTAAAACAAAATCTGTCTTTCCGCGCTGGATGCACGCTTCCACCAGGGCTTGGAGCGGGATTGTGCCGTCTGTGCTATAGCTTGTCAGTATATATTTTACATCCAGTGTCTGTAGCAGAACTTCATAAGCCTGTGTAGCTTCGCGCAGATGATTGTAGGGACTGCGCCTTTGCGTCCGCCAATCTTCACGAATGGCTGCTTTATTTCTTCCTTCGATCTTTTCCGTCAACGGCGGCTTATCCCAAAGAGTGATTGTATTCAACACATGGTAATTACTGCCGTAAGGATGCTGATTGTACGGCGGGTCAAGGTAGGCAACATCAATAGCCTCTTTGTCTGCCCTTAATTTTTCGGCAAGTTGTACGCAGTCCATTTTATAAACGGCGTTGTGGTGAGAATTGTCATAGAAAATTGCAGGCTTTAGTTGAAAATCTGAAAGAATACGATACAGTGCGGTTTTCGTTTGACCGCCCCAGCCCTTGTGAAAGCCTTTGAAGACGCCGCTGGTGTTGCTGGTGTAACAGGCTTGATAAAGCATGGGAGCCAGCAGACAGGACATCTCCAATTCGGAAAGCAATCCCTCGTTTTGCCAACACTCTAATTGTATACGCATAGCGTCAATAATCATACCGTTAGAATGGGTATAAAACAAACGTTCTTTATTCTTGTCGTAGCAGTCATCTCTTGCGGGGCAGAGGTGGCGGGTGACCCAGTCTTCCACCGGCACGACTGCATTTAGTTTTCCGACTGCGGCTTCGTAGCCGCCCCAATACTTGAAGGCGGGGGGTTCGTTTGCCTCAATGTAACACTGATTGATTCTCTGTGCATAAGGCTCCCAGTCATTGGAAATGACGCGGAAGCCTTTTTTCTTTGCCATTCGCGAAACAACGCCGCTTCCGGCGAATAAATCCAAAAATGTAGAGTTGGGAGAAAATTTGGTTTTGGCAAGGGCTTGAACAATCAGTCCGAGTAGTTTTCGCTTGTTGCCGATGTACGGAATAAGTTGATGAAACACGTAATCAGTAGTCCGAAAGGCAGAATTGCCCCCGCGTCCATATTTATATTCTTCGCAGGGCATATTGTCAACCATAAAACGCTCCGTAAATGAAATACCTAAGTTGTATGCGAAGATTGCATTTGCCCCATATAGCCAATGGCCCCGTGCCGAAGGGCGCGGGGCTTGAGTTCATAAAATTTACTCGGCGGCAGGGCGTGTTTGCAGCGTGTCCAGCAGGTGTCCGGCCTGACGGACATTGTCTTCGTCCAGAAGCTGCCGCAGGACATAAGGCAGGATGCCGCCGTTGAGGTAATAATCCACTTCAATCGGCGTGTCAATTCGCAGCGTCAGTGGGATAGCCTGCGTTTCACCATCCGCGCGCTGGATTTGGAGGGTCACATCCATTTGCGGGCGCAGGCCGTCTTCCAGCCCGGTCAGGTCAAATGTTTCTGAGCCATCCAACCCCAGCGTCTGCGCGTTCACCCCATCTTTAAACTGGCAGGGAAGCACTCCCATGCCGACCAGGTTGGAGCGGTGAATGCGCTCAAATGACTGCGCGATGACCGCTTTGACGCCCAGAAGCGCCGTGCCTTTGGCAGCCCAGTCGCGGGATGACCCGGTGCCGTACTCCTGACCGGCAAAGATCATCAGCGGAACGCCCAGATCGCGGTACAGCAGGGAAGCGTCATAAATGCTCATCTGCTCCCCGGCGGGCTGATACAAGGTCATGCCGCCGACGACTCCGGGAACCATCAGGTTCTGAATGCGGACATTGGCGAACGTGCCGCGCATCATAATCCGGTGGTTGCCGCGCCGGGAGCCGTAGGAGTTGAAGTCATCCACCGGAACGCCCTTTTGCTGCAAGTAGAGGCCGGCAGGCGAGGTCGGCTTGATCGCCCCGGCAGGGCTGATGTGGTCGGTCGTGACCGAATCGCCGAAAATTGCCAGAGGCCGGGCGCGTTTGATGTCTTTCGCGACACCGGCTTCCATGCTGAATTTGTCAAAGTAGGGCGGCTCCCGGATATAGGTAGACTGAGCATCCCAGTCGTAAACTTGTCCGAGCGAACTGGGAATTTCCTGCCAGAGCGGGTTCTGCTCGGCAAAGTCTTTATAAAGGCGCTGGTAAGTTTCCGGGTCATTGGCCGCCCAGAGTGCGCCGCCGATCTCTTCCGTAGACGGCCAAAGGTCCTGGAGGTAAACGTCCTTGTCATATTTATCTTTGCCGAGTGGTTCCGTGGACAGATCGATGTCTACGGTTCCGGCAAGCGCAAAAGCGACCACCAGGGGCGGGGACATCAAAAAGTTTGCGCGGACGTTCTGGTGAACGCGGGCTTCAAAGTTTCGATTGCCCGACAGCACGGAGGCGACGACCAGATCGTTCTTCGTGATGGTCTTTTCCAGATGCGGCTCCAGCGGCCCGGAATTGCCGATGCAGGTGGTGCAGCCATAGCCGACGGTCTGGAAACCGAGCCGGTCTAAATAGGGCGTCAGGCCGGTTTTGTCCAAATACTCGGTGACGACTCGCGAGCCGGGCGCGAGCGATGTTTTCACCGTCGGACGGATGGTCATGCCGCGCTCAATGGCCTTTTTCGCAAGCAGTCCCGCTGCCAGCATGACGGAAGGGTTAGACGTGTTGGTACAGCTTGTAATGGCGGCGATTACGACGTCGCCGTGGCTGAGCTCCACCATGGCTTTGGGGAACTCGCCCAGCGGCACGTCCTCCACGCGGTCAGGCGTGGGTCGGTTCTGCATCATCTCCACTTCGGTCAGGCCCGACGTGTCATTGGCAGTTTCCAGTGGCTTGACTTCGTCAGGAACAGTGTCCGAGTTCTGGTCGCCGCCGCCGGAGAGCGGCTTGACATTGTGGCTGAGGCCGGTCAATATCACGAACTTCTTGTTCAAATCTTCCAGCGATTTGTTGTAGGCCGCCGGACTGGCAAGCAGCTCTTCAAATTTGCTTTTGACATCGGTAAGCGCGATCCGATCCTGCGGGCGCTTGGGGCCGGCGACGCTCGGCTCCACGGTTGCCAGGTCCATTTCCAGCAATTCACTGTAAGCAATGTCGCCCTGCCCCGGCATTCCGAACAGTCCCTGGGCTTTGAAGTACTGGCGGAACGCATCGACTTGATCGTCGGTACGCCCTGTCGCGGTCAGATAGCGGCAGCATTCCTCGTCGACCGGAAAGAAGCCCATCGTCGCGCCATATTCCGGGGCCATGTTGGCGATGGTTGCCCGGTCGGTGAGACCCAGAGATGCTGCGCCTTCGCCGTGAAATTCCACAAACTTGCCGACGACTTTGGCCGCGCGCAGCATCTCCGTGAGCGTCAGCACCAGGTCGGTGGCAGTAACGCCCGGCTTCAGCGAACCCGTCAGATGGACGCCGACAACATCAGGAGTCAGGAAGTAGACGGGCTGGCCCAGCATTCCCGCCTCCGCTTCAATGCCGCCGACGCCCCAGCCGACGATGCCGAGGCCATTAATCATGGTTGTATGCGAGTCGGTTCCGACCAGCGTGTCGGGGTAATAAACATCGTCTTTGCTTAAAACGCCCTTCGCCAGATACTCCAAGTTGACTTGATGCACAATGCCGATGCCAGGCGGCACAACGGAAAAACCGTTGAATGCCTGCATTCCCCATTTCAAGAACTGGTAGCGGGCGCGATTGCGCTTGAACTCCATTTCCATGTTGAGCTGAAGCGCATTGCTGACTTCGGAATAATCTACCTGCACAGAATGGTCTACTACCAGGTCCACCGGAACGAGCGGCTCAATCATATCCGGGTCACGGCCCAAACGGGAAACCGTGGAACGCATGGCGGCCAAATCCACCAGCAGCGGGACGCCAGTGAAATCCTGAAGCACGACGCGGGCGACGACAAAGGGGATTTCCGCCGTGCGCGGCGTGTTTGGCTGCCAGTTCGCCAGCTCGCAGATGTCGGCCTCGCGGACGCGCTTGTTGTCGTAATTTCGCAGCACGGATTCGAGAACAATTCTTAACGAAACCGGCAAGGTGGAAATTGGCCCGACTTCGGCGGCTTCCAGCGCGGGCAGGGAATAAAATTGCCCGGTTTTTCCGTCGCCAAAGGTGAAGGTTTGCAGGGATTGAAAGAGGGAATGCGTTTGAGCCATTTTCGGGAAATGTCCTTTGCAGTAAATCTACACTTAGTATATCGGCGGAAGGGGAGGGGTGTCAAGCCAAATACGCTTCTGTCTGGCAATGCACTCGAAAAGATACATCAGAAACAGATGTCAAAGAAAAAGTCCCCGGCAAACCAGTGGTTTGCCGGGGACAGAGCGTCAATCCCGTGGCTTTAATCTCGTGGTTTCAGGGTGTCAGCGTAAGCTGCGGCTTTCCACTGCTTGCCTCGCGGCTGTCGAAGACCAGGTAAAGGCTTTGCGCCGACGTATCCAGAAGCTGGAGTGTGACCACTTTGCCCAGGTTGGCGTTAATAAATGCGGTCACATCAAAGGATACTGCGCCCGGCTTGAGCGGTACGGAAAGCGTCGTCAGCAGCGTACCTGTGCTGGAAAAATTCGTCCGGTTTAGGCCCGGTGCATTGTTCCAGGTGATGCCTTTTTCCGTCCAGGTCGTGTCGGCCACAGAATACAAACCGACATTCTCCGCAGCGTTTGTCGGATTGGACGCGGAGCCGACGGTCAGCGTCAACATCGCCCTGCTGTAGGCGGTTGTCACTCCTGTCAGGTCAAGCTTCAGGTAATCCGCGCGGTTTAATGAGCTGTGCGAATCACTTGTCTGCTTTTTGCTGATCAGCGTGCTGGACGACCCGAAGTTTTGATTGGCCGATTGGCCCGCTTGAACATAGGCATCGGCAGTCGGCGCAAGCTGAAGAGTTGCCGGAGCGACGGGAACAGCGTGGACTTCCGCCGAAGGAGCGCTGGTTCCGCCTGAATTGACGGCGGCAATGGTGTAATAGTAAGTCGCCCCATTGGTCAGGCCGGAGTCGGTATAGGTGGTTGCGGTCAGGCCGCTATGCAGAGGTGCAGCGGCTTCCCCGCCTGCCGTAGCTCCGCGATAGACGTTGTAGCTGGCGGCCCCAGCGCTCGCTGTCCATGAGAGTGTTACCGAACCATTCTGGGCGGTCGCGGTTACGCCCGTTGGGGTGGATGGCACGGAGACAGTCGGCAGAAGCCCATAAACCGTAATGGCGGACGAGCCGGTTGGTACGTACACTTTGCCGTTGACCACCGTGGGAAATTGGAAATGTCCAACGGAGCCGAGGGCATCGCGTGCGGAGTTCTGCGCGCTGGTCCAAAGCGCAGGCTGGGAAACATCGGTCGCATTAAAGGCGCGGACGACTCTGTCACCGCCGACCGCCCAGAGGATACCGCCGCCGGCTCCGTTGGCCGACACAGCCAGCGAGCCGCCGCTGGTCATTCCGGTTGTCTGTTTGAAGATTCCCGCCGGGCTGAATGTGCCGGTCGTGTCCGGCACACCCGCGCCGGGAATGTAGCGAAACTGCTCCAGGTTGGAGCCGTAGGCCCATAAATAAACGTATTTGGTGGCCGAGGCGTCCCAGGCAATCGGATTTTGACCGACCGAATCGCTGCCGGTAATATTGTTCAGCCGCAGCACAACATGATCCGGCCCATTGGGTGTAAAGCCGCCGAGAGTGCTCGAGTCCAGCAGGAACCCGGCACCGTATTTGGTCCCGCCGCCAAACAAGCGATCCGTTCCCGGAATCGCCGAGACCCCGCTGTTTCCGGTGTCCAGATCACTGTTGCTTGAGCCTAGCTCGTCATAAGGCGCGAACCAGTCCACCACACTTAAATCGGAAGCGCGCAGCTTCAAGTAACACATGCCGTAATCTTTGCCGCCGGAATTGGCGTCAAAGGTTCCATTACCGACAGAGCAGTAGATGTAACCGGCGGCATCGGCGGTCAAACCTTTCCCGGCCATCCAGATGCCGCCGTCGCCGCCATTGGGCGTCGTGCAGAACACTGCCGTCTGGGTAAACTTCGTGCCGTCATAGGAGTAGCCCAGCACCCATCCGTGATAGGGGTAGCTGTCCGAATTGTGGGCAAAGGACGTGTAAACTACGCCGTTAAGCAGCAGCAGACCGGCCCTGTCATTTGCATGGAATCGCTCACTGCTCGCCGGGCCGTCAAAGGAAACAACTCCGTTGACGCTGCCATCGCCCGTACCTGCGGCGCTGGCCTGGACTTGGATCGGGCTGCCCGGCTTTTCCCCGCCTGTCGTGATGTCAAAGGCGTGCAGATAAGTTGCACCGGCATCGTCATTGTCGGTTTTGGTCAGCACATAAATAATATTCGCCGCCGGATCAATGACCGGAGTGACAGTCGTGTAGGTCGCGGAGTTTGGCAAAGGCGTATGCCAAAGACGTGCCCCGGTGTCGGCATCAAAGGCCCACAGGCCGCACGGGGAATGGTCTGAGTTGTTGGACGTGTAGGCATAAACAACATTGTGCGCGGTGCCGGCAATATTCACGCCGGGATCATAAAGCACCTGACCATTGACATTGGCTTCCAGTCCCGTAATTGTGAATAGTTTTCCGAATTGATTCGAATTGACATTGGCGGGAGTCAGAGTGGTTTCGCCGAGGTTGGCGCCGGTTCGCGCATTATCATTGTTTTGGGTTAAAACGGCGACTTGCCCGAAGGCGGCGGGAGAAAGCGCCGCGCCAAGCATAGCCAGGCTGAACGCGGCTAAAACTGGGCGTGTTTGGGGGGAAAAGCGACAAGGAAACATCTGTTTGTCCTCCATTGGTCAAAGAGCATTGGTCAAAGAGCGGCTATGCAGGCGCGGGGGTGAAATTGTCGGGCGTGGCAACAAGCGGAATAGAAACGATTTTGGTATTATACCCGGAATGCTGCGCCGGAAACCAGACGCCGTTAATGCCCGCAAAAATACCAGAAAAATTTTTTTGGGGAATTCGCGCCGCTTCTAAAACCGCCCTTGCGGGGGATCGAAATATGTGCTAGAATAAGCCTCGGCAGCAAGCGGAAAGCAGGGCGTATGGCGGAAGAAGAAGCAGGATTTACTTTTGTGGACAAGCGGCGGACGCAGATAGAGACGCCACCGGTGACGGCCGCGCAAGCGCTGCCGGAAGCCGTCTTGGAATCTGCCGAACTGGAAAATGGTGCGGCGGAAGAAGCTTTGGACGATAGTCAGTCCCCCAGTACCTATGACTTGATCGGTTATTGTTTGAACCTGTTTGCTTCGCAGGCCTGGCAGAAACTCGGCCTGCTGGCAGACCCGCAAACCGGCGAAGCACAGCCTGATCTGGCCGAGGCGAAAATCGCGATTGATGTGGCTGGTGATCTGGCCGCGCGACTGGAAGCCGCTCCTGACACTTTAATCCCGGCGGAGGCGCGGCGCGAACTGCGGACACTTTTAAATGATCTTCGCCTGAATTATGTATCCCGCCGCGATCAGGATGTCAGCCCGCTGAGTTGAAATGATCACGGAATATCTTATCATACACGCATTTATCATCAACAAATATCAAGACACAGAGGCCAAAGCGCAATGATTCGCAGCAATCTTCCCCTTCCATTTTTATACCGGCTTCGGCTGCAAGCCGGAGCGGCTGCCCGGCGCGCCATGTCTCCCGCTGTCACTTACCGCGACCAGCGTCCAGTGTCTGCCCCCGGACGGTCGGCAGCGCTCCGCCCGGCTGCTCGGCGGGCTGCCGGGGGCGACGCCGCCCAGTTCTGGCTGCTTTTTATTGAGCAGTACGAAACATTCACGGATGTGCTGTGCGCGTCTGCTAAGACCGGATGCGACAGCCGCCGAGAATCCGAATACGCCCAGCTTCGGTGCTGGTTTGTTGCGAACTATTACCGGATTGCTTCCCGTGTCCGGCCTTACCTGGAAGCCGAGCTTGGAGAATCTGGCGCACTGCCCAGCATTGTCGATTATGCCGGCCAGAAACGCTGCCTGGACGCTTTTGAGGCCCTGTTCCTGGCGCCGACCTTGCGCGACGTATTGAAGCACGATACAGGAGATTTGATCCCCCGCGTCGCCCTTATCAGTGAGGCGATTTATCGCTGCCATGGGGAGTGGAAGTCCGCGCAGGCGGGTTAGTGCCAACCAAAAACCGCCCCGCACCATCAAATGGCGCGGGGCGGTTTTGTTCATTTTTCAGTCACTGCCTGTGAATGCGCCCGAATTTCCGCAAGCGCGGCATCATTGTTGTCGTAAAGCTGAAATATCTTCACCAGGCGAGTGATCTCAAACGCGCGCCGCACAAAAGGCGTCGTGGAAACCAGACTGATTCCACCTTCATGCTCACGAACGCGCCGGACCGCATCGACCAGTACGCCCAGAGCCGCGCTGTCCAGATAGGGCACTTCGGCAAGGTTGATCACGATCTGGTAATGTCCCTTTTCAAGAAGATCGCGCAGTGTTTCGCGCAGTTCCGCACAGGTATGCAGATCAATTTCGCCTTTCAAAGCCACAATCGGGATTTGATCAGTCGTCATTTGCGTGTTTATTTCCAGGTTCAAAGCATCCACCTCTCCGCCATAGGTCTCCCCTCCCTGGGACAGTCTTAATTTTTCTTGTCTGTACCCGGTTTTTCGCCGCCCCAAAACGGAATGCCTGCCAGCCTCATCAAATTCACAGAAAAATACCGGGCCAGACAGGAAAATCGATATTTTTGTAGAAACTGTGTGGACTTCACCAAAAAGTATCTGGAGAAAGAAGAGGATTTTTCATGCAGTATCGTCATTTAGGCAAATACGGGGTGCGAGTGAGTGAAATCGCCCTCGGCTCCTGGCTGACTTACGGCGGCGCAATGGAAAACGAGATGGCGATGCGCTGCATTGAGAAAGCGTATGATCTGGGCATCAACTTTTTTGACACCGCCAATGCGTATGCGCGCGGCAAATCGGAGGAAGTGGTTGGCAAAGCTCTGGCGGCGTATCCGCGCGAGTCGTATTTCCTTGCAACCAAAGTCTTTTTCCCGATGGGGGACGGTCCCAATGATCATGGATTGTCGCGCAAGCATATTTTTGAGCAGTGCCATGCATCACTGCGGCGTCTCGGAAAAGATTACATTGACCTCTACCAGTGCCATCGGTATGATACCGAAACGCCTCTGGAAGAGACACTGACGGCGCTCGATGATCTGGCCCGGCAGGGAAAAATATTGTATGCCGGCGTGTCCCAGTGGAGCGCAGGCCAGATTGCCCACGCTGTAGACTACTGCCGGGGCGCGGGGCTGCATCCGCTTGTCTCCAACCAGCCTTATTACAACATGCTGGGCCGGGAGATTGAAAAAGAAGTTATCCCTCTGTGCGAGCGCGAAGGTCTGGGCCAGGTGGTTTATTCTCCGCTGGCGCAGGGCGTTTTGACCGGCAAGTATAAGCCCGGCCAGCCGCTGCCTGAAGGCAGCCGCGCCGCCGACCCGGAGCAAAACATGTTTCTGAACGGGGGCAAGCTGGATCAGGACGTGCTGGCTAAAGTCCAAAAGCTGGGGCCGATTGCAGACGGGGCAGGTTTGACCCCTTCGCAGCTTGCTCTTGCCTGGTGCCTGCGCCAGCGCAACGTCAGCAGTGTTATCATTGGTGCGTCGCGCCCGGAACAGGTAGAAGACAATGCGGGCGCGTCGGGCGTAACCTTGTCCGCCGAGGTCTTGGCGGCCATTGAAGCAGCTCTGGATGCTGAGAAAGAATAATTATGCCTATCATTCAAATCTTTCCCGATGACACTGCCCTTGCGTCTGAGGCGATGACGATCATTATTCAAGAGGCGCGCGACGCCGTTGCCGCGCGGGGCAGCTTCACGATTGCCCTGACGGGCGGCTCATCTCCGGTCAAAACTTACGAGCTGCTGGCACAGTCTCACACCGAGCGAGTTCATTGGGACCAGTGGGAAGTGTTTCTCGGCGATGACCGCTTTGTTCCGCCGGAAGATGCCAATTCTAATTTCGGGCAGGCTCGGAAAACGCTTCTCTCGCATGTTCCCATTCCCGAGGATCATGTTCACCCAATTCCAATGGACGCCGCCACGCCGCAGGAGGCTGCTGCGCTGTATGCCGACACTCTGGGGCGCGTTTTTCGCCTGCCTGACCGCTCCCATCCGCCCATGTTTGATTTGATTCTGCTGGGGCTGGGCGATGACGGCCACTGCGCGTCTTTGTTTCCTCACATGCCGACGCTGGCAGTGACGGATCGCTGGGTCGTCGCCAGCCCGCCGGGAACACTGCCGCCGCCGGTCGACCGGGTGACGGTAACATTTCCCGTGCTGAATGCGGCCCGCGCGGTGCTTTTTCTGGTCTCCGGGGAGAAAAAAGCCCCCGCCGTTCGGGACATTCTGGAAGGCGGGGCGACGCGCGAGGTGCATCCCGCCGCCGGGGTGATGCCGGTGGCTGGAACACTGACCTGGCTGCTGGACACCTCTGCCGCCAGCCTGCTGACTGACAAATCGGGGCAAAGCGAATGAACGTTCGAGACCATCTCGCCAATGAGCGCACGTTTCTGGCATGGGTGCGAACGAGTACTGCCCTGCTCGGCTTCGGCGTACTGATTGCTAAGCTGCGGTTTCTCGTTCCTTCGCCCCATGCCGGCGCGCGCTCCACAGCGCTGGGCCTGGCCTTTGCGGTGGTCGGCCTGCTGACCCTGCTGTTTGCGGCCTGGCATTATAACCGGACGCGCCGGCAAATTGACGGCCAGAATTACAAATCCGCAACCGGCGTGATTTTTGCGTTTGCTGCACTGGTTTTTGGTCTCGGCCTTGCCAGCGTGGTTTATCTGCTGTCTTTGTAAGCTGTTTTGTGTCAAAATCGTGCGGTTTTGGGATACAATAAAGGACATGGCACTTTTACTCACCCGCGAAATCACACGGAGTTTTCAGTTCGCCGGTCTTCAGCTTCGCGAGGTTACGCAGTCCTGGCTGCGCCGCGCGAAACCCGCCGAAGTAGAAGAAGCAGTCGCCCCGTCTCATGTCTTTACGCATCTGCACAAAAGTGGAGAAATGAACCATCTGGGGCATTACCACTGCGATGCGTGCGGCGCCGAAATGCGGCTGGCGCCAGTCGGAACCGAAGAGGCCCATGCCCCGGCGCGTTACCGCTGGAAATGCACCGGCTGCGGCACGCTTGACGATACCAGCTTCCGCCAGTGCCAGTGCGGGCGGCAAACGGTGATGGACAAACACGCGGCCAGCGGGCGAAGCCTGCCGGTCAGCCTCAACGCGGGGGGCTGTACGCAGTGCGAGCGCTGCGTTGTTTGCGACGGCATTCTTGCCATCGGCAATTTGATGTGGTTTTATGGCCGCTGGACGGATTTTTATCCCGTGACCGAACATGACGGCGAGACCAGCCAGGACTACACGGTGACTCGAGAGCGCTCCAAGTTTTATGGCTTTCACTGCCATTACTCCTGTGCGGAAAAAAACCCGGCCGCGATCGAGCGTGTTCGTGATCAGCGGACGCCGGACTGGTATGCGGACGGAGTGGCCGAGCAGCGGCGGCATGAAACTGAGCGTCTGCGCGTAGAAGGCCGCTGCCTTCGCTGCAAATCGCCCCTGGATTTGGTGACCCGCCTGCGGAAGCTGGAAGCCCACCCGTGGTGTCGGTAAAACGCCTCGCTTTTCACCCGATCCGCTCCACCAATCCATAGCCCACCAACCCGCCCCAGATCGTGCTGAGGCCGCCGACCAGGCCGGCCGCAAGCGCATCGCGCCAGGTGGAACGGGGCCGCATCACCCATCCTGCCAGCGGGCCAAGAGTGAGACCGATGATCAGTTCGGCGACGATGATATACACAGGGGTATGACCCAGGCGCAGGCAGCGCTGGTAGCGCCACCAGTGGGCATGATAGGCCATTTCTTCGTAAAATGGTATGTTCACGGCTCCCAGCAATGCGGTGAGCGCCAGCCCTTTTCCGGTTCCCACTCGGCGCATCAGCCACGCGCCGAGATAGCCGATCTGCGTCCCGACGACCAGCCAGGCCGTCGGCATCCAGAACGGCGATAGGCCCAGCATCGGGCTTCCGGCCACGGAATAATCCAGTGTTCCTGTAAAACGCACGCACAGTGCATCGGCGATCAGCTCGACCAATCCCATGCCCAGGCCAAACAGCAGCAGCCGCGCCATCACCCGGTCGCGATAAACAATGAGATGGGCTGCAAACACACCCAGGCAGGCCAGATTGAGCGCCAGGGCAGTCCACCCGCGCGACCAGGACCGGTCGTATAGCAGGGTCACTGTAACAACGGAGAGGGCAATTGTCGCCAGCACGGTGTGGAGGCGGGTGCGCTCCAAAATGTCTTCATCTCTCATGGCCGCGAAGTATAATAAAGTTTCATTGCAGGGTTATAACGTTTAACTCACCGATTGAGTTCGGCAGGGCAGCGCCGGCGAACGAAAAATTGGAATCATTAACTGATGTAACGCATGGTCCGTCTGCCGAGGAGATAAATCTCACTCGCTGCCCAAAATCGTCCTTCGGACGAGAAGAAGACTGTGCGATAGCAATCTTTCGTCCAGAGGACGAGTATCTCGAAGCGGGTGGAATTCATTCCCTCGCCGAACGCTCTATAACATCAGTCATTAAATGGTATCATAAGAGGCAATGATTGTCCAAAAACAGGGCTGGCGGCAGTTGGACTGGGCGATACTGGGCAGTGCCTTGCTGCTGTGCCTCGGCGGCCTGTTTGCGATTAAAAGCGCACTGCACGGGGACCCGCATCCACTGGACATGGTTCGCAAGCAGATAGCAGGCGCAGTTTTAGGTGTGGCGGCGGCAGTTTTGCTGGCACGTACCGATTACGAGCTTTTGCTGAAACGCTATGCGCCCTATTTGTATCCCCTGAATCTGTTTTTGCTGCTTCTTGTCCTGACCCATTTCGGCGGCCATGAGGCCAAAGGCGCGAGTCGGTGGATACGCTTGGGGCCGGTGCAGCTTCAGCCGTCCGAGTTTGCTAAAATCATCTTGATTGGCACGCTGGCCTTGTTTTTAACCCGGCACAGCGAGAGCATTACGGAATGGCGGACGGTGCTGAAGTCCCTGGTGCATATCGGTATTCCCATGCTCCTGATTGCCAAGCAGCCCGACCTCGGCACCGCTCTGGTGCTGCTGGCAATCTGGGCCGGCATGATGACGATTGCTGGGGCGCGGCCCGTGCATTTGCTCCTGCTCGCGCTGGCCGGCACGGTTCTGTTCGCCGGCATTTGGCATTTCAATCCCGGCCACGTTCTGAAAGACTACCAGAAAAATCGCCTGCAAGTCTTTTTGACCCCCGACGCCGACCCGCGTGATGCAGGCTATCACCTGCATCAAAGCGAGATTGCCATCGGGTCGGGTCAGATTAGTGGCGAAGGTTATGATCGGGGGACGCAAAGCAACGGCAAGTTTATCCCGGAGCAGCATACGGATTTTATTTTTACAGTGGTCGGCGAAGAAGGCGGCTTTGTGATCTGCGTGGGACTGCTGGCCCTGTATTTAGTCCTTTTGGAGCGCGGCGTGGCGATCATGGCGGACTGTGAGGACCCGCTGGGCCGCCTGCTGGCGGCAGGAATCTTGTCTATGCTGACATTTCATATTGTGGTCAACATCGGCATGACGATGGGAATCATGCCAGTGGTGGGTGTCCCGCTGCCTTTCTTTTCTTACGGCCTGAGCAGCCTGCTTGTGAACCTGACGGCGGTGGGCCTCCTGCTTTCTGTATCCGCTCGCAAGCATCGGGTGATGTTTTAGCAATCGGGTGATGTTTTTAGCGCGGGATAAGTCGTTTCGCCTTTGGGTACAATTGCCGATATGTTATCCTTGCGCCTTCCATTGGTTTTTTGCGTTTGCGCCCTGTTTTGGGCGGCGCTTGGCGCGCTGCTGGGCGCAATCTGCCGTCACCTTTTGGCAGGCTTGATCTGGGGCGGCCTGTTTGGCATTGGCTATGTGGTTTTTGGTTCCTGGGCGGCGGAAAAGTTCCCGTCCGACATTCTGGGTGCGAAGCTGCTGGAAAACCAGTGGGCGCCTAATCTCTACGAAATGCTGCATGAGTTGTGCGGGAAAATGGAGATGCCGCTGCCGACACTCTACAGCGTGCCGGTTTCCACACCGAACGCATTTGTGGTGGCCGGACGTGAGGGGAACACGGCTATTATCGTCACCAACGGGCTGACGCGCCATCTGGAAAAAGAGGAAGTGCAGGCGGTCACCGCTTTGATGATGGCTCGCCTCGCTACCGGGGCTATGCCAACCTGGACCATTGCGGCGACGCTGGCCGGGCTGCCGCTGCACCTGGGGCTGATCTGGCGAGATCGGCGCGGCCTGGGATGGCTTGGCTCAGGCATCCTGGCAGTTTTTGCATTGCCCGCTGCGGGTCTGGTCCGCCTGGCCTGGAGTGAAGGCACGGTGACGGCTGCCGATTACCATGCGGCGCATCTTGCGGAGAGTCCTGCGGCGCTGCAAACTGCGCTTGCCAAGATGGAAGCCGAGTGGGCTATGCCTTCCGAAAAGGGCCTGCCTGCGCCGATCAACCCGGCAACCGCACTGCTGTTTGCCGTGCCGCCGCTGGCTCCCGCGTCGCCGGATGCACCGGCATGGCAGCGGCTTGAGGCCATATTTCCCTCCACACGTCCCGATGTCACGACACGCGCTGCGCGCTTTCTCGGATCGGGTATCGGGCTTCCCGCCGAGCCGGAAAGCCTTTGATCAAACGACGTTGACAAGGCCCCGGCAATTCGTCTATACTTCCAGTCAATCAGCGATCAAGCGGGAAAGCGGCTCTGCCCCGACCGAAATTGGACCTGTTATGCCCCCTGAACTTACCTGCCCGTTGTTTCCTGCCCAGCTTGCCCTGCTTTCCACCCCTGCCGAAATTGGCGCCTATTTAAAGAATTGGCATGGGCGCATCAACAGCGCCGAAACCCTTCAGCAGTGGGGCGGTACCTGCCTGCTGGCCTACAATACTGTGCTGGTAGATGCCGTGCTGCGCCGCTTGTTTGACCTAGCCGTGGAGCGGGCCGGGCCAGCAGACACTCGCCCTGCGCTGGCGATTGTCGCAACCGGCGGTTATGGACGCCGGGAACTGGTTCCCTTTTCCGATGTGGATGTGACGTTTGTGCCGGGTCGGGAAGACGACCCTTATCTTAACATTGTCATTAAAGACATGTTTCAGATGGTTATGGACGTGTTTTTGTATGGGGCAAACTTGAAAGTGGGGTATGCGTACCGGCTGCTCGGTGATCTGGGCGGGCTGGACCACCAAACGCAGACAACGCTGCTGGATGCCCGGTTTTTGTGCGGCGATCCCATAATCTTCAAAGAGTTCCGCACTCAGTTTCGCTCCCATTTGCTGACGGCGGATTTTTTGTTCCAGAAATGGGCCGAGCGGCAGGCTGTTTTGTCCAAGCATGGGGGCGACCAGGTGTATGGCATTGAGCCGAACGTCAAAGAAGGGGCAGGCGGGCTGCGCGACATTCAGAATGCAGAATGGATGGGGGAAGTACGCTGCCATGTCAGCCTCGCGCATGTCTGGCCGACTTTAACGGAGCAGGGCTTTGTGTCGGAGGACGATGCGGTTATTCTCAAAGAAGCGCGCGCCTTTTTGCTGCAAGCCCGGAGCGCGCTGCACCTGGTTTCCGGGGAGGCGCGTGACACGCTGACGACGGAAAAACAAGAAGCGGTCGCCGCCCTTCTTGGCTGCCCGGACACGCCTGAAATCCCTGCGGTAGAGTCGTTCATGCGCGATTATTTTACGCAAACCGCCTCGGTTCGGCGTATTGCTCGTAAAGTGATGACACGCTGCCTGGACAGCGAACTTCCGCTGGGCCTGGGCATGGTTTCCGTGAACAGAGTTTTGTTTGTTGCTGACCCGGACGCGGCGGCATTAGACCCGGTGCTGCCGCTCCACGCTGCCGAGCTGGCACAAGCCTATGGCCTGGCTGTGTCGGGAACGCTGGAAGAAGACATTGCCCGTTATCTGACGCTTCATCCCGTGCCGACAGAAATGGCAGTGGCCGGGCGCGTGTTCGCGCGGCTGCTGGCGGCGGGGCGGGGTGTAACAGATACGCTGGAGCGGCTGGAGGCATTTGGCGCGCTGGCATGGCTTTTGCCGGAGTTCGGCCCGCTGATGACGCTGATCCCTTACGACGCAGCCCATGATTTCACGGTGGGGGCGCACTCGCTGCATGTGGTCCGCAATCTGGAAAATTTGAAAACTGATTCTCGCTTTCCCGAATACCGCCGCATCATGCAGGAAGTAGCACGGCCGGAAACACTTTATCTGGCGGGCTTAATCCATGACATCGGCAAGCAATGGTCGGACGGTCCCCATGCCGTGACCGGAGCCGAGTGCGCCGCGCGTATCTGCGACCGGCTGGGATGGGATGCCGAGCGGCGAGACAAAGTCGTTTTTCTGGTGCGACGCCATTTGCTGATGGCGGAAACCAGCAGCCTGCGCGATCTGGCTTTGGAAGAAACCACGCGCGAGTTTATCCGCCATGTGCCGGACATGGATGCGCTCAACATGCTGTATCTGCTGACCTACGCCGATACACACGCCGTTGGGGAAGGCGTCTGGACGGAAGTGAAAGGCCGGTTTCTTTCCGAGTTGTATAGCCGTGCCGAAGTTCTTCTTTCCGCGCCGCCGGCGGAAGACGGCAGCCCGCCGCCGGCCTTTGTTCCCGATCTCAAGCGCCAGCGCGAACGCATTCGCAAGGGCCTGGCCCAGCATAATCTGCCGCCCGACTTGATTCTGGAACACACGCGCAATCTGCCCGCGCAGTATTTGCTCAATACGCCGCTGGAAGAAATGTACCTGCATATGGCGATGATTGGCCGCCTGCGCGAGACGTTTGAGCCGGCCATAGATTTCAAGCATGAGTACGGGGCGGATTACACCGAGCTGACACTGTGCGCGTATGATGATCCCCGGCCCGGCCTGCTCGCCAAAATTACGGGCGTATTATATGCCCATGATGTCAACCTGCACACGGCTCAGGTGTTTACCCGCGAGGCCAGTGTCCGTATTGCGATTGACACGCTGTGGATTGATTACCGAGGCAAGCCGCTGACCACGCACAAACGGGCCGAAGTGCAGGAAAGCCTGCGGCGCGTCCTGCTCGGCGAGATCGGCATCGGCGAACTGCTGCAAACCCACAAAAAGCCGCTCAAAGAGCAGACAATATATGCTGCTAAGATTGATGAAAACGCTTCGGAGCGCTTCAGCCTGCTGGAAGTCAGTGCGCCCGATGAAACCGGCGTGGTGTACCGTCTCGCCCGCGCCATTTCCGCGCTGGGTTGGAATATCCACGCCGCCCGCCTGTCCGTCTGGGGCAGTCGCGCCCGTGATGCGTTTTACATTACCGGCCCGGATGAGAAAAAAGTGGCTTCAGAAGATGTTTCCCGGCTTCTTTCCGCTCTGCCGCAGGAAGCCTATGTCAAAAGGAAGCGCGGCGGCGCGGCTTCTGCCCGGAAAAACTAAGAGGAGCCTTCCAATGGTCGTCTGTGTGTTCGCTTTGCTTCTCACTTCCATCGCGCGGGCCGACTCTTTCCTGATTGTTCCGGGGCGCAGCCTGGGGCGGACGCATCTGGGCCGCAAAGGCACATCTTATTTGAGAAAACTGCCGACTGCCACGGCGTCAGATGCCAGCATGATGCAAAATAATCTTGTCTGGGTCTCCCCCTATTTTCCTGGTCGGAGGCCGGACACGCTTTACATTCATACAGTCAGCAACAGTGTGCTTGATCCGCCAAAACCAGGCGTCACCATCAGCGAAATCCGGGTCACTTCGGGCCGCTTTCACACGCACGACGGCATTTCCCCCGGCAGTACGCTGGCCCAAATACGCCGCCGCTTTCCCCAGGGACATTTGCTGGCCGGAGCCGGAAACTCTAGGAGAAACTTTTATGTTGTTGGCGGCCAGGGCATTGCCTTTGAGTTCGCGCGGCGTCCTGATGCCTCCGGCCACTGCATCGCGATTACGGTTTACCCGCCCGGTGCCGGAAACGGTTTTGCGACCGATGACGAGGTGGGCGACATCCTTCGCAGCGGTTCTCAGCCCTGAAACGCTGGCCCGCCATGATCCATCAAGCCAGTGCATAACGGGCGAGCAAAGAATCAATCAATGTTGCTGTCCACTGGTCACGCTCTTCCGGGTCCTGAAATTCCAGGCGCATCCCTGCTCCGCTGACTCCGTCGCGCCACATCAAGTCGCCCAAAGCGAGTATGGCCGGGCCGCCTGCGCCTTTGAGCCGTACAGGAACAGGCCCTTGCAGCCAGCCGGGGACCGACGTCAGCCGCAGGCCGCCGATGCCCAGGTCACTGCACGGAGCCGGCTGCCATCGATTGCCGTCGTGCATATCAATTGAGATGCCTTTGGGGGCCGGCCAGCGCCTGCTTTCCCGCCGTCCGCCGCCGGCATGTCCGTCTATATTTGGCACTGCCGGCTCAGCGATCCGCAGCCGTTCCAGCAATGCCAAAGCCTCATCCTGCCGCTGCAAGGCGTCTTCAATCTCCTCGTCATTCATAGTGTCACCCTTCTTATATCCCAGATATGCATACAGTACGCCATTTGCGTCCTCGTTCCCTGCCTGACACGCATTTCCAGCATGAGGAGGTTGCATTTTGCAAAACGGCTGTGCTATAATATCCCGCCGGCCTCCATAGCTCAGTTGGTTAGAGCACCCGCCTCTTAAGTGGGTTGTCCAAAGTTCAAATCTTTGTGGGGGCACCATCCAGCCTTCGCTTTTTCTCACGAAACGCGGAGGCTTTTCGACTTTTGAAGGAGATATGGATGTCTCAAAATCCGACAGAAAAGAAGTGCGGCCGCTGCGGAATTGTCAAAGATGCCGCTGCATTTGGCGGAAACCGGGCAAAAAGCGACGGTTTGCAGTCCCATTGTCGCGAGTGCAAACGCGCATTTCAACAGGCATGGTACGCCCGGAATAAGCAGCAGCACATCGCTAATGTCCATCGAAACCGCAAAGCGCGAACCCGTGCGATTCGGACACAAACACAACGCTATTTAGCCGAAAACCCGTGCGTGGATTATGGAGAAAGTGAGCCATTGATGCTGGACTTTGACCATGTGCGCGGTCAGAAGCGGGGCGAAATTTCACAAATGGTAAGCGACGGTCTTTCATGGGAAGCAATACAGGCCGAAATTGCCAAATGCGAAGTGCGCTGCGTTCGCTGTCATCGCCGGAAAACGGCGGCTCAATTAGGCTGGTTTTATTTGACGGCATGAGCGTCACCGCCCGCTTTATTCGCTTGGAGCAGCTCCCGCAGCGTTTCCAGACACCAATTCTGCTGTTCGCTGGAAATGGTTAGCGGCGGCACGAATTCCAGCACGCGGCCATCCCCGGCAGGCAATAGAATCAATCCGGCGCGTAAAGCCGCTGGAACCAGGGACAGAGCCAGAGACGGCGATGCCATTTCCAGGCCCAGCATCAGGCCCCGTCCGCGTACCTCCTCGATCTGGGCTGGAAAATCAGACTGTAGAGCTTCCAGTCCTGCGCGAAACAATGCGCCCTGCCGGGCGGCGCGCTGCGGCAGGTGTTCTTCTTCCAGCACGTCCAGTGCGGCGAGCGCCGCGGCGCAGGCCAGCGGATTGCCTAGAAATGTGCTGGTGTGCAGCGCTTCTCCCGTAGATTTCCCCCAAACCGACATCAGCGAGGCCGAAGCGACGCAGGCGGAGATGGGCAGCCCGCCGCCCATCGCTTTGCCGACGCAGAGAATGTCCGGCGTCACGCCTTCCGCCTGGCAAGCAAACCATTCGCCAGTACGGCCCCATCCGGTAAAAATCTCATCTAAAATGAGCAGTGTCCCGGTTTCGGTGCAGAGTTCCCGGAGGCCGCGCAGCCAGCCTTCGGGGGGAACCACAATGCCGCCGCGTCCTTGAATAGGCTCCGCCACCACCGCGCCGGGCCGATGCGTTTGCAGATGCTCTTGAAGCGCGTCCAAAGAACAGCCAAATGGAAGGTGCTGCGTAAAGCCGCCAAGCTGGGCGCGGAAAGGGCTGCGGAAATCGGCACGTGCCGTGACTTCCAATGCGCCGTAGGTCAATCCGTGGTAGCCGCCTTCAAAGGCAAGAACGCCGGGGCGGCGCGTTGCCAGCATCGCCGTTTTCAGCGCGGCTTCAATGGCATCGCCGCCGTTCTGCCCCAGAATGACCTGTGCCTGGGGCAGGGGAACCAGGGCGGCAATACGCCGGCACAGATGAACTTTGACTTCGGAGGGATGAACATCGCCCATGCCATGCAAAAGCTTGAGGGCCTGCGCCTGCACAGCGGCAGCCACGCGGGGATGCGTGTGGCCGACAGCCGCCACGCCAAACGCCGCCGTGACATCCAGAAAGCGATTGCCGTCTACATCCGTGACCAGGCAGCCTTTGGCATGGTCCCAGAAGATGGGAAAGTCGGGAGCGAGGTAAGTAACATTGGGGCTTTCTACACGCGCCAGAGCCTCAGCCAGCGCCAGAGAGCGCGGGCCGGGAATCGGGGTGAAAATCTGGGGCAGGCCATCGCTCAAGCCGAACGGTCTGTTTCTACTTGCAGGCGAATTTGGCGCAAAACATTGGCGACACGCTCGCACTCAGTATCATCACCGGAAAAAACGATGGAACGGCCCTTTGTGTGAACTTCCATTGCGAAGGCTTCCCCCTTTTCCGGGGTGCAGCCAATGGCTTTCTGAAGCTGCGTAATGACATCCTCAAAAGAATGGCAGTCGCAGTTGTAGAGAATAACGACATACGGGCCATCATAGCCCGGTGGTGTTGGTTCGGCAACCTCGTCCGGGGCTTCTAAAATGCGTTCGGCGGGACGGACGGCAGGCAGCAAGTCAATTCCTGGAGGCATGGCGTTTTCCTGTGCGTGAAATTTCTTTCAAGTATCTCGCTTATTATACCCGTTCCTGCTGCCCCGCTCACCCTGTCTGCGCCAGTCTATCCCGGCAGTCGCGCAGCAGATATTGGTACGCGGGGGAGCGCAGATCATTCGCCCACATGATAATTGCATTTTCCCCATTATCGCTGTAATAGCTTTTCCGCACAGCAACATCCTCAAATCCATACTTGGAGTAGAGATTTCGTGCAACGCTGTTGTGTTCACGCACTTCCAGTGAAGCGCGGTCTCCTCCGCGTGACAATCCTTCTTCCAGCATGTCCAGCAGCAAGCGTTCGCCGATTTTCAGGCCGCGGCGTATCGGGTCCACGGCAATCGTTGTCAAATGCGCTTCTCCCATGTTCACCCACATGCCGGCGTAGCCGACAATGGCCCCATCGGGAAGCACGGCTACGGTGTAATAGGCGGAGGGGTTGCCGACTTCGGTGACGTAGGCGCTGGAACTCCAGGGCAGTGTATAGCAGCGCCGCTCCAGACGAGAAACATGCTCAATGTCTTCCACCCGCATGGGCCGGATCGTCACCACGGGGGGAGGGAGGTAATCGGAATCCAATGGGCTTAATTGAGGGGGTAATTCGATCATGTTTGTCTAAATCAAGCCGGAGGCTTCCTCGCCCCCAGGCAAGGAGAATGAATCACTACCGACTACATTCGGGCCTTCCACCCAGTGCGCCCCGCCTTCAAAGAACTCTCGCTTCCAGATCGGCACAGTATCTTTCAGGGTGTCCATCAGCCAGCGGCAGGCGTCAAATGCTTCGGCCCGATGAGCCGCGGCAACAGCCACACCGACGCTGCACTCGCCGATTTCCAGCCGCCCCAGACGGTGCTGCACCGCGCAGGCCACGTCCCAGCGCTGCCGTGCCTGAGCAGCAAGAAGGGCAAGCTGTTTCTCCGCAAGCGGCGCATACCCTTCGTATTCCAGATAAAGCACTTTCCGATCTCGTGCGTTGTCACGGACGTTTCCGGCAAATGTCACCACCGCCCCGCAGCCGGAGTGTTCCACCTGCCGTGATAAGGCTTCAATGTCAATCGGGGCATCCGTCAGCAAGGGCAAAGAAGAATCGCTGCCGCCGCTCATCGGTGGCATCCAGGCCACTTCGTCTCCTTCATGCAGCACTGTGTCGAGGTCGGCAAATTCCGCATTGACCGCCACTCGGACATGCTTCAATACTCCATCAAAACCCGGCACTTGCTTTTCCAGTTCCAGCGACGCCGTGCGTACCGTGGCGTCATTCGGCAGCAGCAATATGATTTGCCGGCTGCCCGCTGCATCCTGCAAGTGCGCGAAAAAGAGCATTGGCACGGTAATCATGGAGAAATAGTACCCGATTCCTTGTCAGAGAATATATCGGCTCAAGTCTTCATCCTTGACGATGTCTTCCAGTTTTTCGCGGACATACGCGCCGTCAATGCGCCGGAACTTTTCTTCCAAATCAGGCGCGTCGAACGAAAGATCGTCCAGCAACCGTTCCATGATCGTGTGCAGGCGGCGCGCGCCGATGTTTTCCATCTGGGCATTGACTTCGGCGGCGATCCGGGCCAGCTCGGAGATAGAATCGTCGCTAAACTCGACGGTCACGCCTTCGGTAGCAAGCAGGGCGATGTACTGCTTGATGAGTGCATTGCGCGGCTCGGTCAAAATCCGCTGGAAATCGTGCTGTGTCAGGCTTTCCAGTTCCACGCGGATGGGCAGGCGGCCTTGAAGCTCCGGGATCAAATCGGAGGGCTTGGATAGGTGAAATGCGCCTGCCGCGATGAACAGCACGAAATCGGTTTTCACCGGGCCATGCTTGGTCTGGACGGTGCTGCCTTCAATGATGGGCAGGATGTCGCGCTGGACGCCCTCACGGGAAACATCCGGGCCGCTGCCGCCGCCTGCGCCGCGCCCGGCAATTTTGTCCATCTCATCGACAAAGATGATGCCGCTCTGCTCGGCGCGGGTGACGGCCTCGCGGGTCAGCGCGTCCTGGTCAATCAGGGCGCGCGCTTCCTCGCCCGTGAAATATTCCCGTGCTTCTTTGATCGTCATGGCCCGCTTTTTGCGCTTTTTTGGCATCATGGAGCCAAACAGTCCCTGCATATCCATGCCCATGTCTTCCATGCCGCCCTGGGGCGACAGCACCTGCATGAATGGGCCGGAGCCGCCGCTTTCTTCCACCTCAATCTCAATGGTGTCGGCATCCTTTGCGCCTGATGCGATTTGCTGCCGGAGCCGGTCCCGAACGCGGCCTTCCTGTTCGCGCCGACGCTGTTCGTATTCGCTGCCTTCTTTTTCCGGGGCTTCTTTTGTTTCTTCCGGCGCTGATGCTTGTCCGCCGGGGGTAAAAAATTGGGCAAAGGCTTCCAGCGGGTTTTCGGCCCCGCCGGGCTGCTTGCCGAGGCGAATTCGGGCGGACTTTTGTTCGCGGCGCGGCTGCAACTGGTCAACGACGCGGTCGATGGCCTGTTCTTCCGCTTTTTCGCGCACTTCGTCCATCTTTTCCCGCTCCACAATGCGAAGTGACGCTTGGACTAAATCGCGCACCATGGAATCCACATCACGCCCGACATAGCCCACTTCGGTAAACTTGGTCGCTTCCACTTTCACGAACGGGGCACGGGCCAGGGTAGCAAGGCGGCGGGCGATTTCGGTTTTACCCACGCCCGTCGGCCCGATCATCAGAATATTTTTTGGGATGACCTCATCGCGCAGATCGTCGGCCAGCAGTCGCCGCCGGTAACGGTTTCGCAGAGCAATGGCAACGGCGCGCTTGGCGGCCTGCTGCCCGACAATGTATTTATCCAGCTCCGCAACAATCTCGCGGGGCGTCATGTCTTCCATACGTTCATCCATGTCTGCATTATACCCGGTTCGGCTTTTGTCACTCGCTCATTTTTACGTCTGCCGTCAGCGCACGGGCGTTATAGGCCATCCTTAATTTCTCCGCCACTTCGGTCATCTTCCGGGGCGAGGCGGCTGCGGGGGCAACGGTCGCCAGCGCTTGCAGATTGCCGCCGCCGCGTGGAACCAGTTCCGACAAGTCGCCCCGCACTTCCGATGGCGCACCTGCCGGGGCAGAAAGAAGCAGCCGCCGCGCCGTGTCGGGAGAAGGCGGGAGTTGTTTGGCAGCATCCAGGCCCGCGGCGTATGTTCCTACATCGGCGGTCCAAAGGGACAATTTGCCGCCAGTCAGCGTGAGCCAGGCATTCAGCGAAGGCTGCTGCATATCGGCCTGCGCTTTTACTGCCTGCACTTCCACGATCTCCGCCAGTGTCGCCGCCGAGTCCGGCTCGGTTTTTGCCAGGGCTTGTGCGTCCGTGGAATACAGCAGCGGAGCCGTAAGAGAAGCCGCGGTCTGCGCGGACCAACGGCGCAGCGCTGGGGGCGCGTCCATCTGATCCAGCAGCGATGCGATCTGGGTGTAAGCGGCGGCCTGGCGACGGCGAAGGTTCGCGGCCTGCTTGCTCAGGTGCACCACTTCCGCACCCGCCGCCGCGTCATCCTCTGCGTCTTTGAGCGCCTTGACCGACTGCACAAATTTCTGCGCCCGCAGGTCGCATGTCCGCAGTGTGTAGGCCAGCGCGAATGTCTGCATCTGGGCGCGGGGAACAGGGGGAACATCTTCGGCGCGCGCGGACCAGCCACCGGGAAGCAAAAGCAGGCCGGCGGCTAAAAGCAGGGTTTTCATAGTTCATCCACCGTGATATTGGAGTTTGTGTAGATACAGATTTCCGAGGCGACCAGAAGGGCTTTTTCTACAATTTCCCGTGCCGACAGGTCTGTGTTCTCTACCAAAGCTTTGGCGGCGGCCTGGGCATACGGGCCGCCGCTGCCGATGGCCGCGATGCCGTCGTCGGTTTCCAGCACATTGCCGTCGCCCGATACGACCAGCAGGTAATCCGCGTTGCCAACGATCATCAGGGCCTCAAAGCGGCGCAGGACGCGGTCGGAGCGCCATTCTTTGGCGAAGTCAATCACGGCCCGCTGCAAATTGCCGTTGGTCGCTTCCAGTTTGGTTTCAAACCGATCCGCCAGCGCCATGGCATCAGCGGCGCTGCCCGCGAAGCCGGCCAGCACTTTGCCTTGATACAGCCGCCGTATCTTTTTGGCCGTGTTTTTCATCACGGTCTTGTCCAGGGTTACCTGACCGTCACCAGCGATGGCAACCTTGCCGCCGCGCTTGACCCCGACAATCGTGGTCGCGTGCATGGTAATGTTCATAAAATTTTCCTAAATTAGGTCAAGTCCTCGATCCAAACAATGTATCGCGCATAAGGCGTATCCTGCAAACCGTTTTTCAGTTTTTCGTCTGCCGTCACAACAGCAGAATCCTCCTGAATTGCCCGCGCCACATACAAGCTGTCATAAGCCGTTCTGCCGGTTTCGCAAGCGATTTCCACTGCCTTTACGATAAGTGTTTCAGACGGATACACCATCAAACCGAGATGGCTGAGAGTAGTGACAATGTTGACGGCCTCTGCCTGAGGCAAAGTTCCTTTACGCACTTGTTTCCATGTAATGTTGCCCACCTCTGAGAAGATCAGATCGGGAACCAGCAGGATTCGCTCGTCCTGCAACAGAAGGTTTGCTTCAGCGGCGTAAATTTCTTTGGTCAGGAACCATTTGACTGCGATGCTTGCATCAATCACGGGCCGGTCTAATCGCATTATCTGTCTCGATCCTCGCGCACCATCTCCGTACTGTCGCTGAACACTTGCCCGGCAAGCCTTTCCCGAATCTGTTTCAATTCCAAAAGCCCTTGTCGCCGTGTGTCTTGGGCTGCCTGTTCCAGAATTAGCCGCAATTCCGCTTCCAGCGAACGCCCACGCGATTTTGCACGTTCTTTCAATTTATCTACAATATCGTTTCCCAGGTCGCGGACTAAAACCTGTGCCATAATACTTTTCCTTTCTTTTCGTTTTCACAATGATAGCATATTCGAAAGAATTCTCATTCGCGTTGACAGTTTTGACGGGGGTAGGTATAATCCAAGCAGAGTTTGCGGATTTTTTCACAATGTCTGTTAGAGCCACGCCGCCCAGCGGCATTGATGTTTTAGACCGGCCCGTGACGGCGGCGGAAAAAGCGAATTATGTTCGGCAAATGTTTGATGACATTGCGCCGCGTTATGACTTGCTGAACTCACTTTTGTCGGCGGGCATCCATCATAGCTGGCGGACATTTGCGACTCGCTGCGCGTCCCTTTCACCACGCGACAGCGTTTTGGATGTTTGTTCGGGAACGGGCGAATGGGCAGCGCATTTGCGGCAGGTTGTGGGACCCGATGGATTTGTCGCGGCGGCGGATTTTTCCCTGCCGATGCTTCAATGCGGCGCGGCGCGGTTTGAGAACAACCGGGTGGGGGAGGTGCAGGGAGATGCCATGCGTCTTCCCTTCGCAGATAATAGTTTTGAGGCTGTGACAGTCGCGTTCGGCATCCGCAATGTGGCACAGATTGAAACCGCGTTTGACGAAATGCGCCGTGTCACAAAGCCGAACGGGCGGGTGGTTTGTTTGGAATTCTCGCAGCCGCCTCCGGGCCTGTTCCGTATGGCCTACGATCTGCACGCCCGTTACGTCATGCCTGTGCTGGGCGGGGCAATCAGCGGGCGGCGGGACGCTTATACATATCTGCCGGCTTCGGTGGAGCGTTTCGCGAGCCGAACGCAGCTCGCAGACAAAATGCGGGCGGCGGGCCTTGAAGACGTGCGCTGGGTAGATTTGACGTTTGGCCTGGTCTGCGTGCATGTGGGCGTCAAGCCCTTTTAGAATGGACAACCTTATGGGAGCCACTGCAACCGCTCCGGCGGAAATGATCGAAAAAGCCGTCAATCCGGCACACGTTTCTTTTCTGGACAGCATTCAGGAAGAACTTGCGGCGGTGGAAGCTCTGCTGGGCGATGAAATCCGCTCGGATGTACGTGCCGCGTATGCCATTTCCGGCCATACCCTGTCCGCCGGCGGCAAGCGCCTTCGGCCCGCGCTCGTGGTCCTGGCAGCCCGCGCCGTTGTTCAGCAGTTTCCTCCGCGGACGATTTATGCGTCCGCTGCGGCCGCCGAGCTGATCCATATGGCCTCGCTGATTCACGACGATGTGGTCGACGGCGCAGCGGAGCGGCGGGGCCGTCCGACGGCCAATGCTGCGTTCGGCAACCAGATCAGTGTGCTTGTCGGTGACTATCTGCTCGCCAAAAGCATTTCGCTGGCTTCGCGCGAAGGCAATCTGGATGTGATCCGCGTGTTTTCGGCAGTGACGGTCGGGCTGAGTGAGGGCGAAGTCCTGCAAATCACGGCTAAAGGGGATGTGGACACGTCGGAAGAAACTTATCTGACCATTATCGGAAAAAAGACCGCCGGATTTATCGCCGGCTGCTGCGAGGTCGGTGCAATGCTGGCCGGGGCTTCTCCCGGCGCGCTTTCCGCGCTGACGGCTTACGGCTGGAACTGCGGCCTGGCATTCCAGATCGCCGATGACCTGCTTGACTATACCGGGGACCCGCGCAAAACCGGCAAGCCGCAGTGCGGCGACCTGCGCGAAGGCAAGATGACGCTGCCGTTGATTCTCGCCCTGGGCGATGTAACGGAGGCCGAGCGGCGCGATCTGCTGCACATTTTGCAGGAACCGGAAGCGCTGACAGATGCCGAAATTGCCGCCGTTCAAGATACCATTGTCCAGCACGACGGCTACCTCCGCACTGCGGAAGTCGCCCGCCGCTACGTTTCTTTGTCGCAGGACGCTCTCTGCGCCCTGCCGTCCTCCCGCTACCGCGACTCCCTCCATGCGCTGGCTGATTACGCCCTGACACGCGAGCGATAGAGGATTCCCCGCCCCCGCCGTCGTATCTCCTTCACGAACGCCGTGAAGGAGATGCCTCATGCTGCATTGGACCCTGGATAATCCCGTCGTCACGAAAGAACTGCGCGGGCGGATGCGCGGGGCCAGGACGTACTGGCTTTTGTTCGGATACCTGCTCCTGCTTTCCCTGTTGTTTTTCTTCTGGTATCTCGGCTGGTGGAGTTCCCATGCCAATGCCATGCAGACGGGAGGCGCTTCAGCGGCCTTTACCGCCGGGCGGATGTTTTTCAAGGTTCTTTTTTACGCCCAAGCCGTGATGATTGCTTTGATTACACCGGCCCTGACCGCCGGGGCCATCTCCGTGGAGCGGGAGCAGCGAACATTTGAGATGCTCCGCAGCACCGTACTGAAGCCGCGCGCGATTGTCTGGGGCAAGCTGACGTCGTCGGTTTCGTTTGTGATTCTTCTTTTGACGTCCTCCCTGCCGCTGGTTTCCCTGTGCTTTCTGCTGGGCGGCGTTTCGCCCGGTGAAGTGTTTTTTTCTTATGTGCTGCTGGCTGGGGATGCGTTTTTGTTCGGTGCCATCGGTCTGTGCTGGTCGGCGTATGCCGCCAACACGGCCACCGCGACGGTGCTGTCCTACGCGACGCTGATCGCCTTTTTCGTGGTGACGTTTCCGTTCGCCGTGCCGGTACTGGATGAAAGTGGGTCTACGCCGGTGTACGGCCTGTGCGCGCTCAACCCGGTGGGGGCGGTGACGGGAGCGGTGGTGCCGGAGCATTACTTCGGCTGGACGCTGCCGGCCTGGGTGCCGGCACTGCTGCTCAACGGGACACTGAGTGCGCTGCTGGTGCTGGCCTGCATCAATCGCCTGGAAGATTACCCGGCGCGGCGTGCCTCCGCGCTGCGCGGCGTGACTTTGCTGCTGGCCGGACTGATGGTGTTTTTCGGCGAGGGCATTGTGCTGGGACAAGGGCCGATGGCGGGTACTACGTCGCCGTTTGTTCTGGCGATGTGGGCGATGGTGATTCCGTGCGTTCTGCTGCTGCTGTTTGTCCCGGTGCTGGTGACGGGGGACCGGGAAGACTGGCGGACGACGGCAGGCTGGCCGCAGCGCATCTTCCACCATGCGTCGCTGCCATCGGGCCTGCCGCTGGCGCTTCTGCTGACGGCGCTGGTCGTCGGCATGGCTCTTGCGGCCTCTCATTTAATGTTTCAGCCGGGCGTGTCGCAGATTCAGCGCGTGCAGACCATTCCCGGCCACGCGGGGGTAGTCACGTCGACAATGGGGCCGCGTCTGCTGACTGACGCGCTTCAGCAGGCCGGAGTCATGCTGCTGCTGATGGTGGTTGGAATTGCGGGCGTGGGATTTTTGCTTTCGGTGGCTCTGGGGAACCGCTGGTCGTCTGTCACGCTGCTTTATCTGGGCCTGGTCATGGCTATCGCTCTGCCGTATTTTTCTTATGCCAATTTGAGCGGCCTCGACGCACAGGCCGCAGCAGGCAATCCGGCCATTAATATGCTGTATTTCTGCCCGTTTATTCCCTTGGAGCAGCTCGGAGAGCCATTCGGAGGTCATCCTTACCAGGACAGCCCCATCCCCGGCATGGCCGGTTATGGAAATCTGCCCCTGTGGATGGGAACCGGTCTGCTGTACCTGGCTTTTGGACTGGTATCTTATGCCGCTGCGTTCATCGTGCTGCGGCGGCGATCAGTTGGTTCCCTCACAGCGCCCGCACCGCCAGCAGTCCGCGCAAATCCTCCACTGTCTTGAGGGTGTCGCCCTTGGCAATGGTCAGTGTCCGCGTCTCGCCGGGCTTGAGGTGAAAAAAATTGTCTTCCAGCCCCGGCAGCGGCCCGTTGTCGGTGCGGCGCAGCCAGACATAAGGTGCAAACCGCCGGGCGGATACTGTGATGGAGAACGTATACGTTTCCGTGTCCGCAACCAGGACGGAAAGGCCGGGATCAGCCCGTCGCAGGTCTTTTGGCTCGGACAGAAACAAATAGTTGTCGGCGGAAACCAGGCCATCATTGGACGTGAAGCGGGCATAAATGTAAACCTCGCGCTCCCGGCCCTGCGCGGCTGACAGGCTGAATTCTCCGATCACTGCCGCCGCATTTGCGTCAGCCGTCACATCCGTCGTCATTTCCGCCAGCGCTTCCCCGTCCAGCGTCGCCAGCGTCCAGGCGATCTGCCCTTGCAGGGGCGAAAGCAGATCGCTGACCAGATGCGCCGTCACTGTTTCGCCTGCTCGGACCAGCGAAAGGAGAACCGGGGCATAAAACTTTTTGCAGGCAAAGTACGCGGCCTTCGGTTCCCCCTCCGAGTCAATCACTGCCCAGGACTGGGTGGGCCAGCAGTCATTGAGCTGCCAGAACAGCGTCCCCCAGTTGCGGCCTTTTAATCGCCGGTAATGCTCGACGCCATATTTCAGCGCTTCCGCCTGATTCAACTGGCTGTAATACACCAAATCTTCCAGGGTCTGCGCTTCCGGGAAATGCAGGGCGATAAAGCCAAGATAAATTTCATAACCCCGGCGCGTTTTGTCATGCCAGCGCACGGCGGCAGAGTAAGGGGATTTGTCTTCCGGGGCCAGGCACTTGTCCCATGCGGCGAGGCCGCAGGAGGACGCAAAGCCGAACTCGGAGCAGAATCGGGCGTTATTGTCCGTGTAATGCGTCCAGTCGCCGCGCCCGTGCCACACGTCCCAGTTGTGGCAGTCCCCAAAATTCGGGTCGTTGGGGTTTGCGCCGCCAAAGGGAGAGCCGGGCCAGTAGGGCGTTTTGGGGTCTTCGGCGGCGACTAAGGCGGGCAGAATTTCATTGTAAAGATGTTCGCCGAGAAGCCGGGGCGGGCGAGGACTCCAGCCGTCATGGTACATCATCTGGTTTTCATTGTTGCCGCACCAGAGCGCGAGGCAGGGATGGTTTCGGATGCGGCGCACGGCAGCGGTTGCTTCGGCTCGCGCCGCGTCCGCATACTCGCCGGTGTCGGGATGGTAAGCGCAGGCGTAGGGGAAATCCTGCCAGACGAGAATGCCAAGATTGTCGCAGAGAGTGTAAAAATCCTCGCTCTCGTACAACCCGCCGCCCCAGATGCGAAGCATATTAAATCCGGCGTTCTTGGCCTGCCGAATGCGTGTGTTCAACTGCTCCACGGAAATACGCGCCGGGAAAGAACTGTTGGGTATCCAATTCGCGCCTTTGATGTAAGTATCCTGGCTGTTGACGCGAAACTTGAAGCTCTCGCCTTTGCCGTCGGCGTCCGGTTCACGAATGAGTTCAATGGTACGAAGGCCGATTGTGTGCCATTGGTTCTCGACATATTCTTCCGGGGTATAAAGCGACAAATTTAAATTGTAGATCGTAGACCATCCCTCATATTCCAAGCTTCCTATGTATGGCTGCCAGCGCTGAGGATTTTCCAACTCCAATGCCGCTTTCAGCGTGATTTTTCCTGACTGCTGAGGCACGTCCATAGGCCGGAATCCTGCCCCGCTTCGGCCCTCTTCTTCGGGGATTGTCGGAAGGAACAGCAAGGGCGTTTCTTCTAAGCCCGGCATCCGCTCAATCTCTGCCGTCACCGTCACAATGGCTTTGTCATCATCCGTAAACTCTACGTCGTATTTCCAGTCAGTAATCCGCGCCACCGGAACCGTGACCAGTTCCACTTTCTGCCACAGGCCGCAGCCCAGCAGTTCCGGCCCCCAGTCCCAGCCGTACATATACTGCGCTTTGCGGACAAACGAGCGCGGCCCCCAGTGGAACCAATCGGAAGTCGCCGTGTCGTTCCCCGCCGCGTCCCACGCCGCATGGCGTTCTTTCCCAACGCGCAGGGCAGAAGCGAAGGTGACGGTCAGGGTGTTTTGGCCGGGTTTCAGTTTGCCGCCGACAGGAAACTCATGTGGAATATACATGTTGTCTGCGCGGCCTAAATCTTCGCCGTTCAGAGCGATTTCGGCGACTGTATCCAGGCCGTGAAAAACGAGGAAGGCGTGAGCAGGCACAGGGTCGGACACTTCAAACGTCGTCGCATAAACGAAATCCGTTTCATCCACCCAGGCTACGGCGCGCTCATTGAGGCGGTAAAAGGGGTCGGAGATCACTCCGGCCCGGTGCAGGTCAAGATGGACATGGCCGGGAACTTCGGCGGGCAGCCAGGGCAGCTTCGTGGTGGGCGACGCGCCGGGCCGGGGAAGGTCCGTAAAGCGCCAGTTGGTTTTCAGTTCCTGCCGGGTGACTTGCACTAGATAGTCTCCTAAATCCCCTCCGCCATCTCGCGGCGGCGGGCCAGCGCGAACAGAAAGCAGACGCTCATCACCAGCCCGGCGCACCAATAGGGAGCGGCCTGGCCGACGTGTCGATACAAATAGCCCGCGGTCGCCGGACCGGTGGCGCGGGCCAGGCTGTCAAAGGAGGCAGACAGGCCCAGGGCCGCTCCCTGCGCGGTGGCTTTGCGCGAGACCAGAGAGCGCAGGGAAGGCGAGTTCAGGCCGCTGCCGATGGCAATGGGAAGCATTGGCCCAAGCAGCAGCACGGAGAGGGCCGGGGCGAGTGGAAATAAAAGAAATCCGACCGCCATCAGGCCGATGCCGACGACGATCAAATTGGCTTCGCCGTACTTTTTGACCAGCGGGCGAATGGCCCCGCCCTGAATAATGACAATCAGGACGCCGATATAAGCGAAGACACCGCCTGCGACAGCGGACACATTGGTAAAGTGAAAATGCTGCTTGAGGTAGGCCGTGAACGTACCTTCCAGATTGCCGAACGCGAACGTCACGGCGAAGGTAAGCAGGTACAGGAAGCCGAGGGGGCCGCGAACGGCCTGCGCCATTTGTCCCGCACGAGCGGCCAGGCCGACAGGCCGGGCAGGGATAGTTTCCTGGGCGCGCTTTGGCTCGGGCAGGTAGCGCCAGATATAAAGGGCATTTGCCAGCACCAAAGCCGCCGAAAAATACAGCGGCCAGGCCAGGCCAAATTGGCCGATCAAGCCGCCCAGCGCCGGGCCAAAAATGAAGCCGACGCCAAAGGCTGCGCCGAGATACCCCAGTCCCATCGCCCGCAAATTCGGCGGCGTGATGTCAGCGGCATACGCCTGTGCGACGGCCAGCGAGGCCGAGGAAAAGATGCCGGCGAGAATGCGCGCGGCAAACTGCCCCCAGAGATGCTGCGTGGACAAGCCGAACAGCGTATAAAACAGGGCATCGCCGATCAGCGAACCAATCAAAATGGGCTTGCGGCCAATGCGGTCTGAGAGGCTGCCCCACAGTGGGGCGAACAGAAACTGCATCAGGGCGTATACCGCCGTCAGCCAGCCGCCATATTCTCCAATGCGTGGGTCTGAGGCGGCGGCAGCCCGTGTCAGATGAAGGCCGCGCTGGACGTATTCGGGAACCAGAGGAATAATCACGCTGAAGCCCACAATGTTGATCATCACCGCGAGGGCCAGCAGGGCCAATTGAATGTGCATCTGCCGGTCTTCGGGGGAAAGAGGCTTTTTCGGGTCGGGCATCGGGGGAATGTCTCCAGCAAATCAGTTGGCTTTTAGTATACCCCAGCCGGCGGCACGTGCAGGTCTGGATTGCTCCCCGAAAAAATGCCTCTGCTGCCAGCGGATTTTGGGAGGATTGCTGTGGTTGTCTGGCGAACTTCTTCCCGCTGCCTGCGTACATCAATTATGATTACTTTGCCTGCTACCCGGTGGATGACTTACCTGCGCCGAACGCCTCCGCGGCGCTCCCTGGCTGTTTCGCAGGCGGAGCAAGCGGTGCTGGGTGTGCTGCTGGCGGTAGCCGCGACGCTGTTTGTCATGCAGGGCTTTTGCGTTTCCGGCGAATGTATGCAGCCGCATTTGTTCACCGGGGAGCGCGTTCTGGCAAACAAATTGGTTTATCACTTCGCTTCCCCGCACCGGGGCGACATCGTGATTTTTGATTATCCAAAAGACACGCGGCAGATTTTTGTCAAGCGTATTATCGGCCTGCCGGGCGAAACTGTGGCAATCCAAAACGGCCAGGTAATGATTGATGGCCGGCGGCTGCCGGAGCCATACAAAACATTTGCCGCGCACGGCGACATGGCACCGCAGTTTATCCTGCACGACCAGTTCTTTGTCATGGGGGACAACAGGGACGTGTCCGATGACAGCCGCTACTGGGGCGATCTGCCACGCCGCGACATCATTGGACGGGCTGTTGCCTGCTACTGGCCGCCCCGCCGTTTTCATGCACTTCAATAACATGGCGATTATCTCAATACCGCGGCGATTATCAAACGCCGGGCATGGGTAAGTCTTTTTAACAAGCCTGCGCCTCTCCGAGACGCGCTGACAGGGCAGGAAGCGAAATTTATGGCAGCATTGGAAATGGAACTGGATCAGGACATCGCGCAGGTGCTTCTGACGCAGGAGCAGATCGCGCAGCGCGTTGCAGAGCTGGGTGCACAGCTTTCGCTGGATTATGCCGGCAAGGAGCTGATGCTGATCTGCATCTTAAAAGGGGCTAACATTTTCATGGCGGACCTGGCCCGGCAGATTACTGTGCCGCTTTCGTATGATTTTGTGGCGGTGTCTTCCTATGGAGCGGATACGAAATCGTCGGGTGTGGTGCGGATACTGAAGGACCTGGATGAAAGCGTGGAAAGCAAGCATGTGCTGGTGGTGGAAGACATTGTGGATACCGGATTGACGCTGCGCTTGTCGTATCTGCTGGAAAATCTGCGCTCGCGCCGGGCGGCCTCGGTGAAAGTCTGTACGCTGCTGGATAAGCCGTCTCGTCGGCGCATGGACGTTCCGGTGGACTATTTCGGCTTTCAGGTGGAAGACCGTTTCGTGGTTGGTTATGGTCTGGATTACGGCGGTAAGTACCGAAATTTGCCTTTTATCGGCATCCTCAAGCCGGAAATCTACGGCGGCGGGTAATTTGTGCGCCCGCCGTCACATTTTTGGTTGAAAAGCCTGAAGCCTGTGGTATAATGGGGCTGAGCAGGTTCGCCTGCTTCTTACCCGGCGTCTCCCCGATTCCCAATACGGCCGATTTTTCCTGATTTCATTTGCCTAGCCGACTGATGCTTTTGCTATCCCCACTGCCGGGCCGTTCTGCTTACCAGCATTCTCGCATTATTCATTCTCGCATTATTCATTCTTGCATTATTTTCGCTCATCAATCCATTCACTCCGCACACATTGCGATTTCCCAAAGGTAACCACACAGACAATGGCACAAGACGATTCCGAGACTACTCCCCCCATGCTCACCAATCCACCGCCTCCGCTCACACCTCGTATGCCGCGAAACGGTAAAGACAGCAGCCGCGATAATTCCAGTCGCGATGGCGGCAGCCGCGATAATTCCAGCCGCGATAATTCCAATCGAGATGGCAATGGCCGTGACGGCGGCGGTCGGGAAAGCCGGGACAGTGCCGCCGGCGAGTCCGGTGGCTCTGAGCCGGAAGCGCCGCTCATCAAGTCCGGCGTGCTGGAAATCCTGCCGGAAGGCTGGGGCTTTCTGCGCCAAAACAACTTTGATCCCGGCAGCCAGGATATTTATGTGGCTCAAGCGCAGATCAAGCGATTTAACCTGAAAACCGGCGATACCGTGACCGGTCATGTGCGCCCGCCTAAAGATACCGAGAAATATTATGGCCTGCTGCGCGTGGAGTCCGTCAACAGCGCGTCCCCAGACCAGGCGCGCAGCCGTGTCAACTTCGATGATCTGGTTCCAATCTATCCTGAAGAGCGTTTCCAACTGGAAACCGATCCCAAGAACCTGACCGCGCGTGTCATTGATTTGATTGCCCCCATCGGCAAAGGCCAGCGCGCAATCATTGTCGCCCCGCCTAAAGCCGGCAAAACGACGGTGCTGAAATCCATCGCCAACTCCATCACGACCAATCACCCGGAAGTGCATTTGGTCGTGCTGCTGATTGATGAACGTCCCGAAGAAGTCACCGATATTCGCCGCTCCGTCAATGGCGAGGTCGTGTCCTCCACCTTTGATGAACTGCCGGAAAACCATATGCGGGTCGCCGACATGGTGCTGGAAAAAGCCAAACGACTCGTCGAATCGGGCAAAGATGTCGTTGTCCTGCTGGACAGCCTCACGCGCCTGTCGCGTGCTTCCAACCTGACAGTCACGCCCTCCGGGCGCACTTTACAGGGAGGCCTGGACCCGGCGGCGATTTATCGCCCGAAACGATTTTTCGGCGCGGCCCGTAACATTGAAGAGGGCGGCAGCTTGACAATCATTGCGACCGCCCTGGTGGAAACCGGCTCACGCATGGACGACATTATTTTTGAGGAATTCAAAGGAACAGGCAATTCTGAGCTGAAACTGGACCGTGAGCTTGCCAATCGGCGCATTTTCCCGGCGATCAATGTCAAAGAGTCCGGCACGCGCAAGGAAGAGCTTTTATACGATGAGGAAAGCCTGAAATCCGTATACCAGCTTCACCGCGTTCTGGCCGGCCTCGGAACAGTGGAAGCTGCGGAATTATTGAATGACCGTTTGAACAACAGCAAGGGCAACAAAGAATTTCTCAAGACCGTCAGCAAAACAGGCCGTCGCGAGGATTAAGCGGCCCGGAGCAGGACAATGCCAGGCGATTTTGATAACTTGTTTGCCGATGGCCCGAATACAACCATTCGGTCAGGTATACTCGAAATACTGCCCGGCGGCTGGGGATTTCTGCATCCGAGCCGCGCCGAGCAGAGCCGAGGAAGTGTTTATGTCTTGGCTTCTCAAATCCAGAGCTTTAGCCTCACATCGGGCGATGCGATTACAGGTCAGGTTCGCCCGCCAAAAGAGACAGAAAAGCATTCTGTTCTGGTGCATATAGAGGCTATCACCTCACGCGCGGACTCTCACAACCCATGACGATATTCCTTCCTATAAGGACGTTTTTAAGGAAGCGAGGAACAGGTGCCAGGCGATTTCGATAAATTGTTCGACGATGATTGGCGGCCCCAGGACTCCGACCCGGACGGCCTGGCTTTTCTGCGCGGTTCCGGGAGTGCGGAAAGTGAAGGAAACAGCCCGTCGGGTGAGTTTACTTCAGAGATGGAAAACCGTGCGCCGCATTCCCTCAATGAGAAAGAAGTCAAAGTGATGGGGGTTTACGCGCACCAGGACCAGGGAACTATTGCCAACCACTTTGTCCTGCTGCGGGACAACCGAGGTCGCCGGGTTCCGATCTTCGTCGGCCAGTTTGAAGCTTTTGCCATCTCGGTCGCGCTGGAAGGCGACTCCCCGGATCGTCCGTTCACCCATGATTTAATACGCCTGATGCTAGAGCGTTTGGACACCACGGTGGAGCGCATCGTGATTGACGACCTTTGGAATGAGACGTTTTACGCGAAAATCGGCCTGGTGCGGGCGGGCGGCGAAACGATGGACATCGACGCGCGTCCGTCCGATGCCATTGCGCTGGCTCTGCGTGTCCGCGCCCCGATTTACATGGCCGAAACAGTTCTGGAAGCAACCATCCGCACCGAATAGAATTTTCGGCATCGAGTCAGCCCCGCGCCCCTTGGCGCGGGGCTTTTTGCGTCGGGTACAATCGCCGGTATGTTCAAACGTGCGATTTTCTGGCTCGGCGGCTTTCTCGGTGCGGTTTCTGTATTCGCCGCGCTGTCCCGGCAGCGCACTCGCCCCCAGGCGATCACTTTCCAGCCGCTTCTCAATCTTGCTGGGGAGGCCGTTGTGGTTTGTGATGCGGCGGGCGCGATTGTTTCCTTGAATGCCGTCGCGCAGGAGTGGTTCGGCCCGGATGGCTCTGCCGCTCGCCTTTGCTATCCCAGCGGCCAGCCGGTCCCGCCGGGACAAATTCCGCTGACCCGCGCCCTGCGTACTGGAAAAGCGGCTGATGGAGCCGGGTATCTGTGCGTTTCGTCCGGCGGCGTGATGCGCGCGCTGGACGTGTCTGCCCGCCCATTGGAGAACGGCGGCGCGGCGGCAGTGTTTCGGGACATCACGGCGCTGCATGAGCGGCAGATGCGGCAAACGGAAACGGAGCGCCGGGACGCTGTTCTGCGGCGGCTGTGCCAAAAACTGACGGCGGCGATAGGGCCGGAAGAGCTTGCGCGCGGCGTCGCTGAAGCCGCGCTTGCCCTGGTGCAGCCACTGCCGCAGACGCAGGTACGGTTATATGCCTATCATGCTGAACGCCGGGAACTGACCCGGCTGGCGTCCGCGCCGGAAGACCGGCCAAAGCGGCCGCGTTCCCAGAAAGCATCTCAGACCCCGACCTTTCCGTTTGATGCCGGCGATGCCGTTCTCTGGCCGCTTTATGTCGCGCGGGAACCGTTTCGCGGCCAGAACATCGCGACCCTGGGCGAAATGCCTGCCGCATCCTATCTGGCATTGCCGCTGATTGCCGGGGGCGCAGCCATCGGCCATTTGTCGCTATCCTCTTCCGACCCGCAGGCATTCGCCGCCTCGATGGGGGAGGAGACGCTCGCCCTGCTGGCATCTCTCGCGGCTCTTGCGCTGGCGGGGCCGGCGCAGGCCGCGCAGGCGACGCATTTAGCGGATCAAGTCGCTGCGGTGCGGGAAGTGGCGGGCGCGGTCTCGGAACAGTGGGCCGCAGGCGCTCTTGCCGATTTGGTCGCGCGTCATGCCCGGCGCGTTTTAGGGGCTGAGGTCTGCACCGTCGCCGTGCGAAACAACAAAGCGCTGCGGCTGCTGGGAGAAGGTTACCGAGACGCTCTTTCAGCGCCGGAGAGATATGCCGCGGACGCTCCGGCGCTGACAGTGGGCGCGGCGGAGAAAGCGGCGCGTACCCGCAAACCCGTTTCGCAAAGCGGCCTGTTAAATCCCGCTCTCGGCAGCGGGCCCTGGCGTGCGTTTGCCGGGCAATCGGGGCGGCATTCGGTTCTGGCGGTGCCGCTGCCAGGCGGGGTGGGGGCGCTGACTGTTTACCGGGCGGGAGAGTCGCCCTTCAGCGCGGAGCAGACACGGTTTCTGGAAACGCTGGCTGCGCTGACGGCAGCGGTGATGCCGCCAGCCACTTCGCCAGAAGATAATGCAGGTTTTGATGACTAGCTTCATTGCCGGGGCGCAGGCACAGCGCACCGACCGGGCCGTCTTCAGTGCCGTAGGTAATCCGGTCGCGATTCGGCGCATGGGCCAAGCCTGCATAAAGGCACCAGGCGTGCGCGACCGTGCGCCCGCCGTTTCGCCCCAAAATCGCATCCCGGTAAGCGTGCATCTGATTGATGTCGCTGCCTTCCTCGCCGGGCAGAGCATAGACTTTAAACTTGGCATCTAAAATCCAGAGTGTTTCTGAGGCCAGGTCTTCCAGCGTGATGTCCGGCTGCATGGTGCGCGACAGCGACCGCTCACGCTGGGCAAAAGCCGCGTTGTAGGTCACTGACAGAGCCTCGCCCTGCGGCCCGCGCAGCGTGATCATCGACCTTTCTCCCTGGGCAAGCGTCCAGAGCAATCGGCCTTCGCGAATGCTCCAGATCGTCTGCTCGGCAGTCGGGGTATAGCCTAAGACCAGCAGGCCGTCCAGCACACGAAAGAGGCACCAGGTCTCGTACAGCCGCCAGGGCTCGCGCGGAGAGAGCGGAAATTGCGGCTGCTCCCAATCCCAGACAAATTCTCGGCGGTAGCGGCCGGAAGCCGCGAAGACCAGCGCGTATTCAGCGCGCCCCATGGCCCGCGCTGTCGGCGGTTTTGCCCATGCCGCGCTGTCCGCGGTTACTTCCCAGCACAGCGCCGCCAAAAGACCACGAATCTGCGTTTGGCCGCTTAAAGCGCGCTGCCGCACCTCCCATTCAGCCTCAGCTTCCGCAATTTCGGCAATCGCCCCACAGTCTTTTTGGAGAACGGCCAGAAACGACTGCACGGCTCGATTTTCCGAGGTGTCCTGGGAGGCAGCAGTGACGGTTTCTGCGATGTGCCGCCCTGCCATGCCACGCCGCGCGGCTTGCAGAATGGCTGGCGTCCCAATGCGGCGGGCGCGGATGGGCGGGGCGACGGGGCGCGTTTGTGTCACCATTCGGGTGAGAGGAAACCGGCTGATTTGAGGCAGCGCCTGTGCCAGATCGGGCAAAATCCGTTCGATAAACCCTAATCGCTCTATGGGTGACTTCTGCGCGGCCCCGGTGCCGACTGAGACCGCTAACTCCTGCCAGGATTGTTCTGGAAACAAGGCTGTCCCGACGGCCAGCGAGACGCGGGCAATGTCGGCAAGCATCGCCTGCCGCTCCCCTTCCGTCAAGAGCCGGCGCCAATCGGTTTCCTGACCATCGTTTTGAACAACATCATTCATAAATTGCGTTATTCATAAAAGCGAACGAAGCCGGTTTCCAGACCCTGCGCGCGCATTCGGGCCAGTTTCGCCGCCGAGTACCGGAGATGTTCGCCGCCTGCCCAGGCTTGCAGCGCGGACAGCAGCGGCGCACGCGCTTCGCTGAGGCCATGCAGCTTCGGCAGCACTTTTTGCAGGATTTGCAGATCAAAGGCCAGGGTGAAGTTTTCAGATTTATCCGGCAGCAGCAGGCCCTGATGGGTCTCAGCATCAAAACTGTTGGCAAGAAACATCAGAACGTCGTCTCGCACCCGGTAGGCAAAATGCAGGCGGTGGGCATACAGCAGATCGTTGACCGACTGAAGCGCAGCCAGGGCGCGTTCGGGAAAGCCCGATTCTATCAAAGAAAGCCGTTCCCTGGCTCGTCCGAGAGTCGCGGCGCGGGAAGACAAAAAAAGCGTCTGACGCTCTGCCGGAGCGGCGCTGAGGTCTTCATCCAGCCGTGCCGCGCCTTTTCCGGCTGGGCCAGCCGCTGCGAGCTGCGGGGCTTCGTCAAATTCCAGCGTATTGGCCCGGTCCAAAACCTTGCGCGAAAAACCGTGCGTGGCTTCGTCTACGTTGACTGTGCCGGTGACGAACAAATTCCCCGGCAGGATCAAATCCGGCACGTCTGTATGCAGTGGAATGCGGTGGGCGCGGGATTCGAGGCCGGAAAGATAGTCCGCCAGATAATGCTCAATGGGCGCCAGGTTCATTTCATCCAGGCAGACAAAAAATGCCTTTTGCCGGTTTTCCGGCAGGGCCGCGGCGCGGGCGATTTCTAAAAACGGTGTGGGTACATAGCGATTGGCAAGCAGGTTATGATATCCGAACAGAGCCGACGAGTCGTTCCAATCGGGCCGGACAGGAATCAAGCGAAACTGGCTGGGATGGTGTCCTGTCAGGGCTTCGGCAAACAGCTCCGCCAGTCGCGTTTTTCCTGTTCCTGAAACGCCGGATAAAATCACAAATGGCTTCGTCTTCAGCGCGACGTAGTAAGACCGAAGGCGGTGTGCGGGAAATGTAAAGCCCTGTGCGAGTGCATAGTCTTCCAGCGCCCCCAGCAGCGCTGTTTCCGTCAGAGCCTGCGGCGGCTTCGCCTGGTAGCCAGTCCCAGTTTCGCGCAGCAGGGACGGTGGCAGCGGCAGGGCAGAAGGGAAAACCGACATCCGCAGGACAGAATCGACTTCGGGATAAGTCGTCAGGTGAAGTGCGTCTCGGACTTGCTCATAGACGATAAAGTGGGCCAGCAGGCTTTGCGCGGCGTCCGCTTTGCCGGATTCGGGGAGTGAAAAGCCGTAGCGATCCGCCGCGTCCGCCAGAGCCTCGCGCCGCTGCTCCGGCGTCAGCGCAAGCTGCCGCAGGGCCGGGCGCGTTACCAGCGGGAAGGTAGCCGGCGCAAGGGCGCACAGCAGGCCGGACGCTGTCTGCGCGCCCGTGCCGCGCACTCCGAGAAATGCGGTCAGGCGACCTGAAAGCGGCGTGTCGCCAAACAAAAGCTCCCGCAGGCGGCGGTCAAAGCCGTTCGGATCAGCCGCCGACAAACGCCGGGACAGGTTGCCATTCGGGGCCAGGTCTGCCGCCGCCCGCAGCAGTTTCGCCCGCCCATCGCCGGACAGGGCTGACCCGGAGCGGAGACCGCTGCGGGCCAGCTCGCCAAAGGTCTGTGCGGCAGCGGCCTGCGCTTCGCGCCGTGACCAGAACTCAAACCGCCGCTCTCCTTCATCCAGAAAGGCGCGGATCGCTGCCAGCCGGGCCCGCTGCGTGTCATTAAGCGTAAACATAATCTTCGTAAATATCGCTTGTTGAAAAATGTTACGATTTAATTATACCCGAACTGTTACATTTTGCGGGCGGAAACAGCGTAAAGCGGGTCGGACTGGCCGGGGCGGGGGCTGAGATCATGGGCTGCAATGTCTTCCCATGCGCCGCTTTCCTCAAAATACAGGCGGACCAGGCCGGCGTGCTGGAAATCATCGGTGGACAGCCAGAGGCGAGTGGCCTTGGTGGGAAAACAGCGGTTGGAAAATGAGACCAGGAAACTGCCTCCGGGGCGCAGGACGCGGTGAACCTCGGCAAAAACCTGGGCAGGACGCAACAGGTACTGGACGCTGACGGTGCAAACTGCGGCGTCAAATGCGTCTTCAGGAAACGGCAGTCGGGGGTCGGCATTAAGGTTCCAGATTACATGCTCCGTGAGCTGCGTATTTGCGCCCATCTCCGCATCGTTCATTCCGAGGCCGACGACCCTGCGGCACCGGGCTTGAACATCGGGAGGGAGGTGGGTAAGATACGCCGACATCAAATCCAGCACATCGGCCTGATCGGGAATGAAGGGGCGGAAAAAGTCGCCGAGAGCGGCAATCGCAGGGTCGTCAATATGAGACACGAGGCGCGGTGAATGGTAAAAATGGCTGTCCGGGGTTTCGTCCTGCCGCCCAAAGTAGTTTGCGGGAATATCTTTTATTCGCATCGGTCAGAGCTAAGACATTCAATCACAAACGCGGCAAGCCGCTGATGGCCATCATCATTCAGATGGGCCTCGTCGGCGGACAGCGCGGCGAAGTTGCGGCTGTCAATGCCAGAGTTCTCCCAGGCATCCGCCAGGCGCAGGCTATAGCGGTCGGCGAGCTGCCGGATTGCACCGTTGTAATCCTCAAGGGTCAAGCCCAGCGCGTTAGGCAGGGCGGCGTCGGCCCGGTAAACCAGTGTCATCAGCAAAATCTGGGCGTCCGGCAGGTTTTCGATCAATCCCCGCAGCGCCGTATCGTAATCCCAGTAAAACGTCCCCTGCTGAAACTGATCCGCATCTCCCAAAGGCTTGCCCGCGGCGAAATCATTTGCGCCGTACAAAATCACCACCCAGGCGGGAGCAGCGTGGAGAATGTCGGGAACGCGCCCGATGCCGCTTTCTTCGTCTATCACCATGCCACGGTCGTCCCGGCCCGTCATGGTTGTGCCGCCAATGCCCAAGTTGATCTCCTCCCAGCCAAGCGCCTGACTCACTAATGTGCTGAATCGTTTCACCGGGCTGGAAGCGCCATCACCGGCAATGGTAGAAGCGCCGAAAAACACTGCTTTAGTCATTGCCTCTTATCCCCGTAATCTGGCGAGTTTAAGCAATTACATGATGACCGTCTGGTATTCGTTTTCGCACGGAACACCGTCGGTAAGCATCAGGGTGCTGGCGTTTAGGTCCATGATAACCGATGTGACCGTGATATAGTGGTGTTCCGGCGCTTCCAGCCCGACGGCGGCATGGCGGCAAATGCCGTAGGGATAGCGCAGGTGGTCACGCAAGTCGGCCTGAAGGTCAGCTACGCTGACTTTCTCCCGCGCGGCCAGCAATTCGCCCATGCGGGAGCGGCGGCCAATGGAAAAGGGCCGCTTTTCATTGGGAGTTTCCGTCACCCCGATTTCTTCCGGGGCGGTGAAGTTGTTCGTGTGAACCAGGCAGCCGTTTTCGCACTCCAAAACACGCATTTTGTCCGGGGCAGCTTCAATGTCTACTACTTTGTCCGGCGTCTGGGCGATCAGAAAATTGGTGGAGCAGGCGCGCGCTTGCTCCGTGACCACTGACACGGCAGACTCGAAGCTATGTGCGCGTAAAATCTCGTAGCAGCGGACATGGAAAGGTTTCGCCAGCCGGGACCAGTCATCGTCGGTAGAAGTCATGCCGTTGATGGCAAGGGCAATCCCCGCACTGTTGAAACCGATTTTGCCGCCCACAATGCCCGCTTCGGTGAACGTCAATGTCTCAAATCCGTCCGGGTCGGCGGTGTGCAGTACGGCTCCCTGCACCTGGGGTATCCAGTCCCAGTTCTGGCCGACGAGCAGATGCCCATTGGCCGAGGCTTCCGGCAGAACGGCAAACGCCGTGCAGCCGTCTACGGCAGGCTCCGCTGCCGACATGGCATTTTTACCGAACTGATAATACAGTATCTCGTAGCGCACTTGCAGGGCGGCGATGTCGTCTATTGCAAAGCCGGAGCCTTCGGCAACGCCGCGCATTCCGTCAAAATAATCACAGTTTTGTTCCCGGATGGCGATGGCATAGCGCCGGGCGCGTTCCAGCACTTCGGCGCGGGGAAGCAGCGTTTCGCGCTCAAATCGCTCAAAATAGACGCCCAGATTGTGCGCGATGCGGTCTTGGAGCGTCTGCCCGTGCTGGACGCCCTGCTGATACGCCGTTCCCGTCAAATGCACGACAGGGAATGTCATGGGTGATCCTCTTTCAAAATCTTCACAAAGTCCAGCCAGAGCGGCTGCTTCACATATCCGAGACGCTCATTGATGCCAAGCATTCCCCGGTTGTTGGCCTCATTCCAGGTTTTAATGCGTGGTTTTCTGTTTGCTTTCGCCCAGGCAATCGCGCGCAGCTTGAGCGCCAGCGCGATGCCCTGCCGCCGGTAGGTGCGCCGCACCGCCGTCAGGCCTGTGGTAAGATCGTCGCTGCTGCGGCTGTTCCAAAGGACGCTGAGTCCGATGTATTCCTCGCCATCAAGTGCGATGAAATAGGCGTCGCGGATCAAATCCGGGTTGTCCGCGAGCCGCTGTCTCCAGAAGTCTTTGTCCAAAACTGTGCGCGGCTCCGGCGAAGGAACATCGATATTAAGCTCTGTAGACAGATCATAATGCTTCTGCCAGTGGCCGGGCCGGTGTTCAAGTTCGGCCAGCGTCTTGATCTTTATCCCCATCTTCTGCATTTTTGCTTCGGCGTCGGCATAGGGCGCGGGGTCGAATGGGGCGACATCCAGCCGCGATTCCCAGCTTCGCATCTCGACCGTAAAGCCCTGGTCTTCCAGAAACCGCACGCTGCGAGTCATGTCTTCGCGGGCTAGGGCGCGAACCGAAAGCGGGTCATAGGCAGTCAGCGCCTGCATGACCTGATTGTAAAGCGTCCTGCCGATACCCTGCGCCTGATGCTCCGGCAGAACCGTGACGTCCACATGAAACTTGCGCGGGTGGTACATCCCTGGCCTCTGGCTGTAATCGCCGCAGCCGACGATCTGGCCTTCCCGCACACTGACCCAGCGGGCGTGAAGGCATTTGGGGTCCCGGTGCACGTCGGCAAACGCAAAGTCTTCCGGCGAAGCCGGATACTCTGGGAACGCCGCCGTGGTGATGTGTGCGAGGGCCGGGTAATCTTCGGGTGTCGAGATGCGTAGAGTGGTCATGGCGTTTGATCGGCTTGTCGCGTCAAAGTAAGCGTTTCCTGCGTTCCAGGCCGCGTCAAAAGCAGGCTGTCACCGCTGGGCGCGCAGTCATAGATTATTTCCACCGGATTACTCAGCGGCATGGATTTCTGCTGCCCGCCCAGGACCATAGAGCGGCGTGTTGTTTGCAGCGTCAGCGTCCTGGCACGAAGCGTCCATGTTCCCTCCGCCATTAATACGCCTTGGGGCAGGGACACGGAAGCGGTTTCTGTACCGTCTCGGTGAAACTGCCAACTGGATGAAACCCGGACGCTGCCCGCACTCTGGCTGCCCTGCCAGCGCCCCACCAGTGTTTCGGCGGGTGTGTGTGAGCCGCACCCGCTGACGAGCAGAGAGGCGGAGATCATGCCGGCCAGATTTCGCCGGCGTGGCCCGAAACTGAAAAGACAGTGTGACATGTGCGCTGTTTTGTTCGCCGACGGACGTGTGATTTCCTGCCCCGCCAAATCCGGGTATAACGACGGCACTAAACGACGGCACTAGGAGTGGCCCATGTCTAAATTCCCGTTTGCCCCACCGGGGCTATCCTCCCTGCCGGGTCATCTCGGCGCTGCCGGACGCTTTTGGAAACATTTCCAGTCTTTGAACACGGCGGCGATTGCCGAAGAAGCAGAGCGGCCTTTTCATCTGGCGCTGGTCGGAACCGAAGATCAGACCGCTTTGCTCGCCGCACGACTTGCGCTGGAAACCCCTGTGCCGCGTGATCTTGGCCCGGCGGGACCAGCCGATGTCCGGCCCTATGTCGGCAATTATTCAGACGTCCTCGTTGTTCCAGCGGGCAGTTTGATACTGGATGCAGACCCGCTGACCTCGGGGGAAACATATCTGGCGCAGGCGCTGGCAAAGATTGTGCTGGCGCATCCGGGGCTGCGCTTGTCGCTGGCGCGGCATATCCCCGCGTTCCGGCCCGCTGTGACGGCTCAGCTTATCGGAGAGATTTCCAAAGAAAACGCGCGTATTGCTCTGGTCTCGGCGCTGCCGGGTATTTTGCCCCTGACCAGTTTTCTTTCTCCGGCGACTGCTCTGGGCGACATGATTATTCTGACGCGCAACCAGGTGTCGCTGCTCCTCCAAATCGCGGCGGCTTACGGCAGGGAAATAGACCTGCGGGCCAGAATGCGCGAGCTGCTGCCGGTGGTCGGCAGCGCTTTCGGCTGGCGGGCGGCGGCACGCGAACTGATCGGCCTGGTTCCCGGCGGCATTGGGCTGGTGGTGAAAGGCTCCATTGCTTATGCCGGAACCTATGCCGTCGGAAAAGCCGCCGTGATTTATTACAGCACTGGACAGACGCTGACCGGGCCGCGCCTGCGCCAGCTTTACCGTGACGCCCTGCGGGAAGCCGCGTCCCGCATCGGCCCGCTCCTGCGGCGTGCGAAGCAGACGAATGAGGCAGACGCGCCGCTTGACAAAGGCCCAACAACACGGGTATAATGCCGCGCAAACTTTGGCAACAATTGGGCCTGAAAGTGACGTATTGGTAAGCACTGGCTGTTCCGCCATCATCGCGAGGGGCGCGGGCGGCCAGTGCTTCTGCGTTCAGACATGGCATTAGGACGCGGCAAAGAATTTTCCCCGTGCGAGGAGAACGTGTGATTTGGCTGACATTGAAGAAATCGTGCTGACACCCATTGGATATAAAGAACTGGCCGATGAACTGGAATCGCTCCGCACGACGGAGCGGCGGGATGTCGCCGAGCGCATCCGTGATGCGATCACTTACGGCGAATTGACGGAAAATTCGGAATATGAAGATGCCAAAAATGCACAGGCGTTTCTGGAAGGGCGCATTGAAGACCTGAAGCATATCATGCAGATTGCTCGCCCGCTGGAAAAGGATGAGATTCCCACCGATCATGTTGGGCTTGGCTCGGTTGTCACCGTGCGCGATGAGTTTGAAGATTGGGAATTTACACTGGTCACGCCCGTGGAAGCCGATCCCAGCCGCGAGAAGATCAGCGATGAATCGCCGGTCGGCGAAGCTTTGGTCGGGAAAAAAGTCGGCGATGCCGTCACTGTGACCACTCCGGCAGGCAAGACTCGTTACGAAATCGTCGCCATTCGGAAATAAAGGCGTCACGTCCGTTGGTCACTAGAAGGACATTCCCCTTTGTCTGAGGACATTCTCACTGCAAATCTGCCCGCCGCTGAGGGCGGGCCAGACCCCGTCCGCCTGCAAAAACTGCAAAGTCTGCGTCAGGCCGGGCGCGATCCGTTTATGCAGGAACGCTTTGACGTGACCCATCATGCGGCGGAGATCATCACTGATTTTGAGCAGCTTGACAGTCATACGGTCTTTGCCGCCGGACGCATTACGTCGATCCGCGTGCAGGGCAAAGTCGCGTTTCTGGACATCACGGATGCCACAGGCCGCATTCAGCTTTATGCCCGGCGTGACGAGATTGGCGAAGAGCTATTTGAGGACATCAAACACCGCATCGATCTCGGCGACATTGTCGGCGTGTCGGGGTTTATTTTTCGCACGCACAAAGGCGAGATTTCCATCCATGTGCGCGAATGGACTCTGCTTTCCAAATCTCTGCGGGCGCTGCCGTTCGGCAAAGAATACGAGACGGAAAGCGGCGAAGAAAAGCACACCGGAGCGCTGAAAGACCCGGAGCTTCGCTACCGCCAGCGGTCAGTAGACTTGCTGGTCAACCGTGCCTCGCGTGAGCGTCTTCTGGGGCGCATGAAAGTCGTCCGGGCCATGCGCGAATATCTGGACACGCATGACTACCTGGAAGTGGAGACGCCGGTGCTTCAGGCCGTTGCCGGCGGCGCGGCGGCCCGGCCTTTTTTGACGCATCATAACGCCCTCAACACCGAGCTGCACCTGCGGATTTCGCTGGAACTGTATCTCAAGCGGCTGGTGATCGGCGGCCTGGACAGAGTTTACGAAATCGGGCGTGTGTTTCGCAACGAAGGCATTTCCACCCGGCACAACCCGGAATTTACGCTGATGGAAGTCTACGCGGCGTATGCAAACCTAGACGACATGATGACGCTTGTGGAGGGCATGTACCGGCATATTTGCCGCGCTCTGCACGGGTCCGAACGATTTACGTATCAAAGCCAGGAAATTGATCTGGGGCCAAATTTTGCCCGCCTGCCGATTTTAGAGGGTATTCAGCGGTATGCCGGGGTGAACCCCGAAGAATTGACGACTTTGGAGTCAGCCCATGCGGTGCTGACGCGCCTCGGCCTGCCGACGGAAAACGAGCCGACTGTTGGCGGCATTATTGAAAAGCTGCACGAGAAATACACGCAGCCAACACTGACTCAGCCGACTTTTATTACTGATTTTCCGACTGAAACCTCGCCGCTGGCAAAAAAAATGCCCGGCAATCCGGCCCTGACCCGGCGGTTTGAGGTTTACATGGCGGGCGCGGAACTGGGCAATGCGTTCAGCGAGATCAATGACCCGATAGACCAGCGCGAGCGCTTCGCGGCACAGTCCGATCTGCGCGCGGGCGGGGACGCCGAGGCGCATCCGATGGACGAAGATTTTCTGCGGGCGATGGAATATGGGATGCCGCCGACAGGCGGTTTCGGCGGCGGCGTAGATCGCCTGGCGATTATTTTGACTGATGCGCCCTCCATTCGCGATGTGATTTTGTTTCCCCTTCTACGCCCGGAGCGCGGGCAGGCAGCCTAACCTATGACGATGGACATGCCGGACCAGACCTCGGAGCGCGCGCATCGGCACTTGTCCGGCCTGCTGTCCGGTCTAGCGGTTGTGGGCGTCCTGCTGCTGATTATGGCGGCAATTTTCAGTCAGCAGTCTGATAAACAGCTTCTCGCGGCGCGTCAATGTGCGCTGCTGTCGTCGGATGCTCTCTGGGTCTATGCAGCTGCTCCGCACTCCCTTTCCGCCTCGAACCCCGCGCCATCCGCGGGTTCAGATGCCGTGCCGATGGTTCTCCAGCGCCCGCCGGAAGCGCCGGATTTTGATGCCGCTGCTTCGCCCATACCAACGCCTGACCCTATTTTTCCTGCGGCTTCCAGTACCTCCGGCGATTCTTCTCCGCAAGACGATTGGCACCCGATGCTGCATGGCATGATGTGGCAGCATGATCGTCTGCACGCCTTGTTTCCCCAGGAAATCGGGTCGGCGGATACACCCTGGCGCACGTTTGTCGGTTCGCTGCGTCAATCGGGCCAGATCAACTGGCCGCTGACTGAGGCACTGAGCGAGGCGCTGCGCGTTTCCGGCAGCAGGTTGCAGGCCGGCGCGCTGATGTGGCGAAATCTTTCCCTGGCTACGGTCGCGGTTGGGCTTATTCTGCTGGTAAGTCTGTTCGCGTGGGCCTCCGGGATTCTGTCGCAGCGCCGGCAGGAAGCAGCACGAATTGAAACGGAGCTGCGGCGTCTCGAATCTTTGCTGGAAGCCGCCGGGGAAGGCGTGTATCAAATTGACGCGCGCGGCGTCTGTACTTATATCAATCCGGCCGCAGCGGCTTTGCTGGGGTATCAGCCGAAGGAACTGCGGGGCAAGGACATGGTCCGGCTTTTATACCACAATCCCGAAGACAGCGCGGGGACCGAGGGCGAGGCGGACGACAATCCAGTGCGGTGTGCACTGACGACCGGCGAAACGGTGCGCCGAGATGACGATGTTTTGTGGCGGCGCGACGGCTCCTCATTTCCGGCGGCGACTGTTACCTCGCCAATTATTTCGGCGCGCGGCCTGCGCGGCGCGGTCGTGACTTTCTCCGATATTTCCGAGCGCAAATCTGCGGAAGTTCTGCGCGATGATTTGACGGGCATGATTGTCCATGACCTGAGAACGCCTTTGACTTCACTTTTAACGGGTCTTCAGACGCTGTCGCTGGCCGGGGAACTCAGCAGCGCGCAGTCGGAGATGCTGGGCATCGCCGTGGAGGGCGGCGAGACGCTGCTGGCAATGGTCAATGATCTGCTGGACATCAGCAAACTGGAAGCCGGAGGAACGCGGCTGGAAAAACGCCTGATCAATGGCGCGGAGCTGATTGAACAGGCTCTGAGCCAGACGGCTCCGCTGGCCCGGCAAAATGGCCTGCGCGTGGCACGTCACATCGCCCCCGACTTGCCGGCAATGCAGGCTGATGAAGACAAACTGCGCCGCGCTCTGGTAAATCTGCTGGGCAATGCCGTGAAATTCACCCCGCGCGGCGGCATTGTGACGATTGCCGCTTCCTATGATCCGGCTGAACAGGGCGTCGTGTTCGCGGTTGGAGATACCGGGGAAGGCATTCCTGCCCACGCCGTCAAGCGAATCTTTGAAAAGTTTGGTCAGGTGGAAAGCCGCAAAGCCGGGCGCAAAATGTCAACCGGCCTGGGACTGACATTCTGCAAGCTGGTCGCAGAGGCGCATGGCGGGCGCATCTGGGTGGAAAGCAAACTTGGCAAAGGCAGCCGCTTTTTGTTTACGATCCCCGCAGCACTGAGGGAAAATGAACAGTTTGCCGAAAATAAACTTGCGGCAAAATAGGTGCGTTTGCGAATGGCATATTTTGGGTAATTTATCGAGCGACTAGCCTTTCTTCGGCGTAAGTCGGCGAAGTAAGCGGTTATAGGTTTCAGTACCTTATGAAACAAAAGTTGTTGACCCACCCTGCCAAAACTCTTGGCGCTGCCCTGCTGACACTGGGGCTTCTTGCGCTTTTTACTTGGGGCGAGATGATAGTCCAAGCGGCGGCAGGTGTGCATCGGCCTTACACAATCTTTTATTTGATCCCGGTTGTTATTGGAGCGGCACTGCTGGGAATACGTGGCGGCCTCCTGACTGCCGTTGCTGCTCTGATCCTGGCCCGTGTGTGCTTATTTACTGACAACAAGCATGGGCTTGCCCTGATTTCTTTTCCCAGCGTTGCTGAAACAATTGAATTTTTTGCGCTGCTGCTAGGGACTTTCACCATTGCCATTATCACCGGCTGGCTGCGTTCTGCTTTAGGTAACCTTAATCAAACCAACACCAATTTGCAGAATGCCAACCGCAAGCTGACCGACAGCGAGCAGCAGCGCCGGGTTTTTAGTCGGGACGTGCTTTTGGCAGTCACCGGCGGCAAGCTGCGCCTGGTGGAGCAGGATGAACTCCCACCTGCTGACCTGGCTTCTGGGCCGGCGCTTTTCACACTGCCGCTGCATCAGCCGCAGGATGCGTCTGCCCTGCGCCACCGGCTTGCAGAAATCGCGCAAAAAATGGGCATGGATGCAGAGCGAATCAGTGATTTGGCAACGGCTGCTACCGAAGCCGCCACCAACGCGATCAAGCATGGCAATGGCGGACAGGCCGCCGTCTGGGCGACCGCTGATTCTGTGACAGTTCAGATTGAAGACCGAGGCACAGGGATTACACCGGCGCACCTGGCAAGGGCGACCTTGGAGCAAGGTTTTTCTACGCGGGTGTCGCTGGGCATGGGTTTCCATTTGATGCTGCAATCCACCGATGCTTTAGCGCTCTGCACAGATGTAAAAGGCACAACGCTTCTGCTGAAAGTGTCTACCCAGCCGCGACAGACTATGCAGGAGTCCGTACTGGCCCGTTACGCCAGTGTCGGCGACATCCATTCCACCTCCCTTTCCGCGGCCGCTTAAAACACTCTGGGAACAGCGCCGGGTATAACTCCTTTCATGTATGACATTGCGGTGATTGGCGGCGGGGCCTTAGGAACAGGAATTGCGCGGGATGCCGCGCTGCGCGGGCTGTCGGTCGCCCTGTTGGAACAAGACGATTTTGGGGTGGGGGCGACTTCGCGCACGTCTCGCTTGCTTTCGGCCAGCTTGCGCGCACTGGAAACGTTGGATTTCACGCGCGTGCGGGAGGATTTGCGCGAACGTGAGATTTTGCTGCAAATTGCGCCGCATCTGGTGGTGCCACTCCCCTGTTTGATTCCTTTTTATGGGCATGGATTACTGGCGCAGACGCGGCTTCGCGCCAGTCTCGCGCTGATGGATGCGCTCGGCTTTGATAAATCTTTGCCGCTGCATCAAATTCTTTCGCCTGCCGAAACACGGGAGCGAGAGCCAAGTCTGCGCGCCGAGGGTTTGGCTGGAGCCGCCCTGGTCTGGGAAGCGTTTGTTCCTCAAGTCGAGCGGCTGGCGCTGGAAAATGCGCTGGATGCCCGTGAACATGGCGCTTTTTTACAGCCTCACCAGCGGGTGGAGGGGCTGCATCGCCGTCCGAGGGGAAAAGGCTGGGAGCGCGTTAGCGGCATCCGTTGGCAGGATCAAATCACAGGCGAGGCCGGTGAAACGGAAGCGCGTCTGGTCATCAATGCGACGGGAGCCTCACTGCCGGAATTAGACGGCACGCTGAAAGAACTCAGCGGCATTTCAGGAATGCGGCGAAAATGCGTGTCTGTCGCCGCCGGGCCCCTGCGTGGCGGTCGGGATGCCCTGCTTTTTCCCGACGACGGCGGCAGCGGCTTTTTGTCCGTGATCCCCTGGCAGGGGTTTTCCTTGATCGGCAGCCGGGAAATCCCTGGGAGTCATTTTTCTTCAGGTGAGTTATATGCCACAGGGCAGGAAACTGCCGCGCTACTTCGCCCGCTGGCAGAATTGTTACCGGATGCCGGCTTAAATAACCCTGCCTTCGCTTTGGCCGGGGTGCGCGTTTCCCCGCCCCTCCCTGGCCCGCTCGCGCTGCCGGACACGCATCTGCCGCTGCTGGTGGATCATGCGGTCAGGGGTGGCCTCGACGGCCTGATCTCCGTGGCGGGGGGCAGCCTGCTTTCCTGCCGCAGTTTGGCGGAAGAAGTGGTGGACCTGGCCTGCCGCAAACTGGGACAGGCGCTGTCCACCCCGCCGTGCCGCACGGCAACGACCCCCCTGCCGGGGGCATTGGAGAACAGTTCTCTGTCCGCCCTGCTGTCCGGCGACGAAGCTTCTCTCAAAACCGCAATTGAATACGCTGTCGCTCAGGAGGAATGCCGGACGCTGTGTGACTTCATGGAGCGCCGGACGGCATTGTTCTGGACGCCCGACCAGGGCCGGGCGGCTGTTTCCCTGGTGCGTGATACGATGGCCCGGCTGCTGAACTGGGATGAATTTCGCCAGACTCAGGAAGTCAAGGCGTGGGAGACTGCTATCGCCTTGACGCAGGCTTTTCGAGTGATGTAAAAACGTGAAAAAAGCCTGCGACCGGGAATGGTCGCAGGCTTTTTAATGAGGGAATGGGTAGCTTAGTTGCAGTTCGGATGTGCGCCTTCCAAGTCCGTTGTCCACTGGCAAATGTCGCCGACGACTTTTTCCCAGCGAACGGCTTTGCAGTGACCGTCGGCATATTGGCAGTTAATTAACTGCGTGTGACGTGCCTGGATGAGTGCTTCGGAAGCCGCCACAGGCTGCAATGCAGGCGTAGGGGTCGCTGCATAAGAATAAACGGAGTTGCCGATGTTTTCCCAGTACTGAGCGTACTGCGGTCCTAGGGTCGCGGCATACTTTTCTTCGCAGGTTGTCCCAGCGCCAGTGGCCGCTGCCGAGCAGGTCGGCGCGAGGTTCTGGGTCTGCTGGACTCCGCTGTTATTGCCGCTGGCAAAATCCGGGGCAACTCCATAATAGGTGGCATCGGTGATCAAAATCGTGCTCGCAGGCCGGCTGACCTGATTCAACGCAATTCCCTTGCCCGCAGGGCTGATCCAGACATCATTATGACCGTAGCTGTTTTCTCCTCCATAGCCCTCGCCGCTGCATCCAATGTTGGCTTGATCGCCACCGCCGCAGTTAAGGGGCGACAGGCTTGTGTCTTCGCCCACCCATCCATTCGGAGTGTCCGGGCATTTGAAGACATCGTAGCTTTTGACATACGGCTGAAGCATGGAAATCCAGAAAATACGAGTCTGAGCATTTCCAGTGATATTGGCATTTGGGAAAGGGCCGCCATTTGCCTGCATCAATGGATTCGGAACACCATTGTTGCGATGGGGGTAATACAGTTCATCGCTGTCCTGCGTATATTGAATGGTCGCGGTACCAAGCTGCTTAAGATTGCTCAAACAGGAGGTGCGGCGGGCGTTCTCGCGGACCTTCTGGAAGACGGGGAAGAGAATCGCGGCGAGAATCGCGATAATGGCGATCACGACGAGCAGTTCAATGAGGGTGAAGCCCTTTCGCCGGTCGGAGGCGGGGCGCGCGGATGCGTGCAGCATGGTGAACTCCTTCGTATAAAAATGCAAAAGCTGCCGTGTTTGAGAACTTTGGCGCCGGGTATCCGGCATTTGGGTTCCCGTCCGCCGGCTTTGTTTGCGGACACACATAGTATACAGGAGGCCAGGGGATGTTTTTGTTAAGCCTGGATTAAGCTTGCATTAAGTTTAGATTAAGAAGGGGGAGGCGGCGGCTGGCTGGTCAGGCGGGCCAGTTCTTCGCCGAGTTTCCGGGTGATGGCGGCAATGGCTTCGCTGCGCGGCAGGCCGGCAAATGCAAGCGAGTTGATCGGCGCCCCGTAAGTTACGGTCACGGCATTGCGGGAAGGGCGCGGGGCGAGAGAGCCGTAAGGGATGATTTGATCGGTATGCCGCAGGCCGATAGGAACAATGGACGCGCCGGTACGAAACGACAGCAGGGCCGCGCCGGGCTGAAGCCGCTGAAGCAGACCGTTTTCAGATAAGCGTCCTTCCGGGAACAGCAGCAGGGCTTCGCCGGACCTCAGGAGGGCTTCGCATTTTCGAAGCGCTCCCCGATCCGGGCTGTCGCGCTTGATGGGAAAGGCATGAAAGTGTGCGAAAAACCAGCCCAGCACTGGGATTTTAAACAGTTCACTTTTGCCGACCATCCAGCAGCGGCGCGGCGCACTGACAAAGATCGCGGCGGGGTCGCAGTCACTGAGATGGTTGGGACAGTAAAGAACTCCGCCCTGGCGCGGGACGTTTGCCTCGCCGGACGAGTGGATACGGCCCAAAACACGCATCAGCAGGCGCAGGAGAGCAAAGACAGCGGGATAAGCGAGAAAATAAATCAAGCCGCGATCTCCCGTTCCCGCCGCGCCACTTCCCCGGCGGCCTGATCTTCCTTCAGCAGCAGCAAGGCAATCATCGCGAGAAGCAGGCAAACCGCGCAGACGGCGAAACTTGTCCGGTACTGGCCGCTGCTATGGTTGATCAGCGCTCCGGTCAGCCAGACCGAACCTGGCCCGGCCAGCGACGCCGCCGCTGTTTGCAAGCCGACATAAAAGCCGATCTCTTTTGCCGGGACAAGCCGGGTCAGCAGCGGGTAAGCGGAAGCATTCTGCGCGCCGATGCCAAAGCCCGCCAGACCCAGGACCACCGCGACCTGCGGCAGCGTGGTAATCCAAAGAGCGTTCCCGGCGGCGACCAAGATCAGTCCCAGACTCAGTAGCAAGCCTTGTTTGGGGCCGAGCCGGTTGACAAACGGGCCGAACAGCAAACTGCCGACCCCTGTGCAGGCCAGCAGAAGCACAGACATCAACAGCGCTGCGCTGTCGCCGCAATGGGTGATGCGTTTGATAAACAGCGTCAGAAACGGCGTGACCGCCCCAACCCCCGCACCGAAAAAGAAGAACATTGCATAATAAGCGCGGGCCTGCGTGAGAAGGCGCAGTCCAGCCAGAGCCAGCCGAACGTCATCCCAATGCCCGCGCTTCGTCTCCGGCGGCGGCCTTACCTGCGGCTCCCGTGTTCGGGCGCAGGTCAGCAGCGTTGTCCCCAGCATTCCCAGCCCGACCAGCGCAAATCCCTCGGCCAGCGGCAGCTTCAAGACGGCGATCAGTGCGAGGATCAAGATCTGACCAAGCGCGCCGACAAAATTCCAAAGCCCGGTGACACTCCCGCGCTGCGCCGGGGTGGTGATGTCCGCCAGCAATGCCTGATAGGGGTCCATCGCTACGTTGAATGTCAGCGTGAAAATAAAAATGCAGCCGACAATCCCGGCCAGCCGCGCGGCTGGCGGCAGATGAGCCGCCGCCGGAGCCAGCAGCAGAAACAGGGCGGACAAAGCAATAAATACCCGCATAAAAGGCCGCCGCCGGCCGCCTGGCCCGTGCATACGGTCACTAACGGAGCCGACCACGGGCTGAATAAACACGCCTTCAAACGAATGCGAGCCTCCCATCAGCCCCAGCAGCACGGCATTGCTGGTGAACCCTGCCAGCCAGAGGGGAATGACAAAATTGTTGAAGGCATAAAACGTTCCGTAGCCCAGGTTTGCCAGCGTATACCAGAAGATGCCCAGGGGAGGCAGGGTAGGGCGAACTTCGTCAGCGGTGGAGTCAAGGGAGGCGCGGTTCATCATGGCCCACTGTTCGGCCTGGAATCAGAATATTCCTGCCCGGCTGGCGCAGTCAGGCCGGCGACCTGAGAAATGGCCGAAGGCGTGCCATCAGTTCCAGCGGCTCGAACGGTTTTGTCACATACGAATTCGCGCCTGAATCAAGGGCATGAAACATATCCTCCGCGCCGGATTTGGCGGTCAGCATGACCACTGGCACACTTTCCCAGCCGGGACGGCTGCGAATGTACGGAATCAGCAGCATTCCATCCATGCGGGGGAGCATCACATCGAGTAAAACCAGCCGGGGCGGCGGCATAATGCGTATGATCTCAACGGCTTTTAGCCCGTCCTCAGCATGTATCACCGTGCATCCTTCATGGGCAAAGGCCATGCCAAGAATATGCGCGATGTCGGCGTCATCTTCCACCACCAGCACCGTCGGCTTTTCGCGGGACAGTTCTTCATTTATCTTCATTAAGCAGGCTTCCTTCATAGACCGGTAAGTTCAGGGTAAATGTCGTGCCGAGGCCTTGCCGCGTCTCAAAGCAGATTTGGCCTCCGAGTCTCTCGGCCAGCGCCTTGCAAATGTTCAGCCCCAGCCCGGTTCCCCCGCGCATCCGCGCGTTGCCTGCGTCTGCCTGCGCGAATTTTTCAAAGATACGCTCTTGGAACTCCAGCGGGATGCCGGGGCCATGATCGCACACGCGGATATGAACATGGCCGGCGGTGTGTTCTGCGCTGAGAGTGACCGTCATACCGGAGGGTGAGAATTTCGCGGCATTGGAGATCAAATTGGTCAATATTTGCGTGAGCCGATCAGGATCGGCGCAGACAAAAGTGTCTGCCGGACAGCCTGTCATTTCTAGCTGCACTCCGTACTGCCCCGCATATGTCCGCAGATTGTCCAGCGTTTGAAGCAGCAGGGGCAGGAGCGAGACCGGGCGCATCAAGAACTCCATCTGGCCGGCTTCCATTTTTTCAATGTCGAGAATGTCATTGACCAGACGCACCAGACGCTCCGTGTTGCTGTTGGCAATGCCGACCAGAGTTTGTGCCTGCGGGGGGATTTCCCCGGCTACGCCGCCGGCGATCAGGCCGAGTGCGCCGCGAATGGAAGTGAGCGGCGTCCGCAGCTCATGGCTGACCACGGAAATAAATTCGTTTTTCATCCGCTCCATGGCTTTACGCTCCGTGATGTCGTGCATGGCAACGACCGCGCCCAGGATTTTGCCGTCGGGAGCGTGGATGGCCTGACCGCTGGCAAGCATGGTTCTCGTTTTACCGTGCTTGGGTGCAATCACCATTTCCTGCTGCCGCACCGCCGCGCCCCGCCACGCGCGGAACAAGGGAATGTCTTCGGTCCGCAGCGGCGTTTTACCGTCTGCCTGGAAAAGATCAAAATGGCCGGCCCATTCCTCCGGGGGCAGGGGCTTTTCGGGCAGTCCGTGAAAGTCGCGTGTCGCCTGGTTAAATACCGTCAACGTTCCGTGCGCGTCGCAGGCCACAATCCCTTCCTGAAGGTGGTTGAGCAGCGCATGGAGAAACTCCCGCTCTTTGTGCAGTTCCTCGGTTCGCTCATGGACACGAAGCTCCAGATCGTCGTGCGCCCGGCGCAGGTCTTCTTCCGCCTGCCGGCGAACGGCAATCTCATCATGCAGCCACTCATTGACAACCGCAAGGTCGGCAGTGCGCTCCTGAACGCGGCCTTCCATCTCTCCATGCGCCTGCCGGAGTTCTGCTTCGATCCGCTTGTGCTGCGTCAGGTCGCGGGCAATAGTGGAAAACCCGGTCAGTTCTTTATCTGGCCCGAAATGTGCAAGAAGCACCTGTGAGACGGGAACCTCTGTGCCATCGGCGGCCAAAAACGCGGTTTCTCCGCTCCATATCCCGTCGCGCTTAGCGGCGGGGAGTGCTTCCTGAGTCATCTTTTCCATTGCCCAGACGGGATGAAAGGTTCCCATCTTTTGCGTGAGAATGCTTTCTGAATTGTTTCCCGTCAGCGTCAAAAATGCTGGATTATGAAAAAGGATTTGGCCCTGCGGGCTGGCAATTCCCACAAAATCAGAGGTTGCCTTGAGAATTTCTTCCAGGCGAACCCGCATCTCGTCATTTCTTTTGCGCGCGGTGATGTCTGCAACGAGAGCCATTGCGCCGGTGACTCGGCCTGCGTTATCATGCAGCGGGGCCGCAGAGATGCTGATTTCGATCAGCGAGCCGTCCCGCTTGCGGCGCGTCGCTTCCACATCCGTAAATGTCTCCCCGCGAAGCAGACGGGCGATGAGCTGCTGCGATTCCACACGCTGGGCTTCCGAAACAAAGGGCAGGCCGCGCCCGATCACTTCGTCTTCGCCCCAGCCGAACATTCGCTCGGCGGCCAGGCTCCAGCTTTGCACACGCCCTTCGCGATTGAATGAGAAAATTGCCAGCGGAGACGCTTCCACCAGAGTGGCCAACTGGCTGGCGACTTCGCGTCTGCGGTCCTCCGCCCTCTGCTGCCGGGTAACGTCTATCGCGACGCATCCCAGAAACTGCTGCCCGGAGCTGTCCCGAAAGGGGAAGCGCAGTGAAAGCCACTGGCAGTCGGGATCGTCCGGCGTGGGGACGGTTTCCAGCATCTGCCGAGGTTTTCCCCCGGAGAGCGTCTCCTCAGTTTCTGCCCGCAGCATCTCGGCGATGTCTGCGGGAAGCACCTCATGGACGGTTTTGCCCAGCCAATCGCCCTGACTGACGCCAAAGCGCCGGGCAAAGGGTTCATTCAAATATACGTAGCGTCCCGCTTCATCTTTGATAAAGGCGACCGCCGGGCTATTGTCCATGAACGCCTGAAACCGCGCTTCGCTGCTTCGCAGCGCCTGCTCGACTCGCCAGCATTCCGCCATCTGCGTGTTCAGCCGCTGATTGATTTGCCCGACAACACGCGCGCGCAGGCGAGCGATCTGCGCCTGATAGATAGCCCACGCCAGCAGGGGAGCCATGAGCGCGCTTTCCGCCAGCACTCCCGGCGCTGCCAGGGCTTCCCAGAGACAGACGGCTGCGGTTCCCAGCGCGGCCATAATGAGAATGGGGAGCAAGCGCACCTGAGCGCGCTCCGAAAGTTGCGTGGAAATGGAGGGAAGTATTGGTTTAGCTGCCATGGCGATCCTGTTACAACTATCGGCAGGAACCGCCGTCAACTTGAGTGATTTGAGTATTGAGTGAGTTGAACTAAGGCGCACTTTCCAGCAGTGCGCCGTACTTTTCGGCGACGACTTTGCGTTTAACTTTCAGCGTCGGAGTCAGCTCGCCCCCATCCACGGAGAACGCATGGTTAATCAAGGCAATGCGCTTGATTTTCTCATAATCCGCAAGGTCTTTGGAGAGCGTGTCTATTTCCGCTTTGACGAATTTTCGGGCGGTGGGGTCAGTGACCAATTCTTCATGGGTCACTTTCTCGCGGCCCTGCGCTTTGGCCCAGGCTTTCAAGGCGTCAAAATTAGGAACGACCAGGGCGCTGACTGTGCCGGCCTTGTCGCCAAGCAGGACGATTTCACTGATCAGCGGGCTGCGCTTCAGCAGTATTTCAATCGGCTGAGGCGCGACGTTTTTACCGTTCGCCAGCACCAGAATGTCTTTTTTACGGTCGGTGATTTTGACGTAACCCTCGGCATCAATCACACCGATATCTCCGGTGTGAAACCAGCCTTCCGCATCAATCACTTCCCCCGTTGCCGTCGGATTGTTCCAGTAACCGCGCATCACCGTCGGGCCTTTGACCAGAAGTTCCCCGTCGGCTGCGGCTTGAACCTGGACATTAAACAAAGACGGGCCGACAGTGCCGACTTTAACCCGTCCGGCGGGATTGGCACAGGCGGCAGCCGTCGTCTCAGTCAGTCCCCAGCCTTCCAAAATCGGGATGCCAATGGCAAGAAAGAAATCCGCCGTGCGGGGGTTGAGCGGAGCGCCCCCGCTCACAAAGAACTTCAGCTTGCCGCCGAAGCGGGCGCGAATCTTGGACAGCACAAGCTTGTCGGCGACCAATTGCTGCAACCCTAAAATTGGCCCGGCGCTTTTTCCGGCATTTTGCCGCTCTGCCACCGTGCTGCCGACGCCCAGCGCCCAGTGCGTCAGATGCCGGCGTTTTTCGGGGAGTTTGGCAATGCCGTCGGTGACGCGCTCATGGATACTCTCGTAGACGCGCGGGACGCATTGCATGATGGTTGGATGCTGCTCCGCTAGGTTGTCCATCAGCTTGAAAATGCTGTCGTTGAACACTGTGTGCGCGCCCTGTGTCAGCGCCAGATTGTAAGTGACGCGCTCAAAGACATGGGAGAGCGGCAGGAATGAAAGGAAAACGTCATAGGGCGGCTGAAAAAGCGGGAATTTTTCATTGGCCCCATCCAGCGCCGCCGCCATATTTCCATGTGTCAGCATTGCCCCTTTCGGGCTGCCGGTCGTTCCCGACGTATACACCAGGCTCATCAAATCGTCCGGCATGACCGCGTCGCGCCGCGCTTCGTAGCTCTCGCCCAGAATGGCCGTTTCTCCCACGCTCATCAGATCAGCCAGCGTAAACACACCCGCTTCCTCCGTCTTTTCTTCGAGAGTGATCAGCACATATAGCGCCGGCGCGGTCTCATGCGCCTGCCTTGCCTTCGCCATCTGTTTGGAATTTTCCGCAAAAATCGCCTTTGCGCCGCTGTCAGAAAGGATATGCGCCACCTGTCCCGCAGGCAGGGTCGGGTAAACCGGGACCGAGACCGCCCCGGCGGCAAGCGCTGCCAAGTCGGCAATGGCCCATTCCATTCGGTTTTCCGAAAGCAGCGCGACCCGGTCGCCCGGTTCAATCCCCAGCGCACGCAGGCCAAGCGCCACCTGCCGAACTTTTTCCGAAAGCTGGCCGTAGGTCAGAGTTTGCCAGGTTTTGCTGCCCTGCGTTTTTGCGGAAAGCGCGGGCCGGTCGGGATATTTACGCGCGGCTTCCGCGAAGCGGGCATTGACGGTGTCAAATGATTGGGGCATGGAAACATCCTCCGAGGATTGGGTGCAGCAGCGGGCGAGGATAGGATAGCAAACCAGAAGCATTTTGTCAAGGGCAGGTTCCTGCCGTCTGGCGCGTTTTGTTGACGAATGGTATTCGGGCCGGGTAGACTCGGAGGCAGAAACGGAAACCTGCCACCATGCCTCGTGACATTGTCCTCGGAAACGGGGAGCTTTTGGTCAATCTTGACCGCCATTTATACATCCGCGACATTTACTATCCTTATGTCGGCTGGGCCAATCATGTCGGCGGCCATCATTGCCGGGTCGGAGTGTGGGTGGAAGGCGGAGCATTTGCCTGGCTGGACGAGGCAGCGTGGGGCTGGCAAATCAAGTACGAAACAGATACGCTGGTGACGGACTGCCGCGCTTATCATTCGGGTCTGGGCCTGCGGCTGCGGGCGGCTCAGGCGGTGCTGCACGGGCAGAACATTCTTGTGCAGCGGTTCCGCATTGAAAATACGCGGGCCGAGGCGCGGGAAGTGCGGCTTTTCTTTCATCACGATCTGCGAATTGATGAGAGCGACATTGGAGATACGGCTTTTTATTCTCCCCAGGCAAATGCGATGGTGCATTACAAGCGCGACCGGTACTTTCTATTTGCCGGACAGGTGGGCGAGGGTGTTCCCGAAGACGGCGCGGGGCTGACTCAGTATGCCTGCGGCGAGAAAGGCTTTCGCGGAGCGGAGGGAACGTGGCGCGATGCCGAAGACGGGCAATTGTCGGGGAATGCCATCGCACAGGGCGCGGTAGACAGCGTCATCGGCTACAGCGTGACCGTGCCGGGCAATGGCGATGCCATTCTCCGCACCTGGATGGCGGCGGGGGAAACGCTGGAAGACGTCACCGCGATGCAGGCGAGTTTGCGGAAGCAGGGCTTTGAAGAGCGGCTCACCGAAACTGCGGCCCATGATGGCACGTATGCCCTGCGCCGGACGGATTTGGACGCGCTGCCACCGCGCGTGGCGGACCTCTTCACTCGCAGCCTCTTGATCATTCGGACGCAGGCTGACAAGCGCGGCGCTATTCTGGCGTCCAATGACACGGACATCATGGAAACGGCGCGCGCCCACTATTCCTATATGTGGCCGCGAGACGGGGCATTGGTCTCCGCCGCGCTGGACCGGGCGGGCCTCAGCGAGCTGACCCGGCCCTTTTTTGAGTTCTGCGCCCGCGTTCTGCCGAAAGACCGAGCGGCGCTGATGCACAAGTATGGGCCGGACGGCACCGTCGGCGCGTCCTGGCATCCCTGGTACATTGAAGGCGAAGGCCCGGAAATTCCGTTTCAGGAAGACGGCACGGCGCTGGTGGTCTGGTCGTTCCGGCAGCACTTTATCCGGTATGGAGACACCGATTTTGCGCGGGAAATGTACCGCAAATTGATTAAGCCTGCTGCCGAGTTTATGGTTTCGTATCGCGATTCCAAAACGCATCTTCCCAAAGCGTCCTGGGACATCTGGGAAGAGCGGCGTGGAACGCATATTTTCACGACTGCCGCCGTCTGCGCCGCCCTGTGCGCCGCGTCCGAACTGGCGGAAGACCTGGGCGACGCCAAATCTGCGGCTAGGTTTCTCAAAGCGTCCGATGAAGTGCGGGACGCCATTCTGACCCATTTTTGGGACGAAGAAGCCGGCTATTTCGCACGAATGGTCAGCAGCGTGCCGGGCGGCGTATTGATGCGAGACATGACCTGCGATTCATCTGCCTATGCCCTGTTCGCATTCGGCGTGCTGCCTGCCGACCATCCAAAAGTCGCGGCGACGATGGGCATGATGGGCCGAAAGCTCTGGGTGAAAGCGGGCGTCGGGGGACTGGCGCGGTACGAGCGCGATTATTATTTTCGCGTCTCTGAGGACTTTGACAAGGTTCCCGGCAATCCCTGGATCATCTGCACACTCTGGCTGGCCGACTGGTATATTGCCACCGCCAAGACGAAGGCCGACATGCGCGGCGCACTGGACCTGCTGGAATGGGCCGCGCTCTGCGCCCTGCCCACCGGGGTGTTGTCTGAGCAGGTGCATCCCTTCTCGCTCGCGCCGCTTTCCGTTGCCCCGCTGACCTGGTCACACGCACAGTTTGTGACAACTGCCAGCGCTTACCTGGACAAACTGGCGGAACTTGCCTGAGCGGCTTGTTTCAGCAGGCCTTCTGCCTCAAGCCATCGGTAGCTGTCGGCAAACATGGTTTCCAGCGGCACGGCCTGAAAGCCAAGCTCCCGTTCGGCCTTATCGCTGCGACAGCGAAGAATTGCACAGAGCAGCGTCGCCATTTCCGGTGTCACGTCCGGCTCTTTGTGAGTAATTTTTGATCCCCACTCGGCCAGCCGCCCGGCAGCAGTAAGGGCAAAGGCGGGAACCGGCCTGGCGGCAACAGGGTGGCCCAGCAGTTTGCCTACCACTTGAAATGCCTGCCGGTACGTGGCCTGCGTTCCGGCTAAGATATAGTTTTCTCCGGTGCGGCCACGCTCAAAGGCCGCCAGATGCGCTTTGGCAACTTCGGCAGCATGGCAGAACGGGGCTTCACCGGGCGGGATACCCGGCAGCTTGTCTTTGGCGACCAACTCGAAAACCCGCCCCCAATTGGCAGCGTCATACGGGCCGACGATGTTGGCCGGATTAAGAAAAACGGCGTCCAGCCCCTGACCGATAGCCATTCGCACTTCTTCTTCCGCCAATGCTTTGGTGCGAAAATAATTGATCCAGGACTCTTTGCCCCCATGCGGCATGGTTTCATCAAAAGGGCAAGGCTGAAGGCCGTAAACGGCGATACTGGATGTGTGCAGGAACCGCTTTGCGCCTTTGCGGAGAGCCGCCTGCGCCACGTTCCGCGTGCCGTCCACATTGGTGCGGGTTTGCCTGGCCCGATCTCCTGACCAGAAGCTGACATCGCCCGCGACATGAAACACGGCGTCCGGCTGCTCCGGCATGGCCTGTTCTACGGAAACCGCGTCTTCAATTTTCCCTCCAGTGAGTGTGACTGGAAATCGTTTCAGGTATGTGAGGTTGGAAGACGCCCGGTGCAGCGCTGTCACGGCCCAGCCTTGTGCGGTAAGCTGCTCAACGATGTTGAGGCCGAGAAAGCCGGTTGCCCCGGTCACAAATGCAGTCCTGCTCATGCGCTTTTACTTATCGCAGCGTCTGTTTTTGTTCCTGAGACTGCCCGCCTATGCTGACTTCATTTTCCGACTCGGCATCTGCCATTTCCGCCAGGCCGCCGCGCTTGGAAAACAAAATGGCCCCGGCCAGCAGGGCAATCATTACGACCGAAATTCCAACACGCACGGGCAGGTTGTCTGTGGTGCTGACCACTGCTCCGGCAATCAGAACGCCAACCAGGTTCATTACTTTAATTAAAGGGTTCAGCGCCGGGCCGGCGGTGTCTTTGAACGGGTCGCCTACGGTGTCGCCGATCACGCTGGCTTTGTGCTGGTCAGTACCCTTGCCGCCGAACATGCCGTCTTCAATTTTCTTTTTCGCATTGTCCCACGCCCCGCCGGAGTTCGCCAGAAGTACGGCCATGAGCTGACCGCTGACAATCGCCCCGGCCAGGTAGCCGCCCAGTGCCGGAGCGCCGAGGCCAAAGCCGACGAGAATGGGAAGGCAGATCGCGAGAATGCCCGGCCCCAGCAGTTCTTTCTGCGCGGCGGCGGTGGCAATTTCGACGCAGCGGGCATAATCGGGCTTGGCGGTACGCTCCATGATGCCGGGAATTTCCCGGAACTGCCGCCGCACTTCTTCGACAAGCTGGAACGCCGCGCGGGACACGGCATTGATGGCGAACGAGCAGAACAAATACGGGGCTGCGCCGCCAATCAGCAAGCCGATAAAGACTTTGGGTTCTACAAGGCTGAAGTCTTTAGGCGTGAGATGGGCATCGGTGACAAATCCCTGGAACAGTGCAACCGCGGCGATCACGGCTGTCGCAATGGCAAAGCCTTTTGTCAGCGCTTTGGTGGTGTTGCCCGCAGAGTCCAGCTTGGAGACGACCTTGTCGCCCGGCAGCGTACTGGGCGCGCTGCCGTTAAGGCTGGCATGGTACTCGTTCATCGCCCCAGACATCTCAAAAATGCCCTGGGCATTATCGGAAATCGGGCCGAATGTATCCATTGCGAGAACGTACCCCGTCGTGGTCAGCAGCCCCAGCCCGGCCAGTGCGATGCCGTAAGCCGAAAGGAGCGGGTTGCCGCCAAACAGCAGCACAATGGAGAAAAGCGCAATGACAATCACGGCCACGCCCCAGGCCGCACTTTCCAGGCCAAGCGAGAAGCCGGACAGGATCAAAGTCGCCGGGCCGGTTTGGGACGCATGGGCGACTTCATTGACAGGCCGCTTATCCGAACCCGTGAAATACTCAGTTTGCTTGCCGATGACAAGGGCGAGAATGACGCCGATAACCGGGGCAATCACAAAGTAAATCGGGCCATAAGTGCGCCCGTCTACCGTGATGCCGTCTTTGATGCCCGGCAGCAAGAATGCCGCCGCTGCCAGGCCGATGGCCGCCAGCAAGCCCGTGAGCCAGAACCCACGATTGATCGGTGTCAGCGGGTCCAGGGTGATGTCTTCCTTACCGCGCAGGCTGCCGATCCCGATCACGGAGGCGAAGATGCCGATGCCGTGAATGACCAGTGGAAACAAAACAAGCGGCAGCGCAAAATTGACGCCGCCGACCGCCGCGCCCAGGAGCAGTGCGGCGACCAGTGTGACCAGATAGGATTCAAAGACGTCCGCCGCCATGCCCGCGCAGTCGCCGACGTTGTCTCCCACATTGTCGGCAATCGTAGCCGCATTGCGCGGGTCGTCTTCCGGGATGGAGTGTTCTACCTTGCCGACAAGGTCCGCCCCGACATCCGCGGATTTGGTGAAAATGCCGCCGCCGACGCGCATAAACAGCGCCGCCAGGCTGCCGCCGAAGCCGAAGCCCACCAGCACCTTCATGGCGTCGCCCTTGAAAATCGCGAAGATAATGGTGGCGCCGAGCAGGCCCAGCCCGACCGTCATCATGCCCGCCACTGCGCCGCTTTTAAAGGCCGTTTCCAGCGCGCCTTTGTAAGTGGTCAGCGCTTGGTGCGCCGTCCGCTGGTTTCCTGCCACGGCCATGCCCATCCCGATATAGCCGGCGGTATAAGAGAGCGTGACCCCCGCGAGAAACGCCACGGCAATTCCAATGGCAATCGTCAGACCGTATTGATGAAAGTACAAAAAGAACAAAACAACGGCAAGGATTCCCACCAGAGGCAGCATGGTGCGAACCTGTTTGGCAAGATAGGCCAGTGCGCCGGAGCGGATCGCTTCACCAACTTCCTGCATGGCTTCCGAACCCGCCGACAGACTCAGTACCTGCTGCCGAAGGATAAACCCGTAGATCAGCGCTGTGACCGCCGCCAGCAGCACAAAGCCGAGGACTTCATACACGGGCATCGTAAACTTGATCGGCACGGCGGCGCTTTCGCTCTGCGCCTGAGACGCGCCCGCGCCTGCGAGCAGCATCCCTGCCGCCAGACTCGCCCGTCCCAGCGTCAGCCTTGAACGCCGGAGTATTGTAGACAATGCAGACCTCCTTATCGCGGCCCTGCCGAGCCGGGATTTGTCTGTGATTTTGATTATGCCCATTATAGGGGCAGAAAGGGCCTTCTGTCAACCTGACAGCCGTTCACATTGTCAGGGTGGCGAGATAAGCCCGCCATCCGCCGAAATGCGTGATCTCCGCTGCCCCGTCAATAGCAAACGGTTCGCAGACAAAGCCTTTGACTATGGAGCCATCTTTCAGTTCCACGCTGCCGATGCCAAGCGGTGCAGGAATGGCTGCGACAAAGCTGCCGAACTGGTCCGTAGGCATTGCCCAGACTTCAATCTCAATGCCGGGGCCGGCGAAGCCCGGCGCGCGCATCAAGCCCGGTTTGGCGGGCGTCGTATTTGGCAGGGCGTAAAGCCGGTAGCCCCTGGCTGTTTGGGTGCGGGAAACGAGCCGTGCGCCGCGACCGGTCAACTGGTGATTGAGCGGCTGCCCGGCCAGGTGTGCGCCGACAACCGCCAGAAGTGTACAGCCTGGTGGTGTGACTGGCAGCGGCAGCGACGCTGTGTCTCCTAGAGGCGTCTTCAGTCCGCCGAGCGTCTTTCCCAAAAACCGATGCAGCCGGTCAGCGGCGGAAAGCAGGGCCATCTCGGTTTGGGCTGGGCCAATCAGCGAAACGCCGAACGGCAGGCCATTCGGGCGAAACCCGGCGGGCAGGGCGACGGCGGTGAGATCAAGCAGGTTGGCAAAATTGGTGTAGTGTCCAAGATTGGTGTTCAGCCGCACGGGGTCGGCGGCTACCTCTGCCAGCGTGTAAGTCGTCCCGGTGGTGGGCAGGAGAAGCAGATCGCAAGTATCCCACGCGGCATCCGTTTGACGCTGAAGTTCTTTCAAGCGGTACTGAGCGAGAAAGCCGTCCGCGGCGCTGAACTTTGCCCCGCCAGTGATGATGCTTCGCACGACAGGGTGGACATCTTCGGCGTGTGCGTCAAAAAAGCCTTTCAGGCTGGCAAGGCGCTCTGCGAGCCAGGGGCCGGAATACAGCAGCCGGGCGGCTTCCTGAAATGGTTCAAAGTCAAATTCGACGCGGACACCGCCCAGGGTTTCGAGTGCCTGAATGGATGCTGCATAAAGCCGCTTTGCTTCATCGTCTCCGAAGAACTCCCACTGATCACTTTGCGGGGTGCCGAACCGAAACGGGCCGCACAGCCAGGGGGCGGGGCGATCCTCCGCTGCCGGGGGGCGCGAGTAAGGGTCGGACGCATCAAACCCGCGCGCGGCTTGAAAGACCTGCCAGACATCCCCCGAAGTCAGTGCAAAAATGGAAACGCAGTCCAGTGAGCGGCAGGCGGGGACGACGCCGCGCGTACTCAGGCTGCCGCGCGTCGGCTTCAGGCCAACGATGTTGTTAAACGCTGCCGGGACGCGCCCGGAGCCGGCGGTATCCGTGCCGAGCGCGAATGTCACCAAACCACTCGCAGCGGCAACCGCTGACCCGGAGCTGGAGCCGCCGGAAAGATAGCGGCTGTCAAAAACGCTGGAACACGCCCCATATGGAGAGCGAACGCCTACCAGCCCCGTTGCAAACTGGTCCATATTGGTTTTGCCGACTAAGACCGCCCCGGCTTCTTCTAAATTTTTGATGACCGTCGCTGTGGCGTCCGCCCGGTAGCAGAACGCCGGGCAAGCCGCCGTTGTGTCCATGCCGGCGACATCCATATTGTCCTTGACGGCGAACGGAACGCCATACAGAGGCAATTTTTCCCGGTCGCCTCGCGTGATTTCCTCGGCCCGCGCCATGACAATTTCACGCGGCACGAGTGAAATCCAAACGGGATTGAGTCCTGTCTGTTCAATCCGGGCATACACACGGTCTAAGACTTCCACAGGTGTCTCACCGGAAGAGTAAGCAGCGTACAGCGCGGTCAAGTCTAGGCGCATGGGTTTCCTATTTGGCTCCATTATCCCGTCCGTAAAATCGCCAGTGTTTGGCCGTGCAGGACCAGCGCCTCCGGCTTCGTGCGAATTTCTTCCACAATGCCGTCGTGCGACGCTGATACTGTCCATTCCACTTTCATGGCTGACAATATCAGCAGAGTCTCGCCTGCGCTCACATGCTGCCCAGGCTCCACGAGAATCTTCCAGACGCTGGAAGTCATGGGAGATGACACGGCCTCGCAGCCTTCGGGAATGTCGGAGCTGAGCCGAGGATTCAGGTCGGCGTCATCGGCATCCGGCAGGGCGGCCTGTCCGGCGGCGGCCCAGCGGGCGCGTTCGGCGGCGAACGCTTCCTGCTGGCGAGTCCGGCTAACAAGCGTCTCGTCCTGAATCGAGTCCAGAAAGGCCAGATACTCACGGTAACGAAACTCAGCCGGTTCAATTTGCAGAGGCGCTTCCCCGTGCGGAAAAGCGTCGCGCATTTCTAAAAGCTCGGACGCGCTCACTGGGTAAAACCGGATTTGATCAAAGGGCCGCAAAAGCCAGGGCGTCCCCGGCTCAAACTCGCGCGTGCTTTTGAACGTGTTCCAAACTTGAGTGGTCCGACCGAAAAGCTGATAGCCGCCCGGCCCCTCCATGCCATAAATGCACAGGTACGCGCCGCCGATACCGACGGCATTCTGCGGTGTCCAAGTACGTGCCGGGTTATATTTGGTCGTCACCAGGCGATGACGCGGATCGATGGGAGTCGCGACGGGCGCGCCGAGATACACGTCTCCGAGGCCCAGCACCAGGTAGCGAGCGTCAAAAATAATTCTTTGAACATCGTCCACCGAGCTGAGGCCGTTGATGCGGCGGATAAACTCAATGTTGTCAGGACACCAGGGCGCGTCGGGCCGTACCGACTGCATATATTTTTCGGCGGCCAGCCGCGTCTGCGGATCGTCCCACGAAAGCGGCAGGTGCAGCGTGCGCGAGGGTACGACAATGTCCAGGTCGGCAGGGATCGCCGCCTCCGCTTGCGCCAGGGCGGCAAGCATTTCCTCACGAGGCAATTTATTTGTGTCGTAATGCACTTGCAGGCTGCGGACGCCCGGAGTGATGTCAAGAATGCCTGCCAGGTTCAGGGCGCGAAACTGGGCTTCCAGAGCATGAACCCGAAGCCGCAGGGACAAATCCAGCACGTTCGGGCCGAATTCAATCAGCAGGGAACGGTCGCCGTCCGCACGGGTGACGACAGACGGTACGGTGTCTGTGGCCGGGCGAGAAATGAGTATTGCCGGTTCCGCCGGCTGCCCCCCTGTTTGCGGCAAAGAGGGCAGGGGAGAAGTCAGCGACGCGACGGCTTCGTCCAATTGACGCGCCATGCTCTCGGCTTCCTCGTAGGTTACGGCCTGAAAGCGCACCGTGTCACCGGGGCGCAGTTGGCCCATTTTCCAGAGTTCGGCGTGAATAATAGTTGCCGGGCAGACGAAGCCACCCAGGCTCGGGCCGTCCGGGCCTAATAAAATCGGCATGTCGCCGGTGAAGTCCACCGTGCCGACGGCATACGCATTATCGTGGATATTAGATGGGTGCAGACCTGCCTCGCCGCCATCCAGCCTGGCCCACTGCGGCTTTGGCCCGATCAGCCGCACACCCGTCCGATCCGACTGGTGATGCACTTTCCAATCTGTGCTGAAGATCATCTGAATGTCTTCGTCGCGAAAAAAGTCCGGCGACCCATGCGGCCCGTACAGGACGCCGATCTGCCAGTGATTTCCATAAACAGGCATCACTGACGGCGGCAGGGCTGTTCTCACTTTGTCCATGCCCGCGCCGGGCGTTTGGAGGTGAACCACATCGCCGGGGCGCAGGGCGCGCCCATCATGCCCGCCAAAGCCGCCCAGCATAAACGTGCTGCGGCTGCCGAGATATTCTCCAACCTCCAGCCCCCCGCCAACGGCCAGATAGGCCCGCAGGCCCGGCCCCTTCGCCATGCCGATATGGAGCTTCGCCCCCGCGCTCACCTTCATCGCCTGACCAAATGGAATGGGAGCGCCGTCCATCAGCGCGTCCATCGGCGCACCGACCAGGGCAATGACCGCGTCGCAGCCAAATCGCAGCTCCGGGCCGGATACGGCTATTTCTAATGCGGCCGCGCTTTCCGCATTGCCGACCAGGCGGTTCGCCAGCCGCAGGGCCAGACTGTCCATTGGCCCGGAAGGAGGAACGCCGACATTCCAGAAGCCGAGCCTCCCCGGATAGTCTTGCACGGTCGTCTGCGTCCCACCCGAAATGATTTCAATCGCTGTGCGCTGGTAAGAAAAACGCGACAGAAACGAAGTCGTGACCGTGCCTGCGGCCAGTTCCGGGGACGCGCTGACTTTCCGAAGGTAATCCAGGTTGGTTTCAATCCCGGCAAGCTGCGTTTCGTTCAGCGCCGCCTGCAAGGCGGCGAGTGCCTGGGGGCGGTTCGCGCCTCGCACAATCAGCTTGGCAGCCATCGGGTCATAATAAGGCGTGATTTCCGTTCCCGGCTCTACCCATGTTTCTACACGCACACCGTCAGGAAAACGCACATGGGTCAAGCGGCCAATGCTGGGCTGAAAGCTATGTCCGGCATCTTCGGCGTACAGCCGTGCCTCAAACGAGTGGCCGTTGGGAGAAAGGGAGAAGCTGGACAGCGGCGGCAGATCGCCGGAGGCTTGCCGCACCATCCACTCCACCAGATCAACGCCTGTGACTTCTTCGGTGACGCCATGCTCGACTTGCAGGCGCGTGTTGACTTCCAGAAAGAAAAACTCGCCGGCCGCCTCGTCATAAACAAACTCCACCGTCCCTGCCGAGCGATAATTGACCGCTTTGCCGATCCGCACAGCAATTTCGCTGAGACGCGCGCGGGTCTGCGGCGAGATGCCCGGCGCGGGCGTTTCTTCAATCACTTTCTGATTGCGGCGCTGCACGGAGCAGTCGCGCTCGCCCAGGGAAATGACTTCGCCTGCCCCGTCGCCGAATATCTGCACTTCCAGGTGCCGCGCCTGCGCGATGAAGCGTTCCAGAAATGCGCCGCCGTCGCCGAAATTGGCCGCGCCCTGCCGCGCTACCGCGTCCCAGGCCGCGGTTAGCTCTGCGGCGTTTTGACACAAGCGAATGCCGATGCCGCCGCCGCCCGCCGTGCTTTTAAGCATGACAGGATAGCCGATGGTTTCGGCTGCCGAGAGCGCTTTTTCCAAACTTGCCAGCAGGCCCGTTCCCGGCAGCAGAGGCACGCCGAGGCTTTCGGCCATTTGCCGGGCCGTGTGTTTCAGCGCAAACGCCCTCATTTGCGCCCCCGTCGGGCCGATGAAGACAATCCCCGCCGCGTCGCAGGCCTCGGAAAAGTCGGGGCTTTCGCTCAGGAAGCCGTATCCTGGATGAATGGCTTCCGCCCCAGTCTCACGCGCGGCCTGCAAGATAGCATCCAGGGAGAGATAACTTTGCGCGGCGGGAGCAGGGCCGATCCGAACGGCCTCATCGGCCTGCGCGACATGGAGGGAATGACGGTCGGCGTCGGAATACACAGTCACCGAGCTGATGCCGAGCGTTCGCAGAGTGCGGATGATCCGGCAGGCAATCGCGCCCCGGTTGGCGATTAAGACTTTACGAAACATAGACGGCGTCCCAGATTAGCACTTCAATCGATGTCGGGTTGTAAGCGTTGCACGGATTGTTAAGCTGCGGGCAGTTGCTGATCAGTCCCAGCACGTCCCGTTCGGCGCGCATTTCCACATATTTTCCCGCTTCCGAAATGCCGTCTTCAAAAGTCAGCCCACCTTCGGGGGTCACGGGGACATTCATAAAGAAGTTGATGTTGTTTGGGATGTCACGTTTTTCCAGCGCCGTGTCAGTGCGGAGAAGCGCCGTCAGGAAGCTCTGGCGGCAGGCGTGCATGTGGCCTTTGTCGAGCGCATAGCGGACTTGATTGCTTTCGGTCGCGCACGCCCCGCCGAGCGTGTCATGCCGCCCGCAGGTGTCGGCGGTGATGGTCAGCAGAACATTTCCATTGCTGGACATCAGTCGTGAACCGGTGGTGAGATAAATACTGCCCTGAGCGCGAATGGTATTCTGAAAGTCGTATCGGTCCGCGAAATCGTCGGCATTATAAAACAGCGTATCGACCGCCTGGTTGCCTTCCAAGTCTACGATGCGAAATGTTTGGCCTTTGCTGATGGGATAAATCCAGGACTCGCCCGCGGGGATAATCGCACGATAAAGCGCATTTGCCGGGCTGAAAGGGCTTTCGGTGAAAGTGGCGTTCATAGAAAATAGCGCTCCGTCAAAGTAAATCCGCGCCCGTTCTCCGGGCGGGACACGCGGCAGGGATCATCGGCGGCAGGCGGCGGGACGCGCCGCAGGGAAAGATGCACCGGCTTTGGGGAATATTCTGGATTAGGGTCCAGGGGGTGGGGGCAGGAGTTGAGGATCAGCAGAACGTTCATTTCAGCCCGCAGTTCCACCCCGCTGCCCGGCGGCGAATGGCCTTCGGCGTAAGTCAACTGACCATCCGGCCCGACGGCGACTTTGCTGAAAAAATTGATGTTGGGGGATAAGTCGCGCGGCCCCAGTCCATATTTTTCCAGTTCAATCAAAAAGCTATCGTGGGCATTTCGATGAAAATCATTGCGGCGCTCTTGATACCGCCCCTCGCCATACCTGGCCTGGACGGCGGCAGCATCTCCGCAGCCGCTGAGGGCGTCGTGCCATCCCAACGTGTCGTGAGTGACCGAGCACAAAATGCGGCCCATATCGGAATATAAGACAAACCCCTCGGCCAGACGCGCGATGTGCTGGGCTTTCAGCGTGTCGGGAATGTTGAGGCGTTCCACCGGACAGTCGGCGTTGTAGAAAATTGCGCCGACGTTCGCGCCGCCGTTTGTGTCAGTCAGCCGAAGAGCTGTGCCGCGCTTGAGAATATGCGACCAGGCCGCGCCCGGCTGCAAAACCTCTTCCAATAGAATTTCGCCTGCCACGCAGAGGCTCCTTAAAATATGCTGAAAAGCTGAGATGGAAAGCGGAGGCGACGATGCCGGCGCGGTCTGGAAAGGCTCGTCGTAGAGGTGGCTGTAGTATACTGGGACGGACGGCGCTTGTCAAGGCCTGCCCCCGGCTTTATGAATTGCCATGACGAATAAGCGAGCAGACGGAATAATAATGACGAATATCGTCAATATTAATGAAATAGTGGCGAATTATGCGGCAGACGGTTGTACGCCCCAATCATACGCATATTTGACCATCTTTGCCACCTGCAAAGACTCAATGCGCTGGATGCCCGTAATTTTACTGAGGCGTCCATGCAAAAATGCCAGCAGTTCTTTGTTGCCGTGGAACCAGACTTCCAGCACAATATCATAACTGCCGAGCGTCACGCCGGCGAAGCGAATTTCCGGCATTGGAACCAGAGCCGCTTGAATCTCTTCCAGATAGCTGTGGTCAATCTGAAGTCCAAGGATGGCGACGACGTTGTACCCCAACGAAAAGGGAGGCACGACGGCGACGATCTTCATCACCTGATTTTGCAGCAGTTTTTCCACACGCCGTCGCACCGTTGGCTCGCTGCTGCCTACTTGCGCCGCGACTTCCGCATTGGTCAGGCGCGCATTTTCCTGCAGCACAGCAATGATTTGGTGATCGAGTGCATCCAGAGCGGGAAAGTCCGCTCCCATACCAGGAGTGTCAGTGACGTTAATGATTGTTACCCCGCTCATCTCTGACGATTTTCGTCATTATAACGCATTTCTTCGTGTTTTGCGTCATCCGAGACGTTTTTTATTTGGCGAGACTTGACAATCTTCCTGAAAGCTTGTATACTCCTGATGCCTCGACGCTGAGTCACTCCGTCTTTTCCTGGTTTCATCGCTGAATCCCCGCAGAGCATGGCGCTCTTTTCCATTCCGGCCCGGTGGTTTGCCGAGTCATGTAGAAAAGGAGCGTTTTTATGCGTTTTTCCCGGTTCCATTTTCCCCACTGCCTTTTGGCTGGTTCGGCTTTGACTGTTCTGGCGCTTGCCGGCTGCGGGCCGAAACAGGCTGACGCGCCCGGCGCTCCGGCAACATCGGCGGCGTCTGCCCCCGCGGGTACGAGCGGGCCGATTACCATCGGTTATTCCGACTGGCCCGGCTGGACCGCGTGGGCGATTGCCGACAAGCAGGGCTTTTTCAAGAAGCATAATGTGAATGTAACCTTGAAATGGTTTCCCAATTACACCGATTCCCTCAATGCGTTCGCCGCAAATCAAGTCGATGCCAACTGCCAGACCTGGAGCGATACCATGGGGCCTTTGGCGCAGGGGCAGGCGGCTAAAGCGGTGCTGATCAATGACAACTCGGCAGGCAACGATGCGGTCGTCGCCGGGCCGGACGTTCATTCCATGAAAGATTTGAAGGGCAAAAAAGTCGCGACAGAACTGGGAACCGTGGAACAGTTTCTGCTGGATAAAGCCCTCGCCGCCAACGGCATGACGGAAAAAGACATTACGTATGTCCCGATCAAAGTGCAGGATTGTCCCGGCGCAATGATCGCCAAGCAAGTGGACGCCGTTGCGGTCTGGGAGCCGAACAAAAGCCAGCTCCTGGCGAAGCTGCCCGGCTCGCACGTTATCTTTGACAGCCGCTCGCTGCCGGGCCAGATTCCTGATCTGCTGGTCTTCCAAAGCAAAGTCATTGACGCCCGCCCGCAGGATGTTCAGGGCATTGTCGATGCCTGGTACGACTCGATGGCCTGGTGGCGCGCGAATCCCGACGCAGCCGTGAAAATCATGGCCGACACTGCCAAAGACCCCGGTACGCCCGCCGAGCAGATTGCTTTCTACAAGGGCTTTATCAAGGGAACGCGCATTTTCGATGGCCCGGAAGGTCTGGCGGCGTTCACCAAGAGCGACAAACCGACCTCACTTTATAGCAGCGGCCCGTCCATCACGCAGTTCCTGCTGGCGCAAAAGCAAATCCCAAAACTGCCGGATTATACGGCAGCGATTGACCCGACATTTATCACCGCTGCCGTCAAAAAAGGGGAAGGCAAGAAGCCGCCTTACGACTACACGCTGAAGGTCGATTAGGGAAAGAACCTAACCCTGCCATAAGAATGGCTGTCCCTTCCCTCGGAAGGAAGGGTTAGGACAAAGTCAGGCCCTTTATTCTGACTCCCCTTTCCCTCCGAGGGAAGGGGGGGCGGGGGGTTAGGTTTTGCGCGAAAGAAAGCACCACAATGGCAATCAGTCTGCAAGGGGTGGAGACGAAAGACACGGCAGCGCGAGTGCCGGCGTGGCGGCGCAGTCCGGGCCTCTTTCAGATCGGTGAAGAAATTCCCCGCCGCGCTTATCTGTCTATCGCTGCCGCTTCGTTTCTCCTGCCGATTGCCGTGTGGTGCTTTATGACCTACTCAGGGCGGGCCAATGCGCTGATCCTGCCGACGCCGACCCACATGTTTCAGGCCGGGGTCGAAATGTACCGGGACGGCGACCTTCTGCCGGACATCAAAATCAGCGTCACCCGCATTGGGATCGGCTTTTTGCTGTCCGCTGTGCTTGCAATCCCTCTGGGGATTCTGATGGGGGCTTACAAAACGGCGGAAGCCGCGCATGAACCGTTCGTCGGCTTTGTGCGCTATGTCCCCGTGCCGGCCCTGATTCCACTGGTCATGGTGGTGGCGGGGATTGACGAGCCTGCGAAGATTTTACTGATATTCCTCGGCACGTATTTTCAAATGGTGCTGGTGGTTGCCGATGTCACCCGGCAGGTCCCCAAAGATCTGCTCAATGCCGCGCGGACACTGGGGTCAAACCGGCGGCAGGTGCTGTTTAATGTTCTGCTGCCTGCAACGCTGCCCGGTCTGCTGGATACCTGCCGGACTATGATCGGCTGGGCATGGACGTATCTGGTGATTGCGGAAGTGGTCGCCACCAGCTCCGGCCTGGGCTATTCTATTATGAAAGCGCAACGATTTTCGCGGGCCGATGAGATTTTTGTGGGGATTGTGATTCTCGGGCTGCTGGGCCTGGCAACCGACATGGTATTTAAAATCGCGCAGCCGCGCCTGCTGCCCTGGGCGGACGCCCAAAGAAATTGATGCGGCCGTAACCATGCCGGACCCAATTTTATGCCTGGAAGGACTGTCTAAGCAGTACGGGACGAAAAATGGCCCGCTGACGGTGCTGGAGCCGACCTCACTGACGGTCGGTGTCAGTGAACTGGTTAGCATTGTCGGTCCGTCCGGCTGCGGCAAGTCCACCCTGCTTCATATCGTCGGTGGTCTGACCACTCCCACCGACGGGCGCGTACTGCTGGACGGAATCGAAGTTTACGGACCGGGGGCGGAGCGCGGCATGGTGTTTCAGGCTTACACTCTGTTTCCCTGGCTGACGGTGCGCCAAAATGTTCAGTTCGGCCCGAAGCAGCGCGGCGCGAAAAAAGCGGAGCGGGAGCAATTAGCCGACCATTTTCTAGATGCCGTCGGCCTGCAAGGCTTCCGCGATCATTATCCCAAGCAATTGTCCGGCGGGATGCGCCAGCGCGTCGCGATTGCCCGCGCTCTTGCCAATTCCCCGCGCATTTTATTGATGGATGAGCCATTCGGGGCTTTGGATGCCCAGACCCGGACAGTAATGCAGGAACTGCTGCTGGACATCCGCCGCCGGGAGCGCACTACAACGCTGTTTATTACGCACGATATTGATGAAGCGGTGTTTCTCAGTGACCGCATCTTCGTGATGACCGCCCGGCCTGGCCGCCTCAAAGCGGAAATCGCCGTACCATTCGGCTCGGAGCGCGAGGCGGACCTGCGTACCTCGCAGGAATTTTTTCAAATCCGCGCCCAAGTCTATGACCTGCTCCATTCCGAAGGCAAGGCGGTCGTGGAGGCAGAGATCGCGGCGGCCCATCGTTGAAATCCCTGACTTCTTAAAATCCCTGACTTTTTAAAATCCCTGCTTTTTGGCCGCGACCATGCCGCCGATGAGCAGCAGGCTGAAGACAGACATATAAAGAGCTGAAGGAATAAGGGAGGAAACAGCGACCAGGGCCAAGCCGCCGATCAGCGGCACGGCGTCGGATTGCTTTTTGCCGTACAGGACGCAGCCTGCGCCGACCGCTCCCCAGACCAGTGACGACAGCAGCATATCCGGGCCAAAAAAATTGACGGGAATCATGGGGATATTATCGGCGCGAACGACTTCTTTCTCCAGTGATCCTCTCCTCTGCGATTTTTTCAGAAAATCGCAGCCGCAAGGCGACCGCCGCTTTCTCCAGCCCCGTTGTGCGGGCGCGGCGTCGAAAGACATCGTAGCCGCTCGCTTCAATTTTATCCAGAATTCGCGCATACAGTATGCGCGCAAGCTCGACCGGGCGGCGCGCTTCGGGCGGCAGCGCTGCCATGCCCAGATCGGCGCTCCGGTAGAAATCGCGCGCACGGGCGATCTGAAACTGTATCAGTGACACGAATTGGTCATTGATGATCCCCTCGCAAAGCATCTCCTCCGTGTAGCCGAATGCAGCCATTTCTTCCTGCGGTAAGTAAATTCGGCCCCGTTCGCGCCAGTCTTCTCCAATGTCACGCCAGAAATTCGTGAGCTGCATTGCCAGGCCAAGATCGTGGGCGCGGCGGAGTGCATCCACGTCGGTGACGCTCAGCAACGCGCAAAGCATCAGGCCGACGACCGACGCACTGCCGTAGGTGTAAGTTTGCAGTTCCTCAAAGGTCTTGTAGCGCGTTCGGGTCAAGTCCATCGCCATCGCGTCCAAAAATGCCAGCGGATATTCAGCAGACAGCGAATGCCTGCGGGCCATGTCGGCAAAAGCGCAGAGGACAGGCAGAGGCGAATCGCCGGTTTCAATAGCCTCAATTGTCGCCCGGCGATACTCGGCGAGAAGCTGCGCGGGGTCGGAGCCGGGGGGCGGATTATCTACGATTTCGTCTGGGTAGCGGACAAAGCCGTACAGGGCGTGAACGCTGCGCCGAAGCTCGCGCGGGAAAAACAGCGTACTGAAGTAGTACGTTTTGCCATGCCGGGCGTTCAACCGGCGCGACGCTTCATAGGCGGCATTGAGTTGTGCGGTGGCAGGCATTCAGCAGCCCCCTGTGTCGGCAAGGATACGCTCCGTGACCAGCTTCGCTCCGAGGCAGACCAGAGGGACACCTGTACCGGGGACAGTGCTGGCTCCCACAAAATACAGGCCGCTGACATCGGGCGACTTGTTTGACGGGCGGAAATAGCCGACCTGCAAAATGCCGTGTGAGAGGCCAAAAGCCGCGCCGAATTTGAGGTTGTATTGATCGCGCCACTCATGGGGTGTGACGACTTGCTCCACGACGACATGGCGGCGCAGATCAGTCAGCCCGCGCTCTTCCAGTTTGTCGTAGACTTTGGTTTTAAACCGGGCAATTTGGGCATCATCCCAGGTCATTTGATCGGTCAAATGCGGGATGGGAACCAGAACGAACAGATTGTCGTGTCCTGGCGGAGCCACAGAAGGGTCCGTGCGTCCGGGAGCATTGACATAAAACGATGGATCGCGCGGCGGCACTTTAGCCTGGAAGATTTCCTCAAAGTTGCGCTTATAATCGGAGGAGAGATAGAAATTGTGGTGGCGTAACTGCGGGTATATTTGATCCGTCCCCAGATACAGCATGAAGGCAGACGATGTAAACGGCTGGCGCTTCCAGGCGTCTTCCGTGCGATTGGAAGGCCGCTCGACCAGCAGGTCTGTGTACGTGTAGGGCAGATCAGCGTTGGAAATCACGATGTCGGCGGGCAGGAAATCACTTTCGGTGCAGACACCTTTGGCGACGCCCTCTTGGACGGCGATCTGGGTCACCGTCCGGCCCGTTTCAATGGTCACGCCCAGTTTGCGCGCGACGGCGGCCATCGCGGTCGGCAGGGCATAAATGCCACTTTGAGGATAATACAGGCCATCTTCGGCGAGTTCCGTATAGGGAAGCAATGTATAGACAGCCGGAGCGTCAAACGGCGAAATGCCAAGATACATGGACTGCATGGAAAATGCCTGCCGCAGCCGATCATCGCGAAAAAATTGGGAGACGTGCGTGTAAAGTTTATCCAAAGCGTTGAGCTGGCCGAGCAGCTTCAGGTTGGAGGCCGTGAAGAAATCCGCCGCCCGTAGGAAATTTTTCTCCACAAATTTTTCGCGCCCGATACGGTATTTTTTTCCGGCATCCTCCAGAAAGCGGTAATAGCCCGGTGTGACCCCCGGCTCAATGCGTTCCAATTCGGCGATCATTTTTGTCAGGTCGCTGGACATCTCCATTTGGGAGCCGTCGCCGAAATGAACGGCATAGTTCGGCTCCATTTTGAGCAGAGTCACCCACTCCGAAAACTCTTCGCCGCAGGCGGCAAACAGTTCCCGGTACACGTCAGTCATCAGGAGCAGGGACGGGCCGGTATCAAACCGAAACCCATCGACATCCCGGATGTTCGCCCGGCCCCCCACTGTATCATTTTTTTCCAGCACCGTAACTTGAAATTGGCCTGTGGCTTGGAGCCGCATGGCGGCTGCCAGCCCCCCGATACCCGCACCAATGATAATCACCGTCTGCATGATGCCGTTTCCATTCTAAAAACAGCCTTAGTATACCCGCCCTCGCAAAGGACTTTATAAGAGCAGCGTGTAATTATCCCCGGAGGAAATCCATGCTTCACCGAGATTACGACCGCCTTACCCTTTGGACGGAAAGCGGGTGCGGCGATCTGGAAGGGCGCGGCGTGGTCCCGGAGCGCGTCCTGATTCTGCAAATCTGCGTCAGGCTTGTCCCAGGGCAGCGCGGAGTCTTGATGAGATGATTGTGGGCGAGGAGAAACCCGATGCTGACTGACGAACAAAAACTATTTTACGCCGACAACGGCTACGTTGTCGTGCGCGGACTGCTGGCCCCGGATGAGGCAGCGGCTTACCGGCAGGAAGCGCACGATCTGGCGGAGCGTCTCAGTGCGCTCCGAAGCATCAACTCCACCTGGGGCAGCGCAAACACGGTCACAGATAAGCCAACCCAGCTTCTGCACTGCCACGATATCCAGTTTCAAAGCGCCGCGTTTTCCCGGCTGCTGGTGGATGAGCGCCTGACGAGTGCCGCGGCGGACATCATCGGGCCAAATGTCCAGCTCCATCACACCAAGATGTTTATCAAGCCCCCGGAGAAAGGCTCGCCGTTTCCAATGCACCAGGACGCGCCGTTTTTCCCCCACGTTCACCACTCCATGATCGCGGCAATTCTTCATTTTGATGATGCGCCGCTGGAAAAGGGCTGCCTGCGAGTCGTTCCAGGCTCGCATAAATGGGGAATGCTGCCGCATATCGCCGAAGGGTCCTGGCATCTCCCGCCCGAAGAATATCCTGTGGAGGCTGCCCTGCCGCTGGAAGCCAAAGCGGGAGATGCTGTCTTTTTCAGCTACCTGACCATTCACGGCTCCGGGCTGAACGTCAGCAATGAGGCGCGTACCACGATTTTGATTCAAATGCGCGACCCCTCAGACCCGCCCGCATTTCGGGCGCATGAATCGCATGGTCAGGGCATGATGCTGCGCGGTATTGATCCCACCTGTGCCACGCGCCCAGCCTGGGAGCAGGTGCAGACGCCCGATGGCAGGCTGATGGGAGAAAACGGCCAGGGCAGCGCAATGGGGGGCAAGATGTAGAAGCGAAAAAAGAGAGCGAGGGAAGGCATTCCTCCCGCTCTTTTTTCGTCAGGAACCGGATGCGAAGCCTTGACGTTACAGGTATACTAAGCTATCAACTCACCCACAAGGATTTTTCACCCATTATGATACAACGCGAAGTGCTTCCCAATGGCATCCGAATCGTCACCGAAAACATTACCTATGTCCAGTCGGTGGCGCTCGGCATTTGGGTCGGCGTGGGAGCGCGCGACGAAGCGGATAATCTGCGCGGCATTTCTCATGTGATCGAGCATATGCTGTTTAAGGGAACGCCCAGCCGCACGGCGCAGGAAATCGCCGACCAGATTGACTCGGTGGGCGGCGACATCAATGCTTTTACGTCCAAAGAAAATACCTGCTATCATGTACGGATATTGTCTGAACACGTCCCGCTGGCATTGGACGTGCTGTCAGACATTTTCCTCAACTCGACTATTGACGCGGAAGAATTGGGACGTGAGCAGAATGTTATTCTGGAAGAAATCAAGCGGCGCGACGACGAGCCGGATGATCTGGTGCATGACGTGTTTGCGGAAACCCTCTGGCCCAAGCATGTTCTGGGCAAAAGCATCATCGGAACCCCGGAAACCGTGTCGTCCTTCAAATCCAAAGATTTGAAAGACTACATGGCAAAGCGCTACACGCCGGATACGATTGTCGTGTCGGCGGCGGGCAACCTGAACCATGACGAGATCGTGGCGATGGTGACGCAGCGTTTCGGGCATTTGACCGGCACAAAATCCGCGTGGCGGGAGCGGGACACCGCCCCGAAATTCGCAGCAGGAACGCGCTACATTGAAAAGCCGATTGAACAAGTCAATCTCGTACTGGGTGCGCCCGGTTACTCACAGCTCAGTGACGACAAATACAATCTTTCCATTTTAGACAACATTCTCGGCGGCTCGATGAGCAGCCGTTTGTTTCAGGAAATCCGTGAAAAGCGCGGTTTGGCCTATTCCATCGGCTCTTACTCGCAGTCGTATCGGGAAGGCGGCTACTTCGCGGTGTATTCGGGGACCAGCCCCGCGACAGCGGAGCAGGTGATTGATCTGGTCAAAACCGAATTCGTCAATGTCCGCAATAATAATATCACCGAAAAGGAACTGGAACGGGCTAAAAACCAGTTCCGGGGCAGCATCGTGATGAGCCAGGAAAGCATGAACTCCCGCATGATGCGAATGGGCCGCAATGAGCTGGTGTACGACCGCGTTTTGCCCATTGATGAGATCATGGGGAAAATCACGGCGGTGACCTGCGACGATATTGCCAAAGTCGCCGACTATCTGTTTAGCCGCGACGACTATGCGATGGCAACCGTCGGGCCGCTTCATAAGGCCGGCAAAAACGGCTCCGGTAAGAAAACGGAGAAGTCTGCCGAAAAGGCGGGCAAGAAGGCGGAGAAAGCCGCGAAATGACGCTGCCGCTTACTGTTGCCGTTTCCGGCGCGAAGGGCCGCATGGGGCGTGAAGTTGTTGCGGCGGTGCAGGCGGAAAGTGATTTGCGCCTGGTGTCGGAAGTAGACGCCGGGGACAGTCTCGCCGATGCGCTGATCCAGGCCCGGCCCCTGGCCCTGGTGGATTTCTCTGTTCCCGAAGCGGTGATGGAAAATCTGGAAACGGCGCTGGCACACGGCGTCGTTCCTGTTGTCGGCACAACGGGCTTGTCGCCTGCCGACATCGCGCATGTCCGCGCTTTGTGCCGGCGGCACCATCTCGGTGCGCTGATCGCCCCGAACTTCGCCATTGGAGCGATTTTGATGATGCGTTTCGCCCAGGAAGCCGCCCGCTACCTGCCGGACGCCGAAATCATTGAAATGCACCACGAAAAGAAGCTGGATGCACCGTCGGGAACCGCCGCCAAAACAGCGGAAATGATCGCTGAAGGCCGTGCCGGAGCGTCGCCAATTGCGCTTCCGGCTGCTGCCTTTGAGAAAATCCCCGGAGCGCGCGGGGGCAAGGGGGTAGGGGATGTTCCCATTCACAGCGTCCGTCTGCCCGGATTTGTCGCATCGCAAATGGTAATTTTCGGCGGGGCGGGCCAGACTCTGACCCTGCGCCACGATTCCATTGACCGTAAATCCTTCATGCCCGGCGTTATCTTGGCCGTGCGCCATGCCCCCGTGCTGGCCGCGAACGGCGGCGAACTAGTTTACGGCTTGGAAAACCTGCTGTAATTTTACTCGGCCTGCCTAGGCCGGGGCGGATGGATTGCCCGCCTCATCGCCCGCTCCCGCCACCGAAGTTTCAGCGGCATAATGAACGATTCCCACACCACGCCTTTGGACAGCTTGGACTGGCCCGCGCGCCGCTCTGTAAAAATAATCGGCACTTCCACAATGTGAAACCCGCCGATCTGAGCGCGGAATGTCATTTCTACTTGAAACGAATAGCCGTTGGAATGGACGCTGCCCAGGTCCAGCGCCTCCAAAGTGCGCCGGTGGTAGAGGCGAAACCCGCTGGTGCAGTCGTTGACTTTCAACCGTGTCACTGTCTGCACGTAGCGATTCGCGCCCCAGGAAAGCAGAATCCGGCGCAGCGGCCAGTTGATCACGGAAATGCCATTGAGATAACGCGAGCCAATCACCACATCCGCACCTTCAGCCGCTTCTAAAAGTCCCGGCAGATACATCGGATCGTGGGAAAAGTCAGCGTCCATCTCAATCATGGACTCGTACCCGTGCGCCATCGCCCAGGCAAACCCTGCCAGATAAGCGCGCCCTAAGCCTTCTTTGGCCGCGCGGTGCAGCACATGAATCCGGCCAGCGACCTGCGGAGACTGTGCCAGAGCATCGGCAAGCCGGCCTGTGCCGTCCGGGGAATTGTCGTCGACAATCAAAAGGTCCACCCGCACCGGTTGTTTCAGCACGGCTGCGACAAATTTTTCAATGTTATCCGCTTCATTGTAAGTCGGCACGACCACGATTGTGCCGGTTTTCGGGTATTCTAAACTGGTTTCCAGAGACATAAACGATTTCTTATTTCTTTCCTTGATGCTGAGACGATGCTGTTTGGTCGAAAAATCTCAAACCGGCTGACGCTGGCGGCGCTTTTGCCGGCGGTGTTTATGTTCGCGGCTGCGCTGCTGCTGGTGGCTGCGGGGGGCGAGCATTTTCGCCGCCGGGTCTTTGCGGCGGCGCTCGCGGCTGCGCTGGTTCTGGCCTTTGTCCTGGGGCGGATGCTGATGCGTCCAATCGGCCTTTCTCTCGGATACATTCGCCGCAATGCAGAGCGAATGGAGCGCGGGGATTATTCGGACATGGCGGGGCCGCAGCATGAGGGCGCGGCACCTTTGGAGCAAGCCTTCTCTCGCATGGCGGCCCAGATTGCACAGCGTGAAGCAGGGCTGCGCGAACAAAATCAAGCGCTGGCCGCCAACAGCCATCGCTTTGAAGCCGTTCTGAACGCGACCCATGATGGGATCGCCATGCTGGACCACGCGGGGCGATTTGTGGTGGTGAACCGACGCTTCGGGGAACTGCTTGACAGCCGCGCAGAGTCTCTCATTTCCCAGATGGCAGCGGTTCAGCCTCTCCTCCACGGGCGTTTGGACCCGCCGGACGGGGACGGGCCGCAGACGCGCGGGGTACGCGAACAAATTATCGATTTGGAAGACGACGGACCGGAGCGGCGCTCGCTGCAGCTTTACACCGCTCCGGTGCAGGGAGAAGACGGCCGGGAAACGATTGGGTGTATTATCGCGCTGCGGGACATCACGCGCGAACGGGAATTGGACAAGCTCAAAACGGATTTTATTTCGGTCGTGTCGCATGAGCTGCGGACGCCTTTGACCAGCATTAAAGGCTACACCGATCTGCTTTTGTCGGGCGTGACCGGCGAGATCAGTGAATTGCAGGGCGAGTTTCTCGGAATTATTCAAAGCAGCACCACGCGGCTTTCCAATCTGATCAATGATATTCTGGACATTTCGCGCATTGAATCGGGCAGCATTGAGATCAAGCATGAGCCGATTGATTACCGGCGCATTGTGGCCGACACGCTGCGGCTGATGAAAGCTGCCGCCGATGAAAAACAAATCAGCATGGATGCCAGCCTGCCCGAATCCATTCCGCCGGTGCGGGGCGATGTGGACAAAGTGGCGCAGGTTCTCAGCAATCTGGTCAGCAACGCCATCAAGTATACCCCGGAAGGCGGCTGGGTAAAGCTTGGACTGGAAGTCACCGGTGAAGCCAGTGTGCTGACCTCCGTGGCCGACAGCGGCATTGGGATTTCCCCCGCCGATCAAAAGCGGCTGTTCCAAAAGTTTTTCCGGGCGGATAATACCAGTACGCGGGAAGCCGGCGGAACGGGACTGGGGCTGGTAATCGCCAAAACCATTGTGGAGCTTCTTGGTGGGGCGATCTGGGTGGAAAGCGAAGCAGGACGCGGGACGCGCTTTTATTTCACGCTGCCCTTATACTTGGAAGCAGGCGGTACATCCGCAGCGCCTGCCCTGCCGGATCGCGGCATTGGCCTGGTTTTGATCGTGGATGACGATTCTTATGTTCGCAGCTTGATCCGCCATGCCCTGCACCGGCGCGGCTATGGCACACTGGAAGCCGCAGATTGCGAAGAAGCCCTGCAAAAGGCGCGCCGGCACAAGCCGGATGCGATCACGCTGGACATGATGATGCCGGATATGGACGGTCTGCGCGCTCTGCGCGCCCTGAAAAGTGACCGGGCCGCCGCTGCCATTCCCGTAGTTTTGGTGTCCGTGCTGGGCGATCCGTCGCGCGGCGAATTCACGATGGGCGCGTTTTCATTTCTGCAAAAGCCGCTGGATGCCGCCCGTGTCTGCGCCGCGATTTTGGCAGCAGTTTCGGGCCGCAGCGGCACCCCGAAAGCTCTGGCGGTTTGTCCGCCGGAAACGGATACAGTCCGGGAGTTCGCCGAGGCCGCGTCGCAGTTACAGGCGAAAAGCGTTCATCTGGAGATTTTGCCCTCTGCCCCGGAAGCCGTGGCTTATGTCATCACCGAGGCTCCGGCCCTGATTCTGCTGGACACGGCCATGCCGGATGCCGAGATGTTTGCGCTGCTGACGGCTTTGAAAGCCGAGGAGGAAGCGGCCCGGATTCCTGTGGTACTGCTCACGGACGATATTTCTCAGCAGGGAATTCATTTTCACCTGGGCAGCGACGCCGCTGACCATACGATTTTGCTGGATTATTTGTGCGAGCAGGTCAGCCGCGCCATTTCGGTGCGCGGAGCGGACGCCGGAAAATAACGAAGGGTAATTGATCAGAAGCCATGTCCGAATACAACATTGCCGTTGTCGGTGCCGGGGCCGTGGGAGAAGAAATTCTCCGGGTGCTGGCTGAACACGAGTTTCCGGCCCGCGAAATCCGGGTGCTGGCGCGAAGCGAGCGCACTCTGACGGTAGATGGGCGAACTTATGCCGTCGGCGTGACGGCGCCCGAAGAATTTGACGGCATCGACATCGCGCTTTTTGCCGGAACCGAAGGCGAAAAAGGCGCGGCGGTCACGTTTGGCCCGGAAGCCGTCAAACGCGGCGCTGTGGTGATTGATAATGGGTCTGACTTTCGGATGCGCTCCGACGTTCCGCTGGTTGTCCCGGAAGTCAACGGCGCGACTTTGAAAAGCCACACGGGAATCATTGCGAATCCTAATTGCTCTACGGCTCAGCTTGTCCTGGCACTCAAGCCGCTGCATGATGCCGTGCGCGTCACCCGCGTCTTGATCGCGACATATCAGGCTGTTTCCGGGGCGGGCGGCAAAGCGGTGGACGAGCTCAAAGCCCAGAACTGCGCGCTGGCGGAAAATCGCGCCGTCACAACGCCCGGCCCGGCGTTCCCCGTGCAGGTAGCCGCCAATGTCATCCCGCAGATCGGCGGCTTTGACGACAATGGGTATACGTCGGAAGAAATGAAACTGGTGCATGAGACACGCAAAATCATGGGGGATGACAGCATCCGTGTCACGCCTATCGTCGCCGCTCGTGTCCCGGTGTTCGTCGGCCATTCCGAGGCTGTTTATGTGGAAACCGAACGCCCGCTGACACCCGCCGAGGCCCGCAGTCTGTGGGCGGATGCGCCGGGCATCGCTGTGTTGGATGATGTGGGCGGCGAGTACCCGTACCGCGCCTACCCGACGCCCCTGTTTGCGGCGGGCAAGGACACGACTTTCGTGGGCCGCATCCGGCAGGACCTGGACAATCCAAACGGCCTGAACTTCTGGGTCGTCAGCGACAATCTGCGTAAAGGCGCGGCGACGAATGCCGTGCAGATCGCCGAGAGCCTCGTGGCGCAGGACTTATTAGGACATCGCAATGGAAAGTGATATGGAACCAATCTTTGGCCGCGTTTTGACCGCCATGGTCACGCCGTTTGACGGGGCAGGCAACATAGATTATGCCGAAGCCGGACGGCTGGCCCGGTGGCTGGCGGCGAACGGCTCGGACGGCTTGATTGTTACCGGCACGACGGGAGAGAGCGCGACGCTTACGCGCGATGAGAAGCTGGAAATGTATCGCACGATTCGGGCTGCCGTCGGCCCGGAAACAAAAGTGCTGGCGGGAACCGGCAGTTATGATACGGCGGAGACTGTCCTGCTGTCCGTGGAAGCCGAAGAAACCGGTGTGGATGGGCTGCTGGTTGTCACCCCGTACTACAACAAGCCTTCTCAGGAAGGCTTGTACCACCACTATAAAACCATTGCGGAAGCGACGACGCTCCCGGTCGTGTTATACAACGTGCCGGGCCGTACTCATGTCAACATGGAAGCTGCGACGACGCTGCGCCTGGCACAGATTGACAACATCGTGGCGATCAAAGAAGCGAGCGCCCTGCTGGCCCAGGTCGGCGAGATTATCTTAAACGCGCCAGCAGGCTTTCAGCTCTACGGCGGCGCAGATGAAGTCAATCTGCCGATTCTGGCACTGGGCGGGGTCGGCAGCATCAGTGTTATTTCGCATGTCGTCGGCCCGGACCTGCAAAAAATGCACCAGGCGTTTTTCAGCGGCGATATGGCAACGGCTCGCGCCCTGCATCTCGGTACGCTTCCCATGACCCGCGCCATGTTCAGCGCCCCCAGCCCGGTTCCCACCAAAACCGCGCTTGCCATGCTGGACGTGCTGCCCGGTAGCCGTGTCCGCCTGCCTCTGGTAGATGCCGGCGAAAAAGAACGCGCTGTGATCCACGCCGCCTTGAAAGATTACGGCCTGCTGCACAGCTAATATGCCTCCGGCCCCCAATAATGGCGCAACTGCACCCGACGGGGGAGCCAGAAAAGAATAAGCCTCTCTGAATTCCCCCATTATTGGGGCAGGGGGGCGACCAAACCCAATTATGACAACACCCAACAACACAAGCAGTACCAACACACTGCAAATCATCCCGCTCGGCGGGATCGGCGAAATCGGCAAAAACATGACCGCTATCCGCTGCGGCGACCAGATTCTGGTGATTGACTGCGGCCTGGCTTTCCCCGGCGCAGATCAGCTCGGCGTCGACCTGGTCATCCCCGACATTTCTTATCTGCTCGAGCACCGCGAAATGGTGCAGGGCATCGTGATCACGCATGGTCACGAAGACCATATCGGCTCGCTGGCATTTGTGCTGAAACAGCTAAACGTCCCTGTCTACGGCACGCGCCTTACCATCGGCTTCACGAAAGGCAAGCTGAGTGAGTACAAAGTTTTAGACAAGGCCAAGCTGCACACGTTCAATGCCGAAGATCGGTTCAAAGTCGGAATATTTGATGTCGAACCATTCCGAGTGGCGCACTCCATTCCTGATGCCGTTGGCTTTGCCATTCACACACCTGCCGGAACGCTGGTGCATACGGGCGATTTCAAGTTTGACCAGACCCCGGTAGACGGCCAGTTGTTTGACATCGCCCGCCTCACCCGGATCGGCCAGGAAGGCGTTCTCGTGCTGCTCTCCGACTGTACCAATGTTGAGCGGCCCGGCTTCGTGCCGTCCGAGCGGATTGTCGGCGATGCTTTTGAGAAAATCTTCCATGATGCCCAGCGGCGAATCATCATGGCGTGTTTTGCGTCCAATGTTCATCGCGTCCAGCAGGCGATTGATTTCTCGGTCAAGTATGGCCGCAAGGTTGCCCTGATGGGCCGCTCCATGGAGCGTAACATGGACATGGCAAAGCAGATGGGCTACTTGCGCGTCCCCGAAGGCACGATGATTCGGGCCGACGAAATCGAAGACTACTTCCCGCAGCAGGTGACGGTGATCACGACAGGATCGCAGGGCGAGCCGATGGCGGCTCTGTCACGCATTGCAGTCGACGAGCATCGCAAATTGAAAATCGTCGCCGGTGACTCGGTGATTTTGTCCGCGTCCGCCATTCCCGGCAACGAAGATGCCGTGTATCGCACGATCAACCACTTGTTCCGGCGCGGTGCAAATGTTTTCTACGACAGCATTGCCAAAGTTCATGTGTCGGGGCATGGCTACCAGGAAGAGCTGAAGCTGATGCTCAACCTGGTCGAGCCGCAGTATGTGATGCCTGTGCACGGCGAATACCGAATGCTGCATATGTACGCCAAGATGGCCGAAGAGATGGGCTGGCCTGCCGAAGACATTATTCGGGCCGAGATCGGCGATATTGTGGAAGTCGGCGAAGATGTAGCCGGCGTCATTGGCCGCGTCGAAAAGAGTGGAGCGGTGCTGATTGATGGAACCGGAATCGGCGACGTGAGCGAAGTCGTGCTGCGGGACCGCCTGCACATCGGCTCAGACGGCTTTCTGGTGCTGGTCGTGGGCGTTTCCCAGGAGACCGGCGAAATTATTTCCGGCCCCGAAGTCATCTCACGCGGCTTTGTCTATATGGATCAATCCGAAGAACTGGTCGAGCAGATCAAGCAGGTCATCATCGAGAAGATCAAGCATCTGCCGGAAGAAGACAACGACTGGATGGTCGTTCAGCAGGACCTCCGCGACGCCGTTGGCAAGTTCTTGTATAAAAAAACCGCCCGCCGCCCCATGATCCTGCCCATTCTGCTGGATTTGTAACGTGCGATCAGATTGACACGAGAAAGCGAATTATTCCGAACGACAATTCGGCCCGGACGCGCATTTCGCGTGTCCGGGTTTTGTTTTGCAAACGACAAAGGAACATTATGTCCAAGTTCAAGAGCGCGCTTCTGGCTGCTATAAGCCTGCTTTTTCTGTCCAACATGCTGCTGATGGTTCAACACACTTCGGTTCAGGCTCAAGCCCCCGATGCCAATTTAGCTATGCTCATTGCCCGCCTCAAGTCCGATGAAGCAACCATTGCCGCCTTGCAGGCTAAGACCGCGCCATTGAGCGTCTCCGGCACTGAATTAACAATCACAGGTGTAAATGTCCACATTGTTAGCGGCTCGGGAAGCACAAACGATGGTACGACGGGTGATTTCGGCATTCCTATTTCTGACAAGAAATTGACTGGATTGGGAAACCTGATCATTGGTTACAATGCTAACGGAAATGGAAACGGCGACACGCGCACAGGCAGTCATAACTTAATTTTGGGCGATCAGAACAACTATCAAAGCTACGGTGGTCTGGTGGCAGGTCAGGCCAATGCGATTACCAATCAGTATGCCTCGATCAGCGGTGGCTCCGCCAATGTTGCGAGTGGTGTTGACTCCGCTGTGAGCGGCGGGGCAAATAACGTGGTCATCGGGACAGCTTCCTCAGTGAGTGGCGGGGTTAGTAACCATGCCAGTGGCTCACTCTCCTCTGTCAACGGCGGTGAGGGCAATACCGCAAGCGGAAGCCGATCCTCGGTCAGCGGCGGTAGCGGCAATACGGCCAGCGGCAAATGGGCGGTTATCAGCGGAGGTTATCTGAACATTGCCAGCGGTGTGACCTCTTCGGTGAGTAGCGGCTACTTGAATAAAGCCAGCAATTATGAAGCCTCCGTCAGTGGGGGATTCGGCAATACGGCCAGTGCCAGCCAAGCGTCAGTGAGCGGCGGCTCAGACAACATATCCAATGGCATAGATTCTTCGGTCAGCGGCGGTAAGGGGAAGATTGTTCTAAAAAGCTGCGGCTGGTCGGGCGGCAATTATCATACACCTTAGAGACTCTATAGAAAGTGTCGTAGAAGCCCCCCGCCCCGCTTTTGGGGAGCCGGAAAGAACAGAGCGACTTGCCGGAACTATTCTGGTTCCCCCAGAATTGTGGGCTAGGGGGCCTTTGAATGGCTTTCTATAGAGTCTCTTAAGCTGTCGCAGTAATTTCAGCGGAATTCCAACAAAGTATACAGCGTGCGGTTGTAAAAATTGCCTCCATGTGCTATAATAATGCCCGTATCCGGCAACAGCCGAACATGCCTGCGGACTGGCGGAGACGCTTCCTGAAGTCATTTGCGAAGCAGTCAGGGGTCCGATTCCCTTCACAGGCACCAACAAAGACAACTTAAAAGACAAGACGAAACTCAACGAGGAAATTTTAAATCATGGGAAAAGCGAAGTTTGACCGTTCTAAGCCGCATGTGAACATCGGCACCATCGGGCATGTGGATCACGGCAAGACCAGCCTGACGGCGGCCATCACCAACGTCCTGGCAAAGTCGGGCGGGGCGCAGGCGCGCTCCTACGCCTCCATTGATGCCGCCCCCGAAGAGCAGGCCCGCGGCATTACCATCAACACCGCCCACGTCGAGTATGAGACCGGCGCTCGCCACTATGCCCATGTGGACTGTCCGGGCCATGCCGACTACATCAAGAACATGATCACCGGAGCCGCTCAGATGGACGGAGCCATTCTGGTCGTGTCCGCTGCCGATGGCCCCATGCCCCAGACCAGGGAGCATATCCTTTTGGCCCGCCAGGTGGGAGTGCCGTCCATCGTTGTCTTCCTCAACAAAGCCGACATGGTGGATGACCCGGAACTGATTGAGCTGGTGGAGCTTGAGGTGCGCGAGCTTCTCTCCAAGTACGAGTTCCCCGGCGATGACTGCCCGATTATTGTGGGGTCTGCGGTCAAGGCGCTGGAAGGGGATCAAACGGAGATTGGTGAGCCGGCGATCTTGAAGCTGATGGAAGCGGTGGACTCATTTATTCCGACGCCGGAGCGTGATGTGGACAAGCCGTTTTTGATGCCGGTGGAAGACACGATGACGATCACGGGGCGCGGCACGGTTGCGACGGGCCGGGTGGAGCGGGGCGTTCTGAAGGCGGGGGAGCAGATCGAGATCATCGGCATCCGTGAGGCGACGAAGACGACGGTGGCGACGAGCATGGAGATGTTCCGCAAGACATTGGACACGGTTCAGGCCGGTGACAACGCGGGTATTTTGCTGCGCGGTGTGGAGCGCAAGGACATTGAGCGTGGTCAGGTTCTGGCGAAGCCTGGGAGCATCAAGCCTCACACGAAGTTTGAGGGTGAGGTTTATATCCTGAGCAAAGAGGAGGGTGGTCGTCATACGCCTTTCTTCAAGGGGTATCGTCCTCAGTTTTACTTTCGGACCACCGATGTCACTGGCAATTTAGATTTGCCGGAAGGCGTTGAGATGGTGATGCCGGGTGACAACGTGACGATTGTGGGGGAGCTGATCGCTCCGATTGCGATGGAAGAGGGTTTGCGTTTCGCCATTCGTGAGGGCGGCCACACGGTGGGCGCGGGCGTCGTTACCAAAATCATCGCGTAGTTTCTTTTGTGCTGGGATAGGGCATGTTCCTGTCCCGGCATTTGACCGATAGGATAACATAACATGGCAAATGAAGCACGGGTTGTTGTCACGCTGGCTTGCACTGAGTGCAAAGAGCGGACATATGCGACCACCAAAAACAAGCGTCAGCACCCGGATCGTCTGGAATTGAATAAATACTGCCCACGCTGCCGCGTTCATAAGCTGCATCGCGAAGCGAAGTAGTTTGCTGGGGGCGGGTATCATTCCCGGCCCCAGACTTCAAAACTGAATAGCGTGGGAGTTTAGCACAGTTGGTAGTGCGTCCGCCTCCAAAGTGGAAGGTCGCGAGTTCGAATCTTGCAACTCCCGTCACTCAGCCTGTGAATCATAGTTTGATTTGCGGGCTGATTTTTTAATGCCCATGAAACTCAAACTCGACCTGCATCCGATTTATAACGACAGTCGCGCGATTGACTTGGCTCTGCATGGAATTTTGGACGAAGCTGTGCAAAAGCGTATTACCGAAGTGGAAATTATCACCGGAAAAGGTTCCGGGCAGCTCAAAAAAGCCGTGCTGCGCTTTCTGGACCAGCCGGAAGTAAAGGCCCTTTATCACCGGGTAGAAAAAGATGGGGACAACTGGGGGCGGCTGTTTGTGCATTTCCGCTGGGAGCGGCTGCAAGCGGCAAAAGCGGCTGCTGTGCCACTGGAAAAGGCAGTTTATCGCTGTTTTTGCTGCGGAACAGAAGTCTGGGTCGCCGTGAGCGGGGCAAAACTGGCCGAAGATGGACCGGAAATGCGGCGTGTGGACTGCCCCTCCTGCGGGTCGCCGAACTGCCTGACAGTCTCAATAAGTACGCAGGGCCAGGTTCAGATTCAGGCCGATTCGGGATACGCTGAGTGACAGAACACTATCAGCTTATTCACCAGCCGACAGGACGGGGTGTCGGTGTCGTGACGCGGGCGCAGGGCTTTTGGGCGAAAGGGTGGGGCGTACTGGGCCATGCGGGCTTGCCGATGGGCGAAGGGCTGTGGCTGCCGGGCGTCGCTTCCGTTCACACGCTGGGCGTGCGTTTTCCACTGGATTTGCTGTTTCTATGCGCGGATTTTACGGCGGCACGTATTGTTCCTTATGCCCGGCCAGGACAATGGATCGTCCATGCGCCGGGCGCTTGTCACACCCTGGAGCTTGGCTCCGGCACGCTGGCCGCGCGGGTGCCGGAAGCACAGGTCAGCGACCGCTGGCTGCTGGAACGTTTGCCGAACCCCGTTTGTTAAATTGAGAAGGGAACGCCTTGCATTTGGTTTCCGTAGAGAACACTACCCTTGTTGCCGATAAAACAACAATGTGGTATACTATCTCATTCTCGGCAGGCTTTACTGCCGGTGAATTTTAGAAGTCTTCCCTTGCCAGAGTCACGGCAGGGAAGGAGGCCTTTGTTTGAACGCAAATCGCATTGTTCGCATTCTGGTTCCCATTCTGGTACTGCTCACGGTGGCGTGGTTCTTTACCCAGAGCAATTCCAAGATGCTCCATTTGGGCGAAACACAGTCCGAGTTGAGCTACTCGACGTTTCTCGATGACATCAACAGCGACAACATTTCCAGCGGAGAGTTTGATAAAGATACCTTCACCGGACATCTGACAAAAGGCAATCAAGCTTTCAGTGTGTATCTGGGTCAGGACAATCCGCAGCAGCGCGCTTACCTGGCCGATCAGCTTCATACGCATGGAGTTCGCAGCTTCGGCTATGCGCGTCCTCCTATTTCGGATGCGATGAGCGCGATTCTTTCCATGGTCGTGCTGCCGCTCGGCGTACTTTTCTTTTTCTGGATGTTCTTTCTGCGCCAGGCGCAGAGCGGCGGCAACCAGGCCATGTCGTTTGGCCGCTCCCGCGCGAAACGGCTTAATGACAATGTGCCGAAGGTAACGTTTGAAGATGTTGCCGGGGTTGATGAGGCCAAGCAGGAGCTTCAGGAAGTCGTCGAGTTCCTGAAAAACCCGAAGAAGTTTCAGGCGCTGGGCGCAAAAATCCCCAAAGGCGTTTTGCTGCTCGGCCCTCCTGGATGCGGCAAGACCATGCTGGCCCGTGCCATTGCCGGCGAGGCCGGAGTGCCGTTCTTCCATATTTCCGGGTCGGACTTTGTGGAAATGTTTGTGGGCGTTGGCGCATCCCGCGTTCGCGACCTGTTTGACACGGCCAAAGCCAACCGGCCTTCGCTGATCTTCATTGATGAGATTGACGCGGTGGGCCGTCAGCGCGGCGCAGGGATGGGCGGCGGACATGATGAGCGTGAGCAGACTCTGAACCAACTGCTGGTGGAGATGGACGGGTTTGACCCGAATGCGGGCGTGATTATGATCGCCGCGACTAACCGGCCCGATGTCCTGGACCCGGCTCTGCTGCGTCCGGGCCGCTTTGACCGGCAAGTGACGGTGGATACGCCTGATGTCCGGGGCCGCGAGGCCATTCTCAATGTTCACCTGCGCGGTAAGCCGCTGGCCGAAGAAGTCAATGCCCAGACACTGGCCCGCCGGACTCCCGGCTTCAGCGGGGCGGACCTGGCAAATCTTGTCAATGAGGCAGCCCTGCTGGCCGCCCGTTATGACAAGACCAAGATCGGTGTCGATGATTTCAATGAAAGCGTCGACCGCGTGGTGGCCGGCCCGCAGCGCAAGTCACGGATTATGAATGACAAGACGCGCGAGCGGATTGCTTACCATGAAGTCGGCCACGCAATTGTTGGAGAGCTTTTGCCCAATGCCGACCCCGTGCATAAAGTCTCCATCCTGCCGCGCGGGCAGGCTTTGGGCTATACCATGCACTATCCGACAGAAGACAAATATTTGACGACGGCACAGGAATTCCTGGAGCGTATCAGCTCTTTGCTGGCGGGCCGTGTCGCTGAGGAAATTGTGTTCAACGAGATTACCACCGGCGCCTCAAACGACTTCGAGCGGGCCACGGCCATTGCGCGTTCCATGGTCTGTGAATATGGCATGAGCAAAGCGCTTGGCCCGGTCGTGCTGGGAACCCGTCATGGCAACCCCTTCCTGGGCCGCGACTGGAACGAGGAGCGTAACTACTCGGAAAACATTGCCGTAGAGATTGACAAAGAAGTCCGCTCGATTATCGATGGCTGTTACGAACACTCGCGCCAGATTTTGACCGAAAACCGGGCTAAAATGGAAGAAATTGTGCGTGTGCTTTTGGAAAAAGAAATGCTGGAACGCGAGGATTTTATTGCGCTTTTGGAAGGTGCAAAAGCCCCGGAGTTTGCGGCGCCTCCTGCCGCGCCGATGGCTCCGCCGACAGAAGGCAATGCGCCTGCGGCTCCTGCCTCGGAGAAGCCGCGCCGCATTCCAACCCTGCGCCCGGAACCAGCTTAGTCACATCGCTTGCAGGGGCGGGGCTTGTCCCCGCCCCTTTTTTATGGATAATTATTTATGGATACTACTTATCGCTATCGGCTTTCCCGGCTTGTCCGCACTCAAAGTTCTGAAATCTTTCTAATCTGGGAAGAAGATCGCCGCATCGGCCAGCTTGATATTCACTTCGCGGTGGAAAGCCGCACCATTCATGCCACATTAATTTTGGAAGCTGATCTGCCGGTGACCACGGAAGAAGAGCTTCTGGCGCAGATTGATGATGACGTTGTTTCCTCCTATCTGCCATCATTTGAGCGGGAGGATTTTCTGGTCACCGTATTTCGAGGCGAGGAAATTTCCAATTATACGGATTCATCCGGTGCGCTGGATGACATGGACGATGAACCGTTCGGCGAAGATGATGCCGAGGATGATGACGAAGATGACCGGCCCCGCCGGATGCGATAAAGACAAGAAAAGCCCTGGCATATGCCAGGACTTTTTCCTAATCAGATTTCTATTCAAATATTTAAAGACCTGGCGGTATTTTCAGAAACACATTCAGCTTATCCAGGGTATCCAGAAGATCAGCAGGCTGGCCCCCATGCACCACATCAAAGACCATCGCTCCCGCTCGCCTGCCATCCTTTCCCGCCGGCCCGCCGTCAGCAGCCTCCCAGACGAAATGACGGGGCTTCGCGCGTTCCACCGGCCCATATGTGTAAACGAGAATGCTTTGCGGATTGATCGCATGATAGGGATAGGACAATGAATCCGTACTGGCATACTGATTGAGTTTTTTCGGGTCTGTCCAGGGATCGAATGTCACGCCGATTTGCCGCTCGCGCATTAGCAGTGGCAGCGTTGGAGCGACAGCCTGCGCCGCTGCGAAACAAGCGGTCATCAGCCTGAAGTCAGCGTCGCCGCGTACTTTATTCCAGTCGCTCAAACTGTTGATGGACGAAAAGTTAGGCAACGAGACATCAAACTGGGTAGACCAGCCCTCAAAGGGCAGAAACAACTGCAAACTGTCATACCCGGAGGACAAATCTACCGGGTCGGTGTGCGTCGCGCGCAGATAAGCAAGCCGCGCGGAAGGCGTGTAGCCCAGAGAAATGCCTTCCATATCGTTTTCATAGGGCAAACCCAGATAGCCCCGCGCGGCGGTATCCTGGAAGGCGATCCCCCACAGGCCCTTTGTCGCCGCAAGCGTTTTGACCAGGGCCGGGAGGAGAGCGCGAACAGCGGGGTCAAGCGGGCTGGCCCAGCCCTGGCTGCCGCTTTCCGTCCGCTCGTAATCCATATCCAAATCACTGCGGAGGCTGCCGGCATCCATCTGACGCAGGACGGAATGATCTGGGGACTCGCCGCCGACAGTCAAGTCTTCCTCATAGCCCGTCGGCCAGGGCTGCGGGTGCGGGGCTGCGCCATCCTTGCGCCAGCAGAGGGTGTCCAGTACGGCGTAAACGGGGATGTGCAAAGGCCGTGCGGCGTCCAGCGCAGCTTTTAGAACGCCCGCCGTTTTGTCTGACGGTGGCAGAGCAGTATTGGGAAAATAGGTTCGCCCGCCGGTGAAAACGTCCAGATACAGCAGGTTCAGGTGCATCTTCACCATTTGCGCGACAACGGCGCGGGCTTCTTCCGGCGTTTTCGGGGCGCACAGAAGCCCGCGAAGCGGTTTGTCTATGGTGACGCTTCCCGCCGGGGCGGAAGTCTGCGCGGCTTTTGTCAGTTCTTCGTAGGGCGTTTGAACGCGGTAGGCATCCCCAAGGGTCATGGCTCCGGTTCCGGGAAGCTCCACTGCCAGGCGCAGGTTAAGCTGCACTCCCACTTTGGAATCCGGCGCGAGGGATTGGGCCACGTCATTTCCCGCCTTCTCAAAACTGCTCATGCTGCCATTGTCGTCGTCATAATGGCGCGTGAGCTGCCCGCGCAGGCCTTCCTGTAATGGCATCGGCAAATCTTTCCAGAGAAGATGCCCGCTGTTATTTTTGTATTCGCTGTGAATCTGGTCTATCTGCGCGGACGATAACGCGCCGATGTCACCGTCGGCGAAATGGAGCGTGTGCATCCAGTCCATGTCCTGCAAATGCCCACCGACGGCTTTTCCGGCCTCGGTCATCCGGTTGCTCCATGTCTGCACCATCTCCCGCAAAAACTCCTGCCGCATTCCCAGGCCCTGAACGTCATCCGTCAGCACGTAGGCCGACCCGACCTGCCGCCAGCTTCCGCAGACACAGAGCGCCAGCGCCTGCATGATGTCCCCGGCAGGCTGCGGCGTCGCCAGATCGCCTTTCACCAGAAGCGTCTGCCGCCCGAAGCGTGGATCGGCGTACAGTTCCAGTTTTGCCGCCTGCGCCAGCCGCGTCACCAAATCGTCTACGGTCTTCAAGTCGCCCAGCGTGACTGTTCGTGCCAGGGCAGGGCGGCTCCATTCCAGATCACTTTCTTTGGACGCATTCGGTTCCTGCGCCCGCAGATAGGATTTGATCTGGTCGCTTCCTTCGGCGAACATTTCTGTCCGGCCCCCGTTTGCCAATTTGAACGGCCCGGTGGTTTCGAGGCTCCGCACATCCCCTTTTCCATATCCGACGCCGATGCCGGAGCCGCCCGGTGTGTCAAACGTGAACTCAGGGGCGAGGTAAGCGTGAAGCCGCAACGAGGAGATCAAAGTTTCATCGGAAATGCTTTGCATCTGCGTGTTATAAATGTCCTGCGCGGCGTGAATTCTCTGGTCAATCTCTGCCCGTTCCGCCCCTGTTTTCTTCAAATCTTCCTGCGTATAGCTCGGCTGAGTCGAGGCTCGGGGAACGATTTGGAAGGGGTGGGGCAGGGCGGCTTTGAGCAGGGTTTGTTCATCAAGCGTCATATCGGAAAATGCCAGTCCCGTTGACGCCATCTGCTGCAATTGCTGCGGGGTCAGCATTCCCACAAGAAACGGGATCGGGTGCTGCGACGCCAGCACGGACAGGGGCAAATTGGCGAGGGCGGGGCTGGTATTCAGAATGGTCATGGTGGGCGGGGCGATTGCCAAAACGTGGCCGAACCACTGCGGCAGCCGCCCGTACTGCGCGGCGATGCTTTGGGGCGTGGGAACATCCGGCGGCAGTTCCACGCCATTTGGGGTGAACTCCGGCGCAGGGCTGATCGCATTGGGCGCGGGCATAATTTGTTCTGGCTGCACCGTCAGCAAAATGGAACCATCCCCGACCAATGCGTCCGGCATGGCCCGGAGTGCCTCGGAGAGTGTGGCCGAACGTGGGACCGCCGGTGGCTGCGGCGGAAGATCGTCGGTGGAAAATCCAGGCCGGGCGAAAAGCAGGAGCAGCAAAACGCAAACGCCGGTGAGTTTCATAGTGGCATTATACAGCAACGCTTTCGCGCCGTCAACGGCCCCAATCTAACGGAATCGAGGCTGCCTGCCGACAATGATTCCAGTGATTATCATAGGAGAAATTCAAACATGACCGTCGTATTACCTGCGGGCGGGAAACGCCGGGAACTTGGGCATCTGCTGGTAGAGCAGGGGCTTTTAACCGAGCAGCAGCTTGCCGCCGCCCTGAGCGCGCAGCAGCAAAGCGGACGCGCGCTGGGGCAGGTGCTGGCCGAGATGGAGCTGGTAGAGGAAGAAGACATCACGCGCGCTCGCGCCCTGCAAGTGGACGCGGCCTACGTGGTGATGGACGATGTCGTCATCGACCAGAGCGCACTGCCGCTGGTGTCCGCCGCCGTGGCCCACAAGTATCTGATCCTGCCGGTCGGCAAGACGCCGGATGGGACGCTGAAAATTATTGTTTCGGCCTGGAATGCGCGCGTCATGGACATTGCCCATAAGATTGCGACGGCACATCGACTGCGAATCGCGCCTGCCATCGCCACGGAAGGGCCGCTCCGGGCTGCCATTGAGCAGTGGTATGGGCCTGCGCCTCGCGCCGGCGCACATGTGGAAGCCCCTCGCGCTCTGGCTGTTCACAGCAGCCAGATTCCGCTTCGCGCAAGCGGCGGGCGAAGTGCAGTTCCCGCCATTATTCCCGCGGTTCCTGTCGCGACGCCAAACTATGCCGGTTTGAGCTTTCCCGTCTCGGATAAGCGCGCGTCGGATGTTTTTGCCGGTGCGCTGCCCAATGGCTTTGCCGCATCCTCAGCAGACGGCCAGATTGACGCGCTGGAAGCAATGGGTGTGGACCAGCCCGTTGTGATTCAGTTTGTCAACCGCATTCTTTCCGATGCCATTGCGCGGGGAGCCAGCGATGTTCATTTGGAGCCGCGCCGGGAGACGCTGGAAATTCGTTTTCGGCTGGATGGAACACTGCGCCAGGTAGACAGCGTGCGCCGAGAATTTCAGGCAGCGTGTTCATCGCGCATCAAAATCATGGCGGAAATGAATATCGCCGAGCGGCGCTTGCCCCAGGATGGCCGGCTGTCCGTGACCACCGAGGGGCGCACTGTGGATATGCGCGTCTCGTCCCTGCCGACCCAGTACGGCGAATCCATCGTTCTGCGAATCTTGGACAAAAACGGCGTCCGTCCCAATCTCAGCCAGCTTGGCTTTTCACCTTATAATCTGCACACTCTGCAAAGCCTTGTCCGCAAGCCGCATGGCATCGTTCTTGCAACCGGGCCAACAGGCTCCGGTAAAACAACGACGCTTTACAGCGCGATTCAGGAGATACATTCGCCGGATGTCAATATCATTACGGTGGAAGACCCGATTGAGTATGAGCTGGACGGCATCCGGCAGTCCAATGTGAACGAGAAAGCCGGCCTAACCTTTGCCCGCCAGCTCCGGGCGATTCTGCGGCAGGACCCTGACGTGATCTATGTGGGTGAGATACGAGACAGCGAAACTGCCGAAATCGCCTTTCGGGCCGCGCTGACGGGCCATCTGGTCTTTTCCAGCCTGCACTGCAATGATGCGGCGGGAGCGGTGACGCGCTTGCTGAACATGGGCATGGACCCATTTTTGGTGGCTTCATCCGTGGTTGGAATTCTCGCGCAGCGCCTGGTACGGAAAGTCTGCGCGCGCTGCGCGTACCCGGCATTGCCCACTCCGATAGACCTGGTCGCATTTGGGATTGATGTCGATTCGCCGGAGTTCCATTCCGCGCGGTTTATGGCCGGGAAAGGCTGCGACGCCTGCGGCGGCACGGGGTATAAAGGACGATACAGTGTTCAGGAACTGCTGGTGATGGATGACTCAATCCGCGCTTTGACACTCAGCCGTACCCCTTCCCATAAAATCCGTCAGGCGGCGATCGAGCGCGGCATGATTTCCATGCGCCAGGATGCTGCCGAGAAAATCATGCAGGGCATTACGACTTTTGAAGAAGCGCAAAAGCGCGTCTATGTGGAAGAACACGGCGAAGAATAAAGCTTGTTTAAGAAAGCTTGTTTAAATTGACAGCTTCTTCTTTTGATCCGCGAGGTAGGCATCAATATTGTCTTTTTTGATCGCTTGCGTGGGTACAATACTCAATTTACCGGCTGGGATACCGCTCTTGTCGCCTTTAGCGAGCTGTGACAGAAGCTTGACCGAGTCATAGCCAAACTTGTAAGGGTCCTGGACAACGGTTCCAAAAATTGCGCCGGCTTTGATGCCGTTCATCGTGTCCGTCTCCTGATCAAAGGCCACGATTTGAACTTTGCCGACCTTGTTTGCTTCTCGGACTGCGCTGTATATGGCGGGGCCGTTGTAGCTCCACAATCCGACCAGACCCGCAATGTCGGGGGTACTGGTCAGGACATCCGCCGCGTTTTGCTTGGCTCGTGCGTGGTCAACGTCATCTGTGCGGACATCCAAAATCGTGACATTGCTGCCTTTCAAGGCCTCCCGGATACCCTGCTCTCGCTCTTTGGCGTTCTGGGCATCGCGCTTGCCGACAAACAGCACGATTTTTCCGCCTTGCGGCAAGGCGGCTTTAATCAGGCCGCCGGCCATTCTTCCCGCAGCAATGTTGTCTGTTCCGATATAGCAAAGCCGTTTGCTCTGCGGGGCATCGCTATCCGAGGTAATTAATGGAATTTGGTCTGCCCATTTGTTCAGGTCCGGCGTCATGTTGGCCGGGTCCACGGGGCTGATGGCAATCCCTTTGACTCCCTTAGTCACCAAGTCGTCAACGTCACTTTTTTGAGTGGCGGCGGTGCTGTCCGCAGGCATAACAAACTGGACACTGACGTTGCCCAGGTCTTTCGCTGCCGCTTCGGTACCTTTGCGGCAGATGGTCCAATAATCAGAAGGCCCGTTGGTCACAAAAGCCAGCATTTGTCCCGCATTGGACGCCGCCTGGCTGCTTGCCGGTCCGGGGGTGGATGCGCCTGTTTCGGAGGGGCTGCTTTTGGGTGAGCAGCCCGCCGCAAGGGCGCAAATCAGCACACCGGCCAGCAGCATCGCTTCTTTTTTTGATGATATAAACATTTTTTCCCTGTTCTTCTGTGATCGGGCAAACGTATTTTCTGCAGACATGCCGCAGTTCCCCACCGCTGCTTTTTTGAAGTATAACAGCCAAGCCTTTTCTTGTCAAGTTTCATGGAAACCATGAGAAACCACAGGTTTTTGTGTACAATCTTTCTGCAAAGATTGTCATTCTGAAAGTGGTCAAAAGAGGAAGATGATGCACTCTGCCGTATCCATTCAGCCTGAGCCGCCGGACGCGGCAGACTCACAGGCGCTTATTGAGGAGCTTGACGCGCACCTTAACGGTTTGTACCTCCCGGAAAATTGCCATGGGCTTTCAGTGGCAGCCTTGCAGGATGCCTCGGTGGTTTTTCTGGTCGCCCGTCTGGAAGGTGCGGCTGTCGGCTGCGGAGCCGTCAGATTCATCCGCGACGAGTATGCCGAAATCAAGCGGATGTATGTGCGGCCTGAATGGCGGGGCCGAGGTGTGGCACAGGCACTGCTTCGGGAGCTGGAACATTTATCGCAGTGCCGCGCATTTCACCTGCTGCGGCTGGAAACAGGCATCCATCAGCCGGAAGCCGTCAGGCTGTATGAACAGATGGGGTTTTCAAAATGCGCCGTCTTCGGAGAATACGCGGAAGACGGGGTGAGTCTTTGTTACGAGAAAGTAATTGGACGCACCGAGAAGTAAAATCGCGACAGGCTTGACAAATATTTGACAGCAGTGTAAACTATATTTATGGAATCCGCGCTTGACGTTTGCGAGCATTCAGTCGCCCAGGCTGAAAAGTCACCAGAGGCCCCTGAAGAACGCGGGGGGCTGCGGGAACGGCAGAGGCAGGCCCGCGGCGAAGCCATCCTGGAAGCCGCCTTCGCTTTGATGGTGGAACAAGGTTACGATGCGCTGACCATGGAAGCGCTGGCGGCGCGTGTCGGCATTTCCCGTCAGACATTGTATCATCACTTTTCTTCCCGCGACGATATTGCCCTGCGCGCCGTTCTGACTTTGATGGCGCAGGGCCTCCAGGCCATACAGTCCTTTGACCCCGCCCTGGCCCCCATCGAAAGGCTGCGGCGTATTGTGCACTGGATGCTGGAAAGCCGCTTTCAGCCTGCCCGCGCGGCGCTTGTCAAAGTCCGCCACTCCTTGATGACCGTCAAATCTCACCCGGATTATCGCCGTGCATTCGAGCAGCGTGCGGAAGTGCTCTCGCAGATCGTCGCATCGGCCCAGGAAGCTGGGGAAATCCGTGCCGATCTGCTTCCCCGCTTGATCGTTCAAATGCTGCTTGGGCTAGTCTCGGACGCCTCTTATGAAGACCTGATCACCACCGGGCAAACCACCCTGCCGGAAGTCACGGCGGCGATCATCGACATCTTCTTCGCAGGGCTTCGTCCCTAAGGAAGTGTTATGTCTACCACCACGGTCACGGTGCCGCAAGAAGCCCTGATGGACCCATCTGCACAGGCGGAGCTGCCGAAAGCACGGCCTGCGGAGCCGCAGAAATCACGGCCTGCGGAGCCGCAGAAATCACGGCCTTCCCCGGCTGCACCGCAGCACTCAGCGACTGATGCCATAAATCCGTTTCGCTGGTTTATTCTCGTCGGGCTGATCACCGCGGCAATTCTGCAAGTTCTGGACACCACCATTGTCAATGTCGCCCTGCCGCAAATGGCGGGAAACCTCGGCGCGACGAGCGAAGAGATTGGCTGGGTTGTGACAGGATATATTCTGTCGAATGTCATCTTCCTGCCGATGACGGCGTTTCTGACGCTTCGCTTCGGGCGCAAGCGCTATCTGACGGCATCGATCCTTCTTTTCATCGTGGCCTCGTTTTTCTGCGGCACCAGCCACAGTTTGCAGGAGATTGTCTTCTGGCGGATTTTGCAGGGTGCGGGCGGGGCGGCGCTGCTGTCCACCTCGCAGGCCACGCTGGTGCAGGTGTTTCCGAAAAATGAACAGGGCATTGTCCAGTCCCTGTTTATGATGAGCCTGACCGTCGCGCCCACGCTTGGCCCCACGCTGGGTGGCTACATCACCGACAACTACACCTGGAACTGGTGCTTCCTCATCAACGTCCCCATTGGCATCCTCGCCGCGTTTTTCGTGATGACATTTCTGCATGATGCGGAAGCGCCGAGCAAGTCGGGGACGGTGGACTGGCCGGGAATCGGACTGCTCGCCGTGGGGCTGGGGGCAATGCAGTATGTCCTGGAAGAGGGTGAGCGCAACGACTGGTTTCAGGACAGCTTTATTTTGACGCTGGCAATCCTTTCGGTGATTTGCCTGGGATTACTGATCTGGTGGCAATTGTCACCGCGTAACCGCGCCCCGGTGATTGATTTCCGGGTGCTTCAGAACCGCACTTTGTCGGTCGCGCTGGTCTTGTTTGTGGTTCTCGGCTTCGGCATCTATGGCGGTACCTATCTTTTTCCGCTGCTCGCCCAGAATGTGCTGGGCTTCACCTCGATGCAGACCGGTCTGGCGCTGCTGCCCGGAGGCATCGCAACAGGCGTGAGCATTCTTTTTTGCGGGGCGATTCTGAACCGACCGAAACCTCTGGTAGACATTCGCTGGATCATCGTTGCCGGCACTCTGGTGACGATGGTATCCATGTGGCAGCTTGGGCATCTTTCCACGCAGTCCGGCACGGCGGACACGACGCTTGCCCTGCTGCTGCGCGGCCTGGGAACCGGCCTGCTATTCGTTCCCATCAATCAAGTGGCGTTCGCCAGCCTCAAAAAAAATGAACTTCAGCAGGGATCGGGCTTGCTGAGCCTTTCCCGGCAGCTCGGCGGATCGTTTGGGATTGCCCTGCTTGCGACCTTTGTTCAGCAGCACATTCAGCTCCACCGTGTTGATCTGCTGAGTCATTATGCGGCGTCTAATGAAGCCTTTATGGGGCGCCTGCAAGGTCTGGCGGCTGGAATGACAGCCCACGGCATGGACGGGGCGGATGCCCGGTCTGCTGCTCTGAGCCTGCTTGACAAACTTCTCATGCGGCAGGCGATGACGATGAGCTATAACGATGCTTTCCTGGTTATGCTGATCGTCAATCTGGCGACGCTTCCGGCTGTTTTGCTCCTGCGCCGCCCGAAAGCCGCCGTCCATGTCGAGGCGGTTATGGAATAAACGCGCACTCTCGCAGAGGATTTTGCGGTTCGGCAGGAATTATGGGCGGCGCGAGGGAACTTTGTCCTAGACACTGAGCATCGCTTGTGTTTAGAGGAACTGCCGGAATGCCTTCTCCCAAGTATTTGCCGATTAAGTCGCCGGGGCCTGCCTCGCATTTGAAGACCTCCCGCAGCCGGAGGTGCTTACGGCCTGCTTCTCCCCGGAGAAGGGCCTGGGGTACACGGTAGGACGGACGAATATCACTAGCTGAGACTTTTCCAGCGACACTTACTCTTATGACGACACGCCGGGAGATACCTCCCTGGCCCATTTCTCTCTAGGCCATGACCTCAAATACCGTATCCCGTTTATCAAGGCTGCCCTCGCCACAGCCAAAGTCCGGCCCATTTTATTGAGACACTGATGTTAAAAGCCCTGAACCGGCAGGCAGCGCAGCAACACTCATTGGAGAAAGTGACAACTCTCGTGCCAAAAACAAACAGCTCGCGCAAACCCGAAATTCGCCCCACAGACCCGAAACAGGTGCTGGAACGAACCAGTTTTCAGACCAGCGCATCGTGGAAATCGACGCTGCAACTGGGCTCGGATGTCGCGATGTGCTATGGGGTCGGCCCGGACATCGGCGAGCGCATTGCAGCGTGGAAAGCGCAGGGCTACCGGGTACATCTGATGACCGGTGTCTCGTGGGGCGAGTACCAAGATTACCTGTATGGCCGCTTTGATGGCGTCAATCATGTGGACGAGGCGCAGACCGAGCGCAATGGCAAAAAAATCTCCCATGGCGGGGATGTGTATTATATGTCGCCCGGCGTAAATTATGGCAAGTTTCTTTGCCAGGGTGTCAAACGCGCGCTGGACGCCGGGGCGGAAGGCATTCACCTGGAGGAGCCGGAGTTCTGGGTACGCGCCGGGTGGAGTCAGGGATTCCGGCGCGAGTGGAAAGCATTTTACCACGAAGATTGGGTTCCCCCGGATACTTCTCCCGACGCTCAGTACCGGGCGTCCGAGCTGAAGTATTACTTGTATCGCCGGGCGCTGACACAGATTTTTGACTTCGTGAAAGCCTACAACAAAGAGCATGGGACACATGCCCGGTGCTATGTCCCTACACACAGCCTGATCAATTATGCCCACTGGGCGATTGTCAGCCCGGAATCCAGCCTTCTGAAAGTGGGTGCGGACGGTTTCATTGCACAGGTTTGGACCGGCACATCCCGCACGCCCAATGTTTACGAAGGCCGGGAAAAAGAGCGCACTTTCGAGACGGCCTTCCTGGAGTATGGGGCGATGATGAACGTCGTGCGGGCAAGCGGCGCGTCGGTCTGGTTCCTGAACGACCCCATCGAGGACAACCCCAACTACTCCTGGCGCAACTACCGGGCCAACTGGGAAAGTACCCTCACCGCCTCACTGCTCTGGCCGCAGGTCTGGCGCTTCGAAGTCATGCCCTGGCCGGAGCGCATCTTCCACGGCAAATATCCCACCCTGGACCGTGCAGAGCGAGGCGCAGGGGCAGCGGTCGAAAAAGAGCCGCTTCCGACGGCTTACGGCACCGAGCTGATGACGGTCATCAACGCCCTGAACGACATGAAACAGCCGCAGATCGAGTGGGAGTGCGGGACGCGCGGGGTAGGGGTAGTGGTCGCCGACACGATGATGTTCCAGCGCGGCGGGCCGTCGCCCTCCGATCCGCATCTGGGTTCTTTCTACGGGCTGGCAATGCCGCTGCTCAAGCGCGGTCTGCCGGTTGAGCCGGTACAGATGGAGAATGCCGTCCTGCCGGGTGCGCTCAAGCCGTACCAAATTCTGCTGATGACCTACGAAGGCATGAAACCACCGGCTGCCGAAGACAGTTTGGCTCTTGCTGCGTGGGTCAAGGCCGGCGGCGTCCTTGTTTTCGTCGACGACGACCAGGACCCATTCAACGCTGTTCGGGCCTGGTGGAATACCGCTCCAAACCAGTATAAAACGCCGCGCGCGGCCCTTTTTGCCCAGTTAGGACTGGCGGAAGAAACCGGCGCGGGAACATACCGGGTCGGGAAGGGCGCTCTGCTTTATGACATCGCCAGCCCTGCGGCGCTGACTTATCAGGCGGCGGGAGCGGATCGCATTCGCTCCCTTGTTCAGAGCGCCTGCCGGGCGGCGAACCTGCCGTACCGGGAAACCAACTTTCTTTCTCTGCGGCGCGGGCCATATCTTGTCGCCGCCGGGCTGGACGAATCGATTTCCGACGCGGCCCACAAACTGACCGGCTACTTTGTTGACCTTTTCGACGCCGGCCTGCCAATCTTAACTGCCGTGACACTGACGCCGGGCCACCGGGCGCTTTTGCTGGACATGGACCGGGTTCGCGGCCAAAACCCGATTATTCTGGCGGCAGCCTGTAAAACGCGGGGCGGGCGGCGCCTTCCCGGCGGCGGTTTTCGGTTTCACTGTGCCGGGCCGGACAACACGGAGGCGGCAGTTCGACTGCGCCTTGCAGCCCCGCCAAAGTCCGTCACTCTGGGCGGCCTGCCGCTGCCGCCCGGCGCACAAACCTGGGACCCTGCCACGCAGACACTTCTGCTGCGATTCCCAAATTCCGCTTCCGGGCATTGGGTCAAACTGCGCTGAGATTGCCCGGCCCCTGCATGAGCTGAGCATGACGCATACGAAATCGGGCTTTATCCGCCGCGGACGTTTTATCGCGGCAAAGGTGGCAGGAGACGCCTTCCTCAAAATGGACATGGGATTTATCCGCCGCGCTCAGCGCTTCGCCGCAGGAAAAACACATTGTATAACGGCCTGTGGATAGCCCGTGACCGACCGCCATGCGGTGATCAAAGACATAGCAGTCTCCCTGCCAGCGGCTATCATGGACGGAAACATCTTCCAGATATTTCAGGATGCCGCCTTTCAGATGATACACTTCGGCAAACCCTTCTTGCAGCAGGAATGACGAGGCTTTCTCGCAGCGTATGCCGCCCGTGCAAAACAGGGCAATCTTCGGGTGGCGCACCGGATCGAGCTTCTGCCGAACGTACTCTGCGAACTCGCTGAAATGTTCAATGCTCGGATCAATCGCGTTCCTAAAGCTGCCCAGCCTCGTCTCATACCGGTTGCGGGTATCGATAAGAAGCACTTCCGGGTCGGCGATCAGCTCGTTCCAGTCCTGCGCCGCGACATAGTTTCCAACAGCAACCGTGGGGTCGGCATTGGGCTGATCAAACGTGATGATCTCGCGCTTCAGTCTGATTTTCAGGCGATTGAAAGGTTTCTCCGCCGCATCGGAAAACTTCACCTCCGCGCGCGGCAAGCCAGCCTTGAGACATAAGATGTCCAGCAGCGAGTCAATTGCACTCTCGGCTCCCGCCAGCGTTCCGTTGATTCCTTCGGGGGCGATCAATAACGTGCCGCACAAGTCGAGACGTGCCAGTTCCCGTTTCAGGTCAGTACGTAAAGCCGAGATATTGTTCAGGGGCGTAAAGCGGTAAAACGCAGCGATTCGATAAGCCATGATCCATTATACCTAACTTGGCTCAGCGCAGGGGCCGCTCTTAAGACAATACTTCACGCCTTTCTGCCTGGACTGCGCTGCACGGATACTGCTCGCAATCGAACGATGCGCTGTGATCTGCGGCGCAGATATCTTTGCCGCGATGCGCTTCCACCAACCGGGGCGGCAAAAATTTGGCCTAATATAGCAATACTGCAAAGAGGAATTATCAAATGGCCGGTGAATTATGACCTGTCCGGCGAAGAAAGTTATTTGATAGCCTTCTCCTGAGCCGGAAGGCTCCTGTGCTTGAAAGGAAACCCGACCATGCTGTCTTTGTCGCTGCGCCGCGCCGCGCCGCATTTTTTCCTCGCGCTCCTTTGTACCCTAGCCGTTTTGACGGCGAGGCTTGTCTCCGCCGCGCCTATCACGTTTGTTGAGCCGAACGTTCTTCCCGCCCCGGCCATGGCCACTGACAACCAGCACAGCTTTATCGGGGTCGCTAAGGGCGACTTCAATGGTGACGGCAAACTGGACTTCGCCGCCACCTACATAGACCACGCCAATTACAACAACTACGGCCAGATCGAGATCGCCCTGGGCAATGGAAACGGCACTTTCGCCACTCCTGCCGTAATCAAAATCCCGCTGAACGCCAGCGGCGGCGAGGTAGATGGCGGCGCGATCCTCGCGAAAGACTTCAATGGCGACGGCAAGCTGGACCTGGCTGTAGCGACCACCAACAGCACGGTTCTGATTTATCCCGGTAAAGGCGACGGCACATTCGGCACGCCGATCTCAGTGGCGCTGCCGGCCAACGCGAACAGCCTCCAGGCGGGCGATGTCAACGGCGACGGTAAGCTGGACCTCGCTGCTTTGATCCCGTCCACCAACCAGGTGGCTGTGCTGCTGGGAGCGGGCAGCGGCACGTTCGCCGCGCCCGTCCTGTACACCGTGGACGCCAACGCCAGCGACATGGCCCTGGCCGATGTGGATCGCAAGAACGGCCTGGATATTGTCGTGGCCGCCGGCGTCGTGGACTGCCTGCTCAACAACGGCAACGGCACCTTTGCCGCCAAGCGCACCTCCGCAGCGGGCAGCAAGGACCTGCTCGGCCTTTATGTGGCCGACTTTGATGGCGACGGCAAGCCGGACGTGGTCGCGGCCGGCAGCGGCGGCGTGGCGGACCAGCAGGGCTACCACGGCAACTCGTTCGTCTTTCTGAAGGGCGTCGGCGACGGCACGTTCCTGTCCCCGGCTACCACCAACGACTTTTCGACCAACGGGGACAACCCGACGCGGTTCTACACCGAGAACGTCACGCCCGACCTGAACGGCGACGGGCACGCGGACGTGGTCTTCGCCTCGGAATTCTCCAACACACTCACCATCGGCTACGGTGACGGCAAGGGCAACTTTAGCCTGTCCTTCGTCGCCGCCGGGAGCGGGTCCGGCCTGCCCAACACTAACATTGAGGGCGCGACGCCCAACGGGTTCGTCTTCGGCAGCTTCACGGGCCATCCCCTCCCTGATATCCTCGTGTCTAGTTACTCCACCAACGACGGGCCGGGCGGCCTGAACCTGATACGCGCTAACCCGGTCAAGCCGGGAGCGTTCCTCTCCGCCTCCCTTTATTCCACCGGCGACGCGAACCAGTACGTCGGCGGTTTGGACGACCTCAGCTTCGCCCTGGGCGACTTCCTGCACAACGGCACGGTCAGCCTGGCCGCCCTAGGGTCCGAGAACAACGGCCACGGCCTCTACTTCCACGGCATTGACGTTGTGCCTGGCCTAGGCGACGGGACGTTCACGCAGGAACTTCCCTATCCACTCGCCCCCATCATGTCTGGGGGGAACGACCCCAGCCCCGCCAACAACTATGAACTCGCTTCGGCGGACTTCAACGGGGACGGGCTGCCGGACCTGCTCTACGACACGGCGGCCGGCTACAACAACTCGCCCCTTCCTTTCGAGACCCTCACCTTCGGCCAGGGGCAGGGGCAGTTCGGCGGAGGCAGCTCGATCAACACCAGCGGCGGGTACGGCGCCGTCAATACCGCGCCCGAAATCGCCGCCTTCGGCGGGCCGGGGCATCTCGGCTTCGCGGACTTCTACGACGAAGGCGGCGGCGGAGTGGGCACCCCCCCCAACCGACACGTCTTCGTCTACCTCTACGGGACGGGCGGCGCGAACACCTTCAGCCAGACCGCCGACCTGTTCCCTGGCCCGACCGGCGACCCGCACGGCTTCGCGGCGGGGGACTTTGACGGGGACGGCAAGGCCGACCTGGTCATGCACTCCGTCAACCCCGAGCGCCTGTGGTTCTACAAGGGCAACGGCAACGGCACCTTCCAGCCCCCCACCGCGTCATCGCCCGGTATCCAGAACCTGTTCAGCGCCGCCACGGCGGACCTGAATGGCGATGGGCACCTAGACCTGATCTTCGGCACCTACGGCGCGATCATCGTGATGCTGGGCAACGGCGACGGCACGTTCGGACAGCCCGCCTACTACTCCGTCCCCGGCGGCAACGCCCAATCCCTGTCCGTGGCCGACTTCAACGCCGACGGCCATCTCGACGTCGCTGTAGCCGGGGCTGTAGACGCCGTGGTCCTGCCCGGCGTGGGCGACGGCACGTTCGGCCCGGCCCTGACGTTCGCTACCGGGTTCCACGGCGGTACGGCCTACGTTCACGCCGCCGACCTCAACGGCGACGGACGCCCCGACCTGGTCTTCTCGGCGGGGGGCGAAGGGGATGGCAACGTCCACTTCAGTGTTTTGCTCAACGCCGCGCCTCCCGTGAGCCATTTGCTCTGGAACAACGCCAATGGGACGGCGTCTATCTGGAACTACGATCCTGCCAGTGGAACTTACACATTCCACAATTTCGGCCCGTTTGCCGGCTACACAGCTAAAACCATTGCCGACGGCCCCGACGGCAAAGTGCGGGTACTTTGGACAAAAGCCGACGGCACGGCTTCGATTTGGAACCTGGATAATGGAACCGGGACGTACACATATCACAACTTCGGGCCCTATCCCGGCTTTGCCGCCAAAGCTCTCAGCGTTGGTCCCGACAACATCACTCATATCCTCTGGGACAGCACGGATGGCCATGCTTCCTTCTGGAATTACAATGCCGCTGCGGGGACGTACACCTTCCACAACTTCGGTCCCTATCCGGGCTTTACCGCCTCGGCCATCGCCGACGGCCCGGATGGGAAGGTACGGGTGATCTGGAACAGTGCCAACGGCACGGCCTCCATCTGGAGCCTGGACAATGTGGCCGGAACATTTACCTTCCACAACTTCGGGCCATTTGCCGGCTACACCGCCACTGCAGTCTCCGTCGGCACGGATGGAACCACGCACCTGCTCTGGAACAGCACCAATGGCACGGCCTCCATCTGGAACTACAACACGGCAACCGGCAGCTACACGTATCATAACTACGGCCCGTATGCAGGGTACGCGGCGAAAACCATTGCTGACGGGATGGATGGCCGTCTGGGCGTGCTATGGGACAGCACAGGAGGCATCGCTTCGGTTTGGAGCCTGGACAACGTAGCCGGGACTTACACCTTTCATAACTTCGGCCCATTTGCGGGCTACACGGCAACTGATCTTTCCGCCGGGTACTGACATGCTGCGGCCTTGCAAGCTGTAGTCACCCCTCTCAAAATGGGCGCGGCCAAAGCCGCGCCCATTTTGAGTTTATCCCCTGCCCGGAGGCTTGACAGGCCCGCCGCCGGGGGCTATAATAGGACAGACAATTTCACAAAACCGCTGGGGGCGCCGAAGGTCGGCTGAGAGGCATACTGCCAACCCCGAAAACCTGATCCGGGTCATGCCGGCGGAGGGAAGCGGACGCTGGTTTTGATGCTATTTTGAAGCAGAAGCCGCCGTTCCGTTTTTGCGGGATGGCGGCTTTTCTGTTTTTATTTTTGTGGGTCTTACTGGGAAAAAGGAACAACCGAATGGCATCTGCAACGCAAAATGGCGTGGGGAACAGCAAACTGGATCAGGGCCGCACCCCGGATCAGGCGACTTCGAGTGACTATCGCTTTCCGGCCTCGCGCAAAGTCTACACAACGGGCCATTTATACCCGGAAATCGCTGTCCCGCACCGCGAAATCACGCTGTCGCCAACCCGCGACCAGATGACGGGCTTACTGGAAGACAATGCGCCGCTGCGCGTTTATGACACCTCCGGCCCGTACACTGATCCCGCCGCCCACATAGACATTCAGCAGGGCCTGGCTCCCGTTCGCGCGCCGTGGATCGCCGGGCGCCGGGACGTTTCCTATGTTCAGGTTGAGCCGAGCTACCGGCCTGTCGCCGGCCACTCCGACCCGACGCTTCCGCTGCCGCCGAAACGCATGGCCCATCGGGGCATGGGCCTTGTGACTCAGATGCAGCAAGCACGGGCGGGGATTATCACCCCGGAAATGGAATACATTTCCATTCGCGAGAACCAGGGCCGTGACCGCTCCCAATCCGTCGGCCAGCATCCCGGCCACTCCTTTGGGGCGGCCATTCCCGAAGTCATCACGCCGGAGTTCGTGCGCTCCGAAGTGGCGCGGGGCCGGGCGATTATCCCCGTCAACATCAATCATCCCGAATGTGAGCCGATGGTGATCGGGCGAAACTTTCTGGTCAAAATCAACGCCAACATCGGCAATTCCGCCGTGTCGTCGTCCATTGAAGAAGAAGTCCATAAAATGACCTGGGCGACTCTCTGGGGCGCGGATACCGTGATGGACCTGTCAACCGGGAAAAACATCCATGAGACCCGTGAATGGATTCTGCGTAACTCGCCCGTCCCAATCGGCACGGTTCCTATTTATCAGGCATTGGAGAAAGTCGGCGGCAAAGCCGAAGAACTGACCTGGGAAATCTATCGAGACACGCTGATTGAGCAGGCTGAGCAGGGCGTGGATTATTTCACTGTTCATGCGGGCGTCCTGCTGCGCTACGTTCCCATGACGGCCAAGCGCATGACCGGTATTGTTTCACGCGGTGGTTCTATTATGGCGAAGTGGTGCCTGTCGCATCACGAAGAGTCATTTTTGTATACGCACTTCCGCGAAATTTGCGAGATCATGCAGGCGTATGACGTTTCGTTTAGTCTCGGCGACGGCCTGCGCCCCGGCTCTATTTACGATGCCAACGACGAAGCGCAGTTTGCGGAACTCAAAACACAGGGCGAACTGACTGAGATCGCCTGGGAACATGGCGTTCAGGTGATGAACGAAGGTCCCGGCCACGTTCCAATGCACTTGATTAAAGAAAATATGGACAAGCAGTTGGAATGGTGTCATGAAGCGCCTTTCTATACGCTCGGCCCGCTGACTACCGACATCGCGCCGGGCTATGACCATATTACCAGCGCCATCGGCGCCGCCATGATCGGCTGGTACGGCTGCGCCATGCTCTGCTATGTGACGCCCAAAGAGCATCTCGGTTTGCCCAATCAAAAAGACGTGAAAGACGGCGTGATCGCCTACAAGATCGCCGCCCATGCTGCTGACCTGGCGAAAGGCCATCCCGGTGCACAGGCCTGGGATGATGCCCTGAGCAAAGCCCGCTTCGAGTTTCGCTGGGGCGACCAGTTTAATCTTTCCTTGGACCCGCAGACGGCGTTGGAATTCCACGATGAAACGCTGCCGCAGGAAGGCGCAAAAGTCGCCCATTTCTGCTCCATGTGCGGCCCACATTTCTGCTCCATGAAAATCAGCCAGGACGTGCGAAATTATGCTGCCTCGCTGAATGTGGTATCCGCCCCCCAGCCCCCAATAATGGGGGAGCAGGATTTCGCAGCAGGTATGGCCGAAAAAGCCAAAGAGTTCCGCGAACAGGGCGGGGAGATTTACAAGTAGGGGAGACGCAGAATGGCCGTTTTAGAAGCCGAACTGAAAGCCGAAGTTTCGCCGAAATTGCTGACATATGAGCGTTATCTCTCTGAGTTCCTGACGGAACCTGTAACCATGCAGCCCTGCGAAATTATTGACGGAGTGCGAGTTTACATGACAAGCCCGAACTGGTGGTATCAGAAAATTGCATTTGCGCTGGCAAAGCTGCTGGACCAATACCAGGCGGCGGGAACACCGGGCCAAGTCATGCAATTTCCCCTAGATGTTATGATTGAGGTTTCCCCGCTGAAAGTGCGCCAGCCGGATGTCTTTTTCATCACCAACCAGCGTTTGGCGCAGGGCGGGGGAGCGCCCAGCCTCGGTCCGTTGACGATTGCCCCGGAAGTAGTAATTGAAATACTGTCGCCGAGCGAGACGCGGCGGATTTTAAATGCTAAAATCAGCGATTTTTGTGCCATTGGCGTCAATGAATGCTGGGTCATTAGCCCAGAATCCGAAACAGTAGAAGTTTTACGGCTGACTTCGGAAGGGCCGATACGTGAAGCCTTCTATGGCCTGGGTCAGATTTTGCAAAGCCTCACGTTCCCGGATTTGACACTTGCGGTGGACGATATTTTTCGGATTGAGGAGTAAGACAATGGCCGTTTTAGAAGCCGAGGTTTCGCCGAAACTGCTGACTTACGAAGAATATCTGAATGAAGGCATTGTCTATGGACGGTACGAGATCATTGACGGAGTACGCCATTTCATGCCAAATCCGACACCTTTGCATCAGGAAATTGCCCTGACGATTGCCGAAAATCTACGCCTGTGGCAGCGACAAACAAAGCGCGGGCGCACATTCATGGCTCCACGCGACGTTTTGGTGCGTGTCAATCCCATGCGAACGCGCCAGCCGGACGTATTGTTTATCAGCAATGAACGCATCGGCGGACAGCCACTGTCTGACCCCGCTCCGTTCGGGCAAGCCCCGGAACTGGTCGTGGAAGTGCTTTCGGATAGTGATACTCGGCAGATGCGCTTCGCAAAAATCCGTGATTTCTGCGTGGTCGGTGTCAAAGAGTGCTGGCTGGTCAGCCCGGAAACGGAATCGGTGGAAGTGCTGCGCTTGACCTCGGAAGGCCCGGTACGGGAAGCTCTCTACGGATTGGGACAAACTTTGCAAAGCCTGACGTTTCCTGGCTTGACACTCGCCCTGGATGACATTTTTCGGATTGAGGAGTAAGACAATGGCTCTCATGGAAGCCCTCGCGCCGGCAGTGAAGGCGCAGAGTGAAGACCAACTAACCATTGGCGGCAAGACGTTTCGCTCCCGCCTGATGCTCGGCACGGGAAAGTATCGAAACGCAGAAGAAATGAACGCGGCTTTGGAAGCGTCTGGCTGCGAAATTGTCACCGTCGCCCTGCGCCGGATTGATCTGGACAAGCCGACGCGCAGCATCCTAGATGAGATTGACTGGAAGCGTTATCATATCCTGCCCAATACTGCCGGGGCAAGGACGGCTGACGAGGCCGTCCGCACGGCGCGTCTGGCGCGGGCAATGGGCCTGTCCGACTGGATCAAAGTGGAAGTCATTCCCGACCCGAAGTACCTCCTGCCGGACCCCATCGGCACGTTTGACGCCTGCAAAACATTGGTCGCCGAAGGTTTTATTGTCCTTCCCTATATTAATGCCGACCCGGCGCTGGCCCTGCGCTTGCAGGAAATTGGAACGCACACGGTGATGCCCTTAGCGTCGCCCATCGGAAGCGGGCAGGGGATCAAAACGCGGGAGCAGATTCGGATAATTATTGAGCAGGCGACCGTGCCGGTGGTGGTCGACGCCGGGATCGGAGTTCCGTCGGAAGCCGCGGCGGCGATGGAGATGGGGGCGTCGTCGTGTTTGATCAACACTGCCATTGCGCGCGCCTCTGACCCGGCGGGAATGGCGGACGCGATGCGGATGGGTGTCGACGCGGGCCGCAGGGCTTATCTGGCAGGCCGGATGCCTGTGCTGCCCTATGCGTCGGCGAGCAGCGCTGCCGAAGGCATTGTGCGCTGATGGGTCTGCCTTTGCCGTGCCTGATGCTGGTGACAGAACCCTCGCCGCGCCTCGCGGAGATTGTCGCGCAGGCCGTGGCAGGCGGTGTCAATGCCGTGCAGTGGCGCGAAAAGGTCCGAAACGGCGCGCAGTATCGCCGTCGCTGCGCTTCGGTTCGGCACTCGGCCGGGGAGGCCGTGCCGGTGCTGGTCAACGGCCACTGGGAAGCGGCGCTGGCCTGCGGGGCGCGCCATGTGCATCTGCCGGAACAGGCTTTGCCCGTCGGCGTGGTTCGCTGGCGCATGGGCGGCAGCGGCTTGATCGGAAAATCGGTTCACTCGGCGGAAAGCGCACGCAAGGCGCAGGCCGATGGGGCGGACTATGTGATTGCGGGTACGATCTATGCGTCGCAAAGCCATCCCGGCCTCGCCCCGGCGGGACTGGATTTTCTGCGCGAGGTCTGCGCGGCTGTTTCGCTGCCCGTGCTGGCAATCGGCGGGGTGACGCCTGAAACTGTCGGAGAGTGCCTCCGCGCCGGTGCGTCCGGCGTGTCGGTGCTGTCGCCAATCATGCAGGCCGCTGATCCCCAATCCGTCGCGCGGGAATATTGGGCAGCGATGCAGGCAGCCTGGGAGGACCGGAATGCAGTTGGTGATTAATGGCGAGGCGCGAGAAGTGGAGGGAACGCCTACTCTGGGCGAGTTTCTGACAGCGCGTAATCTGCTGCCTCGGATGGTCGTCGTGGAGCGCAATGGCGATATTGTGCCGCGCGAAAAATATGACGAAACGCTCCTGATGGCGAGCGACGTTCTAGAAATTGTGCAAATGATGGCCGGAGGATGATTCGATTGCGTTTTCCCCTGCGCCGCGCATTTACATTAATTGAACTGCTGGTCGTGATTGCGATTATTTCGATTCTTGCGGCGATCTTGTTTCCCGTGTTCCAAAAAGTACGGGAAAATGCGCGGCGGGCGACTTGTCAAAGCAATCTCAAGCAGCTTGGTCTGGCGTTCACCCAGTACACGCAGGATTACGACGAAACTTATCCGTGTGACATCCATGACCCGTACTTGTGGCAGGGGCAGCATTTTCGCTGGCCGATCATGCCTTATCTGACAATCGGGCAGAAAAAAGACGCGGCGGATTTTGGCTCTGTGGGCGGCCCGAATACGTCGGCGTTTCTGCATTGTCCGTCGGATGCCAGTGGGTTTGACAATACTTCGTATGCCTACAGTGCGGCCTTTTATTACGCCGCGAATCAGCTTGCCTCGATCAACGCAGGCAGCCTTGACCCGGACTTATACCACGGAGCCTCCGTGACCGCGCCGCCGGGCTTCCCGTTGACGGTCACGCCGCAGTCGCTCGCGCAGGTCGACATGCCGGCGCGCAAAATTCTTGTGGGGGAGTGGGCGGACAACCATGACGGTTTGGGCGCAGGCGGCTGGTGGACGGCTAATCTCACTTCGGCCCGCGACTATTTATTTGCCGACGGCCATGTGAAGTATCTTCGGGCTTCGGTGCTTGCGACCGCGGCGGACGGCTACCCGGACCCGAACGCCACCCCCGGCGGCTTAGCCGGGAGTGACGTACCTTGATGTCTGCGATTATCGCACGCTGTCGTTGTGCTTATCGCGGTAAATCGCGCGGCTGGTGTGGTTGTAATCACGCTGAAGATGGCGGCGCTCCGAAGGCGTGAGATGACCACCATGTAAAGAGCGGTCGAAATGTACCTGCGAATGAAGGCGCGCTTCGCGCTCATTCAGCCGGAACTGTTCCCGGCGGGTCAACTGTCCGTTGTCAACGCCCTGCTCGATCCGCTGGTGCTGGTCATGCCGGCGGTCGTTCACCGAATCGGCGTGAGCTGCCAGGGGCAGCAATACGGTTCCCAGCAGTGCAGCGGGAACGAGAAGTTTCGCGATAGTCATTTGGTACTTCCTTCTTTCTGTCTCCGCCCTATCTTCTGTGACGGGCGGATTGTTGTCTCTGCAATGCTAATTTTGACGCCGCCGCAAACAAAAATGTTCACGGCCTTTTGAGCAAGCTGCCATGTCACAAAGAAGATCAGAAATTCTTGTTGTCGGCGGCGGCGTTATTGGCCTTTCCGTCGCCTGGCATCTAGGCAAGCAGGGCCGCACCGTCACAGTGCTGGACTCTGGTGAGCCGGGGCAGGCGTCGTCCGCCGCTGCCGGAATGCTCGCCCCGCTGGCGGAAGCCGCCGCGCCTGGCCCATTTCTGTCGCTTGCACTGGACAGCCTCGGCCGCTATCCCGCTTTTGCAGACGCTCTGCGCGAACAGAGCGGGCAGGAGTTAGATATTTGCGGGCCGGGAATGCTGCGCGTGGCCCGTACCGATGACGAAGAAGCCGTGCTTTGCCGCGCAATGGACTGGCAGCCCGCTCTGGGCCTGCCTTTGCACCGGCTGACCGGAACGGAAGTGCGCCGTCTGGAACCCCGCGCGGCGCCGGACATCCGGGCAGCGATTTTTTCTCCTGCGGAACGACATATTGAGCCGCGCCGCCTGTTATCTGCTCTTTCCCTGGCCTGCCGTCATCACAGGGTTCATATTCTGCCGCACCGGACTGTGGGCATAGAAACGGTATCAAATCGCGTCACTGCCGTGCGAACCGAAGCGGATGTTTTTATGGCAGAAACACTGATCGTCGCCGGTGGGGCGTGGAGTCCTACGCTGGGGCAATGGCTCGGAAGTGACATTCCCGTGGCGCCTCTTCGCGGCCAGATTCTGGCGCTTGGTCCGCAGCTTCCCCAGCTTCTTCAGCATACGCTCTACACGCACGGCGCGTATCTGGTTCCGCGTTCCGATGGGCGCATTGTCGCCGGAGCGACGGAAGAATGGGCGGGATATGAGCCTCAGACGACGCCTTCCGGCATCGCCGGGCTGCGCGCCGACGCCGCCCGGCTGGTTCCATCGCTGGCTGATTGGCCTCTTGGCAGCGCGTGGGCGGGCCTGCGCCCGGTCAGCGCCGACGGCCTGCCGCTGCTGGGCCGCGCGCCGGGCTGGGACAATGTCCATATCGCGGCGGGGCATGGGCGCAACGGCATTCTGCTGGCCCCGATCACAGGTGCGGTCATGGCAGATTTCATTCTCAACGATGTGCCTTTGCCCGCCGCGTTTGACCCCGCACGGTTTGGGGAGACGCCATGACCCCGGTGGTTCTCACGATTGCCGGTTCCGATCCCGGCGGCGGTGCGGGGATTCAAGCCGACCTGCGAACGTTTGCCGCCCTCGGCGTCGTCGGCGTCTCGGCCATCACGGCTTTGACCGTTCAAAACAGCCTCGGCGTTCAGTCTGTTCATCCTATGGCGGCGGACATTCTCGCGGCCCAAATAGACGCGGTACTCAGCGATACCAAAGTGTCCGCCGTTAAGATCGGGATGCTCGGCGGGGCCGAACAGGTTCGCGCTGTCGCCGCTGCCCTGCGAAAATACTCTCCGCCGGACGTCGTTTTGGACCCAGTTCTTGCCTCCACCGGCGGCGTCCCGCTGCTGGATGAGGCAGGCGTTCACGTCCTGCGGACGGAGCTTATGCCGCTGTGCGATTTAGTGACGCCCAATCTGATGGAAGCTGCTTTCCTGACGGGGGCGGCAGTTGAAAATATCACGGGTATGCAGATGGCAGGGGAAACCTTGCTGGCCGGCGGAGTGAAAGCAGTCCTGGTCAAAGGCGGTCATCTCCCGGATGAACCCCATGATTTGCTGCTGACCGGCGGCGGAAATCGCCTCTTTTTTACAGACCGACGTGTAGACACTCCGCACACGCACGGCACAGGCTGCCTGATGTCTGCGGCGATTGCTGCCCATCTTGCAAAACGCTTTCCCGTAGAGGAAGCCGTTAAAAAGTCTAAAGCCTTACTGACACGCGCTTTGCTGTCGCCGGTCACTGCCGGGCGAGGGCGCGGCTATCCTGATGTTTTCGCCTCGGTTCGCGCTTCAAACTCCATCAAGCGAAGAACGCATGACCAGTCTTTACGTTTGCTGCATGGCCTTTACATTCTCACCGATTCTGATCTACGGCCTGACCGTTCGCCGCAGGGGATTACCCAGGCGGCGCTCACCGGCGGCGCGAAAATCCTTCAGTTTCGGGAAAAACATCTGCCCTTGCCGCGATTGATTACACTGGCGCGGGAATTAAACACTCTTGCGCGAGACGCAGATGCGCTTTTCATTATCAATGACCGGGTAGATGTTGCGCTGGCGTCAGACGCCGACGGGGTGCATCTCGGGCCGGATGACATGAAGCCCAACGACGCCCGGCATTTGCTGGGGCCGGATAAATTAATAGGCGTTTCTGTTGCCACGGTGGAAGAAGCAAAAAGGGCCGCGCCGTATGCGTCTTACTTCGGTGTCGGGGCGATTTTCGGTTCGAAGACAAAATTGGACGCGGGGACGGCCATTGGAGTGGGGCGAATTGGGGAAATCAAAGCCGCTTTTCCGCAGATTCCGATTGTCGCCATTGGCGGCATCAATTTGAGTAATATCGGCGAAGTCGCGGCAGCAGGAGCCGATGCAGCCGCAGTCGTTTCAGCGGTCGTCGCCGCGCCGGACATGGAGGCCGCCGTGCGCGAACTCGCGCGACGGTTCGAGGCGGGGAAATCAGGCTTTTAGCTCACCGCTCCCACCAATTCGTTTACGTCTTCAACTCCATTCTCGCGCAAATACTGTTCCAGCCCTGCCACGACATCGGTGACGGAGGTAGGGTTCACGAAGGTCGCAGTGCCGACAGCCACTGCCGTCGCGCCGGCGAGTAAAAACTCAACGGCGTCCGTCGCGCTCATCACGCCGCCCATGCCGATCAGCGGAACATGGGGCAGGGCGCGATGCACCTGCCAGACGCAGCGCAGGGCAACAGGCTTGACGGCGGGGCCGCTGAGGCCGCCGGTGATGTTGGCAAGCCGAAACTTGCGCTTGCGAATGTCAATCGCTGTGCCGATCAGCGTGTTGATTAAAGATAAGGCATCGGAGCCGGCATCGACAGCGGCGCGCGCGATGGGAACCATGTCGGTGACATTCGGGGACAGCTTGGTAATCAGTGTCAGGTCAGTGACCTTGCGGACTTCGCGGATCAGTTCCGCCGTCAGCGCCGGGTCGACGGCGAAATCACAGCCGTGCTTAACATTGGGGCAGGAGATATTGATTTCCAGGCCGCGAACGCCGCCCGCCGCCGTCAGTTTTTCGGCGAGATAAACATAGTCGGCGACTTCGTAGCCGACCAGATTGACGATGATCGGGACGTCGTATTGACGCAAAAACGGCAGCTTTTCGGCAATGAAGTTGTCCACGCCGCTGTTTTGCAGGCCGATGGCATTCAAAATCCCCGAGGGCGTTTCCACAATGCGCGGCGTCGGGTTGCCCAGACGCGGCTCACGGGACGTGCTTTTGACGACCACTGCGCCGAGCTTATTTAAATCTACCACTTCCGCCATTTCCGGGCCAAAACCAAATGTCCCCGACCCCGTAACAATGGGGTTCCGCAGCGTCAGCTTGCCGATCTTGACCTCGGTATTCACCACTGCACCTCCGACGCTTCAAACACAGGCCCGTCGACGCAGCAGCGGACGCGCCTGCCGTCGGCCAAATCCAGCACGCACCCCATGCAGACGCCGATGCCGCAGGGCATGGCGACTTCCATCGATACCTGGCAAGGCACACCCAGGCTTTGACACAGCTTGCCTACCGCCTGCATCATCGGCGTCGGGCCACAGCAGTAGACCGTCACCAGCTGCCCCGATTTCTCAAGGAGCAATGGCTCCAGAACGTCCGTGACCCGGCCTGTCGTCCCGTGCGAGCCGTCTTCGGTGGCCGCGCGGGCATCCACGCCAGCGGCAAGGAGCTCGACCTCGCACAGCAGCAAATCTTTGCGTCTCGCTCCGATAATAAACGTAATGTTGGAACTGGCTTGCGCGGTCTGCAATTCCCGCGACAAAAACACCAGCGGCGGGACGCCGTAGCCGCCGCCGACCATGATGTGCGCCGCACCGGGCCGCGTGTCCGGCTGAAACAATTTGCCTCCGAGCGGGCCAACAATGTCCAGCACTTCGCCGGGTCTTTTGCGGGCCATTCCCTCAGTGGTTGCGCCGACAATGGAATACAGCAGGCTGATCCAGCCTTTGTCACGGTCCACGGTGTAGATGCTGAACGGCTTCCGCAGCAGCGGGTCAAACCGCTCCGCCGTCAGGACATTCACAAAATGCCCCGGCTGTGCCAGCGCGGCGAGGGCCGGAGCCTCGCAGATAAGCACTTTGTGGCCGGGGATGAGAGGATCGTTGGAAAGAACAGGCGCAAAGACTTGGTGTGGCACAGGCAAGGTTCCTACAATGGGTTTGGGAGTGCGCGTAAGTACTCGATTAGCTCGTCAAAAGTCGCCACGCGCGGGCAGTCAGTGTCCGGGCGGCGTTCCGGCCAGTCAAACAGCAGCGCCTGCATCCCGGCGGCACGCGCGCCGGCAACATCCAATTCGTACCAATCGCCGACGTGCAGAGAATTCTCCGCAGGAACATCCGCCTGCCGCAAGGCGTCTTCAAATAGGCGCGGATCGGGCTTGGTCGCGCCGACAATCTCCGACACAGCCAGCGCGTCCAAATATGGCGCGAGACCGAGTTGAGCCAGCAAGCCGGGCAGCGCCGCTTCCCAGTCAGAAACGACCCCAAGAGCAAACCCGCGCTCTTTCAATTCTTCCAGCAGCGCCAGAGCCTGCGGATGAACGTGTCGCTCAAAGGGGATCGCCGCAAATTGGATCAGCAGTTCGGATAAATCGGGCGGCGGCATCTCCAGCGCGGCGAGAATGCGTGTGACCGCTTCGCCCAGCGTGTCCGGGTCTTCCCAAGGAATGCCCTGCACATACTTCTCTGCCGCATAGGCTTCGCCAATCCGAAACGCTCCCGGCAAACGCGCCGTGTCTACAGTTAAACCCATCACCCGAAACGCCATCGCCAGCCGCTGCCGCAGCGGCGGGTCGTCAAACACGAGTGTATCGCCAATGTCAAAAAAGATCGCCTGGACCGGCAGCATGGCTTATTGTACCTGAGAGTGTGGACAGAAAGAACCCCAGGTTGATTAAGCGGTTCTTATTTCCCCGCGCTATTTCCTATTGTGTTAAGCTCCCCATCTGCCGATAATAAGGCACTGATGCAGATTTCTCCCTCACTCTCAGCTTCGCTGGCCCAGCCGGCGGCAGCGGCGCTGTCTCTGCTGGGACGGCTGGCACAGGCCATGCCGGCAATGCCGGTGGAGGCTCCGCCCCAATGGCCGCTGACAGCCATGCTGACCGAAGGCCGAATTCGGGCGGCTTTGCTGGAAATGGGGCTGGCGGCGGCGGAAGCGGATATTGCTCTGGCAGATGCGCTGGCGCAGGCCGGGCTGCCGCTGACGGCGGCATCTCTGGGCGCAGCACATGGGGCGTTGGCACGCGCACCGGGAACCATTCCGCAGGCTTACGCCCTCGCGCTGACGCTGGACCTGCCGCCCTCGCCGGAAATACTTCGGGCGCTCACGACCACCTTCGGCGCACAGGCGGGCGGACAGTCGCCGCAGACGGGGGCGCTCCCGGAACGGGTAATGGGCTGGCTGGGCCTGGGCGTGGAAGCTGGAACCGCGCCGCCCGCGCTGGCCCGGCATTTGCGGGAATGGATGCTCCAAACCGGGCGCAGCACCGAACATCGCCTCCTGGCAGCAGGCAAATGGGGCGATCTGGGCCTGCCCATCACCGACGCCCGGACGGCACTTTTGCGCCTTTCTCTGGCTTCGGGAGACCCGGCCCTGCGAACGGAAGCGGATACGCTGGCTTCTCACCTGGAAGGTCAGCAGCTTCTCAATCAGGCTGCCGTGCAGGCCAGCCGAGGCCGTGCAGAAACTTCTTTGTATTTTGCCGTGCCTCTGGGGTTTGGCGGCGAGCCAGGCATGGCGGAAATGCGCCTCTGGACGCCGAATTCTTTGCCGGATGGTAAGGCGCACAGCGAGAAAGATGTGGAAGCCGATATTCTGCGGGTAACGGTGCGCGCTGCCCCGCCGCGTCTGGGCCGGGTGCAGGCGGACCTATCCGGCCGATTGTCGGGAAGCTTGAGCTGCCGTCTGGGTGTAGAAAGAGCCGCGTCGCAGCGGCTTTTGGCCCGTCACACGGGACAGTTAGCCGAAACACTCAGCGATGCCGGCTGGACTTGCTGCGAAGTCACCTGCCGTCCCCAATCGGAGTGGCCTCCTCTCTGGCACGGCGGCGATTCGCTGCTGACGCCGCGCCGAGGCGTGGATCACTGCGTTTAAAGCATTTTCAATCCCATATCATGTATCGCAACGCGACCTCTCACGGAAAGAGTAAGACCCATGCAAGACACACGGACAGCCATCGCATTGCAGTACACGCCTGAAAGCGGGCAGGCGGCCCCACGCATTGTCGCCTCCGGCGAAGGCTATATCGCGGATGAAATTTTGCGAATAGCCCGCGAAAATGATGTTCCTCTGCGCTCTGACCCGGCTCTGGCCGGCGCATTAGCAACGCTGGATGTCGGCCAGCAAGTTCCCCAGGAACTGTTCCGGGCAGTCGCAGAAGTGCTGGCCTTCGTTTACAAGATGAACGGCAAGGCGTAACCCCCACGCTCTTTCTCAAATAGGCTTTCGGGTATAACAAACCCATGAAGAAGTCTATGACACGGCGGCATTTTTTAACCCACATGACTGCGGCCGGTGGCGCGGCCATGCTGGGCGCTTCGGTCGATGTGGAGGCCGCGGAAAAAGCGCTTTCCCCAAAACCCTATCATCCGAGCCTGGCGCAGCAGAGAAAAAATACTCAATGGCAGGAGGCATATGAGGCACTGGTTCGACAGCCACTCTTCAAAACGAGCATTGACCCGCACTGGTTTGACGGCAGCGGCCGCTTCTGGTATCGCAACGACGGGCCGGGCGGCACGGCGGCATTTGTTCTCATAGATGCGCTGCGTGGCAGAAAACAGGCGGCATTTAACCATGCACTTCTGGCGGCGGGATTGGCGAAAGCGTCCGGGAAGACTTGCAAGACCGACTGGCTGCCTTTTGACGAAATTGCCTACACTGCCGATGGAACAGCCGTTGAGTTTTCTGTAGACGGCCAGCCGTGGCAGTGCGATTTAACGTCCTATGTTTGCACAAAAATCGCTGCCATTGTCCCGGACAGCAAACCAAGTGACGTAAAGCCCGGCGCGTCCGAGGAAAACGCTGGTGATGCGTCCGGCAAATCTCCCGATGGCCGCTGGACAGCGTTTGTCAAAAACAGCAATGTCTGGGTACGCGGCAGCAGCGGCACCGAATCGGCGCTGACCCAGAGCGGCGAAGCGGCTCAATCCTTTGAAGAACTGCGCTGGTCGCCGGACTCCAAAACCCTGGCGGCGTTTCGCGTGAACCCTGCCGTCATCAAGCCGGTGTTTATGGTGGAGTCGTCTCCACCGGACGGCGGGACGCGGGGCGTGCTGCATTCCCACGAATACGCCCAGCCCGGCGACAAAAACACGACTTACGCGCTCTGGCTGTGCGACCCCACCGCAAAAACAGCCATTCCCGCCCGGATTGAGCCAAATGACTTTGGCGATGCGCCGAATCTGCATTGGAGCGCAGATGGCCGAGAAGTTTTGTACGAAAAAACCGAGCGCGGGCATCAGCGCTTTCGGGTAATCGCCGCCAATCGTACCACAGGCGAGACGCGCGCGCTGATCGACGAGCGCGCGAAAACATTTATCAACACCAGCTATTCTTACACCTATTATACGCAGGGCGCGCGCGAAGTCATCTACGCCTCCGAGCAGGATGGCTGGCGGCATTTGTATCTCTGCAATGCCGCGTTGGGAACCCTGAAACAGATCACGCGGGGCGAATGGGTCGTGCGCGACGTAGACCGCGTGGATGAAGACGCGCGGCAAATCTGGTTCCAAGCCAGCGGCAAAATCTCCGGCCAAGACCCCTATCTGATTCACTATTATCGGGTCAATTTTGACGGCACGGGCCTGACCGCGCTGACGGAAGGCAATGGCAGCCATTCCCTGCAATTCTCGCCGGATCGTTCCACAATGATAGATACCTACTCACGCGCTGACCTGCCACCGGTGCATGAGCTGCGCCGCGTGTCCGATGGGGCTTTCTTATGCCTGCTGGAAACGGCTGACGTGTCCGAATTGACTGCGAGAGGCTGGAAAGCGCCCGAGGTGTTTCGGGCCAAAGGGCGCGACGGCGCGACTGACATCTGGGGGCTTGTTTTTCGGCCTTCGCATCTTGATCCCGCGCTGACCTATCCCATTATTGAAAATATCTACGCCGGGCCGCATGACTCGTTTGTCCGCAAGACGTTTTCCGTGCGCGACGCCATGCAGTCGCTGGCCGATCTGGGCTTTATCGTGGTGCAATGCGACGGCATGGGGACGCGCAATCGTTCCAAAGCGTTCCACGATGTCTGCTGGCACAATCTCAAAGACGCCGGCCTGCCGGATCGGATCGCTTGGATCACTGCCCTGGCGCAGAAATACCCTTACGCTGACACGGGCCGGGTCGGCATCTACGGCACATCAGCGGGCGGTCAGTCGTCTACGGGGGCGCTGCTGTTTTACCCCAATTTTTACAAAGTTGCCGTATCGTCCTGCGGCTGCCACGACAACCGAATAGACAAGCAGTGGTGGAACGAGCAATGGATGGGCTATCCGGTTGGCCCCTGGTACGCCGACAATTCCAATCTCACTCACGCCGCCAATCTGCGCGGCAAGCTGCTCTTGATCGTGGGGGAACTGGATACCAATGTCCCGCCCGAATCCACGCTGCGCCTTGCCGACCATTTGATGAAAGCGGGCAAAGACTTTGACCTGCTCGTGATGCCGGGACTGAATCATACCGACGGCGGGCCATACGGCGAGCGCCGCCGCCGCGATTATTTTCTGCGGCATCTGCTCGGCATCGAGCCGCCTGACCGAAATCTGCCTATGCCGCCCGTTTCGCCCATCGTACTGCCGCTTCATTCCGTGCGCGAAGAGCGGTCTATGCCTGGCGGCGGCGGCGAATCCACGACAATTTTATTTCGCAACGGTTCCCGTCAGGCTGTGGAACTCTTCTGGCTGCCCGGCGCGGGTAAGCGCACGTCCTACGGCACGGTGGAAGCCGGCGCGACCCGCGTTATGCATACCTACGCCGGCCATGCCTGGCTGGTGGTGGGCGCGGACGGAGCGCCGCTGGTAATTTTCGTCGGCGACCCCCGGCCCGGCATTGCGAACATTCCCGTGCAGCCGGTTGAGCGCGTTCGACGGTAGAAGGAAAAACAGAGAAAGACGGCGAAACTGGCGGGCATATGATTGGAAAAAAGCGATGGAAAGCGCTCGGCCTGTTCCTTTTGGCTGCTGCCGCCTGGCTTTTGCCCGGATGCCGCACTCATTCAGGCGGCGATGCCGTGCAGGTGCGGCTGATCAACGCCGTGCCGGGCAGCGGCGGCCTGGCGGTTTCGGTGGATGGGCAGCGCGTCTGGAAAAATGCGCTGTTTCGGAGCAGCACCGGGTATCAGGGAATGGCGGCGGGGACTTACCGTGTGCGTCTGGACTCCGACACTTTGGGAGAGATTGCTCCGGCAAGCCGTCCAATTCTCTTTGAAAAAGGCCGCCGGTACACCGTGCTGGCCCTGGGGCAGGCGGCAAACGCCACTGCGGAGGTGCTGGAAGATGCGGCTCCCGGCGATCTTCCCGCTGACAAAGCCGAATTGCGATTGATCCAGGCTGTTCCCGGCACCGTCCCCATGGATTTGGTGGTCAACAACATCGTCGGATTGAAATCGGTGCGTTTTGGACAGCGCAGTGACGCGCTGCATCTCGATGCAGGGGTCTATGACCTGAAAGTGGCGGCTGCCAACGCGCCCGATGCACTCACCGGGCCAATCCGCCTGCATCTGGACGCCGGACATGCTTACACGCTGGTCGCAACGGGGCAGGCGTCCGCCGGCGATTTGAGCCTGGAAGCCTACCCCGACAATCCGTAGGGGTAGGGCTTGTCTCTACCCTGCTGCTATTTCGGACTTTTATCTTTATTTGCCGCGCTCGATCCAGTCGCAGGCGCGGCGGTAGGCCGTTGTCAGATAGTCCGTCATCAGCAGCTCACGCTTGCCTTCATAGTAGAATTTCACCCGCTCCCCGAGATTTTCGTCCGGGTCGCCGATCTGATAGGTCGCGATCTCGCGCGGCAGAACCAGCGGGCGGCTTGTTGCGTCGTCGGTGGCTGTAAATTTGATCTTGAATATATGGTCTGCGTCCTTGAACTTTTCATCCCAGGACATCGTGACATTGTAATTGCGCCCGTCAATGCAGTGATAGTGGCTTTTCTTTTCCATAAGCTCCTGTGTCCGTCAAAAATTACCCGTTAAAAATCCAGCGTTTGCAAAATTGTCAGCGCCAGCCGGGCATTGCCGATGGCGTTCAGATGCACTCCATCCGTAGTCATTTGAAAATTCGGCGCGGCGGCCTGCCCGGCACTGAGAGTCATCAGAAAATCGGCATGGGCGGGGGCCAGCAGCGTTCCGCACCGAGCGGCGACCTGCTCCATCGCGGCGACGTACTCAGACAGCAATTGGTTCGCGGTGTCGGCAGGGTTCTCGCCGATCACCGTGGGCGTCACCAGAACCACCTGCGCCGCCGTTTCGCGCTGAATCGTTCGCACCATCGCTTCCACGGTCGGTTCATAAACGCTCCGACTGACGCCGCCGAGGCCATTCAATCCATGCCAGACATCGTTGATACCGACATTGATCGTCACCCAGTCAGGCCGGTGCATGATCACGTCCCGCATCAGCCGCGCCTGCATGTCCGGGGCTTTATGGCCGCCAATGCCGGCATTAACGATGCGGATAGCCCGATCAGGGTATTTTGCGCCGATCAGCGCCGCCATCAGCGACACATAGCCGGGGTCTGCCTGCGTGATGCTGTCTCCCAGGCACACCAGCGTCTGCCCCTGCTTCACACGAAAACTCATTGTCACCCACTCATTCCGGCTGAAATTGTAATGTCCGCAGCCCTACCATGATGCAGGGGCCGCCGGAAACAACGGCAATGCTGTTTTCATGGCAAATCGCGATGGCATCTTCGGACTCGGCGCCCGGCTGCATCCAGATTTGCCGGAGGCCCAGACGCACGCATTCCAGGGCCGCAGCCTCAGTCATGGCCGGTGCGACCACCATCACCGCAACATCCGGCACCCTGGGCAGCGAAGAAAGCGCAGGCCAGCAGGGATCGCCGCCGACTGTTTCCGTACTGGGATTGACCGCAAAAACGGTCTTTCCGGCGGCTTTTAATGCCTGATACACCAGCGCACCATATTTTTCCGGGCGGCGCGAGGCTCCGACCACGGCATAGCTCTGCGCGGTCAGCATGGCTCGTATTTCATCAGTCATGGTCTGAAAAACTTCCCGGCGGGAACGGAAATCGCCGCCGTGATGGTATCCTTTTTGGGGGCAGAATGTCAACCCCCTTGTTCGCACTTGATGAGGAGTCACTCCATGTCGTCTTTTTTGCCCGTTTTTCGCCTCCTGCCGGGGCTGGCCGTGCTGGCTTTCGCCATGCCTGCCGCCGCGCAGGACATGATGGCTAACCCGCCGCCCCTGCCTGCCGGAACTCGCGCACCGGCGTTTGCGACGACGACCCTGCGCGGCAAGCCGCTCTCACTGGCGTCCCTGCGCGGCAAAGTGGTGCTGCTGGATTATTGGGCGACGTGGTGCGGCCCCTGCCGCATGGCAACACCCACGCTGCAAGCGCTGCACAAGCAGTTTGCTGCCAAAGGCCTGCGCGTCGTCGGTCTCAGCGTAGACCAAGTGGATTCCGTCGGACAGGTCAAGCCGTTCGTCAAAGCCTTTGGCATAACCTACCTCGTTTCGGCGTCGCCCGTCGCCAATGGCCGCGCCGCGCGTGCTTATCGCGTGGACGGGATTCCCTCTCAATATTTGATTGATAAAAAAGGTGTTATCCGCTGGAGCCAGTCGGGATTTGCCCCGGATGAAGGCAAAGACCTGGCGGTTCGCATCCGCGCCCTGCTGGCCGAGAAGTAGGAAATAGAAGCTACAGGCGGACGATTGAAATTGTGGGGCTTTATTTAAGCATTCCCACTTTCTCGTTATTATTGACCACCTGCCAGCGCCGCTTCCACCAGGTCAGCGCTGCGTGAGATGCCCGGCTCCGCCTGCATCTGCTCACTCAGCATTCGGACGCGCGTTCGGATTTCTTCTGAGAGCAGCAGGCGCTCCAGCCGAAAGCGCAGTGCGTAAGCTGAAAGGTCTTGAGGCAGCAGGCGCAGGCCCCAGCCTTCACGCTGAATGTGGGCGGCATTCTCAAACTGGTCAAAGCCGCGCGGCACGACCAGGGAGGGGATGCCGTAGTAGCACGCCGCCTGCGTTGTGCCGACCCCGCCCTGATGAACAATGGCTTCCATCCAGGGAAACAAATCGGCATAGGGCGCGTGGCGCAGCGCTTGAACCCGTTCGCGGAGGGCTTTAGGAATAGGAAAGTCATTCGGCGCGCCGAGCAGCACCGCGTTCCAGGGCGTCGGGGCGATGGCTTGCAGCGCGAGGTCGTAAAAGCCGCGCGGGTCATTGACGACAGAGGAACCCAGGGTAAACAACACTGTAGGGGAATGGGAGGAGGTCCCCCCCGCCCCCAATAATGGAGCAACTGCACCCGACGGGGGAGCCGGAGAGGCCGTACCATCCCACCGCGCGTAGCCGCCGACCTGAAACCAGTCCGGCCAGTCGTTAGGACGTGGAAAAAACGCCGGAGACCAGAGGCCGAGCGTCAACTGCCGGGAGTATGCCCCGCCGGCCATGATGTTCGCGCGCGGTGCGGCTCCCAGCTTTTGGTACTCTGCGGCGGCCAGCGCATCAATGCCCGCAAAGAGTTTGTATCCCCATTGCCAGCCCAGACGGTTCAAAAAGGCCGGACTGCCTTTCCAGGCGACGCCGGGGGGCGGGTACGCCGCAGTCTCATAGATCATCGTGGCTGCACTCGCGCTGATCCAGGGAATGCCGGTGCGTTCGGCGACAATCGGGGCGGCAAGCTGGATCGTATGGCTGAGGAAAAGATCGGCTTCCCGTGCCAGCGGTTCCAGCGATTTCACCGCCGGCGCGATGGCGGGAATGAGCGCTTCCTCAAAAATAATCCGAACCGGGTCTGTGCGATGCGCCGCCAGCATTCGCCGCATCAGATCAGAGTCCCATTGCGGGTCTTCCCCGGCAATCGTGGCGTCAAAGCCCAGGGCGCGGGCTTTTTCGGCAAACAGTGGACTGAGCGCAAAATGAATCTGGTGTCCGCGCCGGCGCAGCTCCAGGGCAAGGGCCAAAAACGGATTGAGGTCGCCGGAAGAGCCGAGCGTATGCACGAGGATTTTCGCCATGCTTGCAGTGTACCCGATAGTCAGTCCGGCGGGCATTTGGGTATACTGCGGTTACGATGACTGAAGAAATCTTACACGAGGCGCGGCGGCTGGCCGAAGAAGTGTTTCGGCCTAATGCGGAGTCTGCCGATCAGGGCGATATTCACGGGCAGGTGGAAACCAATATCCACGCACTGGCCGCAGCCCGGTACTTCGGCCTCGGCATTTCCCCGGAATACGGCGGTCTGGGAGCCGACGATGCCGTGCGGCGCGAATACACGGAGCTGATGGCGTCTGCCTGCGGCGTCACCGCCTTCACGCAGCAGCAGCTTCATGCGGGGGGGGGCTTTGTCGGCGGGGGCCGCAGCAACAGTCTCAAACAGGAACTTTTGCCCCGGTTTGCGTCGGGAACGGAGCTATGCGGAGTGGCTTTCTCTCATCTGCGCCGCCCTGGCCCGCCGATGGTGCGGGCGGAGCGTGTTCCCGGCGGCTATCGCTTGTCCGGCAAAGCGCCCTGGGTGACAGGGTGGGGGATATTGGACTCATTTATTCTGGGCGCAGTGCGTCTGCCGGAGCAAGATCATCTTTATTTGTATATTCCAAAAGCCGGCAATGAAGCCGCGCTTCTTCCCGGCCCGCGCATTCCTCTGGTCGTGATGAATGCCTCTGATACGGTGGAAGTTACTTTTGAGAGCCTGTTTGTGCCGGAAGACCACGTTCTTTCCGAACGCTCTGCGGAAGACTTACGCCGCTCCGACTTCTGCGGCATTTCCGGGCATGTGTTTTTGCCTTTGGGCTGTACGCGCGGCTCGGTCCATCATCTGCACACGCTCGCGCAGGGGCGCGGCAGCGCAAACTTTGCCCTGGCTGCCGAAGAGTTTGCTCAGGAAATCGACGCCTGCCGCCGCGAAGCCCTGGCCTGGTCCGGCTCCTGCGCCGATTTGCCGAATTATAAAGAACACGCCCTGCGCGTCCGGGCCGCCGCCATTGTCCTCGCTGTTCGCGCCGCCCATGCCGCCGTTACAGCCACCGGCGGCAGCGCACACCTGCTCTCCAATCCGGCTCAGCGCCTGCTCCGAGAAGCAATCTTTTACACCACCACCGCCCAGACGCCTGATGTCCAGAACGGCACGTTGGATTTGCTGCTTTCCCCGGATTGCTGGCAGCAAGGCGCTTGATTGATTAGTTTTCGGGGCCTGCACCTGTTGACAGGCCGTGCGGGAAGGGGTAGAATAATCGGGCCGCGCCGCAAGATCACTGCACGGAGAGGTCGCATAGTTGGTCTAGTGCGCCCGCCTCGAAAGCGGGTGAGGGTCACACCTCCGAGAGTTCGAATCTCTCCCTCTCCGCCACTTCTTTCCCCGATTAGTTCCTCATAAATGCTGCTGTTACGCAAAGCTCTTGCGCGAGGGAATAAATTCCTCTCGCTATGATGGATCGTCCTTCGGACGAGAGACCCAGACGCTGTCTCGCTTTCTTACATCCGAAGGACGATTATTATGGAGCGAGAGGAATTTATTCCCACGCTTTCCATGCGCAGTTGCCGATTAGTACTTCTCCGTCTTGTGTCCCAGTGTTGTCAGATGCGTAAATAGCACGTCGATGGCAAGCTGGCTGTTGGCATTGCGTTCAATGCACTGCCGCGTGTCCAGCAGCAGCGACAGGGCGCGTTCCACCTGCGCCGTCGTGTAACGCGCGGCGACATCGGCAATTTCCGGCTGACGATCCACATTGATCGGCGCGGCCTGCGCGGCTCCTTGAACGGTCACAGCCAGCACGTCTCGGTAGTAAGTAGACAGCAGGTCCAGCGCGCGTCCCAGCGGTTCGCGCCCGGCTTTTTCTTCTCCCGTTTCCCCGGCTGTGTCGTCTTCCGTACTTGCTTTCAGCTTTGGGGCCAGCTTGCGGAATTCTTCCCCCAGTTTGAAGCTCTTGATCGGCGGAGCGGCTGCCAAGTCTCGTGCCAGGTCCAGCAGCGATTCTCGCCCAGTCAGCAGCGACGGGGAACGCGCCAGCGACACCGCGCGTCCCAGGCGTCCTTCGGAAAAGGCTGCCAGAAAACGCGCCTGAGCCGGGGCGACCCCGAAGCGGGTGGTCAGCGCATTTTCAATGGCGTCAGCGGGCAGCAGGCCGAAATGCACAACCTGGCAGCGCGAGACAATGGTGGGCATCACGCCGCCTGCTGAAGTGGCCGTCAGCAGAAAGTGGGCATAGGCTGGCGGCTCTTCCAAAGTTTTCAGCAGGCTGTTTCCCGCATCCGCTCCGCCCCGCCCCAGCCCTTCGGCATCGTGAATGATAAACACCCGTTTCGGCCCGGCGATTGGCTCGAACTGCAAATCGCGCAGCATGGCATTTTCCGCCGGATGGTCTTTGTGGCTGGCGCGCGGCCAGACCTGGGCAATGCTGATGATGCGCGAGGGAGGCGGGTCCAGCGAACGAACATCCGGCGATTTTCCGGCATCAATCGCCTGCGCGACCGCGTCAGTATCCGAGGCGGACCCGCACAGCAGCTTTGCAAACTCGCGGGCCGCCGTCGCCTTGCCGACGCCGTCCGGGCCGACAAAAAGATACGAGCCGGCCAATCGATCCTGCTGAAGCGCGTTTTCCAATACGCGCACGGCATAGGGTTGTCCGAGGATGTCTTGAAGCATAACACTTAGAGGAGGAACAGACGCGCGGAAACCGCGTCCCAGATGTCGGCGTGAACCGCTTCCGGGGAGCGCGACGAATCCAGCACAAGCCAGCGCGCGGGAGCCATCTCCGCGAGTGCAAGAAATCCGGCCCGGATGCGCGCGTGAAAGGCCAGCGACTCTGCTTCCATGACATTGCGCTCATTCTGCCGGGCGAGGCCGAGCGCGGGGTCCAAATCCAGCAAAATCGTCAGGTCGGGAAGCAGGCTATTTGTGGCATATTCATTCAAGCGCATAATTTCAGCGATGTCCAGCCCGCGCCCATAGCCTTGATAGGCGATGGACGAATCGGCATAACGGTCGCAGATCACCAAGCCGCCGCTGCCAAGATGCGGGCGAATGGTCTGGCCGACGTGCTGCGCCCGGTCCGCCAGCATGATCAGCAGTTCGGCGCGAGGCTCCACAGCAATTCCCATCGGTGGGTGCAGGGCCAGGCGGCGCAGCTCCGCGCCGAGCGGCCCTTCCCCTGGTTCGCGCGTGGTCAGTACGCCCTGGCGGCCTTCCGCGCGGAGCCGCGCCGCCAGCCGCGCGATCTGCGTGGTCTTTCCCGCGCCTTCCACGCCTTCAAAGGTGATAAACAAAACCTCTCCCCGCCGCAAGCGGCGCTAACGAAGTTGCGCGAAGTTCCCTCCCCTGTTAAAGGGGGTGAAGACGAGATACACGGATTTTCGCGTAACTTTTTACCCTTCCCTGACAGGGAAGGGTGGCAGCTTGCTGCCGGGTTAGGTTCCTACGCCCGGCTGATTCGCACACGCCGGTTCGGCTCCGCGCCGATGCTTTCCGAGGCCATTTGGTAGTTTTCCGCGATCTGGTGCTGCAAGCGGCGCAGGAATGAATTCTGCGGGGGCAGTTCCAGCGAGTTTAAGCCGCCGGACGTGTCGTTCAGGATTTCTTCAATGGCTTCTTCCGCCTGGGAAATTGCCACGTCTTCCTCGGAAATTTCCTGCGGCATCTTGAAAATCTCGCGCAGCACGGTTTCAATTTGAACGTAGGTGTTGCTTTTGATCACATATGTCGGCAGGTTGCGCGTGATGCCTTCCTGAAGTTTGGATGGCTCTTTCCGGTAATTGGCTTTCAGCGCGATCAATACATCCGAGTCTTTCACGTCTTTGCTGATAAACGCCGAGATACGCAGGGTGCGGATCGCGCGCTCCAAACGACTGCGGCTGACACCATAGGGGAAAATTCGCAGGACTGTCGGAAGCGGCTTGCCATTGGACAGCGTCGGCGGGCCGCCGTTGGTCAAAGCCTGGCCGGCAGCCGTCGGCGGAGCAACGCGCGAAGGGGCATCGGTCGAGTGAGCATCCGCTATTTCTTCGCGGGGCGATTGCTCACGCGCCGGGGCTTGATAACTCGCGCCGGCACCGAAATTGGCACGCCCGCGCGTCCCATCGTCAAACAAAGAAGGCGTCCGGTCGCGCTCAATGGGTCGGGCAGCTTCCAAATCAGACTTTTGAATGATTTCCACGGCCCCGGACGCATTTCGCACGCGAATTTCCGGGCGCGGCAGGCCGCCGCGCAGCATTCGGTCGACCGTGCGCGTGACATCGTGGTGGATTGCCAGTTTGTCCACTTCCATGATCTCAATGATCACTTCAAACGTCGGCGGCGCTTTGCGTTCCAGCACGGTTTTCTGCGTCCCGCGCTTTTTGGCTTCTTCGTCAGAGAGCGTGACCGCCTGAATGCCGCCGATAAGGTCCGAAAGGGTCGGGTTCATCAGGAGATTTTCCAGCGAATTGCCATGTGCCGTGCCGACAAGCTGGACGCCGCGCTCGGCGATGGTGCGGGCGGCAAAAGCTTCCTGCTCCACGCCGATTTCGTCAATGACGACGACTTCCGGCATATGATTTTCGACGGCTTCAATCATCACAGCGTGCTGCAAATCGGGTTCAATGACCTGCATCCGGCGAGCGCGGCCAATCGCCGGGTGCGGAATATCGCCGTCGCCGGCGATTTCATTGGACGTATCCACAATAATGACGCGCTTCTTGAACTCGTCGGACAGAACGCGCGCGACTTCGCGCAATTTGGTAGTCTTGCCCCGGCCCGGACGGCCCAGCATCAGAATGGACTTGCCGGACTCAACAATGTCCCGGATGATGTCAATGGTTCCGTAGACGGCCCGCCCGATACGGCAGGTAAGGCCAACGACCTTGCCCTGGCGATTGCGGATCGCCGAAATGCGGTGCAGGGTGCGTTCAATCCCGGCTCGGTTGTCCTTGCCGAACATGCCGACCCGTGATGTGACATATTCAATGTCTTCGGGCGTGATGGCAATGCCTTCGCGCAGCCAGATGGCCCGGCCATCGGCAAAGCGCGCTTCGGCGTCCCGCCCCAGGTCCATAACAATCTCAATCAGGCCCGTAGAAACGTCTTCTTCTTCCAGAGCGGCGCGCAGAGCAGGCGGCAGAATGTCCAGAAGCTGTCCCAGATTGTCCGTCACGCGCATCTGGTTGCCCGCCAGGGGCGATTGTTCGGACTGGGAAAGTGTGGCTTGTTCATCATCATGCGCCAGCCTGTCCCGCAGGTCGGCCAGCGCTTCGTCGCGTGGGTCAGAAAGTGTCATAGTCATAGTAGAGGTATTGGCGGTCGATTCACTTAGGTTTTGATCGGTCATCAGTTTAGGTTCAGCGATCCTTCCTGCAAGCGGGAACCCGGCGTCGCTTCGGGGGCGTAATCTTACCGGCCTTCCCTGTATTATAATACCCGGAATCGGGCCAAAAAGAGCGTCAAAAGGGACGGCAAGAGGCGGTTTGACTTGCCGGCAGCGCAGTGGTATAATGTCAGACCATTGGAACCCGGCGCGGCTCTTTTTTGTTGATGGAAGCAAAGGCTTTTGCGGCTGCCCGTCTTTCAGGTAAATCTTTTGTTTGCGGGCCACTTGAAAGGAAACGCACGTTGAAATTGAACGCGACCGGACTGGTCGGCATTCTCGGTGTCGGTACACTCGCGGCAGGAGCATTCGCCGCAGGCATCCACCTCGGCCCGGCGAAGCCGGTCGGCCACAATCTTTATCAGCCTGCTGCCGTCGCCGCGCCCTCGCCGGTGCGCCTGGCGGCGATAGAGCATCCTGGCGCGGTGGCTCAAGCGGGGCAAGGATTGGAAACCGGCGCGGAGGGCGATGTTTCCGATGATTTCACTTCGGACGGCCCCGGCGCAACATTTCAGCAAGTTTATTTGCTGATCAAGCGGCATTATGTGGATGCTGTTCCCACCGACTCAAAACTTGGTCATGGAGCGGCGTCGGCTATGCTTTTGTCATTGCAGGACCCCGATTCGCGTTTCATGGAAGCGCCGGAACTGGCGGAAGTGACCAGTGAAGGCAAAGGCCAGTACCGGGGTGTCGGCGCGGCATTTGCCGTGCGGCGGATTGCCCATGCCAAAACCACCGACATTCCTGATTACACCGAATATCAGCTTACCGTTGTTGCCCCTCTGCCCGGCAGCCCGGCGGAAAAAGCAGGCTTGCAGCCGGGCGATGTGATTACTGCCATCAATGGGCAGTGGGTTTACAACGACCAGTTTGTTTATTCCCAGACTGATGCGCTGAAAGCGGCGCAGAACGATCCGGTGACATTCAACAAGATGGTGACCGTCCTGCAAAAGAAAATTGACGGAGCGATCAGTCTCAGCGATGCCCAGACCAAGCTGGATGACCCTGCCGCCCAAACTGTCAGCCTGACCGTGAGCCGCGCCGGTTTGGTACAGCCCCTGACGGTGACACTGAATACTTCCACTCTGACGACGGTTTCTCCGGTGACGGCGAGAAGCCTGCCGGGCGGGATTGGATACATTAAAATCAGCCAGTTTACGCCGGATGCGGACAAAGATTTCGCGGCGGCGCTGGCGGGTTTCGGTACTGATCCCAAGGGCCTGATCCTTGATCTGCGCGACTCGCCGGGCGGCCTGCTGGAAACTGGCACGGCGATTGCCGCTCGCCTGCCTTCTTCTGCGAATCTGGGCTATATCGAAACCAAAGGCAAAAAAGTTTCGCCAATCTCGATCACGCCCGCATCGCCGGTTTCCTGCCCAATCGTCGTTTTGGTCAATCGGGGAACGGCGAACACCGCGGAGCTTCTCGCGTCAGCCTTGCAGGCCCGCGGCGCGAGACTTGTCGGCAGTCCAACCTTCGGGGATGCCAGCGATGTGAAGCTGATTCAGCTTCGCGACGGGTCCGGTTTTACCATGACCGTCGGTAAATTGATGACCGCAAGCCAGGGCGAGTTCGGCGGGACGGGCGTGAAGCCGGATGTCGCGGTTCCCGAATCCGCCGGCAGTGATGAGCCGCTCAGCCGGGCTGTCGGCGTTCTGTCGGGCCGCGTGGCTCGTCTGCCGGGCAATCCAAGTTAATTGCCCTTCGCCTCTGACTAGAAAAGAAAGCACTCATTAAAGAATGGCACGAAATTTTGGGAAATTAATGGGCCGCCTTGCCGGTTCGTCCGCTTTGCTCGCCGCCGCGTTTGTCGGCGGAGTGACGTTCCACGACCTGCGGGGTGTACGGAATGCCGACTCGTTTCGCACCGTCATTGGCTTGGTTCCCCAGCGGCTGTCCGAAGCGGTGATGACGGCGGCGCATGGGCAGAGCGAAGATTATACGCCCTCTCAAACCTATGCCGATGTGCTGACGACATTAAAAGCCGGTTACTACGGCAAAGACATCGACCCCACCCAGATGACCTATAACGGCATTCGGGGCATGATGGGTGCGGTGCATGACCGCTACACCCGCTTTATGGACCCGAAAGCCTACAAGGCGCTGGAAGACGACAACCAGGGCGATTTCGTCGGCATCGGCGCACTTCTGGGAACCAACAAAGCGCAGCAGATTTACGTCGTTCGCCCGCTTCCCGGCGGCCCGGCGATTAAAGCAAAAATCATGGCGGGCGACATTATCCTCAAAGTAGATGGCAAGTCCACTTTGAAACTGAAAGATACCGATGTCGTTGATCTGATCCGAGGCGAGCCGAATACGAAAGTGACCCTGACGCTGCTTCGAAACGCGCACCCGCTGGTGATCAGTATGATGCGGGCACATGTCCAGCAGGAAGTGGTACGTCATACGATGATTGACCCGGTTCGCAAAATCGGTTATATTTCTCTCAGCGTTTTCAACGAGGAAAGTGATGTGCAGGTCGGCAAGGCCCTGACTGATTTGGAAGGGCAGGGAATGCGCGGTCTGGTCTTTGATCTGCGCGAAAATCCCGGCGGCCTTTTGGACATTGCGCGTGAGATTGCCAGCCGATTTGTTCCCAGTGGTCCGATTGTCTGGATCAAGGACAAATCCGAAACCTCGGAAACGATGGAGCATCTGGACGTAGATACCAGCCAGCAGATCAACCACAAGCGCTTCCCGCTGGCGGTGCTGGTCAACGGCGACAGCGCCAGCGCGGCGGAGATCGTATCGGGCGCTATCAAAGACACAGGCTCAGGTGTTCTCGTCGGCGAAAAAACCTTCGGCAAAGGTCTGGTGCAGACCATCATGGGCCTGCCTGACGGCTCCGCTGTCGCGATTACCACGCAGCATTACTACACGGCGCACAAGAACGACATTAACCATAAAGGCATCGTGCCGAACTTTCCCGTCACCATTCCTGACGATGATCTTCGCCAGGATGCCGTGTTCCGGCGCGATCACCCGGATGCCCTGTACGACCTGCAATACGACACGCAGCTTCAAACTGCACTGGCTCAGGTAAAGCAGCAGATGCAGGTCGCCAGTGCGCGGCCCTGGTAAATATCGGGGAATTCTCGCCGGGGTGGAACCTGCCCGCCCCGGCAAGCCGCACCATGTCAATCCCTACCCCTGAGCCGTCTTCGCCTGCCGCAAATGCTCTTGCGCGCCAGCTGCGCCTTTTTCAGCGGCTGGCGGCTGTGCTTGCCGCCACTTTAATTGTGGGGGCGGGCGCATTTTTTTATCTGCGCCACCTCGGCCAGCCGGTAACGATCTTTGTCAGCGGCAAGGCCGTCGCCACGGTCGCCAACCGCGCGGCCGCCAACACCCTGATTGCGGCTGCCGAACAAGCCAAAATTGGGCCTGCCTACGCGCAGGATGATCCGAAGCGGATGCAAAGCATTGTGCTTCTTCCCGCTCCTCCCAATGCACCGCAGGACACGGATGACCTTGTCAAAACCAAACTCAAAGGGCTGCTGACACTGCATCTCAAAGCATTTGTCATTCTTGTCAACGGCCATCCCAGTGTGGCTCTGCCCACGCCGGATGCCGCCACGGAAACCCTCAATCTTGTGAAAGACCACTGGGCCAGGATGCCGCCGGCTTTTGATCTTGACGGCGAACCGGAAATTCTGGAGCCGGTGAATATTGAAAGCCGCATGGTGGACACGAGCCTGACCCGGGCTGATGCCGCGACCGCCGCGCCTTACTTCTGGACGCCGCCGCCTGTCAAATCTTACGTCGTCCGGCGCGGCGATCTCGGCTCGCGCATTGCGCGTCGGAGCCATATTTCTCTGGCGGACTTGATTACAGCCAACCCGAATGTTAATGTAAATCGCTTGAAGCAGGGAGACGTGCTGAATGTCCGCAAGATGCCCCGCCTGCTGACGGTACGCGTCCGCAAATCCATGACCACAGAAGAGCCGGTGCATCCGGGTGCGCCGGCAGCGCAGGCAGGGCGCCAGCGCGTTACTTATGCCGTGACTTATCTTAACGGGCAGGAAACGCGCCGTGAGCCGCAATCGGTGACCATTCTGGAAAAGCCGCTGACCCGGATGGACCTGTAGTGATTAAGTCGCTTTACCGCTTGTCGTTTAGTGCATCCAGGTTCAGATAGGTTCGGCCTGCAATGGCCGGATTGATGCGAACAGCCTCGGCCATCTCCTGTGCGGCATCCGCCATGCGTCCCTGCTTTCGCAGCGCCAAACCGAGATTGAAATGCGCCCAGACATGGTGACGCTGCTGCGAAATGGTCTCCCGCCAGCCCTGCATGGCTTTGTCATGGTGGCCGATCTTCCAGTGCGCGTTTGCCAGATTGAAGCGGGCATTGGCCAGTTCGGGGGCAAGGCGAACACTTTCCGTAAACCGCTCCACCGCCGCGTCGATCTGCCCTTCATTGCTGAGAATCACGCCTAAGTTGAAGTTTGCCCAGGCGTCCGCCGGGTCCAGGCGAATGGCTTCCCGCAGCTCGGCAACGGCGCTGTCCACCAGTCCTTTGAGGTACAAGACTTCTCCCAAAGCGCGGCGCGGCGCGGCCAGTTTTGGATTAGATTTGATCGCCCTCTGCCATTCGGCCATGGCCCGGTCCAACTGACCCTGCTCCTGAAAAACCTGCCCCAGGCTGGTGCGGGTACGGGCATCTTCCGGGTCATCGCGCAGCACTTCTTGGTAAAGGCGAATGGCTCCATCCTTGTCCCCGTCTTTGTAGAGTGCATTGGCTAGATTGTAGCGGGTCGCGCCCAGGCGCGGATCAATTTCCAGCGCGTGTTTCCATTCTGCGACGGCCTCCCCAAACTGCCCCAGATGATATAGGGCTGCGCCCAGATTGTTGTGGGCATAGGCATAGCTGGGATCAAGCGAAAGCGCTTCCTGCCACTGAATGGCGGCTTCTTCATGCCGCCCCTGCGCGTGCAAAGTCAGTCCCAGATTGTTATGCGCGGTCGCACTGCGCGGGTCCAGCCGGATCGCTTGCAGGTAAGCGGCCAGGGCATCGTTTGGCCGCCCGGCATCGGCCAGGCAGTTGCCAAGCAGGTTCTGCGTTTCAGCATTGGCAGGGTCCAGGCGGGCCGCTTCCTGAAGCTGGGCAATGGCGGCATCCATTTGGCCGCGCGCGCGCAGGGCATCTGCAAGTGTGATATGGGGCAGGGGGTCTGCGGGATTGCGGGCAGCATTTTTGCGCCACTGTGCAATGGTGTTGTCTAATTGGTCTTTAGCGCGCAGCGTTGTGGCGGTTTGAAACTGTGACGTGTCGTGGCGAAGCTCAATAATCTCCTGCATCCATTTGCTCCGTTCTTTATCGCTGAAGGGTCGCGCCGTTCCTGGCGATTTTGACCAATTCTTGGGAGGCTGCCGCGCGGACTGCCGGGTCAGCGTCTTTGGCGGCTAGGTCCGCCAGCGCCGCTTTGGCGGAAACACATTCCATCGGACGCCGCCAGCCGGTGCCGGGGAGAGCCAGCGTTTCCCCCATTGCCTGGATCGCCGGGACACGATACGCCTGCGCGGGATCATATTTTTGCGCGGGGGGCTGACTAGCCGCCGTGCGCGTTTCGGCCAGCAGGTCGTCTGGGTTGTGTGGGTCCTGGAGCCATTGAAGTCCATGCGGCCCGGCAATTGCTTTTTCACGGGGCAAGTCAAGGGCGTAGTACTTCAGGACGAAAACTGCCGGCGTCAAAAACAGCAGCAGGGTAGCAGCGGCAGTCAGGCGCATCAGCCACTTCCAGAAAGGGGAAGCGGTGGGTTTGGCAGGCGCAGATAGTGATTCAGAAGGCGGCATAACGGTATTCTACCTGCTTTGTCCCTTAGAGCCTAAAAAGCTAACCCCGCCCGGAAGGGCAGGGCTGTGGGGCGAAGACGCTAACCGCCCGGTGGGCGAAGCAGCCAGAAAGCCCGGTTATTTTCTCGGTCGCAGACCGATTGGCGTTTCGCCCGCCAGACGGGTCGTTTACGGCCCGGTCTCATCGCCCCGGCAGAGCGTGCAAACCTGGTTTCTTTACAGTCCCTTAGGAAAAGCCGCTGACGGCGTGAGGCACATACGGCTGCTCGAGTGCCGTAATTTCTTCAGGAGAAAGCTGAACAGTCAGCGCGGCGACGGCATCTTCCAAATGGTGCGGCTTGGAGGCTCCTACAATCGGCGCGGTGACGACGGGCTGGGCCAGCAGCCAGGCCAGGGCGACCTGCGCTCTGGGAACACCATGTGCGCCCGCAATTTCGCCGACTTTATCGGTAATTTGACGATCCGATTCTTCTGCGCCTCGGTACAGCGTTTTACCAAACTCGTCGGTTTCCGCGCGCCGGGTGTTTTGATCCGCCCAGGGGCGCGTTAGCCTGCCGCGCGCCAGTGGACTCCACGGCAGAACGCCGATCCCTTCCGACGCGCAAAGACCCAGCATTTCCCGTTCTTCTTCACGGTTCAGCAGGTTATAATGATCCTGCATGGATACAAACCGCGTCCACCCATTCCGCTCCGACACTTGGAGCGCCTTGCAGAACTGCCAGGCATACATGGAAGATGCGCCGAGGTAGCGGGCTTTTCCGGCTTTCACAACGTCGTGCAGCGCTTCCAGGGTTTCCTCCAGAGGAGTTTCATTGTCCCAGCGATGGATTTGATACAAATCCACATACTCGGTGCCGAGGCGTCGCAGGCTGGCATCAATCTCTGTCAGGATTGCCTTGCGCGACAGTCCCGCGCCGTTCGGGCCAGGCCGCATCCGGCCATGCACTTTCGTGGCGATGACCACGTCCTCGCGCGAGGCAAAGTCGCGCAGGGCGCGGCCTACGATTTCTTCGCTGGTTCCGTCCGAATAAACATTGGCTGTGTCAAAAAAGTTGATGCCGAGTTCCAGGGCGCGCTGGATAAATGGCCGGCTTTCCGGCTCATTCAAGGTCCAAAGATGATTTCCCCGCTCCGGGATACCGTAAGTCATGCAGCCCAAACAGATGCGGGAGACCTGAAGGCCGGTTTTTCCTAAATTGACATACTGCATGATTGTTTTCCTCGCAGAGTGGGCGTTTCTAAAACCGCAGCAAGACTTGAACCGTGAATCGGTGGCGCGTCTGCCCGGTTTCGTTCTGAGGGACATCGCGGAGATACTGGTAGAGGCCGCGAAAAGTCAAGTTTCGAGACGAGGCATAAGTCAGCCCCAGCGACTGGCGGGACGCACTGCTGTTCCCGGATGGATAGACGAACAGGGAACTTGCGCCGACAGCGCTGAGGCGGCGTGTAAATCGGTAATTCCCTTCGGCGTAATAGCCCAGAATGCGCTGGTCTTTGTCTGCGCCGGCCACAAATTCGCCGCGCGCGGTGACCCGGTTGTAGCCGTAGGAAACATCGCCGCCGATGCGGCTTTTGCTGACGAAACGGTCTCCATCCAATGTTCGGTCGGCCCGGACCCGGCCGGAAGGAGGCAATTCCACTGCATACGGGTCATCGGCGGTTAAATCCGTCACCGGGAGCCGGCCTTGCAGCAGCGAGCCGCCGACATTGACCACGCCGTTGCGTGTTGTAAATGTTCGGCCCAGGCGGAAGCAAACCACGCGGCTTGGATTGACATCAATATGATTTGGCCCGGTTCCTGTCGTGACCGAAAAATCGTAATTCAGATAGCCGTACAGCCTGCCGGACACCGCCAGGCCGAAATCCGTTCGCAGTCCCAGAGACTGCGCGTACAGGGGCTGCAAAATCAGCAGGTGCGGGTCATAAACGGCCAGCAGCCCGAAAGGAATCTGAAACTGCCCGGCTTTCACATAGGCCGTGGAGTTGAAATCTGCTTCCACCGGCAGCCGGTACGTGACATAGGCTTCACCAATTTGAATGTCCCTGGCGCGCGCCACATCAGGCGGATTTTCCGACAGCACTTGCACAAAAACATTGCCCTGTGCGGTTTTCCCCTGGGTGATATTGTGCTGAATGTCCAGTTCCGCGGTGTTGATCCAGATTCCGCCGCGCCGCCCTGTATCAGACGTGCGGGTGCGAGCGTCTAATGCGCCGCTGACCAGAAAGCCGGGGCCAAGTGGGATAGGGTCGGGCAGAGGGACTTCCGGCGGCGGCTGATCGGTCGGCGGCGGCAGCGGGGTAGTGGTTCCCAGTGGCGCAGTGGGTCCCAGCGGCGCGGTAGCAGGAGGAGAAGCCGCAGCAGTCTGGGCATAGACCGTCATCGGCAGCATTCCCGCAAGAAGCGAAAACGCGGCGCAGAGCAGAGGGCGGCGGAGGGTCATGGACGTGCTTTGTGGGTTTTCCGGCAGGCGCAGCCATCCTGCGCTGGAAAAACGACTTGACAGACTTCTTTGATTATGACACAATGACGACATTCGTGCAAGCACCCAGACGAATTTTATCCTGCGGGGCATTCCGCAGGAAGGCTGAAGGACAGGCTTTTGCCCGTGATCGATTCCGACACCGCCGCACCCTCTCAATTTCTGCCTGACATGACGCCTGACGGGCCGCTGCTGGATCGCCATTTAACGGCCCTGCATGAAGTGGTCGGCGCGGTAGCGCGGCAGACCGACCCGCGTCTCACGCTGGCTCTGATTGCCGAAAAAGCGCGTACTTTGACTGGCGCCGGCAGCGCGGCGGTCTGCCTCTTGAATTCTTCTCGCTCCCTGCTGGACTTTGCTGCTGTTTCCGGGCCGGACGCCGCCGAAATTTTGGGGCAGTCGGTACGCGTGGAAGATGCCCTGGCCGGCCACACGGCTTTGACCGGCGAGATTTACTTAACCCATCACCCGGAGCCGACGACTGCCGAGCCGTCCGACCCCAGCCTCGCTTCCATTGGTCTGCGCTCGGCGCTGGTGGTCCCTCTGTATCGCCATGGCAGGCCCGCCGGAGCGATCAGTGTGCTGAATCGCCAGGACGACGGCGCGTTCAGCGGCGGCGATTTGCTTTGTCTTCAAACACTCTCCAATCTGGCCGCGCAGGCGCTTTACACCGACGAACTGAAAAAACTGGCGGCACAAAAGCAGCAGGAACGGGATATTTTGTTCCGTGCGGCCCAGACTACCTCTTCGTCGCTCAATGTTCAGGAAGTCCTTGGAAGCGTTCTGGCAACTGTCTCCGACAACATGGAAATGACGGCAGGCGCTGTCTACCTGCTCAACGATGAGCGGACGCGGTTTTATATCGGTGCCGACCGGGGACTGGGTGAGGAAGACCATGACTGCCAGATGTCCGCCGAGGGAACCGGCATGGCCGCGCGCGCTCTGGCGTCCGGCCAGCCGCTGCGCCTGAATGACATCCCCGAAGATGTGCTGGATGATCCGCCGCTGCCGGGAATGCGCTCCCTGCTGCTGGCTCCGATGGTCGCCCGGTCAGTTGCGGAAGGCCTGCTGGTTGTCGGCTCCCGGCAGGCCAAGGCTTACAGCCCGGAAGACGCTGCCCTGCTCTCGGCGGTTGCCAGCCAGGCGGCGGTCGCGCTGGAAAATGCCTGGCTTTACGAGGATGTCACACGCCGGGCTCAGGAAGCCGCTGCCCTGTATGAGCTATCCCAATCCATTGGCGCGACTTTGAGCTTGAACCGGGTCATCCATTTTGTTGCCGACAGCGTGATCGCTTTGCTGCATGTGGACAAGTTCGCGCTGTTTCTTTATAATCCCAATGACGACTGCCTGGAAATCAAAGTCGCCCGCAATCTCCGCCGGGAAACCGCTCAAACGATGAAGCCGCGTCTGGGCGAAGGAATTGCCGGCTGGGTGCTGGAGTTTGAGACGCCGACTGCGGTGCAGGACGTTTCCGCCGACCATCGAAATCGCTCCTGTCCCATCGATGGTGAGGGCGTCACTTCCCTGGTGAGTGTCCCGCTGCAATCGGGCGATCAGGTCATTGGCGTGCTTCATGCCATGAGCAGCCGCCGTCGGCTGTTTACGGTGGGCGAGATGGAGCTGCTGTATACCATCGCAAACCAGGTCGGTGCGGCCATCGCGAACGCGCAGATGTATGAGGAAGCGCGGCACAAATCCGAAGAAATCCGTAAAGGCGTCCGGCGCATCGCCCGTGCCCTGGGTTCCTCGCTGGATGTCCGCAAGACCGCCCAGACGATTGCCGATCTCGCGCTGGAAATGGCCGGCGCGGACCGCTGCATCCTGCTGGCTGCGGACGCACAGGGGAACTTAATTCCACGCGCGGCGTCAAACTTTAAAACCGCGCTGTCTGCCTTGCCGGCGCTTCCCGTGTCGGAAAGCGGGCGCGGGCCGGAAACCCCCACCGCATTTGTGGCGCGTCGGGGCCGGTCGCTCAACATTGAAAACTTTGCCCAGGATTTACGTTTTGTTTTGCCGGCGTTCGCCGCGCGCGAACGAGTGACCGGCTATCTGGGCGTTCCGCTGAAGCTGGGGAAAGATGTGCTGGGGGTGCTGGAAGTCTTTACCCGTGAGCCACGACGTTTTACGCCCGATGAAATGCGTTTAATGCTGACATTCGCCAGCCAGGCCAGCGTCGGCCTGCAAAATGCGCTGCTGGTAGAGCAGGCCGGGCGGCGCTTGGATGATCTCCAAGCTTTAGGAGCGCTGTCGGAAAAACTCGCGTCAGCCTGCGCCGTCAAATCCGCCTCGGATACGGCGTTCAGCCCGGAACTTTTCACGGACGCTCTGCGCTTGCTGGGGGAGGCAGCACGTGCCGATGCGGGCATTCTGCGGCTTTTTGCCCCGCCGCTCGGCACGTATGTCTATCATCGCGCGGAAGGTTTGGACGCCGAGGAGCGCGAAGCGATGGACAGCCTGCTGCATGACCTGGCGGCCCAGGTAGAATCGACACAAAATCGGAGCCTGTCGCTGCCCGACCACGCGATGCCGACTTTGATGGTTTATCTGTCCGCAGGGCCTGAAGAAGCGGCGCGCGGCGTTTTTATTCTTGTGCGTGCGCCGCAGCGAACTGGTTTTGACGGGCATGAGCGGCAACTTGCCATGACGGCGGCCAATCTTCTTTCTCTGTGCTGCCGTTCGTGAAGATTGAATTCATTTTCTGTTGATTTATCGTATAGATGCCGACTATCTGGATTAGATTATCACCTATCATTTTGGACAATGCCTTGACTCATCATTCGTTGGAAAGAAGTAAAAGATGTACCGCAATTCTTCTCATTCTTCGGAGCCGACCGCTGAAATGGCGGCGCCTCCTGCCGAACATCTGTTAGTAGAGGTATCGGCTACGCCTGAACAGGTAAGCCTGGTACGCCGGCAAGTCGCTGATTTCACGCGCTTGCATTTGTGGAGCGAGGATGATGCCGATGCCTTGCTGCTGGCGGTGGGCGAGGCCTGCAATAATGCCGTCAATTATGGACGCAAAGACATTCCCGACCCGCGCTTGATCGTCTCCTGTCGGCGAATTGGCGCGGATGACCTGCGCGTGGATGTGTGCAATCAAGGCAATGGTTTCCACCCTGACCTGAACTTGGTGGGCCATTTGCCGGATGCAGACGAGTTTGCAACACACGGGCGCGGCTTTGGGCTGATGCTGGCGCTTGTGGATGATGTTCAAGTGCTTTCCGACGGCGAAAATACGACAGTCAGCCTCCGCAAGTCTCGGACAATTTAAGAGACCCGCTCCAATCGGGTATAATGAGCCTCAAACACGCTTTTGTGCAGCGAGGCACCATGACCGATCACCCCAAACCTGATCCCCGCGCCGAGCCGGAAGTTCGTACCGGCAGCGAGCGCTTCAACCTCAATGCCGCTCGCCCGACGGGCCGGCCTATTTACGAATCTTCTCTTTTTCAAGCGCGTAAACGCCGACGATTTTCGCCCTGGCTGGTCGTCCCCAGCCTCCTGGTCGCCCTGGTTGCGATTCTTTATGTGCTTCTTTTCGCCCCCAAACCGCGCCGCACGGTTCTGACGGCGGGCATGGTTACTTATGCGTCCGATGCCGGCTCACCGGGACTGACGCATCTCTGGGTGGCTCAGGGCGATGGCAGCGGCGCGCATCCGCTGACTTCCGGGGCGTTCGCGGAAACCAGCCCCGCGTGGACTGCTGACGGCAATCAAATCGCCTTTGTGTCGGATCGCGTGCAGGGCCAGAACCAGATTTATGTGATGGATGGCGACGGTAAAAATCCGACGCAGATTACTCATAATCCCGGCGCAAAAGCGCGGCCGGCCTTTGCGCCGGGCAGCAACTCGCTTTTGGGCTATCTGGCCGGCGGCGCGCTGGTTGTCGGTGACGTAACAAAAGGCGAGAATGCTCCACTTCTGCCGCCCGCGTCCCAAAGCTCTCATGCGGCGTCCACAGACTCCAATCTTCAGGCAGACGCAGCAGCCGTGGTGACGGATTTCGCCTGGCGGCCCTCGGCGGCCTCCGATGCTCCCGGTCTGGCCGCCGTGCTGGAAACTGCCGGGGTGCAGACGCTGGTGATCGTGCCGGATTTGGGCAGCCCGCCCAGGCTGACGCAAAACGGCCAGCCGGATGGCCCGCCGCTGGCCGCCGCCGACGTGGTTTCCCCAGCCTGGTCGCCGGATGGCTCGCATATGGTGGTCGCTTTGCTGCACGTTCAGGGATTGCCGGGTGGCCGGAAAGCCTCCGGCCTGCTGCAATTCGACGCGCAGGGAACGGTGCAGAGGCCTGTGATCCCCCTGCTGCAAGGGCCACTGATCGGCCCGCAAAATCCAGTCTTTTCGCCTGACGGCAGCCAGATTTTATTTGAGATGTGGCAGCAGCCGGACCTTGCCTCCCGGAAACGCATTGGCCTGTTCATGGCTCCTGCCGACGGCAGCGGCCCGCCGCGCCTTCTGGCAAAAGGTGATGCCGGTTCGGCGCAGTTTTCCCCGGACGGCAAGTATATTTATTTTCTGGCGCGGCGCAGGGATGGCAGGCATGACTTATGGCGTATCAGCCCGAATGGCACCTCGCCCGCGCGCATTTCCGACGGCAAATCCGAAGTGACCAATTTCGCCCTGTCGCCGCAGGTGCAAAAGCAGTAAGCCAATGACTGATACCGATACGGAAGAATGGCGGGCGGAAGGCCGCCGGGTGCTGACCGAAGCAGCGCTCGCGTTGGAGGCGATGGCGGCTTCTCTGGACGGGGCAGCGTGGGCCGAAGCCGTCCGTCTGCTGCTTAGCACTCATGGGCGCGTGGTCGTCACGGGCATGGGCAAAAGCGGCAAGATCGCCGGCAAAATGGCTGCGACCCTGGCCAGCACCGGCACGCCCGCCCTGTATCTGCACCCGGCGGAAGGCGTACACGGTGACCTGGGAATGCTTCAGCCAGGCGATGTCGTGATTGCATTTTCCTACAGTGGCGAGAGTGACGAAATTGCGGCCATTTTGCCGGCGATCCGTCAGCTTGAAACGCCGCTGATCGCCTTTACCAGTCAGCCGGACTCTACGCTGGGCCGCGCCGCCGCCGTGGTGCTGGATGTACGGGTGGAGCGCGAAGCCTGCTACCTGAATCTGGCGCCCACGACCAGCACCACCGCGATGCTGGCGCTGAGTGATGCGCTGGCCGTCGCCGTGATGGGGGCGCGCCATTTCACGCCGGAGCAGTATGCCCATCTGCACCCGGCGGGGACGCTGGGACGCCGTTTGACCCTGCGCGTCGCCGATGTCATGCGAACCGGGGAAGCCGTGGCGATTGTTCCAGGCTCCAGCACCGTGCTGGAAGCGATGTTCGCCATTACGCAGGCTCATGCAGGCGCGGCGATTGTGACTGACCCGGCGGGCCGCGTTTTCGGTTTGATCACGGACGGTGACATTCGGCGGCATTTGCTGGAAGACGCGCAGCTTTTGGCGCGTCCGGCAACCGAGGCTATGACGGCTGGCCCCGGCGTCGTTTCCCCGAACCTGCTGGCTACGGAAGGCTTGCGAAAGCTGGATGACTTTCACCCGCTTCCTGGCCAGAAAGCCGGGGACGCCCCCGTTGTCGATGACGACGGCAAACCTGTGGGGATGCTGATGCTGAAGGATTTGGTCAAGGCAGGGATCGTTTAACGGCCTATGAAGAATGTCAAGTTAATAGTCCTGGACGTTGATGGAACACTGACCGACGGGACGCTTCTTTATGGGGATGATGGCGTTCAGGCAAAAGCGTTTCATGTCGCCGATGGGCTGGGAATTGTGATGGCGCAGGCCGTTGGGCTGCGCGTCGCCATCGTTTCAGGCCGTTCCAGCCTGTCAGTGGAAACACGCCTGGCGGAATTAAAAGTGACGGAATTCATTCAAAGTTGTGCGGACAAAGAAGCCGCTGTGGAAATGCTGCTGGCAAAATATCGCCTGCACTCGCCCGAAGTGGCGTATGTAGGAGACGACATCAACGATCTTCCGGCCTTTGACATTGCCGGCGTGAAGATTGCCGTCGCGAATGCCGCCGGAGCGCTCAAGGCGCGCGCTGACTGGGTGACGCCCCGCCCCGGCGGCCAGGGCGCGGTGCGAGACGCCATTGAGGAAATACTCCGTCAGCAAGGCCGGCTGGAGGAAGCCATCGCAGCTTACCTGGCTCATGCGAAAGAATCGGCGGGGGGCGCGCGACAGTGAGTTTGCCCCAGGACTTTTCTACCGTTTATTGGTCTGCTTGGCAGGCCGACGCGACTTTTGAGCCGGGCGAAGAGCTGCCGCCGCAAAGCGAAGGCAAACTCTGGGCCGTGCTGACATTTGTTTTTTATGGGGATAAAGTCGCGCTGACGGACATCACGGGGCGGGGGCTGTGCATCCCCTCCGGGAAAATCGAGCCGGGAGAAACGGTGGACGAAGCGGCAGTGCGCGAAGTATGGGAGGAAACCGGAGGCCGGCTGCACCCGGAGCGCCGCCGATTGATCGGCTGCTACCGGCTGGGGCCGCGCGGCGGCTTCGGGGCCGCGCCGGACCGCTTCTGCCCGGTGTTCGTAGCGGAAGCCTGGGGCTTTGCTCCGATCCCTGACGGCTCGGAATCGCGTGGCCTGGTGCTGGCGTCGGTGGAAGACGTAGCCGATGTTTATTTCATGTGGGATGCACTCATGGCAGAGGTCTTTGAGTATGCCCAGCAGCAGCGCGACGCACTTTTCCCGGTTGGCCTGCCCGTGTCGGCGCTGACAGGCTGAGAAACTGTATAGAAACCAGGTTTGCACGCTCTGCCGGGGCGATGAGACCGGGCCGTAAACGACCCGTCTGGCGGGCGAAACGCCAATCGGTCTGCGACCGAGAAAATAACCGGGCTTTCTGGCTGCTTCGCCCACCGGGCGGTTGGCGTCTTCGCCCCACCCCCCTGCCCTTCAGGGCGGGGCTTGCTTTTTATACAGTCGCTGAGCAGGCCTTATCGCAGCGACGTCAGCACTTTTTCCAGTTCGCCATCCGCCAGATTGCCGATAATAACGGCTTTCATGCCGCCCTGCTGGCCGTAAAGAACGCCGCGCCGGGGGTGCTGGAGTTTCGCCGCGTCTTTGCCTTTACCCGGCATGTCGGGTGTTTGGAAGACAGACAGAATATTGACGCCATTGACATACCGAAGCTCTACCACACGGCGTCCCCGAATATCGGACACGGAGCCGGCCTGAAAATGAAAGCCGCTGGGCAGGTAAGCCGGAACAGGCCACGTCGCCCCCGCCTGCTGACGAACCTGATCCAGCGTCAGGGCGGGCGCGGCAAAGCCGCGCATGACGACATTGCTGCCGGCGTGGGGAATGCGGAATGCGCCTTTTTCGAAGGTTGGATTGTACGCGACCTGCGTAAAATAAGACGCGGATTGAAGCTGCCCGGCTGCATCGTACTGCTCAATGCGAAGCTGCGCGCCATTGGTGGGATCAATCCAAAACCGCCGCCAGGGAACAGGCGACGTGCTGCGCGCGGCGACGCTGACGATGCTGCAAAGATGTCCAGCAACGACTTCCTGGCCGGTCCCCTGAACAATCAGATGGCCAGAGCGAATCTGTTTAATGATTTCAGGAACGCGCACATGCAAAGTCTGGATGCGCGAAGGGCTGAGTTCCAGCGTGTCACGGGAGGGAATCAAGTGGCAGTAAAACCGGCCATTGTCTACGATTTGCTCCCCGGCCAGTCGCGGCGGGCGTAAGTAATCCAAACGCATTGCCCGCGCCCCACTTCGCTGCACCTGCTGCTCCGAGGAAATATCCAGCCCGTTCTGTGCGATGGTCGTGACCTGGTCGCCGGCCAGCACCAGCGTATTTTCCGCTTGCAGCATCCGCTGAAGCAAGTCCTGCGCGGCGGGATCGATCTGAGCCGCGGTGGGCGGCTGTGGGCGGGAAACAAAAGAATTTTGCCCTGCCAGGCGAGGTTTGAGCGTCACCGGCAAATGGCGCGCGGAATGCGGCTGGGTCGTTCCTGCGCGGTTTGCCCCACTGAGGCCAAAAAGAAGTGCGGCGATGGCGGCGTTGAGTAAGCGCATGGTTAGAACAGTCCCGTATCCGAGGCCGCCGGAACCGGAGACGCTGTGTTGTCCAAATGGCCTGCCAGGTTCTGAGCGGCGAGGTCAGCCAGCGGCTCCGCCGCCGCTTCCCGCCGGTGCTGTGCAACGCAGTCGGCCACAAACGCTTGATCCATGCCATGCGCGGCAGGCACGGCAGGCGCAGAGCTAGGATGTATCGGCAGCCAAAGAAAAGCCGCAGCAGACGAAAGGGCGAAGCCAAGAGCCAGGGCAGGACGCAGCCGGAGGCCGAACGGGAATGCGCTGGAAAGGCGGTCGCGCCAGGGCAACTGCGTTTCGGGCCGCCGCGTGAAGGCCAGGCGCTGGGCAAGGCTGGCCTCAAACTGCGCGGAGGGCTGCCGCACAGGCAGGCTGTGGAGCATCCCGCGCAGTCCTTGAAACTCCCTGCTCAGCTCGTGGCAGGCTTCGCAGCCGGCGAGATGAGTTTGTATTTGCCAGGCGGTCGACACGTCCAGCGTTTCGTCTGCAAATTCCGACAGCAATGGTTTTACTCGGTCGCAGGTCATAGTCTTCCTCATGTCGTCAGATAGCCGGTCAGCTTTTGGCGAAGCTGCATCCTCGCATTGAATAATCGCGATTTGACGGTGCCCAGCGGACAGCCGACGACCTGGGCGATTTCCTCGTAAGGCATTCCTTCCACATCATGCAGAATCAGGGTTGCGCGGAGTTTTTCCGGGAGCTGTGCCAGGGCCTGCTGAATTTGATCGGCCAATTCCACATGTTCCAGCAGACGCTGCGGCTCATAAGTCTGGTCAGGGATTTCATGGCTGCCGCTTTCGCTGCCCGCCACCGGTTCATCCAGAGAATACGCGGCCGTGCGGTTTTTACTGCGCCGAAACCGATCCACGCAGAGATTGCCGGCAATGCGGAAAAGCCAGGTGTTCAAGCTGGAATGGCTGCGAAACGAATCAATGGACGTATACATCCGAATAAAGACTTCCTGAGTCAAGTCTTCGGCGTCGTCACTGCTGCCGGTCATGCGGTAGATATAATTATAAATTTTCGCCTTGTAGCGCGTGACGATTTCATTGAACGCGGCCTCATCATTGGCACGGCACCGTTCCACCAGGGACAAATCGGGAACAGGGACACGAATTACCTGGGCATATCCCATCGCTAGTTGCTCCATTGCGGGTCTTGTCTCAGAAGGCTGTGTTTAACGGACGCATACCGGCGCTGAATGTTCATCCAAGTCCATTAATTTTTCTGCGGCGCCAGAATAAGTTTTCAAAACAGGGAGGAATTCAGTGCGGTTTGGGAGCAATTATACCGTATACTAGTGTGTAACTCAATTGTATAACTCAATGCGTGCAGAGAGACGGAGGGTATCCATGACCAGAATGAACGGTTCGCGTAGTTTGAGCAGGGCCATGACGGCAGCGGCGATGATGGCGCTGACAGCGTCGGTAGGAACAGTTTCCGCGGCGTCCGGCCCGGAGCGCTCGCTCGGCGGGATACATATTTTCGATCCCGGCTCGGAAGTGACCGCCAAGTTCGGCAATCCAAGCCGCATTCTGGTGGGCGGAATTGCCCCCGGCGCGTTCACTCCGGGAGCTGCTACGAGCGGCTCCAGCAGCGGTTCAAGCAGCGCGCCGGGCAGTTCCGGCGGCTATCCGGGCAGTGCAGGCGGCCAGGGCGGCAATGCAGGCGTTGGCCTTCTACCCGGCTTTCCGGGTGTTCCCACGGGGGGCGGCGGCTATCCGGGCGGTGGCAGCAGTGAATTTCCCGGCGCGTCCAGTTCTTCCGGGGCTTCGGGAGCGCCTACAGCAGCCCTTGTACCGCCGAAACAGCCGGTGACGCTGATTTATGACCGTCAAAACGGCGGTTCGCTGGAATTTACGATTTCACCCGATAAGCGCGTTATTCAAATCCGTGAAACCGGCTATACCGGGGCGTATGCCACGGCGCGCGGAATCAAGCTTGGCACCAGCTATTCCAATGTGGTGCGGCTGTACGGCTACCCGGAAGATACTCTGATCCAGGGCGCGATCATCAATACGGATTATAAAGACACATTGCACTGCGGCTTTCAGTTTCTGGATCAGAAACTGGTCGGCATCATCATCGCCTCGCCGGATTAAGAACGCACGTTATGGCCGACCGCAGCGATATAGATGAGGTGCGGGCGAGGACCGATATTGTTTCGGTGGTGGAGCGCTATGTGACCTTGAAGCGTTCCGCCGGCAAGCTCAAAGGGCTTTGTCCGTTCCATCAGGAAAAAACGCCGTCGTTTGTGGTCAGCCCGGAGATAGGCCGCTGGCATTGCTTCGGGTCATGCAGTGAAGGCGGCGATGTTTTCAAGTTTGTCCAGAAGATTGAAAACCTTTCGTTCCCGGAAGCTCTGGAACGTCTGGCATTGCAGGCTAATGTCACTCTCACAAATCGTCAGCCGCGCTCAGAAGGTGCTTCCGCCGGGCAGACTCCGGTGTCCAATGCCGGGGAGCGGGAGCGGCTTTACGCGATCAATGCGCTGGCGCTGCGCTTTTACCGGGAAGTGCTGGGCCGCTCCCCCGTGGCACGTGACTACATGCAGGAGCGTGGTCTGGCTCATGCGGTTCAAGAGTCCTTTTCTCTCGGCTTTGCGGCGGACGATTGGGACGGCCTGAGCCGGTTTTTGGCGCAGAAGGGGGCAAGCCTGGCCGACGCGGAAAAGGCCGGCCTGGTCGCGCAAGGTGAGCGCGGACATTATGACCGGCTGCGTGGCCGGCTGATTTTTCCGATTTTTGACGTGCAGGAGCGGCCGATTGCCTTCGGTGGCCGTTTAATCGCTGAGGCGCGGCCCGGCCAGCCGAAATACTGGAACTCGCCGGAAACGCCGGTTTTTTCCAAGAGTAAAACGCTCTATGGCCTGTCCCGCGCCCGTAAAGCGATTGCGGCAAAGGAGCAGGCAGTCGTTGTCGAAGGTTACACAGATGTGATTGCCTGTCATCAGGCGGGCTTTGAGAATGTTGTGGCAACGCTCGGCACGTCATTGACGGAAGATCATGTTCAAATCCTGGCCCGATTAGTTTCCGTGGTTTTGCTGGCGTTTGACGCCGATTCCGCAGGGCTTAAAGCGGCGGGTCGGGCCGCACAGATTTTTGAGGCGCAGGAAGTGGAAGTGCGTGTCCTGGACATGCCGCAAGGAGAAGACCCGGATAGCCTGCTCCAAGCCGGCAAGCGGCGCGTTTTTGAGCAGGCGATGGAAGACGCGCTGCCGCTGACCGAATACCGTATTCGGCGGCTGGTGCGCAAAGGCCCCACGGAGAGCGAGCGCGACCGGATCGCACTGTTCAAGAAGGCCATGCCGATTTTGGCCGCCGTACCGAGCATTCTCGAGCGGGAGCAGTATGTCAAGCTGCTGGCTCCCTACCATCCGCAGTACCGGGCCGGCGCGGCATTTGCCGAAGAACACATTCGGCAGGATGTCGCCGGACATATGGCCGGGCAGGGCGGGGGGCAGAGCGGCCCGCAGGCTTGGGCCGGGCGCCGGCAGTCGCCGCCGCCGCTGCCTCCGGTGGGGGGCGGGGCAACCGAGCAGGCAGAGCGGCATCTTTTGCGCGCTCTGGTCAGTGAGGACCCCGTGCTTCTGGGCTGCGCGCTGCAATCGGTCGGAGCCGAAGATTTTGTCAGTGAACGCGCCAGATCACTGGCCGCTTCGCTTTTTTTGCATTATGCTCGCACCGGAACGCTGGATGCGCGTGAGGTGCTGGCAATGCTGGGCGACGACCCACGTGCCAACCTGCTGGCTGATTTGCTGATGAACAGCGATGAGCCTTTAAACGAAGAACTGGTGGCCGGGGCCGGGACACATTTGAAGACGGCGGCCAAAGCCCATCTTTATTCGCAGCTCAAGCTGCAAATACAGGCGGGGACCGCCGATGGTGAGATGCAGCGGCAATTTCTCCGGCTGCAAAGCGAGCTGAAGGGAACACCGAAGTCCCTCGCCTTGCTTGAAGGATAAAAAAGAACGTGCTGACAAGGGAAGCAGGCAATGTGGCCCCTCTGCCGTTGAGCGACAGAAGCGGCCAGGACAGAGGCGGCGACAGCCTCACAAATGGGTTTGAGCCGGAAGTCCGCTCCGATGCAGTAGGAATTGCGCTGGAAGAAGTTCTGCATTTTTTACCCGATACTGGTACGCCAGTTGGGCCAAATGATGCAGAGGTAGATGCCTCGCCCTTTGCCCCGGAACACCGGCGGGAGAACGACGAGGCCGATTTCACCCCGGACGATCTGGCTGCGCTGGAAGGAATGCCGCTGGATGACTCGGTGAGGATGTGGCTGCGCGAGGTCGGGCGCACGTCACTGTTATCTCTCCCCGAAGAAATTCGCCTTGCCAAGCGCATTGAGCGGGGCGATCAGGATGCGAAAGCCACTCTCACACAGGCCAATCTCCGACTGGTCGTTTCCATTGCCAAGCGCTACACGCTGCGCGGCATGTCCTTTCCCGACTTGATTCAAGAAGGCAACATCGGGCTGATCCGCGCGGTGGAGAAGTTTGATTACCGCAAGGGCTACAAGTTCAGCACGTATGCGACGTGGTGGATTCGTCAGGCGATCACCCGTGCCATTGCTGATCAGGGACGCACAATCCGTATTCCTGTTCATATGGTGGAAACGATCAACCGCCTGGTGAAAGCCAGCAGCCATTTGCTGCAAACACTGGGCCGGGAAGCGACCCTGGAAGAGATTGCTGCCGAGATGTGCCTTTCGCTGGAGCGCGTCTCGGAAATACTTCGCATTGCTCCAGAGCCGCTGTCTTTGGAAACTCCTATCGGGGAAGAAGATGACAGTCGCCTGGCGGACTTCCTGCGTGACGATGATTCCCTGTCGCCCACGGAATCGGCCACGTTTATCATGCTGCGTGAGAAGATTGAAGAAGCTCTGGGCTTTCTCACGGCCCGTGAGCGCGACGTGCTTAAAATGCGCTTCGGTCTCGATGACGGCTATCCTCATACGCTGGAAGAGGTCGGCCGCCATTTCCAAGTAACCCGCGAACGTATCCGCCAGATTGAGGCTAAAGCACTGAAAAAACTCCGTCATCCCGGCAAATGTCGGCTCAGGGAATATATCGAATAAAACTGCACCGCAAAAAGCAGGTTATTCTGCTATGATTTCATAAAAAAGCATAAATAAATGCCTTGAAAGGGTGTTTATTTATGCTTTTTCGGCTATACTTGAGTGACAAACTGATTCATCTCATTTTTTGCGTATTTCACCAGACGCGGTAAAAAACCGCCGCGTTGAAAAAATCAAGCGCTGTCATCATTTTGGACCGATTGTATGGAAGAAAGAGACCGTTCTATGAGTTTCGCTCCCAAGGTCGCAATCTTTGCGCTCATGTGCAGTTTGCCGGCAATTGTTCTGGCCGGCCCACTCACGGTACCGCCGGATTCATTTATCAATCAGCATGTTGATTCCGTTCCGCACCTGACTCGTCAAGTAACCATGGACCCCGTGGTTCGACGACGTCTTGCCTCGCATTTTCACTTGTCCGGCCCAGCGATGGTCCACTACATTCAAAACAATCTTGTTTTGACAAAGCTCCCTTCCGCCCGCCGCTTTGCCGTTTACTGCATTTCGCGCAGCGGCCATGAGTATACACTCATTGCCCGCCTGCCGACAGGAACGCCTGTTTTTGCGTTTCGCAGCACGGGGCAGCCGATCTTAAAACTGGCCTGCGGCAACCCACTGGTTGCCGTTTTGCCGACAGTTAAGATCGCGCCTTCGCATATGGCACACACTTTGCCGAAGGTCGCCGTTTTATCTTCTCGCGCTACGCCTTCTTTGCAGCCGATGCTCGCGTCCAATGTTCCGGTTGACTTTGTCCTCGCGTCGACCAGTCAAGAGATTATCCCCATCGCGGAGCCACCGGTAGTCAGGGTGGGTGAGTTCCCGGCGCAGCAGCTTACTCACCTCGCGCGAAACGGATCACCATTTGGCCTGCTTGCGGGTCTTCCACTTATTTACGGCGTTTTTCATGGAGGACACAGCAACAACTCGCCAAACGACGCAGGTACGGGAACAGGCACAACTGGGACTAGCACCGGCACAACTGGGACTAGCACCGGGTCTACAGGAAACACAGGAACGACTGGTAGCACAGGGACGACCGGCACTGGTACAACCAATACAGGAACCAGCACAGGAACGACTGGAAGTACTGGCACGGGAACAGGAACGACTGGAAGTACTGGCACGGGAACAGGAAGCACAGGAACCACCGGGAGCAATACTGGGACCAGCACCGGATCAACAGGAACTAACTCCGGCAGCACCGGCACGACTGGGACTAGCACCGGGTCTACTGGAAGCACAGGAACGACTGGTAGCACAGGGACGACCGGCACTGGTACAACCAATACAGGAACCACCGGCAGTAATACAGGAACTAGCACAGGAACAACTGGAAGCACGGGTACGACAGGAACTAATACCGGCAGCACCGGATCGACCGGCTCTAATTCCGGCAGCAGCAATACCGGCACGACTGGAACGAGTACTGGCTCAACAGGGACTAGCACGGGAACCACCGGAACAAATTCAGGAACCAGCACAGGAACGACTGGGACAACGGGAAGTACTGGAACTGGCACGGGAACAAGTAGTACCGGGTCCACCGGAAGCACAGGGACAACCGGTACCGGCACGGGTACGACCGGCACAACTGGAAGCACCGGCACAACTGGAAGCACCGGGTCTACTGGAAGCACAGGAACGACTGGTAGCACAGGGACGACTGGTAGCACAGGGACGACTGGTAGCACAGGGACGACCGGCACCGGTACAACCAACACAGGAACCACCGGGAGCAATACTGGGACCAGCACAGGAACCAATACCGGTACAACGGGGACTAGCACCGGTTCGACCGGCACCAATACAGGAACTACTGGGACTGACACCGGGACAACCAATACAGGAACAACGGGAAACAATACCGGCACAACTGGAACTGATACGGGTACGACTGGAACAACAAATACCGGCACAACAGGAACTGGCACGGGGACTACAGGCACGACGGGCACAACGGACACAGGGACAACGGACACCGGTACAACCAATACAGGAACAACGGGGAATAATGGCAACAGCACTGGCGGGAGCGCCGCGCCGGAGCCTTCGCCTTACATTATTCTTGGGTTCTTCGTCGTTGGGGCAGCAAGTCTGGCGATGCGTTCCCGCAAGGGACAGCGAACGCACTGACATCCCGCTGTCAGTAAAAAGCCGCTGCCTTCCTGAAAGAAGGCAGCGGCTTTTATTTTGCTGCATCCTCTGCTTCTATGTGCTGGTGCAATGTGGCTTCCACTTTCGGCTGCATTGCTTGCCACATTTGAGCTGCGAACGTGCGAAGCTGCGAGTCTACGCGCTGATTATCTTCGGGAGAATGCCCCAGCGGCTGCACGAAACGGAAAAAGAAGACAGGTGCATTCTCGCGGCCCAGTAAATCCCCCCAGAGCAGCGATGCGCGAATCTCCGAAGGATTACTGATAATCCGATTGCCTGCTACATAAAAGTACGCGACCAGCAGACTGGGCGGTGAGTTTGGCTGTGTTGAAGCCTGGTAAACCTGCATCGTAACCGGTGTTCCGACCAGCTTCTCCGTAGTGGGAGCCGAAAGCAGCCAGCCGCCCAGGCACAGGCGCGGGTCGTGGAGCGCAACTCCATGAGCGCCGCTGATCAGCAGAAAATCCAGCGTTTGATCTCCGCGCGCATAGCGGCGCGAGGTGATGCTTGCGCCGGGCAGGACGCGCAGCACTTCCGGCGGCAGGGACTGATCCCCGACCGCACTGTATCCGGCGACTGAATGAGGAACCCAGCGGCTATCCAGGGCTGCTGCCTCCGGGAGCGGAGCCGGTTTCCAAACAACGGAAGTGAGACACGCGGCGGCCAGAAGTAAAACTAAGGCAGCGGCCATCCCGCGAAAGTGCGGCATCCTATTCCTCGTGCGGCTAGAAGCAGAAGCAGTAGGCCCAAACCTGATGTCATTGCCCCGCTGCCGTCATGGATCGTGTGTTCGGCGCGCGCCCCCAGGCACTCGCCAACCACGCAAAGCGTCGTCAAACGCAAAATGTTCATCGCAAGGCTCAGCGGAAAGGAAAATAAAAACAGGCCGATGCGGCGCAGCGGTGGGCCGTCTGTCAGCCAGGCGCAGGCCGCCCCGATCATCAGCATCGTGAGCAGCATCTTCATGCCTGAGCAGGGAACATCCACAAACAGCGTGAAGTTGTCCAGCGTGATAATATTGCCGCTGAGATGCGTTGGGAATGTCAGCCAGTGCAGCGCTTTGTCGGCCCAAACAGTGCTGAGCTGCTGGCAGTCATAAGTGCCGTCATGGAGCAGCGGGCCGGGCAGGGGCGCCATCCAAAGCAAAAAGCCCAGCGGAAACGCGGCGGCGCGTGTCCAGCGAGTCCCTAGAATAAACCAGACACTGCCCCAGAAACAAAGCACAACGCCGGCGGACGCCAGAGAAATGAGTTCCTTTTTATTAGCGGCCACCAGCAATGCCAGCGCCGGCAGAAGCAAGCCGAGTGCCGGCCAGGCAGGGGCAATGGGAGTCGAGCGCAAAATTCGGCGTCGGTGCCAGAGCATCAGTCCCACCAGTGGGGGAATGAGCGGCCCATAAGCGTAGTAAGAGTCGGGCTGGACGTAGTCTCGACTCCAGGCCAGCAGGCGCGGCCAGGCTAAAAACAGGAAGAGGCCGAGCGCCGCTGTCAGCAGAAGCAGCGTTGCCGGGTCTCGCAGTCTTTCGTTCGCGCGTGCAGGCGCGGCGGGTGTTACAGCTGCCTCAGAATGTGTGAGAAACTGTTCTGTCATGGCGAGCGCCGCGCCTGCGTACTGCCGGCAAAATACTGGGCGTATTTATCCACTTTGAAAACCGGCGGGTTCGCCTGATAAAGCTGCGCGAGTATTGTGTCTGGTGAGACGGCTTTTTCCAGCCGCGCCAGCCGCGTCACGTCGGTTTTGATTTCTTCCAAAGGGCGTGTCTGGGCTGCCTGCACCGAAACCAACTGCGTCACCAGGAACTGCCTGCCGAGGGGGGCTGTGCGAATTTCACCGACCTGCATGGTTTTCCACGAGGCCGCCAGCGCCCGGCCCTGCCGCGTTCCCAGGTTTGCGTGGTATCCATTTTGCCCGGCCACATGCAGACCTTTTTGCCCGGCAAGCACCTCCGGGGGAATACCGGCGCGCAGATCATCGGTGGCGTCCTCCGCCTCTTTAGCGGTGTCGGCGACGACCAGAGTCATACGGGCCTGCGCGTGCTGCTGGAAATGGGCCTGGTGCGTCTCATAATAACGGCTTACTTCGGCGTCTGACACGGAGACATTCTGAATGCACAGATTTTCCAGCGCGATCTGGGCCAGAAGCTGATCGCGCAGCAAGGGCAGGGAGCCGTTGGCTTCGGCGGCCTGAACCGTGGCGGGGTCACGCTGCCGGATCAGCGCCAGGCGCACGTCCACATCGCTTTGACTGGGCAGAACTCCCGCTCGGTCTGCCGCCTGCCGGATTAAAGCGGCTGAGACCAGGTCATGCAGGACCTTTCCGCTGTCCTGCTGCTCTAATGTTCCCTCGTAATCGCGCAGGGTAATGGTCTGGCCGCCGGCCTGGATAATGGGGCGAAGCGTAGAAAATCGCTGATAGGTCAAATACAGGCCAATCAGGGCAAACAGGGCGATTGCCGATGCCAGCCCGGAAAGCATTTTGAGCCGTTTGATGGTTCGGAGCAGCGCGCGTGCTTTGGCAGGAGAAAACGGCGCGTTGCGGGCGGGAACGGCGGAAGTCTGGGACGGGTCGATCATAAAAATTGCTTTCAGTTCCACGCAGCATTGACGCTGCTTCAATGCCTTTATGATACCAGAAAAGCGTCTGGGCCAGGACAATGAACTTGAATATCGGAAATGCGTCAGCAATGCAATGATCTTCCGCTGCTGTTTGCTTCTGCCGCTCGTCAGCCTTTTGTGCCTGTCCATGCCTGGCCTTGCTGATCCCGCAGCAGTGCCGCCTCCTGTGCCGCGGCCCTCTGCTCAGGATTACAAACGCGCACGGGTGGATGCAGCATCTCACCTCGCCGCGCTTTCTAACGCTCAGTTGATGCAGGAATATAACGACCCCGGCTGTCTTGTTAGCCTTAGTCCATATACTTGGCTCAGTTATTCTTATCCTTTGATGGGTAATAATCCAAACTCTCGTTATGGCCTCAAATATCTGCTGTTCAGTGACGTTAAAACCGAAATTGTCCGGCGCGGCGCTCCAATGACGCCAGGTTTGATTGACTTTCTGGAACATCTTCCGCCTGAGCGCCGGCTCGCACCGACGCCTCCTTTGAGCGGATCAGGATGCTGGTACGATTCGGAAACGATCCGCTTGCTGGCGCAAATTCGTGATCCCCGTGCCGCGCAGGAATTGGTTCATTTATTGGCAGACGATGGGGAAATCAAAAGGGGATGGCAATCTGAGGCATTAAGCGCATTGGAAAGCCTGACGTATTGCTGTTTTTACAAAGGTGACTTCCACTCAAACGCTTTGAAGGAAGGCTTGACTGTTCCACGCTTGTACGCCGATGATTTCCCTGATGACAGCAAAGACAGTGACTTTCTGGTTGTGGCTGCCTATTATCGAAGCTGGCTGGCGGGGGAAGGAAAAGACCCCGCGCAGTGGCTGCCGCTGGCACGGTATCGGGCGCGAACGATGCTGGCAACGGATGACCCGGTCTTAATCAATGATGCCGCTTGGTTCTTAACGTATTCTGATTACGCCCACAAAAACGCGCCGCATGACGAGGCCCCTGACGAAACTCTGAAGCGCCTCGCGGAAATTGCGGCGCAGGTGCGTCAGGACGGGACGAAAATAATTTGGTAGTGTCTTTGTTTAAGTTGTTAAGTGTTCTGTGTTGTATTCGTGTAGAAACAGGCGCAGGCAGTTCTCGTGCATCTCGAATGTCTTCGAGAATGAAAGCGTTCGGCGCACAAAGCGGCCCAACCGCTGCCGCAAAATATTGTTAAATCTCTCGATGTGGCAGGTCTGACCGTCGCCTTTGCCTGTGGCTCGATGCTGCTCTTGGGGCAGAACTTCTGCATAAGCTGACCAAAAATCCGTGTAGCAGACGCACTTTTTGTAGCGTTTGGGGATGCGATGCCAGAGCAGGCGGCAGGTCGCTTCGCTGCGATCTCCCATCGCGTAAGCCACAATCTGCCGAGTTCTTCGGCACTGCGCCAACCAGACCCAGCATTTGTTTTTGCGCTTGTAGACGAACGACCACATCTCGTCTAGCTCCAGAACATCAGAGGCTTTGGCTTTCGCCAGCGTTTTCTTCAAGGGCGGCAGGTTCTTCGCTTTTTTTTAGCCAGGCCATCACCGTGTTGGGCCAAACGCCAAAGATACGCTTCATGGCTCGCAGGGAGCCGCGCTCATGGTAGGCGGCCAGGATTTCCTGTTTGCGCTGTTCGGAATAGGCATTGCTGCCTTTGTTTTCACGGCTGGTTTTGCCGCAGTCTTTGCAGCGGTAGCGTTGCCGACCGTTCTGGAAGCCGAAGCGAATGATGTTTTGGCTCTGGCAATGCGAGCAAGTGACTGTCTGAGTAACCATGCACCCAGTCTACCCTAACAACTTAAATAAAGACACTACCAATAATTTATGCGGATGTCACCCGTCCAAAATATCTTTACAACGGCCAGCCGGTTCCCTCAGATGTCGGGGACCTGTCACGGTTTCTGTTCCATTATGGACGGCGCGCCCAGCCATATGCCGCGACACTTATTCGCCTTCAACGACAGAATGATAATAGTCCCATTTATGCTTACGAAGCGCTTGGCGGCCTCAGCGGCAAAAAAGTCATGGCATTTTTTGCGGAATGCCTGCCAAAATTAGATGCAGCGGTTCAAAAAGCGGGTCTCGGGCAAAATCCCTACCTGCATCAGCCGCTTGATTTGGAGAAAATGCCGCATGACTGGAAAGCCCAGTCGCTCATTTTGGCGTACCGTTCCTGCGGATTTGGATTTGACCGCGAGGCCGGGCGGACTTTTAGCGATACGGCGGCCCGTCTGAAATGGTGGGGCGAGAACCAGAACAAAACGGAGGAGCAGTGGCTCCGGGAAAATCTAAACGTCGAAACGGCACAAGCTGACAGCGGCAATCCCATTGCGCAGGCGCTGCTGAGATGGGATGTCCCGCAGATGCCTGCTGACCCTGATGCGGCGATCTGGGCGCCAAATGCTCAGGTAATTACGTTCTCTTCGACCGCAACAACGTCTTCTCTGAAGCCTCTTTTACGGGCAGCTTGGCTCAAGGCCAATGTGAAACGGTTACGTTTTGATTCAGACCAAGACTGCCTGCGCCTTCGCTAAGATCAGCTATCCTGGAAACTCCTCCCGCGCGGCCCGTGTCATTAAATCTTCGACGGCAACCGACGCGGATAAATCATTGTGGATCACATCATTGATTGCAGAAAAGACAGGAATGGAGACGCCATGCCGTGCACTCAGAACCTGCGCGGCGCGGGCGGTGGGGATACCTTCGGCGGCCTGGTGCAGCTCAGTCAAAATCTGTTCACGAGACTTATGTGCGGCCAGCCCCAGGCCGACGCGGTAATTGCGGGAGAGTTTGGACGAGGCAGTTGCCATCAGGTCGCCGACGCCGCTGAGTCCGAGAAATGTCAGGGCTTTGCCGCCGGCAGCGACGCCAAGCTGGGTCATTTCCATCAAGCCGCGCGTCATCAATGCCGCTTTCGTGTTGTCGCCAAATCCTAGCCCGTCGGACAGCCCCGCGCCGATAGCCAGCACGTTTTTAAGCGCGCCGCCGAGTTCCACGCCTTTGACATCGGAATGGGTGTAAACCCGGAAGGTGCGCTCGGTCATCAACAGCGACTGCGCGGACCGCGCCTGCTGCGGGTCCAGGCTGGCGACAACTGAGGCGGTGGGGACGCCGCGCGTGAGTTCGCGAGCGAGATTGGGACCAGATAAGACGGCGAGGCCGGCGTAAGCGACATCGGACAGCAGCGTTGTAATTACTTCCGAGGTCGTCAGGCCCGTTTCGGCTTCCAGTCCTTTGGACGCGCTGAGAACCGCCGTCTGCGGGCCAAAAAATGCGGCGGCTTCGGAGACCACCGGGCGAACACCGCCGGAGGCGATGGCGACCACCACCCAGTCGGCTCCGGTCACAGCATCTTTCATTGCGGGCGTGGCCGACACCGTTTCCGGCAGGAGAACGTCCAGCAAATACTTTCGGTTCGTCCCGCTTGCTTGAATGTCGTCCATCAGCTCAAAGTCGCGGTCCCAGAGCCGCACGGCGTAGCCTTTGCTGCCCAGCAGATGCGCGAGGGCGCTGCCCCAGCTGCCCGCGCCCAGAATGGCAATTGTTTGTTGATCCATAGCGTCATTATATCTGCTGCCGCAGGCTTTGGCAACCGGGAACCATTGTTCGTATTTCCCCGTTACACTTGATAGGCAGCGTTTGTTCCGGCTTTTGTCGCATTGGAACAGGCGCTTCTTTTGTCGCAGTTTCACGAAGGCTTGAAAAAAGTTCTTGACAACGCCTATTTTCTATGCTACAATGAGCGTTCGTGTGTCCCCCCAGGAGGTTTCCGTTTGAAAGAGATTCAGCATACCACAAAGCAGACGACGCATGTGGTCGAAGTCCCCAACCTCGTCGAACTTCAACTTGATTCTTACCGCTGGTTTTTGCAGGAAGGGCTGAATGAACTGTTTGACAGCTTCTCGCCCATTACCGATTTTACAGGCAACCATTCTATTTCTCTGGTCGATTTCACCCTCGGTGAACCAAAATATGATATTTCGGAATGCCGTGCGCGGGACGTGACGCTGGAGTCGCCGATCAAGGCCAAAGTCCGCCTGCAAACCAGCGGCGCGGAAATGATCGAAAGCGAAGTGTATCTCGGCGATCTGCCGCTGATGACCGACAAAGGCACGTTTGTGATTAACGGGGCCGAGCGCGTCGTCGTGTCTCAGCTTGCGCGTTCGCCAGGCGTTTATTTTAAGGACACCCTGGACTTTTCCGGGCGTCAGTTGTACTACGCCACCATTATTCCCAGCGAAGGCGCCTGGGTAGATGTTGAAACCGATGCGACCGATGCGATTACCGTGCGTATCGGCCAGACCCGCAAATTCCCGATCACCACGCTGCTTCGGGCCTTGAACTTGTTCCCGGTCGCTTCCCCGGCGGGCGTTCAAAGCGTTGCCTGGGGCGAATTGGCCGGCAAGCTGCTGGCTGCGCCTGTGATTGACCAGTCCACCGGCGAAGTGCTGATGGAAGCTGGAACCACCATGAAAACGGCGGAACTGCGGCGCATTGAGAAGGCTGCCCTGCCGGAAACGTTTGAAGTGGAGCTGCCGTCCACGCCCTGTGAGACAACCGCCGACATTATCAAGCTGTTTGCCGAACCGGAAACCATTCTCAACCCCAGCCGGGCCACGATTTTTGACCCGACCCGCGTGGAAGTGGAAGTAAAAGAGTTCAATGAAGACGGCACAGCGGCGATGAACGCCGACGGGAGCTTCAAGAATGCCCCGGCCCGCAAGCGCGTCCCCTATGCCCTGACGGATATACAGGATGCGGCGGGCAAAATCATTGTCAAAGCTAATGACAAGATTGACCGTGACGCCGCCCGCAAAATTGAAGCCCTGGCCTTGAACACGCTGGATATTATCTACCTGAACAACTATATCGTGGCGACGCTTGACCAGGAAGGGTCTACAGTCTACAGCAAAGAAACCGCGCTGATTGACATTTACCGCAAGATTCGGCCCGGTGACCCGGCCACGCCGGAATCGTCGCGGTCTTTGATTAACTCTATTTTCTTTGACACGCGCCGCTATGACCTGGCGAAAGTCGGGCGGCATAAGATGAACAAGAAGCTGGGTTTGTCCCTGCCGCTGTCTTACCGCACGATTACCAAAGAAGACGTGATCGCGATCATGCGCTACATTGTCAAGCTGGCGGGCGGCGATGGCAACGTCGACGATATTGACCACCTGGAAAACAAGCGTGTCCGCTCTGTCGGTGAGCTTTTGTATTCGCAGCTTCGCCTCGGCTTCCTGCGAATGGAAAAAGTCGCCAAAGAGCGCATGACTTCGCTGGACTCGGAAAACATTCTGCCGCAGGTGATTTTGTCGGTCAAGCCGATCTCGGCGTCCATCAAGTCATTCTTCGGCTCGTCGCAGCTTTCGCAGTTTATGGATCAGACCAATCCGCTGGCGGAGCTGACCCACAAGCGGCGTTTGTCCGCACTGGGACCGGGCGGTTTGTCCCGGCAGTCGGCGAAGCTGGAAGTACGCGACGTTCACCACTCGCACTACGGGCGCATCTGCCCGATTGAAACGCCGGAAGGTCCGAACATCGGCTTGATCGGCTCTCTGGCCGTTCATGCCCGCGTCGATCAGTTTGGCTTTATTGAAACGCCTTACCGGCGCGTGATCAATGGCCGCGTGACAACCGATCTGGACTGGCTGCCCGCCGACGGCGAACATCGGTACCGCATCGCTCCGGCGAACACGGTGCTGAAACCGGACAATACGTTTGTGGATGCAATGGTGCAGGTGCGTCACGAAAATCAGTATCCGGTCGTGAAAATTGCCGAGGTGGACTACATGGACGTCTCGCCGCAGCAGATTGTTTCTGTGGCGACGGCCATGATTCCGTTCCTCGAGAACGACGACGCAAACCGCGCCTTGATGGGCGCGAATATGCAGCGCCAAGCGGTTCCGACGCTTCGCCCCGACGCCCCTTTGTGCAAAACGGGCATGGAAAAGCGGGCTGCGATTGACTCCGGCGCGGTCATCATCGCTCTCCGGGCCGGGACGGTCAAGCGTGTCACCGCCGAAGAGATTGTGGTCGTGGCCGATGAAGACGGCGGCGAGGATACTTACCGCCTGCTGAATATGCTGCGCTCCAACCAGGCGACCTGCGTGACGCAGCGCCCGGTGGTCAACAACGGGCAGCGCGTTCGGGATCATCAGCTTCTGGCGGACGGTCCTTGTACCGACGGCGGCGAACTGGCACTGGGCCAGAATGTTCTGGTGGCCTTCACGCCCTGGAACGGCTACAACTTTGAAGATGCCATCCTGCTCTCGCAGCGGCTGGTACGCGATGATGTGTTTACATCCATCCACATTGAGAAGTACGAAGTCGAAGCCCGCGATACCAAGCTGGGGCCGGAAGAAATCACGCGCGACATTCCGAATGTGGGCGAAGATGCTCTGAAGGATTTGGACGACCGGGGCATTATTCGTATCGGGGCGGAAGTCCGGCCTGATGATATTCTGGTGGGCCGCGTCGCACCGAAAGGCCAGGGCGAACTCACTGCCGAAGAGCGGCTGATTATCGCTATCTTCGGCAAAAAAGCGGAAGAAACCCGCGACGTGTCCCTGCGCGTCCCGCATGGCGAAAAAGGCAAGATCGTTGACGTAAAAGTCTTTTCACGCTTCAAATACAAAGATAAAAGCGGACGTGTCCATGACTTCTCCAAGCGCCCTGACTCGATGTTTTCCGATGAGTGGGAAGGCGAGCTGGAGCGGATGTCCGGCGATGAGCTTTCGGCGGGTGTCAACATGCTGGTGCGCGTTTACATTGCTCAGAAGCGCAAAGTCATGGAAGGCGACAAAATGGCCGGGCGGCACGGCAACAAGGGTGTCATCTCGCGCATTCTGCCGCAGGAAGACATGCCATTCCTGCCGGACGGCACTCCGGTAGACATTGTGCTGAACCCGCTGGGCGTTCCAGGCCGTATGAACATCGGCCAGATTCTGGAAACGCACCTGGCGTATGCCGGCAAGTCGCTGGGAGTCTCGTTCCCGAACCCGATTTTTGAGGGTTCCACCGAGGCGGAGATTCTGGACGAGATTTCGGTGTATGCCGAAGACCTGCGCTATGAGGCTTTGCTGACCTATGTGCAGCAGGAGCTTCACCTTGACCTGGGCGAAAATCTGACGCAATTGCAGCTTCGTGCCAAGTTTCGTAAAGCTCTGGAAGGGGCAGACCGGGAGCCGATTACCAACGATGCGAAAGAAATCCGGCGCAAGGAAAAAGTGCTGGAAGTTTCCGAAGCCGAAGGTGTTGGCTTTTTGCTGAAGACGCTGGAAACGAAGCTGCGGGAACTCTCTCCGGCCCGGCTGGAACAGGTTGCCGCGATTGTCGCGGCCCCGCCGGCTGTGCTGCTGCCAGACGACTACGACGGCAGTGCGCTGGAAGAAGATGACGCCGAATTGAAGACCGTAGACGGCTACGACTTCGGAGCCATTGTGGAGCGGGTCAAGCAGAACGTCTGGAAACGCGGCGGCATCATTGAAGACACAGCCAAGTCCTGGGTACGCGACGGCCTTTCGGGGGACTTCTTCACCCAACCCGTCACCATCGGCACGATCTATATGCTGAAACTGGCGCACTTGGTAGACGACAAGATTCATGCCCGCTCGACCGGCCCGTACTCGCTCGTGACCCAGCAGCCGCTGGGCGGCAAGGCGCAGTTCGGCGGCCAGCGCTTTGGCGAGATGGAAGTCTGGGCTTTGGAAGCCTACGGTGCGGCATACACGCTTCAGGAGATTTTGACGATTAAATCCGATGACGTGCTGGGCCGTGTCAAGACTTACGAGTCCATTGTCAAGGGCGATGCCATGCTGGAACCGGGCGTCCCGGAATCGTTCAAGATTCTGGTGAACGAATTGCAGTCGCTCGGCCTCAAAGTTGCCGTGGAAGACGAAGACGAAAAAGAGATTGACCTGAAGGACAAAGAAGAGGATTTCGGCGACAGCGAGGGAAGGGGACGTGGCCTGCGCCCGCGCCTGCCACGCGCTGAGAGCGAAGCCGAGGCTTTGTTCGGGGCGTAAAATTACCAGGCGTCAGCGAGGGAATAAATTCCTCTCGCTGGAATCAAACGTCCTTCGGACGAAAGAAGCAGTCGTTCGCCAATTTTCCTACGTCCGAAGGACGATTACTGTGGAGCGAGAGGAATTTATTCCCTCGCTCCGGTTCCTGTTTCATTAGGGGAAACAAAAATACCATGACAGATGCCAGCGCATTTGATAAAATTCGCATTGGAATCGCCTCACCTGGCGAAATCCGCAACTGGTCTTACGGCGAAGTCAAAAAGCCGGAGACGATCAACTACCGCACCTTCAAACCGGAACGGGACGGCCTGTTCTGCGAGCGCATCTTTGGCCCCGTCAAAGACTGGGAGTGTCATTGTGGACGCTACAAGAAAGTCAAGTTCAAGGGGATCATCTGCGACCGCTGCGGCGTCGAAGTCACCCGCTCCAAAGTGCGGCGCGAGCGCATGGGTCATATTGAGCTGGCCGCGCCTGTCTGCCACATCTGGTACTTGAAGGGCGTCCCCTCGCCCCTGTCCCTGCTGCTGGACATTTCGCCGCGCCCGCTGGAAAAAGTGCTTTATTTCGCGTCCTACATCGTTACCTATGTTGACCGGGGCCGAATCAATAACGAGATGGAGACATTTCGGATTGCCCTGAACGAGCGCATTACAGAATTGCAGGACCAGCGCGACGAAGACATTGAGCAGGCGCGGGTAGACGCCGGCTCGGACATCAAAGCCCATCAAACGCGGCCTGATGATCTGGAAGAAGAGGAAGAATGGGAACCCTGGGACGAAGCGCGCATTGTCGAGCGCAACCGTCACATGGAGGACGAGATCAAGGACATTGAAAAGGACTCAGTGGAGCAGATTCAGTCCCTCAATGATGCTCTGACGCTGCTCGATGAAAAAGTCGAGAAGCGGATGCTGTTGATTGAGGATGAATACCGCAAGCTGGAGTCGCTGATGGACGTGCTTTCCGACAAATTAGATCGGAACCTGCGCGTCAACAGCCCGGATGGTGAAATTGTTCGCGCGGGTCTGGGCGGTGCAGCGGTGAAGGAACTGCTGCAAGAAATTGACCTGGAGAAGCTGGCGTCGGACTTGCGCGCGGAAATTGCGATCACGCAGGGGCCGCGCCGCGCCCGTGCTATCAAGCGTCTGGAAGTGGCCGATGCATTTATCGCGTCCAAAGCCCGCCCGGAATGGATGATTCTGGATGCCGTGCCGGTGATTTCGCCGGAGCTTCGCCCGATGGTGCAGCTTGACGGCGGGCGCTTTGCCACGTCTGACCTGAACGACCTGTACCGGCGCATCATCAACCGCAACAACCGCTTGAAGAAGATTACGGAGATTCGTGCGCCTGAGTCTATCGTCAACCACGAAAAGCGGCTGCTTCAGGAAGCGGTCGATGCCTTGATTGACAACGGACGCCGCACCCGGCCCGTCGTTGGGAGCAACAACCGGCCTCTGAAATCGCTCTCGGATATGCTCAAGGGTAAAGAAGGCCGCTTCCGTAAGAACCTGCTCGGCAAGCGCGTCGACTATTCAGGCCGCTCCGTCATTGTCGTCGGCCCGCGCCTGCTGCTGCACCAGTGCGGTTTGCCGAAAGAAATGGCGATTGAGCTGTTCAAGCCATTCGTGATGAAGGCACTGGTGGAGCGTGGTTACACGAGCAACATCAAGACAGCCAAGCGCATGATTGACAAGCTCAAGCCGGAAGTCTGGGACGCGCTGGAAGAAGTTATTCGGGAACACCCCGTTCTGCTGAACCGCGCCCCGACACTGCACCGCCTGGGAATTCAGGCGTTTGAACCGGTGCTGGTGGACGGCAAGGCGATCCAGGTGCATCCGCTGGTGTGTACGGCGTTCAACGCCGACTTTGACGGCGACCAGATGGCGGTTCATGTACCGCTGTCGGCGTCAGCACAGGCCGAGGCACGGATTTTGATGCTGTCTACGCATAATCTGTTTTCGCCTGCCGATGGCCGCCCGATTGTGGCCCCGGCGCAGGACATGGTGCTGGGCGCGTACTTCCTGACCGTGATGAAGCCAGGCGAGCCGCGCTTCGATGCGTTCGGTTCCAAGGCTGATGCACAGCTTGCCTACGCGACTGGTCAGATCGGGGTGCAGGAAGGCATTGATGTTGCGTTCTCGAACGATGATGGAACCAAAACTGTTCGGCGCACGACCGCCGGACGGCTGCTGTTCAACGACATCATGCCGGATAACATGCACCCGTTTATTTACAAGATGCTGGATGACACGTTCGCCAAGAAAGAGTTCAAGGGCAACGGGTTCGGTAAAAAGGACCTGGGGACAATTATCGCGCAGTGCCACCGGACAAATGGCGATACGCGCACAATTCAGCTTCTGGACGAACTGAAAACACTGGGCTTTACCGAAGCGACCAAAGCGGGCATGACAGTGGCGATCACCGACATGGAAGTGCCGGAAGAGCGCAATGTCATTATCAAAACGACCGAAGAAAAAGTCAAGCGTCTGAACCGCGATTACCAGCGCGGCCTCATTACAGGCGGCGAGCGCAAAGAGCGCGTTCTGGAAGAGTGGCAGGGGGCGAACAAAGAAGTTGGGGAGGCGATCTTCCGAACGATCAAGCCGACTAACCCGATCTTTATGTTCACCGACTCCAATGCGCGCGGCACACGCGGCCAGATCACGCAGCTGTCGGGAATGCGCGGGGTTATGTCCGACCCGTTCGGCAACATGATTGAAGACCTGCCCGTGAAGTCCAACTTCCATGAGGGGCTGAGCGTTCTGGAATACTTTGTCTCCACGCACGGCGCGCGCAAAGGCCTGGCCGATACCGCGCTCCGCACGGCGGACGCCGGGTATCTGACCCGCCGCCTGGTCGATGTGTCCCAGGAAGTGATTGTCCGGGCCGACGACTGCGGCACGGAGCAGGGTATTTACCAGGAAGAGATTCGGGACGGCAATGAGGTCGTCGAGCCCCTCGCACTGCGGCTGTATGGCCGGTATGCCCTTCAGGACATTGTGTATCCCGAAGGGCATGATCGGGCAGGCGAAGTCATTGTGGCGCGCGGCGAACTGATCACGCAGGAAATTTCCCGGCAGATCGAGTTTGACGCCAAACTCAAGCGCGTCGTCGTCCGCAGTCCGTTTACCTGTGAGCTTCGCATGGGCATTTGCGCCAAGTGCTACGGCCTTGATCTGGCGAATTCCAAGCTGGTGGAGCCGGGTGTCGCTGTTGGCATCATTGCCGCGCAGTCGATTGGTGAGCCGGGGACGCAGTTGACGATGCGTACTTTCCACTCCGGCGGTATCGCCCAGAAGCAGCTCACGGGTGTTGCCAATGTCCGCGCCCGCAAGCAGGAAGCCTTGAAAGAGCTGCACAACGACATCTCGCGGGGCCTGGTCTCGCTGGAATCGCAGGAAGAAACGACGGCGGCTGCGCCGTCGAGTACCGGCGTTGATCGGGAGCGCGTTCGGGCCGTCCAAGCGGTTCTGAAGGTGCTGGAAGATCAGGTTGGCGGCCTGCTGCGCGTGGTCGAACTGTTTGAGGCGCGCAAGCCGAAGGGACAGGCGATTGTGACGGAATATGCAGGCGTCATTGCGGAAATCGAGCAGAAGGGCCTGCGCCGTGTTATTGTCCATACGCCGATCACGCTGGATGAACATTCCAACACCGGCGTTGCCGGGGAAACGCTTGCGGAGGACCTTTACCTCGGCCCGCATCTGGACGCGGAAACGCTGGAAAAAATGACGCCGACGGCGGCCAAACGCGCGACGGAAATTCCTGAGACGCTCGTGGCCGGCACAGAGCTGACTGACAAGCACCTGAAAAAGATTCGCGAAATGGGCATTACGGAAATCAAAATCCGTAAAGCCAGCCTGGTTCCGTATCGCGGCCAGCTTCAGGTCAAGCAGGGTGATGTTGTGGAAGCGGGCGACCGTCTGACGGAAGGCCCGCTCGATCCGCAGAAGGTACTGGACTTGCAGGGAACACGCGGCGTTCAGAACTACATCGTCCGCGAGATTCAGGCCGTGTATAAGTCGCAGGGCGTGGACATTAACGACAAACACGTCGAAGTGATCGCTCGCCAGATGCTGCGGAAACGCAAAATCAAAAACCAGGGCGATACGGAGTTCCTGCCGGGCCAGATGGTGGACAAGTTCGAGTTTGAGGATGCCAACAAGCGGGTGCGCGAGATGGACCCGCCGGGGACCGAAGCAACCGCTGACTGGCTGCTGCTGGGAATCACCGAAGCCAGCCTCGCCACGGACTCGTTCCTGTCGGCGGCTTCATTCCAGAAAACCACCCGTGTGCTGACCGAAGCCGCTGTGCGCGGCAAGAAAGATGCGCTGATCGGCTTGAAAGAGAACGTCATCATTGGGCGCTTAATTCCTGCCGGAACAGGCCTGCCGCAGTACCGCAACATTGAGCCGCGCCTCGAAGGACTTGACGACGCGCATCGCTACGCTGCGGTCGGTGCGGCGCGCGCTGGAAACGGGACCGCGACATTGGAACGGGAACTGGATGACGAAGAGCTGGCGGTTGTCCGGGAGATGACCGGCACGTCCGGGGACAGTCTTTCGCTGATGGCGGAACGCGACTCCCTGGGCGCGAGTGAAGTGAATGAGCCGATCATTGACAGCGAATCCGATTCGGCGATTTAGCCAGGTAAGGGCGGGGCTTGTCCCCGCCCTTTTCTCATGTCTTTTGGACAATTTTTCCTCGCATCTCGCCAAACACTTGACAATTAAGTCAGTGGGCAGTATAATGGGGAGGTTGTTTTCAGGGGAATTCGTCCTGACGGAAACGGCGGACGAACGACTTGCAATGCAAGGGGGCATCGGCCAGCTTCTCATTTTTCCCATTTTGGGTCCTGAGCTGGAATAGAAACACAACACAGTTACCTGTGACGTCGCCTGCCCCGTGCCGCCGCCCTTTGTCTTGTGGCGGAATGCGGGGTGTTTTTGTGCCTCCTGCCCAGCAAATATTTTAAGATTTTAGTAAGTTTTTAGTAAGTTTTTACACGCTCCGAAAGGACTTGTCGCAATGCCGACGATTAGCCAGTTAGTACGCAAGGGCCGCAAACGCGCCATCAAGAAGAGCAAGGCTCCAGCCATGAAAGGCAACCCGCAGAAACGCGGCGTCTGCCTGGTGGTTCGCACGGTTTCTCCCAAGAAACCGAACTCCGCACTGCGGAAGATTGCGCGTGTGCGCTTGACTTCTTCGGGCCGGAACAATCCCGGCACGGAAGTGACCGCCTATATTCCGGGGATCGGCCATAACTTGCAGGAACACAGCGTGGTTCTGATCCGGGGAGGGCGCGTTAAGGACCTGCCGGGTGTCCGCTACCACATTGTTCGTGGCACGCTGGATACGCAGGGAACCAAAGACCGCAAGAGCAGCCGCTCCAAATACGGAACCAAGCGACCCAAGCCGGGCGCCGCCGCTGCCGCTGGAAAGAAAAAGTAGGAGTTGAATTATGCCGCGTAAAGGACCCGCGAAAAAGCGCGTGATTACCCCGGACCCCGTGTACCACAACCGTCTGGTGACCCGCTTCGTCAACCGCATGATGCTGGATGGGAAGAAGAGCCTGTCGGAAACGATCTTCTACAAATCGCTCGATGCGATTGAAGCGAAGACCGGACGCAAAGGCATCGAGATTTTTGAGCAGGCCGTCCGCAATGTGATGCCGCAGGTCGAAGTCAAGCCCCGCCGCGTCGGCGGTGCGACTTACCAGGTTCCAATGGAAATTCGGGCGGATCGCAAAACATCGCTGGCTCTGCGCTGGCTGGTCGCTGCCGCGCGCCGCCGCAATGGCAAAACCATGATTGACCGTCTGACGGCGGAATTGACCGATGCGGCGAACAATACCGGCGCGGCAGTGCGTCAGCGTGAAGAGAAGCACAAAATGGCCGATGCCAACAAGGCGTTCGCCCATTATGGCCGGTTCTAACCCGCAGGAACCTAACCCCGGCGGCAAGCCGCCGACCCTTCCCTGTTAGGGAAGGGTTAGGATTATCCTCTCCGACTCCCCTCCCTTAACAGGGGAGGGGCCGGGGGAGAGGTTTTTATTGGAAGCAGCAAACTATGGCACGCGAATATAGTCTGGAAAAAACACGCAATATCGGCATCGCCGCCCATATTGACGCCGGCAAGACCACTTGCACCGAGCGTATTCTTTATTACACAGGCCGAACCTACAAAATCGGTGAAGTGCATGAAGGCGGCGCGACGATGGACTGGATGGAACAGGAACAGGAGCGCGGGATTACGATTACCAGCGCTGCGACTACCTGTTTCTGGGGACTGGAAACCGCCGATCCGACGACAGGTGTGCGCGTTCCCACCCATCGCATCAACATCATTGACACGCCGGGCCACGTTGACTTCACCGTAGAAGTTGAGCGCTCCCTGCGCGTACTGGATGGCGTTGTCGCGCTCTTCGATGCCGTTGCCGGCGTGCAGCCGCAGTCGGAAACCGTCTGGCGGCAGGCGACCAAGTACCACGTTCCGCGCATGTGCTTCGTCAACAAAATGGACCGCACCGGAGCCGATTATTTCTTTGCCGTGGGAACCATCAAAGACCGCCTGGGCGCGAACGCCGTTATGCTTCAGATTCCAATTGGAGCGGAAGGTGATTTCACCGGCGTGATTGATCTGGTGGAAAACAAAGCCGTTGTTTATAAAGGCGATGATGGCCGCGTCTTTGAAGTGACCGACATTCCCGCCAATTTGCAGGAACAAGCCGCCAAGTACCGGGCTGAGATGGTGGAAAAAGTTGCCGAATGTGACGATCAGCTGATCGAGAAATTCCTGATGGAAGAGCCGATTACCCCCGTCGAGCTTAAAGCAGCCATCCGAAAGGGAACAATTGCCCTTCAGATCGTTCCTATTCTCTGTGGATCGGCGTACAAGAACAAAGGCGTACAGCCTCTGCTCGATGCCGTGATTGAGTACCTTCCGTCCCCAATTGATAAGGGCGCGGTTTCGGCGATCAACCCTGACACCGAAGTGGAAGAATTTCGAGAACCGTCGGACGAAGCCCCTTTTGCGGCCCTGGCATTCAAGCTGATGAACGATCAGCATGTTGGCAACCTCACGTTCTTCCGCGTTTATTCCGGCAAACTGACCAAAGGTTCCTACGTTTACAACGTCAACAAGCAAAAGCGGGAGCGCATTTCGCGGATTCTGCGGATGCACGCCAATAAACGCGAAGAAGTGGATGAAGTCTTTGCCGGGGAGATTGCCGCCGCTGTCGGTTTGCAGTTGTCCACGACGGGCGATACACTGGCTGATGAAAAACACCCGGTGCTGCTCGAAACCATTACCTTCCCGGAGCCTGTGATCTCCGTCTCCATCGAGCCGAAGACCAAAGCCGACCAGGAAAACATGGGCAAAGCTTTGCAGCGCCTGTCTGCCGAAGACCCGACCCTGCGTATCCGCACCGATGAAGAGACCGGCCAGGTTATTCTTTCCGGCATGGGCGAACTGCACCTGGATATTATTACCGACCGGATGCGGCGCGAATTCAAAGTCGAATCCAACCAGGGCCGCCCGCAGGTCGCTTATAAAGAGACCGTTAAGAAGCTGGCGGAAGCCCGCGTTCCCTACAAGCGGCAATCAGGCGGCAAAGGCCAGTACGGTGACTGTGAGCTAGTCGTGGAACCGCTGGAACCCGGCGAGGGCTTTATTTTCGAGAATAAAACCGTTGGCGGCTCAGTCCCGAAAGAGTTCATTAACCCGATCCAGGCCGGAGTCAAAGAAGCAATGGAAACCGGGGTCGCCGCGGGTTACCCGATGGTGGACATCAAAGTTTCCGTCACGGATGGTTCGTTCCACGAAGTTGACTCCTCGGAAATGGCGTTCAAGATTGCGGCATCCATGACCTTTAAAGAGGCCGCGCGTAAAGCGACACCGGTGATCAAAGAGCCGATTATGGCGATTGAAGTCGTGACACCCGACCAGTTTCTTGGCAGCGTTGTCGGCGACTTGAACTCCCGGCGCGGTATTATCGAAGGCCAGGAGCAGAGCCACGGGTCTACAATGGTCATCAAAGCCAAAGTTCCGCTGGCGGAGATGTTCGGCTATGTCACCAGTCTGCGCTCCATGACTCAGGGCCGGGCGTCTTCCACGATGGAACCGTCGCATTATGCCGAAGTCCCGCGCAATGTTGCGGAAGAACTCGCCGCCAAGTCGGCAGGCAAAACACTGGTTCGCCAGCAGTAGGACAAAACCTAACCTCAACCCCCTCCCTCTCAGGGAAGGGGCTATGCAATAGTTTTTGACAGGAGATAATTTATGGGAAAAGCGAAGTTTGACCGTTCTAAGCCGCATGTGAACATCGGCACCATCGGGCATGTGGATCACGGCAAGACCAGCCTGACGGCGGCCATCACCAACGTCCTGGCAAAGTCGGGCGGGGCGCAGGCGCGCTCCTACGCCTCCATTGATGCCGCCCCCGAAGAGCAGGCCCGCGGCATCACCATCAACACCGCCCACGTCGAGTATGAGACCGGCGCTCGCCACTATGCCCATGTGGACTGTCCGGGCCATGCCGACTACATCAAGAACATGATCACCGGAGCCGCTCAGATGGACGGAGCCATTCTGGTCGTGTCCGCTGCCGATGGCCCCATGCCCCAGACCAGGGAGCATATCCTTTTGGCCCGCCAGGTGGGAGTGCCGTCCATCGTTGTCTTCCTCAACAAAGCCGACATGGTGGATGACCCGGAACTGATTGAGCTGGTGGAGCTTGAGGTGCGCGAGCTTCTCTCCAAGTACGAGTTCCCCGGCGATGACTGCCCGATTATTGTGGGGTCTGCGGTCAAGGCGCTGGAAGGGGATCAAACGGAGATTGGTGAGCCGGCGATCTTGAAGCTGATGGAAGCGGTGGACTCATTTATTCCGACGCCGGAGCGTGATGTGGACAAGCCGTTTTTGATGCCGGTGGAAGACACGATGACGATCACGGGGCGCGGCACGGTTGCGACGGGCCGGGTGGAGCGGGGCGTTCTGAAGGCGGGGGAGCAGATCGAGATCATCGGCATCCGTGAGGCGACGAAGACGACGGTGGCGACGAGCATGGAGATGTTCCGCAAGACATTGGACACGGTTCAGGCCGGTGACAACGCGGGGATTTTGCTTCGGGGTGTGGAGCGCAAGGACATTGAGCGTGGTCAGGTTCTGGCGAAGCCTGGGAGCATCAAGCCTCACACGAAGTTTGAGGGTGAGGTTTATATCCTGAGCAAAGAGGAGGGTGGTCGTCACACGCCTTTCTTCAAGGGGTATCGTCCTCAGTTTTACTTTCGGACCACCGATGTCACTGGCAATTTAGATTTGCCGGAAGGCGTTGAGATGGTGATGCCGGGTGACAACGTGACGATTGTGGGGGAGCTGATCGCTCCGATTGCGATGGAAGAGGGTTTGCGTTTCGCCATTCGTGAGGGCGGCCACACGGTGGGCGCGGGCGTCGTTACCAAAATCATTGCCTAAGTTCTACGAACTGCCTCATTAGGGGCGGGGACAAGCCCCGCCCCTACAGCTTTGCCGGGAGTAATTATCTATTATGCGTCGTGATAAAGTCCGTATCCGTCTTCGCGCGTTCGACCATCGCGTGCTGGATCAGAGTGCGGAGAAAATTGTAGACACCGTCAAGCGCACCGGCGCACGGATTTCCGGCCCGGTTCTGCTGCCGACGGAGAAGAATATTCTGCCGATGCAGCGCTCCACCTTTGTGGACAAAGAATCGTTTGAGCATTTCGAGATGCGGACGCATAAGCGTCTCATTGACATCCACGATCCCGGCCCGAAGACCATTGACGCTTTGATGCGTCTTGATCTTCCGTCCGGTGTGGACATCGAAATCAAATTGTAGGGGCGCTGTTTACCGCGCCCGCCGTTCTCGCACTCTATTACAATCGAAACCGCGTCACGCAACAAGCTGTTCCACGCTTGCCAGGTGCGCCGTGGAGGAAAAAATGCCAAGTTCCATCTTGGGAAAGAAGCTGGGGATGACCCAAGTCTTCGAAGAGGGCGGTCGCGTGACTCCGGTCACTGTGATCGCCGCTGGTCCCTGTATCGTTACACAACTGAAAACTATTGCCAAAGACGGCTACTCCGCCGCGCAGATTGGGTTTGAGGATGTCAAAGAACATCGTCTCACCATGCCCCTCAAAGGCCATTTTGCCGCGCACGAAGTCAAGCCGAAGCGAACTCTGCGCGAGATTCCGATTGAGCCAGGCGAGACTTTGGCCGAAGGACATGAGTTCAGCGCCGACATCTTTGCGGAAGGCGATAAAGTCGCGGTGACAGGCATCTCCAAAGGCAAAGGATTTGCCGGCGTTATGAAACGCTACGGCTGGCGCGGCAACAAGGCCACGCACGGCGCGTCCACGTCTCACCGCAAGCCGGCTTCCGGCGGCGGAACCGATGCGGCCCGCACATTTAAAGGCTCCGGCAAACCGGGCCATATGGGTGACGCTCAGATCACCCAGCAAGGCCTGCGCGTTGTCCGTGTAGACATCGAGAAAAACCTGCTGCTTGTCAAGGGCGCGGTTCCCGGTGCGAACGGTGGCCTGGTGATGATCAAGAAATTCGCACGTTAGGAGGAACATGACCCATGCCGGAAACCATTCTTAAAAAAGCAGATGGCACAAGCGGGGGAAATGTTTCCCTCAGCCCAAAGCTATTCAGTGCAAAAATTAATCCTGGCCTGATGCACCAGGCCGTTGTCAATGAAGCGACCAACAGCCGTCAAGATACCCGCAACACCAAGACCCGCGCAGAAGTGGCCGGTGGCGGACGCAAGCCTTACGCACAAAAAGGGACGGGACGCGCCCGCCAGGGAACAATCTCCGCGCCGCATTACCGGCACGGCGGCATTGTCTTTGGCCCGCATCCGCGCGACCTGTCGGCAAAGCTGCCTAAGAAGGCTCGCCGCGCCGCGCTGGCGTCTGCGCTGACGGTCAAAGCCGAAAGCGGCGTCATTATCGTACTGGACACGCTTCAGATGGACACGCACTCGACCAAGACCGCCGCCGCCCTGCTGCAAACGCTGGGCGTCACGGGCAAAGCGTTGATTGTCCTGCCCGATGTCAATCTGACAATTTATAAGTCGTTCCGCAACATTCCGGGCATTACCGTCCGTGTCGCCCCGGCCTTTTCCGTGCGGGACGTGCTGGACGCCGAGCAGATTGTGATGACGCAGGGCGCTTTAGATAAGCTGGACGCGGTCTACGGAAACAAAATAGAGACTGAGGAGGCAGCGGCATAACCATGAGCGCAACCACGAAAAGCCCCTACCAAGTAATCGTTCGCCCCATCGTCACCGAAAAGACGATGAACGGCGGCATCGAAAACAAATACACCTTTGTCGTCGCCAAAGACGCCAACAAATATGAGATTGCCGAAGCGATTGAGCGCATTCAGGCCGATGCCAAGAATGTGATCAATGTCGTCACGGTCAATACCATGATCTACAAGGGCAAGAGCCGTCAAGGCCGCTTCTTCAAGCGCGCCAACAAGGGCCGCACCTCCGACTGGAAAAAAGCCATCGTTACCCTGCGCCCCGGCCAGGCGATTGAAGTGGTCGAGGGAGTTTAACACAAATGGGAATTAAACGTTACAAACCAACTACTCCCTCGCAGCGCTTCCGCACCGCGTCGGATTACTCGGAGCTGACCGCTTCCAAGCCGGAAAAGTCTCTGCTTCGTCCGAACAAGCACAGCGGCGGACGTAACAATCAGGGGCGGCGCACGGCGGTCAACACCGCCGGCGGCAACAAAACGCAGTACCGTCTGATTGATTTCAAGCGGGACAAAGAAGGCGTCCCCGGCAAGTGCGCGACGATTGAGTATGATCCCAATCGCTCGGCCCGCATTGCGCTGGTGCATTATGCCGACGGCGACAAGCGCTATATCCTGTGGCCTGTCGGCCTCAAAGTCGGCGATGCCGTCATCTCCAGTGAAGGCGCTGACATCAAGCCCGGCAATGCGCTTCCCCTGCGGGCCATTCCCGTCGGTACGCTTGTGCATAACATTGAGATGATCCCCGGCAAGGGCGGTCAGATGATCCGCAGCGCGGGCGGCGCGGCGCAGCTGATGGGAAAAGACGGCAAGTATGTGACCATCCGGCTGACTTCCGGTGAAATGCGAATGATCCTGGCTGAATGCCGTGCATCGATTGGACAGATTGCCAACATCGAGCATGAAAACATCAAGCACGGCAAGGCCGGTAAGAAGCGCTGGCTGGGCGTTTACATGCACAATCGCGGCGTCGTCATGTCACCGCGTGACCATCCGCATGGCGGCGGCGAAGCCAAGTCTCCCGTCGGGCGCAAAAAAGGGCCGGTCTCGCGGACAGGCGTTCGCGCCAATGGCTTCCGCACTCGCCGCAACAAGTCAACGCAGAAGTTTATCGTTCGCCGTCGCGGCTCCAAGTAAGATCGGCCCCCCGGCCCCCAATAATGGGGGGCAGAAAAGGCCACACGAAATAGTCCGGTTCCCCCATTATTGGGGGGCTAGGGGGCTGAGGAAAATAATTTATGGGACGCTCACTCAAAAAAGGGCCGTATGCCGACCCGAAGCTGCTCAAGCGCATTGACGATATGAATGCGCGGAACGAAAAGCGCATCATCAAAACCTGGTCGCGCCGCTCCACTATCTTTCCGCAGATGATCGGGCACACGCTGGCTGTCCATGACGGGCGCAAACACATTCCCGTCTTCGTCACGGAGAATATGGTCGGGCATAAGCTCGGCGAATTCTCGCTCACCCGCACGTTTAAAGGCCATGCCGGCTCAAAGGACACGCGGACGACGCGCGGACGGTAAGAGGAAACACTATGAACACTGCCGCACGAGACCGCGCCCTCCTGCCCGCCGTTAAAGACGTGCTGGGACGGACGCCGGTTTCCAAGTTGAAATTATCCAAAGATAAGGACGGCGGCTTGACCGTCGCTCTGCATACCAGCCGCCCGAACAATGTTCGGATGGAATCGCAGGCCCTGACCGACGCGCTGAAAGAACAGATCGGCGGCGACCGGGCATTGAAACTGGAAGTCGTCGCGGAAGCCCGTGCCGTCGCCAAGTATCTTCGCGCTTCGCCGCGCAAGGCCCGCCTGGTGATTGATGTCATCAAAGGCAAGCGCGTCTCGGAAGCGCTTGCTATGCTGCGATTTATTCCAAACCATGCCGCGGAGCTGATCAGCAAGGTGCTGATCTCCGCCGCCGCTAACGCGCAGGACGGGTGGGGTGCCGGGGTGGAAGAGCTGAAAGTACAGAATATTCTGGCCGATGGCGGCCCCAGTCTCAAGCGAGTCCGCGCCCGCGCTCAGGGCCGTGCGTTCCGCATTTTGAAACGAACCAGCCACCTGACGGTGATCTTAACTGACGCACCGCCCGCTGTTCCGAAGCCGCGCCGCACAGCGGCCGCCAAGCCCAAAGCCGTTGCGCCGCCGGCGGCTCCGAAAGCGCAGACAGTCACGAAGCAGGCTGAAGAAGAGACGAAGCTGGACGCTCCGACGACTGCGACGCCTGCCGAAGAGACGCGCACGGTTCCTGGATCAGATCAGGGTGAAGGCTCTACCGGCGATTCGGCAAATACCCCGGATGCAGGGCAAAGCCCGGCTCCCACCACCGAAGGCGTGACCGCGCAAGCGGAAGAAGCAGCTCAAACTAAGGCAGCAACTCAAGCGGAAGAAGCAACTCCTGTCACGGCCTCGGATGCCCCGGAGATTGATATGTCCGACCGCGCACCAGACCCGAGTGAAGGCGCCGATCAGAAGCGGGAAGAGGGAGAATAATTTATGGGACAGAAAATTCATCCTGTTGGGTTCCGCGTCGGCGTGAATCGTGACTGGGAAAGCAAATGGTATCTGGACAAAGGGTATGCCGCCGCACTGGTGGAAGATTTCCATATTCGTGACTACATCAAGACGCGCCGTGATCTGCAAAATGCTTCCATCGCGCGTGTGGAAATCGAGCGCGCCGCAAATCGCGTTAAAGTGACTCTGCATACCGCAAAGCCCGGCATTATTATTGGACGCGGTGGTAAGGGCGTGGATGATCTGCGGGCCTTGCTGGAAACCAAGTTCAAAAAGTCTTTCCAGGCAAATGTCAACGAAATCCGGCACCCGGAGCTGGATGCCCAGCTTGTGTCGGAGAGCATCGCGCAGCAGATTTCCAAGCGCGTCTCCTACAAGCGGGCGATGCGTCAGGCTGTGACCCGTGCGATGAAGCTAGGGGCAAAAGGCATTCGTATCCTGTGTTCGGGGCGGCTGAACGGCAGTGAAATGGCACGCAAAGAAGGTGATCGCCTGGGCAAGATTCCCCTGCACACTTTGCGCGCCGATATTGATTACGGTTTTTCTGAAGCGGCGACGACTTATGGCAACATCGGTGTCAAAGTTTGGATTTACAAGGGCGACATCCTGCCCGGCCAGAAGCGTTTGACGACGGCTGATATTGCGCTTCAGCAGCAGCAGCAGCGGCGTCTTAATGCCGAAGAAGGCTTTGGAGATCGCGGTCCCGGCGGCGGGCGCGGTGGTCGCGGCGGGGCCGGCGGCGGTCGCGGCGGAGCTGGCGGCGGTCGCGGCGGAGCTGGCGGCGGTCGCGGCGGGGCTGGCGGTGGTCGCGGCGGAGCCGGCGGCGGACGTGGTCCAGGCGGCGGTGGCGGTTTCGGCGGCGGGCGCCCTGGCGGCGGTGGTGGATTTGGCGGTGGCGGCGGACGCCCCGGTGGCGGCGGTCGTTAAGAGGAGATTGATCTATGTTAATGCCAAAGAAAGTCAAGCGACGCCGCGTTCACCGCGGTCGTCGCACCGGGGCCGCTTCGGGCGGCAACCATGTGGACTTCGGCGATTTCGCGCTTCAGGCTTTGGAAGCCTGCTGGATGTCCAACCGGCAGATTGAGGCGGCTCGTATCGCCATGACCCGTAAAATCAAGCGCGGCGGGAAAATCTGGATTCGCGTTTTTCCCGACAAGCCGTTCACCAAGAAGCCCGCGGAAACCCGCATGGGCAAAGGCAAGGGCGCCCCGGAAGGCTGGGTTGCCGTGGTAAAGCCCGGACGCATTTTGTTTGAGATGGCCGGTGTAGACGTTGAGCTGGCGCGCGAAGCGATGCGTCTGGCCCAACATAAGCTGCCGATTGCGACCAAGTTCGTCACACGGCATGAAAGCGCTTTGGAAGTCGCGGCTCATGCACTGGCTGACAGCGGTGCAGGCGATGAAGCAGCGGAGGATTAACATGGCTGACACGGTAAAAATCAAGGGGCGGCGCGAGGCGCTGCGCGGCATGAGTGAGGCCGATCTTACTACAGTCGTGGCCGACGCGCACAAGAAAATTTATGGCTTTCGCAAAGATCGTCTGAGCAAGCCGCAGGTAAATGTGAAAGTTGTCCGTACCGCGCGTAAAGAGATTGCGCGGGCCTTGACAATCAAGCGTGAGCGGGAACTCGCTGAAGGCAGCAAGGGGTAAGAGATGGCAGAAGAAACGCAAGCGGAAATTGAAGAATCTCGTAATCGGCGCAAAATTCGCGTCGGCGTGGTCAGCAGTGACAAGATGCACAAAACCGTCGTGGTGACAATCAACAACTTGGTGCGCCACCCGATGTATGGGCGCATCTTGAAGCGCGACAAGAAGCTCAAGGCGCATGATGAGACCAACGATGCCCACACGGGCGATACTGTGGAAATCATGGAAACACGTCCCTTGAGCAAAGACAAATGCTGGCGCGTCGTTCGCATTGTCGAGCGCGCGAAATAACTACCCACTCTGTGGGCTGCTAGGGTCGGCCACAAAGCCGAATGCCTTCCAATCAGGGCATTCGGACCTGGGCCGGCAGCGCAAAAGGAAACCAAATGATACAAGATTACAGCCGTCTTCGGGCGGCGGACAACAGCGGCGCTAGAGAATTGATGACCATGCGTGTTCTCAAAGGCTCCAACGCCAAATACGCGCATATCGGCGACATTATTGTTGCCGCTGTGAAGTCTGCAACACCCGGCGCACAGGTCAAAAAAGGTGATGTCGTCAAAGCGGTTGTCGTTCGCACCCGTCAGGCCATTCGACGGCCCGATGGCTCTGTGCTGCGCTTTGATGAAAATGCTGCCGTGGTACTGACAAACAATCTGGCTCCGCGCGGAACCCGCGTGTTCGGCCCGGTGGCGCGCGAACTGCGCGATTCTAAGTTTGAGGGCGCGATGAAAATTATTTCGCTCGCCCCGGAGGTGCTTTAAACGATGTATGCTCCGCCTAAAAAGAAAGGCCCGCGCCGCAACGACGCGCAATTTACGGGCAAAGTACGGTTTCGCACGGGTGATAATGTCCGTGTGATCGCCGGCAAAGACAAAGGCAAAGAAGGCACGATTACCCGTGTCCTGCGCGCGGAAGGCAAAGTGGTGATCGAAGGTGTCAACATTCAGATCAAACATGAAAAGCCTCGCCCGCAGCCTCAGCGTACTTCCATGGGCGGCAACACGCCGTCAGGCGGGCGCATTGAAGTCGCAGCCCCGCTGCACATTGCGAAAGTCCAGTTGATTGATCCGGCCGATGGCAAAACCGCCACCCGGATCGGTGTCAAGACCAATGCCGAAGGGGAGCGTGTCCGCTTCGCCAAGAAGTCTGGAGGAGTGATCGAGAATGGCTAACGAGACAACTAACATGCCGAGTTTGAAAAAGAAGTACCAGGATGATGTGATCCCGGCTCTTCAAAAAGAGTTTGGCTACAAAAATATCATGCAGGTTCCGCGCATTGAAAAAGTCGTCCTGAACATGGGCGTCGGTGCGGCGGGCCAGACCGGCGGCGACGCCAAAAAGCTGGATGGTGCGGTGGCGGACCTGGCGACCATTACCGGCCAGAAGCCGGCGGTGACACGGGCCAAGAAGTCCATTGCAAACTTCCGCCTGCGTCAGGGCGCGCGCATCGGTGCGAAAGTGACCCTGCGCGGCGCGCGGATGTACGAATTCCTGGACCGGCTGCTGAACGTTGCTCTGCCGCGTGTTCGTGACTTCGGCGGGATCAATCCGAACTCGTTTGACGGGCGCGGCAACTTCGCGATGGGATTGAAAGAGCAGTTGACCTTCCCCGAAATTGTCTATGATAAGGTGGATGCCGTGCGCGGCATGGACATTATTATCGTTACCAATGCCAAGTCCGATGCCGAGGCCCGCTCACTGCTGAAAGCCGTCGGTGTCCCGTTTCGGGGCGAAAAGCAGGGCGAACGCCTTCAGTAGCAAGCCCCCTAGCCCTCAATAATGGGGGAATAGGACAATTTTCCTTCTGGCTCCCCATTATTAGGGCAGGGGGGGCGATTTTCAGGCGTTTTCAGGTATACTATTGCCTGTTTCCACGCTGAATGGAGTATCTGAGAAAACAACATGGCTAAAGAATGCCTGATACAGAAAGCCAAGCTCAAACCGAAATTTGCGGTGCGCGGCTACAATCGCTGCCAGCTCTGCGGGCGAGCGCATGGATATATGCGTAAGTTCAGCATCTGCCGTATCTGCTTCCGCGAACTGGCGCACCAGGGGCTGATCCCCGGCGTGACCAAGTCGTCCTGGTAAGCAAACTATCGTCCAGTCATCGGAGCGAGGGAGTGAATTTCTCTCGCTTCCCAAAAATCGTCCTTCGGACGAAAGAGCTAGCGCCCGGTAATTTTCCTTCGTCCGAAGGACGTTTAATCGGCAGCGAGAGAAATTTATTCCTTCGCTCTTAATGAAATAATCAGCCATATCGGGACCGGCATTCAAAAAAATGCTGGCTCGTCTGATGGGAGAAAACATCCATGCCGGTCAGTGACCCCGTTGGCGACCTGCTGACGCGAATTCGGAACGCCAATTCGGCCAACCATGAATCGCTTGAAGTAGAAGCCTCCAATCTCAAAATTGAAGTCGTCCGCATTCTGCATGAAGAAGGCTACTTGAAGTCATACGAAGTGATCAAGCAGCCGGTGCAGGACAAAATTAAAGTCACCCTCAAGTATGGGGCGCGCAACCGAGAGAAAGTCATCACCAATCTCAAGCGCGTTTCCAAGCCTGGCCTGCGCGTCTACCGGTCGCATGACAAGCTGCCGACCGTTCTGCGCGGCCTCGGCATCGCCATTGTCAGCACCTCTCAAGGCGTGATGACTGCCAAAAAAGCCCGAAAGCTGGGTATTGGCGGCGAAGTCATGGCATTCATCTACTAAAGGAGTCCCCCATGTCACGTATTGGAAAGCGGCCGATTACGGTGCCGCAGGGCGTGGATGTGCAGTCGGCACAGGACGGCCTTCTCACGGTGAAAGGCCCGAAAGGGACGCTGACCCGCCAGATTCATCCGCGGATGAGCATTGAACAGGCGGACGGTACGCTGACTGTGACGCGCCCGACGGACGGCCAGCAGGACCGCGCCTTGCATGGCCTGACCCGCTCTCTGGTCAGCAACATGGTGGAAGGCGTCTCGGCCGGATACCGGCGTGTGCTGGAAATTGAGGGCGTCGGCTACCGCGCTGCCAAAGACGGCAATGGTTTGATCCTGAGCCTCGGTTTCTCGCATCAGGTTCCGATTGTTCCGCTGGAAGGCATTTCGTTTGAAGTCGGCCAGGATGCCGCTACTCGCCGTCCGTTCATTGTTATTCTCGGCATTAACAAAGAATCGGTCGGGCAGCAGGCCGCGGTGATCCGCAAGCTGAAGCCCCCGGAGCCGTACAAGGGCAAGGGCATTCGCTATCAGGGCGAGCTGGTCCGGCGCAAAGCGGGCAAAAGCGGTAAAGCAGGCGGCAAGGGTGGCAAGAAGTAGTCCTATCCCGGCGGGCAAGCCCGCCGCCCTTCCCTCCGAGGGAAGGGTCGTTGCGAAGCGACGGGGTTAGGTTTTTATCCGGCTCATAACGCGAGACGCCGCAGCGTCCGTGACACCGTGGGCCAAGAGGAAACTCGAACTATTATGGCGACAATCAACAAAAACGAGGCGCGGCAAAAGCGCCATATTCGTGTTCGCAAGCGCGTTCAGGGAACGTCCGAACGGCCCCGGCTCAACGTTTACCGCAGCACCAACAACATTTATGTGCAGATCATTGATGATCTGGCAGGCCGCACTTTAGCGGCAGCCTCTTCGCTGGATGCGTCTCTGAAAGGCGACAAAAATGCGAAGGGCGCGGGCGGCAACGTAGAAGCGGCCAAAACGGTCGGCGCACTCGTCGCCGAGCGTGCCAAAGCGGCAGGCGTCACCAAAGTGGTTTTTGACCGCGGCGGCTATCTTTATCACGGACGCATTCAGGCACTGGCTGATGCGGCGCGCGAGAATGGACTGGATTTCTAACCCATGGCATTGATCAATCCCGACACGCTGAATCTGGAAGAGCGTGTCATTCAAACCAACAAAGTCCAGAAAACCCACAAGGGCGGACGCACGATGTCCTGGAGCATCCTGGTGGTGGTCGGCGACGGCAACGGCTACGTCGGCGCCGGAATTGGCAAGGCCCGCGCTATCCCTGATGCGATCCGTAAAGGCGTGGAAGCGGCCCGCAAGAGCCTGGTTCATGTCCCAATGGTCGGCACGACAATTCCCCACGACGTTCTGCTCCGGCAGGGTGGGGCGGAAGTGCTGATCAAGCCTGCTTCTCCGGGTACCGGCGTGGTCGCCGGCGGCTCTGTTCGTGCCATTCTGGAAGCGGCCGGCATCAAAGATGTTCTGGCAAAGTCACTCGGCTCCTCCAACAAAGTCAACACAGCTTGGGCGACGATTGCTGCCTTGAAGCAGCTCAAGCGGGCGACGGATGTGGCCCGTCTGCGCGGCAAAAATGTCAATGAGCTTGTTTCTCGTGCCGTGGCACAGGCGGCGGCGGATGCTGAGCAGGAAGACCTGTCGCATGGCATCGCCAGCGTCGTTTCTGATGCACCGATGACGGTAACCGCTCCTGTCGAAGCGGCTGCGCCACCGGTCGAAGCGGCTGCGCCACCGGTCGAAGCGGCTGCGCCGACGGAAGCCATTGCTCCCGTTGCCGAAGCTGCCCCAGCTATTGCGCCAGTGGAAGCCGCGGACGTTGCCCAAACCGAAACCACGTCCACTGGGACGCCGACTGCCGAGGGAGGAGCGTAACTCATGGCCGAACTGAAAATTACTCTTGTCCGCAGCCTGATTGGCTACGAAAAAAGCCAGGCTCTCACCGCCCGCGCCCTGGGACTCGGCAAAATCGGGTCCAGTGTGACCCAGCCGGATACATCTCCGATTCGCGGTATGATTAAAAAGATCACGCACGTTCTCAAAGTAGAGACCGCGGACGGCTCGCTGGTATCCATGCCCCAGCCTCGGGCCGGACGGAAACATCATTATGGCCCGCACGAGGGTCTCGGAGTGAATCAATGAATCTGTCTGAACTGAAACCCAACGAAGGGGCGAGAAAAGTCCCCAAACGCATTGGGCGCGGCCCTGGCTCCGGCACGGGCAAAACGTCCGGCGGCGGCCATAAAGGCGATAAAGCGCGCGGCAATACCAAACCCGGCTTTGAAGGCGGCCAAACACCGCTGCATCGCCGCCTGCCTCAGCGCCGTGGCCTGACCGGCAAGGGCGGCTTCAATGCCCCGCCGAAGACCCCGTTTGCTGTTGTCAATCTCAGCGCATTGGAGCGCTTTGAAGATGGCGCGACAGTTTCTCCCGATACGTTGTTTGCCGCCGGCCTGCTCGGCGACATCAAAGATGCGGTCAAGATTCTGGGCAATGGCGAAATCACCAAAAAATTGACGGTTCGCGCCGCGCAGTTCTCCAAAAGCGCACAGGAAAAAATTACCGCCGCCGGCGGCACGATTGAGACAATATAAGTGGCCCATTTGAGGCAAAATCATGGCTGTTAAACGACCCACTGCGAATACGCCCGCCCCGTTTGGGGGAGGTGGAGGACGGAGCCGTCCTGCGACGGTTCGCAGCTCCAACACGCCTTTTATTGAAGCGATGATCGCGGCCTGGGCCATCCCGGAGCTGCGCCGACGCTTGTTGTTTGTCTTCGCCATGTTCGGCATTTATGTGGTGGGTCTGCACATTCCCGTGCCGAATATCCAACATGATGCGCTGAAAGCATATTTCAATCGGGGAGGGGCGAATGGCGGCGGAATCCTGAACCTGGTAGACGTGTTTTCGGGCGGTGCGCTGAAGGGCTTTACCATCTTCGCGATGGGGATTATCCCCTACATCAATGCCTCGATTATTATGCAGCTTCTGACGTTTGCCATTCCCTCCTGGCAGGAAATGGCGAAAGAAGGCGAGTCGGGGCGCAAGCGAATTGCCCAATATACGCGCTATCTGACAACGGGCCTTGCGCTCGTACAGGCAACAGGAATGACGATCCTGCTTCGGAACGAACATATTCTGGGGAACGCGAGCTATTCCGCCACGACGAATTTCTTTCTGCTGGTACAGGCTATTATGATCTTAACGGCAGGAACGGCGTTTTTGATGTGGCTGGGCGAACAAATCACGGACAAGGGCATTGGCAATGGCGTTTCGCTGATCATCTTCTGCGGTATCATGGTTCGTTTGCCTGGACAGCTTTTCAACGTCGGCAAACTGGCAATTTCCGGGGTCATTGCGCCCTGGCAGGTGCTTTTGCTGGTGGTGGCCTTCTTTGTGACCGTGGTAGGCGTAGTGTTTGTGACGCTCGGCCAGCGCAAGATTCCGATCCAGCATGTGCGAAAAATCGTCGGCAATAAGATGTCGCAGGGCGGCACATCATATCTGCCGTTCCGTGTCGCATCGGCGGGCGTTATTCCGATCATCTTCGCTTTGTCCATTCAGCTTTTGCCGGCGACATTCGCGCAGTTTGTTCCGGCGACGACAAAACTTGGCGTTTTTCTGCACAACGCGACGGATTTTCTGTCGCCCGGCAAGAATCCGCTGACCGGTCTGGTGTACGCCGCGATTATTGTGTTCTTTACTTACTTCTATACGGCGGTTACAATGAACGTCGAGCAAATGGCGGACGATCTCAAGAAGTACGGCTCGTTCATTCCTGGAATTCGCCCTGGCAAACCGACGATGGAGTATTTGGATCGCGTGATGACACGGATCACGCTGGCAGGCGCGCTCTTTCTGGCGGTCATTGCGCTGCTGCAATACTGGATTCCGGCGGCGACGGGAACCAGCGGGGCCGGGGGCTTTACGCTGGTGGGAGGAACGTCTCTGCTGATTGTGGTTGGTGTCGCGCTGGATACCATGCAGGCGATTGAAGCGCAGCTTCTGATGCGAAACTACGAAGGCTTCATCCGCTGATGCGAATTGTCCTGCTCGGCCCGCCTGGCGCGGGCAAAGGGACACAGGGGCAGGCTCTGGCGGCGGAGTTCGATATTCCGCATATCGCAACCGGCGACATTATTCGGGAGCATATTGTCCGAGGAACTGAGTTCGGACGCAAGATCGAACGGGCTATTGCTGATGGGAACTTTGCGTCTGATGCAGACATTAATTATTGGGTCGCGCAGCGACTGGCGGAGCCGGACGCGCAGGCAGGATACATTTTAGACGGCTTTCCGCGCGATCTGGCGCAGGCCGAAGCCTTTCAGGGCGATCTGGATGCAGTCTTCTGGCTGGATTTACCGGAAGCAGACGCCATGGAGCGAATGGCAGGCCGCTGGGTCTGTCTAACCTGTGGGACTGTTTACCATGCGCTGCATCGTCCGCCCCGCCGGATTGGGATATGTAACGCCGAGGGCGCGGCGCTGGCGCGGCGACCTGAAGACGCACCGACCAAACTCAGCTATCGCCTGGAGCTGAACAAAAGCCAGATGTGGCCCGTGGCAGAGTATTATGCGGCCCGCAATCTGCTGACACGCATAGACGGCATCGGTAGCGCTGACACGGTAACACAGCGCATTCTCACTGCACTGGCTGCCGTGCCGCTTGCAAAATGAGTTTTTTGAGGGTATACTACTCCGATGATTCGGCTCAAGAGTGCGGAAGAGATTGAAATGATGCGCCGAGCCGGGCGTGTAGTGGGGGAAGCACTGGCGGCGATGCGCGACGCCATTGTGCCGAATGTAACGACGACGCTGGATTTGGATGAAGTAGCGGCGGCGGTTCTGGCAAAGCGCGGTGCAAAACCTGCACTGCTGGGATACAAGCCATCATTTAGCCGCGTTCCGTATCAGCATCACACCTGCATTTCGGTCAACAATGAAGTAGTGCATGGGGTTCCAAGCGCCAAGCGCGTTTTGAAAGAGGGCGATATTGTCAGCCTTGATCTGGACGCTTCGGTCGACGGCTGGTGTGCCGACGCCGCTCTGACAGTTCCGGTCGGAACGGTGGGGACAGCGGCGAAGAACTTGCTGACAGTCTCGCGTGAAGCTCTTTTTCGCGGCATTTCGCAGGCCCGGATCGGCAACACGGTGGGCGACATCGGGGCGGCCATTCAGCGTCATGCGGAGCGGAGCCGGTACAATGTCGTGCGCGATTTGGTGGGACATGGCATCGGGCGCACGCCGCACGAAGACCCGCAGGTCAACAATTATGGCCGTCCGGGCAAAGGTGATCGGCTGAAAGCCGGTATGACGATTTGCATTGAGCCAATGGTCAACATTGGAACCCATGAAGTCCTTCACCGCAAGGGTGACGTCTGGACAATTTTTACCGCGGACAACACACTGTCCGCGCATTTTGAGCATACGGTGGCAATTACTGAGGACGGACCGGACATTTTGACACTGCCGCCCTCACTGGAGAAATAAAAGAGTTTATGGCTCGACGACCACGCAAACAGCATGTCGCGCGCGACGAGCGCCGCGTTGAAGAATCAGAAACCTACGCAAAAGAAAAAGCCCTCGAAGTGGAAGGCGCGATTGCGGAAACTCTGCCCAACGCCATGTTTCGTGTCAACATTGAAGGCGGCCATCAGGTGCTGGCACAGGTCAGCGGCAAAATCCGCATGAACTTCATCAAGATTTTGCCTGGTGATCGGGTGAAGGTGGAACTTTCCCCTTACGACCCGACACGGGGCCGCATTTTGTATCGCTACAAGTAGGAGTTTTGAGATGAAAGTACGGGCATCCGTTAAGAAAATCTGTGACAAATGCAAAGTGATCAAGCGCGACGGTGTGGTGCGCGTCATTTGCGTCATCAAGAAGCATAAGCAGCGGCAGGGCTAATCCAGCCCAGGCCATTTTAGGAGGCATCTTTTGGCACGTATTGCAGGCGTCGACTTGCCGCGCGACAAGCGGGTGGAGTACGCGCTCCTTTCCATTTTCGGCATCGGGCTGACCAGCAGCCGCGATATTCTGGCGAAAAACGGCGTCAGCCCGGACACTCGTGTCCGGGAACTTACCGAGTCCGAAGTCAGCAAACTGCGCGAGACCATCGAACGCGAGTTCCGGGTCGAGGGCGATCTCAAGCGCCAGATTCAGATCAACATCCGGCGTTTGTCGGAAATTGGCTGCTATCGCGGCATCCGGCATCGCCGGGGTCTGCCGGTACGCGGCCAGAAGACTAAGAGCAATGCTCGCACTCGCCGTGGCCCGCGCCGCGCCGTCGCCGGCAAGAAGAAGCTCAAGAAGTAAACCTACCCTCGCCGCCAGCGGCGACCCCTCCCTGCTAGGGAAGGGTAAGAGCAGCAACGTAACCTTTCTTACTCCCCCTCCCTTAACAGGGGAGGGGTTAGGGGAGAGGTTCCTGTACCGCCCCTCGCCTTGCCCGGTGTTGGGACGGGATGATAGGAGACAGCACAGACCGAATGGCACAAAAGAAAACGACGACTCGGCAGAAGCCGAAAGAAAAAAAGAATATCGCACAGGGAATCGTGCATATTCAAAGCACCTTCAACAATACCATTGTTTCAATCACCGACACCAAAGGCGATTTGATTTCCTGGGCCAGCGCCGGTTCCGTCGGCTTCAAAGGCTCGCGCAAAGGAACTCCGTTCGGCGCGCAGCTTGCCGCCGAGAACGCCGCCCGCAAAGCGCAGGAACATGGGCTGCGCCGCGTGGATGTCCAGGTCAAAGGTCCGGGATCAGGCCGTGAAACAGCCATTCGCGCCCTGCAAGCCGTCGGCATTGAAGTGAGCTACATCAAAGATGTTACCCCGCTGCCGCACAATGGCTGCCGCCCGCCCAAACGCCGCCGCGTTTAGAGACCCTTTGCCCTTCGCTTTTGGAGAACCACTAACACATGACCGCCGTGAAAAAAGGACCCGTCAGTAAGTCGGGAGATGCCCGCTGCCGGCAATGCCGCCGCGAAGGCGTCAAAATGTATTTGAAAGGCACACGCTGCTACAGTAAAAAGTGTGCCATTGAAAAACGCAACTATCCCCCCGGAATGCACGGCCAAGGGATGCAGAAGAAGACCACGGAGTACGCCCATCAGCTTCGCGAAAAGCAGAAAATGAAGCGCACGTACCGCGTCCTTGAGCGCCCCTTTCGCAACTATGTGGAAGAAGCGCTGCGCCGCAAGGGTGTGACGGGTGAAAACATTTTGTCTCTGCTGGAAACCCGGCTGGACAATGTGATCTACCGCTTGAACCTCGGCGCGTCGCGCGCTCAGGCCCGGCAGCTTGTATCGCATCGACATTTCCTGGTGAATGGGAAGCGGGTGGATATTCCTTCCTACCAGGTGCGAGTCGGTGATACCATCACGGTGCATGATAACAGCCGTAAACTGGGGCCGATGCTGGAATCGCTGCGCGGCATGGGCCGCCGCATTCCCGAATGGCTGACGTTTGATGCGAATGCCCTGGTCGGTAAAGTGGTTGCTATTCCGTCCCGCGACATGATTGATACGGACGTGGCCGAACAGCTAATCGTTGAGTACTACTCGCGATAACGGATTAGGCCGCGCCTGGCGCGTCGCTGACGCCGGGACCAAAACCCGCCGCCTTTTCCCGGCGGGTTTTCGCCTGTCCCTGACGCGACCGCATGTGCGGCTTGAAGGAGTGACGAATTACGATGCCAGACATGATTATGGAACCGACTGCGCCGCGTATTGAAACGCTGGAACAGGTTGGCACCTACGGCAAATTTGTGGTGGAACCGCTTGAGCGCGGCTACGGAGTGACGCTGGGAAACTCCCTGCGCCGCGTTCTGCTGTCATCTATTCCCGGAGCCGCCGTCACGTCCATCAAGATTGACAGCGTACTGCACGAGTTCTCGACCATTCCCGGTGTTAAAGAAGATACCACGGAACTGATCTTGAATCTCAAAGATTTGTTTGTCAAAGTGCATGGCCGCAACGGTGTGCTGACCAACGGAACCAAGCCGGAGCCGCGCACGATCAAAATTGACGTAACCGGGCCAGGCCATGTGACCGGGGCCGACATTCAGTGCCCGAGTGATATTGAGATCGTCAACCCGGAAGTTCACCTGGCGACCCTCGCAGATGACAAAGCGCACCTGTCAATGGAACTGACGATTGACGAAGGCAAAGGCTACGTTCTGCCCGAAAAGCAGGACAAAAGCAAGCAGATCATCGGCGTCATTCCCATTGGCGCATCGTTTACACCGGTACGCAAAGTTTCGTTTAATGTGGAAGCCACGCGGGTCGGTTTTAAGACCGACTATGAGCGGCTGACGCTGGAAATCTGGACCAATGGCACGATGGCTCCCGGTGACGCCTTGAGCCAGGCCGCTTACCTGCTCGAAACGTTCTTCCATCGCTTTGTGGAGTTTCCGCAGGGATTGGGCGGACGTCTGGGCGGTGCAAACGGAACCGGCTTCCCGCTGGGGGCTACCGGCGCTCCCGATGCACGCATTGAAGAGCTGGATTTTTCGGTTCGCACTTACAACTGCCTGAAAAAAGCGAACGTGCTGACTATCGGTGATTTGGTTCAATTTCCCGAAAGCGAGCTGATGCAGATTCGCAACTTCGGCAAAAAATCGCTCACGGAAGTCAAAGAAAAGCTGGCGACACTCGGCTTGACCATTCCGGGTGCCACTGATGATGACACCGACTACGGCGACGAAGACGATACCGAAGGCGACGAAGACGATGACACGGCTGCCGCCGGTGATGAAGAATAAAGAGGACCTGTTATGAACCACCGTATTGGCGGCCGCAAGTTCGGTCTGCCCAGTGATCAGCGCCGCGCTTTGCTGAAAAGCCTGGTGCGCGCCCTGCTGATCCATCAAACTATTAAAACAACGGAAACTCGCGCGAAAGATGTGCGCTCCATTGCGGAGAAGCTCATCACCGCCGCGCGGGCCGACACCCTTCATGCCCGCCGCGAAGCGCGCAAGTTTTTGGGCGATGAAACCCTCGTGCATCACTTATTTACGCAGATCGCGCCGGAATTCAAGAATGTGCCGGGTGGTTTCACCCGCGCCGTCAAAATCGGTCAGCGCCGGGGCGACGCGGCAACGATTGTGCAGCTTTCGCTGGTTACTGAGCGTGAGTTCGGCCTGCCCATCATCCCGGAAAAAACCGGCCAGCCGAATCGGCTTCGCTAGGCAGCCTGCGTGTGCGTACCCTCAAGCTGACAGTAGAATATGACGGTACGGACTTTTGCGGTTATCAGTCGCAGGGCAAAGGCGAACGCACTGTTCAGTCTGTTTTGACTGAAGCGCTTACAACGCTGACTCCTCGCGAAGCATTGACTTTACAGGGCGCAGGACGTACCGACACCGGTGTTCATGCACTGGGGCAGGTGGTTTCGTTCGTCACCGAGAGCCATCTGCCAATTGATCGATGGGCGATTGCCCTGAACAGTCTGATGCCGCCGGACATTTCGATTGCCCGTGCGGAAGAAGCCTCCGAAGGCTTCCATGCCCGGTTTTCCGCCCGGCAGCGCCATTATGGGTACTTGATCTGGACCCGCCGGACCCGTTCGGCAGTGTGGGGCCGGTACAGCCTGCATGTTCGGCGTCCGCTGGACGTCGCGCGTATGCGGGCAGCGGCCTCGCTTTTGGTCGGGACGAACGATTTTGCGTCTTACGCGCGGCGCGGTGGCAATCCGGGCAAAACAACGGTGCGCGATTTGCGCCGATTGTCGGTGCGCCCGGTGGCTAACGGCCTGCTCGTGACGGCCACCGCGAATGGCTTTTTGCGGACAATGGTTCGCAATCTGACCGGCGCATTGCTCTCTGTCGGAGCAGGAGACCTGCCGCCGGAAACCTTGACTGAAATACTGGACTTGCGGGACCGCGCCCGCAACCCAATCCCGCCCGCCGCGCCGCAAGGACTGTGCCTGCTGCGCGTCGATTACTAACGTTGGAATTGACTTTGGAGAAACAAAATGCCGACTTATAGCGCCAAGCCGCTGGAGATGGAAAAAAACCGCAAGTGGATCGTTCTGGATGCCACCAATCAGCCGATGGGCCGCGTTGCTGTGGAGACCGCCAAAATCCTGCGCGGGAAAAACAAGCCCGAATGGACGCCTCATGTGGACTGCGGCGATCATGTTATCATTATCAATGCCGATAAAGTGCGGCTGACCGGCAACAACAAAAAAGATGAGCCGATTTACCGCCATACGCTGTACCCCGGCGGTATCCGCAGCGTGACGCGCGGGCGCGAGATTGAAAAAGACTCTGTGGCTGCGCTCATGCGCGTCGTCAAAGGAATGCTGCCCCACAACACGCTGGGCGCGCAGACACTCAAAAAGCTGCGTATTTACCCCGGCGCAGATCATCCGCATCAGGCGCAGAAGCCGCAGGACCTGGCGTAACATTTAAGGAACACTCATGGCACAAACTACCACACGCTATTACGGAACGGGCAAGCGCAAAAACGCCATCGCCAAAGTCTGGCTTTCCAATGGTGAAGGCAATATTACGGTGAATAACCGGACGACAGGCAGCTACTTTGGCCGCGCGTCGCTGGAAGCGCTGATCATGCAGCCCTTTGAGGTGACAGAGACCGTTGGCAAATTCGACGTGTTCTGCCGCGCACTGGGCGGCGGCATCTCCGGCCAGGCCGGCGCACTGCGGCACGGCATTTCCAAAGCCCTTGTCGAGTCGGACCCCGACATGCGGCCTATTCTCCGCAAGCTAGGCTACCTGACCCGCGATCCGCGCGTCAAAGAGCGCAAAAAAGCAGGCCGCAAGCGTGCGCGCCGTGGTTTCCAGTTCAGCAAACGTTAAGTTACAGTGGCACTGCTGACGGTGACACTCAATCCGGCGGTAGACAAGCTGTATACGGTGCCGGGCTTCGAACCCGGTCGTGTGCATCGACCTGCGGGGATGCAGGTGTTTGCCGGCGGCAAGGGCATCAATGTCGCACGGGTTTATCAGCGTCTTGGCGGCGCGGTGACGGCGACCGGGTTTTTGGGCGGGCAAAATGGGGAATATATTCGTCGGTGCCTGCGTTCGGAAGGCACCAAAAGCGACTTTGTGACAATTCAGGAAGAATCGCGCGTTTGTACGGCGATCATTGACCCGGTAAGATTGACGCAAACTGAGCTAAATGAGGCAGGTCCGACGGTAACGGCCCAGGATTGTGCTGCCTTTGTGAACCGCGTGCGGGAACTTTTGCCGTGCTGTGACAGCGTAGTCTTAGCAGGCAGTATTCCGCCGGGAACGCCCGTTGGCATTTACCGGGATATTATTGAAATGGCACAAGCCGAGTTTGGCATCCGGGCAGTTCTGGATGCCAGTGGCGCGGCGTTGAAGTCAGGCGCATCAGCCGGGCCGTTTCTGCTGAAGCCGAATGAAGATGAGCTAGACGTACTGGAAGCCACCGGGGATGGCTGGGGCGGCTCGGCACAGGCCTTGCGCGAGAGATATAGCGCCGCACTTGGCATGGTAACGGCAGGCCCGCGTGGCGCGGTTGTGGCGAGCGCAGAGGGCATTTGGGAGGCGGTTCCACCGCCGATTAAACTCCACAGCGCTGTCGGCTCCGGCGACTCTCTGACTGCTGCTTTCTTGTGGGGACTGGCTGAAGGTAAACCTCTGCCGGAAGCGCTGAAACTGGGAGTGGCGGCAGGGGCAGCGAATGCCGTGACTTACGGCTCCGGGTTTATTTCCCGCAAAGATGTGTTCGCGCTGGCCGCCGCGACAACCGTGAAGAAACTGGCATAAACAAACCCGGCGGCTCAACCGTCGTAGAGCAAGAGGAGTGTGCGATGCTTCCCCTGGCTTTTGGCTTTGGAAGCCCCGCCGACATCGGCATTATTTTGGTTCTTGCGCTGATTGTCTTCGGCCCTAAAAAGCTGCCGGAAGTCGGCAAGCAAATCGGGCAAGCGATGCGCGAACTGCGGAAGGTGACCGATGAGCTAACCGGAGCCGTTCACACGGTTCAAGGGGAAGTGGAATCGGTATACAAGCCTATTCTTTCGCCGCCGCATGAATATGGCAACCCGTATCAATCTACGAGCAGCGCGACGGTTGAAAAAGCGATGACGCATACGCCGTATGATCAGGCTCCCGAAGATTTAGTTGGGGCGAAAGATGTGACGCCCCCCAAAGATTTGATGGCTCCTGCTGTTCTTCCGCTGGCGCATTTTGAAGCGCCGGGCAGCAATGACGTGAAAGGACACTGAAATGCTTCCATTGGCATTTGGATTTGGCGGTCCCTGGGATGTCGCTATTGTGGCAGGTGTAGCAATACTCCTTTTTGGAGGTAAGCAACTGCCGGGCTTCTTCAAGTCATTAGGTGATGGGATTACTGAGTTTAAGAAGGCAACTGCCCATGATGAAGCGGCGGAAGTTGCCGCTACTCCAGTGCAAAATCCTTTGCAGCCACCGGTTGCTGTTGGCAGTGTTCCAATCGAGGAAAAGAAGTAACGGATGAACGCATTTCAAATCATTTTACTGATCGTTCAAGCCTTGATCAGTCTGACCCTTGTTGGCCTCGTCATGTCTCAAACAACAAAGAACGAGGGTTTGACCGGGACCATCGGTGGTAATATCAGCGCAAATTTTAAGGGCAAACCCGGTTTCGAAGAGCGGCTTCAGATGTACACCCGAAATACGGCCATTGCCTTCGGAGTCATCAGCATTCTAGTCGCTGTCGCGTTTCGCGGCAGCTAACACAACCACGAACACTCTAAAACGCAATCGCCCGACGATTCTCCAAAGGAAACGTCGGGCGTTTTTTGCATCTATCAGCAGGCCTTACGCGGCTTTGCGGTTGCTTTGCTCCCGTACCCAGTGCCGCTCCGTTGTTTCCGACAAGCTGGCAACGCTCTGCTGCGGCTCTTCCTGAGCGGTCGAGACGATATACGAATAGAAGGCAATCGCGGATAAAACGTATCCGGCGGCAATCCATAAAAACATGGTCGTCACTCTCCTTTGAGTCTATTGTCGGTGGTTTTGACACTTTAATTTATGGTAATTATCCCGGAATTGGCCGACAAAATTCTCACGACATGAGAATTTTTGGAGATCGTTTCGCGCACTCCTCGCCTTTTGCTGATACTCGCTGCCAATTAAGATATAATATATCTGTGTTGTAGAGAGGCAATTGGTTTAGTGAGAGGAACAACGATGGACACAATTCTAGAAACTAATGCCGCGGTGGAAAGCGTCCGCCAGGCTTATGATGGAAAATCTGACCGCCCTCGTCCCGAATGGGTGCGCGGCGTCTGCCCGCAATGCGGGGAAGTGACGGTCAGCAACTGCTACTATGTCGGTGGAAAAGGGTACCTCTGCGTCTGGGAGTGCTGGGCTTCACTATACGACAATCCGAGTTGCAGCTATCGCAAGGTGCTTTAGATAGAATACGAGGCATGATCTGGTTTAAGGAGAACTGACGATGAATACCTACGACAACAGCCGCCAAGATAATGGCGCAGGGCGGGAAGTGACGAAGATACAAATCTTCCGCTTTGTCGCCAAAGACAAGATTTTGGACTTGACCGATCTGCTGGCCTTTGACCCCCGCCGCAGCAAGATCACGTTTACGCTGGTGGAGTTTGACGAAAGCAACAAGGCTACCCAGCGGGTGAGGCATTATGTGGATGCGGATGACATGAAGCTGGTCTGCCACGACCTGCTGGGCGGGACTTTCACCAGCTTTGAGGACCAAAAAGGCAGCGCCCATGATGATTACACGGAAGCGCGCGTTCTGTCATTCAAGAAAGAATCGAAGTACCGGCAGCCTTACGTTCTGCGGATTGACAACGGCCAGGGCGAAGTGTACGGAGTGGGGCAAGTGAAAATGGTAAAAGCCACCGATAGCTTGACCATTCAGATGCCGGAATTTGAAGCGCGCAAGATGGCTCTTGTTGTGCTGGACTACATTCAGCAGTGGGAAATGATCCATTTTCGCAAGCGGCAGGATGCCCGCACGGTGACATTTACTCCGGCAACGGAGACAGCCGATGCTTCTGAGCCGCAGCCTCTCGCAGCCTGAACTTTACAAAACAAACGCCGCAGGACAAAACAAACGCCGCAGGATATTTCCTGCGGCGTTTGCTTATTTGTCAGGCAGATGCGTTGCCGAATAGTGACTTCGCAGCAAGCGAGGCGTTTCCGTTTCTACGGCGGAGCGGCCAAAGAGCAAGTCCAGCGTCCAGCCGGAGACCACCCGCGCCTTCCGGCTCCAATGCGGGATTTTTACCAGATACACGCTGCGCCATAAGAACCAGGCGAGAAAGCCTGAGAATTTGAACCATTTGATCTGCGCCACCGCCACCCGTTCGCCCAGATTGATAAACTCACCCAGCGACCGAAATAAAAATGGCTTTGGCTCCTGCCCGCGCAGAACGGCAAGCACATTGCGCGCGAGTTGTTTGGCTTCCCGCTCTGCGTTCTGTGCGGTCCCCGTGTAAGGCCGGCCTTCTTCCAGCTCATTGGGAATGGAAGCGCAGTCGCCCATCGCCCAAACGCCCGGCAGGCTTTTGATTGCCATCGTCGGCTCCACCAGGATTGCGCCTTTTTTGTCTTTCGGACAGTCCATCGCCTGCGTCAGAGGCGACGGCATGACGCCCGCTGACCAGAGCAGAGTTCGGGCCGGAATGACTTCTCCTTTGCTGAGCGTAATTGAGCGGTCATCGGCATGGTCAATCTTTTGGCCCAAACGCATTTCAATGCCGCGCTTTTGCAGCTGCCGCAGCGCATAATTGGCGAGGGAAGGATCAATCGTCGGCAAGATTTTCTCTGCCATGTCAATCAGCACAATTCGAACTTCGTCGGGCCGGATATGGGGATACGCACGCGCCGCGTCCTTCATCAAGTCGCGGATGGCTCCCGCGGCTTCCACGCCGGTATAGCCTGCGCCGACCACCACTACTGTGAGTAATGCCTGCCGTGCGACCACATCCGCTTCCTCGTTTGCCTGTTCCAATGCGGCCATCAAATGGTTCCGCAGCAGGGAAGCATCATCCAGCGACTTCATCGTAAAGGCAAGCGCTTCCATGTCTTTCTGTCCGTAAAACGAAGATGTACTGCCCAGGCTCAGGATCAAATGATCTGCCACCAGCGTTTCCGTCTCATCAGTCAGCGGGCGTTTATAGGTAACTGTCTTCGCCTTTACATCCACCGCAGTCACTTCGCCCATGATGAAACGAGCCTTCTTCAAAAAGGCACGCAGGGGCGAGACCACATCGGCCTCATCCAGCATTCCGCCCAGCGTCTCCGTCAGAAACGGTGTGAACAGGAGAAAATTATCCCGGCTGACCAGCGTAATCTCGATTTCATCTCGGAGGCTGCTCAGTTTTTCCAGTGTTTGCGCCACCTTGAGGCCGCCAAACCCGCCGCCGACGATAACAATATGCTTTTTTGACATGGCCTGACTGTACCCCAATCTGCCTCTTGACAACCGCGCGGCGACGCTTCATCATAACGCCATGAAGCAATTGGAACTAAGCGAATTGGAAGTAAGCGAATTGGAAGTAAGCGAATTGGAAGTAAGCGAATTGGAACTAAGCGAATTGGAACTAAGCGAATTGGAAAATCCGTGGCGAACGCGCGGCAGCCGGGAAGTCTATGTTAATCCGTGGATTCGGGTACGCGAAGACCATGTCATTCGTGCTGATGGGCAGGACGGCATCTACGGCGTGGTGGAGTTTCAGAACATCGCGCTGGGGATCGTCCCCGTGACGGATGCCGGCACTACCTATTTAGTGGGCCAGTGGCGTTATCCGCTGGGTTTGTACTCCTGGGAAATCCCCGAAGGCGGCGGGGCGTTGTCAGTTCCCGCCTTGGAAAGCGCCCGGCGCGAATTGGTGGAAGAAACGGGGCTGACAGCCTCGCGCTGGACGGATTTGGGTCCGTTTCACCTATCTAACTCGGTGACGAATGAAGTGGGTCAGATTTTTCTCGCCCAGGGTTTGACACTTGGGACAACGCAGCCGGAAGGCGATGAAGTGCTGTCGGTGCGACGCCTCCCGCTTCAGGAGGCTTATGCGATGGCGATGGACGGGCGCATCACCGACGGCGTCTCCATCATCGGTCTCTCGCGGGCCGTCAATCATTTGCGGGGTTAAGCTGCTTCACGCGGCAAAGCAGCCTGAAGCAGTTCCACGCGCTGGCGCTGGGCGGGATACGAAGCGCGGCCTACGGCGATGGTGCAGGGGTGGGGGAATGTGGCAACCAGCTCGGTCAGGCGGCTTTGCAGCCGGCTGACGACGGTTTCGCGGGTCGCGCCCGTGTGCGGCAGCAGGGCAATCAGCTCATGCTCCTCAAAGCGGGCGACCAGGTCAGAGCGGCGCATACATTCTTTGACGGTTTCGGCAATTCGGGCAAACAATGCGGCTTCGGAAAGGTCCGCGCCGACCTGCACTCGAATCACGGACAGTTCTAACTGATGCCGCTTGGCGCGGGACAATTCTTCGCTCAGCCGGTCATCAAAATAACGGCGTGTGAACAAGCCCGTCACTGCGTCTACCACGGTGGGGGCTGTCTCGGCAGCTTCTTCTGCGGCTGCCTGCGGGCCATGCACGGCAAGGCGGCGTCTCTGCCGCTCATGCTGAAGCGCGGCCTCGCGCACGGCGTCGCTGCGGAACATTTGCTGCAATTTTCGCGCCGAGTTCTTGAGAATGTGGGAAACGTAATTGTTGGAGACGCCCAGGGCGCGGGCAATTTCAGTCTGGCTGCGGTCTTCGTAATAGAATGAGTAGAGAACCTTTTGCTCAATCTCTTTCAATCGCAGCAGCGCGCTTTCCAGCACGACTTTGTCTTCAATGGGAAGCTCCGTGCGGGAGGCTTCCGTGTTGCTTTCGGCGATTTGAACGCGCGAAGCGCCGCTTTCCTGGGCTTCATCCAGAGACTGCACGGCGAAAATTGAGCGGGTGGAGCGGATACGAGCAACTTCCGATTCGTTCAAACCCAGCGAGGCAGCGATCTCGGAATCTGATGGCTCCCGGCCCAGGTCCTGTGTCAGCGTTTCAGACTCGCGCCGGACTTTCTGCGCCATTTCTTGCAGCCAGGCTGGTTCTTTAATGATCTGGCTGCGGTCCCGCAGGAAATGGCGCAGGTGGCCGTCAATGTGGTGGGTGGCATAAGTAATCAGCTTGACCCCGCGGGTTGGGTCATACTGATCAATTCCGTGCATCAGGCCCAAAAAGCCTTCCTGCACCAGGTCTTCCAGCGGAACAGCGCTTGTGAGAAACTGCCGGGCCTGTTTCTGCACCAGAGGCCGAAATTGCAGCACCAGCGCATCACGGGCTGCGGCGGCTCCGGGGCCGCCGCTTTGGTATTCCGATAGCAGGCGCCGCGCCCGCGCCTCGTCGTCGACGCGCCCCGGCCCACGCCGATCCGGCCCATCCCAGCCAACGGTTGCTCCAACCGTGTTTGTTGTTTCTGCCATGCGTATCCCACCCCGCGCCGCTGCCGGCTGGCCGGGGCGAACGCTTAATGAATCGAGCTGACCAGTTTGAAGATCGGCGACATCACCGAAATGGCGATAAATCCGACCAGGACGCCCATAAAAACGATCAGCAAAGGCTCAATCAGCGAAGTCAAGCCTTTGACCATCGCGTCCACTTCATCGTCGTAGAAGTCGGCAACCTTGCAGAGCATCTCGGACAGACGGCCCGTTTCCTCACCGACATCCACCATGTGCGTGACCATCGCCGGGAAAAGGCCCGACGCGGCCAGTGGCTGGCTGATTTTTGCGCCTTCGCGAATGGAAGTCCGCGCATTGACAATCGCTTCGGCCAGAATCGCGTTGCCGGACGTTTCACCAATAATTTCCAGCGACCGCATCATAGGAACACCCGAAGCAATCAAGGTGCCGAATGTCCGCGCGAAGCGAGAAATGCTGAGCTTTAAGTTGAGATCGCCGAAAATCGGCACCTTCAGCTTGAGCTTATCGATATTATAGTTGCCGCGCGGCGTCTTGCCGTACTGCTTGAACGCGACAATCCCGCCGACGATCATCATCAGCGCGATCCACCAGTATTGCTGGAGCCAGTCACCGACTGCAAACAGCGCCAGCGTTACCGGCGGCATTTCCACGTTCATGGAGAGAAAAATCTCTTTGAAGCGCGGCAGCACAAACATGAACAAAGCCAGCACCATCACCCCGGCAAAGTTCAGAACAATCAGCGGATACATCATTGCCGACTTGATCTTGCCCTTTATTTCCATTTCCTTTTCCAAAAATCCTGCAAGCCGGTCCAAAATCACATCCAGAATACCGCCGATTTCGGCGGCGCGGATCATGTTAATGTAGAGCTTCGAAAAAGCATTGGGATGTTTGGCAATCGCATCGGTCAGAGATAAGCCGCCTTTGACATCTTTGCGGGTAGAGTTGATGACCATTTTCATGGCATCTTCTTTGGTCTGACTTTCCAAAATGTCCAGACACTTAATAATTGGAATGCCTGCGTCAATCATCGTCGCAAACTGCCGGGAAAAGACAACCAGGGTTTGCAGTTTGATTTTTGCCGCCTTGCTGCCCCCAATCTGCATTTTCATGCCCGCTTTGGCTTCGCCGAGGGAAACCACATGGAACTGCTGCTCTTGCAGCTTGGCGAGGACGACCTGCTCGTTTTCGGCCTCCACTTTACTTTTCACAATTCGGCCCGTGGGGTCTACTGCTTCATACACAAATGTCGCCACAAGAATACCTCCCGCGCACTCTGCGACTTCTTCGCACTCTTTTGCGCCGTGTCCATTATCGGCAGTTTTCGCAAGGAGCTTTAGAGGAGCGTGCCGCCTTGCTTTTATGGAAAATAGTTTCAGCCGCTTGACAATCAAAGGATTATCGTGTATAACGATTGAAACCGGTTTCATAAAACGAATTGCAGCGATTATGAGTCTCGAAGAACTTGCTAAAAGCGTCCATCTCAACAAAAGTTCCGTCTCGCGTATTCTCAATGGGAAAGGCCAGGGCCATTCTGACCATACCCGGCAGCGCGTCCTCGCCGCCGCCGCCGATTTGGGGTATCAGGCGCATCCTGCCGCCCGTGCCCTGGCAACGGGCGCAACACGGATCATAGAGCTTTGGGTAGTCACCCATGAGGACTATTCGCCCTATTTTGGCTACATGCACCACTGGCTGCGGCGCATTGGAGCCGCGCATGGCTATCGGCTAGTCGCTGAAGACGTCAGCCAGATGGCCGCAGGGGGGCCAAATGTGGCTCAAATATCTCGCTGGCCTGTGGACGGGGTACTCACCTGCGATCTAAACCCAACCTCTGCGCTTTACCGGCATCTGGCAGCGAGCCGGAAAGCCCCGATTGTCACGGTCGGCCAGGATAAAAGTGCGGAGACGGATTGTGTTCATTTGGACGTCGCAGCAGGAGCGCGGGAAGCCGTTCAGCACCTGCTTTCCGCCGGCTGCCGCCGCATTGCCGTGGTGCGCTCTCAGCCGGATGCGCGTGACGCCGCGTATACCGATTTGATAACAGCGGCGGGCCGCGTGACGGAAACCATTGTCGCGACGCACCACTCCCGCGCGGCGGGCTATGAAGCCTTGCATGACCATCTCACGCAGCACGGCTGCCCGGATGGACTATTTTGCGTCAACGATGAGCTTGCCATCGGCTGCTATCTGGCCCTTCAGGAACGGGGCCTGCGCGTCCCGGACGACGTGCGCCTGGTCGGCTTTGACGGACTGGAAAACGCCTGCTTGTTTCCCTGCCCGATCAGCAGCGTTGTCGTTCCAGTGGAGGAAATGTGCCGTCTTGCCTGGGAGCTTCTGCTTCGGCGTCTGGCTGCCCCGGAGGCACCAGTGGAACAACGGCTTCTTGTGCCGCATCTGGAGGTACGCGCCTCCTCATATTACTGAATCTCAGTCATCAATCAGGAAGAAGAAAGAAAATGTTTATGCTTCAACACCCCACGCGCCGGAGCGGCTTCACGCTCATCGAGCTGCTCGTCGTGATTGCTATCATCGCAATTCTTGCCGCGATTTTGTTCCCTGTCTTCCAGAAAGTCCGCGAGAATGCCCGCAAAGCGTCCTGCCAGTCCAATCTCAAACAGATCGGCCTGGCCTTGATCCAATACAGCCAGGATAACGATGAACTACTCGCCTCTGCCTGGATAGGTAGCGGGAATCAAGGCTACCAAGCCTCAGACCCGACGCCCGGCCAGGTCAAGTACAAATGGATGGACATGGTTTATCCTTTTGTGAAAAGCACCAGCGTTTTCCACTGCCCCGATGACAGCGGCAGTTCGGTCAGTGGCATTGCCGGGAAGGCGACTGGCATCTATATTCCCTATCAGCAGCTTGGAGGGAAAGATGACACCCACTATGGCAGCTACGCCATTAACTCCTTTGACTATAACACGACGGGGTCGCCGTTGAACTACCCCTACATTGGCCCAGGCAACAACCCCAACGGTAACGGCGGGGCCTATAATCTTGCCTCGCTTCTTGCCCCGGCCTCGACGGTCTGGGTCACGGACAGCGACGGTGGCTTCCAGGCGGACTGCCAGTACAACCATGAGCAGTTGGGAACGCAGGGCAATTACCCAGATGCCTACTGCACGGACGGATCGCCGAATTTGATTGACAACGATGTGTTTCTGGCTCGTCATGGTGCGCCTGACCTCATCAATACTCTTTACTGCGACGGTCATGTCAAATCCGTGCGTCCGAGCTACCTGCTGACCTTGAATGCGGCAGGCTATCCGTACCAGCTTACCATGGCGGGTTCTTAATCTACCGCGATAGAACCTAACAAAGCCCGGCTCTCACAGTTGAGAAGCCGGGCTTTTTAATTGCTTTTCGGAGTTGACAATGTTTATAAAAACGTTTATAATAACGGCATGAACACGTGGGAAATGGAACCTAAAAAGCCGGGGCGGCCCCGTAAAACCTTCTCTGCGGGGAAACCGTTGAACCAGGTGACGGTGCATCTGCCGCCCGAACTTGTCAGTGCGTTAGACAGGGAGATGGGCATAGCGGGGATCAGAAGCCGCAGCGAATTGATACGCGAGGCGTGTCAAACTTATCTGGCGCAGCGCAAAGAACACGCACAGAACCAGTCATTGACGCAACGTATGAGGGATATGTCTCAGTCTGATCGGAAAGCAGTCATGGCAGCGGCGGCAAGTTCGCTGGCTGAGTACTATCGAACCGACCCGGAAATTCAGGAATGGCAGGCATTAGATACAGAGGACTTCTTCGACAGTGGCGACTGACCCCCAACGCGGCGAAATCTGGCTGGCCGATTTGGAACCGACGCGCGGTTCGGAGATGCAAAAAACAAGGCCGGTGATTGTTCTCAGCGCAAACTCCATTCGGAAATTGCCGGTGCGTATTGTTGTCCCATTAACCGGCTGGAAGGAACATTTTCTTGCGTCTCCCTGGAAAGTGCGCGTGGAACCGGATAGCCGCAATAATCTTTCCAAATCCTCTGCCGCAGACTGTCTCCAAGTCCGCTGCCTCTCCATTGAGCGGTTTTTGGAGCGGCGTGGATTGCTGCCCGGCAGCCTCATTGATGAAATGGTTGATGCACTCAACTACTGCCTGGAAGAATAACTCTCTTGGCTTCCGTCCCCTCACGAGGAGAACCTTTATGAAACGCTGCCTATTTACCCTCGTATTAGCTCTGGCGCTCAGCGGCCCGGCTATTCCTGTCTGCGCTCAAACTTCACTGGCCTTTGTGACCAACAACCCTTCGGATTACTGGACGATCTGCCGCAAAGGGACGGAAGCGGCGGCCAAAAAGCTGGGCCATGTCCGGGTTCAGTTTGTCATGCCCGCCGATGGCACGGCGGCGACGCAGAAGCAGGATATTGATGAGTTGCTGGCGCGGGGCGTTCAGGGGATTGCGGTCGCTCCGGTAGACCCGCAAAATGAAACTGCCTATTTGAATACGGTCGCGAGAAAGACACGCCTCATCACTGCCGACAGCGACGCCGCGCAAAGTCATCGCCTCTGCTACCTCGGCACGGACAATCATGCGGCGGGCTTCCAGGCCGGACGCCTCCTCAAGGCAGCACTGCCGCATGGCGGCCAGATCATGCTGTTTGTGGGCAGGCGCGACGCACAAAACGCCCATGACCGAGAAATGGGTATTCGCGATGCGCTGCGCGGTTCTCGCGTTACGATTATAGACGTTCGCGAGGATGATGCCGACCATGCGCGCGCTTTGCGAAATGTTGTGGATGCGCTCGCCACTTATCCGCACCTTGCCGGCCTGGTCGGCTTGTGGAGCTACAATGGCCCGGCCATTTTGGGCGCTGTTCGGGATGCCGGAAAGATCGGCAAAGTAAAGATCGTCTGTTTTGACGAGGAACAGGACACGATGGCGGGCATTCAAAGTGGCGCGATTTATGCAACCGTTGTGCAGCAGCCCTATGAGTTCGGCTACCAGAGCATCAAGTTATTAGCCCGGCTTGCAAGCGGCGACAAGAGCGGCATCCCGGCAAGCAGGCGAATAATTGTTCCGACGCTTGCCATCAAGCGCAGTAATGTTCGCGCCTACCTGGAACACGAGACAACTTTGCTGACGGGATCATAATTGCTGACGGGATCATAAGGGAGATCAGCGGCGCTTTTTCAGTGCGTTCCCCACCACGCGCGCCGCACTCAGGCCCGATGCGCCGAACACGCCGCCGCCGGGATGCGTGCTGGCTCCGGTCAGAAACAGGCCGGGAATGGGTGTTTTGTATTCGGACAACTCCGGCAGGGGGCGGAACGAAAACATTTGGTCCAGTGACATTTCCAGGTGCATGACATTGCCGCGCAGCAGGCCCAGCGTTCGCTCCAAATCCAAAGGTGTCTGTATAAAACGCTGTTCAATCGCCCCGCGCATGTTCGGGGCATAAGCGTACAGCGTCTCGCAGATTGCATCGGCGACTTCTTCCCGTGTCTCGTCCCAGGAGCGTCCATCGGCGCGGTCATACGGGAAATACTGCGACCATAGTTGAACAATGTGCTTGCCGTTTGGTGCCAGTGAACTATCTAAAGCGGTAAATGTCATGGCGAGAACGGGCGGTTTGCGTGATGGCTGCCCGCCCGCATAATCGGCATAAGCCGAGGTCAGAAACTCCGGGGTGGGGCAGAGAAGCTGCATTCCTTGATGAACCTGGTGCGGCTGCCCTGCGCCGTAATCGGGCAGTTCCGAGGCCGCGCACCGCACCGTCATGCCGAAACCATTGCCGACATTCAGCGCCTCCAGACGGCGGCCCAAATCCCCCGGCAAGTCTTCGGGCTGCAATAATTTTTGGAACGTCGTTAGGACGTGGCAGGCTGACACGACGGCTCTTGCCGAGTAGGTCTGCCCGCCGACGCTGACGCCTTTTGCCTGACCATTTTCCATGAGAATGCGCTCCGCGGGCGCATCGGTTATTACTGTGCCGCCCATTGCCTCAAAGGCGCGCCGCAGGGCGACGGTCAGCATTCCTGACCCGCCTTTAGCCCGCATTGCCCCGGTCTCATGCACCGCGCCCCACCAGGCGGCAAACGGTCCCGTCCCTGGTTCATTGGGTGCCGGGCCGGACTGCGCGGCCAGCCAGCCCAGCGCCGCGCGCATTTCTACGCTCTCAAAAGTTTCATGGATCAACCGCCCGTAGCTGGACACAATCATTCGCAGGGCATCGGACGTAGTACGCCCCGGCGACTTTGCAAAGATCACATGCCGCCCGAAATTTGCCATCGTCGGGGGCTTCTGAAAAGCTTCAAACACGCCGCGTGTCACAGGCAGCCAGCGGGTGACAAAGTCTTTATAGGCGGCAGCGTCGCGGGCCGAGATTTGGGCAATGCTCTCGCAAGTTTTGTCTAAATCTCGATGGAAACAGATCGCCTGCCCCTCTGCCAGCGGCAGCGCGGCCCAGGGGTCCATTTCGAGATATTCCAGCCCGTAGCGTTCCAGGGCCAGGTCGGAGACAATCAGCGTTCGGTGGATCATTAAATGTACCGACGAACCGATGTCAATTTTGTAGCCCGGCCAGATTTCCTCCGTGCAGACCGCCCCGCCCACCACAGGCCGCCGCTCCAACACTAAGACTTTGTAGCCTGCTTTGGCGAGATAACACGCGCACACCAGTCCGTTATGTCCCGCACCGATCACAACGGCGTCATACTTCGTATCTGTCATAGGAACAGTGTACCTCGTGGTATACTGTGGGAATGAAATGGTGAAAGATTAGCGTAAATGAAATCCGGGGCGATGAACGCCCCGTCTGCGAAAAGCAATCGTCCTGCGGACGCAGAAGAAGGCCGCCGCGATTGCTCTTCCGTCCGCAGGACGGCTGCACTTGTTAGACGGGGCGTTTATCGCCCCGGATTTTTGACCGCTGCACATTGACCGCTGCACATTGACCGCTGCACATTGACCGCTGCACATTGACCGCTGCACATTGACCGCTGCACATTGACCGCCGCACATTGACCGCTGCACATTGACCGCCGCACATTGACCGCCGCACATTGACCGCCGTTAATTGGTTTTCACTTTTCGGAATCTATGCAATCTCCCATCACATTTGACCGCCCCTGGCTTCTTCTGCTTCTGCCGCTGGCCCTTGCTGCCTTCTGGTGGCTGGGGCGGCGCTCTTATGCCGGCCTGAACCCCGGCACGGCGCAGCTTGCGCTGGCGGTTCGCTGCCTCCTGGCGGCCCTGCTTATTTGTGCCATCGCCGGTATTCACACGGTTCAGCGCTCAGATAAGCTCGCGACGATCTTCCTCTTAGACGTTTCCAAATCCGTGCGTTCCGACCAGCAGGCCGCCGGACGGGACTATGTCACCAAAGCGCTGGGGAGCAAGCGGGCAGGGGATCAGGGTGGGGTGATTGAGTTCGGGCGCACAGCGGCGGTAGACGAGGCCCCGTCGGAAACCATGCAGGCGCTGGAACAGGGGAAAGCTTCTGTTGCGGGCGATGCGACCAATCTGGCGGAAGCGCTGCGGCTGGCGCAGTCGTCGTTTCCGGCGGGACTGGGACGCAAAATCGTCGTGCTGTCCGACGGCAATGAAAATATCGGTGACGCAGAGGGCGAAATAGACGGTCTGCGGGCGTCCGGCGTACGCGTCGACATCGCGCCGACTGCCCTGGGGCAAGGACAGAACGGCAGCCCCGTCGGCGAAGCAATGGTAGACGATGTCTCTCTGCCCACCCGCGCCCGGCAGGATGCACCATTTAATTTAAGGGTTGTTGTTTCCAGCACGGTAGCACAGACGGGATCGTTGACCTTGACGCGGGATGGGCAGCCGCTAGGCACCCAGTCGGTTCCACTCAAGGCAGGCAAGAATGCCTTCGTGTTCTCCGAAACCGTGCATGAGGCGGGGTTCCACAAATATGATGCTGTGCTGCAAGCCCCGAATGACACCATCGCCGAAAACAATCATGGCTTCGGCTATGTTGCCGTGCAGGGCCGTCCGCGCGTTTTGTATATTACCGACAATGCCGATTCATCCGTCGGCACAATCAAAAACGCCCTCGCTGCCCAGCAGATCGATATGAATGTGCAGACGCCCGGCGGCATCCCGGCCAGCGTCGCCGCGCTGGCCTCCTATGATGCCGTCGTGCTGTCCAATGTCCCGGCGGAAGAACTTGGCCCGGCCCAGATGAGCGCCCTGGAAGATGCCACCAAAGAGTTCGGCGTGGGCCTCGGTATGATCGGCGGCCCCAATTCCTACGCCGCCGGGGATTACACAGGAACGCCCATTGAAGCCGCCCTGCCGGTGAAAATGGACATCAAGGACAAAAAGCGGTTTCCAACAGTTGCGGTGGCGCTGGTGATTGAAGACCTGGAAGAGCCGGGCAATATCAACATGTCCATTGAAGCCGCCAAAGCGACGGTGGATTTACTGGACCCGCAGGATCAAGTCGGCGTCGAGGACTGCAACGGAACCTGGCGCATCCCCATGCAGTATGTCACTGACCGTGCTAAAATCAAGAGTATGATGTCTACCTTGACCGATATGAATGACCCGCCGATGTACGACCCATACATCATGGAAGCCGCACGGGTGCTGGGCAATACCAATGCTCAGGTGAAGCACATCATCTTTCTCGGCGACGGCGACGCGGTCAGCGAATCCGGGCAGAACTCGTCCAGTCTGCAAAAGCTGAAAGGAATGGGAATCACGCTTTCCACCGTCGCCACCGGCGCGGATGCCCAGGGGGCGCAGTTTCTGGCATCCCTTTCGGCTATCGGAGGCGGCACGGCTTATGTCGCCGAGAAGCCGGAGGACCTGCCGCGCCTTTTGCTGAAAGATCAGCAGTCGGTCAGCAAATTACGCATTATTGAAGAGCCGTTTCTGGCCCAGCCCATTCCCAATGATGAAGTCATCGGCGGTATTGACTGGGGCAGTCAGCCGCCATTGCTCGGCTACAATGTCAGCGAGGCCAAAGCCGGCGCGACTGTCGCCTTGACCGCACCCGACCACCGCGACCCCATTTTCGCCTACTGGCGCTACGGTCTGGGCCGGACGTTTGCCTTCACCAGTGATGACCGCCCGCACTGGGCCGTTCACTGGCTCGGCTGGCCCGGCTATACCCGCTTCTGGGCACAAACCTTGCGCTGGTCTCTGCGCCAGAACACAGACGCCGATTTTCAAAGCACTCTGGACAACGAAAACGGCAAAGGCCACTTGGTCGTAGATGCGTTTACGCCCGGCGGCGGCTTCATCAATCAAACCACCCTGACCGCAAATGTTGTTGCGCCGGACCTTACTTTGAAGCCCGTGACGTTATCCCAAACCGGGCCGGGTCGCTATGAGGGCGTCTTTGACGCCGACCAGACCGGGCCATATTTAGTCAATGTCCATCAAGGCCAGCCCACTCCGGGCGGCCCCGCACCGCCCTCCCAGACCGTCAGCCTGGTCGTGCCATATTCCCCGGAATACCGCACCCTCGGCCCCAATTTGCCGCTTCTGACCCGGCTGTCCGAGAACACCAACGGCAAGATACAGGCCGATCCCACACGCATTTTTCGCGATGCCCAGTCCTGGGTCGTCGGCATCCGTGACATCGGCCCCTTGCTGCTGCTGCTTTGTGCGCTGCTGTTTTTCGCCGACGTTGCCATTCGCCGTCTGGTTATTCGCCCATCTTCCGTGCGCGAAGGCGTCACGCAGGGGGCGCAGACTGTCGGAGCGAAAGTCGCCGCCCTGCGCGACACAACCGCCCGAACCGCTGCTCTGCCCTCCACGCCGCAAATGAACCGCCTGCTGGAGCGCAAGACCGCTTCCCGCATAGCGGCCCCGGAAGAAACCGCCACCACAACCGCGCAGCTTCTGAATCGCCGCGCCGCGCGCACGGAAGAAAGTGGCGAGGATTCGTTTCCTTATGTCGCGTCCCTTCCTCCCAAAGCGAAGCCCCCGGCGGTAAAGCCGGGGGCCGAAGGAAATGCCGAAGAAGGCTACACGAACCGCCTTTTGGAAGCGAAGCGCCGAGCCAAGGAAAAAGACGATTAGGCTCTTTCGCCCTGCACGTCCACAGCGCCTTCAGACATCAATATCTGACCAACACGCGCTGCATTCGCCGCATTCGCATGAACGCCGACCAGAATTCCGCCCGCGCTTAAATCCGTTTCATACGCCCGCGCCCGGCCATCGGGAATGCCAGCGCCAATCAGCCCCCCGATGAGGCCGCCGCCCAGTCCGCCCGCACCGGCCCCGGCCAGCGCTGCCGCCAGTGGTCCCGCCACCAGGGGGGCTGCTAGGCCTCCCGTGGCCGCAATCGCCGCAACGCTGCCGGTGGCGGTCAAGGCTGCAACAATTGCCCCCAGCGTCCCGCCAATCCCGGCGCCGACGCCTGCGCCTTCCGCCGCTTTTGTGCCGGTATCGGTCGCGAATTCTCGCGCCCGTGTCTGGTCATTCATCATCACGCTGATGTCGCCTTGCGTGTAGCCGACATTCTGCAAATCCGCGACGGCCCGTTCCGCCGAAGCGCGGTCACGAAACATTCCGGTAATTAAGTCTGACATGAGAGGATTCTCTTTCTGGCCTGCAATGGCCGCTGTCAAACGGTATGTACCCGGAAGTCTGCGAAAAAACACCCGCCATGCCGGCCCTAATACCCTTTCACAAGGCGCTGGAAGTTTTCCCGATCAATTGCCCGCGTCGCTGCCTCGTCGAATGTCACCTGCCCGCCCCGGTGCAGATCGGCCAGCACCCGGTCCATCGCCTGCATCCCGTACTGGTGTCCGGTCTCAATCACCGAGTATATCTGGTAGCTTTTTCCCTCCCGAATCAGGTTGCGGAGCGCACTGGTGGCGACCATGATCTCAATTGCCGCAACTCGTCCGCCGCCAATCTTGGGCAAAAGCTGCTGAGAAACAACCGCTTCAATGCTGGTGGAAAGCTGAACACGCACCTGCTCCTGCTGATGTGCCGGGAAAACGTCCACAATTCGGTCAATGGTCGCCGGGGCAGAGCGTGTGTGCAGCGTGGCAAACACCAAATGCCCGGTCTCCGCCAGTGTGATCGCTGCGGCAATCGTTTCCAAGTCGCGCATTTCGCCGACGAGTATCACATCCGGGTCTTCGCGCAAGGACGCCCGCAGGGCGTTGGTAAACGAATCAGTGTCCGTGCCGAGTTCACGCTGATTCACCATGCTTTTCTTATGGTTGTGCAGGTACTCAATCGGGTCTTCAATGGTCAGAATATGGGCCTCGCGCTCCGAGTTGATAATGTCAATCATGGACGCGATGGTCGTGGACTTGCCTGAACCCGTCGGCCCCGTTACCAGCACCAGCCCGGAATGTTTTTGCGTGAAGGTGCGTATGACGGGGGGCAGCTTGAGCTGTTCCATGCTGGGGACGACATTCGGAATCACGCGCATGGCGCAGCCGACGGAAGAGCGCTGCCGGTACACATTGAACCGGAACCGGCCCACGCCTTTGACGCCGTAGGAAAAATCCAGTTCGTGCGTGCGCTCGAACTTTTCGATCTGGGAGTTGTTCAGAATGTCAAAAACGATCCGCTGCGTGTCCCGTTCCTGCGCCTGCTCAAAGGGCAGGGGAACCAGCTTGCCGTCTTTTCGCACCATCGGAGGGCGTCCGACTGACAGATGCAAGTCGGAAGCGCCCGACTGCACCGTCTGCCGGAGCAATTCGTCAATATGAACGTCTACCAGTTCCCGCTCTTCGCCGCTGACCACTGTGCGCGACGCCATAGCGTGAAAATCTTCGCCGCCGTCCTCGGCCATGAAATCTTTAATGGAAAGCTTAGTTTGAACGCTGGACGCATCGCTCAGTGCACTCAATCCGCTGCCGCCCATGTTCATGGCCGCGGGAGATTCGTCGTCCGCAGCCGCACCGCCGACAGTGAACCGCCTCAGTCCGTCCGCGCCCCCTTTGGCGGGCAGGCTCCCCTGTGCGGCGGCTTTGCGGTCTTCTTTGACGAACGGCAGCGGCGTTTCTCCGCCCGCTTTGGAGCGTTCTTCGGCTTCTTCCGCTTCGGCGCGTGCCGCCAGCAGAAGGTCTACGCTGTCAAATGTGTCCGCGACACGAGCCGCGAAATCGCTCATGTCGTCGTCCGGCGGTGCAGTTGTTTTCGCGCTGCGGGTGGGGCTGCTGAGTGGCAGCAGGTCTTCATTGTTCATTATCATGGGGTCATGGCTCCCGTCCAAAAATGTCTTTTTTCCGTCACGACTACAGCGCCAGCGCGCTCAGGCCCTGCTCCGTCTCGGCCCGGCAGGTACGCAGGATGCCTTTGAGGCCTTCCGGCTTGATTCGCAGGGGGAGCATGGCTTCTTGGCAGGAAGCCAGCAGGGTCGCCTCACCAGCTGCGTGTTCTCTGTTCGGCTCTTCCAAAAAGTGCGCGATCTCATTTGCCAGGCAGACCGTCGCCGTCAGCTTGGGACAAAGCGCCGCCGCGCGCGGCGTGTGGTGAAATGCAATCGCTTCGCAGAGTTCCGGCGGCAGGTTCCAGTGCTGGGCTTGAGCCGCTCCGATCTGGGAGTGGCCGACCGGCATCACCTCCGTCTCGATCTCATGGTAGCGGACGTGCTGCACCTGGGCCATCTGCATCAGCGAGACAAACAGCGCATGGCGGCAGTGATCCAGCGCCAGCTTCCCAATATCATGCAGCAGCCCGGCGGTATAGGCCTGGTCGCCGCTCACAACGTCTCGCGCAGCGGCGGGCAATCCGCCGGCAATAATGCGCGCGCATTGGGCCGTATCCACCGAATGCCGCCACAAAGTGCGCCGCGCCAGAGCAGGCGTGTCGCCGCGTCCCAGAAACTGATTGAATCCGGTAATCGTGCCTGTCATGTCGCGCAGCGTCTTGAACCCCAGAAAAACCACGGCTTCATGCAGGCTGGAAATGCGGCCTGAGAGACCATAGTAGTGAGAGTTCGCCAGCGCCAGCACACGCGCCGCCAGAGCCGGATCAATGCCGATCAGCCGTTCCAGATCGGCAGCAGTCGCTTTCGGGTCGGCCGTCATCTGGCCCAGGCGAAATATCACTTGCGGCAGCGGTGCCGGGTCGCCGCTTTCAGCAAGAATTTGTCCCAGGCTCTCCAGCGGGCCGGGCGCAATGTCGGGCAATGCCATGATGAATTACCCCTTAAAAGTGATAAGATGACGAGACGCGAGGGGATGAATTCCTCTCGCTCCAAAGTAAACGCCCTTTGCACGTAAGACGTTTGACGGAAGCTGGTTCTTTCGTCCGAAGGACGATTAAACCTAGCGAGAGGAATTTATTCCCTTGCTCTGTGTCTCGCCTGCCGCCGCGCACCATGAATTACCCCTTGAGTTATCCTGCATATTATCCTGCATAAATGACGCGCAGCGATTCTTCGAGTGTAGTAATGCCGAGCAGAATCTTTTCCATCGCGTCGTCTTTGAGTGTCCGCATTCCCGCTTCAATCGCGGCTTCGCGAATGGCGTAGGAGGAGCCGCGCGCCAGAATGAGTTCCCGTACTTTGTCGTTGACCGGCATGAGTTCATAAACGCCGACGCGGCCTTTGTAGCCGGTGCCTTTGCAGTGATCACAGCCTTTGCCCCGGTAAAACGTCACTTCGCTTTTGTCCAGAATGTCTAAATTCATGCCGATGCGTTTGATGGCGTCTTTGGGCGGCGAATACGGCTCTTTGCACTTGGCGCAGACGGTTCGCAGCAGCCGCTGGGCCAGCACTCCGGCGATGGAAGAGGCGATCAGAAAGCTCTCCACGCCCATGTCCAGCAGCCGGGCGACGGAGCCGGGCGCGTCATTGGTATGCAGCGTGGACAATACCAGGTGGCCGGTCAGGGCGGCTTCAATGGCGATCATGGCCGTTTCCTGGTCGCGCATTTCCCCCACCATGATGATGTTCGGGTCCTGGCGCAGCATGGAGCGCAGGCCGGCGGCAAACGTCATGCCCGCCCGGTTGTTGACCATGCTTTGCGTGATGCCCGACAGTTCGTATTCGACCGGGTCTTCAATGGTCAAAATGTTTTTTTCGCCGGAATTGAGCTTCGCCAGTACGGAATACAGCGTCGTCGACTTGCCCGACCCTGTCGGCCCGGTCACCAGGATAATGCCGTAGGTGCGCTGAATCATAGACTCAAACATCTCAAACGTGTAGGGCAGCAGGCCCAGCTTGTGCAGGCCGACCGAGATGTTAGCTTTGTCCAGAACGCGCATCACGATCTTTTCGCCGAACACGGCAGGCAGGGTGGAAACGCGGAAATCATAGGGGCGGCCTTCAATCGTCGCCGAGATGCGCCCATCCTGCGGAGCGCGTTTCTCAGAGATGTCCATGTCGGCCATGATCTTAATACGTGAGGTGACTGACGCCTGCGCTTTTTTGGGAAGCGTCATGCCGTCCGAGAGAATGCCGTCCACGCGGTACCGAATTCGCAGGCCGTCTTTGCCCGGCTCAATGTGAATGTCCGATGCTTTATCCGTGATACCGCGCGAGATGATCATGTTCGTCAGCCGGACGACGGGCGCTTCGCCTGACAGTTCTTTTAGCTGCTCAATGGAAATGTTGTCGTCGCCGCCTTCATTGCCTTCGGTCAGAGTGATCGTGGCTTCGTCAATGTCCCGCATCACGCCCGCAACGGCTTCGGTGACATTGACTTCCGTGCGATAATTGGCGGATATGGCGAGGATGATGTCTTCTTCAGTGGCAATGACCGCTTCGACTTCTTTGCCTGTGATAAGGCGAATCTCATCAATGGCGAAGATGTCCAGCGGGTTCTTCATCGCCAGCGTGATGCGCTTGGGCGAGCGCTCGATAGGAATGACTTTGAACCGCCGGGCCAGCTCCTGTGTGACAGCGGCTGTGACTTCTTCGGGGATTTGGATTTCCGTCAGGTCCACATAGGGTACGCCCCACTGCTCGCCGAGGCAGCGCACACGGTCGCGCTCGGTAATCAGTCCCATCGAAACCAGCAGGTCGCCCACCGGTTCCTGAGTCTTGAGCTGCCGCTGCTTTTCCTGGGCCTGGGTAAGCTGCTCCTGAGAGACGAGGCCGCTGCTGACAAAAATGTCCGCCATCGCTGTTGACTGCATAGAATTTCCTGAAAGCCGACGGATATTGCTGCTGAGAGACAAGACGCAAAAATTGAGACAAGAAAATGGCAGGGAGGATTTCCCTGCCATAATTATCGGTTTAGCGCGGCGCGTTCTGTAGAGAGAATAAGAACAAACAACCCCGCAGCAAGCTGCGACCCTTCCCTCCGAGGAAAGGGTGCGGAACCGGAAGGTGACGCGGGATAGGTTTTCTTACGCTGCATCCTTCTGAATAGACACTTTCACAAAGATCACAATTTCATTGCGCGCATGTGAGGTCTGCGAGTCCCGGAACAACTGGCCGAAGAATGGCAGGTCGCCCAGGAAGGGAACCTTCGACACATTCTTAATATCCTGCTCGCTGATCAGGCCGCCGATGGCGATGGTGTCACCGTCTTTGACACGCAGTGTGGTCGTCGCTTCCCGTGTGGAAATGTCCGGCAGCACTGCCCCGCCGATGGAGGGCTTAAAGGTCGGCGTGGAGACCTCCGGGTGAATGTTCATGGTCACATAACCGTCATTGTTGACTTTCCCCGTGACGAGCAGCTTGATTCCGGCGTTGACTGTTGCCGTCGTGATGTTCTGCCCGGTCGGGCCGGTGGTCACGGACGAGACATAGGTAATGGAGTCGCCAATGAACACCGCCGCCGGCTGGCCGTCTATGGCGGAAATGTTCGGGCTGGACAGCAGCTTGGCGTCGCCGTTGGTAAACAGCGCATTGAGCTGAACCGTGACAAATTGATCCAGCGGCGTTCGGACAAAGGTGCGCCCTTTCAAAATCTTGCCGGGGTACGGGTCAATAAAGGTCGTCGTAGCACTGGTTTCCGTCGGCTGCAAGCCTTCACCGATGGTGGAGTGTGCGCCGCTGAAGTCATAGGTCAAGCCCAGATGGTCCGCCTTGTTCAGGTTGATTTCCGTGATTTTGGCCTCAAAATTGATCTGCGCCGGGCGCAGGTCTACGGTTGCCAGAACTTGCTGGGCGCGGGCCAGGTCGGCGTCGGAGCCGGTCAAAAGAAGCGAGTTCGTGGTTGGCTTGGTCGGCAGATTGCCGGTGACGGACGTGACGGTTCCACCGGCTGCCGCCGCGGAAGTTCCCACGGAAGTAGTCGTTGTGGTTGCGCCACCGGCATCCGCCGTAGTCGGAGCCACCGGAGCCAGTCGCTGCGTCGGGCCGGGAGTGATAATGACGCCGGGAACCAGGCGGCTCAGCACGGACTGCAAATCGTCGGCGTTGGCGTATTTGATGTTATAAACGACCGTGCGCGAGGCCTGGATATTCTTGGACAGCAGGGCTTCCGAGTCCGCGATCATGCGCCGGGCCGATTCAACGTCATCAGGCGTGCCGGTCACGACCAGAACGCCGCCGCCCGCCTGACCGCCGGCGGATTTGCCGGGCGTCGTTTTCAGGTTCGGGTAAAGCTGCTTCAATTCGCTGGTCAAGTCGGTGGGATCGGAATAGCTGAAGGCGATCACGCCGGTCGCCGGCGGAGCCTGCGCCGTGCCGCTGGCGGTCAGCGCTTCCACAGCGGCAGGCGTACCGACCAGGTAGGTTTTGCCGACTTTGGCGTACTCGTAGCCGGATAGCTTGGTGATCAAATCCAGCGCGTCTTCCAGAGACACATGCGCCAGCGACACGGTAATCGGGCCTTTGACATCGGTGCCGGACACGATGTTGGTATGTGTCTGCATCGCCAGGGCTTTCAGGACGTCATTGATGTCAGCGGATACGAAGTCCAGCGTCACATCGTCCGTGCTGCTGGTGACGGCGCGCATCGCATGAGGCGCGGCGCGCATCGCATGAGGCGCGGCGCTCAGCGGGGCGGCCAGGCCGACCTGCGGGGCGAGAAGGCCCGACGCCAGGGCAAGCGCAGCGGCGTTGAAGGCAAAATGTTTGATCTGCATGAGTATCTCCTGTGCGGCTTATCTCTTAAAAGCCGGCATAACTGGGAAGCGTCAATCGTGACGTAAATCGTCTAAGGTAAAACTATTTGTCGGTGTCTTCGGCGTTATTCAGGAACCGCAGTGCGAGCTGAATTGGTGGCCGGGACGTGCGGGCATGGGCGGGCAAAGCAGGCGCATTTCCCAGCCAGAGCCGGGCCAGGCGGCTCAGTGAGTGTGCCCCTTGAGTGAGCGACGCCGAATCGGGCAGCCCGGAGCGTCCAGGCGCGGGATGGGACGGCGGTGCGGTGAAGACCGGCGGAGCCGTAAACATGGGCGGTGCAGTGAAAGACGCCGCCGGAAGGGCAGGCTCGGCGCCGGGCTTGCCGCCCAGAAGCAGGCGATACGTATAGGCCCCATGCCGCAAAACGACCCCGCCGCGCGTTACGGACGCGACTCGGTAGGTGCTGTCCACAAAATCGCCGCTGTGAACAATCCGGCGGGCGTCTCCGTCCCGCAAAATCGCCAGCTTGTCCGTGTCTGTCTGCACGACGCCGGTGACCTGCCAGGCCGGCGGCGCGGGTGCTGCCGGCAGCGCCGGAATGGAAGAAACCGCCGGGCCGGTGGGCCGGATAGTTAGCCCGCTCAGGCCGGACGGCAGCTCCGGCGCAGCAGGAGCGGGAAAGGGCGAGAGGCCGGGCAGCGTGACGCGCGCCATCTGCGGGAGGCTTGGAACTGTCAGTTTGGGCTTCACCGGAAGGGCCGGGACAACGGATACGGCTGTTTTCGGGTCAACATAGCCGACGATAAAGGGATCGCGCATTTCCGGCGTGGGCGGTGCGGCCAGCACGGAGCTTGCCGAAGCGGCGGGGTCAGGCGTCGCTGCCACTGCTGCTCCTGATGCGACCGGTGCGACCGGTGCGAAAGCGGCGGCGTGCGAGGCGGGCTTGGCCACCGGCGCTGGGATGGCGCTGCTGGCCGAAGCGGAACCGGGCGCGACCATTCGCACGACGAAATAACCGAACACGCCGGATGACACGACACACAGGGCCACAAACTGCGGGATTTGCTTTGGTTCTAATTTTTTCATGGGAGTCTTCCTGCCTACGTTTTCCTGCTTACAGGGCGCTGTTGCCAGCGACGGCACGGTTTTGAGTCAGCCGATCATGGCTGGCCAGTGAAGCGGCCAGTGCGCCGCGCTCCACGCGGCCCGCCCCAGGATCAATCCGGGAGATATCCGCCGGAGCCGAAGGGCCGGGAATTGGCAGTGAAGCCGTTGTTACCACCGGGCCTCCCGGCAAGCTGGATGCGGCAGGCACATCGTCATGGAACATAAAGGCCACGAGGTGCAAATTCGTCGTGACTGTCGGCGAAGACAGCTGATTGACGCCCGCCGGCAGGGGGTTCGGGTGCATTTGTGCCCCGATGACCGCCACGATTTTCGGGAATCGCGTCAGGTTGTAAAGAAATGTCGCCGTGTCTGCATAGGTGCCGGTGACATCCACATCAATCGGCACAACGTCATACGGCGGTGGCGGGGGAGCCTTCTTGGCGTCTGCGGCCGGCGCGGAGCTGTCCGCTGGCTTGGCGGCAGGAGGCGGCGCGACGGGCGGCGGGCCGGGACGCACGGAAGTCACCTGTAAATGCGTGGTCTGTGCCAGGGTTTGAAGCTGTTTCAGCAGCGTCGGCACATATGATTTGGGCGCAACCGCGCTTTCCAGGAATTTGATTCGCCCCTGGGTTTCATTGAAACTATCCTGGGTGGTTTGGAAGCGCTGAGCGATCTGCTGGCTGCTTCCGACTTCGCTTTCTTTTTGTCCGGCAATGGTCTGCAAGCCAGTCAATTTGGAATTCAGCCCGAAGAGAATGCCGCCGCCGCCAAGCAGGACCACGCCCGCTCCTGCCACCAGGGTCAGCATCATTTTTTTTGCCGGCGTCGCCGCCGCATTAGGACTTTTGAGCATTGGACGCTCCTTTCGGATCAGCGGGCGTGGCCGCGCCGGGTTCCGGTTTAAGATGAACTGTCATCTGAAATGAAACGGCGTTAGCCTGACCGATTTTTTGCTGGGTGACAAATGCAAGGTCTACATGGTCCAGGGCCGGCGCGGCATTCATCCGCAGCATGGTCTCGCCGACCGTTGCCTGGCTCATCGCCAGTCCGGCAATGCTCAGGGTCGGATCGGTGCCGGCATAAGCGCCCGGTGTTGGAGCCGTCGCCGCACTGGCCGCGCCGCCGGTGGCGAGCGAAGTCAGCCAGGTCTGCTGCGGAAGACTGCTCGTAACCGCGCCCAAGCTGCTGTACCAGAACAGCGTGTCCGCTTTCGCCCCATCCAGCGTGTCCACTTTCGGCTGCAATGCGGCAGTCTGGGCTTGAAGGGCTTGAATGGCGGTGACGCGGGGCTGAAGCTTATGGAGCTGGTCGCTGAGATCATTGACATGGCCGTGCATTACCAAAATGCGGGCCGTGATCACGACTGCGGCGACCGCGATCAGGCCGGTCTCGCCGATGATTCCGTAAAGCAGCTTACGTATGTTTTGTTCCTGCCGCCGCTTTTCCGCGCGGCGCACAGCGATCATGTTAATGGATGGCATGAGTGGTTTTCTCCTACGCGGCTTTCGCCAGTGGTTTGAACGTTTTTGCGGCTTTGGCGGGCTTGCTTGAGACGCGGCGTGTTTGGGTCAGCTCTTTCAACGCAAGGCCGATTCCTGTAACCAGCAGTGCATGGTTGTCGGCGACAAAGCTGGGGGCGAAGCGGGACGCATCAAAGGCCGGGTTTTCAAAGGGATTCCACGTTTCCACAGGGATGCCCAGGCGAGCCGACATATAGGTTTCCAAGCCTTGAATCTTCGCACTGCCGCCAGTAATCACCAGGGTAGAAACCGCGCCGCTGGCCTGGGCATTGATGCCGGGCGGGAGAATGGAGTTCGCCGGGTCGGCAAGCTGCGACTGGTAATAGTTCGTGGAGCGGCGCACCTCGCGCAGCAGCTCATCAAGGGCGGGCTGCATGGCCTTTGCCAGTGCAGCGGCTTCCGGGGCGGCTTCCGGCTGAAGCAGGGCGGCCATGTCCACCTCGGTCTTCAGCGCTTCCAGCGTGGCCCAGTCGGCTTCCGGCCGGACGGATTTCAGGGCCTGCGTGAAGCTGTCTCCAGCGATGGGAATGTTGCGAGTCAAAGCAAACAAGCCGTTTGTGATGATGTTGACATCGGTGGTCGTTGCGCCAATGTCCAGCAAGGCCAGCGTGCTGCCCTCGCCGGGCTTGGTCGGCGAGAGGTCGACCAGTGCGCGCTGCAAGGCGAAGGCTTCTACATCCACAGCCACCGGCTCGAGGCCCGCCAGCGATAATGCGGCGAGGCGAGATTCCACCATTTCATTGGGGGCCGCCACCAGCATCACGCTCATTTTATCTTCTTCGCCCGGAACCGGCCCGGCAATCTCGAACTCCACCATGCTTTCTTCAATGGATGAAGAGATATGCTTGGCGGCTTCAAAGCGCACGGACTTTTGCAGTACGGCCTGTGCCATACGCGGCAGCTTGACATGGCGGACAATAACGCTTGCGCCGCTGATGGCAGCCACGGCGGCATTGGCCTCAATGCCCGCGCCGGCAAGCAGGGCGCGCAGAGCGGCGGCGACACCGGCCTGATCCACAACAATGCCGTCCCGGACGGCGTCAGCAGGCGTTTCGCCCACTGCGGCTTTGGTGATCTGCCAGGAGCCGGCGCTGCGGCCCGCCTCGGCCTGCACGACCTTAATTCGGCGGCTGCCGATATCTACCCCGACGATTTTTTCTTTGCCGAAGACCTGTGATAGTCCGAGCATCTGGATTGTCCCTCCCGCGCAAACTTTCTGGTTCTGATTATTGGCGCGAGCAGGGGAAAACTAGAGGGGAAATACGAAGAGGAATTTTAGGAGCAAATTCTCCCAGACGTGCAGGAATCATGCCAGGCCGCCTGGGGGATTTACGGGGATTTCAAAAGCCTGGCACAAATCTAGGCGAGCCGGGCTGTGAAAGGCCCGGCTAAAGGCCCGGCTTTCGCTTTGGGATTAACGCACCTGCGCGCCGGGGAGGACGGCATCGGGGTCGGCGGGGTGCAGCAGAATGGCGTGGCCCTCGGCATCGGTGGCGGCCATCAGCATTCCCTGAGATTCCAGCCCGCGCAGCTTACGCGGAGCCAGATTGGCGACGACCACGATTTTCTTGCCGGGCAGAGATTCCGGCAGATAGCTTTCCGCGATGCCGGCGAGGATTTGCCGGGGCGCGTCCTCGCCAATGTCGACGGTCAGCTTCAGCAGCTTCGTCGCGCCTTCCACGCGCTCAGCAGTTTTAATTTCGCCGATCTTGAGCTGCACTTTGGCAAAGTCGTCAATCGTGATGATGGAAAGCGCGGCAGGCGCTTCCGGCACGGCGAGAAGCGGGGGCGGCGGAGGCGTTTCAGTCACAGGAATAGTCTCTTTCTGTTTGATTTCTATGTTTTTGAGGTCAATACGCGGAAAGATCGGCTGCGCTTCGGGCGTCTTCGTACCGCCGGGAAGGCCACCCCACCGCGTCTCGTGCCGCCAGTCGGCCAGCGGGGCGTCACCGAGGCCAAGCTGTTCCCGAATCAATCCGGCGGTATGCGGCAAAAGAGGCGTCAGCAAAACGCCGATAATGCGTGTGCCTTCCAGCGCGGCGTACAGCGCATCGGCGACGCCCTGCGTGTCCCCGGCTTTGTGCCGCTTCCACGGCGCGGTTGCGTCAATATCGCCGTTGACTGCTTCCACCAGTTTCCAGATCGCGGCCAGCGCCCCGCCGGGGTCGAGCGCAAGCATTGTGCGCTCCACGTCCTGCACCACCTCGCGGGACAGGCTTGCCAGCGCGCCCTCGGCAGTCCGCGCCGCGCTGCCTGCCGGAACGATGCCTTGCAGATATTGCGCCAGCATCTTCACGGTGCGGTTGAGCAGGTTGCCCAGCTTGTTGCATAAATCGGCATTATAGCGGCTGATTAAATGGCTTTGAGCATACTCCGCATCGCCCGTAAACGAGATGTCTCGCAGGAGATAAAAGCGCAGGGCGTCTTTAGCGACTTCCTCCGTCGCCCCGCTCAAAGCTACTAATTCCTGTACGGCTTCCTGCGGCGTCGGAATGTTGCCTTTTGATTTTGCGCCTTTTTCGCCGCCCACCAGCCACCAGCCATGCCCAAGCACGGTGCCGGGCAGCGGCAGGCCCAGGCCCAGCAGCATGGCAGGCCAGAGCGTTGCATGAAAGCGCGTGTAAATCTCTTTGCCCACCAGATGCACGTCGGCAGGCCAAAGCGTGTCCCAGGCGGCATTGTCCGGCCAGCCCGTCGCCGTCAGATAATTAATCAGCGCGTCAAACCAGACATACACGACCTGCGTCTCGTCGCCCGGCACGGGAATACCCCAGCCGGTATTGCGCCGCGACACCACGATGTCGCGCAGGCCACCCTTGATAAACGCCAGGACTTCATTGCGGCGCGTGTCCGGCTGCAAAAACTCCGGGTGGTTTTCTATGTGGGCCAGAAGCCGGTCGCCATAGGCAGACAGCTTGAAGTAGTAGTTGTCTTCCGAAACCCACTCGACCGCCGCGCCGCTTTCAATGGCTCTGCCATCGCGCACTTCTGAATCGCGAAAAAATGTTTCATCGGCCACCGAGTACCAGCCCTCATATTTACCCGCGTAAATATCGCCGGTAGCCTGCAAGCGCCGGAAGACTTCCGCGACCACTTCTTTGTGGCGCGGGTCGGATGTGCGGATAAAATCGTCATTTGAGATATGAAGATACTGCCAGCAGTCGCGGAAACGCTGGGAAACGCGGTCGGCAAATTCCTGGGTCGGAACGCCTGCTTTTGCCGCCGCATCGGCCACTTTCTGCGCGTGTTCATCCGTTCCCGTCAGGAAAAATGTCCGTTCGCCGCGCAGCCGGTGGAACCGGGCCAGCGCGTCGCAGAGCAGAGTGGTCGTGGCCGAGCCGACATGGGGAACGCCATTGACATAATAAATAGGCGTGGTGATGTAGAAAGTTTTGTCGTGATCCAAAATAAAGTCCGCCGGCGGATGGATTGCTGAGATGGGAGTATGTTACCCTAAATCGGCCTGCGGCGGCAAGAAGCAAGCCCGGCGTGTTCGCCGGGCTATGAATGATAATGGAAGCGTGCTATGGGTTGATTATGAGGGGCGTCGTAGCGGTGACATTCAGACCCGAACTTTTAAACGAGCCTTTGATAGTCAGGTTTTGCCCGTGTGCGCCGGAAGGAACAAGGTAACTGACATTCCCTGCGCCGCTATTTTGTGTGAATGTTCCATAAACTGTGCTGACATTCGAGGTAAGAAAAGCAACATATGTGGCCGTAGAATCATTGGAAACATTGACTGTGTGAAATGCGCCGCTTGAGTCTTTGTATTGCGCCGTCAGCGTATACGTAACAGTATCGCCCACCGAAGCGGTGGACGTGGAACCCTGTAAGACCGTGCTGTTTGCCACCAGCGTCCAGCCTGCCGGCGGCGTGTAGGCTTCCACCGGCGACAGCAGGCCCACTGGCAGGATTTGAGCGGCCAGCAGCACGGCAGCGGCCCCGGAAAGCGCAAACTGGCCGGCGCGGCGCAGCGGGCGGGGGACTGGCACGGCGACCCTCTCCGGCTCGGCCCGCCGCATTGCGGCCAGGCCCACTCCCAGCGAGGCCCAAAAAAGCAGAGAAACCTCCGCAAACTGCCAGGACGGACTGGCAAGCGCATCCACAGATTGCCCGGCAACCATGCTGAGCGCGGCGATTACCAGTGCGTCACGGCTGCCGGGACGCGAGCCGTGTTTCCGGCGCAGGCTACAGATGCCCCGCGCGGCAAAGGCAGTCAGCACTGCGCCATACAAAGCCAGGCCGATCAGCCCCGTTTCTGCCGCTGTCTGCAAATAAAAACTGTGCGCTTCTTCGGAGAGCGACGGGCGAAGGGTCGGACTCAAGGGGCGGCCCTGGTGCGTCCAGGCCCATTGTGCGCCGGGATAGCGGCCCAGGCCGCAGCCCGTCAGCGGAGATGCCGCCGTCATTTGTGCCGCCCCGTGCCAGGCAGCCAGACGCGCCTGCCAGCTTTGGTCCGTGCTGAGGCGGGACAAAGTCGACACGCGGGAAGCAAGCGGAGCTTGCAGGTCATTTTGCGCGGTCACGGCCCAAACGCTCATGGCTCCCAGGAGCAGCGCGGCCGTACACGCAGCAGCGGTGACCGGGCGGCTCTGCGGCCCACGGGATTGTTTCAGCCACAGCCCGCCGAAGATAAGAGCCGAAGCCGCAAGCCCGGCCCAGGCGCTGCGGGTTTGCGACAGCAGCAGGCACACCACAACCGCCGCTGCAATCGCCTGCCCGCCAATCCGCCAGCGAATGTCGCGCCCGGTCAGGGCCAGAGCCGCCGCAGTCGGCAGCAAAACCAGCAGCGCGCTGCCATAAAGCTGGTGGTCCTGATACGGGCCGACCACGCCGCCATGCTCCGGGCGAAACCCATCCCATATTCCCATCAGGGCCATCGCCCCGGCGAGAAGAGCCAGGATGCGCGCGGCAGTCCCTACCCGGTGCAGCGTCAAACTCAGAGTCAGCGTGAGGCCGATCCCAACGGCCCAGTGCAAAGCTTCCGAGAGTGCGGCTCCGGCCCAGGGACTGCTCAAGCTGCGGCACGCGGACAGGAACAGCCAGGCCAGCAGGCAGACCAGCCAGAATTCCGGGCGTGCGCCCAGTGCGGCCATTTTTTGAGCGACAATCCTTTGTCTCATCGTGTCTCCTCCGTGTCGGTGTGACGTCAATCGGTATGACGGTAAATGGGTGAAACTGTGACGGGTTGGCACTTCGACGGCGTGCGTCCATGAGCGGGGAGGGCGTCCTGCCGGTTTTTGTCCCGCCGTTCGTAAGAGCCGCGCTATTGTAGCACAGGAGAGCGCCTGCTTGTCAAGAGGTTTTCACAAAAAAGTGGCGAATCTATCGCTAGGGAGAAGAAGCGATGATTATCTGTTTGGAAGGGCCAAGCGCAGCAGGGAAAACGGCTACATGCCAGGCGCTCATGGAACAAGGAAATGCTGACACGATCCCTGAAGTCAATGCTCTTTTTCCGCGACCGGCTAATGAAGCGCCGGAATGGTATCTGGAGTGTCAAACTGCGCGCTGGGAAATCGCGCAGCGTCAATCGAGACTGGGTAAAGTGGCACTGCTGGACGGCGACCCCTTCCAGCCGCTTTGGTATAACTGGGCGTATGATTTTCATCACTGCCAATCCCTTGACGTGTTGTGCGCGTTTTTTCGGCCACGCATTGCGGCGGGCCTGATGGGATTTCCTGACCGATATGTGTATTTACTGGCGGACGAGGCCGAACTGAGGCGCCGCAAAGAAGCCGACAAAACTCGGACGCGGAGAAACTTTGAGACTCATTTGCGGCTGATAAAAGCGCAGTCTCGGTATTTTGAGGAGATGGTGCGTCTTGTTCCCGGCAAGGTGCAAAGAATTGAAGCGGAGAGTATTGAAATGAATGTGAAAAGAGTGCAGGAATGTTTGACACCTTCTGATCTTGGCATAAGCGATTTATTAAGCTTATTTGATCATCTCACCGAATGGCTGCGAGCGAAAAAATCTTGATGTCACCCAAAATTCTCGGTCAGGCAACGCGCGCTTACTCGCTGCCGGCGAGCGTGGTCCCCGTTTTGCTGGGGACGGCTCTGGCTGTGCGCGGCTACGCCGACATTACGCCGGGAGCCTTTCACGCCCCGGAGTTTTTTCTCGTGCTGGCCGGCGCGATACTGGCGCACTTTGGAGCGAACGTTCTCAATGACTATTTTGACTTTGTGAATGGGGTGGACACACGGCCCGAACACGGCAGCGGCGTTCTTACGTCTGTGCAGATGACTGCGCGGCAGGCGCTCTTTTTCGGCTGCCTTTTAATGAGCGGCGCGGCGGTCTGCGGCCTGATATTGCTGCGCGGCCATGCCGCCGTTGTTCTGCCGCTGGCCTTAATCGGCCTGGCCTGCGCGGTGCTGTATCCGGCGTTCTTGAAAAAATATGCGCTGGGCGATCTGCTGATTATTCTCACGTTTGGCCTCGGCCTGACTTTGGGCGCTTACGGCGTCCAGGCCGGGCCATTGGCCGCGCGTCAGTGGCTGCTGGTGTCGCTGTATGCCGTTCCCATTTCTTTGCTGGTGGATGCGATCCTTCATGCGAATAATCTGCGCGATGCGCCCGATGACCGGGCCGCGCACGTTCGCACGCTTGCCACGCTGCTCTCGCCGCGCGCGGGCCTGCTGCTTCAGCGCATTTTGCTGTTCGGCCCGCTTGTTTTTGTCGTCGTCGGTGTGCTGGCCCATCTGCTGCCACTTTGGAGCTTTGCAGCGCTGCTGTCCGCGCCTCTGCTTCTGCGGGCGTACCATAGCGGCAGCGTGCCGGGAACCGCACAGGCACATCTGCTTTTCGGCGTTTTGTACGTCGCTTCACTGCTGCTCAAGCCCGTTTTTGTCTGAGAACCAACTCCATCAAAACCGCAATCGTCACTCCCAGCGCATAGCAAACCAGGTTTGACGCATGAAAACCGTGGCCCAGCACAAGTGCGCCTCCCGTACTGTGCCTGGCCGCGACCAGCCAGGGCGTTTGCCAGAATTTTAGAAACTCAATGCCCAAGCAGAACAAACCGGCGGCAAGAGCGGCGCGAAATGTGGAAAGGGTAGGGAAGAAAAAGCCGGCCAGCCAGAACGCCATCACCGCGTAAAGCACATCTCCGGCGTTTTTTGCCATCCACCCCGGAAGAAAGTGCGAAAATTTGCGCGACGCGAGGCCGACAATTATGGTGAAAGCAATGAGAAGGGCGTAACTGAGACGATTGCGCTTTTGTGAGTTCCCCGTTACCAAAGCCGAGTGATGCCATAAGCATCAAAAGCCGCGTCCGCGCTGATGACTGCCATATTTTCCGTGATGCTTTGGGCAATGATGAGGCGATCAAATGGGTGGCGGTGGTGTAGTGGTAAACGGGATACCAAATCCATATGAGCCATTTCGATGGAAAGCAATTGGATACGCTCTCGCTCAATTTGTTGCGTTATGAACTCTTTGACTGAAGCTGGCAAATCGAGTTTGCCTATGTTGACCTTGATCGCTATTTCCCACACACTCGCAATGCTCAAAAAGATTAGTTGCTCATTCTCGATACGTTTCTTTGCGATGTGGCTGAGTTGAGGATCGTCAAACACGAACCAGAGGAATGTGTGAGTATCCAATAGAGCCATTACATACATTCCTCAAAATCTTCCAAAGGAGAGTCAAAATCATCTGACATCCAGAACATCCCTTTTGCGCTGCCGAATTGTGGACGCGGCTTCGTTCCGCTTCTACTTTTGTCCTGAGTAAATTCTTGCAGAGTATGCAGTAAGTGTGCGGCGACAGCTTCCTGCTCGGCATCAGGCAGTTGTGACACCTGCGAAAAAATTTTTTCCAAAAGCGCGGTCATTTGTCCTCACCTTCCTTTCTCACCTGAATATGGCCTTAGTTTACCCGATAGAAAATAAAGTCAGAGTATCGCCGACCCGGATGACTTTTCCAGCTTCAGTAACGGGAACGCAGGTATTGACGGCAAGGCGGTAAAAGTGGTTGAAGCGGGAGCGGTTGGCCCAGGGGGGCAGAGCGGCTTCGCGATTGGCGCGGAACGTCTGGGAGAATTCCGGTGAGGCTTCGGCGGTCACGCTGTCGCGGGTCGGGACAATGCAGCGCTGGCAGGGGTTGACCCCGTGAAAAAGTGTGTCACCAATTTGAAACGGCACGGCTTCTCCGGCTTCGGCAAATAAACGGTCTTCCCAGAACGCCGGGACGCCGCCGATTTCCAGATTGGCCCGGAAACGGCGGCGCGCTTCTTCGGTCGTGACGCCCGGATACCACGACGCGACTTCTTCCAAAGTCGCGGTGCTGATCAATGTCGGGCCGGGAGCCTTTGTGTCATCGGGAAAGCCGCCGTTTGCATTTTGAGCCAGCGTGACGGGCTGCTCAAAACAGTCACTGAGCCACCCTTCCACTGCGCTTTGCTCGGCAGGAAGCCGGAAGCGGGCTTCCTCCGGGGAGCCATCGAGATGCAGGCAAAGAACGTGCCGCTCGCGATCCCAGGCGCTTCGGAGCTGCTGAACCAGCGCGTACCGCTTGGCATTGATGAACTTGCCATCGGCATCGATCATCGCCAGTTCTCGGTCATGGGCCAGTGCGCCGCCGGGAAGAACGGCGGCTTCATGCAAGTCGACTGCATCCAGGGATTTAATCGGGAAAATCCGAATGCCGGCCAGAAAAGCGTCTGTGTGTGTCATAGGAATACATCTTACCCGGCCTTTTCAGGCCGGGCAGCTTGCTTATGCCGGCTGAATTTCTTCCAGCGGGCGGCCAAATCCTCCGTGAGTCTCCTCAATGTCGCGCTCAATATTTGCGATGGTTTCCGGCGAACGCACCCGCAGAGCCATAAACCAGGCGACTCCAATCGCAAAATACCCCAGGAAGATGTAGGGGAAATACTTCACCGGCGCGGTCAGCGGCGGGTTCGTATAAACGCTGCCGACAGCGGGAACCAGAAGCAGCAGCAAAGTCACCGCCGCCAGGGCAATATGGCCGGGCCGCAGCTCGCCGATTTTCTTCAGATACGCCGGCGTCGCAATCGTAATCAAGAAGTAAGCGAACAGAAATCCGAACGCTCCAAACGTTCCGGCAAAGCCGAACACGTCTACCACGACATTATGCCAGAGAATCAAGCCGGTGGCGACGACAAACATGAGCGCTGCCATCACCGTGACCGCAATATGCGGCGTTCGGTGCGTGTCGTGGGACTGGCCGACAGCCGTGTGGAATACCCCGTGCTTGCCCATCGGATACAAAATCCGCGACCCGGCATTCAGGCAGGACAGGGACAGGGAGAAAAAGCTGATCATCGCGCCGAGGGAGATTGGGATTTTGAGCCAGCCGATATGAGCGATGTCCGCCAGATCGTTGAGCGGTGCGGTGAGCTGATCCAGCGTCGTTTTGTAGCCCTTTGTTCCGTACACTTCCATGTAGGTGACGAGAACAAAGAACAGGCCGGTGGCGACCAGGCTCCAGATCACGGCTTTGGGGATGGTTTTGAGCGGGTTTTTTGCTTCATCTCCAAAGGCCGTCGCGCATTCAAAGCCGACCAGGCTAAAGATGGCGACGACGACGCCGAAGCCCATGCTGGAAAACGAGGTGCCTTTCAGCGTCAGTTGATCTTTATCTACCGGAATGCCGTGGTGGAATAGCACCACAGCGGCCAAAATAAGTATCAGCGCGACCGAGATTCCTTCCAGAAACAGCATCAGCAGGGTAGAAACCTGAATGTCTTTGTAGGCAACATACCAGGCGATGCCCGCGCAAATCGCAAACAGCAAGATGGGCGGAGCCTGGACGTGCATCATGCCCAGAATAACATTGGCGAAATTCGTGAACCCGGTGAGGCCGGCGATGCTGATAAACAGGTACGCCCAGATCAAGCACCAGCCGGCGATGCCGCCGGCGGTTGGGCCGAGACCCCGGCTGGTATACGCATACATGGAGCCGGAAGAAGAAGAGCGGCGCGCGAACTGATTGAGATTCAGCGCGACAAACAGCAGCATGACCGTGCCGAAGAGGTATGCCAGCCAGCTTCCGTTCCCCGCATTGGCGAACATCACGGGAACGATCAGCGCGGCGGTCATGGTGGGGGAAATCAGGGCGACAGCCTGAGCGAACAACTCGCTGAAATTGAGACAATTGGGCCGAAGGCGCGGGCCTTCCGGCGGGGCGAGAGTTTGTGTAGCCATGGTGTGCGGTTCTCCAAGTCAAGCAGAAAAATTGCATGAGGGAGGCAGCGCTGCCGATCAATGGTCACATCACAGTGAAATTACAGATAACTATCCAGAAGCTGCCGGGGTGAGGCGCAGGCGACGACAATCAGTTCGGCGTCCTCGCCATGCAGAGCCGTCAGGCGGTGCGGCTCCCGCGCATCAAAATGGGCGGCGTCGCCAGGCCGAAGAATATGCGTGTCGCCCGTCAAAGTCAATTGCAGCGTTCCCGACAGCACATACAGCCATTCCTCGCCGTCATGGCAATACTGTTCGGTGCCGACTCGGTCGGCAGAAACGACAACGCGGACCGGCTGCATTCCCACCGGCGGGGTGCGGCGCGACAGGGGAGTATAGGTCAGCCCATTGCCCGTCTGCGGCTGTGCCTCTGCCGCGCGGATAATGATCCCGGAGGGCCGTTCAGCTTTTTCGGAAAACAGCGCAGCCAGCGGAATTCCATAGGTGCGGGACAGCGCCAGCAAAGCGGCTAAGGATGGCTGCCGCTCGCCCTCTTCCAGCCGGGACAAATAAGACTTACTCAGCGAGACTTTGTGCGCCAGCTCGTCCAGAGTCCATCCCTTGCGGAGCCGGAATTCACGCAGCTTTCCACTGAGATCAGTCAGCTCCGGGGTTTCCATTGCATCCTGCATAATCACAGTATAACACAAAGTTGCCTGTGTGTCAACTCCGTGTTGCCAAGAGGGCAGGCGCAATCAGGCCGCAGCGATCACTTCCACGCCTGCTGTCGCTAATGACTCAGCTAACTGTTCCGCAGGCGGCGTGTCGGTGATTAAGACATGCGCGGAAGACAAAGGGCAAATCGTTGCAAAAGCCGTGACGCCCATTTTGCTGTTGTCTGCGACAATTACGACCTCGCGGGCGCAGGCAATCATGGCACTTTTGACCTGCGCGGCATCAAAATCCACGACTGTATAGCCAGCATTGGCATGGACGCCATTCACGCCCAGGAACACGCGGTCTACATGCAGGCGGGACAAAAATTCGGACGCCAAAGGGCCAAGCGTGGCCCGCCGATGGGAATGCACTGTGCCGCCGATCACTAAAATTTCAAGATGGCCCGGCGGGGCATCCATCAGTTCCCAGGCGGCTTCCAGTGAATTCGTCACGACTGTCAGGCCGACGCGCTCTTTCAGCCGCGCTGCAATCTCAAAGGTGGTGGTTCCGGCGTCTAAAATGACGGTTTCACAGTCGCACACCCGCGCCGCCGCCGCCGCGCCAATTCTTGCCTTTTCGGTCTGCCGCGCCCGCTCCCGCTCGGCGTAGGGAGGCTCATACAAAGTTGTTTCCGGCAAAATGGCCCCGCCATGTGTCCGGCGCAGCAGGCGACGGTTTTCCAGAGCGCCCAGGTCTGCACGGATGGTCGGCGCGGAAACGCCGAGAACTTCCGTCAGCTCCTCCACCGAGACTTTGCCTTCCTGCTGCAGCCGGTCCAAAATCTCACGCTGACGTTCTTCGGCGTAAAGCATCTTCGTTTTCTTTCGTTTCGTCCTTGACTTTTTTCGTTTTTCACTGTAAGATGGGATTATTATAGCAGAAGACGACCTAAACGTAAACCCAGGGGTGACACTGGCGGATATTCAGGCGGCCTGGCCGGGAGTGCGCGCCGTGACTCATCACACGCCTATCATGCGAAGCGCCAGCGTCAACCGCAAAATTCCCGGCGGCGGCGACGTGGTTCTCAAATGCGAGAATTTGCAGCGCACTGGCGCGTTCAAGATACGCGGCGCGGCCCATCGTCTATCTTTGCTGACACCGGCGGAGCGCGCGCGGGGCGTGGCGGCGGCCAGCGCGGGCAACCACGCGCAAGGTGTGGCCCTGGCAGCCCGGACACTGGGCATCACCGCAACGATTTTCATGCCGGAATCGGCCAGCATCGCGAAAATCAACGCGACGGAGGGCTACGGGGCCAGAGTGGTGCTGTCGGGCCGGACATTTGACGAAGCCGTCCTGGCCTGCCATGCGTTTATTGCCGAGTCGAAGGCCGTTTATATTTCTGCTTACGATGATGATGGAATTATTGCCGGGCAGGGGACATTAGGGCTGGAGCTGCTTTTGGACCTGCCGGAAGTGGAAACCGTGGTGATTCCTATCGGCGGCGGGGGCCTGTTTGCAGGCGTCGCGACGGCGCTGAAAGAAACGCGGCCAGCGATTCGGGTCATCGGCGTCCAGGCGGAAGGGGCGGATACCGCCGTGCGCTCGTTTCACGCCGGCCATCTGGTGGCGCGTCACGACCCGGTGCGAACCATCTGCGACGGCATTGCGGTCAAGTCGCCTTCGCCTCGCACATTCGCTTATATTCAAAAATATGCCGATGACGTGGTCACGGTGTCTGACCAGGCCGTTGCCGCCGCCATTTTGCTGCTGCTGGAGCGGACGAAACTGGTGGTAGAGCCGAGCGGCGCGGCGGGTCTGGCCGCGCTGATGTCGGGGCGGACACCGGCGCGCGGCCAGACCGCAGTTATCCTCTGCGGCGGCAACATCGACGCCCTTGCCCTGGCAGACATTACCCAGCGCGAAATGCTGCGCGCTGACCGTTATCTGCACTTGTTTACGGCCTGCGATGACCTTCCCGGATCGCTGGCCGCACTGCTGGAAGTGGTCGCGGCGGAGCGCGGCAACGTTATCACGATCACGCATGACCGTCTGCGCCCCAACGTGGCCCTGGGCATGACCGGCGTGGAGTTGCTGATTGAAGTGCGCGACAAGGCACATCAGCAGCGCATTCTGGCGGCGCTCACTCTGCGAAATTATCCGATAGAAAGGATAGATTAATGGCGAGCGAACCCGTAATTTCCAAAGGTCTGGAAGGCGTCACAGCCGCAGCCACACGGATTGCCGAGGTGGACGGCCAGAACGGTAAACTCACCCTGCGCGGCTATGATGTCGGCGAGTTGTCGGGCAAAGTGACCTTTGAAGAAGTCGCGTCTCTGCTCTGGAACGGCACTTTGCCGACCCGTGCCGAGTACGAGGCCCTGAAGTCCGAGATGAGCGCCGCACGTACCTTGCCCCTTCCTGTCATGGCCGCCCTGGACAAACTGGCGGCGCGGGCCGACGGAATGCACATCCTTCGCATGGGTGCGGCGATGCTGTCCATTGGCGACTCAGACGTAGACAGCCTGGATTTGGCCTCGGCCAAGCGCCGGGCCGCGCGCTTGCAGGCGCAGATGTCGGCGATTGTCGCCCATACCTGGCGTATTCGGAATCGGCAGCCGATTGTTCCTCCCAGGCCCGAACATGGCCTGGCTGAAGGCTTCTTGTATATGCTGGAAGGGCGCGAGCCGGACCCGGCGCGTGTGGACGGCCTGAATGCCTACATGGTCGCGGTCAGCGAGCATGGCCTGAACGTCTCCACATTCTGTGCCCGCGTCGCCATTTCCACTGATTCCGACATGGTTTCGGCCCTCACTGCCGCCGTGGGTGCATTGAAAGGCCCGAAACACGGCGGCGTTCCCGGCCCGGTTCTGGACATGCTGCGCGAAATCGGCACACCGGAGCAAACTGATGCGTACATCCGCGCTGAAATGGCGGCAGGCCGGCGCATCATGGGCTTCGGACATCGCATTTACAAGGTTCGAGACCCCCGCGCCGCGCTGCTCTCCGCCGCCGCCGAGAAAATGGCCGCGCTCACGCGAGACTATGAGCTGCTCAATTTGACCAAATCCGTAGAGCAAACCACCGTGGACGTTCTGGCGGAACTCAAACCGGGCCGCGAGCTTTACGCCAATGTGGAGCTGTATGCCGCCTTGATTCTCCATGCCGTCGGCGTTCCCTCTGAACTGTTCACACCGGTTTTTGCGATTGGCCGCACCGCCGGGTGGACCGCGCATATGATTGAGCAGCTAGACGGCAACCGCATCATCCGCCCCGAATCGGTTTACATCGGCCCACATGATTTAAAGTGGCTGCCGATGGATGCGCGCGGTTAAGAGGTCCGCTGGCCCTCAGCAATGGGGAACAAGATATATTCCGTTAAGGACTCCTGCCATGCCCAAATCATTGACAATTCACCCGAACGAAGTCCGTCGGGCGCATTTTATTGAGTTTGAGCCAATCCCCGCCAACCAGTACCGGAAAACGATGCGCGATGAGCTGGACCGCTTTGCGCGAGAAGACCTGATTCGAATTCATCGCGACATGGCGGTGATCCGTGCGTTCGAAACCATGCTGCAAGAAGTCAAGACAACCAGCAAGTTTCACGAGATCGAATACAACCATCGCGGCCCGGCGCATCTTTCTATCGGGCAGGAAGCGTCCGCCGTCGGGCAGGCGTATCTGCTGGGCGTGGAGGACCACATCTTCGGCAGCCACCGGTCGCATGGGGACATTCTTGCCAAAGGACTGTCCGCCATTGAAAAACTGGACGATGCGGCGCTCATGGCGATTATGGCGGGCTATATGGACGGCGCCGTGCTGAAGCGGGTGGAAAAAGGCGGCAACGGTTCAGTCAAAGACCTTGCGGTAGATTTTCTCTTGTACGGAACGTTGGCAGAGATTTTTGGGCGCGAAGCAGGTTTCAATAAAGGCATGGGAGGCTCCATGCACGCTTTCTTTACGCCCTTCGGCGTCTACCCCAACAACGCCATTGTCGGCGGCTCGGCGGACATCTCCGTCGGCGCAGCCCTGTTCAAGCGCGTCAACCGCAAGCCCGGCCTGGTCATCTGCAACATCGGCGATGCGTCTGCCGGCTGCGGCCCCACCTGGGAAGCGCTCTGCTTTGCGACGATGGATCAGTTCAAAACGCTCTGGGACGAAGCCCTGGGCGGCGGCCTCCCGCTGATCGTCAACTTCGTCAACAATTTCTACGGCATGGGTGGGCAGCCGGTGGGCGAGACCATGGGCTTTGGAACGCTGGTACGCATGGGAGCGGGATTGAACCCGGCGCAGATGCACGCCGAGCGCGTGGATGGCTACAATCCGCTGGCGGTCATTGATGCGATTGCCCGGAAAAAAGAGATTATTCTGCGCGGCGATGGCCCCGTTCTGCTGGACACGATCACCTACCGTTTCAGCGGTCACTCGCCCTCAGATGCGTCGTCGTATCGCGAAAAATCCGAAGTGGAAGAATGGCGTCAAGTCGACTCCCTGATTACCTACGGCGAAGAATTGCTGTCCAACGGTTTGGCGACGCGCGACGATCTCGCTGCCACCCATGCCGCAATTGACGCGGCTGTTTTCAAGGCCTACCAAAAAGCCGTCGACCTGAGCATTTCTCCCCGTGCCGATTTGTATGCTGCCGGCGGTCTGCTGGAAACGACGATGTACTCCAATGGCAAGGCCACATCGCTGGACATGGAGCGGATGCCGGAAACGCGGCTGGCCAAGGAAGACAACCCCCGCGTCAAGCAGATTGCCAAACTCAGCCGCTCGGGAATTGGGGAAAATGGCGACTTGCTGCCTAAAGGCCGGTGCGTTAATATCCGCCATGCGCTCTTTGAGGCGATTTTTGACCGCTTCTACACCGACCCGACTTTGATTGCCTACGGCGAAGAAAACCGGGACTGGGGTGGGGCATTCGCCGTGTATCAGGGCCTGACGGAAGCGCTGCCCTATCACCGATTGTTCAACAGTCCCATCTCGGAAGCCGCCATTGCCGGAACCGCCGTCGGCTACGCCTTAGAAGGTGGGCGGCCTTTGATTGAACTCATGTACTGCGACTTTCTGGGCCGGGCCGGCGACGAAGTCTTCAATCAGCTTGCCAAATGGCAGTCCATGAGCGGCGGATTATTGAAAATGCCCGTCGTCATGCGCGTCTCCGTCGGCTCCAAGTACGGCGCACAGCACTCGCAGGACTGGACGGCGCTCTGCGCCCACATTCCCGGTCTGCAAGTGGTTTTTCCTGCCACGCCTTACGACGCCAAAGGCTTGATGTCCGCCGCCTTGACGGGAACCGACCCGGTGATTTTCTTTGAAAGCCAGCGCGTGTATGATCAGCCGGAACTTTTTCACGGCACGGAGGGCATTCCCGTCGGCCCTTACGAAATCCCGCTGGGCGAGCCGGACATCAAACGCGCGGGCAAAGACCTGACTATTTTGACCATCGGCGCGACGCTGTACCGCGCACTGGAAGCGGCCAAAACACTGGAAGCGGAATACGGCCTGTCCGCCGAAGTGATCGACGCCCGTTCTATCGTGCCATTCAATTATGATTTGGTGGTGAAGTCCGTCGAAAAGACCGGAAAGATACTTCTGGCCTCCGATGCCTGTGAGCGCGGCTCATTTTTGCAGACAATGGCCGCCAAAATTACACAGTTTGCCTTTAGCTATTTAGACGCTCCGCCGATTGTGCTGGGCGCGCGCAACTGGATCACGCCGCCGGACGAGATAGAAGACGCCTTTTTCCCGTTCCCCTGCGACTTTCTGGACGCCATCCACACCCATATTCAGCCTCTGAAAGGCTACTCGGTCAAGCGGCGCACCGATACGGAAGATTTGATGCGGCGAAGTCAGCAGGGCGTGTGAAAGTAAAGGGCGCGGCATTTGCCGCGTCCCTCTGCTTTTACGGCAATCTCTCTTGAAAGGGATTGACCTCGGAAATAGGGTCTTCGTCGGTTTGAGTCCTTTGGCCCTCATCGCCGAAATGCAGCGGCTCTGGGGGGCCGGGGGCCAGATGTGACAGTTCTTTTTGGGCGCGGTCTCGTGCCGTTTGGCTCATGTTGTGTTCAATTTCCGCCCCCGTCATGTCTTCCGCATCGGCTGCCTGAGTCATGTCAACTTCTCCTGCTTCTTGTCGTTTGAAAAAGACTACCGCAAAGGGCCGCTGTGCCAAACATGGCAAATTCGCTAGTCAAACAAATGCAGGCTCCGCAACTGCTCCGCTTCCAGCCGATCCAGAAACTCATCGCGGAGGATTTCACGCGCCCCTAACCTCTCCATGTGCGGTGTCATTACCTGGCAGTCCAGCCAGTGCAGGCCGCGCGCATCGAGATGCTCTATCAGAAAGAGCAGGGCCAGTTTGGAAGCGTTCGAGGCATGGTGAAACATGCTTTCGCCGCTAAAAACGCCGTCGACAGCAACGCCGTACACGCCCCCAACCAGTTGGCCGGACGCATCCCAGGCTTCGGCGCTGTGGGCATAGCCGCAGCGGTGAAACTCCTGGTACGCCCGCTGCATTTCGGCGGTAATCCAGGTGCCGTTTTGACCGGGGCGCGGCGCCTGGCGGCAGGCAAGAATCACGGCGTCGAAGGCGCGGTCAATCGTGAAAGTGAACCCCATTCGCCGTCGGGCGCGGACAAGGCTTCGGGGGATATGCAGTCGGTCAAAGTCCAGCACAGCCCGGCGGGCCGGGCAAAACCAGAGCAAAGGATAATCCGGCACGGGCCAGGGAAAAATGCCCTGACGGTAAGCGTAAAGCAGAGTCTCCGGCGTCAGCGGCCCGCCGACGCCCACAATGTCGGCCTCTGCTGCCAGCCGGGGCGGGATAAAATGGGGCATAGGTTACGTCCTGCCCTGAGTTTACCCGCCCCGGCCCGGCTTTCTCCCTGCCGGCTATTTCATGCCGTCGATTTCCGCAAGCGCTTTTTGCTGGACCGCCGGAGGCAGCGGTGCATAATACAGCGCGGCGGCGTCTTTCTGGCCGTCGGCCATTGCCCACTGCAAAAATTTCTTCACTTCTGGCTTGGCGTCGGGGAAAACCAGCAGGAATGTAAAACCGGTAATCGGATAGCCGTTGGGGTCGGTCGTGTTGGTAATCACCTTTCGGAAATCCGGTGGCAGCGTCACGCCCTGCGCGGCGGCGGTAGTTGATTCCACAGAGGGGGCGATAAACTTGCCTGCGGCGTTTTGGACATCGGCGAAGTTGATTTTGTTTTGCACAGCATACGCCAGCTCCACATAGCCAACGCTGCCTGCATTCTGCTGAAGCAATTGTGCGACGCCTGCATTTCCCTTGCCGCCGAGTCCGTCCGGCCATTTGACCGATTTACCCGCTCCCACCGATGTTTTCCATGCGGAGCTGATCTGGCTCAGATAAGTCGTAAAAATGTTGGTCGTCCCCGATCCATCCGAGCGGTGGCAGGAGACAATGGGGGTGCTGGGAAGCGTTGTGCCAGGATTCAAAGCCGTTACCGCGGGATCATTCCACGTCTTGATGGTTCCCAGAAACATTTTCGCGATGATGTCCCCGGAAAGATGCAGATGCGCGGGAACGCCAGGCACGTTGTATGCGATGCAGACGGCGCCTGCCACTGTCGGGACATGCAGAATGCCCGGTGCAGCCTTCATCTCAGCGTCATTCATAGGTGCATCGGAAGCGCCGAAATCTACCGCTTTGGCGGTAATGTTTTTGATGCCGCCCCCTGAGCCGATGGGCTGGTAATTGATGGCGACACCGGACTTGGTTTTGTATTCCTGAAACCACTGCTGATACAAAGGTGCGGGGAAGGTCGCACCCGCCCCGGTCAGGGAGGTTTCGCTGCCGGAAGTGCTGGGGGCTGTCCCCTGCGATTGATCCGCCTCCTGCTTGCCGCAGCCTGCGCCCAGCAGGGCAATGACGGCCAGTGCCAGCGGTGTGAAAATTCGAGTTCGCGTCATGGTTGCTCCTCTTGAATCTTACTCTTGAATGTGAAACAGTGCAGCCCATTATACGCAGGGAATGTTAAGAAAAGATTAAATCTCTTTGCCGGAAATGCCGGGGCCGCTATCAGCGGGGGCCTGGGAGCCGCCCTGAACGCCTTCAATTCGGTAGATTTTATTTTCACGCAACAAAATGTAAAATGCCCGCACTGTTACGCCATCTTGTCCCGTGACACTCGCCGGGATGGCAAGATGCACGCCGCTGAGATCGCACCGGGCCGGACCGAATTGGACACTTTTGAAGTGGGCAAATTCGGGATAAACGCGCACCATCATGGTCCGAAACGCATCCGGGGAAACGAAGTTTTTCTTCAGTTCCGCGCTCTGGTAAGTCGCTGCCGTCTTATAATCATCTCGCGCAAACGCTTTGAGCTGGGCTTGAATAGAAGCAATTGCCGCCTGCCGCTCCGCAGCTTTTGCCGGACGGAGCGGGGCTGTGCTGATGTCCTGAGCGAACGCGCTTGCTTCTGTCAAGACAAAAGCGGCTAAAGCAAAGGCCAAGCGTTTCATGGTGTTTTCTCCCTAATTTTCCTTCCCGAATATGGCTGCAATTTACCCGAAACAAAGGGGATACAATCTAGCCCGGTGGCAGAAAAAAGAAAGCCAGGGCAATAATCGCATAGGCCGCCAGAAGCTGCGCCCCTTCCAGCCAGTGACATTTGCCATCGCCCGCAATAAATGTCGTGATAATCACGCTGAAACCGATAGCGGTCAGCTCCGGGACGGTAAAGATATAGGTGATGGGGTGGCCGAGCAGCAGACTGGCAAAGACAAGAACGGGCGCGACGAACATGGCGATCTGCGTGGACGAGCCGATGGCGATGTTCATGGTGATGTCCATCTTGTTCTTCATCGCCATCCACACCGCAGTGGAATGTTCGGCGGCATTGCCGATAATCGCCACGACAATGATCCCAATAAAAAGATGGTTAAAGCCGAGCCGCAGGGCCGCGCCATTGACGCTGCTGACTAGAAATTCGCTTTCCAGGGCCACCAGCACCGTCGCCGCCGCCAGGACAAAAAACGCGCGCCGCTTGCTCCACAGGGGCGGGTCTGTTTCCGCCTCCTCTTCGCAGTCCCGAAAAAGCGCCTCATGTGTCCGCAGGGAAAACCAGAGCGAGGCCAGATACACGGCCAGCAGGATGCCGGAAACCCAGAGGGACAAATTTTCTACATCAGGATTGGTTGGACTTTTGCTGCGATGGAACGCTTCCACAAAGATCGCCGGCACGGCCAGCGAAAGAGTCGCCAGCAAAAGATTGATCGCGTGCGACTCGGCTTGATCTTGATTGAAGGTCTGGATTTTATGCTTGATTCCGCCCGCCAGAATGCTGGCTCCCAGCACCAGCAGCAGGTTGCCGATGATGGAGCCGACAATAGAAGCCCGTACCAAATCCAGCAGCCCGGCGTGGAGCGCGAACAGGCCGATAATCAGCTCCGTCGCATTGCCGAATGTCGCGTTCAGCAGACCGCCCCAGGAAGCTCCCAGACGTTTTGCCAGCTCTTCCGTCGCTTCCCCCATCAGCCCCGCCAGAGGCACAATTGCCAGCGCCGCCGCCAGAAATACCCAAAGCGGATACCCCGGCGTGGCGTAATGCAGGAAAAGACTGACGGGGATAAATAACAGCAGCAGGTTCAAGCCGGAAAAAAAACGGAGCAAAGCCTTCATGGGCGCATTGTACCCGAAATAAAATTAGCCCGGCGGTCGTGCTGCCTTTGCGACGACTGCCGGGCTAAAATTTTTGGAGCGAAGTTATCCCCCGTAGCCGTTCGGGTGCTTCTCAAACCACTCATAAGCCGTTCGCATGATCGTCGTCAGGTCGCCGTACTGCGGTTTCCAGCCCAGTTCGCGCTCGATTTTTGCGCTGGACGCGATGAGTTCGGCGGGGTCGCCGGGGCGGCGCGGGGCGGCTTCGGCGACGATTTCCCGGCCCGTGACTTGGCGGCCTGTTTCGATGACTTCTTTCACGGAATAACCCTTGCCGTTGCCGAGGTTATAGGCCGTCGTCTCCGCGCCGTTTTTGAGAGCTTCCAGACCGAGAATATGCGCCGCGCCCAGATCGGTGACGTGAATATAGTCACGGACGCCAGTGCCGTCGGGGGTCGGATAGTCGCTGCCGAACATTTTGATGGAAGGGCGGCGGCCCAGAGCAGCGAAAAGCGTCAAGGGAATCATATGCGTTTCAGGGGTATGGTCTTCTCCCAGATCGCCTTCCGGGTCCGCTCCGGCAGCGCAGAAATAGCGCAGGGAGATGCTTTTAATGCCGAACGCGACATCGTACCAGTGCAGGATATGCTCGGCATCCAGCTTGGTCTGCCCGTAAGGGTTGGTGGGGAATTGGGGATGCTGCTCGTCAATCGGCACATATTTGGTTTCGCCGAATGTTGCGGCGGAGGAAGAAAACAAAACGTGTTTCACTCCCTGGGCATTCAGGGCATCCAGAAGTGTGAGCGTTTTAACGATGTTGTTTTGGTAGTATTTAACCGGGTCGGTGACGCTGTCCGGCACAGACGCATAGGCGGCAAAATGGATGACTGAATCAATGCCATGCTCCTGAATGGTGTTTGCGACCAAGTTACCATCGCCGATGTCGCCTTGAATGAACTTTGCCCCTGGCAAATACGTCAGCACCTCGCGATGCCCCAGCTCCAGGGTGTCATACACAACCACATCGTAGCCTTTTTTGAGCAGCAGTTTGGTAGTATGGCTGCCGATGTAACCGGCTCCGCCGGTGACGAGGATAGCTCCCATAAAGTCAATGTTTCTCCTTGCGCGCGGATTTCTTTCCTTGCTATTGTCTACTATTCTCTCTGCGACCCCAGTTTCCCTGCCTCGCTTCATCGACCGGATACCTGACAACAGAGCAAAGTGCGTGTATAATGAAGCTGGGCCAGTTCCAGTTTACGGGCAAATGTCCCGAAGATGGTGAGGAGCCGCCGAGTTTCGGGCGCATCCATCTAGGTTGGCATGAATTTCTAGGTTGGCATGAATTTTGCATCACTTATTTCTGGCTGCCGGCTAAGGACGCGAAAGCAAGCGATGCGGCAGTGCGCGGCACTCATAAAAATTTATTAGTTTGAGCACAGACTTTATGAACACCCCTACTTATCCTGAGCCAATGGAAGCGGCCGGCGCGGCCGCAGATGCGCGGCGCGGGCCGGCCAGCCGGCTGGCCGGCGACACGGTGCTGCTGCGAGGCGTTTCGGCGCGCCGCAGCGGGGCAAAAACGGCTCAGCGAATTTTTGATTTGATCTTTTGCAGCCTGATTCTGGTGCTGGTCTGGCCGATTTTCGGCATCATTGCTTTGATGATCAAGCTCGATAGTCCCGGCCCGGTGCTGTTCAAGCAAATGCGGGTTGGCCAGGACGGCGCCGAGTTTCCGTTCTATAAATTTCGTTCCATGGTCTGCGATGCCGAAGCGCGGCGTCATCAACTGGAAATGCACAATGAGCGCAGCGGCCCGGTCTTCAAAATGCGAAACGACCCGCGTGTGACCCGCAGCGGGCGAATTTTACGTAAATTTTCGCTGGACGAACTGCCCCAGTTGATCAACGTGCTGAAGGGCGAAATGAGTCTGGTCGGGCCGCGCCCGGCTCTTCCGGCGGAGACCGCCAAATATACGGCTCGCCAGCGGCAGCGATTGATCTGCCTGCCGGGCGTAACGGGCTTATGGCAGGTTTCGGGCCGGGCTACACTGAGTTTTGACCACAGCATTGAGCTTGATTTATATTATATTGAACATCAATCCATTGGCTTGTATTTCCGCATTTTGCTGATGACGATTCCTGCCGTGTTTCGGGCGGAAGGGGCTTACTAAAGCCTCAACCAATTCGCAAGAATTTTTGCGGCTTTGCCTGCAATCGTGCTATAATAAGCAGAACTACCCGGTAAAAATACCGGCCTTTAAGAAAATCCGCTTCGTCAGCCGACAATCAACCCAAGACGGCCCGCGCTGTCCGCCAGGAGAATTGCAGTTTATGTACCGGCGTACCCCGATCACGTTTCGGATTATTGATTCGTTCTTTCGTTACCAGCTTTTGTTTTGGAGTGCGCTGGTGATCGTCAGCAGCCTCACCATGGCCGCGCTGTATGCGCGCAGCAAGACGTACCATGCGTCCGCCATGACTCAGGTGCAGACGGACAGCGTCGCGAGCAACCTGGGCCAGACCAATGCCCTGACTTATGCTTCCCCCGCGCAGCAAAACGTGGATCGGTTCATGGAACTGGTCAAGCAGGATCAGCCCGGCGGGTTTTTGGATACCGCTCTGAAAAACGCGCATCTGACAAGTCCGATAGACGTCAACCCTAAAAATGACGACCCGCGCTACGCCATGCTGCAAAAAAACCTGATTGCCAGCGTGGAAAGTGCTAACCAGTTTTCCATCAATCTGACCTGGGACAACCCGGAAGAAACCCAAAACATCGCCACCGCGCTACAGAATCAGTACATCAGCGAAGTCGGCGATGACCGCGCCATCGTTTCCACGCAGACAGTCCACTTTCTGGATACGACGCTGGCCGATGTGGAGCAGCGAATGCGCGTCGCCGAAAAAGCGCTGACCGATTACAAGTCCAGCTTCAACGGCCAGTTGTCCGGCCCCGACAGCGCCTACACCAGCCAGCTCAGCAGCCTGATTGCCGAGCGGGACGAAAAGCAGATCACGCAGGGCGAAAGCGCGCACCGCCGGGATTTTTTGCAGCAGGAACTGGCGCAAATGCACCCGATGAGCATTGCCGAGCAGACGGTTTCAGATCAAACCCCGGCGGAAAAAGAAATTGCCGATCTGCTGGCCAAGCGCGAAGCGCTGCTTTCCGGGGGATTGACTCCTCAGCACCCGGATGTGGTCGTTGTTGACAAACAAATCGAGCGCCTTCAGGCCCAGGAGCGCGTGCGCGCCAATGCCCCGGAAAACCAGCATAGCACACAGACGAAAATGGAGGACAATCCGCAGTATCAGGCTCTGCGCGACCAGGTTGCCGAGGCTTCCATCGCCGCCCAGGCCGATCAGCAGGAAATCCAGAATCTGAACCAGCAGATCAACCATTATCAAACTCTGGTCAATCAAATTCCCGCCGCCCAGCGGATGCTGGTGGACAAAACGCGCGATTATGCCACCCTGACGGAATCCGAACACCGCTTGCAGCAGCAGCGCGAACAGGCCAAGCAGCAGGCCAGCTTGATTCATCTCACCGCCAGCAGCAGCCTCCTGCCCATCGGCGTGACCTACGCCCTGCCGACGACCGGCAAGACCAAACTGATCGCCATGCTGCTGGGAAGCATTGTTCTGGGCAGCCTGGTTGGCTTTCTGCTGATTGTTTTGAGTGAGTGGTCCGACCATTCGCTGCGGCACGAAACCGATGCCGAGCGCCTGCTGGGAGTTCCCATTCTGGCCGCCCTGCCTGAGTCGTCAAGCCTGCTGGTGAATGCGCCTCGCCGCGCCCTTACCGGCGGAAACAAGCGCGCGCTGACCGGCCCGGCCCCGGAAGGACAAAACGTATGAGTGATATTCGAGTGGAAGAAACGTTTCTGAAAGCCGAACGCAATGGTCAGTCCCTGCACACGGACGACCTGCCGCCCTTGCCCGGCCGCGCGGCGGACGCCGGCGGAAGGCCGGTGAACCTGCGCCCTGACCTTGCCACGTTTGAGACCACGATGATGATGGATCGGTCCGCGCTGAACCGGCCGGAGCGCACCCTGCGCCCGGACGAGTTTTCCGGGATACCCTCCGACGGGGAGGATATCGCGCCGCGACTGCCGGCGTCGCCGGTCATCAGCCTGGATACGGAGAAAACCCCGACGGAGTTCAGCCATCTGTATGCGTCTTTGGAGCGGCAGATTGCTGGTGTGGGAGATGTCACCCTTATCAGCGGCGAAACTCTGGGCGCCGAACGGCCTTATGTGCTGGGGATTACCAGCGCCGTGATGGGGGAGGGGAAAACAACGGTTGCCCTGCATCTGGCGATGACCATTGCCCATGACACGTTTAAGAAAATTTGTTTGATCGACATGAGCTTGGGTAAAGGCGATCTTGCCGGGCGTCTGGGCGTTCCCTCGCGCGGCGAAGGCGTGATTGCCGTCCTGGAAGACAGCGACAATGTGGTGCCGACTTTGCAGCTTGCCGGGTGCGACAATCTGGTGATTATTCCCGCCGGTAAAGCCCCTGCCAATGCTGCCCGTCTGGCGCGTTCGCCCCGCGTCGCACAGTTGATTATTTCTGCGCGCATGGCCTTTGATGTCGTCATTGTGGATATGCCCGCGGTGGCCTCCGACAATGCGCTGCCGCTGACCCGGCACATGGATGGCCTGCTGGTGGTGGCCCGCGCCGGCGCGACCCCGCGCGATGTGGTCGCGCAGGCTTTGGATGCACTGGGGCGGGATAAAGTGATCGGCGTGACCTTGAACCGCGTCAAGTCTTCCAGCCCGGCCTGGCTGCGGAAATGGGTCACAAAAGCCTAAAAAAAGCGTAGGCTAGAAAAAGCGTAGGTCGGATTAGCCCTGCTCCATGGTTTTGCTGTTTTCCATTCTTGCCGCCTGCCTGGGCGCGATTTCGCTGGCAGGCGTCGGCACTCTGGTGTTTCTGCTCCTGGCCGCCGCTCTGGCAGGCCGCCGCGCACCGGCTCCGGCAGTGGCAGCCGCTCCCCTGCGGCTGGCTGTTATTGTCCCGGCCCACAATGAAGAATTGATGCTGGCGGAAACGCTCCAAAGCCTGCGGGCGCAGGACTATCCGCGCGAGTGTTATGAAATTGTGGTCGTCGCCGACAACTGCTCTGATCGTACTGCCGGGGTGGCCCGCTCCTGCGATGTCACCGTGCTGGAGCGTATCAGCGCCGACGAGCGCGCCAAGGGCTATGCCCTCAACTTCGCAATTTCCCATTTGCTGGCCCGCCCCGTTGTCCCCGACGGATTTCTCGTTGTCGATGCCGATACCTGGGCCAGCCCGAACTTTTTGGCCTGCATGAACGCGAAACTGGCGTCCGTGCCGCCGGGGGGCCGCGGCGCCTGGCAGTGCCGCTACGGCGTTTTGAATGCGCAGGACGGCTGGCGGGCGGCGCTGATGGCGGGCGCATTTGACCTGATCAACCATGTGAAGCCGCTGGGCCGCGAGGCGCTGGGTCTGAGCGTGGGATTGAAAGGCAACGGCATGGCCTTCACGCGCGCCGTCGCCGCACAGGTGGCGTGGCCGGGCGGTTCGCTGACGGAAGACCTGGATTATTGCCTGGAACTGGCCCGGCGCTTCGGGCTGCGGGTCGGCTATGTGCCGGAAGCGCGCGTTCTGGCGCAGATGCCGGCGGAAGCGTCGGGGGCGGGGTCCCAGCGCGCGCGCTGGGAGGAGGGCCGGGCGCGGATGGTGCGCGAATCTGCTCTGCCCCTGCTGCGGGAAGGACTGCGCCGCCGGAGCCTGCTGCTTTGGGACATGGGCTGGGATTTGATGATCCCGCCGCTGGCGGAGTTGAGCGCATTTCTCGGCGCGTGGGCTTTGCTGATCGGCGTGGGCGCGGCCACCCGCCTGCTGCCGTACCCCCTGGCATGGGCCGCCGCCGCCGCACTGTGCAGCGCTGGACTGCTGCTTTACATTCTGGGCGGGTTTCGCGTGGCGAATGCCTCTCGCGCGGCTTATGGGGCGCTGCTTCGCGCTCCGCTATATGCCCTCTGGAAGTTTGCCTTGCTGGTGCCGCGCGTGATGCGGCGGCGGGAAGGCGCAAAGCAGGACGAATGGGTGCGAACCGCGCGAACTCCCGTGCCGTCGTCTCCTCCGAAGGCGCCCCATCCATGACAATTATTCTCCCCATCCTCTTCTTTGCGGCCTGCCTCGGCTTGTTTGCCCGCCGCGTGACCACCGCGCACTGGTGGGCGATGGCCGTTTGGATTTTGCTGATCCTCGCTTATCATTTCTTCAAACATTAACGATAAAGAATAAGACCTGCCCCTATACGGTCAGGGATGTGCGCTGGGGTGGGTTTTTCTTTCTCCGGGTATACTTCTTTATCATGGTGGACACACATGCACTGCGCGTCTTGGAATTTGACGCCATACGAAGCCAACTGGCCGGGCAGACCGCCTGCTCGCTGGGACGGGAACGGGCCGAAGCGATGGAACCGGCAGACTGGCTGCCGCAGGCACAGGCGCGTCTGGCCGAGACGACCGAGTGCCGGGACCTTATCAGCGCCAAAGGCAATCTGCCGCTCGGCGGGGTGACGGACATCCGGCCTCACTTGCGGGCGGCGGAGATTGGCGCAGCGCTGGACCCGCACGGCTTTTTGGACATTGTCGGCATGGCTGCCGCCTCGCGCTCGCTGAAGCTGTTTCTGCAAAAGATCGGGCAGGACTATCCGATCATGGCAGAGCGCGCCGGCGGGCTGGGGCAGTTTCCCTCGCTGGAGTCGGAAATCAATGCCTCCATCAGCCTCGGCGGCCTGGTGCTGGATTCGGCCTCGCCGGAACTGGGCCGGATACGCGCCCGGCGTAAATCCGCGTCGTCTCGGATGATGGAACGGCTCAATGCCATTGTCACCGGCCCGCAGCGAACGATGCTGCAAGACCCGGTGATCGTGCAGCGCGGCGACCGCTACTGCGTCCCTGTGAAAGCCGATCACCGGGGAGCGTTCGGCGGCATTGTCCACGACATCTCGGCATCGGGTGCGACGCTGTTTATGGAGCCGCAGGTCGTGGTCGACCTGGGCAATGAACTGAAAGAACTAGCGATCAAAGAAGAGCAGGAAATCACGCGAATTCTGCTGCGCTTGACGGAAAGCGTCCGCCGCGTCTCGGCAGGCTTGATGACAACGACCGACGCGATGGGCGAGATCGATTTCATCGCCGCCCGCGCCAAGCTGGCCGAAGTCCACAGGGCTGTGGAACCGACCCTGAACAACACCGGCCTCACTCGCTTGCTGTCCGCCCGTCACCCCCTGATCGACCCGAAAATTGTCGTGCCGATAGACATTGAACTCGGCGGGCCGCAGAACAAAGTGCTGCTGATTACCGGGCCAAATACCGGCGGCAAAACCGTCAGCCTCAAAACCACCGGCCTGCTGTCGCTGATGGCTCAGTGCGGCCTGCATGTCCCGGCGTCCCGCGCCGAAATGAACATATTCGGCCAGGTGTTCGCGGACATCGGCGACGAACAGAGCTTGCAGCAGTCTCTGTCCACATTTTCCAGCCACATTACCAATATCGTGCGGATACTCAAAGACCTGCGCCGCAATGCGCTGGTGCTGTTAGATGAAGTCGGCGCGGGAACCGACCCCGGCGAAGGCGCGTCACTCGCCCGCGCCCTGCTGGATTTTCTGCGTCAGAAAGATGCCCGAGTGATCGCTACCAGCCATTACGGGGAACTCAAAACCTATGCCTTCGTCACCGAAGGCGTTCAAAATGCCAGTGTGGAATTCGACGAGCAGACGCTTTCCCCAACCTATCGGCTCTTGCAGGGCATCCCCGGCTCGTCTAATGCGTTCGCCATCGCCGGGCGTCTGGGGATGCCCGAATCGGTGCTGAACCATGCCCGCGTGGAACTGACCGGCTCCGATGAAACCGCCGATCTGCTGCGCGAACTGGAAGAAGGCCGCCGCCAGGCCGTCGCCGAGGCGCGGCAGGCCGAACAGGTGCGCGTCGAAGCGCAGATGCTGAAGCGCCGCTACGCCGAAGAATTGTCCAATTTGGAAGCCTTAAAGCGCGAAGCCAAGCAAAAGGCGCAGGAGGAAGCCCGTGCGATTATCAAGCGGGCGCAGGACAAGCTGGATAACACGCTGGCCGAAATCCGCCGGGCCAACACGGAAGGCCGGCAGACCGAGCTTGCCCGCCAAAAGATCAAAGACATCGGCAGCGACTTGCAGGCTGCTATTTCGGAAACTCTGACGACAAATACCCCCTGGCCGCTTGAAACCGTTTCCGACCGTCCTCTGCACCGGGGCGACCGTGTGCGTATTACGACTCTCGACATGGCCGGAGAACTCCTGGAAACTCCGTCCGGTGATTCGCCGGTTCCCGTGCAGGTGGGCGCGATGCGTGTCAGCGTCCCGCCGTCCACACTTTTACTGGTCGGGGCGGAAAAGGCCGCGAAAGTTCGCTCTGCCCCTCTCCCCCCGGGTAATGGGGGCAGTGGGGGCAAAGATGGCGACACGCCCAGCTTTTCCCTGCAAAAAACCATTGGCATCACGCCGCAGATTACCCTGCTCGGCCAGCGCGCCGACGAAGCCGTGCAAAACGTAGAAAAGTATCTGGACGATGCGTATGCCGCCGGCCTGAGCCGCGCCCGCGTCGTGCATGGCAAGGGGACAGGAGCCTTGCGGCGCGCCGTGCAGGACTACTTGCAGGGGCATCCCCTGGTAGACGACTTCGCGACGGCTGACCCCGAAGAAGGCGGCGCGGGGGCAACGGTGGTGACGCTGAAAGCGACCTGAAGGGCCGGTAAGTGCGCCTCGCCGCTTGAAAACTTGTCGGCACGGGTAATGTTTCCCCATGATACTGCGTTTAACGCTGGAACTGCCGGAAGATTTGGCTTATATCCGTCTCACGCGCATTCTGGGGCGCGCCCTGCTGGAGCATTTGCAGGCCGAGCAGACAGATGTTGATGATGTGGAAACGCTCGTGGGCGAGCTTTGCACCAATGTTCTGCGCCATGCCCAGTCGCACGCCGGTCGGTTCCGGGTGGCTCTGGAATACCATAGTGATCATGTTGCGATCATGGTGGAGGACCGGGGCGAAGGTTTCTCCTTTCAGGACGTGCCGCCGGCGGGAACCAGCCGCGCGGATTTCAATGGCGGGCAGCGGCTGGGCGGCTTTGGAATGCAGCTTATTCAGGGCCTATCCGACCGGCTGGAATTTCATCGTACTGACCCGCATGGAACCACGGTCTGCGCGGAAAAGCAGCTCCATTATCGCACCGAGAAAGCGGCAGAAGAGGCGGCACATCTCAACGCTTCGGACGGGATAGCGGATGTGACATTGGATTAACGCAAGGCGAAAAAGAACCAAACGCCCCGAAGTGGCTGCCCTGCCGCTCCGGGGCGTTTTGCTGTTGACAGCCGCGGCCTCTCATCGGGTATACTGAACGGAAAAGTTTGAGAGGTGACCGAGATTGGAACAAACCATCACGCTGGGAGGCAACAAAAAGGCGCGCCGCGTCTACGGCTTCGATGAAGTAGCCCTGGTTCCGTCCGCGCTTTCGGTAGACCCGCGCGATGTGGATACTGCCTGGACTTTGAGCCGTCACCGCTTCGCCATTCCCATCGTTGCCAGCGCGATGGATGCCGCTGTGAATCCCCGTGTGGCCGTCGAGATGACCCGTCTCGGCGGCTTCGCTGTCTTAAATGGCGAAGGCATTCAGACCCGTTACGAAGATGCGGAAAGCATTTTGCAGGAAATCGCCGACTCGCCCCCCGAAGGCATTATCGAAACGATGCAAAAGCTTTATTCGGCCCCGGTGCGGGACGAACTTATTGCCCGGCGTGTGCAGGAAATCAAGTCCGGCGGCGGCTTCTGCGCGCTGGCGGCGATCCCACCGAACGCTCCGCGCATTGCCGCGGTCGCCGCCGAAGCGGGGGCCGATTTGTTTGTCGTTGCCTCCCAGGTCGCCACAGCGCGGCATTATTCTACGCATACGGAGACGGTTGATCTGGCAAAGTTCTGCCGCGACTCGCCTATTCCCGTCGTCGTCGGCAATTGCGTGACGTTTGGAGCCGCGATGGAGCTGATGGAAGCAGGTGCATCCGCCCTCTTAATCGGCGTCGGCCCCGGCGCGATCTGCACTACCCGCACCGTGCTGGGCGTCGGCGTCCCGCAAGTCACGGCAGTCGCCGACTGCGCCGCTGCCCGTGATGCGTTCCAAGCCCGCACCGGCAAGTACGTTCCCATTTTGGCTGACGGCGGCATCAAAAACGGCGGCGATTTCGCCAAAGCCATCGCCGCCGGGGCCGATGCGGTCATGCTCGGCTCCTCGATTGCGTCTTCCTCCGAAGCCCCCGCGCCTGGCTGTTCCTGGGGCATGGCGATGTCCAACGCCGACCTGCCGCGCGGTACGCGCATCAAAGTCAACATTCTGGGCAGCCTGCGCGAGATTCTGCTTGGCCCCGCCCATAAAGACGACGGCACGATGAACCTCGTCGGCGCTCTGCGCCTTTCTATGGCGACCTGCGGCGCAAAGACAATCGCGGAAATGCAGCAGGCGGAAATGGTCGTCGCCCCGCAAATCCAGACCGAAGGAAAATCCATGCAGCGCGCCCAGCACGTCGGCCAGGGGCGCTAACCGCGCATGGAAACTTGGCGGCAATTGAGTGAGAATAGCCTAAGCGTGACGAAAACCTTTTGAGCAGGACGAAACGCATCGGGCTTACGATCCCGAACAAGCAGAGCGGTTCTAGCGGATTCTCGTACAAACTGACCGTGTGTTTACTGAGTTTCGGGCGCGGTTTCTTGGCAAGGTCAGCCCGGTGCATTTCTTCTGGGGCAGCTTTGATCTGGCCGTCATTCGCTTTTCCGGGCGCGCCGCGCTGAAGCATCCCGCGACTCCTGGGCTGGCGGACCGTGTTGTCGAGGAAGCCTATTTCAAAGAATGCAGCAGCGTCGGCTTTTGGCCCGGCAGGGACGGGTAGATTTCCCGGCGTTTTATTCCTATGCCTACCGGAACCGCCGGGCTATGGTGATTTCCCTGCTTTGCCGCCGGAAGCAGTTACAATGCCGACCTGCACGAGTTTCTGCTGCCGTATGATGCAGTGCGGCTTGCTCCCGCACCGGACGATGCGCTGCTGGCGTTTCTGCAAAGCACCTATGAAGCCGCGGCCAATTTAGGCCGCTGGGATCGGGCCGCCCTGGAACGCGCTCCCTAACCGGGTACAATAATGGATCACCATGAATAAAACAACACGCAAATTTGCAAAAACGAACTTCTTTACAGCCGCGCAAGGGTGGGGGCTGCTATGTCACTGACGCCGCAGCATCAGGATCAGCCGGTGCTGACGAATTATAGTCCGGGTGACGCTGCCGGGGAAGGCGTCTCTCCGCCGGAACTGGTACTGGTACTGGACTTCGGGGCGCAGTATACGCAGCTTATCGCCCGCCGAATTCGGGAATGCCATGTTTACTGCGAGATTTTGCCCTTTGACACGCCCCTGGATGTCATACAGGCGCGCGGCGCGGTTGGATTGATACTTTCCGGCGGGCCATCCTCCGTGTATGACCCAGGAGCGCCGCAGATCGACAAAGCGGTCTATGATCTGGGCCTTCCCATCCTCGGCATCTGCTACGGGATGCAGGCAATGGCGCATGATCTTGGCGGCAAAGTGTCGGCGGCAACGCTGAAAGAGTTCGGCAAAACGCAGCTTGACGTGCTGGACCCGGCGGTGCTGTTTGAGGGCTTGAACTCGGAACTGGTCTGCTGGATGAGTCATGGGGATACGGTGGAAGAAGCGCCGCCCGGCTTTACGGTCTCTGCCTCCACTGAAAGCTGCCCGGTCGCTGCCATGTATGATACCGCGCGTCGGTTTTATGCCGTGCAGTTTCACCCGGAAGTGGTGCATACACCCTGGGGAACCGAGGTGATTCGCGGCTTTGTGGAAAAAGTCTGCGGAACGCAGGGTCTGTGGCACATGGAGAGCTTTATCGAGCAGCAGATACGGCTGATCCGGGAGCAGGTCGGCCAGAATCAAGTCGTCTGCGGCCTGTCCGGCGGGATTGATAGCTGCACCGTGGCCGCACTGGTACATAAAGCCGTCGGCGATCAGTTAGTTTGTATTTTCGTCAATCATGGCCTGCTCCGCAAGGGCGAGTCCGAAGACGTGCAGCGGAAATTCGCTGCCGCGTTCAAGATCAACTTGATTACGGTAGACGCCGAGGAGCGCTTTTTGCGCCGACTGGCAGGCGTCACCGACCCGGAGCGCAAGCGCTTGATTATCGGCGAAGAGTTCGTGCGCGTCTTTGAAGAAGAATCCTGCAAGCTGACCAATGCGACGTTTCTGGCCCAGGGAACGCTTTACCCGGATGTGATTGAGTCCGGCACGGGCAAAGCGGCCAAAATCAAGACGCATCACAACGTCGGCCTGCCGGAAGACATGAACTTCAAGCTGGTCGAGCCGCTGCGCTTTTTGTTCAAAGATGAAGTCCGCGCCGTCGCTGAAGAACTGGGTCTGCCGACCGACATGGTTTGGCGGCAGCCCTTCCCCGGCCCCGGCCTCGCCATCCGCATCACCGGCGAAGTCAACAAAGAGCGCCTGGACTTGCTGCGCTCCGCCGACTGGATTATCATTGATGAGATCAAGCGCGCTGGCCTGTATCGCAAAGTCTGGCAGTCCTTCGCCGTGCTGATCCCCACGAAAAGCGTCGGCGTCATGGGCGACCATCGCACCTATGCCTATCCCATCGTCATCCGAGCCGTCACCAGCGAAGACGCCATGACCGCCGACTGGGCGCGTCTGCCCTACGAGGTGCTGGACCGCATCTCCAACCGCATCGTTAATGAAGTCCCCGGCGTCAACCGAGTCGTGCTGGACATCACCAGCAAACCGCCCGCCACGATTGAGTGGGAGTAAATACCATGACTATTACACTAGATTTGCCGACAAAAATAGAAGCGCGGTTGGAAGAAGAAGCCATTGTGGCAAACATTTCCAAAGAATTGCTGGCATCACAGTTACTCGCCATGTCATTGCCTCCCGCCGACTTCAAGAATGGGGCCGAGGCGATTGCCTACTGGAAGCAAATCGGCTTAATCGGTATGTGGGCTGATCGTGAGGATATGAAAGATAGCACAGCCTGGGTTCGGCAGCAGCAGGACAAAAGACGTAATGATTCTCAGGAAAAGCTGCGTGGAGTAAAGCAGCCGTATGAGCGGAACTGACAGCGTGAAAATTCTGGCGATTTCCGGCAGTTTGCGGGCCGGCTCCACCAATTCGGCGTTGGTGCGAGGCATGGCGGCGCTGGCTCCCGACGACGTAGACTTCGCAATTTATGACGGGCTGGCGACTTTGCCGCACTATTCACCGGAACTCGATACGGCTGACGCGCCTGCCTCGGTGAAAGAGTGGCGGGCGCATCTTGGAGACGCTGACGGCGTGGTGATTTGCACACCGGAATATGCGTTTGGAATGCCGGGCAGCCTGAAAAACGCGCTGGACTGGGTGGTGTCATCGGGCGAACTCTGGCGCAAGCCGGTGGCAGCCATCAGCGCCTCGCCGTCTGCGCTGGGCGGGGAAAAGGCTCATGCCGCGCTTGTGCTGACTTTGACCGCGCTGGAAGCGCAAACTGTGGAAGAAGCGTCGCTGACAATTGCGTTTGTCCGCTCTAAACTCGATGCGACAGGCGCGGTGACAGACCCGGAGCTCGTGCAGTCATTGAAAGCCAGCCTCAATTCACTGGTCAAAGCCGCAAGACTGCCCAAGCAAATTTTCAACGAATCGCTATAGGTTGCCAGGAGAACTCATGCCGGAACTGTTATTTGAGATTGGGTGCGAAGAGCTGCCCGCCACGTTTGTCGCACCGTCCATGACTCAGCTTGAAGCGGGCTTCCGTGAGAAATTCACAGCGGCGAAGCTGTGGAGCGATGCGGGCGGCACGGTCCAGGTTTACGGGACGCCGCGCCGTCTGGTGGTTTACGCGACCGGCCTGGCCGAGCGGCAGTCCGATGAGATGGTTGTTTTGAAAGGGCCAAGCGCCGCAGTGGCCTTTGACCCGCTGGGCAAACCAACAGGAGCGGCACTCGGCTTTGCGCGTAAAAACGGGCTTGCGGTGGAAGACCTTGCTGTCGTCGATGGGTATGTACAGGCCAGTGTGACTCGCGCGGGCCGAAGCGCTCCCGAAATTGCTGGCGAGCTTTTGCCGCAGATGACGCGGGAATTGACATTCCCGAAAGCCATGCGCTGGGGCGCGGGTAAGCTGCGCTTTGCCCGGCCTATTCGCTGGCTGCTGGCCCTGCTGGACAGCGAGATCATTCCCTGTGCCATTGAGCATGTCGCCGCCGGACGCCGGACGCGGGGGCATCGGTTTTTATCTCCTGAAGAGGCCGAAGTCGCCAGCCCCGCGGCTTATTTTGACATCATGCGTGAAAAATATGTCTTGATTGAGCCGTCCGAACGGCGCGAGCGGATTGTGACGCAGGCGGAGCGGCTGGCGACCGAGGCGGGCGGCACGGTGCAGATCGCGGAAGAATTGCTGGAAGAAAATGTCTTTCTCACCGAGTATCCGACGGCGGTTTTGGGAGCGTTTAACCCGGAGTATCTGACGCTGCCGCGTCCGGTGCTGGTGACGGCGATGCGAAAGCACCAGCGTTATTTTCCGCTGATCTCCGCCGACGGCGCTTTAATGCCAAACTTTGTCGCTGTTCGCAATGGGGGCGGGGATTATCTGGACACAGTGCGGGCCGGCTTTGAGAATGTCCTATCGGCGCGCTTCAACGATGCGCGGTTTTTTGATGAATTGGACAGCCAAACGTCGCTTTCGGCTAAAATTGATGGCACAAAGACGATTGTGTTTCAGGAAAAACTGGGGACAGTGTACGAAAAATCCCTGCGGCTGCCGCTGATTCTAGAAAATGGCGGCCTGCTGGAAGCTTTAGGCCAGACTGAAATCCTGGCGCTGCGCCGCGCCGCGCAGCTTTGCAAGGCGGACCTTGCTAGTGAAATGGTGAAAGAACTGCCTGCCCTCCAGGGCATCGTCGGCGAAGAATATGCCCGGCGCGAGGGTGAACCCGAAGAAGTGGCGCGGGCCATTTCCGGTCATTACAAACCCAAAGGCGCGGGCGATCCGCTGCCCGACACAGATGCAGGCCGGCGGCTCGCTATCGCTGATCGGGTAGACACACTCACGGGCTACGTCGGCATTGGGATTGTACCGAGCGGAACCAGCGACCCTTACGCACTGCGCCGTGCCGCCGCCGGTCTGGTGGTCCTGCTGGCGACGGACAGCGCGCTGCCGTCACCACGCATACTTTTTGAGGCCGCCTGGGCCGCATATGGCGGTCAGGGCATCACGCAGTCGGCGGCTGCCGAAGACGCTTTTGCCAATTTCGCAGGGCTGCTGATTCAGCGTTTGGATGCCGCTCTGGACGACAAAGGCGTTCGATATGATGTTCGCGATGCCGTGCTGGCAACGCCGCTCCGCAGCGTTTACGAAATGCAGGCGCGGGCTATCGCCCTGGGCAGCTCGATCGGCAGTCAGGACGGCCTGGACGCCCTGGCGGCATCCTCTCGCATCAGCAATATCCTGCGTTTTGCGGAGAAAGAAGGCATTGTCCTTCCCACCGCCGATCCCAGTCCGGCGCTGCTGGAACATCCTGCGGAACAGGGATTGTTTGATATGCTGGAAACTGCCGAAACGTCCTTTGCCGCTGAGATGGAGCGCGGTGAATACCCCTCTGCACTTCACAGTCTGGCAGTGCTGAGACCATCAGTGGATGCTTTATTTGAGGCCGTGATGGTGATGGGCGGCGATCCGCCCCACCGTGACAACCGCTTGGCTCTGCTGGGCTGCCTGCGGGCGCTGTTTCAGCAGTTTGCTGATTTTGACCGTATCGTGGCAGGCCAAGAATAAACTAGAAATAAGCCTGGCCGTTTGCCTGCACGACGCCCACCAGCAGGCAGACATCATCATGAAATGAGCCGCCGGCAAAGCTTTCCGCGCCCGCCACGATGTGGGCGACCACTTCCTGCGCCCCGGAGGCTTCCCCGGCCATCAGAGCGGCTACACCTTGAACGCCCAGCAGTTCGCGCCGGTTCGGTCCCGCCTCGGTCAGGCCGTCTGTATAGAGGGCAAACGCATCGCCGGGAAGCAGTGGAATCACGGTTTCCTGATATTCCGCCGTCTCGCTCAGGCCAATAATGGGGCCGGTCGGCGGCAGCTCCTGCACCTGCCCGTCAGTCGTGCGGCGCAGCAGAGCGGGTTCCTGGCCGCAGGAAACGTAGGTCAGCGTTTTCATGCCCAGGTCAAACGTGACCACAACCAGTGTTGCGAATCCTGAAAACAGGTTGTTGGTGATAAGAATATTGTTAAGCCGCATTACGCCTTCTGCAATGGTGCGCTCTGTGTAGATCGCGTAGCGCAGCATGTTGCGGACAACAGCGACCTGGGCCGCTGCGAGAAGGCCCTTGCCACTGAGATCGCCCACGACCAGGCAGTAGCAGCCTTTTTCTACCGGGAACACATCGCAAAAGTCACCGCCGACATTGGCTTCTTCCAGCGCGGCACGGTAAAAGGACGCCAAGTCCAGCCCCGGCACTGCTTCCGGCAGAGTCGGCTGCACCATGCCTTGCAGGGCTTCCGAAATATGACGTTCGCGCTCCGACACGCGCGCCAGCGTCAGCTCCGCTTGTTTCTGGTCGTCAATGTCCGTACAGGTTCCGAACCAGCGCGTAATTCTGCCGTCCCCATCCAGGACTGGTTCCGCGCGTCCCAGGAACCAGCGGTAGGAGCTGTCTGAACCCCGCCGGAAACGGTACTCAACAGCATAAGACTCCCCGGTTGCCAGCGCATGGCTCCAGCGATCCGCGTAGAGAGTGGCGTCGTCCGGGTGTATCAGCGCATTCCAATCCTCCGGCTGCGTTGTTTCCGGCGTGGTTCCCATATAGTCATACCAGCGCCGGTTGAAGTAATCCACAACGCCATCGGGCCGGGCGCTCCAGACAAGCTGCGGCATCATGTCCACGAGCAGCGCGGATGTCTCCGGGTTTCCGACAAAAGCATCGACGAAGGACGGCACAGGGTTAGGTTCAGGCATGGTGAATACTTTCTCAAGCTGGCTTTTAGTTGTTTCAACAAATCGCTGGGGGTTTCCTCCCGCTGAAGGACGATGTGTATGCTCAATCAACAAATATTTCGCCCGGATGCCGATGCGATTCGCGCTGTGATGGAAACGCTGGCGGCAACTTATCATGGGCGCGGGGCGGTGGAGCTAGGCGACCCGTTTCAAGTGCTGGTCGCGACGGTGATTTCTCAGCGGACGCGGGAAGAACAAACGACGGCGGTTTCCGAGCGCGTTTTTGTCCGGTATCCTGATGCCGCGGCCCTGGCAGCCGCCGATGAACCCGAATTATATGATTTGCTGCGAGGCAGCGAGTATCGGGAAGAAAAAGCGCCGCGTTTGATTGCCCTCGCGGGTATTCTTGTGAAACGGTTTGGCGGGCAAGTTCCCGATGATTTGGACGCGCTTCTAAGCCTGCCTGGTGTGGGGCGAAAAACGGCCAATTGCGTGCTGATTTATGCCTTTGCCAAAGATGCGCTGTGCGTGGATATTCACTGCCACCGCATTACAAACCGCCTGGGCTGGGTAAGTACTAAGACGCCTGACCAGACCGAAAAGGCGCTTGAAAAATTCATGCCGCGCGACTTGTGGGCGGGCAGCAATCGCCTGTTTTTGCAGCATGGCCGCGCGATCTGCCTGCCGACGGTTCCCCGCTGCGGCAAATGTCCTGTCCGGCAATGGTGCGCGTATGGACAGGAGGAATTTGGTGCAGTTCTGCCCAAAGAAGCCCCATGATTTCTCTTCGTCTCGGAACAATGGCCGTTCTATTCTGCCTATCCCTTGGCCGCGTCCTGGCACAGACGCCTGCCCCTGCTCTTTTAACGCCGACAGTCGCTTCGGCCCCGATTTACAATGACCCGAAGCAGCCCGTGGAAGCACGGGTTGCAGATTTACTGGCACGGATGACGCAGGCCGAAAAGCTGAGCCTGCTTTCGCTGGTGCAGGTGGACGGTCTGACAACCCCGCCGATTCCGCGCCTCAGCATTCCCACGCTCCGTACCGCCGACGCGCCGCAGGGTGTGCGCGATGGGCAGTCCACGTTTTTTCCGATGGGCATTGTCATGGCGTCCACCTGGGACCCGGCGCTGATCCGCCGGGTCGGGGTCGCGCTGGGGCAGGAAGCCAAAGCGCACCATCGGCAGATCGTCTATGGGCCGGATGTCAATATCCATCGCAGCCCGCAGGGGGGGCGCAATTTTGAGAGCTTCAGCGAAGACCCGTTTCTGTCGGCACGTCTTGCCGTCGCTTATATTGAAGGGGAACAAAGCCAGGGCGTGGCCGTGTGTGTCAAGCATTACGCCTGCAATGAACAGGAAAATGGGCGCGATAGTCTCAATGTGCGGATCGACGAGCGGACGCTGCGCGAGATTTACCTGCCTGCCTTTGAGGCGTCCTGCCGCGAGGCTCATGCCTGGGCGATCATGCCCGCGCTGGATCATGTCAACGGGCAGTGGAGCGCACAAAACACGCACCTGCTGACAGATATTCTCAAAAATGAGTGGGGCTACGATGGTCTGGTTCTGGGCGACTGGGGCAGCGTCCATGACACCGCTCCTGCCATCGCTGCTGGGAACGACATGGAAATGCCGCATCCGAATAAATACAGCCCCGCTGCTGTGCAGGCCGCCCTGGACGGCAAACTTATCACGCAGGCACAGGTCGACGACATGGTGCGGCGCATCTTACGCCTGATGGCCCGTACCGGTCTGCTGGATGGGGGCAAGCCCCCGGCGGGAGCGGCTCTGAATACCCCGGAGCATCAGCAGATTGCGCGGCAGGTCGCGCAGGAGGGAATTGTCCTGCTTAAGAATGCGGGCAATCTTCTGCCGCTGGACCCTGCGAAAGTCAAAACAATTGCCGTCGTTGGCCCGAATGCCGCCGTGAACTCACTGGGCGGGCGCTGGAGCGCGGATGTCCAGCCTTTTTATTCCGTCAGCGTACTGGACGGACTCAAAAAAGCCGTCGGCGGCAAAATTGCCGTCACTTACGCCGAAGGATGTCCGCGTGTCGCCCCCGCCTCCGGCACGTCCATTGCCGATGCCGCCGCTCTCGCTGCGAAAGCCGATGCCGCCATCGTAGTCGTGGGCCTGGACAATACGATTGAAGGCGAAAACTTGGACCCGCCCAATTTATACCTGCCGGGCGATCAGGACAAGCTCATCAGCGCGGTGAACGCCGCCAACAAAAACACAATTGTCATCCTGGTCAATGGGACTCACATTTTGATGGATCACTGGCTGGACAAAACGCCCGCCGTCCTAGAGTCATGGTATGCAGGCCAGGAGGCGGGCAACGCCGTCGCCGATGTTCTCCTGGGCCAAATCAATCCATCCGGCAGGCTCCCCGACACACTGGCGGTGCGGCGCGAGGATTACGCCGATTTCGGCAGCTACCCCGGCACGAATGGAACCGTGACGTATGCCGAGCGTTTGTACGTTGGGTATCGGCACTTTGACGCGGCCAAAATCACGCCTCTTTATCCCTTCGGGTATGGGCTTTCTTATACGACCTTCGCTTTTTCCGCGCTTCAAGTTCCGCCTGCCATGAAGCGCGGCCAGTCTGCTGCCGTCCGTGTGACGGTGCAGAACACGGGCAAGCGCGCCGGAGCGGAAGTTGTTCAGCTTTACGTGCGCGACCTGGCTCCGAAAGTAGACCGGCCGGTGCGCGAACTTAAAGAATTTCAGCGCGTGTCCCTCCAGCCCGGCGAGAAAAAGCAGGTCGTTTTTCTGCTGGACGAAAGCGACTTCGCCTATTACAATGTTGCATTTCATCGCTGGAAATCCAATGAAGGCCGCTATGCGGTGGAAATTGGCGCGTCATCACGGGATATTCGCGTGCAGGGTGTGACGAGTTTACAATAAGACATCAAAGGTTCCAAATATGCCCCTTCATCCACTCGCCGGCCAGCCGGCCCCGCTGGAACTGCGCGCCAATATCCCGCAGTTGATTTCCGCTTATTACACGCAGTCGCCCGACCCGGATGACCCGGCGCAGGCGGCGGCCTTCGGCACGTCCGGCCATCGCGGCTCCGCGCTGAAAAATACGTTTAACGAAGCCCATATTCTTGCCATCTGCCAGGCCATTGCCCAGCAGCGTCAGGCCGATGGCGTTACTGGGCCGCTGTTTCTGGGGATGGATACCCATGCGCTTTCCGAACCGGCGCATCGAACGGCGCTGGAAGCCTTTGCGGCGAATGGCGTGGAAACGATGATACAGTCGGGTGGGGGATACGTGCCAACTCCGGCGATTTCGTTTGCTATTCTCACCTACAATCAAGGCCGCACCAGCGGTCTGGCCGACGGCGTGGTGATTACGCCGTCGCACAACCCCCCGGAAGATGGCGGGTTGAAATACAATCCGCCGTCGGGCGGCCCGGCGGACACCAACACGACAAATCGCATTCAGAATCGGGCGAACGACCTGCTCCGGGCGGGCTTGAAGGGAGTCAAACGCCTGGTATTTGAACGCGCTGTTAAGGCAGAGACCACTCATTCCTATGATTTTGCCGCGCCCTACATAAATGCACTGGCAAGCGTGCTAGATATGGACGCGATCCAATCTTCCGGCCTCAAAATTGGCGCTGACCCAATGGGAGGGGCGTCTCTCGGCTACTGGGAGCCGATTGCGGAGAAATACGGCCTTGCGATTGAAGTCGTCAACCCTCTGGCAGACCCGACATTCGGCTTTATGACAGTAGATAAAGACGGCAAAATCCGTATGGACTGCTCCTCTCCGTCGGCCATGGCTTCGCTGATCGGCCTCAAAGACCGCTTTGATATCGCCTTCGGTAACGATCCCGATTCCGACCGGCACGGCATCGTCACGCGCAGCGTTGGTCTGATGAACCCGAACCATTATCTGGCGGTGGCCGTCCATTATCTCTTTTCCAACCGCCCCGGCTGGCGCGCGGACGCTGCCGTCGGCAAAACGCTGGTTTCCAGCGCGATGATTGACCGCGTGGCGGCGTCGCTAGGCCGAACACTGTCCGAAGTCCCGGTGGGGTTTAAGTGGTTTGTCGCGGGGCTACTCAATGGATCGTATGGCTTTGGCGGCGAGGAAAGCGCTGGGGCGTCGTTTCTGCGCCGCGACGGAACGGTTTGGACGACGGACAAAGATGGCATTCTGCTGAACCTGCTGGCGGCGGAAATCACCGCGAAAACGGGCTGCGATCCTGGTGAGCATTATCAGCAGCTAGAAGCGCGGTTCGGCAGCCCTGCTTATGAGCGCATGGATGCGCCGGCCTCGCCCGCGCAGCAGAAAGTTCTTGCGACGCTTTCGCCGGAGCAGGTGACGGCGTCGGAGCTGGCCGGAGAACCGATTTTGGCCCGGCTGACCCGTGCGCCCGGCAACGATGCGCCGATTGGCGGGCTGAAGGTGGTCACGGAAAACGGATGGTTCGCCGCGCGTCCTTCGGGAACAGAGCATATCTACAAAATTTATGCCGAGAGTTTTTCCGGGCCGGAGCATTTAAAGCGTATTCAGGCTGAAGCGCAGGAAATCGTCTCGGCGGCGTTTCAGGCAGCAGGGGTCTGACTGTGATAGCCGCGAGGGAATAAATTCCTCTCGCTTCGAACGATACGTCCTTCGGACGAAAGAGCGGGCTGTGTCCGGTATTCATCGCGTCCGAAGGACGCTTAATTGCAGCGAGAGGAACTCACTCCCTCGCTTGTGCGGGTCTGTTGCCTTGACAACTTTCGCCCCATCGGCTATAACAAACGCATGAGGCCAACGTTTTACTCGCCCTACGCACACGGTTTTGTTCGGGCCTGCGTCTGCATTCCCGCCCTGCGCGTTGCCGACCCGGACTTCAACACAAGCCGGACGCTTGATCTGGCAAAGCAAGCCTCGGCGATGGGAGCAGCAGTCGCCTTGTTTCCTGAGCTTGGCCTATCGGCGTATTCCAACGAGGATTTGTTTCACCAGGATGCCCTGCTGGAAGCAACGCTGGCCGCGCTGGAACGATTGACCGAAGAAAGCCGCGAACTGTCGCCTGTGTTGCTTGTCGGCGCTCCCCTGCGCTTTGAGGGCGCACTCTTTAACTGCGCCGTGATCATTTACCGGGGCCGCATTCTTGGCATCACGCCCAAGACTTACCTGCCCAGCTACCGCGAGTTTTATGAGAAGCGGCAGTTTACGTCGGGCCGAGATGCCATCCGCTCTGAAGTGTCTTTGCGCGGTGTCATCGTCCCCTTCGGCAGCGATTTGATCTTTGAAGCGCAAAATTTTCCAAACTTCGCGCTTCACGCCGAAATCTGCGAGGATGTGTGGACGCCTATTCCGCCCAGTACCTTTGCCGCGCTGGCCGGAGCAGCGGTGCTGGCCAATCTGTCCGCCAGCAACATCACCCTCGGAAAAGCCGAATATCGCCGCGCGCTTTGCGCCACGCAGTCGGGCCGGTGCGTGGCCGCATATCTGTATTCTGCCGCCGGGCCGGGCGAGTCCACCACCGATTTAGCCTGGGATGGTCATGCGCTGATCTACGAAAACAATGAAAAACTGGCGGAAGGTGTTCGCTTTACGTCAGAAGGGCATTTGATCGCGGCTGATATTGATTTGGAGCGGCTTGCCCAGGAGCGTATGCGCCTCACTAGCTTTCAGGACACGCGCGGGGATTATCGAGAACAGGTTCGCGCCATTCGCCGTATCCCCTTTGAGTTTCAAGTGCCGGATTGCCCTCCCGCCCCCAATAATGGGATGGGAGCAGTACCTATCCCGGCTCGTAAACTCGCCACCCTAAGCACTGGCGCCCCGGAGGGTCCCTCGGAGGGAAGGGACAGGCCCGGAACGAACGTGAACGGGCCAGGGTTAGGTTCGCTCCTCCGTCCGCTCGAGCGCTTCCCCTTTGTCCCCAGCAATGCCCAGGAACGTGACGAGCGATGCTGCGAGGCGTACAACATTCAGGTGCATGGCCTGATAAAGCGTCTGTCCAGCACCGGCATTCAGAAAGTCGTCATCGGCGTTTCGGGCGGCTTGGATTCTACGCAGGCGCTTCTCGTCGCCGCCCGCACGATGGACCGGCTTGGTTTACCCCGCGCCAACATCCTGGGCTACACTCTGCCCGGTTTCGCGACGAGCGCAGGGACGCGCGCAAATGCCCTCAGCCTGATGGAGACGCTGGGCGTGACCGCGCAGGAAATCGATATTCGCCCGTCCTGCCTGCAAATGCTGCGTGACATCGGCCATCCGTTTGGCGAAAGCGGCGAGCCGCTGTACGATATTACCTTTGAGAATGTTCAAGCCGGCGAGCGCACTTCGCATTTATTTCGGCTGGCAAATTACCACAATGGACTGGTGCTGGGAACCGGGGATTTAAGTGAAATGGCTCTGGGGTGGGCGACTTACGGCGTCGGCGATCAAATGTCACACTACAATGTCAACGCTTCCGTTCCCAAAACTTTGATTCAGTATCTGCTGCGCTGGGTGATTGCAACAGAGCAGTTTGACGGCAAAACGAGCGCGCTTCTGCAAGCTATTCTGGACACGGAAATCTCACCGGAACTGGTTCCTCGTGCCGAAGGCGCATCGCCGCTTCAAAGTACGCAGGAGAAGATCGGCCCTTACGAGTTGCAGGATTTTCACCTGTATTATATCACGCGCTACGGCTTCCGGCCCTCCAAAGTCGCATTTCTGGCGCAGGCCGCCTGGGGTGATACTTACGATCTGGCGACGATCAAAAAATGGCTCGGTCTCTTTTTGTTTCGTTTTTTTCAGACCAGTCAGTTCAAGCGCTCCGCTATGCCCAACGGCCCGAAAGTCGGCTCCGGCGGCTCGCTTTCCCCGCGCGGCGACTGGCGTGCGCCCTCCGATTCGGAAGCGACCGTCTGGCTCAAAGAGCTTGAGGAGAACGTACCGCTTGACTCTTGATCTTCTTCAGGAAGGCACTGTGTTTCGCACCCACAGCGGCAATTATTATGTTCAGCCGCTCGGCGGCGGGCCTGAAATCGTCTGTAAGCTGCGCGGCAACCTTAAAAAAGAGCTGGTTTACTCTACCTCCGGCAGCCGTCCCCGGCGGGTCGATGATGCGAAAAAGCGCCGGGCGACTGATCCGCTTACTGTCGGCGACCGGGTGCGGTTTGAGCCGTCCGAATCCATTATTGAAGAGATACTCCCGCGTCACTCCCAGCTTTCGAGGCATTCTCCCTCCGGGCGCGGCCAGCACACGCTGGTCGCCAATCTGGATCAAGTGTTTGTGGTCTTTGCGGCGGCGTTTCCCACGCCGGATTTTCGCCTGCTGGACCGATTTCTGGTAATGACGGAAGCCGCTGAGATTCTGCCGCACATTGTGATCAACAAAGCGGATCGGCTGAATGGGGAAGATCGCACCCGAATTGAAATGGAAGTGGGAGTCTATGATAAAATCGGTTATGCGATTTTTTGGACCTGCGCCAAAACGGGGCAGGGGATTGAAACCTTGCGGGCTGCGATGCAGGGCCGCATCTCCGCCGTCGCCGGGCCGTCCGGGGTCGGCAAAAGCAGCCTGCTGAACGCGGTGCAGCCTGGCTTGCAGCTTAAAACGGGCGACATCAGTAATGCAGACTTTTCCGGGCGTCACACGACCACGACCGCGGAGCTTTTGCCGCTGGCCGGCGGCGGCTGGGTCGCCGATACGCCGGGTCTGCGTCAGGTGGACTTCTGGGAAGTGGACAAAGCGGATGTCCCTCTGTGCTTTCCCGAATTCCGGCCTTATTTAGGCGAATGCCGTTTTGCCGACTGCCGCCATCACACGGAGCTAGGCTGTGCGATCCGGGCGGCAGCAGATACAGGCGCGATTGATCGCCGCCGCTACGACAGTTATTTGAGTATGACTTAGCCCACAGGGCCTAATCCAGCGGCTCGGTTTCCCGTTCCAGGACAGGTAAACTGTGCGTCCCATTCTGCCCGTTCGGCTTGCTTGCGTCATGGAGACCGTTGACGCCATTGGGCTTGCCGAAGCCAGGTCCATCCCCATTTCCATTGCTGCCGCCCTGGCCGGACATCTCGGCCGCCCAGGCTCGGCGATGGGTGACGCGCATGATCCAAATCGAGAAGTTATCATAAAGCAAATACGCGCAGGGAACAATGATCAGTGTCAGCACCAGTGACAGCATGATGCCGCCGATGACATCCACGCCCAGCGGCTGCCGGAAGCCTGCGCCTCGCCCCAGGGCCAGAGCAGTCGGCAAAGTCGAGACAAGAATCGTCAAAGTCGTCATCAAAATGGGGCGCAGCCGGATCGGCGCGGCCTCTAAAATGGCGTCCAGGCGTTTGAAGCCGCGACTGCGAAGCGTGTTCGTGTAGTCGACCAGCAGAATGGCATTTTTGTTGACAATCGCGTTCAGATAGACGATACCGATCATGGCGATCAGGCTGAGGGGTTCGTGCGCCAGCGTGAGCGCGATGATGGCCCCTCCCCACGCCTGCGGCAGTGAGAGCATGATGCTGAACGGATAAATAACATTGTTGAACAGCGCCGCCATCAGCATGTAAGTTAAAATAATCCCCAGCAGGAACGCAGTCATCAGGTAGCCGCCTTCCTGCTGAATGCTCTTCGTTTCTCCGCCGAATGAGTATGTCACCTGTCCCAGATTCATAGCGTCCAGCTTCGGCGCGAGGGCCGCGCTGGCGCTGCCGGGCTGGTAGCCGGGGCGCAGGTAGGCCGTCACTGCGATGGTGCGCTGACGATTTAAGCGGTCAATTTTGACCGGGCCGGAACCGACGGTCACACTGGCGACATCTCCAAGGTGCACCGGGTTGCCGTTTTGATACCCCACAATCACATTGGAAATTGTCTGCGGGTTGTCGCGGTCTGCATCGGCCAGTTGAACACGGATATAATACTGCTGTCCGTCGCTCGGATCACGGTATTCAGTATCCTGGTTGCCGGCGACGGAATCCGCCAGGGCAGTGGCCACCTGCTGCAAGCTCAGGCCAAACTCCGGTGCTTTGATGCGGTCCAGCCGCACTTCCACTTCTGGCTGGCTGTTTTTAAACGAGTTGTCTACGTTGTAAGTCCCCGGCGTCTGCGCGACCGTCTGCTGTACAAGCCGAGTCGCGGCCTGAAGCTGATTGAAATCCGGTCCGGTCAAATCCACTTCCAGCGGCGGGGATCCGCTGCCAAAGCCGCTAACATTGGCGGGCAGAATACGCGCACCAACGATGTTCTTAGTGAGCTTGCCGATCTCAGCGGCGACATCCACGTCGGAGCGGTTGCGTAAATGTTCGCCGCTGAATGTGTCCAGAATGGTCTTACGGTCATACAGTGTCAAGTCAACGTGAGCGTACTGCGTTCCGGTCGCATTCTGTCCCGGCCCGGCATCGCCAACTGTGGTGGAAATAAATTTGGTGTCGGCTTTCAAGCTAGGCGTATTTTGGATAACGTTCTCGATTTGGCGCGTGATGCTTTCGGTGAACGCCAGGGACGAGCCAGCGGGAGCCTGCACCAGAACCGAGACCTGATTCTGATCCTGTTCCGGCGCAAACCGGAATCCAAGATTTTTGCCCAACAATCCGAAAATGAGAATCAGGAATAAATTGCCCGCCAGCAAAATTAAAACGGGGCCGCGCAGCAGCCATTTCCAGATGCCGAACCAGATACGGGCCGGCACGGACGGAGCGTAAACGCTTCGAACGCCGTTTGCGGGCGTCTGCCGCTCCCACTTCGGCAAGTAGGCAAACGTCAGCGCACCGCGCAGGACGCGGCGATACCAATTCTCGAACCGCGTGAACGCATGGTCGAATGCACCGGCGAAGCCTTTCTCATATTCGTTACGCTCGCCCTTCTTGTACCAGCGCGCTGCCAGCATTGGGGTCAGTGTAAACGACACAAACAGCGAGAACAATGTCGCAAAGGCGACTGTTACACCAAAAGATCGAAAGAACTCGCCGATGACGCCGCCCATGAAAGCAATCGGCAAAAAGACGACCAGGTCGACACACGTCAGGGTGATGGCGGCGTAACCAATTTCGGAGCGGCCATTGATGGCGGCGACACGCGGCTCTTCTCCCATCGCTAGGTGACGGTTAATGTTTTCCAGCACGACAATCGAGTCGTCTACGAGAATGCCGACCGCCAGCGACAGGCCGAGCAGGGAAAGCGTATTCAGCGTGAAACCGAGCGCGTACATCGGCAGGAATGTCGCGATCATGGAGGTCGGTATGGCAATCGCAATGATGATCGTGCCGCGAATGTTGTGCAGGAAAAGAAAGACAATCAGCACGGCCAGCAGTGCGCCCAGAGCCAAAGAGACCACCACGTCATTCAGGTTGTTGTGGACGTTCTCCGATTGATCCGTAGAAATCGTGAAGGTGATGTCGGGCGGCAGGATTTTGCCGAGCTTTTTGATCTGCGCCTTCACGCTGCTGACGGCGGCCAGCGTGTTGCCGTCGGTAGTTTTAAGGACGTCGATACCGATGGAGGGAACGCCGTTCAGGAAGGCGTCCTGAGTTTGCTGGGAGCCGGTGTCCAGAACCGTTGCAATGTCTCCCAGTGCAACAACCTGGTTTGACGTTACGGAGGTCGTGGCGCTTGTCGCCTGCGATGCCCCGACCCCCACGGGTGCGCCGCCGCCTGCCGAGACGGTGCTGCCGCCAGTGGCACTGTTGCTGGTAAAATTCAGCTTCAAGTTGCGAATTTCATCCACGCTGGCAAATTCGCCGATGAGGCGAACATTGTAATACTGACTTCCGCTTTGAATAAAGCCGCTGGCAACATTGACATTGGCATTACCGATTGCCTGGGCAAGCTGGGAAATTGTAATCCCGTAAGCGACCAGCTTACTGGCCGGCACGGAAATCCGAATTTCGCGAATTGCGCCCTGCGCGATGCTAACGGAGCCGACATCGGTGGCTTGTTCCAAAGCCGGCTGAACGATGTTCGTCGCCAGAGACTGCAATTCACGCTCCGAGCGCTGCTTGCTTTGCATCGCAACATGCATGACAGGCCGGCCGCTGGTGTCCGCTTTCAAAACTGCTGGGGAGTCGGCGGCGGTCGGAAGAATCTTCCGAATGGCATCTACCTTTTGAATAACGTCGGCATCTGCCGTATCCAGATTGGTGCCGAAGTAAAATTGAACCGAGACAGTAGAAACGCCCTGTTCGGAGTACGAGTCAATCTCCTGGACGCCGCTGACGCCGCTGATGGCATCTTCAATCGGCTTGGTGACGAGTGTTTCCATCTCCTGCGGGTTCGTGCCGTTGTAGGTCGTGCGGACGGTAACGCGCGGGAAGTCTACCTGCGGGTTTAGTTCCGCCGGCAGGCGGAAATACGCGACGATGCCCAGCACGAGAAAGGCCGCAATCATCATCAGGATCACGACGGGGCGCGCAATGGCGAGGCGTGTCAGTCCCATAAGTACCTCAAATTTCCTGTTCGTATGGCAGACAAATTAAAGCGTTGCAAGTCTTAAAGCGCTGCGAGTTCTAGAGCGTTGCAAGTCTTAAAGCGTTGCAAGTCCTGCGCCGACGCCGTTTGCCGCGCTTTCCACTTTAACCTTCTGCCCCGGCAGCAACTGGCCCTGGCCGATGGTAATCAATTGATCACCAATTTGCAGGCCTTTGGTGACTTCTGCCTGGCTTGCTGTAACCAAACCCAGCGACACAGGCCGGGCTTCCGCTTTATTGCCCGGCCCTACAATAAATACCTGCTGGGGCGGCAGCGTGGTTCCTCCGGTCGCTGTTCCTTCACTGCTCTGAACATCCGCGGTCGCGTTTTGCACCGGCATCAGAGCGGTAACGGGAACAGTGATCACGTTGCGCCGTACTTCCGTCAGCAGCGTTCCGCGCGCGAACATGCCGGGGCGCAGCTCATTGGCGGGGTCGGGGATAGAAACGCGCAGCGTGAACTGACGGCTGCCGGAACTGGCCGCCGGATAAACGGCGCTCACTTTGCCGAGATAGCTTTTTCCCGGAAAAGCGTCTATCTGCACCTGCACGGAATCGCCGACGGAAGTGTTGGAGAAATCCGTTTCCGAGATAGTCGGCTCATAATACATCGTGCCGACGTTGACGATCCGCATCAGGTTCGTTCCCGGCGAAGCCACCTGCCCCGGCTCAACTTCACGGGCGGCGACAATGCCGTCGATGGGAGACCGGAGGTAAGCATTGGCAACCTGCTGCTGGTTAAACGCCAGTGTTGCCTGTGCGGTTTGCACCGCCGCCTGCACTTGTTCCAGCGCGGCCTGCGCGGCAAGGATGTCGTCGCGGCGCAGTTGAACATTCTGCTGATTGGCAATGGCGGTATTGAGATTCGCCTGCTGCTGCTGAAGCTGAGCCAGTGCAGCGGCAATGTCTTCCTGCTGGTTGCCTTCCACCGTCAGGGACAGTGCAGCCTGCTGATTCTGATAAGTCTGATATTCAACGTCATAAGTCGTCTGCGCGGTGTCCAGATCGGCTTTCGCAATCGCGCCCTGTGCGAATAGGCTTTTATTGCGATTGAGAATTGTCAGGGAGTTATCCAAATTGGCTTTTGCCAGCAGAACCTGGTTTTTGGCTTCCAATACCTGCTGCGGGCGAGAGCCTGCTTTGATTTTGATATAGTTTTGCTTGGAGGCGGCCACCTGCGCCCGCGCTTGTGCGACAGCCTCTTTCGCCGTTTGAACTTCAAGCGTGTAGTTCGTCTTTGCCTGCGAGAGTTTCGCCTGTGCAGATGCGACATTGGCAACGGACTGCGCGATGTTGGCCTGTGCCTGCCGGACATTAGCCTGCAAATCGGTGGTGTCCTGCTGGACGACGATCTGGCCCGCCCGGACGACCTGCCCTTCGCGGAAATTGACCGCGATGACACGCCCCGCTGCCCGTGCCGAAAGCTGTACATCGGACAATGCCTGAATACTGCCGGTGACGGGGACAGTAGCGGCAATCGTTCCGGTCTGCACGGCGGCCACCTCTACCGGAGTGCTGGCATTGGGACCGCCTGTGCCCTGCTTGTTTTTTGCGTCTTGTTTCTGGCCGCAGCCTGCCAGCAGGATCGCCAGCAGAATAGCCGGCAGGATTCCGGCAAAGGTCGGCAGCGAACATTTTGTTTTCATACGTTGGTTCATTTTTTAACGTCCACCAATGGCGCGGGTAAGCTGCGCGAGGGAAGTCTGGTAATCATACTGCGCGTTGAGTAAATTTGTTTGCGCCTGCGAGAGCTGCGCCTCGGCATTTACCACGTCAAGAATTGTTCCGATGCCGTTCTGGTAGCGCACATTTGCCAGCCGCAGCGCTTCCTGCGCCTGAGCAGCCCCCACGCCTGCCGAAGCGGCGCGGGTTTGCGCGTCGTTGATGTTGGAAAGCGCTTGCAGGATTTCCACAGAGACATTCTGGCGAAGCTGCTCGCGCGTGATTTGCTGCGAACGCAGGTCCGACTGCGCTTCCGCAACTTTGGCACGAGTGGTGCCGCCGTCATACAGCGGTATCCCCAGCACGGCGGACAAGCTCATCGTATCATGGGTGCCGGAAGATACATGACCGTTGTAGTTCCCCGCGCCCACGATGCTCAGGGACGGCAGCAGGCTGGAACCGGCCAGTTTGACCAGCCGCTGGGCGATGACAATGTTGCTGTCGGCTTGCTTGATCTCCGGGCGAAACTGCAAGGCGGTCTGGGTAAGCCGATCTGTGTTAAATGTTTGGGTCAGCGACGGTGTCGCCGGCTCCTGCAAGGCAATTGGCGTAGCAGGGGCCAGGCCGATCAAATTGTTGAGATTGACTTCGGCCAGCGCAAGAGTGTTGCGCGCCGAACTGAGCTGCTGCTGTGCATTGGAAAGTGTTGCCTGCGCCGTCAATAGATCGTATTGAGCCGTTGCCCCGGCTGTGACCCGCGCCTGAGTGACGCGAACGCTTTCGGTATCCGCCGCCACCTGCTGCTGATATACGGTGACTTGCGCTTGATCGCGCAGGACGTTGAAAAAAAAGGTTTTGACCGACAGGGCGGTTTCGTTCTGAATACGAATCAGGTCGGTTACATAAAAGTCGCGCGTGATGCTTTCTACATCCTGTGCCGCTGGAACCAGCCTGAAAAGGTCAATTCCCTGGGTGATGCTGACACGCCCGCTATAATTGTTGTGGTAGCCACCGGTGCCGGTATTAAACGAGCCGTTGCCCGGCTGTGTGCCGGTTCCGGTTCCCGTATCGGTTCCTGTGGACGTATCATGCGGTTTGGGTGCGGTTTGAGTGACAGGCGGCGTCTTTGTCGCCGCAGCATAGCTTTGCATGATAGGCGGCAGGTCTGCCATGCTGATCTGGCTGGGCCGAGCCTGCGGCGCGGCTGTTCCAGTCGTGGTTCCAATTCCCGTCGTCCCGGTCCCTCCCGTGCCTGTCGTCCCGCCGGTTCCCGGTGTGGTGCTGTTGGTCGGCGTAGAGTTTGTCGTACTGGAGCCGACTCCACCGGTCCCGGTGGAGTTCGTACCGGGGCTGCTGAGTGAGCTGGAACCGGCTCCGGTTGCCGTGCCGCCACCGCCGCTGCTGGTGACGCTTCCAGTGTTGCCGCCGCCCGTATCAGTAATGATGGGAATCTGGCCGCCGCCTGGCAGAGTGCCGGTAGAATTCGTGCCGCCCGAAGCGGTGCCGAATGTTGCATTGCTGGAATAGGTATCTACGATGTTGATGCTGATTTGCGGCAGACCGGCGGCATTTGCTTCGTAAATTAGCTGCTGCGCTTTGATCACTTTTTCGCGGGCAAGCTGCACTGAAGAGTTTTCACTGAGTGCAAGCCCGAGCACTTGATCCAGTGTAAATGTGCGCGTTCCCGGAGCTGTCGGTGCAGGCAAGGGAGCCGCCGGTACAGGCAAGGGAGCCGCCGGTACAGGCAGCGGAGCCGGCACGTTAGGTATCGGGGCGGGTGCCTGCGCCACCACTCTGGCTGCGGACAATGAAAAGAGGGTAGCCGTTGTCAGATAGGAAACCCGTCGCTTATGATTATGTAAATTCAGCCACATCAAGAGGCAGTCTCCCCCATTTTTCCGTCGTTTTGAATTTCGCGCTCTAAATGCTGCAAATCCGACAACAAAGTCAGCATGAATTCCCGCATGGCATCCACTTTGACTAGCATCAACCCTTTTTCGTGCGGTGCGCCCAGGACTAAAATTTTATCGCCTGTTTCAATCCCATACTTCTTTCGCGCTCCGGCAGGAATCACGATTTGCCCACGCTCCCCAACCGTTGCCGACCCATAAAAATGGTCCTGAAGGGAAAATTCTTTGTCTGCCCGTTTGCTCATCCCGTTTCCTACTTTCGCAATTGCGAAAAATCATGTAAATCATACATTGCATACATTACATGCGTATTATAGGAGATGAGACAAGGCGGTGTCAAGTGGCCGAAGTCCGCATAATATAAAATCGGCCAGCCGCTCCGCCTTTTCTCGGAAGGCGTTCGGATTGTCTAAGTCACGCCGCTCTAGATTCCGCGGCATGAGCGAATCCATGGCCCACAGAATCGTTTCAGCGGTAGACATCGTATCGCCAAATTCAAAAACGCCGGAGGCTTTGCCTTCGCGGAGGACGATTCCAAAGAGACGTTTTTCCTCATTAAACCACCGCGAATGGTTTGGCTGAATGGCTTTATGCTCACGAATCACGCTTCGCATTTCTTCGGAAGGGTGAAGGCGCTGCCGGACGATTTCATACCGCAGCAAAATACGCTTGAGCAGCATGTTTCGCAGGCGATGGATCGGAGACGCTTTGGCATACACGTCGGTCTCTAATTGCTCAATTACGCGTCGATTAGAACGGTCTACCACTTCAATCGCGACATCTGCCTTGCCGGGAAAGTGCAGGTAAATTGTGCCAACGCCGATGCCTGCTTCCTCAGCCAGATCACTCATGGTCATTTTGCTGTAGCCATAATGGATGAGAAGACGCTCGGCGGCGTCCAGAATAGCTTCAACGGTCTCTTGTTTTGTGGATTCGCGGGGCATAATTGTTGAATAATGAATAAATCATTGCTGCATTCATCATTGTACCCGGTGAATTATGAAAATATCGTTTTGTTCGGGAGGCTTGAAAAAATTATGTGCTATACTAACGCTGGCTTTGATCCGAATTGGAACTGATGCCGGGCAATCAGCATTACACAGATGTCATACGCTCAAGGGGCTGCCTCGTGTTTCCATATCTTCGCGAAGATGTTCGGACAATTTTACAAAAGGACCCGGCAGCCCGTTCCCTAGCGGAAGTGCTGACCTATGCCGGCTTCTGGGCGTTGTTTCACCACCGGATCGCGCACCGCTTATATCGGCGTGGCTGGTTTTTCCCGGCCCGCGTTGTGTCGCAGTGGAGTCGTTTTCTGACCAACATTGAGATTCACCCCGGCGCAACGATTGGCCGCCGCTTTTTCATGGATCACGGCGCGGGGATTGTGATTGGCGAGACGGCGATTGTCGGTGATGACGTTTTGATGTATCATCAAGTGACGCTCGGCGGAACTTCACTGGAAAAAACCAAGCGGCATCCGACGGTTGGCAGCAACGTTCTGCTTGGAATGGGCGCGAAAGTTCTGGGCAACATCACGGTTGGCGATGGGGCGCGTATTGGCGCGAACGCTGTTGTCACCCATGATGTACCCCCCAATACCAGCGTGGTGGGCGTCCCAGGACGCATTCTTGTTCAGGACGGCCTGCACATTTCGCAGCGCACAACTGCGCAGGTGATGGATCAAGCATTAGGTAATGCCGATCCGATGGGCGAGATTATCCGCCGCGCGCTGCGCGAAATCGAGGATTTGAAGTGCCGCGTCGAGACGGTGGAAGAAGAGCAGCACCCCGATCGCCTGCTGCGCGCTCTGGACACCGTCTGGGACAAACTTCCCGAAAAGCCTTTGACGGAGCAGTTTGACGAGATGTGCGCCGATCACTGGATACCCTGTCCTGAAGAAAACCTTTCCGGCGAGGGAATATGATCCGCAGGCCGCCTGCTTTGCCGCCGGGTGGAATCATCGGCATCGTCAATCCTTCCAGCCCCGTGGAAGAGGATTTGCTTTCGGCGGGAATTGCCGCGCTGGAAGTGAGAGGGTTTCGCGTTGTTGTCGCGCCCCATGTTCGGGCCAGGTACGGCCATCGTGCCGGAACCGATGCCGAGCGGGCCGCCGATTTTTTCCAATTCTACTCTGATCCTGCCATTCATGTCATCTGGTGCGCGCGCGGTGGCTCGTCCGCCCTGCGTCTCTGGCCGCTTCTGAACTGGCCTGCGCTGGCGGCCCTGCCGCCGAAAATGGTTATCGGGTACTCCGATACCACCTCACTGCTGATTCCCCTGAACCAGCTCGTCCATACCGTCTCCCTGCATGGGCCGCTGGTGTTTGAGGCAGGCACACTGGCCCCGGAGCTGCTGGACTGGCAGCTTGGCCTTCTGCAAAATACCCAGCCTGCCGGAGCAGTGCCTGGCCGGGCCGCCGAACTCTTGGTTTCCGGCCTGGCTATGGGCAAACTCTGTGGGGGATGTCTTTCTCTCGTGACGGCGACGCTCGGCACTCCGTATCAAATTCAAACTCGGGGGGAACTGCTGCTGCTGGAAGATATTGACGAGGCCCCGCATCGTGTCGAGCGGATGCTGGCACATTTGGCTTCCGCCGGCGTACTGGCCGAGGCTGCCGGCTTCGTTATCGGTGAGGCCACGAATGCCGACGATTCGCGCACCCTGCCGATGCGTCAGATTTGGGGGGAAGCATTGGAGCCTTACGGGAAACCCGCCGTGCTGGGCTTTCCCTTCGGCCATGTCGCGCAAAATTACGCGCTGCCGCTGGGTATCAATGCGCGATTAAATGCCGACTTGGGAACGCTGACCCTGCTTGAAGCGGCAGTTGCTTGAGGTAAAATAGTTCCATGCCTGGCATTAGCGATATAAATTTGCTGGACAGGATGGTATCTGCTGTGGAAAATGTACGTCAGCGCTTATTGCGGGCGACCGATGCACTCGAACGTGACCATGTGGACTATGCAGTTGCGGGTGGTAACGCAGTTGTGGCGTGGGTTGCGCGTGTGGATGAGGCTGCCATTCGCAATACGCAGGACGTAAATATTATTATACGACGCTCTGATCTCGAATCCGCGCAAATTGCGCTGGAGCGTACAGGCTTTGTCTATCGCCATGCTGCCGGCATGGACATTTTTCTGGACGGGGCAAACGCAAGGGAGCGCGAGGCAGTCCCTATCATTTTTGCCGGTGAAAAAGTTCGTCCCCATGAAGCGTTACCAAATCCTGATGTTGCCCAATCTGAATTCCTTACTCGTTACCGCGTTCTTTCTCTTGATGCTCTGATACAAATTAAATTGACGGCGTTTTCGCACCAAAGACCAGATGCACTTGCGCGATATGCTGGATGTCGGCCTGATTGACGAAACCTGGCCCGCGAAATATCCGCCGGAACTTGCCACGCGGCTGCAACTGCTCCTTGACACACCTGAAGGTCATTTCGGTTAATTCATGCTTTCCTGCTTCCCAGAACGCCCGGAATACCGGCTTGTTTCGCTTCTCCTAGCGCTGCTGTGGAGTGGATTACTTCTGGCCGGCTCTGCCGACATGGCCCTTTGCCGCGCTGCGCCGAACCCGCTTGCCGCAGTTTCTGTCTGCCACTGCGCGATGTGCCGGGGGATGCACCACGCCGGAATGAAATGCTGCTGCTGCCGGACAACGCCATCTCCCAAATCGGGAGCCATTGTTTGTAACGGCTGCGATGATGGCCGACCAAGTGTTTTTCTCACGAAAGCTGTTCGGCATCTTGCCTTGCCTGAAGCTAAGGATATGCCGAATCTCGCATATCCGAGCAGCCGTTATGATTTCCCGCACCTGAGCGAGACTGTGAAGTCTTTGTCACTTACTCCCGCTTATCCTCCCCCGCGTTTCGCCTGATAATGCCTGTTCAACACTTTTTTCTTTGGAAGGCAGCGCTGTCTGCTCGTCGCATGGCCTCGCTATGTGTCGACGAACAGTTTGGCCTCGACCTTTCCTCACGAACCCAATATTTATCAGGAGAATTTATGAAACGAATTACGATGCAGTTGACTTTGAGCGTGGCTGCCGCGCTTGTGATGACTGCTCTCAGCGTTGCGAAGAGCCAAGCCTGCGCCTGCGGATGCGGCGTGTTCGATGTCGGCAATCCGACCATGTTCCCCCACGACACGGGTGGAACGGCCTTTTTGGAGTACGACTACATGGATCAAAACAAGAATTGGAGCGGAACATCCCACGCGCCTGCGGCAAACAACGACGATAAAGAAATTCGCACAAACTTCTGGTCGGCAGGAGTTCAGTATATGTTCAGCCGAAAATGGGGAGTCATGGCTGAGGTGCCATATTGGCAGCGTCATTTTGAGACGACGGATGCGGACACCGGCGACATCGTTGGTTTTGATCACTCCGCAGTGGGGGACATCCGCCTTCGGGGCATTTACACCGGGTTTTCGCCCGATATGTCCACCGGAGTTACTTTTGGTCTAAAACTGGCGAACGGGGACCACACATATGCCGGCTTTGATCCTGACACGTCTATCGGCACGGGAAGCACCGATCTGCTGCTCGGCGCGTTCCACACCGGGGCGCTGACAGCAAACAATCAATGGAATTGGTTCGTGAATGGACAGGTTGATCTGCCGTTTCAGCATATTGCCGCGTATCGACCGGGCAGTGAATTCGACGGAATCGGCGGCATCGGGTACAGCGGCTGGAACATTGGCAAAGACAAAATCTCTCCGCTCCTGCAGCTCGTCGGGTCTTACCGCGTTCGGGACGGCGGCCCGAATTCCAATCCGTCCGACAGCGGCTATGAGCGCATTTTATTAACACCCGGTGTCGAAGTCAACGCCGGCAGTTATCACGTCTACGCCGATGTGGGTGTGCCGGTTTACCAGAACGTAAATGGAAATCAGGTGACGGCTTCGACCCTCGTTAAAGTCAATATCAGCCGTGATTTTTGAGAAAAGGGGCAAACGTTTGAAAAAATTGATCTTCTCACTCGCGCTTCTGGCAGCATTTCCGGGAATATCCCGGACTGTCTCGGCGTCACCGTCCGTCGGGCGGCCTGCGCCGTCTCTGACAGTGACCAAACTGGATGGGCAGCCGTTTGATCTGAGTGCTCTTAAGGGCAAGGTGGTCATCGTCAACTTCTGGGCGACCTGGTGTCCGCCCTGCCGCGCGGAAATGCCGGAGATGGACAAATTTTACCGAAAGTACCATGACCAGGGGGTTGAAGTGATTGCCCTCAGCGCCGAACGATCCCATGCGCGCCGCGATGTCCGTAAAGTCATGCAGCAATTTGCTTTTCCAGCCGCCATGCTCTGCGATGCGAAAGCCAATGGCTTTGGTGATCCCGACAGTCTTCCCGATACCTATGTCATTGACAGCAATGGCATCCTCCGGGCAAAATTCCTGGCCGGTAAGCCGCCGGTTACGGAGAAAAGTCTTGGCGATACTGTTCTGCCCCTGTTGCCGCAGTCAGCCGCGGGGAAATAAATTCGCGCGGTTCCATTGACAAAAAACCGCCCCGGCGCAGTGCGCTGGGGCGGTTTTATAGGAGGGTGTTATACCTTCGCCCAGAACATTGCGCCAGGCTGCTCGGAGATGATAGACGCTTGCAGCGTTTCCATCGCTTTTTTGAGGCCTTCCGGGGAAGACATCAGGCCATCTTCATGCTCAATGCTCAAAACACCGTCATAGCCGATCATTCGCAGGTTGGAAATAAAGTCTTTCCACCAGGTCAGCGCGTGGCCGTAGCCGACGGCGCGGAACGACCAGGAGCGGCCCAGAATGTCGGCGTAGGATTTCGTGTCTAAGTTGCCGTTGACGGCGCTATTGAGCGGATCAATGCGCGTGTCTTTGGCGTGAACATGGAATACTGCTCCGGCGGCTCCGAGGGCGCGGACAGCGGCAATGGGATCAATGCCCTGCCACCAGAAGTGGGAGGGGTCAAAGTTCGCGCCGATCTGGCTGCCTGCCGCGTCGCGCAGCTTCAGAATGGTTTCCGGGTTATAAACCAGAAAGCCGGGATGCGCTTCAATCGCAAACTTGACGCTGTGGTCTTTGAGAAATTTGTTCTGCTTTTTCCAGTAGGGAATAGCGACTTTTTTCCACTGGTAGTCTAAAATATCGCGGTAATCCTCGGGCCAGGGGCAGGTGACCCAGTTCGGGTTTTTGGCGCGCGGGCCGTCACCGGGGCAGCCGGAAAAGCCGTTGACAACGCTGATGCCGAGTTTTTCCGCCAGCAGCACCGCGTTTTGAAATGCCTGATGATGATCTTCGGCAATGGCCTTATTGGGGTGCAGCGGATTGCCATGCACGGACAGCGAATCGAGCATTAGCCCCCGGTCTTCAATCAGACGGAGCAGCTTTTTGCGCGCTCCCTGGTCTTTGATTAGCGTCTCCACGCCGCCGACATCGTCCAGATGGCGGCTGCCCGGATATGCACCGGCTCCCAACTCGACGGCCTGGATGCCTGCGGCGGCAATGATGTCCAGCGCTTCTTCAATGGGCCTGTCATGGAACAAAGCCGTGAAAATTCCAATCTTCATAGATAATTCGCTTCTCCTCTGGGATATAGGCACTGTTTCCACGCCGCCCGTGTATTCTCCTGCCCGCCGGGAACTTTTGCGGCGTCCGTTTCCGTTGTTCAGGAGGTACACTAATAACGTTTATGACCCGGCTTTGTTTTTTGCCAGCTTTAACGCACCGCGCGACGGCTTGGATGCTCTTCTGGATTTGCCTCTGGATGGGAACCGGCGTGACGCTGCATCACACGGATGCCGCACCTGTATCCAATGTATCTTCCCCGATGAGCGAACATTGTCGGACTGCGGCGGCTCCTATCGACATGTGTGCCGCCTGTGAATGGTCGCAGGGCTTGCAGTCCGGTCACGTAGCCTTCTGCCCGATTCCAACTCCCCTGTTTGCCTTGCGCCCGCGTTCCGTGGCTGCCCCTCGTGCGGTGGTGCGCCGCCCTTTTCGGCTCCGTTCCCCCCGCGCTCCTCCTGCTCCTCTGCTCGTTTGATGACTTGTCATTCATTACATCGACAGGGAGTACTTTTTCATGCCTCGACTTTCGCGCCGCGCTCTGGCGCTGGCAGCCGCCTGTCTGGCGGGCCTGCCCGGAGCCGCGCATTCCCAGACGCTTCCAGCGGCCAGTGCCGCGGGGGCGAGCGTTCCGAACAGCAATATATTCAGCCCAGACACAGCGCCGATGATCGTTATCCGAGTTGACGCGCATCGCCTTGTCGTTCTGCTGCCCCGCAGCAGTGGCAGCGCGACGTCGCTGGGGGCAGGCGCGATTGAAAGCAAACCCAATAATACCAGTCTGAGCAGCATCATTGCCAGCAGTGTCGCCGGAGCGGCAGCCGCGCCGAGCGGGGAAATCCATATTCGCGGCTCACACGGCCAGTATTCGTATTACCTGGACGGCGCACCTCTGCCTTCCAATGTTTCCGGCTCGTTCAGCGACCTGATCAATCCCAAGGACATCGAAACGCTGCGCGTCTATACCGGCGGCTTCCCGGCGGAATACGGCGGGCAGCTTGCCGCGATTTTTGATGTCACAGCCAAAGCCGGTCATGGAAAACCAGGTGGCTTCCTCCAGCAGATTGCACAGACTTACAGCGCATATCAAACAACGGCGCAGTACGGAGGGGGAAGCGCGAATTTCGCTTACTTTCTGTCCGGCATCCGGGACAGCACCAATTTCCGCCTCAGTCCGCTCACGGAAACGCCGCTGCATAATGATGGCCTGGAAAATGTCGGCTTCGGCAAGTTTGACCTGAACCTGGGCAAGACGGATCGGCTGACGCTGGATGTCGGCGACAGCGGCGCGACGCTTCAAGTGCCGAATGAAGAAGCGCGTCAGGAAGTCGGCCAGAACGACACTCAAAAGGAAAACGGCGGCTTTGCCAACCTGATCTTTCGGCGGCAAACCGGGCCGAATAGTCTGCGGGTGGCTTTTTATTCCCATGATTCCCAGCTTCGCTACTTCGGCAGCCCGCAGGACCTTTTGCCCGATCCCGGCTCAACGGATACTTCTGGCCTGACCACAACCAGCGAGAACCAGAAAGCGACCTATCTCGGCCTGAGAACCGACTACACCGCGCAGGCGGGTAAACAGCACAAAGTACAGATTGGCTTTGACGCCGACACGGTTTCCGGTCACCAGTTTTTCAGCTCATTTGGCGTCGCGCAAACCGATCCGACGATGGATCAGCCGTCCATTCTGGACGACCGGCATATTTCCGGCGGCGACAAAAGCGTGTACGCGCAGGATGACTGGACTCCAGGCCGGTTTGGGATCAACTATGGAGTGCGTTACGACGTGCATCAGGCCGACATCACGACTTCGCAGCTTTCGCCGCGCCTGAACCTGTCCTATACCGTCGGCGAAGATAAATTCCATGCGTATTACGACCGCCTCTTTCAGCCGGTCGCGATTGAGGATGTTAAGCGGCTGAATACCACCGCTGCTGCGTTTCAGCCGTTCCAGCCGGAACGGGATGACTTCTTTGAGACGGGCTGGCAGCATACCCATTCCGGCACGAGTCTCTCCCTGGATGCGTACTACCGGGCCGAGAAAAACACCATCGATGACCAGGTATTCGGCGCAACGCAGATTGACATTCCGATCAATTTCGCCAAAGGCTACACGCGCGGCGTGGAAGTGTCGCTGGATGGCCCGATTTCCAAAACAGTTTCGTATTACGCCAACTACGCGCGTTCCTGGGCGAAGGGAGCCGGGCCGATTATCGGCGGGCTGATCGGCGAGTCGCCGGGCGGCTATTTCAACGATGACCATGACCAGACCCACACGGCCTCGTTTGGCATATCCTATTCTTCGCGCGGAACCTATGCAACACTGGACGGCGAATACGGCTCCGGCTTTCCTTACGGGGAGATTGACCGCGTCGATGCCAACGGCACTCCTATTTTGGACCCGCAGGGCAATCCGTTTCCGACAGCGATCAACTATATTCGCGTGCCGCCTCACACCATTCTGAATGTCGGGGTTGGGAAAGCGTTCGGCGCGACTCAGATCGCTTTCACGATAGACAATTTAGTCAATCATGCGTATGTCATCAAGCAGGCCGGCCCTTTCTCAGACATTGAATGGGGACAAGGCCGCACCTACGGCGTCAAGCTGACGCAGAGTTTTTAGCGGCGCATACGGGACGCCATCGAGCGAGGGAATGACTTCCTCTCGCTGCAAAATAAACGTCCTTCGGACGCAGGAAATTGGCGCGCGTCTGATTCTTACGTCCGAAGGACGATTGTGACAAAGCGAGAGGAAGTCATTCCCTCGCGAGTTTGGAGAAAAATTTCTATGGACGCATTTGTGACATATCTGCATCAGGGCGGATTTATGATGTACCCGCTCATCCTCTGCTCGATCCTTGCCATCGGGATTATTTTGGAGCGCGCCTACACGTTCCGCAAGGCGACGGCAATTGACCCGGAAGAGCTGCTGGAAGAGATTAAAGAAACCTACAAACCCGGCGATCACGGCGCAGCGGCAGAACGGCTGATGGAAGACGCAAAAACTCCCTATTCGCGCATCTTCGCGCGCGGCCTGAAGAATGCCGACCGTTCGCCGGAAGCGATTGACATGGCGATGTCTCAGGAAGCGGCGAATGAAATCCCGGCCCTGGAAAACTATCTGCCCGGTCTGCGGACGATTATCACCATTGCCCCGCTGCTCGGCCTGCTGGGAACCATTGCCGGCATGATCGCCTCCTTTAAAGAAGTGGCTCGCTCCGGCCTGTCTTCGCCCACCGCCGTCATGGGCGGCGTCAGCGAAGCGCTGGTCTCCACCGCCACAGGAATCGGCATTGCCGTGATCGGGCTGATTTTTCATAACTATTTCGGCAATCTGGTGAAGCGATTTGTGGAGGACATTGAATATTATGGGTCGGAATTGACCAATTTTCTGACCGGGAGGGTCGCGTAGCATGATGAAAGTCCGCGCCCGGCGTCAGCCGGAAGAAGCTGAGATTATTATCATTCCGATGATTGACACCATGATGTTCTTGCTCATGTTCTTCATCGTCGCCAGCCTTGCCCTTGCGGTGCAGAACGGCCTGCCGGTCAATCTGCCGAAGGCCAGCACGGGGCAGAAACATTCCGCGCAGAATGTCACCATTACGATCAGCGCGGCAGGTGATCTGCATCTGAATACCCGGCCAATTACGCTGGCCGAAGAAACCGCCGACTTAAAAGCTTTGGGCGTGGGGCCGGGAACTTTGATCGTGATCAATGCGGATAAAAACTCGGTGCATGGCACGTTGATCAGCGTCATGGACAATGCGGGCAAAGCCGGCGCAGAGCGCTTTGCGTTCGCGACGCAGTCCTAGGAGAGCCGCCATGCGTCGCCGCCGCCAAAAAAATACATTGCTGCCAAAAATGCTCGGGCTGGCCGTCCTCCTCAATGCCATTTTGCTGCCGATTCTGGCTCAATTTGGGGTGTTCAAAAGCATCGGCGGACGGCAGCGTTTAACCCAGGTCGAATTGGTCAAAATCCCGCCGCCGGAAAAACGCCCTGTGCCGCCAAAAAAAGCGGTGAAAAAGCAGGCGGCAAAGCCCCATTCGGCAGGCCGAAAAGCAGTGCGCGCGGCTGCTGTTCGCCGCGCGGCGCCTGGCCCGCCGCCGATTAAAGTGGTCGGCGTCACCCCCAAATCGGGTGATACCGGCGGCGGTGGAACGGACAATATCACAACGAGCGGTGCCGGACCTGCTGTCCTTCCTGTCACGCCGCCGGTGACGCCTGCTCCTTCTTCGGCACCCGTGCCGTCTCCTGGGATCGTGCCGCCTGCCGCCGCGCCATCACCTGTCGTGGCAGCGCCGCCGGCTCCGCACGTTCCAGTGGTTGCTGCCGCTGTACCGATCTCGCAGCCGCGCCCGGAAATCCCGGATGAGCTGCGCGACTCAGATTTAAACGCCACGTTTGAAGGATTATTTACGGTGCGCCCTGATGGCACGGCAGCGGTGAAGCTGGTTACTTCTTCGGGGAATCCGACTTTGGACTCGCTGGCGCTGAATGCCGCCCGCCGCTGGACATTTCGCCCGGCGACGCGGGACGGCCAGCCGGTGGAGAGTTATCTGCGACTCGAAATCGTGTTTAATGTAGGGGCGTAAGCGGGATAAAATCAGTGGCACAAAGAGGGTAACCCATGCTTACCGTAGACTCCCTGGAAATGCGCCTCGCTCATCTGTCTCAAAGTTCGCATCTTTCCGCAGAGCCTTTTGCGGAGGTCATTTATGGCGACACCCGCTATCCGCTCTGGGCCTTTCACTGGGGAGATGCCGCGCTTCCGGCGGTGATTGTCGCGGCTGGAATTCACGGCGACGAGCCGGGCGGAATTGAGGCCGCGCTGCGTCTGCTGGAAGCCCTGGCCGGCAGCGCAGTGCCGCTTCAACAGCATCGGCTGATCGTTCTGCCCTGCCTCAATCCCAGTGGTCTCGCCGACGGCACACGCTCCAACCGAATTGGGCAGGATATCAACCGCCAGTTTCATGGGGACGGAACCCAGGTCAGCGCAGCAGTTCGACGCCTTCTGGCTCCGGTGTCGGCGTCGGCTCTGGCAGACTTGCACACGGACGCGCAAGCCCAGGGGTACTATTTATTTGAACTGCGCCAGGAAGGGGTTCCGCCGCTGGCCGCTGCTCTCTTGAAGGCACTGACGCGCTCAGGATTTCCACTGGAAGAGCATCCATTTTTTGCCGGTTATGTGGGCGAACGTGGTTTGTTCGCACCTACTTTCAAGCAGTTGGAAGATTTTGGCCGGACAGTTCCGGGGCAATCACTGGCGGAATGGGCATGGAGCGAAGGCATTCCCCGCGCTTATTCGTTGGAATCCCCGAACCCACAAACATTTGAGCGCAGTGCGGCGATGCATGTCACGGCCTTGTTTGCTTTGTTTGCAGCCCTGGAGGCAGAGTCTACAGCAGCGCAAACGTATCCGGCAGCAAGTCCGTGATGGTTTCCAAAGCGTATTGGCCGGACAGCGACGCGGATAAAACCGCAATGGGGTTATCCGCCTGCGAAAATTCGGCAATTACCTGGCGGCACGCACCGCAGGGCTTGCAGAGCTTTGGGGCGGACGTGACGACGGCGACGGCGGCAATATCCATCCGGCCATCACTGATGGCATGAAACAGAGCCACTCGCTCCGCGCAAATCGTCAGGCCGAACGAAGCGTTTTCCACATTGCAGCCCCGGTAAATAACGCCGTCACTGAGCAGCACCGCTGCTCCGACAGCAAAGTTGGAATAAGGCGCATATGCTGCTGCCTGCGCTTCCCGCGCCGCGGCCAGCAGCTCCCCGCGCAGGGCTTCGGCCAGCTCTCGGTGATTGACTTCCTGCTGCGTGAATTCCGCCATAGCGAGTTAATACCCAATTTTCGCGTGTTCTGATTTCGCGTGTTCTGATTTCGCGTGTTCTGATTTCGCGTGTTCTGGTTCGGGAATCAGCCACAGCAAATATTCAATGTTGCCGTCTGCGCCTGTGATGGGACTGGTCAATCGCGCTTTTTCCCGGAGGCCACAGGCAAGTGCCGCTGAAACCACGCGCGCCAATGCTTCTTCCCGCGCCGCCGCATCCCGCACAATGCCGCCTTTGTTAAGCTGACCTGCCCCGACCTCAAATTGCGGTTTCACCAGGCAAACCAGATCGCCGTCTGGAAAGAGCAAGGGACGCAGGGCCGGCAGAACGAGAGTAAGGGAAATAAATGAGACGTCAGCGACGATGATGCCGAACGGGTGGGGGAAGTCTGAGGGGACAAGAGAGCGTGCATTGACCCCTTCGCGCAGCAGGACGCGCGGGTCGGTTCTCAGTTCAGAGACCATCTGCCCATGTCCGACATCAATCGCATGGACGGTGGCCGCACCGCGCCGCAGTACGCATTCCGTGAAGCCGCCGGTGGAGGCCCCGATGTCCAGCGCATCTCGCCCGGTCACGTCCAGGCCGAACTGCGTCAGCGCAGCGTCAAGCTTGATCGCCCCGCGCGAAACCCAGCGCGGGCCGCTGTCTTGCAAAGTGATTGCTGCGCCTTCACCGACTTCCTCGCTCGGCTTGCTCGCGACGCGCCCGTTCACCGTGACCGCTCCGGCCTCAATCCTTTCCTGCGCTTCGGCCCGGCTGCGGCACAGTCCGCGCAGCACCAGGACTTTATCCAGCCGCATGGGCCGCCAGCGCGGCCAGATGAGCCGTTTCGTTTTGCGCCAGAAGTTCGGCAGGCACGTTTGCCTCCATGGCGCGCAGATGGGTAATCGCGCAGTTGTCCGACCAGGGCGGATCGTCCGGGGCGGGCGGGATATGCAGAAACGCCTCGGTCAGCCGCCCGACGGTTTCGGCGTGAGAAACGATGAGAATTTTTTCATTTGTTGGGGCATACAAGCGCAGGAGCGTATCGCGGACGCGGAGGCAGCGGGCGTAAATCTTGGCGTCGTCTTCCAGTTCCTGCGGCCACCACGCTTCGCCGCAGGGAAAAGTGTCGCCGAAAAACGTAAAGGGAAATTCTTCGCGAATCTGAGCGGGGGAAAGACCGGGGAACTTGTAGTAATCAGGATAGGCCGCGTTGAAATACTCGCAAACATCCGCATTCACTTCTGCGTGCAGGCCAGTCGCGGCACAAATAGGGCGGATCGTTTCCAAAGTCCGGCGCAGTGGAGAAACATATGCCCGTGTCAGCCCCGCCGCGCGCAGTGCTTTACTCGTGAGCTGCGCCTGCTGACGCCCCAGCGATGTCAGCGGACTATCCAAAAAATCGGTCAGCCCCGCATTGGCTTCGGACTGACCATGACGCACCAAAAAAATATCCATAACAGGGTTAAGTATACCCGTTTATCCCGAATAACCTGCGGTCAGGCAGCGAGGCTGCCGGCAAGCAGCTTTTCGAGGCCGCCGCGATGAACAATCACAATTTTGCGGCCCAGAAATTCAATCAGTCCCTGGCGCTTGAAATCATTCAGCACCAGAGTTGTTGTTTCCCGTGTGCTGCCAATGATGTTTGCCAGTTCTTGATGGGTCAGTTTCATTCGCAGTGTCTGGCCTCCGCGCCCGCTGCGTCCGCCCGGCGCGTCATGCAGGCGCAGCAGCAGCTTGGCAAGCCGCTTCGGAACTTCCAGAAAAACCAGATCGGCGACTTGATTTTCTGCCTGCATTCGCCGCTCGCTCATCAGTTGCAGCAGGGCGGCAGTTGCGGAAAGCGATTCTTGAACCGCCACCCAAAGGTCGGAGCGGCGGAAGACGCAGACTAGCGAGTCTTCCAGCGTTTCCGCCATCAGGTCATACGTCTCATTGGCAGCCAGCAGCCCGGTCTCCCCGAACAATGCTCCATCTTCCAGCAGATACAGCGTCAGCTCGCGCCCCTGATCGGAAACCCGTGCGATTTTAACTCGGCCCATGCAGAGCAGATACACATAATCTCCCGGCTGGTCGGCGAAATGTACCACCTGGCGGCGCCGGTACTGGCGCTGCTCCGCAATCCGCTCCAGCCGTTTCAGAGTTTCTTCGGGCAATGCCGCCAGCATCGGCACCTGCTGAAAGTAAGAATATAAGGAGTTCAAGAGTGAGAGCGCCGCCTTTCGATTTGATTTCCCGCTTACAAACATGAGTATACCGACAGAATGCTTTGCCGCTTCCGGCGAAACTACCGGGTTTTATCGCTGAACGCGATAAACCGGCAAAGTTGCGGTGCAAAAATGACGAATGAGCGCGTTTGCAGGCCGTCTCACGAAGCAAGCACGCGGCTGATCTCATTTATTACCCGCTGTAGGAAGAATCGGTGGTTAAAGCGCGGTTACAATCAGGGGGTTAAAGCTAACGAGACCTGCGGCGCGAAAGCGGAGGGCTAAGAACTTCCTGAAGAATCACGGCGCGCACTAAATCATCCGTGTTCTCAAAAAGCGCAAATGGCGCGGATTCCGGTGCGCGAGGGGTAGAACGCAATGGGGTATCCAGCGGGGAAGGCTCAGTCGTCATCAAATCCCGCTCCGCCCGATCAAACTCGGCGCGCGTCGCTTCTCGTGCCACCAGAGGGCTGCCCGCATCGGGGCGGCGCGGCATGGGAATCGGCCGGGAGGCAGTTTGCAGCCGAGGCATTTGTGGACGCGGGGCTGGTGGGCGGGACGGCGGAACAGCGGCAGTCGCCTGCTGCCGCTGCGCCTCGGCGATGGCCTGCTGAATCGGCGACGGCGCGACGCCAACCGTTTTGACCTGATTGATGCTCCACTTGACGAATTTATAAATCGTGCGGATGATCCATCCAACAACGACAAACGCAAAGATAGCAAGTTCCAGATAGCCCATATTTAAACTACCGGAGAGCTTGTACCGCCCGCGCCGCCGTCTTCATCCCGCCCGCCGGTCGCACGGCTAATGCCGGAGCGCATGGCGGTATCGGCCTGCAAGTTTCGCAGGTTGTAGTATTCCATCGCGCCGAGATTGCCGCCGCGCAGGGCTTCAGACAGGGCCAGCGGAACCTGGGCCTGCGCTTCTACCACTTTGGCCTGCATTTCCTGAGTATACGCCTTCATTTCCTGCTCGCGGGCAACCGCCATGGAGCGCCGCTCTTCGGCTTTGGCCTGGGCCACTTTCTTGTCCGCCTCGGCTTGATCGGCCTGCAAGCGTGCGCCGATATTCTGGCCGACAACGACATCAGCAATGTCAATACTTAAAATCTCAAAGGCGGTTCCGGCGTCCAGGCCCTTTGCCAGCACGGTTTTGGAAATGGCGTCCGGCTTTTCCATGACTTCCAGATGAGTCGCTGCCGAACCAATGGTAGTCACGATGCCCTCACCGACGCGCGCCAGCACCGTTTGTTCCCCCGCACCGCCGACAAACTGCTCAATATTGGCCCGCACTGTCACCCGCGCGAAGGCTTTCATTTCCACCCCGTTTTTGGCGACTCCGGCGACATTGGGCGTTTCAATAACCTTCGGGTTCACCGACATCTGTACCGCTTCCAGCACATTGCGCCCGGCCAGGTCAATTGCCGCCGCCCGCTCAAAGGGGAGAGGAATCTGCGCCCGGTGCGCGCTGATGAGCGCCTGCACAACGCGGTCGACGTTGCCGCCCGCCAGAAAGTGCGTTTCCAGTTGGTTCAGGTTGACTGGGACGCCTGCTTTTACGGCGGCAATCAGCGGCAAAATCACCCGATCCTGCGGAACGCGCCGCAGTCGCATTCCCACCAAACTGCCGGGGTTGACCCCGGTAACACCTGCCGAAATGGCGGTGATCATCAAGCCAATCGGAACATACTGCAAAAACAGCGCAATTGCAATGATGGCGACAACAACGACAACAAGAATAGGAACAAACGTGGGCATAGAGGGCCTCTTTGCTTTCTGTGTATTAAGTATAGCATAAAGCCAGGTAATTGCCCGGTTTTCTTGATCTCTTTCCCAGTGCGGCCTGTAATAGTGGAGTGACAGTGATCAGACAGGAAAAGTCAGCCGGCGGGCTGTTTCTTTAATAAACAGCAACAGCCAGGGAAAGGACTCAGCGCCTTCCTTCTCCGGCGACCCGTTTGCACTGAGCGGGCAGCGCTTTTCGTTTTGCTCGGCCAATCACAGCGGGGATACGGGGATCAGCAAGGCGGCCAGCCTGGTGACATGAGGCCGCATGGAAGCGCCGCCGTCGGAGAGTTACTGGTAGATTACCAAAGCGCAGAATTACCTGGCGCAGCCGCCGCTGCCGGGAAATTAACGCGGCAATTTATTCCAGTGCCGCCACCAGACGCGGCGTGAAATACAGGCGATCCGCGGCAACGCAGAGAGCGCGGATACCGTGCCATTTCTCCGGCAGCGGGTAGTGCTTGCCGTTGAGGTGCAGATGCCCATATAGCACGGTCTGGACGCCGTGCTGTTTGAGCAGCGGCGCAAAGGCGTCCAGCGGCGGGTAATGGATCAGGGCAATTTTGATGGGGCAGGCCGCGATAGCGTCGAGGCGCTTGGACAGGCGAGAAACTTCACGGGCGAGGATTTTCTCGGCCTGCGCTCGCTCGGCTTCGGTTCCCGCCGGCGTAAACCATCCCCGCGTTCCGGCCACGCCGATCTGCCCGTCTTCGGAAATAAACGGCGTGTCGTGAAGGCCGGGGAAATTGAGCGACTTATCCGAATCCCACCAGTAGTCGTGGTTGCCTTTGCACAGCACTTTGATGCCGGGCAGGGCGGCCAGCCAGGCCAAATCGATGTCGGCATCAGCCCGCTTCAAAGCCCAGGACAGATCGCCGGGGATCAGCAGCAGGTCATTTGGTTCAATGGCGGCGCGGCAGGCCCTTTCAATCTTGGCCGGATGATCGTGCCAGTGGTCACCGAAAATATCCATTGGTTTCGGTTTGGCAAAGGAGAGATGCGTGTCGGCCAATGCCCAGATGCGTCGCATGAGTGTCAGTATACCCGATGGGCGCGTGAGGCATCCGCCTTGACAATCTGCCTGCCTTCGCCGTATACTGTACGCCTATGGCCTCCACCACCGTTAAGCCGCCGACCGGCCCGAACCCGCCTCTGGCGGGAGAGGGCGGCGGCCCCTCAAAGCCATCCGGCGTGGCCCGTGCGACCGCTCTGATGATGGTTACCGTGCTGCTGTCGCGCATTCTCGGCGTCGCGCGCGATGCGATCATCTCCCATTATTTCGGGCGCGGCCCGCAGACCGATGCTTACAATGCCGCGTTTACCGTTCCCGACCTGCTCTTTTATCTGCTGCAAAGCGGGGCGTTGTCATCAACCATTGTCCCCATTCTGACCGAGTACCGGCAGCAGGGAAAAGACAAGTCTGCGGACAAGACCGTTTCCATTGTCGCTTCCACGATTTTTGTTTTTATTGGGCTTCTGATCTGCATCATGTGGATCAATGCCCGCGCGCTGACGGTCTTTCTCAATCCCGGTTTCGACGAGTCTCGCATTGCGATGTCCGTGCCGCTGACGCGGATATTGCTGCCCGCGCAGATGTTCTTTTTTCTCGGCGGCCTGATGATGGGCGTTTTGTATTCCCGCAAGCAGTTTCTTATCCCGGCGCTCGGCCCAGTGATTTACAACTCCGGCATTATCTTTGGCGGCGTCGTGCTGCGCCGCTGGCTGGGCATTGATGGGCTGGTCTGGGGAGCGATTGCGGGAGCGTTTGTCGGAAACTTCTTGATTCCGTTCCTGGCTGTCCAGCGTCTCGGCGTTCGGCTCCGGCCTTCGTTTGATGTGACGCATCCTGCCGCCATGAAAGTCTGGCGGATGCTGCTGCCCATCGGCCTCGGCGTCTCGCTGCCCAATATTGACCAGATGGTGAATAAAGCCTTTGCATCGTACCTGGGGCCGGGTGACACGACGGCCATTATGAATGCGTATCGCTTGATGCTGCTGCCCATTGGCGTGTTTGCACAGGCAATGGCTCTGGCGGTGTTTCCAACGCTTTCCGGGCAGGCTGCCGACAAAAACATTCCAGCGATGCGCCGGACGATGAACCAGTCCCTGCGGAATATTCTCTTTCTCACTGTTCCCGCGTCCGCTCTGATGTTTCTGCTGGCTGAGCCGGTCATCACGTTTTTGCTGCAAAGCGGCAAGTATACCCATGCCGACACACTGGTCACGGCCTCCGCGCTGCGCTGTTTAAGTTTGGGCATCTTTGCCTGGTCTTGCCAGTCACTGCTGACGCGCGGCTTTTACGCCCTGCAAAACTCCAAAGTCCCGGTAATTTCCGGCGCGATTGTTTCGGTTATTTTCGTCGCCATGAACGCCTGGGTCGTGCGGCCAGTCATTCAGGGCAAAGCCCGCGTGGAAACGCTGACGCGCCAGACTCAAACGCTTGGAGAGAAAATCGCGCTGGTGCAGCCGCTTCTCGCCCCGGCCCAAAATGCCCAAAGCGCGGTCGGTGCGGCGCAGGTGACGCTGGGGCAAATGCGGCGCGGCCAGACGGACGCCATGACCAGCCTCGGCACGTCCCAGGATAGCTTGACGCAGGTAACTTCCACCGCGCAGGCGGAGCTGACCGATCTCAGTGTGCATCTGGACGCCAAAAACTATCAGCTTGCCGTTGCCAGTGCCACTTTGGAAAGACGCGCCGAGCGCGCCGTCTGGCAGCTGGGACTGACTACCAGCATTGCCGCGACGATACACATGCTGGCGTTGTTTTTCCTGCTGCGCCGCCGCTTGTCCGGTCTGCAAAGCCGCCGATTGGCAGTCAGCTTTGGCAAGATTGTGTTAGCGACACTGGCCCTGTGCCTCGTTTCCAAGCTTGTTCTGGCCGGCTGCGACACGGCCTTTGAGACTTCGCACCTTGCGCCCAAGCTCACCGCTCTCCTCACGCTGCTGGCGGCGGGTCTCACCGGCATCGGCGCATTTGTCGGGTTGGCCCGCGTGCTGCATCTGGGCGAGTTGCAGTCTGCCATAGACTTGATACGACGCCGCCGGGCCGGGTAAACTCTTTTTATGGACATTTTTGAGCGTTTCAATTCCAAGTTCGGCAAATGGTACGAGGGCCTGTTCGGCAGTGACGCCGGAGAGCTTCGTCCTAAAGACGTGCTGCGAAAAATCATTGCGGCAATGGAAGACCATCGCAAAGAAGGCTTTGACAGCAAAATCTACGTGCCGAATAAATACATTCTGGAACTGGCCGTCGAAGACCCGGAAGAGCGCGAGTATCTGCTGTCATTTTTAGACGAAGAAGAACTTGTCGGCGTTCTGCAAAAATTCATGGCGCAGAATGGCTATAAAACGCGCGGGCCGCTGGATTTTACGATTGCCGAAGTGCCGGAAGACGAGCGCGAATCCCGTCAGGAGAAATTGCGCGTCAAGGTGCGCTATGAGAAGGGGGAACCCACCCCGGCGCAAGCGCCGGCCCTGGCGCAACTGCACCCGACCCCGAAACGGGAGGGCGAGGAGGTGTTGAACAATCCGCCTCCTGCTCCTCCCGTTTCGGGAGGAGTACCACAAAGTGGGGAGGTGGGTTCCGACGACCTCCCTACCGTCGCCGCCGTAAATTTCTCCGAAGAGGACGAAGTCACCGTTCCCGCCGTCGCCTGGGCATCGCTGGCTGTCACCAGCTCCGAAGGCCGCAAAAGTTTGTTCAGCCTTACCAAGCCCGTAGTGCAGATAGGCCGGTCACGCAATGGCGCGAATGATTTAATTTTAGATACCGACGGCATGGTTTCCAAATCCCATGCCCGCTTGGAGCGCGAGCGGGACGGCTCCTGGACTTTGTATGACCTCGGCAGCACCAACGGAGTGCTGGTCAGCGGCAGCCGCATTGAGGGCAATCGCGTTTTGAGTGACGGCAGCGAAATCAGCATCGGCGGCACGACTCTTGTATTTCAGCAGGCGGACGCCCGGCCCGCAGACGCTCCGTCTGCTTCTGCCGGCTTTTCCCGCCGCCCCCGTCTCCTCGGCCCGGACGGGGAAGCCTATGTATTGGCCTCCGAAACATTGATAGGCCGCGCCGTCACCTCCGACATTGTGCTGTCCGACCCAACGGTTTCCACCAAACACGCCCGGATCATCGCCCCCAGCGACACCGCCTGCGCCCTGGAAGACCTGGGCAGCGAACACGGAACCCGCGTCAATGGCCGCCTGCTGCCCACAGGCCGCCGCCTGCCCCTATCCGATAGCGACATCATTTTGTTCGGCGATTACGAGATGACTTTTTCCGCCGGGAGCGCGTAATGCACATTCTCCTCGGCCTGCTGCATTACGCCTTCCTCGCCCTGCTGGTATTGCTGCTGCTGTACGTCCTCGCGCTAGTGCGGCGGCATTTGGATTAGAACAAGCCTGCTCGTTATACCCCCGTTTGAGAAATCTCACAAATTAAACTTTTGCCGCGAAAACCTGGTAACTTTCGTGTTATAATAAGCCCGGCTGCATGGCTTTCTGGCTGTGCGCCGGGACAGAAAGCCGGGTAATTTATTGCCCGGTCATCAAGTCATGTCAGGAAAGGAGGAAATTGTTACTCTGGCTACCTGATGCGAGAGTGCGCCCGCAAATGGCGCTGTCGATTGTCTGCGTATGTAGTTTTTACGTTTCTATTCCAGCCTCAACGGCCTCTGTTACCAAGAAAGGTATATCCGTCATGCAAGCCAATTTCTCTGCGCTCCTGCGCTCCTGCGCTCCTGCGCTCCTGCGCTCCTGCGCTCCTGCGCTCCTGCGCTCCTGCGCTCCTGCGCTCCTGCGCTCCTGCGCTCCTGCGCTCCTGCGCTCCTGCGCTCCTGCGCTCTTAGTCTCGGCGTGATAGCGCTGTTTGCTTTTGCCGCGCCTCGATGCGCGGCGACTACCGGCCCCATCATTTCCTCCCCTACGTTTAGTCCTGCCGCCATTCCGGCTGTGGGGGCGATTGTCATTGTAACCGCAAGAGTCACCAGCTCCGGCGGCGGCGTCAGCAGCGTGATCTTGTACGAAAATCGCCCTGGTGGTTATAACACCCCATATCGCACGGCTCCGATGACCGTTGGCAGTGATGGTATCACTTATACGGCGACCATTCAAGTTGATCTTAATTCCAACAGTCAGGCGTTTGGTGAGAGCCTGTATATTGAGGCGAAAGACAATAGCAACCCTGCCAATTACACTGATACTGCCAGTGTCACGCAGGGCTATGACAACACTGCGCCAACCATTACCAACGTCACTTTTGGCCCGGACCCCATACCCGTTCAAGGCGCGAATGTCAGCGTAACGGCAAGTGTCACCGATACAGGGGTGGGTCTAAGCACCGTAACTTTGTACGAAAATCGCCCTGGTGGTTATAACACCCCATATCGCACGGCTCCAATGTATGCCGGCAGCGATGGTGTCACTTATACAGCGACTGTTCCCGTTGACTTGAACGGCAGCACCGGGGCAGTCGGTGAAAACCTTTACATCACTGCCACAGATAAAGCCGGCAACCAATCTACCTTCAATGTTTCCACGCAGGGTTATTCCAGTGTTCCCGCGACCGGTTCATTGCCGGTGCTGGTGACAGCGGATGGCTCCCAGCCTGTCCTTAGCCCAGCGTTCGTAACGGCGGGCGGCGGAGTATTGCCGGTGACCATTCACGGCATCAATTTTGCCAGCGGCGCAACGGTTTTGTTTAACGGCGTTCAGCTTCCGCCTGCCAGTCTGACGGATAGCGTGATCATCGTCAATGTTCCGCCGTCCCTGATTGCCCAGGCCGGCTCCTTCGCGGTGAGCGTCGTTGACCCGTCCCCCAGCGGCGCTTCCAACAGTGTCAATCTCACGGTGAAAGCCAATGCGACAAGCACGACCCATATCCTTTGGAACAATACGCAGGACGGACGCCTGTCTCTCTGGAACTATGACATCCTCACTGGCAATTACAGCCAGTTTACATACGGGCCATATCCGAATTGGTCTGCCAAAGCCGTTGCCGATGGCCCGGATGGGAAAACCCGCGTTCTCTGGGACAACACCAATGGCTCAATGTCTCTGTGGAGTCTGGACAACACGACGGGATTGTTCGCGCAGCATTCCTTTGGTCCCTATCCTGGATGGACGGCCAACAGTCTGAGTGTTAGCCCGTAGTTCTTCACGCCCCGCCGCCGCTTTGAAAAGCGACGGCGGGGCTGGTTTCCTTAGCCGAACACCCGTCCGCTTTTGGGGTATAATAAGCCCATCATGGCTGTTTCCCCCACGCTGGAAGAAAAACTTAAATCGCTCCCGCAGTCACCCGGCTGTTATCTTTATAAAGACGCCGCCGGGGAAATTATTTACGTCGGCAAAGCCGTCAATCTTCGCAATCGTGTCCGCTCTTATTTCCAGAAGGGCGCGAAGCACACGGCCAAAACGCGGAAATTAGTGTCCCGCATCACCGATCTGGACATTGTGGTTGTAGACAGCGAGCTCGAAGCGCTGGTGCTGGAATGCAATCTCATCAAGCAGCACCGACCGCACTACAATGTCCGTCTGCGCGACGACAAGCATTACCCCTACCTGGTGCTGACCAAAAGCGAGCCGTTTCCCCGCCTCCTGGTGACGCGGCGCGTCAAGCAGGATGGCAATCAGTACTTTGGCCCGTTCACCAACTCCCGCGCGGTCTGGGACAGCCTGCGGCTGATTTACCGGCTGTTTCCCCTCGTCACCTGCCGCAAGCCCTGGAACAACACGCCTCAGCAGCGGCCCTGTTTGTATCATCACATGGGCCGCTGCCCTCATGCTCCCTGTGCGGGCCTCGGCAATCAGCCCGAATACCGTCAAATGGTAGACGATGTGGCGCTGTTTTTAGATGGCAAGCAAGACAAGCTCATCAAGCAGCTCAAAGCCGAGATGGAAGCCGCCGCCGAGGACCTGCAATTTGAAAAAGCGGCGCGTCTGCGCGATCAATTGCAGGGCATTGAAACCCTGGTGGAGCGGCAGAAAGTCGTTTCTACCAATCAAGCCGATCAGGACATCATCGCACTGGTCAACGACCAGGGCAAGTCTGCCGTGCAAATGTTTTATATCCGCAATGGCAAGCTGATCGGGCAGGAGCATTTTTTACTCGATGGCATGGAAGGCGAAGAAGGCATCGAGCAGGCGACGGCGGAATTCGTCAAGCAGTATTATCAGGAAGCGACGTATGTTCCCAAAGAAATTGTTCTGCCGACGCATGTGGAAGAAACCGTGATTATTGAGCAGTGGCTCAAGCAGAAGAAAGGCACGAAAGTCACCCTGACCGTGCCGGAGCGCGGCGAGAAAAAACAGCTTCTGGACATGGCCGCCCAGAACGCCAAGCTGGCATTAGATCAGATGCAGGCTACCGCTGCCGCTGAACATGACCGGACGCTGGGCGCACTGCTGGAACTTCAGGATGCGCTCGGCCTCGACTCACCGCCGGAGCGCATTGAAGCCTTTGATATTTCCACCATCCAGGGCAGCTTTTCCGTCGGCGGCATGGTCGTCTTCCACGATGGCAAGCCGCTGAAGTCCGACTATCGCCGATTCAAGATACAAAAGCCAACCAATACCGGCGAGCCGAATGACTTTGCCATGATGCGCGAAGTGCTGACACGGCGGCTCAAAGAAGCCCAGTCGGGTAATCCCAAGTTTTCCACACTGCCGGATTTGATGCTGATTGACGGCGGCAAAGGCCAGCTTTCGGTGGCTGTCTCCGTGGCCGCCGAGCTGGGCCTGGAAATCAATATGATCGGCCTTGCCAAGCAGTTCGAGCTGGTTTATAAACCTGGTCAGTCGGACCCGCTGGTGCTGCCGCGCAATTCTCAGGCCCTGTTTCTCTTGCAGCGTGTCCGGGACGAAGTCCACCGCTACGCCATCACATATCACCGCACCCTGCGCGGCAAGAACGCGACCATGAGTGTGCTGGACACCATTCCCGGCATTGGGCAAGTTCGCCGCCGTGAATTATTGAAGTTCTTCGGCAGTGTCGCCGCCCTGAAAAACGCCAGTGTGGAGCAGATCACGCACGCCCCGGCCATGAATGGCAAACTTGCCGCCACAATCCATAAGATGCTGCACGGCGGTGCAGCCTGAAGGCCGTGCAACTTTTCAGTCCAACTCGTGTCTGACAGCCTGGGAGAAAACGAAAAAATGAAACGCCGCGCAGCAATCACTATGGTTTTGACGGTTCTAATAAGTCTATTCGTCGTGCATCCAAGTTCGGCACGTGGGGGCGGTTTCGGCGGCGGAGGACATTCGTTTGGCGGCGGGAGTTTTAGCGGGGGCAGCGGAGCGTTTGGCGGCGGCAGCCGGAGCAGCGGGGGGTCTTTCGGGGGCGGCATCCGGTCGTATGGCGGGTCGTTTGGGCGTTCAGCGAACTTCGGAGGCGGTTCGCGCGTGTCGAGCTATGTTTCGCGGACGCCGATCTCGACGCGGAATATTGCTTATGGCGGGCGGTACGGCTCGGCGCGTTACTATGGCGGGATGTCTGATTATTCGTATGGCTGGTTCCATCCGGTCTGGTATATGTACACGCCGTTTTATCCGGGATTCTATTATGGCCCCCCGGTCTATTCCGGTGGAAGTTACTACCCCGGCGCGTTCGACTTTACGCATCTGCTTATCGGACTGATATTGGTACTTATCATCGTCTACCTCGTCGTTGCCATTGTTAAGAAGGCGAGGGCCTGAGCGACTAAACCAGCCGATTATTTCGCCGGAACGCATGAGGTACAATGGAGAGGGAAGGGAGGGAAATGACGATTACACTCACCCCGGAAATAGAAACACTGCTGCAAGCGCGGGCTGCAAGCGAGGGTCAGGAGATGGACACGCTTGCGGACACTCTGTTGCGGAAATTGCTGACAGAGCCACGTGAACGCACGGAAGAAGAAAAGCAAGAGGCTTTTCCCCGCTCTTTACGGGAATCCGGGTTAGTGCGCCGTCTTGCGCCTCCTCGCGATCCCAGCAAAGCGGATCGGCCAGTCTTTGAAGTGCAAGGGGAACCTCTCTCGGAAGCGATTATTCGAGAGCGAGGCTGAATGTCCGCTTATTTTACAGACAGCAGCGCCGCCGCAAAGCGATACCTCAGCGAAAGCGGATCAAGGCGGTGCAGCTTGCGGCGGCCAATGAAGCCAATCATCTGGGTATTGCCGCTGGCCTGCCGCCGCTTGTTTTTGTTTCCGCCGACATTGACTTGTTTTTGTTTCCGCCGACAATGAATTGAACAGCGCCGCCCTCGCGGAAGGCTTGGTTGTGGACAATCCGAACACGCATTGGTAGGAAAATCTTATGCACCTTCTTTTGCGCTGGCTTTTCAGCGCCGTCGCGCTGTATCTGACGGTGCTGGCGGGCAATGCTCTCCAAATTCAGCGGTTTTCTCTTGCCCCTTTTCCAAGAGGCGTGGAAGGCGCATTGGCTTTTGTGCTGCTGCTGGGAATCGCCAATGCCGTGCTGCGGCCTCTGCTGAAACTCTTCACGCTGACGCTGACGTGTCTGACATTTGGCCTCTTTTCGTTTGTTATCAATGCTTTTTTGTTCTGGCTCGTCGGGCAATATACGCCGGGATTTCATGTGGCCGGATGGCAGGCCCCGCTGTTCGGCTCAGTAGTGATGAGCCTGGTCGGGGGACTCTTGAATAACCTGCTGGTTTCCAATCGCGAACGGGAGCGCAAACGCTGATGCAGCTTGTGATTATCACGGGAATGTCCGGGGCGGGCAAAGCGACGGCGGCGAAAGTCTTTGAGGACATGGCTTATACAGTGGTAGATAACCTGCCGCCTGTTCTCCTGCCGGAGCTGGTGCAAAAGTGCCTGGGCGCCGGGGAGCAGCCGCCGGGAGAGCGGCTGGCAGTCGTCATTGATGCCCGTTCCGGGTCGTTCTTGATGGGACTGGAACCTTCCCTGGCGCTGGTGCGTCAAGCCGGAGCGCGCCCGACACTGCTGTTTCTGGATGCCTCGGATGGAGTTCTGGTGCAGCGGTTTAAAGAAACGCGGCGCAAGCATCCGCTGTTTGAGGACCAGGGCGGCATCCTCGGCAGTATTCAGGCTGAACGGGCGCTTTTGGAAGACATCAAAGAAAGCGCGGACAAGGTCGTAGACACCGGGGACATGGACGCCCATGCGCTGCGAAACCTGCTGCTGTCCGAATTCTCGCCGGCGACGGATAAAAATCAGGGATTGATTGTCACGATTAATTCATTCGGCTTTAAATACGGTTTGCCGCTGGATGCTGATCTGGTGTTTGACGTGCGGTTTCTGGTCAATCCGCATTATGTAGACGACCTGCGGCCTTATGATGGGCGCAATCAACTGGTGGAAGAATATGTGATGCGCGACCCCGACAGCGGGCTGTTTCTGCATAAGCTATATGATTTAATTGACTGGAGCGTGCCGCGCTACGTGGCTGAAGGCAAAGCCTATTTGACGGTTGCCATCGGATGCACGGGGGGGCGGCACCGCTCCGTCGTTGTGTCGGAAAAGCTGGGCGAGCATCTTCGCGGGCTGGGATACCGCGTTCTGGTGCAGCATCGGGACGTGGGTAAAGTGTTAAGGTAGTTCATGTTGCGCTGCGCCAAGTCGCGAGGGAATGAATTCTTCTCGCTCCATAGCAAACGTCCTGCGGGCGACAAACTGCGATGCGCTGCCTTTTCTTACGTCCAAAGGACGATTGATGGTAGCGAGAGGAATTTATTCCCTCGCCTGATCTTGCGTCTTATCAGCAGGGTGACCAAGCCATGAAACGCCTCTTGTCCTGGCTGAAATGGCTGTATCCGGGAATGCGCGTCAAGCGGTGGATGACGCTGACGCTGGTGGGGATTTTCCTGCTGGTGGCGGGCATTGTGCTGGCGGTCAATATCGGCTGGAGCGATTACCTTCAAACGCTGGATGATGCCGCCGTTTCGATTTTTCGGGCCACCGGCCTCAACATCAGCGACCCCAAAGTTTACCTGCCGCTGGGCCTGGCTTTGATTACGCTGGGCCTGCTCCTGATCTTCGTCTCTTATTTCCAGTTCAATCGCTCCGTGCTTGCTTCTGTTGCCCCCGACGCGCGGGATGATCTGGCGGACCGCATCTTTCAGCGGCGCTCGTTGGCCCAGGGGCAGCGCATCGTCGTTATCGGCGGGGGAACCGGCCTGTCCACGATGCTGCGCGGCTTGAAAGAATATACCAGCAACATCGTCGCGATTGTCACTGTGACAGACAACGGCGGCTCCTCTGGGCGGCTTTCGCAGCAAATGGGCGTTCTGCCGCCGGGCGACCTGCGGAACTGCCTGGTGGCACTGGCCGACGCCGAGCCGACTTTGGCCCGCTTGTTTCAATTCCGGTTTGACGATGACCACGAAGGGCTGGCCGGCCATTCCTTCGGCAATCTGTTTATCGCCGCCATGACGGAGATTTACAAGGGCAACTACGAGCAGGCCATTGCGGCGACCTCCAAAGTGCTGGCAATTCGCGGGAAAGTGTACCCCTCTACCGTTCAAAACGTGACGCTGCTGGGAGAAATGGAAGACGGCAGCATTGTGGAGGGTGAGACGCAGATCGCGCATCATGTTCTGCCCATCAAGCGGATGTATCTGCGGCCCGAAAACGCGCAGCCGCTGGATGAAGCCTTAGAGGCCATTCGCTTGGCCGACGCAGTTATCTTCGGGCCAGGCAGTGTTTATACCAGTGTCATTCCAAACCTGCTGGTGGACGGCATCGCCGATGCCGTGGAGCGCAGCAAAGCCATTAAGATATATGTCTGCAATGTGATGACTCAGCCGGGAGAAACAGACAACTACACGGCATCGGATCACCTGCGAGTGATTGCGGAACATGCACCGGGCCGGCGCCTGTTTGACTATGCACTGGTCAACAAAGAACCGCCGGGAGAAACAGTTTTAGAGCGTTATGAAAAATACGGGCAGCGATTTGTCGTCCCGGATGTGGAAGCCATTCGCGCTCAGGGGTACACCCCGGTTGCCGTCAATCTGATTTCGCAGACGGACATCGTGCGCCACGACCCGGCGCGCCTGGCGGAAGCGATTTACCGCATTATTCTGTAGGCTGAAGCTCTTCCAGCCGTGCCTGTGTTCCTGCTGTCAGGGCGGCAAACCAGCCGCCGTCCGGGTCGACCAGCGGCAGCCACCAGGAAGTCGGGCGAAGCTCGGTGTGCTCCAAGCTTTCAGCCGTTAAAAATACACTGCGAACAAGTTCCAGACGCGCCATTTGGGCTTCCTGCGCGATCTGGGCAATCCTTTGCCGTGCTTGCCTAGCTTCCGGGCCGCGCTCCATTTCTCGCCGGTGGCGCTGGAACTCACTCAGCAGATACCGCGTAGCGGCGATGCGCTCCCGGCATACGGCAATCGGCTCATCAAACGCGGTGGCGCGCATTGCCATTTGCCGGTCAATCTGCCGCTGCCACTGAGCGGCTTCTTTTTCATTTGTGGCCGCGTCTCGCTTGTCTCGCAGCGGTCTGAGATGCTGCCGCCAATCTTCGCCTTTGCGCCGCTCCAATTCCTGCCGCTCTTTTTGCCAGACCGTGATTTCCTCGGAATGCTCCTCAATGCGTCCGCGTAAAGTCTCGCTGTGACGTCCAATTTCGGCCAGCGTTTTGAGCGCCGCTTCGTATTCTCCCAAACGGTCACACCAACAGCTTGCGTCTCGACCTTCCAGGTAGCCGAGCAGGGCGCGCAGGCTGGGCAGGTCGCGGCTTTGCTGCAAAAGGCTCCGGCTGTGGGAAACGACTTCACGCCAGCGCGCGGCAAAATCGCGGGCGGACACAGTCTTCTGGCCGAACGTCGCCGCGAGATGCTCCGGCAAACGAAAAATTAAGTCGGAGGGCGCGGCAGCCAGCGCGTCCCAGGTGGGATAAGTCAGGCGGACAACGGGATGCAGCGTGAGCGACAGGCCGTTCGCTGCCAAATGTCGGTTCATCGCCTGCGTCAGCGTGGTGTACCCGGAGGCCGTTTCGTGAAAGACGACCACAAACTCGGAAGCGATCATGTCTGCCAGTGTCACAGCCTTGCCGACAAGAGCCGCATCCGGGCCGAACCGGTTTTCTACGACTTCGGCCAGTTGTGCCAGCGTTGTCACCGGCGCGATCAAAGGCACAAAAGTCTCAGTGGGAGCGGTTTCAATCACTAAAGCCGCCGGAGCGAGGCGAATCGTGCCGCGTCCAACGCCGGGGATGACAAGGTCAAAGGGAATCGCGCCAGGGCCGAAGGCGTCCAATGTATAAATGCCCGACCCGGAGCCGCTGACGGCTTTGTCATAGGCGGCGCGGGCCACCGGGCGCGTCTTGGGGTTCAAAAACAGGCTGATAAGAGAAAAGCGCGGCTTGTCGCAGGTCGCTTGGTTAAATTGAAACAAAGAAAGTGAGGAAGTCACAGCGAAATGCGCGGGATCAGTGCCTAAAAGCAGGTGGTAAAAACGGGGAAGCAACGTCTGGTACAAATCGGAGAGTCGACACGAGTCGCTGCACGTTTCCAGAAATTCCAGCACCCAGCCGCGCACTGTCGCTGCCAGCGCCGCGCCGCGCACCCGCGACTGCTCATCCGCAAGACAGGCCAGGCTTTCGGCAAAGCCCCAATCCAGTTGTTCCAGCAGAGCCGCCTGGATGTCCCGAATCGGAATGTCATGGGCGATCACACTATGCGACTCGGTATGGACGATGCCGCGCCAGCCCCAGGCCTGGGTTTTGTCGGCGTACAGCGCATTTTTGCCGCCCGGATAGCGTTTGCCCAGCCAGTCAAAGGGAACTCGTTCCGAAAGGTACATAGCGCGCGTCGGGACACTTTCGCTGCCGAACAGGGCAGATAGCTCGCCCGCCGCGCTCCACAGATCGCGCGTGAGGCCGTCATCGTGGGGCAGAGCGACAAATTTCTGATCCGTGCGGACATGCGCTGATGTTTTGGCAAAATAATCCGTGTCATGTACGCCTGCGATGAGGCGGGCCTCCGGCATGGCTTGGTCCAGCAGGCGTCGCCACACTGCTTTGGTTGGCTCGTCCCAAAAGACAGTCTGGCCCAGGGCCAGAAAAGCAGTTTCCGGGCAGCGCTGCCGAATGGTTTCCAGCACGGTCAGAACGGACGGATGGGGCGCGGTCGGCAAAGGCATGAAAAATACTCCGGGCGGCTTGCAGCAGGGAAATTATACCCAAAAACGCTTCGGTGCGCTCACTGTCGGAATGCGCGGGAGCCGCCGATGGTTCCCGGTGGGGTATCATAAAACAACAGGACACTTTTGAGGAGCATTTTTCATGGTTGACATTTTGCCGTTTCGCGGCATTCGTTACGATTCCACCGCTGCCGGCGCGGACTTGACGGCACTGGTCGCACCGCCGTATGACGTCATCTCGCCCGCCGAACAGGAAAGGCTTTACGCACAGCACCCGGCCAATGTCGTGCGCCTGATTCTGGGACGCGAGCAGAACAAGTACGCGCAGGCCGCACGGCTTTTCCGCGACTGGCTGGCGGATGGGACGCTCAAGGCGGATGAGACGCCGTCACTGTATGTCTATCGGCAAACGTTTCACGACCCGGCTACGGGGGCGGCCTACCCGGAGCGCATTGGGCTGGTTTGTTTGCTGAAGCTGGAAGACTACAGCGCCGGGAACGTTCTGCCGCATGAGAAAACGCTCACCGGGCCGAAGGCCGACCGTTTGGAACTTCTTAAAACCACGGAAGCCCAGTTTGAGTCCATTTACGGCCTGTACAGCGATCCTGACGGAGCCGTGCAAAGTTTTCTGCGCGAATATGATGACCGCGAAGTCGTCATTGAAGACGTGGGAAACGCCATCGGCTCCAGCCACAAAATTGAGCGCATTGACGATGCGGACGCCCACGGCGTTCTGCGGGAACTGCTTTCCGACAAGCAGGTTTTTATTGCCGATGGGCATCATCGCTATGAAACCGCGCTGAATTTTCAGCGCGAAACCCGCGCGGCGCAGCCGGGTCTTGCTGCGGATACGCCACTTGCCGCCGACTACATTCTCATTACCCTGACGGCTTTTGAAGATGAAGGCCTTTTGGTGCTGCCGACGCACCGGCTGGTACGAAACGTCTCGCTGGAAATAATTGCGGGCCTGCCAGGCACCCTTGCGGCACGCTTTACCCTTTCGGAAAATAAGCCTGAGACGATTGAAGCCGCCATTGCTGCGCAGGCTGCCGCCGGAAAAGTCGCCTTCGGCATTGTCCTGCCGCCGGGCATTGTGCATTTGGCCGTGCTGAAAACTGCTGAGGCCGATTTGCCTAGTCTGGTTCCCGGCCCCGGCTCGGAGGCTGTGAAGTCTCTCCCCGTCACGCTGCTTGGCTCTCTGATTTTGGACGATGCGCTGGGTATTAACGCGGAGGCGGTAGCGGCGGGCGGCTTCGTGTCTTACACGCGCGAGCTGGATGAGGCTGTCTCTGCGGTAACGGACGGAACCGCGCAAGCGGCATTTCTGCTGGGGCGGCCAACGGTAGCCGAAATCAAAGATGTGTCTCTGGCCGGGGATGTTATGCCGCAAAAATCTACTTTTTTCTATCCCAAGCTGCTGTCTGGGCTGGTGCTGCGCGACCTGCGACTGGATGCTCCGGCGGAGGCGATGCCGTCCGATGCAAACTAAGTTTTTTGTTCCGGCAGTGCTTGGCTCTCTCGGCCTGACGCTGCTGGCAGGCGTGGCCCAGGCCGGCCAAGCAAAGATGCCGCCGAATAAGCTGCCGGCAAAGCCTATCGCTACTGTAAAGGCAAAAGTGCAGGCCGTGCGGCAGGTGCTGCCATCCGCCTTTTACGACACGCCATCGTTTCCTGAGCAATACCGGCCTTATGTGACGCTTCTGGCTAAAGACGCCTATGAACAAGAGCGCGGTCTGAGCTTCAATAAAATCATTCGCGGCGATATCCGAAAGCAGCGTTTAGCCCTGACCTTTGACGATGGCCCGCACCCAATTTATACCCTGCAGCTTCTGGATATTCTGCGGCGCACCCATACCCCCGCGACGTTCTTCGTGGTGGGCAGACAGGTGGAAAAAAATCCGACACTGGTGCAGCTCGAAGTCGCCGAGGGCCATGAAGTCGGCAACCACACTTATGACCATGTCAACTTGACCTTGATTCCCCCGGAGCTGATCGGTTACGAGCTGGATGAATGTGATGCTGCCTTGAAAAAAGTCACGGGGTCCTCTGCGCGCTTTTTCCGCCCCCCCGGCGGCGATTACAATGGCGATGTCATCCGTGAAGCCTCCAAGCGCGGCTACATCACAACGCTCTGGACCGATGACCCCGGCGATTTCTCCAAGCCGCCGCCGGATGTGATCTTGAAGCGTACACTGGATCATCTGGAAAACGGAGCGATTATTCTGCTGCATGATGGTATCCCTCAGACCATGCAGATTCTCCCTGCGCTGATTGCCGAGGCGCATCGGCGCGGCTATGAGTTTGTCACCATGAGTCAACTGGCCCGCGATCCGTAACCCATTGAGTCCTGGGCAGCGCAATATTTTCGGCTTAGTTTTCGGCTTAATATAAACTTAACAAATCTTATGAAAATAACGCTTGACAACCAGGCGCAGTTGTGTTACACTCTTTATTGAAGAGACGCAAACATGCGCCGCCCTGATCCGGTTCCTTTTCTGAATGCCACTTCCAAAGGATGCTTTCAAGCCGCACTTTTGTTTTCTTCTGTTCTAAACAACGTTCGCGACTTTGCATCTCAAGAGATGCGTCCAAGAAAAGGAAAATTATACATGTTCAAGCCCTCCAATGCACGACGCGGGTTCACGCTCATTGAGCTGCTCGTCGTCATCGCCATCATCGCGATTCTCGCGGCGATCCTGTTCCCCGTTTTCCAGAAAGTTCGCGAGAATGCACGCCGCGCTTCCTGCTCTTCCAATATGAAGCAGCTTGGCCTGGCGTTCATCCAGTACACGCAGGATGCCGATGAGAAAGAACCCGCCGGCTCTCTTTATACCACCGCTGCCGCCGGAACTACTACATACGGCAATGGCTGGGCAGGAGCGCTTTACAGCTACACCAAGTCCACCGGACTGTACAAATGCCCGGATGACAGCACCCCTAACGGCACTGCCGGCACTGCTACTACCTACCCCGTGTCCTATGCCATCAATAGCAACCTTTCCGCTCAGAGCATTGCTTTGATCAATGCCCCAGCAACCACGGTCCAGGCGTATGAATTAGGTGGCACCACGACGGCTCTGTCCGACATCGCGAATGTCCAGGGACTCGCCACCGGCGAAACAGGCAGTGATGCCGGCAACGGTCAAAACCTCGGCAACAGCGGAACGATTGGCGATACGGGTATGACACCTCTTGGATCAGAGCCGACTACTCCGAACGGCCTGCCTTCAATCCGCCATGACAGAAATCCTGGCTCTTATGCTTCCAACTATCTGGTGGAAGATGGTCATGTGAAATACGTGAGAATCCCACAGATTTCCGCCGGCCCGAGCGCCACTGCGGCAGCAAATGCGGGGACTGCCACCACATCGGATGGCACTGGCAATCTCAACGGCAAGCTGCTGACCTTCAGCCCGGTCTAAGTCGGTTTGCTTCTTGAAAATCGCCGGGCGGGATGCAGCAATGTATCCCGCCCGGTTTTTGTTTTAAAATAGGAGGATGGTCACAGGAGAAACTCGGCGCAGAGCAGGCCGAAATAATGGTCTACTTCATACGCGAGAAAGTGGGCGCGGAGAGGAGTGTGTTGCTGGACACCGATCAGGGAAAGGGTCTGCCAGTAGGAATCGGCCAGGGCAGTTTCGGCAGCATCTTCCGGCCAGTCCAGCAGGCGAGGCAGGTCATCGGCCTCAATCGCGGCCTGCATGGCAGCATCATAGTCGGCGGATGCAGGCGTGAAGCCGTAGGGGCCGTCCGCGGCATGGCCGTGTCCCTGGTCGGCGCTGACAATGAGCGCGACCCGCCGGCCTGTCTCAGTGGCCGCTTCCACCAAAGCCGCGCCCCACGCGACAAGATGGGCGCGGGACACATCTCGCGCCGGGCAGGCTACCATGGTCGGCAGCAGGCGCGGCGGCGGGGTCAGCAGAGCCAGCGGGATGGTCACGCCCCAGTCCAGCGGTAATGCGCCGTCCAGGTCGCGCGCCACCAGCGGCATGACCGGAATGCCGCGCTCTGACGCCCGCTCCGCCCAGGCCGAGGCGAGTTCCAGGTCGGTTTCTACCCCAATTTTGACATCATCCAATTCGCCATATCCGGTTGGTGTCATGCCCAGCGAGATTGCACTCTCAATGCCGATGCCATGTGGGGTGAGAATGGCAACTGTGTCAGGCTGGGCGGCTTGCAGGGAATCGCGCATCCGGCGCATTGCCCGGCGGCACCGGGGAACCGGCCCCGGCGCACTTTCTTCCAGCAGCAGATGGCCGCCGTGTGGCGCGATGCAGGCGTAAACGATGGACATGTCAGAATCGATAACCCGCCGTCAGGTTCAGGCCGCTGAGATCAAAGCCCTTGATGCCGGAAACATACATATACCTAGCTTCCAGAAACCCGCTGTCCCCGAAAGTTTCTCCAAGCAGGGCGCTGACGCCGCCGCCGGTTCGAATACCGGAATGGACATTAAAATCACCGGAGCGCAGATCGGCCAGATACAGGTCGCCGGTCACGCCAACATATGTTATTTGCGGCCCGGTATGGCTGATCGCGGTCCGGTAGCCGACACCGATGGGAGCCAGGAAGATGTGGTTGCCGCTTTTCGTTTGATACAAAACTTGCAGATCAAACGCTGTCTGGCCTTTAGAAGTCACCTTCCCAATACTGCCCAATCCCAGTCCAAGGGAGACCCAGGCACTGCCAAACTGAGAGCGGGCTTTGCTGGATGTCGGCAGATAAACACCTATCTCCGGCCCAATGCGAAAGCGCGGTTTCTTTTTAGCCGGCTCATCCGGGGGCGCCGGCGTGCTGTCTGCCGGAGAAGCGGTGTCCACCGGTGCGGCGGCTGCCGGGGGCGCCGGCGGTGTGTCGGTTCCCTGGGCATAAGTGGCGGGCATGGCGAAAGCCAGCGCAAGCGCGGCCAAAATGGGCCGGATCGTTCGTTCTGTCATGCGGTCGTGTTCTCCTTGCTGCGATGTTGTGCCTTTGCCCGCAGAGCCGTCAGCAGGGCGGGTGGGGCAGGCTTACCCTCAAAAACGATGCCGAGCGGAACATGAGGCTTGGGCGTACCGTGAAAATCCGAGCCGCCTGTTACAAGCAGGTTGTTTTGGTGTGCCAGTGACAAAAAACGGTCAGTCTGTGCCGGGCCATGCTGCGAATAGTATGCTTCCAAACCGTCCATTCCGGTTTCCTGCGCCAGCCACTCGATGCGCTGCGCGAGCGCGTCTGCGCCCAGCGGAACCAGACCGGGATGCGCCATTACGGCCAAGCCGCCGGCAGCATGGAGCAGCGCAATCGCGTCACGGGGTGTCAGGACTTCTTTGGGCTGGTACAAAGGTTTCCCCGTAGAAAGATAGCGGTCAAAGGCTTCCTGGACGGAATGTACCACGCCCTTTTTGATCAGGGCCCGCGCGAAATGGGGACGTGCTATCACGTCCGCGTCCTCACCTGCCTCCGCGCGCACATCGTTCAGTGTCACCGGCAGGCCCAACTCGGCCATTTTCTGCGCCATTTGTTCATTGCGCGCCGCCCGGCTGGCCCGCAGGGTTTTCAGCGCCGTTTGAAGCGGCGAATTGTTCGGGTCAAAGAGATAACCCAGCAGATGAAACCGTCCGCCTTCATCTTCCACGGACAGCTCCACGCCAGGAATCAGGTCCAAGCCGATCTGATCTGCCGCCGCCTGCGCTTCCGCCAGTCCGCCCAGTGTGTCGTGGTCAGTGACCGCCAGCGCGGAAAGACCCAGTGCCGCCGCCTGCTGTGCCAGTTCCGTCGGTGACAGGCTGCCATCCGAAGCCGTCGTGTGCGCGTGCAGGTCGATGCCTGGTGCCGAAAGCGTCATGCGGTCATTATGACGGGTAACAACCGGGGAAGTCAAGGCAAATAAAACGGGTCTTTATACTGGCCCGTGCTGACAGTCCGCATACTGCCACATTTGCCACATCGCCCGGATGACATCTGCCGCAGGAAGGAGACGGGACAAAGATGAGGGTATACTTTTTGTTCGCCGACAGGCTAAGAGAGCATCACAAATTCGTTGGAATTAACGTTTGAGCAAATTGGGGTTCTGCTGCTGGTCGCGACGCTGGTGGCGGTGCTGGCCCGCAGGGTGCATCTGCCTTATACAGTCGGATTGGTCCTGACAGGAGCGATGCTGGCCGCCTCGCATTTGGTGCCGCCGACGCCCCTGACCAAACAGCTTATTTATTCCGTCTTCCTGCCGCCCCTGGTCTTTGAAGCCGCCTTTAATATCCCCTGGCGTGAGCTGCGACGCGATCTGCCTGTGATATTAACGCTCGCCACCGGCGGCGTTCTGCTGTCCGCGGGGCTGACGGCGGCAGGAATGCACTACGTCGCTGCCTGGCCCTGGGCGGCGGCGGGATTGTTTGGCGTCTTGATCGCGGCCACCGATCCCGTCGCCGTGATTGCGACTTTTAAAGACGCCGGCGTTCTCGGGCGACTGCGGGTGCTGGTGGAAGCGGAAAGTCTGTTTAATGACGGCACGGCGGCAGTCGCTCTGGGAATTACTTTGGCAGTGGTTCAGGGTGGCACACTCACCGGGGCGGGCCTCGCCGCGAGTTTCTGCCTGACCTTTTTCGGCGGGACGCTGTGCGGCCTGGTGGTAGCAGGTGCGGCCCTGCTTCTGGCCGGACACACGGACGATCACTTGCTGGAAATCGCCTTTACGACGGTGGCGGCTTACGGCTCGTTTCTTTTGGCCGAACATTTTCACTTGTCCGGCGTAATGGCGAGCCTTGCCGCAGGGCTTTTAGTCGGCAATGCCGGGTCTCTGGGGGCGTTTACCGACAAAGGGCGAGTGGCGGTTGAGCTGGTCTGGGAATACCTCGCTTTCGTGGTTAATTCATTGATTTTTCTTTTGATTGGCCTGAGTCTCACCCATGAGAAATTTGGGGCCGTCTGGGGGTCGGCAGTAACCGCTATTCTAGTGGTTGTGGTCAGCCGGGCGCTGTCGGTTTATCCCTGCTGCGCGCTGTTTGCCCGCACTTCCCGGCGCGTTGCCTGGGGCGATCAGCATGTGCTGGTTTGGGGCGGCCTGCGCGGCGCACTGGCGCTGGCCCTTGTTCTGGGCCTGCCGCCGGGTTTGCCGCAGCGCGCCGAGATTACCACGGCTGCGTTTGCCGTTGTGGCCTTCTCGGTCATTGTGCAGGGCATCACGATGAAGCCGCTGCTGCGGAAAATCGGCGCCCTTGTCTCTCCATCGGACTAGCCAGACATGGGTATACTATGCTCAATCCAACTTTTGAGGAGCGAATTGCATGAAAGACCCCCGCGTCGCCAAACTCGCCGATATTTTGATCGGCTACTCCACTCGCGTTCAGCCCGGCGAAAAAGTCCTGGTGGAAGCCACTGAAATCCCTGATGACGTGGTGACGGCACTGGTGGAGCGCATCGCGCAGGCAGGCGGCCTGCCGTTTGTGACGCTGAAAAGCAACAAAGTGCTGCGCGCGCTTTACAATCAGGCCACCGAAGAGCAAATGCGGCTGACCGGCGAATTTGAAAAGGCGCGCATGGAGAAAATGGACGCCTATCTGGGTGTGCGCGGGGCGGAAAACAGCACGGAATTGTCGGACGTGCCGGATGACAAGATGAAGCTGTTCCGAAAGCTCTGGTCCAATCCGGTGCATTCGGAAACGCGCGTGCCGCATACGAAATGGACGGTGCTGCGGTGGCCGACTCCGGCGATGGCCCAGCAGGCGGGCATGAGCAGTGAGGCGTTTGAAGACTATTACTTCTCTGTCTGCACCTTCGACTATTCCAAGCTGGACCCGGTGATCGAGCCTTTGAAAGCGCTGATGGATCGTACCGATAAAGTGCGTCTTACCGGCGTCGGCACGGACTTAACCTTCAGCATCAAAGATATTCCGACCATTCCCTGCACAGGCCGGGCGAACATTCCCGACGGCGAAATCTTCACTGCGCCCGTTCGCGATTCAGTCAGCGGCGTCATCGCGTTCAACACGCCCACCATCTACCAAGGCACGATTTTTGAGAACATCACGCTGCACTTTGAGGCCGGCAAAATCGTGGATGCGACGGCGGCAGGCGGCCTCGGCCCGATGGTCAACCAGATTCTGGACAGTGACGAAGGTGCGCGCTACATCGGGGAGTTTTCCCTGGGGTTCAATCCCTATGTGCTTCAGCCTATGAAAGACATTTTGTTTGATGAGAAAATCGCCGGATCGTTCCACTTTACGCCTGGCGGGGCCTATGATGAAGCGTTTAATGGCAACCGCTCGGTGGTTCACTGGGACATGGTATTTATCCAGCGCCCGGAGTTTGGCGGCGGGGACGTGTATTTTGACGATGTTCTGATTCGACATGACGGCCTATTCGTCCCCGAAGACTTGCTGCCGCTGAACCCGGAAAACTTGAAGACGCTGGGATAGAGCTATGTCTTCTGTAACGCTGTCATCGCTCTTTATTTACCCCGTTAAATCACTCGGCGGCATTGCACTGACCGAGTCTGTGGTGGAAGCGCGGGGCCTGCGGCATGACCGGCGCTGGATGGTGGTAGACGCGGACGGCAAGTTTCTCACTCAGCGCGAATATCCACGGATGGCGCTGATTATGCCGCAAATCACAGCGGCCGCGCTCCGGCTGGGCGCACCGGGCCGGGAAAGCCTCTCTGTACCGTTGGAAACACCAAAGACCGGACCGATGACGGTGCGTGTTTGGCGCAGCGCCTGTGAGGCTGTCCCGGTGGGGCCGGAGGCCGATGTCTGGCTGTCAGATTTTCTGGAAACTCAAGTGCGGCTGGTATTTATGCCCGACACGACGCAGCGGGCCGTCAACTCGGACTATGGCCGCCCGGAGGATATTGTCAGCTTTGCCGACGGCTACCCCCTGCTCCTGCTCGGCGAAGCGTCGCTGGCTGATCTGAATACCCGCCTTGCTTCTCCTGTCCCGATGAACCGATTTCGCCCCAATCTGGTCGTCGCGGGCAGTCTGCCCTATGCGGAAGACGGCTGGAAACGCATTGCGATTGGAGAAACGGTGTTCCGCGGAGCCAAGTCCTGCGACCGCTGTGCGCTGACCACCATCGACCAGGCGACGGCAGCGCGCGGCGTGGAGCCGATGCACACACTGGCGAAATATCGCATTACGGACGGCAAAGTTCTGCTCGGTCAATACCTGATCCCTGAAGAGAGTGGCATGATCCGAATCGGCGACGGCATAAAGGCGCTTGCCCCGGCAGCCTGAAAGTGCTGTCAGCGCTCAAAACAGGGCCGGCCTGAAGTGGCTGGCCCTGATTCTGTGTGCCTTAGGGGGTGAACTGCTCGGAAGCCGCAGGATAGGCGGGCAAGGGATTTGGCCCGATTTTATCCGGCGTATAGGCGCTGGCCCAGAAATTCGGGGGGCCCTGACTGTCCGGGACTGTGTTTGCGACGGGTTTAATGCCGTGTTTCAGGTAAGCGACAATCCCCCACAGGTCATCATCGGAATAATGTCGCGTGGAAGCCCAGGGCATGGGCGGGGCAAGGTAGTGGGGCGTGGCGGGAAAGTTACCCTGCCCTGGAGTTGTCCCGGAAATCACGACGTCAGGTGTTGCCCCTGGGTCCAGGCCATACTTCAGCGCATTGTAAATTTGCCGATCCGTCAAACTTCCAATCCCGGTGGCGTCGGGCGTCAGATTGGCGGCATACGTGGCGAATGGGCCGATCTGATAAATGCCCAGCGTACTGCCCTTGACATAGCCAGACATCCAGGTTGCTGAGGCCGGATTGTTGACGCCCTGGGAATGGCAGTCCACGCAGCCGAAGGAGGTGATAATGGAACGCCCGCGCGCGACCTGAGCCTGTGAGGCTTTTGCGGTGGGCAGACCGCTGCTGGAACTGCTGGAATTGTCGGACCCTCCGCAGCCGGCGATAGCGGCGAGCGCCAGCACAGCCGTCGCTCCGACGGCCGCTGAGGCCAGACTGGGTCTCTCTCGAAATTGAAAGAGAATTCGATTTTGCATGGTGTTTTCCTTTTGGAAGTGAAGTGCGGTGGGAGAACACAAACCACCGTGCTTACACTTCACTGCATAAACCATGCCAAGTATTATTACGGGGCTGCGGGTGGAGCAGGCATCGCGGGTGGAACAGGCATCGCGGGTGAGGCAGGCGACGGGACGGGTGCCACTGGAGCGGCGTCAGCCGGAGCCGCCAGAGCCGGCACTTCTGCGGGCGGCACCGGCAGCGGTGGTGCAGGCGGGGGCGTGAGAGCGGCCCGAAGATTCTTCGCCCAGCCCTGGGCAAGCTGGATCGGCTTTGTAAACCCTGCCGCCTTGGCATCCGGCGCGGTAACAGTGATAAACGGCGTTCCTGTGACAGTCAAACAAACCGTGCCGTCTGGAAGTGCCGCTGCCTGGACGGCATCTTTCGCATCCGACCCTGGACCATTTGCAAGATGATCCAAGCGTGATGTCAGCAGGTCTGCCCGCTCCGCCGCCGTGATGCCGCCGGGCTGCGGCCCCCGCAGCTTCAGCACGATTTTTCCGCGCAGTCCAACGAGGCCCACCATGCCGCCGACTTGAGAAAAATCCTGAGTGACGGTTAAGGGCGGGTGAGGCGGCACTTTTGGTTCCGGCATATTGGGCGGACGCCAATTAACGCGCGGCAGTACCTGCTGCAAGCGAGCGGCCCACTTTTTCGCCATCATCAAGGGCGTCCCGCCCCCGCCTGCTGAGGCGACAGTCGCGGAGTCGACCGTGATCAGCTTTCGTCCCAGGACATATATGACCGGCGACCGATTGATGCGGCTATCCGCGGGCGGCAGATACACCACAATGTCGGAGGGATGAATGTTCGGCACACCCAGCAGCGGAGTCAGCCGGTCGGTGATATGATCAATTCGCTCCTGCGGCGTCATGCCGCCTGCCGCCGCGCGCAGGCGCAATACGGGATAGCCGCCCAGAGTCAAATCCGCGAAACTGGCGGCGGCTGGCGGTGTGGCTGCCGGCGGCGGTGTCTGAGGGACCGGCGGCGTCTGCGCGGCCAGGGGGCTGAGGCTGATGGTCAAAAACAGGGCGGCTGCGGTGCGGCCCGAGGTCAAAGGCATAATAGGTCTTTCTTTTACGCGATTAGCAGGCAATGGGAGCGGGTGGGTTCCAAAGGCCACTTGCTACAAATTAATCCCCGCAACATAAGCATTTAGCGCATTCTGCGCCTCAGCCATTTCCGATTGCAGCGCGGCTTTCTGCGCTTGAAGCGCACCGAGGCGCGTTTCCTGCGTGTCCAGCTCGCTGACATAGCGGCGATACAGGGCAGAAGTGCGGTCCAGTTCGCGCATGTTGTTGCGAATACGATCCTGCCCCTGCGTGATGCCCTGAGTCTCCCCATCTATGCTGTTGATTTTTGCCTGAAGGTCCGCAATTTTGGTGCGGCGGGCCACAATGTCTTTGAGTGCAGCGCTCACGGTGGGATCGGCGTCGCCGTTTTTGACATAGACGAGCAGGGTGTCAAAATCGGCATCCAGCAGGCCGTAGGTCGTGACATCCGGGTAGGCTTCGCGGACCGTCAGCTTCCGGCTCTCGTGCGCGGCGACGGGCAGATCAAATCGCAGCAGGTCTGCCGTGCGCTCATCGGCTTTGGCCGGCTCCAACAGCGTCCAGTCTGCGCCGTGATAGGGATGCTCAATCACCACCATGCGCGGCTTGTCGCTGTTGTTCTTGACGGTGTAAAGGCGCGATTGTTCCCGGTGTATTTTGACTACCAGATTTCCCTGGTACAGCTTCACAGCGAACACTGCGCCTTTGCCGGGGCCGTCTTCACTGTGGGCGTCCAGCGCCAGGTCGACCGCGTAGGAGATCAGGCGCGTCTGCCCCGGCTCAGTGTCGTCCACCAGCGCGTCGCCGACATACGCCATGCTGCCCCCTGCGCTTTCATCAAACACGGTCAGCGGCCCACCCATCAAATGCAGTCCCGACGTGTTTTTGAGCCTCGCACCCAGAAGGGGATGCGCGGCCTGCACCGACGGGTTGAAAATGGACACGGCCTGCGCCTGAACCGGGCTGGATACGAACGGGATCATCGCAGATTTCTGCCGTCCGATAGACAGCGGGGCAGCGATTTTGTAGGTGAACAGGGCGGTTCCGAGTTCCGCGCCGCTGGCTTTCGGCGCAGACTGCACGAGTGCCTGCGTGTAGGAAAGGCTGTCACTAACCTGATTTCCATTGATCGTGTAGCCGCCCTGCGGCCTGCGCCCGCCAAAGGGGGGCAGCAGGCCAGTGGACTGGTACAGAGTGTTGGGCGAGCTTTTCTCCCGCTTCTCATCCGCAGCAGTCACCACAGTAGATTCTGGCTCCATCGGCGGCATGGCAGGAGCGGGCGGCGCATTGCCGGGTAGGTCCTGGTTAAGATTACCTTGATAGGTCTGTGGGGTGGGGGAACCCAGCACCGATGCCTGCACGACAGGGCGGGGGACGTACAGCGGCGTATATAAATCCTGCAAAAAAGAGATCGGGCGGCCCGAAACCAGTGTCAAATGCACATTGTTCCAGTCGTCCTGACTGGTATTCTGCACCATCGCCCAGCCTTGCAGCACGGGCGACTTGCCCAGCACCAGGCGGTACGAGCTTTGCCACAGCGGCGCTTCCGTCAGGTAGCCGACGAGAACGCTCCGGCGACCCTTACCGGCAAAAGAAAGTGTGACCGGGCGCTTGCCTGCGTCCCGGCTTTGCGCGACAACGGCCAGCGCCGCGCCCAGTTCCTCCCGCAAGGCCGGGTCATTGATCTGCGTGTCCGTGACCGAAGTCAGCGGAATCGTATGAAGTGCGCCTTCGGACAGCAGGGTCAGAAACGATTGCTGAGTCGTGCCGCCGCCGTTGGGCAGGGTCACGGTCTGCGTTTGAACGCCGACAATGGTTCCGACGACAATTTTTGGCCCCGCGCTATCTGCGTATCGGAGGGTCACGGACGCCCCGCGCATTCGGTTCAGCAGGGTCGCCTGGTCGGGGTTGTCGCTGACATCCACGGAGAACGCTTGCAACTGCTTCGTCACCGGGTCCAGAGCGCCATAAGTGACCGGGCGAATCGTACCGCCGCCATTGTCTAAAAGTACGAGAGATTTTAGAACGTCGTTGATCTGTCCGACGGGGAAAAGCAGGGTCTGAGCGGCGTCGCCGTCTACCACGCCGCCGCGCTCAAAGTAGCCGACGCCGCTGGTGTACAGTGTGACGCCGGTGACAGGCAGGGCGGCAGGCGCAGGGCCGGCTTCGCTTTGCGCGCAGCCCATTGGGGCAAGCGCCGCCAGCAGGATCGGAATGCCGAGAAAATAGGGGGTTCGCATGGTGCGTCTCCGGTGACGAAAACTTGAGGATACGGGTAGAATACACCGGTGACGCAGTGATTTCCTGCCTGCGGTGTCCTGCGGAACCCTGCTGTGTCCCGCCTGCGTAAATAGCAATAGTTTTTGCGTGTCCATTTCTTGCCTCCAAAGCGTGAGAGTGTTTTGCTTCGCAAAGGCTTCAATTCGGTGATCGGTAAGCCTTTAGAACCTAACCCGGCGGCAAGCCCAATAAAACCCTAGCCGCCTCCCTTCCCTGTCAGGGAAGGGTAAGAAAGATTCGATGACCTCTGCGTCTTCACCCTCCCTTAACAGGGGAGGGAGCTTCGCGCAACTTCGTTAGCGCCGCTTGCGGCGGGGAGAGGTTCTAAGACCGTGATCTATCCGCCAACAGAAAGTGAACCTAGATTTTGATGCGTTTGTTATCTTCTCTCCCCGCCGGCCTGCTGCTGGCGTTTTCGTTTGTGTCTGTCCATGCTGCTTGTTCCGCTCCCATTCCCCCATTGGTGGGAACCGGGGAGCATTCTCTTTATGGCCGCATTGTCTCCCAAAGCTACGACCAAGCGCAGTCTGTTACGGAAACCCATCTGGCGAATGGCTTGACCATCTTCTCCAAAGAAGCCCATACGGCTCCGATTGCCTACTTCAGCGTCTGGTACCAAGTCGGCTCCCGCAATGAAATCAGTGGACAGACCGGGCTGTCGCATATTTTGGAACACATGATGTTCAAAGGGACAAATGATCTGCCGCCCGGAGCCATTGACCATCTGTTTCAAAGCAACGGCGGCCAAATCAATGCGTCGACCGGGCAGGATCGCACCGAGTACCATGAGCTGATCTCCTCGGACCGGCTGGAATTGGCCGCGCGCATTGAAGCCGACCGCATGGAAAATTCCCAGTTTAATCCGACGGAGCTGGCCCATGAGATGACGGTCGTGCGCTCGGAACTGGAAGGCGACAACAACAGCCCTGGCTATGATCTGTATACCAATGTGTTTCTGCCGACGGCATTTTCCGCCCATCCCTACCACTGGCCGACGATTGGATGGACGCCCGACGTCGAAGCCGTCGCCAATCGCCGGGACGTGATTTATAGCTACTACAAGCGTCATTATATGCCCAGCAATGCCATTGTGGTCATGGTCGGCGATTTTGATACGGCCAAAGCCATCGGCATTGTCCAGAAATACTTCGGTGTTTATCCCGCCGGGACGCCGGAGCAGCACTTTATCACCCCGGAACCGGTGCAGCGCGGCGAGCGGCGCGTTGTCTTAAAGCGGCCCGGCACGACAGGGCAAGTCTTGATCGGCTACCATGTGCCGAAAACGGGCGACCCGGATCATTACGTTCTGGACATTCTATCGCAAATTCTGTCCGGGGGCCGCAGTGCGCGTTTGTATCAATCTCTCGTCGAAACCGGCATTGCCCAGTCCGCCGGCGCGGGCAATGAAGATACCCGTGACCCTTATTTGTTTGATCTGGACGGTACGCCCAGCACGGGCGTGACCAATGACGCGCTGGAAAAAGGGCTGGAAGCGGAGATTGACAAGGTGCAGACAGCGCCGGTCACTCCTGAGGAACTCGCCCGTGCCGTGCATCAGATTGAAGCCGATTTCGTGTACCGCAATGACAGCGTTTCGGCCCAGGCGGATACGCTGGGCGATTACGCCGTCATCGGTCTGCCGCGTTACAATGACACGTATCTGGACAAAATCCGGCAAATCACGCCCGCCGACATTCAGCGCGTCGCGCGGCAGTATTTGACCCCGTCCAATCGCACGGTTGCTTTTTTTGAGCCGCAGCCGCTCCCGCCCGGTGCTGCGCCGCCCCCGCTGCCGGTGGTCGACAATTTTGGCTCCGCCAAACCTATCACCGACCCCCGGCAGAAAGCGCTTCTGGATGCGCTGGATAAAAAATATAACACGGCGACGAAAACCGCCCTGTCCGCCAATCGCCCGAAGCCGACCCGCGTGGTGCTGCCCAATGGTTTAACCGTGATTGTGGAAGAAAACCACGTCAACAAGACGGTTGCTTTGAGTGGCCTGGTACGCGCAGGCAGTGTATTTGAACCCGAAGGCAAGTACGGTCTCGCTGGGCTGACGGCGGAAATGCTTTCGCGCGGAACGACGACCAAAACCGCGCTTCAGCTTGCACTTGCACTGGAATCAGTGGGGGCAGGTGTCGGTATCGGCGCAGGGGATGAAGCGGCAAGTATCGGGGGAGCGAGCCAGTCCAAAGACTTCGGCCTTCTGCTGTCTACGCTGGCCGATGAGATGCGGCATCCAACATTTCCCGCCGAGCAATTGGAGCGCCTGCGCGCACAGACTTTATCCGGGCTGGAAGATGCCCGGCAGGATACGGGCGGCACAGGCGGCGCAGGAACCCAGGCTGAGATCGCCTTTGCCCAGACACTATACCCGAAAGGCCATCCCTACTGGGAGCCGACGATTGACCAGAGCGAAGCCGCCGCCAAATCACTCACCCGCGATGATTTGCTGCATTTCTACCAGACTTATTACCGACCGGATACGACCACTCTGGTTATCGTGGGAGATGTCAACACTCAGCAGACAATAGACCAAATCAAAGCGGATTTCGGTGATTGGGCCAACCCCGCCACGCCTGCCCCTGTTGTGACCATCCCGGATGTCCCCGACCCGGCCAAAGCCCCGGCCACGCAGATAATCGCCATCCCGGACACGCCGCAGACCAGCATTCTGTTTGGCTACAACGGCGGCTTGAAACAAAACAGCCCGGATTATTATGCCGTGCAGATCATGAATTTCATTGTCGGGGGCAGCATTTTCGGCTCCCGCCTCGGCAGGACCATTCGCGACCAGAACGGCCTGGCCTATTCCGTAGACTCGTCCATTGAAGCCCGGCACGGCTCCGGCCCCTACCAGGTTTTTATTGGGACAAATCCGAAAAACGCTCGCCGTGCCCTGAGCCTGATGCGTCAAATACTGGCCCAGATTAAGCAGTACGGCGTGACGCCCGAAGAGATTCGGCAGGCCAAGCTGTACCTCACAGGCTCGTATCCGCTGCGCCTGGAAACCAATGCCGGCGTCGCTGGCGTGCTGCTGCTGGCCGAGGATAACGGTCTGGGCCTGGACTTCCCCTATCGCCGCAATGCTCTTTACAATGCCGTGACACCCGCGCAGGTCAGCGCGGCGATCCAGAAGTATCTGCGGCCCGACGTGGGTGCGCTGATTATCGCGGGAGCCGCGCCTCAGTAAAGGGACAAGATAAGAAGGGCGGGGGCAAAGAAAGAAGGGCGGGGGCAAGCCCCGCCCCGACACAGGCGTCCCGTAGGGGCAGGGCTTGTCCCTGCCCCCTTCTGGCCGTGTTTTCCTTGCTAACCGCCGCGCAGTCCCATCAGCCCGGTCGCTCGGTCCCCGGTCACATCCGCAGAAGTAGTCGGCTGCGCGGTATCATCGGCAGTCAACCCGCCGCCTTCCGCGGCCCATCCCGCCGGCATTTCCGGCACGGCATCGCCGACGGTCATGCCGCCATCCGGCGTTTCCTCGCGCTCGCCCAGCCCGCGCACTGGCATCTCGGCTGCATCTTGATTGTCCATGGTTGTTTTCTCCTGCACTGCATTTACCGCCGCTGACGGGTGGGTGAAACCCGCCTGCTTCGGGTAAAACAGCAGCATAAATTATGAGGAGACACTTATGGACAGCCGAACCAACCCGATGGCCCCCAACTTGGTGGGCGATGATTCTATAGAGGGAGAAGTCGCCGGAGAAACTGAGCCGCTCAAGATGGAAGAAGCCGAAACCGCGCCGCCTCCGGGTGCACTGGATTATGCGTACCCGGATACCAGCCCGACGGAAGACCCGCGCAGCGATCCCGGCCTAGACCGCGACCCCGGCCAGGTTCCGGGCAGCCGCGACCCGGACTTGCCAGGCAGCGTGGAAAACGATGGCCGCCCCGGCGACAGGGATGGCAATACGCCTGGTGATGCTGAAGGTGCGATGGGAGCGGAGGGGGAGTAAGCCTAGCCCCACGGAAAGGCCGGGGCAGGAATTTTATGCTCCGGCGAAACCCACGCCGAAAGCGCGTTCAGCAGCACAAAGAAGACCGCCATGCCAAACTCGCCTAAAATGAGGCCGAGAAAGAATGGCCTGGCTTTGCCGTAGCTGCCCATGCCGCCGTAGCGCAGGATCAGAGACTTAAATACCCACGCCAGCAGGCAGGGGAACCAGAACTCAATGGTACTCCATGACCCGGCAAGGGCATAGCCTAATGGATGCAGCGGCCACCAGAAAAAGGCGGTTCGCATCAAAGTTAGAAAAACAGTGATGACCAGGCCAATGCTGAAAAATGTCGGCATCTGCCAGGAGGCTCCTGTAGGAAGCGGATTCTGCGCCTGAAAAGCCGGCGCATAGTCACTGAACCCCCACTGCGGATGCACTTCCTCTAAAGTGCTGTCCATTTTGAGCGCACCCAGGTGATACGGCAGATAAATATTGAGCGGAACGGCAACGGCGAAGGCAAGCACAATGCCGAGAACCAGTGCCCACAGAAACGACCGCCGCCGGATGTTCGTGCCGTCCGACAGCCGCGCCGCATCGAGCATCCCGGTCAGCAGTAAGCCGCGCTGGTCCCGAAGAAGCACAATATCGAAAAAAGCCAGCATTGTGAGGTTTTGCGGTCCCAGACTGTGGATCGGCATCACCATGCGAAGCAGGTCCACGGGCCGAAAAGTCGTTTCGGTCATCAGCATACCCGCCTCTGCGGTTGAACGCGCCATGACCACGGCAGTGACAAAGATAAAGATCACTAATTCAAACAAAGCCAGCCACAGCGACATGCCCATGCCCCATGTCCACAGCGCGGCGGCGACAATGCTGCCCAGCAATCCCCAGACTGCAAGGCGGTATGGCATCAGTTCTTCCGCATCCTCCGCCGCCGAATAACCGCCGGGTCGCCCCAGCGCTGAGGCCCAGACGCGCCGCAGGTGTGGGCGCGCGATCCATATCAGGTAGCCTGACAGCACCAGATAGGCCCCAATGGTTTGATACCCCATAAACATCGGCAGCGGGTAAATCGGCATTCCGGGCGTCGGCTGGTTGAATGAGATCATCAGCCCATATTCCACCCGTGACAGCAAAAAGAAAAACCATACGGAGAAAAGAACGTCGGTCGGCAGCAGAAAAAAGAAGCCTAAAGCCGCGAACGATAGAATGAACATTACGCTCCAGGACATGGAATTCCAGGGTGGACTGGTCAAATAATCTCCCAGGCTCCACTGAAGCGTCACATCAGGTATCGTCGGCTCAATCTGGTGCAAGCCTTTGATCGCGTAAACCGCTATAGGAATGGCGGCTCCGAGCCACATCAGGCCGCTGCGGAAAAACGCCGGCTGGTCCTGGTCACCGGCAATCTCCAGGGGAAGCTGCGCCAGCGGGAAAGATAACTTTTCGCCGTCCACCCACTGCCGCCGCAAAATGGCCGTCAAGCATAAGAATGAAAACAAGACCAGGAAAATGAGCAGGCCCCAATTAAGGATCGGAATCACCCAGGGCTGCCAGGGAATGGCGCTGCCACGCGGCGCGGTGTTCTGCCAGTCATAGGTCACCGCCTGCCGGCCTGGGTTCTGAACATCCCAGGGGACCAGCCGCTGGGGAATGTGGGGGGCGAACAAGGAAAACCAGCCATTGTTGGCATTCGCGCCGTTCAGGGGCTGCACAAGTACAGGAACAAACTTTTCCACAACTCCATGTGAGGAAACCATCGCCGCAACCAGCGTCATGCAGTAGATGACCAGCAAGTCCGAGGAAGTTAAGTTCCAGCGTCGGGCGATGCGCCTGGTGCCTCGGCTGACCAGTACGACCAGCAGCATCAGGCCGAGCGCCACCGGGGGAAATTGCAGATACCCGATGCGTACCGATGACAGCACCATTTCGGCCTGCGTCACCAGCATCGCAGTGACCCCTGCTGCCACGGAGCCGATCACCAGCGCGCGGGCGCGTATGCCCGCACCGTGCGGCGCCTGAGGAGGGGCTAGGCCGGATAACTCGGACGTGCTGCGGCTTTCTGCTTGCGCCATATGCCATATTTCGTCGCTTTTCAAAGTGATTCCTTCTGCGGAGGGGTATGATAATGGCAATGCCCGTCACCCCTTTCCATCTTTTGCTGCTGTTTGCGACTGCACTGATCGCCGGAGCGATTAATTCGGTGGCCGGAGGCGGAACACTTTTGACATTTCCTGCGCTTTTGGCCGCAGGAATTCCTGCGGTGGCTGCCAATGCCACCAGTACCGTAGCGCTAGTTCCTGGGTCAGTGACGGCGTACTGGGGGTATCGCGGTGAGATGGGCCGCAGTCGCGGTGAGATGGGCCGCAGTCGCCGTGAGCTGGCGGCGCTGGCGCTGCCAAGCCTGCTGGGCGGTGCACTGGGCGCCTGGCTGGCGGTGAAGGCCGGCAATGCGCTGTTTGATCATCTGGTTCCGTGGCTGATTCTCACTGCGACGTTTTTGTTTCTGGTTCAAGACCCGGTACGGCGATGGCTGGACAAAAAAAGCCATTCTGCCTGCACTGAGGAACCGGAGGAGTTTGCTCCAAGCAGTCCGCCACTGAAAAGTCCAGGGACATTTTCCGGGCCAGGCGCATTGATCTTTCAATTTTTTGTCGCTGTTTACGGCGGCTTTTTCGGGGCGGGAATTGGAATTTTAATGCTGGCCGCGCTGGGGTTTCTGGGCCAGACAAACATCCATCGCATGAACGGCTTGAAAAATTTCGCAGCCATTTGTATCAACGGGGTGGGGGCGGCGACATTTATCTTTTTCGGGCGCGTTGACTGGCCACTGGCTTTGGTCATGGCAGCGGGCGCGATTATCGGCGGCTTCGGCGGCGCAGGGCTGGCACGGCGCGTGGGCCAGAACAATGTTCGCCGCATGGTCGTCGCCATCGGCCTGCTGTTTGGGGCCTACACACTCTGGAAACAATTTGCTTAGAGGTAGAAATGATTCCAAAATCTAAAATCCAAGAAGACGAAAATATGCAGCCGCAAAAGGGCAGGCGGCATTGGGGGGAACACTTCCGGCAGACAGCGGCATTTCACGGCTATGAGAAACTTCGGGATGATGCCGAGCCGCGCTGGCCTGCCATTGTGGCCCTGCTGGGCGGGGCGGGCTTATTTTATGTGCTGCCGGCATATCTTTCGTTTGGCCCGCGCTGGCTTCCGGCTGCGTTGGTTTCTGCTCTGCTCGTGCCGACGGTGTTTGCCCACTGGCGCGGTCACTTCAATATCAACCGCATTTTGGGACTGGGCGTTGCCGCGGTGGAAACATTTTTCATGGTGGCGTCACTGCTGAAGCTTATCCATTCCATGATCACCCCACATTCTCCTGCCCATGCGGAATCCCCGGAACGCTTGCTGCTTTCCGCCGCCGCGCTCTGGCTGACCAACATACTCGTGTTTGCTCTCTGGTACTGGCATCTGGACGCGGGCGGGCCGAATGAGCGGGACAGCCGGGGGGGGCATTGTCACGGGTCGTTTTTGTTCCCGCAGATGACGATGAACGATCAATCTCTGGCCGAATCAAACCAGGAAAACTGGTTTCCCGGTTTTGTGGATTATTTGTTTCTGGCCTACAACACCAGCACGGCCCTGTCACCCGCCGATACCGCCGTGCTTTCACGCTGGGCCAAGCTGCTGATGATGGTTCAATCCACGATCTCCCTGACCGTTGTGGCCATTCTGGCGGCACGCGCGATCAACACGCTAAACTAAGCCTTCCCTTGTCATGCCTCTGGATTCCAGCATGGAAAAAGGGAGAAATGCTGAAGCATTCCTCCCCTGGATTTACTCGCCCCACAAAATGCGGGGGCGGATGCGCGGCGCTCCTTTTGAACCGCGCGCCTGCTGCTGCGATGCCATGATTTATTCCCCCTGGATCGCCGTAGAAGTCAAATCCACCGAGTTGACGGTGCTGCCCCAGACGGCGCGATCCGCCCAGACACTGCTGCCCCAGACGGCGCGGGTCGCGGCAATGTCATTGCTGCCCCAGACGGCGCGAGTATCGGTGATGCCGTTGCTGCCCCACACTGCGCGGCTGCCCCAGACGGCGCGCAGGTCGGTGACGCCGGTTCCCCACAGGCTGCTGCCCCAGACGGCCCGGCTGGCGTCAATGGAAACATTGCCGGAACTGTCTATCACAAGGCAGGGGCTTGTGGCTGGCCCCTGGGCAATGGCCGTTGAGACCACTGCGGCGGGGATGTTCAGGTATCCGGCACCGTAAGTCAGCGCGTCGCCGTTGCCCGACGTGTCGGCCCACTTGTCGGCAGACAGCATCAGACGCGCTTTGATGGTATCAGGAGTCAGGGCTGGATTGGCCTGCAAAAGCAGTGCGGCGGCTCCAGCCACGACCGGCGCGGCCATGGATGTCCCTGATAACTGGTAGTAGTCCCCGGATGCCCCGGAAAGTCCCAGTGCGAAGATTGCGAACGGCGAAACATACGCGCTGTACGGAATTTCGTTTGTCCCGCCCGCATAGGTGTCCAGTGCGCTGCCGCCGGCATCCAGGGAAACCACTTTGTTGCCGGGAGCAATAATGTCCGGCTTGAGTACCAAATCCAGACGGGACGGTCCGCGACTCGAATACGTGGCAATCCGGTCATCAGCCCGGAGGCCATCCATGCTCTTGGTCGCGCCGACAGTGATCACGCTGGGATCGTTGCCGGGCGACTGAATGGAGCCGTAGTTAGTTCCCCAGCCTTCGTTGTCCCCGCCCGGCGTGTTGGCGGCGCTGCTGCGCCCGTTGTTGCCTGCCGCGCAGACGACCACGATGCCCGCATTCCAGGCGGCTTCGACGGCCTGACAAAGCGGGTCGGTCGTGTAGCTTTCGCCGACGGGGTGGCCCAGAGAAAGATTGACGACACGGACTCGGTACTGGTTTTTGTTTTGAATGACCCATTGCAGCCCGGCAATCACCGTGCCGACATCGGTCTGGCCGTTTTGATCCAGCACTCGAACATTGACCAGGTTTGCCTGCGGTGCAATGCCGTTGAAAGTCTGGTAGCAGCCTTGAGACGGAGAGCGGTTGCCATTGCCGGCGATGATGCCTGCAATGTGCGTACCATGTCCGCAGGGGTCAAAATTGTTGCCATTGTTGGTGTAAGAAATGCCTCCTGAATTGATGCTGGCGCTGTAAGTGACACCTTTGGCCTGGCCGGGGAGCGGCGTGGAAAGATTGACACTGGCAATCAGACGCGAGGGGGCCTGCCCGTAAAAGTCACCGAAGCGGCTGCTTAGGTCGGGCAGGGGAGTGATACCGCTGTCCAAGACGGCGATGGTCACCCCTTGCCCGGTCAACTGGTAAGCATGTCCATAATGTCCTATCACCGCTGCCTGCCCCGCTTCGCTGGAGCCGACAGTAAAGGCGTCGTTTTTTTCCATCCTGCCATCCAGGGAGAGATGGAGGACAAAGGGCAGGGATGCCAGCTTCTGGAGATTGCGTGCCGGAAGGCGCACGGCCAGGGACTGAATAATGCTCAAGCGGCGGGTCACATCGCCGCCCAGCGCCGTGATTTGCGCTTCCTGTGCCGACGTAAGATTTCCGTCTCCATGGACTTTGAGTATGACCGACGACCAGCCCGATTGGGGCTTCTGGGCCATCGCTTGGGTCAGTGCTTGATCGGTTGAAGCAGGCCCGGCCAGGGCCGAAACTGCCAGAGGCAGGGTCAGGCCGGCCACGAATGCCGGCAGCCGCCAGTTTCTGCGGCGGCGCAGCAATCGGGCGGGCGAAATGGGAGAAGCTGAGTTTAACATGGTCTTTCTTTCCCTCGTAATCGTCGCAGTTTAGGTAACCCGGCGGCCATTCTCTTACAAGGGCAGGCCCGTAGCTTTGCGTCCCGCCCTTTCGTGCGGTTTGCCTTTGTCAATTGCGAAGGATGCGTTTGTGTGGCCCCGGCAGCCTGGCTGTCTTCGGCTGCCGGAAATGGCAAACGAGACCCATTGGCTTTGCGTCCCGGCTTTGCAGCCGGTTTGCCTTGTGCGGAGCAGGGACCATCTATGTTCAATTATGCCGTTTGGGAAAGGGAAGATTACTGCAAAATGTGCGGGAAAAAATGTGCGGGAAAATGGCCGGCGTATCACGCGGCGCGGGACAGGCCGAACTCGGCGCCAAGATGCAGGCGGTCCGGGCCGGCGAGTGTTCCTAATTTGCGCTCGGTTTTTTCGCGGTACATGCTGGTGTCCGCTGCCGAAATCAGTGTCGTAAAGTCCTGGCCGTCGGCGGGAAAGCAGCCATAGCCAATGCTGACACCCAGATGCAGCGCGCCGAGGCGCGGGTGATTGAGGTCGGGGTCATAGATTTCTACCGCTTTTTGCAGGCGTGCGGCCAGCGCATCCGCTTTGTCCGGGCCGCTTTCCTTCAGATAAATCAAAAATTCATCGCCGCCATAGCGGGCCACGAGGTCGCCATCCCCAATATGAGCCAGAAAAATCGCGCTCAGATCGCGCAGCACCTGGTCCCCGCGCTGGTGGCCGAAGTTATCATTGATGGGCTTGAAGCTGTCCAAATCCAGACACAGCAGGGCAAAGGGTTCGCCGTCGGGGCGCAGGCAAGCTTCATCCACATGCTGCGTGATCCGGCGCAGATTGCCCAGTCCGGTCAAAGGATCAGTGACAGCATGAGAGCGCGTGCGGTCAAACAGCAGGCCGTTATAAAGCGCCATTGCCGCTCGTTCGGCAATCGTTTCCAAAAGCTGCTGGTCATGCGGCCCAAAAGCGTCCGGGTCCGGGTGGTAAAGGTTGATGGTTCCCAGCACTTCTCCCTGATGCACAATCGGCACGATCAGAGCCGTATGCAGGCTGACCCACTGCGCGGACGGGGAAGAAGTCAGCAGCAAGTCCTCCGCATGGTACTCTCCAAGAAGTGTTTTAGCTGTTTGGGCTGCCTCCAAAGTCATACCGGCCCGGCCCAGAGTGGACGCGCCGGTAAAAAATTCGCGATTGAGGCCGACGGCGGCGCGTACCTGAAGCTGTTCGCCCTCGTCTTCTCGCAGCAAAAACAAACAAGCTGTCCCCGGCAAAATGGCTTCCAGCTTGCGGCCCAGAATCGCCAGAGTTTCTTCCAGACCCAGGGAAGAGGAAAGGGTCTGCACGACTTCGTACAAGGCCCACAGTTCAGACGAAGCACGGTGAATGTCGCGGGCGGCTTGCTCGGAAGGGCTGGGTGCAAGACGGGTATCCGGCGGGGCGATGATCAGCGGCCCGTCGCCGCCCTCGGCCATTTCTTCCACCACTCCGGTGATGACTTCCAAAAACGCATCCGCAACCTGCGGATCAAAATGCGTTCCCCGGTCTTTGCGGATCACTTCGCAGGCGCGCTCATGTGTCCAGGCGCTGCGGTAGGACCGGGACGAAGTCAGCGCGTCATACACATCCGCCACCGCCAGAATGCGTGCGGTCAAGGGGATTTCTTCGCCCTTCAAGCCGTCCGGGTAGCCGCTTCCATCCCATTTCTCATGGTGGGAGCGAACCACCGGCAGAACGGGCCAGGGAAACTCTACCGGGTCCAGAATAGCCGCGCCGATCTCCGGGTGCTTTTTAATTTTGGCAAATTCTTCATCGGTCAGACGGCCTGGTTTCAGCAAAACGTATTCAGGAACGCCCAGTTTGCCGATGTCGTGCAGCAGTGCGCCGGTGTTGATGGCTTCCAGCTCGATGCCGGTGAGTCCTATGTGTTTGGCGACGGCGACGGAGTAGCGCTGCACCCGAAGAATGTGCTGGTGCGTGTATTGATCTTTGGCATCAATTGCCAGCGCCAGGCTTTTGATGGTCGCTAGGTACAGTCCGGCGAGGTGTTCCTGCCCGATTTGCAGCTCCTCAATGTGCAGCTGCTTTTCCTCCGTGCGGGCTGCCGTCGTGGCATAATTTTGGTACATCACCCAGCCCAGCGGCGCGAGCAGCACCAGGACGTATCCCGCATGGCTGGCAAACAGGAGCATGGCGAGGGTGCTGACGCACGCGCCGGCGAAATAGCTGGGTGCAGTCCAAAGAAACGTTTCTCGCCAGAGTTTCCATGGATTTTGCTCGGTACAGAGGGCCAAAACAATAGCAATTCCGCCCGTGTTGACCAGAAAATACACGAAACTGGAGGCGGCGACGGCGGGGTAAGTCGCCGGGTTCCGCAGGGGAAGGGCGCTGCCGTTGAGCCAGAAAAAGACAAGCCCCGAACTCCATGCCTCAATCATTGTCAGCGTCACATTAAACAAAAGCTGATGGGCCGGCTGCCGCTTGGGAAACATTCCGTTGGACAAGCTGCCGATTGCTCCGACAAGCACGGAGGCCGCCGGCCCGAACCGCAGCATCGCGATACAGGTCAGTACGTAGGCCAGTGACATGGAAACATGGTCTTCAGCATTATGATGCCGCATCAGCCGAATCTTTTTGCTGCCCGCGAGTGCCGCCAGCAGCAAATACAATCCTAGCTCCCACTCTCCGGCTTGCGTTTTTGGCACCGGAAAGCAAATCGCGCAGATTGCCGCGAAGCAGCCGAGGAAGTAAACTACAAATAGATACCATTGCGCGATTTTCGGCAGTTTTCTCACATCTGTCATTGTAGGCAGGTGATCGAGTGATCTTTACAAAATTCTTGTCATACGTTTGTGATAAGGCGAAAAGAAGTATGGTAAAATACGCTGTTGTTTGTTGGCAGCCCTACAAATCAGGGCGGAGGCCTGCCGATAATCAACAAAACACACCTGACTGGCGTGGCAAGCCGGCAGAGAAAAGAACGTTTGTGTCGTCCTTCCCCATTCCTTCCGACGAGCCGGCCCGGCTGGCCGCTCTGCATCGCTACGGCCTTCTTGACACGCCCGCCGACCCCGCGTTTGATCGCCTGACATCTTTGGCTGCCCGTTTATTTGATGTCCCTTTGGCGCTGGTGGCTCTGGCGGACGAGCAGCGGCACTGGTTCAAATCCTGTCAGGGCTTGATCCCTGCGGAATTGGGTGGCTCCGAAGTGGCGCGCGATATTGCTTTTTGTACTCACACGATTTTGTCTTCCGACGTGATGGTTGTGCCGGATGCCCGCAAGGATGTCCGTTTTGCAGACAACCCGCTCGTGACCGGCACGCCCCAAATCCGTTTTTACGCCGGCGCACCGCTGCTTTCCGCAGAGAACCGAGCGCTGGGAGCGTTCTGCCTGGTAGATTTCCAGCCCCGCGATTTTTCCCCGAAGCAGCAGGCAGTCCTGCGGGAGTTAGCCGCCTGTGTTGTCAGCGAAATGGACATGCGGCTGGTACAGCTGCAGCTTGTGGAAAGTGAGCGCTTGTACCGGCAGATGTTTGCGGACTTCCCGCAGCCGATGTGGATACTGGATTCCCAGACCCTGCAATTTTTGGCCGTCAATGAAGCCGCCATCGCCCACTATGGTTATACACGCGCCGAACTCCTGACTCGGGCGCTTCCTCATATTCGTCCCCCGGAACCGGAAGATATTCCATTGCTGGCGCAGGAACAGGGCGACCGGAGTGCGGGGAACGGATATGAAGGTATCTGGCAGCACCGAAAAAAAGATGGCACGGAAATTTGGGTCCAGATTTCCGCACATGCCATTGAGTATGGGGGCCGGCCTGCGCGCATGATGATCGCGGAAGATGTGACCGAACGGCGGCAGGCGGAGGAAGCTCTGCGGCGTTCCGAACAAAAACTTTCGCGGCATATTCACCTGACACCTCTAGCCGCTATCGAACTTGCGACGGACATGACCATCACTGCCTGGAATCCGGCGGCGGAAGCGGTCTTTGGCTACTGCTCCGAAGAAGCTATGGGACAGAACATTATTGCGTTGCTTGTGCCGGATGATACGCGCGCGCATGTGGAAAAACTTCGCCAAGATGGACTTGCTCAGCGCGGCGGTACACGCAGCACAAATTTTAACCGAACTAAATCCGGCGCAATTATTTTGTGCGAATGGTACAACACTTCTCTGGTAGATGAAGCCGGCCAGGTCGTCGGTTTTGCCTCCATGGCGCAGGATGTCACTGCGCGTGAGACGCTGGAAGCGGATCGCGAGGCATTGCTGGCCCAGACAGAAGCGCTGCTGACGGAAGCGCTGGAAAACGCGGACCACGATCCGCTGACGGGCTTGCTGAATCATCGCGCATTTCAGAAATGTTTTCGGGAAGAGATTCAGGCCGCGCAGGCCGCCGGGAAGCCGCTGGCTTTGCTGGTGATGGACCTGGATAACTTTAAATTTTTCAACGACGCTTACGGTCATGCGGCGGGCGATGATGTGCTGCGTCAGGTCGCCCAGGCTCTGGGCGCCTGTCGCGGAGCCGCTGATACGCTGGCGCGGTTCGGGGGAGATGAGTTTGTTTTGCTGATGCCCGGTGCAGACCGCGCCGCTGCCGAGCGAATGGGGGTGGAACTGCGCGAAGCGCTCAGCCTGGTCTGCTACCGCCCGCTCGATTACGATTCCACAATTCCTTTTACCTTCTCGCTCGGTATTGCCAGCCGGCCAGAAGATGGCTCCGGGCGCACTGAGCTTATGGAAGCAGCCGACGCCCGCCTTCGGGCGGCCAAAACCGGCGGTGAAGATGGGGAGGCCCTGCGCCTGCGGCAGTCCATGACGCGCGCCAAAGAAGGCTTTTCCATGCTGGATGCACTGGTGACGGCAGTTGACAACAAAGACCGTTATACGCGCCGCCACTCGGAGGATGTTCTGGCTTACAGCGTCCAAATCGCTCGGCGCCTCGGCTTGTCCGCCAGAGAGCAGTATACAGTCCAAGTGGCCGCTTTGCTGCATGATGTCGGCAAAATCGGGGTGCCGGATGCGATTCTCCGCAAGCCGGGGCGTCTGAGCGAGCAAGACTTTGAGGCGGTCAAACAGCACCCGATGATGGGTTCCATTATTGTGGGGGCAGTTCCAGGTTTTGAGGAGACGCTGGATGCTATTCGCCATCATCACGAGCGCTGGGACGGCGGCGGATACCCATTTGGCCTGCGGGGAGAAGAAACGCCGCTGATGGCTCGCCTTATGGCGGTAGCCGATGCCTATTCGGCGATGACAACGGATCGACCGTATCGCAAGGGAATGCACCCCGCCAGGGCCAGGCAAATCCTGGATGAGGGCGCGGGGACTCAGTGGGACCCGCACTGCGTCAAAGCCTTCCTGCGCGGCTAGAACTCTTCCGGCTGGTTTTTTTCCTGCTTACAACGGGTAAAGGCAGTCGGGGAGACCTTCGAATGAAACTTGCAGCATTGGCCGACGGCATCGGCAAGGGATTATTCGCCGGACTGGCGGGAACTCTGGCGATTACGGCGTCGCAGACCATAGAAATGAAGCTGCGTCACCGTGCGCCCAGCGACTCACCGGCGGAGGCCGCCGGCAAGGTCTTGGGTGTCCAGCCGCGCAGTGACGCGGAAAAAAAGAAATTTAGCCAGATCGTCCATTTCGGCTACGGCACGGCTTGGGGGGCGGTACGCGGCGCTCTGGCGGCTTCCGGCCTGCCTTCACCTGCGGCAACGGCCATCCACTTCGCCGCCATTTTTGGCAGTGCGCTGATTATGCTGCCGGCACTTAAAGTCGCCCCGCCGGTGAGCGAATGGGGTACGAACGAAATCGCGATTGATGGCCTGCATCACCTGGTGTATGCCCTGGCAACAGGCGCAGCGTATGACGCACTTGAGAAAGAGGAAGACAAATGAATCTTGACAACATGCCTGATGCGATGCCCGTGGAACTGCCGGCGGATTTTGAGAACGACGACTCTCTGGACGGCGATCCCGATGGAGACCGGCAGCTTGTCAGCGATAGCGATGCCATAGATACCGGAACAAATGACAGCGATCTGGGCGCAAGCGTTGCCGGAGATATTGGCCCAAAGCATTCGTAAGGCTTACGCGGCCTGGGAGCTTTCCAGGCTGATCATTTGTGCGGTTAAACACAAACAAACATTCACTGCGGGCAAATCAGCGTAAAGGCGCAGGTCTGGCAAATGTCGCCGCGCTGAGCAGGAAAACGCCCGGCCCCGATGCCCTGTGCGGCAGCTTCATACTTCGCGACCCGGTCGGCTTCCAATTTTTCTTTGTACGGCGTGGCCGGTGGTTCTATTTCCGTAACACTGCCATCCGTTAGGTAGTGCAGCTCCAGGCGCAGAGGGCGGCCCGGATGCGTTTCCTGCGCCGCGCGCCGGTAGAGTGCCAGCCGTTTGTCGTTTTTGTCCTCGTCGCCGGGCCGGCCGGTTCTTTGCCGGGCGATCACCATTGCGCCCTCATCTCCTGCCAGGCGCACCACATCGGGCCGGACACTCACCCGGCAGCACGCCAATGTCGCGTGGAGCATTTTTGCGTCCGTGCGCTTCTCGCCCGGCCTGGGGGCTTCAGCGGCGGCGCGCAGCATTCCGAGCGCACTTTGCCGATACTTTTCTTCATGCAAATAGCCGACCGGGCCATATTCCGCCCAGACTTCTTCCAGCTTTTGTTTTCGTGCCTCCGAGTCCGGGACTTGGCCTGCCGCGTGTTCTTCTTCCAGCCACTGCAATGTTCGGCGAACGCAGGCATGGAACAGGGGATAACCGCCGGGCGTGATGGTTCCCGTTAATTTCAGCACACGCTCGTAATAAAATTGCCGAGGACAGCGTCCGTAAAGCTCCAGCGCGGATGACGTATAGGTGGGCAGGGTGTCAGGGCTAGGCGAAGGAAGCGCGGCGACCTCGCCGGAAGCCCCGCCCGCGGGCCAGAGGGTTTCTGCGACACCCTCAGCAAAAAACCAGGGCTGAAGCAGCGCCAGGAGCGGCGAAGGCTTGATGGCCCGGCCTGCACTGCTTTCGGAACGGGACAAAATCAAATAGTCGCGCGCACGGGAAAGAGCGACAAAAAATAAAAATTCTTCCTCATCGGCTTCCTGCCCCGCCGCGTCGGCCAGGCCCGGCGGCTCAGGAATGCCGTCATGCCGCCCCCGTGCCGGAAACTGGCCCGCACCAAGATTGGGCAGAAAGACAACGGGGTATTCCCGGCCTTTGGCCGCATGAGCGGTCAGTATCCGCACGGCGTCCAGAGCGCCCGCCTCCGGCGGTGCGGTCCCGCGCAACGTCTCCCCGGCGGCGGCCATGCGGCGCAAATGGGTGAGAAACGCCTTGATTTTATTTGGCGGCTCTGCCGTCCGGCCTTCGGGAACCACGAGACGCTGCTCGAATGTTTCCGCCAGACCCAGAAGCTGATGGATCGCCAGAGCCTGCTGTGTCTGCATAAATAATGGCGATGAACCGCTGTATAAATGCCGCAGGTAGTGGGACAGCCCGAATAAATATTCGCGCAGCCGCCGGGCCGGGTTGTCTTCCATTGCGGCTAACTCGGCCAGATGCTTGCCCAAATGCCGCAGGCCATCCGGCAGGGCTGAATCCTGCAAGGCTGAAATGAGCGGCGTTTTCTCCGTCTCCTGCCGTAACAGCAGGGCGAGAATATCGGCCTGCGCCGCGCCGTATTCCGGCCAGGCCGCGACCCGCAGCAGGCCGGAGCCGTCTTCACCGACCAGCAGCGACAGCAGGCACAGCATATCTTTGACTTCGGGCCGGTCCAGCAGTGCGCCCAGATACAGGGTGGGGATGTTTCGCGCTGTTAGCCGTGCCGCCAGTGCCTCCGCCTGCCCGTGCGTCCGGCAGAGAATGGCCTGATCCGCGTAAGATTGCCCAGACGCTCGCAGGGCTTTTATTGCCTGCGCGATGCCATCCGCCTGCCCGTCTTCATCCGGGGCAGTCGCCAGGGTAACAGCAGGAAAAACCGTCTCGGCAGCCCTGCCGCGCTGTGCCTGCCAGAGCGCGGGGCCAGTCTCCGCTTCCATCTGCTGCGCCGCGCTGCCAAATAGGGAAACGATGGGAGTGCGGGAGCGGTAATTTACCTTGAGTTCCAGCCGTCTTCCGCCCGGATAATCCCGGCTGAAAGCCGCGACATTGGCAGGGGAAGCACCCCGAAAGCGGTAAATGCTTTGCCGATGGTCGCCCACTGCCCAGAGGCCACGCGCCTCTTCTCCCGCCAGCAGCTTCACCAAACGGGCGCAGGCACGGTTGACATCCTGATATTCATCGGCCAGCACATGCGGAAAATCCGCCTGCAAAGCCGCGCGGATGTCCGGGTTGGTTTCCAGCAGCCCGACGGAGCGGGAAATCAAATCGGCGAAATCCAAGAACCCGTCGTTCCGCAGGAGTGTTTCGTAAATGCCGTAACAATGTGCCACTTCAAGCGCTTTGGCGGCCTGTTCCTGCGCGTGGGCTGTCGCTTCGGTGTCTTTTTTCAGGGTCTTGCCGGGCCGAGCGGCGATTTCCGCCGCGAACTGCTCGGCCTGTCTCTCCATGGCCGCGCACAGCTCGGCATAGCGTTCCGGCGGGCAGAGTTCATCCTTGGCACGGGAGATTTGTTTCAGGATGCCGCCCAGATGCACGGCGGGGTTGTAAAGATTATCCAGTGCGTTCAATTGCAGGGAAGGCAGATGGTTTTCCAGCAGCGTCACCGCATCCAGCGTGTCCAGCAGACGGATTTCGGCAGGCAAACCCAGGCGTTCCCCGTAGCGCCGCAAAACATACAGGCCGAAGCTATGAAATGTCCCAATCCACGGGCCGGCGTCCATGCTTCCCACGCCTGCGTGTGCCAGACGCTCCCGCATTTCTTCCGCCGCCTGACGGGAGAAAGTCAGGGCAAGAATTTTTTCGGCGGGAACGCCCTGTGTGCGGGTCAGATACTGGCAGCGGCCAATCAGCGTTTTGGTTTTCCCGGTTCCCGGCCCCGCGCCCAGCAGCAGCGGCCCCTGCGGCATTTGGGCGGCCTCTTGCTGCGAGTCATCGAGCGGCTCCGGCGTTTCCGCCTTCTTCAGCGGCGCGTTTTGGAGGGGCGGCAGGAGTATGGCATCCGTAAGCTGCCGGTGAACCATTGGGGCGGGCAAACCGAGAAGGGCTGCAATAGCTTCCGCCGGCAATTGCTGTTCGAGAAACAACTTTCGCGCCAGCGGGCCGGGCAGAAGCATCTCGGCCGCGAAGAAAGATGCTTCCTTTGCAGGGCGGTTCCGGGGCGCGTCCTCGTCCACTTTGCTGAGTGCAGCACTCTCGCCGGAACCGTTCGGGTTTAAGTCCGCAGCATCGCATCGGCATTTCCCATCGTGCAGCCAAACATGGGCAAAGTGATGGGCGGCCTGGAAAGCAGCTTCAGGAGGCGCAGGGCTGTCCGTGTGACCATGCGTTAGCCCGGTCGCCCCAGCGCAGGCATTCAGCACTTCCAGAGATGAAATTGGCAGGTCAAGCGCGAACCCCATTTCCTGCCGCTGCCGGTGCGCTTTTCGCCGAATCTCATTCATTGGTGCCTTTTTCTTGGATCGTGATTATCTTCCTTTCAATTATACAAAAATCTCGCGCCAAACGCAAGGGAAGCCCGTCAACTGGCCGCGATAGTCAGGTCGCCGGAGACGGATTGGAGGCGGACGCTGCCGCTGCCCGCGCCGGCCTTGCCGACGATGTGCCGCTCGGTTAAAACAGAGTCGGTGACAGGCAGTGTCATGGAAAGTGCGCCGCTGGTCGTATTCATTTCCATGCGGGCATCGACACTGTCTGCAAAAATCAGGTGCAGATCGCCGCTGACGGTGGTTCCGGCAAATGAGCCGCCGAATGGGGTGGTGAAGGCCCAGCGGGCATCGCCGCTGACGGTCAGCAGAGACGCGGCAGAACTTGCCACGCGGGAGGCGTCGAAATCGCCGCTGACAGTTTTAGCGGTCAGCGCTCCCCCGATGTCGCGCAGTTCGGCGTCACCACTGACTGTTTCGACCTGTATCTGCGCGGCGCGGAGGCTGTGAACGGCGGCGTGGCCGCTTTGCGTGAGGACAAAGACCTGCGAATCGGCAGAACTTGCCGTGACCGAAACGTCGCCGCTGGCGGATTCAAAGGCAGCGGTCGCAGCCGCATGGGCTTCCGTCACTCTGACATCGCCGCTGCGGCTGCAAAGACGTATATTTTCGGCGGCGAGGCCTCCGGCAGTGACATCGCCGCTGCTTGTTTCCACGGTCAGGCCTGTGCCTGTTCCTTTCCAGTCCGAAATGGTGACATTCCCAGATACGGTTGTGGCCTGCGTTTCACCCGGCCCCCAGGGCCGGGTGAGTGAGATCGGCCCGGAAACAGTTTTGGCGCGGAGCGCACCGGAAACGCCGCTGGCCGCGATTTCGCCGAATGTCGCGCTGATTTCCAGCGGGATGCCGCGCGGCACAGTGATTTCATAGTCTACGATCAGCCGGTCACGCGCATCCTGCGGGGCGGCAACGCCGATTTTGCACTGCCCGTTATCTACTTGATGGGTCAAAAACACCTGCTGAAGCAATATTCGGGCCTCGGCTTCCGTTCCAGCCCAGGCGGTTTTAGTCACTACAGCCTGGGCAGACATTGTTGCCGCTTCGCTGCCGACGACTTTGATGCGCCCATATTTATTTTCCAGCAGCAGACGCTCCGCGCCGGTCCAGGTGACAACATCCTGGCTTGTTTCCGCTGCTTCCGGCTTGCCGGCGGAGTTGGCGGGCCGATCTTCGGAGGATTCCGGGCCAAAGTCCACATTGAAGTCAAATTTAAATGCGCGGCGACCCTCGCGCGCCGCTTTTCGGGCTTCCTGCGAGGCCTGACGCGCGGCGGTACGGGCTGTTTTGAGGGCGTCATTTTTCAGCGAGTTCAGGCCGCGCATAGCCTCGTCGACCGCTTTGTTGATTTTGCCCATGTCCAGATCGGGCCGGGGCAGATGATCCAGCACTTTGCCGGCCAGTGACGCCGCCTGTCCGGCGCTTTTGACGGCCTGCGCGGCGCCCAGTTTGCCCTGTAAATCGCCGAGCTTCCCTTGAAGCTCGGCCAGCCGGGCCTGCATGGAATCCATTGCTGCCGCATCCGGCGACGGCGGCGCGGGCGGAGGGGCAGGAGACGGCGGAGGAGCTGCGCCCCCGGTTTCGCGGACAGCCCGCAGCAAAGAGTCGGCCTGTTCCGCGGTGATTTTGCCCTCGCGCAGCATATTTAAAATGAGAATACTTTCTTCGCTCATGGGAGTGCCTCCTGAGTAGGAATAAGAGTCGGGCCGGACAAACGTGAACGTGGTATCCATTGTCCCCGTTTGACAGCCAGACCAAGCAGTGCAAGGCCTGCCCCGGTGCCGATAATCAGGCAGAAAACGCCCGCTTCCGGTCCGAATGGCCCGCCGGTCAGAGCAAATGGCCCGTAAAGCTGTGCATGGATCAGCGTATACACCGGATTGGCCGGCAGGCCGGAGTCGGTCGCGCCGTAGACCGAGTTTTCAAAGAAGTTCCAGCCCCAATGGATGCCGATGGGGAGCCAAAGCCGGCGCGTCAGCAGATAGCCTGCGGACATCAAAATACTGGCTTCAAACACAATAAACAGTGGCCCGGCCAGCTTTTCAGCGGGCGTGAGGCCGCTGATCGGGTTGAAAAGATGTATCAGGCCAAAGACCGCGGCGGAGCCGGACAACGCGATCCCCGATCCCCAGCGCGCTTCCAGTGTTTGGAAGATGTATCCCCGAAAGATAATTTCTTCTGCGACGGCAACAGCGAGATACAAAATCAACGGGACAAACCAGGCAAAATGCAGATTGATCCCCAGGACATGATAACCGCCAAAAGCTGACGTCAGCCCAATCACCAGTGAAAAAAGAACTCCGCCGATCAGCAATCCCGTTCCCGTCTCCGGGCCGAGGCCATGAACAGTAAACCCTGCCGAGGCGAAAGATCGCTTTTCAACCACCCGAACCATCAGCGCGTAAGCGCCGACGGTGCAGAGCGCCAAATAAAGCTCGTTGACCATCTCCGCAGCTTGAAGATGATGCTTTGTGTGCAGACCGAACAGTTTCAGCAGGCCCAAAACGGGAACGCTGAACACGAACGCGATAGTGGCCAGAGCAAGCAGGAACAGTGCAATGCGGGTGACCGGAAATCGCCGGAAGCGCTGCCACCCGGTCAGCCGGGTGGCGTCCTGCTGCAAAATCATGGAGTCCTCGTGTTTCTCGCGGCGTTCTGCTTAAAGCTGCATCATGCAGGCAGCGACCGCAATGACAATGGAAGCCATCCAGGCTATCAGGCCGCAGTCCACCAGCTTTTCTGCGCGGGAGCGCGTCACCGGACTGAAGCGAACCGGCTTGGGCAAAGCCATGCTGGCTTCTGCCCGGCGTCCCGCCTCCGGCGCGTTCCAGTCCACCAGCGCCAGATGCCCGCGTGCGCTGACTCGCGGTGCCCACGGGGCGAGTTCCGTGTTTTCGGATTGTGCGATTCGTTCCATGGTCGGTGTCATCGTGTGTCTCCTATGAAGAAAGGTCATGCAGGGCGCGCAGCCCTGAGTCGGCGTCCATCGTTCCTGTCTGAATGGCGGCGAGGATTTCCTTGCGCCGTGCGGCTTTGTCGTCCTCGGTCATCGGAGCAGGGGGCGGCGGGGCGGCTGCCGGGCCGTCGGCAAAGCCCAGCGCCGAAAGCAGTGCATCCAGCCGGGCGCGTACTGTCGGGTATGAAATGCCCAGCGCCGCTTCCATGTCCCGGATCACGCCTCGGCAGCGCAGAAACGTTTCCAGAAAGCGCATCTGCTCGGCATCCAGTGCGCGATACGGGGCCAGGGTAAAATGGCCGCGCATTTGAACGCCGCATTCAAGGCAAGCGGTTTCTGTGATTTCCAGCCCGCCACTGCATAGCGGGCATTTCGAGGGCATTGGTAGCGTCATAATTTTGATTTCCTTAATTATAATGACATAAAAAATTAATAATGTCAATATATAAATTAACTATTTTAAGTTTATTTTTCTGACCGGACAATAAAAATACGGAAGGCGAACGTCTCGCCTTCCGTTTCATCAGAAATTAATTCTAGCTGCCATGGGGGAAAGTCGCCCCGCGAATCGGAATATGAGCCGTCGGTGCGTGTCTGCGGTACCCTTTGCGGCGTCTGTGCTGCTGCCTCCCATGATGCGCTCGATTGCTTTTTCCGTAGGGCCGATGTCCCGAATGCGAATGGGCGGCTGATCTGGCCGGCATCGGCGCCACCATTGTCGGCGATACGGAGACGTCCGGGAGCGGCATGGGAGCATGGACGCCGCTCCGAATAGGGATATGCGTGTCCGGGTCAAGGTGGTCGTGTCCTGGGGCAGCTTGTGCGGGAGGAATCAATTGCGGCAAGCCGAGGCCCAGTAAGCAGGCGCTGAGCGCCGTCACGAAAGCAGCGCGCGCAAAAAATTGGGAGGGTTTCAATGGGTTATTCTCCTGCAAGAGTTAAAATCAGCGGCATTCGGCTTATTTTAGCACTGATGATAGTCCCTGTCAATCACTCTTGTTTTAACCATTTTCCTCGCGAATCAGTTGAAGCATCTGGCTGGCCGCGGTTCCCGCTCCAAGAGACCAGTGCAGCCGCCTTTGGTCTTCTCCCAGCATGGCATCCAGCATGGAAAGCGCTTCCTCCAGTCGTCTTTGATCGGTATCCGTGAGAACCGTCCCGATTTCGCGCCGTGTGGCTTCCGCAAAGCCGAGGCGAAAACAGGCGCGGTACCGTTCCCCTTCCGCCAGTGCCAGCAAGCCCAGCGCATGAACCAGACGCGCCAGGTACAGCTTGTCGCCAAGCATTTGACTGATCTTCAGGCTTTCCAAATAGTAAGCCCGAGCCGGCTCAATGCTGCCGCGCATACGCTCTACATCGCCGAGATTTTCCAGGGCGACGCCGGTATCGGAAAGATGATCGAGCCGGCGAAGCATGGCGAGGCTTTCTTGCAGCAGGGGCGCTGCTTCGTCCAGCGAGTTTGTCAGCGTGGCAAGCTGTCCCAGGTTGGAAAGCAGCTTGGCGACATTGCCCTGGTCGCCAATTTCGCGGTAGATTGCCAGGCTTTCCGTGTACCACGCCCGTGCGGCTTCATATTTGCCTTCATCACAGGCAACGCCGGCTAAATTGTTCAGTACGCCGGCTTCGCCGGCGCGGTTTCCCCGTTCCCGCTGCAAAGCAAGAGCCTGCTCATACAAAGCCTGCGCGACGACTAAATCGCCCTGCGACCAGGCCAGAATTCCCGCGCCGTTGACGGCTTTCACACGCACTTTGGGGGATATTCCCTGACCGTATTCCAAAGCGGATTCCAGCCAGCCTCGCCACTCGCCTCCATAGCCGCGCACAAACCAGAACCAGTAGACAGCCCCGGCAAGCCGCAGGCAGGCTTCCGGGTTATGCGCCCTGGCCCATTCCAGAGAAGCCCGCACATTGTCCTGCTCCGTTTCCAGCCGGTTCAGCCACTGCGCCTCCTGCGGGCCGTCCAAATAACTTTCCGCTTCCTCGCCCAGGGCCAGAAAATAGTCCAGCGCACGTGCCGCCAAATTTCGGCCTTCGTCCGCTGTTTCTCGCAGCTTGCCCGCGCTGTACTGGCGCAGCGTTTCGGGAAGAAAGTAGCGGACGCCGCTGTTTTCGCTTGAAGACGGCTCAGATGGATTAACCAGGGATTTGGAAACAAGCTGTGACAGCAAGTCCAGCACATCCTCGGAATAAATGTCGCCGCCCGCGCAGACCGCTTCCGCCGCTTCCAGCGTCCATCCGCCGGCGAAGATGGACAGGCGGCCCAGCAGTGTCCGCTCTGCTTCCGTCAGCAGGTCGTAAGACCAGTCAATCACCGCCCGCAGCGTCTGCTGGCGCGGCAGCGCCGTCCGGCTGCCGCCGGTCAGCAGGCGGAAACGGTCGTCCATGCGCTGCGCGACCTGGTCCATAGATAAAGAGCGGACTCGCGCGGCCGCCAGCTCCAAAGCGAGCGGGATGCCGTCCAGCCTCCGGCAAACCTGCGCGACAGCTTTGGCGTTGCCGGCGCTCAAAACAAACGCCGGCTGCACCGCCGTCGCTCGGTCTACCAGAAGCTGAACGGATTCGTATTGCCCCAATTGTTCCACTGAGAGAACCTCCGAGAGTTTTGGGCTGGACAGCGGCGGAACCGCCCAGGAAGTCTCCCCGCCCACTCCCAGCGGTTCCCGGCTGGTTGCCAGCAGGCGCAGGTGGGGGCAGGCCGGGAGCAGGCGGGCCGCCAGGCGGGCGCAGCCCTCCAGAAGATGTTCGCAGTTGTCCAAAATCAGCAGCAGGGCTTTGGGCTGTAGATATGTTCTCAGAGTAGCTGAAAGTGGCAGCCCCGGCTCCTCACGAACGCTGAGGGCTAAGGCGATTTCCTGATCAATCAATGCTGGGTCGGTCAGCGCCGCCAGCTCCACCAGCCAGACTCCGTGTTCAAACTGACCACGCATCTCATCGCCGGCTTGAAGAGCCAGCCGCGTTTTACCTGCGCCGCCGGAGCCGGTCAGCGTCAGCAGCCGGGTTTCGCCCAGCAGGCGGCGGACATCCGCCAGCTCGCGGCTCCGGCCCACAAACCGCGTGAGAGAGAGCGGAAGATGAGAAGCAAAAGTGCCGGACGATGGCAGGGGCGGGAAGTCATGCGGCAGGCCGTCCTGCACAAGCTGAAAGATTTCTTCGGGCCGCGTCAGGTCTTTGAGCCGATGGGAACCGAGCGATTGGAGGCGGATGCCGGAAGGCAGGTTATCCTGCACCAGTCCAAACGCTGTCTGAGACAGCAATGTTTGTCCGCCGCAGGCCAGCGCGCGCAGGCGGGCGCAGCGGTTGACATCCACGGAACTGTAGTCCGCTAATAGATTTTCCTCCTGCGTCAGCGGCGCGTGGCCGGTGTGCAGCGCGGCCCGAATACGCAGCGGCGTTTCCACAGACCACGCTTCGGCGGCAAAAGCCTGCTGAATGGCAGCCGCCGCCTGCACGGCAGCCAGTGTCTCGGAAAACACGGAAAAGGTGCTGTCTCCTTCGCCGCGCGCTTTCACCAGCAGGCCGCCGTTTTGTGCCACGCATTCTTCTATCAGGCCGCCGTGACGCTTCAAGGCCGCGCGCATGACTTCCGGGAACTGCTCCCATAGCCGCGTGCTGCCTTCAACATCGGTCATCAAAAACGTGAGTGTTCCAGTCGGAAACATGGCCCATCTTACCCGATGGGTGTGGGTTTTTCCTTCGCGCAGGCGGTTGGCATTGACGCCGCCGCGCTCCCCGGTTATAATAAAGCCATGCGCCTTACTCCCCGTTTTGTCGTGCTGCTTGCTCTGGGCGCACTGCCATTGCTGTTTGCCGCCTCGGCCCCCTGGCTGCTGAACGCCGTTCTTCTTTACAATGCTTTGCTTGCCGCCTGCGCCGCTGCGGATTTTCTGGCGTCCCCCCGCCCGGAAAAGGCGCTGAGATTGGAGCGCACGGTAGAAGATAAGCTGTCGCTGGGCGCGGCGAATTCGGTCACGGTGGAAGCCCGCAATGGATCGGGGCAGCCGCTGAAGATTATCATACGCGATCTGCCGCCACCGACATTCGAGCTGGATCGGCCCGCCGAAGGCCCTCTTTCTTTACCATCCGACCCGCGCCCGGTTCGCTACACCTACCATGTCACACCGCCGGCAAAAGGCGATTTTCAGTTCGGCGATCTGTATTTCCAGTATTCGGGACGTCTGGGCCTGATACGGCGTCAGGGTCGGGTACTGGCCGCGCGGTCTGTTAAGGTGTATCCAAATCTCGTGGAAACCGCGAAATATGAATTGCTGGCCCGGCGCGGGCGGCTGATGCAGCTTGGCATTCGCACCGCGAAAGTGCGTGGCGGCGGCTCCGAGTTTGAGTCCCTGCGGGAATATGTCCCTGGCGATGAGTACAAAAAAATCGATTGGAGCGCGACCGCCCGGCGCGGCAAGCTGATCACGCGCCAGTATGAGGCCGAGCGCTCTCAGAACATCGTGCTGCTGCTGGATACGGGCCGGACGATGCTTCAGCCGGTGCAGAAAATGGCAAAGCTGGATTTTGTGGTCAATACGGCTCTGATGCTGGCCTATGTTGCCGCCGCCTCCGACGATAAAGTCGGCCTGATGGCGTTTGATGCCGAGGTTCGCGTTTACCTGCCCCCGGCCAAATCCAAAGCCCAGGTGTACGCAATTTTGGAAAGCCTTTATAATTTAGAAGCCCGCATGGTGGAAACCGATTACAAAGCGGCCTTTCAAAATCTGGCGACTCGCTGGCGGCGACGCTCACTGGTGGTGCTGTTCAGCGATCTGGTAGACCCAGACTCGTCGGCGCAGATATTGAACGCCGTACCCATGCTTTCCGACATGCACCGCCTGGTCTGCGTCACCGTCAGCGACCCGAACATTCTCGCGGCGGCCAAAAGCCTGCCGGAAAACAGCGCCGGCGTCTATCAAAAAGCCGTCGCGCAGCAGGTTCTGCAAGAGCGCCGCGCTGCAATCTCCATCCTCAAACGTCGCGGCGTCTGGACCATCGACAGTCCGCCGGAGGACCTGAGCGCGGATTTAATCAACCACTACTTGGACTTGAAAGCCCGCTCCCTGATATGAGCAAACCACTTTCCCTGCTGGTGCTTGCCTGCGCGTGTCTCGCGCCTGCGGCATTTGCGGCTCCTTCCCGGCCACCGACTGTTGACCCGACTTATGGGATGCCGCTCCCTGCAAAAGCCCACTCGCTCGAGGCCCCTGCTTCTGCGGCACAGTGGGTATGGGCAGACACGACAACTGCCAATCAGACGGTTTATTTTCGCCGCGAATTTCCGTTGACGGCGGTTCCAAAAACCGCAGCCATGTTTGTCACCGCCGATGATTTCTTCACCCTGTTTGTCAATGGCAGGCAGGTGGATCAATCCCTGCCGGACCCGAACGACGAGAATGTCTGGCAGCGCGTTCACCAGGTAAACGCCGCGCCTTTTCTGCGCGTGGGCCGCAACCTGCTGGCGGTACGCGCTTTGAATGCGAATGGAGCCGCAGGTTTCCTGGCACGGCTGGAACTGCCGGGCCAGCCTGCTATTTTGACGAATGGACAGTGGAAGGTCTCTGCGGCAGTGCGGCCCGGCGACTGGACTGGGATGAATTTCGATGAAACCGGCTGGCGCGCCGCGACCGTGATCGCTCCGCAGGACGGGGGCGTCTGGGCCGGGGCAGGGGGGCTGCAAGGCTGGCCGGGCTATGGGGAAAGCATCGCGCCTTACCTGACGCACCTTCCGCTTCCTTTCGCGCGCGTCGCCGACGTGCATCCCGGCGCCGGTCAAATCGCGGGCGCGGAGCATCTCACAGGCCGTTCAGATGGCATTTTGTCAGATGGCATTTTGACGGTTACGCCGCCCCCGGCGGGTGCTGCCGATTTGCCGAGTGTTCTGCTGGACGCTGGCAAAGAGGTTGCCGGGCGGGTACTAATTGAGCCGCTGACTGATGGAATTGTCAGCGTGGGGACAGGCGAGTCTAACGAGGAAGCCCTTCACTCGCCCTGGGGCGGGATGCATTCACTGACGCTCACGCCTGGAAAGATTGCTGCGACTCGTTACAGTGCTTTTCGCTATGTGCGCCTCGTTTTCCCACCGGGAGCCGCGACTTCCCCGCTTCGCCTGCGCGTCATGGTCGATCACAAATACTACCCCGTTCAATACAAAGGCAGCTTTGCCTGCTCCGACCCACTGCTGACGAAGCTGTGGTACACCGGCGCGTATACGTCGCACCTGTGTATGCAGGAAGACATCTGGGACGCACCTAAACGTGACCGCGCCCGCTGGGCAGGCGATCTGCATGTCTCCGGCGAAGTCATCAGCAATGTCTTTGCGGATAAGTTTCTGATGGAGCAGACCCTGACGCGCCTGCGCGATGATGCCGGAAACGGCCACGTCAACGGTATCCCCGGTTTTTCCTGCGCCTGGATTTGCACACTGGCCGATTTTCACCGTCATCTCGGCGACTATGCGTATCTGAATCGGCAGCATGACAGGCTGATCTCACTGCTGGAATACCTGCGAGGGGATTTGGACGAGCGCGGCCTGTTTGCCAACAAGCACGGCGGCTGGACCTTTGTGGACTGGTCGCCGGATTTCGACGGCGATCATTCACCCGCGCGGGCTGCAACGCATTTGTTTCTGGCAAAAGCAGTGCAGGAATCAGTTTTCCTGCTGCGCGAGATGGGAGATATGCCAAACGCCGCCAAATATGTCGCCTGGGGGAACAGCCTGGATACCGCTGGCCGCCAGTACCTTGCTGACCCGGCAACCCAGACCTATGGCAGCCGGCTACAGGAAAACGCGATGGCGATTTATTCCGGCGTAGCTACTAAAGACCAGCGCAGAGCGATATACGCCCGGATTTTGGCCCCGGACAGCCTGGCCTGGGATAAATCAGGGGCGATGCTGGGCAACAAGCCTGTGCTGTCGCCCTATTACGGGAACTATGTCATTTTTGCCATGAGTGAAGCCGGGCATAACGCCGACGCGATGCGCGTTCTGCACGAATACTGGGGTGGGATGCTGGCGGAAGGCGCGACGACGTTCTGGGAAGCCTATGACCCGAAGTGGCCGAAAGCGCATTTCCACGAGTTCCTTCAGGCAGACAACCAGACAGGAACCTATAGCAGCCTGTGTCACGGCTGGTCCTCCGGGCCGACCAATTGGCTTACCGAGCGGGTTATGGGTGTTCGTCCCACCGGCGGCGGCTTCAAGACCGTGGAGATCACGCCGGATTTAGGCGACCTCGCCTGGGCCGAAGGCAGCGTACCCACCCCTCATGGACTGCTGCATGTCCGGGCTGCTCAGGTCGGTGGAAAACTGCTGCTGACCGTTACCGTGCCGGGCGGCGTGAAGGCCCTGGTACGAGTTCACGGCTTGGACTCAGAAGTGACGCTCAATGGCCGCACCATCGGCCTGCTGCACCGAGACGACGACGGGCGCGCCCAGGTGCCGATTACGGCGGCAGGCACTTATCGTATCGCAGCAGAGCCGCGCCCCTAATCAGACCGCTTATTCCACCGTCACCGATTTTGCCAGATTGCGGGGCTGGTCAATTTCGCGGCCCAAATCATTGGCGATGTAATAGGCCAAAAGCTGCATGGGGACAATCGCCAGCACAGGCATAAAGGTATCATGCGTGGCGGGGACGCGCAGGATGCTGTCCACAAAATGCTCGTTCAAGCCCTCGTCGCCCTCTTTAACAATCGCAACGGTGGAGGCATCACGGGCGCTGACTTCCTTGACATTGGACTGCACTTTGTCGTACAGCGCGGACTGCGTGGCGATGCAGACCACCGAAACGCCCGGTTCCACCAAAGCCAGTGGGCCGTGTTTGAGTTCCCCGGCGGGATAAGCTTCGGCGTGAATGTAGGACACTTCTTTGAGCTTCAGCGCGCCTTCCTGCGCGACGGCATAGTCAAAGCCCCGGCCTAAAAAGAAAAACGAGGAGGAATGGGCAAGCTGCTTGGCGACTTCCTGCACCGCCGATGTATCGGCTAGAATGGATTCCACCTGTTCGGGCAAATTCTGTAACTGCTCCACATATTCCGCGGCTACGCCCGGCCCCAGCTTGTTTTCTTTCTGGGCAATATACAGGCCGATCAGATACAGGCCGATGAGCTGGGTCACATACGCTTTGGTAGACGCGACGCTGATTTCTGGGCCGGCATAGGTGTAAATCACTTCGTCGGCCTCACGGGCGATGCTGGAGCCGACGACATTGACCAAAGCCAAAGTGGTGGCTCCCTTGATCTTCGCCTCGCGCAGACCCGCCAGCGTGTCCGCTGTCTCGCCGGATTGGGAAATGATAATAGCTAATGTCTGGGCGTCGACAATAGGGTCGTTATATCGAAACTCGCTGGCGACTTGCACTTCCACCGGGCGGCGCAGCAAATGCTCGTAAAAGTTTTTGCCGGCCAACCCTGCATTGTACGCCGTGCCGCAGGCAACGATGACAATGCGGTTGAAATTCAGCAGCTTTTCTGTCGGCAGTTTCAGTTCCGGGAACGTGACCTGGTGCGTTTCCGTGACCCGTCCGCGCAGAGTATCGCGGATCGCCTGCGGCTGGTCGTAGATTTCTTTCAGCATGAAGTGGGCAAAGCCGCCCTTCTGTGCGGTGCTGACATCCCAGGTGACATGGAACACGTCGCGCTGCAAGGGCGTTCCTTCCAGCGTGGTTAGCGCCACTCCTTCGGGGGTGATGCGGGCAAAGTCGCCGTCTTCCAGCACAAGAACATTGCGCGTAAAGCCCATCACGGCGGGAATATCAGACGCCAGAAAGTTTTCCCCTTCGCCGAGTCCAATAATGAGCGGCGAAGCGGTTTTGGCGGCATAGATTACATCGGGTTCCTCACTCGAAACAACGCAGATGGCATATGCCCCGGTCACTTCCGCCAGCGCAGCCCGCACGGCGCATTCCAAGCCGCCGCCTCCGGCGAGATGCGCTTCAATCAAATGCACCATCACTTCGGTGTCGGTGTCGCTGACAAACGTATGTCCGGCAGCAATCAGCCGCTCTTTGAGCGACAAATAATTCTCAATAATGCCATTGTGTATGAGCGCAATGCGCCCGGTGCAGTCGCTGTGAGGATGAGCATTGACATCATTGGGCCGCCCGTGGGTCGCCCAGCGCGTGTGTGCGATTACAGTGCCGCTCGATTGATCCAGCCCATTCAGTGCGGCTTGCAGGTTCGCCAGCTTGCCCTTTTTCTTCAGCACTGTCACGCACGCATCACCCGGCTTGACGACGGCCACGCCTGCTGAGTCGTAGCCGCGGTATTCCAGTCGTTTCAAGTTATCCAGCGCCAGCCGGACACTGCCCGTGCGCCCGCCGACATAGCCCGTGATTCCACACATAAATTGTTTGCTGCTCCCCGTAAGCGTTTTTCTTAGTATACCCGATGCTTTGACGCTGCCTTGACGGTGCTTGTGCAGAGTGCTACAATGCCGCATGAAAAGACAGCGGCAAAAATCCGGCTTTACGCTCATCGAGCTGCTGATTGTAATTGCCATTGTCGCGATCCTTGCGGCTCTGCTGCTGCCGGTGTTTCAGGCGGCGCGGGTGCGAGCGTACCGGACGCAGTGCGCGTCCAATCTGCGGCAGGTAGGGCTGGGGATGCTGCTATATGAGCAGGAAAATGATGAAAAGCTGATGCCGGGGCAGCCATTGGCCGCGCCGGACCCGGTGACCGGCAACGATTATGCGGGATGGGCGGGGGCCTGCAATCAGTACGTTCGTGCAGAGCGCGTCTTTGTCTGTCCGACGGATACGACGCCGCAGACAACGGCGGGTAGTGAAATCCGCTTTCCGCTGACCTACTTTTTGAATGTTAATTTGAGCGCAAAATTCACGCCGGGTGGCTTCCCGCTGGCCTCGCTGACGGCTCCGGCAAATACCGTACTGATCGCGGAGTCAACCGGCGGGGGATTATCGGCGAACACAGCGCGGCTGGACAATCCCGTTGAAACTGATTCCGTGCTTGCGGATTATTTTGTCAGCGTCACCGCACCAAGGGCCAATCGGCATGAAGGCGGGCGTAATTTTTTGCTGGCTGACGGGCATCTCAAATGGCTGCGACCCGATGCGGTGAGCGCCGGCTCTCCATTCGCTGCACTTTCACCCGACTCACTGCCGCGCGGCGTCGCAGTCACTTTCGGTTTCCAGTAGCCTGGGATTTTCCAGCAATTCCGCGCCTCTTGGGTGCATCCAGGTGCGCCCCCAGTCCGCTAGGGATTCGAAAATTCCGTTCAGCGCCTGGCCTTTCACTGTCAAAGCATAGTCCACATGTGGCGGTATCAGACTAATCACCGTGCGCGTCACGACGCCTTTTTCTTCCAGCGCTCGCAGGCGGTCACGAAGAGTCGCCGGATTCAGGCCAAGCTCCCGCGCAATTTCATTAAACCGTTTCTTGTTGCCCAGGAGCGCTCGGACAATGTGTAGCGTCCAGCGCTCGCTGAGAAGGGTAAGCGCGGCATTCGCCGGACAAAATAGGCCCGAATCATGTTCGTGTTGTTCCATGGCTGTTTCTTATCACTATAACACTATTACGGTAAGAAATGTGCCTGAAATGTTTTTGAAGTGGGAACCATCAGCCGAAAGTTCGTATTAGAGGTATGCAGGCGCATTGAAAACTATAGCGCAATGTAAATTATATCTTGGTAGGAGAAACGACCGATGGCAACGCAGACGAAATTAAGGGCAGGTTTGGCCGCCGCCGCATTCTCCCTGACACTGGTTGGAGCTTGGAACAGCAGTCAGTCTCCCGTGCACGCACAGGTGACCCCCGGAGCAGCAATTCCGCTTTCCGGGACGTGGGATGTAGACCCTGCACACACCAACATCAACTTTTCCATTCGCCACTTTGGCATCAGCCAAGTGCATGGGCGATTTGATGATTTCACGGGAACAATCATTGCCGATGCTGCCCACCCGGAGAAATCTTCGGTGCAGTTTACCATTCAAGCGGCTAGTGTCAATACCAACGTGAAAATGCGCGATGATGATCTACGCAGCCCCAACTATTTTGACACCGCCAAATACTCGCAGATCACGTTCCAAAGTACCCGTATTGAGCGCGGCCGGCATGGAGCCTTTATCGCCGAGGGTGATCTCACTATGCACGGTGTCACTAAACAAGTCGCTCTGCCGTTCCAGATCGCCGGGCCGATCAAAGACCCATTTGGCGGCACACGCTTCGGCCTGGAAACGGAAGTACATCTCAGCCGTATTGATTATGGCGTTGGGAACGGACAGAAACTGACCAATGGCGATTTTGCCGTTGGCAATGATGTCGATGTTGTGATCAGTCTGGAAGCCGTCCCGGCTAAAACTACGGCCCCGTAAAACTATGCCGTAAACTTTCACGAGGAGCAAAATATGTCAGATGTCAAAATTTTGATCGCGTTTTATTCGCGCAGCGGCGCGACGGAAACCCTTGCCAAAGCGATTGCCGAGGGGGCAGAGGCCGAAGGCGCGACCGTCACCCTTCGGCGCGCGCGGGAAGTGGTCAGCCGCGAGATTATGGCTCATGCCCCCGGCTGGGCGGAAAGCGCGGACCGAATGAACGCGCAGTACCAGGCGCCGACGGAAGCCGATGCGGAAGCCGCGGATGCAATCATTTTCGGCACACCGACGCGGTTTGGAAATGTGTCGTCGGAACTCAAAGCCTACATTGATTCGCTCGGCGGCCTCTGGTTTCAGGGCAAACTGAACGGTAAAGCGGGCGGGGCATTTACTTCGACTTCCTCCGTGCACGGCGGCAATGAAACCACCATAACGTCCCTTTATACGCCACTGGCGCATCTGGGCATGGTCATCGTTCCGCTTGGCTACGCCGACCCGGCACTGTTCAAGGCCGGAACACCTTACGGCGCGTCTTCTATCTCGGGCCAAAACAACGCGCCGCCGACAGAGGATGATCTGGAAGTCGCCCGGTTTCAGGGCAAGCGCATCGCCCAGGTCGCCAAAGCGCTCAAAGCCGCCGGCATGACGCAGACAAAATAGCCCCAAAGCCATTGACAGGGCCGGCGGAAATTGCTACAATTTCTGTATGGCCGGCCCTTCCTGGACATTTCTGACCAACCATGCCCGCGTCCTGCTCTGCCTGGCGGAAGCGCCTGATTTACGTCTGCGAGAAGTGGCGGAGCGAATTGGAATTACAGAGCGCGGCGTTCAGCGCATTGTCACTGATTTGGAAGAAGCTGAGATTGTGACCCGCGCACGCGAAGGAAGGCGCAATCGCTACCAAATCAACATGCAGCAGCCGCTGCGTCATCCCCATGAGGCACACTGCACCGTTGGCGATTTGCTGGCGCTGGCTGCGTCCCTCCGATAATCGAAAGAAAATGGCAGCCTGCAATCAAGCGTGGGCTGCCATTTTCTTTGCGGACGGCGTCTTTGTCGTCAGCGGTTTTTGAGCATCGTATAGCACCAGGCGCGCGCCTTCCAGCCGTGCCGAGTCAACATTTTTCGCCTCAGAGCGTGGAACTGTCACGGTGTCCGGGTTGCCGTCGCTGACGTATTCAGGGATGCGTCCTTGACTGAGCTGCTTCAAGGCGCGCTCGATCCACCCCGGCCCGGCCCCGATGCGCGTCACCCGGTCACTGTCAAATTTCTTGTCAGCCCAGGCCCGGCTCGGCCCGCCCCAGGCCATCAGGATGCACCGGTTGTGATAGGTGATCTTCCCCAGACGACCGTTCAGCAGGCAGGGCCAGAGAGCATGGTTTTTCGGTGCGACCCCTCCCGGCAGAGCCATCGTGTCCATCACGACGCCGGGAACGCGGTCGGTCACATAGCGCTGGCATTCCGCCATCTCCCAGCAAAGCTGCGCGGCGGGCAGGCGGCCCAAAAGGCGATGCGTGGTAGTGTGATTTGCCAGCTCAAACCCTTCCGCAGCCAGATAACGCAGCTTTTTCGTTTCTTTTCCCGGCTGCCAGAAAGGTGCCGGATTCCAGGCGGACTTAGGCAGAATGTAGAACGTCGCGCGCAACGGCCAGTCAGGATGCCGGGCGTGAAATTCGTCCAGAATACCCACCGCGCAATTCGGATCAATTCCCCCGCCCGGCAGATAATGGAACTGTGTTCCTCGCGCATCATCGAACGTCATCACCACCGGCGTTTTTCCCGCCGGAACGGCCAGATGAGAAGTCAGCACGTCCCGCATGTTCACGGGATACCAGTGGGCGGCATACATCAATTGAAGCTGCTTGCGAAATGTTTCCGGGGCAATATTCAGGCCGTTGCGATCATAACGAGCACCGCGAAGCGTCGGCCCGCCGATAGCATGGTACATCAAGATGGGAATGCGCCCTACTTCGTCGGCATGAAGCGCCGCCAGCTTCGCAGGCGGCAGGGGGGGCTGAAGAACGCGCAGTGGGGCCGCCGGAGGGAACGGCGGGGGTTTGACATTGACAGTGACTTGATGCCGGACGGAACACGAAGTAAGGGCCAGACCAACGGCGGCGGTGAGCAGCAGGCAAAAAAGTTTCAAACGGACGTCTCCCTTGAACGGTTACGCCATTGTACCCTAAGGCGGTCTGACGTGCAAATCGCCGGGCATTTGTAAGCGCGGCAGGCTAATCGCGCTTTAGGCCGCCGAGTCCGGCGCGGGGCCCCAGAAAAAGCGCGCGGCAACGAAGCAGCACACCGCCAGGGCCAGGGCGAAAATGCCGTGCTTTGTATGATGATCTATTGATCCGACCGCATAGCCCGGCAGAAACCCCGGCAACTGACCTGCCGGCTCTATCCAGTAAAGAACGGCGGCAATAATGAGCAGCAGCCCGGCGAGGACTGCCGCTCCGGCTGCAATCTGTTTGGATTGTTTTGTCTGCATTTTTCTGCCCTTCTGCCTTATGGCTGATCGCTGATGATTTGCACCCCGTAAGTGGGTTTAATCGTCGGCTCCGTGACGACGAGCGTGTAAGCGTTGCCACTCGACACGGAGACAGAAGTGGCGGGAACAAGAACCGTGGCAGTTCCGGCGGCGTTGATCTGAACCGTCAAACTGCTGGAGGAAAAGGCTTCATAAGCAGTCACCGGATTGGCTGCGGGGGTGGTTCCTGAGATCGGTTTCGGCAGTGCAGGGTAGGCAGCGGCGGGGAACGCCGGTTTGCCGTCAATCAGCACATCTACGGGGCCAGCGTCCGGTGCGGCGTTCAAAATACGGATATAGGCCTGCCCGGATGGCGGCGCGACATACAGCGCCGGACTGGAAAATTCGGCGGCGGCCCCCCGGTCCCCGGTGACGACCGCTTGCAGGAAGCTTGAGCTGGCTCTTCCGGCGACATCGGAGCGGCCCACGAGATACGTGGTATAGTAAGAGCCGGTATTAAGCGTCAGCGTGGTACTGATCGGCAGCAAGATATTAGCCAGCAGAGTCGCATCTGTTCTGAAACCGAACGTGGATAGGCCCTGGCCGACAAAATCGTACCCGGTCATTTGTCCAAAAGTCTGGTTGCCATTGACCGCTCCGCCATTGACGGTGACGGAGGCATTGCCGGCATTGACCGCCACATCCACCGACCGAATATGGGCCGTATCGGTATTGCTGCTGCTTCCGCATCCTGCGGCGGCCAGCGCCGCTATTGTCGCGAGTGCGACCGCGCCCAGCCACTGTTTTTTATGCATAAAGTGTTCTCCTCAGGAATATTCCGTTCATTATAGTCCGTTCATTGAAATTCGTTCGTCAGACTTGCCATCCATCTTTTTCGGTGGGGACGTTTTTTGAGGGAGCCGCGACGACCGCATCGGCCACCGCGTAGACCCAGTCCGCGGTCAAAATGGCGGACACGATCCAGAAGCCGGGGCTGAAATAAGCTCGTCCGGTGCCATGCGGCAGCAGAGCGAGCAGGCCCAGGCCCAGCAGAAAAATCCCGATCAGGATTGCGCCTTTGACGATCTGGCCGCCGACAATCTGCCCCAGGCCGGGGCAAAGCGAGGAGCCAAGCGCACTCCATAGCGCGCTTCGCCTGCCGTCTTCACCGCTGGCGCGGCGTACCAGAGAGGCGTCCGAGGCGGCATAAGCAACCCCCAGCTTCTCCTGCCGCTGCCTCTCGGCCTGACGCAGCGTTGCCCTTGCGAATTTCGATTCTGCCGTGGCGCGGGCCGGCTCATACTGCAATGCGGTCTGGTAAGCCTCACAGGCAGCAGGAAAGTCGCCGCGGGCCGCCCCAATGTCGCCCAGCAGCTCCCACGCGCCGGAGTCCGCAGGCCGCTCCACAAGAATGGCCCGCACGGCGGCTTCTGCTTCCGCGGTCAGTCCGCGCCGAAGCTGGATGTGCGCGTTGGTCAGCCGCCGCCCGGCTTCTTCCTCGGCAGCATAATCGCGCCGGGGAACTGCGGGGCGGGGGATAGGACGCGGAGGACGCTCAGGCGGCGAGGGCATCCTCGTCCTCCGATGCCTCGTCGTCCCCGCTCTCATCATCTTCAAATTCGCCGACTCCCATGCCGGCGAGCCGCTCCGGTTCGCGCTCCGGCGGAGCCTGCCCGGTCCAGAGTTTTTCCAGACCGTAATAGGAACGCTGCTCTTCGGCCATGACATGCACAATGCAGTCGCCGTAGTCGAGCAAAATCCAGGTGGCTTCACTATAGCCTTCAATGCGCCGCTGCCGAATTCCCTGCTTTTCCATCGCTTCCATGATGCCGTCGGCTACCGAGCGAATATGGATGTTGGAGGTTCCCGAACAAATAATAAAAAAATCGGCAATCAGTGTTTTGCCGCGCAGGTCCAGCGCGGTGATATAATTGGCCTTTTTATCTTCAGCGGCGCCGACAATGGCGTCCCGTCGCTCTTCCGAAGTCAGCTTGCTTTCTTTCAACGCCTTTGTTCCTCAATGCCTTGTTCGATGTTCAGCATGTATGCTTTTGCGCCAGTATACCTCATTCGCTCCTCAAAGACGAAAAAGGCGGCAGGCGGCCCTGCCTGCCGCCCCGATAGTGCTGAAAAAGCGTTTACATCGCTGATTTAGCGCCGTCCATGAAGCCTGCCGGGGCTTGAGACATTTTGGTCAATTTATGCCCCATGCCATCTTTGTAGCCTATCTTTTTGGCGGCAGTCGGCGAGAAATACTCTCTGCACGTTTTGCACACATAGACGGCTTTGGCTGCCGGCAGTGTGTGATGCAGAGGCTTGTGCATCATTGGCTTCGCCACCTGCGCGAAACTTGCCGTGGTGGACACGAGGGCGACGGCGGCAATAGCAGTCGCGATACTTTGTTTGGTCATCATTCTTCTCCTGGGTTGATTTGAGTTTTTGTACCCATTATTGCACCTGAGGGCGCCCAATGTCAAAAACTCGTCCACCCACGCCAAAAAAACGCAAGGCCGAGAGCAGCCATAAACAGGGCGGCAACGCGCGTCATGGCGACCCGGAACGGCAATCGGGTGAGCAGGCCATGAAACAAGGCATTGCCGAACACGGCCAGAGCCAGCAGGCCGGGAACCGTGCCGAGACCAAAGCAGAGCATCAGCAAAGCGCCGCTCAGCGGCTGAAGGGTAAAGGTTGCTTGAAGCGCATTGTAAGTCAAGCCGCAAGGCAGAAAGCCGACGAACACACCGACCCACAGCGGCTTAAAGGCGCTTTGCGACTGCAAAACCCGGCGGTACAGCCGCCGCAGCCTGCCGCCGCCCGCGCCCAAAACGTCCGGCTCCGGCAGGCGAAAGCGCGGCACAATCCCCGCCAGTCCCAGCGCCAGTCCGAGCATGACAACGCCGACGAGAAGGCTGACAACGGCCTGTAAAACAGCCCAGCGGTGCGCCAGCACGCCGATTGCCCCTCCGGCAACGCCCAGCAGCGCGAGTGCCGCGAGACGCCCCCCATGAAACAGCAGGTGCCGCTCCGGGTGAACAAACCGGCGCGGGCCATTTAGTTCCGGCATTCCGGCATAAGAAACGACAAAGATGCCGCACATGCCGATGCAGTGCGAAAAACCGCCGGCAAGCCCCAGGCCCAGCGTCAAAAGGTAAGGCAGCGCCGGATTCATTGCACCTCAATTGGAAAGTCTTGCCGGGCCGCAAGGCTGCCGTGAGGCTCTATAACTGTCGCCTGCCACGCGCCTGCCATGGTGAACCGGCCTGTTCCCGTGTAAACACCTGGCCCGGCCGATTTCAAAACGACCTCGTTTTTGCCCATGTCCATAGACGGCATCGCGAGATTTAAATGCACTCCTGCGTTGCGGATCGGTTTCCCCGATGCATCCACGAGGCGAACCGTAAATGTAGTCGGATCAAGCTGCCGGGGCTGGACGGGAATTGTATGCAGGGTCACGCGCAAATTTGGATTGAGCCTTTGCGGGAGCGCCGCCTCGGGATGGGTGCCGCAGCCGGTGCAAAGCAGGAGAAAAAGCCCCGGCCAAAAAAAAACGGCACACTGAAATTCAGGGGACGGGTGCGAGAAAATTTGCGGCTCTGCCATGAATGTAGTATGGCATAAAAGCAAGGCGCAAAAAAAGTGCCTGCGGCCAGTTCGCGAAAGCGTTCGGGCCGCAGGCTCCGCCACCAGGGCGGATGAGAAAAGGAGGACATGCGCTATTTTACTTACGGCTCCCTGTCCGGGAAAGTTCCCCGGCGAATGTAAAATATCCCTTTCCATGTTTGTAACCCTATGTTAATGGATTCTCGCTGCTTTCAATTGACTTGACTTCCTGCCATCGGTACAATTATTTCATGGAACAGCCCGCACCCTCCCAGGTTCTTGCCGGTGCGGGGCCGCGTCCCGCTTCGGGGCGGATGTCATTTCCCTTGCTGACGCTGCTGGTCGGAATCAATCTGCTTTGGGCCGGGTCTTCTCTTGCCGCCAAAATCGCGCTGCTCAGTATGGGGCCGATGACCCTGGCGTTTACCCGCTTTTCCCTGGCGGCTCTGCTGATGTATGCGATTGCCCGCGCCCGCAAGGTAGACCTGCGCGTGGCCCGGCGTGACTGGGGCGGCTTCTGGGCAATGGGGATTCTGGGCCTGGCGCTGACGTATCTGCTTTCGTATGCCGGCATCGAGCGCACTACGGCCTCTGCGTCGGCGCTGATTATTGCCGCCGAGCCGGTGTTTCTGGGCATTCTGGCGTTTTTGTTTTTGCGGGAGCGGCTTTATCCTTTGAAGGTCGCTGGGATTGGGGCCGGTCTGGCGGGGGCGTACCTAATTGTGGCGCAGGGCTGGCATCTGCCGCGCCTTTCCGGCATGGTGCTGGGAGATTTATTGATTGCGCTCGGGCTGATGTTTGAGGCCGGCTCAAGCATTGTGGGTAAGGGACTGGTCGCGCGTTACCCGGCGGTTTCCGTGATGACTTATCAAATGACCAGCGGGGCAATTGCGCTGGCCCCGTTCGCGGTCTGGGAACTCGTTCGCAGCGGCCATTCCCTCACCCTGCCGCCGGCGCCCGCACTCTGGAGCCTGCTGTATCTGGTGCTGCCCTGCACAGTGTTCGCGTATACGGTCTGGTTCACGGTGCTGGACAAGCGGGAAGCCAGCGAGATGTCGGTCTTTCTGTTTATTCAGCCGGTCGCCGGCGCTGGGCTGGGCGCGTATTTCCTGGGGGATAAAATTACCGCATTCACGGTGGGCGGCGCAGGGCTGGTGCTGCTGGGAGTGGCGCTGATCAATCACCGTCCTATCCTGCCGCCCGTGCCGCCGGCGGCATGACCTCAGTTATGGATTTGGGTCCGGGTAGGGAGCCAGCAGCCAAAAAAGACGAGCGGCGGCGGCGTTTTCAATCAAGCTTTTCGGCTCCGATTCAAGATGAGAACTGGCTTGCCAGTTGTCCCAGTAGCCTCCCTGCGGATCACGCGCGTAGCGGTAGCCATAAGTCGCCTGGCGGCGGACGGCATCCAGATACTTGCGATTGTGCGTCGCATCGTAAAGCCGAAGCAGCGCTTCGCAGAAATACACTGTAAAGCGTGTGGATGACTCAGTTTTTTGCAAAGAGCCTGTCGCGGGATTGGTCCATGCGGCAAGCCCGGCATCCGCCAGTCGCTTCGCTTCAGCCAGATCGGCGGGCCGGTGCTGAAGAGCATACAGCCAGAGGTCCGTCTGGATCATCAAAGCTGTATTATAAGACCATTTTGTCTTTTCCACTTTTCCCTTCAGGTTGATATTGTCCCAGTAAAGCCCATCCTTGTCCTGCAATGTGCTGTTTACCCAAGTGCGGATTTTCTGCGCCCAGGCAAGCTGCTCTTTGTCGCCGGTGAGATAATTCAAGCGCAGAGCGGCCACAGCAGCCGGGGCGTTGACACAGGTGGCTTTCCCCTGGTGATCCAGCTTCCAGTAAATGCCCCCGCCAAGCGCGTCGTCCCAGCCGCTGAGAACAAAGCGCTGCGTGTCGCGCGCCCGCTGCAAGAAGATTGGGTCGCGCGTGTTTCCATAAGCCTCCGAGTAGCTGATCGCCACCCAGGCATTGTCGTCATAATATTTATCAGTACCGCCCGGTCCAGAGCACCAGGCATTAAAGCCCGGCACGGGACCTTGCGGGTCCCAGTAGTATTTTTGCAGGCCCTCGGAGAAATCGTAGAGTGCGGCGCGATACTTTTTGGGGTCTCGCTGTGCGGCGGCAACCAGCACAGACAGCTGAACGCCGTTCGCCCACATGAAGTCGTAGGGAAGCGCTTTGGGGTCAACGGGAACAGCGGGGCGATAACGTTCGGCGGCAGCATCGTAAAAATGGCTCTGGATATAGTCTGTGGCTTGTTCGGCTTTCTGCTGATAATCAGCGTGTGCCGGAGCAAGCCCGGCCAAAGCCAGCAAGGCGAAAATAACACCCCACCTCACTCGTCCCGGCATTGGAACTTTGCGCTTGATATTCATTGCTCAATTATATTTCTGCATGGCCTGTTCCATGCCTGCACCAGCCCAGGTTTCGAGTGCGGCCACAGCCTGTTCTACCGCTTCATCCACTTCCCCTTGTTCGCGGCGGTTAAACTGGCCCAGCACGAAATCCACCTGCACGGATGCATCTCGCGGTGCGCCGACGCCGAAGCGCAGCCGAGGAAAATTCTGGCCGTGCAGGTGCTGAATCAACGATTTCAGCCCGTTATGCCCGCCTGCCGAGCCTTCTGCCCGCAGGCGCAGCTTGCCGAGCGGCAGGGCAATGTCGTCCGTTACAACAATAATATCCGCAAGTGGCAGCGGCTTCTGGCGCAGAAACGATGCGACGGACTGCCCGGACAAGTTCATGTAAGTCTGCGGCTTGAGCAGAAAAACCCGCATTTCCTCTACCCGCCCCTCACCCGATAACGCTTGATGTTCGCGCTTGTTTATTGTGAGAGCGTGCCGCCGGGCAAACTCATCCACCACCGCAAAACCGACATTGTGCCGCGTCCGCTCGTATTCCTTGCCGGGATTTCCCAGGCCAACGATAAGCTTTGTGGGAACATCCATCGGCTACTCCGTTAATACCGTAACGACGGTTTGAATAGTTTCTTGCCATTTCTCCAGTTTTAGACGATCCAGTTTCCGTGAAATAAGCGGTTCGTCGGGCGCAAATAAGTAAGTTGATCGTAGAAAACACCATTGCGTCAAGGACTGGCCCAATGTATCATTGGCACCTATTTCTGTAAGATAGGGGTCGTCTGCTGGCTGAGTGGTCATCACACAAATGAGGTAATCTGTCCCGCCAAAGTAAGCCCAAGACGCCAATATCAAAGCTGGCCGGTGTTTGTACGCTTCTTCCCCGAAAAATGGAAAGGCAACCAGAACAATATCGCCTTTTAAAAATCGCGCCATGCCGCCTCGTCCTCCGGGCTGCTCCAAAACTTTGTCAGCGTTGACTGGCAATCGCTGTGGCCCGTCCTAGATTCTCCGGCAGCGGCCCTGCATAATCCAAAGCATCTTGAAGCGTCCCCGTTTCTGACCCCGGCGGCGGAGCCAGCACATCGCGTTCGACGAGAGCAAGAAGATAGTTCTCCAGGGAGACGCCTTTAGCCTGCGCGTGTGCCTGGACACTGGCTTTAATCGTAGGCCGGATGTCTAAAGTGACTGTTATAATTCTATTTGCGCTTTCACAGAGGTCGGTGGCAGATGCAGCGCGTAGTCAAAGGCCGCGATGCTGTCGTTGAAAGCGAACGTGTCGGTAATAAGCGGCTTGACATCGATTTTGCCGCTGCCCATGAGGGCAAGGGCGCGGGGAAAGACGTGGGCATAGCGAAAGACGTGTTCCACGCGGGCTTCTTTGATCTGCGCGCCTACCACATCATACGCAATGGGGCCGCCGGGCATTCCCACCAGCACGGCGCATCCGCCGGGACGCAGCGGCTCAAAAACGCTTGCCAGCGCGGGCGCACTGCCACTGCACTCAAATACAATGTCCGCGCCCCAGCCGTCGGTCATCCGGCGGACAATTTCCGTTAAACTTTCCTGGGCGACATTCACGGGAACAATCGGCCCCAGGGCTGCGCCTAAGTCCAGCTTCGGCTGCTGGGTGTCGGTTAAAATAACCTGGCTGCATCCACCGGCCAGCGCCGCCAGCGCCGTTACCATGCCGATCGGACCGGCGCCCATGACTACCGCCAGGTCGCCCGGCTCAATGCGGGCTTTCTTGGCCGCCTGCATTCCTACCGCCAGCGGCTCGGTCATGGCCGCTTCGGCGAACGAAACCGTGTCCGGCAGCTTGAATGTATAGTCGGCGGGGTGAACGACGGAGGGCCGCAGGATGCCATGCACCGGGGGAGTGGCCCAGAAGCGCACGGCAGGGTCTAAGTTGTACATTCCCAAGCGCGATGCCCGGCTGCTGGGATCGGGAATGCCCGGCTCCATGCACACCCGGTCGCCTGGTTTCAAATGGCTAACGTCTTCGCCAATTTCCGTGACGACGCCCGACGCCTCATGTCCCAAAATCATCGGGGCATTGACGATAAACGGCCCGATGCGCCCATGCTCGTAGTAATGAATGTCCGACCCACAAATGCCGACAGTCTTAATGGCAATACGGACATCGCGCGGCCCCAGTGTTTCTGCCACCGGGAAATCGCCCAGCCGCAGCTTTTTTGTTTCTTCTAAAACGAGCGCTTCCAAGTTTTTCTCCTCAGGCTGTCAGTTAAAAGCTGATGTCATGCATGTGTTATCCGTCGAGGAGATAAATCTCACTCGCTGCCCAAAATCGTCCTTCGGACGGAATATAACTTCGGACGGAATATAACTTCGGACGGAATATGACTTCGGACGGAATATGACTTCGGACGGAATATAACTTCGGACGGAATATGACTTCGGACGGAATATGACTTCGGACGGAATATGACTTCGGACGGAATATGACTTCGGACGGAATATGACTTGACGCAGACGTTTCTTTCGTCCAGAGGACGATTATCCCAGAGCGAGTGGAATTCATTCCCTCGCCCAACGCTGCCTAATATCCACTAAGAGGTTGCTGTTGGCAGCCCCGGATTTTTGTCACGTTCGCTGCTTGCCGGAACCTTTTGACGGCGCGCGAAGCGGCGGCGCAGCATTTTCGGGAAATCCGGCACAAATCGCACCAGAAAGCCAAGCGCAAAACACCACACAATCAGACGCGCCGCGCCGGCGGGGGTCGCCAGCGTTTCCAGGTCTGCGTTGGGAAGCAATGTGCCTCTGACATAGCCGCCGAGCAGCAAAAAGTAAAAAATTGCTGCCAATGCCGCTCCCTGTACCGGAAAAAGATATAAATTGGGTACGTCAAGTACGGCTTGAATCTGGTCTTGCGGCGACAGGTGCGGCCGCACGGCGCGGGACAAACGGCCATGAAGGCTGAGAAATCCGCCGACTGCACCGCTGAGTACGGCCGCCGCAAACGGAATAATGGGGGCCGCATCCGAGGGGGCAAGCACAAAACGCGCTGTGACAAATCCGACAATGCCGCCTAGAAACAGGCCCACCGCCCACTTGACGGCAAGTTCGGACATATACTCGCGCGTGAAATCCAGCTCCGGCGGCTGGACGCGATTTCGCTGCGTTTCGCAGACAAGAGTTTCCAGGTCTGCCCGCAGCTGCTCCACCGGAACCGTAGCGTCATTCCAGTCCACCGGCCGGGAAGCCAGATACAGGGCCGTCAGCGTGGAGCCTGCCGAATCAAAATAGCGAGCGCGGTAGCTCCATGCCTGGCTGCGGAGCCGCGTTTCGGGCAATACCTGCACCAGCGCAGTCTCCATCCGGTCGAGGTCTTCCCAGGTCAGCACGTCATCGCTTTTCGCGGCAAGGCTCTGAATCACAGAAATGGCATACGGATTGTCATGCAGGCAAACCGTCAGATCATCATGGCAGGCGGGAAACGTCTGAAACTGAGCCAGCATCTGCTGAAAATGAGCAACGCCGGACGGCAGCAGACGCTGCCCGGCGGCGGGCCGTCTGGCCGGCCCCTGCACCGGAATCTCCTCCTCCAGCAAATAAACAGGCGCTGCCCCAGGCAGTTCGTTTTCCGGCCCGTTCTGGCCGAATTGGAAAAGCGGGAACTGAGGTGTTTCCTCGTCCGCTGGGAGTGCCTGAGCAGGAGCCGTATTTGCCGCCGCTACGGAAAATGCAGGGTTTTCTGGAGGGGAAAGCGCGGAAAAATCGCTCTCAAAATATTCTGCTGAGACTTCTGAGACTTTCTCTTCGGGGGCTGACAAAGCCGCAGTTTCCGCGCTCGACGGAACGGCGACATGGGCTTCCTCCACAGGAAGAAATACAAAACGCTTCATTTCCGGCGGTGTCACGAGGCCGTTCACAATGTCTGGCTGCGTCTGACCCATTTTTAGCTACCTTTCGCAGTCGCTCACAGTCAGTTCAAAGACCATTATACCCCAAAATCTTTTCCGATAACACTCACTTAGGAGACGCGCTTTACGGGCTAGTTGTTCCCAGCGTCACCAGTTCCGAGGCCCCGCCGCTGTCCTGTGCGATCTGCCGAAGCAGAGCCGCTGCCGCGAAACTGTCGTCTGTGCCGTCGGGGTTTTTGCCGACCAAGCCAACAGTGAAAATACGCGCATGGTTTTTATTGCGTTCGCGGATCAGCCAGGCCAGTTTCTTGAAATTATTCTCGCCGGAACCATGCGGAACTCCATCTGTCAGCAGCACAACATCATTAATGTCAGGCAGAGACAAGGCGCGCTTCATCGCAGCATCTAAATTGGTGTCCCCGCCCACTTGCAGCGTCGTCAAAAAGAAATCCGCCCGCTGTTTCAGCGCCGGCGTGGCTGGAGCCATGCCGGTATCAAACGAGCGCACTTCATCGCTAAAAACAACAATGTTGAACGTTTCCTGCGGCCCAAGCCCGCTGAGAGCGCGGCGCAGCTCGTCTTCGGCGCGGTCAATGCGGCTGGTCATACTCCCTGAAATATCCAGCACATAGACCACATGGCGCGGCCCGCCATTCCCGGCCAGCCCTTGCCCAATGCCAAACGGCTCCCCGGCAGCCTGACCCATACCGGGGCCGGCGCCTTTCCCTGTTCCCACGCCGTCTGCCGTGCCACTGCCTCCTGTACTCTTTTCCTCACTTTGCCCTGTCTCAGCAGCTTCATCACTGGGAACAACTGGTAACGCCGGACGCGAGGCCGCATCGGTAGAAACCGAAACCGTGTTTGGCGGTGGCACGAGTGTATGCGGAAGCGTGTCGGCGGCGCGATTTGTGGCAATGATTATTGGCGGCGCAGCAGAAATCGCCGGAGGCGGCGGCAACAGCCGCGCGATCTGCGGCGGGGCCGGAGCGGCGCTGCCGCCCGCAGACCGGGCCGGTGCGGCGGTTTGGTGCAAAGGAACGCGCGTGCCGGGCGTAAGACGTTTCTGAAGCAGCGGCTTACGAAGCACTGGTTTCCGAGGCGTTGGGGGCGGAATGCGAACAACTGTCCTGACTGGCACGACGGGAACAAATTGGGCTGCCGGCGGCAGTGCCAGCGTTATCAGCTTGATCCGGGTAAGAACAGGCCTCTTGGGGAGAGCCGCCGGCTGCCACATCTGGGCGGCCAGAAGCCAGATAACCCCATTAACGAATGCGGACGCCAGCAGACATAGATAAAATCGGCCCGCAGAACTCACGCGTTTACTTCCTCCATGCATAGACGCTTTTCGGAACTGTCGGGTTCCCAAAATTCCCCGCAATTTTGCTTGACTCGCAGCGGGCCAGGAGTTATAATAAGGCAGCAAGGGCAAGCCGCCCTGGGAGTCTCTCCATGTCCGAACTCTTGTTTTCAACCCAAAATACGTCTCAAAATGCGCTGCAAATCGCCGCACTAGTGCTGGCCGCCGGCAAAAGCACGCGCATGAAGTCAAATCTTCCGAAAGGCCTGCACCCACTTCTGGGCAAGCCGCTCCTGCGCTGGGCAGTAGAGGCCGCGCAGGAGGCCGGAGCGCGGCGAACCGTTCTTGTGGTTGGGCATCAAGCCGACGCGGTTCAGGCGGCCATGGGGCCGGACCTGGAATACGTTCTGCAAGCCGAGCAAAAAGGCACAGGCCATGCCGTGCAGATGGCGGAAAGCCTGCTCGCCGACTGGGACGGACCACTGCTGGTGCTGCCCGGCGATGCCCCCCTGCTGACGGCTTCGCTGCTGGAAGCGCTGGTCGCTCACCACATGCACTCCGGCGCGGCAGCCACCCTGCTGACGGCGACGCTGGATGAGGCCGGCTCCTATGGGCGCGTCATCCGCGATCCCGATACCGGGCAGGTACAGGCGATTGTGGAGGCCCGCGATGCCACTCCTGCCCAGCTCAGCATTCAGGAAATCGGCACGTCTGTGTACGCCTTCCAGCCCGCGGCGCTGTTTGCCGCCCTGCGGCAGATCACGCCGCAGAACGCGCAGGGCGAATATTATCTCACCGATGCCATTGCTCTCCTGGCCGGACAGGGGCAGCGTGTGGAAGCGTTGATTTCCCCCGACCCGGACGTGGTGCGCGGCGTCAATACCCGCGCGGAACTCAGCGGCCTGCGCGGGGTGCTGCAATCTCGCATTCACCGCCGTCTCGGCGAGGCCGGCGTGACGGTTGTTGATCCCCTGACCACTTATATTGAGGCCACTGTCAAAATCGGCGCGGACACAACGATTCATCCGTTTTCCCTGCTATCCGGGGTTACCGACATCGGGCCAGACTGCGAGATCGGGCCGGGTGCGCGGATCAGTGACGCCAAAGTCGGCAGCGGTGTCACAATTCGTGATTCTTATGTCGTTGCCAGCGAAGTCGGCGACGGCTGCCGAATCGGGCCGTATGCCAATCTTCGCCCCGGCAGCATTCTGGGAAACCAGGTCAAAGCTGGAAACTTCGTGGAACTCAAGAACACGGTGCTGGGTGACGGCGTATCGGCAGGCCATTTAACTTATCTCGGCGATACGGAAATCGGCCCCAACACCAACATCGGCGCAGGAACGATCACCTGCAACTATGACGGTCTGGAAAAACACCGCACCGTCATCGGCGCGAATGCTTTTGTCGGCACTCATTCTACACTGGTTGCCCCCGTCACCCTGGGCGACGGTGCGTGGACAGCGGCAGGCTCGGCGATTACTGAAGACATTCCGGCAGGTGCGCTGGGCGTCGGACGTGCGCGGCAGGTTATCAAAGAAGGCTGGGCGCAGGAAAAGAACCGCCTGCGGGCAAAAAATCGGCATAAAGACTAGAGCAAAGAATGTAAGACTAGAACAAAGCGCGCGGCAGGGGAGATCACAAAGCTATGGGAGCAGACCAGGATACGTTACGCCTCTTCAGCGGCAACGCCAATCCCGCACTGGCGGAAAAAATTGCCCATCATTTAGGTCGCCCTCTGGGGAAAATCCACTGCACACGCTTTGCCGACGGCGAAATACGAGTCAAAATTGAGGAAAGTGCGCGGGGCATGGATGTTTTTATCGTCCAGCCGACCTGCGCCCCCGCCAATGATAGCTTGATGGAGCTGCTGATTCTGGTGGATGCCTTTCGGCGGGCGTCGGCCAAACGTATCACACTGGTCATGCCGTATTATGGCTACTCGCGCCAGGACAAGAAAGTCAAGCCGCGCGAACCCGTGACGGCCCGGCTGGTCGCAGACCTTATCACGACGGCGGGCGCACACCGGGTGCTGGCCATAGATTTGCACGCTGGGCAGATTCAGGGCTTTTTTCAGCTTCCCCTGGACCACCTGTACGCGGGGCCGCTGCTGGCGTCCTACTTTGCCGAAAAGGGATTAACGGACGGGGATACGGTAGTCGTCTCCCCGGATGTCGGCGGGGTGGGGCGGGCGCGCGGCATGGCGGAAATGCTGCACGCGCCGATTGCCATCATCGCCAAGCGCCGCCCTGAGCCGAACAAAGTGGAGATCATGGAGATCATCGGGGACGTGCGCGGCAAAACCTGCGTCATGGTCGACGACATGGTGGACACCGGCGGCAGCACGGTCCTCGGAGCCTGCGCGCTGATGGAGCGCGGTGCGCGGCGCGTGTTTGCCTGCTGCACACACCCTGTTTTGTCCGGGGCTGCCGTAGACCGCATTGAAGAGTCGCCGATCTGCGAACTGGTCATCACCGACACTATCCCGTTCGACGACGGCAAGCGCGCCCGCAGCGCCAAAACTACCGTCCTTTCTGTCGCCCCGCTTCTGGCCAGCGCTATTTCCCGTATTCACCATGACGACAGTGTCAGCGAACTTTTTAGCGATTATTATTAGTGTGGCTCGATATGGAATCCGCTGTCTGCGATGAAGTTTCAAGTCTGCGGCAAAGCGGGGTAAAATAAGCGCTGTGATAACTCTTTCCCAACCCAGCCTGACCCTTGTAACCGGGCGAACACTCTACCGGCCCCGCACCGAGCCGAAAGCCGATCCGCTTTCCCTGGTGGAAGCGGCGATTGCCGGCGGCGTCAACATTGTGCAGCTTCGCGTTCGAACCATGTCCGCCGACGACCTGGCGCTGTTTGCCGTCGCCCTGCGGCTGCGTGAGATGACGGCGGGGCAGGCCCGGTTCATCGTGACCGGCGATCTGGAGCTGGCCGAAAAATGCCATGCCGACGGCGTTCTCTTGACAGAGCGGGCGTATAAGCCCTCCGATGCCCGCGCTTACCTGCGCGCCTCCGGGGATGCGCTTGTCGGCTCGTTTGCCCGCAGCGTTCCCGGCGCGGCGCGGGCCGAGCGCGGCGGCGCGGACTACGTGCAGGTTGGCCCGGCGTTTGACGCCGATGCGCCCGGCGAAGGCTTGACCCTTCTGCGTAAGATTAAAGATGCCGTTCAGGTTCCTGTGGTCGCTTTTGGCGGCATCCAGACGCCCGCGGATGTCGCAGACTGCCTGCGCGCCGGGGCGGACGGTGTCGCCGTCACCGATGCCGTCACCCATGCTCCCGACCCTCAGGCGGCTGCCGCCAGCCTGCGCGCTGCGATGGAAGCCGCCTGGCGCGCGCTCCACGGAGTGTAAGCTGAGTTTCTGGTTTCCTTGACGAAATCCCTTTCCCTGTGTTATGATAAGCCATGCGTTTTCTACCCATCATTCTCGCCGGGGTCGTGGCCTGCACAGCCATTCCTAGCTTCGCCGCAGCAAAAAAACATCACCACGTCGATTCCGCCGACGCTCAGGCGCAGGCGATGCACCGAATCCGACTGGCGGCGAAAGAAAAAAAAGAGTGGCGGGAGCATCTCGCCAAATTGAAAGAACTGCCCCATGCCGAGCGAGTTGCCGAAAAGCGGCATGAGCACAAATGGCAGCGCGAGCATGATGCCAAAGTGGCGGAGATGCAGGCAGACGCCAAGCGGGCCAAGCGCGCCGCGCAAAAGCAGCAGCGCGAGGCGCACCTCTCCGCGCACCGGCATCATCATGTGCCTGTCGTAGTTGCTGTTCAGACAAAGCCGCATCTTAGCGCCGCCCATCATGCCCAGAGACAGCAGGCATCGGCCCATGAACGAAATCAAGCGGCCCAGCAGTACCTGCATCGGCAGAACCAGTATGCTCACGACCAGAACGTTGCTGCCCTGAAGGCGGCGCGTCGGGAGAATGCCGCGCACCAGCAAAAATTGGCCGGTCAGCGCATGGCCCAGCGCCTCGCTGTTCACGCCCTGCATCTTGCGAATGTCCAGGCTGCCTACCGTTCGCACTGGGCCAATATGCAGGCCGCGCACAATGCCCGCGCCGCGGCGGAACGCTCGCACTGGATTGCCCTGCACGGCGACGGCAGCGGCGGCTCTTCTATTCATTTCTGGCAGACAGCGGCCTCGGGCGTTCCTGTGAAAGTTATCTCGGTGAATCTGAACGATCCGAACGTCAAAGTGTCCGCTGTGATGGCGCGGCATGGCAACGGCACGTCGGAGCCGTTCCGGCAGATGATCAATCGGGCGCAGCCCAATGTCGCTGTGACGGGGACGTTTTTTTCGCTGGATGATTTGCAGCCGGTCGGCGACATCGTCATTGACGGCAGTCTGGTTCACTTCGGCGGCATGGGAACGGCGTTGTGCATTACGCCGGGCAACCATGCCGACATGGTCACCTGCGAGTGGGGACGCCACCATGATTGGAGTCCTTACGATTTCGTGGTCGCCTGCGGCCCGCGCCTGCTTCAGCGGGGCCGCGTGGTGCTGGACCCGCGCTCTGAACGGTTCCACGACCGGCACATGCTGGCGCCCAATTCCCGCATCGCGGTCGGAATCACGCGCGGCAACACATTGTTTTTCGTGATGACGCATGATCCGATTTATCTGGGCCGTCTGGCCCGCGTCATGCAGTCCCTCGGCGCTGCCGAGGCGATGAACCTGGATGCCGGAACCAGCACCGGGTTTTATTACAACGGCGCGACCCTGGCCCGGCCTGGCCGGCAGCTCACCAATATGATTGTCGTGTATGGCCGACGTGACCGCTACGAGCGCGCTTTGGATCAGCTTGTCCCGGCGGCGTATCATCGCGGAGAAACCCATCCACGCGCACAAATTTCACTTTCGGTCTCAGGACATGTCTCGGCCCGTACCGCGTCTCTGGTTCGTCCCTGATGCCGCTCGTTCCCCCTGCGCGTGCCTGGGCCGAAATTGATTGGAAAGCGCTGGTCCATAACGGTGCGCTTTTGCGTCGCCGATTCGGGCCGGCGCGGGTCATGGCAGTGGTCAAGGCCGATGCTTACGGGCATGGCCTTTCTTTGATTGCCCCGCCCTGCGCCCAGCAGGGCCTTCGAGACTTCGGCATTGCCACCCCTGCCGAGGGCGCGGCTCTGCGCGCGCTGCTCCCATCCGATGCTGCCATATACCTGCTCGGCCCCGCCTTTCCCGAAGAAGCCCCGGCAATTGTGTTTCACCGTCTGACTCCGCTTCTCAGCAGTCTGGAAATGGGCCAGGCTCTTTCGGCAGCCGCGTGTGACCTGGGCTTGACTGCTGAAGCGCATTTGGACGTGGATACCGGGATTGGCCGTGCAGGTGTTCCGCCGTCTGAGGCCGCCGCGATCCTTGCGGCGCTGAACCGCCTGCCGAATCTCATCATTACCGGCCTTGCCACGCATTTTGCCAGCGCTGACGAGGACCCGGTGGATGCCCAGGCCCAGCATGAGCTGTTCGCGGGCTTTTTGACTCAACTTGGTGAACGGGCGGACTGTCTCTTGATTCATGCCGCCAACTCGCCTGCGGTACTGAACTTATCGCCCGCTGCCCGGCATGGACTGATTCGGCCCGGCTTGCTTCTGTATGGCATTGAGCCGCAGCCCGGCCTTTTTACCGAAACGGACGCCCGCTTTCGGCCTGTTCTTTCCCTGAAAACTCGCGTCACGCTTTGCCGCACTTTGCCCGGCGGCGCGACGGTCTCCTACGGCCGCACGTATACCGTGCCGCCCGGCGGGGGGGTGTACGCCACCCTGGGAATCGGTTATGGCGACGGTTACCCGCGTCGCCTGGGCAACGGCGGTTTTGTTTTAATTCATGGCCGGAAAGCCCCGATTTGCGGGCGTGTCTGCATGGATCAAACCGTCGTGGATGTCAGCCATATTTCGGGCGTTCGGGCCGGAAACATTGCCACGCTGATCGGCACGGACGGCGGCGAAACAATCACCGCAGGCGATCTCGCCGCTGAAATCGGTACGACGCCGCATGAAATTACAACGTGTCTGACCTCCCGCATCCCACGTTTACTAACTGAACAGGTACACTAGGCGAATATGTCTCCCAATCCCGCGTGCCTCGAGATTCTTACCGTAGATGATCGGCCGGTGCGCTGCCGCATTTTAGATACGCCTTCTTCTGCTTTCCATTCTCGCCTGCCGCTTCTGTTTTTGCACGGTCTGGGCTGCTCGTCCGATGCCTGGGAGCCGGCGCTGGCCTGCCTGGCGCGAATGCAGTTTAATTGCCCCGTGTTCGTGCCGGACATGCCGGGCTACGGCCACTCGCCAGGGCCGCGAGAAGCGCTGGGGATGGAAGAATTGGCGGATTGGACGGTGCGGCTAATGGACGTGCTGGAGATAAAAAAAGCGCATTTGGCGGGGAATTCGATGGGCTGTCAGGTGGCGCTGGCGATGGCGCGGCGTCATCCGCAGCGGGTGGGCGGGCTGGTTCTGGTCGGGCCGACTGCCGGGGAGAGATATATTCCGCTCTGGCGGTACGCGCTGGGCCTGCTGCTGGACGGCTGCCGGGAGCCTCTGGGTTACACGGCCGTCTTGACGCGAATGTATTTGGAAATGGGCGTCCCGCGCTACCTTGCGACGACCGTGAAGATGCTGGAAGACGAACCGATTGTCCATGCCGCCGAAGTTCATGCCTCCTGCCTGATCCTGCGCGGGCAATTTGACGGCATCATTCCCGACTCGGTGGCCCGCCGCCTCGCCGCAGCTCTGCCGGCAGGAGAATTCCAACGCCTGCGGGGCGCTGCCCATGCCCTGCAATTCAGCCATTCCCAGCAGTTTGTCGACATCGCCCTGAACTTCTGGGCGCGGGCGGAAGCGCGAACGAACAAGGTATAATAGACCCATGCAAGAACCAGTGCAGGAGTTTGACATCGCCGTGATTGGCGCGGGGTCGGCGGGGCCGAAAGCCGCTCGGACAGCGGCGCAGGCCGGGGCGAAGGTGGCGATCTTCGAGGAAGCCTTGATCGGCGGCGAGTGTCTTTACACGGGCTGCGTTCCTTCCAAGTCTTTGATCCATGCGGCGACTCTGTGGAATCGTATACAGGGGGCGTCTGACTTCGGCCTGCCAAAATGGCAGGGAGCGGAACTGGATTTTGGCGCGGTGATGCGGCAGGTGCATCGCAGCATTGAAGAAGTCGGCGGCGGCAGCGCCGTTGAGAGTTTCGCCAAAGCAGGCATCACAACAATTTGTGAGCGGGCGCGATTTGTGGACGCACAGACAATTGAGACGAATAAAACAAAAACTCGGTATCGGGCAAAGCAATTTATCCTCTGCACGGGTTCTTTGCCGAGCATTCCACCTATAGACGGCTTGAAAGAAGCAGGATGCGACACCAACCGCACCGTGTTTGAGTGGAAATCGCTGCCCCGTCGCATCGTAGTCCTCGGCGGCGGGCCGATTGGCTGCGAACTGGGGCAAGTGTTTCGGCGTTTCGGGGCCAAAGTGACTATTCTGCACAATGGAATGCGGATTCTGGCCCGCGATGACGCCGATACCGCGCAGCTTCTGGCCGAAGAGCTTTTGTCGGAAGGGATTCGCATTGTCACCGAAGCGAAGCTGGAAAAGGTGGAACGACAGGGCGGCGAAAAAGTGCTGACACTCAAGGGCGGCGAAACACTGGTTTGCGACGCCATTCTCGTGGCCGCCGGGCGCAAAAGCAATGTGGAAGGTCTCAACCTCGATGCGGCAGGCGTGCACTGCGACGAAGGCGGGCGGCTGAAAACCAATTCTCATCTGCAAACTTCCGCGCCGCACATTTGGGCGGCAGGCGATGTGACTTCCGAATACAAATTTACCCATGTCGCTTCTTATGAGGGCGCAGTCGCAGCGACCAATGCCCTGTCGGCCCTGCATGGCAAACCCCCTGGCTGCCCCGCCGATTACCGCGTCATTCCGCGCGTTACTTATACTGACCCGGAGGTCGCCGCCGTCGGCCTGACTCCCGCGCTGGCACGGGCGTCTCACCATGAGGAGGCCATTGACATTGCCCGGTTCCCCTTCGCGTATCTGGACAAAGCAATTATCACCGGCGAGACTACCGGGTTTGTCCAGATCGTTTCGCTGAAAGCCGACGGAACTATCCTCGGCGCACAGATTGTCGGCGCGTCCGCGGGCAGCTTGATCAATGAAATGTGCCTTGCCATGCGCGCACGCCTGCCCGTCTCCGAGATTGCTTTGACCATGCACGCTTACCCGACTCTGCCGGAAGCAGTTGAATCCGCTGCCCAGGCCAGCAGCAGTGCGCCGCTTTCGCCGTGTCAGGATACTTATTTCGCCCGCGAATAATTCTTCAGGAGAGCAACCCACTTTTATGGCAAGTCGAATCACCGTGTATGGAAACCCCGCCAGCGCCGATGTCCGCCGTTTGAGGCGCGAAATGAGCGTCATGTATGTGGAATATGACCTCGCCGACCCGCGCAAAGACGCCCGCGCCGCCCGCCGCCTCTCCGAGATAGGCGAGGCTGCGCCCGCGCTTCCCGTCGTGGAAGTCTTGCGCGGCGATGACCAGGGCAGCGTCTTCCTGAAAAATCCCGATGCCGCTACCCTGCGGCAGTGCCTTTACAGCGAAGAAATTTTATCGATTACTTCATACTGGCTTTGAGGTTGGAGAAGGCTTGACGATGTCTACCCATGCGCCGCGCTATCCAGTGCGCCAGTCTGCTATTCTAATCGCCGGGACAGCGCTCCTGGCGGCTTCCCTGCTGGCGGCTTCCCTGGCAACGCCTGCGCCGAGCGCGGAAACACCGCAGCAGGTCGCCAGCACTCTGGATTCCATTGTTCAGCCGCGCTTTCAGCAAAATGCCGGGCGCTTCGGCGCAGATCGGGTCTTTGCGCTGGATGGGCATGGGAACGTTCACTGGGTAGAAGCCGATTCTCGCGCGGAGCGGCGGAGGTTTTCCGCCGTGAAAGCCTCGCATCGCCCGTATATCATCGCGTTTCTGCATTGCCGCCACAAGCCGGGCGCACATATTGACCCACCGACTAAGCCGGAGCCTCTGGACCTGGCGAAACCGACCGTAGACGCTCTCACCGCTGTCGGCAAGACGCAAATTGGCGCCGACCGAATGTATGACTGGGCCAATAAAAGCCTGAATTTCGTCGTTCTGCCGCACTTGAGCGCACTTAAGCACGGGCAGCCGGTGCAGGCGGAGTATGAAAACTGGGTCGTGGTCATGCGTCCGGTTCGCGCCCAGCATCAAAGCTGTATCAATTGCCATGCGGGAGCTAGGCGCGGTGATACGCTGGGCGTCATGGTCTATGTCGTGGACAAGAACCCGAAAATCCAGGGACAAAGTTTCGTCGCACCCGGCGGCGTATAGACTGCTCCCAGTCAGGAAGTATTCTTCCAGAAACTATTCTCACATGATTGCCACCCTGCGCGGCGCCCTTCAGCGCATTGAAGCCACTTCCGTCATTCTGGACGTTGGCGGAGTCGGCTACAAAGTCGCCGTCCCCGTCACCGTGCTGTCCGCCCTGCCGGCCCTGGGCGAAACAGCGTTTTTGCACATTCACTTTCACATGCGGGCCGAAGAAATCTCACTTTACGGATTTTTGCAGCCTGATGATCAGAAAGTCTTTGAACTTCTGCTGAGCGTCACGGGTATCGGCCCCAAAGTGGCGCTGTCCATGCTGTCGGCGATGGATGCCGAATCGCTCGCCCGCACCGTTGCCGCCGACGACACGCGAACGCTGATGCGTATTCCCGGCCTCGGCCTCAAAACCGCCCAGCGTCTGGTTTTAGAATTGCGCGACAAGCTGACCGCGATGGCCTTTGAGCGCAAAGTGGATCAGATTCAGGCCAAGTCCAAGCAGCCGCCCTCGTTTGACATTTATGAAGACGTGGTGGATGGTTTGGTGGGTCTGGGCTACAACCGTAACGACGCCCGTCGCGCCGCCGACAAGGCCCTGAAAGAATTGGACGACAAAACCAACATGGGTGCGGCCCTGAAAGCCTCGCTGAATATCCTCACAGGCTCCAGCGGCAAGGGGTAAATCAGGGTGGGAGGAGAGCCAAATATGATTGCCTTAGACTTAACACCTACCGAAGAATCGCGCATTTCGGTATTGGCCCGGCAAATCGGGCTTGCCCCGTCGGAATACGTCAAGAAACTGGTGACTGAGCATCTTCCGCCTGTGGAAAATATAACTCCAGTCATTGACGCAGAGAAAGCCGCCGCGATTGCCCTACTGGAATCATGGATTGCCTCCGCTCCGACCAATCCAGAAGAAATTCGCCAGGCCGAAGCTGACCTGGATGAGTTTATGCAAAATCTCAACCAGAATCGGATTGAAATCTGGAACAACATTCAGCTGTAGGATAAAAACTTAGCAGATAGCAACACACAAATTTGTCGAAGCGAACTGGTATACTATTCCTATGACCGAACGGATGATCTCCCCGGAAATCGGCGACGATGACCGCGACGAATACTCGCTGCGGCCCAAGCGCCTGCGCGAGTTTATCGGGCAGCCGAAAATCAAGGAAAGCCTGGGCATTTTTATGACGGCGGCGCAGCGGCGCGGCGAGGCCCTCGATCACGTCTTGCTGCACGGCCCGCCGGGACTGGGCAAAACAAGCCTCTCGCTGATTATCGCCAACGAAATGGGCGCAGCTTTGCGGGCGACTTCGGGACCGGCCATCGAGCGGCCCGGTGATTTAGTCGCGATCTTGACTAATCTGGAGCCGGGCAGCGTGCTGTTTCTGGATGAGATACACCGCCTGTCCAGGCCCGTCGAAGAGATTCTTTACTCGGCGATGGAAGACTACCAGGTGGACATCGTGATCGGGCAGGGACCGTCGGCGCGCACGGTAAAGCTGGAAGTCAGCCCGTTTACACTGGTGGGCGCAACCACGCGGGCGGGCCTGCTGTCGTCACCGTTGCGGGACCGGTTCGGCATTCAGCACACGTTTGAATTTTACACGCCGGACGATCTGGTGGAGATTATCACGCGCTCGGCGGCAATTCTGGAAGTGGATATTGACCTGGACGGGGCAGGGGAACTCGCGCGGCGTTCACGCGGAACGCCCCGCATCGCCAATCGCCTGCTCAAGCGTGTCCGGGACTTCGCGCAGGTGCGCGCGGACGGACACATCAGCCGCGAAGTGGCCGCCGCGGCCCTCGCGATGCTGGAAGTGGATGCGCTGGGGCTGGATGAGTTTGATCGCCGCTTGCTGCGGATTTTGATTGAAAAGTTCGGCGGCGGCCCTGTGGGCGTCGAAACAATGGCTGCCGCCATGTCGGAGGAGCGGGATACGCTGGAAGATGTGTACGAGCCGTATTTGATGCAGATGGGCTTTTTGCAGCGCACTCCGCGCGGGCGCGTTGCCACCCGCCTGGCGTATGAACATCTCAGCCTCACCCCGCCCCCGCAGACTCCCGGCCCGTCAAGCGGGCAGGGGACTTTGCTGTGAGGCCCAATCCGGCCAATTTCAGACTTTGCCGCAAGATTTTCCCTTGACAAACGCGCCCCCATGTGATATTCTAAGTGATATTCTCACTGTGAGTTTCACCCGGCGAAGTGTGACAGGGTTTTTCCAAGCGCGAAGGAGCAGCCAGTGTACTGCCATGACTGCGGCACGGCCAACACCGTGGACAGCAAATATTGTAAAGAGTGCGGCACCAAGATCAACGACGGCTACCGGACGATGATGCTGTCCGTACAAGACCTGCCCGTTAATCAAAGCGACGAAACGCTTGATAAATTGACGCGGCTGCTGGACATGGCGTTCTGGCACAATGAAGCCGGTAACCGCGACGCCGCAATCACTGCGGCAGAAGCGGCGCTGGCAATTAATCCAAACAGTACGACAGCGCATTCTTTGCTGGGAACGCTGTATGAAAAGCGCGGCGATGATGCCCGCGCAATTGAGCATTTTGAGGCGGTGCTGCTGCTAAACCCGGACAGCGCCGCCGATGCCGCCAAGCTGGACCAGCTTCGGCGCGGCGTCCATGTGAAAGCGGTGACGCCGCCTGCCGCCCATGTCTGGCTGCCGCCTGGCTTGGTGCGTTTGTCGCCGGGTGTGATTCGGACGTGGGCTGTGATGACCACTGGCGCAAACCGCGGTGCCGGGGCCATCCCGCGCCGTCCACTGTACGTTGCCGGAGCCGCCACGCTTCTGGTGCTTGTTTCCGGGCTGTTTCTGTTCCGGCCCTGGGCGAGCGCAGCCACGATTTCTACGCCTTCTCCGAAGGCGTCTGTGGTGACGGCTCCCGGTCCGGTTTCGGTCACCCGTTCCGCATTTGCCGGGGGCGAACAGCCGGCAGCGATTTCCCCGCCTATGATTTTGACCGCTTCTCCGAATGCCGCCGCCACGACTTATTATGCGCCCCCGGCGGCTCCGCCGCTGACCGGCCATGACCCGTTCGACGGAGGCCGCATTTATCCGCCGCCCGTTTCTCGCGTGGCGGCTGCCGGGGTGTGGTCTCTGCCCACTGTACCGCGCTTGTCCGCCGCGGCCCGTCGCCGCCTGGCTCGACGCGACCTGCCTGCGCTCCGCCTGACGGCTTTGCCGGCGGTCGGTAGCTCCGGCGAGCTTGCACCGGCCCCGGTCTTTGTGCCGGATGGTGTGGCGCTGGCGACGGTGGCGAGTATTCCCCAGCATACCGTCGTGGTGAATTCTTTGGGGCAAGCGCCCTCTGCCGACTCCTACTCGCCTGCGCCGTCCGGCGCCCATATTCGTATTACGGTGCGGGAAGCCAAGTCGTCCGATGCGGAGAAAGCCGCCCAGGACGCCGGAAATGGCGGCGGGGATGATTCGGTCAAGCCGGATGTGTACCAGCAGCGTGCCTTGTCTTTACAGCAGGGCGGAGAGTATGGGCAGGCCCGCGCCGCGTATCAGCGGGCCATTCGGGCTTATGCCGGGCAGATCGCGTCCGGGCGTGATGTGGATACCGCGCAGCGGGGTCTCGCGGCCTGCCAGACAGGACTTCAGATTTGCCAGCAAAGCCAGTAGTTGTTTTCTGCGCTTTCGGCCTCGCTGCATTGCTGACCACCGGCGGGCTTCGGCCCGTATGCGCGTCCAAGCTACCGGTGCCGACGATTTTACTGTATCCCGCGTCCGCTTCTGATGTCCCGGCCCTCGTCGACCTGAGAACGCGCCTGCGGCTTGACGGCCAAATGCAGGTGCTGACCTACGACACGGATTCGGCCACCGTTAAACGGATTGCCGCGGAAACCTCGCACCCGGAATGGCTGGTGGCCCCTGCGCTTACGGATGACACGCGGCTTGCTCTGGCGCGGGCGCTCGGTGTGGCCTTTTATGCGGTGGTCGGTCCGGGACGCGAGACCGACAGCACTCGCATTGAGCTGGTGGAAACGGCTCCGACGGCTCGTGTTTTCGATTGGGTCGGTGTCAATCGCCAGTACGGGGCGCACGCTCTCGAATCGCAGGCTGTCCTTGATTTGCCCACCGTTCCTGCGGTGGTCGCTTCCGCGCCGGTTCCTGCGGTGGTCGCTTCCGCGCCGGTTCCTGCGGTGGTCGCTTCCGCGCCGGTTCCTGCGGTGGTCGCTTCCGCGCCGGTTCCTGCGGTGGTCGCTTCCGCGCCGGTTCCTGCGGTGGTCGCTTCCGCGCCGGTTCCTGCGGTGGTCGCTTCCGCGCCGGTTCCTGCGGTGGTCGCTTCCGCGCCGGTTCCTGCGGTGGTCGCTTCCGCGCCGGTTCCTGCGGTGGTCGCTTCCGCGCCGGTTCCTGCGGTGGTCGCTTCCGCGCCGGTTCCTGCGGTGGTCGCTTCCGCGCCGGTTCCTGCGGTGGTCGCTTCCGCGCCGGTTCCTGCGGTGGTCGCTTCCGCGCCGGTTCCTGCGGTGGTCGCTTGCGGTGGTCGCTTCCGCGCCGGTTCCTGCGGTGGTCGCTTCCGCGCCGGTTCCTGCGGTGGTCGCTTCCGCGCCGGTTCCTGCGGTGGTCGCTTCCGCGCCGGTTCCTGCGGTGGTCGCTTCCGCGCCCACCTCTCCTATTCCAGCACCGGTTTCGCCTGTGGCCCCAGTCATGGTCGCGCAAACGCTTCCCATCACCCAGACGCTGTCTGTCCCGATAATCTCCTCACTTCTCGCCCCTGCCGTCAAGCCCATGATGGCTCCCAAAATTGTCATTGCCCCGCCGCTCCTTGTTGCGCGGCTTCCGCAGGAAATTGCGCCGCAGGTTGTTTTGCCAATCCCGGCATCGCCTCTGCGGGCCGTTGCGGCGGAGCCGGTTAGCCCTGCCCCTATGAATGATGCTGCTGCCTTGCCGCAAGCGAGGCCGGAAGATTTGAATGAAGTTTCTCCTCTGCTCCGCCGGGGCGACTCAGCCCTATCGGGTGGGGATGTTGTGGGTGCGATCTCTTTCTACCGGCAGGCCGTCAACGGTGCGCCACTGAGCGCGGTTCCCCGGCTCAAGCTGGCCCAGGCCTATCAGCAGGGAGGAATGACCGACAAATCGCTGGATGAGGCCAAGCGCGCTCTGGAGATCGCGCCGGACAGCCTCGCGATTCAGCAGTTCCTGACCCAGCTTGATCAGGAGAACGGCACGTCAGACGGCGCGATTGCCCGTTACCGCGCCATGCTGGAGCGTAACCCACAGGACGCCGCCGCGCATAGCGGGCTGGCGGACGCGCTTTGGAACAGCGGCGATCTGGACGGGGCGGAATCGGAATACAAAGCGGCGAAGCGGCTGGTGACACCGGGCGATTACTCTGCCGATGCCCACCTGGCTCAGCTTTATGCTGCTCAAGCCCGGTATGATGACTGCCTTGTCGAGCTGCAAGCCTCCGGCAAAGATGGGTATGCCCTGGCAATTCATATCGTTAAAAATCGTTCAGATACTCTCAGCAGCATGGTGGATGCCTCGCGCGCGGCATTCGCCGGCGGGAAAAGCACCCGCGAACAGTTTTACGACAACGCAAAAAAAGTCAGTGCCCAGGCGCAGGCTCTGGCTGCGTTTGTCGCCAAAGTCGCGCCGCCTTCGGAATTCAAATTGTCTCATTTGCACCGGATGCTTGCTACGAACCTGCTCGCGCAGGAAGCGGCCACATTGGTAACATTTATCGAAACCGGCGACGCTGCCCAGGGTGAGAGCGTGTCTCAGCTTGACAAAGAAGTGCAGACCGAGATGCTGACGGCGCGTGCTGCGGAAGAAAAACGGGGATTGTGGGACACGGACAAACGAGAAGCGAATAATTAACAATGCCTTTTTGGAACACGCCTGTGGAAGACCCGGCGCAGGAGCGCGCACCGCTGCCGCGTCTCGGCGAAGCGGTGCGGCTGCATTCCGCGGCGGATTTTGAGGTCGGTGTCTACCAGGCTCGCGTTCGGGCCGTCGGCCTCCGCCGGATTTTTTTGGAAGACGTCGAAGCCGTTTCCCCGGAAATCATGTCGCCGGCCTCCCGTCTTGCCGCCAAAATCCCTCTCGTGTTATCGTTTGCACGCGCAGACAGTTTGTATCAATTTGACACACGCATCCTGGGGCCGGTCAAAGGGGAGACGCTGGCTGTGATGCGCCCCCGCGTTATCACCCGCCTTCAGCGCCGCCAGTTTTATCGGCTGCCGCTTCAGTCTCCGACAACCTTTCGTGTGCGCGGTGATTCCGGCAGCACGGCGGCTCTGGCGGCGCGCTTGGTCAATCTGTCCGGCGGCGGTGCGCTGCTGGCGTCGCCCAAGCCGGTTCCCGGTGGGCTGCGCGTTCTGGTGCGCGTTCCTACCGGCAAAGAAGGGGCTTTGATGGAATTGGAAGCGGACTCTCTGGATTGCCGGGTCGCGACGCAGGGCGCGGCCCGAATTTATCTGGTGCGTTTGCGCTTTCTCGGCCCGCCGCAGATCACCGAAGAAGAACGTGAGGCGGTAGTGGCGTATATTTTTGAGCAGCAGCGAATGATGCTTCGAAACCGCCGATTGCTGCGCTGAGACAGTTAAAAAATAGCTGGGCTGGGAGAGGGACTGCCGGATTGCTGGAGGGCGCGCAATTCGCGCTTAAGACGAATCAGTTCCAATTGCGTCATCACCAGTCGGCTCAGGGCTAAAAGGGCATCCTTTTGCTCATGGGTGAGAACACGCGGCTGGTGATCCACCACGCACAGCGTTCCAAGCGCGTAGCCGTCCGGGGTTAGCAGGGGCGCGCCGGCATAAAAGCGAACGTAAGGTTCGCCGGTGACCCAAATGTTTCGGGCAAAACGCGCATCCTCGCGCGCATCTTCCACAATCAATAACTCCGTCCCGACCAGAGCATGGGCGCAAAACGAAGCATCGCGTGAGCTTTCGCAGGCGTCAATCCCGGTTTGGGACAGAAACCATTGCCGGTTGCTGTCCACAAGGCTGATTAATGAAATCGGAGTCTGGCAAATAAAGGCCGCCAGCCGGGCGATGTCCTGGAAGACCGCTTCCCGCAGCAGGCCAAATGCCCCATAGCGGCGCAGCGCTTCCAGGCGCAGCGCCTCGTCGGTGGGCGTCGGCAGTGCAGGGTCGGCAATGGGAATGTCGGCAATGGTCATGTGTTTGGCCCCGGTCACAGTTGTTACCAAGCTTTACTGCAAAATGTATGCCAAAAGACAGTAATAGTGCCGGCCAAAGAAAAACAAAAAGAAGCCGCCTGGGGGGGACTCGAACCCTCGACCTAGAATTTAGAAGATTCTTGCTCTATCCAACTGAGCTACCAGGCGTTCGGGGGGAAAGTGAGGAGGAGAAAGCGGGGTAGGAGAATCGAACTCCTGACATCAGTTTGGAAAACTGGGGTTTTACCATTAAACTAACCCCGCCTGTGACGCTATTATACGCGCTCCACGGAAAATTGTCAAGAGATTTCGCCCCGTCTCCACATCAGGTATACTAGCGGTATCTTGAAACGGCTTCTCAAACCCTTCATAATTGTTTTAATCCTGCTGGGCCTCGCGGCGGCAGGGCAGCATATCAGCCGCACCCTGCATCAGCCTCCCCCACCGCCTCGCACCGCCGCAGTTCGCCGAGGCGACCTTGTTGTCCAGGTATCGGAAACCGGCACAATTGAGCCGGTAGACCAGGTGGACGTGAAAAGCAAAGCGGCAGGCCGCCTGCTGTCGCTAAACATTCAGGAAGGGCAGTATGTCGCGAAAGGCGAACTGATCGCGCTTGTGGATCGCTCGCAGATTGACCCACAACTTCGGCAGGCCCAGGCACAGCTTCGGCAGGCCCAGGCGCGGCTGGCACAAACCCAATCTGAATACAGCCTGCAAGTCAAGCAAACCGACGCCGCCATCGCCCAGGCGCACGCCGCATTGAACCAATCGGAGACGCATCTCGCCGTTGTAGAAGCCACTGCGCGTCCGCAGGAGCTGGCCCAGGGGAGAGAAGCCGTGGCACGGGCGCAGATCGCCTCCGACGACGCCCTTCGGACCCAGAAACGCCGGGCTGCGCTGCTGACGAAAGGCTTTATCTCACAGTCGGATTATGACGCCTCACAGGTCGCGGTAGACACGGCGGCCAGCACCCTGGCGACTGCCCAGCAGGCTCTGGCGCTGACCGTCGCCGGGCCGCGCATTCAGGATGTCAACGATGCCAGGGCAGCCGTAGAATCGGCCCGCGTTCAGCTGCAATCCGCCCAGGCCAATGCCGGGCAAAACCAAGTGAAGCTTTCTGATATTGCCCAGGCCCGCGAAGCGGTCTCCCAAATTTCCGGCAATATTCAGCAGCTTCAAGTAAGTATTGCCGACACGCACATTTACGCCCCGGCCTCGGGTATTGTCCTGAAGAAATACAAAGAGCCGAATGAGATTGTCCAGAGCGCGACGACCGGCTTCTCGGATGCCCAGTCCATTGTTGCCACGCTCGGCAGCCGCCTGGAAGTCAAGGTCGGCATCAATGAAGTGGACATTGCCAAAGTGCAGCCGCGCGCTGCCGCCATCATCACTGTAGACGCCCTTCCCGGAGTCTCGTTTCCCGGCGTCGTGACGGAAATCGCCCCGGCCTCCACCAATGCGTTCACGGATACCAGCGGCACGGGAAGCGGCAGTACGAATTCGATTTCCAAATTCTATGTCAAAGTTGCTTTTGGGCGCAGCGATTCGCGTCTGCGCTCCGGCATGAGCGCGAATGTCGCGATTATTAGCCAGAAACGCCTGGGAGTGCTGCTGGCTCCTACCGAAGCCATTCCGTTTACGGCAACGCACGGGCAAGTAAATGTTTTGGACACGCACGGCAAGCCGCAGGTCCGCACCGTCGTGACCGGCCTGCACGGCGAGAGCGACGTAGAAATCGTCTCCGGGTTAAAGGCGGGCGACGCCGTCGTTGTGCCGCCGATCAGCGGCGCAGATCGGCGCAAATCCGACATCAATGGTAATGGGTAACGTTTAGCATGTTTCAGCGTTCCAATAAAGGCTATGTCGAGCGGCAAATTGAGCAGTTGGCCTACGTGCTGGCCCGAATCATCACTGGCAGAGACAGCGGGCTGTATGAAGCGGCGCTGGCGGAAGCCGCCGATGCCTGCAAGCAGATGACCGGGCTGAACCTGGCGACACTGACTTTGCTGCCGGATGAAACGCTGCTCAACCTGATACGGATGGGAGGTGGCCTGGATTCGGGCCGCTGCATCATCGCGGCGACGCTTTTAGACGCTCAGGCACAGATTTACGAGGCGCAAAACCGCACTGTCGCGGCCCATGCTAATCTTCATAAAGCACTGGTTTTGCTGCTGGAAGCCCTGCGCGTAGACGAAAGCCTGCGAACGCCTAAATATCGGGCGCAAATTGCCGGCATTGAGGGGCGTTTGACCGGGTATTTGCTGCCGGACGATTTGCAGGCACGGCTCACGGCCTATCGTTTGACCTCGGGACGCCATGATCGTTTTTGAATCCATCCGGGTCGCCCTCGCGGCACTTTGGGCCAACAAGCTGCGCGCCTTGCTGACGATGCTGGGCGTGATAATTGGCGTTACCTCAGTCATCGTGATGATCGCGATTGTCCAGGGCATTCGGCAGCAGATTTTTGACCAGTTCTCCGGCAACGGCGCGAATCTGATTTTTATTTCCTACCAGCCTAAAATTGGAACTGTCTCGCGTGGCGGATTTGAGGGATTAACGATGGCGGATGCACAGGCCGTCGGCGAACGGGCATCCCTGGTCAGCTCGGTCAGTCCCGACGCGCAGGCGTCCGTGGTCGCTCAGGTGGGAAGCAATCGGCGCTCAGTCACACTCAGCGGCGTACTGGACACGTTCAACCAGACCCAGAACCTGCCGCTGGCTGCCGGACGCTTTCTCACTTCGGAGGATGTTGCCACCTGGGGCAAGGCCTGCGTCATCGGCCACAAAATCCGGCAGGATTTATTTGGCGACGCCGACCCCCTGGGCCAGGAAATCCATTGTACCACTGACGACGGCTCGGATGTGTCTTTGGTGGTCGTCGGCGTTCTGGACGAAAAAGATTCCAATCCCGGTGGCGGCGATTTCAACAATTCCCTTTATGCCGCTTTGACCACGGTGCAGAAGCGGTTTTCCGGGAGTGACAAGATCAACGGCTTCACCGCGCGCTCCACCGAAATTTCACAGGTGGAAACGGCGGCGGATCAAGTCTGGGGCATTTTAAAACAGCACCACCCGCTTAACTACAAAGACTTTGTGGTAGACACGCAGGAAGGCATCTTGAAGCAGCTTGATGCCCTGCTCGGCGGAATTCAGCTTGCCCTTGGCGGGGTGGGGGGACTGGCGCTTTTGACCGGCGGCATCGGCATTATGAACATCATGCTGGTATCGGTGACGGAGCGCACCCGCGAGATCGGCATTCGCAAAGCAGTGGGGGCAACGCGCGGGGCCATTTTGCTGCAATTCGTTGTGGAGGCGATGGTAGTATCCGGTCTCGGCGGCCTGCTCGGCGTCGCCGGTGGCTATGGCCTGTCCGGCCTGATTGACCATTTCGCGCACAAAACGCTGCCCACTTATGTTCCGTTCTGGGCCACGGAACTGGGCTTTGGCTTCGCCGTAGGCGTCGGCCTTTTCTTCGGCATTTACCCCGCCTTTCGGGCCGCCCGGCTGGACCCCATCACGGCACTGCGCTACGAATAAACTTTTCTCTAGGAACTGCTGCTGCTGGGCCGCACTGGTAGCGGTGTTTTTCGGGGGGGCTGCAAAGAGAAGAGACATAGTATGGAAGTTGACCCGCTCAATGAAAACCAGGATGAAGAACCGATATATTATACGTTTCGGCCAGATAATGCGGAAGAATTGAAGCAATGGGTACAGGATGCGTTCGCAGATGTAGTTTATCCGGGCGACGGCGACGGTGACATCATTGTTTCCGGCAGCCCTGGCTGCTGTACCGAATGTGGTGAAACCCATGCGCTGTTTCGGGGCAAGCATTGGCGAGAAGTTGCGGCGTCAGGTCAGCCGCTACAGAATTTCGGATGGGGTGGTTTGTCTCTCCTGACGCCGCAGGCGTGGCGATTCTATCTTCCGGCGTATCTGCTTGTGAGTTTAAGCGGGGGCAACGAGGCGGAAAATGCGATGGATTGTGCGGTTGGTGCATTAACCCCCTGGCCGCCGGCGGGCCTGGGCGAATTAGGCGGCGGCGTGATTGATTACGTCAAATTGTCGTCTGACTGGTTTACGGCGCGGGCCTTCAACTTCTCTGTCGCACAAATGGAATGTTTAGCCGCCTATCTGTGCACCGTTTCTGGGTCAGACCCGGAGGACAGGAACTACGCAGACTTGGCAACCTATTGGAAAGATCGAGCCGCTACGGCCAGGGCTGAACAAAATGCGGTCTAATAATGCGCTGCACCCAATGTCACCCGCCCTGTTTCCTCTGCGTCAGCGTTTGGCTGGGCGGGCGGGTGTCGCAGGTGAGCTATAGCATTAGATCGCGACGGTTTTACTTGGCCCTGCCGCCCCCAGCACGTCGGCAGGGTCGCGCCAGCCCAGACTCTGCCCGTCTCGCATCATCAAGATTGAATCCGCCCCGGTCAGCATTTCCGGGTCATGCGTGACCACAACCACCGTCCCCTGCGCCCGGTAGGCGGACAGCAAATCTACGACCAAATGGCCGTTGGCGTGATCCAGTGAGGCGGTCGGCTCGTCCGCGAAAATAATGTCCGGGTCATTCATCATGGCGCGGGCAACGCATACCCGCTGCTTTTCACCGCCGGAAAGCTGCGACGGCAGCTTATCCGCCATCGCCGCAATCCCAAGCTGCTCAAAATACTCCCTCGCTTTGGTTCGGGCGGCTCTGTCCAGTGTCGGCGCACCCATTAAGACGTTTTCCATAGCCGTCTGCCAGACCAATAAATATGGCTGCTGAAAAACGAAGCCGAACCGCTGCCGCCGCAGGTCAATCAAGTCCAAATCCGAATGCGCCCGGTACCCATAGTCGCCCAGACGGACATCCCCGCCCGTGGGACGCTTTAGTCCGCTCAGGATATACAGCAGAGACGACTTTCCCGACCCGGATGGCCCCATGATGCCGACAAAGCGCTTGTTAGGAATCTCAATGGTCACGTCCCGCAGGGCGTGGGTACGCCTGGCCCCGTCGTCATAGACCAGCGAAATGTTGTCGGTGGAGAGCAATGATTCAGGCATAAGTGACGTTTTTCTAAAGAACCCACCCCGCGACAAGTCGCGACCCTCCCGAAGCGGGTGGGTGAGCGGGAAGTGGACAATAAGTTTTTCTGATCTTCCGAAAGGCTATTTCAGGAAGACAGTACCCGACACACTTTTTCCCGCCTGCCCTCCCGTTTCGGGAGGGTCGCGACTTGTCGCGGGGTGGGTTCCTACCTTCTCTCAATAATCGTTACCGGGTCTAAGTTGGCCAGCCGGTAACTGATCGTCGCGACCGCAAACAATGTAATACACACCGGAATCGGCAGCGTATTCAAGTAAGACAGCGGGTCGCCCGGATTGATCAGCATTCCGCGCGGCTCAAACACGCTGCCTTTCATCAGAGATAAGACTCCGTAATTGACCAGCACGCCCAGCAGCCAGCCCAGGGTTGTCAAAATAGCCGTCTCGGAAACCGCGTGCCAAACAAGTGTGCTGCGGCGCAGGCCAATCGCCGCCAGCACGGCAAACTCGCTGATGCGCTGCGTGAAATAGATGTTGGACAGCATTCCGGCCATCAGCGCGACCACGAAAATGACCGTGCCGTTGACCAGGTGCATAATCAGATACATGGACGCCAGCGAGCTGCGAAGCGTTTTGACAAGATTGTTGAACGACAGCACCTGCACCTGAAATTTATCCAGCGTGTCAAACAGCTTATCGCCGACTTTTCCCTGCGCCGCCGGGTCAGCCGTTGTGACCAGGAGCGAGTGCGGAACCAGCGGCAGACTGGCATCGGTGTACTGCTTGGACGTAAATGCCATCCAGGTTGGGCCTTTGAGAATGCCGACCAGCTTGATGGGAGCCGGGGCCGCGACCAGAGTTCCGGTATCCAGCGGTGATGCAATCGTGTCGCCAATCTTCACTTTTTTGTTTCGCGCCAGACCCTCGGAGATCACCGCTTCTGGCTTGCCCGGCGCAGGCATTCGCCCGCCTGGCAGCAGCGTGTCACCGGCGCGTCGCAGCAGGTAGGCGCGGTTTTCGTCGGTGATACCGAAGCAGACAAAGGGAAATGGCCCGAACACCGTATTGATGTTGAAGAAAAAGCCGGATGTTTCAATGGTACGATCCACACCTGGCGTTTTGCGGATTTGCGCCTGAATGGACGGCGGAACGCGCACCACGTCTTCTCCCGGCACGGCGGCGGCCAGACGGGGGAGCACCGGGGTAAAAACCTTGGTGTAGTTGTAAATCGTCAGCACTGTCAGGTCAATCGAGTTGACGATGGTGACGACAGAGGCAATGAGAAACACGGAAAGAACGATGACGAATGCCAGCGGGAGGGTGCGGCCCAGGTTCCGCCGGAAGTAGGTGATAGGGTTCAGAGGGCGTGCGATGACCGTGTTCCGTTCTAAAATTATCGGTTGTGAAATCCTTCACAGTCTGCATTATACCCACATTCCCCTGCTTTCGCGCAGGAGAAGCAATCCCTGGCCGCGAAACTGGGGAGTGTGATCCTCGTCAAAAACCTTGTCAAGACATATAAAACCGGCAGCCTGGCCCTGACCGTGCTGAAACATGTTTCCCTGTCGGTAAGAACCGGGGAAATGGTCGCAGTCATGGGGCCGTCCGGGTCAGGGAAGTCAACGCTGATGAACATTATCGGCTGTCTGGATCGGCCCACTTCCGGGTCATACCTGCTGGACGGACAGGAAGTGGCGCGGCTGGATGAAAACGCGCTGGCCCGCATTCGGAATCAGAGAATCGGCTTTGTCTTTCAGCAGTTTAATCTGCTTGCCCGCACCACGGCCCTGCGAAATGTCGAGCTGCCCCTGGTGTATTCCGGCGCGGGAGGCCGTGAGACACGGGCCAGGCAAGCCCTGATCCGTGTTGGGTTGGGCGACCGCATGACCCACCGGCCCAACGAGCTTTCCGGCGGCCAGCAGCAGCGAGTCTCTATCGCCCGCGCCCTGGTCAACAACCCCGCTCTGATTCTCGCTGACGAGCCGACAGGCGCACTGGACACTAAGACCGGTGAGGAAATCATGGCCCTGTTCCAAGACCTGCATCGGGAAGGAAAAACGCTGGTGGTCGTGACCCATGAAGAAGACATTGCCCGCCATTGCGAGCGAATTGTCCGATTCAAAGACGGCGAGATTGTCAGCGATGAGGCCGTGAAAGAACGGGTTTGGGCGTAAGGTGTTTCTAGGCCCGGACGTCACGGATGACAGAGGGCAAGAGGGATGCGCCGATGGCCTTTGCTTCCGGGTCAGACATCACTACGCAGCGTTCCACCACATTTTCCAGCTCGCGCACGTTGCCCGGCCAGGGGTATGACAGCAAGTGCATCATGGCTTCCGGGGAAAATGAGGCGACAGAAGCATCATTTTCTGCGTTGAATTTGTGCAGGAACTGCGACACCAGCATTGGAATGTCGTCTACGCGCTGGCGCAGGGGCGGCATCACGATCTGAATCACTTGCAGGCGGTAATATAAGTCTTCGCGGAACGTGCCATCTTTGATGTTTTGCTCCAGGTCGGCATTGGTCGCAGCGACCACGCGCACATCGACTTTCACCGTTTTAGTGCCGCCGACCCGCTCAAACTCGCGCTGCTGCAAGACGCGCAGCAATTTAATCTGGACGGCTGCCGAGATGTCTCCAATTTCATCCAGAAACAGCGTTCCACTGTGCGCCAGCTCAAACCGGCCCTTTTTCTCCGTCGCAGCCCCAGTAAAAGCGTTTTTTTCATGCCCGAACAGCTCACTTTCCAAAAGCGTTTCAGACAGCGCGGCACAGGAGATCGGGATGAACGGGCCGGACGCACGCTCGGACTGCTCGTGCAAAGCACGCGCAACCAATTCCTTGCCGGTTCCGCTTTCGCCCCGAATCAGCACCGTGGCGCGGGATGAGGCAGCCCGCCGGATGGTGTCGGCAACTTCCAGCATGGCGGGGCTGACAGCATTTGCCAGCAATGAAGGCGGCGCTTTGGAAGAAGCTTTGCCGGTGCCGGCGGCCATCGCCTGTGTTTCGGCGGCGCGGGAAACAGCGCGCCTGACAACGGCGCGGATTTCGTCCATGTCAAAGGGTTTCGTGATGTAATCCGAGGCGCCGTACCGCATGGCGTCTACGCAGGTTTTGATCGTTGCATAGGCTGTGATCACAATTGCAACGGCGCTTGGATGTTTTTGCTTCACTTTCTGAATCAGCTCGACCCCGTTCATGTCCGGCATAATCAGGTCAGTGATCAGAAGGTGAACTGGGTTCGCGGAGGCCCATTCCAGCGCTTTGATGCCGTTCTCAGCCACCTGGACTTCGTAGCCGTCTTTGACAAAAATAGCCTGAAGGATGCGGCGAATATTCGGCTCGTCATCAGCAATGAGAAGATATTTTGCATTCGGCCCGGAATTGGAAGCGACTTCAACTGGCATACTACGCTACGTCCTAACTTTGAGCTGAGGTGGGATTAAATCGGATACAGATCATGGGAATAAACTGCCCAGGGTTCGTACACTTGCCCGGCCCGATCACTGCGCTGGTCGGTAATCTCCGTGCGCGATGGAGTAATCATTCCGGGCCGAATTGGGTGCAGCGGAAGCTGAATCGTGAATGTCGAGCCTTCGCCGGGTGTGCTTCGAATCAGCAGCCGCCCGCCATGCGTTTCCACGATTTTTCGGGCAATCGCCAATCCCAGCCCTGTGCCTTTCGTTTTTGTGGTGAAAAACGGCGCACAGATTTTGTCGAGTTTATTGGCTGGGATACCGACTCCGGTGTCGGTGAAATCAATGTCCACAATTTCAAGCTGCGGGTGGCAGCGGGTCGTGACGGTGAGCGCCCCGCCGTGAGGCATCGCCTGAACGGCATTGATGACGATATTTTTCACGACTTGTTCAATTTGTGAACGGTCCAGGGACAACTCGGGCAGGTCTTCCTGCAAATTCTGCGTGACCTGAATCTCTTGATCGGCCAGATAAGCGCTCATAAATTGCAGCAGGCGTGCCAGGAGGACATTGACCTCAACTGGGCGCATCTCCGGTGGCGTCACCCGCGAAAATTCCAAAAACTCGGTGGCAATCCGGTCCAATCCGTTGACTTCATGGACGATCATGTCCAAAAACTCGCCATGCTCGGCCATCAAGCTTTCCGGCATTTCTTTGCGAAGAAGCTGTGCCGCGCCTTTGATGGAAGACAGCGGATTGCGAAGCTCATGGGCGATGTTGGCGGCAAGCTGGCCGGTTTCCGCCAGCTTGGAAACGCGCTCCACTTCTTCTTTCATCTGGATTTCATTGGTCACATCTTCAAAGACGACAACGACCCCGAGATAATCTCCCGACTCGCTGCGAAGCTGGGATGCACTAAGATTGATATAAGTCTCGTCTCCCTGCGGCGTGTGGTAACAAAGCTGGTTGCGCGTAAACACTTTTCCTGTCTGCGCCGTCAGCTCCACCATCCGCATGGTTTCCTCGCGGACGTCGACCTCCACTTGCAGGAGTTTGATAAACTCGGCGTAGTGCTGGCCGATCACCTGAGATGCCTGAAGATTGACGATCTCCTCCGCGCGCTTGTTCCAAGTGACAATGTAGCCATGCTTGTCGACGGTGATCACTCCGGCCGCAATGGAGCGCAGGATATTGTCAGTATAACGGGTGAGATTCCGCAGTGATGTCATCTCACGGTAAATTGTCGCCGCCTGCGAAGCCACCAGATGCAGCATCATCACGCTGTCTTCCGTGTACAGATCGGGTGTCCGGCTTTCCATAATCAGGACGCCGATCAATTCGTCGCCCACTACCAGCGGGATCGCCATCAAGGAGCGGACCTGGCTGGTTTCCGCGGGGTCCGGTCCCGGCGGAATGTCGGACGCAATCAGCGCCGTTCGGGCGCGCAATGCACGCGCGGCGATGCTGTCACCGTCGAGCAGCAATTTCTCCGGGGCGGCCTCTTCCTCGGCGCGTTTGCCGCGCGCGGCGCGAACAGTCATCGTGGTGCCGTCTTCATCCACCGTGAGCAGGGAGGATTCATCGCTCCAGACAAGGCTGGCGACGATGTCGAGAATGGAAGACAGGGCTTCTTCCAGAGTCGTGGCCGCCCGCACTTTCTGCATCAATTCGTACACAGCGGAGAGTTCCAAATCGCGCTGGCCGATGCGTCGCTCATACGACGACGCGCCGTGCAGAACCGTGGCTGCCTGTGAAGACGCTACCGCAATCAGTTTCAGCTCCTGGTCGCCGTAATCCGTGCCGAGCTTGCCAAGAAGCAAAAAGCCGACAGCGGCATCGTCCACTACCAGCGGAACCAGAGCTGTTGCGCGGTTTCGGGCGAGAAACGGCTGGCAAATCGGGCGCCATTCCGGCCCCAGCAGCTTGTCTGCGGCTTCAGCGTCCAGAATGCGAGGCGCGCGAAGCGTCCGCGCCAGTGGCGACGTCGGAACCGGCGCAATAAACGAGCGCAGGCGCTTGCCCAGCATTTCGGACATGCCGCGCCAGTGCAAAGCGCTGAGCCCTTCCTGGGAATCATCAAAAAGAAGGAGAAGGCCGGCGTCGCTGTCGGTAATCTGAGTCGCCAGATCGTTGACGGTTTGTGCGGCCTTTTGAACGCCGGACGTGGCGGCCAGCGTTTTGCTGACTTCGTAAAGTGTTGTCAGCTCGGCATAGCGTTTTTCCTGCCCGGCAATGATGCGCGCATTCTCGATGGCAATGCCGGCTTGATGGACAAAGGTGGAAAGCAGCTCAATGTCGGCCCGCGCAATGACCCGCTGCGGGCCGGTGTTGCTGACCACGACCACACCGATGCAGCGTCCGCGCGCGACAATCGGCTGTGCGTAAAAGGCTTCCATTTCCAGGCTTTGCCCATATTCGCGCAGCATCGGCAAGGTCTGGGCAATATCTTCCACCAGAATCGGCATCTGGCGCTGCGCCACCAGGCCAATCACACCGGTGCCTACTGAGACCTCGGCATCGGAGTCCCCTGGGTCTGGCCGCCGGAAGCCGCGCACGATGCGCGGGGAAAAATGACCGGTTTCGACGTCCATCAAATAAATGCGGCAGCGATCAAAGTGAACCACATCTACAATGTTGTCCGCGACTTGGTTGAGAACCTGGCTCAAGTCCAGCGTGGAAGTGATTGTTTCCGTCAGTGCCGCCAGCGTAGATAGCTCCTGCAATTTGTGGTTCAGACGGGCGTAAAGCTGTGCGTTGTTGATCGCAAGCCCTGCCTGGGTGGCGAAAATGCTGAACAGCCGCAGGTCTTCGTCGGTAAAATGCGCGGCGGAGACGCCGCGCCGGATACAAAGCACACCGAAGACAAGGCCGCTTTCGTCCTTCAGCGGCATACAAATCGAGGAGCCGACATTGGGAACACTGTGCACCGAGTGTGCCTGGAAATGAGGGTCGTCGGCCAGCGAATTGAGTAGCAGCGGTGTGCCGGTTTCTACAACGCGCCCAGCGATGCTGCTGCCGACAAAGATGCGGGAATTTTCCACCACTTCGTCAGGCAGGCCATAAGACGCGGCGATGACCAGGGAGTCGGCTTCCGGCAGCCGAAGCAGAAGTGAGCAGGCTTGCGCTTCCATGACGGCAGCGGCTTTTTCCGTAATCATGTCGAGCAGCCGGTCAATTTCCACTTTGTCCATGGCCTGCCCGATTTCATAGACCGTGGCCACTTCGCGGATGCGCCGCTCGGCCTGGGCCTGCGCCGTCGTGACTTCACCCTGCCAAACGGTCTGGCGCAGGGCGATCACGAAAAAAGGCGCCAGCAAATCGGCGACCTCGGTCCACCGTGTCTGAAGGGCCGTCTCCGCTACGTCTGCCGTCCATAGGCCGAGGGGCTGGTTTTCCGCGCCCTGGATCAGCGCTGTCGCCCGGCAGCTCTCGCCGCCACCGCCATCGCCCGCTTGCCAGCCCGCCAGGCACTGACGCGCCTGAGCGTCCAGACCATCGGTTTGTCTGCCTTCCAAAAAGACCAGGGAATTGTTTTGTCCCAGACGGTACAGGGCAGCGTCTGCCCCGCCAAGATGCTGCGAGGCCAGCGCCAGCAGCCGGGGCAGGGGAGGCTTGCTGTCATCGGCGACGATCTGCGCCGCCCGCCGCAGCATCGCCGCAAGCTCTTGTTCCATTGATTCCTGCTGCGGCTGGGAGGCGATAGTCATGGGCATGATGTATTTTTCTCGGTCGTCACAGTATTATCCGTCACATTTTACCCGATGTCAACCCTGCCCCCCGGAACAGCGTTTACTCGGTTCGCCGGACGGGGACAATCTGAGAAGAACGCGATGCGAAAGGATGAACCTGAGCCATGTCCACCGATGCCAAATCCCGCGCCACTGATGCGCTCACGAGCGGGCAGCCTGACAAGCCTGTTTTTCGCGATGCCGCGCAGGAAACTGCTGACCGGGCGATTCTTGCCGGCGCACCCGTAGACCACAAACTCGGCAATCGCAATGCCGCTTTGACGGAAACCCCTTATGAGAAAGCCATTGACGCTGCCAATGGCCTCCGTGGGGCGGCAGGACATACGCCGACGGCGGAAGATTTTGCCGGCCTGCTTACGCCGGAGGGCGACAGCGGTGATACGGTCGGGACGGATGTCTCTGATCGGACATTTGTTTTCGGCGAAGACGGCAGCCTCGGCGGAACTTAGCGGTACGCCCCCGTGTTTTATTCTTGGAGTGATTATCGGAGGTCTGCTGCCTGGTCTGCACCCCTCGGTGCGGCTTGCAAAAGACTCGGTGATGTGCTATAATAGACTATCAATTTCAGAGAACACACTTCTGAAAGAGCGGGCTTGCGCCCGCTCTTTCTGTCTGTTTCCTGTCCTTTGTCAAGCGCGAAACACTGGGGAGCATGGAATTACTTTATGAACGGCGACTTTATTGAAGCTCTGCGGCAGATCGAAAAAGAAAAAGAAATTCCTTTCGCCACGCTGCTGAAAACGCTGGAAGTGGCCCTGGGGAAAGCTTATAAAAAGCATTACGGAATCGCCGGCGATGTGGCTGTTCACATTGACACGACCAAAAACGCTTTCAAGTTTTCGGCGGAGAAAATGGTCGTGGAGACCGTTGAAAATGAGCACGCGGAGATGTCGCTGGACACGGCGCGGAAGTTCAAAGCGGATGCCGTGCTGGGCGATATGATTCCCGTTACGGTGTCGCCGGAAAACTTTGGCCGCATCGCCGCGCAGACCGCGCGGCAGGTAATGATGCAGGAATTCCGTGAAACCGAGCGCGAAAAAGTTTTTGACGAGTACAACGCAAAAATCGGTGAAGTGGCGACGGGAATCGTCCAGCGCACGGAGATGGGCAATGTCTACCTGAACATTGGCAAGCTGGAAGTGCTGCTGCCCAAGCAGGAGCAGGTTCCCACTGAGCCTTACCGATTTAACGACCGCATTAAGGTATACTTGCTGGAAGTGCGAAAGTCCACGCGCGGCCCGCAGGTGATCGTTTCACGCTCGCATCCGAGCTTGATCCGCCGCTTGTTTGAGCTGGAAGTGCCGGAAATTGCCGATGGCTCGGTGCTGATTAAAAGTGTGGCCCGCGAGGCGGGTGCACGGTCCAAAATTGCAGTGGCCTCGGAATCGGAGCAGATTGATCCGGTGGGGGCCTGCGTGGGCCATCGCGGTGCGCGCGTTCAGGCGGTTGTTGCCGAGCTGTATGATGAGAAAATAGACATTGTGCGCTGGAGCGCGGATGTCAAGCAGTTTGTCGCAGAGAGCCTGTCTCCGGCTAAAAGCGTTCAGGTGCGGGTCAACGAGGAAAAGAAATCCTGCTTTGTGCTTGTCCCGGATGCGATGCTCTCGCTGGCAATCGGCAAGTCCGGTCAGAACGTGCGCCTGGCGGCGCGCTTGACGGGCCAGCGCATCGATATCCGCTCTGAATCGCAGGAAGCTAAGGCCGCCTTTGCGCGCGCCGAGGAAGAAGTGGAAGCCGAAGAGCGCGGATTGCCGATGCCTCCCCGCATGGGTGAGGGTGTTTTGCCCGATGAGGATGCGGACGCCGTGGATTATGGTGAAGAAGTCACCATCACGGCGGACATGCTGAAAGCTTTTGACGACGAGGAAGACTGACCTCCCTCCCCGCTGTGCTGGGGTTCTTCCTAGTGGGAGGACCCTGTGAGCGAGGAACGAGCGAACAAGGCGGTAGGTCTCCGGGATTGACTGCATGAAAACGCGCCATACACCTTTGCGCTCCTGCGTGGTTTGCCGGCAGCCGTCCGATAAAAAGACGCTGCTGCGCGTGGTTCGCGCCCCGGAAAAAGACGGCGGCGGTGTGGCTGCCGATCCGACGGGGAAAGCAAACGGGCGCGGGGCGTATGTGTGTGCGTCGGCGGAGTGTATTGACAAAGCCATCAAGCAGAAGCGTTTCGAGCGCTCTTTATCGGCCACGTCCCTGCCGTCGACACTGGCTGAGGATTTAAAAACATTGACTGCACTATTGGCCGCAGCCCCATCCACAGGAGCGACTGCAACATGAGTTAAACGAAGCGAACGAGAGGGTAACTGAATTTATGTCCGGTGTGCGAATATACGACTTAGCGAAAGAATTAAACGTTTCCAACAATGACCTGCTGGAAATGCTGAAGGATATGGGACAGCCTGCAAAGGCTCCGTCCAGTGCGGTGACGGAAGATGCGGCGGACGCACTCCGCGCGCGTTTGGCAGCCAAATCTGCTCCCGTTGCTGCGGCTGTTTCCGCCGTCCCTCCCACTCCCTCTGCCACAAATGGCACGGCCAAAGCTGCTGTTTCTAATGGCGCGGTTCCTGCGCCTAATGGGACAGCTTCCAGCATTAAGCCTGCCCCTGCCGTCTCCGCTCCGGTGTCATCCGAGCCGCCTCGCGCTGTAGATGTTCCCGATGTGATCACACTGAAAGATTTTGCGGCGCTGATCGGTGTTGCCGCGCCCGACATTCAGAAAAAACTGATGGGCCTGGGCGTCTTGGCATCGCTTAATCAAAAACTCAGCCCGGAAGTCACCACCCGCCTGGGCAAAAGCTATAAAGTCGCCGTCACCATCATTCCTGCCGGCGGCAAGCCGAAAAGTGAGGGCGTCGTCCCCGAGGCTGCACCCGCCGCTCCCAAAGTAGCTGTGGTCGCCGCCAAGCCCCGGCAAAAACCGGTCGGCCCGGTGACTCGCCCCCCCGTCGTCACGATTATGGGCCATGTCGATCACGGCAAAACGACGCTGCTGGACGCACTTCGCAGCGCCAAAGTCGCCGCGGGAGAGTTTGGCGGTATCACGCAGCACATCGGCGCGTATCAAGTAGAAATTGACGACCCGGAACTTGCCGGCCAGAAGCGCAAAATTACGTTTCTGGATACGCCCGGCCACGAAGCTTTCACCGCCATGCGGGCCAGGGGCGCACAGGTTACGGATATTGCCATCCTTGTAGTCGCCGCAGACGACGGCATCATGCCCCAAACAATTGAAGCGATCAATCACGCCAAAGCCGCCGGCGTCCCAATCATTGTCGCCGTCAACAAAATTGACAAAGAAGACGCGAATCCGACCCGTGTGCTGACGCAGCTCACCGAATACGATGTCATGCCCGAAGCCTACGGCGGCGAAGTGCAGACTGTAGAAGTCTCCGCCAAAGAAAAACTCGGACTGGATGACCTGCTCGAAAAAATCCTTCTGGTCGCTGATGCCGAAGTGGAGCCGAAGGCCGACCCAAGCGCCCCGGCGACGGGAACCGTGATTGAAGCCGAACTGGACCGAGGACGCGGCGTTGTCGCTACGATTTTGGTGGACCAGGGAACGCTTAAAATGGGTGATTCCATTGTAGCCGGTTCCACGTTCGGACGCATCAAAGCCATGCTGGACGATCAGGGGCAGCGCATCAAATTCGCCACTCCCGCCACTCCGGTAGTTGTTCTGGGTCTGGGCAGCGTTCCCGCCGCCGGGGACAGAATGGAAGTCGCCAAAGACGAAAAAGCGGCCCGGCAGCTTGCCGAAAGCCGCGCGGTCACTTCGCGCGATGAGAAGCTAAACACGCGCCGGCCCGTGACCCTGGAAGACTTGCAGCGCCAGATGCAGCAGGGTTCACTCAAAGAATTGAACCTGATCATCAAGGGTGATGTGCAGGGGTCTGTGGAGGCCATACGGCAGTCCCTGGAAAAGATTGAGCATTCCGAGGTCGGTGTCCGGTTTATCTCCTCCGGCGTGGGCGGTGTCAGCGACTCAGACGTTCTGCTGGCTTCCGCATCCTCCGCCTTGATCGTGGCTTTCAATGTCAAAGCCGAGCCAGCCGCGCAGCGCCTGGCGGAAGCCGAACACGTCGAAATCCGCGAGTACCGGGTGATTTATGATTTGATTGATGATGTCAAGCGGGCGATGGCCGGACTGCTGGAGCCGATTTATGAAGAAGTTCCGCTTGGAACTGCCGAAGTTCGGGCCGTCTTCAAGCTGCCCCGTGCCGGCGGGTCCATTGCAGGTTCTTACATCACCAGCGGTAAAGTGGTACGCGGCGCAAACGTCCGCGTTAAGCGCGGCGGCAAGCAGATTTTTGAAGGTAAGATCACCACGCTTAAGCGCGAAAAGGACGATGTTCGGGAAGTCGCCCAGGGCTTTGAGTGCGGCATATTGATTCCCGGCTATGACCCCGCGGAACCCATCGCTGAAGTGCCGCAGGATGCGATTGAGTGCTACGAGATGCGGCGCGTAGAGCGAACGCTGTAGGAACCTCGCCGCAAGCGGCGGGGTGAGTTTTCCATGACCATCGGCCTGCTGACTGCCGAACTGCATATTGAAGAAGCCGACTCGCTCAAAGACAAACGGCAGGTACTGAAAAGCCTGCTGGCCCATCTGCGGAGCGAATTTAATATCTCGGCTACGGAAGTGGCCGACCATGATATTTGGCGGCGGGCGACCATCGGCGTCGCCATCGTTGCCACCGACAATTCTTTTGCCCATCAAGTGCTGGAAAAAGTAATTGACCATATTGAAAGCAATCCGCGCGTGGATTTAGGCCATAGCGAAATCGAGATGCTTTAATTGAGATGCTTTGAGAGAATTTGCCCATGCCCGCCACACGAAAACAGCGTTTGCAGGATCAGCTTAGAGAAGTGCTGTCGGAAATTATTCGCCGTGAAATGCGCGACCCGCGCTTTTCGGACGGCCTGCTGACCATTACCCAGGTTGAAGTCACTTCCGATTATAAAAACGCGACGGTTTACATCAGCGTTCTGGGCAGTGAACAAGCCCAGAAAGAAAAGCTGAACCTGCTGCGCGGAGCCAGCGGTGTGCTGCGCGACGCGCTTAAACGCAGCAAGGCGTTTATTACACTGCCCTCCCTGACATTTAAATATGATGAGGCTCTTGCCCACGGGACACATATGTTTGATGTGCTGGAACAGGTGCGCCGGGAAGATGAAGCGCGCCCGAAACCGCCGCCGGAAGCCTCTGAGTCCGACGAGGAAGCCGAATGAGTGCGCCTACGCCGGCCCTGGCTGAAGCCGCCCAGGCAATTCGCGAAAGCCGGAGCATTGTCCTCGCCTGCCATGTCAACCCGGACGGGGATGCGCTCGGCTCCATGCTTGGTCTGGCGCTGGCACTGCGGCCGCTCGGCAAAGACATCACCTGCCTGTCGGAAGATGGTGTGCCGGACATTCTGCGCTTTCTGCCGGGCGCGGAGATGATTGTGCGCTCGACGGATAATCCCGCGTTTGATCTGGCGCTGGTGGTGGACAGCGGTGAGCTGTCGCGCGTGGGGGAGAATGTTCGCCCCATGGTCAGCCGCGCCCGCCGGGCCGTCAACATTGACCACCATGTCGTCGCCGGCACGTTTGGCGACATTCGTGTTCTGGATTCCGGCGCGGCTTCCACCGCCGAGATCGTTTACGAGCTGCTTCAGACGTTAGAAATCGCCATCACGCCCGAAATTGCGACCTGCCTCTTTACGGGAATTATTACGGACACCGGTTCGTTTCGCTTTCAAAACGTAACGCCCAACACTTTGCGCGTTGCCGCTGTTCTGCTGGAAGCGGGCGCTCCCCCTGCACACATCTCCGAAAATGTATTTGAGAACAAGACTTTTGCCGGAACGCGGCTGCTTGGTCACGCGCTTTCCTCGCTCGCACAGTCTCCCGATGGGCGCGTCGTCTGGGCGCATATCACTGCCGAGGATTTTCATGCACTGGGGGCGATTGACGCCGAGACGGAGGGGGTCGTCAACTATGTACGCGGCGTGCGCGGCGCGGAAGTGGGCATCTTGTTTCGGGAAATGGAAAACGGGCGCATTCGCGTGTCCCTGCGTTCGCGTGAGGGCGTCAATGTGGCCGAAATCGCCCAGGATTTTGGTGGCGGCGGCCACCGCATGGCCGCCGGCTGCACATTGAATGTACCACTGCCCGATGCCGAGACCGCTCTGGTGCAGGCTGCCATCGCTTCTCTGTCTGCCGCTGCTTTATGAACGATCCCCCGCTTCTCCAAATCTGCAATGCCTCGGTAGTCAAAAGCGGCAAGTTTCTTTTGGAAAATCTCAGCCTGGAAATCGCATCCGGGCAGCATACGGCCATTCTTGGCCCGAATGGTTCCGGGAAATCCACGCTGATCAAGCTGATTACGCGCCAGCTTTATCCGCTCAAACGCGAGGGCATGTCCTTTTCCCTGTCCATTTTTGGCCGTGAGAGATGGAATGTTTTTGAACTGCGCGGCCTGCTGGGCATCGTGTCTGCGGATTTGCACCAGGCATTCACGGGAGACGACGCGGCGCTGGGGCAGGATGTCGTCTTGTCCGGCTTTTTTTCCAGTCAGGGACTGGCCCGCCATCACGCTGTCACCAGCGAAATGCGCGAGCGCGCACAGGAAGCGCTGACGCGCGTGGAAGCCGCGCATCTTGCCGAAAGGCCGCTCAACCAACTGTCTACCGGAGAAGCAAGGCGCGTACTGATTGCCAGGGCTCTGGTCTTTGATCCACCCGCCCTGCTTCTGGATGAGCCGACAACCGGCCTGGACCTTGCCGCCCGCCGCCGTTTTCTGGAAACGCTGCGCGACTTGGCCCGCCAGGGAAAAACACTGCTTCTGGTCACGCATCATGCCGAAGAAATTATCCCGGAAATCGAGCGCGTGGTTTTGCTCCAAAATGGCTCGGTATTTGAGGACGGATTGAAAGCCGATTTGCTGACAACGGAGACGCTGACGGCTTTGTTCCAGGTTCCCGTAGAGGTCAGCTTTAACGGCGAGTATTACAGGGCTGAGGCGGCATGAACGGCATTCTGAGCATTGACAAACCTGCGGGGATGACCTCGCATGACGTGGTCGGGCGCATTCGGCGTCTGGCGCACTTGAAGCGCGTCGGCCATGCGGGAACACTGGACCCCGATGCAACCGGCGTGCTTCTGGTGTGCCTGGGGCCGGCGACGCGCCTTGCGGATTATCTGGCGGACGAAGGTAAATCCTACCGGGCGACGCTGGCGCTGGGCGCGACAACGACCACCGAAGATGCTTCCGGGGAAATTCTGACACGCGCCGATGCAAGCCATCTGGCGGAGCGGGGCCTGGCGGAAATCCTGCCGCGCTTTGTCGGCGACATCGCGCAAACGCCGCCAATGGTGAGCGCCGTACACCATGAAGGCAAGCGTCTTTATGAGCTTGCCCGGCAGGGCATCACAGTAGAACGCGCGGCCCGGATTATTCACATTGAACGCATTGCGCTGGTGGATTTTACGCCCGGCGAATCGGCTTTTGCCACGCTGGAAGTCGACTGCGGCAAAGGGACGTACATCCGAACTTTATGCGCCGATTTAGGCGCGGCTCTCGGAGTGGGGGGCCACATGGCTGCGCTGCGGCGAACGCGCATCGGCGCGTTCGGCATTGAGACTGCTGTTCCACTGAAAGACCTGACATCGGAAAGTCTGGCCGCATCTTTGATTTCTCCCTCGGAGGCTCTGGCACACTTCCCCAGTTGCCTGCTGGCGGATGCCACCGAGGCCGATGACGTGCGGCATGGCCGCGCCCTGCCGTTTGCCTGGCCGGAAGCGCCGGTGGTTCGCATTGTAGATCGTGAAAACACGCTGATTGCCCTGGGCCGGGCGGACGGGGAACGCCTGCACCCATTCAAGGTGTTTGGGTTGTAGCCATGCGAACCATTTATCCGCTTCAGTCAGGCGAAGAAGTTCTGCGCGACACCGTCATTGCTATTGGGGTTTTCGACGGAGTCCATCGCGGGCATCAGGAGATACTCCGACAGACTGTTCGCGAAGCGCGTTCGCAGGGTCTTTCGCCGATTGCGCTGACTTTTGACATTCACCCGTCTGATCTGTTCGCCCCGAATCAATCGCCTCCCTATATTGCTTCTCTTTTGCAGCGCACTGAATTGATGGCGGCCTATGGCGGCGGCATTGAAGCCGTCGCCGTCGCCCGGTTTGACCGAGAGTTTGCGGGACTTTCCCCGGAGGATTTTGTGGGAGGCATTCTGGAAGAACGGCTTGGTGCGCGGCACGTTCTGGTGGGCGCGGATTTCTGCTACGGCAAAGGCCGGGCGGGGACAGTGACGACACTTCTGGGTGCGGGTGCAGGCAGCGGCTTTGCGGTCACGGTCGTGCCGCCGATTTTGCTGGGCGGTGAGCGTGTCAGCAGTACGCAGGTGCGCGGCCTGGTTGCCGAGGGCGATCTTCCTGCGGCGCTGAAGCTGCTGGGTCATCCGTTCGTTGTGCAGGGAGTGGTGGGGCATGGCAAGAAGTTAGGCCGGACACTGGGCTATCCGACGGCCAATTTGCATCCCGCGCAGCCGCGCCAGCTTCTGCCCGGCAGCGGCGTTTATGCCGCCTATGCCGATCTTGCTGATGGCCGCCGAATTCGCGCCGCTGTGAGCGTCGGAACCAACCCGACGACCGACACCGATGGCGGCTGCAAAGTTGAGGCGTTTCTGCTGGACGGTTTCGCGGAAGACCTGTACGGCCAGCCGCTGGGTTTGGATTTTCGCGAAAAAGTGCGCGGGGAAGCAAAATTTGACAGTCTGGACGCGCTGGTCGCGCAGATGGGCCGGGACGTGGCTGATATTGCAGAACGAATGCCGCAGGGGCAGGGGTAAACCATGCCCTTACTTGCTCTTACTTTTTGGCGTTATTTGATTGCAGCGGCCCTGCCTGTGGTTGGCGCATTGATCGTCAAATCTCCGTCGCTGGTGATGTTCCAATTGCATGACTGCTCGATCAATACCGTATGACCGTTCCAGGGAAAAGAAACGTAAACCTTGCTGTCCTTTGTGACTTTCTCAATGGGAATGTTCATTCCGTTGAGCTGCATCGTTCCTGTTCCATCCAGGTTCATGTGCAGCCTGAATCCTGATGGGCTGTTAATTTCAAGATTGCTTGCATTGTCACTGCCTTGCATGACCGTTTTTCCGTCCGGTCCGACCACGGAAAAACCATGAGGCGCATAAATATATTTGTATTGGTGAGCAGCATCGCCGAAACTTATCGGGCGGCCATCCTGCCCGATGGTGAAAAGCAAGCCGGATGCCGGCGGGTAATCAGGATCAGGAGTATTGTTTTGAGTCGCAGTGATCGACAGCAATGTGCCGCCCGCAGTGCTATTGTAGTTTACCGCAATTGTCTGCGGATACACGACTGAAACAGGCGTTGACCAGAGACTTCGGCCACTCCCATCCTTCAATGTCAATGTCAGGATCGGCACCTTGTTTGCGGACAGAACGGTGGCGCTCCAGGTGAAGCTGCCTTGAATGGACGGCGTTGCGGCGGAAAATGCGGCCAGCGCTTTTCCGTTTGCGTCTTCGACGGATACCTTCTGATTATGCCGCTCAATGTGGTAGGTGGCGGACAGAACTGCCGCCGGCATGGCGGAACCAGCAAAGGCCGAGTGAAGGGGTGCGGCGACGGCAAACGCCATTGTCAGAAAAACCCCCCAGGAGAAATTCGGGAAATCATGGCGGCTGCTCCTTGAAAGCAGGCGGAAGGCACTGGCCCTGCCCGGTGGAATGTACAAGCAGGGAAAGTATACCTTCATTCCAAGCGAATGCAGGAAAAAACTGAGAGTCTGTCTAAAAAGCCCCGCCCTGAAGGGCAGGTCTGGCGGGCGAGGACGCCAACCGCCCTGCGGGCGGAAGAATAGGAACAAGAGAGCGTATTTTGTCTTCCCGCCCGCAGGGCGGTAGGCCGAAGGCCCCCCAGACGGGTCGTTTACGGCCCGGCTAAGTGCTTTCTGTACAGTTTTTGACTCGCGCCGCTGCATTTTGGGTATAAGGGGCGCATGGAAAAATGGACACGCCTGCTTATTGTCACGGCCACAACACTGCTTCTGCTGACTTTTCTTGGCCTCGTGATTCACCTTACTACTTATATTCACCATACTTTGCTGCTCTTTTCTCTCGGTGCGCTGGTCGCCTACGCACTGGACCCGCTGGTGGAAGGGCTGCGGCGGCTGCACCTGCCGAAGTCGCATCAGGTTCCCTCGCGCGAGCTGTGTGTTGGGTCGGTTTTCCTGGTGCTGATTGTGCTGATTGGCGTTGGGTTCTGGACGCTGGGCGGCGCCCTGGTGCGCCAGGTCAGCGACTTGCAGCAGAACTTCCCCAATGACCGGCAAATGGCACTGGACCGGGCTGCCGGCGTGGACACCGTGCTGGCCGCGCACCATATCCATTTCAGCCTGACTGATGCCTTGCAGCATCCGCCCAAGGAAGCGGTGGCAGTCGGAGAGGTCGTCGGCAGGCAGGTGGTTCCGCTTTTACGCCATATCGTGACGGATGTGGGCGAATCCGTCATTGTCCTGCTGATCGCGCTGTATTTTCTGCTGTTTGCGGCGGAAATGCGTGAGCGTTTCAACGGTCTTTTGCCGGAAGACCTGCGCTGCCGGGCCGATCTGCTGGAAACGGACGTCAACCAGATTCTCGGCGGCTTTGTGCGCGGGCAGTTGATTATTGCACTGCTGATCGGCGCGGCGGCGGCCCTCGGCTGCCTGCTGATTGGAATTAAACCCTGGCTGGTAATCGGCCTGTTTGTCGTTGTGGCCTCACTGATTCCCGTGTTTGGCCCGTATCTCGGCGCGGTTCCGGCGGTCATTGCGGCTCTGATCGGGCATACCCACTTCGCCCCCGGCGTTGCGGCGGCGCTGGTGCTGGGGCTGTTTGTGATTATCAATGAAGGCGGCTCCAAAGTGCTGTACCCCAAGCTGGTCGGCAAAGCTCTGGGCCTGCACACCGTTTTAGTGCTGTTCGTTCTGTTTGCCGGCCTGGAGATCGGCGGCATTGTGGGAGTGCTGTTCGCCGCGCCCATCACCGCGCTGGCAATTGTCGCCGTCGTGCATTTGTACCGGCTCTGGCAGGACCTTCCCGATGCGCCGCTGGCCGGGGTCGCACGGGTCGAAGGCAAAGAAGCCAAACACGAGCCGCTTCCCTAAATCTCCCAACCGAAAAATTTCTCAACCGAAATTTAACATTAAGATGTGACAAAAGTCACAGATAGGGTGATTCGCCGCCGGTATAATGGCACCGGCGATAAGGTAATTACCCAGTGAGTTTGTCCTTCTCATCATGGGGCCTACAAAAGTCAATGGAGATTCATCATGGCACAGACAGTGGACACCCCCCCGGAGATCAGCACTGAGAACGATCCCGTCTCAGCGCTGAGGGATTTTCACGAAGAAAGCGTGCAGGAGAAGCTGGAAAGCCCTGTCATTGCCCGGATCGGCGAGGACATTTTGCACTACGCCGCAACGCCCCGCGTCGCGGTGAAACGAAGAGCGCCTTCAGTTCTGAAGCGGCGCGGCTCCCGGATTGACTGGTATGAGGTGGGAGTGATTGCCCTGATCCTTACTTCGGCAGCCGTTTGCATCGGACGCCTGGTATGGGCAACGCAGCCTTAGAGACACCATACAACCCCGTTCCTTGGCCCCCTAGCGCCCCAATAAACCTTTATAATGGGGGCGGGGGTCTATTTTTTGTTATTGTCTCTTAATGGAGAGCGGGCAAAGCGGCGGTAGGAACAGCAGGCCCAGGCCGCGCGCCTGCGGGAAAACGCCTTCTTTGCGTAGGGGCGGGGCTTGCCCCCGCCCTCCTATCTTACTTGCCCCCGCCCTTCTTCTCCTCGCTTGCGGCTGCTCCTCTGGACGAAAGGAACGTCCGCGTAACATCAATTTGTAACTCAGTTTACAAATTGAAAAATAACTTCATGTATTTTGTACTTAAAATTGACAAACGGGCAAACGTGCTATATAATGCAAAAAGAATTATAGATTATAGGCACCAGTAACGAGGCAGCCTAACCGAACGCGGCCAGCAGTTTTGGTCAGCCAACTCACTGAAAGAAGGAAAATATGAGCATCAAGTTTTACTCGGCTGCGCTGCTGGCGGCTTTGGCTACTGTCACAGCATCCACCGCCCACGCCGACATCAGCGGCTTTGGGGGCTTCGCCCCGACCAATGGTTCTGCCGTCAACAATGGTTCCTCTTTGACCCTGACGAGCGATGGCGGGGGCCAGGCTGGCAGCGCATTCAACTCCACGGTTCAGGACATCACTCAAGGGTTCGACACCAGTTTCCTCTATACGGTAGGAGGAGCGCGACAGGCAGATGGCCTCACCTTCACACTTCAGAACGACCCGCGTGGAACAGCCGCCCTCGGCGGAGGGGGCGGCAGCTTAGGCTACAGCGCGGGGGGCGGAGCGACCGCCATCACCAACAGTGTGGCGATTGGCCTCAACTTCTTCAACTTCGGCGGCTTCACTCCGACAAACAACACGCAGCTCGGCACGAATGGTACTTTCAACACACCTGTTGCCATTGGCGGCGGCGTCACCCTGTATAACGGCACTCCTGTCAATGTCCATTTAGCCTACAATGGTACTACCCTGACCGAGACGCTGGCGCAGGATTCAGGTAATGGCAACGGCAACTACTTCATCACCACGTATAACACGGGCAACCTGCAAACGGTTCTGGGCGGCCGCACAGCTTACGTCGGGTTCACCGGTGCGGACGGCGGACTTACCTCTGCCCAATCTGTCAGCAACTTTGCTTTTCTCCAGGGCGGCAACCTCGCCGCGCCGGGGGACCCCATTGTTGCCGAAACATCCAATAACACACCGAACGGTGAAGGCGTCGCCAATGCCATTGACGGCAACCCAGGGACAAAATATCTGAACTTCAACGGAGCGGGCAGCGGCTTTATCGTGACACCGTCGATAGGCCCCTCGTTTGCCACCGGCATCAGTCTGACCGCCGCCAATGATTCTGCGGATCGTGATCCGACCAGCTATGCCATTTACGGCTCCAACGATACGACGGATGCTATCGGTTCCAGTGCCGATCTCGCCAGCTTCAAGCAGATTTCCACCGGCACAGTCAGCGGTTTTTCCAGCCGATTCTCTACGCAGGACATCTCCTTCGCGACCACGGGGGCCTACTCACAGTATGAGATTTTGTTCCCAACCAACGGCGGAGCAGGCATCTTTCAGATAGCCGACGCCGAATTGATCGGCTCTGCCCCGGAGCCGAGCCAGATGGCAACTTTGAGCCTGATTGGCCTGGGCCTGGGCGGACTTCTGCTTCGCGCCCGCAAGCGGCTGGCCGCAGGCGCTTCCGTCAGCGAAGCGACAAGCTAGACGCACAGGGCTTTGCACCGGCGACACTCGCCGCTGAAATCTTAGGGGCATCCGCAGTGAAATCTGCGGATGCCCCGCGTCAGTTTAGAGACGGCATAGGAAGCATATCGGGCGAATGAATTCGCGGCAACACAGGCACAAAACCGGCCTGCGCCGGTTCCAGTATCAGTCGCCGAAGGGCGACTTCGTGCTGTTGTTGCTGCGGTTTTAACCGCCGGACTGCCCGGCCCCGGCGAAGCCGGCTTTCGTGTTGGGGCCATCTCCCTCGTCAGGCACAGCGGTTCAAATAGAGACACTCCTCCGGCATTTCCCCCTTGACTTTTGTGCGCGTCGTGCGGTATACTTTACCGATTATCAACAGGTAAAGAATTTAAGGTAAAGAATTTAGGGAGGAACTGAGCTGCATGGCTCTGCTCAAAGAACAAAAAGAAGTTGTCGTGACCGACAACAAAACTCACGAGTCGGATACCGGCTCGCCGGAAGTCCAGGTGGCCTTGCTGAATGCCTCGATCAAGAATTTGACTGAGCATCTCAAAGTGCATCGCCATGACAAGCATACCCAGCGTGGTCTGATGGTGCAGATCGGCAAACAGCGCCGACTGCTCAATTATCTGGCACACAAAGACATCGCCCGCTACCGGTCGCTTGTCGCCAAGCTTGGCATCCGCAGCAAGTACTAAATTTAAATTCGAGTGCTTGCCTTTAGTTTTTGGCTCTGCCCGGCCATGATGCCCGGCGCAGCTTCTCAACCTCAATGCCTCCTGGCGGCTCCAAAGCGCGGGAGGCATTTTTGGTATTACCCCTTGCCCCGCTTTTGGCGGCAGGACTTTTAGTTTTGGAGAAACACACTCACACATGGAACAATTTGTAGAGACCGAGTGGTGCGGTGCGACGCTTCGCATCTCAACCGGTAAACTCGCCCAGCAGGCCAATGGCTCCGTTCTGCTGCAAAATGGCGACACGATGATCCTGGCAACGGCCACGATGTCTAAAGAGCCGAAGTCCAATTTGGATTTCTTTCCCCTCACCTGCGATTACGAAGAGCGAAAATACGCCAACGGCAAAATCCCCGGCGGCTTTATCAAACGCGGTGGACGACCCGGCGAAAAAGCAACACTGACCTCCCGGCTGATTGACCGCCCCCTGCGCCCTTTGTTCCCCTATGGCATGAGAAATGAGACTCAGATCATCGCCATGCCGCTGTCGTATCAGCCGGAATTCTCCCCCGACGTTCTTTCCGTCACGGCGGCATCTGCCGCGCTGATGGTCTCCGACATTCCCTTTCGCGGCCCCATCGGCTGCGTCCGCGTCGGCCTTGACGCCGAAGGAAACTTCATTCTCAACCCCACCTGGGATCAGCAGCAGGAAAGCCCGCTGGATTTAATCGTCGCTGCCAGCGAAGACGCCATTGCGATGGTGGAAGCGGGCGCGTCCGAAGTCTCCGAAGCCAAAATGCTGGAAGCGATGGACTTTGCCCATGAAGCTTGTAAGAAGCTGTGCGCCATGCAGGTGGAACTCGCCGCGAAGGTCGGCAAGGCCAAAACCGAAGTGCCGCTGCACCATGTTCACCCGGAAATTCTGGAAGTCATCCAGGGGCGTTTCAATGCCATGCTCCGCGCAGGACTTCAGGACCCCGACAAGTCCAGCCGTGAAGCTGGGCTGACCCTTCTGATCAATCAAGTTGTCAGCGAATTGAAGGGCGAGTATCCCGACAACATCGCCGACATCAAAGAAGCGGCTGATAAGGCCGTCAAAGACCAGCTCCGCGATTTGATTCTCACCGAAGGCAAGCGGCCTGACGGGCGCGGAACCACCGACATTCGCAAAATTTCGTGCGAAGTCGGCCTGCTCCCCCGCGTTCATGGAACCGGCCTGTTTACACGCGGCCAGACTCAGGTACTGACCACGCTGGTACTCGGTTCCGGCAGTGACGCGCAGATGGTGGATACGCTGGAAGAAGACAGCGAAAAACACTATATGCACTTCTACAACTTCCCGCCCTACTCGGTCGGGGAGGCCCGCCCGATGCGCGGCCCCGGACGCCGGGAAATCGGTCACGGAATGCTGGCGGAACGCGCCCTGCGGGCGGTGGTTCCCACCCGTGAAGCGTTCCCTTACACCATGCTGCTCACCTCGGAAGTGCTGGAGTCTAACGGCTCCACGTCGATGGGTTCCACCTGCGGCTCCACGCTGGCGCTGATGGATGCGGGCGTTCCGATCAAAGCTCCCGTCGCCGGAATCGCGATGGGCCTGATTGAAGGCCCGGAAGGCAGCGGTGAAGGCGGGCAGGGGCGCAAGTACGCCGTCCTGACCGACATTCAGGGCATGGAAGACTTTTCCGGGGACATGGACTTCAAAGTCGCCGGTACTGCCGAAGGCATCACGGCCTTGCAGCTTGACACCAAAATCGGCGGCGTTCCGCGCGAAGTCTTTGTGCAGGCATTCGCGCAGGCCCGCGACGCGCGTTTGTACATTCTGGACAAGATCATTGAGGCGATTGCGACCCCGCGCGAGACATTGTCCCAGTATGCACCGCGCATTATCACGCTGCATATTGAGCCGGAGCAGATCGGCGCGGTCATCGGACCCGGCGGCAAGACGATCAAGAAAATTACCGCCGACACCGGCGCGAAAATTGACATTGAGCAGGACGGCACGGTTTATATCTCTGCCGTGGACGGCGCGGCAGGGGACGCGGCTAAGAAGGCTGTGGAAGACCTGACCCGGACGCTCAAACCCGGCGATGAGTTTGAGGGAACCGTCGTGCGCTTCCTTCAATTCGGTGCATTTGTCGAGATTTTGCCCGGCAAAGACGGCCTGGTCCATGTCTCGCAGCTCACCGATTCGGATGAGCGGATCAACAAGCCGGAAGATGTGATCGGCATGGGCGACAAAATCCGTGTCCGCGTCACGGAAGTGGATTCACAGGGCCGCGTCAACCTGACCGCGCGCGGTCTGGACAAGCCGTTTGACCCGGCCAACCCGGAGCCGGGCCGTCCCCCGCGCCCCAGTGGCGGCGGTGATCGCGGCGGACGCCCTGGAGGCGGGGGAGATCGCGGCGGTCGTCCCGGTGGTGGTGGATTTGGCGGCGGTGGTGTTGATCGCGGCGGACGCGGCGGTGGTGGATTTGGTGGCGGCAATTCCGAGCGCACCGAGCGCCCTGTTCACTTTGAAGCCCCGCTCCCCGAAGGCACGGACGACGTTGCCCCGGCAGCCACGCCCCTCGCGCAGCCTGACGACGAAGCGCCCCGCGCCCGCTTCCGCCCCAAGCGGTAAATGTGAATGACCGAAAGGCTGCTGTAGAAATACGGCAGCCTTTTTTGGGGTTTCTAAGGCTGGGCAGCAAAGGCAAGCCGCGAGGGAATGAATTCCTCTCGCTCCGTTAAGCCCGTCCTTCGGACGCAAGAAGCAAGCGCGCGGTAAACTGTCCTACGTCCGAAGGACGCTTATTGCAGAGCGAGAGGAATTCATTCCCTCGCGGCTGCTGATGAAATTGACGCTTCCGTTTTTGCAGAGGACTAAAATATGCTGGTGGTGACGGGCGGAGCCGGATTTATTGGAAGCGCACTGGTGGCGGCGCTCAATGCGCGTGGCCGTACCGATGTTCTGATCGTCGATGAATACGGTGACGGGCCAAAGTGGAAAAATCTGCGCGGCAAACAGTTTCTGGACGTCGTTGCGCCGGATGTCTTTGCTCAGGCTTTAGCGGCAGGCAAATATGACGGTAAATTAGACGGCATCCTGCATATCGGCGCGATTACGGATACTTCGTTTGCTGACATGGACATGCTGAATGATCGCAATGTCCGCTACACGCGCACACTGGCTGAGTGGTCAATGGCGCACAAAGTTCGCTTCGTGTACGCTTCCAGCGCGAGCGTCTACGGCGATGGGGCGAGGGGGTTTTCCGATGAAGATGCCGTCACTCCCGGCCTTCTCCCGCTGAATCCCTATGCCTTTTCCAAGTGGCTGTCGGACTCAGAGGCAATTCGCGAGGGCTGGACGTCTCAAATTGCGTCTCTGCGCTTCTTCAATGTGTTTGGACCCAATGAATACCACAAGGGCCGCATGGCATCGGTCATCTGGCACGCGGCTAATCAAATCCGCGAAACGGGGCAAATCAAGCTGTTTCAGTCGCACAAAGAGGGTTACGCCGACGGCGCACAGGAGCGGGACTTTGTCTATGTCAAAGATGTCTGCGCGGTCGTTTTGTGGTTCTTAGACCATCCGAATGCCAATGGCATTTATAATGTCGGCACGGGGCAGGCGCGGACATTTAATGACCTCGCCGCCGCCATTTTTCGCGCTCTGGACAAAACACCTGACATTGCTTACATCCCGACGCCGGAAAACATTCGGGCGGCCTACCAGTACCATACGCAGGCCGAGTTGAGTCGCCTCCGTGCCGTGGGCTGCGATGTTCCGTTTGTCTCTTTGGAAGCCGCCGTATCGGACTATGTTCGGGAGTACTTGCAGAATGACAATCCGTACCTGTAGCCTGCTGGCTGCACTTGTTCTTTATGCCCTTCCATCCGCTGCCGCGCCGGATTTGCCCAATTTTCACCCGGTGGCTCCCGGCATCTGGCGCGGGGCCGCGCCCACCGATGCCGGACTGCGGCAGCTCAAAGCGATGGGTGTAAAAACCATTATTGACCTGCGGATCGCGCCCAAAACGGTGAAAAAGGAAGGCGTTTACGCCCGCGCCCTGGGCTTTCGCTGGATCAACCTGCCGATGGGTTCCGACCCGCCAACATCCAAACAAGTCTCGACACTGCTGACCGCGCTCAAACTCGCTCCGTCCGAGCCGGTCTTTGTCCACTGCCAGCACGGGGCGGACCGGACGGGCTGCATGATCGGTATTTTCCGGGAAACACAGCAAGGCTGGACATTCATGCAGGCGTACCGAGAAATGCGTCAGGACGGCTTTGACCCGCGCTGGACACGCCTGCGCGAGGCCGTTCAGCAGCGGGCGGCGAAGTAAATCAGGGCTGCTGGAACGAGGCGATAAGCGCGGCCCGAAAGTCGGCAGGTGTGGTCGTCTGACCCGGCGGCGTAAGAACGGCGAAATGCCAGTATTCCGTCGGAAAGAAAGCCAGCGGACGGGCTGTGCCGCCAACTTGTGACGCCACTGTGAGGCCGAGCCGGAACTCATTTTGCTCGGGGGTCGGGCGGCCCGCGGGCAGGGCATACGCATCCAGCGGCAATGCACCCGAACGGGTATAAGCCGCATGAAAGATAGGCGTCAGCGTCCCGGTCAGCACCGTTTCCTGGTCGGCTCCCGTCCGGCGGTACGGGCCGGCCATTGGCGGCAGCACCTGATCGAGCGTTGCCGCCGCGACCGGAAGCACGGACAAAACCCCGCCACCTAAAGTTTGGGGAGCCGGAGAAGAGGGCGCAGCAAGCGGCGCCCCTGCATTTCCCGCTTGCCTGGTGTTTGGGACAGGGCGGCGATGGACGGCAAGGACGATCAAGACAACGGCGAGAATAAGCGTGACCAGCGTAATAACGGCGACGCCGAGGCAGGCCCCAAAGGACTGCTCTTTGAAACGTTCATCATCTGCCGCTTTGACTTCCTGAAACTCCGCTGTTTCTTCCACTTCGCGCCGCGCGGCAGCCAGCTCTTCTGCGGTGGCTTCATCCACAGCAACGAGAACGGCAAAGCACTGTGGGCAGGTGGTGGACTTTAAGTTTTGATACTGTGCACCGCAGCGCGGGCAGACTTTGGCGGCCATGCCATCATTATACCCGGCCAGTCACCCAGCGGGCTTTGGCGGCAGCAATGCGCGCCAGTGAGGCATCCAGGCGGCCTTCGGTAAGCCTGCCACTCTTTACCGCCTTTGCCAGTGCATCGCGAATCGCCCGCTGCGTTTCCCACTCGTGGCAGCACAGCAGGACGTCCGCCCCGGCTGCCACTGCCAGCACGGCGGCTTCAGCAGCGCCCCAGCCGTCGGCGACACCTTTCATTTCCAGATCATCGGTGATAATCAATCCATGAAAACCTAACTTCTGCCGGAGCAATCCCGTCAAAATCTCGGGCGACAGCGTGGCGGGAAGCTGGGCATCCAGCGCCGGAAACAAAATGTGAGAAGTCATCACGGCGGCCAGTCCGGCCTCAATCGCTGCGCGAAATGGAACCAATTCTACCGCTTCCAGATGTGCGAGGTCATGCGGCAGGCGCGGCAAAGCAAAGTGCGAATCGGTGTCCGTATCCCCATGTCCCGGAAAATGCTTGCCGCAGGCCAGTATTCCAGCGTCTTCTTGGAAACCTCGCACAGCGGCGGCCCCCAGCGCCGCGACTTGGTAAGGGCTGCTCCCGTATGAGCGGCTGCCGATGACCGGGTTTTTCGGATTGCTGTCCACATCCAGCACCGGCGCAAAATCCCAGTTGAACCCTAAGTCGCGAAGTTCTTCGCCCAGTGCCCTCGCCGCCAAACGCGCCTGTGCCGGGTCATTGCTTCTGCCGATTTCCCGCGCCGCGGGCCGCGCGGCATAGTCCGGCGGGCCAAGACGCTGCACCCGCCCGCCTTCCTGATCGACGGCGACAAAAAGCGGCGGCAGGCCCGTTGCCATCGCACGCGATTGCAACCCCGTAATGGTTTTTCGCATTATATCCGGCGGCTCGCTGTTCCGGCCCATCAAAACCACGCCGCCGACGTGCAGTTCGTTTATCAAGGCGTTGGCCTGGGCGTCGGTCTGCCAGCCGAACAGCAGCATCTGACCGATTTTCTGCGAAATGGTCATGGATTACCTCGTAAAAGAAACAATTTCAGCTTGGTGTCAGCAAGTAGCCATGCTCCCAACGCTCGGCGACAAGGCCGCCGGAGCCGACGATCTGTCCGCGATTATTGATGCTGGCTGCACCACTTAACCCGCTCCATTTTGTACCGGCAGGAATCAGCAGGCTCAAATCTTTGATCTTTCCTGCTTCCCAAAGCACGGGAAGTAGTTCTAGGCTGCGCTGGTTCACTTCTGAAAAACCAACGATCTGCCCTTTGTCATTGATCGCTTTGGGGAAACTGAAACTGCCGTTCGCCAGTGCGCCGAGATCGCGCATTTTGCCCTGCTGCCAAAGAAAGGCGTGTGTTCGCGCTCTGGGTGAGGCAGGATCATCCGGCAGATCGGAGATGCCAACGATCTGTCCAGCGTTATTGAGCGCCGTTGGTTCGCTTCCTAATCCGCCCAGGGTACCAAGATCAATCCATTTTCGTTGTCCGATTTTCCAGAGAAAAGCACGAGCAACAGTGTTCTTGTTTCGCTTTTCTCCGGTGTCCCATGTGCCGATGACTTTACCTGCATCATTTATAGCAAAAGGTTTGAGGACAGGCCCACCGATCACGCCTTTGTCAATTCTGACGCCGGGGGCAAAGCCAGAGGGATAAAACCACAGGTGAAACAGTTTCATTGAGCCGATCGGTGGAGATATGGCATACACCGCGCCTGATTGTGTGATATGAATTGCGCCCGTGCCACGAAAACGGGGGTCGGCTTCCAAGTCCGTCATTTTCTGCCTCTGCCAGAGACAGCCATGTTCAATGGGCATCCTATTTCGATCATGCCCAGGAACAGAGGCGCTGCCGATGATTTGCCCATTATCGGCAATTTGCCCCGCATCGCTGTACCAACCGCCAAATGTTTTCATCTCCGTTCGCTTGCCATTGTCCCACAGAAAACCATGAAAATAGGGAAAGTCTTTGCTGTTTGGAAAGACGCCCGCTGGAAATGCTCCTACCACTTGCCCTTTATCGTTGATCCAGTGCGGCTCTCCCGTGCCGATGTCAGTGATAGTGTAGAGAGAGCGCGGCGTGCCAGCTAGGGTGTGGTCAGAGCGTCTTGCGCGACAGCCGCAAAGAAAGACGGCAACAAGCGAAAATAAAATGGCATAGGAACGAATAGTCATTGGACAAAGGCCTCGTCGCGGATTGTACCTGTTTCGTTGACTTTCGCGCTTTGGCGGTGCTATAATTCGGCGGCGGTCGCCGAAGAAATCTTGAGGATGCGGCTGAGCCAAAGGACACTGTGATTTATGGCAAATACCGTTGTCGTCGGGGCGATGTGGGGCGACGAGAGCAAAGGCAAGCTCATTGATTTTCTGGCCCATGACAAAGATGTGGTCGTGCGCTGGGGCGGCGGCTCCAATGCCGGCCATACCGTCGTGGTTCCAAACGCGCAGGGCGGCGAAGATGAATATAAGCTGCATCTCGTTCCGTCCGGCATTCTGCATCCCAACACGCTGTGCGTCGTCGCGGACGGCGTGGTGCTGGACCCGGCCTCGTTTGTCGGGGAACTAACCTCGCTCAAAGCACGCGGCATCACCTGCGAAAATTTGAAGGTCAGCGGGAATGTCCATATCGTGCTGCCTTACCATGTGCTGCTGGACGAACTGGAAGAAAAGCGCAAGGGCAAACGCGCGCTGGGGACGACCGGGCGCGGCATCGGCCCGGCGTACCAGGACAAAGCGGCGCGGGTCGGTATTCGGATGCGCGAGTTTGTCGACCCGGCGCTGTTTGCGGAGCGGCTTACCGAAGTTTTGGAATACAAGAACGAGCTGCTGACTAAAATCTACGGTGTTCCGCCTCTTTCCGCCGAGCAGATTTTGTCCGATTTGCTGCCTCACGCAGAAGCGCTGCGGCCTTATGTGGATGATACCGCTCTGCGGGTTGCGTATGCCGCGCGCTCCGGCAAAAAAGTGCTGTTTGAGGGGGCGCAGGCCACGCTGCTGGATATTGATCTGGGGACTTATCCCTATGTCACCTCCTCGCACCCGTCGGCGGGCGGCGCGTGCATCGGCACGGGCCTGGGGCCGACCCAGATTGACCAGATCATCGCAGTCTCCAAATCCTATACCACGCGAGTCGGTGCGGGAGCGTTTCCCACCGAACAAAACAATGCGCTCGGTGATTTGATTCGCGAGCGTGGCGCGGAATACGGAACGACGACGGGCCGTCCCCGGCGCTGCGGCTGGCTCGACGGCGTCGCGCTGCGCTACTCGGCGCTGGTCAATGGTCTTACCGACCTTTATCTCGGCCACCTGGACGTGCTGACAGGTTTTGAGGAAGTGAAAATGGCCGTCGCTTACAAGCTGGACGGCAGAGAAATCGTAGACTTCCCCAGTGATCAGGGTCGCCTGTGCCGCTGCGAGCCGATTTACAAAACCTTTGCGGGCTGGCCGGAAGATGTCAGCGCCATTCGTGAGTATTCAGGGCTGCCGGAAAATGCACGGCGCTTTGTGGAAGCCGTTGAAGAATATGTCGGCGTCCCGATCACGACAGTTTCCGTAGGGCGTCGGCGCGATCAAACGATTTTTCGCCCTGGGTAAGACTTCATGGCTGTCCTGTGCAGCAAGCTGCACACTGGCTCACGCCGACATTGGAAAAGGACTAACAAGCATTATGCGTAAGAAAATCATTGCCGGGAACTGGAAGATGAACAAGACTGTCCGCGAAGGGCTGGCACTGGTCGAAGAGCTCAAGCCTCTCGTAGCAAGCAAAGCTGGTGTTGATGTCGTGATTTGCCCGCCGTACACGGCCTTGTATTCCATCGGACAGGCTCTTGCCGGAACAGAAATTGCGCTGGGCGCACAGGAAGCGTTCTGGAAAAACAGCGGGGCGTATACCTCTCAAATCTCCCTGCCGATGCTGGCGGATGTCGGTGTGCAGTACGTCATTCTCGGCCATTCGGAAACGCGCGGACGGTTTGGCGTGCCGGAGCCGGACTTGACGCCGGACTTGCTGCGGACTTTCGGAGAGACTGATGCCGGAGTCAACATCAAAGCGCAGGCAACGCTCGCGGCGGGCTTGATCCCTATCCTCTGCGTAGGTGAAACACTGTCCGAGCGGCAGCGGGGCGAGACGGATGATGTGGTGCGGGCGCAGGTGCTGGGCGCACTGGCTGGGATTGCCGGGGCGTCAGTAAGCGAAACCATTGTGTTCGCCTATGAGCCGGTCTGGGCCATTGGCACGGGCGAAACCTGCGCCGCCGAAGAAGCCGACCGTGTCTGCGGCGTCGTCCGTCATGCGGTGGAAATGGCTTATGACGCCGCTGTGGCCGACGCCGTGCGAATTCAGTACGGCGGCTCCATGAAACCCGACAACGCCGCCGATTTGCTGTCCCGCCCCAATATTGACGGCGGACTGATCGGCGGGGCAAGCCTGAAAGCGACAGACTTCGCCGCCATTGTCTTGGCTGCCGGCTAAAGTAAGCGTCCTACTGCCCGCGCAGCGCTTCCTGCGCCGATTTCTGGACTTCTCCCGTGCCAATTGCTGCGGCCTTTTGGAGTGCGGCTTTTGCTTTTTGAGCATAAGCCTCTCGCGTAGGGCTTTTCCGATCAAGATGCTGCCAGCCGAAGCCGTAGTAATAGTTTGCCAGAGCTGAATCCGGCGCAAGGCGCAGGGCTTGAGCGAATTCGGTCATCGCCTTTTCGGGCTGAGGCCCGCTGCCCCAACTAGCACCACCAATATCAGTTAGTCCCTGCTCAATGTGCAGCATAATCGCCAGTTCCTTTGGCTGTGGTATGTCAGGGGAGAAATAACTATTTGCTTTTACCAAATCATCTGCGGAGAAATAGATTAACATTTTGTTGTATGCGGCGACTGCCGACGCCCACTGACCCGACTCCAACAGCAGCCGCGCATATGGAACCATATTACGCGGAAAAACTCCTCCCCGGTCTGCGATTACTTTGTACGCTTGAAGCGCTTCTTGTGTCTTACCTTGCGCGTTCAATGCTGATGCCAAAACTTCCTGGGCCACCCCAGCGTCCTGACCAATTGCGATTGACTGCCGGACATAGTCTTCCGCTTCGGCATAATCACCTGCCTTCTGTGCTAGTATCGCCGCCTCATCCAGACGAGCAATCCGAATGAACCTTGCTTTTGCTGCGGGCGTATCAGTACCCAAAATTGGACCTGAACCCATACCGCGGTTGGAGTGGTAATGCTGAATGAGCGCACATCCCGACGCGCCGAGGCAAAGGCATAAAGCTGCTCCTAGTATCCATTTGTTCGTGTCCATACTTGTTTCTTCTGGGTCAGTTTCTATTAGCCCCTTTTGACCGAGGTATTGTAAAAACCTTTCGCCAGTAAGCAAAGCATCCTAGCTCCATGAAGGTTAAAAAGAACCATCGGTGGCGATAAGAACCTGCCCCCACATCGGGAACTCGTTGAATGGAAGGAAACTTGTTTGGGGACTACTAGGCGTGATTGACCCCGCCGAGCCTACTGGGAAGTTTACCCAATTTCCTGTGCTAGGAAGGGTAGCACTGCCGTCTATACTCCAAATCAGGCGTGCTAGGGGGACACATTGTGTAGAGCCGGGCGCGAAATACATGAGGTAATCGTAGAACTGATCGCATATAGTTGCCGACTGCAAGTTAGGATAATTTAAATCCATACCTGGACTGTCGTGTGAGATGTATATAGGAACTCCCGCAGTCGTAGTAGTGCTAGTCCATGAATAAGGATAGACTGCATCCAGTCCCTCTTCTCCATTTTGCGACCAGGGGAAAGTTACACTTACGCCTGGCTCCTCCTCAATCGTTGTAGTTGACTGTGGAGCAATGATTTGTACCAGGATCAGGCTTCCATTTCCAAACAGGGCTGTATTTGGGGAGGAGACCGTGGCAAAAAAGTTCATGCCGGCACCAACGCTCGTACCCGCCGTTGGACCGGCCCATAACCAGTAATCAGTGCCATAAAAGCCGTTACCGGGGTCGGCAGTACTGACTTGCATATTGCCCGCAGTGCCATTGGCTGTCCAATTTGGCCGCAACACAGTAACCGTCTTCGTCCCCACTACCGTGAAAGCCGCTCCCTGCCCGGCGGGAGGTGTCACGGTCGCCGTGCAGGTAACCATTTCTGGCGTGGGGCCAGTGGCGTCAAGGTCGTTCCAGTACCATTGAGCAGTTGGTTGATCGGACCGGCCAGGACCATCGACGTAGACAGAAGCGTTAGGATTGTAAGGGTCAGTCTGATTGGCAGGAGTGGTGTCGCTCCAATATTGAAAAGTTGTGCCAGTCACCGACCAAACATAATTGGAGACCGTGAAGCCGGAGGGAATGCCGCTGAGGCTGGACGTGCAAAGCTGACCTACCAGAATGTTGTCATTGCCATTGGCGTCTAGTGTTGCGCCGGAGAGGTTAATGGTGACGGGAACGGCAGCGGCCATGTAGATGACGCCGACACCCCCCGAAACCGACGAATGAGACATGCTGCCACTGGACGCCGTGAAACTGGCCGTCGGGCTGCACGTCACGCTGAAGCTGGCCGCAGGATGCGATGGGTCCGGCGCAGCCCACACCGTATACAGCGTACTTGTCGAGGTCGCGCCGTTGCTGCGCGAAACCACCGGCCCGCCCAGACCGTTGCTTACGCTGCCGCTAAACGTAGCACTGCCATCCCAATAGTCCGTCGTCCAGGAAGCGGTGCAGGTCTGCGAGACAACAGCGGCAGCGGGAGGCGGCTCATTGGGATTGCCGGGAGCGGGCGTCCAGGTAAAAGTCGCCGTGAGGGGCTGCGGGGGCTTGATGCTGGGATCAGGAATGGTAACGCTGAACGAGGCGGGGTTACCCCAACTGTCCGTGCTGCACCAGGCCCCGGCTCCGCCATCATATTCACTGGTCTGGGGCATGAACGGATTGGCGGCTGCATTGACGACGGCGATGGTTCCTCCGCTGTAGTGGACGGTGTAAGTGCCGTGGGTTTGGGCATGGGCGGTCAGGGAAGCGAGCAGCAGGCTGGTGGTCATCAGGCTAAGGACAGCGACGAAGGAGCGGACAGACGAAGGAGCGGACAGACGAAGGAGCGGACAGACGAAGGGACATGGTTTTCCTCCAATGGAACAAGGGAAGGGAAAAGGCCCGGTGTTCAGCGATAACCTATTCTATCATGGACAGTTGCTGGTGTCAAGGGCTATTTTTGTAAGAAAGCAGTGCGGAAGAAAGAGGGCAGGGTCAAGCCCGGCCCCCACGTTTACCTTTGCCGGAAAATGGGGACATCAATGGCAGAGTTTTTTCGATTCCAAAGGACATCAACGGAAATGAAATACACTGTTTTTCCCACATTGCCCGGATTGCTTCTGGCCGGACTGGGTCTATTTTTGGCAGTTCCGGCACATGCGGATACGATTTCGTTCACGAATACGCCCGCCAGCAATGTGGTAGCGGAAATGAACCGCCGGCTTGGTATCACGATTGTGTTCCGGGGCGGAGTCAGCGCCAATCAGCCGGTGACGTTTTCGGTTGACAATCCAGATACCCCTGGTGGCAGACTGGATGCGGTAAGCTCACTTGCCAATGCACTCGGCCTGGATTTTCAGAAAGTTTATGTGGTCAGCAAAATTGACGCCGGGGCCACCGTGCCGGAAGTGCAAATCGACAGCGACGCGCCAATTGTGTTTCCGTCCGAGAAAATGGCTGCACGGGAAGCGATTCAAACGGTCGCGGCGGTAGACAATGCTGTGACCCAAATTAGCGGAGCGATTACGGGTGATGTCGTTTTTCCCAGCCGCCGCCTGAACGCTTCGGACGCAGCGGCGCTGATTGCCAAGCAGACACAGACCGGCTGGAAGGCGTATTATGGCTTTTTTCGGCGTGGGCAGGGGCCGCAGCGTTTGGAAGGCAAGGTTCTGGATCACACCAATGGCGGCCAGCCTATTACCGAATTGCCGCTGCTGACCTATCGCAATACTATTTCCACACCCGCGCCCATCGTATCCATCCCCACGGGCGCACCGGGGCAATTAAACGGCATCGCCGCGCCAAATGTTGCGGTTGTGCCGTCGCAGAACCCGGAGGCTTATTCGCCGTTTGACACTTCGGGCTATGGTTCTAATCCTTACGCCTATTCGCCGTATGGTGGTTACAGCCTGCCGGAGGGGGCGATTTATCCCGGCTATTCCTACACGCCCGGCGGCACCGGCCCAGTCGGAACCGGAACAGCCCCAACGGTTGTGCCGGTTCCCGTAACGAACGGCGGGACGGTTTTGCCTGACTTTCCTTACGCCGGCGGCGTGGGTGATCAGTTGATGATTGGCGGGTACTAAAAAATGTCAGACTTGCTGGCAGCGGCTTTGATACGTGACATCCCGGACTTTCCCAAGTCCGGGATTTTGTTTAAGGATATTACCCCGGTACTGGGCAATGCTGCGGCTTTTCAAGAAGTGATTGACTGTTTTGCCGAGCGGGCCGGGGGTCTCAGCCCGGAGGTCGTGGTCGGGATCGAATCGCGCGGCTTTCTGTTCGGTGCGCCTTTAGCGCTTGCGCTCGGCGTCGGATTTGTTCCCATTCGCAAAGTCGGCAAACTGCCGCATCAGACGATTTCGGAAGAATATGCGCTGGAATACGGCACCGCGGCGGTGGAAATCCACCAGGATGCTTTTGCCCCAGGCACGCGCGTGTTGATCGTGGATGATCTGCTGGCGACCGGCGGCACGGCCCTGGCGTCAGCCCGGCTGGTGGAGAAACTTGGCGGCAAAGTCGCCGGGTTCAGTTTTTTGATTGAGTTAAGCGCTTTGCCGGGCCGTCAGATTCTGGAAGCCTACGACGTGCAATCGCTCCTGGCGTGACGTGCAATCGCTCCTGGCGTATTGATTCTCTATTCCAGGCGACAATGCAGGCCGACCAGGGCCAGCACGGCGAGTGTCGCCAGCACATAGCGCAGCGCGGGGACAGGCAATTCGCCGGTCAGTGTCGGCAAAAGGCGGGACACGCCCCCTCCGGCCAGCGCAAAAAGCAGAGCCATGAGCGGCAAAGTCATCGCTGCAGAGCCGGTCGGAGCGTAACACAGGTCCATGCCGAGCGTCAGCAGCGCCCACAGCACCACCGGCAGCCATCGCGCCCGGCGGACTGGTTCGCTTGTTTCCGCAAACATCGGCAGCAGGAACCACAGCAGCAGTAAAGATGCGGGAGTGGCCAGGAACCGCAGCGCCTCCGCATGGTAACTCAATGCAGGAAACGCCGGGTGCAAATGGCCCAGCGCAATCTGCGCCGACCAGACGATCAGCACCGGAACAAAAAAGAGCGCCGCGCCATAAACCGACCTTTGCCGGCGCTGCGCCAGAGAGATACCCAGCAGCAGCAGGCCCAGCAGCAATCCATCCGGGCGAACAAATGTCGCCGCGGCGGCCAGCGCCAGCGCCGCCAGAGAAGAGCCGGCGACAAATGCAAACAAAGCCGCAACCGTCAGCAGCATAAACGGCGCGCTCTGCGGCGATGCGGCGCATAAATGGAGAAATGGCAGGCTGGTCGCAGCCAGCAAGCCCGCGCCAATCCCGGCGGCCCGGTCACGCGCGCGCCATCCCAGCAGGTAAAGTGCGGCGACCGTTCCCGCTGCCGCCAGAAGCCCAGGCGCAGTGTGCGCCCGGAGGCCCGCGGCGCGCGTGGAAACCGTCAGCGCCAGAGCGGTGAGAATGACCAGCCAGACCCCGTCCCCGAGCTGAAAGCGCGGACGGTTGGCGCGGGGCGGGGCAGGCCGCGCGGCCGCGCGGCGGGGCAAAGGCCGCGGGCGTTCAGGGTCGGTCGGCGGGGCGGCTTCGGGCATGAAAGTTCCTTGAAAATGCGTTGGCAGACTATAGCATACGCCGAAAAGCAGTGTCAAGGTATGACTGATAACGTGTTTTGACAGTCTGTCAGGTATACTCTGTGCCAACGCTTTGATGAAACACTTTTGCTTGAGGAAACCACTGCGCCCATGAAAGGCATTATTCTCGCCGGCGGCTCCGGGACACGCCTGCACCCGCTGACACTCGCGGTCAGCAAGCAGCTCATGCCGGTCTATGATAAGCCGATGATTTACTACCCACTCAGCGTATTGATGCTGGCGGGTATCCGCGAAATTCTGATTATTTCCACGCCTCACGACCTGCCGCACTTTGAGAAACTTCTCGGCGACGGGGCGCGCCTCGGCTGCCGGTTTGAATATGCCGTGCAGGAAACCCCGAATGGTCTGGCCCAGGCATTTGTGATTGGCGAAAAGTTTATCGGCGCAGACAAAGTCGCACTCATTTTAGGCGACAACATCTTTTACGGCTCCGGCATCGCCCATCTTTTGCAGGCTAACAATGACCCGGATGGGGGCGTGGTGTTTGCCTATCATGTGCAGGACCCGGAACGATACGGCGTGGTGGAGTTTGATGTCAACTGCCGCGCGGTTTCCATTGAAGAAAAGCCCGCGCATCCCAAATCTTCCTACGCCGTGCCGGGCCTGTACTTTTATGACAATGATGTGGTTGACATTGCCCGCCGCTTGCAGCCTTCTCCGCGCGGCGAATATGAAATCACGGATGTCAACCGGGCTTATCTTTCCCAGGGACGCCTTCAAGTAGGCATTTTGGACCGGGGCGTGGCGTGGCTGGACACCGGAACATTTGCCTCGCTGATGCAGGCCGGGACATTCGTGCAGGTGATTGAAGAGCGTCAGGGCCTGAAAATCGGATGTATCGAGGAAGTCGCGTTCCGCATGGAATTCATCACGGCCGCGCAGCTTCAGGCAATCGCCGAGCCGCTGATGAAAAGCGGCTACGGCCAGTATTTATTGAGCCTGCTGAGGCCGGAATTCAGCCAGTAATTATTCCCAACACTCATACGCAATTTTGCGAACATACGCGAATTTTGCGAAAACGAACGGAGACAAATAGCGATGGCAGAACAGATTACGACGCCCTCCGGGCTGCAATACACGGATGAAATCGTCGGCGACGGTCCCAGCCCATCGGCGGGGCAGAATGTCAAAGTGCATTATACTGGAACATTTCCCGATGGACGAAAATTCGACTCTTCGCGTGATCGGGGCCGCCCGTTTGAGTTTGTAATCGGCCAGGGCCGCGTCATTCGCGGCTGGGATGAAGGCGTTCTTACCATGAAAGTCGGCGGACGGCGCATTTTGACCGTTCCAGGGCATCTCGGATACGGCGTGGCCGGTGCGGGAAATACTATTCCGCCGAATGCGACGCTGCTGTTTGATGTGGAACTGCTGGGCGTGGGGTAGGCATTGATGACCACAAAACTCTCCCCGGATGACTTTGGCCCGGATTTTGCGCCGGTTTTATCGACGCAGGAGTACGGCGGTGGTCGGCGCATTGAGGGCGTCAAAATCCTGGACCTGCGCCTTCTGACCGATGACGGCGGCTCGTTTGCAGAACTGGTTCGGTTTGATGACACCGGCCATCTGGAAGCCGTTCCTGAATTCCAGGTGCGGCAGTCGTCCTATTCTCTGGTGCTGCCCGGCGCAATCAAAGCCTTTCACCTGCATTTTAATCAGGAGGATGTCTGGTTCGTCCCGCCAACGGATCGCCTGCTGATCGGTCTGGTAGACGCGCGGAAAAACTCGCCGACCTACAACGCTTCCATGCGCTTTGTTATGGGCGGCGGCAAAGCGCAACTTTTGTACATTCCGCGCGGCGTGGGGCATGGCGGAGCCAACATCTGGCAGCAGCCGGCGACGATTTTGTACTATGTCAGTCAGCAGTTTGATCTCGCTGATCCCGACGAGCGCCGCCTGCCCTGGGATATGCTGGGCGCTGATTTCTGGCAGATGACAATGGGTTAAATCCCCATGACTACCCTTCATGTGCTGCACACCAATGATTTTCATAATCACCTGAGCGAAGCGCAGGCGGAAGGCATTCACCAGGCAAAAGCACAGCTCGAAAATGTCCTGCTGCTGGATTCCGGCGACGCCGTTTCGGCGGGTAATATCGGCGTCCGACCAGGCGGTGAGCCGATTTTGACGCGGATGTCTGAGGCTGGCTACGACGGCATGACGCTCGGCAATCGCGAGTTCCATGTCGCGGATGCGCTGCTGCGGGTGAAAATCGGCAAAGCGGCATTTCCCATTTTGTCGGCCAATCTCCGCTGGCGCGATGACCAGAATGAAACATTGCCGACCGTTTCCCATTTCCTCAAAATCCTGCCCGGCGGCCTCCGCGTCGGCGTATTCGGCCTGACTGTGCCGATGGTGACGCCGCGCATGGGCGTCCGCCTGATCAGCGCGTTTGTATTTGATGATCCTGTGAGCGCCGCGCAAGCCCAAATTGAACTGCTCAGGCCGCAGGTCGACATTTTGATCGCGCTGACCCACATCGGCCTGCGCGAAGACGAGCGCCTGGCCGCGTCCTGCCCGGAGCTAGACTTAATTGTCGGCGGGCATAGCCATAACGTCCTCCCAGAACTGAAAATTGTAAACGGCGTCCCCATTGCCCAGGCTGGCTGGTTTGGTCACTGGCTGGGGCGCGTGACTTTGGATTGGGATAAGCCAGGTGCCAAGCCGCGCGTCACAGGCTGCTTGCTGTCACTCAAACAAGGCTGTTGAAAGAAACATAGTTGCTGACCTTTCTTTTATTCCTGGTCACGGCCTGGGCTGCTGTCGCCGCAGGCCGGACTGTTTTGCGCCGACTGGGCGTGGAGAAAGACGCAAGTGCGCTCGAACGTAATCTTTTAGGCTTTGCAGCAGGGTTGGGCCTGCTGGCCTATGGAATGCTGGCCCTCGGTTTACTCGGTGGCTTGTATCCCCTCGCCGGCTGGCTGCTGGGGGGACTGGTCGCCCTGGGAGCGAAATCTCATAGCGGCATGGCTCAGGAAGTAAGGGCAATGGTTCGGGGCGGCATTGCTCTGTCGCCGCTGGGTTGGGGGACAGCCGCCCTCTTTGCCCTGCTTGCCGCCATTCCTTTTCTGGGCGTTTGGACGCCTCCGGTTCAGGCGCTGGGGAGCGATTTCTACACGGAATGGGACAGCCTGGCTTATCATCTGGCCGATCCCAACATCTACTTACAGGCGCACCGCATTTATTATCTGCCCTGGGAAAGCCATTCCAACTTCGCTTTCACCGCGGAAATGTGGTACTTGTTCGGATTGATGATGCGCGGGCCGGACAGCGGTGTGCCGCTGGCGAAGCTGTTTCATTTTGCCTGTGGGGTAGGGGCGAGTCTTGCCGTGTACGCACTGGGCGCGCGGCACTTCTCACCGAAAATCGCCGTCGTAGCGGCTCTGCTGTTTGCATCTACGCCACTGGTCTTATGGGAAGCAGGGACAGCTTATACGGACCTTGCGCCGACGTTTTTTGGGACGCTGACTCTGCTGGCGGTCGGCAATGGCATGATGGGGCGTGACGAGCGCTGGCTGCGGCTGGGAGCCATCTTGATGGGCCTGACGCTTGGGACAAAGGCGACTGCTCTGACTACTCTGGCCCTGCTTTCGCTGGGCTTGCTGTTCTGGCGGCTGCGTATTCTTAGCCAATCACCGGGTAAAGCGGTGAATGCTGTCGCCGTCTGGTGCTTGATTGCTTTGACGGTTGGCTCGCCCTGGTTCGTCAAATCAACCCTATACACGGGCAATCCTGTTTATCCTTTTTACTCGCGCATTTTCCCCAGCCGTTATTGGAACGCGGCTTTGGGGGCGGGCTATGATGCCTCCAATGCAAACTTTGGAGCGGGCAAGACACTTCAGGAAGTCCACAGTCCTACACAGGCCGCTTTGTCGCCCTGGAACCTGACCATGTACCTTCTGCCCGGACATTTGCCGCCTAGCCTGGCCTTCCGGCCCTTTAATGATTTCCAAACGCCCCTGGCCGCGCTTTCGCCCCTGCTGCTGGCTGCGCTGTTTTTTCCCGCCTTTAGCCGGGGGGCATCGGGAGTAGCAAAAGCCTTTGGCCTGTATGCGCTGTGTTCGCTGCTGGTATGGTTCGCAACTGTGGAGTATGTCCGTTACCTTCTCCCGGCGCTTCCGGTTTTCTGCCTGCTGGCTGCCTGGGTGCTGGTGGAGGCGTGGGAAGGGCGATGGCGGTCGCGCTACGCCCTGGCGGGCCTGGGCGCTTGCTCTCTGGCGTTCACGTTCTGGGTCGGCGCGGACCTGGCCGCGCGGCAGGCTCCGGTGGTGTTCGGCCAGCAATCACGCCGCGATTATATCATGCGCGGTTTTTCCTCGTATCCGGCGATGCAGTTCATCAATAGCCAATTGCCGCGGAATGCGAAAGTTGTTTTTTACAACAATCCACTCGGCTTTTATTGTGAACGTGCCTATTTTTGGGGCGATCCGCAGCACAGCACCTATATTCCCTACGGCACATTCCATACCGCAGAAGACCTGCGAGCCTATCTGGCCGGGGTCGGCGTGACGCATCTCTTGATCAATCACCGGGGCTTCGACATGAAGCCGGACGCGACGGACTACACGCGCTGGCTGTACGCTCTGACTGACGGTACCGGCCCGCCATTGTTTGAGGCACACGGTATTTCGGTATATGCCTTGCCGCCGGGGAAAAAATAAGCATGGCGAAGAAAAACCGCGTTGTCCCTCATAACGCACGGAGCAAGGCTGCGCGTACAGCCGACGTCGCGCCGACACTTTCAGCTCCCCAGAATTGGGGTTTTATTGGAGTGAGCGGGGCAGCCATGCTGCCCGCTCTCATTCTTGTATATCTGCTGCTGGCCGTCGCGTACAGCGCCATCACTCCGGCGGCGACGCCGGACCAGCACAACCCGGATGAAAACGCACACATGGAATATGTGATGCGAGTGGCCTCGGGCCATTTACCGGTTTTTACCGACCCGCAGCATGGCTATGAAAATCATCAGCCGCCGCTGTATTACGCACTTTGCGCCCCCGTATACCTCGCGGCGCGTGGACTCGGCGCTGCGGCAGCAACGCGCGCCGTGCGCGGCGTATCCATCGGGCTGGGCGCACTGCTGATCTGGGTCACGTTTCGGTGCGTTGCGACCCTGTTTCCTGGAGAAAACGCCCTGGCTCTGGGAACGGCGGCCTTTGTCGGCCTGCTGCCGGGGAACGTCGCCCTGTCGGCGTCCGTGACGAACGACACCCTGACGAACCTGCTCTGCGCGGTCTGCCTATGGCGGCTGGCGGTGCTGGCGGCTGCGGAACAGGTGAAAAAAGAAGCGCTCTGGCTCGGCCTGCTGCTGGGGGGCGGTATTTGGATAAAGACTTCGGCGCTGGCGCTGTTTCCGGTGGGGCTTCTGGCCTGGTACGGGCTGGCGCGTCAGGGCCGCCTGCCAGCAAAAGAAGCGCTGCGGGGGGGTGGTCTCAGTCTCGGCCTCGGCCTGCTGATCGGCCTGCCTTGGCTGATCCGCAACACGCTTTTGTACGGTGATCCCGTCGCGCAGCATCTTTTCGTGACCGCCTTTGCCGGAACGGCCCAGGCGGACGATGTCGCCCATTATGTTTTCCATGGTTCCGTCGGGGGGTATTTGCAGGGAGTGGCCCGATGGACATTTGCTTCCTTCTGGGGCGTGTTTGATTCCATGCGGCTGTTTTGGGGACAGGAACCGCATGGCCGGACGCCGTCGCCTGCCGTCGCCTTGCCGCCGTTGTATGATTTCCCGGCCCTTTTGTCTGTGCCGGCGGTCATTGGAATAGCCCTGCATTTGCGTTGCAGGCATTTGTCGACGGCGCAGCAGGTACTAATGGCAGCATTTGCGGCGCTGAGTGCGTTGGTGGCATTTGCGTTTCTGCGCTTCAATTTGACGTTTTTTCAGGCACAGGGCCGTTATCTATACCCGGCGCTGCTGCCGCTGGCATTTTTTTTCGTCTGGGGCTGGCAGGGACTGCTGCCGCGCTGGCTCGGTGTTTTCACCGCATTGATGGCTGTCAGCCTTGTCGGTCTGAATCTTTATACATTGTTTGGCCTGCTGCTGCCTCGCTTCGCCGTCTAAAGGTGTGCGATAAGTAAGAACAATGCTGGCTTGCTCTCATGGCCGGTCGCGTAAGGTATACTGCGGCTCACATGGCCCATTCGTCCAGTCTGGCCCAGGACGCTGCGCTTCTCGGCGCGGAAACCGGCGGTTCAAATCCCCGATGGGCTATTTCTTACTCTCGTTGTTGACGAAAACCTGGTAATGAGTTATAATAAGTCAGGAACGGCCCTGACGCCGACCGAGCGAAGGCATTTCCCCACCATGCGCCGAACCAAAATTGTTTGTACCATCGGGCCGGCCACACGCAGCCCGGAAGCGCTGCGTCATCTTATCATGGCCGGGATGAATGTGGCCCGTCTCAACTTCTCTCATGGCTCCCATGCCCAGCACGCCGAGGTAGTCACAGCGCTCCGCGAGATTTCGCAGGAGCTTCAGTCTCCTCTTGCTCTGCTGCAAGATTTATCCGGGCCGAAAGTGCGTGTCGGCAACATTGCCGGCGAAGGCGTCACGCTTCGCCCCGGCGCGGAAATCACTCTGACGCTAGACGATGTTCCCGGCGATGAGCAGCAGATTAACCTTCCGGTGCCGGAAATCTTTGAGGCCGTCAGCGCCGGAACGCATTTGATGCTTGATGACGGCCTTTTGGAACTGCGCGTCAAATCCAAACGGTCCGATGTCCTGGTCTGCGAAGTCGTCGTGGGCGGCCTGCTGACCTCGCACAAAGGCGTCAATGTGCCGGGCGTTTCCCTGCCGATTGCCGCCGTCACCGACAAAGACCTGGAAGATTTGAAGTTCGGCATCGCTCAAAAGGTAGATTATGTTGCGGCATCGTTTGTGCGGTCTGCCAGCGACATCGCTGTCCTGCGCGGTGTGTGCGAAGCGGCACGGGCCAAAATTCCTATCATCGCCAAAATCGAAAAGCATGAGGCGATCCACAACATTGATTCCATTCTGGAAGCCGTAGATGGAATCATGGTCGCGCGCGGCGACCTGGGCGTGGAAGTGCCGATTGACGAGGTGCCGGTGATCCAGAAAATGCTGATTCGCAAGGCGAACCGCGCCGGCAAGCCGGTAATTACCGCGACGCAGATGCTGGACTCGATGATCCGCAATCCACGTCCGACGCGGGCAGAAGTGACTGATGTGGCGAACGCAATATTTGACGGCACGGATGCCGTCATGCTGTCCGGGGAAACCGCCGTTGGCCTGTATCCTTTTGATACCGTGCGTATGATGGCGAAGATCGCTGCCCATACGGAAGGGTCGCTGGACTACGGTAAAATTCTGGACGATAAGATGCGTTTGGATACCGGTCAGTCCATCACCGGAGCGATTGGGCAGGCCACCTGCGACATCGCGCGGGATTTGGACTGCACGGCGATCTTGACGGCGTCTGCAACGGGCCGCACGGCACGGGTGGTTTCGCGCTACCGTCCGCGCGCGCCGATTATTTGTGCCACAAACCGGCAGGAAACGATCAATCGTCTGGCGCTGATCTGGGGTGTTCACCCGGTCATGGTGGAGATCGCCGCCGATTCAGACAGCATGATGCAGGCTTGTATTGACGCCGCCGCGCAAACAGGTCTGGTTAAAACGGACGATGTGGTGGTGCTGACCGGCGGCGTGCCGGTGGGCCGGCCCGGCAGCACGAATTTTATCAAGATTCACCGTATCGGACAGCCGCTGCGGCCTGAATAAATTTCTGACCGTGAATCAACAGGGGATCAGGCATGGACGAGGATGAACTGGCGGCGCGGCGATTAGCCCGGCGCAGAAAATCGGGCTGGAAACGACCCCGCCGCATTTGGAGTCTCTGGGCGCGTGTCGGAATGGCCGGTGCGATGATTTTCGTCACGGCGTTCCTTGCGGTCAATCTGGTTGCAAAAGTCGCCCGGCCTTACCGCGAGGCAAGCCTCCAAAGTACTCAGTTGTCATTGATCCGGCAGCAAAGTGATGTGCTGGAGTCGGAAAATACGGCTCTGGTTCGGCGTATTGCCTACTTAAAAACATCGCAGGGAGTAGCGGCGGAAGCCCGTAAAATGGGCTATCTGCGTCCCGGCGAGATTCCGATGGTGGTGGAAGGCAGTGTGAGCCAAATGGATGGCGTTCCTGACTCTGCCCCGACACAATTACCTTCCCGCAGCAGCAGCCCGACATTTCGGTTCTGGCAGCATTTGACGGGGCATTAAGAATTGACCTGCCTCCTTGTCTTCTCGTACCTCGGTTATAGGGTCCTTTCGGAAGGGCCCCAGTGAAGGGAAGAACGAAGCGGGGAGGCAGGTCTCCGAAAGATTTGAGAGAGAATGGCAAAAGAGATTTTTGTGAACGTAGACCACCGGGAGACGCGCATTGCCGTTCTGGTGGATCAGCAGCTCACGGAGCTGCATGTCGAGCGCGAACAGCGCGTCGTCGGCAATTTGTATAAAGCGAAGGTGGACAATGTTCTGCCCGGCATGGACGCCGCGTTTGTGGAGATCGGTCTGGAACGCAATGCGTTTTTGTACGTGGCCGACATTCTGCCGGAAGAAGATGAAGACGGCGGGCCGCGCCGCAATCGCCGCGATCTGCATATCACTGATCTGGTGAAGCGCGGCGATCATCTGCTGGTACAGGTGGTCAAAGGCCCGCGCAGCACCAAAGGCTCCCGCGTTTCCTCCCGCGTTTCCCTGCCGGGCCGCTTTCTCGTGCTGATGCCGGATGCCAATAATCTCGGCGTCTCGCGCAAAATTGAAGAAGGCAAAGAGCGAGACAGACTCAAGAAAATTGTTCAGAAGTTCAAACAGCCGGGAACAGGCGTGATCGTTCGCACGGAGTCCGAGGGCCGAACGGCGGCTGAACTTCGCATGGACTACCTGATGCTGCTGGAAACATGGAATGGCATTGTCGCTAAAGCCAAAGTGACACCTGCGCCGGCCTTGATTCATCAGGATATGGGCCTGGTGCTGAAAATTCTGCGGGATGCGTTCGGTTCCGATGTCAGCCGCCTGGTGATTGATTCGCCGACGGATTACGCGCAGGCGCATGAGATTATTGCCCGACTTTCGCCGGATTTGCAGGATCGTATTGAGCTGTATGACGGCGACAAGCCAATCTTTGAGCAGTTTAAGATTGAGGCCGATGTCGAGCGGCTTTTGCAGCGCAAAGTGCCGCTGCCGTCGGGTGGCTCCCTGATTATCGACCAGACCGAGGCGCTTGTCTCCATTGATGTCAACTCCGGCAAATTCACCGGCACTGTTGGGCTTTCGGACACGATTCTCAAAACCAATCTGGAGGCCACCGAAGAAATTGCCCGGCAGCTTCGCCTGCGCGACCTCGGCGGTATGATCGTGCTGGACTTTATCGACATGGACAGCGCGCGGGACAAAAAGGCTGTGATGGACGCCTTTGTCAAAGCCCTGAAAGACGACCGTTCGCGCACCAAGATTTCCTCCATCTCCGCCCTGGGCCTGATTGAGATGACCCGCAAGCGCACCGGCGAGACGGTAGACACGGCGATGACCGAAATCTGCCCCTACTGCCACGGACTGGGCCGCATTGACTCCGCGGAAACTGTTTCGCTCAGCATTGAGCGCGAACTGCAAAAACTCGCCGCGACTACGTCTCACGAAGCGTTTGTCGTCAGCGCTCACCCGGATGTCTGCGCCCACCTGATCGGCGCGCAGGGGGAAGATTTAGAGGATTTGGAACGGAAGCTTCGACGCTCCATTTACGTGCGGGCTGTCCCGGCTTGGCATCACATCGAGAAATTTGATATTGACCAGGGCAGTCTGCAAAAATTTGAGCAGGCGTTGACTCCGCCGCGCCGGGGCCAAATTGTGGAATGCCAGGTTGGCCGGGATGATCCGCAGGGTGATCGCGCGCCGTGGGCAACGTCTCATTTGCTGCCGCAGCGGGCGTTTCAAGTGGAGCTGGCAAACGGTGCGCGGTTCCAGGGGCAATCGGTGAAAGTCCGTTTGACCGACGTGCGCCGCTCCGTCGCTATCGGCGAAGTCGTGACCACCGGAGGCGGCAAGCCCGTCAGCAATGGCAGCCGCGAGCGGTTGGGGGCATAATACACTCTTGACAAGCGGCCTCCCAATGTGTCATACTTATTCCCGTTGTCTTTGACAAATGCTTTTCGACAGAGTTGATGAGTTCGCAGAACGCGAAAGGAAACGCAGTCTTATGTACGCCATTGTGCGGGCCGGTGGAAAACAATACCGGGTCGAAGAAAAAAACATCCTTGTTGTAGACAAGTTTGAGGGTGAAGCCGGGGCAACGACGACCCTGGGCGAAGTTTTGTATATCGGCGGCGACGCTCCGCAGTGGGGCAAACCGACTGTTGCCGGGGCCAGTGTCACCGTGACGATTATGGAGCAGACAAAAGGTAAAAAGATCAACGCTTTTACCTATAAAGCCAAGAAAAACCAGCACAAGCACTGGGGCCACCGCCAGCAGCTTACCCGCGTGCGCGTCGAAACCATCGCCGTCGCGTAACCCCTTCAGGAGAATTTGAAATGGCACACAAAAAAGGGGTCGGGTCGACCCGTAACGGACGTGACAGCAACCCGAAAATGCTGGGCGTCAAAGAGTTCGCCGGCGAGTTGGTCAAGCCCGGTCATATTTTGATCCGGCAGCGCGGCACGCAGTTTGATCCGGGCGTCAATGTCGGCATGGGCCGTGACCACACGCTGTACGCTTTGATTGACGGCTACGTCAAGTTTGAAGGCCACAGCAAAGCAACCCGGCGGATCAGCGTCTACCCCGATGCTCCTGCGGCTGCTCCGACCGGCCTCAATCCGGCGACAGATTAGCCCACAAACCGAAGTCAGAATAGAAAAGCCTGCCTGCTTTTAATGAACGGGTGGGCTTTTTTGTCGTAGACTTTTTGCGAGGGAATGAATTTCGCTCGCTCCCTGATAAACGTCCTGCGGATGAAAGAACCGACTGTTCGCCGCTCTTCCTATGTCCGAAGGACAACTAAATTGGAGCGAGAGGAATTCATTCCCTCGCGTGGCTTTTGTGAAGCAACTAATCCCCCAATTCTTTCCCCTTCGTCTCAATCACCCAGGGCAAAAAGAAAAGGCCGATCAATGGGACGAAGCCGACCCAGAACAGCGTCTGCAAAATGCTGCTTGTGCCTCGCGCGGCGATGCTGCCGACCAGAAACGGTCCGGCGGCGGCTACGATGCGCCCGGAGTTGTAGCAGAAACCGGCCCCTGTCGCCCGCAGGCGCGTGGGAAACAGTTCCGGCAGGTAATACGTAAAACTGCCGAAAACGCCGAAAACCGTCAGGCCAATGAAAAAGTACAAATAGAGGCGCGTTTTCGGGTCTATTTCCAGCCCAAACGTGGTCAGCAGCGCGGCGGCAGACAATAAAAAATAGACAGCGAACATCGCGCGACGGCCCAGGAATTTCGCGGCAGGGATCGTCAGCAAAGTTCCCAGCAAACCGCCCCAGTTGAAGCTGTAAGTTGCCAGTGCCTTCCAGTTCTCCGAAAGCGCCAGCGTCGCAAGCCGGGTCAGACCATCCGTTTTCGCGCTTTCCTGCGCCAGACGGGTAGCAACAACCGGAATAAACGCATTACAGCTCCACCACATGATCAGCACCGTGACAGCGGGGATGAGGCCGCTCACAGTCAGGGCGCGGATTTCCGGGGAAAATAGCTCGGACAATCGCGGCGGAGCGGTATTGCCGGCGGCTTCTTTCCAGCGCTCCGGCTCACGCACGAACAGGCGGACGAGAAATGCAATCAAGGCGGGAAACAAGCCGCACAGAAACACATAACGCCAGGACACCTCCGGCCTGCCGGGCAGGAAAACCGCAGAGATTTGATGCACGGTGAATGTCGCCAGAAACAGGCCAATGGGAGCCGAGGTATACAGCAGTGCGCCGGCTTCCACGCGCCGTTTTTCGGGAACCACTTCCGCCACCATCGCCGCACCCGCTGCCCATTCACCGCCGATGCCTAGACCTGCCAGAATGCGGCAGAGGGTCAGCACACCCATATTCGGCGCGAAGGCGCAGGCTGCGGTTCCGACGGCATACAGCAGCATGGTCAGCAGAAGTGTTTTTGTGCGCCCAATTCGGTCGGCAATGCGTCCGAAAATAATGCCCCCGGCAGCCCAGCTCAAAAGCAGCACGGCTGTCAGCACGCCGGTCCAGTATTGATAAGCCGCTTTCGCTTCCGGGGTTCCCAGAGGGATGTGCAGCAGCGTCGGCACGCAGTTTGGAGCGACGTAGTTAAACAGCAGTCCGTCAAACACGTCAAAGCCCCAGCCCAGCCAGGCGGCCACCAGCACCGACCACTGGTAGCCGTTCATGCCGAGCAGACCACGCGGCATTAAAGCGCCTCAACGATTTTGTCGTAATCGGCATTGCTGAAGACATGGACATTGCCCTGAAAGGCCAGTGTCCAGTGCTGCGGGGGCCAGCGCTTGGGATAATCCAGTGAGTGAACCAGATCATCCAGCGGCAGGCAATTCCCGGCGGGACGAGCTTTGAGCAGTTTGATGGGAAATCGAAAGGGGTAAACCTCACCGGGCCGGTTGCTTTCCCAAATTTTCTCATGGTCTTCGAAATATGTTCCGGTAACTTCCGCCACGCCACCGATGGATTTGACGGCCGTGAGATAAAACAAAACCCGGTCGCCGGGCGCGACGCGCTCCGCTTTTTTGCGGTGGCGGCTTTTCATGCCCGCCAGGTCAAAGCCGCGAGCGCGAGACGTTTCAAAGTTATCGGCGGAAGACACAAGCAGCCAATTTGTCATAGGCGCTTATTCGCGATGCGGGGCGCGAATTCCTGTGAGACTGCATAGAAACTCCGGTCGGGCGATTAAAATCGCGGCAACGAGTTCACAAAACCGGCCTTCGCCGGTTAGGATTTGACTTTTCTTGAGTCTGCGAAGGCAGACTTCGTGCGTTTGTTGCTGCGGTTTTAACCGCCGGTCTGGAGTTTCTATACAGTCTCTGAGTCGCACCCTCTCTTACCGCAAGCCCTATTACCGATTCCCTTTCGCCCGGTTGTGTGTGATGCACAACATCTCACAGTTTTCCGGCGAGGTCTTCCCGCCCTTACTCCATGCCGCGACATGGTCGGCGTCCATCTCGGCCAGTTTCCAGATTCTGCCCTTGTTCGCATCGTGCCCGAGGGCGCACAGGGGACAATTGGAAGTGCCGCTTTCTTTCGCGGCTGCCGTTTGCTTCTCGTATACCTCTCTTTTCGTGGCTTCGTCAAACACGCGCACTTCCAGCAGCTTCGTATCCCGCGAACCGCCCAGGACATACTCAAAAATCCCGCCGCGCTTTTTCACAAACGGGTCGGCGTACAGTGTTTGGACTTCCTGCGCGACCGCTGCCGGATCGTAAGGCTGCGTGTGGTATGTCTCGTAGAACGCGCCCCAGTCCAGCCCGCGCATTTCGCTCTCCACCCCGGTAAAGACGCCTGAAACCCAGTCCAGCACGCTGTTGAAATACGTTTTCACTTCGGCAATGTTTGTGGCGGTGCGATGCCCGCTCATGTAGTCGCCGACATTGCCTTTGCTGACCCATTCCAGCGCACGTTCCCAGAAATCTTGCCGATTAACGCTGCCTTTAATGTACGCGCTCCATTTTTGAGTATTGGCGTTTTGGCTGTTGCTGAATTCTTCTTTGCCGAGCGTCACAAACGGCCCGGAATACACCGCGTTCAAAAGCTCCTGATTATTCAGGGGAACACCCGCGATGTTGATCGTCCGAAACCATTCTTTGATCTCGCTTTCGGTTCCCTCGCATTCATACATCAGGAGCTGCGCTTCGAGGATTTTGGCCCTCTTATCGGCGGCGATGCTGCGGAAGTATTGCTCCATGCCGTGTTCGTCTTTGACGGCGAACTTGTTTGTGACATAGCGTCCGAAACTGGTGATCCGCTGCTGGCCGTCCAGAACTTCCAATTTGTCGCCGCTGATTTTGTTGAAATAAATCAGCCCCAGGGGATAGCCCTTCAGCAGCGATTCGATCACCGCGACATCGCGTTTGCCGTCGGCGTAGATATAGTTGCGCTGGTATTCGGGTTGGATGGTGAGCCTGCCGGAGAGTCCGAACAAGCCTTTGCCTTCGATTTCGTTATAGACAAAGCCGTCGCAGACTTCTTTGACCTTGTATTGCTTGAGCGTTGTTCTCATAATTTACGTTTCTTGATGACGATCCGATCATATAAACGCTCGTATGTGCCATTGCCATTATCAAGGTAAAAACGCGGGCCACCTTGCATATATGAACCTTTTGCTGCGATTTCTGACATCCGCTTTCCGAGCGTTCTGCTTGATCCGATAATCTCAAACTGGTCGGGGGTATGTTTATCCAAATAGCTAATCGGAACTCCCATCAGGTCCTCATAATCACTTGGTATTGCATCGGTAAATGGAACTTCAATCGCGTCGTAGTTGTGGTAACGGGCGTACTTCACTTTGCCTTTCAGTTTCTTGTTGTACCGTAAATTATCGGCCATTGACATGAGTTGTAGTGGCTGATGTCGTCTGCCGTGGTCAATGTTAGTGAACCAAAGCGCAGTATGTATTCCGATTAGCGGTTTGCCATCAATCATTCTCCACCACATTCCTTGTGGTTTGCTTGCCATAACATTTTCAGTGTATTCTTGCGTTCCCTTTAGAAACATTTGTTGGCTACTCGTCTTATTTCCGAGCCACATTTTATTCGCCTTTATCAGCGGGAAAACTTCTTTATACGTAATCGCATTCTTACTCCCGATGAGGAGAAACTGCTTGTCGGCTTCCACCACCCACGCCAGAAACTCGCGGAACAGGGAAAACGGCGGATTCGTGATAATGACATCGGCCTTGTCCCGCAGTGCCTTGACTTCCTCACTGCGAAAATCGCCGTCGCCTTTCAAGTAGTCCCAGTCCAGGTCATGGACGTCAATCTTACCGTCCCCGGTTTTGTCGCCCGTCAGCGTATAAATCTTGCCCTTTTGAGCCGTTTTGGCCTGGTCGTATTTCTCGCTTTCCATCTCAAACAGAGAGGGTTGATACGCCCCCAGTTTTTTGCTGTTCGCCGCGTAGCTGGTACTCACGAGTTTCTTCAATCCCAACATCTGAAAGTTTTGCGCGAAAAACTTGGTGAAGTTACTCCACTCTGGATCATCGCAGGGCAAAAAGACAGTTTTGTTCCGAAACACGTCCGGGTTGAACTCCACATACGCGGCGATTTCTTTCTCTATGTCGTGATACTGCGTATAAAACTCGTCGTTTTTGGCCCGTTTGGCGCTGGTCAGATTGCTGTTTGCCATGATGTTAGATGAGAGAGAAGGTCCGGGCGGTTGAAACCGCAGCAACAAAGGCACAAAACCGGCCTTCGCCGGTTGAAGTCTTAGTCCGCGAAGGCGGACTTCGTGAACTGGTTGCCGCGATTTTAATCGCCCGAATAGCTTTCTATACAATTTCTTAGGATTGGGGCTTTTTTATTCTAAAGTTTCCCATTCGTGGGCAAAAGGCTGAATACGGTGGTGCTGCTCTTGATTTTGGATGTAAAGTTTTATTCTGGGTACATCCGCTTTGGAAACAGCAAAGGCTCCGTAACTGCCCTGCCACTTAAACCATTCGCCGGGAGCAATTTGGTGTGTAATCAAATGTGAAGAAGCACCTTTTGTCTGCTTCATTACAGTCGCAGCGTCCACTGTCGTCGGAAGATGTGCTAAAAGATGCACATGGTCGGGCATCACAGACAGCGCGATGACGGTAACTTTCAGTCTCCGGCACTCCGCCTGCATACAGGCAGAAATAGCCGCTTGCCATTCTGGTTTTATGATGGGCTGGCGATCCCAAGTCGCCCACACGAAATGAACGTGTAATTGGGTATACGGTTCATGCATTCCTTCGCATATCCGTTTCCTCCCTGATTTACTTTTTCTAGATTCCTAGTCCGCGCAGGCGGACTTTGTGCCTTTGTTGCCGCGATTTCAATCGCCCGATATGCTTTCTCTACAGTCTTTCTTCTCTTATTCGCGATGCGGGGCGCGAATTCCTACCGCCTGCCCCGGCCATTTATGGCCGGGTACACTCATCGGAACAAACCTCTGATATTAAACGTTACATGCTTGTGGAGGCGAAATCAAAATGAACAACTTTTCTTCAAATTCCAATAACCCCTATTATGCTGGTGGGCAATCGGTCGCGGGCGCGAACTCGCTGATCTCGCGGGTTTCCTATTTGCTCTGCACCGCGCTCCTGGTGACGGCGGCGGCGGCCTGGTGGGCGGCGCAGGCGCACCTTTCTCCGGTGCTGTTCCTGCCGCTCATGATCGGCACACTGGTCTGCGTGGTGGCCCTGTCGTTCACGCGAACAAAGCCTGCCTTGAGCCTTGCCCTGCTTTATGCACTCAGCGTCATGGAAGGGCTGCTGATGGGGCCGCTGCTGAATGTGATCGCGCGCGGCTACGCCAACGGTGCGGGAGTGATCGGCGAGGCGGCAGCGCTCTCTGCGATCATTGTTGCCGGGCTTGGCGCGTATGTCTGGATTTCCGGCAAGGATTTCGGCGGCATTGGCAAAGTGCTTTTCTGGGCCTTGCTGGGCTTGATTGTCGTCGGACTGCTGCGTTTCTTTCTCGCGTTCAGTCCCGGCGTCAATCTGCTGTATTCGCTGGTGGGCGCGGCCATATTCGTGGGTTTTACGCTGTATGATTTCTCGAACATCAAGCTTCGGTATGGACCGAACGACTATGTGATCGCGACAGTCGCCCTGTACCTGGACTTTCTGAACTTGTTCTGGTTCCTGGTGCAGATTCTTTTATCGCTGGGCGGCGGTTCGCGACGGAATTGAGGGACTATGCAGAAAGTGCCGGAGAAGCCCTCCCGCTCCAATTTTAGGGAGCCGGAAGGAACCTAACCCTGCCATAAGAATGGCTCTCCCTTCCCTCGGGTCGGGATAGGAGTTCATGCCCCCAGAATTGGGGCGGGGGGCTTCTCTGAACTGGTTTTTGTGACTACCTCTAACTTTCTTCGGCAGGAACCTGTCAAGCCCGTGCCGAACTACCCCGTATGAACAATGACAGTAAGATATTAGTGGCGCTGGATGTAGATACGGCGGAAAAAGCGCTTTCGCTGGCACAGACGGTGTCGGGCGAAGTGGCCGGCTACAAAGTCGGCTTGGAATTAATTAATTCTGCCGGATTTGGACTGCTGGACTCGCTGCGGGATATGGCGGGGGCGGACGCGAAAATCTTCTATGACTGTAAGTTCCTGGACATCCCAAACACGGTCGCCGGCGCGTCGCGGGCGGCAGCGCGGCGCGGCGTCTGGATGTTCAATGTCCATGCTTCCGGTGGGAGCGCCATGCTTCGCGCCGCCGTGCAGGGAGCCGAGGAAGGTGCGGCTCAAGCAAATATGCCGAAGCCACTGGTGATTGCGGTATCAGTGCTGACGAGCATTAGTCCGCATATCCTGCGCGAGGAGCTGGGAGTGACGCGCCCGCTCACCGAGCAGGTGGTCGCTCTGGCGCGGCTGGCCCAGGACAGCGGATGTGATGGCCTGGTCGCCTCGCCCCATGAAATCACTGCCATTCGTGCGGCCTGCGGACCGGATTTCACGCTTGTTATTCCCGGCGTCCGTCCTGCCGGGGCAGATCAGGGCGATCAAAAGCGTGTGATGACACCGGGCGAAGCGGTAGCAGCCGGCGCAGATTACATCGTAGCAGGCCGGCCCATCACAGCGGAAGCCGATCCGCGCGCCGCCGCGCGCCGCATTAACCTGGAAACGCGCGGGAACACTGCGTAAATTAACTTCGTCCTGAAAACTGATACTTTCAGGAGATACCCATGCGTACCTTTATACTTTGTTTACTTTGCCTCGTTCTTTTGCTGCCGGGAGCAATCACGCTTGCTCAGGCTGACTCCTACCCCTTTCAAAGCAAGTCATTCCTACAAGAAGGGGTAGTAGAACAGGTCGACTCAGACCGAGATCGGGTCATACTAAAGGCAGACGACGGACGGCGTTATACCCTCGATACTTCAGACAGCCGCATCACGCTGGCGGATGGCAGCCGGGGCGGGGTGACGGCAGATTTGTCGCTGGGAATGCGCGTTCATGTGGCCGGAAAATTACTGTCAGCCGGCATTGCCGAAGCCTTGCAAGTACGTGTGCTGGAAGCACAGACAGCGACGGCGACTCCCATCCCGGCTGATGACCCCAATGCCATCATCGTGCGCGGAAATGTGAAGACGGTAAACACTCACCTCGGCGCTTTTGACCTCAAAATAAAAGACCATACGCGCACGATTTTGCTGGCTGACGATACCGATCTGTCCGGTCTGGGTAAAATTGACGCGCAAACTTTTCCGGTCAACCCCGGAGATCGGATTACCGTTGCGGGAGAATTGCAGCCTGACGGCACGGTGCTGGCCGGGGCAATCAGCTTCAGCCGTGACCTGGCATTTCCCACGCGCCAGGCTGCGCCGCAAGCTGTGCCTCAAGAGGTGGTGCTTGTGGGTCAGATTTCCTCTCAAAGCAATCGTTATTCCAGTCGAGACATCAAAATCCGCTTGGCGAATGATCGCGAAGTAAAGATCAAAGTTCCGCGCGGCGTCGCCGTCCGGCGTGATGGGCAGCCGATCTCCGTCCATGACCTGCGCGGCGAGGAAACGGTGCGCGTGACTGGGACTTATGACGGCAATGATTTTCGGGCAACGCGGATTGACAGTGTGCGCCCGGAAAAAGAGAGCGGTGCGCGTGGGTTATCACGGCTGTGACGAATTTTTCCGTTCCACCGGCAGGGTAAATGACATCGGCACAGCGCTTAAATCAATACGCTGGTGAATAATGACCGGGAAGTTTTTGATCAGTTTCGGCAGGGGGCCGACCGCGCTGAAGTTGTAGGTGCCTTCCGTGTCGCCGTAGCTCGATCCATGTGCTTCATAGGGCTTGGGGATGTCTGCATTGATTTTTACCATGTGCTGATATTTGCGCCAGAGCGGGGAACGGGGCAGGCTTGGAAAGTGGTTTCCCTGTGGATACAGAAGGTGCAGGCAGAAGCCTTCGCTGCCGCCCCACTGCTCGGTCAGGTTTTGATGATGCTGGATGTCGTCCAGCGTCACCGTCACGCCGTCAGGTGTTATTACTGTTTGAGGCCCGCTTCCGGCCAGATAGTGGCCGCCGTTTTTTGTTTTCACAACCGACAGATTATGAAACATCACGGTTTCATCGTAAGTTTCAAACTCCTGCAACTGTGCATCTAATTTTACCCAGTGCGTGTCTGCCAGATAAGGCGTCGCCTGGTTGAAAAAAACTTGCTGCTGATCCATCTCAAAATTGACGGTGCTGCCGACTTTGCCTGTCCCCATGGTCGTCCCGCTGTCGGCTGCCGTAAAGCCTGGCGGCTCCCATTCCAGGGTTTGCCGAAAATGTCCCAGTTCCCATTGGTGCGCCGCCCCGGTGATTGTCCCCTTGAGATTGTAGAAAATGACCGGCACAGGCGGATGATCGTTTGGCCCGCCATTCGGATTTGGCCCGCCAAAAGCGTGAGCGACGGCATGAATGCTGCCCTGCTGGAACGAAGATTGTGCTTGTGTGCCGGGGCCAAGAAGATGCTGCATCGGCGGCAGATGCGTGATATGCCACGCGGCTTTGTCTCCCTGCGCGTCCTGGAACGCCACATCTACCCAATGCACGGCGTTCGGATAACCACCCGGAATGTTCGTCAGCAAAACGCACGTTTCCGGCGCGTTGTTTGGAGTAAAACGAGATAATCGCCACTTCATCGGGAATGTCTCTCCAGTAGACGTGCGCCCGACGATGGTGAACAACTTGGCGCAGCCGACCCCATCCGACTCGCCGCAATTTTGTGGCGGATTGGCAGTCTGGGGCAGCTTAATCCACAGACCGGTATCCGTATCCGGCGCGGGGTTGGAAGTGCCGCCTCCGTCTTCCGGGCCGTTCTCGGTGTAATTGTAAGCGCGATCCCGGCTGACGTTTTGCAGGGCCAGCAATGTCAGCCCAGTCTGCATTTTGGGCGTGGATTTGTCCACCTGAGCCAGCCCGGCGGGCGGGCCGAACGTGCGATGAACCGCCTGACTGACCTGCCAGCCAATGAAAGCCAGTACAGCCAGTGCGGCGAGAATAGTGAGGAGTGTTTTGGAAGACATAGTTAAGCCTGCATATAAAAAATCCTGTCTTGCTGACCAGGCCGTGAACGACCCGTCTGATGGGCGAAGCGCCAACCGCCCTGCGGGCGGAAGAAAAAAGAGAGGAAAGAGAACGCTCTTATCCGGCTCATACTTAATCTTCCGCCCGCAGGGTCGGGTGCAGTTGCTCCGCGATTGGCCGCCGGCCCGCCAGATTTGCCCTTCAGGGCGGGGCTTTAAGCCAGCCAGTCCGCAAGGCTTGCTAGGGGAAGTCCGAACGGTAAAGCGACTTCCGGCAAAAAGAACTGACCGTCCGCGGCATTTAGCCCTTTAGCCAGACCGGGGTCATCCCGCAAGGCCTGTTTGAGGCCTTTGTTTGCCAAAGACAGCAGATAGGGAAACGTGGCGTTGGTCAGCGCATACGTGGAAGTCGCCGGAACGGCTCCGGGGATGTTGGCGACGCCGTAATGAACGACTTCATCCACCGTGAACACTGGAACGGCATGGGTCGTCGGGTGCATGGTCTCAATGCAGCCGCCCTGGTCTACGGCGACATCCACGATGACGGAGCCAGGCTTCATGCGCTTCAAATCGGCCTCGGTGACAAGAATAGGTGCGCGCGCCCCTTTGATGAGTACCGCTCCGATGAGGACATCCGCCGAAGGCAGTATCTCGCGGATATGCAGGGCGTTGGAGAAATAAGTCGTCACATTGGCGGGCAGAACATCATCCAAATAGCGCAGGCGCTCCAAATTTACGTCCATAATCGTGACGGTCGCGCCCATCCCTGCGGCGATCTTGGCGGCGTTGATGCCTACCACGCCCCCGCCGAGGATCACCACATGGGCCGCAGGGACGCCGGGAATGCCGCCCAGAAGTATTCCGCGCCCGCCCTGCGGTTTTTCCAAATATTTGGCCGCTTCCTGCATCGCCATCTTGCCCGCAATCTCGGACATCGGGGTGAGCAGCGGCAGGGTATGATCGGGCGCTTCGACCGTTTCATAGGCCAGGCACGCCGCCTGTGCGCGCTGCATCGCTTCCGACAATTCGCGGGACGCGGCAAAGTGAAAATATGTAAACAGCGTGTGATCGGGCCGAATGAAGGCATATTCCTCCGGCTGCGGCTCTTTAACCTTGCAGATGATGTCTGACGCCGCCCACACTTGCTCCGCATTCGGCAAAAGCGTCGCGCCGGCTGCGGCATAAGCCGAATCGTGCAGGCTGGTTCCTGTCCCCGCTCCGGCTTCCACAAAAACGGCATGGCCCGCTTTCGTCAGTGTTTCCACCCCGGATGGCACGACGGCCACCCGGTTCTCGTTGTTTTTGACCTCGCGCGGCACTCCGACATTCATCTGCGGCTCACTTTCTACTCACATCTTTTTGCCGACTGCCGACGCAATCGCGCCCAGCTCCTGCATCAGTGTCTGAAACGCCGGAATGGTAATGCTTTGTGCGCCATCTTTGAGCGCCTTTTCGGGGTTCGGGTGGACTTCTACCAGCAGGCCGTCCGCACCGACGGCGAGGGCCGCTTTGCACATTGCCGGAACCATTGAAGCGCGGCCCGTTCCCTGGGATGGGTCGACGACAATGGGCAAGTGCGACAACTCTCGCACGGCCAGCACGGCGGACAAGTCCAGCGTGTTGCGCGTGTAGGTTTCAAACGTGCGGACGCCGCGTTCGCACAGCATGACGGCCTCGTTGCCGCCTTTGATGATGTATTCGGCGGCTTGCAGCCATTCTTCAATTTTAGACGACATACCGCGCTTGAGCATGACCGGCTTTTTGACCTTGCCGACTTCAATCAGCAGGTCATAGTTCTGCATATTGCGCGTGCCGATTTGAAGAATGTCCGCGTACTGGCAGACCAGATCGATGTTGCCGACGTGCATGACTTCCGTGATGATCGGCAGGCCGGTTTCGGCGCGCGCCTGCGCCAGCAGCTTCAAACCATCCTCGCCCATGCCCTGAAATGAATAGGGGGATGTGCTGGGCTTGTAGGCCCCGCCGCGCAGCACGGTTGCCCCGGCGGCTTTGACGGCGTGGGCCGTTTCCATGAGCTGTTCTTCGGACTCAACCGTACAGGGGCCGGCCATCATCACAAAGCCTTCGCCGCCGACCAAGACATCGCCGACTTTAACGACACTTTTTTCGGGCCGGTATTCGCGGCTGGCAAACCGATAAGGCTTGAGGATCAGCACCGCGCGATCTACGGCGGGCAGAGATTCCACCTGCTCGGAAACCCGCGCTTCGTCCTGCGTCGGCGCGCCGACCGCGGCAATCACCGTCCGCTCCACGCCGTAAATCGGATGGATTTCGTAGCCCCATTCCTGAAGTGCGCCTTCCACTTCGCATATCTGCTGCGGCGTTGCGTCCGCCTGCATGATGACGATCATTGGTCATTATTCCTCTGCTGTGAGTAATTTATTTTTCTTGAATTTGGTTCTGTAAGATGGCCTTAACAAAATCAGGCATATTTTCCTGATTTGCTTCGGCGCGTTCTTTAAGGCGATCATAAAATGAGATTTCGCTTTCGTCCCATACTACGTCGAGTCTCCGAATGTTCCGCAACGCAATATGCTGATAGTTTCTCGGAGAGGCCCAGTAACATGTCGCGCAGAGACGCGGCTTTTTCTCCACAAGCCAGTTTTCACAGTGTTCGCAAGACCAAGATTTTGCCCGATTGCAAGACGCGCACAGCAGCATATAATCCTGTAATTGGCGATCTTGGGTAGCGGCGTCGCCAATAACTTCATAGGGAATACAGTGATCCACTTGCAAATAACGCTCCTCATAGGCGGTGGAACAGATAGCGCAACTGAGTCCCTCACGATCCGCCAATTCCTGCTTGAACTTCTTTGAGAAGGCAACTCTGCCCCCAATTCTATCCTGGCGAATGGTAGAAATATCACCGAACCGATAAGCTCCAATAGTGCGCCCTGCGGAATTTTTAACACGGTAAGTTTCTAAGGGAATGCCTTCTTCGCGGACATCTCTTGCTGCTCTTGGGGCATGTTCGTAGCCATATTGTGAGGTGAGTTCTTCCGTCGTGACGAAGCCATTCTGCAAAATATGCTCAATAACTGCTTTCGGTCTTTTCTTGGTAATTAATTTCAGGCGTTCGATAAAATCCGCAGGTAATTCTGGAGTTGGCATAATTTCAAGCAAATAAGGGAAGGGTAGTGACACGCTTGGGTTGCACTCTCACTATTTTACTGAGACGAGAAACGAGAGCGGCAGACAAATATAAGGCTTCGTAGGTATGGTCACTGTGGCCTAGCAGGGTCGCCTGAGTTGACCTTCCTGCATTAATTTCCAATCGTGTCAGTTCTAGTGATGCAGGAAGTGGTTTGCCGAAACGTTTTTCCCCTGTTCTGCCATCGTAACTGACGATATAAGAAACGCCACGTTTATTCAAAAAAGTCAATGAATCCATAAAATCGTCAAAATCCACATGCTGACTATAGCGCGGATTGCGCTTGGCGCAAACTCCCTGATATGGCGGGTCCATATAAATCACGTCTTGATTTTCTACCGTGTCAAAAGTAGAACGATAATTGCCCTGCATTAATGCAGTGCGACGGCGTAGAAGGCAGGAAGCCCGCCAAATGTTCTGGCGCATAGTAGAAGGTTGTGTGCCGCATCTGCGATTGTCCGGGCTTTGGTTGAATTCTCCTTGTGAATTATAGCGAACGGAAGCTTTGACGCATCGTGCCAGGAGGTAGAGCAGAAAATGCGGCTCCTGAGTTTGATTGAATTGCTTCCGTACAAAATAATAATACGTTTGTTCCTGACCCTGTTGAGCTTCCCAAAGAAGTTGATATTGTTCTGAAATCTGTTCAGGACGATGAATAATCTTATCCCAAAGAGCAATCAGCGGGCTATTCACGTCATTGATAAGAAAAGTCTCTGCGCGCTCTGATTGTGCGGCTGCCAGCGAGAGCGCGGCTGAGCCTGCAAACGGCTCAATGAGCTTCCCCGTTTCCTTTGGCAAATAGGCCAGGATTGCTGCCGCCAAACCGCGTTTGCTGCCTTGGTATGGAATGGGATGTGGAATTCTCATAATCTCTCACAAGTTATGCCAGCACTTCTTTGAGCGCGGCAATAAACCGCTCATTTTGCGGCATGGTTCCGGTTGTCACGCGGATATGGCGTGGCAGGCCCATACCATAGGTGGAACGGACAATCACGCCTTTGTGCTGCAAGGCTTGAAAGACTTTGCGGCTGTCGGGGCCGACGTCCACCAGGACGAAATTGCCTTCACTGGGAACATACGGCAAGCCCATTTTCTCAAACTCGGCGTAGAAATAATTTCGGCCTTCAGCATTGAGCGCGACTGTGCGGGTAACATGGGCAGTGTCGGCAATGGCGGCAGCAGCAGCGGCCTGGGCGGGAAGATTGACGTTGAAGGGAGAGCGAACACGGTTCAGCACTTCGGCGATTTCAGGCCGAGTGATTCCATATCCCACACGCAGGCCGGCCAGTCCGTAGGCTTTGGAAAACGTATGCAGAATGACAACATTGCGGCCTTCCAGCACATAAGGCCGCAAATCAGGCTTTTCGGGGTCGGAAACATATTCATCGTAAGCTTCATCAAAGACGACCAGAACGCGCGCAGGAATCCGCTCAAGAAACCGTTCCACTTCCGCGCGGCGAACGAAAGTACCGGTTGGATTGTTGGGATTGGCGACAAACACAATGCGCGTCTTGTCGGTGACGGCGTCAGCCATCGCGTCTAAGTCGTGCGTGTAGTCTCGCAGAGGGACTTTAACGGGAACCGCGTTGGCCTGGGCTGCGTAGATTTCATACATGGCAAACGAGGGATCGCCCTGCACAATTTCGTCACCCGGCTCTAGAAAAGTCTGTGCCAGCAGATGCAGCACTTCGTCGCTGCCATTGCCGAACACTAATGTTTCTTCCGGCATCCCTGTTGCCTGCGAAACTGCGCGTCGCAGGACCGGGGCGCTGCCTTCGGGATACAAAGCCACCCCTGAGGCCACCGCCAGCAGGGCTTCCAGCGCGTGCGGCGATGGTCCTAAAGGATTTTCGTTGGAAGCCAGCTTGATGACGTCCGCCAAACCCAGTTCGCGCTGTACTTCTTCAATAGGCTTGCCCGGTATATAGGGTCGCAGGCGAGCGATATGATCCGAAATAGTTATGCTCTCAGTCTTCATCAATTTCCTCAGCAATCTCTTGGTCAGAGTTAAGTGTAGCACAAAAGTTAATGAAAACTTAACGAAAAGTTTATATAAAACCGTTGACCTTTCCCGGCCAAGTGAGTATAATACCGATGTCGCTATCATTGAGATAGCGAACAATGCAAACGAAAACTCACGCAACCAAGAGATTTGACCCGCGACGTGTCGGTGCCGTGCGCGCGACGTTCCTCTGAGCCAAAAAGAAGTTTCGACTACAGGAGACCGCCCCATGCATCGCAAATGGAATAAAGACGCCATTGCTCTCGAAATTCTCAGTATGTACGAGTCCGGTGAGAATCTCAACTATTCCAGTGTCGCCGGCAGCAACCTTTCTTTGCTGCGCGCGGCGACCCGCTACTTCGGTTCCTGGGAAGCCGCCGTCAACTTTTCCGGGCTGGACTATGATGGCATCCGCCGCTACAAGTCGTGGACCCGCGAGCGGATTGTGGCCCGTATCAAAGAACTGCACGTGCAGGGCGTGGACTTGTCCTGGCGCAACGTCTGCTTAAACATAGACCCGCAGCTTGCCGCGGCAGCGACCAAGAAAAGCCATTTCGGCTCATGGCGCGAGGCGCTGGAAGCTTCCGGTCTCAATTACGATGACATCCGCCGCTACCGCGAGTGGGACGACGAGCGTATTTTGAGCATGGTTCGCGAGTTTCACACCAGTGGCGTGGAATTGAACGCGAAGACGATGGAGCAGGAAGATATTACGCTGATCACCGCCGCACGCCGCCGCTTCGATTCGTGGCACAAGGCCCTGACGGCTGCCGGCTTGGACTACACGGAAATTGTACACCGTGCGCCCTTCAAGCGCGGCCTCGGTCGCGGCCAAAGTAAGCGTGTCACCGCCGCCAAGTAAACGCGCGGGCATTTCTCAAAGAAACGCCCGGCCTTTCATACTGAAGGGCCGGGCATTCATGCTTTAAAGAGCAAAAGCGAATTCACGCATCGGCTTTTTAAGATTCACCTTTCGTGCGCGCGTACTGGACATAACGTCCACTCATGTCACGCAGGTACATTGTCGCGTCATCGCTGCCCTGGCTAAACGCCAGTTTTTCCGGCTTTTCCGCATCCGCATACAGGACAAGCTGCTTCTGTACCAGCACCCACAGGAAAGATTCTTTCTCCTGTTTGCCACTGATGCTGCCCCTGTAGCCGGTCCCATTCTCATTAAACACATAGAAATCCGTAGATTTGCTTTGCCAGCGGCCGATCAGCCACGCGGTGCTTGGATTGGAACCTGCTGAACCTGCGGCACCCGCGCTGCCCGAAAGCACAATCGGGCTGCCATGCGGCATTGGGGAGGGGGCGGCAGGCTCCGCCACTGTGGGCGCGGTGACCGGCGGAGGCGTGGAGGCTTCTCCTCCCTGATTGAGACTGTTGGCGAAGAAAACTGCTCCCAGCACCAGAACCAGCACAATAGGAATGGCAATCAGCAGTGCCTTGGGCAGTCTGAAGCCGGCTGCCACTGGCGGCGGAGGTACGTAGGCAGGCTGCTGATAGCCGGGAGCCGGCTGGTAGGAGGGCGGAGACGAGTAAGGGGGCGGAGACTGGTAAACCGGCGTCTCCGGCTCCCGGCTTATCTGCGGAGCCGTATAAACTTCCTGCACGACTGGCGGTTCCAGCATGGCTGTGTCCGCAGGCGAGGTGGCAGCAGCGGCTGGTTCCGGTACCAGGGCATCCGCGGGAACAGGGCCATCAAATTCGGCTCCGCAATGGTGGCAGGAGGTCCGTCCCGCCGCCTGCGGCACATGGCAATTCGGGCATTCGTAGATCATAGGTATGCTTCTCCCCGCAACTGGGCGGAATCAATTCGCCGGCAAACATTGTCTTCAGAGCGTGTTGTCTTCAAGGCGTGTTGTTATCATTCCAATACTGCTCGTTGTCGCGAAGCGAAAGCACCAGGGCGACAGAACAGGGAGCGCTCTGGTTGTTGTTCGCCAAATCCCACTGGTCGATTTGCAAACACGTTTCGGTGGGGCGCATGGCGCGAACATGGCCGTCGGCAAACAGCCAGTTGCTGCGCCCGGTATGACCGGCAAAGAGGTCGGTACTCGCGTCGGGTTCTGGCAAATCGCAGAGTGAGGACGTCATGCACAAAGGGTTGCTGATTGGATCATTTGGCGGATTGTTCATCTTCCATCCACTTTGATCGCTTTCGCCGACTAAAAAAATCTGTGCTGGATTCTGAATTGCGTTTAAAGCAACAGGCGTGAAAATGCTGCTGTTTGCTCCATAAGAAATTGGAATTGGCGGAATATCTTCATCCGCCGCCGGAATGGTATTGTAGGGGTTCGACGGACAGCGGTAAACCGCTGCGCTCTGTATATAAGTATTACAAAGCTGTCGCCAGGTCGTTGAGCCGTAATTGATCGGTGGCAGGCTCTCATCATTGTCCTGCGTATACTGAATGATCGCCAGCCCGATTTGCTTCAAGTTGGATTGGCAGGAAGCGCGGCGAGCGTTCTCGCGCACTTTCTGGAACACAGGAAACAAAACGGCGGCCAAAAGGGCGATGATGGCAATCACGACGAGCAGCTCAATGAGCGTGAAGCCGCGCATCTGCAATCTGCCGATTTTGAGTTGTCCATGCGCGCAGGTCACAGCCAGCTAGTCTCCTTGTGTCTGCTTCGACAATTCGACAAGCAAAGGCTTTTTTCCTGCCCTGGTCAAAATAAACGTTCCGCTGTCAAGAAAATCACTCGCGTTGTCGCCGCGGTGACTTTGACCCGCTCGGAAAGCGCATAGCCCGCCACCCAAATAATACTCCTGTCGTCGGCAACAATCGGGACAGTGGAACGCTCCGCGCGCGGCACTTTTGCATTCGTGAAAATGTCGGAGACTTTTTTGTGATGCCCGCCCATGCCAACCGGATCGATTTTGTCGCCGGCCTGCCAGGTTCGCACGATGAGCAGCGTTCCCCGAAGCGCATCCGCATCGACAGCGACATATCCCTCCGTGCGCTCGGTATGGGCGACGACCGACCAGCCGATTTCAGGCAGCGCGGCAGAGCCGTGAAAGGGCAGGGGAGTGGATAACAAAAGAGGAACCCGGCAGACAGGCGGCAGCGCTAGAATAACGGCATCTTTCGTCACCTGCACAGTACAGGCCGGATGGGTAAGCGATAAGCTGAAAGCCGAGGAGCTGTCCATTTCGAGGGCGCGGCAAGCGGCCTCAAGATGGGCATAGGTAACGCCTTCCCTGCTGCCTCGGGTTTGGGCGATGGCAGCCCGAAGGATGTAGCGAATCAGAGCCGGGTGCTGACGAGCCAAACCAAAGCGGTCAAGGACCAAACGGCAGGCGTCGCGCTCCTGGGTCAGGGCCGTCAGAGCCGCTGACGCTTGCCCGTGCAGATAATCGCTATCTCGCGCAGCAATCTCCGACAGCCGCAGCAGAGCCTGGCTGATCGCAGGGTTATAATCCCGCGCAATCTGGGGCAGCAATTGAAGACGCACGCGATTGCGGGTATAGGTCTCCTCGGACAAATTAGAGGGGTCCCGGCGCGGTGTCAATTCTTGCTCAAGGCAGTACGCTTCAATTTCGGGACGGGAAACACCGAGCAGGGGACGGATATAAGGGCCGCGCCGGGCGGGGATGCCTTGCAGACCATCCAGCCCGGTGCCGCGCAGAATGTTCAGCAGAACGGTTTCGCTCTGATCATCCTGCGTGTGGGCGGTGGCGACCTTGCTTGCGCCGACAGCAGCAGCAGTCGCTTCTAAGAACTCATAACGCGCCGCGCGCGCGGCTTCCTGCTTGCTGCGTTTTCTCTGCCGTGCGATTTGCCCGACATCGGCAAAGCCCAAATGGCAGGGAATGTTTCGCGCCGCGCACCATTCAGCCACCCACACCGCGTCCGCCGCTGATTCCTCTCCCCGCAGCCCATGATCCAGATGGGCGGCTTGAATTGATTGCAGCCTATGTGCTTCCTGGCCGACAGAAAGCGCATGAAGCAAGCTAAGCGAGTCCGGGCCGCCGGAGACGGCGACTAGGACGCAGTCGCCCGGAGAAAACAGCGTCCAGCAAAGATTCATCAGCTTAAAGCGCGGCCAAACGCTCGTCAATCAGGCGGTTGACGACATCGGGCCGAGCCTGGCCTTTGGTGGCTTTCATCACGAGACCGACAATAAACCCTTTGCTTTTTTCATTGCCGCCCTTGATCTTCGCCACAACCTCCGGGCTGGTGGCGATGGCTTTGTCTACTTCGGCGGCAATGGCCGCGTCGTCGGAAACGGCGGCCAGACCCTTCGCATCCACAATTGCCGAGGCGGCTTGCCCGGTCTCAAACATATCCGCCAGAACGGCTTTTGCGCTGTTATTGGTGATTTGGCCGCTTTCCCGCAGGGAAATCAGTTCGCGCAGGTTCGCCGCGGACACTTTGGTTTCGGTGATGTCCTGCCCAGAGGCGTTCAATAGCTTCGCCAGCTCGCCGGTGACATAGTTGGCAATCGCTTTGGGGTTGGCTCCCAGTGCGGCTTCTTCAAAGTAGTCGGCCAGAGGGCGGGATGCCGTCAGAATACCTGCCTCATAGGGTCGCAGGCCATAGTGCGCGGTGAAGCGCTCCCGCTTGGCATCCGGCAGTTCCGGCAGCGCGTCGCGGGCGGCTTCAATATCGACGCTCTCAAAGTGCAGCGGCACCAGGTCAGGCTCCGGGAAATAGCGGTATTCCTGTTCTTCTTCCTTGAAGCGCATGTGGTATGTCTCGCCGCTGACATCGTTCCAGCCAAGCGTTTCCTGCCGCACGGCCTCGCCCGAATTCAACAGCTCTGACTGCCGTTCTACTTCATATTCGATGCCTTTATAAACTGATTTGAACGAGTTCAAGTTCTTGATTTCTGTTTTGACGCCAACGCCTGAAGTCCCCGCAGGTCGGACGCTTAAGTTAGGCTCGGCTCGCAGGTGTCCTTCTTCCATCTTGCCGTCGGACACCCCCAAGTAGACGAGAATGGAGCGCAGCTTTTCCAGATAGGCTTTGGCTTCGTCGGCGGACTCGATGTCCGGCGGAAACTCGGTGACGATCTCCATCAATGGGACACCGCTGCGGTTGTAGTCCACTTCACTTTCATTGCCGCCCGCATGGATCAGCTTGCCCGTGTCTTCTTCCAAATGCACCCGGCGAATGTAAATGCGTTTCGCCCTGCCGTCGTCGAGGGTGATGTCCAAATAGCCTGATTTGCCGATGGGGTCGTCGTACTGCGAAATCTGGTAGCCTTTGGGCAGGTCGGGATAGAAATAATTCTTGCGGGCAAACAGGCAGTCCCGCGAAATCTCGCAGTTCAGCGCCAGCGCCGTCCGCAGTACCAGTGCGACGGCCTGCCGGTTCATGGTCGGCAGCGATCCGGGCAGCCCCAGGCAGACGGGGCAGGTGCGTGTGTTGGGCGCGCCGCCAAACTCATTGGCGCATCCGCAGAACATCTTACTTTCCGTCAAAAGCTCGGCATGGCATTCCATCCCGACAACAGGTTCATAAATAGTGGTCATAAGTTCATTTTACCGCGTGTAAGGCTGCGCCGTGACAAGCCCGGCAACATTCCGATAGTGTTTAACATTGAAAGTGCATAGCGTCGCGCTGAGACCGATGGCTGTAGCCGCTATGAGTGAGTCAATCAGCCCAAGATTATGGGAAAGATTGAGCATCTGGAAATCTGCCAACGCGCGTCGGCAGTCAATTTCTGTCGGCCAGGCAACCGGTAAGGGCTTCACCAAGCGCAGCATACCAGGTCATTGCCGGTGCATATAAACACTGAATGTCTATCAGAACGTCTGCATCCAATAGCCGCAGTGACGTGGCTAGCGTCGTCATGCGCGGGTACGTCTTTCCGCTTTGCGTCGAATAGCCCGCGCGTGTTCCAGACTATCTTTAATGTCCGGGCGAGTGCCGATCAATCCTTCCCGTTCCCAGTACGCGACAAGGTCTGCCCCCGTTCCATGAGCGGGCGGCAGCGGGCCGGGAGGAGGTAATTCTTTATCCATTTCAACAGAAGACGATTTTTCGGCAAGTGCAGGCATTGACAGCAAAGATAGAGCATAACTCGCCGCGTCCATGTGTCTGCGCCTGGCTTCCTCTTCCAAATGCCGCTCTTGTTCCGGTGTCAGTTCTAATGTGAGTGTCATGGTGTACCAACTCCCCATATCTGCTCTAAATCATTTTTTGTGAAGAAGTGTATGCCGGAATCGTCCAAGTGCAAGGCGATCTCGAAAATCTCCTGAGCATCGTCGCGGATGGTGAAGACATACATTCGGCTGTCGTCTCCATTTGGAGAGGGCTTCGCCCAAACCTCATCTTGCGGCAGATATTGGCGACGATCCAAGACGCGGTACAGCTTATCATACCGCAAATACAGAGTCGGCGGAAGCGGATGATTAACATCCTCAAAAAACTCAATTGCCGCGACCTGTTCCGGCGAAATCTCTCGCGGAGGAGGCAGCGTTTCCAAGTTTGTTTCTGCATCGACGTCATCCGGCGCAATGCCGTAACGGGCGAACCAGGCATCCGCCGAATGATAAATGGTCAACCCGTAACTCTGGCCGAACATGGGGGGTTCATTATCATAAAGGTGAATATGTTCTTCCGGGCCACCGTCATCTGGAAAGGGCGCTTCTGCAAGCGTCGCGCAAATGTCGCTTAAGTACCGCAGGCCGTTGGTATTCCCGGTAAGCACAGGGCCACCTTTCGGCGCATATTTGAGGTGTAGGCGGGCATCTTCCGGCATCGGCACCAATCCCTTGATAATGCCAAAATGGACGCGCACCTGCCTAAGCCGTTCCGCTGCGAGCGCAATGAACAAGTTGACTTCGGGATCAGCGTCCAAATCCTGCTGCGCGTGGGCGAGACAGGCGTTATACGCTATCTTCCGAGATACCTCATCATCCATGTCCACACCAGTCAGCAACTCGTTGAGTGCCTGATTGTACTTTTCCTCTTTGTTCATAACTGCGCCCGGCGCGTATGCCAGTCGGTTGACTGCTCGTAGGCGTAGGCGAGGCGAAACAAAGTTTCTTCGCCGAAGGCCGGGGCCATAAGCTGGAGACCGATAGGCAGGCCGTTCGAGAAGCCGCAGGGCAGGGAAATCGCGGGAATGCCGGCCATGTTGGCAGGAATGGTTAGCACGTCGTTGAGCTTCATCGCCAGCGGATCGGAGACTTCGCCCAATTTGAAGGCCACGGTAGGGGCGGTTGGGGCAATAATCGCATCATATTTCTCAAAGGCCCGGTCAAAGTCACGCTTGATGAGTGTACGCACCTTCTGGGCTTTCAGATAAAACGCATCGTAATAGCCTGCCGACAGGGCGTATGTGCCGATCATAATGCGCTGCTTAACTTCCGGGCCGAACCCTTCCTCGCGGGATTTCTCAAACAGGTCGACATAGTTGGCCGCGCGGGCCGTGCGGTGGCCGAAACGGACGCCGTCATAGCGGGCCAAATTGGAGGACGCTTCGGCGGGGGCGAGAATGTAATAGGTGGGCAAGGCATACTCGGAATGGGGCAGGCTGATTTCTTCGGCAATCGCTCCCAGGGAGACGAGCAGATCAATCGCGGCACGAACGGACGCGGCCACTTCCGGGGAAACGCCCTGCGCGAAGTATTCGGCGGGGACGCCCAGCTTCATGCCCTTGACATTGTTTGTGAGAGATTGTGTGTAGTCGGGGACGTCCCGGACAATGCTGGTGCTGTCGCGGGAGTCATGGCCGCTGATCAGGTTCATCAGCAAAGCGGCGTCGCGCACGTCTTTGGTGATCGGGCCGATCTGATCCAGTGAGGACGCAAAGGCAATCAGGCCGTAACGGGAAACGCGGCCATAAGTGGGCTTGAGGCCGACGACGCCGCAGAAGGCCGCCGGCTGACGAATGGAGCCGCCGGTGTCCGAGCCGATGGCCCAGATGGCTTCGCCAGCGGCGACCGCTGCCGTAGAGCCGCCGGACGAGCCGCCAGGCACGGCGGCCAGATTCCAGGGATTGTGCGACGCACCAAAGGCCGAGTTTTCCGTGCTGGACCCCATCGCGAATTCGTCCAGATTAGCCTTGCCGACAAAGACGCTGCCTGCGGCTTCGAGTTTCTCCACCACCGTCGCACTGTACGGCGGCAGGAAGCCTTTCAGAATGTTAGAGGAGCAGGTAGTCTCAATGCCCGTCGTGCAAAGATTATCTTTTAATGCGATAGGAATGCCGGCGAGGGGTGACACGCTCTCGCCTGCTGTCCGCGCCGCGTCTACGGCGTCGGCCTGTGACAGCGCGACGGCTTCGGTGACAGTGACGTAGGCGTGAACGCGTTCTTCGGCCTGCGCGATGCGTTCGAGAACGGACAGTGTGACCTCGCGAGCGGAGACTTCGCGGGCAGTCAGCTTCTCCGCAAGTTCATGGGCGGTGAGTGCATACAGTTCCAAAAGCAGGTATCCTTCGCAAAAGCAATCAGTGAGTCAATTCTACCACATTCGCCCCAGGTCAGGCATAGGGGCCGACACGGGCTTTTTCGTAAATCATATTCAGCAGGGCGACGGCGGGGCGTGCGCTGCGCGCGGAAACCTGCGGCTCCCGGCCCTCGCGGACGGCCTGCACGAAGTCGCGAATGTTGCCCAAATGCCCATCTGCGGACAGCGCCAGCGGGTCATTGGCCGTGTTTTGGGCGGCGTCCCCCCCTGCCCCCAATAATGGGGGAGCCGGAGAAAAGGCTTCCGCATCGGAATATGGCTCCTGCGTTTTGAAATGCGCGAGATGGTCCCCGACCAGCATCGCGCAGCCTTTGGTTCCCGAAACGTCCACGCGCTCTGGGAAGCCGTCGTAGGCCAATGTCGTCATGGTCAGGGTTCCGAGTGCGCCGCTCTCAAAGCGCACGGTCACAACGCCCAGCGTCTCTCCTTCAATCTGCCGATGCAGGCCGGGCCGAAGCGTGGCGGATAAGACTTCGGCGACGGGGCCAGCCAGCCACTGCACTTTATCCAGGCTGTGAATGCCCTGATTGGAAAACACGCCCGCGTCCAGCGCCCATGTGCCGCGCCAGTCGCCGCTGTTGTAGTATTCCTGCGAGCGGTACCACTTTGTTTCCGCACAGGCCAGCACGATTTCCCCGAATGCCCCGGCGTCTATGGCTCGTTTGACTGTACGCGCCGCCGGGGAAAAGCGCTCCTGGAAAATCCCGCCATAGATGACTCCCGCTTTTTTTGCGGCGGCAATGGCTTCGTCCACGGCGGTTATCCAGACATCAAGCGGCTTTTCCGAAAGAATGTGTTTGCCTGCCCGCGCGGCCTGCATCGCAATTCGCCCGTGCAGGCCGGAAGGGGTGCATATTGTGACAGCGTCGACGTCAGGCCGGGCCAGCAGTTCTTCCAGCGTCGGGACAGCCGCGCCTCCGTATTTTTCGGTGAACTCTTGCGCTTTGCGGGGAGCCACATCGGTGGCGGCGACGATCTGCGCCACTCCTTCTGCTTTCAGCCGGGCAAGTGCCTCGCCGTGCGTTGCCGAGATGCCGCCGCAGCCGATAATACCGAACCGTAATGGATTCATCCTTTTTTCCTTTGCGTGGATTTGTTTGATCGCGTGGGATTGAGATCGGGGTGCAGCGTGAAAATATGCGTCTGCATTTGTGCGGCGTCGCGGGCGTCGTTTCGGGCGTCGTCCAGCCAGTGGTCCACGGCCAGCAGCGCGGCGGTCTCACCGTCGCTTGGTTTGTCGCTCGGACGGGCAATAGCCAGCAGGCTGCCTTTCCAAAGATAATGCCAGCGATTGTTTCTGTCTTCGGTCAAGGCAAGCACCTGGTGGGCCTGAAGGTTTTGCGGCAAAGAAGCCAGGGGCGTTAAATCGATACCCGCTTCAAGCTGCGAATTCGTGAAAATCCCCGCCAGTTTTCCGTCGACATACAGCTTCCAGCGCGATCCGTTCCCAGGAGGCAGCCGGGCGCGAAATGTATTCAGTGCGCCTGGCAGCGGTGAAACGGTTTCTGCCGTTCGGGCCGCTTCCGGCAAAGGCCAGGGCAGGGGAGCAGTCACAGACACGGGGTTTGTCGGGTTAAGGGTCACATCGGCGACCAGGCCGGGCGCGTGCCATGCTTGCAGCAAGGCAGAGGCCATGATGAGATGTCCGGCTTCGGACGGATGCACGCCGTCATCCGCCAGTGTAAATCTCAGATCGTGCCTGCGGCCGTTCTTTGTTGCCATTCGCAGGGGAGCATTCAAATCCACAACGGGGATATTGCGCTCTGCGCCAAGCTGCTTCACGAAATCGCCGTATTTGAGCATGACATCGTTGTAGCCGTGGTAATGACGCGACCACACGGCATATTGGTCATAATAGGTCGGCGTGAGCAAAGTCAGGCGCACTCCCGGCAATTTCTCCGCAAGCGTGTCAACAATATGGGTCAAGCCCTGCGTGTAAGTGTCGTAAGCCTTCTGGTCAAAATGGGTATAGGCGCCATCGTTCATGCCCAGCAGCACGGTGACGACCGTAGGCTGATAAAGCAGCACGTCGCGGGTTAAGCGCGTTTCCAGCGTTCCGCCTTCGCCTCCCGTGACCCGGTCGCCGTTCCATCCGGCGTTGATAAATTTGACGTGCCAGGAGGGGAAACGGGTCGTGACAAACGTTTCCACGTCTCGCGTGTAACGCTGCTGCTCGGTGATCGAGTCGCCGAAGAACACGACTGTATCGCCGTCGTGCAGAAAAAATGGGGGCGGGTCGGTCTGCGCCTGGGTGGGAAGAAGAAAAGCGAAGAGCAAAAAAAGCATCAAGCCGGTGCCGAGGGCTTTATTCCGGCGTTTGCCGCATTTCAGTAAATTTCGCCACAAATTGATCGGCCTCATCTTGTAAAAGTTCGTCACCGTTCCAGCCCATCTGAATCACTTGCAGGCGATTCGCCCCGCGCAGAGTCAGATGAATGCCCCCGCCGTCATCACGGGTCAGCAGGACTTCGCCCACAGGCCGAGGCTTGCTCAAAATAAAACCCATTTTGCCGAAGATGCGTCCTACCATCCAGCCGACGCCGACCGCCAGCCCTCCGGCAAGCAGCAGCGCAATGCCCATCCGGGTTCCAAAAACGTGCGCTCGGTTCAGCGCGATTTCTTCCAGACGAGCCATTTCATCACGCAGGGCTTCGCTCGGCTGCACCTGGATGGTCCCATCATCGTGCAAAATTAGCTTTCCGCTTTCCCTGGGCTTTTGCAGGCTCTTGAAGCGCATTCGGGCAATTTCTGTCACTGAGAATACTCCTTCGGAAAAAGACCTACTACCTCGTTCGCTCGTTCCTCACTCACAGGGTCCTTCCTTGAGGAAGGACCCCAGCAAAGTGGGGAGGTAGGCCTTATTTCTCGTCTTTCTCCTTCGCGGCTTTGCGGACCTGCAAGCGCAGGGGTGTTCCTTCGTAAGCATAGGACTCGCGGATACGGTTTTCCAGATAGCGCAGGTACGAAAAGTGCATCAATTCGGGGTCGTTGACGAACAGCACGATGGTCGGGGGGCGGACACTGGGCATGGTAGCGTATTTGATGCGAAGCGATTTGCCTTTTTCGTTGTATGGGTGCGCGTCTACGGCATCGCGCACGATGCGGTTGAGCTCCCCGGTCGGAATACGCATGGTATGGGCTTCCGCCGCATCGAGCGCGGTTTCAACGGCGGCATGAACCCCTTTGCCTGTCGTCGCGCTGGTAAACGCCAGCGGGGCATAGGCCAGGAAGTGCATCCCATCGCGCAGCTCCTCGGAAAAGACTTCCATCGGGTTCTTGCCCGGCATTTCTTCCAGAACTTCCTGTCGGCCCAGGTCCCATTTATTGACGACAATGATAGCTGCCCGGCCCGCCTCATGCGCGTAGCCGCCGACCCGCTTATCGCCGTCGGTCAGGCCGTCGTGGGCATCAATGACCAGCATGACGACATCAGCCCGCTCAATGGCCCGCATGGCCCGGAGGACGGTGTAATATTCCACGCTGCCCTGTATCTTGCCCGCCCGCCGAATACCCGCCGTGTCGATCAAGACAATTTCGCGCTCGCCTTCTGCCGCAGGAAACGTAAATGCAGTGTCAATCGAATCGCGCGTGGTTCCGGCGATGGGCGAGACGATGGTGCGCTCCTCGCCAATAATTTTGTTCAGCAACGACGACTTGCCGACGTTGGGCCGCCCGATAATCGCAATTTTGACGCGGTCGTCTTCGATTTCTTCTTCGGTTTCTTCCGGGGCAGGGGGGAAAAGGGCCACAATCGCGTCTAGGGCATCTGCCACGCCGCGCCCGCCGAGGGCAGAAACGGCAAACACATTCGGCAGGCCCAGCGCATACACTTCAGGGACATTGCGATGTTCCTGATCGCCATTGTCCACCTTGTTTGCCAGCACAATCAGCGGCTTCGGGGAGCGGCGCAGAGCGACGGCAAGTTCCTGATCGTCAGCAGTCAGGCCGGTGGTCGTATCAATCACCAGAACAATGACATCCGCCTCTTCCATGGCAATCTCGGCCTGGATGCGAATCTGGGCTTTCAGCGGGTCCGTGTCGAACATTTGAATACCGCCGGTGTCTACCAGCGTATACTCACGCCCGTTCCAGTCGCCGTCGGCATACAGCCGGTCGCGGGTAATGCCGGGCGTGTCTTCCACAATGGCGACTCGGCGGCCAACCAGCCGGTTGAACAGGGTGGATTTGCCAACGTTGGGCCGTCCGACAATGGCGACCAATGGCTTCGGCTGGTACTCGCGGCGCGGCATTTCCGCGGGCATCTCGGCCAGGTCTTCGTTCTGATTTTCAGGTGGGGGGATCGGGGCGTCGTTCATGGGTTTCTTTCCTCCGTAACCGGGAGGATGCTCCACTCCGGGCGTCAATTATATATCGATACATACGTCAATAAGAGGCAACAGAATAGCATAAATGGGGTGGGGAAGTCAACCTGAATGCTAGGGTAAGGCGCTTTTATGCTATAATCTTCCTCAGCAATCCGATGGAGAAAAGTGACTTATGCTCGGCAGTGAACTGAGACGCAAATATCTGGAGTTTTTTGAGGCGAAGGCGGCAAAGCGGCTGCCTTCAGACTCGCTGGTTCCCAACGATCCGACTCTGCTGTTTACATCGGCGGGCATGGTGCAGTTTAAGCCCTATTTTCTGGGTTTGCAGACCCCGCCGGCCCCCCGCGCGACGACGGCACAGAAGTGCCTGCGGACGACGGACATTGAAGACGTGGGCGACACGTCCCACTGCACGTTTTTTGAGATGCTGGGCAATTTTTCGTTTGGGGATTACTTCAAGGCGGAGGCCATTGCTTATGCCTGGGAGTTTTTGTTCCAAGTGCTGAAGCTGGATTTGAACAACATCCGCGTGACAATTTTTGAGGACGATGAAGAGGCCTATGGGTTGTGGCTCAAGGCGGGAATGCCGGAGCGCAAGATATTTCGCAAGGGCGAAGATGACAATTACTGGCCGGCGGGCGTTATTTCCAAAGGCCCGAATGGACCCTGCGGCCCATGTTCCGAGATTTTCTATGACACGCAGAGCCATCTGCCGCCGACACCCGACGGCGTGTGGGATGACAAGCGCTGGCTGGAAATCTGGAACCTGGTGTTTATGCAGTATGACCGGGGAGACGGCGGGAATCTGACGCCGCTGCCGCGCCGAAACATTGATACGGGAATGGGGTTGGAGCGCACGGCGGCGGTCATCGCGGGCCTGCGCGGGCCGTTTGAAACGGACTTGTTCGCCCCGATTTTGCGCCAGTTGGAGGAGATGTCGGGTCTGAAATATACAAGCCAGGACAGCGATCCAAAAGACATTGCCTTTCGGCGCGTGGCCGACCATGTGCGGGCGACGGCGTTCTGTATTGCCGACGGCGTTCTGCCGTCCAACGTCGGGCGCGGCTACGTTCTGCGCCGCCTGATGCGCCGGGCGATTTTGGCCGGGCGTAATACGCTGGGCATTGAAAAGCCTCTGCTGGAACAAATCCTGCCCACGGTGATTGAGCAGCGCAAGGGCGATTACCCAGAACTGGAAGCACGGCGCGAAACCATTCTGCGCTATGCCCTGATTGAAGAAAAGCAGTTTCGGCGGACACTGACTTCCGGTTCGGCTCGCTTGCAGACCCTTCTGGACAGCGGCACAGTCACCGGCGACGATGCGTTCACCCTTCATGCCACGTATGGCTTTCCCGTGGAGATGACGGCGGAACTGGCCGCAGACGCGGGGCTTTCAGTCGACATGAAACGCTATGATGCACTGTGGCAGCAGCACCTCATCACGTCGGAAGGCGGCAAAACGCGCGAAGTCTTCGCGGACAGCCTGGTTCCGGCACTGCGCGCGCAAAACGTCGGCAAAACGCTGTTTGTCGGCTATTCCGAGGCTCGGACGCATGGAAAAATCACGGCGATTGTCAAATCGGGGCAGCTTGTGGACGGCGCTTCGGAAGGCGAGACCGTGCAAATTGTCCTTGACCAGACGCCGTTTTACGCCGAAGCGGGCGGACAGGTCGGCGACACCGGCGGGCTGCACGGGGCCGAGGGCGGGGCGGAGGTCACCGACACGCAAAAAGACAGCGGCTACTGGTTCCACACGGCCACGGTGACGGCGGGCGAATTGACCGTCGGCGATACGGTAGACGCGCAGATTGATACTGGACGCCGCGCAAGCATTCAGCGTAATCACACGACAACGCATCTTTTGCACAAGGCTTTGCAGGAAGTTCTTGGCTCCCATGTGCAGCAGCGCGGCTCACTCGTTGCCCCGGATCGTCTGCGCTTTGATTTCGCACACGACAAGGCGCTGACAGGAGGCGAGACGCGATTGGTCGAGGGTCTGGTCAACGACCAAATCCTTCAGGACATACCCGTCAAAACATTTGAAAAGCCCATTGCCGAAGCGCAGGAGATGGGCGCGATGATGCTGTTCGGTGAAAAATACGGCGACGTGGTACGGGTGGTTCAAGCCGGCGATTACAGTCTGGAGTTCTGTGGCGGGACGCATCTGGCGCACACCTCGCAAGCTGGCCTGTTCAAGATTGTTTCCGAGGGCAGCAGCCAGGCAGGCGTCCGGCGCATTGAAGCCGTGACCGGCAAAGCCGCCTTGCTCAAAACGCTGGATCAGGAGCGTCTGCTGGGGGACATCGCGCAGGCTCTTAAAACGTCTCCGGCCAATGCCCCGGCGTTTGTCGAGAGGCTGCAAGCCGAATTGAAGCAGAAAGAGCGCGAGCTGACCACGCTGCAAAAAGCTGCTGCCGGGGGGCAGGTCGACAAGTTGATTGCCGAAGCGACAACGGCTCATGGCTTCCCGCTGATTGTTCACACGCTCGGCGACGGGGCCGATGGCGACACCCTGCGAACCCTAGCGGACGAAGTGATGAATCGGCTCCCGTCAGGCATCATCATTCTCGGCGGCACAGGCGGTGGGAAGGTCTCTCTGGCCGTCAAAGTCAGCAAAGATTTGGTCGCGCGCGGCCTGCACGCGGGCAGCATCGTCAAAGCCGCCGCGCAGGCAGCCGGCGGTGGAGGTGGGGGACGTCCCGATTTCGCGCAGGCGGGCGGCAAAGACCCGTCCAAGATGGCGGACGCGCTTGCGATTGCGGAGCGGCTTGTGGCTGAGATGGCGGGGGCGTGACAGGTCTGCCTTTATTGCGATGGCTTGCTGCACCCTTCAGGGCCGGGATGGCTTTCTTTCTCCTCTTCCTCGCTCTCCCACTGTGCGCCCGCCCGCAGGTGCTGGTTATCTTCGCAGATCATCTGACGCTCGCCGATGTGACGCGCCCTGATTTACCCAATTTCGTGCGCCTTCGCCGGCAAGGGGCATTGGCCCTGATGTCATCGGGGCTGGCAGGCAAACCCGACCCCGTTGCAAATGTTTACGCCGCGCTTGGTGCCGGTGATTCCGTGCGGGAGGGAGATATTTCGCAGGGCCGCATGGCTGGCGCTCTGCGCCGTGCCGGTGTCCGCACCGCCCTGATTGGTGACGCGGACGGAGACGACATCGGACTTTATCGCCCTGCGCGTCTGTTTCTGCCTGTCCCGGACAGCGTTTCGTATGCCGGCACGGTCGCCGACATGAACGCTCCCGGCGGCAAGCGTGAAGACCCGGCCTGTCTTTGGGCGGCTACTCAGGCGGCATTTGAGACCGCCGATCTTGTCGCCGTCCATTTTGGCGACTTCGCGCGTGCGGAGCGTGAGGACCAGCGCGGATTTCTGCTGCCATCCGCCTATCGCCAGCATCGTCTTCGCGCTTTGCGGGCGCTGGACGACTACCTCGGTAAAGTGATTAACACGTTTCACGGCTCCCTTTTCTTGGTTGTGCCTGCGCCTCCGATGCTGCCGGATGGCTCCTGGAATTCACTGACACCGTTTTTCTCACAACAGGACCATCTACGGCAATCGGCAGGCCTGCGCTCGGATACAACGCAGACGGAGGGCTTGATTGCAGCGCGGGACATCGCACCGACTATTTTGACCGTGTTCCGTGTTTCCCCGCCGCTGCAAATGACGGGAGCGGTTATTACTCCGATTCCAGAAGACTTTACTGCTTTGGTCCGTATGGACCGGCTGACGCGGATTAATCAGGAAGCGCAAAACGCGATTTTCTGGACGGTGGGTCTGGGGGCCGGAGCGATTGTTTTCAGCGGGCTTGCCTTGTATCTGACCGGGCGGATGACGGGCCGTGCCGGAATGCTGGCGCGTTATGGCCTGCGGCTGCTTGCTTCCTGGACGCTGGCCTTGCTTCTTGCGCCGCTGGCCGATCCGCACACAGTGCGTGTGTATCTGCTCGTGATTGCCGGGCTGACAGCTCTGCTGGCCCTTGTGCCTTCGCCGCCGCTGTTATTCACGCTGACGGCGGCCCTGCTGGTGGCAGATGGCCTGACCGGAACCTCGCTGGTTTCCAACTCTGCCTTGAGCGAATATGCGCTGTCGGGTATCCGTTTTTACGGCATCGGCAATGAATATATGGGCGTCCTGATCGGCGGTGCGCTGCTGGCCGTGACCTTGTTGCCACGCGGCAGTGTGGGGGTGATTCTCTGGTTTGCCGTCGTAACCTTTGTTCTTTCTTTCCCTGCATTCGGCGCGAAGGCGGGCGGGGCACTCACAGCGACCGCAACATTTTACCTGGCCTGGCGGTGGCTGACGGGGCGAAGTGTGGGCTGGAAGCATTTACTCGGCAGCATTGCGGCAGGCTTTGCGCTGGTGTTGGTCTGGGCCTTGCTCGGCCACTGGCTCCATTTACGGCGAACGCATTTAGAAACAGCGACGGGGGCGTTAGGGCAGGGCCGTTTCGGGTATATTCTGGGAGTTGCCCTGAGAAAGATAGGCCTCGCGGGGCGAGTCGCGGCGCATCCGGGGACAATCCTGGGTGTGCTGGCTTTTGCGCTGATCGGAGTGCTGGGCCGGTGGCTGTTCCGGCGTCAGGCTTTGGATTATCTCGCATCGCATCCGCGTTTTGCAGCGGTCTGGTGGGCAGGATTATGGGGATGCGGCGTGGCGGTGCTGTTTAATGATTCGGGTATTGTGACGGCAATTTTGATTTTACAATGCCTGGTGCTGACGCTTCTGCACGGCTTATATTCGGAGAAAACAGATGCGGCTGCTGGCTCTTGATGTCGGCGATGTACGAATTGGCGTCGCGGTTTGTGATTCGCTGGAAATTGCGGCATTTCCTGTCGGCATTGTGCGGCGAGTGGGAAGTCTCAAGCGGGACATCGCCGCAGTGGGGGCATTGGCGACGGAGCAGGAGGCGGAGGGAATTGTCGTCGGTCTGCCTTTGTCACTGAATGGGGATGTCGGACCGCAGGCGCAAAAGACGCAGGGATTCGCCAGAGCGCTGGCGAATCTTCTCCCCATTCCCATTGTGCTGTGGGATGAAAGTCTGTCTAGCGTGGAGGCGGAAGAGATTTTGATCGCGCAGGGCGTTTCCCGCGCCAAGCGACGCCTGCGGATTGACCAGACGGCGGCGGCAGTGATTCTGGAAAGCTACCTGGCCCACCGGCGTCTGACCCAGGCTCCGCGCGAGTCGATGACGACTTAGTTTTATGCAATCGAACCTTTCTAAAACGCCCCGGCGTGTCAGCCGCAGCGCGTCGCTGCTGGTGACGCTTCTCATTATCGCCCTCGGCATCGCTGCGGGAATTCTCTATGCTGTGCAGCTTCTGGCTCCGGTTTCCGGGGATAAAAACGCGCCAATGTCGCTGGTGACGATCCCGCCGGGGAAAAGCGCGCGGCAGATCGGCGACATACTGGCCGAAAAGCATTTAATCCGCAAAGCCTACAGCTTTGTGCTGGCAAGCCGCATGGATCATTTGTCCGGGCAGATGCGCGCGGGTCGCTACGAACTTTCTCCGGCCATGCCGCCGCGTCAAATCGCCGCGCTGATGGCGCTGGGGGAAACGGCTGCCCGCGTGGTGACGGTTCCTGAAGGCTTTACCGTGCGCCAGATCGCGCGTCGGCTGGCCGTTCAAAAACTGGCGGATGAAGGCCAGTTTTTGCGGCTGGCGCAGACGCAGGGGCGCACATTTCATCTTCATGGCTGGATGCCGCCGGACGATAATCTGGAAGGGTATTTGTTCCCGGATACTTATGACGTGCCGAAAGGGGCGACGCCGCGCGAAATCATTCAAATGATGCTGGATAATTTTTATGTGCGGGTTTACGTCTCTGAAAGCCCAAAGGCCGCGCATTTCCCTGGTCGCCTGCCTGCCGTCATTACTCTGGCATCATTGGTAGAGAGGGAAGCCGAAGTAGACTCAGATCGGCCTTTGATCGCCGCTGTTTATTGGAACCGTCTCCAAAGCGGCAAGCGGCTGGAATGTGATGCGACCGTGCAGTATGCTCTGCCTCAGCACAAAACGCGCTTATTTGACAGGGATTTACGGGTAGACTCACCCTATAATACTTACATTCATGCGGGTCTGCCGCCAACGCCGATCGCAAATCCCGGCCTGCTCAGTATTGAAGCCGCGCTGCATCCCGCGCCTGTTCCGTATTTATATTATGTGGCCGGCCCCAGCGGGCGTCATGTCTTCAGCACGACTTTTAGGCAGCACGAACTCGCGATTGCGCGTGTTCGGGCGCTCCAATAGAATCCAACAAATTGCAGAAAGCGCCGATATCTACCACTATGTCTATTTTCTGGAAAACACTGACCCCGTCGCAAGTCGTTGAATCCGTCAAAGAGCTGGAGCCCGAGACGCTGAAAGCGCGCGGGATTGCAGCCATTATTACCGATCTGGATAACACGCTGGTCCCCTGGCGGCATTATGAGATCATGCCGGGCGTCATTGAGTGGCTGGCAAAACTGGAAGTTGCAGGGATTAAAATTTGCATCGCTTCCAATACCATCCACACATCGCGCCTCGAAAAGCTGGCCGAAACGATGGGTATTCCCTTTGTAGACCGGGTCCGTAAACCGCGCACGGGGGGATTTGTCCGGGCCATGAAAGCCATGGGGTCTCAGCCGGAAAATACAGCCGTGTTCGGCGATCAGATTTTTACGGACGTTTTGGCAGGCAATCGTCTCAATTTGCATACGATTTTGCTGCGTCCGCCGCTTTCCAAAGAAGAATTTATTTCCACGCAGCTTGTTCGCTATGTGGAAAATGGCGTGATACGTAAATTGCGGGAGCGCGGCCAGTGGCCGGCGGCGGCCAAAGTGGAAGCGGCTTTGGAGGCCATGCCGGACCCGTGCACCCCGCAGGCGCGGCGAATCTCGTCCCTGTGGATTGCGTTGCTGGCAGGCGGGGCTGTGTATCTGTTTGTGAAGGCGCGCCGCCGGAAATGATTGGGATTGATGGCAGGAATCACGGGGAAGACGAAGATTATCGGTGTTTGGGGCCATCCGGTCGCTCATTCCCGTTCCCCGGCGATGCACAATGCCGCGTTGAAGGAACTAGGCCTAGACTGGGTGTATGTCCCGTTTGATGTAGACCCTGATCCCGTTAATGTCGCATCTGCGGCTGCGGGCCTTCGTTCTATAGGTATAGTCGGCGTCAACGTCACTGTTCCGCTGAAAGAATTGGTGCTTCCCTACACAATTCTTTCGCAAGAGGCCTTGCAGACGGGTTCGGTCAATACCATTCATAATCAGGACGGGAAGCTTTACGGAGACAGCACGGATGGACGCGGCTTTCTGCGTTCTTTGGAAGATTTCGGACAAAGCGGACGCAAGCGCCGGGCATTGATTCTGGGTGCGGGAGGCTCGGCCCGCGCTGTCGCGTTTGCACTGGCCTCGCAGGCCAGTTTTTGCCAGATTGCCAATCGAACGCCCGCACGGGCGAGTGCGCTGGCGGCGGATGTCAATCGTGCTTATCCGGGCTGCGCGGCGGTTGCCGACTGGGGAGCGATGCCGGAGCCGTTTGATCTTTTGATCAACACCACCAGCCTGGGAATGGCTCCCAATGAAGATTTGCTGCCTGTGCTGCCGCCCGATGTCTTTGCCGAACAGCCTTTCGTGTATGATTTGATCTATGTCCCGGCCCGGACGAAGCTGCTGACCCTTGCCGAAAAATCCGGCTGCGAGACCGCGAATGGGGTCAAAATGCTGGTGTATCAGGGGGCGCTGTCTCTGTCTCTATGGACGGGTCTGCCGCTGGAAAAAATTCCGGTGGGCGCGATGGAGCAAGCCGTCCGGGCAAGCCTGCAAGAATCGCGTTAGGAACCACTTGCGCGGATTTCGCGTTTATGATATAATGGTGGACATCGCGCTGACAGCGATGTTTTTGTGAGCTTTGAACGCTCAATGCGCGGTTGCCCCGGCCTTATTATTATCAGTTTTTTGTGATCATTTTCAATGTCCGTTCTGACGTATAATTCCGCCCTTTTGCTTATGACTATCATGTTTTCGCATGAATTGAAGAGTGACGCAGGGACTGTGTAAGGAGGCAGATTTCCGATATGGCTATGCCGTCAAAAAAGAGCATCGGCGAGGTGCTTGTCGAACGGGGCGTGATTACGGAAGAGCAGCACGAGCAGGCGCGGGAAGTGCAGAAAAGTGCGCCGGGTGATTTGGGCCTGATTATTCAGGACCTGCAATTTGCCTCGGAGCGCGACGTTACGTCCGCGCGGGCAGCCACTCTGGGGCTGCAATTTGTTGATTTAACGAAGACGCCGCTGGACCCGGCGGCGATCAAAGCGGTTCCCGAACATATTGCCAAGCGTTACAACATTCTCCCTATCAAGCGAGACAGCAGCGTGACTCCCAACCGCCTGATGGTTGCCATCGGCGATGTCAAGACCGGCGCGGTCGGCTTGGACGATGTCAAGCTGGTTTCGCGCTGCAAAATCACGTCGGTGCTGGGAACCAAATCCGACATTGAAGATGCGATTATTCGTGCTTACAGCGGCAACTTATCGGCTCCCGGCAAAGCGCAAACCGGCCCTCTCGGGACTGGGCGCAACGGCAACGGGCGCGGCAGCGGGCTGTCGGATGTGCCTGCGATTATCAAAGACGCCAACGGGCAGGTTCCGGCTATCATTCGCGATGGCGACGGGGCGACGGAACTGGCTCCCGGCGAAGCGCGTTCCGGTGGGAGCGGCGGGCGCGGCGGGGACATGGTTCCCGGCGGCCTCAGCGGCCTTCAGGACGCGATCAAAAACGAGTTGGGCGAGCTGGGCGGCGGCGGTGATGAAGAAGACGAAGGCGGCCTGGAGAAAATTTCCGAGGAAGCGCCGATTATCCGCATTGCCCACGCGATTATGATGCAGGCGATCCGCGAGAAGGCCTCCGATATTCATGTGGAGCCAGGTATCAAAGGCGTTCGCATCCGTTACCGTATTGACGGCGTTTTGAACGAAACCATGACCGTGCCGAAACATATTCAGGCGGCTTTGATTTCGCGTTTCAAAATCATGGCGGAGCTCAACATTGCCGAGCGGCGCGTTCCGCAGGACGGACGTATTCCCGTGCGGCATGAAGGCAAAGACTATGACATGCGCGTTTCCTGCCTGCCCACGATGTTCGGCGAAAAGATCGTCATGCGTATTTTGGACAAGACCAGCGTTCTGCTCGGCTTGAATAAGCTCGGCTTTACCCCGGAAGTCCAGGCCAAGCTGGAAGAATTGGTGGCCCAGCCGAACGGCATGTTTCTGACCACCGGGCCGACAGGTTCCGGCAAGACGACAACGCTGTATTCGGTGCTGCACAAGATCAATTCCGTGGAGAAAAATATCATCACGGTGGAAGACCCGGTGGAATACCAGCTTGCGGGAGTCTCGCAGGTGCAAATCAACAAAAAAGCGGGCCTGACATTCGCCGCCGCTCTGCGCTCTTTCCTGCGCCAAGACCCGGATATTATCATGGTCGGGGAAATGCGCGACCTGGAAACCGCGCAGATTGCCGTCGAAGCCTCCCTGACCGGCCACTTGGTTTTGTCTACGCTCCACACCAACGATGCGCCATCTGCCGTTATGCGCCTGGCGGATATGGGAATTGAAACGTATTTGATCGCAGCGACGGTGCAGGGAATTATGGCCCAGCGTCTTTGCCGCAAAGTCTGCTCCAACTGCAAAGAGCCATACCGCGTTCCGGCCTCGTTTCTGACAAAATTCGGCTATAAGCAGGATGATCCCAACGCGCAGGTGACGCTGTATGAAGGCAAGGGCTGCGAGGAGTGCCGTTATAAAGGGTATAAAGGCCGTGTGGGGCTTTACGAACTGATGACGATGAACGAAGAGATTGCCGAGCTGGTGGTACGCCGTGCGCCAGTGGCCGACATCCGTGAGGCGGCAAAGGCGAATGGAATGCTGGAACTGCGCGAGGACGGCCTGCTCAAGATTTTGGAAGGCATGACAACCCCGGACGAAGTCATGCGCGTTGTCTTTACGGCAGGGTTCTAACAGTCTGTGTGGCCTGAAGCCGTGCGTGGGGATGAGTGGGCGAGGGAATGAGTGGGCGAGGAAATGAATTCCACTCGCTCCATGAGAATCGTCCTTTGGACGTAGGAATTGGTGCTGCGCCTGCTCTGTTCGTCCGCAGGACGTTTAACTGTAGCGAGTGGAATTCATTCCCTCGCACTCCGGCCCTGCTTAATATCAGGGAATAAGAGGCCAACCATGAACAAGCGAATAGTACTCTTTGCCACTATCGCGGTCGGCGGGGCATTGGGGGGCGTTTGCACCCGCGCTCTGCCGCCAGTGCAGGCGCAGTCTGTTGATGCTTCCAGCGTCCAAAGTTTGAAAGCCTCCAATCAGCGTTTGGAAGCAAAAGTCCGCGCGATGCAATCTCAGATCAATAGTTTGCAGGCACAGCTTCAAGCCATGCAGCTTCGTACCAACATCGGGGCCGCTCTGCCCTTTAATACCGGCCTCAGCCCGTTTTCTGATTCGCTGACTGACCCGAGCCTGACTTACAAAGCGCCGGGCTATCAGTCGCCCAGTTATCGGGTTTACTCGGCTCCGACCTATCAGGCTCCAGCATCGCCGCGATTGTCCAATATCCCGGATTGTCGGGTAGTCCTTCTGAGCAAGTCACGTTAGCTGCTGATGCCCCGGCGTCTACGCCTGGGGAGTTTTCCTTGAAAGAGGCAAGTCATTATGGCGGAACCAATGGGAAGTACGGGAACGGCGGCGATCCCGCCGGGAGCGGCGGCGAATGGTGCTGGAACTCAGCCGCAGGCAGTTCCGCAGTTTCAGCCGCGCCCGGTTGCCAAGCCGCCGAAGAAAAAGTCGGTTCAGGAACTGCACATTGACGAATTGCTGGACTTGATCATTGACATGAAAGGGTCCGACCTGCACATCGCGTCCGGTATCCCGCCTGTTATTCGCTCGGATGGTGAGCTTCACCCGACGCCTTACGAAAACATGACGCCGCTGGACATTCAGCAGATGATGTATGCCATTCTGACGGATGAGCAGATTCAGAAGTTTGAAAGCACCTGGGAACTGGACTTTTCGTATGCGCTGCAAAAAAAGGCGCGCTTTCGTGTCAACATTTTCAAGGACAAAGGCAGCGTTGCCGCGTCCCTGCGTTTAATTCCGACGAAAATCCCGACCCTGGAAGAGATGGGAATGCCGCCGCTTCTGGAGAAGCTGACACACACCCGGCGCGGCTTGATTCTCGTGACAGGGCCGACCGGCTCCGGCAAGTCTACAACGCTGGCGGCGATGATCAATCACATCAACTTGAATCGCTCCGAGCATATCATCACTATTGAAGACCCGATTGAATTTGTGCATAACCACAAGCTGTCGGTCATCAATCAGCGTGAATTGGGCATGGACACGAAAAGTTTTTCCAATGCCCTGCGCGCTTCCCTGCGCGAAGACCCGGACGTGATTCTGGTCGGTGAAATGCGCGATTTGGAGACAATTGCGCTGGCGGTCTCCGCGGCGGAAACCGGCCACCTCGTTTTTGGGACGCTGCATACTAACTCGGCGGCGTCTTCCGTAGACCGCATGGTTGACATCTTTCCACCAGGCCAGCAGGGGCAGGTACGCTTGCAGCTTTCCAACAATTTGCAGGCAATTATCTCGCAGCAGCTTGTGCCGACGACCCCTGGGTATCAGGCGCAGACAGGCCGTGGCCGCGTGGCTGCCCAGGAGATCATGCTCGCAAATCCGGCTATTCGCAACCTGATCCGTGAGGCCAAAGCCCACCAGATCACATCGATTATCCAAACATCAGGCAACATCGGCATGATCACCACGGATGCCTGTCTGCGAAAGCTTTATAACGAAGGCAAAATCAGTTATGATAATGCCTTGTCTCGCGCCCAAAACGAAGAAGAATTGAAACGAATGCTGGCTGGCCAAGATGAATCCGGCGGACCGGCGCGCTCCGGCCCACCGCCGCAGCGTCCGGCAGGCCGCTGAAAATAATTTTCTGAAATTTTCGTAAAGCGCGAACCGATTTGCAGCGAACTTACGTTAAAAACCTAACCCCGCCGCAAGCGGCGACCCTTCCCTGCTAGGGAAAGGGCAGGGGGTTAGGTCCTTCTCGAGGAGCAGCACACTATGGCAACTTATGCATACACCGTCCGAGACGCCGCCGGCACGATGCGGAGCGGGACATCGGAAGCGGAAAACCCGGACGTTCTCGCCCGACGCCTGCGCGAGCAGGGGTTTATGATCTCAGAAATCAAACCAGCCAAAGTTAAAAAAGGGCTGGGAGGCAACTGGTTCGAAAACATTCAGAAGGTTAAGCTGACTGAGCTTTCCATCTTTTGCCGCCAGTTTTCTACGATGATTGACGCCGGCGTTTCTCTGGTGCGCTGCCTGGACGTTCTCAGCCAGCAGCAATCCAACCCAAAACTGAAGCGCATCATCCTTGACGTTCAAAAAGAAGTGGAAGCAGGCAATACGCTTTCCAAGAGTCTTGCCAAATATCCGGGAACATTCAGCAACCTGTTTATTGGTCTGGTACGCGCCGGGGAAGTCGGCGGCGTTCTGGAAGAAACTTTGCAGCGCCTGTCCACGTTCCTGGAAAAAGACGTGGAGATGAAGCGCAAGATCAAGTCAGCAATGACTTACCCTACGATTGTGATGATCGCCGCGCTGATTATTGTTCTGGGATTGTGCCGCTTTATCGTGCCGACATTTTTGGGCTTGTTTGAGACCATGCTGCCGCATGGCCGCGCGGACTTCCCCGCCCTGACGCTGGGCCTGGTTGCTGTTTCTGACTTTTTGATCTACAAAGCCTGGGCAGTTGGGCTCATCATTGTCGCGTCGTCGTTTGCTTTTAAAGCCTTTGTTTCGACGAACTTTGGGCAGCACGCCTGGGATAAATTCAAGCTGAAAGTACCGGTTTTCGGCAAGCTGAACCATAAAGTGGCCTTGGCCCGATTTGCGCGGACGCTGGGAACGCTGCTGACCTCCGGTGTACCAATTTTGCAGGCACTGGAAACTGTCGCCGGCACCGTTTCGAACGTTGTGATTTCGGATGCCATCATGGAAGCGCGTGCGCGTATCCGTGAAGGAGACCGCATCGGCGATCCACTGATTAAATCCAAGCTTTTCCCACCAATGGTGGTGCAGATGATCTCGATTGGTGAGGAGTCGGGTTCACTCGACGCCATGCTGGCAAAAATCGCCGACTTTTACGAGGATGAAGTGGACGCCGCCCTGGCCGCGCTGGCGGTTGCCATTGAACCGATTTTGATTTGCTTCCTCGGAACCGCCGTTCTGCTTATTGTGCTGGGAATGTTTATGCCGATGATCGTCCTGATTCAGTCACTTTCCGGCGGCGATGGTACGGAAAAAGGGCAGAACGAATAGGAATGCCGCTCCTTTTCTGGCTGGCTGTTGCTGGGATATATGGGATCGCCATTGGCTCTTTTCTGAACGTGGTCATCTGGCGCCTGCCGCGCGGCGGCAGCATTTCTACGCCGACCTGGTCTTACTGCCCCCGGTGCGAACATCGCCTGGGGGCCTTTGACCTGTTTCCGGTGCTGTCATTTCTCCTGCTGGGAACGAAATGCCGCTACTGCAAAGCGCCGATTTCCTGGCGGTATCCCGGCGTTGAGCTGCTGACGGGCTGCTTGTTTATTTTCATCGCCGGCTTCGTCTGGTGGGGTCACGGGGCCTGGTACGACGCCGTTTTTTTCTGCCTGTTTACTGCAATTCTCATCTGCGTTTTTTTCATTGACCTGGAGCATTTTGTCATTCCCGACGGCCTGAGTGTTCTGGGCATCGTGCTGGGCCTGGTGCATGGCGCCATTGCCGGTACATTCTGGGATTCAGCGGCGGGCATGGTGGGCTACGCTGCCGTGATTTATCTGATCGGATTGCTGTCCTACGTTTATCTGGTTGCCGTTTTGGACAAACGCAAACAGCCGGAGTTCGCCGCCCGAGAGTATTTGAAAGAGAATGCCGAAGACTGGCTTTACGTTCTGGCATCTTCCCTGGCAGTGATTATTCCGCCTTTGCGGCGCTCCGTTCAAATGCGCTGGGGGGCTGCCGAGCCTTTGGAGGGCTTTACGGCGGAGGAAATTGAAGCGGACGAAGACGCGGGGGGGATGGGCGGCGGCGATGGCAAGCTGGCGGCGGCAATCGGGGCAAATCTGGGCCTGGGCCTTGCGCTTGGCTCGCTCGGATTTGCGATTTTTCTCGGCGCTCTGGCCGGCATCGGCGTGATAATCCGTCAGCGGCGGCGTCTGGGCGAGCGTGTTCCCATTCCGTTCGGCCCGGCGATGGCCGTCGGCGCATTGCTGGCCTTTTTCTACGGGCATCCCCTGGCGGCCTGGTACACTCAGACGTTTTGGGCGATTCCGGCTCCCGGCGCGACCGCCGCAGGGCTGTGGGGATGGTAGAGTTTTCTTTCCGAAAAAATAAATAAAAAACTTTTGCTAAATCGGGAACATTCTTTTCACGCCTTTCGTCAAGCAACAGTTATCCTTGTAAGTCATGCGCGAGAGCGACTCTTTTCTCCGCGCTGTCACAGTCATCAGGAGCATCACATGGCACGCAACCACCGCCCGCGCTCTGGCTTCATCCAGGCTTTTACACTGATCGAACTGCTCGTCGTGATTGCGATTATCGCGATTCTCACTGCAATCCTGCTGCCCGTGTTTGCGAGTGTGCGGGAGAATGCCCGCCAGTCCACGGCGATTTCCAATTTGAAGCAGATACAGCAGTCGATGGCGCAGTTTAAGCTGGACAATCACAAGTATCCCGATGTGCTGTTTGGTTATTCCGATGGTGGCCCATTTAAAGGCGCATTGGGACGGGCTGGGGCAAACACGGCTTTATATTTTCCCGGCTTATATCCGGCATATATCAAAGACCCACAGGTGTTTACTGATCCGAACAACCCGATTGACGACAATGCGGCCCCTCAATCAACTGGGCCGCTCACAACTTATATTATTGGGCCTTGCAGCGCAACTAATGATGCTACTCTTGGAGGAACTGCTGGAACCAACTGTTCCGATAATGGTGCCGCCATTTCCACCAAGCGCAGTTTTTACACAATGGATGCTTATGACAGTGGGCCAATAGTGACCGGAACAAATACGGTTAATGAGACAGCAACTGGGTATGTCACACGCTATCAAACAGCGCGTGAGGGAACTGCTTGCTCAGGTGCTGGTGTGCCAGTTGGTTGTGACTCAACTGTCACCGCAAACAGCGATTACAATCGTCAGCTTCGCTGGCAGAACCCACCGGCGGATACAGTCATTGCCTGCACTAGCTATCATGTCAAAAATGCCGACAAAGTGCTGATCTTGTTTGAGAGCGGCACAGTGAAAAAGATGACCGGCGCGGATTTTGCAGCGATGGATAACGGCAACTTCTGGAAAATCGAGCCGTAGGCATCCGGGTAAGAACCCACCCCGCCGCTAGTGGCGACCCTCCCGAAACGGGAAGGTAAGCGGGAAAAGATTTGCTGGGTCTCGCCTTCTTGACGGGAACTTCTATAAGTACGTCAAAACCTGTTGTCCACTTCCCGCCTGCCTTCCCGTTTCGGGAGGGTCGCCGCTGGCAGCGGGGTGGGTTCTTCGGCAACTCAAGGATCATACGTTCGTGCAGTCAATGACAGACAAAGCAAGCGGCAAGGCAATCGGGACGGCGCGGCGGCGAGCGCGGCGCGGCGTTTCGCTGATTGAAATTTTGATTGTCCTCGTCATTCTGGTGGTGGGCATTCTCACGATTATTCGCCTGTTTCCCAGCGGCTTTTTTTCGGTAGAAAGCGTTGGCAACGCGGCGCTGGCCGATAGCCTGGGAATTGCGGCGGTTCAGGCGCAGACACAAAACGCAGTGGGGCTGCCGGACGCCATTTTGCCGGGGTCAATGGATGCCAACGGTCAGCCGACGGCCACAGTGAGTGATGGGTCTTATGACCCGGACAAAGCCCAGAATTTAGATAATGCTCATGTGATCTACAATGAGACGCTGACGGTTCCCTCGGCCCGAACTATCAATGGCGTGTCTCAATCCGTTTATGTGGTGAACTACGGACCGATACAGATGGGAACCGTCAGCCCTGGTGGGAGCCTAACGCAGCTTCCACAGTACGTTTCCATCAATAGCCTGCCCTGGGCGCAGTCTTCCGGCGATGCCAATGGGCCAAAAAACTCAACACCGGTTTACCCGCAGGACTCGCTGACAGTGGGCCAGCCAAACTTTCTGGTAGACCTTGCCAGCAAACAGATCGCGGTTCCTTACGCGGCCTATACACCGACTTCGGCAACAACGGCAACTTCTTACGCGCAAAAAATGGTGCTGTGGATATTCGCCAGTGACGGCAAGGCATACCACGAATACTTGAATGTGCCGGCTGCCACGCCGCGAGATACCTCCACCGGCTCCACGACGGCCAATGCACCTAAAGATGCAGGAAACATCAACTATTTACCGGATACGGTCACTAACTACCAGGGCGGCTGGTTTGATCCAACATCCACCACTCTGTATGCTGACCCGGTGACTTCGACCGCGCCGCCTTCCACCGTGACCTGGACCAAAGTCGTTTTGTACCGGCCCTTTGCGGGGGTTGTCAATACCGGAACGTTCACTTCCGACCCGTATGAATTTATGCTGCCCAATGCCAACATCGTTGGCATGGCTTCAAGTCCGCAGGGCAACATTGGAGCGATTGCGTTTAACCCCCTCGGGGCAGGCCGGGTTGGGGTCAAGCCGCTTCAGGCGCAGATCACGTACCAAAATTATGGCTGGCGCATCCTGCATGAAGACCGAGACATTGCTGCGCTCACGCCCGGTAACACGACGGTATCCCGTCTGACACTTAAGAATCTGCGGCGCGTTGGGGATGCCGACCCGGACAACAACATTGACACTGGCTTGATCCCCGGCAGCAGCGACGGTTTTATCATCCAGGACTTAGACACGGGCAAAGTCCTCGCGGATACCACGGCGGCCAGTCCGAACACGCTCAATGATGAGGACACTAATGGAACAATTAGCACGGCCATCAATGTGAGCTATGCCATTGGGCGCGTGACGTTTCCGCAGTCGGTATTTCCTGATGGACTAAGCCACCATGTTCGCATCTACTACGCGGGTGATGCGGATTGGACTGTGGCAGTGCAAAAAGCGCCGCGCCTTTACACGCGGATTGCAGATTTTTCCGGCGCGGCTGACCCCATGATTGGACCGGGTCAATGTGCCTACAACTCAGGTGACAATTCCCTGTATTTTCCGCGCTGTGATGCTGGAAAAACGGTGACGATTGAAGGCATTACTTCCGGTGCGTCGGCTGTGCCGTCACCGGATGTGACCGTTGCCATAGGAAATGTCGTTTATCCGTTCGGCGGCACCAATTATGTCCGAGTGGATAATCTGGCTGCCGGCTCGCCCGCTGCATTCTCTGCCGTGCGCGGCCTTTCTGCCCGCGCCGTCGTGGCTTGGAAAGAGCGGGACCTGTGGAAAGTCCACAGCGTCGATACAGTGCTGTCGCAGACGCAGCCGTAACACCAAAAAAGTGTTCTTTGCCGAACTTGCCGTCCAAAGGGCGGGCTTTAGGAAGCGAGAGGAATTCATTCTCTCGCAGTCATTTGCAATGCCTATTATGCCGACAAATCAAACTGTTCACTTCAATCGCCGTGACTGCCAGCGCCGTGCGTTCACACTGATCGAGATTTTGATCGTGATTGCGCTGACCACCGTGCTGTTTGCGCTGCTTTTGATCCCACTTGTCAGTGCGATCAAATACACGCGGCAGGCGCAGTCGCTGACAGCGACGCAGGATGCAGCCCGGATCACGCGGGAGCGGCTGACACGGGAGCTGAGCAGTGCGGTGTTCGTTTTCGATGGAACGAGCCATCCGTTTCTGCTTCCCGCCGGGACAACGCCGGCGGCTGGGGACGATCTCTCCACCAATTTTCTTGATTTGGACATTCCAAAGTACACAGGCGCGGCAGTAAACACGACGGTTCCTGCCCACGCTTACAATGCCAAGCTGGATTTTGCCCTGCCGCGTGTGAATGACACGGGCGTCGTCGACCCCACGACCAATGAGCCGATTGCTTACGGCCAGTCCGGCACCGGCTCCGCCGTGATTGTCAGTCCGTCGCAGGTCTTTCCCGCCGCCGCCGGAGCCACCATGGTGCGCTACTGGGTGGGCTTAAAAGACCCGACGCAGCCCTATAACAACAATCGCGAAGAAAACGCTGATAAAACCAAGACTGACAATACGTACATCCTTTACCGCGCTCAGTTTCAGCCATATACGCAGGCAGCCGCGGGCGGCCCAACTACCTATGGCCCAAATACCAATTTGTTTGCGACAACGGCGAATGGCAAAGCACCGGAAATCGACGATCCCGACTTTTTTCGCACTGTTACCGGAAATGACATCAACTGGCTCAATGCTGCCCATCTTCCATACACAGCAGCAGAAGTCATGCAGCATAATCAACGTGTAGAAAAATGGCAGAGCATTGCCAAGCCCGTAATTCCCGGTCCCAATGTTGACCTGATTTTACTGCCGCGCAATGCAGACAACACGATTAATTTCGATCCTACTGGCGGAACATTTCCCGGAGTCGCCCATTCCGGGTCTGCACATGACCCAGTAACGGGCAATTACTATCCGATTGTCAACACCAGCATTACGTTTAAGCCCGGCACGGTGAGTGGAGATGCAACCCCGGCGTCCACCACTGATTATAACAGTGCTGGTGTTCCGCTGGTGGATCAAACCAGCGGCCTGAATTTCATTCCGGCGGTTTATACCGCTGCCGCCCATTCCTGGTCGCAGCCTTACAAAGTGACCCTGACGCCGCCTTCGGCTCCCGCCAATCAGGTGGGCGGCGGCGGTACATATTATACCGGGCAGGACCCCACGACCGGGGATACTGTGGAGTACGACCAGGCAGGGACGACCCCTGTTCCCGCGACCGATCCGCAGGTGTACGACTTGACGACAGCTGGGCCAATCGGCACAGCGGTAAAAAGCTACATTCCGCTCAGTATCAATGCCGACAGCGGAACCATCAGCTTCGACACGCCTTCGTTTCCCAATCCTGCCAATCACTATGGCCGTGAATGGGTCTACACACCCACGGGAGCGCTGGTGAATAATGTGACCGTATACACGGTTGATTTAACGACGCTTGGCGGCAATGTCGGCCCATCGCCGCTCGGAACAATCGTGGATAAGACTGCGACTGCAAGTGCCAGCACTTCCATTCCTACCGCGCGGCTTGTGCCGGGCAGTGTGCGCGTCTATGGGCCGGACGGATCGCCAGGGCCGGGGCGGTATCAGCCGGGCGTGGCCCCAAGCAGCAATCAGCCGTTTGTGCTGTATACCGAGGCGTCCCAGGTCGGCACCGGCACTCCGGGTGTGCCGGTGCAGTATGACAATCAGTATCTGGTGAACTACGGGAACAGCACGATTACGCTTCTCGGCAATGCCGACCAGTTTGGCGCGGCTGGAAACCCCGCGCCGGTGCGTATTGTTTACGATTACCAGGCGAACATGGCCCCGGTGGGAACAGGAACCGTCGCAGCCATGACGAACCCAGTCCTGCTGCCCATAAATGTGAGCGTGGATTATCGCACCCGCGACTTGATTGACATCAGCCTCGGCATCCGCATTTACGATCTCAGCACAGGCCGGGCGCAGGTGATCCCGTCTGAGTTCAAGGCCAAAATCGGCAACAGCAACCGGTAGGAAATGCCATCCATGCTCCTGTATCGGGGGCTATGGAGCCATACTCTCAAACCATGCGACAAACAACAAATTTTCAAATATCTCCCCTTCCGGCGCGGCGTCGCGCCCGTCAGGGACAATCGGCAGTCGTCGCCCTCCTGGTGCTGCTGCTGCTTGGCGTCGTCGGCGCGCTGTTTATCACTGTCGTCGCCCGAAACGTCGTCAATGCCCGCCATGCCAATCGCGTGGTCAATGCAGACTACTACGCCAAAGCCGGGATCACGTTCGCTGACGCCCAGTTGACCTACAGCCCCGACGGAGCCGACTGGCGTCCGCCTTTGCAGAACACCGTTGCAGTTGCTCCCACGGAAACGCGCGAGATGCATCGCTACAATGCTGCCGTGACTGCTAATGGTCTTGCGGCGGCAGCCGCGACTGACCCCGATAAGGCGTATTTAGACCAGGGCTTCACGCGCTATACCGCCGGGGCAGGCCGCTTCCTGCTGCGCTTGACCTACGACCCGGTGAACCTTAACGGTGCATCCGTGCCGCCGGGACGTTACATCAAAATTGAAGCTATCGGGCGCGAAGGCGTCATTGATCCGCTGGACCCGACCACCTATGCCAACAACCAAAGCTCAGACCGGACACAGGCGTATCAGGTCGCATACAAACCCATCGGGATCACCGATTATGCCCGCTTTGAAACAAACCTGGAAAACCGCTCCGACATCGCCAATCTCGGCGTTGTCAGTGAAATGTACGCCGGCGATCCCGATAAAGCGTCCAGCGGGACAAATCCGGCGGGCATCGCTACGCCCGGCGCAACGGACTTCACGGGAAGCGGCACCAATTATCAGCTTTATCCGGTCGTGACCACTTATGGCGCTTCGGATGCCCTGCTGAAAAATGCGTCCGGCGTGTATCCCAACCCGACGGCGGGAACCGGACTGCCGCTCGCGACTGGCTCTACCCCGCTCGCCGGCGGCGGATCACTGCGGGCCAATATGTCCACACGCTTTTTTGGGAAAAACATCGCGTATATGTATGCGGCAGGAGCCGATGCGCCGACCTATGAAGATACCTTCGAGATTGCCGGGAATCTGCTGCTCGACGGCTATGATCCTACGGTAACGCTTAACAATGATACGGCGACGGCGACCACCGGGCAGCGCGCCGCTTTGAGCCTCAATCCGACAAATCTGACCATGCCGATGCAGACAGGAACGCTCGTTTCCCCGAGTAATGCTGGAATGGGTACGGATGTCAACCCGCCGTTCAATACGCAAAACGGTCTCATTCGGGATGGTTCCGGCCAGACGGATGCAAATGGCCTGCCGCGCTCCATCAACCGCCTGGACCCGCCGCTCATGGATGCCCCGGACCCGGCCACCAGCCTGCCGCGCTACAAAGCTCTCGCGTTGGCCTCGCCACCGCGTTTTGATCCGTCTACCGGCGTCGCTTATACCGGGACTCAGATTGCTGCGAATGGCTATGGACGCTCTATTTACATCAATAATGCCGGTGATATTCAGCCGGATAGTACGCAGATCGGGGGCGGAACGACGCTCACCGATGAATGGCTGAACACGACAAATGCGGCGACGCCAGGCACATTCGGCGGCTGGAACGGCGATTTGTATGATCCTATCGGCGTTAATATCACTTTGGGGACACAGACCGCCCTTATCAAGGGGACGACGCAAAAATTCGCGGGGATTCGCTTGACACGCTCTGATGCTCAAGGAGAAGCGCTGGCCTGGAAAGACCCATCCGGCAATGCCCTCACTGGTGTTGCTCCTGATGGCACGAGCCAGTCGACCATGTACATTTCCTACGATTCGCTCAATGCCAGCAACGATTTGTCCACAGTAGTAAGCGGCGACAATCTGAACAATGACGTGCTGATTTATGCGGAGGGCAGTGTCCGGGTTCACGGCATTGCCAGCCCAGATAATGTGCCACGCCATATTACCATTGTCACCAATGGAACCGCTTATATTGATGGCAACGTATTGAAAGGTACACCTGATTCCAGTATCACCATTTTGGCGCATGATTATGTTTGCGTGAATACTACGCAGTTTACTGCGGGGCCGCAGCAGGATACAGGTGCGGCTCTGACGCCCGCAAAAGTAACAGGCAGCGATAGTTTTTATTCATTCTCTGTGCCGACGGATATTTTGGTTCAGGAACTGGAATTTGGACTGCCCAGCCCGACGCAGCAAGTGGGAACCGCAACAGCTTCCCCGACACTTCCGGCAGCTTATCCGAGTTTGGCGCTTTATGTCAGCGCGCAAGCGGAGTCCGGCAGTGCTTCTACGACGCAAGCCGATTTCAACATTGTCAACGCGGCTGGAACTAACATTTATAGCTCAAGTCCGTCATTTGGGGCGCAAACCCGCTCCGTATTCCCGATTTCCTATGCAACTTTCCCTAACGTTGCCAGTTTGCGCCAGTCCGATGTCGTGCAGCTTCAAATCAACCAGGATGCCGCCGCAGCGGCTCAACTTTTGATGGAACGGGTCGCGGTGCTGCCAATGGACATTCGCATCGAAGCGGTAATGTATGCCCAAACACGGTCGTTTTTCGTTATTCCTGGCCCGTCGTTCAACTCGGATGCTTCGGATACGCTGGATACGTTCGATGGGTCTGTCACAGCAGGTAATCCGGGTGGCACACGTCCGTTGAATACGGATTCGCTTTTTCCATTGTACGGGCAGCCGATTGACATGAAAATCGTGATCGATGGTGCGATTTCTGAGTCGCGGCCTGCGGACATCAACGCGCAAACGGCCTGGATGCTGCGCTGGGGGTGGATACCGCAGTTTCATGGCAGCATGATTGGTTTGAATAACGTCCCAGCAGAGCCTGCCGGACATCCGGGACGAATTGGCTTGCAGATGATTTACAACCCACAGGCAGGGTATCCGTATAATCCGCTCGATAGTAACCCGCTTAACAGGTATTACCTGCGGAGTGACCAATATGGCCGCCCGCTGCCGTTTTCGCCCCGCCTGCCCGTTTCCACCGGATTGCTGTATGCCGGGGAGAGCGGCGAGGCTCCGATTTTACAGTAAGTTTCGTTCCTATTCCTTCTTGATGGGAGGTTAGGGGGAGTGATATGTCTCGCTTGACACAATTTCTGCGCCCGGCACGGCTGCTGGCGCTGGCAGCCCTCAGCGTGGCGTCGGCCCTGCCAGCGCTGGCAGGCAGCTACACATACAGCAACAGCCAGCGCACGGTCAACGCCGGGGTGCTGATTAACGGCACGGCGGCAGCGACCGATGTGGCTGTGCCTGATCCTGCGCCTTACCTCTTCTACCTGCTGAATCAGCGGGCTGACATCAAGCCGTTTGGCTGGACGATCCTGAACCCCAATGCGCCGCCTGCCGTGACGCAGAACATTGAAACGCGCTGGGCTAACGCTTATCCGCAGGTCGGCCAGACCGTGTATCCGTACATGGCAGCCTACTGGGAAGTGCCGCTCTCTGATGTGTCGTCCGACCAGCTCAAGCAGTACGATGTGCTGTACCTGCCGTACACCGGAGGCAATCTTGCGGCGGCAGACAACGAAAAACTGCGGCGTTTCGTGGACGGCGGCGGCACACTGCTGGTCGACTATGCTTCCAGCGCACAGATACCACCGTTTGGCCTGTTTACCGACGTGCAATTTGCGTCCGGCAGCACGGCGCTGGGCCTGCCGTCTGCCGGCACGGGCTTGACGCTGCGCCATCCGCTGATCACTCGCCCGTTTTTTCTCGGTGCAGACGACATTCTTACTCTGGGCCTGCCCGCCTTTTCCGGCAAGCTGTCCGGGGCAGGCAGCGGCGATTTCGGCAATCTTTTTGTCTCGGTCATCACCCAGCCCTCCTCGACGTCAGCCGTTTGCGCCGCCGCGCTCGGTGCGGGGCAGGTTGTGGTGAGCGGACTGGACATTGGCGGGGCGATCAACAATTCCGCCGGCCCGAATGGCAACGCGGGGCCGTTCTTCGGCAATCCCGGCACGGCCTTTGACCCCAGTCCCAACTACACCTACGCCCCGGCGCAGGACTTGAAGTTTCTCGCCAATGTGATCTCACTGGTGGATATGCACCCGGCAGAAAGCAAGTCGGGCCATCAAAATGGGGCCGGAAACGATCTGCCTTCTTTTGCACCTACCTGGGCATACATGCCCTCGCCGGCGGGAAGCAGTACGCCTCCCGGCGCGGCGGTGTGGGGCGGCTTCGTATTTGTGACGGATGCGGGCGGTACGCTGCGGGCTTTTGACGCTTTCCCGCAGGAAGATTTAACGGGAACCGGCGGCCCAGATGACGGTGTCCAGGATTACGGGATTGGCCTGCCCTATGACCAAATCTGGAGCGTGGCTTTAGCCTCGGGAACCACCTATTCCGCTCCGACGGTGGGAGTGTACGGCGGCAAGCCCACCGTGTTCGTTGAGAAAAGTGACGGCAGCGTTGCCGGGTACGATCCCGTGACCGGCGCACTGACGCAGACGCTCGCTCCGAAGGCTCCTTCCACTTTTTCCGGTACTCCGCCGTCACCGACTGTTTATGGAGGCCGCGTTTATGCCGGCCAGTCTACCGGAAGTTTGCTGGTCTATGATTCCAACAGCGGCGCGAGTGCAGCAGGCGGCGTTCTGATCCCGACCGGCCTCGGCTCGGAGCCGGCGACTGCCTCGCCCACAGTCGGATTGGTTCCCGACGGCACGGCCAACGACATTGTGGCGCTGGTTCCGACCACGCAGAACATCTACAGCGTACTGCTGGGGGCGCGCGGCGATACACTGGCTGCCTATCCACCGGCTGGCCCGGCAACTGGTTACAATCTCAGCAACAAATTCCACCTAAATCCTTTGGTGCCGGATGCACTTTCCACCCCAAAGTCCATCGCGTTTAGTGGTATTGGGTTTGAATTTGCGACGAGCGCGACGCAGCCTTATTTTGTTGGCCCACTGGGAACCGGCACGGTTTACGGCAATTGGGATGTAGATTTTATGGCAAGCCTTCCCTCCAATCCGGGAACGGCAAATTTGAACTTGAACCAGTTTAGCGGAGCCAGCTACGGCGCAGTCATCAACAGCATCGGCTTTACCGCTGCTTTTTCACCGTCGGCGATGGATCGCGCTGGTGATTTCTACTACACCGACAATGCAGGTGGATTTAGCTATCTGGTCGGCGTCCATGACAATGCCCAGTTTCAGAACGTGCAGATGAAATGGCGATTTCGGATGCCGACCACCGCCGAGAATATCACCGATGCCGATGGCGTGAATTATCAGTCTTTGAGTGGCTTCCATTTTGTCGGTGCGCCGGTTGTGGACAATCAAGGCTACGTGTATGCTGCCGCCACCAGCGGCAGCCAGGCCGCTGTGCTTTGTTTTGTTGCCAATGGGCAAGTCTACGCAGACGGTCTGGGCGGATTTGACCTGACCCGCGCGGTAGTGCAGCAGCCGGATGAATTCAGCGCGACCACTCCCAATCAGCTTCTGGAAGGCTCCGTGGATTCAGTCGCCAAATATGGGGAATTCACGGCATCGGGCAGCCAGATCACGTTTTACAACTTCGGCAGAGGCGCAAACGGTGTTCGTCAGCTTGCGGGCAATCTCTCCGAGCCGCAGCCGGTGACAGTGATCCCGCCGCTTGATCCCACCACCGGGGCGACCGGAACGCCGGCGGATGTGCCGCTGCATACGAACCTGGCCTGGTTCACGACACCCTTTCCGGTCACGGGCGCGGTCAGCGGGCTCAGCAAGGTGGGCAATGCGCTGTTCCTGTCCGACGGCACGAATCTTTATCAACTGCCGGCCAATCCCGTCGTGGGAGCCGCCAAGACCGTCACCGTGACCATTCCCGCGTCCGGGCCGCTCGTTGGAATAGCGGTCACGCCGCTGCCGTCCGGCGGGGTCGGAACCATGGCGTCCGCGCCGAGCGTGGGGCAGGGGGCAATGATCCTGAACGGGTCATTAGGCATCAGCGCCCTGACCCAGCAGGTAACATTGATTGCCGACAACAACCGTATCCTGGAAACCGATTCCCAGGGCAATGCACTCTGGGCGGTGGACTCCACCAATCATGCCGTCCCGGCGTCCGGCGCGCAGCCTGCCACTGTCACCAAAGTGGATTTCAGCCATCCCACCTCCCTGTCGGCAGTCAGCGCCAACGATTACCTGGTGGCTGACACCGGCAACAACCGCTGCGTCCGCTTTGACCGTGCGGGGAGTGTTCTGTGGGAATTGACTCGCTTCAACGATCCGAACAGCCTGCTTGCGGCCGGGTCGCCGCTGACCCTCAGCCAGCCAGCCAGCGTTCAAATGCGCCGCGAAGAATTCTTCAACACGCAGACCGGCGCTGTGGACCATTATCTGGAGCATTATTTGATCGCCGACAGCGGCAACTACCGGGTTATCGAAGTCACCGATACTTATACCTTGAATACGACCGGCACTTCCATCGGTACGCCCGTTTTAACCGCCGGCCCGACCCTGACGTTTGCAACGCACACCTACGATAAAGATGGACGGCGCTTTCGGTATGGCAGCGCCACCTATTTCGGTGCGGGTTCCAGTCTGAGCATTGCCGCTCTCGCGACCAACACGCGCGCGTCTATCTCCGCCGCCGGAACACTCGGCCCGGCTTCCGGCGACTCGCCGGGCGGCAGTATTTTGACATTCGGCGTGGCCGCAAACACCGGGGAGCCGACCAGCGTGTATACGTCCTTCCAGGCCGCCGGGACAACATTCCCAATGCGTAACCCGCGCTTTTTGAGCTTAACCACGACGCTGACCGCGCCCTTCTACAGCTTCCTGTATGCGGACGACAACGGGGCGTTCGACCTGAGCTATACGGGCGGCGTATTTACGACCTATCCGAATGGATTGGATTTCAGGCAGGCAAACTATCAAGGCATGATGACATCCACGCCTCCCATCACGCTGATGCCCATCAACAACGGCATCATTCCAAACCGGGTCGGGCTGCCGTTTGTGCCAACCTGCATTCAGCGGATCGGAAGCACGAGTGTCGGCGGCGTACCCATGACGCGCTATCTCATCACGCAGTCCCATAGCCAGGGGGAACTGGGCGATCCCGGCAGCACCAGCATCGGCGGCGAGATTTTTGAAGTGGATGGGGTCAACACCGCAGTTGGCACTTACAGCAATGGAACACTGAGCCGCCCGGCGGGAACCGGGCCGCTCACGCAGCCCTCGTTTGCGATCAGGCCGTAGGGGGCCGGGCTATAAGAAACCCACCCCGCCGCAAGCGGCGACCCTCCCGAAGCGGGAGGGTAGGCGGGAAGATATTTGCAGGGTTTTGTCTTCTGGACAGGATATTCATAAGGCCGACAAACATTTTGTCCTTTTCCCGTTCCCCTCCCGTTTCGGGAGGGTAGTGGACTTATCCGCCGTGTGGGTTCCTGAGTTACTTTTCTTAATTTAAGGTATCGCTCGAATGAAGTCTATGAAACAGAATTCTATGAAACGCAGTAGTTTTTTATCTCTGGCATTGGCGGCCCTGGGCCTGATGGCAGGCGCACACGCGCAAACCGGGCCGCTGCCCACGTCGCCAGCCGTGCCGACGCCCTATCAGTCGCCGCTGTTTCATGCGGGCGGCGCACCGCCGCCCCCGCTGTTCCCGGTCATCACTCCGCCGGCCACCGATCCGCTGTTTGACCCGCTTTTCGGGCAGCTTCAGGGAACGCCAACCGGACTTACTCCCGGCGGTTTAACGACACAAATTCCAAGCTTTTTGCTGGGAAACTACAGCCCCACACTGCCTCCGGCGGGCGCCGGGATTTATTATCCCGATCACTTTGCCGATGGCAACATTTTCGCCTGGCAGGCTCCGTTTGATTATATTCCGGCCTCGGCTTCCGCCATTACGGTGGATGATACGGATACGATCAATTTCACGACGACCGGATTTGTGAATATCGCAACCGGCAATGTCGCCGGAACGGCGACCGGCAGTGAATATGACCGGCTGCCGCCCAGCACCAATGGTTCAGCCTCCTGGACACTGACCGCGGCCGTCGCCGGCAGCTACTCGGTCTATTTCCATATCCCGGACAACATTGATGACGGGCTGACAGGTGGTGGGGTGGAGCAGCGCGGCACGTCGGTGAACTATACGCTGGTGGTGACGGGAACTGGCGCGCAGACAACCACGGCGACAGCAAGCCAGACCGAAGCCAATTCTCTGCAATACCTGGCCGGGCCGTTTCAGCTTGCCGCCGGAAACATGGTCACGGTGACATTGCAGCGGGACACGACCCATAACCAGGCCAATGTTCTGGACTATCTGATCGCCGACTCGATGACCTTGCAGGCGTCCATCGGAGATGTCCGCAGCACGCCGACGGCGATCAACACGACGGCGTACCCGGCTGACTTTGCGAATGTTAAATACTGGGGAATTGCCGCCGGCGGGCTTCCCGCCACCACCGGGAGTCCGACCACGCTTTTGGCCGCCAACGCGCCGCCGGATACCGGGGCAGGCGTATTGCCGATCTTACGCACCGGCTCCGCCCCGGTAGACGCGGATCATCTTGTGCGGCAGCTTGTGTATTTCGGACGCTCCGAGCCGTCGATCAGCAGCAGCGCCATTGTTGACAATACGGATACCGCGTTTACGTCGTCCGGCGGCTGGTCTTCTGCGATCACCGATGCGACCGCGACAAACGGCTCCTATATCCATGTCGCGCCGACCAATGGGAGTGCGTCGTCGACCGCCACCTGGACGCTGACGGCTCCGACCGGCGGAAACTATTTCCTGAGTGTGCATCTGCCGAAAACGCTGGCCGCATCGGAGCAGAGAATTACCGATGCCACTTACACGGTGACTTATCCCAACCTCACCGGGGCCGGAACAACTACCAAAAGCGTGAAGGCGAGCCAGGTCACGGGAATTGGGGCGGATGCAAATGTCTTTCTGCCAACCGGGCCGATTGCGCTGGCGGCGGGTGCAGTCGTGACCGTGGTTCTTGGCAACAACACGGCGTCCGCTCTTCCCGGAACGCCGCCTTACGAAGTTGTCGCCGACTCGGTCACGATGGCAACTTCCCCCGGTACGGGAGCCATCTACTGCGTGGACGGCTTCACCGGTGAGGTTGTCTGGCGATTTGAGACGCCGCCCTCGGCCACTGGCCCCTCGGCTCCCGTTTTCTCGTCCCCGGCGATTGCTAAAATCAATGTGCTGACCGGCTTCGATCCCGTTACGAAGGTGAAAACCTACGCCAACAAACTGGTGGTCATCGTGGGCGATGACAACGGGCTGGTTTACTGCCTGGATGCCATCGGCAATGGCGATGGAACCAGCAACGGCAGCGCGATTAGTTCCACCACCGGGCAGCCGATCTATTTCCCGCAGCCGGTGTACGGGACGGCCCCGCCCGCTCAGGTCACAGCCGGGGTGGCAATTACGAATCCGCATGTCGGGACGACGCCGTTTTACTGGATTTATCGACCCGACAGAACGAAGCCCAAGAACATCGCCACCGGCGCGGTCAAGACGACTCCCGACCCGCTGAGCGACTTGCCCGTTCCTGCCGCCTTCGGCACGGCCTCACCGACTATTTTTGTTGACCCCAGCGTCGCGATTGCCACGACCGGGGCGGCCACGGCCACCAGCAATGCCACCGTGTTTGTCGGCAACAGCAACGGCGTGCTGTACGCGCTGGATGCTCTGGGCGTCCCGGTCGACGGAACCAGCGCGGCGACCTTCGCTGGCACCGGCGACACGTTCAATGTCAGCCAGGACCTGCGCGCGGCAGCCACCGACGCCGCCGCGCCGACCTGCCAGCCGAAATGGTGGTTTTCTCTGCGCGGCCCCAGCCCGAATGCGGGAAGCGGCGCGACTTCCGCCGACATTGAATCTGCCCCGGCGATTTCCGTTGCCGCCGCGGCGGGCGTCTATACGCCGACGGTGTATATCGGCTCCGCGCATGAGCAGGAAAGCACGTCCAACATTGGCCGCCTGTATGCGCTGAACGGCCTCCTCGGCCCCAGCGGAAACAACGGGCAGAATTATCCCACAGCCGCTACCGGAGCGCCCGGATCACTGAATTACAATGTCGGCCAGCGCCCGCAGATCAGCAAAATCGACCCGGCCGACTGGTCTTTCCCGGATGCTTACGGCACGGACACCTATACCACCGGCAAAAGCAGCACCGGTAAGCCCCGGCCCGCGCTCGGCAATATCACCGGCTCGCCTGTCGTCTTTACCGACACCAATGAAGGAACGACGACGCACCAGACCCGCATCTATTTCGCGGCCAGCACCGGCCTGGAAACGCCTTACACGGTCTCCGGCGGCACACCTGCGTCGGCTCCCGCCGCGCGCCCCGACGATACGCAGACAGGCCGCGTCTGGGCGGTCAACCAGGATGGCTCCGTCGGAACCACCACCAACAGCGCGGCAAGCGGCAGCATCTGGGCTTACCCGCTGGCGCATGATCCGAATGATGCAACTCAGGATAATATCCCGGAGCCGTTTCCCCCGATTGGTTCATTCCTTCATGCGACCCCGGCGATTGGCTTTGTCCAATTTCCAGCGGTCGTCACTGCCGGGACCGGGACGTATGCTCCCACCGATGCCGTTCAGACGGGCGGCATTTTAGGCAAATCGGTTCCCATGCTGTATATTGGGACGCGCGGAGTCAATGACACCTCCCTGTACGCCGTAGACATTGACGGCAATATGAACGGCACCGGGCCGGTCGATCAGCGCACGATTTATCGCCAGATTTCGCCGGACGGCGCGATCTTCCAGTCCTCGCCGGTGCTGGTGACCAACGCCACGAGCGCGGGCGGCAATGGCGGCGCGGTTTACATCACGGGCGGCAATACCCTGTATGACTTCGGCGCGACCCCGATCTCCAATCCGATCTCCACCGAGGCGTTTCCGCTCATTCGCGAAAACCGCGCCCTCATCGGCTTCGGCCCGATTTCGTCGCCCACCGTCGCCGCCGCCGACGTCAGTGACCTGACTCCCACTTTCACCACTTACGGCGGCGCGAATGTCACCGACTGGGTGTATGTCGGCGACAGCAGTACCGGCTACTGCCGGGGTATCACGCCGAACGATACGACCGATACAGGAATTCCGCCTGATCTGGGGACAGGCATCCTGCCGCCGAACCCGGAGCCGCCGGCGGCAGCGGACTTGAATTCGCTTCTGCACACCTATCTGGTGGCTGAGACTGACAAAGCTTCGCCTGACTATACAAAAGCGCTGCCTATCGGTCCGACGGCAGCCTTGCCTGTGTACGAGTGGGGGCAGAATGTCTACATTCGCATTGCCAACGTCGTTCCGCCGCAGCCAGCAGGCTCGGTGACCGCAGCCAGCCCCGGCGGCAATCCTGCATTCTTCGTTCACGATAGCGGAGTTGACCCGACATTAGCCACTCCTGCGGCCCCGGTCACGATTTATAGCTGCGATCCAGTTGACGGCAAGATCAGTTTCGACCTGGCCGATGCGTCTGCCGACACGTCTACGACTGTCCTGTTTACGGATCATGCGATTATTCCCGCAGTGCTTCTGACCGCCCTGCCAGGGGACGGCATCATTGCCCGCACCGATGCGGTTGCGACGCCCCCGGTGCCGAATCTGGTGGCGAGTAACGCCACGCCTTACACCCAGTACATCGGCGCATACACCTATGCGATTGGGGATGGCACGGCCCGGAAAAACACGCCGGGCGGTCGCCGGAAGCTGCTGAATGTCCAGCAGACCGTTCATGCGTACTCGTTTGACGGTACAAATTATACGCCGACCGGCACGGTGATTCTCACGGCGACAGCGACAAATGGGAACGAAGTCAGCGTTCTTTCCGGGGGGAGTTACACCTTCAAGACTGTTCCCCCGGTCGACCAGCCGACGTTTGGCATTCTCAACCCCCTCGGAGTCCGGGCCGGCGGCGTACCGTTGTCCCTCGCTTCCGGCACGTCCAGTGCGGTGGAAATCGGCGATGCCCTCGGCCCATTCCGGGGAACCGCCGCGACCCTGCCGGCTGTGGGGGGCAGCGGCGATTTTGGGGGCCTGGAAGCGCTGGCAAACGGCAACAGCATCTATACCCAGGGAGCGCCGCCTTCCACCTCGCTGCCGACCGATCCGATTGCGCTTCCACTCAGCACGGCGGAAAATCCGCCGACGGCTCCCAAAACCGTTGTCACATCGACTGGCCTGATCAATCACAATCAGGGTGGGGACAATACCGACCCGTCCACGGCTCCTCTGCCCACCGGCGCTTATCCGACGGGTCTCGTCGGGACAAATTTCGGTTCGCCGAATGCGCCTTATGCCTTTGACCTGTTCGACCGTAGTACATTGAGTTTTGTGGCAAAAACGCTTCGGGTGAAGATGGGCCAGCCCGGTACGACGGGGCGCGAAGGGCTGTATTGGAACGACAATTCCACGAACACTACCGGCCATGATTCGGTGGTCAACTTCCTGCCCTGGGAAACGCCTCCCCTTTCTTACAAGAACGGTGCGAACACCAGCCCGGATTATCCCAATATCAGTGGGTCTAACATCGCCTTTACGCTTCATGCGGACGACGCCAATGGCGGCAGCTCCGGCAGCATGAACGGGGACGCAGCCATCCCCACGCCTGTGACCGGCGTGTCGACCGACGTGATGCACCGCACGGTCTATGCCAGCCCAATTCAGGTTCATGTCGACGTGCCGCTGTACCAGCCCGCCAATCAGCAGGTTTACTCCAAAAATCTTGCTGGGGGAGGTGGCTACAGCACGGTTGGAGAAACCACGCCGGGGGGAATTCATGCCGCGACCAACACGGTTTTCCCCATGGGTTATGTCACGACCAAACGCCTTTACGTGCCAAATGCGGCAGGCCGGTACGATTCCGGGTGCGCTTTCCGGGATGTCAGTATTTACACCGGTGTCCCGCCTAGCATAAGCGCCAGCATTTCCGATGGCACACTGGACATTGGCGCGGTTCCAAGCGGCTTCGGCATTCAGACTAGTTCGTATGCGCCGCTCGGCGGCTCTCTGGAATTCACGCCGTACAATGCGGCTTATCAAAGCTACTACCTGCCGGTGACCGTGCATAACAACGGCAATGTCAACATGCTGAACGTGCATTTCGACCAGAAGTATGCGCTTTCCAACAGCTTCGCCCCCATTCTGTTTCAATCGGACGCGGTAGACCCGCTGTCCGCCATCCCCGCCTTTGACACGACAGGGGCGACTGGACCGCGCACCGGCACGTTTAACAGTGTGTCTGAGATGCCATTTCTGCTGCGGACTTCCGTGGATACCGATCTGGGCCAGGCCTATGGCCGCAATCCGGGCATTGTGGCGAACAGCCTCGCGCCGTACTACCCCAGCACGACGTTCCACAAGCCCCTGGTGGGCGGCGTCGCGACCACGCTGACCGTCCCGGATGTGCCTTACAATAACGTGCCGGGAACCACCTTCGGCCTTGTCGGCAACGATGGAAAACCGTTGACTGCATCAGGCAGTGTCGCGGTGAACAATGTTCAATTCATGCCGGATGGTGTCACACCCAACCTGGATTTTGGCAAAGCTGCGACGGCTCAGCCCTATGTCAGCCTGGCGATTCCTTTTGGGACGCCTTTTGGAACCTATTCCCAGACAATCCGACTGTTTGAGGGCATGGACACGAGCGGATACACGACTTACAACGGCTCCAATCAGGCCTACAATCCGCTGTATCCGCCGCAGTATGGCAGCGCGGTCGGCGGACTTGGCACACCCGGCAGCGTATCCGATGTTTATGCTTACGGCGCCCAGCCGATCAGTGACCCCGGCGTGGTCGTCAAAGCCAATGTGCTGGAAGACCGCATGACGGACGGCAACACCTTCGGCAGTCTGCCGGAGATTGACGCCAGCCCGGCAGGAACCACGACCGGCGGCGGGGCGGCCAGTACGCCCGACTTCGCGCCTGCGGCGCTGCAAGCCGCTGGCGGCAACCTGTCTGTCTTCTGGACATCGGGACGCGGCAAACCCGGCAGCTACGGCATTTATGGCTCTCATGTGCCTTTCATCACGCCGAACGCGGGTGCTGGCTACTATTATCCAGGTAATCCCGCTGCGCAATGGTTTACGCCGATTAATCCTTCTCTTATGGCGGGAACCAACAGCGGCTTGACCATTGCCTCGGATGTCCCGGCGCTGTCCGCCGGTGGCGGGTTTACTTATGACACCGCCCACGCCTACGCCTTCGCCGTGAATGTCAATACCGCGCCCTATCAGAACGCGCTTTACTGCTACCCGATGACCCCTAGCAGTGGCGCACTCGCAGCGGGCCAGCTTGTCACCAGTGATCCGTCTCAGGTGAAATACGGTGTCCGAGGTTTGTACGCGGCACAGGCCGGCTTCCCCGGCAATCGCAGCCTGTGGGCCTTCTGGACAGCCTCCACGCGCGGGCGCACGGCAATCTATTACAATTCACGTGAACCGGGAGCGGGAAACTGGCCGAACAACTCGGCGCTTCTGCCCATTCCTGCGGGGCTAACGGCTGTCTCGGATGCGTATCCGACCCTGATTTATGCTCCTGTAACCACGAACACTGGAGCGACATCAACGACGGCGCTCAAAGCGACGATCGAAGTCACTTTCTCCGGCACAGGGGCAGACGGCAATGCCGACTTGTACCTGTGCCGCTACACACCGGATGCCAATACTCTGGGCCTGTTGGACTTGCAATCCTTTCAGCAGGTGACAGAGCAGCTTCAGCCGGTGGCGGGATGGCTGCAATCCCGCGATGTCGCCTGGTCACGCACGGGCGTACTGAACGTGTTTGTCAACTCTGGAACGACGGCTTCCCCGAACATCACTCCGGTGCTGTATGACGCCTCCAATGCGCCTTTGTTTAAGAATGCGACCTTTGACAAAGCCAGCGGCCTGCTTGTCTTTTCCGGCGTCGGCTTCACCGGAGTGGTCGGCGGCACGAATACCTTGTATGTCGACCTTTCCACCGGGCGGCTTCGGTTCGTCACTCCACCGACGGGGTTAGTCACGGCGACGTTTACTCCGCAGGCTCGGCGCATCACCGACGATGCCCGTGCCGATACCGGCGTGGTCACGTTCCTGGACCCGACGTTTAAAGACAATGAATCGCGGAACGTGCCGGGGGCCATAACAGCCGCAGCTCAGCGCGTCCAAACCGACCGCCGCTGGTATTTCTGGCGCAAAGCCGGTGTGAGCGACGATACGACTTCGGCGACGCTCTACCAGAAAGCGCAGCGACTGACGGTGTTCCTGCCCAGGCCGGTGGATGTCACCCAGACCATCACCGTGACGGTCAATGGGGCAGCTTATACTGGGGCTTATGATGTTTCGAATCTGCCCACGTCTGCGCGTCTGTATTTCCCAATTACTTCCGGCGGCGGGCAATGGAATGAAGGCCAGACTGTGACGGTAACTTACAAGGCGACCGACGGGACGGGCATTATCACGCCTCAGGACACAATCCAGTGGCAGGATGAGCTGCGCGCTAACGACGTTTCCGTGCCGCCGACGGATGCCGCCTCCGGTCTGGCGACGGTGGTGGATACGAAAGTGGCGATGGACAAGCGCGTGAATGAGAACAATGTCTCGGCGTTCCTGGACGTGAACGCTTACAATGATCTGGCCGGTGGCTCTGCCGCGACCGATGCGCCGCATAAAATCTGGCTGTTCTGGAACAGCACCCGCAACGGTACGGCTGACTTGTATTACGAGACTATCAATCCCCGCTTTACGGCAGCGGGGCCGTAGGAAAAGAAACCAGAACCCGCCCGGTCACAAGTTGTGGGGTGGGTTCTTTGGCTCCTTCCGGGTATACTCTTTTCCTATGCGTATCTTTGCCGCCATGGATATTGGCACCAACTCCGTCCGTCTTGCCGTTGTGGAAGTCCAGTCCAATGGGACCTGGACGACGCTGGCCTCGCAAAAACAGGTCGTTCGTTTAGGCGAGGGGGAATTTGACCGGCCTGCCGCCGGAAAAAAAGGCAAGGGGGGCGAGACCGGAGGCGGACATTCCCTGACCGAAGAAGCCATTGCGCGCGGTGCGTTGGTCTGCGCTCGGTTTGCCGAAGTGGCGCGCGGGTTCGGGGCGGATGAGATTGTTGCTCTGGCTACCGCTGCCGTTCGGGAGGCTGACAACGGCGATGAGTTTGTCAAGCGGGTGCGAACGCTGGCCGATCTGGACGTGCGGATTATTTCCGGCCAGGAAGAAGCGCGTTTGATTTATCTGGGCGTCGTCAGCGGAATTGATCTGCCGGCGCGCAAGCGCGCGCTGTTTATGGACATTGGCGGCGGCTCCACGGAACTGATCGTCGGAGACCGGCAAAGTTATCAATTTCTGGACAGCCTAAAAATGGGCGCGATTCGTCTGACCTCCGAAGGAGTGGCTGATACGGCTAAACCCGTTTCTGCCGCCGCCTGGGCTGGTTTGCAGCGCCATGTTCGTTCCCTGCTTGCTCCCGCAGCCCGCGCGATCGGCAAAGCCGGATTCTCCGTGATGTACGGCTCATCCGGGACCGCGCAGAACCTCGCCGAGATCATCGCGCAGGCATCTTCCGCGCCGGCTCCTACCTCCCTGCGAAACTATGAGATTTCTCTGGCGGACATTCAGGCCACGACCAAGCGTTTGTGCGGCTTGACCCTGGATCAGCGAAGGCGTGTCCCCGGTATCAACCCGGAGCGGGCGGACATCATCATCGGCGGCTCGGCGATTTTGCAGACCGTCATGGAAACAGTTGGGGCGGCGACAATTAGAATTAGTGACCGGGGGCTGCGCGAAGGGATCATTGTAGATCGTCTTCGGCGCGGCGAAACGGCCTCCCCCGAAGACAGCGGGGCACGCCGCCGCTCCATTCGCCAGTTGATGCGCGCCACCGGCGTGGATGACATTCATGCGGCCCACATCGTTCACCTGTCCCTGTCTTTGTTTGATCAGTGGAAAGCGCTGGGGCTGCACGATTACGGCCGGGCGCGCGAGCTGCTCGAATACGCGGCACTGCTCCATGATGCCGGCTTTTTCGTGTCGCACACCGACCACCAGCAGCATTCGTATTATTTGATCCGGCATTCTGAGCTTCTCGGCTTCAATGACCGCGAAATCGAAATAATCGCCAGTCTGGCGCTGTATCATCGCAAGGCCGCGCCCCGGCTCAAACACCCCGGCTTTGCCCGGTTGGATGCCCGCGCGCAGCGCGTCATCCGCGTTCTTTCCTGCGCCCTGCGCCTTGCCGAAGCGCTGGATCGCAGTCATTTGATGCTTGTGAAAGAACTTGTGTGTGAAAAGCTGACCAAGCCGGAGCGGGTGCGGATGACGCTGCGGGCGACTGCCGATGCCCAGTTGGAACTGTGGGCCGCGGAAGGTCAGGCGCCTGCGTTTGAAAAAACATTTGGCCTGCCGCTTGAAATTCGCGTTTTGCCGATCACCCAGAACGCAGAACTCCCCGTAGCGAACGTTTTAACTGCGAACGGGGTATAAGACATTATGACACACTGGAAAAAGATTGCCTTCGCCGGCGTCACAGCGATTGCAGCCATCGCAGCACTGAGTTTCGCACACGCGGAAAATCATTTGGAAACCAACGCACCGATTGTCGGCGCTCCGGCTCCGGCTTATTCCCTGCCTGATCAGGATGGCGTGACACATACGCTGGCCCAGGACAAGGGTAAAACGATTTTGCTGGCCTTCTATCCGGCGGATTTCACCGGCGGCTGCACCCTGGAAGCGCACTCGCTTTCCGCCGCGTATAAGGACTTGAAGGCTGAAGGCGTGACGGTTTATGGCGTGAGTGTGCAGGACCCGAAATCGCACAAGGCGTTTTGCACCAAAGAGGGTATTCCGTATACCCTTCTCGCAGATACGGAGAAGAAAGCCGCCGCGGCTTACGGCGTCCTTCTGCCCGGCATCGGAATCGCGAATCGTGTGACGTTCATCATTGGCGCGGATGGTAAAGTGGCTTATATAGACAAAGATGTCAACGGGCATTTGACCACCTGCGGCGCGGACTGGACAGCCTGGGTGAAAGCACACCCGAAGATTGGCGCACTGCCAAAGTCAGCAGATGGGCCAAAGCTGTTCACGGCCTCCTCGACACTTCGCTTCGCTGGCTTTGCCACTGTCGGCCAGGCTGCGCCGTACTTTACCCTGCCGGATACGGCGACAGGCAAGCCAGTTTCGCTGGCATCGCTGACGGGAACAAAAAACGCCGCTGTGGTGATGTTTATTTCTACCCGCTGCCCGGTGTCCAACGCTTACAATGCCCGCATGGTGTCGCTGGCAAAGAAATATGGGCCGCAGGGAGTGGCTTTTGTCGGCATCGATGCCAATACCACGGAGCCGACCCCGGAAATTGCGGCATTTGCCAAGCAGCAAGGTTTTGAATTTCCCGTCCTCAAAGACGCGAGCGACCAAGTTGCCGATGCCTATAACGCCCACGTCACCCCGGAAACGTTTGTCATTAACAGCAACGGTGTCCTCGTTTATCACGGACGCATTGATAACGATATGGACCCGGCGAACGTCAAAACCCATGAGCTTTCTGCGGCGCTGGATGCCGTGCTGGCGGGCAAGCCTGTTGCCCGTGCGGAGGCAAAGGCGTTTGGCTGTTCGATCAAGCGAGGCTAAGAGTCTGTACAGAAACTCCCGACCGGCGGTTAAAACCGCAGCAACAAAAGCACAAAGTCGCCCTTCGGCGACTGACTCTGGAACCGGCGAAGGCCGGTTTTGTGCCTGTGTTGGCGCGAATTCATTCGCCCGATATGCTTTCTACACAGTCTTTAAGATGGCCTACCCCATCCTGCTCTCATTTCTGCTTTTTCTTATAGCCACGGCGTCCCATGCTGCGGTCAGCGTCATTCCTGCCGATGCTTCGACAGTCAAAAAGGTCATCGCCGCGCAAAAGGGCCATGTTGTACTGGTGAATTTCTGGGCGACCTGGTGCGGGCCCTGCGTAGCCGAATTCCCAGCTATTGTTCAGGTTAGCCGCCGCTACCGTTCCAGAGGACTGGTAACACTGGCGGTGACAGCGGATTCCAAGAAAGATTTGCAGGCGAAAGTGCTGCCGTTTCTCGTGAAATCCGGCGTCACATTTCCCGTATATCTGGAAAAAAGCGTTGATCCCGAAGATTTCATTACGGCGTTTGACCCGTCCTGGCAGGGAGACTTGCCCCGTACCTTTATTTACAACCGCCAGGGGAAATTAGTACGGACTTTGTCCGGGGAGCAGACGCCGCAAAGCCTTGCAGCGGCGCTCAGGCCCTATTGGAGCCATTGACAGGCAGAGATACACGCCCGTATAAGAGAGCCAGCATGACGGACGTGACCTCCAAAGCGACAAGTAATTCTCAGAGCGGCTCTGCCTTGCCGCTGCTGTGGCTGGGACTGGTGGCTGCTGATTTACTCAGCTTGTATGTTTTTTTGAGCCGCCTGCTTTACCCGCTAAATCCGGTCTGGATTTACCTCTGCGTTTATGCAGTTTGCTTTAGCCTTTATGTTTTCGGCGCCGCGTGCTTGCTGCCGGCGATACCACGCGCGTTTTCCCGATACCTTCTTCCGCTCATTCTCGGCAGCGCGGCCCTATTTCGCATCGCGGCAGTTTTTGCTCCGGCGCAGCTTTCCACTGATATTCTGCTGTATGTCTGGGATGGGCGCGTTATACTGCATGGCATAAATCCTTATCACTGGGCGCCCAATGCGCTGCCTTTGCGCTCCCTGCGGGACCCGCTTTGGAATCAGATGGAATACAAATCGTATCAATCCATCTATATGCCGGTCTCGCAGGGTATTTTCGCGCTGGCTAACGCGCTGTTTGGCAACAATTTGATTGGCTATAAATGCCTGTATACGCTGTTTGATTTTGGTGTCATGGGTCTGCTGCTGGAGCTTCTGCGCCGTTTGCGGCGGCCTTTAACTCAGATTATCTGGTATGCCTGGTGTCCGCTGCCGATTACAGAAGTTTCCATGGCGGGACATCAGGATATTGTGGGTGTGTTTTTTCTGCTGCTGGCCTTCACGCTCGCCATGCGTTCTGAGCGCCTGACCGGATGGGCAGCCCTGGCGCTGGTTGCCGCCGCGCTGACCAAAGGCTTTGCGCTTCTTCTTTTGCCGCTTTTTGTGCAGGTGCATGGCCGTAAGTTTCTGTTCTGGGCTGCCGCCGGCTTGATTTATTTGGGGATGCCTTTATGGGTGTTCCTGCCGCAATTTCTACACGGCATGAACCAGTATTTGAACAATGTCCATGTTAATTCCGGGCTGTTCACCTGGGTCAATCTGGCGCTGGGGCTGGTGTCAAAGCATTGGAGCTATCCGATCTCCGAAAAGCTGTCTGATCTCGCCATCCTTGGTGCGGTCTTCTGGTCAGTCCGTCGCCCGGTTGTATCCTTTCCCGATCTCCTGCGCCGCGCGTTTGTTGTTTTCGCCATAACGCTTCTAGTCATTCCGACTTTATTTCCCTGGTATCTTTTGTGGACGCTGATGTTCGTCCCGCTGCTGGGGGAAAAGCCTCGCTACGCATTTGTCCTGCTGTCGGGCCTGTCTGTGCTGCTTTACACTTATTATATTTCCATGCTGCCTTACTGGTGGACGCCTGTGGTTGAATATTTACCATTTTATTTCTTTCTGGGCTGGGAGATTCGTGACGCGAAGCGGCGCGAAGCCGCGTCCGGGAAGAGTGAATCGCGTCCGGCGCTGCCGCTTGGCGGCCCGCTCCCACAACAGCCATAAATCCAGCAGCCATAAATCCAGCAGCCATAAATCCAGCAGCAATAAATCCAGCAGCTATAAATCCAGCAGCTATAAATCCAGCAGCTATAAATCCAGCAGCCATAAAATCCAACAGCATGAAAATTGTCACATTTAACATTCGGGGCGGGTGGGGCATCGACGGAGTACGGTCTACGGAGCGCATTGGGGAAATCGTGCGGGAATTATCACCGGACATTGCTCTGTTTCAGGAAGTGCATCAGCGGCTGCCGCAAAGTCGTTTTGTGGATCAGCCGGCACGGCTGGAAAAATCCCTGGGAATGCCGCTGGTGTTTCAAGCAAATCTGCGGCTGGGCCTCGGCAATTATGGGGTTGCCGTCGCCTCGCTGTACCCGGTTCGCCAGGTTCAAAACCATCTGCTGCCGAGCCGGCGCGAGCAGCGCGGCGTCTTGCAGGTCGCTTTGAGCGCACCGTTCGGGCCGCTGACGATTTTCTGTACGCACTGGGGGCTGAATGGGATGGAGCGGGAGGGACAGGCCGCGCGTCTGGCGGACCTCATTTTGTCGGTGAGTGAGCCGGTTATTCTCGGCGGTGATTTTAATGAAGGCCCAGAGTCGCCGGGCATTCGCCGGCTGCTGGCCCTGACTGGATTGAAAGATGCCGATGAGTCGCTGGGGCGTTTGACTTACCCGGCCGACGTGCCGGAAGCCCGGATTGATTATCTTTTCTACTCGCCCCAGTTTACGCTGCGGGAGGTGTATCCCGTTTCCACACTCGTCTCCGATCACTTGCCACTCATTGCAGAGTTTGGAACCCCTGCGGCATAATAACCCCCCGGCGGACTTGTCCGCCAGATGAGTTCTTTTCCATTCAGTTTTTCTCCAGCGCTGAGCCGGAAACCGTTTCCGATGGGAGATAAACCGTGCCGAAATATAAATGCGCGCCTTTGCCGGCAAGCAAAGACCCGGCGAGCGTCATCATGCCCAAAAGCAGCAGGCTCCGGGCGAACGCGGCCAGAGCCGTGCCGATGCTGGCCGCCGGCGGAGGGGGCGAACCGGGGCTTGTTGTCAAGTCCAGGCCCGGAACCGGCGATTGAAACAAATGCAGCGCGGTGACGAACACAAACACCAGCATGGCGACGCCGAGTAAAAACACCAGCAGGGCGACAAGGCGGCCAGGCAGATCGTGTGATGGGTAAGCAGGCGATTGGGACATCAAGGAACTTCCTATTGAACTTTGCGGGCAAGTCTATCATGGCATACGGAGCCAAGCCGCGTCAAGTTTTCTTATCAGACCGCCAACGGTCCTGGGATGTTCCCTCGCTTTCAGCCCCAGCCCAATTTGACCGCGACATAAGCCAGCAGGCTGGTCAGAACCACGCCTAGTGTAAACGATCTCCAAAACGAATTGGTCATAATTTTATTCTCCCGGCGCGATGTTCGCGCCGCACGGTCAGTAGCAGCCCGATAAAGGCGGGCCACCACAGAAAGTCGTTAAACACATTCACCCACAGCGACGGCCAGGCTAAATGTCCCAGTGCGTGATGCAAAGCCCAGCCTGCCGGGCCGAGAACTTTGCCGCAAAGACCCAGCAGGGCAAACGGCCAGAAACGGGGCGGGTCGAGCGCAACGCAGGCATAGCCGATGGCGTATACGCCGACAAACATCCCAACACACGCCGCTAAAATCGCGGGCAGCGGCCCGGCGGCGGACTGCTGGGCGGCAGTCATGCCCATCCATCCCAGAAGCAGGCGCGGCTCCAGCCCAATTAAAGTTCCCCAAACTAGGTTGTAAACCGCCGCTGCCCAGAACCAGAGTTTGTAGGGTCGCCACGGATCAGCCAATCCTTAATTCCTTCCAGAGTTTGTCCACTTTCGCCTTGATTTCAATCGGCATGGTCAGGACATCCGGCCACTCGCGGGTAAAGCCTTCGTCCGGCCATTTACGGGTGGCGTCCACGCCCATTTTAGAGCCGAAGGCCATCAGCGGCGAGGCGTGATCCAGAACGTCTATCGGGCCTTTGACAAACGTGATGTCTCGCTCCGGGTCAATATTTGCAAAGGCCCGCCAGACGCATTCGGCGGGGTTTTGAACGTCGACGTCTTCGTCAAAGACCACGATGCACTTGGTAAACATCATCTGGCCCAGGCCCCAGAGCGCGTGCATCACTTTAAAGGCATGGCCGGGGTAGCGTTTTTTGATGCGTACCAGCGCCAGGTTATGAAACGCGCCTTCGGCAGGCAGATGGTAGTCAATCATTTCGGGAACCATCAGGCGGGCCAGCGGCAGAAAAAGCCGCTCCGTGGCAAGACCGAGATATTTGTCTTCCATCGGCGGCGGGCCGACGATGGTGCAGGGATAAATCGCATTGCGCCGATGTGTAATCGCTGTTACTTTCAGCACCGGATAGTCATCGGCGAGGCTGTAATAACCGGTATGGTCGCCGAACGGCCCTTCCCGGCGTCGCAATCCTGCCGGGACAATGCCTTCAATGACAAACTCGGCATCGGCAGGCACTTCCATATCAATGGTTTTGCATTTCACCATCTCCACCGGCTGTTTCCGCAGAAAGCCCGCGAACACCATTTCGTCAATCTCATCGGGCAGCGGGGCCGTCGCGGCATAGGTCATAGCCGGATCGCCGCCCAGAACGATGGCGACGGGAATGTCTTTACCTTTCGCCTCAAAATTGGCGTAGTGGCGGCTGCCGACTTTATGCCGCTGCCAGTGCATCCCCGTCTCGCGCGGTCCCTGCTTCTGGATACGGTACATGCCGACATTACGCTTTCCGGTGCCTTCGTCTTTGGTAAACACCAATGGCAGCGTGATATACGGCCCGCCATCTTCCGGCCAGCAGGTCAGGATAGGCAGGTCGTCTAAACTGGCTTCGTCGCCGATTTTGACGACTTCCTGACAGAGCGCGGGCGAGGAAATCAGCCTGGGCGAGATACTGCCCAGGATGGCTAGCTGCGGCAGAAGCGCCAGTTTGCCGAGCAGGGTAGGGGGAATGTCCGAAGGCAGACGGGTCAGCGCCGCGATCTCCGCCGCAATGTCTTCCAAATCGTCCGCGCCCAATGCCCATGAAATGCGCTTGCGCGAACCCATGAGATTGATCGCCAGCGGGAACTTGGACCCCTCCACATTCTCAAACAGCAGGGCCGGTCCGCCGCCCGGCATCTTCATCACGCGGTCAGCGATTTCGGTGATTTCCAGCACCGGGCTGACCGGCGTTTGGATGCGCCGCAGTTCTCCTGCCGCATCAATCCGCCGAATAAAATCTCCTAAAGACGCATACGCCATTGTCGCCGGTCCAATCTATGCTCTACTCCGTGCATTTTTTCACAATCTCAAGGAGTATACCCGAAAACCCGCAAACCATGCAGTAAGGGGTAGGGCCAAGAGTGGCAATAATTGAGGTGTAGGCAAGCTGCCTGCCAGAGCCGCTCCGTCGTTTTCCAGTTAAGGAGCGTCATTCTGTGCCGAGGCCGCCAGGTCCTCGTTCGGCTGGTCCTTCCGGCGGCAGTTTGAGTGTGCAGCGCGGCGCACTGGCGAATTGCCGCCCGGAAGCCAGTCCGATCATTATAAGAAAGCAGTTTACCTCATGGTAGTTCAAATGCCCTGCCCCGATAAAGATCATGTGTTCGCCGCAAGCAGCGTTGAAAACGCGCATACCGCGCTTCAGGAAGTGCAGGCCTGGGCGGCGGGGAATGGCTACCGCCTGACACAGCCTTGCCATCCTTATACGGTTTATCACGAAGATCATTCCATTCGTGAATGGGTACTGCTGGAACGCGCTGCTGCCCAAACGAAAGACGCCGGCTAATCCACGGTCAGATATTGAATACTGAACTTCTGGGCATCATCAGTCCAGACCCTGCGAACTGTCATCCCCGCTGACACTGCCAGACGCGCAAAATCCGCCAGGCTGTATTTATAAGAACATTCCGTTAAAATTGTTTCTTCTTCCTCAAACACAATCTCTTGCCCGGCCAAATGCACTGTTTGGGAAGTGAGACTCATTAGGTGCATTTCAATCCGGCCTGCAAGCGCGTTGTAATAGGCGCGATGGGCGAAGTGTTCCAGCATGAAGTCTGCGCCCATCTCTGCATTGATGCGCCGGAGCAGGTTCAGATTAAAGGCCGCCGTCACCCCCTGGCGGTCATCATACGCAGCGTTCAAAGTCGCGGCGTCCTTTTTCAAGTCCACCCCGATGAGCAGCCCGCCGCCGGAACCGCAAACTTCGGCGATGCTGCAAAGAAATGTTTGTGCTTCTTCCGGGTGAAAATTGCCAATGGTGGAACCGGGGAAATAAACCGCACGGGACTGAACAGGCTGGCGGCTGGCCGGAAGGGTAAATGCAGCGGTGTAATCGGCGCAGAGAGGCAGGATGTCCAGGTGCGGGTACGTCTCCGCAAGATGCGCCGCTGTGCGGCAGAGGTGGTCGCGAGAAATATCCATCGGAACGTACCCGGCGATATGCGGCAGGCGATCCAGCAGAATGCGCGTTTTGATGCTGCTGCCGCTGCCATATTCAATCAGCAGACAATTCGGCGGGAATAGTGCGGCCATTTCAACGGCATGTGCCTGCATGATCGACGCTTCGGTGCGTGTCGGATAGTATTCGGGCAATTCGCAAATCTGGTCAAAAAGCTCCGAGCCGCGCGCATCATAAAAATATTTACAGGGCAAAGTTTTCTCAAATGTTTGCAGCCCAGCCAGAATCTCAGCGCGAAACTGGTCAGCATCCGGCGCACAGTCAAGCAGGGTAGGAGACAGCATTGTCATGGAACTAAAGGTCCTTTGCTAAACGAATGCCGGTAAACTGCCAGCGGGCATCCGGCGGGAAAAAGTTGCGATAAGTCGGGCGCATATGCGAATGGGAAGTCGCACACGAGCCGCCGCGCAGCACAAATTGGTTGCACATGAATTTGCCATTGTATTCGCCCAGTGCGCCCGGCAGCGGGGCGTAGCCGGGGTAGGGGATGTATTGGCTGCGGGTCCATTCCCAGACGTCGCCGAACATTTGCTGCAACTGGCCCGGCCCTCCGTCGCCGGGCAGCAGCGCGGCAGGGTGAAACCGCCCCGAATCGGCGAAGTTGCCGCAAAGCGGGACAGTCTCCGAGGCAGTTTCCCATTCGGCCTCAGTTGCCAGCCGTGCGCCCGCCCAGCGTGCGTAAGCGTCGGCTTCAAAGAGGGACACATGGCAGACCGGCGTGTCCAAATGGAGCGGTTCCATGCCCGCCAGGGTAAACTCCCGCCAATCGCCTTTGCGGTTCCACCAGCAGAGCGGCGACTGCCAGCGCTGGGCATTCACTACATTCCAGCCTTCGGACAGCCACAGCTCAGGCCGCGCATACCCGCCATCTTCCATAAATTGCAGATACTCGCCGTTCGTGACCAAACGCGAACCCAGGGTGAACGCCGGGACATACTCTTTATGCCGAGGCGTTTCATTGTCAAATGCGAAGCTGCTGCTGTCCCAGCCAATCTCGCGCACGCCCTCGCCGAACGCAATCCATTCCATCGCAGGGATCATTCCAGTGGGCGGGTCGCGTCGCGGCTGATACACCGGGCAGAGGGGGTTGTCAAAGAATAAATGCTTGAGGTCAGTGACCATCAGCTCCTGATGCTGCTGTTCATGGTGCAGGCCAAGCGTCAGAAGCGGCTCCAGCGTCGCCAAATCAGTGTCGGCTCCAGACAAAAGCGCGGCCATGTGTGTGTCAACATAAGTGCGGTAGGCATACGTATCCTCCACGGTCGGACGGGAGATCAGCCCGCGTTTGGGGCGGCAATGGCGCTCGCCAATGGTGTTGTAGTAAGAGTTAAACAGAAAATCGTACTGTGGATGCGGGGAATGATAGCCTGGTAAATATGGCTTCAGCAAAAACGTTTCAAAGAACCAGCTTGTGTGCGCCAGATGCCATTTGGCGGGGCTGGCATCGGGCATGGACTGTATCACATAATCTTCCGGCTGAAGGGGGGCGCAAATTTTCTCGCTGAAGGCGCGCACGGCGCGGTACTGATCGAGCAGGGACGGCATAAACGGTTCCTCACGGTCTAAGCGGGCAAGGCTCTTGCCAGCAGGGTTAATTACCCGCAAACTATCCGGTTTAACCGTTCGGACAGGCCGGAAGTTCCGCAGGAAAAACCGCGTAGAAAAGCCAATTGTTTCCCATGCAGGAAACTCTCGGTGAAATTGTGCGGCACGGTGCTAATGATGTCTGGGAAATGGGGCTAAACGAAGCACAGATCGCCCAGCTTGTTCGCTATGGCGAGCTGCTGGTGGAATGGAATGCAACCCGGATGAACTTGACACGGCTGATTTCGCCCCGCGACATTGCCGTGAAGCATTTTCTGGATTCGCTCGCACTGCTCAAGGCTGTTTCCCTGCCAGGAGGGGCGCAGCTGATTGATGTCGGAACAGGAGCAGGTCTGCCGGGCCTGGCTTTAAAGATCGCCCGCCCAGACCTGCGCGTGACACTGCTGGATTCGACAGCCAAAAAATTGCTGTTCTGCCGGGCCGTCGCAGAAGACTTGGGACTGGCTGAAGTGGAAATTGTTCATGCGCGGGCCGAAGATGCCGCGAAACAGGCGGCATTAGCCGGGCTGTTTGACTGCGCCGCTGCCCGTGCTGTTGCCCCGCTGGATCGTCTGCTTCCCTGGCTGGCCCCCTTTCTCACCCCCGGCGGACAGGCAGTGGCTCTCAAAGGAGCAAACGTATCCGAAGAACTTGCCGCCGCCCGCTCGGTCGCCCGGCGTGTGGGCTTGACCCTGGAAGCACCGTTCGAGATCAGTCTGCCGGAAGCCGAGGAACCGACTGTGCGGCAGATTGTAGTGGCGCGAAAATAGAGGTGGGTTCTTCACTTTCCCGCAATTTTTTTCGCTGCATTGGTTCCTGACAGGGCGCAGAGGGGAACACCGCCGCCGGGATGCGTGCTGCCGCCGACAAAGTAAAGACCGCTCACATCCGGCGAGACCTGGGGCGGGCGCAGAAAGCCCTGCCGCCAGCCGTTGGACGATAGTCCGTAAATCGCTCCTCGGTAGGCGCTGTAGCGGCTTCGCAAATCCAGCGGCGTCCACATCTGCTCCACGAGGATTCGGTTTCGCAAATCGGCAAGCCCCATGCGCTCCAATTTCGCCAGAACGATCTCTCGGTAATGCGGAGCTTCCGTGCGCCAATCAAAGTTTGTACTCAAAGCAGGCGGATTGGTCATCACAAACAAGTTGCTGCATCCGGCGGGGGCGCGGGTGGAATCCGTGACGGACTGGCAGGCGACGCCGACCGTGGGATCGCCGGCAGGAACGGAGTGGTCAAAAATGGCTCCAAACTCGGCCTCGCCATCGACGGCAAGAAAAGAATTGTGGTGGGAAAGCTGCGGATAGGTGCCGCGCACGCCAAGCAGCAGCAGAAAAGCAGACGTGCTTGGCTCGACGCGCTCGACTCGGCGTTCCGTCCATGCACGGCGGGACGCGGCAGGAACCAGCGTGGTCAGGGCATGAAGGCAGTCGGCATTGCAGACAACGGCGTCAGCAAAGAGGCGCTCACCATTCGCAGCAGCAACGCCGCGCGCCCTTTGTCCCTGCACAATAATTTCACGCGCAGGGGTTTCCAGCCGAAACTGGACGCCGAGTGACTGGGCCGCGTTGCGCAGGGCTTCCGCCAATTGATACAGGCCGCCGCGTACATAAAACGTCCCCTCACGCCACTGCACATCGGCGACCGTGGCGAAAATGCCGGAAGCGCGGGCCGGGTGCGACCCGCTGTAAAGCGCGTACAGTTCAAAGACTTGCCGCAGGCGCGGATCGGTAAAATGCGCCTGAACGACCTGCCGCAAGGAGCGCCAGGGCTTCAGGGCCAGAAAGTCTCGCAATTGCCCCCACTGGGCGGGAGTTGGAATGCCGCGCACGGACGCGCCGAAATCCTGCCGCAGAAACGGGGCAGTGGTGGCGTCGGACACCTGCCGCGCGTAACCTAAAAAGTCGCGAAAACCAGCCTCATCACCTGGCGCAAAAGCGGCGATGGCACGCGCGGCGTCTTCCGGGTCGGAGGGTGCATCCAGCGTCGCGCCGCCTTCCCAGTGGTAACGGCAGACCGTGTCCAGCCGGGTCAAATCCAAAACATCTTCCAGGCGTCGCCCTGCTGCTGCGAACACTTCCTCCAAAGCCCACAGCATGGTCAAAACATGCGGGCCGGTGTCAAACGTAAAGCCATCTTTCGCCCAGACATTCATCTTGCCGCCAATGCGCGCATTTTGTTCCAGCACCGTGACTTTCGCGCCCCGCGCTGCCAGCCCGATGGCGGCAGACAGTCCGCCGATGCCGCCGCCGATGACAAGAACGTCCATATTCGGATTGTACCCGACGCAAAAAGACCCCGGAAGCAATTTGCTTCCGGGGTCTTCTTCCATCCGAACTGCTATCGGTCAGCAGGGTCGCCGTAGGGGTCCTGAGAGGAACCCAGGATTTGCCCGGAATTGCCGGGATCGCCGTAGGGGTCCTGAGAAGAACCTAACACCTGTCCGGTATTGGCGGCGTGCTGACCGAACAATCCTTCAATGGTGTTCATCAGTCCGCCGGAGTCGAAATTGTTGCCAGGCTGGGCAGCATGATTTGTAATTGCGCCTTGTACCTGATTTAATAGAAAGCCGAGTGCCATGCCAATTCTCCTTGTGTGGAATGTGAGATGCCTCTAACATACCCGCCGGACGTGAAATTGGAACCTTACAATTGATAGCGCGGATCGCCAGTTGCAGAGGTACCGGGAGCAACTGTACTATCTAGTTTGCCGGTAATATAGTATTTCGCGTGGCCGTCGGCCATCGCATACACTGCGCCGCCGTTGTGGCGCTTGGTAATCAAGTCTGTGGTTCCGGGATTTGGGCCAATAGGCTGGGCGTCATCGCCGTCATCGGTACTGCCTTGAAATCCGTCCGCTTCTTCCACGATCAGAATGGTTGCCGCCGGTGCATTGAACTGGCTAAGGTTTATGCCATTGGTTACGGCGTTCATTGCATACGAATCCCCCTGTCCAGAAGAGTCGTCGGGACATACATAAACCCCTTTGCTTTTGACATAGGAGTATATTGATCCTGTGGAGGGATCAAACGAATTGGCGCCCGTGCTTGGGGAAGTGTAATTGCTATATGCAATCCAGTTGCCTGGTGTGCTGCTGGCACCGGCAGGCGCTAAAATCATCGGCATCTTTTCGTCCGCGTCCTGCTGGTATTGTACTACGGCCAGGCTAAGCTGTTTCAAGTTGGACGTGCAGGAGGCGCGGCGGGCATTTTCGCGCACTTTCTGGAACACGGGGAATAAAATGGCGGCGAGAATCGCGATAATGGCGATCACGACGAGCAGTTCAATCAAAGTGAAGCCCTTCAAAGTAGGCTTCAGTGGGCGGGAGATCAGCATAATTCTTTCCTTCCGGGAGCAGTGCATTCGTAATCTGACTCCCCCAGTTTGACGGCTGGGGGAGTATGGATCGTTTTCTACAATTGATAGCGCGGATCGCCGGTCGGTGATGTGCCGGGAGCGACCGTGTTATCTAACTTGCCGGTGATGAAGTATTTTGCGTGGCCGTCGGCCATCGCATACACCGCGCCGCCGTTGTGGCGTTTAGTGATCGGGTCCGTCAGGCCCGTGTTAAGATTGGGCGTGGCGTCGTCGCCGTCATCTGATCCACCAGCATATCCGTCGGATTCTTCCACGATCAGAATAGTCGCTGCCGGCGCAGTAAACTGATTGAGGGTTATTCCGTTGGTAATGGAACTCAACGCATAGGAATTGCCTGCACCCGTGGAATCGTCCGGGCAAACATAGACGCCTTTGCTTTTCACATACGAATAAATTGCGCCTTGCGAAGGATCAAAGTTGGTCGCGGCGGTAGGCATCGTGGAATAATTGCTATATGCAATCCAGTTGCCCGGTGCGCTGCCGGTACCGACAGGCTGCAGTACCATCGGCATTGTCTCGTCAGCGTCCTGCTGGTATTGTATCACGGCGAGGCTAAGCTGTTTCAAGTTGGACGTGCAGGAGGCGCGGCGGGCATTTTCGCGCACTTTCTGGAACACGGGGAATAAAATGGCGGCGAGAATCGCGATAATGGCGATGACGACGAGCAATTCAATGAGCGTAAAGCCGCGTACCGGCTTGACGTGGCGGAAAGAACGCATTAAGTATCTCCTTTTTTGCCTGGCAGGAATAATCAGATAGATGTATTGTACGGCACTTTCTTCAATTTGTCAAGAACATTTCGTATGATTACCCGGTTTTTTGACGCTCATTGTTTATCAGCGGCAGGCTGCGTCTCAGGGCGGCTCATTGACTTTGACCGGTTCCAGAGGCTATAATCATGGGCAGAAAGAAGCAACTTATGGCTGAATTGATCCAACTTGATGTCCTTCCGAGCGCCTCTGCTCTGTCCCCCCGGCCCGTCGTCAATCGCCGTATCCCGGAGTGGCTAACCATCAAGCTGCCGAAACGGCAGGGGATTGAAGAGGTGGAAGGCCTGATGCGCCAGGCCAAGCTGGTAACGGTTTGCGAAGAAGCGCGCTGTCCCAATCTCGGTGAATGCTGGTCCAAGAAGACAGCCACCTTTATGATTCTCGGCGATACCTGTACGCGCTCCTGCCGCTTCTGCGCCGTCAAGACCGGCAAGGGTGGGGCTTTGGACCCGGACGAGCCGCGCCGCATCGCGGAAAGCGCGAGGGCATTAGGACTGAAACACACTGTCGTTACCAGCGTCAACCGTGATGAGCTGACGGACGGCGGCTCGCACCATTTTGCCGAAACGATTCAGTGGCTGCGGGCCTTGCTGCCGGAAACCATTATTGAAGTGCTGACGCCGGACTTTCTGGGGAACAAGGCGAACATTCAAATCGTCGTAGATGCCAAGCCGCATGTTTACAACCACAACATTGAAACCGTGCCTCGGCTCTACCGGCAGGTGAGGCCGCAGGCGCGATACGCCCGCTCCCTTCAGCTTTTGCAGTATGTCAAAGCCTCCGACCCCGAAATCTACACGAAAAGCGGGCTGATGGTCGGATTGGGAGAAACCAAAGCGGAAGTCGTGGCGCTGCTGGAAGATTTGAAGGCTTATGACGTCGATGCCGTCACGATTGGGCAGTATTTGAAGCCCGGCAAGAACTATTTGGATGTTGTGGAATACGTTCACCCGGACGTGTTCGCGGAATACAAAGCCATTGGCGAGGAAATGGGCTTTATGTTTGTTGCCAGCGGGCCGTTTATCCGGTCGTCATACAACGCCAAAGAGTTCAGCGACCGATTTACAGCGATGAAGCAGCAGAAAGTCTAATCTGTGCTGGGGAGTACTGGCGCAGGGGCGAGGCTTGTCCTCGCCCTTCGGTAATATGAACGAAAGACGTCACCGACAGCTCTCGCGCCGCTCTATCCCCAGGCTTCCCGCCCGTGTCCGCTGGACCTTGCGCGGGCTGGTCGCCCTTCCTCTGCTGTCGCTTGCCACCGCTTCCGGGTTCTATTTCGCTTCCGTTTATCACCTCCTCCGGGCCAATCTCGTTCCCATCGCGGAAGCCGAGCTGACGCGGCAGACGGGGCATGAAGTCAAAATTGGCGCAGCAGACTTTAGCCGGCGCGGCGCGCTGGTGCTGACCGACGTTGCCGTTTCCAATAAAGCCACTTTTGCCGCAGGCAACGGCGAGGCAACGCTGCGGGCGAAGCGGCTGACGGTGGACTACAACCTTCATTCTCTTCTTTTTGACAGCGGCAACGCTGCACATGCCATCGGCGATGTGACGCTTGATCAGCCGACCCTCCTGGTAGAGCGGTTCCCCGGCGGTTACAACTTCTCCGATTTTTTCAAGCCAAAAACGACAAAGACTACGAAGCCCTTTGTCGGGCGCATTTTGATTCACAATGGCCTGCTGCGATTTCGCGATTTTGACGCCCCGGATCGCGGCAAACGGCCCGCGCTCAACACGTTGGCGCATGTGGAGGCCATCGTAGATTTAGGCTCGGAGCGCACTGTCTATTTTGGGGTGCGCGGGCTGGGAAATGGCGCAAGGTTTGCGTCACTGGCCTTGACCGGAGATGTCTCGCGCACTGTCGCGGGCCGGTACCGGGGCCATGTCCTTGTCACAAATGCTGATGCCGCCTATTGGACGGACTACTTCAAAGCCTTCCCACAGGCGCGGGTCACATCGGGCCGCGCTGATGCCGATGTCACGGTGGCAAAGCTGACTTCCCGGCCCGCGCCGGGCCTGCCGCTGGATTTGTCGGGCCATGTTGCCCTGCGCCGGGTGACCATCGCCGTCGCGGACAAATGGATCGTGGCTCTGCCGCTGGAAAACGTCAACGGGACAGCGGCATTTACCGGGGCGGGCGTCTCGTTTCATGCCGCGCTGTCGCTGGCCGGGCAGCCGCTTCAAGCATCCGGCACGGTGTTTGACTTTGCTCATGCCCAGGTTGCGGCGACGGTGCAATCCGACTATCTGAACCCGGCACGGCTTTCGCACGGACTTTCCTTCTTGAAACTGCCCGCCGGAATACAGATCGCGCCGGGGCCGGTGACAGCCCAGTTTACCGGAGCCGCAGCCAGCCCGACCATTACGGTCAGCGGCTCGCTGCCGTCAGTGACCTATGCAGGCAATCGGGCGACCAGTGTGACTGCCCAGGCGACATACGCGGGCAAAGTGCTGTCTATTCCCTCGGCTCAGTTTCGCCTCAACGGCACCGGCCAGGCCGCGCTGCGCGGAACGGTGGATTTGACGCGGGCCAAGCCAGTTGTCCTGCTGGCAGGAACGATGCACGGGGTAGACCTGGCGGCGCTGCGGCTTCCCGCCAATGGAGTAAAAAATCTTAATCTGGGCGGCGTCGCGGACGCGCAGTTTCTGGCAGACAATCAAGGCAGGCCGCTGTCGGTCGTCGCGAATGTCCGCATCGCAAATGCACGGGTACGCCGGACAACGCTGCGCTCCGTCACCGGGCGCGTAGCCTGGACGCAGGGGCAGGCGGTGACCATCACTCAGGCAATTCTGCGGGACACTCTCGGCGCGGCGGCGGTCAGCGGAACTCTGCCGGCGGGCAGCACGGGACAGTGGAATCTGGCCGTGCAAACGGCGGGGCTGAACCTCGCGGGCCTGCTGAAACCTTACACGCATATGGCTGTCGGCGGGCGGGCAGATTTTCGCGGAAAAATACTCGGGCCGGCTAATGCCCCGCAGGCAATTGGTCTGATCCGTCTGGCAGAGCCGCGCTTTGGCCGGTATTCGGCGGACTTGATTGGGGGGCAGGTCGCAGCAAGCATCAGCGCCGTTCATTTGACGGATGTTACTTTGAGCCGCTTCCCAACCCAGGCGCGAATTGATGGCACGGTGACGGGTCTTGCGGCTCCCAATCCCCGGCTGGCGCTGCAAGTGGCGCTGTCCGAAGGCGATGTGCAGGATTTTCTGCATCTCGCAGAGCTGGCCTCCGCCTCACCGAAGTCCGCGCTGACGGCTTCGCTGCCCAACCTGACCGGAACGGCGGACGGCATTTTTCAGGTGAGGGGACCATTGAACTCCCCCGCTGTGACGGGTCACGCGCAGGTCATGGATGCGACGGTGGGCGGCTATCGTTTGGATAAAGCTTCCGCAAACCTGCATTATGCGGCCGGCGCGCTGTTTGTGACGAATGCCTTGATTAAATCCGGGGCAGCAACATTGACCGCCCATGGACACCGGACGGATCGCGGCATTCTGCAAGCCAGCTTTGCGCTGGCCGGGCTGAATCTGGATCGCCTGCACCGATTTCTTAATCCGTATGCCGATGTAGACGGTACAGTGAGTCTGGTGGGCAGCATTGGCGGGACGACGCAGGCTCCGCATGTGGCGATCAGCGCGCTGGCTGTGCCAAACCTCGTGGTGAACGGGCAGACCTTTCAGCCCTTGTCGCTGGCCGGCCGCTATGATGACGGCATTGTGACTCAGACTGGAGCGCCCTGGGAGTTCATTGTTTCCGTTCCCAAAGAGTATTCGGCGGATGCGGCCAGCCAGGTGGAATATCGGGTGGATGCTCTGCGCCTTGTCCTGCCGACGGTGTCGCATCCGAAGCGCCCACGCGCGTTGACACTTTCTGCGGCGATTCCCGTGACGGCTCCCGAACATCTTTCCCACGTTTTTGCGACGGTTCACGGCCTGAGATGGAGCCGAACGCCCGCTGGACAGGCCTTTCTGACACGTCTGGCCGCTTTGCCGCAGCCAATCAGCGGCACGTTTGCCCTGCCAAAAATTCAAGTGGCCGGGCCGCTGAACGCATTGAGCGCGCAGGCGGATGTCATCGCGGACAATTTACTCCTGGGCGAGACGCATATCGGCAGCATGACGGTCAATGCGTCTTACGACAGCGGCGCGAAGCCCTCTGGTCATCTGACTGCCGCCGCGCAAAACATTCTCGCCTCGGGCGTCCCGATCACTCAGGCGTCCGCCGATGTCGATTACCGAGACCGCATTGTCACTGTGCATCAGATTCGCGCGACCAGTGAACGGGCTTTCTTGAATGCGTCAGGAACCGCCAATTTGGATGGCAGCATTGACGCTTCTCTGGATGCCTCCAACATTCCGCTGGCCTTGTTCAGTTCAGCCTTGCCAAGCACGTCGTCGCTTTTTCAAACGCATCCCACCATGCTGCCTTCCATGCTGGCGGTGCTGCCGCGTGAAATCAGCGCGCTGTCGGTCAGCGCTTCCGGCCCGACACGCTCGCCCAATTTCCTGGGGTCGATCAACCTGTCCAATCCCGACAGCCCGTCTGCGGCTGCCGTGCCGACATTTGCATTGGACAGGATACGCAGCGGAGCGATCACGCTGGCCTCGGCGACGCCCGATGCGCCCAAAGTGCTGACAGTCAATGATCTGGCCGCTTTCAAGAACGGGCGGCTTGTTGCCACGCTTTCGGGAACGCTGCCTAATCTTTCCGCCTTTCTCGCGCCGCCCGCCGCGCGGCCGGCAGCGCTGCCGCTGCCGGATCAAGACCTTCATGCTGATTTGAAGGTGCAGGACTTGTCTGCCCTTTCTCTGGTCAGCCCCGGCCTGCTGGACCCAAAACGCACCGCCGGGCAGATTGGCGCCTCCATTAATTTCGGGGGCGGCGTCCTTTCAGGCCTTGTAACTATCACGGACGTTTCTGTGGGCCTGGCGAATTTTGAGACGGGCGCGAACAAAATCAATGGAATCATTGTTGTAGCGGATAACAAAGCCAAAATCCAAAGCTTCGCCGGTCAATCCAGCAAAGGCGGAACTTTCGCCCTGACCGGCAGTGGAGACCTCGCGGCTGGCGGCGAAGTCCATGCCGCGCTGACGGCGACGAACCTTACAGTGGATGAAAGCGGCAAGCAAAGCGCGCTGTTCCAGAAATTCAACAGCAATTTGAAGGCCAAAATTAATGGGGCGCTTACTCTTGCCGGCCCCTGGCTGACCCCCATGCTTGCGACGCCGCCCGGAACGCCGCTGGTTATCAGTGATGCCGTGGGAACCTTGCCGTCGGCCTCGAGTGCGGCGGCGACGGCCAGTGCACCGCCGAGCTTTGACCCGCAATTCAATGTCGCTGTGAAGCTGGGGGCGGGCAAGGGCAAGACGATTTCGGTCCGAAGTTCTCTGCTGAAGGCGGATGCCGATGGCGGGGTGCGGCTGACAGGGCGGCTATCGGCCCCCCGGCTTCAGGCGAACCTTGTCGTGGAGCGCGGCCAGTTTATCCTGCCGCCTTCCACGCTTCTGAAAATTGTCAAACCCGGCAGCGGCGACGAAAATACAGTGGAGGCGGTTTATCCTGTCGTCGGCTCAGACGGCCTGCCGACGCTGCAAACTCAGGTTGACCTGACCGCCCAGGCGACGGTGTCTCTTTCACCCACGGCGCTGTCTCAGAACCGCTCGGTCGCCTCGGCAGAGATCGGAGAAGCCGCCCCGCAGGCAAATGCGCCGACTTACTCCAGCAGCCAGTTCGGCAGCCAGTCCCAGCGGTATACAATCACCGCGCACATTCATGGCATATTGAATGACCCGGACCCGAACAAGCTGGCCCTGGATTTGGAATCGTCGCCCGGAGATTTGACCCGGCAGCAAATGCTGGCCGCGCTGGTGCCGGCGGGTTCTTTACTCGGTATTGTCGGGGGCGGGTCGGGGACGCAGGGACTGCTGGAAAGCCAGGTTAAGCTGGCCCTCAGCAGCGTTGTTATTCCCAGTGTGCTGTCTCCGATTACAGATAGCCTCGGCGCTATTTTAGATGTTGACTTGAACGTCAGTTACGATCCGACACTGCCACTGTTTGTGACGGTCATCAAGCAGATCGGCCCGCGCCTGGAAGTGACTTTTTCGCGCTCTTTCGGTGCGCGCGGGCCGGTGGATCAAACACTCCAGCCACCGCAGTACCAGGTGAAATTGGGGTACAGTCTTAATCGGCGGCTGCAAATCGGGGTTTCGACGGACGATCAGCGCGACAACACGGTTTCGCTAGACGGCATTTTCCGATTTTAAGCCGGTTTCGCCGGAATAAATTAGTCGCCGTAAAGATTTGAAACATTTTGTGATTTGTTTTGTCCAAAGGACTGAGCTCATGGCCCTGGCGCCACGCACGCATAAAAACTGGAAAACCGGCTGGGCGGCCAGCAGCCAAGACGCCGCGCCGAGGCCGCTGCCGGAGACGGCGGCGGAAAAGCGCGCTGAAATTGCCCTGGTTCAAGATTCGGATGCGCTTTATGCCCGTTACGGCAAGCAGATTTTTAACACTCTGTTTCAGTGGATCGGGGACTATGACGAAGCCACCGACCTGACCCAGGAAACGTTTATTTCCGCCTACAAAGCGCGCGCGCAGTTTCGGGGCGAGTCCAAAGTTTATACCTGGCTTTACCGGATCGCGCACAACCATCTGAAAAACCGCATCAAGCAGCGGGGGCGGCAGCGGGAAGTGGAAGGCGCCTCACTCGATGCTGGTTTGTCCGGCCAAGACGGTGATTTTGAGGAAGCAGGACAGGTGCGCGAGATCGCTGACTGGTCTGGGTCGCCCTCGCGCCTGCTGGAACAAAAAGAGCTGGGAGCGCAGATCAATCGGGCTGTGGACAGCCTGGCCCCGGAATACCGAGTCGTGCTGGTGCTGCGCGAAATAGACAGCCTCTCATACACCGAAATTGCCGAAGTGACCGGCCTGACGCTGGAAGCGGTCAAGACCAGGCTGAATAGGGCCAGGGCGATGGTACGGCAAAAAGTCGAGCCTTACTTAAAGACATAAATTAAAGACAGTAAAGACAGAGAGTCGCGAGGGAGCATTGTTTGATTATTGGAAATGAAAACCGGGCGCAAGTGACACGAAAAACTTGCGCTCTTCTCTTGTCTGCCTCCCTGGGGCTAATCGGCATGGGGCCATGGGGCGCGGCGCTGGCCCAGGACGCCGGCCCGGTCAACCCGACGGCAAACCCCGTGACGCCCGCAACAAACGGACCGGGAACGCTGACGCCCGGCAATGACCCGACGCGCGGAGTGGATGCACCGGGCAATAATCCCGTTCCGGCGACGAACGGAGCGCCGACCTTCACGGTTCCAGCGCTGAACTTGCCGGCAGCCGCCCCGGATGAGGCGGCTGCGCCGCAGCTCACCGGACGTGTTTCGCGCATTGCTATTGTCGGCAACGCCAACGTGAGCGATGCCGCAATTCGTGCTTATGTCACGCAGTCCGGGCTGACACTGGGTGGGCCATACAGCGCCGGGCTGGCCGAAAAATCGCGCGACGCCGTCAAGAACATGGGCTATTTCAATGGAGACGTTGAAATCGGCGCTGTCGCCGACCCGGCCGGCGGGGTGGATGTTTCTTTTACCGTCAAAGAAAACCCTATCGTGAAGACGATTAAGTTTACGGCAAATACCCCCAATGGTGAGCCGACGATCCCTGCTGTTAAGCTGAAATCACTGATGGTAACGCAGGAGGGCAAAGTCCTTAATACCAACACGCTGGTGTCGGACTTAGACAAGCTGTTCAATCATCAGACGGGCTATGTCCGCTCGCAGGGATTTATCTTTGATGTCTCCTCCGACATCAACATTGACCCGCTGACCGGAGTCTTGAATATCCCGCTGGTGGAAGCTCACATCAATTCTATCACGATCAAGGGCAACAAGAAAACTAAAACCGTCGTGGTGACCCGCGAGTTTCGCACACAGGTCGGTGACGTGCTGGACGAGCATAAGCTTCAGCGCGATCTGACCCGCGTTTACAATCTGGGTTTGTTTGACGAAGTCGGCCCGTTTGATGAAACATCCACCGATGTCGGCAAGGTAGACATTGTGGTTCCTGTGACGGAGAAGCGCAGCGGCCAGGTTTCCGTAGGCGTCGGATATTCCTCACGCTCCAAGCTGGTCGGGCAGGCAACCCTGGCTGAAAACAATTTCCGCGGCCTCGGTGAGCGTGTCAGCCTGATGTGGGAAGTCGGCGGCATTTCCAGCCAGAGCAGTCTGGACCTCAGCTTCTTTGAGCCGTATCTGGACAAAAAACATACTTCGCTGAACGTGGACGTGTATGATAAAGCAGTGTACCGCTTTGCTTCCAGCAGCTTCACCGGCGGCTCGTCAGATACGTCCGGCAACAACAACACTTACATCGAACGTCGCCGGGGTGGGGTTGTCGGTGTCAATCGCTCTCTGAATGATCTGCTGACCGTCGGCTTGACAGGCCGGTATGAAAGCGTCAGCACCGACAACTTTGATGTCGTCAACGGCGATCAATTTATTCAGCAGCAGGGAACTGTCAGCGGCCTGGGCATTCGGGGTGTTTACAGCAATCGTGACAATGAAAATTCTCCAGCCTCCGGCAGTCTTCGCTCGCTTTCCTACGAAGCAGTCTACGCCAGTACCCGCCCGGTCAACGAAAACCTGCCCAGTCCGCTCGCGCCCGGCAAAGAATACTTCGGTAAACTGGGTCTTGACTTGCGCCAGTACATGAGTTTGCAGGGGCGGCGCAAGCCCGGCAATTTCAATCAGCCAAAGCGTGTGCTGGCGACCCGTCTGCTGATCGGCACGACAGCGCGCAACATTCCTTTCTTTGAGCAGTATTTTCTCGGCGGCGCTGACTCGCTGCGCGGATATGATACTGACCGCTACTGGGGCAGCAGCCTCGCGCTTTTTCAGGCGGAGCTGCGCGTTCCTGTCGGCAAAGATAATAATTTTCAGGCCGTGCTTTTGTTTGACGGCGGCGATGCCTGGAACAGTATTTACCAGCAGCAGGGATTGCAGCAGCACACCGCCTTTAAGCTGGAATCCGACTATGGCCTGGGCATCCGCCTGGTCACTCCGATTGGCCCGATTCGTCTGGATTATGCGATCCCGACAACCGGCGGCGGCAGTGGCCGAACTCAGTTCAGCATCGGCCAATCGTTTTAGGCAAGTGTCGTAGACAAACGTAAAAAACTAAAATTCAATACTCATTACGAAGGAACACAATGACAGTTATTTGCACAGTACGCCAGTGGGCGATTTTCGGAGCCGCCGCCTTGACTCTGGCTTCCATGAGTTTCTGCGCGGCACAGGCGGCCCCATCGGCAGCCCCGACCTTCGGCAGTGTGGACATCAACAAAGTGCAGTCCCAGTCCACGCGGAAAGCTAAATACGATACGGATTTGCATTCGCTGGCGGATCGGCTCGATTCCGTATTTCGCCAGCAGGCAGCCAGTGTCATGCTAAGCAAGTCCGAGCAAACCGAGCTTGGCACTCTGCTGAGTAAAACCAGTCAGAGCGATGCCGACCGCGCGCGCATCACGGCCCTTCAGACCAAAGCCAGCGCCGCTGCACAGGAACTGACGGATTTACAGCAAAAAAAAGAACCGACGGCGGATGATTCCAACCGCCTGGCGACATTGACAAGTCAATATGAGGCCGGCAAAACGGCATTACAGGGCGTCGGTGACAGCTACCAGAACCAGCTCAAAACACTGAGCGACCAGGACAATGCGGAATTCACTCGCACCGTGAAAGAGTCCATTACCGCTGTCGCTCAGCAGAAGGGATTATCTGTTGTTTTCACCTCGGATGTGGCGATTTATACGGCCAATGACATCACGGATGAAGTGGTTAAACGCCTCAACAAGTAACGCTCTAGTCGCTGCCGCGCTGGGGGGAGTGATTGCCGCCGGGTGCGCCCATCCGCCTCCCTCCGCGCCGGCCCCCCTTCGCGGCACGGTAGACTTGGACGCACTGGAACGTCACCATCCGGGCTGGAGCGGGGTGGGACAATATGATGCCGCATTACAGCATCTCAAGTTAGCCCGGAGGGTGCCGGAATCTATGCCTGCGGATGCAAAGATGGCATCCCTGCCTGCTTTGGCTTCGCTGCCGGTCTTTCCCCCGGAAGCGGCTCCTGAAAGCCGGAGTGGAACGGATCAGCGTCTGGAAACCATCCAGTATTCGCTGATTAGCAGCCTGCGGCGGCGGCGGCAGCAGGAGCGCCGGGAACAGGAGCGCCAGGAGCGCGAAGTGAGCCGCCAGGAAGCAAGCCGCCGGTTTACGCTGTCTGTCCAGCGCCCAGCGTCGGCCAATGATGTGGAATTGCAGCTTCTTGAAGTGTCGATTGTGGCGCTGACCAACACTGTCGCTAATTGGAATCAGTCTATTCCGCCCACCCCTAGGCTGAATGCAATTCGGCGAGAACTGGCTCAGGATAAAGTGCTCTTGGAAACCCATCTGGCTGCACGCACCGCGCAGCAAGCGGCAGCAGCCACAGCAGAGCGTGATGCAGTCCAGGGCGTAGCCGATGCGCGGAAAGCCTATGTGCGGGGGCGGCAAGAGGCGCTCGAAGCGCGGCTGGCCGCCGAAGACAACCATTTGACCGCCTTGCAAGATGCACGGCTGACGCGGGAGCGCACGGATTTGCTGGCCGCGCTTTTCCGGCCTGACCCGAGGATGCTTTTCGCCGGAAATGCCGGCCCGGTCAGTCTGCCCCGCGAACCGGAAGCGTCGCCGGCCCGTTTGTCCCAGGCAAGCCTGACAGTCTCGGAAGGGCAACTGCGGGCGCAGCGGGCGCGCTGGCTTCAATTTCTGCGCGACGACACGGCGGCGGCGGCACGGGATACGGCCCAGAATAAACGCTGGGACATCACGTTCGGCCCACCGCATCCGGGGGAGCGAGACCTGACGGCAGACATGATACAGGCACTGGATTCAGGATTATGGCGTTTGTGAAGCAGTTGTGAGAAGAGGAAAACGACATGCAAACCACTGTGGGACAACTGGCCGCGCTGATTGAAGGAGCGGTGGAAGGCGATGAATCCATTGCCATTCGCGGAATCTCCAGTATTGAAGACGCGCAGGACGGCGACATCACTTTTGCCGAAAACGAAAAACTGCTTTGGAGTGCCGGGCGCTCCCATGCCTCGGCAGTGATTGCGCCTGCGGGCAGTTCTGCCGGCGCTGCCGCGCAAAAGCCGTTGATCCGCGTGAAAAATCCCCGCTTTGCGTTTGCCCAGGCCCTGCGAATCTTTGCCCCGGAGCCGAAAGTCTACCAGGGAATTCATCCCACCGCCGTGATAGGCCAGAACCCGTCGTTTGGTCATAATGCATCGGTTCACGCGCTGGCTTTCGTTGGAGACAACGTGCGCCTCGGCGACAACTGCGTCATTTATCCGTTTGTTTATCTCGGTGACGATGTCCAGGTGGGTGACAACTGCGTGATTTTCCCTCATGCCGTGCTGCATGACAATACGGAAATCGGCAATTGTGTGGTGATCCACAGCGGAAGCGTACTGGGGACGGACGGCTTCGGCTATATGTTTATTGAAAATCGTCACTATAAAATCCCCCAGATCGGGCGCGTTATTGTGGAAGATGATGTGGAGATCGGGGCCAATGTCACGATTGACAAAGCGCGTACCGGCTCGACGCGCATTGGTGCGGGAACGAAAATTGACAACATGGTGCATATCGGCCACAATGTCACGGTGGGGAAAAACTGTGTCATTGTAGCCCAGGTTGGTATTTCGGGCAGCGTGGAGATCGGGGAGGGAGTGATTCTCGCCGGTCAAGTCGGTGTAAAAGACCATGTCACTATCGGAGATGGAACCATCGTCGCGGCGCGGACCGGCGTGATCGGCGATCTGCCGCCGCAGTCATTTGTGTCCGGGATGTATGGGCGGCCGCATGGCAATGAAATGCGCGCACAGGCAATTTATGGGACGCTGCCGGATATGCAGAAGCATATCAAGAGCCTGGAAGCGCGGCTGGCGGCTTTAGAAGAATCTTCCGAGAAAGACGAAGGCGATTGAGCGAACGCGCGCGCAGGACACTGGCCGCGCCGAGCGGCGCTCTTCAGGGCGTCGGCCTGCACTCCGGGGCCGACGTTTCCCTGCGCCTCCTTCCTGCCTCTGCCGGCTTCGGACTGGTTTTTCGCGACGGTACAAGCGGACAGGAGATTCCGGCGCTGGCAGAGAATGTCACCGATACAGCGCGCTGCACCCGTCTGGGGCGCAGCGGGTGGGAAGTGCAGACGGTGGAACATGTGCTGTCGGCGCTGGCCGGGCTGGGCGTGGATGATGCCGTGATAGAAATGACAGGCGGCGAAGTGCCGGCCATGGATGGCAGTGCGGCTCCATTTGCTGCTTTGCTGAAAAGTGTGGGTCTGCGGGAACAGCCGGCGGCTGTAAATCCCCTTTCTCTCACGCAGCCTGTCAGCATTACGGAAGGCGGCTCCTGCCTCGTTGCTCTGCCCGCCGAGCGGTTTACGGCCACGGTTGTGCTGGATTATCCGCGTCATCCCTATCTGGGAACGCTGGCCGCGGTCTTTGACGAGGCGGCTGATAATTACAGCGCGGCGATTGCGCCGGCACGTACCTTTGGCTTTTTTTCCGAGATTGAAGCCCTGCGCGCGCGCGGCCTCGGCCTGGGTGCGACCCGTGAAAATGCCGTTGTTCTCGGCGAGGCGGATTACGAAACGCCGCTGCGCTTTTCCAACGAATTAGCCCGTCATAAACTGCTGGACTTGATCGGCGACCTGGCGCTTATTGGCCGCCCCTTACAGGCAGCCCTGTTTGCCGTCAAACCGGGCCATGCCCTCAACACGCGGCTGGCGGGCCTGCTGTCATCGCCTCGTTATGAGAACTGCTAGAGGAGACCATTTTGCCTGTACTCGACATTGAAGCCATCAAAGAGATTTTGCCGCACCGTTATCCATTTCTGCTGGTAGACCGAATCTTGGAGCTGGTGCCGGGCCAGCGGGCGGTGGGACTGAAAAATGTCACGGTGAATGAGCCGTTCTTTCAGGGACATTTTCCGCAGCGATCCATTATGCCCGGCGTTCTGGTCATTGAAATCATGGCCCAGGTCGGCGGCGTGATGATTCTGGCCGTGGAAGAGCATCGCGGCAAGCTGGCTTACATCGGGACAGTGGATAATGCCAAGTTCCGCAAGCCGATTGTTCCCGGCGACACATTGGAAGTGACTGTCGAACTGCTGCGATTGCGCGGCAACATGGGAAAAGTGCGTTGCGTTGCGCGTGTTCAGGGCGAGGAAGCGGCGGAAGCTGACATTATGTTCGCCCTGGTCAGCCCCCTTTAACCGTTCCTGGATAGTTTTTACAGTTGTCTTGAAAGCCGGAAAAGATACCCCCTTTGTATGAAGATTCATCCCACAGCCAGTATTGATCCCAGCGCGCGGATCGGCAGCGATGTCGAGATCGGCGCGTATACCGTTGTCGGTGCGGATGCCGTGATTGGAGACGGTACGCATCTGCGCCCCCATGTTGTGATCGAGCCGTATGTCACTTTAGGCGGCGGGTGCGACGTTTTTTCAGGGGCCGTGCTGGGCGGCATTCCTCAAGACCGCAAATTCAAAGGCGAAACAAGTTTTTTGGTGATCGGCGACAACAATATCATTCGTGAGCATGTCACCATTCATCGCGCGGCAGGCGTCGGCAATGAAACGCGAATCGGCGATAACAATCTGATCATGGCCTACTGTCACATCGGTCATAACTGCCTGATCGGCAGCGGCATCACGATGGCGAATATGACAGGTATCTCCGGCCATGTCGAGGTGGAAGATCGGGCGAACTTCGGCGGCTTTGTGGGCGTGCATCAGTTTGTCCGCGTCGGGCGTCTGGCAATGATTGGCGGTTATTCCAAAGTGGTGCAGGACATTCCGCCGTTTATGATGGGCGATGGCCGCCCCTGCAAGGTGCTGGATTTGAACGTGATCGGACTGCGCCGCTCCGGTGTTTCTTCGCCGGTGCGAAGCGATCTCAAACAGGCGTATAAGCTGCTGTACCGCTCGCAGATGAACATGTCGCAGGCGCTGGAAACCATTGAAAATGAGGTTAATCCCAGCGTAGAGCGCGACTACCTGCTGGACTTCATCCGCAACATTCGTTTTGGCTCCAATGGCCGCCAGTTGGATGCCCCCCGGCAGTAAAGTTGGGGTATGAGATGTCACAAAAACCGCTGCGGATTGCGATCATGGCGGGCGAACCCTCGGCGGACCGTCAGGGCGCGGCTTTGCTGACGGCGCTGCGGGAGCAGGTGCATCCGCGCCCGGTGGAAGCGTGGGGCATCGGCGGCCATGCCATGCAGGAAGCGGGGGTGACGCTTCGCTACAACAGCGAACCCTGGGCGAGCATTGGTCTGGCGGACACGCTTTGGAAGCTGCCCTACCTGCTGGCGGTTCGCGCGGAAATGAAGCGCGCTGTGCGGCGTGACCGGCCCGATGCTCTGGTGCTGATAGATGCCGGGGCTTTCAATGTTCCTATCGGACGGGCGGCCCGGACGGAGGGAGTTTGCCCGGTTTTTTATTATTTTCCGCCTGGCTCCTGGCGCAAGGGCGCGGTCATTCGCAAGGGAACGCGCAAGGTGGTGGCGAGCGCGGATCGCATTGTCACTCCGTTCCAATGGTCGGAAAGCCTGCTGCGCTCTGCCGGGGCGGATGCGCGGTTTGTCGGGCATCCGCTGCTGGATTTGGTTCAGCCGGCCCTGACGCCCGACGAATTTTACCAGCGCTTCGGTCTGGATTCGCATCGCCCGCTGGTGGCCCTGCTTCCGGGAAGCCGGCGCAGTGAAATACGTTACATTCTGCCGGCATTGATCGGCGCGGCCAATGAAATGACGCGGCGCATCCCCGGCATTCAGTTCGCACTGGCCCTCGCGTCTGCGAGTCATCGGCCCCAGGTAGAAGCCATCATAGAGCGAGAACGCGCCTTATCGCGGCTGCCGGGGCTGATGACGCAGGCCGGCGGCAAGCTGGCGCATCTGGCTCACGAAGCGCTGATCCCACCCGCGCCGCAGCTTGCGACCAGTGAGGGACTGACTTTGGACGGACGAACGCTGCCCTGGGCAATGCCTGAAGAAGCGCCGCTGCACGCGCGCCCCGGCCCCGCGCCGCTGGTTATCTGCGAGGGATTAACCTGGGACGTACTGGCGCGTTCCGATCTGGTCTTGACGAAATCCGGCACGGCAACTCTGGAAGCGATGATTCTGAAGAAGCCGATGGTGATTGTTTATCGGGGTTCGGCGCTGATGGGTCTGGAATGGCGGCTGCGCCGCCGCAGCCTGAACATCGCGCATATCGGCCTGCCGAACATTCTGGCCGACGAGCGGTTGTTTGCCGAGCTTTTGCAGGATGACGCCACCCCGGAAGCCATCGCCGCGCTGGGCGTGGAACTGCTGCTTCAGCCGGGCCGTATTCTGGGCTTGAAGGAGCGCTTGACTGATCTTGTCCGCAGCAACCTGGGCGAACCCGGCGGTGTCCACCGCGCGGCGGCGCTGCTGCTTGATTTGATCACGTCTCGCGAAAAATTATGACCCAAACTGAAAATACTCCTGCCCCGGTGAGCAAACCTCCGTTTCTGGTGCGACGCCGCACTGTTTTTACGTGGCTGATTCCACTCGCGCTTCTGGGAGTGTCCCTCTGGCAGCATAAAAACTACGGCGGGTGGGCCGCGTATTTCTGCGGGATCGGCCTGGTCGTTCTCGGTGAAATCGTCCGATTCTGGGCGGCGGGTTATATCGCCAAAGATGCCGAAATCGCCACCGGCGGGCCGTATGCCCATGTCCGCAATCCCCTTTACTTTGGCTCGCTTCTGCTGGCAATCGGGTACGGTTTAATTTCCGGCCTCGGTGTGTGGGGCGTGGCCGCGACTCTGGCTTTGTTTTTGCTGTTCCATCTGGCAGCAATTTTTTACGAAGAGTCGTTTCTCACAACAAAGTTCGGCGCTCCCTATCTGGAATATGTGCGCCGCGTACCGCGCCTGCTGCCGTCGCCCTGGCCGCGCACGATGGGGGCAGGGCGGTTTGAATGGGGGCAGGCCATAAAGAATCGCGAACAGATTTCAGCAACATTTGCGTTGATTTTCGTGATTTTGCTCAGCCTCCGTTATCTGGTACACTGAATAGCATGATACTGGAACCACGCCGAATTTGGGATTTTCTCTGGCCCTATATCAAGCAGGATCGCTGGTATCTGCTCATTGCCTTCGTTTGCGCCTTTGGCGTGAGCGCCTCGGATGGGGCAGTCGCGACATTGCTCCAGCCGTTTATTGATTCTGCCGGCAGTGCAGCAACGCATAAAGTGGATACGGCGGAGCTGCACCGACTGAACTTGATTTGTCTGGCGATAGTCGGTGTGTATGGCCTGCGTTGGTTTTTTACTTACGGCGACATGGTGTTCTTTTCGGAGGCTGGACAGCGGCTGGGCCTGCGCCTGCGAAACCGTATCTACGAACATCTTCAAAGTTTGTCGCTTGGCTTTTTTAATGGACAGCGCACCGGCGCACTCATGTCCACAATGAACAATGACGTTCCGCTGCTGCAAAACACCGTCACCAGTTTAAAGGACATGGCTCCCGCGCCGTTTTACGTCATTGGGGGCCTCATCAGCGTCTTTCTGATCTCCGTGAAGCTGTCTTTGATTACCCTGGTCGTGCTGCCCCTGATGGTTTACAGCATCAGTTTCCTGACGCGGCGTATTCGGTTTTCTGCCGGACAAACGCAAAACAAACTGGCCGATTTGAACACGCTGATGGAAGAAACTCTCAGCGGAATTCGCATTATACAGTCATTTGGCGCAGAGCGTTTTGCGATTGATCGGTTTCGGCAGGAAAATCAACTCGCGAAAGACTACTCGATGGTCGTGGTGCGCCAGTCCGCGCGTCTCAAGCCGACGACGGATTTGATCGGTGCGATCGGCATCGCATTCGCGTTGTGGATTGCGGGCCGAATGGTTGCCACCAACGAAATGACGCTCGGCCAACTGGGCAAATTTATTTTTATGCTGAACCTCATTGCCAAAGGGATCGGCGGCTTGGGCGGAGCGAAAGTCACCTGGGAACAGATTCTGGCCGGCGGCGGACGCATTTTCCAGAACGTGCTGAATGTAGAGCCGCACATACAGGACAGCCCGGATGCTGTTACGCTCACCGAAATCTCCGGGAAAGTCGAGTTTGACCATGTCGCCTTTGCGTACAACCCGGAAACGCCCGTATTGCGCGACATCTCATTCACAATGAACCCCGGCGAAATCGTCGCAGTGGTCGGCTTGTCCGGGGCGGGCAAAAGCACCATTGCCGACTTGATCCCACGATTTTATGACCCGCAGGCTGGGGCCATTCGCGTGGACGGCCATGATTTGCGTGAAGTCACGCTGACCTCGCTGCGGCATCAAATCGCGATTGTGCCTCAGGAAACCGTGCTGTTTGGCGGAACCATTCGCGATAACATTGCTTATGGCAATCCGCAGGCGACGCAGGAGATGATTGAAGCGGCAGCGCGCGCGGCGAACGCGCACAGCTTCATCTGTGACTCGTCAGTGATGCCGAGCGGCTACAACACAGTCGTCGGCGAACGTGGCAAGCAGCTTTCCGGCGGCCAGCGGCAGCGTGTTTCCATTGCCCGCGCCCTTTTGAAAGACCCGCGCATTTTGATCCTGGACGAAGCCACTTCCGCGCTGGATGCTGAATCGGAGAAAGTGGTGCAGGAAGCCCTGGAAACGCTCATGCAGGGGCGAACAACTCTGGTGATCGCCCACCGTTTGTCCACCATACAAAACGCGCACAAAATCCTGGTCATGCAGGCTGGAGAAATTGTGGAAAGCGGAACACACAGCGAACTCATGCGCCGGCCGGATGGCCTGTATCGGCATTTGTACGAGCGCTTCCACGAAAAGAAATTCCCGTGGGAAAAGGGTGAGGATGAGGAACGCCTGGACCCTAACCCGGTCGCTGCTGCCATAGCCTGAAGTGAAGAGCTGATTATGAAGTACCGTGTCGTCTCATTTCTGGTTTACTGGTTCGTTCGGCTGCTGGTTCCGACGCTGCGGCTGCGAGTCATTGGCGAAGAGCGCGTTCGCCAGATTCAGCAGGAAGGCAAGGGGATCATTCTGCTCACCTGGCATGGACGAACGATTATCCCCATTTGCCGATTTCGGAAGCGCGGCTACTGGGCCATGATTTCCACGTCGCGGGACGGCGAGTATCAAAATCAAATCTTTCAGCGGTTCGGCTGGCAGACAGTGCGCGGCTCGACCTCGGCACGGGGCGCAGTGCAAGCGGCGCTGACCATTACCAAGCGGCTGAAAGCCGGCGGGACTCTGGCACACACGCCGGACGGCCCGCGCGGGCCGATCCATGTCGTGCAGCCCGGCGCGATTTTTCTCGCCCAGAAGTCCGGTTCGCCGATTGTTCCGGTGGGCATCAGCGCCTATCCGCGCAAATTGGCGCGGGCGTGGGATCGATACATGATTCCACTGCCGTTTGCGCGTGCGGTCTGGATTTACGGCGAACCGATGATTATTCCCCCCGACGCGAAAACCGATGCAGAGCAGCAGGTCTGGTGCGAGCGCATCGGTGCGGCCATCGCGGCGCTGGAGCAGCAGGCCGACCGTGAGGCGGGTGCGCTCTGCGCGGGGGAAAGCGGGCGGCAGAGGCGCAGCCTGTGGCGTCGGGCCTAGACAATTATCTGCTGAGCGTCATCGCCGAGCCGGGCCGCCGCGGCCTGATGGCGTCGAGCCTGCGCGGCCTGCTCGGCGGCCTCGCCGGCTTGTATGACCTCGGATTGGAAGTGTATCTCGCCGGGGAGGCTCTGGGCCTGCGGCGGCGGGACACGCTTCCGATTCCTGTGATCAGCATCGGCAACTTGACCGTTGGCGGAACGGGAAAAACACCGATGACCCAGATGCTTTGCCGGCGGCTTCAGAGCCAGGGAAAGCGCGTCGCGGTGCTGAGCCGGGGACACGGCGGAGAAGGCCAGAGTGTTCGCCTGGTCTCGGATGGCAGCGGGCTGTCTTTCCTGGGCGCCTCGGACGCCGGTGATGAACCGGCGCTGCTGGCGCGCACTCTGCCCGGTGTTCCGGTGCTGGTGGGCAAAGATCGTCGGCGGTCAGGCCGCGAGGCTCTGCGCCGGTTCGCGCTGGATGCGCTGGTTCTGGACGACGGGTTTCAATTCTGGCAAATTGCCCGCACTCTGGACATTGTCCTGCTGGATGCCCGCCGTCCTTTTGACAATGGTTTTCCGCTGCCGCGCGGCCTGCTGCGCGAGCCAAAGCGCCATTTGCGCCGCGCGGGAATGGTCGTCGTGACGCGGGCTGGAAGCATCTCTGACATGGAGCGAACGGCGCTGGCGGCGCACGTTTTTAGCCTCGCGCCGAAAGCGTCGCTGTATTTTGCCGATCATCGCGCTGCGGGCCTAGTGCGCGTGTCCGATCTGTGCGCGCCTGCCTTGCCGCTGGATGCTCTGGCAGATCAGCCGGTGTATGCAATTTCCGCGATTGCCCAGCCGCAGTCGTTTGTGCAGTCGCTGGAACGGGACGCGGGGGTGCGGGTCGTTGGCCGGCGGATATGGAGCGATCACTATTCGTTTGATGCCGCGCAGGTGCGCGACGTGCAGCAGGCCGCCGTGCAGGCCGGGGCCAGGGCCGTGGTGATGACGGAAAAGGACGCCGTCAAATGGCCGCCGACCCATCTGGGCGATCTGCCGACCTATGCCCTGCGAATTGAAATGGCAGTCGAGAATGAAGCGGCTTTTTTGCGGGATGTGGCGGACTTGTCCGCCGGGTAGATGCTTATGCACATTCAAAAGAAAATCTGGCAGCCATTGGTGACGCGGATTTTCGGCGGGCTGATCGGCCGGCATATGCCCCGGCCAATGGTTCGCGCCCTCGGCCTACTTTCTTACCAGGTTTCCGGGCGTTACCGGCGGGTAGCGGATAAAAACCTCCAAATCGCCTATGGGGAGAGTATGACGGCGCCGGATCGGGATAAACTGATCCGGCGCGTGTTTCAGAGCTTTGCTCTCTCTACGGCGGAATTTCTGGAAGCCCCGCGCTGGACGCCGGAGCAGGTCAAAGCACTTGCACAGGCGGACTCCTATGAAATTGTGGACAAAGTGCTTGCGCGTGGGAAAGGCATGATCCTGCTGGCCGCGCATTTCGGCAACTGGGAACTGCTGGCCCGGCGGGCGGCCCTGGCCGGATACAATTTCGCCGTGATTGCCCGGCAAAGCGAAGATGCGGCGTTCAATGAAATCACAGATGCCCTGCGCGCCAATGGCGGCTACACGGTGCTGCCGCGCGGCGGCTCGCCGAAGGTGATCTTGCAGCGGCTTCGCGCGAATGGCATTGTGGCGATTCTGCCGGATCAGAAATCCGAAGACGTGTTTGTGCCGTTTTTTGGCCGGCTGGCCGGGACCGTTGCCGGGCCTGCCGTGCTGGCGCTGAAAACAGGCGCGGGCATTGTACCGATGTTTTGTCCCCGGCAGCCGGATGGCACATACAAAATGGTGCTTTACCCGGAAATTGACACGACGGCGACAGGCGATACCGAGGCCGACATTCGGCGCATCATGTCCGAGGCGACCGCGATCATTGAGGAGATGGTACGCAAATATCCCGACCAGTGGCTTTGGCTGCACGACCGCTGGCGCGTCCCGCCGCCCGCAGGCATAATCTCGGAAGAAATGAGTGCTGATGCCCCGTCTGCTGCCGCCGCTGTCTGAGATTTCGCGCCTTCTCGTCGTCAAGACCAGCTCCATCGGTGACATCGTTCATGCCCTGCCGAGTGTGCAGGCGATCAAAGAAGCGGCACCGAATCTTTTTTTAGGCTGGGTGGTGCGGCAGCGCAGCGCGGACGTTCTGCGCGGCAATCCCTGGATCGATGCCCTGCACGTCCTACCGGATAAGCCGACCATCGCTGACCTGCTCGCTCTGGGCCGGGAATTCACTGCGGCCCGCTACCATCTGGCTCTGGATATGCAGGGCCTGTTTCTCAGCGGCCTCATCACGCGGCTATCGGGTGCGCCGGTGCGCGTTGGATGGGATCGCAACCGGGAGGCAAACGCGCTGTTTTTAACACATCCCATTGTCCCCGGTCGTAAGCAGGCGCGGCATGAGGTAGACTTGCTGTACGGGTTTGCGGACGCGCTGGGGGTTCATGTGCCTCACCCGGAGTTTACTCCGCAGCCCTATCTGGCCGCGGAGGGAATGGGTAAAGCGCGGCAGTGGCTATCCGGGCTTCCCGCGCCGCGCATTGCACTCAACGTGGGAGCGTCTCGCGCCTACAAGCGCTGGCCCGCAGAACGCTGGCAGGCAGTCGCGCAGTCGCTGGCAGCCTGCGGGCGGGGTTTGGTCTTTATCGGCGATAACAACGACGCGGAAATCGTTACGCCCCTTGTGGCTTCTTTGCAAGGAGCCTGCGTCGATCTTGCCGGCAAAACGACTCTGCGGGAACTGGCCGCGGTGCTGGCCTGCTGCGATCTGCTGGTTACTGCGGACACCGGGCCGATGCACCTGGCGGTGGCCGTAGGTACGCCGGTTGTGGCGTTATTTGGGGCAACTGACCCCCAGCGGCACGGCCCGTATGGGGCGCGTAACGTGATCTTGAATAAGCCTGTTTCCGGCTTGATTGTTCCGGGGAAGCGTCCAACAGACGAAGTTGGTGCTGCCTGCATGGCTCAGATCACGCCGGATGCTGTCTTGAAAGCAATTGACGCGCTGATTTCCCAATTTACCTGAGCTATGCGTAAGTTTTTAGTCATCAACATGAATTATATGGGAGATGCTCTGCTGACCACGCCGGCGATTGCGGCGCTGCGGCAAGCTTACCCGGATGCGCGCATCGATACGGTGGTAGGCGCAGGCGCGGCGGCGGAAGTACTGGCTGGCAATCCTGACCTGGACTCGATCATTGCTCGTACTGCGCCCGGCAGCCTGGGCAGGGTCATGCAGACATTTCGGCTGCTGCGTGAGGGCCAGTATACGGATGCCATTATCCTGCCGCCGCTGCCCGCGTATGCCGCCGCCGCCTGGATGGCACGGACGCCGCGCCGCGTGGGCCTCGGCGGACGGGGGATGAATCACTTTTTGACCGATACGCGCCAGACCCGCGCTCTGCATATGGCAGAGGCGATGCTGGATACCATGCCTGTGCCGCCCGAAATCAATTCCCGGCGCGTCGTGGTTACGGTAGACCAGGAAGCGGCACTGGTCGCTGAAGAGCTTTTGGAAACAGCCGGAATAAGGCGAGGCAGTCCTATTCTTGCGGTGAATGTGGGCGCGACGCGCCCGCAAAAACGGTGGTTTGCCGAATCGTTCGCGGAGACTCTCGACCTTCTGGCGGACGTTCCCTGTGTTCTGGTTGGGGCCGGAGAAGAAGACGCGGCACTGGCATCGGAAGTCCTGCGGCTGACTCGCTTGGCAAAGCCGGTCAATTTGGTAGGGCGCACCGGGGTTAAAACGCTGGCGGCGGTGTTGCAGAAATGTGACCTGCTGCTGAGCGCCGATTCGGGGCCGATGCATCTGGCAACGGCGGTCGGCACTCCCACTCTGGCGCTGTTTGGCTCAACTGATCCCGCCGTCACGGGGCCGTTTGACCTGCGCTCCCAGACCATTTACAAAGCTTTGCCGTGTGCGCCCTGCGGCAATCATCCGACCTGCGAAGGACGTTATGACTGCCTGCGGACAATCACGCCGGGCGAAGTCGCCGCCGCGGCGCGCGGCCTGCTGCGTGACCGGCATGAGGGCCTGACCCGCCTGCCGATGGTGTCGGCGGAGACAGCCCCGCCCCCAGAGCATACCCCGGCTCATTCCTGCACTCCGCTCATGGAGCGCGCGGGACCAATCAAGCGGATTTTGATTGCCACAAAATTTCGCTTTATCGGTGATACCCTGCTCGCTATCCCCATCTTCCGCGCCGCGCGGGCGCAGTGGCCCGACGCGCATATCTCCCTGCTAACCGGAAAAAATGCGCGGGTTTTGCTGCAAAACAACCCGTACCTGGATGAGATCATGGAATTTGATCCGTATAAACAGGACAAAGGAACCTGGGCGCATTTGAAACTGATCGCGCGCCTTCGGCGTGAACGCTTCGACCTGTGCCTTGCTTTGAATCGGTCGTTTCATTCCGCTCTCACGCCGTCTTTGAGCGGGGTACGCATTCGCGCGGGCTTCCGGTCGGAAGGGCGGGGGCCACTGCTGAACTGCCGGGTCGACTACGACCGGGAAAAAAGCGAAATCGCCTGTTATTTTGATGTTCTGCGCGCGGTCGCGCCGACCGCGATTGTCAATCCTGCATTGGAGCTGTGGGTCAGCGAAGAGGAGATACGCCAGGCCCGGCAGCGGCTGGGAGCGGCGTGGCCGGGAGAAACAGCGGAAGATTGCCTGGTCGGCTTTCAGCCTGGCGCGAGCCTGGAACGCAAGCGCTGGGATGCGTCTCGCTTTGCGCGCGTTGCGGACGAATTGGCGCGTGAAAACGCATCGCTTCGTATTGTCCTCATTGGCGGCCCGGAAGAGCAGGATGCGGCGGAAGAAATGCAGGCGGCCTGCCTGCCGGAAACGCAGGCGCGGATTGTCTCATTCGCCGGAACGTGCGACCTGCGCGGATCGCTGGCGCTGGTTTCGCAGCTCAGCCTGTTTATCGGCAACGACACAGCCATTATGCACTCCGCGGTGGCTCTGGGCATCCCGACGGTTGCACTTTTTGGCCCCACAAACCCGCGCAAATGGGGCAATTACGGGCCATGCCACCGGGTCTTGGAATCGCCGGACGGCAGCATGGCTTCGCTGGAAATTGCCGAAGTGCAGTCTGCGGCTCGTTCGCTTTTGTCACTCCCATTACTTGCGTCTCACGCCTCAAATCCGGTATAATTAAAGCCGTGGGATGCTTGGCCCGATTGTTATGACCTATCAACGCGCGCTGTTTATTCGTTTTGGTGGGATGGGCGATATACTGCTTGCGACGCCGTCCGTGCGGGCGGTCTCTGCGGCCTTCCCTGGCATCGCGATTGACTTTGTGGTCGGCGGAGGAATGGCCGATGCCCTGACGGGCAATCCGCTGGTACGCCATATCTGGACATTTGACAAACGCGGCAGAGACTCGCGGCTGGATCATTTCCTGCCGTTTCTGGTACGTATGGCGCGGGCCAGATACGATCTCGTGATTAATCTGCATCCGAGCGCCAAGTCTTATCTGATGGCGGCGGCCAGCGGGGCGAGGACGCGGCTGACGTTCCATAAGTGCATGGCGGTTGACCCGGAAACGGGCCGCGTCGCCCATGCAGTCGATGATTTCGCCAAAGAACTGGCTCCACTTGGCATCGGCCCGCTGATGGACCGTTCCCTGGATTTTTCAGTTCCAGAGGCGGCGCGGGCCAGTGTCGCGCTGCGGCTCCAAATGCAGGGGGCAGCGGCTTCAGGCCGGCTGCTGGTCATCAATCCGGCGGCGTCCCGACCCCTGAACCGCTGGCCGCTGGAACGGTTTCGCGAGGTGGCTGGTTTCTGGGCCGCGCAGCCGGGGGTAACAGTCGCCATCACCGGCGCGCCGCCTGCCTTTAAGACGGTCATGGACGGACTTGACGAAGTGGCTCTGGCACAGGAAGTCGCAGGGGTGGACGCGCGGATTCTGAATCTGGCGGGACAACTGACGGTGAAAGAATTCGGCGCGCTGCTGGAGCGTGCGGACACGCTGCTGACCTGCGACACCGGCCCCATGCACATCGGCGCGGCGCTGCGGACGCCTCTGGTAGTGCTGTCGGGAGCGGCAGACCCCGACCGAACCGGACCCCTGACGGAGAACAGTACCATTTTGATTGATCGCTCTTTGCCCTGCGTTCCCTGCCGGGATCGCGTGTGCACGCGCGGCGATGTGATGTGTATGCAGAACTTGACGGTTTTCAATGTCCTGGCGGCGGTTGAGGAGCGATTAAACCTTCCGCGAAGGAGACACAATGGGATTTCCCTGCCCGTCATCGCGCGATAAAATCAAGTCCGGGGAGGAGCTTGGCGCTCTGGTTGCCGGACGTCAGGCAAAAGGGGAAAAAATCGTCTTCACCAACGGCGTCTTTGACATCCTGCATGTCGGCCACGCCCGCTACCTGGCGGAAGCGCGCGCGCTGGGCGATGGCCTGCTGATTGCCGTTAATACAGACGAATCCGTGCGCGGGTTCAAGGGCGACCTGCGGCCTGTGGTTCCGCTGGCCGAGCGCATGGAAATGCTGGCGGCCCTGGCCTGCGTAGATTATGTGACACCGTTTGGAACGCGCACACCGGTTCCGCTGATTGAGCAAATCCGCCCGGCAATTTATGTCAAAGGCGGGGATTACCACGAGGCAGACCTGCCGGAAGCCGCTGTGGTGCGCGCTTATGGCGGCAGTGTCCAATTGCTTTCGCTGGTGGCAGGCCGCTCATCCACGAATATCATTGCCCGCGTTTGTGCCGCTTACGGTGGATAGATTACTGCCAAAGGATAACTGCGTTCCATGTCTCTTTCCGTGCTGCAAGTGGCGACTGGCTTTCCTTCGTGGGGAGGAACGGAGCTGCACATTCTGAACTTGTCGGATCAGCTTCAGCAGCGCGGCTATGATGTGACGGTTGCCTGCCGCCCTGGACGCTGGGTGGAAAAACGGGCAACTCAGATGGGATTGAAGACGGTTCCAATCCGCGTGATGCGCCAGGGAGACTGGCAGGATTTCGGGAAACTGCGCCGCTACCTGCGGGAAAATAAAACCGATGTCATGCACGTTCATTGGAGCCTGGATATGGTGGTTCCCGGATTCGCGGCCCGGATGGAAGATGTGCCGGTACGGATTCTTTCGCGCCATATGCCTTATCCCTTCAAAAATCCCCTTGGCACGTTTCTGTATAGCCGGATTTTATTCACGCGCATTGTCACGGTTTCCAATTCCGTGCGCGAAACCCTGCTGAAATGCGGCGTTCCCGCAGACAAAGTGCAGGTCATTCATCACGGTACAGACATTGAAGCATTCGCCCGAACCACCCAGGAGCGCAAAAGTGTTCGTCAGGAACTGGGCATTCCAGAAGACTGCGTCGCGGTCGGCATTGTTGGGCGGATTGCGCCGGAGAAAGGCCATGAGGTGCTGCTGGATGCTTTCGGGAAGCTGGCCGGCGACTATCCGCTGCGGCTGGTGATCGTCGGCAGCGGGCCGGATGAAGACGCACTTCGCCGAAGAATTGAGCAGATGGGGCTGAACGACAAAGTTGTTTGGACCGGGTTTCGGGACGATGTCAATAATGTCATAGCTGCGCTGGATGTGGTCACGGTGCCATCCACCTGGAATGAGCCATGTTCCGCCGTTATTCAGCAGGGCATGGCCCTTTCCAAACCAGTGATCGGGACGCGCACCGGCGGCTCCCCGGAAATGATTCTGGACGGTGAAACGGGGCTGCTCGTGCCGCCTTCGGATTCCGATGCACTCGCTCTTGCGTTAGGACAACTGGCCCGTGATGCATTCGGGCGCAAGCGTTTGGGGGCAGCGGGACGGGAGCGCGTCGAATCACATTTTTCGCTTCAAATTATGACGGACAAAATTGAGGCTCTTTATCAGCGCGAGTACGAAACGGCGCGCGGGGCCGGAGCGCTGAAAAAGGCGCTGGCTTCCTGACACTATGACTTTGCGACCACCCGCGCTTGCCCCGGAGTTTTTTACGCCGCTCTTGCCGGTGAATGACCGTGTGCAGCGCTGCCCTGTCTCGCGGGAGCAGGCCTCGCATCGCATTCTGATCATGCGCGCCGGCGCGTTCGGCGATATACTCATGGCGACCCCGCTGCTTTCGGCCCTGCGCCTGGCATTTCCGGCGGCTCATTTGACCTGGATTGCCGAACACAAAGAAGTTCAGGCAATTGATGCCAATCCTTTCATTGACGAGTATCTCCGGTGGGATGGTTCGTATTGGAAGAAAATGCTCCGGCGCGGCCTGTTTCCCCTCTGGCTGCTCCGCGCCCTGCGATTCCAAAAAGTATTACGTGCGCGCAGATTTGATGTCTTTATCTCGTTTCAGCCGGAGGAATGGCCCTTGCTGATACAGGCATCGGGGGCCAAGATGAGTATTGGCGTGTTTGACACGTTCCGGCAATTTGAAAATCGCGGCGAAACCAGCCGCCATGTCGCGCGGTACACCCATTCCTTTGCCGAGCCGGAGCTGCCGCCCCATCGCACGGATCAGTTTCTGCTGCCGCTGCGTGCGCTGGGCCTGCCGGAGCCTGCCGACAAGCAGATGCAGATGGGTTTTACGGCGGACGATGCTGAGACCGCCGAAACGTTTTTGCGCCAGCACGGGATTGAGACCGGACAGCCATTCGCCGTCCTCGCGCCCATGACTACCTGGCCCTCGCGCTGCTGGCCCGCCGAGCGATATGCCGCACTGGGAGATCGCCTGGCGTCAAAGATCGGCGGTCCGGTCGTTCTCATCGGCAGTGCGCGGCCCACCGAGCAAGAGGCCATTGCAGGCATCATGGCGCAAATGCAAAGTCGGCCTATCCGGGCTGCGGGCGTGTTGAGCTTTCGTCAAATGGCGGCGCTGATTGCCCGCGCATCCGTGCTGGTGAGCGGCGACACCGGGCCGATGCATGTGGCGGCCGCGGTGGGAACACCCTTTGTCGCCTTGTTTGGGCCGACGCCTGCCCAGGGGCGCGCGCCGCTTGCGGGCCGGGGGGAAGTTTTGCAGAAACCGGTGCCGTGCGGGCCGTGTGACCAGAAACTTTGCCCGAACAAAGGCGCCGATTACCTTTTGTGCTTGAAGCGAATTACCGTGGAGGAAGCGGAAGCGGCGACGCTTCGCGTACTTGCCCCCCTGCCAGGCCGCGTATGAAGCGGGTTTTGATTGTCAAGCTCTGGGCGCTGGGTGATATACTCATGGCGACGCCGCTGCTGACCGCGCTGCACCAGAATGACCCGGAGATACGCATTACCTGGATTGCCGACGTGCAGCACGCGGCTATTTTGAAAGATCACCCACTGATCGATGAATTGATTGCCTTTGATTCGGGGAGCTGGCGGCGTCTGCTCCGAACTGGCCGCTGCGGGCAGTGGCTGGCGGAAGCGCGGCGTTTGCAGGGTGAAATGCGGCAGCGTCAGTTTGATGCTGCGATCAACTGCCACCCGGAAAAGTGGTGGACACGAATTTTATGTGTGGCTCCGGTTCGGATAGGGCTGTTCCCCACGCCAAAATTGTCCCTGACGCGCTGGTTTTACACCCAGGCTTTGCCGAAAGTGAAGAGTCTGCATTCTACCGACGATTACCTGCGAACGGTGCAGGCGCTGGGGATACCAGGCCCGCTTGAGCGGAGGATGAACTTCTCGGTTTCGCCGCAGGGCCGTGCCGAGGCCAGTGACTCTTTACAAAGCTGCGGTGCGTATCGGCCGGGCCTCCCCCTGATTATTCTGCATCCAGGAACCAGCCAGCCGTCTAAATGCTGGCCGCCGGAATCATTTGCCGAGGTCGCGGCCGGACTGCCCCATTTTAATGTCGTGGTGACAGGCAGCCCGCGGGAAGCCGCGCTGGTGGAAGCCGTCGCGGCTGCTGTGCCGCCGGGAACCGCGCCGCTCTTGAAAGCAGCGGGATTGCCCGGAATTGGAGCGGCTGCCGCACTGGTGCAGCAGGCGGCGGCGGTTGTGACCGGCGATACCGCCCTGCTGCACATCGCGTCTGCGCTGGGGACGCCGCTGGTCGGCATTTATGGCAGTACTCGTCCGGGAGACAATGCCCCGCTGTTCGGCCCGCAGGTTTTGCTGTTTGATGACACGGTTCCGTGTGCGCCCTGTTCCCGGGAGCATTGCCCGCTTGCCGGCCAGGAATTTCTACGCTGCCAGAGGGCTATCACGCCCGCGCATGTTTTGGCGGCACTTCAAACGCTGCTGAAGGAGACCCATGAACGAAATACGTCTGAATGACAGTGCTATTGGCGGCTTAAATAACCCGCTTGCGATTATCGCCGGGCCATGCGTGATTGAAAGCCTGGAGTTGTGCCGGGAAATTGCGGCCTCAGTCAAAGCGACCTGCGAGGCTCTGGGCTTGCCGTATATCTTTAAGGCTTCCTTTGACAAGGCGAACCGCACATCCGGCGGCGCGTTTCGGGGTGGGGGTCTGGGCAAAGGGCTGGAAGTGCTTGCGGCGATCAAAGCCGAGTTTGGCGTCCCGGTGCTGACAGATATTCACGAGACATGGCAGGTCAAGCTTGTCGCGGAAGTGGCGGACGTACTGCAAATCCCGGCGTTTTTGTGCCGCCAGACCGATTTATTGCTGGCTGCGGGGGAAAGCGGGCGGATCGTGAATGTCAAAAAAGGCCAGTTTCTCGCGCCCTGGGACATGAAAAACGTGGTGGAAAAAGTGACGGGAACCGGCAATCAAAATTTGCTGCTGACCGAGCGAGGCGTCTCTTTTGGTTATAACACGCTTGTCGTGGACATGCGCGCCCTGCCGACTCTGCGCGGCTTCGGCTACCCGGTGATTTTCGATGCGACCCATTCCGTGCAGCAGCCGGGCGGGCAGGGGAGCAGCAGCGGCGGCCAGCGCGAGTTTATCCCGCCCCTGCTGCGGGCTGCGGTCGCAGCGGGTGTGGACGGTCTGTTTCTGGAAGTCCACCCGCAGCCGGAAAAAGCCCTGTCCGATGCGGCGACTATGCTGCCGCTGGCCGACCTGCGCGGGCTGTTGCAAACGGCCGTTGCCATTGATGCCATTGTCAAACAGGTGCTGTGATGCTGGAACTCTCGCAGGTCATCGCGGATATTCAGAACATGGGCGCGGAAGCGCGGAAGCGCGGGGATCGGACGGCGGGCCAGATGCGCGTTGCGCTGGCGCAGGCGCGGCTGAGTGGAGAAGATTGGACGGCCACCCGCGCCCAGCGGGAGCGGCTGCCGAAACCTTCCTGGCTGGTGGCCGACTGCCGCGACCAATCGCCGTCGGAGATTTGCGCCCTGCCGTTTCCGGCCCCTGCCGAATACTCGGCCCTGGCGACGGACGGCTCACAAATTCCGCTGGATCGCCACGCTGTCGCGCCCTGTTACTTGATCAATGTCGGCGAAATAGCCCTGCACTACGGCAGCGGCGAACGCCCGCATCTCGAGTCGAAAGCGACTTTGCATTACCGGGACGAAGACTTGTACCAGACCGAGAGCGGCGGCGACCCGGTGCCGCTGTCGGATAAAATCATCGCAAATCGTCGCCTTTTGGCCGAAAGCGCGGCGCTGGCGGAGCTGATTCGGACGCACCGGGATCGCCACGCAGTGGCCCTGGTCGACGATCCGCTGATTGTCTGGACGCCGCAGGGAGAGTCCGAGCAGGAGCAGCGCCGGGTGATTGATGCGTTCTGCACCATGCTGGCGGCAGGACAGGAGGCGGGCACTCCGGTTGCCGGCTATGTCAGCCGCCCGGCGCACCGGGATGTTGTCGGGGCGCTGCGCCTGACGCTCTGTGAGCCGGGCTGCACGCATGACCCAGCGAGTCCCTGTGCCAAATTAACGCATCTGACCGATGCCCAGTTGTTTGGGAAACTGCTCCTTCGGCCCGGTGACCGCTCGCCGGTTTTCGGCAGCGCGGCGCGGAGCCTGGATTTGTATCCGGCAGAGCAGCGCGTGACTTTCTTTTATCTCCACAGCGGCTCAGAGATTGCTCGTGTGGAAATTCCCTGGTGGGTAGCCGAAGACGCCGACTTGACAGCGCGCGTCCATGTGCTGTGTTTTGATCAGGCCTGCAAGGGACAGGGGTATCCCGTCGGGTTGTCGGAAGCGCATGAGCGGGCGGTCGTGCGCGGGCCGGATCGTGAGGCATTTTTTCGCCTGGTGGAAAATGCGTTTGTGCGGGAAAATCTGCCGGCACTTCAGACTCGTAAAGCGCTGGCAAAGCGGACGCGAGTATTGTAGGGGCGGGGCTGGCAAGAGGGACGGGGGCCAGCCCCGCCCCGACAGTGTGTACGGGGCTAAATGTGGCAGTGGGAAAGGCCGCGCTTTTCCAGATACTGCTGGTGGTATTCTTCCGCGCGGTAAAATGTCTCTGCCGGTACGATCTGGGTCACGATGGGCCGCTTGTAGCTTCCTGCGTGGGCCTCTTTGGACTCCTGGGCGGCGGCGGCCTGCTCCGAGGAATGCGTGAAAATGACCGAGCGATACTGATCGCCGATGTCCGGTCCCTGGCGATTCAGCGTCGTCGGATCATGGTTCTCCCAGAAGACTCTCAAAAGATCGGCATAAGCGGTCTTGGCAGGGTCATAAGTTACCTGCACCACCTCCGCGTGTCCGGTTCCGTGCGAACACACATCCTGATACGTCGGGTTCAGTGTCGAGCCGCCTTCATAGCCGACGGCGGTTTCGACAACGCCCGGTATTTGCCGAAACTCGGCTTCCACGCCCCAAAAGCAGCCGGCTCCAAAGGTCGCCTGCTCCAATGTCTGTTCTGTCTGCATCAATATTGCCTCGTTTCCAAGTGTTACCATTAAAACAATCCGGGCCGCTGCGAAGTTCCCTTTTAGTCCCCTGGAACTATTTTGTAGCCAAAGCCGCGCACCGTCTGAATGTAGCGCGGGCGGGCTTCATCCTCTTCAATTTTTTGCCGCAGACGCCGGATGTAAACCGCCAGGGCTTTGATGCCTTCTTCGGGCGCGTTGCCCCACACTTGCTGGAACAGCCAGGTTTTGTCCAGCGCAGTTCCGCGCTGCCGGACCAGCAGCAGCAGCACTTCATATTCCCGGTCGGTGAGATGGGCTGGAGCGCCTCGGACAAGGGCATCGCGATTTCGCAAATCCAGTGTCAGCCCTGTGCCTAGGACAATTTCGCCCGTACTTTCTTCGGGAACATCGTACTCGCGTGAACGGCGCAGATGCGCCTGAATACGGGCCAGCAGCTCACCGGGGTGAAAGGGCTTCGTTATATAATCATCCGCGCCGCAGGAAAGGCCGGTAATTTTGTCCGCTCCATTGCTGCGTCCTGTCAGCATCAAAATCGGGCGTTTCCAGCCTTGTTCGCGGAGTGTGCGGCAGCAGGCAAACCCGTCCATGCCCGGCAGGGCGACATCGAGCAGCGCCATATCGTAGGCAGAATCAAGAAGCAGAAGTGCGACTGCATCTTCGCCGCTGGAAACAGCTCGGACAAAGTAATCTTCGCGCGCCAGCAGCCGCAGCAGCGATTGAACGATAGCGCGATCATCTTCGACGAGAAGTATTTTACCGGCTATGGGAAAGTCTCCTGGATTGGCAGAAAGCGAAAACTATGAGGCAGGCAGCCAAACGGTAAACTGGCTGCCCCGGCCTGGCGCACTGCGAACTTGAAGTGTGCCGCCATGTGCCTGAACAATGCGGCGGCAGGAAAATAAGCCCAGGCCGGCCCCATCTGGCCGCGTTGTGAAAAAAGGGTCAAAAAGACGGCTCCGGTTTTGCGGCGCGATGCCGGGGCCGGTGTCAGCCACGCGGATTCTTAGTCCTGTCCGGTGCTGGTCCAGGGTAAGCGTCAGCGTTCCGCCGTCGGTGGCCCGCATCGCCTGCACCGCGTTCAGCACAAGATTGACCAGCACTTGATCCAATTGTACCGCATCCGCCATGATTAGCGGCAGGCAGCGCGGCATGACAGTAAAAATTTGGACATTTTCCAGAGTCGCCTGGGCTTGAACCAGGCAGGCAATGCGTGAAAGCAGAGCCATCAAATCCGTCGGGGCGCGTTCACTGGTTGCAGGACGGGACAAAGCCAGCAGGCGGTGGGTCAGCAGGGACAGACTATCGACCTGACGTCGTATCGCGTCTAAAGACTCCGCACGTCCTGCTGGGTCATTCTGGTCTGCCAGCGTAAGCTCAATCGTCAGGGGCGTCAAGATATTGCGTATGTCATGCGCCACGGAGGCCGCCAGAAGGCCGACGGCGGACAGCTTTTCAGTCTCGAAAAGCTGGTGCTGGGTCAGCGAAAGCGTATTCTCCACTTTGTCCAGCCGCCCAGTGACGGTGCGGAGCGCTGATGCAAGCTGCCGCGATTGCTCTTTCAACTGGGCCGCCTGTGCGCGCACCTTATCCTCCATGCCGCGCGCGCGGGTGATGTCCAGAAACGTCCACAGGCGACCAATCACTTCCCCGCTTTCCCCGGTAACAGGGGCGGTATACCGGCGCAGCAGGCGAGGCCGGGGAGCGACAAGCTCCACTTCATCTTCCAGAACGCGCAGCGGGTCGGCATAGACAAATGCCAGTGTTTCCGCAAAACCCTGTGGGTCTTTCAGCCGCGACGCCAGATGGCGGCGAACGCCCTCCGGCTCGGATTGCAGTGTTTCCAGACTGTCCAAGCCGAACATTTCACAGAACCGGCGATTGCACACCCGGTCGTGGCGCGACGCATCCGATAGAAGCACCCCGTAGTCGGAAGCGCGCAGCAAAGCGCGCAGCAGCAAAATCTCGTCATTTTCCGTCATCGCCGGCAGCAAAGTCGCTTTCTTCTCCCCTCTTCTCTGAATCTGGCCGCATGACAACACGGGTGTGCGGCCTGTCATCCGGATATCTGGTAGCCCAGCCCCGCAGGATCAAAATAAGCACAGGAGCGCGTAATTTTTTCACCTTCCATTTCTAAAATCGTGACGCCAGTGTATTGCAGCGGCTTACCGTCAACACTGGCCCCGCGCGAAGTCCATTCCAGCGCCGCTCGGCCCGCCGCGACAATCACATTGCGGAATTCCGAATGAACCTGCTCAAACGTTCCCCGATATTCCGTCCAGAACTTTTCTGCGCCGTCCGAGCCGTGAAATTCGTCCGGCGCCAGCACATTGCCAATAGCGGCGCTGCTTGCATAAAGCGCCGTCAGCGGTTCGGCGTTTTTGGTTTCCTCCAAAGTGTGCAGCGCCTCAATAAACTTGTTCGTCAATTGTTCCGACATAATTTTCCCTCTATTTTTTCTTCGCTTACCTATTATGCCGGGAAAAGCCGCTCGCTTAAACCCAGCCGGAGTGCTATACTAAAGCAGCCATGCCTGACCCGATTATCTCCAGCGAAAACCAGTCTCGCCTGCGTCTGCTTCCTCCCATCCACGCCCTGCTGGAAACTGAGGCCGCTCGCGTTCTGCTGGCCCAGTACCCGCGCCGGGCCGTGCGGGAAGCCGTGCGGCTGGGTCTCCATGAAATCCGGCGGCGGCTGCTGGGCGGCGAGACTGTGCCGCCCTTTTGCGAGGCCAATTTTTTCCAGGCGCTTACCCTATGTTTGCAGACATGCGATGCCCACCGCTTGCAGCGAGTGATCAATGCGACAGGCATCATCATTCATACCAATCTGGGGCGCGCTCCGCTGGCGGAATCCGCTGTTCAAGCCGTCACGGAGGCTGCCCGAAGCTATTCCAACTTGGAAATGGATTTAGTTTCCGGCAAGCGGGGCGGGCGGGGCGGCCAGATTGAAACGCTGTTGCAGCGGCTCACCGGGGCCGAAGCATCCCTGGTGGTCAATAACAACGCCGCTGCGGTGCTGCTGGCCTTGACTGCGGCGGCCAGCGGCGGCGAGGTCATCATCTCGCGGGGCGAACTGGTAGAGATCGGCGGCGGTTTTCGAATTCCTGATGTGATTCGGCAAAGCGGCGCGCGTTTGGTGGAGGTCGGAACGACCAACAAGACGCGCCTGGCAGATTATGCTGAAGCGATTTCGCCGGACACGAAAGTGCTGCTGAAAGTTCACGCCAGCAATTATCGCATTGTCGGGTTCACCGCCGAAGTTTCCCTGTCCGACCTGGTCGCGCTGGGGCAGGAACGCGGGCTGCCCGTGATGAATGATCTTGGCAGCGGCGCGCTGTGGGATGTCGCCAAATTCGGCCTGCCGTCGGAGCCGACAGTATCGGACACGCTGCAATCCGGCGTGGATGTCGCGATGGTGAGCGGGGACAAGCTGCTCGGTGGCCCGCAGTGCGGAATCCTGGTGGGGAAATCGGACTTTATTCGCTCCATGGCATCTCATCCCTTGTATCGCGCCCTGCGCGCCGATAAGCTTACTTTGGCGGCGTTAGAAGCCACCCTGCGGCTGTACTTAGACGAGGAACATCTAGTGGAAACGCTTCCCGTGCTGAACATGCTTTCCCAAACTAAAGCCGCGCTGACCCGCCGGGCAAAGCGCCTGCGGCTGGCTCTGGCAATGCCAGGGCTGGAAACGCGACTGACCGATGGCAATGGCTTCACCGGCGGGGGAGCGTTGCCCCTGGTTCCTCTGCCGGGGAAATGGGTGCAGATACGCTCTGCTGCGCTTTCTGCGGAGCAGTTGGCCGCCGCCCTTCGTCGTCATAATCCGCCGGTCATAGGGATGCTGTCGGACGACTGGCTGACGCTGGACGTGCGAACAGTGCGCGATGCGGAGCTGCGCGAGATTGTCGCCGCATTTCAGGATATTGTGCAGAATATTGTGACAGAACAATGATTTACGTTTGCCCGCGCTGCCACAAAAAAAACCGACTTCCCGATCATCTTCAGCCCGGCGGAGAGTATCGCTGCGGCCAGTGCCGGGAACTCTTTAGCGGCGCCCCGGCCCGCCCTCGCTCATGGGAGGGCTTTCGGCGCATCCAGGTTAAAATGCCGCCTCTGGCCCTGACACTGTCAACCGTAGTTTATTTGCTGCTGGTGCTGACGCTGCTGATTTCGGCGGACGCCGGCCCGGAGCAGTGGTGGCTAGGCAGCTTGAACTTGTATCTTCCGCAGTGGCTCTGGGCGGTTCCCGGAGTGCTGCTATTGCCACCGACTTTCTTCTGGGCCAGGCGCTGGGTATGGGTTCCACTGGGCGCGCTGGGGTGCGTTGCCGGCCCAATCATGGGCCTCTGCGTCGGCGGCTGGCTTCCCGCGCCGGCGGCGGCACCGGGGCAAACCCATTTGCGGGTGATGACTTACAATGTAAAATGGGATAGCCGCAATGAAGGCGCAATTCTGCACGACATTCGACTGTATCACCCGGACCTTCTTCAGCTTCAAGACTCAGACGGGGTTCTGCGCGGCCAGATGGGGCGGGAACTGGAAGGCTGGAACGTGCGCGTTTCCAATCAATACATTGTCGCCACCCATTTGCCGCTGAGTGATATGGAATGGCGCGATATTTCCATTCCCGGCTCTCTGCGTCACTGCATTCGGTCTACGGTGCAGCTCGGAGCGCGCTCCGTGACGGTTTACAATGTGCATTTTCTATCGCCGCGCGATGGGCTGGTTTCCGTGGGTCATCAGCAAGTGGATGGGCTGGTTTGGAACGCTCGAGCGCGCCTTCAGGAAGCGGACATGCTGGAAGGGTATCTGCATCAGGAACACGGGCCGATTCTGCTGACCGGAGACCTGAATGCCCCGGTGCAGTCCCTGGTCTGCCGCCGCTTGCAGGCGACGGGTCTGCGCGATGCGTTTTCCGAGGCCGGCGCAGGCTATGGTTATACCTATGGCCGCTACACGCAATTGAAGCGGCCCTACGTCCGCATTGACCACATCATGGCAAGTCCGCAGTGGCAGGTGCAGCGCTGCTGGGTGGGCAACGCGCAAGGGTCGGATCATTGCCCGGTGATTGCCGATCTGGTTCTGCTGCCGTGACTGCTGCCAAACATATCACCATCGGGGTCGCCGGTCATGTAGATCACGGCAAGACCGCTTTGGTGCGCGCCCTGACAGGCACTGAAACCGACCGGCTCAAAGAAGAGCAGGAACGGGGAATGTCCATTGTCCTCGGTTTTGCCCACCTTGCCCTGCCGGGCGGCATCGTAGATTTGATTGACGTGCCGGGCCATGAGAAATTCATCCGCACCATGATTTCCGGGGCAACGGGAGTGGATGCCGCTTTGCTCGTGATTGCGGCCAATGAACGCATCAAGCCGCAAACGAGGGAGCATCTGGCCCTGATGGAGCTGCTGGGCATCCGGCACGGGCTGGTGGCATTCACGAAGAGCGATCTCGTGGTCGCTGAGGAAAGGGTGCAGGCGGGGGAAGAAGTTCGGGGCTTTCTGGCGGGGACGTTTCTCCAGGCCGCGCCTATTTGTTTCACCTCCAGCGTGACCGGAGAAGGTTTGGATGCCCTGCGCGCCGCTCTTACGACGCTTGCTGCCGAGACGCCGGAGCGCACGGATGGGGCGTTCTTCACGCTTCCGGCTGACCGGGTCTTTACGCAGACCGGGCATGGCGTCGTCGTTACCGGCACGCTGCGGCATGGGACGCTGCGCCGCGGGCAATCCGTCGAAATCTGGCCGGGTGGCCTGCACGCGGAGGTGCGCGGCCTGGAAGTGCATGGGCAGCCGGTGGAAGCCGCCTGGCCCGGCTGGCGGACGGCGGCAAATCTGCGCGGCCTGAAAAAAGACGATCTGGAGCGCGGCGATTTGCTGGCAACGCCGGGCGCGCTGCGACTGACGCGCCTGCTGGACGTGGAAATCACTTTGCTGGCATCCGCAAAGCCTTTGAAGCGGGGCCAGCCGGTTCAAATATTCAGCGGGGCGGATGAAACGGCGGCACGGGTTTATCCGCTGGGCCAGGAGACGATTGCACCAGGTGAAACGGCTTTTGCCCAGTTTAGAATTACGGAAGATATTGCAATCCCCGTCGGGGAACCATTTATCATTCGTGCCGCCTCTCCGGCGGAAACACTGGGCGGCGGGAGGGTGGTGGACCCATATCCGCAAAAGCATACGCGGGCAGATGAGGCGCTGCTCGCTGCCTTGAACGTGCTGGCGTATGGGACGCCTGCCGAAAAACTGGGCGTCAAGCTGCGCGAAGCCGGCCCGGCGGGCCGGGACTGGGAACAGTTGACACGGGATTTGGGTTTGACGCGCGAGCCAGACGACGCGCTTGTGGCGCGCTGCGCCGGCGGACTGGTGATACACCCGGACATTTTTGAGAGCCTTCGCGTACAAACTCTGGCGCAAGTCATTCAATTTCACGCAGAATCGCCGCTGCGCCGGGGAATGCCGCAGGAAGCCCTGCGCCGAAAATTGCCGCATGATTTAAAACCGGCGGCCTTCGCGCTTCTCCTCAAATCCCTGATGGACGATGGTGCATTGGATATGCAGGGCGGCCTCGCGCGCCGCGCTGGATATGATCCCGAAGCCGCGCTTTCGCCCATCGAGCGCGAGATTGGGCGCGAGATTGAATCTCTATTTCTACAGGGCGGTCTCAAGCCACCGGGCTTGGCAGAAACTCTCGGCAAGGACCGGCGACGTAAGACTTTGTATCAGTTTCTGGTGGAAACAGGGACGCTTGTTCCGGCCACGGAGCGCACCGGCAATCGCTCGGTGACATTTCATCGGGAAGCAATTGCTGACGCTGCACAGTGCCTGCGCTCGGCGCTTTTAGTGGGGGAAGGGCTGACGGTCTCTGAATTCAATGCCTTGTTAGGCACGACCCGTAAGTTTTCAATTCCGCTGCTGGAATACTTTGATGAAATGGGTATAACCCGGCGGGAAGGCGACCTTCGGTTTTGGAATGGCGGAAAGGAACGAATGGGTGATGAGTGAAACGGTGCGGCTGACACAGATGGTCGCCTGTGCGGGATGCGCGGCAAAGCTAGGCCAGGCCAGCCTGAACGCCGCCGTTCACGGATTGTTCGCCGATGTGCCGCGCGATCCGAACGTTCTGGTCGGCTTTGGAACTTTGGATGACGCAGGCGTTTACCGTCTTTCGGACCGCCTGGCGCTGGTGCAGACGACCGATTTCTTTCCGCCAATGGTAGACGACCCGTACCTGTTTGGAGAAATCGCTGCCGCCAATGCCTTGTCGGATGTTTATGCGATGGGTGGCCTGCCGCTGACTGCGCTCAACATCACCTGTTTTCCATCGGGGCTGGACCCGCAGATTTTAAGCGGCATTCTGCGCGGCGGCCTTGCCAAATGCCGTGAGGCAGGGGTTGCGCTTCTGGGCGGGCATACGGTCGCTGACCCCGAAATCAAATTCGGTCTGGCTGTGACCGGAACGGTTGACCCGGAACACATCTGGACAAATGCAGGGGCAAGGGTGGGGGATGCGCTGCTGCTGACCAAGCCGCTCGGCGTCGGTGTCATTACGACGGCGATCAAGCAGGGCATCGCGCCCGAAGAATCGTCGGAAGCCGCGATCACTTCCATGCGAACCTTGAACCGCGCGGCGCGGGACGCCGTCGCCGCCGCTGGGCCACATGCCTGCACGGATGTCACCGGGTTCAGCTTTCTGGGCCACCTTTACCAAATGCTGCGCGCATCCGGGATGAGCGCGCAGGTTTATTCCGAGCGCATTCCGCTTCTGCCCGGCGCGCTGGAACTCGCACGGCAGGGCATCATCCCTGGCGGCACCCGGCGCAACCGGGAGTACACCGGGCCGTATGTGTCATTTGGAAACGAAGTGGAGACGGCACTCACGAGCGTTTTGTTCGACCCACAGACCTCCGGCGGTTTGCTGGTTTCGGTGGCGGGAGATAAGAAAGACGACTTGCTCGCCGCACTTCAAGCGGCGGGCCTGCCGGCGGCAATGGTCGGCGAAGTGACCAAGCCGTCTTCGGGACACATTTTTGTCACTTAATCCGTGGAGGCGTTTGGGGTCTGGTGGCCCTCCTGGTCTTCAAAACCAGTGACCCGCATTGCGCGGGTGGTGGGTTCGATTCCCATCCGCTTCCGCCAGAATTGTGGAAAGTAATCCGATGAAACTCAGGGATTATTCAGAGGCGATCAAAAACTTCCCTGTCCGCCGCCTGCGCGGTGAGGTATGGGCGGACATGGCCGACGCCCTGGTGGTGGAGGAGCCGCTGGAAATTCGCCTGGGCCAGGAGCGCTTCACGGTCACAATGCGGACGCCGGGCAATGACTTTGAGCTAACGCGCGGATTGCTGCTGACGGAAGGTGTGATCCGCTCCGAGGCCGACATCGGGCAAATCCGCTGCTGCGACACAGGCGACGCCGCCGATACCGAAATTTCCAACATCGTCACAGTGCAGCTTAAAACGCCGATGAGCGCGTCGCGGCGCTGGCAGCGGAATTTGATGGCCGGGACAAGCTGCGGCCTGTGCGGGAAAGCGGCGATTGAGGCTGTGGCGGCTGAAACTCATCCTTTACCGGACAGCAGCGGCCCAGGCTTCTCCCACGAAACGATTTTCCAGATGCCGCACACTCTCCGGCAGCAGCAGCCTATGTTCCAGCAGACCGGTGGCCTGCACGCCGTCGGCCTGTTTGACCACACGGGGTGCCGGTGCGTGTTTGAGGATATTGGCCGGCACAATGCCACCGACAAGGCCATCGGCTACGGGGTTGCCCAGGGCTGGCTGCCCTGGCGGGAAGCTGCGCCGCTGGCCCTGCTGGTCAGCGGACGGGCGAGTTTTGAGATCACGCAGAAAGCCCTAATGGCCCGAATACCAGTTGTCTGCTCGGTCTCCGCGGCCTCATCACTGGCGGTGGAACTGGCGGCAGCGAATAACATGACTTTGATCGGCTTTCTGCGCGATACCGGCATGACGGTCTACACTGGAGAAGAGCGGCTGCAAGCCAAGTGAGCCAGTGCGGCGAGAGCGGCGTAATAACCACAGAGGCCGTGAACGCCGCCGCCGGGGGGTGTAGAGGACGAGCAGAGAAACAAGCCTGGCACCGGAGTAGACCAGGGAGTCCAGCGGGCAACAGGACGGGTAAAAAGCTGCGGCCAGTCTTGCAGGCCGCCGTTGATGTCGCCGCCAATGTAATTGGCATTATAATGCTCCAGCGCAGACGGCGACAGGGCATGGCGGGCGAGGATCAAATCGCGAAAGCCCGGCGCAAACCGTTCGATTTGCGCTTCAATGCGCCCGGTCATGTCTACAGTGCAGCCATGCGGCACATGGCAGTAGCCCCAGGCCGTATGCTTGCCTTCGGGCGCACGGGTTGGGTCAAAGAGGCTTTGCTGGGCCAGCAGCACAAAGGGAGTGTCGGAAACTTGGCCGTGCGCTGCTGCCTGCTCCGACGCCGAAATTTCTGCCCGCGTTCCACCCAGATGCACCGTTCCAGCCCGCGCAGTTTCGGGTGATTTCCAGGGGATCGGCCCCGACAGCGCCCAGTCCAGCTTAAACGCTCCCATGCCGTACCGATAGCGCCCCAATCGCCTGCGGTAATTATCCGGCAGCTTTGCGCCCGCAATCTGCACAAGCTGGCGCGGGGTGATGTCGCATAGTGTCAGGCGGGATGGCGGCAGTTCATCCAGTGACGTTACGTTGACGCCAGTGACGACTTCGCCGCCGAGGGATTTCAAATGGGCCACGAGCGCATCACTAATCTTCTGCGACCCGCCGCGTGGAAACGGCCAGCCGACGGCATGGCCGGCGATGCCCAGGGCCAGCCCGAAGGCCGCGCTCGGCGACTGTTCCAGCGGCAGCATGGAATGTGCCGCCATGCCGGAAAAAAAGCCGCGCGCTCTGCCCCCCTGAAACGCCGTTTCCGTCAGACCCTGCGCGGACTGCATGGCTTTCAGGCCAAACCGGGCGAGGCCAAATGGGTAGCGGGCCAGCCGCAGTGGCTGACGCAGCGCCCGGCAGAGTTCCTCCCAGTTGGGAACCAGCGGCTGCATCAGGCGTCGATAATTCTCCTCGTCGGCTCCGAGTGTTGCCGCCGTCGCATCTACGGATTGTTCCAGAAGGGCTGTTGGGCTGTCGTTAAAGGGATGGGCAAGCGCAGCGTCCGGCTGTATCCATTGCAGGCCGTACTGCTCAAGCGGGAGGGTGCGAAAGAACGGTGAACCGTACCCCAAGGGATGAATCGCGGAACAAATGTCATGCGTGAAGCCTGGAAGGGTCAATGCTGCCGAGCGGCAGCCGCCGCCGGGCGTCGCTGCCGCTTCCAAGACGACCACCGACAGCCCCTCCTGGGCCAGCTTGATCGCTGCCGCCAGACCATTCGGCCCCGCGCCGACAATGACAGCGTCATACTGGCTCAAAGCCGCTCACTGAGTTCCCGCAGCAGTTCGGCCCGCTCCCGTTCCCCCTGCGCTTCCAGGGCTTCGGCATCGAGGCGCAGTTGTTCAGCCAGCGGCGGGTCTATTTTCGCCTGAACATCGCCGCGCAGTGTGTTTAGCGTGGTGGCGTTTACCGAGGTGTCCAGCGGCGGCTGGGCCGGCATGGTTTGGTAAAAGAACGCCGACAGCGGCTCCGGCAAGGCTTCCACGCGGCCATCGTCATGCTGGACGGAGAGCGACAAAGCGCGGGCGTCGAGAACAACAGGATGAACTTCGGGCTTGCCCAGCCGCCAGCGATAGGCATTCAAAAAGCGCCTCAGCGTTTCGCGTGCGGCGGCCAGAGCCGATTCGCGGAGGGTTTCCATGTCTTCGTCACCGCGCAGTGGCTGTTCCAGCACCAAGCGCAGCGTTTTCCCCGTCCACCAGGCCCATTCGCCGAAGATGCCCTGTCCATCCGTGCCTTCGCTCAGAGACGGAGGAAAAAAGAGGGTTGCATCAAAGTCTTGTATCGCACATACCAGCGGTTCAACGTCGGGGCCGCGCGCACAAAAGTCGAGGGTAAACGGCAGGTCAATCAAAGCGTCAGCGATTAGTTTCACGGCTTCAGCTTTCTAAAGAGTAACTATTTCCGGCGGGATGGCTTCGTTGAACACATGGGCGGTTCCGTCATCTTTCACCGTCACGATGTTTTCCAGACGGACACCGAATTGGCCGGGCAAATAGATTCCCGGCTCCACGGAAAAGCAGTTGCCGGGCTGCAAGGCCGTATAATTGCCGGAGAGCATATAGGGCGCTTCATGGTCGTCCAGCCCGATGCCATGCCCGGTGCGGTGGATAAAAAACTCCCCGTATCCGGCGTCGGCGATCACTTTGCGGGCGGCAGAATCGACGTCGTGGGCCGTCGCGCCGGGCTGCACCGCGGCGACTCCGGCCTGATACGCGCGGTAGACAATCTCGTAAACGCGCTTTGCCTCGTCTGACGCTTCGCCGACAGCGACAGTGCGCGTGATGTCGCCGTGGTAGCCGTCCGCCATCGCGCCGAAGTCCAGAATGACCACATCGCCCGTTTTAATCTTGGTCTTGCCTGTGTTGTGGTGCGGCGTCGCACCGTTTGGGCCGGCGCCGATGACCGGCGAAAATGAATCCGCAGAGCCGGCCCGTGCTGTGGCCTGTTGGATTGCCAGGCCGATTTCCATTTCGCTGACGCCGGTTTGACAAGCGCGAAAAGCGACCGGGATAAGAGCATCCGTCGCTTCCGCCGCGTGCTGCAAGGCAGCAAGTTCCAGCGTGTCTTTGACGGCCCGCAGTGGCGCGAGGGCCAAACTTGCCAGCTTCAGCAAAGTGGTCGGCAGCATTTCATGGATTGCCAGGACGAACCGGGCGGGCATCTCGTCGTCCAGTCCCACAATGCCGATGTCCAGCATCAGGTCTTTACTCAACTGCGTCAGAAGCGGTTCCCAGCCTTCTGCATCTTCCCAAACCCGGATGTCAGCAATGCCCGCCGGATTCTGCCGCGCCTGCCCGGCATTTAATGCAGGCGTGACCAACAGCCAGGGCTGATCATCGGGAACGATCAGGGCCAAAAAGCGGGAGCCGGGTTCGGAAAAGCCTGTCAGGTAGCGCATGGCCGCGCCGGGCGTGACAATCAAGGTATCCAAGCCGTTCGTGTTCATTGCTGTCCGTACGCGGCTCAGGCGTTTTTCATAAAGGTTCATGGGCGGGTCTTTATTGAGTGAGAAAATTCCTGAGTATGTCTTTGCCATGTTCGGTCAGGATCGCTTCGGGATGGAACTGCACCCCTTCCAGCGGCCAGATTTTATGCTTCAATCCCATGATTTCGCCGTCTTCGGTGGTTGCCGTGATCTCCAAACAATCCGGCAGCGTTTCGCGCTCCACAATCAGAGAGTGGTAACGGGTGGCCTCGAGCGGCGAGGGCAGCCCGCGAAAGACGCCCTGGCCGGTGTGGCGAACCGGCGACGTTTTACCGTGCATCAGTTTCTCCGCCCGGATTACGCGCCCGCCCATCGCCTGCCCAATGGCCTGCTGACCCAGACAGACCCCGAAAATGGGCGTTTTCGGCCCGAACTCGCGAATCAAATCCAGGGTAATCCCCGCGTCATCAGGCGTTCCGGGGCCAGGCGAAATGACGATTTTCTCCGGGGCCATGCGCGCCACATCAGCTAAAGTCAGTGCATCATTACGCCGGACTTCAAGCTGTGCGCCCATCTCGCCCAAATACTGCACGAGATTATAAGTAAACGAATCATAATTGTCAATGACCAGTATCATTCAAAGCCTCTTCTATGGCACTGCGAACCCCAGCCGCCATTTGATCCAGCGGCAGGGACGGCTGGTGCATTTTATTTTCGGCGATGACCTGCTCCGACGACAGGGGCAGATGAATGAAGGCCGCGCAGTAATGCAAGTCCCATTGCTGGGCGTAATGCAGAGCCTGATAGAAAACATAATTACAGGCATACGCCCCGGCGTAGCCGTGCGCCCGCGCCGGAACGCCGGACTTTTCGCGAATCGCTGCCGCAGTGCGCTCGGCATCCACGGTAGAAAACAGCGCGGTCATGCCATCGGCGACGATCACGGACTGCGGCAGATTTGGCAGAAGCGGCTGAGATGGATCGCCTGGCTCCGTCACGCGCAGATTAACCGCAAATCGCTCCACTTCGAGGCAGGTCGCCCCGCTCGCCAGTCCAAGTGACAGCACAAGCGCAGGCTTGCAGTCGGCAATCGCCGCTGTCAGCCGATCTGCCGCTTCCTCAAAGGCCACGGGAAGCGTCACGCCGACAATTTGCGCCCCACCCACAGTTTCGCCGCGCAGACCCTCGGCGATTTGCTGAGAGGGATTGCTCCGAGCGCCGCCGAAGGGCAAAAACCCGGTCAAAAGAATGGCTGGCATGGCTGTTATTCCAATCCTGCTTCGGCCCATTCCACGGCCCGGACCAGCGCGCCCATTTTGGCGGATGTCTCGCGAAATTCATATTCGGGCACGGAGTCGGCGACGACGCCGCCGGCGGCTTGCAGATAAATGGTGCTGCCTTTGACCAGGGCCGTGCGAATGGTGATCGCCGTGTCCATGTTGCCGCTGAACGAAAAATAGCCGATCCCGCCACCATAATGACCGCGCCGTGTTGGCTCCAGCTCTTCAATAATCTCCATCGTGCGGACTTTGGGCGCGCCAGTTAAAGTCCCGGCGGGAAAGGACGCCCGCAGGACATCGAACTGATCTAAGCCCTCCCGCAGCATTCCCGTGACTTCGGAGACGATATGCATGACATGAGAGTATTTTTCAATTACCATGAGTTCATCGACGCGCACTGAGCCGTACTCGGCGACGCGCCCGATGTCGTTGCGGGCTAAATCTACCAGCATGATATGTTCCGCGCGCTCTTTTTCATCAGCCAGTAAATCAGCGGCAATAGCGTCATCTTCCGCGGGCGTTGCACCGCGCCCATGCCGCGAACCGGCGATGGGCCGGACAGTCACAATCCCGCTTTGTTCGCCGACTAAAATCTCCGGGGACGCGCCGACTAGCTTGGTGTCTCCGAAATCCAAATAAAACATATACGGCGACGGGTTGATGGAGCGCAGCGCGCGGTAGACATCAAAGGGGTCTGCATATAGAGTTTTTTCAAGCCGCCGGCCAATCTGGGCTTGAAACGTATCTCCGGCGGCAATATATTCTTTCGCGCGCCGCACAGCGTCTAAGTAGTCCGCCTCCGTGCGGTTGGGAATGAAATGACCCCCGCCTCTCAACGATGAGGGAACTGGACTCGAAACAGAGGGGCCTTTGAGCCGCTCCAGCAATTCTTCCACTTTACCGACTGCCGCTTCATAAGCCGCACCGGGATCAGTGCCGGGGGCGACATGGGCATTGCACAGGGCCAAAACCTTGTGCTTTACATTATCAAAGACTAACAGGGCATCAGTAAACAAAAAGATGCAGTCGTCCAGGCCAAGATCGTCTTTCGCCCGTGTTGGCAGTTTCTCAAAAAAGCGCACGGTATCATAGCCGATCATGCCGACTGCCCCGCCAACGAAAGGGGGCAGCTCCGGCGACGGAACATAAGTATAACGGCCCAGAAGCTCTTTCAAAACATGGAGCGGGTCGCGCTCCCCGGATTTCAGCGCAAAGGTTTCCGTGCGTTCCCCCTCGGTAATGGTCGCCGTGTCACCCTTGCTGCGAAAGATCATAAATGGATCACTGCCGAGAAATGAATACCGGGCCAGACGCTCTCCCCCCTCGACACTTTCCAAAAGAAACGAATTCGGGCGGCCTCCGGCAATTTTGCGGAACGCCGACACCGGCGTTTCCATGTCGGCCAGCACTTCACGCCAGACAGGAATTAAATTGCCCTGTCTGGCCTTTGCGAGAAATTCTTCGCGGGTAGGTGATGTCATTGCTGGCAAGAAATATACCTCAGGACGGGGCGGACAAACAAAAAGGGCCGGAGCATTCTGCATTTGCAGGAAACGTCCCGGCCCCTTGCTGATTAAAATTATTTCTGCCTCAGCAGTCTGACAGAAAGGGCTGGCGTATCCTGAATTGGAAGTGCCACTGCCAAAAAGCTAGACTGTTAGTGCGAGAGTGCATAATACGAGTATACTGGACGAATAGGAATTTTGTCAAGCAAAGTCCAGCAACAGGCGCACCGGGATCGCTCGGAAAATGCGAGGAAATAAATTCCACTCGCTGCAATATGGTTGTCCTGCGGACGAAAGAATATGCACTCGTAATGCCCCCCTCTCGCATCAAGCGAATAAATCCATCGTCATCTGCGATGGGTCTGGGCGCTTGGCGAGGGGGATAGGCCTGGGAAATAGAGAGTCAAACTGCTCCTCCCCAACGGCTTCTTTGAGCCGCCCGGCAAACTTATAGAGCTTTTGAGCGTAGTAGTCTGAGTCTTCGTCATGGGCGTAGTTCTGAACTAAGCCCAGCGATTTGTCGCGCTTTTGATACAGCGAAACGAACTCGCCCTGGTTAATGCCCGCGCCCTTGATGGCGTCAGCGGCGCGTTTTCGCATGTCCGACGACAGCAGCTTGTCGGTGACGCGCTCGCGTTTGGCAAGCTGTTCAATCGGCATCTGGCCCGCCTCGATTTTGTCTACGAGGTCTTGATAAAGATGGGAAAGCTTGTCGGGCTGGTCGTCGAGCAGCAAATCGACCGCGTCAGTCAAAAAATGGCGGCCATAGCGCTCATCGGCGCGGGAACGCAGGGAGGAGCCTTTGAATATTTTGTGACCGTTTGGCTCCACCAGCACATAGTTCTTCATCTTCAGGGATAGCATGGCGGCATAAGAGCCGTCATGGGCCAGGCGGATGCCGACCGGCAGCGTCTGGCCGATGCGCTCCACATAAGCCAGCTCGTCGGCGTCGGTTTTGACTTCGGAGGGCGGCTGGAAATAAACGCCGTCGGTGTCTATTTCAATCACCCGCGCGCCCTGCATTTCGAGTTCCGCCGCAATCTGTTTGACAATCGCCTGGCCGGCTTCGGTGACTTTTCGGGCCGCTTCATAGTCATTGAAATAAAATGGCCCGCCAATGTAGCCGTAGAACGAGTTGATCAGACTCTTGAATGAGTTTTGCAGGCCATCCCAGTAGGCATAGTCATGTCCGCCCTTCGGCGTCGTTTTTAGCTGTCCTTTGGCGTCCAGTCGCCGCTGAGTCAGGTCGGACAGTAGGGGCAGAAAAATTCCCAAGGTGTCGGAAGCCGGGCCAATTTTCAGCGTTTGCATCAGGCTTGGATACAGGCTTTCCACGTCCGCTTTCACAATAGGCTTGACCACGCCGGTTACGCGCACCTCGGTGTAGCCGCCGGGGTAGGGCTGAGGCGCTTTTTGCTTGGCGATAGCCAGGCCCTGCCGCAGATACTCACGCACGAGAATGGCGTTGATCTTCTCGCCATTGCCCGTGACGGCGACGTTTTGGTACGAATCGGGAATCATTTGTGTCTGGTAAAACTCAGTAGGGGCCACCAGTGCGGCCAGGGCGGCGGTCTCCTGCACGTCCTGTGCGGCATAAGTTTTGACCTTTTCCGGGTCGGTCTGGAAAATCTCAACAATCTCGCGGCGGTCCAGATAAACCCGGTCCGGCGGAGCGATGCCGTAGGTCTGCGCGCATTCTTTCAGGCCATAGGAAGACACCTGGCCGCGTGACCAGTCAAATCGCTGCACTTGCAGCAGAGTGTCCAGGATATGCCGCCCGTAGAGGTAAACCGGCGTGAACTGCCGGGCATTTGTGCCGATGGCGCAGTTGCGCGGCGCACCCATGACCGCAGGAGAGCTGAAACGTCCGAATGTCGGCGGGATATGGTGCGCGGCGCAGCGGGCCAGCAAATAGGGCAGGTCAAAAGAATAAAAATTATGGCCTTCCATCACGTCCGGGTCGCGCGTTTCCACGAGATGCAGCAATTGGCGCAGCATCTCCGATTCGTCGCCGATCAGCACCTCGGACAGCCCGCGATTGTCCGAAATGCTGACCATGAAAATGCAGGCATCGGGAAGCTGTGGGTCAAGCGTCGTCGTCTCAATGTCAACCTGCATCCGGTTCAAGTCGTCAAAAGCCATGCCCTGAAACAAAGTGAGGCCGGATGCTACAAGAAACTGTTTGATCGCGCTGCCATACTGGCAGACTCCGGCGTGTTCGTCGCGCAGGGTGCGCTTGGCGTCCTGATACGCCCGCCATCCCTGTGGGAAACGCACCAGCCAGTTGTAACCATCGCCTTCCAGAGCGGTGGTCTCCGCGCCGGCAAAGTGCCGCTCCTTATCCGTCACAAGCCAGGGAATAAAAGGGACACTGCGTGTCGCTGTCCCCTCACCTTCGCGCAGAAACAGTGTCGCTTCCCGATCTCCTGTTTCAACCGCCACAATTTTTTCTGTCGGGTCTGCCCCGAACAGCACCACATCCAAACGCTCGCTCATGCCATTATTGTACCCGAACTCACTTGCCACGCGCCAATGAAATCAGACTTGACAATTCCAGCGGAAATGAGTAGAATAGAAGCAGTTTTAGCACTCAGGACGTGCGAGTGCTAATGAAAGACTTTCGCAGCGAAGATTCACAATAAAACTCACGACGAAATGTGATGAGGAGGCAATTTCACCATGGCAGTCAACTTCCGACCCCTGTCGGACAAAGTGCTGGTTAAGCCCAGCGATGCAGAAACCCAGACCAGCGGCGGCATTTTCCTGCCCGATTCCGCCAAGCAGAAGCCCCAGGAAGGCGAAGTTCTCGCCGTTGGCCCCGGCCGCATCCTGGATGACGGCTCGCGTTCGACCCTGACCGTTGCGGTTGGTGATAAAGTGATTTATTCCAAGTATGGCGGAACGGAACTCAAGCTGGACGGGCAGGAATACATGATCCTGGACGAAGACCAGATTTATGCAGTTAAGGGTTAATCCCCAAAGGAGAATTTACACACCATGGCAGCCAAAACATTGCTGTTCGATGAAGAAGCCCGGCGCGCACTCGAGCGCGGCGCAAACGCCGTCGCCAATGCCGTCAAAGTGACTCTGGGGCCGAAGGGCCGCAACGTCGTTTTAGACAAAAAGTGGGGCAGCCCCACTATCACCAAAGACGGCGTCACTGTCGCCAAAGAGATTGAACTGGACGACCCGTATGAGAATATGGGCGCGCAGCTTGTCCGCGAGGTCGCTTCCAAGACCAACGATGTCGCCGGAGACGGAACCACCACCGCCACCGTGCTGGCCCAGGCTATTGTCAATGAAGGCCTGCGCTACGTTGCCGCCGGCGGCAATCCCATTGCCCTGCGGCGCGGCATTGAGCTGGCCGTCGAAGCGGCGGTTGCCGAGCTGAAGACTCGCAAAATTGATGTGACCGACAAGGCTTCCATCGCCCAGGTCGCATCCATTTCGGGCAACGATACCGAGATTGGCAATTTGATTGCCGAAGCCCTGGACAAAGTCGGCAAAGACGGCGTGATTACCGTCGAAGAAAGCAAGGGAACCGACACCACGCTCGAAGTGGTTGAAGGCTTGCAGTTTGACAAGGGCTTTATCTCTCCCTACTTCGTCACCGACCCGGAGCGGCAGGAAGCCACGCTGGAAAATCCGGCGATCCTGCTGTTCGAGAAGAAGCTGTCCAGCGCCCAGGATTTGATCCCGCTGCTGGAAAAAGTCTCTCAGTCCCGCCGTCCCCTGCTGATTATCGCCGAAGACGTGGACGGCGAAGCCCTCGCCACTCTGGTCGTCAACAAATTGCGCGGCATTCTGAACGTGGTTGCCGTCAAGGCTCCCGGCTTCGGTGATCGCCGCAAAGCAATGATGGAAGACATCGGCGTCCTTACCGGCGGTCGCTTCCTGACCGAAGACCTCGGCATTAAGCTGGACGGCGTCGAAATGACCGACCTCGGCACGGCCAAGAAGATCATCATCACCAAAGATGACACCACCGTCGTCGAAGGCGGCGGAACCGCCGATGCCGTCAAAGGCCGGATCGAGCAGATTCGCCGCCAGATTGACAACACCGACTCTTCCTACGACAAAGAGAAACTTCAGGAACGGCTTGCCAAGCTGGCAGGCGGCGTCGCCGTGATCCAGGTCGGTGCGGCTACGGAGACCGAACTCAAAGAAAAGAAGCATCGCTTTGAGGATGCTCTGTCCGCTACTCGCGCGGCAGTGGAAGAAGGCATCGTTGCCGGCGGCGGCGCGACGCTGATCTCGATCATCCCTATCCTGGACGGCCTCAAACTGGAAGGCGATGAAAAAGTGGGCGTCAACATCGTCCGCCGCGCTCTGGAAGAGCCGCTGCGGCAGATCGCGCACAATGCCGGGCTGGAAGGCTCCGTTGTCGTGCAGAAAGTCAAAACTCTGCCGCAGGGACACGGCTTGAACGCATTGACGGAAGAATATGTCGACCTGATCGCGGCAGGTATCGTGGACCCGGTGAAAGTCACCCGTTCCGCCTTGCAGAACGCCTCGTCCATCGCCGGCATGATCCTTTCCACCAACTCGCTGATTGTCGAGAAAAAGGAAAAAAGCAAAGGCAACAGCGGCGGCGGCCACGATCACGACGACGATTACTAAATCGTCTATATGATTGCTGACAGAAAAGGGGCGCGGCTTACGCCGCGCCCCTTTTTTGCTTACTGCCATAATATCGGATTTAACGCTGTTTCCTTCAATCTGTCGCGTTCGGCAAATAAGTGCTGCGCCTCTGCCTTGTCGCCATTCTGAAGGGCATTTTCGGCGGTAAGTTCCAACGTTTCCACCGTTTTGCGTATCTGAGTCATTAAATTACGCTTTGCCTGCGCTTGTTGAATTTTGAATTGAGCGCGCGCGAATAATTCACTCACAAGGCTTGTGGTCAAACTTAGTCGGCTTTTTTCTATGGCAAATATTATTTCCGCTTCTTTACTTTGCGCTTTCATTGCAAGCGCCCGTGCCGTCTCGCTTCGGATATGTTCCTCTTGTCGCCGCATTGCAGTTTTCACTTCATCCGAAGTAATGATGGCTTTTTCTAGAGAAGCTTGTGTCGCCGCCAACGTCGTTTGAAATTCGTCGCGTTCTTGCAGAAGGCTGAGTTCTCGGTCGCTGTCACCTTCTTGCGCTGCGGCCTGTGCGCGTTCCTCCAACCGCGAAATATTCATTTGTGTTTGATCCACAAGGGCTTGTAGATTATTTTTCTGGGTGATAATCTGCACCATGCGCTCACGGTTTTTCGCCTGCGCTTCTTTCATTTGCTGTTGGGCGCTTTGGAGCAGAAACTCGGCACTATCATCCTGCGGTTTCTTGTCACGCTTTCCAAGCAGACAAACAGCACAAATGAAGCCGATAATTAAGCCAAAAAACGAATGGTGGGTTTTGTGTAACAAAAGCAGTCTCCTATTCCGGCCAGTTCTCTCGCAGTACTTGACCTGGCTTTAACCCGTAAGCCTGCAAGGCTTCGCGGATGATTTCAAACCCTGCTGGGCCGGGCATCGCGCCGATGATTTCACTTTCTACGACTGCAACGTTTCGCTGCTGGGCGCGCTGTTCGACTTCGGTAAATACTGTGAGTAAGGGCGTTTCAGCGGGGCTGGTCAGGTTCATGGAAACTTGTGTCAGGCCCCGCGAAGGCAGCGTCAAGCCGAGTGCGCGAATACCGGGCAGGTGCGGCAAACCGCGCATCTCGCGCGCAATGGCGCGGGCGATCTGAACATCAGCGGCTGCCAGAACGACGTTGTAGGCCACCAGCGGTCTGCGTGCGCCAACGACGGCGGCTCCGGCAGTCGGATGGGGAAAAGGCGGGCCAAAATCAGGCGTCAATGCCGTAAAGGCGTGTTTGCGAACAAAGGGGAGCGAGCGAGCGTCCGGCGCAGCGGCTTCATACAGGAACACGGGCAAGGCAAATCGCCTCGCCAGTTCGCTCCCAGCCTCACGGGCCAGCGCGGCGCATTCGTCCAGGGTGATTTCTTGCAGAGGCACGAACGGCAGCACGTCTAAAGCTCCAAGCCGGGGATGAATGCCGTGGTGGTCTCGCAGGTCAATACGGAGGAACGCAGTCTCGGCAGCGGCGAGCGCGGCGGCAAGAACTGGCGCCGGCGGCCCGACAAACGTGACGACCATGCGGTTGTGGTCGGGGTCGGCGCTCCAGTCGGCGAGGCGCACACCCGGCGTTTGACGCACAGCCTCCACAATCGCGGCGATGACTTCCGGGCGGCGGCCTTCGCTAAAGTTCGGGACACATTGAATCAGAGCGGTCATTTCTTGGCCGGGTTTGCCGGGGCAGAAGCATCGGGATCGGCATATTCGAATGTCAATAGCCGGTGAGGATAATCAAATGTCACGCGCCGGGCATAAGTCAGACTGGAAACGCCGAGAAGCAAGGTGATCTCAAAGTCGAACTCGGGACTAATCTGCTGATCCAATACAGATTCGCCAATCGTATCAGTTTGCACGGAGATAGGGGGGTTTTGACTGAGCGTGATCTGCGATTGATCGCGCGAAAACACATATTCCAGGCGTCGGTTTGTATCCCCGATGCCTACTCGCTCCGTCAAAAATCCGGTGCGGTATTCTTCTTTGGGCAGCGTTTTCACCTGATCTCTGGCGAATCTCAGCGAAAGGAAACTTGACTCCGCGCCGGTATCAATCATCGCCCAGATCGGCTTGCCGTTGAATAAGACCGGCAGGAAAAGGTGGTTGTAAAACAGGTGAAACGGCAAAGTCAGCGTTTTGTCGCCCGCCAGCGGCAAAGGTGCTCCTGGTGATGCTGTGTTCAGGATGGCCTTTGCAGACAAGTAATCGAGTGTAATGACGCTGTTTTCCAATGTGCCGCCGCCTAGGATGCCGTCGGTTGCCTCCGGGGAAAAACCCATTGTTTTAATTGGTATGGAGCGGTAGGTAAGAGCGCCGAGGTTCATATGGTCTGCTTTTAACACTTCCGATTTCTGTCGTCCGCTCACGCCGGTAATATAAGAGTGGGCAAGAGCCGTCAGTTTCAAGCGTCGGCTGGCATCCCTGGTGAGCAGCAGATCGCCCGCGCCGGTATCGAACAAAAGACGCATGGGAAGAGCATTGATCGTGACAGGAAAAACGGCGTAATCCCGCACAAACTCGACTTTGAGAGTCGCATCCTGTGAATGGCCATTTGAGGAACCGTTCCCCGCCACTAATTGCAGAGGCGGGTCGCCCTCAAAACTCTGACGCAGAGCCGGAGCCGTACTCTCAAAGTCACGTAACCATTCCGTTTCCTCATCATACGGGTGGCCTTTGGGGGCCAGACGGAGATATGTCTGCACGGCGGCTTGCTTGTCTTTGGTCTCTTTTTCGTCGCTTAGGGTATGAACTAGACCGAGCCAGGCGTCGGGCAAATCGGGAGAAAGCGTAGAGGCCTGCCGGTAGAAATCGCGGGCAGCGATTTCCTGTCCGTCCCATTCGGCGGCGCGGCCTGACGCAACCAAACCCCAATAGTTTTTCGGGTCCAGGGCCAGCGACTGTGCGGCCTCTTTCGCATACGGCTCCTGCCATCCGGCACGGATCAGGGTCAACGAAAGAAGTCCGTGGGAATCGGCGCTGGCCGGAAACTTCAGCGCGGCGACCTGAGCTTCCATGAGTGCATCCGGCCAGTTGTCCAGCCGCAGCAGCGTCCGAATCAAGCCCACGCGCGGTGCGAGGTCGTTCGGCGCGGACTTATCCGCCGCCGCGTAAGCCTGCCGCGCCGACTCAAACTGACCGGCGGCAAAGAAGCCATCCGCTGCCGTGGGAGCCGCCGGCGTCTGGGACTTCACAGGACCGGTCAGCAGGCAAAGAAGCAAAAACGTCAGACAAAGGAATTTCATCGGCGGTGAACGGGCAACAAGGCCATTTCTCAGTCGGGCCGGTTGAAGCGCAGGTAGGTAATGCGCGGGTCGTCAGTAGAAGTAAATTCCAGCACTTCGTCCGGGTTGACTTCCTCGCTGATTAAACCCGCCGCGTTTTTGTGATACACATGCACCGGATTCGTGACCGTGTGTGTCTGCGAATCGCCGGTTTCGCCTCCGAGAATAATTTCAATCGTTCCGGCCTCACTGCCTTTTTCCTCAAACGAAATGCCCACGAGAGGCTGCCGCTCGGCAGCATACTGGGGGTCGCTCTGCGGGCTGTAGATCAGTTCCACAGTGACGTTTTCATCCTGGCGAGTACGGCTGAAGTCGTCAAAATAAGTTTTCCAGTCAGAGCGGGAAATCTCGCGTGTCGGCATGGGTTGGTTCTCCTTGAGTGTTTCCGCGTTATACCCGGACGGTGCGGCGACTGAACCAGCCGCGCACAGCCTCGTACTGGCCGCGCAGCCAGGCGCGGGACAACTCCTGCGCCCCGAAAATGCCCTGCGGGCGGGTCAGCATCAAGACCACCAGCAGCAGGGGATAGACGACCAGGCGATACTGGGCAATCGGGCGCAGGGCTTCGGGAAGAATAGTCAGCATCACCGCCGCGAGGGTAACACCGCTGATACTTCCGAGGCCGCCCAGCACGACCATGACCACAATGTCAATGGATTTTTCAAACTTAAACGACTCATTGGACAGCGAAGTCTGATAATGCGCGAACAGAGCGCCGGCGACGCCTGTAAAAAATGCGCTCAGGACAAAGGCCAGCACCTTGTAGCGGGTTGTGTTAATGCCCATCGCTTCCGCCGCAATCTCGTCCTCGCGCACGGCCAGGAACGCCAATCCATGCACCGAAAAGCGCAGGCTGTAGGCCACCCAGATCACCAGCGCCGCCACGAGATACACCCAGAACAGGCTGGTCAAATGGGGTGTGGCGATATGCGGCAGCGATTGATCCTGGCTGGCAACCGGCAGGCCGGTAAACGATGTCGCGCCGTCGACGGCCTTGATATTGCGAATAATCACCAGAATGATCTGCGCGAAGCCAAGCGTAATGATTGCCAGGTAATCTCCTCGCAGCCGCAGCGAAGGCAGCCCGACGACAAACCCGATAGCCGCCGCCGCCAGCCCGCCCGCCAGACTCACCGCCAGCACCGGGTATGCGCTTTGCCACAAACCCACCGGTGAGCCATCTGTCGGCAGAAACGGGAACAAGCGCGCGTGGCCGTAGGTAGACAGGGCCGCGCCGACATAGGCTCCCACCATGTAAAACCCGATATGCCCCAGCGAAAACTGGCCCGTGAAGCCGTTGACGATGTTCAGCGCCACCGCCAGAATAATCGCCAGGCCGCATCGAATCAGCACGTCTTCTTTGTACTGGTCATGGGCCACATGGTCCGGCCCGTACAGCAGACGATTGACCAGAAGCAGCCCGGCGAACAGAAGAGCGATTCCGCCTATCCGCTTCCAAAGCGGCAGGGGGCGGGAAGCCGTAAATGGTAAGTTCTGCGTGATGACGGACATTAAACTTTCTCAGGCGCAAATGTTCCCAGCAGGCCCGCAGGGCGGACCAATAAAATCAAAATCAGCAGAAAGAACGCAACCGCATCCCGGTAGGTGCTGTCAATGCCAATGTTCGGCCCGTAAGCCACCACCAGCGTTTCCGCCAGGCCCATAATCAGCCCGCCCAGCACCGCGCCGGGAATATTTCCGATGCCGCCCAGCACGGCGGCGACAAAGGCTTTCAATCCGTATAAAATGCCGACATACGGATCAAATTTCGTGTGCTGCAAGCCGAACACCAGCACGCCTGCTGCACCTGCCAGCGCCGCGCCCAGCGCGAAGGTAAATGCGATCACGCGGTCGGTGTTGATCCCCATCAGCGCAGCGGCGTCGGAATCAAAAGAAACTGCCCGAATAGCTTTGCCGATGCGTGTGCGCGTCACAATGTACGTGAGTGCAATCATCAACGCCACCGACAGCCCGAAGATCAGCACATTTTCCAGTCCGATATGAACGCTGCCGATCTGAAATGTCGGCGGCAGGTTGACAATGGTGGGAAAGAAACGTGGATCGGAAGAAAAAATCTGCGGAAGTACGCCGAAGTTTTCCAAAAACAGAGACACTCCAATGGCTGTAATCAGCGCCGTCAGCCGGGAGCCGGAGCCGGGATTGCGCCGCCGCTGGGTCGTATAAAGGAGTGCTGCCAGCCCGGCCCACGCGACAATGCCGATCAGAATGGCCGAAATCGGCGTCCGGTTGGCATTAACAGCAATTCCATAAGCGACGTACCCCACTGCCGCGCCCAGAAATACCGCAGGCGCAATCCAGGCCCGCGTTCGGAGCGGGCGATAGGCGGCCTGTTCAATAATCAGCCCAAGCAGGCCGCATACCACCATGGAAGCCAGTAAAACCAGGATCGCGCCCAGCGCCGAGGGGATGAGCGGCGGCAGGTGAACCACAGACGGCAGCCAGGTTCCCAGCAGCCAGGCCGCGCCAATGCCGGCATATGCGCCGACCATGTAAACGTCGCCATGCGCGAAGTTGATCAGTTTCAAGACGCCGTAAACCATGGTGTAGCCCAGGGCAATCAGCGCATAGATGCTGCCAAGCTGCAAACCGATCAGTAACTGCTGCGGAAGGTCGTGCATAAGAGCCTTCTCATTTACGGCTGGAATGTCGCAATCACATTTTTGTAATTGTCGCCCTTGATTTGCAGCACCACCGCTGACTTTTTGGCATTGCGGTCGGCATCCAGTGTGATATTGCCGGTCGCGCCTTTGTAGTCTTTTGTCGCCGCGATGGCATCCCGCAGTTTGGCCCGGTAGGCGTCGGAATCATAATCGCCGTCGGCGGGCTTGCCGACAGATTTCATGGCCGCAAACAGCACCCCGGCAGCGTCGTAGCCCTGCCCGGTCAGCGCATCCGGCGACTGGCCGCCATTGGCGGCTTTGAATGCGTCTACGAACTTTTTCACAATCGGGTCTTTTTCGTCCAGGGCGCTGTGGTCGGTGAAATAAGAGCCTTCCAGCGCCCCGCCTGCCCCGCCCGCGCCTTCAATCAGCTTCGGCGACTCCCAGCCGTCGCCGCCAACCAGGGGAACCGTGATGCCAAGCTGCCGCGCCTGACGTGCGATGGTCCCGACTTCATTGTAATAGCCCGGCACGTACAGAATGTCCGGGTTTGCCGCTTTGATGGTGGTCAGTGACGAGCGGAAGTCCGGGTCGCCGGCCTGATAGGTGCGAACAAGGACGACTTTGCCGCCCTGCGCCGTATAGGCTTTCTGGAAAAAATCCTGCAATCCGTTGCTGTAGTCGCTGGTTTTGTCGTACAAAATCGCGGCGGTTTTGGCATGGAGCGTTCCCATGACAAACTTGGCGGCGACGGTTCCTTGGAACGGATCAATAAAACAGACGCGAAAAATGTACGGCCCGGTCTGCGTGACTTTCGGGTTGGTGGAGGACGGGGAGATCATCGGAATTTTATTGGAGTTGCAGAACGGCGCGGCGGCGATGGAGTTTTTGGAGGCGACTTCGCCCAGAATCGCCAGGGCTTTATCTTCCGTAATCAATTTTTTAACAGCCGTGGCGGCGGCGTCCGGCTGGCCTTCGTCGTTTTCCAGATGAATGGCGACGGGCTGGCCGAAGATGCCGCCGGCTTTGTTGAGCTGCGCCGCCGCAAGCTGCACGCCTTTGTCCGTGGAAGTGCCGAACGTGGCCTGTGCGCCGGTCATGGACGCAAACTCCCCAATAACGATGGGCTGAGACGTCGAGCTTCCGCCGGATGCCGAACCGGTGTCCGCAGTCTTGTTGGCGCAGCCGCTGAAGGCTGCGGTGAGCAGGGCCGCCGAAAAAATGCCGCCGAGCAGGCGCGTGTGCGCGTTATGAAAACGCATAAAAAGGGTTTCCTCCCAGAGCAAGTATGGTTTTGTGAATGAACTTGAAATTCAGAAAAGGCGGCGCTGCCCGAAGCTAGGTTCCCCGCTTATTCCACGCTGCATTGGCCGAATCCTTCTTGTCAGTAATTTTTCTTGTCGCATAGGACAGCAAAATCATCACTGTCAGCAGAGAAAAATACAGGCCGATGCGAAACAAGATGGGACGGTACGAAAAAACAACTCGGTGCGCTCCCGCCGCCGGCAGAGTCACAGCCCTCAAACAGCCATGACTCGTTTGGATTGGGACAAGACGATTATCCACAGTCGCCGTCCACCCGGCGGCCTGCGTGTCGGCCAGAACAAGCATGTCCGGGCGCGTCGTCGTCGGGGAGGCGACAACCGTATCCGGTCCATCGTCACTGAAACCAACCGGGGTGTACGGTGAACTTTCCAAATGTGCGCGCGGCTGCCACCGGGTGTTTCGCAGCAAATAAATAAAAGCGGGGGCGGACGGCTTGCGGCTCGGCGGGGCCAGGGTCTGGTCGGCGCGAACCAGTGTCAGGCCCGGCAGTGCGCCCGGCGGCTGTACGCGGCAGACCGCAACGAATTTGACCGCCAAAACTCCGGCGCGCGATGCCGCCTGCGCCTTGTCCGTGGCGGCAGCCTGCGGTTCAAACGCATAGGCTGCTCCGCCGTCTACATCCTGCGCGTCCCGCAAAGCGACAGGCTCATACCCGTAAGCCTCCCGCAATCCGTAGGACATCATGCGATTGGGAACCAGCGTGTCCGTCCATTTCGCCTGATAGTCGGGGACATTCCAGCGAAAGTCTTTGTAATTGGTAAAGCGCAGCCACACGCCCGGTGTCGGCGCGAGAATCCGCGCCTGATGGCCTTGAATGTCCGGGTCGGCCTGCACCGCAGCGACATTGGGCGCGGCGGGCAGAAGCGCTGCCGGATTCGCCAGTGGATACACTGATCGCCCGAAATGCGCCAGGTCGGCAAAGGCAAACAGGAGCAGAAGCGCCGATACTCCGCGCAGACGGGGCAAAAAGGTTTGTTTTTCCCACCCGTACCCCGCCAGAAGCGACAGCGCGAAACAGGCCCAGAGCAGGCAGCGCGCCGGATCGTGAAAAGACCGAAAACCCGGCAGAAAATGATACGCGGCATGATACAGCACGCCCGCGCCGCCGAGCGACATCCAGACACCGACAACAAACACAAGGGTCCAAAAACGCGCCGAAGTCATGCCGCCTTTGCGCCAGGCCGCAGCCATTCCGACTAAACTCAGCAGGCACGGCAGCCAGCCGACATAGCAGCACGTTTCCCAGAAATTGCCCCGTGCGGTCCAGTCCCCAAAATAAGGGTGGCCGTGCAGCCTGGGCAAAACGAAGTTGCCCAGCTCATTCGTTGGAAGAAAAAAGCGGTTGACGAGCAAAAACGACAGCTTTTGCCGCGACGCATCCCGAAACAGTCCCAATGTCGGTAAAATTTGCCCGGCGGCCAGCCCGAGGGCAAGGGAGCCTGACAGAAACACCAGGCCAATTTCTTTCGGCTGGGGGCGATTCGACCCAAAAGACCATATCCCCCATGCCGCTGCCAGGTAAAGCGTCAGGAGTGTCATCTGCGGATGGGCGGCGAGAAGCTGCATTCCCAGCACGATCCCCAGCCAGAGGGCATCGGAAACGCGCCGCCGCTGCCGCAGGCGATCCAGGCAGAACAGCACCCAGGGCAGCCAGGCCGCTGCCTGCACCATGTTGGGAAACTGTTCTTTGGAAACCAACTGCCCGCCAAACATAAATGTGATCGCGGCCAGGAGCGCCCCCGTTCGCCCTAGCCCGAGCGCGCACCGGGCAAAAAGGTACGTTCCCACGCCTGCCAGCCAGACATGCAGAGCGACCGTAAGATTTAGAAAATAGGAGGCGGAACACAGTGGCAGCAGCGCCGTGACCGGGTACAGCGGCCATGTCTGCGGATTGCCGACATAGGGCGTCCCGCACATAATCCAGGGGTTCCAGAGTGGCACGCGGCCCACGCGGAGATTTTCGCGGAGAAACGTCTGCATCGGGGTGAAGTACAGGCCGATATCGCCCCAGTACAGCACTTTGCCCTGAACAAGCTGCGGCCAGAAGTAAATCGCCATCAGCAGAAGCAGCCCCGCCGGAACCGCCAGCCGCGCTTGCCAGGAACCGGCTTTGGGAGTAGAATAACGGGGAAATCTCACGGCGGGGAGTGTATCACGAGAAAGCAGGGTTTGTCAATGAAACGAATTGCAATCATTGGCGGCACCGGGTTTGGTCAGTCACTGGTGCCGGGCATCCCGGAGACTGTGGAAACGCAGTATGGAACAGCCTCGGTGACGCGCGCTGGCCTCGGCGACGGTTTAGAATTAGTGTTTCTCGCGCGGCATGGCGCAGGCCATTCTCTGCCGCCGCACCGGATCAATCACCGAGCGAATATCGCCGCGCTGCGCGATCTCGGCGCAGATGCAGTGCTGGCAACGGCAGCGGTCGGCTCTCTTCAGCGGAAAATTGCGCCCGGCGATTTCGTCGTTCTGGACGATTTTTTGGATTTGACGAAAGGGGAGGTAACCACATTCTTTGATGTGCCGGGACAAGTGCGCCATACGGATTTTTCGGAACCCTATGATCCGGGTCTGCGTCAAATCTTACTCCTTGCCCAGCCCGCAGATGTTCCGGTGCATTCGCGGGGGACCTATCTCTGCTTGTCCGGCCCGCGCTACGAGACGCCCGCGGAAGTGCGTTTGTTTGCCCGGTGGGGGGCGGACGTGGTCGGCATGACCGGAGCGCCGGAGGCCATTTTGTGCCGCGAGGCGGGCCTGCGGTATGCGGGCATTTCGCTTGCCACAAACTATGGAACCGGACTGCTGACCGGTGTAACTTTGTCGCATGGCGACGTGGAAGCGCAGATGACCGCCCGCCGCGAAGTCCTGGCCTCCTGGCTGCTTCGCGCAGCGCGTGCCGTGCAGGCGCAGGCTTGAAGAATTCAGAGCAGACTGCCAATAATCCGGGGTATGGTCTCTTTAATTATCCTGTGCGCGTCGCTGCTGACGCAGGCGCTGAGCGTAGGGCTGGCGCTGAAGATGTACCGGGCTTACGGACGGCACTGGGTCTGGCTGTGCATTGCGCTGGCACTGCCGGCGGCGGGAGTGCGAAGCTATCTGGCGTATTTCCGTCTGATGTCGGAGGCCGGATTTCATCTGCCGGATTTTGATGCCGAGATGGAAATCTTCGGCCTTTCGGTGCTGCTTGCGCTGGGATTAGGAATTGCCGGCAGCATTTTTGGAACGCGGCTGCACACGGAAGAAGCCTTGCGGCGCGAAAAACGGCGTCTTTCTCTGCTCGTAGACTGCCGTGTGGCTGATCTTGAAGCGGAAGTTGCCGAGCGGCAGATGGCGGAAGACGCGCTGCGTCAAGAGGGTAAGCGTTTTTCCGCGATCATTGCGACACAGCATGAAATCGCGACGGCGGCGCGGGACCTGGCGGGAATGATGACGCTGATTGTGGAGCGCTGCCAGACACTGACCCGTGCCAGCGGAGCGGCTTTGCTGTGGGTAGATCGTGATGAGATGTGGTACCGGGCTGTGACGGGACGCTCCGCGCCGTTTCTGGGACACCGACGACCGAGCGCAGGCAGTTTGGCCGGAGAATGTGCGGCTGCCGGGCAAACCCTGCGCTGCGAGGACGCAGAGCGGGATCCGCGCGTCGATCTGGATTTCTGCCGGTGCGAGGGAGTGCGCTCCATAATTGCGGTTCCGCTGCGCTATGACTGCGCCGTGGTCGGAGTGCTTCAAGTAACTTCCGCCGAAATGTTCGCGTTTACAACGACCGACGCGCAGACACTGGAATTGATGGCCGGGATGATCGCCGCCGCGATGAGCCATGCCGCGGAGTTTGAGGCCAAGCGCGAGCTTCTCGCCCAGCAGGAGCATCTTCTGGCGGAAGCCCGCGAACAGGCGGATAAAGACCCGCTGACGGGCCTGCTGAACCACCGAGCGTTTCACAAGCGTTTGGAAGAAGAAGCAGACCGGGCGCACCGCACAGGTGAGCGCGTGGCCGTTGCCGTGATTGACCTGGACAATTTCAAATTTTTCAATGATGCTTACGGGCATCTCGTCGGCGACGAAGTTCTTCAGCAGGTGGCTGGCGCCCTGCGCCAATGCTCGCGCTCTTATGACACGCTGGCCCGCTATGGCGGTGACGAATTTGCCCTGCTGCTGCCGGGGGCCGGGGAGCAAAGCGCGGCGCAGATTGCGGCCAAATTGACGGAAGCTTTTCAGAACATTGAGTACCAGCCGGTAAGGGGGACGCCTATTCCGCTGACGCTTTCAGTGGGTGTCGCCGTATTCCCCGATGATGGCCCCGGACGCCTGGAAGCGCTGGAAACTGCCGATGCCCGCCTGATGCGGGTTAAATGCGGCGGGGGCGGTGCAGGGGAACTGACCGAGCATCTGCGCGCCCAGTTGTCCTGCTCCATGGCAAATTTTTCCATGCTGAATGCGCTGGTAACGGCGGTGGATACCAAAGACCGCTACACCCGCCGCCATTCGGAAGATGTCATGGCCTACAGCTATCAGATTGCACTGGAACTGGGTCTGGACGAGAAAACCTGCAATCTCACGCTGATGGCTGCACTGCTCCATGATGTCGGCAAAATCGGCGTCCCCAATTATATTTTGCGAAAACCCGGCACACTTACTGCGGAAGAATACCGGGCGATCAAGCAGCACCCGATGATGGGAGCCGTGATCGTTGGCGCGGTGACGGGATTGGAAGATACTCTGGATGCCATCCGGCATCACCATGAACGGTGGGATGGTAAAGGGTATCCGTATGGCCTGGCGGGCGAAGAAATTCCGCTGCTGGCCCGTTTGATGGCGGTGGCGGATGCTTATTCAGCATTGACGACCGACCGCCCTTACCGCAAAGGCATGGATGCGGAGCGCGCGCTGGGCATCCTCGCGGACGGGGCCGGGGTGCAGTGGGACCCGGTGTGCGTCAGTGCGTTTCTTTCCGCCCGCCGCGCCTTTCGCGGTCCCGTCCGGTTTCGGCTTTCAGATGACCTGGAAGCGGTCACCGTACAGGAGGTGCGGCAAGACGCGCTTCTTCCAGGCGGATAAATCCTGAGCCCAGCCGGCAGCGACTTCGGCGGGTGACGCGCCTTGAAGGATGCTCTCGTAGGCGGCGCCGTTGCAGAGCAAAGTTTGCAGCTTTCCCGGCTGCCAGTCATTGGGATAAAGGCGAAGCAGGATGGCCGCCAGTGTCAGCCCAATTTGAACAGCAGGCAGAGCCTGCCGGTCGGTGACGAGTATTTGAACGCCGCCACTTTCTTCCCCGGCGCAGACGCTGGCGTTGGGGGTGAACGTGACCGGCATAAACCGGACGCCAGGCAAATTTTGCGCGTTCAGCGCCGCAGCGAACAAGCGAGGGTCAATATAGGGCGCGCCGAACAGCTCAAACGGCCTGTCCGTGCCGCGTCCGACCGAGACATTGGTAAATTCGAGCAGGCCCACACCGGGATACAGGGCGGCGGCAGTCAGCCCGCGCATGTTGGGAGACGGATTGATCCACAGCAGCCCCGTCGCGTCGTACCATTCTTCCCGCTCCCAGCCTTCGCAGGCCACGATCTCCAGCGCGCATTCCCCATTCTTTTCCGCGTGCATCAGCCGGGCCATTTCGCCCAGTGTCAGGCCGTGCCGGACAGGAATCGGATGGTAAGCCACAAACGAAAGCTGATCGGGGTCCGCCAGTGGCCCCTCGGCCCGTGTTCCCGTGATCGGGTTGGGCCGGTCCAGCACGACAACGCGCAGGCTGTGCCTGCCGGCCGCTTCCAGAATGCTGCCCAGTGTGCTGAGGTAAGTGTAAAACCGGCAGCCGATGTCCTGAATGTCAAAAACCAGTGTGTCCAGTTCCTCAAGCTGGTCCGGCGCTGGCTGGGTTCTGGCCCCGAACAATGAATACACAGGCAGGCCGGTCTTTGCATCAAACCCGTCGTCCACATTCTCGTCGTGGTCGCCGCGTATCCCATGCTCCGGCCCGAAGAGAGCTTTCAGCAAGACATTGGGGGCTTGATGCAGTGCGTCAATGGTCGCCTGTCCATCTCGCGTCAGCCCCGTGTGGTTGGTGACCAGCCCGACCCGGCAGCCCGACAGCCGCGCGAAGCCGTCGCGCTTCAGCACGTCAATTCCCGTCCAAACGTCGTCCTTTTCTGCCATGCGTTATTATAGCCTGATGAGAGCATGAACAAGCACCGGGTACAATGGCCCTATGGCTTTCCCTACAATTAAACTCAAACCGCAGCGGCCCGAACGGTTTCGGCATCCCTGGGTCTATGACAATGAAATTGCGACCGGCCCACCGGCAGGTTTTGAAAACGGCGGGGTGGTGCGCGTGCAGGATGCCCGAAGTAAAACTCTGGGCCTCGGCTACCTGAACAATCGCAGCAAAATCATCGTGCGCTATCTCACCCGGCGGGGCGACATCCCCATCAATGCCGCGTTTTGGCGCGAGCGGCTGACACAAGCCTATCGTTACCGGCAGGCGCATTGTGGCGGCGAAACGGGCGTTCTGCCGCCTGCCTATCGCCTTGTCCACGGCGAATCGGACGGTTTGCCGGGACTGGTCGTGGACGTTTATGGCGAGTGGGCCGTGATGCAGTTTCTGGCGCTCGGCCTGGAACCCTGGCGCGAGACGCTGGTGCAGTCATTGATGGAAATGCTGCCCCTGCGCGGCGTGTATGAGCGCTCGGATAGCACGGTGCGGCGGCTGGAAGGTTTGGATGAACGGGTGGGAGTCCTGGCCGGTGAAGCGCCGCCGGAGGAATTGGCCTGGGAGGAAGACGGCGCGACGGTGCTGGCGAATTTGAAGACCGGCGCAAAGACTGGCCTGTTTTTGGATCAGAATTTAAATCAAAAGGCTGCTGCACGGCAGGCGATGGGGCGCGACGTGCTGAACTGCTTTTCGTATACGGGCTTGTTTGGCCTGCGCGCGGCGCGTGCCGGGGCCAAAAGCATTACGGACGTGGAAATCAGCCCCGATTTCAACGCACTGAACCGTCTTCAATGGGAGCGCAATGCGCTGGACATTCCCCATGCAACGGTGACGGAGAATGTTTTTGACTATCTGCGTGCGCTGGATGCCAAAAGCTACCGGACAGATATGATTGTGCTGGACCCGCCCGCGTTTACCAAAAACCGGGGCAGCCGCGATGGGGCAATGCGTGGCTACAATGAAATCAATCGGGGCGCCCTGCGCCTGCTGCGTCCGGGCGGCGTTCTCGTCACTTGCTCATGTTCACATCATCTGTCCGCCACCGAATTTCGGGAAATCGTGCAGGGCGCGGCGCGGGATGCGGGCCGTTCGCTGAAGCTGATTGAGCAGCGCGGCCAGCCTGCTGACCATCCGGTTTTGCTGGATGCGCCGGAGTCTGAATACCTGAAGTGCTTGATATTGACGGTGGAGTAGAGATGCCCGCGCCCCATTGACAGCGGCGGGAGGGATTTGGTACACTCAGGCCCGAACTTATACAGAAAGCAGCTTGAGAAGTACGCCCTTGCCCACCCCGAATATTGCCGTCGTCATTCCTGCCGGCGGCGGCGGAACCCGTCTCTGGCCGCGCAGCCGCCAGGCCACGCCCAAGCAGTTTTTAGACATCGTCAGTGAGCGTACCATGCTCCAGGAGACGACCGACCGCGTTCAAGGCCTGGTTCCCCCGGAGCGGCTTTATGTGATTACCAATGCCCGCCATGCGGATTCCGTGCGTCAGCAGCTTGCGGAAGTCCCCCCGCAGAACATTGTCGGCGAACCCGTTGGCCGAGACTCCGCTCCGGCCATCGGGCTGATGGCGGCGATCCTGGAGGCAACGCAGGGGCCAGACACAGTCATGGCAACCCTGCCTGCCGACCATGTCATCCTGCACCCGGACAAGTTTCGTGCCATTTTGCGGGCAGCGGCGGATATGGCGTCCGAGGGCTATCTCGTGACGCTGGGTATCCCGCCGACGGGGCCAGATACTGGCTTCGGCTACATTCAGAGCGGGGAAACGCTGCGTGAAGATACGGAGGCAGGTGTGCCGGTGCTGGCCGTAAGTCAGTTCAAAGAAAAGCCGCAGCAGGCTGTGGCCGAAGGCTACCTGCGAGATGGCGGCTATTTCTGGAATGCGGGCATGTTTATCGCGTCTATCCGAACCCTGCGAGGGCTTTACAAGACGCATCTGCCGCAGATGGAAACGGGGTTCGCGCGAATTGTGGCCGCGCTCGGCACGGCCGAGTTTGAGGGTGTTCTCGCCGACGTGTTTCCGACGCTGGAAAAGATTTCGGTGGATTACGGCATCGCGGAAAAAGCCGACAAGGTGGCCGTCATTCCAGCCGACATTGGCTGGAATGATGTCGGCTCCTGGCAGCGCCTGGCAGAAGTATTGTCGGCAGCCGGGCAGGCGGGCGAGAACATTGTCATCGGGCATCATCTGGGCATGGACACGCATGGGGCTTTGATCTACAGCCCGGATCGTTTGATTGCAACCATCGGGCTGGACGACATTATCGTGATTGACACGCCCGATGCGACATTGATCTGTCCGCGTTCACGCTCCGAAGATGTCAAGCGCGTGGTGGATGAACTGAAAGCACGCGGACAGAACCATTTATTGTGAAGGGAACGGGTATGAATGTTCCAATGGCGGACCTTCAAGCGCAGCACAGCGCGTTGAAGGAGGAGCTCCGCGCAGCGTTTGATCAGGTCATGGCGGCCTGCGATTTCGGCGGGTTAGGCGAAAATACAACGAGGCTGGAACAGGAAATCGCGGCAATTTGCGGTTCCCAATATGGCCTCGGCGTCAATTCCGGGACGGATGCGCTGCTGCTGGCGCTGCTCGCAATGGGCGTAGGGCCGGGCGATGAAGTCATCACAGCGTCGTTTACGTTTATCGCGACAGGCGAGACCATTTGCCTGGCCGGGGCGACTCCGGTGTTTGCAGACATTGATCCGCATACGTTTAATCTGGACCCGGAGGCAGCGGGGGCGAAGATCACGCCGCGCACCAAAGTCATCCTTCCGGTGCATCTGTTTGGACAACTGGCGGATATGACCCGCTTCTCGTCGCTTGCCCGGCAGCATGGGGTGGTATTGCTCGGCGATGCCGCCCAGGGGATCGGCGCGACCCATCAGGGCAGGCCGGTCGGGGCCTGGGGTGATGCCAGCACGCTGTCGTTTTATCCCACCAAGAACCTGGGGGCCTGCGGCGACGGTGGCATGGTGCTGACGGACAGCGACGCGCTGGCGGAACAAATCAAGCTGCTGCGCTTTCACGGCTCCGGCGGCAAAGGGTATTTTCACACTGAAATCGGCTATTGTTCGCGTTTGGACGGTTTGCAGGCCGCCCTGCTGCGTGTCAAAACGAAGCGACTGGAAGTCTGGAATGAAGCGCGCCGGCAGAATGCCGCGTTTTACGACAATGCCCTTCACGGACTGGACGGCTTGACACTGCCCTGCGCGGAGCGCGGCAATTATCATGTGTATCACCAGTACACCGTGCGTGTCTCGGAAGGGCGGCGGGACGCTTTGCAGGCGCATCTCAAGGCCCAGGGCGTGCAGTCGGCGATTTATTATCCTTTGCCGATTCATTTGCAGGAAGCCTATGCGTTTCTCGGCTACCGGGCCGGCGATTTGCCGGAAAGCGAACGCGCTTCGCAGGAAGTCCTGTCGCTGCCGGTGCATCCTGATCTTTCCCGCGAGCAAGTGGAATACACGGCCAGCGCAGTACGTTCGTTTTTTGAGCAACTCTGAGGAGACACACCGAAGTGAAGGCAATGATACTGGCAGCGGGAGTCGGCTCCCGTCTTGATCCCCTGACCCGCGCTATCCCCAAGCCGATGGTTCCCATCGTCAACCGGCCTGTGATTGAGCATATTGTCCATGACCTCAAAAAGCATGGCTTTACCGAGATTCGCATCAACCTGCACTATCTCGGCGACGTGATACAAGCGTATCTCGGCGACGGCTCACGGTTCGGTGTTCAGCTTTCCTACGCGCAGGAAGATAAGCTTTGGGGCGATGCCGGCAGCGTCAAGCGTTCGCAGGAGTTTTTCGGCGGGGAAACATTTATGGTTGTCGGCGGCGACGACATTTCGGACATCAATTTATCCGAAGTCGTGGCGTTTCACAAGGCCAAAAACGCGGCTTCCACAATCACACTGACCCCGGTGGAAGACCCGTCGCAGTTCGGCATTGTGATTACCGAAGAAGATGGGCGCATCACGCGGTTCCTGGAAAAACCCAAAGGCGGCGATGTATTCTCAAACACCGCGAACACGGGCGTTTATCTCTTTGAGCCGGCAGTATTTGATCTGATTCCCGCCGACACGTTTTATGGCTTCGGCAATAACGTCTTCCCGCAGCTCCTCGCCGAAGGTAAACCGCTGTACGGGTTTTTATCACACGCCTTCTGGAAAGACGTCGGCAACTTGCAAGTCTATCGCCAAACCAATTTTGATGCTCTGGGCGGAAAAGTCGCGCTGGATTTCCCGATGCCGCAAGTACGTCCCGGCGTCTGGATCGGCGGGGGGTCGCAGATTGACCCGTCTGTGGAAATCATTCCGCCCGTTGCTATCGGCAGCGGAGTGAGTGTCAAAGCCGGAGCGACTCTGGGTGAGAATACGATTCTAGGCGACGGCAGCGTGGTGGAGGCCAATGCTACCCTGCGGGAAACGATTTTGTGGGAAGGGGCGCGAGTCAGCGCGGGAACGCATCTGGAACGCTGCGTGGTTGGTAAAGACGCGCAGGTGCAGTCCAGTGTCGCCATTTTTGACGCCAACATCGTAGACCCGACGCGCCGGATGACCGCGAAGCATTAACCGCCGGTGAAATGTTTGCGATTGCCAAAACGAATTTTTACGCTGTTCTGCTTGCTTTGCGTAACGGGCGTCACTCAGGCAGATACGACCGTCAAGCATCTCGCGCCTGGCGTGACGCTGACTCAGGAAATTGATCAGAAAACGCCGCTGATCATCAACGTCGTGTCAGTAGACTTGACGGCACCAGGTGTCCGCATTGGCGTGGGCATTGGACAGGATCAGATCAGTGGGACGGACGCAACGCAGGGGCGCGAGGATGTCAGCCGCCTTGCCCGCCGCTGGGGGGCTTTGGCCGCGATCAACGCCGATTTCTTTCCCTATACCGGCGACCCGCTGGGGATCGGCATCCGAGATGGTGAGCTTTTCTCTGAGCCATTTCCCGGAATCCGGGGCGGTGGCCCGCGTGTCACTTTGGGAGTGGCCCCGGACGGCAAGGGGATATTTTTCGAGAATTTAGGCTTTCTGGGCGATTTGCAGACACCGAGCGGCGCACGAGCAGCCATCAACGGCATCAACCGGCCTGTCGGGGCAAACGAGATCGTTGTCTTTTCCCGAGTATATGGCCCGGTCACGGAGAACAAGCCGGGTGGGGTAGAAGCTGTAGTCACCGGCATTAATTTGCCCGTCCGCGCCAACAAATTGCTGGCCGGCCATGTGCAAAGCGTCCGCGTCGTCCAGTCTGCGACCGAAGCAATCCCAGAGGATGGAGTCGTGCTTTCGGCGGGGCCGGGTACCGGGGCTGACTTTCTGGCCCGCAGCCTGCACCCTGGCGACCCGGTGAGTTTTGTGCTGGCAGTTGCTCCTGTAGGGCAAATGGCTGAGGCGTTTCAAATCGCCGCTCTGCCGCGTTCGGGGCGCGATTTGCCTTCTCGCTCAGGCATCGGCCTCAATCGCGCCGCCTGGATGTGGGCGGCGGTTCCGCAGGCTGTCGGCGGTGGGCCGCGCCTGCTGGTAGATGGGCAGGTGGCCGTAGACTGGGCAGCGGAAGGATTTGATGCCGGGTTTGCCGGCAGCCTTAACCCGCGCACGGCGGTCGGCACGACGCGAGATGGCTCCCATTTGCTGCTGGTCACCGTGGACGGAAGGCAGGCGATTTCGCGCGGCGTATCGCTGGCAGGCCTGGCCGGGATACTGAAGCGCTACGGAGCGTGGAACGCGATCAACCTGGATGGCGGCGGCTCCACAACAATGGCGGTCGGCGGCCTGACAGTGAGCAGCCCGGAAGGCGGCGGCTCTGAACGACCGGTGGCGGACATGCTGCTCGTTTACAGCGATCAAGCGTATCAATCTGACGCGCCTGCTTTTCCTGCCATCACGAAAGATTCGGAAGGTGGGCAGGAAAGTCCGGCTCGTTCGGAATTGCATCTTTTGCTTCCCGCTTCCGCGCTCTTTGCCGGAAGCGCCGTTCCTCTGAAAATACGTGATGGCGACAAAACACTTTCCGGCGCGTCGCCGGGCGTTCTCTGGCAAGGCCCGGCGACTGGGGGGATCGGCTTCGTCAATCAAAAAGGTTATTTGATTACGCTTGCGCCGGGAAACGGCACGATTTCTGCGCTGTATCATGGCAGGCTTCTGACCGAGTCCGTCACTATCGCAGGCAAAAAGCCGCCGTCGCCCACTTATTCTCTCCAATGCCGTTTCGTCGCAGTTCCAGCCGGGCAGAATAGGAGAGGCCAGCTCGTCGTCCGCATCACGGACAGGCCTGGAAAACCTTTGCCTAATGCGACTGTTATTCTGGCCGTTACGGGTGGGGCCGCAGACAGCGAAACTCTGCATACGGACTTTGACGGGACTGCCACCGTCGCAATGACCTGGGCCGCCGAAGGAGGTGGCACGGTGCGCGTCTCTTCGGGGCCGCTGACGCCGATTAATGTAACTCAGCCATGACACTAGAAGCCACCACTGAAACCGCGCCGATCACGCTGAAAGAAGTGCGCCACGACACGCGGTTCCGCACCTACATCACACGCGCCAATGAGCAGATGCAGGCGATTGGGTACACTGAACACGGGCATCGCCACGCCGGCATCGTGTCCACTATTGCCCGGACTATCTTGACCCAGCTCTCCCACACCGAGCGCGAGGCGGAACTGGCCGCTATCGCTGGCTACACGCATGACATGGGCTGCGTCGTCAATCGCATCGGCCACGTCGAAGCCGGGGCGCTGATGGCCTATAACATTCTTACTGACATGGGGATGCCGCCGGGCGAAATCGCGACGGTGATTGGGGCTATCGGCAACCACGAGGAGCCAAATGGCCTGCCGATCTCGCGCGTGTCTGCCGCCGTGATTATTGCCGACAAGTCCGATGTCCATTTCTCGCGCGTTCAGGAAAAAGACCCTGTAAAATACGACATCCACGACCGGGTCAATTATGCCGTCCAGAAATCTTATCTGCGGGTAGATGCTGAAAACAAGTCCATCACGCTGGAACTCGAAATCGACACCACCCATGCCAGCGTCACCGAATACTTCGAGATATTCGTCCTCCGCATGGTTCTCTGCCGCCGCGCCGCCGACTTCCTCGGCTGCAAGTTTCATTTGAAGATCAACGGGGTCAATCTGTAGGAGCCAAAGCGACTATAGGGGAGCGTGGGAATAAATTCCTCTCGCTCCACAATGATCGTCCTGCGGACGCAGGAGATTGTTCCAGCGCCGCTTTGGAATGTGCGTAAAACCGCCCCGGCTTACTGACCGGGGCGGTTTTAGTTATATCTCGTTGGCTTCCGTCGTCGCCGTTTTTTGTTCGGTGGTTACATTCGTTTCTGTTGCGCCGTCGCTGGTTTCGCTGTGACTGGTCTTGGTCGTCTCCGTCCCGCCGTCGGGCATCTCGTGGGTTTCCGTTTTCTCGTCGGCCATTGTGCTATCTCCTCGCGCAAAGTATGCTGAAAACTTCTGCCCGTTAGGATGCAGCCGTTAAACCTCCCCGGCCACTTCTTGTAAGACAATTGCCGCGCCGCCATAAATCCCTGCGTTGTCGCCAAGCTCCGCCGGGACAATGCGGCAAGTGCGGGAAAGTGAGCGTATGGCGGTTGCGGTCGCCGTGCGCCGAATGGGGTCCAAAATGATGTCACCGGCCTGGGCGACGCCGCCGCCGATGACGATCATTTCGGGGTTGAACAGATTGATGAGATTGGTGGCACACAGGCCGAGGTAGTAACCCGTCTCTTCAAAGACCTCCAGGGCAATCGCGTCGCCTTTTTTGGCTTCCTCGGCGATAATGGCCGGGGTCAGGGCGAAGCGGTCATAGTCCACTCGCTCGGCCAGACTCGTCGGGAAACCTTCTTGAATCTTACGCGCGGCCCGCTCCACAATCGCGCTGATCTGCGACTCACCCTCCACCGAGCCGAACGCACTGTTGCCGCCGCGCCCGCCGGGATTGACGATCATGTGGCCGATCTCGCCCGCCCCGCCGTCATGCCCGTCCAGCAGTCTGCCATCCACAATGATGCCGCCGCCGATGCCCGTACCCAGGGTCATCATAATCATGTGACGCACGGCGCGGCCTGCGCCGAACCGAAATTCGCCGAGCGCGGCCACATTAGCATCGTTGCCGATCTGTACCGGCAAGCCCAGATGTATTTCAATCAGCGCGGCAATGGGAATGTCTTTCCACTGGTCTTTGAAGTTGGGCGCCCACTTCACCAGCCCTTCTTTAGCCTTGACATGGCCCGGCACGGCGACGCCGATTCCCAGCACCTGCCCGGCGTCCGCTCCCGCCTGTTCCAGTGCCGTTTTGGCGGCCAGCGCAATCTGCATGGCCGTGAGTTCCGGCCCGTCCATGCCGCGCGATGGCATGTTTTCGCCCCGCGCAACGATTTGCTCGCTTTCGCGGTTAATCACTGCCGCCCGGACATTCGTTCCACCTAAATCCACGCCCACCACAAAGGGCTTTTCAACTTCCGCCATGCTGCTTTCTTCTCCTCAGTCCAAATCTGCCCACAGTATAGCGGGGCAGGCCGGGGATGTCAAGGCTGCCAAAAGCGCCGATGTGCTATAATAGAGATTATGAGAAAAATCATTGAGTACCCGATGGATTTTCCTCCTATCACGCCGGGGGAGAAGGCAGAGGCGCAGCGGGTGATTGCTGAGGCGCGAGCCGCAGGTCATCCACTGGCCCAATATGCCGGTATTTTCAAGGACGATCCACTTTTTGATGAATGGATCGAAGAGATGCGCTTGTACCGGCAGCGTGTGGAAGAGAAGCCTGAACTTTGGCACAACTTGCCATCTTAGATACCGACACGCTTTCGCTTTATGAGCGCGGGCAGGAGCGTGTCATGACTCGCCTTGCACGCACGCCGCCGAGGGAACTTGCCGTGACTATCGTCACGGCTGAAGAACAGTTTTCCGGGCGTCAGGCAATGCTTCGAAAAGCGCGGTCTGCTATCCATCTTGCAGAAGCATATCAGAAAATGACGAATACAATGCGTGTTTTGTCGGAGTTTCTCATACTCACTTTCTCCGAGGCCGCCATTGCCCGTTATCTAACACTGCTGACTTTGAAATTGAACATCGGGCGTACAGACCTCAAAATCGCGGCGATTGCGCTTGAAGAGGATGCGACGGTTATTACCCGGAACCTGCGCGACTTCACGCGCGTTCCTAATCTGAAGTGCGAAAACTGGGCGGATTGAAAATATAGTTATGGCTGATCTCCAAGAAATTCTCAAACAGCGTATTTTGATATTAGATGGCTCTATGGGCGTCCTGCTGCAAAGCCGGAAGCTGACCGAGGCTGACTACCGGGGCCAGCGTTTCCAGGATCACCCGCAGGATGTCAAGAACAATCCTGACCTGCTTAACCTGACTCAGCCGGAAGTCGTCGCGTCGGTGCATCATGCCTACTTGGAGGCGGGCGCAGACATCATTGAGACCAATACGTTTACGGCAAACTCAATTTCGCAGGCCGATTACGGGCTGGAAGCAGCCACGTATGAGATGAATCTGGAAGGAGCTAGAATTGCCCGCCGCGCGGCAGATGAGTTCTCGCTACTGACACCCGACAAGCCGCGCTTTGTCGCAGGTTCGCTCGGCCCGACCACAAAAACGTTGTCACTCGCGCTTGATCCCGGCAATCCGGCCTTTCGCGAAATGCGCTTTGAGCAGTTTGTGGAGACATACGCCGAGCAGGTCGCGGGCTTGATAGATGGCGGAGTAGATTTACTCCTGGTGGAGACGATTTTCGACACGCAGGTTGCCAAAGCGGCTTTGTTCGCAATTCAGAAGCACTTTGAAGACACAGGGCGGCGCGTGCCGGTGATCGCATCGCTGTTCGTAGACCTCAGCGGGCGAACGCAGACCGGGCAGACGATTGAAGCGTTCTGGAACTCCATTTCTCATGCCGGGTTGTTGGGGGTTGGATTGAACTGTTCGCTGGGGCCGCGCGAGATGCGGCCTTTTATGGAAGAGCTGGCCCGCATCGCACCGGTGCTAGTCAGTGCGTATCCCAATGCCGGTTTGCCCGATCCGTTGTCCGAGACCGGCTTTCCCGAAACACCGCAGTCGCTGGCTCCGCAGCTCCAGGACTGGGCTAAAAACGGCTGGCTGAACATCGTTGGCGGCTGCTGCGGCACAACGCCCGCGCATATCCGCGCCATCGCTGAGGCAGTGGAGGGCTGCCCGCCGCGTGTCGCGCCGAGCGTAGAGAAATACACGCGGCTGAGCGGCCTGGAGCCGTTTACGTTTCGCCCGGAAACAAACTTCGTCAATGTGGGAGAGCGTACCAATGTTACCGGGTCGCCGCAGTTCAAAAAGCTGATTTTAAAGGGCGATTATGACGCTGCACTTACTGTCGCACGGCAGCAGGTGGAAAACGGCGCGCAGATTATTGACATCAACATGGATGAGGGAATGCTCAATGGCGAGGAGGCCATGACGACGTTCCTCAATCTGATTGCCGCCGAGCCGGACATTGCGCGCGTTCCCATCATGGTGGACAGCTCCAAGTGGTCGGTGCTGGAAGCGGGGCTACGCTGCACCCAGGGCAAAAGCATCGTCAATTCCATCAGCCTCAAAGGCGGCGAGGAGCCGTTTAAAGAGCAGGCTGCTTTGATCCGCCGCTACGGGGCGGCGGCGGTGGTGATGGCATTTGACGAGCAGGGGCAGGCGGACACGGCAGCGCGTAAGGTGGAGATTTGCACCCGTGCTTATAACATTCTCACTCGCGAAGTCGGCTTCCCGCCCGAAGACATTATTTTTGACCCGAACATCCTGACCATCGCGACGGGCATCGAAGAGCATAACAACTATGCGGTAGATTTTATTGAAGCCACGCGCACGATTAAAGCCACACTGCCCGGCTGCCATGTGTCGGGCGGCATCAGCAATTTATCTTTCTCGTTTCGGGGCAACAATGTTGTTCGCGAAGCCATGCACACGGCGTTTTTGTACCATGCCATTCAGGCCGGGCTGGATATGGGCATTGTCAATGCCGGACAGCTTGGTGTTTACGCCGAAATCCCGCCTGATTTGCTGGAATTGGTGGAAGACGCACTGTTCAACCGCCGTTCCGACGCCACGGATAGACTGTTAGCCTTTGCCGACTCGGTTAAAGGCGCAGTCGCGACCGAAAAGACGGAAGAAGTCTGGCGGCAGGGAACCGTAGAAGAGCGGCTTTCCCATGCCCTTGTGCGCGGCCTGACCGACCATGTCGAAGCTGACACTGAGGAAGCCCGCCAGAAGTACGGGCGGCCTTTGGACGTAATTGAAGGCCCGCTAATGACCGGCATGAACATTGTCGGGGATTTGTTTGGTTCCGGCAAGATGTTTCTGCCGCAGGTGGTCAAAAGCGCCCGTGTGATGAAGCGGGCTGTCGCTGTGCTGCTGCCCTACATGGAGGAGGAAAAACGCCTGTCGGGCGACTCGCAGGCGCAGGGCAAGGTGCTGATGGCAACCGTCAAAGGGGATGTGCATGACATCGGCAAAAACATTGTCGGCGTGGTGCTGGGCTGCAACAATTATGAGATTATCGACATGGGTGTGATGGTCTCGGCAGATAAAATTCTCGCTAAAGCGCGCGAAGAAAACGTAGACATTATCGGCCTCAGTGGCCTGATTACGCCGTCTCTTGATGAAATGGCCCATGTCGCCCGCGAAATGCAGCGGCAGGATTTTCATATTCCGCTTCTGATCGGCGGCGCGACCACCAGCCGCGTCCATACGGCAGTCAAGATCGCCCCCCACTACGGGCAGTCGGTGATTCATGTCCTGGATGCCTCCCGCGCCGTTGGCGTCGTTTCCAATCTCCTGAGTGGTGATCTGAAACCGGCTTATATTGCCGAAATTGCCCGCGAGCAGCAGTCCGCGCGGGAAACACACGCGGGAAAGCGCTCAGAGAAAAAGACGCTGACACTGGCCGAGGCGCGTGCGAATAAAACGCCGATTGTGTGGAATGCGAAAGACATTGCCAAGCCTGCGTTCACGGGCGTCCGCGCCGTTCAAAACCTGCCCCTGTCCGAACTGGTTCCCTTTATTGACTGGTCTCCGTTTTTCCGGGCTTGGGAGCTGCATGGTCGTTACCCCGACATATTTGAAGATGCAGTAGTGGGGGAAAGTGCGCGAAAGCTCTACGAAGAAGCGCAGGCGCTTTTGCAGCAGATCGTTTGTGAACACTCCATTACGGCAAGCGGCGTTTATGGTTTCTTTCCGGCCAATTCCATCGGTGATGACATTGAACTTTACACGGATGAGACACGCGAGCATGTTTTGACGCGCTTCCATACGCTGCGCCAGCAGGGCGAGAAGACCGGCGAGAATGCCAACAAAGCCCTGTCGGATTATATCGCTCCTCGTGAAACCGGTCTGTCCGACTATCTGGGAGCGTTTGCCGTCACCGCAGGCATTGGCGTGGATGACCTTACCCGAGTCTACAAAGACCAGCTCGACGATTACAATGCCATCATGGTCAGCGCCCTGGCGGATCGGCTGGCGGAAGCGTTCGCGGAATACCTGCATAAGCAGGCCCGCGATGCAAGCGGCTACGGGCAGAGTGAAAATCTGACGACGGAGGACTTGATTAAAGAACGCTATCGCGGCATCCGCCCTGCTCCCGGCTACCCGGCCTGCCCGGACCATACCGAAAAGCGAACGCTCTTTGATTTGCTTCACGCCGAGCAAAATGCGGGCATCGTGCTGACCGAAAGCATGGCGATGTACCCGGCGGCGTCCGTTTCCGGTCTCTACTTCTCGCACCCGCAGGCCAAATACTTCTCGGTGGGCAAGATCGAGCGCGATCAGGTGGAAGACTATGCCCGGCGCAAAGGCTTTGACCTGCCGACGATGGAGCGCTGGTTGTCGCCTGTTTTGAACTACGACCCGGAATAGCGCAGGAGGCACATCCGCGATCAATGGGCTGAAGCCCTTTGCTGTATGGCGCAGACGCCGAATGACTGCCTGCGCGGGCATAGGAAAGATGGTGGGAGCCTGTTTCTTCTCCACGAAGTGGAAAATTGGCGCCCGCGCCATTTAACGAAGGAGTTTACTCCCTTGTTTCATCTCATGTTGAATCTATGACATCACTTGACAATACCTCTTTGACTTTTCTGCCAACCAATGTCTCCGTGCCGCGCTATGACCGCCGGACAGTTACGAATGGCATTGTCCATATCGGCGTCGGCGGATTTCACCGGGCGCACGAGGCTGTTTATGTGGATGATCTGCTGAACGCGGGTGAAAGCAAAGAATGGGGCATTTGCGGTGTGGGTATCCGTGCAGCCGATAGCGTGATGCGGGACGCGCTCCTGCCACAGGACTGCTTGTATTCCGTTGTCACGCGGGATGCGGAAGGCGACAGAGCGCGGGTCATCGGTTCGCTCACCCGGTATGTGTTTGGGCCGGACAGCACTGAAGCCGTGCTGGAAGCGATGACCGCGCCGGAAACACGCATTGTCTCGCTGACGATTACTGAAGGTGGGTATGGGGAAAATAGCCTTAATCCGCTCAGTGCTTTTGGCTATCTTGCAGAGGCATTGGATCGGCGGCGATTACGCGGCCTGCTGCCGTTCACAGTGCTTTCCTGCGATAACCTCCAGAGTAATGGAGATGCCGCCCGAAAGGCGCTCTTAGCCTACGCAGACAAAACAAACTCTTCGCTGTCCCGATGGATCAATCGAAACGTCATGTTTCCAAATTGCATGGTGGATCGGATCACGCCGCAGACGACGGATGCCGACCGGGCGCTGGTGCAAAGCGAATTCAACATAGATGATGCCTGGCCGGTGGTCTGTGAACCGTTCCGGCAGTGGATTATTGAAGACAGTTTTTCGAATGGTCGCCCTGCATGGGAGCAAGTCGGAGCGCAGTTTACGCGGGATGTGCATCCCTATGAAATGATGAAATTGCGGCTGCTGAACGCCAGTCATTCTGCGATGGGTTATCTGGGCTATCTGGCGGGTTTTGTTTATATCCATGAAGTCATCGACGACGGCCTGTTCCACAAGTTTATTCGCCGCATGATGGATGAAGAAATCACGCCGCTGCTGGCCCCGGTACCGGGCATTGATTTAGGCGACTACAAACAAACTTTGCTGACGCGCTTTGCCAATCCGGCGATCAAAGACCAGGTGACACGCATTTGTCTGGATGGCTCCGCGAAAGTTCCCAAGTTTCTTCTGCCGTCCGCGCAGGAGGCACTCGCCGCCGGCAGGCCGGTTACGCTGTTGAGTCTGGCCGTCGCGGGCTGGCTGCGCTATTTGTCGGGAACTGACGAGCAGGGAACGCCGTTTACTATTGACGACCCACAGGCGGCGTCGCTGCAAGCCCTGGCGCGGGCGGGCGGGGCTGATCCGCGCCTGCTGCTCAGCCGGACAGACCTCTTCGGCGACCTGGGGCAGTCGGAATTGTTCGGGCGGCTCGTCAGCGGCTTTTTGACGCAGCTTTATGCCGAGGGAGCCGAAAAGACATTGGCCCGTGCGCTGGCCTGAGAAGGAAAGCAGACCGGTTTTCTCGAATAGGCTGGCAGCGAGGGAATGAAGTCCTCTTGCTGCCACTACATATTCTGCGGACGTAAACGACTTGCTGATGCCTTGCTTCTTCCGTCCGAAGGACGGTATTCGCGTAGCGAGAGGAATTCATTCCCTCGCATATTTGGAAACCCTATGTCTTATCTCGAAGTGCCACTGGGCGATCAGGCTCCGATCATTGTCAACATGATCGTGGAAATTCCGCAGGGATCATCCAACAAATATGAGTATGACCATGATCTCGGCATTTTCAAGCTGGACCGGACGCTGTATTCCCCGCTATTTTACCCCTTTGACTACGGCTGGATTTGCGACACGCTGGCCGAAGACGGCGACCCGCTGGATATTCTCGTCATTACCACGCAGCCGACATTTCCCGGCTGCCTGATCGCGGCGCGTCCGCTGGGCGTTTTGATGATGCGAGATGAGAAAGGGCCGGATGAGAAAATCCTTTCCGTCGCGGCTGCTGACCCGCGCTTTGAGGGAATTGAGCATCTTTCCGATCTGCCCTCGCATATCCTGAAAGAAATCGTCCATTTTTTTGATATTTACAAAGATTTGGAAGACAAGGAAACGACAGTGCTGGGCTGGCAGGATGTCGCGACGGCCCATGCCGTGATTGAGAAATTCAAATGCAGGCCGGGAAATCATTCGGCTCTGGAAGGTAAGCACTGATGGGAACCGCTTACACGCCGGGGCTGAAAGTCAGCGCCCACACGCTGATCCAGCGCACACGCCGCCTGCCCTTGAAAGGCGAAGTGCTGGTACAAGAAGGCCAGATCGTGACGCCGGATACCGTTGTCGCCCGTGCTTCCCTGCCGGGGCTGATGCAGTCGGTGAAAGTCGCTGCCCAGCTTGGCATAGACGCTGACGAACTGCCTGCCGCGCTGCTGGTTAAAGAAGGCGACGTGGTGGAAAAGGGCCAGATACTGGCCGCGACCAAAGCGTTTTTCGGCATGTTCAAATCCGAAGCCAAGTCGCCGACGGCCGGGGTTGTGGAAACGATCAGCGCCGTGTCCGGCAACGTCGGAGTCCGGCAGTCCCCCCTGCCGATTGACCTGACGGCCTACCTGTCCGGCACTGTCGCGGAAACCATGCCCGGTGAAGGCGTCATTGTGGAAACGCAAGGCGCACTGATTCAGGGCATCTTCGGCATTGGCGGCGAACGAGTCGGGGAAATCCAGATGGTTTCTTCCGGCCCGGAACTTGATCTGACTGAAGCTGAGATTGTCCCGGCCCTGGCAGGCAAAATCATTGTTGGCGGGGCAAACATTTCGGGCGCGGCCCTGCGAAAAGCCTCCGAAGTAGGCGTGACGGGAATTGTCGTCGGCGGAATTATTGACAAGGATTTGATCGCTTTCCTCGGCTATGATATCGGAGTCGCCATTACGGGTCACGAAAACATCAATCTAACCCTGGTCATCACGGAAGGCTTCGGCACCATTGCCATGGCCCAGCGTACCTTTGAGTTACTGAAATCGCTGGAAGGCAAATCCGCGTCCATCAATGGCGCGACGCAAATACGCGCCGGGGTCATCCGCCCGGAAGTGATTGTCCCATTGCCTGCGCTTCCCGGCTCGTTTAAAGCAGGAAATAATGGAAGCGACGAAGGCAATCTTGCCATCGGCACTCCCATTCGCCTCATTCGTGAACCTTATTTCGGCAAGCTGGCAACGGTCGCAGCTCTGCCGCCGCATTTGACGGTGGTCGGCTCCGGCGCGTCCGTCCGCGTTTTGGAAGCCACGCTGGCGGACGGCAGCACCGTTACAGTTCCCAGGGCTAATGTCGAAATTATCGAAGGTTAGCATGACGGCAGCCGTGCTTCAACTTTTCCCCGCCCCGTCTCTTAAACAGCAGCCTCAAACGTAGGAGAACTTTGTGAAGCGATCTTCCCTTTTCTGTGCCGCGACCATTCTGCTCGTTACGGCAGGCTGCGCGCACAACAATCCGCCGGTGATGATGGCCCCGCCGACGACCCCCGTGACGATTTCTCAGCCGATGGACGCTTCCGGTGGAGGCGGCCAAATGGGCGGACAGGTTTATAACTGGACGGAGGTTCCCGTTAATCAGCAAGTGCAGATCGCACGCGCTGTGTTTGACCAGGGCGGCTACCAACTCTATTCGCCTCAGGGAACCATCGTTGTTCCCTTCGCCAATCAAAATCTGTATGTGATGAAGTTCGGCCAGTCCAGCACGGGCGGCTTGTATTTTATCAACAATGGACAGTATCCGACCCTGTATGTTCCCCCTGGCGGGTATCTGGATAATGCCGGCCAGCCGGGGGCGCACTGGTATCCGTTCCCACAGAACTATGCCTACACCCAGCCAGTCTATGTGGGACTGGCTCCAAGCTGGTCTGCGTTCAGCGGCATGGGCTGGTACCCCGGCATGTCGTATTATGGCGGCTACTGGGGCTACAATCCTTACAGCATGATTGGCCCCATGGTCGGTCTGCACTTTTTGATCGGCGGTTCACCTTACTACGGCTGGAACTCATACCACAGCTATTATTCTTCCCACCCCTACGGATACGCCCCGATGCGGGTCGTCAATCGATCTGTTTATCATCAGGCCGGGCGGAGTGCTTTTAATAATATCGGCGGATTTGGGCGTCGCAGTTTCGGCAGCGTGGGAAGCACGTTCGGCAGCAATGGGTCTTTTGGTAGGGGACAATCGGGGTTCGGGTCGTCCGCGCGGTCCACGAGCGGCTCGTTTGGCCGCGGACCGTCCGGCTATGGCGGCTCGTTCGGCAGCGGGCGACGCTCGTTCCCCGCAAGCAGTGGCGGCTCATTTGGGGGCGGCGGGTCATTTGGCAGCCGTCCCTCCGGCGGGTTTTTCGGAGGCGGCAGCCGCTCATTCGGCGGCGGTTCGTTTGGCGGCGGACATTCTTCTTTCGGGGGCGGACGGCATCGCTAAGGCGCATTCACGATCAGCGTTTTTGCCATGCGCCCCTGCGTATCCCGCACACGCACGGTGATTTGCCCCGGCCCCGGCGGCAGGAACAAGCTGAAAGGATGGCCTGTTTTGCGCGTGATGCCCCGGCGCGTGATTTCCAGTGTCGGTGCGAGACTGTAGGTGGAAATTGCGGCGCTGAGACTGCCCTGGTAAGATGCAGGCAGCCGGGTCGTGACTGTCTGATAACGATAAGGCGGCGTGTCTCCAACACGCGCGAGAAAATAGGGGTCCCTGGTCGAGTCTCGAAACGCCGCCAGCGCGAGGCTGCCGTCGGGCAGGGAATAATCATTGAGACGCCGCCCGGCCTGGGCGGTTTCCAGATTATTGCGCGTGAACCAGCAGAACATTTTCAGGCGTGGATAGCGGATTTTGATTGCATCCAGCAGATCAAAAATGCGCGCGGCGGCATAAGCGTCGGCATCCTGCCCCTCGGCCCGGCTGCGGCGGGAAATGCCGCATTCCGTCAGGCAAAGGGGCTTGCGCGCAGCGTATTTCTCGTAAAACGGCGCAATAAATGATGCCGGCCCGTCCTGCCAGGCAGGGCGCGTCAAATCGTTGTCGTAAAAGCGCACCAGGTACAGGCTCATCCCCACCCAGTCCACCACATCATCACCAGGATAATACAAGTCCAAATTGTATGTCGGCACGGCCCCCGGCGCCCAGACAAGCGCGACATTGGACGCCCAGCGGTTGACGACTTCATGCACCAGCCGGAACGCCTTCCGGTAGGCCAGTGGATTTCGTCCCCAGGGTGTCCAGTTGCCGTTCATTTCCCCGCCAAACCGCAGAAAAATCGGCGTCCCGCAGCGCGCGGCGTCTTTCGCCCATTGGTTCAGATATTCGTCATCCTGCACTGCGTCGATGCGATTTGGCTCCCAGGCGATTTGAATAGCCCGCCCCGCGCGGGCCTGCCGCCTGGCCCACGCCATCGGAAATGGTGCGCCGTAAGGGCTGTAATCAAAGCACAAGGCGAGGGGGCGACCGGTGCGCCGGGCAAAATTGTCCGCGTCGTCGGTCGGGTAGTTGTCCAATGCACCCAGATAACACCCGGCGATGGGTTCCAATTTGGCAAGCGGCTGCTCGCTGGCTGTCACCGGAACGGTTACGGCCAGGGCAATGTCAGTATGAAGGCGCAGGGCGCGCCGGTGCTGGATTTCCGCCGCCTGCGGGTCTCCCGTCCGCCGCCGGATCACAGCCTCCGCTTCGTAAGCCGCGGCTGCCGCTTCGTACTGCCCGGCGCGTTCTGCTGCCTCCCCTTTTGCGCGGGCCTCGGCGGCGGTTCGAAAGTGCGGAGTAGATTGGGCGCAGAGAGGAGAAACAAAGAAAAGGAGTAGCCAGCCCAGCGCAAGCGCGAAAGTGACCTGGCCCTGAAGGGCCGGGCTAATCGGAGAAAGCCCTTCCGGGGCTGAAGAATCGCAACTGTGAACTTTCAGATTGGCTTTTATCATGCAGTTTGCATCTGCGCCCGCATTTCCTCGGGGTCGCTGACCGGGGCATGGCAAACGGTTCCGACGCAGACCGTCGCGTAAGGCTGCCCATTCCGGTCGGCAGGCAGCCCGCGCTCCGAGGCGGTTGCGCCGTCCAGAGTTTCCACAGTTTTGGCCGGGGCGACATGGCTCCATGCAGCCTGCTGCAAAATTCGTGTCTGTGGATCGGCTCGGTCGCCGACAATGCTAATGTGCAGGCCAGGAGCATTGACGGCTTCCACGGCGCGGGCATAGGACGACGAAAAATAGCCATAAGCGGCATATTTGTCCCCGAATAATTTGAGCGCCTTTTCAGCGGCCTGCCGATACTGGTGATCTTGCGTGAGGCCGGACAGGCGAACCAGCGCCAGAGCGGCGTCGGCATTGTCGCCAATTTCTATTTTTGCAACTGCAAGCTCACCGAGGGCGGCTGGGTCAGGAGCAAGGTCATAGAACCCACCCGTGTTTTTATCTTCCAGATTGGATAGCACATAATCGGCAGCCTGTCTCGCCGCCGCCAGGCCCGCACCCGTGACTTCAAATAAGTCCAGAGCTGCCGCAAGAAACGCTGTTTGATCGGCAAGCAGGCCTCGCTGGCTTTGAGCTTGACCCTCGGCAATACAGTGGCTGAGAACCAGCGTGTCAGCATCTCCCACATGGCTGTTGAGCGTACCGGGCAAATAGGCGAATGTCCTTGCCGCAGCTTCTAAAATATTTTCTTCACCCGTAATTTTATAGCGGGCCGTCAATGCGGATACCATCAGCGCATTCCAGCCCGTGTAAATTGTGCGGTCAATGTAAGGCGTAGGCAGCGCGGCGCGGACCGAAAGCGGCTCGCCGTAATACGCTTCTTCTTTGTCGGCGTCTTGGCTCCCCGCGAATGCGCCTGTCTCGGAATCGCGCATGTCTGAAAGCAGCCAGCCCTGCGCGGTTTTGACCACGTCCAGATAGTAGGGATCGTTCAATACCTGGGCGGCGAGGCAGTAAACCGAAGTGAGCCTGGCATTGTCTTCCAGCATCTTTTCAAAGTGCGGCACGGACCAGTCGCGGGTGGTGCTGTAACGAAAAAAGCCGCCTGCATATCGGTCGTACATGCCGCCGTCGGCCATGCCATGCAGAGTCTTTTCGGCGATTTCGCGCAGGGCCGGGTCGCCGGTGGCGGCGTAGCGTTCCAGCGTTAAGCGGAGTGCGTCGGGGTGGGGGAATTTCGGCTGGCTGCCGAAGCCGCCGAACTGCGGGTCAAAATTGCGCCGTATGGCAGTTAGCACGATTTCAGTAGTGTCCGGGTCAAGAAGGGAAGGGGAGAGACGCTCGGATTCGGTCTTCTGTCGGCGCATTTCGGCGGCCTGATCCCTAATTTGCTCCTTGCCGTTTTGGTAAACATCGGCGATATGGTCCAAGAGGCCGATCATGCGCGAGGGCGTGACATAAGTTTCGCCGTAGAGCGTGTCGCCCTCGGGGGTCAGAAACGCGGTGGTAGGCCAGCCGCCCATGTTGTACCGCGCATTGATGTCCGGGCGGCGGTCGTTATCCACCTTGATGGGGATAAAGTTATCGGCGATTCGCTGCTGGACTGCGGGCGTGGCATACGTTCCCGTGTGAACCGGGTCGCCTGGGATGCCATCGTCCATGACATGACACCAGTGGCACCAGACCGCGCCGATGTCCAGCAGAATAGGTTTGTCCTGAGCCTGAGCTTCAGCGAAGGCTTCCTCGCCCCATTCGCGCCAGGGAATGTTGCTGTGGTTGCTCATAGTGTTATCCTGTATTTTTCAGACCTGCGGCCACGCCGTTGATAGAGAGCAGCACCGCGGCCCGTAAGTCGCGCCGCTGTGTTTTGATTTCTTCGCCGTCGCCTTCCTGCGGCAGGGCGCGCAGACGTGTCAATAATTCCACTTGCAAGTAACTCAGAGGGTCTACATAAGGGTTTCGCAGGCGAATGGATTTTTGCAGTACAGGCTGGCTGTCCAGCAGAGCTTCCTGGCCGATGATGCGATCAATGATGGCAACACTTTTGTCATACTCCATACGGATGGCTCCAAAGATGCGCGCTGAAATGCTTTTGTCCTGAACCAGCGTCGCGTACTTGGCGGCGATATCCATGTCGGCTTTCGCCAGCGACATCTGGGCATTGTCCAGCATTGTAGTAAAGAAGGGCCAATCGCGGTACATTTCCTGCAACCGCAGGAGATGTTCGGCGGACTGTTCGGCGTAGCCGCCGAGGGCCGTTCCGATCCCGTACCATCCCGGCAGGGTGATACGGCTTTGCATCCAGGAAAAGACCCAGGGGATGGCCCGCAAGTCTTCAATGCGGTCGGAAGCGGTGCGCTTGGGCGGACGCGAACCGATGTTAAGCTGGGCCAGCTCACTCACCGGCGTTGCTTCCTGAAAAAAGCGGACGAAATCCGGGTCGCCATACACCAGGGCGCGATAAGCCTGAAACGCGGTGTCGGAAACTTCGGTCATGGCGTCTGCCCACACTTTTTCCGTTTCCCCGGCATTCGCCGCGATCTTGTCCGTGCTTGCCATCAGCACGGCGTGGACGATTTGTTCCAAATTTCGGTAGGCGACTTCCTGATCAAAGTAGCGCGCGGCAATTACTTCGCCCTGCTCGGTGATTTTCAGCCGGCCCCGAACGCTGCCTGGCGGCTGGGCCAGAATGGCTTTACCCGCCGGCCCGCCCCCGCGCCCGACGGCTCCGCCGCGGCCATGAAACAGGCGCAGGCTGACACCATGCGTGCGGGCGACGGAGGCGAGCTGCGCCTGCGCCTGATAGAGTTTCCAGTTGGCGGTCAGATATCCACCGTCTTTGTTGCTGTCCGAGTAGCCGACCATCACTTCCTGCTGATTGCCGCGGAGCGCTACGTTGCGGCGGTAAAGTGGGTTCTGAAGCAGTGTATCCAGCACCCGCGGCGCGTTTTCCAGATCACCGATTGTCTCAAAAAGCGGGACAACGTCCACGAGCGACCAGGCCTGCTCTCCCATCAGGTCCGCCAGTCGCGCTTCTTTAGCCATCAGCAGCACGGCCAGAACATCGGACACATCGGAGGCCATGGAGAGGATGAAAGAGCCGCAGGCATCCCGCCCCAGTGTCCCGACCTGCTCTGCCATGAGACGAAACAGGCTCAGAGTCTTGTTGGTTTCCTCATCAAAATCCAGCCGGGCCGGGATAAGAGTGCGGCGGCTGCCGATTTCCTGCTGAAGCAGGGCAACTTTGGCGTCTTCATCCAGCCCGTTCCAATGGACACCCTGCGAGACCAGCACGGAGGCCAGCGCCGCGAGGTACTTGTCTTTATGTTCCCGAATATCCAGACGCGCCAGATGAAAGCCGAACAAGCGGGCTTGCACGAGCAATGGAGCCAGCGCGCGCCGGGCAGCGAAGTGGCCTTTGTTGGTTTCCAGGGACTGCTGCATGATTTCCAAATCTGCCGCGAAGTCGGTGGCGGACAGGTATCCGCCTGCGCTGCCGGCCTGAGTCCGCCGCAGCCGTTCCCAGATAAACTCGCATTTACGGCGGTATGGCTCGGTCGGACTGCGTCCGGCGGCTTCCGCGGCAACGTCAGGGAAACGCTGGGCATCGGCTGCCAGTGACTGCTCCAACTCGGAGGAAACACCGACATAGTGCCGGGACTGGCTTAACCGGTCGCTGAGTGTTCGCACGGCAGGAATATACTGCGACAAGGCCATGTCCCGGTGCATCCGCAGCACTTCGGCGGTGTGAGCCAGTGTGATCGTTGGATTTCCGTCACGGTCTCCGCCGACCCACGAGCCGTATTCCAGGAAATTGGGCAGATCAAAGCTTTCACCGGGATAGCATTCCGCCAGCGCTGTGTCCAAGTCTTCATACAGGCGCGGCGTCACCTGAAACAGCGTTTGACCGAAATACAGCAAAATGTTTTGCGCTTCGTCCAGCACCGTAAGCCGTCTCTGCCGGACTTCATCCGTCTGCCACAAAATCTCGGTTTCCGCGGCAATGTCCAGTTCCAGGCGCTCTTGCTCATTTTGCGACATCAGCGGCTGTTCCACCTGGCCCAGATAATCGGAAAGTCGATGCAGTTTTTCCTGGACGCTGCGCCGCTTGGACTCGGTCGGATGGGCGGTAAAGACAAGCTGAATGGAAAGCTCGCAGATCAGATCACGCATCTGATCGGCAGTCATCCCAGCGTCGCGCATGGTTCGCACCGCCGCCCGGACGGACTCAGGTCGGGGAGCCGTACCCGCCTCATAAGACCGTCGCCGATTGATGCGAGCGATTTCCTTCTGCTCAGCGAGATTGACGAGCTGAAAATAGGTCGTGAAGGCTTTTAGTACAGGCAGCGCCTGTTCAAAAGTCATGCCCGAAAACAGCGTGTTTAGGGCGGCTTCGGCCCGGTCCTGCCCGGAGGCACTGCGCGCTTCTTTGGTCAACGCGCGGATAGATTCCACCGTTTCCAGAAGCGACTCGCCGCCCTGCTCGCGCAGAACGCTCCCCAGCGCGTTCCCCAGCCGCCGCACGTCTCGCGCCAGCAATCCTGGTTCGCTCTCAGTTTCCCGTTTGATTTCGTCTGCCATATGACTATTGTACCCGGCTATGGTGACAGGCGGCGCAGACCTGGTTCATCCAAAATTATCACTCTGCGGCCTCGCAATTCAATCATTCCAGCTTCTCTGAACAGGCAAAGTGTCCGGGACACGACGTTTCTCACTATCCTGTTCTGGGCGTGCTGGCGTTTGCGGCTCTCCTGGCGATCCCATTTTTCCAGCGTCACGGCGAAGATGGCTGGGCGGTCTATGCCGGAGCGGTGCTCATCTTCGGGCTAATGAGTGCGGCGGGAGCGAGCTTGTATCCGCTGCTGCTTCCCGCGCTGGGGCGCCCCGGTGAAGGATTGACCCTCTTCAATTCGGCTGCGCCTGTTCATCAGATTCAAATCTTTTTGATTGCGAATCTGTGTGGAATGACTCTTGTCATTGGATACCACATAATTGTCCACCGTATGTTTCGGGGTATAGTACAGATGCACCCTGGTGAACACGGTTATTAATAGGAACATTTATGCACAAGAATATGCGGGAGATGGAACAATACAGCGACGATCAGTTTGTCATCAAAGGCGTCTATAAAGGCACACAAAGCGAGGCGGTTTTGCTGTTCCTGAACCCTGGCCAAGAGATGCCTTCGCATCCCCATGAGCGGTTCGAGGTTGTTCTGCTGCCGCACAAAGGGCAGGGCCTGATGACCGTCAATGAAACCACCGAGATTGTTCTCGTTCCGGGGACGCTTTATTATGAGCCCGCAGGCTGCACGTTTAAGATCAAGAACACGGGGGATGGCCCGCTGGAAGTTTTGATTACTTTGATTCGAGTGGAATCCCAGGAAAACAAGAATAACATATGAACTCACAGGCAACGCCGCCTCATGTAACCCCGTCTGCCGCGACGGCAGCGAAAAGCTCAAAAAATACAGGACCGAAAGATGATGCAGTCAAATTTCCCCAGGATCGGCGTCAGGCCATCTGGGTGCGCCCGTCGCTGCTCATCTCGGTTTGCCTGCTCGTGCTTGCTCTGGTCGGAATCGCCTGGGGTCAGTATCTGCTCCTCGGCCTGCCCTACGTTCACGTTTATACGCTGGCGGAGCTGCATCACTGGTCGGTCCGACCCGGCTTTCCGGCCTGGCTGCGGCTCGCCCATTTTGCGAATTTTCTGCTGATGATGCTGATTATCCGCAGCGGGCTATCTATTTTGTGGGATCATCCCCGGCTTTATGCCAATGTTCACTGCACCCCCGGCACTGAATGGATACGCTTTACGCCCACTAAAGTTCCGACGGATCGGCTCTATACGGCCAATGATGACCAGCGGTATCTGTCCCCCTGGCTGGGGCTGCCCGGCTTCAGGCACACTATCGGCATGGCGCGGCACTGGCACTTTTTGAGCGATTTCCTCTGGATTGTTACCGGTTTGGCCTACATCGTCATGCTGTTCGTTTCCGGCCACTGGGCGCGACTCGTGCCGGTCTCCGGGAATATCTTTCCCGAAGCGTGGGCGACGTTTGTGCATTACGCCACGTTTCACCTGCCGCCGGAGCCGGACGGCTTTTATCGGTACAATGCGTTGCAGCAGATCGCCTATTTCGGCGTCGTGTTTGCGCTGGCACCCCTGTCGCTGCTGACGGGAATTGCCATGTCCCCGGCTTTTGACAACCGCTTTCAGTGGTATCCGAAACTGTTCGGCGGGCGGCAGGGGGCGCGTTCACTGCACTTTCTGCTGCTGGCCGGCTACGTTGTTTTCATCGTGATTCATGTCGGGCTGGTCTTCGCGACCGGCCACAATCAGAATATGAACCATATCGTGCTGGGGCGGGACGGGGACGACCCGTGCGGCTTGATACTGGGATTAGTTGGAATTGCCGCCGTGATTGGGGTATGTTTCGCGGCGCACTGGCTTTCCTGGAACCGCCCTCGCCTGGTGCAGCAGGCGGCCAAAAAGACGGTCAATGCGATGCTGGTGGGAGGACTAAACTCGCTGGAGCCGAGGGCTGAATATAGCCGCAGTGAAATTTCCCCACGCTTTTGGCCCAATGGCGCACTGCCCACCTCGGAAGAATGGCTGACGCTGGCTGCTGAAGACTTTAAAGACTACCGCCTGCGCGTTTCCGGGCTGGTAGAAAATCCCGTGGATTTGTCGCTGGAAGAAATCAAAGCGCTGGGCAAGCAGGAACAAACGACGATGCACCACTGCATTCAAGGCTGGTCCGGTATTGCGGAATGGGGCGGCCTTTCCATGACAAAGCTGATAGAACTGGTTCGGCCTTCTCCAGACGCCAAAGTCGGTGTGTTTTACTCATTCGGCGAAAGCCACTCCGGCAGCCAGTATTACGACACGCATACGCTGGAAAACCTCAAGCACCCCCAGAGCCTGCTGGCTTACGAAATGAATTATGAGCCACTGAACACAGTGTATGGTGCGCCGCTGCGATTGAGAGTCGAGAACCAACTGGGTTATAAAATGGTCAAGTGGATCAGCGCAATTGAGTTTGTTGCCTCTGAAAAGACTGTCGGCCTGGGTTTTGGCGGGATCAAAGAAGATGAGGAGTATTTTGATCTGGTTGCCGACATTTAAGCTTCTATCAGTCCAAGCCAGTGGAAATCCGGCTTGACAGTCGGGGCGTCGGCGTGATACAATAGGGGCGCTTGAGGAACGGTGTCCGAGTTGGTCGAAGGAGCACGACTGGAAATCGTGTAATGGGGTCCTCTCCATTCGTGGGTTCGAATCCCACCCGTTCCGCCATGTTTTTTCCCTAAAGCGCCATCATGCCCAGTGCCGATGTCATTTCGCTTCTCGCAACGACAGCCGCTCGGAGACTGGGTGGGAACCTGCGTCTGCTGGCCCTCTATGGCTCGGCGGCGGATCGCCCGCAGGAAGCCCATGACCTGGACTTTCTGATGGTCGTGGAGGCCGTGGAAAACTGTGTGACTCATGCCACACGCGACTGCCGCGACCTTTTCCCCCAGGTGCAGTTTTTCGTGCTGTCCGAAGCTGAATACGCTTCTTTGCCGGGCTTTTACCGCTTTCAATTTGCGTTTGCCCGCGTTTTGGACGGCGCGCTGGCGCTGCCGCCGCCAAGCCGTGCCGATGCGATTGACTCCATCACACATGGTTATACCGATACGCTGCGGACGCTGCGGCAGCAATTCAAGCGGCGCGAATGGGCCATCGGGGATGACTGGGTGCGCCAGGTATGGTGGAATCTTAAAAGCTTTCAGTATGCGAGCCTAGATGTCTGCTGGCTGCTGCGCCAGGAGCGTCCGACGGATAAAAGCCGTGCGGCTTTGATTTTGGAAGCGGAAGGCCTTTCCAAAGCGGCCCGCGCGCTCACGGAATGGCCGGACCTTGAAACTGTTGCTCAGCGCCTGAAACGCAACCCGATCTCCTGGCTGATGCACTGGGAGCCGCTGATCACGGCGGCCTATTCCGAAGTGCGCCCCATTCTTCGAGGAAAATAACGCCCTAGATGACCAAGCGATTTCGGACACCGCGAACTCCTGCCAAACCGCGATCCCGGCGGCGGAAATGGCTGCGGGCTGCTTTGCTGGCCCTTGCCTTGCCGCTCGTCGCGGCAGGGCTGTTTTGCCTTGCGACGGCGTACAAAATCTATGCGGGGAATGAGCAGGAAAAGCAAATGGTTATTGCCGCCCCGCCGGCGGCGGACGAGCGTGTGCTGGTCTTCGCGCCGCATCCCGATGACGAGACTTTGGGCGCGGGCGGAATGATGCGTCAGGCGCGCCTTCAGGGCGATGATGTTCGCGCAGTGCTGATCACCAATGGGGACGGGTTTCGGATCAGTGCCGCGCAGTGCTTCCACGAGATCACCGTTTCTCCGGCGGATTTTGTGCGGTATGCCTATCTGCGGCAGGGCGAAGCCCGCACCGCACTGAGTGTTTTAGGGCTTCCCGCCGACCATGTTGTCTTTCTCGGCTACCCCGACCGGGGCTTGATGCCCATGTGGACGGAGCATTGGTCGCCGAATTCGCCCTTTCCCTCGGCTTTCACCGGGGCAGACCACTGCCCGTACAATGATTCCCCGACGCCGCACGCGCCTTACTGCGGGCAAAGTCTCTTGACTGATATTGAGCGGCAAATGCAGGATGACCGTCCCACGGACATTTATGTGACGCACCCAAACGACGATCATCCCGATCATGCCGCGGCCAGTGTGTTTGTCCGCACCGCGCTGGAACAGCTTCGGGCATCAGGCGTTCGCTGGGCGAAAACGGCGCGGCTGCATTACTATCTGGTGCATCACGGCGACTGGCCGACGCCCCAGGGTCTGCATGAAGACGCGCCTTTGCTTCCGCCAGGGCAAATGACGGCACTGGACACGCACTGGGCGGCGCTGGAATTGTCGCACCGCGACACGCAAAAGAAATATGCCGCGATCAAGCGCTACCGAAGCCAAGTGGATATGTCCAGCCGCTTTTTGATGTCGTTCGCCCGCCGCAATGAATTGTTCGGCACTCTGGGCAAAGCCAATCAATCTCCGATTCTGACGCACGTTCCCGATGGGCAGATGCACCTGGATGGCGAGGCAAAAGATTGGGCCGGGCAGACACCCGTGGACTTGGACCCGGTCGGGGACACCGTGATACGGGCGTTTCAGGCCAGCGGCGACGTTTCCCGCTTGTTTGCCTGCCGGGATAGCCATTTTCTTTATGCGCGTTTGGACGCCGCCCGCGCTTTATCGCCGCAGATCGCCTATACACTCACCTTCCGCCCGATTGCCTCTGGCCTTTCTCAAAGCGCATCGCTGGGAGTCACTGTGACGCCTGGCCCGTCTGGCCGCAGGCTTCCGCTGCCGGGCGTTCCCGGCGGTTTTTACGCCTGGCGTGGCACTTTGCTCGAAGCCGCTTTGCCACTGACTGCCGTTGGCCTGTCCCCGCAAAGCAAAGGGGAGACACTGTATTTGATGGGCCAGACCCGTTTTGCCGACATGGAAGTGGATCACACGGGGTTCCGCGCCATTGCCTGCGGCCCGATAGCGGCATCCCCGCGGACGGCCTCTGCTGCGATTCTCCCCCCGCGAAAAATGCCATGAACGACATGACGTTCGAGACCGGAGGCGACTGGGTCAGCACGACGTTGTACAACAACGGGGTGGAAGTTCCCGCCGCCCAGTTGTATGTTGAGCTTCGCGCCGGGCGCGACGCATGGGACAATCCCATTCAGGGCGGCATTTACAATGGAACGGAATTGACCGCTCTGGTGCGGCCCCAGAATGACCCGGAGGATGCGCTGGACATTCTTCCGGGCCGCCTTTCCCTGACGTTTCCCGGCCATTCGGTGGTACTGGAGAATTATCACCCGATGGTTGATCCGCAGGCGACGCGCGTCTGGTACAACGGTGAGGAAATCACCAATCGCGTGGTGGATGTTTATGTGGACGTCAATGCACTGAGCGACGAGGTCAAAGCGTTCCTCACGGTTTACAAGACTCACTGGCTTGCTGCCGATGAAGCGATTACTTATACGATTGTGGCCTGAAAGAAAAAGCCGATGTTTGGAATGACCAACAAACCTCTTCCCCCGGTGTCCTCTCGGCCCGTGGCGGGTGATGTCGCTCGCATCGAGGGCAGTCTCACGCATGTCATTGTCAGCGGCCCGTCGTCGGATGGCCTGCATGTTTTTGTTGGCGGCCAGCCGGTTCCGGCAGGCGAGGTAGAAAGCCTTACCCTGGAAATTATTGCTCCAGACGCGCAGGGATGCAACGGCAGTGTTTCCGGTGTGCTGTCTCGTTACCAGACGGGGGCGGATGGAACGCGGGGTCAGGCTGCCCTGTCGCTTTTTCCCGGCACGGTGGAAGTGACGGCGCGGGGCCGCCGGCTGGTCGTGACTTGTGTGCAGGAAAACTCGTTTGACGGCCTGTGGCTGGGACTGGGACTGCGTGCCGATGGGACAAGCAGCGAGCTGAGCGGCGTTGCCAGTCTGCGCCTTGCCGCCGCGCCGGGCCTGCTGGATGCAAAATTGGTTTGGAGCGAGGACGGGACGACCGAGGACTTGCTGCCGGAGTAGAAATCGGGCGACATCCGTTTGGCGGCATTCTGGTCTCGCGCGGTGCCTGTGCGCCGGCACGAAATACGCCGCCGGAAAACAAACCAATAATGCGCCTCCGACGAAGCCAGAAAGAAATAGGGCCGGCAGCGATTGACCCCATCAATCAAAACATCGACGCAGTGGTAGCGCTGCACAATCTTGCCGAGCAGCAGGTGGACACGCACCAGCGCACCGTCGAGTCGCTCACGGCCTGGCTGGGCCGCCCGCAGTTTTTTTATGGCATTCTTGTGGGCGTCAGCGTATGGATGCTTGCCAACAGCCTGGTTCCCCTGCTGGGGCTGCATGACCGAGATGACCCGCCGTTTTTCTGGCTTCAGGGCGCGGTTGGCCTGGGGGCGCTTTTAATGACGACGGTGGTACTGATTACCCAGAACCGGCAGGGAAAGCTGGCCGAGCGGCGGGAGCAGCTTGATCTGCAAATGAGTTTGCTGACCGAGCAGCGTACCGCCAAAATTATTGATCTGCTGGAAGAACTGCGCCGCGACATGCCGAGTGTCCACAACCGCGTGGATTTGGAAGCGGAAGCCTTGACGAAAACCGTAGACCCGAATGAAGTGCTGGCAGCCCTGGAAACACGACTGGAAGAAACCTTGGAAACGGCGGCGGGCTCCCAGATTGTGGCCGAAGAAATGGATGCGGCGGCGACAGACACACAGCAGGAAATTGATAAATCCAAGCAGGCTTAACCGGCGCGGCCTGCCGGAAGTGTAAAAAAGAATGTGCTTCCGTGGCCTGGTTCACTTTCGACCCAGATACGCCCGCCGTGCGCTTCCACGGCCAGCTTGCAGAATGCCAAACCCAGTCCGGTTGACATTTTTCGTCCTGCCCTTCGATTCTCCACCTGTCCGAACTTCTCAAATATCCGGCTGAAGGCATCCGTTGGAATGCCTTCCCCGGTGTCTTCCACGCTAAAGAGAAATCCGTCGGCTCTGGAATACGACGCCATGACAGACACGGTTCCATCCACCGGCGTGAATTTAATCGCATTGCTCAGAAGGTTAATAAAAATACGGCGCAGCTTGTCTTCATCCGCCGTCAGGGGCGGAACCTCCGGGTCAACCCGCTGGGACAGTGTGAGGCTTCCGTTTTTGGCGAGAGAAGCAACCTGAGCGATGGAGCGGGCAATTAAATCCGAGACGCTCAGCGCCGAAAGCTCCAGCGGAACCGTTTCCTGCTCCATTTTTTCGACGTCCAGCAAATCATTAATCATTGCCAGCAGGCTATGGCCGCCGTCTTCAGCAATTCCCACCATTTCTTTCTGTAATTCATTGAGATCGCCCATCAAAGGCAGGGTTTGAAGGCCGGTGAGAAGTGAAGTAAGAGGAGTACGCAGATCGTGGACAATCATGTGGGTCAGGTCGTCGCGAAGCTTCTCAAGCTGCTGCAACCGTCGCAGATTTTCCTGAATCTCCGCGGTATAGCGCGTTTCGCGGTCACGAGCGCGTTTCTCTCGCAGGGTGGCTCCGACACGCGCGCGCAGCAGAATGGGGTTGAACGGCTTGGGGAGGTAGTCCGCCGCGCCCATTTCAATGCAGCGGACAACGCTGGCAATTTCATCCAGGGCAGAAATCATAATGACCGGCAAATGGCTCGTTTTCGGCTCGGCTTTGATACGCGATAGGGTTTCAAATCCATCCATTTCCGGCATCATCACATCCAGGAGAACAAGGTCAAACGGCTGTTCCTCTAAGGCGCTTAACGCTTCGGCGCCGCTGGAAACCGTGATCGCCCAGTGGCCTTGCTTTTCCAGACGCCGGGCAAGCACGTCGCGATTATCCGCGTTGTCGTCGACCACCAGCAGCAGGCCGCCCTCCTGGTCATCGTCCTGCGGCATTCGAGATCGAGACTCCGCCATCGGCTCAAGCAGCCTTTGTGGCGGAGCCACGCTTTCCAGAGGCCGACTCAGCGAAGTCTCCGTCAGCCGCTCATCAATCATGGCAAGCAGCGTTTGCCCGGCGGCATGGATTTTCTCCACGTCAGCGGTCAGCACGTCCTCATTCAACTCGCGGGTTTCTTCCAGCAGCATCTCACTGTAGCCGAGAATCAGGCCAATCGAGTTCCGAAGATCGTGGCGCAGGCCGGCAAGTGCGGTGGGTATCACGCGGGTTCTCCGCTGGGAACCAGCGCCGTAATTTTCTCCATAAGCCGGGAAAACTCAACGGGTTTGGTGTCATAATCGTCGCATCCGGCGGCGACCGCTTTTTCACGGTCGCCGGACATGGCATGGGCTGTGAGCGCAATCACGGGAATATGTGCGGATGCCGGATTGGCTTTGACCTGCCGGGTCGCTTCCCAGCCGTCGATGATCGGCAGGCTCATGTCCATGAGAATCAGCGCAGGCTGTTCCGAAACGGCTTTGGCTGCTCCCTCCTGCCCGTCAATGGCGACAATCACCTCGAAGCCTCGGCGCGTCAGCCGCCGCGAAAGCATGTCGCGGTTGTCTTCGTTATCTTCTACCAGCAGTATTTTTGCCATATATTTTTGCCATAAATGATTACTCGAGGCCGGTCTCCAGCAGCTCCCGTATTTCGCGCACCAGGGCTTCCCGTCCCCAGTGGCCTTTCTGCATAATTTTTTCGACGCTGCCGCTCAGCCGCTGGCGGTCTTCTTCGGTCACGTCTTTGGCCGTCAGCACGATAATCGGGATGGAGTGCCATTGCGGCTGCAAGCGCAGCCGCCGGGCAAACTCGAAGCCGTCCATCTCCGGCATCATCAAATCCAGCAGGATCAGATTAGGCACGGACAGCTCCATTTGTTCCAGCGCGAGCAGGCCATTCGCCGCTTCTCCGACTTGCCAGCCTTCTTTGGAAAGCATTTCGCACATCATGTCGCGCGTCCCGGCATCGTCTTCTACCAGCAGCACCCGGCATCCCGCTTCGCCGCAGTCCGTGGTGTGGTGACGGGCGAGAAGGGCAGCGAGGCGTCCGCGATCAACGGGTTTCGTCAAGTAATCAGTCGCTCCGAGCGCGAACCCGATGTTCTTGTCGTCCACCATAGTCACCATGATAACAGGAATGCTGGACGTATCCGGGTCACTTTTCAGTGTTTGCAGCACCGCCCAGCCATCCATGCCGGGCATCATCACATCAAGCGTGATTGCGGAAGGGCGAAGCGCTCGGGCCAGACGTAATCCTTCCTCCCCGCTTCCCGCAGTTTCGGCCTGGAATCCGTCTTTGGTCAAAAAGCGGCGCATCAAGTCCCGCGCCGCCGGGTCATCGTCTATGACCAGAACTAAATCACCTTTGTGAGCTTCAGGCAGCAATGTGTCTACGATAGTTCCGGCTTCCGCGTTTTCTGCGGAATTTGCCAGATGAACCACGGCGGGAAGATGCAGTGTAAATGCCGAACCTTCCCCGGAAACGCTGGCAACGGAAACGTCCCCGCCCATCATTCGGCAGAACCGGCGCGTAATCGCGAGGCCCAGTCCGGTTCCGCCGTATTTCCGCGTGGTAGACGCATCGGCCTGAGAAAATGCCTCAAATAAACCGCTCATTTGCTCCTCGGTCATGCCAATTCCGGTGTCGCGGACAGTAAATATCAGATTCGCACCGTCGCGGTGTACCCTCAGGGTAATCGTGCCGTTTTCTGTGAATTTTGCCGAATTGGAAAGCAGATTAAACAGCGACTGGCGCACTTTTGTCAGGTCCGCGTGAAGAATTCCGATGTCCGGGGGACACTCAACAATCAAGCGATTGTTCTTGCGGGTAATTAAAGTCTGCACCGTGCCGGCGACTTCGCTGACGGCATTAGCCACGTCGAAATCTTCGAGGTACAGCTCCATTTTACCCGCTTCGATTTTCGACAGGTCCAGAATATCGTTGATCAGACTGAGCAGATGTTTTCCGGCATTCTGGATTTTTCCTAAATCCGTCGTGAAGTGATCCAGGCCTTCCTCGACGGCTTCTTCCTGAAGCATTTCCGAGTAGCCGATGATGGCGTTCATCGGCGTCCGAAGCTCATGGCTCATATTCGCCAGAAACTGCGATTTGGTTCGGCTGGATGCTTCCGCGGCGTCTTTGGCTCGGAGCAGGTCACTCTCAAAGGTTTTGCGCTCAGTAATGTCCCGGAAAGCAAGAACAACGCCTGTCAAGCTGTCTCGCGAGCCATCTTCGGCGACAATCGGGGAGGCGGCGATATTCACCGGGATGATGTCTCCCAGACGGGAGACAAGCAGGCAGTCATCGGCTTCGCGCGCACTTTCATAGGACCGGCGGCTGCTTAAAACATGCAGGGCCGGCTCACCGTCAGCCTGGCCTTGCAGTCGAAAGACTTCTCGAATGTCTATGCCCTCGGACTGTTCCAGGTTCCATCCGGTTAAAGCTTCGGCGCGCGAATTAATCAGTGTGATGCGTCCCTGGCTATCCGTTGCGATGACGCCTTCCCCCAGGCTGCGAAGCAGGGTCGTCAGCCAGATTTCGCGCTCTTTGATGGACTGTGCCTGCCGGCGGGAGGTCGCCGTCGCTTCCGCGAATTCGGCAGCGAGGCGCTGAAGCTGCCGCCGGGAAAGGATTGCGAGGAGTCCGCCTCCGCCCAGCGATGCCAACAGGGCAAGCGCAAAGACGCTGTGCGTCGTCTGCCGCGCTTTTTCCGTGCGTTTCAGCCTCAGCGCATTTTCTGCGCCGATAAACTGCTGAATCACAATCCGCATTGAGTCCATCAACTGTTTGGCGCGGTCGCCACTGGCCGGCTGCGCTCGTGCCTGTGCCACCTGTTTTTCTGAAGCCGACGCCCATTCTTGAAACAGTTCGTTGAGCGTTTTCAGACGCGCCTCTTGAGAGGGGTTATCCTGCACGAGAACTGCGAGACTGGCCAATGCCGGGCCAATCTCGCTCTGTGCATCGTTGTATGGCTGAAGGTAACGCGGCTGGTGGTACAGGAGGTAGCCTCGTTTGCCGGTTTCCATATCCAGCAGCAGTTTTTGAGAAAGATTCGCCTGCGCGATGACATGGTCGGTGTGATCGACCCATTCAAAAACGCGCAGCAGGCTGGCGATTTGCCACAGCAGCAGCCCAGCCAGCGCCACCATGAGGAGCAGGGGTAGAAGGGCGGCACGAGTCAGCAGACGGTTGAAGCGGACTTCATTGATGAGTGGACGCATTATAGTGAACGTTATACCCTTTTTCTTACAGCAGGCCATTGACAAACGTTCAAGCTTGTGACATAATTCACAGAGACGCGGAAAGGGGAGATTTCCTGGACTCTCCCATGTCGCCCGTTTCACCAAAGGGGAACATCATGCTTCCTGTTGCGCCGCCGCCAACACCACAACTTTCCGATTATCTGCCGCTCCTGATCCTGCTGGTTGTTGCCGTAGCCCTTGCCGGAACCCTGGTCGGCCTGTCCTGGATTCTGGGTCCGAAAAAGCCCTCGGCGGCGAAACTGGCCCCGTATGAATGCGGCGTCACGCCGGTCGGCTCGGCGCGTGAACGCTTTCCTGTTAAGTATTATCTAATCGCGATGCTGTTCATCGTGTTTGACATTGAAACCGTGTTTTTGTATCCCTGGGCCGTGACCTTCACGAAATGGGGGCATCATTCGGCGCTACAGATTTTCAGCCTGCTCGAAATGGTTGTGTTCATCGCCATTCTCTTTGTCGGCTACATCTATGTTTGGCAGAAAGGCGCGTTTGAATGGGAGTAGAACAAAACCTCGGAGTGCTGACCGTTCCGCTGAACAAAGTCGTCAACTGGGCGCGGCGCAATTCTGTCTGGCCGGCCACCTTCGGACTCGCCTGCTGCGCCATTGAAATGATGGGCAGCACCAATTCCCGTTATGATCTGGCTCGGTTCGGCTCGGAAGCGTTTCGCGCTTCGCCCCGCCAGGCGGACTTAATGATTGTGGCCGGGCGTGTGTCCAAGAAAATGGCCCCGGTGCTGCGGCAGATTTACGACCAGATGCCGGAACCCAAGTGGGTAATTTCTATGGGTGACTGCGCTTCCTGCGGCGGCGTGTTCAACAACTATGCCATCTTGCAGGGCGTGGATCAGATTGTCCCGGTAGATATTTATGTTCCGGGCTGCCCGCCGAACCCCGACGCGCTGATTTATGCCATTAACCAACTGCAAAAGAAAATTGACCGCGAACATTTCAGCGACAGACGGTAGGAACCTCTCCCCGCCGCAAGCGGCGCCCCTCCCCTGTTAAGGGAGGGTGCGGATAAAAACAGTGTAGCATATCTCTCTCACCCTTCCCTAACAGGGAAGGGTCGGTGCGTAGCGCCGGGGTTAGGTTCTTCAACAGGTTAAATTATGGATTACGATGTACGCCTCGGCCTGACGCCGACGGATTTGCAGCTTCGCGAGATACAAACAAAGCGGCCTGACGAATGGGTAGACCTGAACCCGGATGACTGCGTGGAGCTGCGTCTGATGCAGGAGCAATTCCCCGGTTCCGTCGTTCAAACGCGCTTGTTTCGCGGCGAAAAAACGATAGTTATTCACAAGAACAATGTCGTTGGTATCTGCAAAATGCTGCGCGACAGCCGCGAAACCAATTATAACTATCTTTCGGACATCACCTGCTTTGACCGTCTGGACATCATGGATGAGGACGCCGGTGAGAAGCGATTTGAAGTGATCTATAACCTTTACTCGCTGGGAACATTCCAGCGCCTGCGGCTTAAAGCGCAGGTAGACGAAGACGACGCAGCGATTGACACCGTGGAAGGTGTCTGGCCGAACGCTAACTGGAATGAGCGTGAAGTTTGGGACATGTTCGGCATTTCGTTCAACAACCATTCCGACCTGCGGCGTATTCTCATGCCCGACGATTGGATTGGGCATCCCCTGCGAAAAGATTTCCCGCTCGGCGGGGAAGAAATTGAGTTCACGCACAACGTTCGGGCGCAATAGAAAGCGTTTATTGTATGGCAACTATTGAGCGAGAGCTAACCGAAAAACCCTTGATTCAGCGTATGGGCGCCGGCGTTGATGCGGAAGTGATTCAGACCGATGACGGCGACCGGATGATCGTCAACATGGGGCCGCAGCACCCGTCCACGCACGGCGTTCTGCGCCTCGTGGTGGAACTGGACGGCGAGAATGTGATGAAGGCGACGCCGCACATCGGCTATCTCCATACGGGTCTGGAAAAGACCATGGAGAACATGACCTACTACAAAGCCCTGACCATCACGGACCGGGAAGATTATCTTTCCAACTTGATGAACAACCTGGCCTACTCGATGGCCGTGGAAAAGCTGATTGACTGCGAGATTCCGCCCCGCGCCCAGCGTCTGCGCTTGATCTTAAACGAACTGGAACGGATCGCTTCCCACCTGCTCTGGCTCGGGACGCACGCGCTGGACATTGGGGCGATGACGCTGTTCTTTTACACCTGGCGCGAGCGCGACGCCATCTTGGACATGAAGGAAATGATGTCGGGCGTCCGCATGATGACTTCATGGATTTGCCCCGGCGGCCTGCGCGGCGACATGCCGGAAGGCTGGTTCCACAAAGTTAATCGCTTTGTCGCGGATTTCCCGCGCCGCCTGGATGAATATAATCGGCTCATTTCTAAAAACCCGATCTTTATTGAGCGTCTTTCCGGGATCGGCATCATTTCCGCTGAAGACGCCGTTGCCTGGGGCCTGAGCGGCCCGTCCCTGCGCGGCTCTGGTGTAGCCTGGGACATCCGCAAAGCGAACCCTTATACGGGCTATGACGAGTTTGAATTTGACGTTCCCACCGGCACAAAAGGTGATGTGTACGACCGCTTCCTGTGCCGCATGGAAGAACTCAAGCAAAGCCAGCGGATTCTGGTGCAGGCGCTGAAAAATGTTCCCGGCGGTCCGGTGATGACCTCTGACCGAAAGATCGCTCCGCCGCCCCGTGCCGAATTAGACACATCGATGGAGTCGCTCATTCACCACTTCAAGCTGTTCACGGAAGGCTACCATCCGCCAATTGGCGAATCCTATGCCGCCGTGGAAAGCGCACGCGGCGAGAAGGGCTATTATATTTATAGCGACGGCTCCAACAAGCCCGCCCGCGTGAAGATCAAAGGCCCTTCGTTCAACAATTTGCAGGCTCTCCCAAAAATGGCCGAAGGCCGCATGATTGCCGATGTTGTCGCGATTATTGGCTCGATTGATATTGTGCTGGGAGACATTGACCGCTAACTCCGCACCGAGTAAATTATGTTCACAGAAGAATCTCTCAAAAAACTGGATGCCATCATCAAGAAGTACCCGACCAAAAAGGCCGCGCTGCTGCCCGCCCTCTGGCTGGCGCAGGAAGAAAACGACGGCTGGATACCCCGCGAGGCGATGAAAGACATTGCCGACTATCTCAGCCTGGCCCCAGCGGACGTGGAAGGCGTGGCGACTTTTTATACCATGTATAACAAAGTCCCTATTGGCAAGTACCATTTGGAAGTCTGCCACAACATCGTCTGCATGGCCGTCGGAGCCGACCAGTTGATTGACCACATTGGCGCAAAGCTTGGCATTGAAAAAGGCGACACGACTGCCGACCGCAAATTCACGCTCAACGGCGCAGAGTGCTTAGGCGCCTGTGCTAATGCACCCTGCATGATGGTGGGCGATACTTACTACGAGGATTTGGATTTTACGAAAACCGATAAGATTTTGGACGAGTTGGCGCGGAGTTAACATTCCCTAGGTATAAATTCACGTTCTTTTAAGTTGTAGACACTAAATATATGAGTTTGCAACCTAATGACAGAAGAAGAACTGGAAGGCATTTGGATTATTGACCCGCTCAAGCAAACAAGATTAGCAGCATTTCTGCGGCATTATGACAAACACAAGGAAGAAGTAGGAGCAGAAAGTCCCGAACAATACTTGAATAAGGCACTTGCTTTTAATCAACAAGCGCGTAAGCGGCGTGGTCAGGGGAGAGAAGTAGACGGGCCAACTCCTGATGTTCGCGAATGGAAAAAATCCGGGCGATATATTCATGTTGCTGCGAATGGGGAAATTGTTTCATTCGGTCGAGACTATGCCACGCAAATAGATGATGAAGATGACAAGCCGCTTGAATAATTTGGAGACGGAGTATTTGCTGTCTCAAATTGCTGCAATTTATCCCTCTTTACAAGGGGCATTTCCTTATCAGGATTGTAGATTGCTCTTACAGCAAATGCAGGAGACCGGATTACAGCAAAGCGAGGCTTATCAGGATTTAATCCCCGACCTGGATACCTATTTAGATGGGGTTGAGTCTTATTCTGCCGGAGCGAACGAATTGCTTCGCTGGGATGCTCTTCAACTTGCTTCCGCAGAACATTGGCTGAAACGGTCTTTTTACCAGACTCATCATAAATATAAACGAATTGAGTGGATGATAAATCAAGTCAATACGCCGCGTCTGTATGCAATGCTTTCTGCAAGCGATCAGTTACGCAAACTTCTCGTAAAACTGATCGACTATTTGCTCATGGTACAAACGCAGCAAAATCACTCTCGTCAAGATTCTTTTCTCGCAGCCGTTTAGAAAAACAAACACGATGGCAACCGAACAAATCAAATTTCTCTTTAAATACCGCGACGTGCCGAACTATGACGACATGGATGTCTATCTCGCGCACGAGGGATACAACGCCGCAAAAAAAGCCCTGACGATGGATCAGGACGCGATCATCAATGAGATCAAGCTGTCCGGCCTGCGCGGGCGGGGAGGGGCGGGCTTCCCGACGTTTATCAAGTGGAACGGCATTCCGAAGAATTGGGATCAGCCGCATTATCTGGTGATTAACGCGGACGAAGGCGAACCGGGAACAGCCAAAGACCGCGACTTGATGAACGCCATGCCGCATATGCTGGTAGAAGGCTGCATCATCGCCGCTTATGCCATTCGCGCCAAAACGTGTTATATCTACGTGCGCGGTGAATATATGCACCCGGCCAAGCAAGTGGAGAAAGCCATCCAGCAGGCTTATGACAAAGGTTTTCTCGGAAAAGGCATTTTCGGCACTGACTTTGACCTGGACATTTACGTTCACATGGGCGCGGGTTCGTATGAGTGTGGCGAAGAAACGGCTCTGATGTCCTCGCTCATGGGCGAGCGCGGGATGCCCCGGCATAAGCCCCCGGCGGCTCCGCTGCCGGTCATCAGCGGCGTCTGGAAATCGCCGACCATCATCAACAATGTGGAGACGATTGCTACCGCCGTGCCGATTATCAATGTCGGCGGCGCGGAATACGGCAAATGGGGAACGGGAACGCCCGGTCAAGGGCCAGCGTCGCGCGGAACCAAGCTGGTCACGGTGTCCGGCCATGTCAACAAGCCCGGTAACATTGAAATCGTGCTGGGAACGCCCATCCGCGAGATCATTGATGATTTTTGCGGCGGCATGAAAGACGGTATTCCGTTCAAGTTTATGATCCCCGGCGGCTCCTCCGTGCCGCTGCTGATTGAAGATGCGCTGGACACGCCGTATGATTACGAATCGCTGGCGAAAGCCGGGTCGCTGCTTGGCTCCGGCGGCTTGATGATTTTTAACGAGACGGTTAGCGTCCCGGCCTTGATGACCCGTTTGATGCACTTTTACGCGCATGAATCCTGCGGCAAGTGTACACCTTGCCGCGAGGGGACAAGCTGGCTGGTGAAAATCCATGACCGGATCATGGCGGGCGGCGGGCGCTACGAAGACATTGACATTTTGAGCGACATCTGCAACAACATCGCCGGACGTTCTTTCTGCCCACTCGGCGACGCCGCTGCGTGGCCGCTGGTGGGGCCAACCGGGACCGGCGGGGCGCTGAAGTATTTCCGGCACGAGTATGAAGAACTGGTACGGAACGGCGCGGGCGGTAAAAAACGCGCATTCGCCCCGCTGCAAATGGCCGCCGTCTGAGGGTCGTTCCAATGGTCACTTTACAGGATCAAGAATTTTACGCGCAGAATGGCTATGCAGTAGTCAAAGGCGTCTTCTCCTCGGCAGAATGCGCGGCGTATCGTGAGCATTTCATGGCTCTGCGCGCTGAGGGCACCAAGCCCGGCGACATGGTAGCCGACACGCAGAAGGCGGCTGACCCGCTGAAAGCGTATCCGCGCATGATCCATATGCACCGCTGGGATAAAGAGACACTTGAGTGGCTGCTCGACCCACGTCTGGAAGAATGTTTGACGGCCTTTCTGGGCAGTGAGCCGCTGGCGGTGCAGACCATGCTTTACTTTAAGCCCGCCGGGGCAAGAGGCCAGGCGCTGCATCAAGATAACTTTTATTTGCGCGCCGCGCCGGGAACCTGTATGGCGGCGTGGCTGGCGCTGGACCCGTGCGACGAAGAAAATGGCTGTATGCGGGTCGTTCCCGGCAGTCACGATTGGCCCATCTTATGTACGACGGAGGCAGATACGTCGGCCAGCTTCACGAATGTGACGGTTCCACTGCCGGAAGGCATGAACGCTGTCCCGGTGATTATGGAGGCAGGCGACGTGCTGTTTTTCAATGGCTCGGTCGTGCATGGTTCTTACCCGAACGTGTCCGAAGACCGCTTTCGCCGCTCTCTGATCGGCCATTACATTGAAAGCCGCGCCGAGCGTGTCGCAGAGTTTGACCAGCCGGTGCTTCGCATGGATGGTACGGCGTTTGAGATTGAGGGTGTGGAACAGGGCGGCCCATGCGGCGTCTGGGTGGACAAAAACGGCAAGCGCGAGATAGAACTCACCGAGCGGCAGCTTCAACCCATTGGGCATGAATAATCCAGAGTGGGCATAAACCGTTACGGAAGACCGGGTAAGTCGTGTCTGGCGCAATAACAGGGAGGTTTCCGAACACGCCAGCAGAAATGGACGCTTTATTAGGCTTCCTGGGTGAACGAAAACCTGACGGCGTGATAGTGCCGACACCCGGACGAAATAAAGTTGAATGGAAACCGGCAGCAAACATCAAAATAGTGTATGAGGAACATCCATACGATGCCAACGCGCCTGCCTATCATCGAGGCCCGCACTGGCATTTGGATACTCCTACCGGAAATCACGTTCGCTATATGTTAGGCGATCCATTTCCTAACTGGTAAGTTCTGAGGAAAACAATCAATGGAAAAGGTGAGTGTACTCAGCATTAGGGACAAGGACGAAGATCAGGAAGCGCTTGCCATTGTGCGCTCCGTGAACGGTTTTGTATCGCTTACCCTTTCGTTAGAGCATGACGGCGACATTCAAGTGACATTTACGCCGTCTGAATGTGCAGAACTTGTTTTGCGATTGCAGCAAGCGATTTTTGACGCGCAAGGCGAGACTTTAATTTCTGGGCCGCTGGCGGCTCCAACACCAATGCCGAATCCAGCAGCGCCAAAGATTGGCAGATTAGTGAACAACGGAAAATTTAAGAATGGCTGAAACACCGACAGCAACGACAATCGCATCGGCACAGGGCAGCACGGCAGCCGCGCCGCCTGTAGAGATGGTCAATCTGAGCATTGACGGCAAGGCTGTGTCCGTGCCGAAAGGAACGCTGGTCATCACGGCGGCATTTCAGGCCGGGGCCGACATTCCCTATTTCTGTCACCATCCCCGCCTGCGTCCGGCGGGCGCGTGCAGGATGTGCCTGGTCAAGATTGAGAAGATGAACAAAATCCAGACCGCCTGCACTGTCCCCGTGGCAGAAGGCATGGTCGTGGATACGGTCTCTCCCGAAGTCAAACAAGCGCAAAACGGCATTCTGGAATTTCTGCTGATTAATCACCCGCTGGATTGTCCGGTTTGTGACCGGGGCGGCGAATGTCCTCTGCAAAACATGGTCTATCAGTACGGGCCGGGCGTCACTCGCTTTATTGACGAGAAGCGTCACTTCCCGAAGGCTGTACCGATCTCTGAATATGTCGTTTTAGATCGTGAGCGGTGTATTCAGTGCGCTCGCTGCACACGCTTCACTGAGGAGATTTCCGGGGACGGCGAGCTGGCGATTGCGAACCGGGGAAATGCGTCTATTATTTCGCCATTTTCGCCCGAAGGCTTCAAGAGCAAGTTTAGCGGTAACACCATTGAGCTTTGCCCGGTTGGGGCTTTGACCTCGCGCACCTATCGGTTTGCGGCGCGGCCCTGGGAGTTCACCTCGCAGGACTCAATTTGCTCCATGTGCGGCGTTGGCTGCAATGTCGCCGTGCAGACACGCAACGGCGAACTGATGCGGGTCAATGCCCGGCTGAATGAAGATGTCAACGAGGAATGGACCTGCGACAAGGGCAAGTTTGAGCAGTACTGGGTCAACAGCGCAGACCGTGTAAAAGAGCCATTACAGCGGTATGCTTCTCAGCTTCGGGGCGTCACCTGGGATGATGCGATGGGGGCTGCTGCAAAGGCGCTCAAAGACGCAGCGGCGGCTGACCCGAACAGCGTGGCGGGAATTGGGTCTACGCGGGCGTCCAACGAAGATTTGTACCTGTTCCAGCGCTTATTCCGAGGCGCACTCGGCACAAACAACATTGACCACCGGATGTTCTCGTTCCCGATTATCCCGATGCAGGCCAGCATTGCCGAGGTCGGCACGGCGAAGCAAATTGTGGCGATTGGAACGCAGGTGGACGACGATCTGCCGGTGCTTTGGCTTCGCATTTACAAGGCTATCTCCAAAAACGGAGCGCATTACTTCCGCAATGATGATGCGCGTTCCGCCGAAGTCGCGGAAGCGATTGCCGCCGGAGCGGACACGGTGGTGCTGGCCTGGTATGGCCTGCCGACCGCCGATATTGAATTCCTCCAAGCGGCCTGTGCGGCGTCCGGCGCGAAGCTGAATGTTTTGCTGCCGGATAACAACTCGTGGGGCGCGATCCAGATGGGCGTTCTGCCGGATCGCCTGCCCGCGCTGCATTCGGTCGGCAACGGGGCGACACCGAAGTTCGAATCGCTTTGGGGCGGGCCGCTTCCCGCCGAGCCGGGCCTGGATACACGCGGCATTCTGGAAGGCTGCGTCAGCGGCGCGATTAAGACGCTTTATGTGATGGGCAGTGACCCGATGACAGCATTCCCGGACAAAGAGTTAGTGCGTCAGGCCCTGGAAAAAGTGCCGTTTTTGATTGTTCAAGATATGTTTATGACGGAGACAGGCAAATTGGCAAGTGTCTTCCTGCCGTCCTGTTCGTTTATTGAAAAAGACGGCTCGTTTACCAACATTGAGGGCCGGGTGCAGAAATTTAAAAAGGCCGTCGAGCCGCGCGGGCAAAGCAAGCCGGACTGGCAGATTGTCGCCGAACTGGCGTCGCGCCTCGGCAAGCCGGTTCCTTATTTCTCGCCGCGCGACGTGGCCCGTGAGATCACAAAGGCAACTGCCCAATGACATTGCATGACTTTTTTAGTTATTTTTTGTTTGTCCGTGACATTCCTGGTCAGTACTGGTGGATTGATCTCATTCGCATCGTCCTCCGCGTGCTGATTGGCGTGTTTGCCATTTTGCTGGCCGTGCCGCCGCTGGTCTGGTGGGAACGCCGCCTGCTGGGCTGGATGCAGCAGCGGCAGGGGCCAAACCGAGTGGGGCCGTTTGGATTGCTTCAGACCATTGCCGATGGCGTCAAACTGCTTTTTAAAGAAGATATGAACCCGACCAATGTGGACAAAGTGCTGTTCATCATGGCCCCGATGGTGTTTCTCATCCCTTCGCTGGTGACAGCGGCGGTTATCCCCTGGGGGCCAAGCTATACCTGGGGGGCGGTCGCGCCGAATGTGAATGTCGGAATTTTGTATATGCTGGCCTGGGGGTCTCTGGCGGTCTACGGCGTGGTACTGGCAGGCTGGTCATCCAACAACAAGTATTCACTGCTGGGCGGCCTGCGGTCGTCGGCGCAGATGATTTCCTATGAGCTGGGCATGGGTCTTGCGATTATCTCGGTCGTGCTGCTCTCAGGCAGTCTCAGCTTGCAGGATATTGTCGCCAATCAGGGCTATTTTCAAATTACGCCGGAATTGACTCACTATGGTATTGCGCTTCCGGCGTGGAACGTGTTCAAGTTCTTCCCGCTGGGCTTTATCGCGACGCTGATTTACATGGTGTCCATGCTGGCAGAGACGAACCGCGCGCCATTTGACCTGCCGGAAGCGGAAACGGAACTGGTTGCCGGGTATCACACGGAATACACGTCCATGAAGTTCGCGACGTTTTTCCTCGGTGAGTATGCGAATATGATCGTTGTCAGCGCGATCTGCACGACGCTGTTTTTCGGCGGCTTCCATGCGCCGATCCCCTGGCTGGAGCAGTTGCCGCAGTGGATTGTCAACCTTTACGCAGGCTGGCATATCACCTGGCTGACAATGATCGTCAATTCGCTTCTGCCAGTGGTCTGGTTTACGATCAAAGTGCTGGGTTTCCTGTATTTCTTTATTTGGATACGCGCCACGATGCCGCGCCTGCGCTACGATATGCTGATGAAGTTTGGCTGGCAGGGGCTGCTGCCGATTGCACTGGTGAATATCCTGCTGCTGGCCGTCGGGCTTGCGATTAACTACGGCGTGGCACTGGCCGCCTGGGCTGTCGTCTTCGGTATCAGTCTGGTATTCTTCGCGAAGAGCAAGCCTTCGCAATTGTTTACCACCAACTCTCGGCGCGCCTCGACAATCAAGCTGAGTTCGGGGACGGTTCCCTACCGCGTTGTGGCGGAAAACCCCGGTTATGGAGCGCAGACGCTTCCGCCAGACGCCGCAATTGGCGGCTACCCGCTGGCGACTAATGAGCGTGAAGCGACCGCTTTAGATGCCGCATTGACTACGAAAGGATCATCCTAATGAGCCTTATGGATGACATCAAGGCCCTTGCCAATGAGGTGAAGGCACCGCTGACGGGGATGCGGATTACTCAGGGGTCTTCCCACGAGCCGCGTGTCACGATCCAGTACCCGGAGGTTCGCCGGCCCATGCCGCGCCGCTCCCGCTGGCGTCATGTGCTGAACCGCTATGAAAATGGCCTGGAAAAGTGCATTGGCTGTTCGCTGTGCGCGGGGGCCTGCCCGGCGAATGCAATTTTAGTAGTCGCGGCGGAGAACACGGAAGAAAATCGCCGCTCCCCCGGTGAGCGGTTTGCCGCAACCTATGAAATTAATATGCTGCGCTGCATCTTCTGCGGTTACTGCGAGGAAGCCTGTCCAACGCAGGCGGTTCAGCTCAAAGACATCTGCGAACTCGCGGATGATAATCGGAAAGACTTGATTTACACCAAAGACATGATGCTGGTCCATGACCCGTCGGCCTAAATGAACAGGGAGCAAATTGCGAGGAAATGAATTCCTCTCGCTGTTAATCAACGTCCTTCGGACGAGAAAGAAGCATCTGTTAATCGGTTCCTTCGTCCGAAGGACGATTATCATGGAGCGAGAAGAATTCATTTCCTCGCGTCTCAAGTTTCCCGAGACAATACTTTATGACAGCCCAACTCCTACTTTTTGGCGTTCTCGCCGCTATTGCCATTGTCTGCGGCATAGCCATGATTCTGGCGGACAACCCGGTTCGCAGCGCCCTGTATCTGGTGCTGGTGCTGTTCAGTGTTGCTTTGCTGTTTCTGACGCTGCACGCGGTCTTTATTGCCGCCGTTCAGATTATCGTCTATGCCGGCGCGATCATGGTGCTGTTTATCTTTGTCATCATGCTCCTGAATCTAGGGACGCCGGAGCGCATCGTGGATCACCTCAAGCCGCAGCAATGGCTGGGGCCAATTTTGGGCGTTGTGTTTGTGTTTGTGCTGGCACTGATTATCGCCGGACTTCCCATCAGCAAGAGTGAACCACTTTCGCCCAATTTGGTGGGGCCATATGAAATCGGCATGAGCTTGTTTACGGCGGACTGGCTGTTTCCCTTCGAGATCGTCTCCATTCTGCTGCTGGTCGCTGCTGTTGGCGCTGTCATGCTGGCTAAGAGGAGGATTTAACCCGATGCCTATTCCTCTGGACTATTATTTGATCTTGAGCGCCGCGCTATTTACCATCGGCGTCGTCGGCGTGCTGATTAAGCGTAATCCCATTGTGATTTTTATGTGCGTGGAGCTGATGCTGAACGCCGTGAATCTGACTTTTGTGGCATTTTCGCGCTATCACAACGACATCGGCGGGCAGATGATGGTCATCTTCGTCATGGCCGTTGCCGCCGCCGAAGTCGCCGTCGGCCTGGGCATTCTGGTGTCTATTTTCCGCAACCGCACGTCTATCAACGTGGATGAAATTGATTTGATGAAGGGGTAGACCCCCTCGCCCCCAACACTGGGGGAGTTTTTTGGAGCGACCATGCCGCATTTTGATTCCCCACTGCTTTACGCCTGGCTGATACCGTTATTTCCACTGCTAGGCTTTTTAATCAACGGCGTACTAGGCCCGTTGACCGGCAGGCCGCTGCCCAAAGCGTTTGCCGGCGGACTGGCGACGGTCGCTGTCTTCGCTTCCTTTGCGGTGGCCGTTTCTCTCTTTCTCCATGTGACTTCCGCCGATGCCGCCCACAAGCAGGCGACGGTGTATCTGGCTCACTGGCTGCAAGTGCCGGGGATTTCGACCGAAGGCGTCCGCGATTTCAACATCAACTTTGAATTACTGATTGACCCACTTTCGGTGCTGATGATGCTGATTATTACGGGCGTCGGCGGGCTAATCCATTTGTATTCGATGGGGTATATGGCCGCTGATAATCATTATCAGCGGTTTTTCACCTATCTCAATCTGTTTATCTTCTTCATGCTGCTGCTCGTGATGGGCAACAACCTGCTCATGCTGTTTATCGGCTGGGAGGGTGTCGGCCTGTGTTCTTACCTGCTGATCGGCTATTTCTTTGAGAAGCAATCAGCGGCGGATGCGGCGAAGAAAGCTTTTATTGTCAACCGCATCGGCGATGTCGGCGTTCTCATTGGGATGTTTTTTCTGTTCCATTATTTTGGGACGCTGGACTTTGTGACGGGCTACAGCGGCGTGACGGGAATGACGCAAGCCGCGCCGGCGCTAGTCGCGGCGGCCTCGACAACAGTGATCACGACGCTGCTGCTCATGCTGTTTTTAGGCTGTACGGGTAAATCAGCGCAAATCCCGCTGTATACCTGGCTGCCCGACGCCATGGAAGGCCCTACTCCAGTGTCTGCGCTCATCCATGCCGCGACGATGGTGACAGCGGGTATTTATCTTGTTTCACGGATGCACACGCTGTTTATTTTGTCTGACACGGCGATGGTAACGATTGCGGTCACAGGCATTACGACCGCGCTGTTTGCGGCCACTATTGGCCTGATGCAGAACGACATCAAGCGAGTCCTGGCCTATTCCACAGTTTCGCAGCTTGGCTATATGTTCGCCGCCTGCGGCGCGGGCGTGTTTGCGGCAGGTATGTTCCATGTAATGACCCATGCCTTTTTCAAGGCGTGTCTTTTCTTAGGTTCCGGCTCGGTCATTCATGCGGTAGAACACGCGATGCACGCGCAGCACGGGGATGCTCACGACTCGGCGGCTCATGCCGAGCATGGCGACAGCCATGATGAAAAGACCGGCGGCACGACGGGGCCGGACCCGAACGATCCGCAGGATATGCGGAACATGGGTGGCCTGTTCCCGCGCATCAAAGTTACTGCGGTCTGCATGATTGTGGCGACGGCGGCGATCTGCGGTATCTGGCCGTTTGCGGGATACTATAGCAAAGACGAAATTCTCTGGCAGGATTGGCAGACCATGGCAGGCGGCGACTGGCTGTTCTGGGGCGTCGGCGTTTTCACCGCCCTGCTGACGGCCTTCTATATGGTTCGCATGGTAATGAAGACGTTCTTCGGTGCGCCGCGCACGGAAGCCGCGAAAAACGCGCATGAGTCCGGCCCTTTGATGCTGATTCCTATCGGCGTTTTGGCCGCCCTTTCCCTCGTCGCCGGGTGGCCCATCCTGCCGCTGAACTTTGACCGCTTCGCAGACTTTTTGTCTCCGTCCGTGGGCGAAACGCCGCTCAAGCAGCCTCTGATGGAATCGGAACTGGGCATCGGCACTTTGATCGCCATCTTACTGGTCATCGCATACTGCATCGTGCGCTACCGTGCCTCCAAGAATAATGAACTGATGACGCCGGAAGCGCGGGCCAATCGGGCCTTCCTCAGCCCCGGCTGGCTGAATTGGGCTTTGCTGAATAAATACTTTGTGGATGAAGCTTATAACTTTTGGTTCGTCAAGCTGGGCAAGCGTTTCGCCAACTGGCTGTGGCAGAAATTTGATGTGGAAGGCGTGGATGGCATTGTCAACGGGGTGGGGGCTTTAACTGCCTGGTCAGGGCAGCGGGTGCGCCGCTTCCAAAATGGCTACGTGCGCTCTTATGCCTTCTCGATGGTGGTCGGCATCCTGCTCGTTTTGATCGGCTGCCTGGTCGGGATTGGACACAAGTAACAGATTATGTTTGAATTCAATGGCTGGCTGACACTTTGTGTCTTTCTTCCTGCGGCGTTTGCCTTGCTGGCCGCGCTTGTGCCGAAAACGAATGTGAAGGCAATTCAAGGTATGGCGCTGGCGGGGACGCTGGCGACGCTGGCGGTTTCGCTGTACCTTTACGCGCAGTACGCGCCGCATAGCCCGCAGCAATTCCAGTTGATCGACCGGACGCCGTGGATTTCGTCCCTGCACATCAATTATTTCCTGGGCATGGACGGGATTTCACTGCTGATGGTGCTGATGACGACCGTGATTTTTCCGTTTGTCGTCGGCGTGTCGTTCAAAGAGATCACTCAAAGAACCCGCGAATACTACTGCTGGGTTCTGGTGATGGAGACAGCGATTTTGGGCGTGTTCTTATCGCTCAATCTGGTGCTGTATTACCTGTTCTGGGAAGGAATGCTCATTCCGATGTATTTCATCATCGGAATCTGGGGCGGGCCGAGGCGCATTTATGCGACGGTGAAGTTTTTCCTGTATACGATGATCGGCTCGATGGTGATGCTGGTGTCGATTATGGCCCTGTATTTCCTTGCCGGGTCTACCACGTTTGACCTGCCGGAATTGCAAAAGCATGTTTCGGTGGGCGGCCTGTTTTCTGGAAAAGAAGCCACGGACATTCTTTTGTTTATGGGCTTCTTTCTGGCGTTCGGCATCAAGGCTCCTGTGTTCCCCTTCCATAGCTGGGTTCCTGATGCGTATGCCGAAGCGCCAACGGGCGGCACGATCATTTTGGTCGCGCTCAAAATGGGTCTGTACGGCTTCATCCGCTTCTGCCTGCCGCTGTTTCCCTTCGCCGTGAAAGCCTGCGCCCCGGTGATTATCACGCTGGCCGTGATTGGCATTATCTATGCAGCGTTTGTGGCTGCCATGCAGACCGATTTGAAGCGTCTGATCGCTTACTCGTCCATTTCGCACATCGGCGTGATTATGCTGGGCATCTTCGCGCTGACGAGTCTCGGCCTGTCCGGGGCGGTGGTGCAGATGGTGAGCCATACGATCACGACTGGCGCGTTGTTTATTTTAATCGGTGCGCTCTATGCCCGGCGGCAATCCTACAAAATTGCTGACTTCGGCGGCTTGATGGCCGTGATGCCCATGTTTACCGTCGTCTTTTTGATCGCCACGCTTTCCTCGGTAGCGCTGCCGCTGACGAGCGGCTTTACAGGCGAGATTCTGCTTTTGATGGGATCGTTCCAAACCCATCCCTGGGCGGCGGGCTTTGCGACAACGTCTGCGATCTGGTCCGTGGTGTATATGCTCTGGATGTTCCAGCGCGTGATGTACGGCAAGCTGGATAACGACGCCAATAAAACACTGCCGGACATGACGCGGGGCGAGAAACTGGCCCTGTTTCCGCTCGTGCTGCTGATCTTTGTGCTGGGAGTTGTTCCCACGCCGATTGTGCTGAACAAGGTCAATCACTCGGTGAACACCGTGATGACACAAACCCAACCGGTATATGATGACCCGTTTGCCGCGCCGCCCATTCCTTCCCAGAAACTTGCCGCTGTCGCCATGCAGCCGAGAGGCCTGAAATAATGCTCCCTGTTACTTCCTCCGACATTTTTGCCGTGTCGCCTCTTTTGATCGTCGTGCTGACGGCAATGGTTGTCCTGATGGTAGACCTGGCCCTGCCGCGCGACCGCAAAAGCGCCTGTGTCGGAGTCTCCCTGTTTGGCCTGGTGCTGGCCTGGATCGCCTGCGGGCTGCTCTGGGGGTCACAAAAAGAAGCCTTCAACGGGACTGTCATCGCCGATGATTTCGCGCTGGCTTTTCAGATGATTTTGCTGGTAGTCGCCGGGCTGTCCGTTCTGCTGTCCGAGAAGTATATTCAGCAGAAGGGCATCAATTACGGGGAATATTATGCGCTGATGCTTTTCTCCACGTCCGGCGCGATGCTGATGGCGACTTCGCGGGAGCTGATCACAATTTTCATCGGCCTGGAAGTGCTGTCCATTGCACTTTACGTGCTGTCCGGCTTCGCCCGCACCGAGGCGCGCTCCGAAGAGTCGGCGATGAAGTATTTCCTGCTCGGCGCTTTTTCGTCCGGGTTCTTCCTGTATGGGATTGCCCTGGTCTACGGCGGCACGGGAACCACGCGGCTGGATCATTTGACGCTGCTTCCCCTTGCAACGCTGCTGTCCCCATACTCCGTGGCTGGCTTCGCGCTGCTGATTGTTGGGCTGGGCTTCAAAGCGGCCATTGTGCCATTCCATTCGTGGACGCCGGATGTGTACGAAGGCGCACCGACATCCGTGACGGCATTCATGTCGGCGGGGGCTAAAGCCGGAGCATTTGCCGCCCTGATTCGCGTCGCGATTGTTCTGCTGCCGCTGTCCGCCGTATTTAACGATGTCTTCTGGGCGCTGGCTGTTCTCACAATGGTGGTCGGCAATGTGGTCGCGATTGTGCAGACCAATATCAAGCGGATGCTGGCCTATTCCAGCATCGCCCACGCGGGCTACATTCTGGTCGGCCTGATGGCGCAGAATGCGGACGGTCACGCAGGCATTTTATTTTATGTTCTCGCATACACGTTTATGAACCTCGGCGCATTCGGCGTCTTGATTCTTCTTGCACGGCGCGGGCAGGAACTCAACAACGTGGAAGATTTGCAGGGTCTGGCGCAGTCGCAGCCCTGGGCGGCGGCTTTCATGGGGCTGTTTATGTTCTCGCTGGCAGGCATTCCGCCGACAGCGGGGTTCATGGGCAAGTTCTATGTGTTTATGGGGGCCGTTCACGCCCATCAATACAGCCTGGCCGTGATCGGCCTTGTGGCGAGTGTGGTTGGAGCAGCGTATTACTTGCGGATTGTTTACACGATGTACTTCCTCCCCGCCAAGCGCGAGTATCCCGCTGATGTGTGGACATTTTCGCTCGCTGCAAACGTGGCTTTGATCCTTTCCGCAATTATGACCCTGGCCTTCGGTATCCTGCCCTCGGGCCTTTACAGAACCGCAGTGCAGGCCGCCGACTCTTTGAATACGCCGCCGGCGATCTCCCGGCAGGCCCTGACGCCGCCCGCTCCGGTTGCGGTAGTTCAGGCGCGTGTGCCGTAGGCTTCGGAACGTCTTTTCTTGAAGAACCTTTTCCGCCATAAGAACCTCTCCCCGCCCTCGGAAGGGCCACTCTCCCCTGTTAAGGGAGGGTAAGAAAATCTTCGCGAGCCTGCTCTCATTTTAACCCTTCCCTGACAGGGAAGGGACAGCCATTCTTATGGCAGGGTCAGGTTCTTTCCCCAAAATTGGCGCGGGGGCATTTCATGTCGGCGATTTATGCAGATGCACCATTTTCCAAATGCCTTCCAACTTGACAAATACCCGCGTTTCGTTGATGGTGGAAAATTGTGGCGGCTGGCCCTCCTCTCCAAACGCGGTTTTCAGCAGTGTATAATTGACAATCGCCGTGTCACCGTAAATTTGAACACGGGGCGTCAGCAGGTCTAAGCGGCTGGGCGCACCGTTGCCGCCGCCTTCAATCAATTTCAGGTGAAACTCCAGGCCGTCAATTCGCTGCGGCGCAATATACCACTCATACGACGACATGTCCTCCGCGCAGTGCCGCCGGTGAACTTCCGGGTTCGCTGTGTACATGGCATCCAGCATTTGCCGGGTAATCGCCAGCACTTCTTCCTCTGCATTTTCCATAATCCTTCTCCCTTGCCTTTCAGTGTTCCCCGTGCTATACTAAATCCAACATATCGGGAGGCAGGCAAATGGCTGGACAGCAGTTCGTGTCCCTCAACGGGACACTGGTGGCAAAAGAAGAAGCGGTCATCCCGTTTTACGATCATGGCCTGCTTTATGGCGACGGCTTATTTGAAGGCATCCGCGTTTATGGCGGGCGCGTGTTCAAATTGGACGAACACGTGGCACGGCTGTATTACTCGGCAAAAGCGCTGAACATTGTCATTCCCGCCCCGCCGCAGGCGACCCGTGAAACTATTTTGGAAGCGGTTCAGGCAAACGGGCATCGGGACGGCTATGTCCGCGTCACCGTCACGCGGGGAACCGGGCTGGGTCTGGACCCCAAGCATATCAAGGGCGAGGCCAATGTTTACATTTCCTGCGAGCAGCTTGCCCTGTATCCTGCCGAAATGTACGAAAACGGCTTGATCGTTGCCACTGTGTCCACACGCCTGCCGTCGCCGGACGTGATTGATCCGCGCGTCAAATGCACGGGGAAATACATCAACAATATCATGGCAAAGGCGGAAGCCAATCGGTACGGGGCAGGGGAAGGGCTGATGCTGACCCGCGAGGGCTATGTGGGCGAGGCCACCGGAGACAATATTTTTCTCGTCAAGAACGGTGCGCTCTGGACGCCCCCCGCAACCATCGGCATTTTGCAGGGCATCACGCGGGACACGGTGATCGAGCTGGCTCAGGCGGCCGGGTATGTGGTGACGGAGCCAATTATGACGCAGTACGATGTTTACAACGCCGATGAAGTGTTTCTCACGGGAACTGCCGCCGAAGTCATTCCCGCCGTGCAGTTTGATGGAAGGCTGATTGGGGACGGCAAGCCTGGCGCGATCACGCGGCAGCTCATGGCGGCATTCCGAGAGCATACGCAAGTGGCAGGGGTTCCTGCATTTTAGGCGCGCATTTTAGTTTGGGAATGCCGGGCCGTTTTCGGGTAAAATAGTGTCAGAACAAACAACGCTGTTGTCTGCGGAACCCCTCGCGGATGAGGAGATGGCCTGCCCCGGCTGCGGGCAGAGCCGGCGGGAGTTGTATCAGCACGGGCAGATGGGCTGTGCGCGATGCTACCAAACGTTTTCCCCGGAAGTAGAACGGGCACTGAAGGAGATCCACGGTGAGAGCCGCCACCTCGGCAAGAACTCCGAATAGACCTTCTCTGAACGGCGACCTGCCAGCTCTGCCCGCCTGGGCTGGAGAGACAGGCTGGGATTCGGACATCGTGCTGTCAACGCGCGCCCGCCTCGCGCGCAATCTATCGGGTCTGGCTTTCCCTGGGCGCGCCTCCGAAGCCGACTTGAAGGCTGCGGCCAAGCAGGTGCTTGCTGCCGCGCGTAAGCGGGAAAAAGGCCAGGTGAGCTTGCGCGCCGTGGAAGTTGGTCGTCTGGATGAGACGGACAAAGCGGCGCTGGTAGACAGTCATCTCATCAGCGTACCACACGCCATGGCGGGGCCGCACCGCTGGGCATTGGTGGACGACCGGCATACGATCAGTGTGATGGTCAATGAGGAAGATCATTTGCGGCTTCAGGCGATCTTGCCGGGTTTGCAGCTTGAGGCCGTCTGGCGTATCGCCGATCAGATGGATGACCAGTTTGGCGGTCTGCTCCATTATGCGTTTGATGCTAAATACGGCTATTTGACTTCTTCGCTCACCAATTCCGGCACCGGCCTCCGGCTCTCCGTGATGGCTCATCTGCCGGGTCTGGCTTTGTCTGGCAAGCTGGAAGGGGCGCTGGAAGCGGCACGGACGCTAGGCTCGGCAGTGCGCGGCTCCTACGGCGAAGGAAGCGCAGCGGCTGGCAATGTGTATCAAATTTCGAACGCCGTCAGTCAGGGCAAATCGGAGCGGCAGCTTTTGACACGTTTGGCGGCGACGGCGGCCCTGCTTGTGACGGATGAACAGGCCGCGCGGGAACTGCTCTGGCGCGATGAGCGTTTCAAAATAGAGGGTCTGGTGGCAGAAGCCGGGGCGCGACTGAAAACATCGGAGCGCCTGACCACTTCTGCCTCCATGGGAATTTTGTCCGCGCTTCGTCTGGGAGCTGTGCTGGGCTTGCCGACAGGCGTGACGAGCCGGGTGTTTAACGAACTCTTGTCTTCGCTGCGTTTGGGCGCGCAGTTTGTTTCCGGCGAAAAGGCCCAGTACACATTTTACGAAGAAACACGCCGACCAGCGCTGATCCGAAATAAAATTCGAGAACACACGCGCTGACATCATCATTGAAAGACGGGGAGAAGCAACATCATGTGGCAACGATTTACCGAGCGCGCCCGTAAGGTCGTGTTTTATGCACAGGAAGAAGCCGGGCGTCTGGGCGAAAACTATGTTTCCACCGAGCATCTGCTTCTGGGATTGGTGCGCGAAAATGACAGCGTCGCCGCCCGCATTTTGGATCGAATTGGTGTCAGCCTCGGCCGTATCCGTTCTGAAATTGAGCGGCAAGTGGCCCGCGGCGATGGACGTTTGGGACAGGACATGCAGCTCACGCCCCGCGCAAAGCGGGTGATTGATCTCGCGTATGACGAAGCGCGTCAGCTTAACAACAATTATATCGGCACGGAGCATCTGCTGCTGGGATTGATCCGCGAAGGGGAAGGACTGGCCGGGCGCGTACTGTCCAAATTGGGTGTGGATTTAGACCGGACCCGGCGGGAAGTGCTGCACTTGCAGGAAGGCGGCGGCGAAGGCGGGGTAGCAGCCGCGAAAAACCAGGCGACTAAAACCCGCACGCCGACTCTGGACGAATTCGGGCGCGACCTGACGGAACTGGCCCGCAACGAAAAACTTGATCCGGTCATCGGGCGCTCCAACGAAATCGAGCGGTGCATTCAGATTATCTCGCGGCGCATGAAGAATAATCCCTGCTTGCTGGGTGAGCCGGGCGTCGGCAAAACGGCTATTGCCGAGGGACTGGCCCAGCGAATTATTCTGGGCGACATTCCCGATTACCTCAAAGATAAGCGCGTGATTCAGCTTGATCTTGCCGCGCTCGTTGCCGGAACCAAGTACCGGGGCGAGTTTGAGGAGCGCATGAAGCGTGTCATGGAAGAGATGCGAAAAGCGCAGGGCGAGATTATTCTCTTTATTGACGAACTGCATACCCTCGTCGGTGCGGGCGCAGCGGAAGGTGCGATTGACGCTTCCAACATTATGAAGCCCGCACTGGCACGCGGGGAATTGCAGTGCATCGGCGCGACAACGCTGGATGAGTACCGCAAATATGTGGAGCGGGATGCCGCTTTGCAGCGACGCTTCCAGGCGATCCAGGTCAAAGAGCCATCCGTAGACGATGCCATTGAAATCCTCAAAGGTCTGCGCCCGCGCTACGAGCAGCATCATAAAGTGGAGATCACCAATGATGCGCTGGACGCGGCAGCCCGCTTATCGGATCGATACATTTCCGACCGTTTCCTGCCCGACAAAGCCATTGATGTCATTGACGAAGCATCATCCCGTGTGCGCCTGCGCTCGGCCATGCCGCCGCAGGACCTGCGCGATGCCAAGATTGAGCTGAACGCCGTCCAGAAAGAGCTGAATGGCCTGCCGAACAACCGTCAATATGAGAAAGCGTATGAGCTGCAAGGGCGCAAGCGCGAACTTGAAGAGCGCGTGACGGAATTGGAAGAAGGCTGGTCGGAGACCAAAAAAGACGCCAAGCAGGTGGTAGATGAAGATGAAGTGGCGGCGATTATCTTCTCCATGACGGGCATTCCCGTCTCCCGGCTGGTGGAAGCGGAAACGCAGAAGCTGTTCCGCATGGAAGAAGAGCTGCACAAGCGCATTATCGGCCAGCACGAAGCGATTGTCGCGATCTCTAAAGCTGTTCGCCGCTCACGCTCCGGCCTGCGCGATATTCAGCGGCCTATCGGCTCGTTTATCTTCCTCGGCCCAACAGGTGTTGGCAAAACGGAACTTGCCCGCGCTCTGGCAGCGTACCTTTTTGAGAAAGAGGAAAGCCTAATTCGGATTGACATGTCCGAGTACATGGAAAGCTTCGCCGTGTCCCGTCTCGTCGGAGCGCCTCCCGGCTATGTGGGCTACGACGAGGGCGGGCAGTTGTCGGAGGCTGTTCGGCGCAATCCCTATTCCATCGTACTGCTGGACGAGATTGAGAAAGCCCACCCGGAAGTTTACAACATTCTGCTGCAAATTATGGAAGACGGGCGGCTGACCGATTCGCATGGCCGGGTGATTGACTTCAAGAATGTCATCCTGATTATGACCAGCAACATTGGTGCGCGCTCCATTCAAGGCGAGCGGGAAATGGGCTTTGGCCGCACTGGCGCCGGGCCGAAGTCGGCGGAAGATATTTCGCGTCAGATGGACAGCATCAAAGGCCGCATTACGGATGAGCTAAAGCGCGTCTTCCGACCTGAGTTCTTAAACCGACTGGATGAAACCATCATTTTTCACCCGCTGTCTTCGGACGAAATCCTGCAAGTGGTTTCGCTGATGCTGGATCGGGTCAGCAAGCAGATCGCGCAGAAAGGTATGGATTTCGAGGTCACGGATGCCGCCAAAGAGTTCCTGGCGCGGGAAGGCTTTGACCCGCAGTACGGAGCGCGTCCGCTGCGCCGCGCCGTGCAGCGCTTGATTGAAGACCCGCTGGCCGAGGAAGTGCTGCTCGGCAAATTCGTCGCCAATGACACAGTGGTTGTGGATACGACCGAAGAAGACGGCATTGTCTTCCGCAAAGGCGCTCCGCTGGGGCTGGAAGGCCAGGCTGGTTCACTCACTGAGAGCGCTCGCGAGGAACCTGTGGAAGCTGCTGTTGTCTAAGAGTGAGAGTGTTCAGCAAAAGGCCGGGAGCAGTACGCCCCGGCCTTTTTGCATTTGCATCGGTTTTAACGAATAAGATTTCTCCGTTGTCCCGATTACTTAACATGTCAAGCCCGCTTATTTTACCAATTCTGGATACCCGGCAGCGCCCGCTTCGCGACCTGCGAATCTCGGTGACGGACCGGTGCAATTTTCGGTGTACCTACTGTATGCCGAAGGAAATCTTTGGGCGTGAGTTTGCATTCCTGCCACCGGGACAATTGCTGAGTTTTGAGGAAATCACGCGGCTCGCCCGGATTTTCGTGGGGCTGGGCGTGGAGAAAATACGGCTGACGGGCGGGGAGCCGCTTCTGCGCCGGGATTTAGAGGTGCTGGTCGCGTCACTGGCTGAGTTGTCCGTTGGCGGCGCAGGTTTGCAGGACCTGACGCTGACGACCAACGGGGCGCTGCTGGTTCGCAAGGCGCAGGCACTGAAACAAGCGGGTCTTAGCCGCGTGACGGTCAGCCTGGATTCACTGGGCGATGCCGTGTTTCAGTCGATGAATGATGTCGCTTTTCCGGTGGGGCGCGTGCTGGATGGAATTGCCGCCGCGCAGGAAGCGGGTCTGACACCGATTAAAATCAACATGGTGGTGCAGCGCGGACTTAATGACGGCGACATCGTTTCTATGGCGCGGCATTTCCACGGAAGCGGCTGCATTCTGCGGTTTATTGAATATATGGATGTCGGCGCGACAAACGGGTGGCGTCAGACAGATGTCGTCTCTGCCGACGAGATTGTCCGCCGCATTGATGCTGTCCTGCCGCTGGAAGCGATTGGCGCCAATTATTCGGGTGAAGTAGCCCGCCGGTATCGCTACCGGGATGGCGGCGGCGAAATCGGGGTGATCGCCTCTGTGACGCAGCCATTCTGCGGCGACTGCTCCCGCGCGCGGCTGTCTGCCGAAGGTAAATTGTATACGTGTTTGTTCGCTGGAAATGGCTTTGACCTGCGGGGTCTCCTGCGCGGCGGGGCGACGGATGGGGAGATTGACGCGGCATTGCGGCGGCTCTGGACAGCCCGAAGTGATCGGTATTCAGAGCTGCGCACGGAAGAATCCGCGCGGCGGCCTAAAGTGGAAATGTCGCATATTGGGGGATAAAGAAACGAAAAGTGCGCGGCCTGCGGAGAGCAGGCCGCGCACTTTTTTATTTGCTGTTAGGGAAGAACAATCGTCGTGCCACCTGTGCCGGTGCCAGCCGCAACGGGCGTGACAAAGACGAAGCCGGCGGCTCCTGAGATGGGATTGATTTTGCCGTCACCGGCAACGGTTGTGTCCAGTGCGACAGTCCCGCCCAGGTTGAGAATCATATCGGGCGCGAGGGCCGTGTCCAGGCCATGCCCGCCGGCCGTGCCGGTATCGCCCGCCAGCGGCGCGGTTGCCAGCTTGGCTTTGAGCGGGAACACTGCCGGGTTTGAGTTCAGCAGGATCGCCACTGCCGTCGTGTGACGGGCTTCCGTGCCGAGAATGCTGGCGGCGATGCCCAGATAGGCGCCGCGGGGGGTCAGACCGCCGGGGCCTGCGCCGCCGAGGTAGGCGGAAACGCCTGTCTGTTCGGCGGCATAGACCAGCGAAACAGTGCCGAAACGATCCCGCGTCTTGTTAGGGTCTGTGCCGAGCAGATTGCCTGCGGCGAAGCCGAAATCAAACCCGGCTCCCGCCGCAACCGCCCAGTTGCCGCCGAGAGCGCCTTCCAGAAATTTCTGATGCTCGGATTCGACGCGGGCAAATGTCGTGAGATAATCCACATCCGGGCCGGAGACACCCAGTCCGGTGATCGTTTTGCCGTAAAAATCAAGGCCGCCGGTGGTCAGCCGCAGGATGGCCTGACGGTACAATTCGGCTTCCAGTGTTTCCAGGGCCAGCGCGAAGTTCAGCACCTTAACGTCGGCACCGGAGCCGGCTTTGGGGGAGGTCGAGGGGATTGCGACGGACGTTGTACCTGTAATCGCCGGGTCTGCGCTGAAATACAGCGTCGCATGCATAGGCGTCGTGGGCATGGTGAAAAATACCTTTCTTAAACGCTTTGACTCACTGTCAAAGCATTACTGGATAAAGAATCCTTTGACAGCGTTCAGCACTGCTTTGGGCGTCTGGGCGAACTCAAACTCATCCGCTGACTTGTCGGTGGCCGGCTGCTTGCCGCCAACATCGCCGGTCGGCCCGATCGGCAGGCCGAGGACGTAATTGACGCCGGCAGCGTGCCGCGCTTCGGTGGTGTAAATGCTGGAAGCAATCTGCACCAACTGCGGGTCGTTCAAGAACCCTGCCGCGCCGAGATAAGCAGTTACGCCGGTCTCTTCCACGGTACGGATCAGCCGAAGAATCGTCAGCAGGTCCGTGCCGGGAGTCAAACCGGAATTGTATCCTTTGGGATTAGCTGGAACGCCGTTGGCTCCGAGCGCGGTCCGCAGGAAATCGCGGTGCGCGGCTTCCACGCCTGCATACTGCTGGAGATACAGGAACCCAATGCTGCCGAGGGAACCGGGTGTAGAAACGTCCAGGCCGCCGCTGGGAACAGACAGCGTATAGCCGGAAACGTCATTTGGCAGGGGAGTGCCGACGTCTTTGCCCGCCGCGATGTTCAGGGCCTGGCGGTACAAGTCTGCTTCCAGCGTTTCCAGAGTCAGCGCAAAGTTGAGAACAACAGTATTCTCATTCGCGCCGGGGATGCCGGGGAAGTTGGCCTGATCCGCGAACGTGGTCAAACCAGTGCTGGGGCCGGCGGGCGAATTGGAGCCGCCTCCACTGCCGCCGCAGCCGGCAATCAGTGCAGCGGCGGCGGTTCCCAGTCCGGCGGCAGTCATGCGCGCCAGAAACGTGCGTCGGCTCACGGGGTCTCGGAGAAAATCAGGTGAATCGATCATGGTGAGAAATTCCTTTCTGAGGGTCCATGCGTCAACAGGCAAATCAGTACGCCCGTATTATACCTCTTTCGCTGAATGTTCAGCCAGTCCGTATTAACAGAGGGTTACAAATATCTTTTAATAAGAAATAAGACTTGAGAGTCGGCCTCTTTTGCCTGCACATTTTTTCGTGGAAACAATAAACTGGGGAAATTATTAGCGTTGATGCCGAGAAACTTATACCCTAGCCGGGGCAGGTATAATACTTTTATGACTTTTGAGCCGCCCGTCCTGCCGCAGCGCTTTCCCGGCGAAGCCCTGCTTCTGCTTCGCCGAGACCCTATTGCTTTGTTTCGAAGTGCTGCCGCCACCTATGGCGACATCGTCCGGCTTCCCCTCGGCAGCCATCCCGTGTATTTGATCAACGACCCGGAAATCATCAAAGATGTGCTGGTCACCCGGCAAAAGCAGTTCAAGAAAGGCCGGGGATTGGAGCGGGCTAAGAGCCTTCTGGGAGAAGGGCTGCTTACCAGCGAAGGGGAAAGGCATCTGCGGCAGAGGCGCATGATCCAGCCGGCCTTTCACCGGCAGTTGGTGGCGGCGTTTGGCGAAGCCATGACGCACTACGCCGAGCAGACTGGGGCGCGGTGGCGGGCGGGTGAAATCGTAGACATGTCCCGTGAGATGATGAGCCTGACACTGGCGATTGTCGGCAAAACGTTATTTGACACTGAAATCCGCTCGGAAGCCGATGAAATTGGAGGGGCGATGGAAGATGTGATCGCGCTGTTTCATCTGCTGATGCTCCCATTCGCCGAGTTCCTGGAAAAACTGCCGCTGCCTGCCGTTCTCCGCTATCGCCGCGCCCGCGCGCGGCTGGACGCGACAATCTTTCGGTTCATCACTGAACATCGCGCTTCGGCGGAAAGCGGCGAAGTCCGGGGCGATCTGCTGTCCATGCTTTTGTTGGCGCAGGACGAGGAAGACGGCGAAGGCATGACGGATAGGCAGGTGCGCGATGAGGCCATGACATTGTTTGTCGCGGGCCATGAAACCACGGCAAATGCTCTGACATGGACGTGGTATCTGCTCTCGGAAAATCCCGACGTAGAAGCGCAATTTCACCGTGAAATTGATTCGGTTCTCGCCGGGCGCACTCCAGCCATGGACGATTTGCCGGATTTATCATACACGCGCCGCGTGTTTTCGGAATCGCTGCGGCTCTACCCACCCGCCTGGGTGATTGGCCGCCGCGTCCTGACTGATTATTCTGTCAATGGCTACATACTGCCCGCCAACTCTATTGTCCTGCCCTCGCAAGCCGTCACTCATGTCGACCCGCGCTTTTTCCCAGACCCGCTCCGTTTTGACCCGGATCGCTGGACGCCCGAAGCCGAGGCGGCTCGTCCCAAATTTGCTTTCTTTCCCTTTGGCGGCGGCCCGCGCGTGTGTATCGGAGAGCAATTCGCCTGGATGGAAGGCATTCTCACTTTGGCAACGCTCGGTCAGCGATGGCGTCCGCGCCTCCTGCCAGGCCACCCGGTCGCGACGGAGCCTATTGTCACCCTGCGCCCAAAATACGGGATGAAGATGACTCTGGAGCGCCGCGGCTAAATCAAATCCCCCAGCAGGTCAATGGCGTCCTGAACGCCTGCCGCAAACACTTCCAGAACTTGGTCAATTTCAGCACGGGTAATAATCAGCGGCGGCTCAAACCGTATGACTTTCGGGTTGTTCAGGGTATAAGCGGCGACGACGCCCCGATGCACCATCGTGCCGATTACCAGCTTACCGATGTCGCTGTCAGTGAACTCCACACCCAGCATCAATCCCAGACCACGCGCTTCTTTGAGCAGCTTGGGGTGTTCGGCGGCAATTTTTTGAAGGCCATGCAGAAAGTACGCGCCGTTCTCAGCGGCCCGCGCCGGCAGGTTCTCGTCTTCTACGACTTCCAGGGCCGCCAGGGCTGCCGCGCAGGCCAGTTCGCCGCCCCCGAAGGTGCTGGTGTGGATGAAGGGGTTTTCGTGAAAAACTTTTTCCCAGATCGCTGCCGTCGCGAGAGTCGCGCCGATGGGCAGGACGCCGCCGCCGAGGGCTTTGGCGAGTGTCATCATATCCGGCTGGACACCCCAGTGGTCTACGGCAAACATTTTCCCCGTTCGGCCCAGCCCGGTCTGCACCTCGTCGGCGATCAGCAGCACGCCATGGCGGTCGCAAATTTCGCGGACGCGCGGGAAATATTCGGGGGAGGGGACGATGATGCCGCCTTCGCCCTGCACCGGCTCCAGAATCACAGCGGCGGTTTTGTCGGTAATGGCAGCTTCAATGGCGTCGGCGTCATTGAAGGGAACAAAGCTGCCACCGGGCAGCATGGGTTCAAATGGCTTGCGGTAAACGGCGCGCCCGGTGAGGGACAACGCCCCCATTGTTTTGCCGTGATAGGCGCCAACGGTTGCAATGAAGTCTGTTTTTCCCGTCGCCATGCGCGCGATTTTCAACGCAGCTTCGGCGGCTTCCGCGCCGGAATTAGAAATAAAGGAATATTGCAGGGCGCCAGGCGTGATTTCTGCCAGCTTCGCGCACAGGTCGGCCAGAGGTTTATTGAGAAATGTCTTGGAGGCCATCGGGATCAAATCTAGCTGCCGTTTGACGGCCTCTACGACTTTCGGATGGCGGTGGCCGAGCGAAAAAACGCCGTAGCCGCCCAGGCAGTCAATATAGGTATTGCCTTCCAGGTCGGTGATGATTACGCCTTCGGCCCGATGCTCAATATGATCAAATCCGCCGACTTTGAGCAGCGCGACCTGAGTGGGATTGACGAACTTCTGGTACTTTTCGATCACATCCTGCGTGATCGCCTCGGCGTGTGCGGGAGTCTGTTCCATGCGATTAGTTTAGCTCAAAGGGAGTGGGGGAGTCAAGATTATGTCTGCCAGCGCCGGCAGCGAGGGCATTTCGCCCAGAAACGGAGAGCGCGTGAGGGCGCGGGTCTGGTGCTGCAACGGCCAGGACAAAAAGACGCGCTGCTTGGCCCGTGTGATGGCAACATAGGCCAGGCGGCGCTCCTCCTCAATGCTGTCGGCCAGAAGCAAGGTTTTGTCGTCATCCTGCCAGCGCAGGGAGCGGTGGTGAGGCAGCATTCCGAACGCAAAGCCGACAACAAATACCACCGGCCATTCCAGGCCTTTGGCACGGTGGATGGTCATCATTTCCACCGCGTCGCCTGCCTCTTCCTCACCAATGGGTTTGTTCTGGGCAGCAACGAAGTTGATAAAGTCCAGTGGAGTGGGGAAAGCGGCGGCAGACGTGCAAAGCTCCTCCAGATTGTCCAGGCGCGAGTTGCCTTCATCTTCTACGTGGCCTTCCTCGCGCAGCAGCCAGTCGTCATAACCTAGCTCCCGCGCGGCGCGCAGACGCGCTTCCGCCGAATCGCCCGCCAGCGCAATATCGCGTACCAGGTCTCGGAAGTCCTTGACGGCCAGCCCCTGATTGGTCGTGCGGAACTGTCCTGCCGCCAGCATCCGATACAGCGAAAAACCTTTCTTGGCCGCCTGCGTTTCCAGTTCGGCGATGAAGGTGCCGCCCAGAAAATGTGTCGGCTTACCGAAATTTTTGGAGGGAATGTTCAGCACACGCTTGACCGCTTCATCGGCGGAGGGGCCGTCTCGCTCCACTGACAACTGCAAAAATGCCACGAGGTCGCGCACTTCGCGCCGGGCATAAAATCCCATTGCGCCCTGCAAAACGTAAGGTACGCCATTTTTGACGAAGGCTTCTTCCAGTGCGCGGGAATAAGCATTGGTACGAAACAGCACCGCACAGTCGCGCAGGGCCACTCCCGACAATTCCAGCGTTTTCAGCGACTCGGCGACAAATAACGCTTCCGCATCGGCGTGTTCATGCTCATGCTGACTGAGCGGCTCGCCTTCCGGGTGGATCGCCGACATTTCCAGCCGGTAGCTGGCGTCAATGCCGGATCGACCAATCAATTCATTGGCAACGCGCACGATGGTTGCCGATGACCGGTAATTGGCAGGCAGGCGAATAACGGTTCCATTCGGGTAAGCCGCGCCGAACTGGCCGACCGTCGCTTCCGGGGAGCATCCCCGAAAGCCGTAGACTGCCTGCCCGACATCGCCGACGATGAAAATGTTGGAATGTGCCGCAGAAAGAAGGCGCGCGATTTCCCACTGCACCGCCGAAGTATCCTGAGTCTCGTCGATACACAGATAGGTGAAGAACTGCTGGTATTTTTGCCGTATTGCCGGCTGCTCCTGCAAAAGTGTCAGACACTCGATGAGTAAATCATCAAAGTCCAGGCGGCGCGACGGCTTCTTGGCCAGGATGTCGAATTTGGCCTGCTTGGCCTGTTCATAGCATCGCCAGAACTTTGATAATGTTTGAATGCTGGGGTCAGCCCAGAGCGGCTCGTGGGCGCGAAAGGCCGCCTCCGCGTCTTCCACCCGAAACCCCCGGTTTTTGACGGCGGACACGGCGCTTAACGCCCCTTTGGGGTCATAGGCTGTGTTTAGGCCAAATGGCGGGGAAGGCAGGCCGCGTGCCATCCAGTCTTTGTCACCGAGAATCGCTTTGGCAACGCGCACCTGCCAGTTTTCATCCGCAAGCTGAAAGTAACCCGCCTTGCCGTACAAATGCGCCCATTCATGCTTGAGTATTCGGAGGCAGTGGGCATGGAATGTGCCAATCCACATCTTTTCCACAATCGCTTCGCCGCCTTCACCCAGCAGGGCAGCAAGGCGGCTGCTCATTTCCTCGGCGGCTTTTTTGGTAAATGTGGCGACAAATAACCGCTGCGGGTCTGCACCCTGCACAAGCAGGCGGGCCACCCGGCGTGTCAGCACCGTCGTCTTGCCGCTGCCTGCGCCTGCCAGCACCAGCGCCGGGCCGGTCTGGTGGTGAAACGCTTGGGTTTGCTGTACATTCAGGCCCGCTTCCAGGGCAGGCAGAAGCGCGGCGGTGCGGCTCCGATGCAGGTCTTCGGTGATCGCTTCAAGGGTAACTTGGGACATGAGCTTGCCAGGGGAGTCGTACTTGTGTGGAAAGAGTGCTTCCATTGTGGCACAGGCGCCGGCGGCAAGTCAAGCCGGCGCCTGTGCTTTTGTTTTAGTTCGAAGGCACCTGCACGCTGAGGGCCTGCACTTCGGACGGGGAAAGCGCCCGGTTCCAAATGCCGAAATCGGCGATTTTGCCCGTAAATGATCCTCCATTGCCCCACGGGCCGCGCGAACCGATTTTCACCACGTTTTCAGCGTCCTCCAGGGAGATGTCGGCAATCTTAATGACTTGACCGTTTTTGTAGATCGTCAGCGTCTTATTCTTAAAGGTCAATGTCACCATCTGCCATTTGCCGAGATCAAAGGGGATGCCGGTCGCAACATCGACATTGCTGCCCCAGAACTGGATGCTGTCGTGGAATTTGATCAAATAACGCTGCGTTCCGGCGTCGTCCGCGCCGCTGCCAAAGCCGCCGATGGCCGTCAGCTCGCCCGGCTGCTGATCCAGATAAACCCACTGGTTGATGGTCCAAGAGTTGTTTGCCCCAAGGGGCATATTGGGGACATTGGCAGTTTGATTTCCGGTCCCGGCTCCATTGAATGTCTGCGGGGCAGGCGACGAAAAGACCGGGTCCAACTGCGATTTGACCGCAGGCAAAGGAGCCTGTGTAAAGGACGCATAGAATGGTTTCAGGGAACCATTGCCCTGCTTCAGCGTGTCATAAAGCGGCTGCGCGGCGCGCGTGTCGGCATTGGCATCCCGGCCCACAGATGCGGCCAGGACGCGAACGTGGGCATTGACGGGCAGCGTCAGCGTCTTGGCTCCGTCGGGAACATCCATGGAGTAGCGGAACAAGTAGCAGAAACGATATGGATCGTTCGTGCCGTCGGCCAGCCGGCGGTGATTGGCATACCAGGCCACCGGGTCACGTTTGATATAGCCAGGCGTCAGGCCGGCCAGTTTGTTGTGCCAATCGTAAGTCAGTTCCGGCACTTTTCCCTGCCACAGTCGATTATCCCATTGCCCCACATAGCCATCCCAGGCTTGAATTGTGCGCCGCACCGGACGACCATCGACAAGAAATGTCACAGGCGTATCGCCGCCGACGGCTGAGGCCAGCAGAGACACGCGGCGGCCTGTGCCGGGCGGCAGAGCCAGCCGCTGCCCCTGACAAACGACGGCATTTTTCTGCCCGTCAGCCGTGGAGCCAAGATGAAATGTAACGCCGTCCGAGACGATCTCGGTGGGCAGAAGTTCGCCGGGCAGCGTGTCGCCTTTGCCGTCGAAATTGCCGTCGGTTTTCGAGGCCCACGAGCTAACAACATCGGCATTGAACGGCAGGGCTATCGGCTGGGAGCCTGGCGCAGGCAACTGACTAGATGCAGGGGCCAGGGTCAGCGCAAAGGCGCGGGGCCGGTAGGCATCCATGTCAAAGACAAGCCGCCCGTTTTGCACCGTGGCCGGTCCCAGCGGCTGCTCCTGGCCGTTGATCTCCCGTGCTGACAAAATCGGCGCGGCAAATGCCAGAGATACGGCTTTGGCGGGCTGGCCGGAAAGCTCATTGAGCCGAACCACTGTTTCGCCGCTGTCTTCGGCTTTTTTCAAGGCTTCGATCTGTACTTGCGGGCTGCTTACCCGTGCCAGTGAGAACTCCCGGCCCAGCGTGCCTTGATGCGAAGGGGTCTGGAAACTAATCAGCGGCTGATTGAGGCGCATCGCTTCCCACTGCGTTTGTCCCTCTCGCCAGTCGCCTGTATGGCCTTGAAGAGCATAGATAAACTCGTGATGTCCCCAATCCTGCGTTCCCTGGTGCTGGTATCCGCCGCGAATACCCGGCGTATAAAGCAGCGTCAGGCGCACGGTGTTGTCGCTGGGCTTGTCGGAGCCGTACTTGCTGTCATCCAGAACGGAAACGCCGTACTGGCCGCTGGTGTCGGTCAAATCAAACCAGCGGTGGGCCGGCACTTCAAATTTCTTCGGATCGTTGTTTGGGCGCTGGATCGTTCCGAGTTCCCAGTTGTAAGTCGCCAGGGGGTTGGAGACCGTCAGCGGGAACACCGCTTTGAGCGCTTCTTCTTTGCCCTTCCAATCAATCACAGTCGCAAATTCCACGCGGTTGCCTGCCGCGCCGGCTGCCAGCCGGATGGTCTGCACAAACTTGGAGCCTTCCGACTCGCGTGTCACCGAAAGGGCCACGCGAACAGGGCCGTTTTCGACAACTTGTACGGTCGCGGGGCCGGTCACATACGCGCGAGGTGGCTTCTGCTGATCTTCCCAGTCCATGTTCCAGGCGGGAAACTCGGCGGGATTTTCGTACTGGTAAGCCAGACGGGCTGGGCCGGACAGCATCTCGCGCCGGGCGAGCTTGTCATAAATGCTCTTGACATCGCCGTTTGCATCCAGCGTCACCCGGTAACGGGCGTTTTCCAGACCGGACTTGGAGACTTTGAGCGCGGCATCGGCAGGCGCATGGGCGCTTGCCGGGCGAACATCATAAACAGAGAAGCCGATGGACGGAGCGGAAGCCAAAAACTGCACGGTCAGCGTGTTTCCCTCCCGGCGGCTGATTTGCGAGGGGACCGCCTGACCATCCGGGCCAATCACGCGAACGGCGCTGGGGGCGGTTCCGGGGAATGTCACGCTCGCTTCCGCCACATCCTGCCGGGCAATGGAGAGCGGATTATAAACCATCACCGGAACGCCCTGAGCGCGGGTGTCCAGGGCGCGGGCGACGCCGCCTGCCGATTCCTGCAAGACCCCTGCAAACTCGTTAAGAGCGATAATCTGATCGTTCCACGCAAACTCATAGGCAACAGGAAGGGCCGTTCCCGCCATCACATCATGGAATTGCCCAGGCAGAAAGCGCAGCCAGGCATCGCTGATGCGGGAATGGTCATAAGGTGAAGCGCCCAGCCAGTCCGCAGCGACCGAAGCCCGCTCGGTGGCGTCGGCCAGCAGTTCATTTTTTCGATTCCAGCGCTTCATCATTGCCTCTGAAGAAAGCGATCCGGTCGAGTGGTTGACCAGCAGAATATCACCTTTGTAGCGCGGCAGCGACGCCCGCTGCGCCGGAGTAATATCATTGAACATTTGCGCGGTCGTGGTGGACAGCACATGCAGCGGGCCGCCGCCATGAACGCTGTCTTCCATGCGCTGCACATCGTTTTCATGCGGCGATCCGCCCCGGTCGCCGTTGCCGTAGTAGCGGAAATCGGCATAAACGCCGGATTTCTGGCCGTCTTCGTTTACCCGCTTAATCCATCCGGCATCATGGCTCAGATCGTCGGAAATGCCGCTGTCATACGGGCCGGGATTGAGCGCAGAGATAATCGATTGGCCGTCCGGGCCTTCCCAGACACCCACGTTGAAGGGAATACCAATGGCTGATCCCCAGGTCAGCTTCTGCGTGTTGAATCCGATGAGGCCGCAGTGGGAAAAGATGGAAGGCAGCGAGGCCGGAAAGCCAAAGCAGTCCGGGATCATAAATTCATTGCTGGTCTTGCCGAATTCCCTGCGAAAAAACTGGTTGCCGTAAAGAATTTGCCGGATGATGGACTCTTCCGACGGCATATCCACATCGCCCTCTTCTACATTGGAGCCTGCCGGAAACCAGCGCCCCGCGGCGACATATTTTTTCAGCGTGGCATAGTCTTCCGGGTAATAGTCCTTCATCATCTGGTAGCGGTTGGAACCGGTCCAGTTGAATGTAAAATCGGGGTATTTCTCAAACAGTTTGAAGTTATCATGGAGCGTATTGGGCAGAAATTCACGGATAACCTGCGGATAGCTCCAGCACCATTCCGTATCCAGGTGGGAATAACCGATCAAATAAAGCGTCGGGTCCACGGAAAGATGGACCGGCGGGGCAGCGGGCATGGCGGCCCGCTGCGCCTGCGAGGCTGCTGGGACACCGAATAAGGCAAGGCCGCAGGCGGCCAATGTTGAAAATACGCGACGATTAAGCATAGGGTAAGTTCCTTAAGGTATCTTTCCTCTTATTATAGCCTATATTCGGGAGTAACGTCAAAAGAACTGGGTACAATTATTCGGGAGGAACGATGGCGATGGCAGCGGCGGAAGACCTTGGGGACTCTATTGACTGGATTGCCGGGATCGCCGAGCGCAAGATTCAGGATGCGATTGACGAAGGTTTGTTTGACAACTTGCCAGGGCGCGGCCAGCCTTTGGATTTATCTGAGAACCCATTTGAGCCGCCTGGTCTGCGAGCCGTCAATCGCCTTTTACGGCAGAACAAGGTTCTGCCGCCCTGGCTGATTTTAGAACAGGAAATTGAAGCCTCGCGTGCGCTGGCGCTGGGCGCACTGGCCCGGTGGGAGGCCGCCGAGCCAGGTCTGCGCGGTGCGGCGAATTATGACCGGCTGCGAGCGGCTGCGCGAGACGTCTACCAGGGGCATCTCAAGCACACCAACGATTTGATTTTGAAGTACAACTATTCCAACCCATTTACGTTTCGCGCCTCCGTGCCGTTTCTCACCAAACGCCGACTGGCCGAGTTTGACGAGCGCTTCGGCGTCGGCGGGGACAATGCGTGAACGGCATTCTGCTGGAACGAAGTGGCATTGTGGTGGGCCTCTATTTTGTGGCTCAATTTATCGGCAAATGGCGCGGAGGGAAACGAAGCCGGGCCATGCTCACGACGCCGCTTGTAGATGCCGCTCTGCTGGAGGCCGTCTTTCACCCGCGCCTGAAGGATGGCGACGACCCTGACCTGCTGGCCGAGATGCGCGACACGCTGGCCCATTTGAACCGGCAGGCTTACGCGGAAGAATTCTTTGGGCTTCATCAGCAGATTACGCGGCTGGATCAGACGCTGGAGCCATCGCAGAAAGCCACTCTGCGGCGCGTTCTTGTACGCCTGCTGACGGCCAATGACCGCTGGCTGCAACTGGTCGGGGCGAAGACGGCAGCGGATTTGGGGCTGAACGAGGCCGTTCCTCCTCTGCGCGCCCTGCTGGAAATGGGCGACACCCAGCGTTTTTCCCAGAGCAAGGCTGAGTATTCGGCGGCGGACATGGTTAATCTGCGCTTTCGGCGGGTGCTGGAAGAGTCTTTGACGACGCTCACGCATTGAAATGATGAAATTTGATTACAGTCTGGATTTTCAAACGACAGACTTTCGGGCGCACCCCGAACTGTACCGCGTCGGGGTAGGGGAGCAGGGCGTTCTGCTGGTGCAGCCCTACAAGAGCGAAATCCTGCCCCTCTGGCGGTTTGCGACCCCGGACGCCGCGCGGCAGTCCTCTGAGGCAATCTTTGCGCTGTTTGAGCAGTATGGGGTAAACCACGACTTCGTTGGCATGGACATGGCCCGCAAGTTTCTCCAAATGGGGATGACACGCGCCCGCCGCTATGCCAATCACAAAAGCGGTCACAAGTATGATGGCCCGGTTCCCGCCGACAAAAAAGGGCAGAGCGGCGCACACGGGCGCACCGTTCTGCCCTTCGCCCCGGACCCGATCAAAGCCGAATCCGCCGCGATCTTTCGGGCCAAGTGGGAAGAAGCCAAAGCCGATCCGATTTATCAGCGCTTGAAGCAGCAGCACCAGGCGCGCTATGAGACGCGGCCTGTGCTAGAATAATGCCACTTGCAGCAAGCGTTCCAAGCTCATCGCCAAAAATCCAACGCCTGCGGCGACGGCGGCGGTCAGCCAGACCGGGCGGGGCTTGCGGAGAGGGGCCGCATCGGTGGCTTTGGGGAATGCCGGCGCGGGGGCCGTCTCCCGGAGCGCCGCTTCGGCCTGGGGCAGGCAGCATTCGCCGTACATCAGCGGGCCGGCCTGCCAGAGCGGGGAATACAATTCCACGCGCTGCTCGGCCTTGCGAGCGCAAAGCTGGCAAAGTCCGCCGGTATCCATACGAAGGGTGCGGTTTGTTTCCGGGTGAGTGGTATAAAATTGTGCGGCGTAAGCTTCCATGGCTCAATCTCCTCGTGATTATCTGCTTTGGTCTTGCCTGTTACACGTACAATTGTCGGGTGGAATAGCACAAATCTTTACGGGCGACGACAAAAAAGCGTCTCCAAAATATTGGAGACGCTTTTTCTTAACGCAAAGACCGCTTTTTAGTCGTCGCCCGGCTTGCGCTGGGCGAGCGCCACGGCGGCCAAGTTGACCTGCACTGTGCCATCCTTCTGACGGGTCGGCAGAGTGGGCAAATTGGGCAGGAGCCGCTCAGGCTCGCGCCGCGTTCCATGCAGGTTCTTGCCGGTCGCCGCAAAAGCCGCGCCGTGGCAGGGACACTCAAACTGCGTGTCCGCCGCTTCCCAACCAACCTGGCAGCCATGATGGGTGCATTTGGCGGACACGGCCACCCATATATCCGGCGTCTGGCGCGTGACGTACAATACGGAACCGTCGGCCAGCGTGACTTTTTTGGGCTGATCTTTGAGAAAGTCGTCGGTTTTACCCACCGACGTCCACTGCTCCGGCGGCGCGTCGGCATACGCCGATGCCAAAGGCAACAGTATCAGACCAGCCGCCGATTTCAACCCTTCCTTCAAAACATCCCGCCGCGAAAGGGCATCGCGCATTTCATTCGGCTGATTTTCTGTCTTGTCTGGCATGGAAACTCCTTCGTAATGGGGTCTACTCATACAGACGGGAGAAAGAGGCACTTTTGTTCCGCCGCCTGTTTGACAAACCCTGTGAAAAATGCTATGCTTTTTCACAAGAACTTTCCCCAATGAGGTGCAGTTGATGGCACAGCCGCTTGGTACATTTTCGTTTGTTTTGCACTCTCATATCCCGTATGTGCTGGCGCATGGCCGCTCCCCGCACGGCACGGACTGGCTTTCCGAGGCGGCGGCTGAAACTTATCTGCCTCTGCTGGATGCGTGTCAAAAACTCGTCACGGAAGGTCTGTCTCCCAAGATCACGCTGGGCCTGACACCGGTGCTGGTGGAGCAGCTTCGCGACCCCAGTTTTCAGGACGAACTTTCCGGTTATCTGCGCGGCAAAGTCGAGTCGGCTCAGGCAAACCAGGAGCAGTTCCGGCGTGAAGGCAATTACCACATGGCGTATCTTGCCCGTTACTGGGAAGACTGGTACGGCAAAGCGCTGTCCGACTTTGAGGGCAAGTATACCCGCGACATTGTGGGTGCATTTAAGGCGCTTCAGGATGCCGGGCATATTGAAATCATCACCAGCAGCGCAACGCACGGCTACTCCGCGCTGCTGTCGCAGGATACCAGCATCCAGGCACAGGTGAAAACCGGCATTCAGGCGTATGAACGCCATTTCGGGCGCAAGCCGCGCGGCTACTGGCTGCCGGAATGTTCGTACCGCCCCCGCTATAAATGGGCGCCGTCTGTTGCCGTGCCGGATGTTCCCTGGGAGCCGATCCTGCGGAAAGGCGTGGACGAATTTCTGGCGGAGAACGGCATTCAATACTTTTTTGTGGAGGGCAGCCTGCTGCATGGCGGCGAGGCGCTGGGAGTCTATGCCGACAAATTCGGGCCGCTCAAGGAGCTTTACAAGCAGTTTCAGCAGGAAACGGTGAAGGTCGAATACCGGCCTTACACGACATATCACCCCTATCTCGTCGATTCGTCCGGGCAGGGAAAGCCGCCCCTGGCCGTCTTCGGGCGGGACTCGGCGACCGGCAAGCAAGTCTGGAGCGGCGAACATGGTTACCCCGGCGATGAATGGTACCTGGAATTCCACAAAAAGTTTGTGATGGAAAAGGAAAAGTCGCTGGGCCTGCGTTTCTGGCGCATCAGCGCGGACAAAGCCGACATCGGCGCGAAATCTTTGTATGAGCCGCACCGCGCGGAAGAGCGGGCGCGGGATCATGCCGCGCATTTTGTGCCGCTGGTCAAAGACGTGCTGAGGGCGCAGAACGATCCGACTGCGATCATCACGGCGGTTTACGACACGGAGCTTTTCGGCCACTGGTGGTTTGAGGGGCCGCAGTTTCTGTACCATGCCCTGCGCCAGCTTGCGCTTGACCCGGAGGTTTGTCTGCAAACCGTCGGAGAGTATTTAGAACAGAATCCGGCCACGCTGCCGGTGACTCTGCCCGAAGGTTCGTGGGGCGAAGGCGGGTTCCATTACATCTGGCTCAACGAAGAAACAGCCTGGTCCTGGAAACTGGTGTATGAAGTAGAAGCAGAAATGTCGCTGCTTGCCCGTGAATACGGAGACAATAAAGCCGCCAAGCCCATTCTGGATCAGGCTGCGCGCGAGGCTTTGCTGCTCATGGCTTCCGACTGGCAGTTCTGCATCTCCACAGGGGGCGCGAAAGACTATTCGGAAGTGCGCCTGCGGAACCACTATGACAGTTTCCAGGCCCTCGCCGGACTGGTGCGCCGGGCAGCCGCCGGTCAAGAACTTTCGGTTGGAGACTGGAAAAACATTGCCGAGTGCCAGGGCCGCGACAGTGTCTTTCCCGATATTGAACCGAAGTGGTTTGCCGCCGTCGAAAATCCCGCAGAATAAAGGTGCAATCGCAACATAAGTGGGAATAAGCAAGCATACGGCACAGGCTGCATTTCGCAGCGTACAGGGGCCGTATCAAAAATTTCACTGGCTGTGCGGGATTTGTCGCTGTTGACCCCGCACAGATAGATTATGAACGTAAAGATTTGACCAACCGAAGGAGATTACACCGATGAAAGCTGTCGTCATGGCCGGCGGAGAAGGTACGCGCCTGCGTCCGCTCACGTCCAGCCGCCCCAAGCCGCTGGTTCCCGTACTCAATAAGCCGTGTATGCAGCATACGATTGAACTGCTGAAACGGCACGGCATTACAGACATTGTTGTCACCCTGTATTACCTCGCGGATGAGATTGAAGGCTACTTCGGCGACGGTTCCGAACTGGGCGTCAATTTGATTTACACTGTGGAAGACACGCCGCTCGGAACCGCAGGCAGCGTCAAGAAGGCGGAGCAGTACCTCAAAGATGACACGTTTATCATCGTTTCCGGGGATGCATTGACCGACTTAGACGTGGACAAAGCACTGGCGTTTCACCGGGAAAAGCAGTCCGTGGCAACGCTGGTTTTGCAGCATGTGGACAACCCGCTGGAATTCGGGGTGGTGATCACCGACGACGGCGGGCGCATTCGGCGGTTTCTGGAAAAACCTAGCTGGGGAGAAGTGTTCTCAGACACCGTCAACACAGGCATGTATATCTTAGAGCCGAGCATCTTTGATTACATGGAGCCGGAGAAGAACTATGACTGGTCACAGGATATTTTCCCGCAGATACTCTCGGACGAAAAGGCCATGTTCGGCTATGTCATGGGCGAATACTGGTGTGATGTCGGCTCTTTGCAGCAGTACCGGCAGGCGCAGTACGAGATGCTTGGCGGCCAAACTCAGCTTCCCATTGAAGGCGCGCGGATGGGAGGGGACATCTGGATCGGCGAAGGGACGGAAATTGACCCGTCGGCGCAGATCGTCGGCCCCGTATGCATCGGCAAGAATTGCCGAATCAAAGCCGACGCCCATGTTGGGCCGGAAACGGTGATCGGCGATAACTGCCTGATTGAAGAAGGCGCGATTTTGCAGCGAGCCATCATCTGGGATTCGAACTATATTGGCGCCCGAACGCAGATCACCGCCTCAACAGTCTGTTTCCGCTGCACCATCAAAGAAGATGTGGCGATCCAGGAAGGTGCAGTCGTCGGCGACCGCTGCCACATTGAAGGCGGCAGCACGATCCGCCCATTGATCAAACTTTGGCCGGACAAAGTGATTGAAGCCGGCTCCATGGTCACGATGAGCCTGATCTGGGGTTCCAAATGGCAGGGGGCGCTTTTCCAGAACCTCGGCGTTTCCGGCATCGCCAATGTAGAAATGACGCCTGATTTTGCCTGCAAGCTTGGCGCAAGCTACGGGGCGTTTCTCAAAAAAGGCTCTACCGTGATTACGTCCCGCGACTCCACCCTGGTCTGCCGGATGCTGAAGCGGGGCCTGATCGCCGGTCTGGTTTCAGTGGGCGTCAATGTTCTGGACAACGAGGGAATGCCGCTGCCCGTCACCCGGCACACCATCCGCTCCAGCAACGCCGCCGGAGGCATTCATATTCGTCTGGCTCCCGATCAGCCAAACCTGGCTCTGGTGGAATTTTTTGACAAAAACGGCATCTACCTTTCCACCAATGGGCAGCGCAAGATTGAAACGATTTTCTACCGGGAAGATTTCGGACGCACCGACCCGGATGAAGTCGGCGAAATCAATTACGTGCCGCGTGCCATTGAGCAGTACAGTCAGGACTTTTTCCGGCTCCTGAATACGGAAGCGGTGCAGAAACGCAATTTCCGCGTCGTCGTAGACTATGCCTTCAACCGTATTTCCGGCGTCCTGCCGCAGATGCTGGGGCGCTTGGAAGCCGAAACCATCGCGCTGAATGCTTATACCGACCCGAAGAAATCGCCCAAAACTCCGGGCGACCGCGAAGAACTGGTGGCAAGTCTCAGCAGCTATTTGGTGACACTCAAAGCCGACATGGGCGTGTTTCTAGGGGATGATGGTGAACGCCTGACAGTGGTGGATGAAAAGGGCCATGTGCTGCCCGGCTCGGATTTGCTGGCCGTGTTCGCGTTTTTGGTTTCTCGCGCCCGGCCCGGCGCGCAGGTCGCGGTTCCGGTAACGGCCCCGTCGTCCATCGAGCGGATACTGGCGGAAAATGGCGGCGGAGTGATCCGTACCAAAACCGATGTCCGTGCTTTGATGGCAACTGCCGCAGAGGGTAAAGAAGGCATTGCCCTCGCCGGCGACACGTCCGGCGGCTTTATTTTCCCAGAGTTTCATCCGGCCTTTGACGGCTTATTTGCCTTCGTCAAGCTGCTGGAGCTGCTGGCGGTGCAGGGAATGACCCTGAGCCAGGTGCGGGCAATGCTCCCGCAGTATTATATGGCCTCGGAAAAAGTTCCTTGCCCGTGGGAAATCAAGGGACGGATCATGCGCGTGCTGACGGCGGAAAGTGAAGGCACCAACACAGAGCTTGTTGACGGCATTAAAACTTACCGCGATGATGGTTCCTGGGTTCTGGTGCTGCCGGATGCTTCCGAACCATTTTTTCGCATCTATGCCGAAGCCGCCACGCAGGATGCCGCCAATGAACTGGTGCATCGCTACACGATGAAAATCGGCGGCCTTAAAGGCGGCTAGTGATCGCTGGCCTGGGTCAAGATCGGCTTGACCCAGGCATGGGTGGCGGGCGGCAAAGCCAGCCTGAGATTGTCCCGGTCACGTATGCCCTGCGCGGTGAGCGTATATTGAAGCCCGGCTCTCAGCGGCGTGGTTGCCAGATACACGGTTTTTGTATCCGGGTCAAGAGAAGCCCGCAGCACTTTGGCCCCGTTGTCCAGTGCATAATTGAATGCCTGCACTGCCGAAATGGCGTCGACTGGCTTTTGGTAGCGCACAACCAGATGATTGCGCGTCGCCGAGATGGCATCAATCTTGGGCAGGATGCCGTCCAGCAGTCCGTAAACCTGCAACTGATTGGAGAATGTCGAGGCATAAACCTTGCCGTTGGCGATGGTCGGGGCGCAAAATTTGGCGAACATGCCGACATCATCACGGGAGGCGTTCATTTTGCTGTTCCAAAGCTCATGGCCGATATTAGCGGCATCATAGGCATGAACGATGCCGGGAACGGTGACCCAGTTGGCATTGGCATCATAGGGAGTACAAGCCCACACAATACCGGTGCCGGCCTGGCTGCCACTGGCTGAGACAGACAGAAAGCCGCCCGGCATTCCATCAGGAGCGGGCAGCGGGGACTGAGAATCGGGCTTTGGGATCAGTTTGCTGCCGGCGAATTTAAATGCTTTCAGATAATCGAACTCCGCCCAAACGTAAGCCATCGGGCCGCCGGGGCCATTCCAGAACACAGGTGAGCCGTGAATGTTGGCGGGCGTAATTTGGAACGACTGCGTAATCTGGCTATCCGACGCACTCTGGTAATGGCCGAGCTTATTCCGCTGCGTCAGGTAAAGCCAGCCGTTTTTGCCGCCGCCCAGCAATTGGTTTGTTCCCGGAACCAGCAAAGGGCCGGAGGCTCCCATGTCGGTATCATTCGCGCTGAGCGCCGCCTGATTATAAGGCGTGAAATAATCCAGCGGCGTGAGTGTTCCTCCGCCGGGTTTGAGCTTCAGGATGGTGTCGCCATAATCGGGGCCATGCGTGTCGGCGTCAAACGTTCCGTTACCCGTCATCGCATAAATCACGCCGTCGCTGTCGGTTGCCATGCCCATGCCGGCCTGCCAGATTGCGCCGTCGCTGCCGTTGGGCGTCGTATTAAAGACGCAGCACTGGGCCAGTGTGCGCGCATCATACCCCAGAATCCAGCCGTGAAAGATGCCCTGATCGGCGTGTGATCCAAATGCCAGATAGACCACGCCGCCGGACAGCAGCAGGCCTGGCCGCTGAAGCTGTGTCCCTGGATCAAACGAAACGACGCCATTTACCGTGCCGTCGCCCGTTCCTTTCACAGAGGCTTTGATCAGAACCGGGCTTCCGGGCCGTTCCTGACCGGTTGCGATGTCCAGGGCGTGCAGGCGCTGGACGTATTTTCCGCGTTCTCTGCCTTTCGTCTCCACATAAATCATGTGAGCCGCGAGATCAATCACCGGAGTGCTGGTAATGCCGATCTCTCCCACCATGTCTGTCCATTTGGTTGTGTAAATCTCCGCCGCCGGGGCAGTCGGCCCAAGATTGACTTTCCAGAGAGGCGAGGCGGCTTTTGGATCGTCCGCATCAAACGCATAGACGCTGTTGTGCGCCGTCGCCAGAAAAACGACATTGTGGAGACCTTTGCCGGGAATTGGCAGACTTTGAACGTACAGTGGCTGTGCGTAAAGATAGCCGTCGACATCGCGTGTGAACAGCTTACCGAAAGTGCTGACGTTCACATTGGCCGTGTTCAGCGTGGTTTCCCGCAGGTTTGCGCCCGTTCGCGCATTGTTGTTATGCTGGGTGAGGACTTCCAGCGGGGGAATATTGGCGCTTTGCGCCGATGCCGGAGTCACCGCGGAGAGCTGCACCGCCAGGGCGGCGCAGAGAAAAATTGATTGTCTTACCATACCTATTCGATTCTATACTTCCGCGAGGATTTCCCGGCGGCGCGTGTCATATTCATCCTGTGTGATAAGTGTTTCGTCAAGCAGTTCTTTCAATCTGCCGAGCCGTTCTTTCAATGTCCGGTCAGGACCGGCCCCTGCCGGAATAATAACGGGGAGGGCTGAGGTCTCTGCTCCCGGAGCCGCTGCCTGCGCCCCTCCATAATTAATTTCTTCCAGATAGGCCGTCAGAACGGCGTAGTAAGAATTGTAAAACGGCAGCGGCCAGCGCGCTTTCTGCATGTTCGCGTGTGCGACCAGACTGTTGCCCATAGCGTGTGCGCCAATGTCGCGCAGGCGTTCGTCAATCGCCGCGGAGACCTGCGCCTGCATCCGGCGATCATCACACAGCCGCTGCACGATGTCCCGCGCTTCCAGGGGTGGTCGGCTGGGGCTGCTCGCTTCGGCCTTGAATCCTGCAATTGGGGTTTCTACCGAGTTGAATTCGCCCAGTGCGTCGGTTTTCGCCATCCCGAACTTGTCGACATAGCTTGCAACAAAACGAACCTGGGTTCGGGTTCCCACCGCCGTATAGCGCGCTTCCTGTTCTTCGGAAATCACGCCGGAGGCCCAGCCCACGACGAATGTTCGCCACGCCTGCTTTTGGTCCTCGGCAGACGGCGGGGAAATTCGCACCCATTCTTTGACATCCGTGCGCGTATGGATGGGGTTTGCCGCGGCCCCCTGCGCTTTGACCTGATCATAGGCATAGCGGTAGGAATCCATGCCCTGCAAAAGCCGGAGGGGAAACGCTGCTCGCTCATGCAGAAACAGCACCTGGTCAGGCTCGTTGGAATTGGTGATTTGCTGCTCTTTGATGCCCTGGACGCTTTCGGTAATCATGGCCGCGAACCGCTGCTCGCTTTCAGTGCGCGGGGCCGCGCCGTGCAAAACGCCCACAATAGTCTGCTCTTTGTTCATGTTGTGCGTGTAATTCGGCGCATTCTCCTGAAGGTGCAGAAACGGCTGCGAGAGGGCGACCACGCGCCGCAGAGTTTGCACGGTTCGGTCTGTTTCCAGCCCGTATTTCGCATAGAATTTGTCCAGCACACTTTCGTCAGCGACGGGCTGAAAGACGCCCTGAGCATGGTTTAAAATCACCTGGCTCAAACGGAGCAGTTCGCCGTCACGAATGCCCCAAATATCGTTGTGTGTTCCCAGTGTATCCAAAATGTCGGCGACTAAATTGTTGACCACCGGATTGGCCGGGTCGGACGCATTGCCCACATAAAAGCTGTATCGCTCGTCGATGTCGCCGCCGACATACCGCTCAATGCCGGTGGCGGCATCTGTTTCGCGCCGTCCGGGATGAAACAGCACTTCGCCGTTGACATCCACCGGCTCCTGCACGGCATGGCGCTCGGCTTTTTCGAATCTAGTCCGCAGGGTTTCCATGCGTTCGACGTAGCGATCCATGTCGGCCCGGAGGGCGCTGACGACAGTGATCATCTGCGAATAAAAGACAATGGCTCCGCCGGCGGCTTTGAAGTCTAATGCTTCCGCGTCATACCGCCGCGCCGCCGCGAGATACGCATCTTTGCCTTCGTCTATCTCGCGCCGCTTGGCGGTCGCGATCAGGCCCAGCATGAAGTCGCCTGCATGTCGCCCGATGGACTGCAAAGCGTCGTCGCGCTGCTTGGCCAGCAGAAAGGAAGCGCCTTTGAGATCGTCCTGCTGCTTTTCCATTTGAGCGATGTATCCCCGGAACCGTTCGGTCATGGTATCCAGGGCGGCGGCGGCGACCGAGTGCCGGTGGTTCGGGTCATTGACACGCGCGGAGACCCATTCGCGCAGGGCTTTGTCTTTGGCCCGCAGGGCCACTCCGAGGTTCTGCTGCACCTGATAGGTTGACTCGCCGAGATTGGCCCGCCGCTTCGCCAATAAATCGGGGTTTGGGTCCGTGTCGGCGACTTTGGCCTCCGACTCTTTTTGACGCGCCATCAGATAAGCGACAACGTTAGTGTGTCCCGGATACGCGGTCAGATACTGACGATCTACTGCCTGCCAGTAGGCCATCGCCCCGTCGCGCAGCGTTTCGCCGGTCTCGGAATTGCCAAGTAAGATTTGCCGCTGCACGGCCTCCGGGGTCAGGCCCAGCCGCCCTAACTCCTGATCGGTAAATGCCCCGACATTCACCGTTCGCTCCAGCGGCGTTGTCCACCGACGCACAATGTCACCCGACAGCCGGTTCGCGCACGCCGCCATCACTTTGTCTTTTGGAAATTGGATCGCCGCCAGCCCAAAGCCGAGATAATTCTGCGGACAGCCCAGCCCGTCAGTAGTAATCAGAAACTGGTCAAAATTGTTCCGATTGGACTTTTTCTGCCGCTGAAATTCGGACGTGAGATCGAGAAAGATGGAATGTCCGATCATCTCCACCAAATCCTGCACACTGTCTAGCTGTGCCGCCGGGGAAGACGTATCGGCGAGATAGGTATACCGAAACGGCGGGTCGGCATCCTCCATCGGCGGAATATCGGCTTGATACTGCGCGGTAAACGTGGTGGTGGGGTCCGTATAGTGATTCAATTCCATCAGCGCGGCATAGGCATTAGGCCGGTTGTCCACGGCCACAGCTTCCGAGTTGGGCGGGATAGAAAACATTCCGACCGTTTCCAGCATCCGCTGATTCTTGAACTTATTCCGCACGGTATAAGCCAAATCCAGGAACATACCCGACCCCGTGCCGCCGAGCATGGAGCCGACGACGTAAACCGTAATGCCTTCTCCCACTTGCAGGCCGCTCCGAATGGCTGTCTCTTTGCTGGAATCCTTGGTGATTTGCAGCATCTGTTCTTCCAGACGCCGCGCGATTTGATTGTAGTTCCAGAAATAGGCCAGCCGTCCGCGTGCGCGTACCGCCCCTGCGCCCTGGTCAATGTCACCGGTGAGAACGCGCGGGTCTAGCCATGTCCGCAAATGGGGATGCTCGCGCAAATTCTTCCGCAGCGAGTCCACGCCATGCACGGACGTATGTATCTTGTCCGCTACGTCTAAATTCACCGCATCGTCGTAATCGGGATTTTTGGCAAAGATCGCCTGGTCGGTATCCAGCAGCAGAAACGAGACAATGGGCAGCTTATCCAGCGAGCCGTACTTGTCCAAAAGCCGCTTGCGAATATCCAAGAGGATTTGATGCCCCGTCCCGCCGACGCCGATAATCAGTGACCGCGAAATCCCCCGCAGCCGCCCATCCTCCGCCTGCGGACCCGTCGTTGAGGCCGGGGCTGACCCGTTGGTTGTTGATTGTGTATTATCTGCCATTATTTGCTTTGCCCGTCCTGCGTATCCGTAGCCCAAGTTTGGTGGAAACTGTTTACCGCAAACCTCGCGATTTCTGCTTTTAAGTGTTCCACATCTGCGATACCCATCCAGAACCAGAGACGCGCCGTTTCACTTTTCACGACGCCAAATACAAAAGCATCCGCACCGCTTTTATTGTAGTCGGTGACTTTGCCCCATGCCAAATGCCGCGTTCCAAATAATGTCTTCTGGGTGATGCCTGTCTCATCAGTTTCGATTCCGGCAGCCGAATAGCGCCACCATCCCCACAGAGTCAATCCCACAAAGCAAGTTAGCACTCCAGTATTAGCAGTAACAATTCCTAATGGAGCCAAAGCCCAATGTAGAGCAGATTGCGTAACCGTTACTGCCGTCGGAAACCAGAGCAAGGCCCGGTTTGTGCGCGTCCGGTAGTGGTATATCCGCTTGCCAACGCCTTCGCGTCGGCTTGTCCACCGAGATGCTGCTCCGCCAAGAATGTCGGTCTCCGATGAACGCCATTTGGCTTCTGCCAGGCCCGCAGCATAAATTGGTAAGGCACGACATAGGATGGCATACTCACGAATGGAGGACAAGAAATCAAACGTGCCATGCTGTGTGACGACGACATGCGCGGCGGCAATGTTTCCACCCCGACGGGGCGCAATAAATAGGTCGGTTATTTCTTCCCAACGCGCCGCGATCCGCTTATCCTTGCTTTCATAAATCACCCCGTCCAATGTCAAGGTGATGTGCTGGCTTTGTCTCCGGGTTGTCGCCGAACTCATTCGAGAAATCAACCAAAACATTAATCCTACGGGCAAAAGACCGAATAGAGATATACCTACCGTCGCTAATGCCCATCCCACGCCAAGAGACGCTAACGTTTTTGAAAATCCCGGTATAATAGGCCAAAAATAAAATCCAGCAGCCGTAAACATCATGCCTGGCATAACGTAACGCACAAATCGGTTGTCGCCGGTATTGTAATCAAAGACGCGGGGCCAATCTACCTCAGAGCGCAGTCCTAAAATCTTCCATTCTTTCGCTTGAGTACGCGTTGCGTGTTGCGTGACAAAGCCTTTTAATTCTGATGTCATTGCCCATAATCCGGGATTAAGAGACAGTTTCCCCGCTGTCGATTCCAGCGTGATTCCGAGCTTTCCCTTTGGGGAAAGACGTTCATAATAATCTGTGACATCCACCCATTGAGCCGAATGCCAGTCACCCATACCTCGCCAGCGAATACCTGCTTTATCCGCAATCACCACTGCCCGCGCCTGCCAAACTCCAAGCAGCAAAGCCGGAAGCAGAGTCATCATATCCCATGCGCCGATGAGAAGCCAATTTTGTCCCGATGTCAAGCCGCTAGGTAAAAATAAGAGCGTCAGTGGAAAAAGGCTAAAAATTGCGAATAAGATGACCATTGCCCAATTTCCCTTGTCGGGACGAAGGCGAACCGATGCGGGAAAAGCCGATTGTTTCTGTTCAATGGGCGCTATTCCGTTGGGAGTCATTCGTTCTCTCGCCAAAACCGTTCTTCACGCGCTTTCTCTTCTTCCTTCTGCGCGGCAAACTCTTCGCTGCCGCCGGGTATCCCCGCATATTTACCGTGAAGCCGATCCAGAATGGCGAGACGCTTTCGGCGGATGGTGTCGCGGTCTTGCTCCGCCGCAGGCGGCAACGCCTGTTCAAGAAAAGCCTGCAAGTAGCTTTCAACAGCAAGGTCACGCGCCTGCGTTTCGGCTTTCCCAGCGGCTTCAATATCCGGGTTCAATTCGAGTATCACAGTCGTGGTAGGGGTTTCCTTCACACCGTGCGCCGGCGGTTCAGCATGACAACCAGAAACGCCCCGACGGCCAGGGCTTCAATGCCGATGCCAAGCATTCGTGTTTCTTCATTTTGCAGGAACAAATACCACGCCAGGCCGCAAAAGGAGAGGATACCAATAAGCAGGGCGATTCGCGCGGCGGCGCTGGGGTCGCTCTGCTTATTCGCAGACCGTGCAGCCATATAAACCACAAAGGGCAGAAAGAACAGGGCGATAACCAGGCCAACGGCCAGAACGATATATTTGACAATCATGCTAGGCGACTCAAAGGACAATTCGCCGTCGCCGTCCGGGTAACGCGCCACGCCGCCGGTGCTGGAAGTGACCTCAAAGTGGTACTGGTACTGCCCGCTTTGCTGCGGGGTAAATACCCAGCTTGCATCCTCGCCCGCTGCCGGGTCGCCGCTGGGAGGCGAGGCCTTCTGCGTGATTTGCCCATACGGCGAATCGATCACCATTTGCAGGGCAGCTGGCGGATCGCCTTCCGGCTGTTTGTAGTTTAAGTGGAACGTGTAGGTATGACCGGGCAGCACTGAGCCAGGAAATTCACTGGCGGGCGCCAGGGTGGGCGGCTTGGCGAACGCGCTGCCCGCAGCCATCAAACAGACACTCAAAATAAGCGCAAGTCGCGTCACAAAAGGCGGTAAATAAGTTCTCAACGGGGCGCGTTCTCCTCGATGGGGGCGAGTGATGACTTTCACTCTTTATTACGGATTATTCTCCTTAATTGTGACACAAAACCGAAAAGAAAGTTGCAGAAGCTTTAGAATACCGGGCTGTGCGGGTCTTCCACGCGCAGACGGTGTTCGCGGGAGGGATCAGTGTCGGTGGCGGGAATGCTGACGCGCATCTCGTCTCCAATACGCAGCGGAACAGGCTGCTGCAACAGCAGGCCGTTATGAAACAGGGTGGGGGCGGCGTCTGCCGGGGCCGAGGGGGAAAGAACGAGGCCGCCGCGCGCGTTTTGAACAATGCCGACAGGAGCGGAAAGGCCGGCCAGCGTAAAAATCTCCTGGCTTCCGGCTGCCGTGCCGGGTCCGCCGCCAAGCGCAACCTGTCCACCGGGCGGGATGCGGAAGTCGCGCGGCAGGCCTTTGTCGCCCAGGCGCAGGCGGAGTGAGAGCGGGCGTCGGCGCAGAAGAAACCAGAGAAGGCCCAGCAGGAGCAGGAGGGCGAGCAGGGCCAGCAGCCAGGGCAGGAGGGAGGCGCGCGACGTTTGCCCGGTCGGGGCGAGAACCGTGGGCGCGTCGGTGGTCGTTCCTGAGTCGCTGTCTCCCTGGCCGGGGCCAACGGGCAGCCGCTCGATGGGGCGGCCATCCGGCGCGAGGGCAACGTCGACGCCGTACTGGTGCAGGCAGCCTTTGCGCGTCAGACTGCCGAGCAGCCGCACATAGTCGCGGTTTTCGGCGGTGTCCGGGTAGACCGTGAGGCCCTTGAGCGTATAGTAAGCCAGATATTTGGGATAGTTTGGATTGGTCAAATCAGGCCGGTCGTTAAATGAATCGGTCAGCAGGACAATGACGGCAGGGCAGAGCCGGTCGCGCGCAATTAGTTTCAGGGCTTCGTGGTGGGGCCAGCGGATATTCGTGCCGCGCCCCGGCTCCGGCGCGGCAGGGATTTGGTCAATCAGCGAGTCGACTTCGGACGGCTGGACCAGTGTCTGGTCAAACACTGTCCCATAGCCAGTTCCGAACTTGAGCAGTATGACGCGGTCCCCGACGGAGCAGCCCTGCCGCAGCAGCGTGGCCATCGCGGCTCGTTCCTGAGTAAAAATGCCGCCGTGCCGTGTGCTTTGGGTCACGTCAAAGACAAAAATCACTGTCTTATGCGGCAGTCGCTTGATCTCTGAGGCGATCTGTGCGGGAGCCTGCGGGGAAGGCAGGGTTTGGGCGCAGAGCGGAAGCGAACAAAAGAACACGCAAAACGCGAAAATAATTTTCATAGAAACCTCAGTGTCGCCCAGGCTAAAAGGCCCGCCGATGAGGCCAGGGCCAGAAGCAGGGGAGCGCAGCCCGACTTTGCGAGACCGCCCGGAAGGACATCCCCGCCGCCATGCACGACCCGAATGCGTACTTCGCAGGTCATCTCGCGCCAAACAGGCTTGGGGCCAACGATGGTCTCGGCCATGACGCTGGTGGTCCATGTCACTTCGGCTTTGTAATCGCCGCCGGCGAGCTTCGCGCCGGCAATGGCAAGGCCCAGATACTGCGTTTCCCCCGGCTCAATCCAGATCGCCCGGAACTCGCCGGGATACGACAGCCAGGAGGGCCGCGCGGTCATTTTGTCCAGACGCAGGCGGGTCGGGCCGAGGTTGCGGACGCCCAGATGCAGCACGCCATTTTGCCCATGGCGCACCAGGCCGGGGTCCGGTTCCTGGATGCAGGCAATGCCGGGGTGATCGCCGCTTTGTCCCGTCTCCACTCGAGGAAGCTGGGGCGATAGTTCCGCCAGAGGAACCGCTTTTTCCGCATCTTCCGTCCGCGTACCGCTGACGACCACGGGAACCACGAGGGTGCGGACTGCCCATTCTGCGCCGCGCGTCGGGGCCGGCGTCAGCAAACCGTCGTTGGAAAGAATCGTCAGGGTCGCGCTGTATGCGCCGGGGTCCAGGCGCGCGCCGCTCAGTGTCCAGACCAGATCGCCGCCGGTTCCGGCTTCCAAATCCACCGGCACAAAGCGGCTGGGAAGGTTCAGCCAAACCACATCTGAGGCAACGGACTCGATATGCAGGGCCGCATCCCCTTCGTTGTCCATTTCCAGGGTGACGAATGCGCCGCCGCCGGGTGAAAGCCGGGCTGTTGGCGGGGAAACCGCACACACCAGACGCGCACCGAGGCGCGGCCGCCCGCTGCCTTCTTCTAGGCCGGCGGCGCTGAAGCCCAGCAGGTCCGCCATGCGGGCTACAGCGTCCAATTTGTAGCGCAGCTCTTCAGTGCTTTCGGCGGTCTGCTGCGTTTCGGTCAGGTTTCGCAGGAGGCGGTCGCGGGCCGCCGAGCCTGCTTCATCTTCCTGGGGCCGGGAGGGCAAAAACTCTTTGTATAGGGCGCAGAGATCGTAAAAGTCCCGGCGCGGCGTTGGCAAAGAAGCGGCGGCGGCAAAATCGGAAAGCAGGGATTGCTGCGGGAATGTAGCGTCAGCCAGCACGTTTTCCGGGGTGACTGCCCCATGAGAGATGCCAGCAGCATGGGCATAGTCAAGCGCGTCCAGCAGGGGCAGCAGGCGCGCATGGAGCCGGTCAAAGGCGCGCTGGCCTTGATCGGAAAGGGTCTGCCGCAGATTCAGGCCGGGGACCCAGTCGCGCACGACGTAGAAAGCCTCCCCGTCCTGCATCCAGCGGCGCGTGGGAACAATCCGGGGATGCCGCAGGGCCAGCGCCTGCGTTGCGCGGGTTTTTCCATATCCCGCCGGTAAGCGCTTGATGAGGACACGCCGCCCGCTGCCCGCATCCCGCGCCGTCCAGGCGGCTGCACCGGGGGTGGGCGTGGAAACGGCATTCACTTCTTCAAACTGTGACAGGACGCGATCCATACACCGACAGTATAGCAGAAAATCGGCCCGCAGGCTTAATCCGGGGTTGGCTTGGGTACAAAACGGATGGAGGCCATTGAAATGACCATTGCCGATGTGATGACCGCATTCCCGGAAGCGCTTAGCCCGGATTCAACGATACATAAAGCCGCACAACTGATGCGCGACCATGATTACGGCGTGATTCCGGTAGTCGATGATATTGGCTCGCTGGTGGGGATTGTGACGGATCGAGACATTGTCATCCAGGCAATTGCCGCCGGACAAGGCCCGGAAACTGCTCTCAGCGAATGTATGACGGGCCGCCCGAATACCGTGCCGAAGGACCTGCCAGTGGCGGATGCCCTGCATTTGATGGACAAACTCCAGATTCGCCGTGTCCCCGTCGTGGAAAATGGGCGGCTTATCGGCATGGTTTCGTTTAGTGATATTGCGAGAAGCCATATTCCTGAGGGTGAAAAATCCAAAGCTCTGGAAAGCATCTCCGCTATTGGAAGCGACCCTCGCCCCGGCATAGGTCTGCCCGAATCCTGAACTTGACATCAGGCGACGCGGCTGGTATAATACCGTCTCACCCGCCCGGGTGGCGAAATGGTATACGCGCAACGTTGAGGTCGTTGTGGGGGCAACCCTGTAAGAGTTCGAGTCTCTTTCCGGGCATTTTCCGCTTTGCGACAGCTATATTTAGATGACCTCTGATTGATGCCGTGCGAGAAGAATGCAGGCATCGTCTTTGAAGTTTCCGCCGGCGTATATTCGCGCCCCGTTTATGACCGCCTGCCCCATTTTTTCAAGCGTTCCCAGGGCTTGTCCTTCCTGCACCAGCCGCATCAACCTTTCATAGCCCAAAAAGCGTTTTCCCTGCCACGCCTCACTCACACCGACGGTTGTGCTAGGCTGCGCGCCGGATGCTCATGTTCCCGCACAAATCCGCGCAGGGGTATTTCAACTCGGCCGTGTACTTCGTACAGCGTCCTTAGAGATAGGCCCGGAAATGAATTTTCAGGCGGCATGAACATCCAAGATGGACGCGCACAAAAGAGGGGATGGCAGCAATATCCGGTATAATACAGTCATTTACTGATGTTACGCAGCACTGGGCGAGGGAATAAATTCCTCTCGCTGCCCAAAATCGTCCTCTGGAAGAAAGAGAACTTCGGACGAAAGAGAACTTCGGACGAAAGAGAACTTCGGACGAAAGAGAACTTCGGACGAAAGAGAACTTTACGCAGACGTTTCTTTCGTCCAAAGGACGAGCCGCAACAAGCGAGAGGAATTTATTCCCTTGCTTGCCTCTATGTAACATCAGTCATTTAGTCGAGCCATTTCAATTTTGAGAGATTACTGTGAACCCAAAACAGATCGCCGCCGAACGCGCGGTGACCTATATTCAAAGTGGAATGACGGTCGGGCTAGGAACTGGCAGCACCGCGGTCTTTGCCATTCACGCGCTGGGTAAACGCTTCCAATCGGAAACTTTGGACTTGCGGTGTATTGCGACGTCGCAAGACTCCGAAGACCTGGGCCGGTTCTACGGCCTGCCTTTCGTAGACTTCGCTGCCGTGCGCCGCTTTGACGTGACCGTGGACGGCGCGGATGAGGTAGACGCCGAGTTTCGCCTGATCAAAGGCGGTGGCGGAGCATTGGTGCGCGAAAAGATTGTGGCCGCCGCGACGGACACGGAAATTATCATTGTGGATGAAAGCAAAGTCAAATCGGTGCTTGGTACCTTCCCTCTGCCGGTTGCCGTGCTGCCGTATGCGTGGGAGTGGACGCAGGCGCGTGTTCGAGATCAATTCGGCGTTCCCGCGCCGCGCCGCCTGCTGCCCTCCGGGGAGCCGTTTCTGAGCGATGACGGAATGTATGTTCTGGACCTGGCTTTTGGCGGGCGGCTGCCTTTTCCCGATACACTGGAACGTGAGCTGAAAACCATTGTTGGCGTCGTGGAGTGCGGCCTGTTTGTGGGCCTGTGCCAGAGGCTAATTGTGGGATATGCGGATGGCCGTATTGAAGAAAAATCCCCGCCGCCAGCAGCGATGGGTGAAAAGCCATGAAACAAAAGCCTGTCCGTTTGCGTCACAGGTAAAAGCAGCACTTCTGAGAGGTGACTGCGGACCGATTACTTTGGAGGATACATCAATGAACCAGCTACGAATGAACCGAGCGCGCATGATTTCCGCCGTGATTGCCGGTGCCTGGAGCATTGCCGTCGCCGGCAGCGCGTCTGCACAAGCGCCGCATCGCCTCACGCCGCAGGAGCGGGCGGCTTCGCATCAGATCATGCAGCAGGGCCTGACGGACTTGCAGCAAGCGTCGAGCGCTCTGGAAAGCGGCAATGGCGGGCAAGCCCGTCAGGAGATACAAGCTGCCATCAGCACCATGGTGCGCGCGCAGCCCATCTATCGCGGATATCTTCAGACCGCTGTCCGCGAGGCCGGCAAAGCGCTCAAAGCATTGCCAAAAAATGGAAAAGAAACGCCCGCTGTGGCGATGCGCTTAGGCACAGCCATTCACGCGGCGCAGTCTGCCGTCAGCATGAACTAGAACGCTGCACCGGTAAGGATTCCCACGGCGTTTGCTGCCGCCCTGGGAATCTGGCCGCCGAGTTCCCCACTTACGAACAATTCGAAGCCTTTGTGACCAAGCCGCGCGCCTCTGTGGCGGAGTATTTGGAACTGCACACGCTGGTTGAGCCGTTTCAGACACTGGAAACGCATGGCTTGACGGTCTATAGTTCTGGAGGTGTGACAGAAAATCGCGGCAAAGTTTTCTGAAACATTCCGCATTTGTTTTCGTAGTGGGATTATGCACTCCTCCAAAAAACATTGGTTTATCGCGATTCTGGCTCTGACCGGATTGCCCCTGATCTGCCTGATCACAGGCCGCAATCCGGCTCATGCAGGCGCCAGCCATGCGTTAAAGTCCCACCGCGCTCCTGGGACGGGGGTGACTTTCACACGGAATATCGCGCCAATTATCTTCCAAAATTGCTCTTCCTGTCATCACTCCGGCGAAGTTGCGCCGTTTTCCCTGCTTACTTACCGGGACGTGCAGAAACGCGCCCGGCAAATCGCGATGGTCACGCAGAGTCGCGCGATGCCACCCTGGAAGCCTGAGCATGGCTACGGCGAATTTCAGCACGAGCGGCGGCTGGAGCAAACCCAGATCGCGCTTCTGGGACAATGGGTGGACGAGGGCGCCCCGGAGGGCGAGGTCGCCGACCTGCCGCCCGCGCCTCAGTTTACGGACGGCTGGGAACTAGGCAAGCCGGACCTCATCATCAAGATGGTCAAGCCATGCACGATTCCCGCGGACGGGCAGGATGTCAACCGCAGCTTTCCTGTCGCGGTTCACCTCCCTGCGGGACGCTACATTCGCGCCGCGCAGTTTCTTCCCGGCAACCGCCGCATTGTCCATCACGGAACCGCGATGCTGGATAGCAGCGGCAAGGCGCGTCAGTTGGAAGACCAGCAGGGCGGGCCGGGAAGCGGTTACGTCAGCTTTGGCGGGCCGGGATTTCTGCCCTCCGGCGGCTTACCTGGCTATGCGCCCGGATTCGGTGCGGAAGTCTTTCCCCCCGATGCCTCCGGCACACTCCCCAAAGACGTAGACGTGGTTTTTGGAATGCACTATCACCCGGATGGAAAAGTTGAAACCGACCAATCCAGCATCGGTTTGTATTTTACCAACCGCCCGCCCACGCGCATTGGCTCCCTGGTGACGATGGGTGTCCTGAACCTGACGATTGCGCCGGGCGACAAAGCGCATCTGGAGCAAGATTCCTACACGCTGCCGGTCGATGTAGATGTTGACAGCATTTATGAGCATATGCACTTGCTCGGCAAGACCTGTAAACTTTGGGCCGAACTGCCGGATTATACGTTAAAACCGCTCATTAAGATTAATGATTGGGATTTTAGCTGGCAGGCCGCTTATCATTTGAAAAACCGGATTCGCTTGCCCAAAGGAACCATCATACATGGCGAGTGGACCTATGACAACTCGGCAGATAACCCACACCAGTTCAACAATCCTCCTAAAGAAATCACCAACGGCGAGAACAGCACCAATGAAATGGGTGGAGTGCTGATCAATGTTTACGTTGCCAGCCCGCAGGACAACGGGATCATTTGGATCGCCAATCTCGGCCACCTCTGGCAAGCCAGCGTCAAACCGCCGGCGCACCATGCGTCCCGGCAAGAGCATTCTTCCCCCGGTGGTTCGTCGGTGGGCCTGGCGCTGATGGACTGTGGCATCAGCGGCGTGACCGATCTGCTGGTCAGCCTGCTCCGAGCGCCTGGGCGGACATTCGGCGCGCTGTTATTACTAATGTTTGCTGCGACTTTTTTATTTCTGCTGGTTCCGGCTTACATTTTTCGCTCCGCCACGTCTCAGGCATCGGACACGCTCGCCGCTTCGCCCTGGCGCTGTTTCGGAATTGGTTTCCTTGCAGTGTCCGTGCTATTGATGACGCGCCCCTTACTCTTTTATCCTAGCGCCCCCGCCCAGGTCTTCGTGCTACTCCTGTGGGCTGGCGCATTTGCGGCGTGGAGTGTGGGTATGGGTGCGCTGCCACGTTGGATAGGCCAGCAGCTCTTTCGGCAGTCGGGGCCGGAAATGTCGCCTGTCATTCTGACAAAGAGCAGCCTGCTCCTGGCGGCTGCCCTGACTTTCCCCGTCATCGGTGGGTTGGTACTCGCTCCGGTCGCGGCGCTCGTTTGTCTCAGCACTGGCATCTGCGTGATTCGAATCAAGCGCCCATCGCAGCGGCCTGTCAATAGTAACCGTTGGCTTGACGCACACTGGGCTGTGCCTCGCCGAAACCTCTGTCTCACCACTCTACTTGCGCCCCTGTTTTTGCTGTTTATCGGCAGTTTTGCTCCTGTAGCGGCAGGGACCCCTGATCCCCTTGCAGCCGCCAAAGGCAAGAAAGCAATCGTGGTGCTTTTTATTGCTTCCGATTGTCCTATTTCCAATTCCTATGCCCCGGAGATCAATCGAATTTGCGCCCGTTACACGCGCGAAAAGATCGCCTTCACTCTGGTCTATTCCGATCCTGACCTTTCGCTCGCCGAGGCAAAAAAACACGCCGGGGACTACAGCTTCACCTGCCCACTCGTCCTCGATCCTTCGCGCCATTTGGCCCGCAGAGCGGGAGTGACGGTGACGCCGGAAGCGGCTGTTTTCTCGCCCGCTGGCAGGCTGCTCTACCGAGGGCGCATTGACAATCTTTATGTCGGATTTGGTCAGCGGCGCTATGGAGCGACAAAACATGAGCTGCGCGACGCGCTCGATGCGATAGTTCAGGGCAAACCAATTTTTTCGCCCCGAACACTTGCCATCGGCTGTTTTATTTACTGATCTGCATTTCTGGACTGAATTTACAGGTACACTCTTTTCTATGTCCCTTTACGCAGAACTGCACCGGCACCTCGGCGGCGCGGTTGTGCCGCGCGTTTTCTGGCGCTATTTGATTCGCAATTCTCATCCTCTGGCCGCCGAGTTTCCCACCTACGAACAATTTGAAGCCTTTGTGACCAAGCCGCGCGCTTCTCTGGCGGAGTATTTGGAACTGCACGCGCTGGTTGAGCCGTTTCAGACACTGGAAACGCTGCCGTATTTCGTGTCCAAGCTGGTGCGGGGCGCGTATGTGTTTGAGGGCATCTGCTACTTGGAACTGCGCCACACGCCTTATTACCGCACAGACCCCGCGCTTTCCCAGAAAGATCGTATCGCGCAAATGAAAGACGTGGTCATTGCAGTCGGCGAGGCCGGGCATGACCCGCGCTATCCGCTGCTTCTGCGTCAGATTATGTGTATGCACTCGCAGCTTCCCTCTGCTGTGAACAAAGCCACGCTGGACCTTGCGGAAAGTCTGCCCCAGTATGTTTGCGGCGTAGACCTGGCCGGGCCGGACATTTATTATGCCCAGCGTTTGGAAGAATGGGTGCAGATGTTTCGAAACGCGCAGCAGCGGGGGATCAAAACGACCGGGCATCTGTATGAAACGGCGGACGGCTGCCATCCCTCGCTGCTGCCTTTCCTCTCGCGTATCGGTCACGGTATCCAAATCGCGCTGCGTTTCCCCGAGCTGCTGCCGGAAGTGGCGGCGCGCGGCCAGTGCCTGGAAGTTTGTCCAACGACTTACTTGAAAACGGGAACTTTGCAGGACCTCACGACGCTACGGACTGTGTTCGAGCGCTGCAACGCGGCTGGCGTGGATGTTGTGATTTGCACTGACAATGCCGGCCTTCACAATGTGCGGCTGCCCTGGGAATTTGAAAACCTACTGACTCAGGATGTGATTGATTTCACGCAGCTTGCCGCCTGCCAGGATGCCGCATTTCGCCATGCGTTTGCGTGGCCGCATCCGCATCCGCCGCGTGTTCTGCTCGACCAATTGATTTCGATGCCTTCGCAGCCCGGAGGCCCCAAAGGAGAATCTGCTTGATGAACAAAACACTTCTGGCTGGCGCCGCCGCCATCCTCGCTCTGTCCCTGCCCGCCCTGCTGTCCGCCCCGGTCATGGCGCAGGAAAAGCATGACAGCAATACCCTGCATAAGATCGGAAAGGCTCTTGAGTATCCTATCCGTAAGACGTCGGCAAATGCCAGCATTGACGCGCATCGTGTGACGGGTCACAACTCGGTGGAACACCGTCGTAACGGCAGCTACCGTCATAACACGGTCATTACGCCGAGTGGTCATCTGTATCGTATCCATCATCGCCGTCACCACGCGAAGTAAGAGCTTGGAACAAGCCCCGGTTACTCTGAGAGGAGGAATCGGGGCTTTTTGCTGCCTGCTGCCCGGGCGTTTCCCTTTTCTTTCCTTCGGGTAAATAATTACATCGTGCGATGAAAGGGAGAAACGAACGTGAACCTTCTGACAAAATCGCTGGCTGTTTTCACTTTGCTGACCGGGACACTGGCGTCTCTCGCTCCTGTTCAGGCACAGCCTGCTATCTTCCTGCCTGCCCCCGCACCGGCGCAGTCCGCGCTGACTGCCTTGCTTGCCAACCCGTCCGCCCCTTTGCCTGCCGGCACGAAACTGCTTTCAGTGCGTGTCACTGATGGCCTGGCAACGGTGGATTTTTCGCGGGAATTATGCGACAATTTTACCGGCGGCGACTCGGCGGAAATGCGCGCTGTGAACTCGGTTCTCCGCACACTGGGGCAGTTTCCGACAGTCTCTCGCGTACAAATTTTGGTCGAGGAGCAGACAATTGACACGCTTGGCGGTCTGCTTATCTTGAGTGACCCGCTGCCTGTAATACGACCGGCCACGCCGGGCGAAATAGGTCGCACGCAGTGGCCTCACCGCTCCCTTTCAGCCACTCGGCAAAGCCGGCACGCACAGAAACGTTTGATGCCCACTGCCGACGCGCGCTAATACGACGATGATTTCCCGCGAACCGCGCAGCTTAAGCTGTTTTCGCACGGCATCGGGTTCCTGTGGAAATCCGCGTTTTTTTATGACCACGCGGCCTACATCCTGGGCGGTCAACGCCTTTTGCAGCCGCTTCGGGCTGTAGGGAAATTGTTCCAATACGCAGTACGATTTTGCAAATGGGGTTTGTATCAGCGTGTCGCTGAGCAGATAGGCAATGTGCAGGTCTATGAGCGCGGCGTCGATTTGCTCGGCCAGCGTTCCGACAAGATGCGCTCGAATCACGGCAGGGTCCGGCTCATGCAAATAAGAGCCGGACAAGCGTATACTGCCTGAATCCGGCTGATCGGCACTGCCACTCAAGACATATTTCCCAGCCTCCGTCAGCACTGTGGCTTGAAGCGCTGCCCCCGTTTGCGCGGCGCCCAGCCAGAGCAGTGCCTCGCGGCATTCTCCCCCTTCCGAAAGAAACTCCAATTCCGCCCCAAATTGGCCGGCGAGGGAATGGTCAATCGCCGGAGACAGCTTAACGCCAATCGCTTTCGCAGTCAAAGAATGAAGCCAGGGGAGGGGAGGGGAGTAGTCTTCAGGGTCGGAAACGCGGCGGCTATCTCGCCGCCGGGCCGGGTCGAGCCACACGGCGTCTGTGGAAATCGCTGACGCCATCACATCCGCCTGAACAACGCGGATTTGTTCGGTCAGGCCGAGTGCGCGAACATTTTCGGCGGCAAATTGCGCCCGGATCAGGTCGCGCTCATAAAGAGTTGTTTGCAGACCAGCGCGGGCGAATGCCAACGCATCACCCCCAATGCCGCCGCCGAGATCGGCGATGTCGGTGAGGCCGGACGCCGCCATCCGTGAGGCGTGGTAAGCGGCGACAGCGGCCCCGGAAGCCTGTTCCAGCGCTTCACGCACGAAATACATTCGCGCGGCATCCGGCCCGAATTTTGCCGCGCCCCGCCGCCGCAGCTCCGTCATTTCCCAGGCCGCCGCCGCCTGCTCCGGCGTCGCCGTTTTTCGCAGCCGCATAAGCGCGGCCAAAGTTTCGATGCGATCTGTCCAAAGCGCACCCGACTCAGCGAGCAGGGCGCGGCCCGGTGCGGCTAAAAGGAAATCGGCGAGCGCATCGTTCACAGGTTATTTCGGTGTAAACGAGGTGCCGCAGCCGCAGCTTTTGACGACATTCGGGTTGAGATACTTCCATCCGCCTTCCAGCAGGTTCGCCGTGCTGTAATCCAGCGTCATGCCGTCAATAAACGTCGCGCTTTTGGGATCAACCAGCACAGTCAGGCCATCTACATCGTAGACGATGTCATTCGGACGCGGCGTTTCTTCCAGCGCCAGCACGTAAGATAGGCCGGAGCAGCCGCCGCCTTTGACGCCGACGCGCAACGCCAGATTCAAATTTCCTTTTTTAGCAATCAGCCGCCGTGCCTGCGCGGCGGCGGCAGGGGTGACGGTCACGGGGGAGAGGGCAGTGTCGCTCATGGGATGTTCCTTTTCAGTCGAGCTTTAGAAAAAGCCCAGTTCCAGTTTCGCGTCTTCCGACATCCGATCCATGCTCCAGGCCGGTTCCCAGACCAGCGCAACATGAACGTCCGAGACGCCGGGGACATTGCGGACTTTGTTTTCCACTTCGCCGGGCAGCGAGCCAGCGACCGGGCAGGCAGGCGATGTCAGAGTCATGTCAATCTCTACAAAGCCAAATTCATCTACTTCCACATCATAGATCAGTCCGAGGTCGTAGATGTTGACCGGAATTTCCGGGTCATACACTTCGCGCAGGGCTTCCATTACTTCGGCTTCGATCACCAGCGGATATACTTTGTCGGGCGTCGTGGTTGTCATGGGGTTTCCGTTCTTGAGGAAAAGGCCAGCGCGTACCGCTTGATCTGCTGGATCACCGCCTGTAAGCCGTTCGCCCGGTTTGCTGAAAGGTGGTCGCTCATGCCGATGCGATTGACAAACTCCGGGGGCGTGGACAAAATTTCTTCCGGCGTCCGGCCTGAATACACGCGCAGGGCCAGCGCGATCAGCCCGCGCACAATTAAAGCGTCACTGTCGGCGTCAAAAAAAACGCGGCCATTGTCCAGATGACCATGCAGCCAGACCTGCGACTGACAGCCTTTGACTTTGTTTTCGTCTTGGCGCTGCGCCTCCGGGAACGGTGCGAGGCCGCGTCCGAGGTCGGCAATGTATTTGTAGCGCTCGGTCCAGTCCCCGAGAAGCTCAAATTCTTCAACGATTTCTTCCTGCGCCTCATTGATCGAGGGTAACGCTGCCGTCATGCGCCAAAAATCTCCTGCGCGGTGTGCAAGCCGCGCACCAGTGTGTCAATTTCTTCCCGCGTGTTATAAAGCCCCAGCGAGGCACGCACCGTAGCGGGGACGCCGAACCGCTGCAAAACCGGATGGGCGCAATGCTGGCCGGTCCGAATCGCGATGCCTTCCTGGTCAAGCACCGTACCCACATCGTAAGGGTGAATACCGTCCAGCACGAACGAGTAGACACTGGCTTTGTCACGAGCTGTGCCAATCATCCGCAGTCCGGGAACTTCGGACAAGGCATTTGTGCCGTAAGCCATGAGGTCATGCTCATAAGTGGCGATCTTTTCCATGCCGAGAGCGTTCAGATAATCAATGGCCGCGCCCAGTCCTATCGCCCCGGCAATATGCGGCGTCCCGGCTTCGAACTTGTAGGGAATATCGTTAAACGTCGTTTCTTCAAACGTTACGGTCGCGATCATGTCCCCGCCCCCTTGCCAGGGCGGCATTTCTTCCAGCAGGGCGCGTTTGCCGTACAGAATGCCGATACCAGTCGGGCCGTAGAGCTTATGTCCTGAGAACACCAAAAAGTCGCAGCCGAGTTCCTGAACATCAATCGGCAGGTGATACGCCGACTGCGCGGCGTCTACCAGCACCGGAACGCCGTGCGCGTGGGCCATGTCAATGACTTGTTTGATCGGATTGATCGTGCCGAGCGCATTGGACATATGCACAATGCCGACGAACTTTGTGCGCTCCGTAAACAACTCCGCATATTCGTCGAGCAGCAATTCGCCAGCGTCATTGATCGGAATAATTCTTAGTTTCGCGCCGGTTTCCGCACACAAAAGCTGCCAGGGAATAATATTGGCGTGATGCTCCATCGTGGAGATGATAATTTCATCGCCCGCCTTGATGTTTCGCCGTCCATAGGTCTGCGCGACGAGATTGACGCCTTCAGTCGCGTTACGGACAAAAATAATCTCGTGCGCGTCCGCCGCGTTGAGAAAATCTTTGACTTTGATCCGGGCTTCTTCATAGGCCCGCGTCGCGAGTTCCCCCAGCAGATGCGAGGCTCGGTGAATGTTGGCGTTGTAGTTCGTGTAATAGTCGCTGAGTGCGTCAATGACGACCTGCGGCTTTTGGGTCGTGTTGGCGTTGTCCAGATATACTAAGGGCTTTCCGTTGACCTGCCGGTGAAGAATGGGAAAATCTTGCCGGATTTTGTTGACATCGTAAGTCATTGCTTACCCCGCAATCCCCTCCAAAGCCCGCTCCGCCAGCAACACATGGTCAAGCTGGGCGCGGATGGCGTCGACTTTGATGCGGCTGACGATGTCGCTGGCGAAAGCATAGGTCAGCAGGGCGCGGGCGTCGTCTTTCGCAATGCCGCGGGCGCGCAGGTAAAACAAGGCATCGTCGTTAAGCTGGCCAATGGTCGCGCCATGCGTGCATTTCACATCGTCGGCAAAGATTTCAAGCTGCGGCTTGGTGTCAATCTGAGCGGTCGGCGACAGCAGCAGGGTCTGATTCGTCTGCTTGGCATCGGTTTTCTGGGCGTCTTCCCGAACGAATATTTTGCCATTGAAGACGCCGCGCGAGGAGCCGTCCAGAATGCCTTTGTAGATTTCATGGCTGTTGCAGTGCGGCATGGCGTGATCAATCGCCGTGTGGTTGTCAATCAACTGCTTGTCTTTTCCGAGATACACGCCGTTCAGCGTACACTCAATGCCTTCGCCGCCTAAGTAAGCGTTGGCATCGTTTCGCACCAGCAGGCCGCCGAGGCCGATGGAGTGAGACGAAAAATTGGATGTTCGCGCAAGGCCGACCTGCATGGTCGCGATATGGTATGCCCGTTCGCTTTCGCGCTGCACTTTATAGTGGTCGATCACCGCGTTTTCGGCAAGAATGACTTCGGTGACGGCATTGGTGAAATACACCTGGCCTGCCGGCCCGGCATACGACTCAATCAGCGTTGCCTGTGAGTTTTCTTCCACCACAATCAGTGTGCGTGGGTGGGAGATCGTCGGGCCATACTCAGCGGTTGAAACAAACAGCAGGTGAATCGGCGCTTCCACAATCGCTCCGGCGGCGACATGGATAAATGCGCCGTCTTCGAGGGCCGCCGTGTTCAGTGCGACGAATGCCTGCGTGTCAAATTTTGCTGACTGTCCTAAGTGCTTTTCGACCACGCCCGAATTGTCCGCCATTGCCTGTGCCAGCGTTGTGACGGTCACGCCATCAGGAAAAGCCCGGCTGGACAGATCATCCGCAAAATGGCCGTTGACAAACACAAGCTGAGTCCCGGCCAGGCCATCGTAAGTGAACTCGCGCAAACCGTCGGCGCTTAACTCGCTCTGCGCTTTGGTCGCCCGCGTAAACGGCGTCTCAGCAATCGGCGCAATGTTGGTGAAGCGCCATTCTTCATCCCGGCGTGTTGGAAAACCGATCTCGGCGAACCTCGCCGCAGCGGATTGGCGCAGGCTGCCCAGCCATGCAGGGCCAGGTGTGTCACTGCCAGTATCGGTTCCCGTAAAATCGCGGAGGTAGCTGTTCGGAGCGGTCAGGGTATCATTCATCAATAACTTCCTTCGGCGTTGTTGCATCATTCCACCCGGATTTCAATCCGGGTCTTCTGAAAAGCGATTGTCCGCCTACGCGGACACAGAACTCAACTACGGCAGGCTTATTCTCCTTGTCCGCGCAGGCGGACAGTCGCTTTTCAGAAGCCCTGGAATTCATTCCAGGGACTCTGAGGCCGCGACGCCTTTACCATCTAAGCCGCGACAAGCTCTGCCGCACTGCCGTCCAGCCAGCCGTAGCCGTGCGCTTCCAGTTCCAGCGCAAGCTCTTTGCCGCCGGATTTGACGATGCGCCCCCCGGACAGCACATGCACGAAATCCGGGATGATATAATTCAGCAGACGCTGGTAGTGCGTGACAACGATAATGGCGCGCTCCGGGGAGCGAAGCATGTTGACGCCCTCCGCGACAGCCTTGAGCGCGTCAATGTCGAGGCCGGAATCGGTTTCATCTAAAATCGCAAGTTTCGGGTCCAATACGGCCATCTGAAAAATCTCGTTGCGCTTTTTTTCGCCGCCGGAGAAGCCTTCATTGACAGGCCGGTTCAGCAGGCTGGGGTCAATGTGAAGAATGTTCATCTTTTCGCGCACCAATTTCAGAAAGTTCGGGGCGCTCATTTCTGCTTCGCCCCGATATTTCCGAATGGAATTCAAAGCAGCGCGCAGGAAATAAGTGTTGTTGACGCCCGGTATTTCCACCGGGTACTGGAAGGCCAGGAACACGCCAAGCTGCGCCCGTTCTTCCGGGTCTAAATCCAGCAGGTCATGGCCATCAAAAGTCACCTCGCCGCCAGTCACTTCGTAAGCGTCGCGCCCGGAAAGGACGCCTGCCAGGGTGCTTTTCCCGGAGCCGTTCGGCCCCATGATCGCGTGCACTTCGCCGGGATTAACCGTGAGGCTGATGCCTTTGAGAATTTCTTTTTCTTCCACCCGTGCGCGTAAATCAGTAATTTCCAGCAATGCCATATTTTTCTTATCCTTCTTCGGAATTCGTCTTATCCCGTGACGATTTTGATCTCGCGCGGATGCCCGTTCTCATTGGTTCCCTGCCAGTGGTAGTCTTTGCCGTCGTGCCGCCCGCTGTGCGCGTGCATGGTGACGCCTTCGACATTGCTCGCCTTGACCAGTTCTTTGGCTTTTTCCTGAGCTTCCTGCTCTGTGTGCGCGACGACTTCGTGCGCGTGCTCCGGCCAGCCGCTAATTTGAATTTTATAAATGGTAGCCATAATTCTGTCCTTTCGGGTTATCCCACACTGCCTTCCAGGCTGACGCCGAGCAGCTTCTGGGCTTCTACGGCAAACTCCATCGGCAGCTCCTTGAACACTTCTTTGCAGAAACCGTTGACGATCATCGAAACGGCGTCTTCGGTGGAAATGCCGCGCTGGTTGCAGTAAAAAATCTGGTCTTCGCCGATTTTAGAGGTAGACGCTTCATGCTCTACCGTGGCCGTCGGGTTCTTGACTTCAATATAGGGAAACGTGTGCGCTCCGCAGCGGTCGCCGAGCAGCAGGGAGTCGCACTGCGAATAGTTGCGCGCATTGTCCGCGCCGGGATTGATTTTCACCAAGCCGCGATAGGTATTCTGGCCGCGGCCAGCCGAAATGCCTTTAGAAACAATCGTGCTGCGGGTATTCTTGCCCAGGTGGATCATCTTCGTTCCCGTGTCGGCCTGCTGGCGATTGTTGGTCAAGGCCACCGAATAGAACTCGCCGATGGAGTTGTCGCCCTGCAAGATGCAGGAAGGGTATTTCCAGGTGATCGCGCTGCCCGTCTCGACCTGTGTCCACGAGATTTTCGCGTTGTCGCCCTTGCAGATGCCGCGCTTGGTGACAAAGTTATAAATCCCGCCCACGCCATCCTTGTCGCCGGGGTACCAGTTCTGGACAGTGGAGTATTTGATCGTGGCATCTTTCATGGCGATCAGCTCGACACAGGCTGCGTGAAGCTGGTTTTCATCGCGCATGGGCGCGGTGCAGCCTTCCAGGTAGGAAACGTAGCCGCCCTCGTCGCAAATAATGAGTGTGCGCTCAAACTGTCCCGTGTTGGCGGCATTGATGCGGAAGTAGGTGGATAACTCCATCGGGCAGCGGACGCCTTTCGGAATGTAGCAAAACGAGCCGTCGGTAAAGACCGCGGAGTTGAGCGTGGCGTAGAAGTTGTCCGAGTAAGGGATGACCGAGCCGAGATACTGGCGCACCAGTTCAGGATGATCCTGCACGGCTTCCGAGAACGAGCAGAAAATAATGCCCTGTTTTTTGAGTTCACCCTTGAACGTGGTCGCCACGGAAACGCTGTCAAACACAGCATCGACGGCCACATTAGACAGCCGCTTTTGCTCCTGAAGCGAAATGCCAAGCTTGTCGAACATCGCCAGCATTTCCGGGTCCACTTCATCCAGGCTGTTCAAGACTTTCTTGGGCTTCGGAGCAGAATAATACGCAATCTTCTGGTAATCCACAGGAGTGACGCTCACATTGTGCCAGAGTGGGTCTTCCAGTGTCAGCCAGTGCCGGTAGGCCTTCAGCCGCCATTCCAGCAGCCATTCCGGCTCGCTCTTCTTGGCGGAAATCATGCGAATCACGTCTTCATTCAAGCCGACCGGAACTGTCTCAGATTCAATATCTGAAACAAAGCCGTATTGGTATTCTTTGCTTGCAAATTCTTCGATTGTATCAGTTGCCGCGCTCATAGTTACCTCATGCCATTCTAAAAAGGAAAAGTCTAAATGTTAATTCCGACTGAATATGTCGGATATAGTGTACCTTCTGAGGCATGGTTTGTCAATGTCCGGCTAGCCCTGTCAGTTTATCCAGTCGTATAATTACGGGCCGCAAAAACACTGGCCGTAAAGTTACGGGATTATTGCTTTGTCCCTGCGGAATTGGACTGTCCTGCCGAAAATCAAAGTGTCGCTGGAAAAACAGCGTTTTGCTTCGGTTTATCGCCTGAAAGGTCACCGCAGGGATGTTTAAATCCGTTATACTGGCAGGCTTCTTTTGGGCCTCTGCCAACTTCACACCACTCACACCAGCCGTCACACCGACCGCTGTTGCCCATACGCTCCCGGCTCCTGCCGCCAAAACACAAGTCACGCTGGCGGCAATGCCTCTGCCTTCCGCCCCGGTGCGGATGGCGTCAAATGCTGATTTTACGAACGTTCCGTCGGCCTGGGAAGAACCGGAAGCGCCCGCTCCGGCATCCCCGGAGGCGCTGACCGAGGATGAGCAGGAATTCGTCACACGGATCAATGCTGAACGGACTTCGCGTGGCCTGAACGCGCTGACGGTAGACCCGCTGCTGGTGGAAACAGCCCGCGCTCACTCCCGTGAAATGTGCGATCTGAACTACTTCAACCACCACTCGCCGACATCCGGCTTGACATCGCCCATGGATCGCTATTTGAAAAGCCGCAAAGACACGGGAGCCGGCGACCCGGATTACCTGCTGGTTGGAGAAAATATCTTTTATTGCAGCATCTTTAACAGTGTTTACAACGCCGATTACGGCCACCGCGCTTTGATGGCAAGCCCCGGCCACCGCGCCAACATTCTGGACGCACGATTTACCAAAATTGGCCTCGGCGTCTACCATAATGCAAGAGGCGAATTCTGGGTCACGCAAATGTTTACAAAAGACAGTGAGTAACTGATGTTACGCAAGAGCTTGCGAGGAGATAAATCTCGCTCGCTGCCCAAAATCGTCCTTCGGACGGGAAGAAGACTGTGCGATAGCAATCTTTCGTCCAAAGGACGGGTATCCCGGAGCGAGTGGAATTTATTCCCTCGTCCAACGCGGCGTAACGCCAATGAGTGAACAGAAAAAAGGGACGCGATTATTCGCGTCCCTTTACTTTTTGCCTGAAATGCTCCGGGACTACTTGAGCTTGGAAGCGAACTTAGAACGAAAGTCCGCAATTTCCGGGGCGATCACCATCGCGCAGTAGCCTTCGTCCGGGTGATTGCGGTAATAATCGTCGTGATAGCTTTCCGCCGGGTAGAAGTTCGTGAACGGCTGCACGGCGGTAACGATGTGTCCGGGCCAAAGATGTTCGGCAGTGATTTGCTGAATTTCTGCATCAGCGGCTTTCTTCTGAGCGGCGCTGCGATAAAAAATTACCGAGCGATATTGTGTCCCGCCGTCCGGCCCCTGCTGGTTCAGTGTGGTCGGATTGCGAACCGTCAGCAGGACTTGGAGCAGGTCGCGGTACGAAATCACTTTTGGGTCATAACTGATGTTGATCGTTTCCGCATGGCCCGTTGTGCTGGTTTCCACCTGCTCGTAGGTAGGATTCGGCACTGTCCCGCCTGCATAACCGGGTTCTACTTTTTCGACTCCTTTGAGCTGCTGGAAAATCGCTTCCATGCTCCAGAAGCATCCGGCGGCGAACGTTGCGGTTTCCGAGCCGGGCGCGACTTTGGTGTAAACCTGCGGCAGCGGCGCCGAGACGGCCTGAGTGCAGCCGGACAAAACCACCGGGATTAAACAGGCCGCGGCGGTCAAAGACGCCGCGCGGGTGAGCAGCCACCGGCGCGTTTGCGAGTGCAATGTCATAAGGGTATTCTCCTTTCTGTTTAAACCCGTCTCCTGCATCAAAGGTTCCATTTTCACCCCACATTTGGGATTTGCCAGTCAATTTCCGGCTGACCTGCCGCCCGAAGCGCCGCATTGATCTGCGAGAAAGGGCGGCTGCCGAAAAACCCGCTGCGTGCGGACAGCGGGGACGGATGCACGGATTGAATGACGACATGGCGCGACGTATCAATCAGCGGCAGCTTCTTCTGGGCATAGCCGCCCCAGAGAACAAACACAACGGGATCGCTTTTTGCATTCACCTGACGAATGACGGCATCGGTGAATGTTTCCCACCCTTTGCCTTTGTGCGAATTGGCAAGATGCGCGCGCACCGTCAGCACGGCATTGAGCATCAAGACTCCCTGCTCGGCCCAGGGGACTAAGTACCCATTGTTCGGGATTTGGCAGCCAATATCGTCGCGCAGTTCTTTGTAAATGTTGACCAGAGACGGCGGCGTTTCCCTGCCGGGCCGAACGCTGAAACACAGGCCGTGCGCCTGTCCGGGGCCGTGATAGGGGTCCTGTCCCAGCAGAAAAACGCGGACATGGTTGTAAGGCGTCAATTGAAACGCTGAGTAGACATCGGCTTCCGGCGGATAAACGTCATACTGCTGCCGCTCTTCGGCCACGAACTTTTGCAGCTTCGGCCAGTACGGCTTTTGAAATTCATCGCTGACGGTATCAAGCCAGTCATCCGGCAGCGGAGGGATAGGAGCCGCGCTTTCGTCGGCTTCGTCGGCAAACAAGGAAAGTGTGTCCATGCCCTGAGTGTACCCATTTGGCCTATCCGCGACGCGATAACCAATGGCATGGCCTTTGTTCGCAATATGCTACAATCAAGGCAATTATGGACCTTTTTGACGACACGCCTGTCTCACCCTCGCTTGCTCCCAACACTCCCCTGGCCGCCCGGATGCGGCCCCGAACGCTGGAGGAATTTGTTGGTCAGGGGCGCATTCTTGGCCCGGAAAGCCTGCTGCGGCGGGCGATTGAAGAGGACGCACTCACGTCGGTAATCTTCTTCGGGCCGCCCGGAGTCGGAAAAAGCACGCTGGCCGGGATCATTGCCAATCACACGCAGGCGCATTTCGAGAACTTTTCGGCGGTGACGCAGGGCATTCCCGATCTGCGAAAAGTCATTGAAGCCGCCGCTTTGCGCCGACGCCTTTACGGCAAAAAAACTGTGCTGTTTATTGACGAAATCCATCGCTTCAACAAAGGCCAGCAGGACGCCCTGCTGCCGCATGTAGAAAACGGCACGGTCGTATTGATCGGCGCAACCACGGAAAACCCGTACTTTGAGGTGAATGCGCCTCTGCTATCCCGCGCCCGCGTGTTTACGTTTGAATCGCTGTCTGACGAGCAGATCGGGGACTTAATCGACCGTGCCGTGAGCGACCCGGAGCGCGGCCTCGGCCATTTAAATGTCATGCTGGAACCCGATGCCCACGCTCATCTGATTGACAAAGCCAACGGGGACGCCCGCACGGCACTGAACGCGCTGGAACTGGCCGCAACGACAACCCGCCCGGAATCGCGCAAGGCAGATGCCGTGCGCCGTGTCACACGCGCCATCGCGGAAGAAGCCTTGCAGCAGCGCGCGCTCACCTATGACAAAACCGGCGACACGCATTACGATACGATCTCGGCGTTTATCAAATCCATTCGTGGCAGCGACCCGGACGCCGGCCTGTATTACCTGGCAAAGATGCTCACTGCCGGCGAAGATGCCCGGTTTCTAGCGCGCCGCCTGGTCATCCTCGCCTCGGAAGATGTCGGCAATGCCGACCCGATGGCCCTCGTAGTTGCGAACGCCGCTGCCCATGCGGTTGAGTTTGTCGGCTTGCCGGAAGCGCAGCTTAACTTGGCGCAGGCCGTCACCTATTTAGCCGCCGCGCCGAAATCCAATGCGTCTTATGTGGCCCTGAAACGCGCTCTGGCGGATGTGGAAGCCGAACGCGCTCAGCCCGTTCCCAAGCCGCTCCGCGATTCCCGCAGCGGGACGGGGCGCGCTGCCAAAGACGACACGCCGTACTTGTATCCGCACGATTATCCCGGCGGCTTTGTTCCGCAGGAATATCTGCCGGAGGGTGTTCAAACGCAGCCGTATTACGAGCCGACGGACAATGGGTTTGAGGCAATTCTTAAAGCACGGCTGGCGGCACTGCGCGAAGTCACGACTGAGTAATTCATGCCGCGTTTGTTAATTATTTGCCTTGCGCTTCTGGCGGCATATTGCTGGTGGATAGAGCCGTCCCAGTTGTCGGTTACGGAGCAGAATGTCTGCGATTCTGACCCGCCGTTTGCCCCTGCCATCCGCGTACTGCTTTTGACGGACTGGCATCTGGGCCGCTGGAGCCGCCCGCGTACTTTGCAGGCAAAAATGAACAGGCTGCTGAAAATCCACCATCGCCGGCCCTTTGATGTTGTGCTTCTGGGCGGCGACTACGTGGATACGGACGCGCAGTATTTGCATCGCATGGAGGCGCCGCTGGAAACCCTGCGGCGAATGGGGGTTCCCATTTATGCGGTGGCTGGCAACCATGATTACACGACCTATGGGGGCGACATTGCTCCGATGGCTGCATTTCTGGAAAAATCCGGGGTGACGATCCTGCGAAATGAAGCGGCCGCAGTGATGGCAGCGGGGCAGCGGCTGCTGGTGATTGGACTGGATGATTTACAGCAGTCCCCCAGTTATTTTCAAGAAGATGTTTATCAGATGCCCGATGAATACCGGCAGGCGGCGGCAAAATTGGATTGGTACGCGCATTTTGACGATCTGGAACCCGGAACGCCGCGCCTGGTGCTGGCCCACAACCCGGATGCTGTTTACTTACCGGGACGCAAACCTCTGGCTGTGCTGTCGGGTCACACGCATGGCGGCCAAATGATGCTGCTGGACTGGGTAAGCCGTCCGCTGCACCGCTGGCTGCACCCGCATCTGCCGCCCGGCAGCGGCGTCACCTGGGCGGGCCGGAAGACTGTCGGCGGACGAACGCTGATTGTCAGCCGAGGCGTGGAAGGATCGGCTCTGCCGCTGCGCTTGATGCGTCCGCCCGAAGCAGTCGTGGTGACTTTTTCAGGATAACTCGCCATTGACGCCGGGGTGCATTATATGGATAATCCAGGGGAATATCCGTTTGGGTAGAAAGCGGGACTGTGGACATACCTAATTTATTGGAGCAGGAACTTTCTGCGTGGATAAACGCGCATCGAGCTGAGATTGTGGAAACGACGCAGGCGATCCTGCGAATTCCCAGTGTCGGCGGCGCGGCGGCTCCCGGAGCGCCGTTTGGCGTCGAAACCCGGCGGGCGCTGGACTATGCGCTTGATCTGGCTCAGGCGCAGGGGCTGACGACGAAAAATCTGGACGGGTATGCGGCTCATGCTGAATACCTGGCTCCGGGTGTCGCTGCGGATGCCCCGATTGTGGGTGCGCTGGCGCATGTGGACGTGGTTCCGCCCGGCGACGGCTGGGCGCATCCGCCATATGGCGCAGAGATTGACGGCGGCAAGATTTACGCGCGCGGAGCCATTGACGACAAAGGCCCGGCGATGGCCGCGCTCTGGGCTATTCTGGCCGTCAAGGCGTGCCAGGCTCCGCTGACCCGGCGCATTCGGCTGATACTGGGCGCGAATGAGGAAAGCGGGTTTGGGTGCGTCAAGCATTATTTCGCACGCGAAGAAATGCCCGTCACCGGCTTCACTCCCGATGCCATGTTTCCCCTGGTCTACGCTGAAAAGGGCATTGCGAATGCCGTGTTGATCTGCTCGGACCCGCCGGAGGGGCAGCGCCTGCCCATCGTCTCGCTGAGCGGTGGGCAGCGGCCCAATATGGTTCCCGACTCCGCGCAGGCTGTTTTGCGATCCAGCACGCCCTGGGCAGCCGTCGCGTCTCGGCTGAATGCGGTTGTGGGCATCAGTACCGAAGAAATGCCCGATGGCAGTCTGCGCGTCATGGCTAAAGGCGTTTCCGCGCATGGCAGCACGCCGGATGCCGGCGTCAATGCGGTCGCCGTCCTTTGCGACGCCCTGCTTCTCCTGGATCACCAGGAAGACCAGGTGCGGCTTATCCAGCAGATTCATTCTTGGGCAGAGGACACCACCGGGAAGGCGCTTGGAATTGCCGGGCGCGATGACGTGGCCGGTCCGCTGACCTGCAATCTCGGCATTGCTGAAATGGAGCCGAATAAAATTGCGCTGACATTTAATATCCGCTATCCGGTGACCTGGAACCTGGATACCCTCCGCGCGTGTTTAGAAGGCGGCATCGGGGCATCGGGCTGGGCTTTGGAGTCGCTGACGGATCAGCCGCCGCTGTATGTGCCGCAGGATGATCCTCTGGTGGCAACACTTTTAGACGTTTACCGCGCAGAAACAGGCGATGAAACCGCGCCCTTGACGATGGGCGGCGGAACCTATGCGCGCGCCATGACAAAAGGCGTGGCTTTTGGAGCGAGCTTCCCGGATCAAGAGGCGACCGACGGCGGGCCACACGAAAAAGACGAGTGCTGGCCGGTGGAGCATTTGATTCGGGCAACGACGATTTATGCGAAGGCGCTGGCCCGGCTCGCGAGTGAATGATATGTCCGACACAAAGCAGACAGTTGTAGTCGCGATGAGCGGCGGCGTGGATTCTTCCGTGGCAGCCGGGCTGCTGCTCCGGCAGGGCTACGACGTTCTCGGTATCACCATGCAAATCTGGCAGGAGAGCGCCACCGAGACCAAAGGTGCGGGCTGCTGCTCCCTGGGTGCGGTGGAAGACGCCCGGAGGGTGGCGGCGAAACTTGGCATTCCGCATTACGTTTTGAATTTCCGCGAATTCTTTGCCGATAAAGTCATCGGCAATTTTGTGGACGAATACAAGCGCGGACGTACTCCGAATCCCTGCATCAATTGTAACCGTTACGTGAAATTTGACGCTCTTATGGAAAAAGCCCGCGCTTTGGGTGCAGAATATCTGGCAACCGGCCATTATGCCCGCGTGGAGTTCAGCGAAGACCTGCGCCGCTGGACATTGCGCCGTGCGCTCGATCACCATAAAGACCAGACATACGCCCTGTATCATTTCACGCAGGAAGAGCTGGCCCATACGCTGATGCCGCTGGGTTTTGTCACGGACAAAGCGGAGACCCGAGCGATTGCCGCCGAACTGGGGCTGGCGGTCAGCAATAAACCTGATTCGCAAGAGATTTGCTTTGTGCAGGGCGGCTCTTATACGGATTTTCTGGCGCAGACGGCCCCGGAGACGGTGCAGCCCGGCGACATTGTAGACACGTCCGGCAAGCGGCGCGGGGCGCATGACGGAATTGCCTTTTATACCATCGGCCAGCGGCGCCGCGTCAATGTCGGCTCGCCAATCCCGTTGTATGTGATCGGGATCGACGCATCGACAAATACAATCACTGTGGGCGGCGATGAAGAGTTGTTGTCGCCGGGCCTGGTTGCGGACGATATTAATTGGGTCGGCATTGCCGGTGTGCAGGAATCACAGCCTGTTATGGTGAAAATACGCTATAACATGGCCGCTGTAGGAGCAACCGTACAAAAGGGGCCGCACGATGGGCAAATTGCTGTGCGCTTCGACATGCCGCAGCGCGCGGTAACGCCGGGCCAGTCCGTCGTCTTGTACGATGAAAACAGTGACAGCCTGCTGGGCGGCGCAACAATTTCCCATAGCACTGGATAAGAACTGGCGATTGATTATGCCTGACTCCGCGCATCGCAACAGCCTCGGCCTGCTTCTTCTGGCCGCCATTGGCGCAGGCGCCCTCAGTGGCGCTGCTCTTGGCCTGCTGCTGGCGCGGCGTCCGCACGCGCTGGCCGGGGATGAAATCACGGAATCTGTCGATGACCTGAAGCGCCGTGCGGAAAAGATTTTGGATGAGCTTTCTCAGAGCGCCGCGTCGTCCTCAGATGCGGTTTAGTCTTATACATACATCAGTTTCGAACATTAGAAGGAGAGCGTAACTTGAACCTGACGATGAATAGCCGGACTCCCAGTGAAACGATTTGCTTCCTGGATATTGAAGGCGAAGTGGATGTTTATACCTCGCCCCAGCTCAAACATGATCTGGTGCAAATGGCGGAACGCGGCGTCAAACAAATCGTCATCAATTTATCCAAGGTGGAGTATCTCGATAGTACTGGGCTTGGAGTCCTCATCGGCGGGCTGAAGCGGATGCGGGAGAATGGCGGAAATCTTTCTCTGGTCGGACCAGGAATGCGTATTCAGCGCATCTTTGAAATCACCGGCTTGAACAAAATCTTTGACATCTATGCCACCGAAGAGGAAGCCGCCGCGAAAGAAGGAGTGTCTTTGTGACCGATGCCCAGGCCGAAACCGTCCAGCTTATTATTCCCTGCCGCCCGGAATATGTGGGTGTCGCCCGCCTTGCCGTGCTGGGTATTGCCAGCCGGATGCCTTTTTCCTATGACGAGGTAGAAGATGTTCGCCTTGCCGTGGGAGAAGCCTGCTCCCATGCGGTAGAGCGCGCCGGCAGCCTTGCCGCGACGATTCGCATTGTCAGCAAGATAGATGCGAACGCGCTTCGGATTGAAGTCGCGGATGATGTCGCCGCAGACACGGCTGCCGCTCCCTCCGAGGAAGCCCGCTTGCTGGAAGAAGCCGGCGTGGACCAGCAGGGTCTGGGTGCGCTTTTGATGGAAATTCTGGTGGATGAAGTGACCATCGAAGCCGGCTCCGCAGGAACGCGCGTCCTGCTGACGAAATATGCCCCGGAATGAATCCTATCGCTGATGCTAGATTGACCCCTATGATACCGAAAAAGGCGACCGACTGGACGCAGGACGATGCCGAAACTTTGTTTTTGCGGTATGCCCGTCACCGTGATCCGCAGATGCGGGACCGTCTGGTAGTCATGCACCAAAATCTGGTGCGCTATCTGGCGGGCAAATTCGTCAATCGCGGTGAGCCGCTGGAAGACTTGATTCAGGTCGGCACGATTGGCCTGATCAATGCGATTGACCGATTTGACTCGGAACGCGGAACCAAATTCTCTACCTATGCCACGCCCACCATTGTCGGCGAGATACGCCGCTACTTCCGGGACAAAGCCTGGAGCCTCAAAGTGCCGCGCCGCTTGCAGGAGCTAAACCAGACCGCTTCCAAGGCGCAGGAATATCTCAGCAGCCGTTTGGGACGCCCGCCGACGATCCAGGAAGTCGCACAGCGTATTGGAGCCACCGAAGAAGAGACGCTGGAAGCGATTGAATTGGGCAACGCTTACGATACGGTTTCCCTGGACAGTAAAATGATGCACGATTCGGACAGTGCGCCTTTGTCACTGGCCGAATTTGTAGGAGCCGAAGACGCATCCCTGCTGAATTTGGAAGCTTATGGCGATCTGGATCATGCCCTGGAAACACTGGACCCGCGCGAACGGGCGATTATTATTCACCGCTTCTTCAAAGACATGTCACAGGCGGAGGTCGCCAAGCAGCTTAACATTTCGCAGATGCACGTTTCCCGCCTTCAAAACCGCGCCCTGCACCAGCTCAAACGTCAGATGAGCAGCGAGGTCTGACCCTGGGGATACGGAGAAATTATTATGAATCTCAGCCTTCTCACTCGCAGCGGCGTGATTGCCCTGACGATAGCCAGCAATTTCTTCACGCCGCCTGTCTTCGCGCAAACCTCTACAGCCTCACCTATCCTAAATCGTCTGACATTGAAAGACATCGAAATCGTGCCGCCGGTCTTGATGCTGTTTCCGTTTATTCACAGTGACTCCTCTCTTCAATTTGAAGAAAAAGACGGCAACCTGCTTTTCACACAGCCCCCAACGATGTGGTCAGACCCGAAGCCTGACAGCAAAATCCTCTGGTCAGGCAAGTTTGGCGCGGAGCCGCAAAACGTCACGCTGGAAGTAACTGCTTCGGAAGAAGACTTTAAAGACGACACTGGTCAGGTCGTTTGGTCGGAGCCATTGGAAGAACCCAGCCTGACGATTGACTTTACTCGGCGAAATCATCTGCGGTTATTGGACAGCCAGGGCAAAGAGCTAGGATTTGCCCCAGTCGATAATTCATCTCCACCTGCCTATCAGCCTGTCGTTCCATTTCAGGGAAAAGCGTTTGGCAGTGACGGCATCTGGGTGGTGACGGACACCGGGCAGCAGCGGACAACTGTTTATAGTGGAAATCAACTGATGTGGTCTGGGCCTCGGCCCGCCAACGACGGCGTCCGATTTGGTCTTCTCCCCGGCAGTCGGGTGTATGGCATCCCGACAGCGGATTTCCCGGTTGGAACGCGCCTGACTTTCGCGGTCTCACGCGATGCGGGCAGTGTGATTATCACGGACGAGGCCCATCAGTTACTGGAAACAAAGCCGGCAGACACCTTGCATTGCACAATTCTAACCAGTGATGAAAAGTTTCGCAAAAGCATTCAAAACTGGTTTCTTTTCATTTCACATATTGTTCCAACACAGGTGAAACTCAATGCTCCCGGCAAGATTGATGCCGAGTACCGCGCCGCGAACGGCGAATGGGCAGGCAAAACATCCATTCATACCACGGTAGAACTTCGGCACGTTGCGTGGAGCCGCAAGCCGCAGACTTATCTTGATACTGAGGTTGCCAATTTTGACAAAACAGGCAAACTCATAGGCACATTTCAGGACAGTTCTCAGCCTCTGCACCAGGAATAAAGGTGACAAACCCATGCCCTTTGCCATTCAGGACATAGCTTCGCTTCTTGCTGACAAGGGCGTTCGACTGATTCGAAATCTTTCCGTCGCGGCCCTCACCGAAGCAGCTTTGCAGCGCGGCGAAGCGCGCCTGGCGTCTTCGGGAGCGATTTCTGCGATCACGGGCAAATATACGGGCCGTTCGCCCGGTGATAAGTTTCTGGTAGATGACGCTGAGACGCATCCGCGGGTGGACTGGGGGAAAACCAATCAAGCGTTTTCCGAGGAACAGTTCAGTGTACTGTTGTCCGACATGATTGATTTTGCTGCTGGGCGCGAATTGTTCGTGTTTGACGGCTTCGCCGGCGCTGATCCGTCCTATCGACTGCCGATTCGCATTATCACTCAGTACGCATGGCATACATTGTTCGCGCACCAGCTTTTTCTGCGTCCGGCCCCGGCAGAGCTTTCTTCCTTTGTGCCGCAGTTCACGCTTTTGGATTGCCCGGATTTTCACGCCGACCCCGCTCGCCACGGCTCTCGTTCGGAAACTGTTATTGCACTGGATTTAACCCGGCAACTCGGATTGATTGGCGGCACACAATACGCCGGCGAGATCAAAAAAAGCGTTTTTACTCTGCTGAATTATCGCCTGCCTCTCAAGGGCGTTTTTCCCATGCACTGCTCGGCGAATGTGGGACCAGGCATGGATACCGCGCTGTTTTTTGGTCTTTCAGGAACGGGCAAAACGACGCTCTCCGCCGACCCGGAGCGGCAGTTGATCGGTGATGATGAGCATGGCTGGTCGGACAGCGGCGTCTTCAATTTTGAGGGAGGCTGCTACGCCAAGTGTGTTCGTTTAAGTCAGTCGGGTGAGCCGGAAATCTGGGACGCCATTCGCTTTGGTACGGTGCTGGAGAATGTCGTGCTGGAGGCGGACACTCGCCGGGCGGATTATGACGACACTTCGCTGACGGAAAATACGCGCGCGGCATATCCTCTGGATTTTATTCCCAACGTCCTTCTGCCGAGTCTGGGCGGTCACCCAAAGACCATTATCTTTCTTACCGCGGATGCGTTTGGCGTCCTGCCTCCCATTTCGCGGCTGACACGCGAGCAGGCATTGTATCATTTCCTGAGCGGCTATACCAGCAAACTGGCGGGAACGGAGCGGGGCGTCACCGCACCTGAGCCGAACTTTTCCGCCTGTTTCGGCGCTCCATTCTGGCCCTTGCCGCCGATGGAATACGCGGAAATGCTGGGGCAGCGCCTGGACGCGCATGGCGCGGACGTCTATCTAGTGAATACCGGCTGGATCGGCGGCCCTTATGGCGTTGGTCACCGCATGGATTTGGCTTTGACCCGTGCTATGGTTCGCGCCGCCCTCAGCGGAGACCTCAAATCGGTGCCGACAACGGTTGACCCGGTGTTCGGCCTGCATATCCCGCACTCCGTTCCCGGAGTCCCCGCCGACATTCTTCATCCCCGCGCTGCCTGGCCGAACGCCGCCGACTATGATGCGGCTGCTCAGGCCCTTGCCGCCCGTTTTCACAGCAACTTCGCCCGCTTCCCACAAGCGTCCGAAGCCGTGAAAGCCGCCGGGCCTCTGCTTGCTGCCTGAAATTATGCAAACAGCATCCGAATTAAGCGAGTGCCGTCTTCTACCTGCGTTGTCGCTTCCAGTACCGCCCGCTCGTCAAAAGGGAAGTGCGAGGCGGTGTGCGGCTTACTCGAATCATAAAGCAGAAACGGAACCGGACCTTCTTCGTGCGTTTTGAGAGCAATGGGCGTTTTGTGATCCGGCACGATCAGCAAGCGGTACTCATCGCGCTTTGCCATGCCTTCGCGGAGCGTTCCAATCACCTTTTTGTCAATGTCTTCAATGGAGCGCAGCTTATGGTCCAAGTTACCTTCATGCCCGGATTCATCGGGCGACTCGACATGCAGATACACAAAGTCCAGCGTGTCTAATGCGGCCAATGCGTAATTAGCCTTTGCAGTGTAATCCGTATCAATGTAACCCGTCGCGCCGGGAACATCAATAATCTTGAGTCCTGTCGCTCGTCCCAGGCCGCGCACCACGTCTACCGCCGTGATAACTCCCCCCCGCTTGCCAAAAGTTTGCAGGAAATTCGGCAGCTTGGGCGCATAACCCTGCCCCCAGAGCCAGATCATGTTACCGGGCGCTTTGCCTTCTTCGCGCCGCTGCTGATTGATGGGATGATTATCTAAAATCTCCAGGGAATCAAACATGAGCTGCTTTAAATATTCCGCCCGGTTGCCTTCCGGCCAGTGTCCCGCGAGAGGCTGGCCTGAGAAGTCGTGCGGCGGAATTGTCTTCAAGTCCACCGGCCCGCCGCGCTCAGCCATAATATGCCGGTACTGGACGCCAGGGTAGAACCTGCGCCGTCCTCCGCCCAGTTTTTTGTCGATCAGCTCAATCAAAGGCCGCGCTTCCTCGGTAGAAATGTGGCCGGACGAATAATCCAGCAGGCGCTCCCCATCACTGTAAATGAGCGAGCATCGGTAGGCCGCATCGCCGTCATCCAGCGGCACTCCCATCGCGACAGCTTCAATCGGCCCGCGCCCGGTGTAATAGCGGCGCGGGTCATAGCCCAGCAGGTCCATATTCGCCACGTCGCTGCCTGGATACATTCCCGCCGGCACGGTCAGCACACTGCCGACGAGCGAATCTTCGGCCAAGGCGTCCATGTTCGGCGTTCGCGCTGCCTGCATGGGCGTCTGCCCGTCCAGTTCCGCCAGCGGCAGATCGGCCATGCCATCAGGAACAAGCATAATATATTTCAAGGGTAAACCTCAAGCGCGCTTCCATCCGCAAGACGGTAAGCATAAAAGTGGCGATCCAGCGTAAACACATGTCCCACGCCGAGTGTTTCGGCAGCCGCGACGAGTGACGCATCTGCGAGGTCCATAGGAGTATCCCGAAACTGTCCCATCAAAACTTCCATGCGATCTAGTTCTGCGTCGGAAGAATAATGCACGATTAGTACCCCGGAGTTGCGGAGGAGCCAGAGGGCTTGCTGTCCGGGATAACCTAACTCACGTCCCAACAGGTACATAGCTTCGGTAAAACAAGGCGCGGGTGTTATCATCGGCTTAGACAGATGCGGTAGTGCCAGAAGGCACATCTGATGCTTAGCTTCATTGGCATCAATCAGCGCAACGATTGGGCCGGCATCAGTCAAGGTCACAAATGACCTGCCTTGCGCTGTTCCACGAGTATGTTAGTGTATTCTTCCCCGGCATTTTCTGCAACATGGGAAACGCCGTTATTTTTTTTGCTGCTATCTAACATACCGATTAAACCTTTCATCGCTTCGGCCAGCGATTGACTTTCCCCGGCGTTTATATAACTTTCCTGAAAAGCATCACGCTGAATGACTCCAGAAACGAAACTCTCCAAGTCTTGCCCGGTGCGTGCAGCTCGTTTCCTCAGCCGCGCTTCCTCTTCGGGCAGCAAGTTAATTGTAATCGTCATACAAAATTTCCTTTCGTAGCTTGTCTGTCGCTATTAGGACACACGCGCAGTCTGCATTATCATTATGGCAAACTTTCGCCTGTCAATCGCTGATAGGCCTCTCGGTACTTTTCGGCGGTTTTCTCAGCGATTTCCGGGGGCAATTCCGGGCCAGGATAGGTTTTGTCCCAGGGTAGCGTTTCTAAATAATCGCGGACAAACTGTTTGTCAAAAGATGCCTGCGGTTTGCCGGGTTTGTAGAGTGCTGACTCCCAGAAGCGCGACGAGTCGGGGGTAAGAACTTCGTCTATCAAAATGGTCTGGCCGTTCAGGCGGCCAAACTCAAATTTGGTGTCCGCAATGAGGATGCCGCGCTCGGCCGCATAAGTGCGGGCAAAATGATAAAGGGCCAGGCTCTTTTCGGCCAGCTCTCGCGCCGTATCTTCACCCACAATCTCTGCGGCCTGCGCCGCCGAGATATTTGTGTCATGGCCTGTGTGCGCTTTGGCGGCGGGGGTGAATAGGGGGGTCGGCAATTGCTCGCCCTGGCGCAGGCCAACGGGGAGGGGAATCGCGTAGAGATTGACTTCGCCGCCGTGTGCGAACAGGGTCTGGTAGTCTTTCCAAGCGGAGCCGTCCATGTAGCCGCGCACAACGCACTCTACGGGCAGCGCTTCGCACTTGCGGACAAGCTGGGTGCGGCCTGACAGCATGGAAATCAGCTCAGCCGTGACAGTGATGCCCGCATCGTGCAGGCGCGCGCCAATCGTATCCATGTCACTGGCGATGAAGTGGTTTGGCACGATCTCTTTTGTTTTCTCAAACCAGAATTGGGATAGGGCCGTTAGCACACGGCCTTTGTCGGGAATGCCCGTCGGCAAAACTACGTCAAAGGCTGAAAGACGGTCGGTGGCGACAATCAGCAGTGCGTCGCCGAGGTCATACACATCGCGGACTTTGCCGGTAATAAACTTGGGCAGGCCGGGAATATCAGTTTGAATAACAATTTGGCTCATGGGATGACTTTGCCTAAGATTTGCCGCGGACTGATGGGGCCGATATGCCGGCTGTCGTCAGAATTGAGAAGATTGTCGCCCAGAACGTAGATGGTGCGGTCGGGAGCGGGCGGAGGGAGTTTGCCCGCGGCAACACGCGCAAAATATGGGCCGAACAACAGTGACCACGGCACGTCGCGCCCACCATTGATCGTGCGAAATGTCCCCGCAGGCGGGGCAGGCTGCCACATCGGGCGGATAAACGCCACGCGCTTGATAAGTTCTTCGCCGTTGGTGTCCCGGAACACGATGACATTGCCCGGCTTGAGTTTTGACACCGGGAAAGATTTCCAGATCAGCACCGTGTCACCGTCTTCATAAGTCGGAGACATGGAGGGGCCCTGCACTCGGCCCTGCCGAACATTGAACCGCAAAAGCAGGGCCAGCGCGAAGAGAATGCCCAAAGCAAGCCAGGTACGTTTGCGAAAGCGCGTCATTCCGGGCTAATGTCTTTCACATAGACCTGGCCGACAACCTGGCCCGGCTGAATGGGGCCAAAGACACGGCTGTCTTCGGAATTGTCTGTGTTGTCGCCCATGACCCAGATCGTGCGATCCGAGGAAGGACGCGCGATGCGCCCGGTGGCAAGCCCATCCTCGTAATCCTGGAACAAAGTCTGCCAGGCGCGCGCTCCTCCCGGAACCTGCACATATTTCGGGGGCTTGATGGTTCCCTGTACGTTTTGTATAAAAACGATGCGCTTGATAAGCTCCTCTCCATCGGCGTCTCGAAAGACAATCACGTTTCCCTCGCGAAGCTTCGACCCGATGTCGGTTTTCCATGCAATCAGGGCGTCTCCATCATGCAGGGTCGGCTCCATCGAGCGTCCATGCACAATCACGCGCTGTATTGTGAGATAGACGGCAAGTGCACCGACAAGGAAAAGGGCGAGAAATGCCCACTCGACCTGGCGAAGAAGCCGCGTCTGCCGCTTTTTTTCGGCCTCTGCCGCTGAAAGAGGCGTCATTGCCTAAAAGTCCAATGCCCGAACGACGGCTTCCAGAGTCGCGGGAACGGTGGCCGGATGCGGCACGGTTTTAATCGCGCGGTCCGGGTCTTTGAGGCCATGCCCAGTTAAAGTCACGGCCACTGTTGCGCCGTCATACTCCCGGAAATAACCGGCGGCGTAGAGCTGCTTGAGACCGGCAATCGGCGCGGCGCAGGCCGGCTCCGTGAAGATGCCTTCCAGCGCGGGCATAAGTTGATAGGCTTCCAGAATTTCGTCATCAGTGACTTTGCCGATCAAACCGCCGGACTCATCGCGGGCGGTCAGCGCGTACTTCCAGGAAGCCGGATTGCCGATGCGAATCGCCGTCGCAATCGTATATGGGTTGGCGACGGGTGCGCCGTCCACAATGGGCGCCGCGCCTGCGGCCTGGAAGCCGAGCATCTTCGGCAATTTTGCCGCGTGGCCGGCAGCCTGATACTCTTTGTAGCCTTTCCAGTAAGCAGTGATGTTGCCGGCATTGCCAACAGGGAGCGCATGAAAATCCGGGGCATCACCCAGCGCATCACAGACTTCAAACGCTCCGGTTTTCTGGCCTTCAATGCGGTAGGGATTGATGTGGTTGACAATCGTGATTGGGTACTTATCACAGATTAGGCGGGTCAAAACGAGCGCATCATCAAACGTGCCTTCAATCGCAATCACTTTCGCGCCATGAATAAGCGCCTGCGAGAGTTTGCCGAGCGCAACATCCGTGTTGGGCAGCAGCACGACGCACTCAATCCCCGCCCGCGCAGCATAAGCGGAAGCCGCCGCGCTGGTATTGCCGGTGGATGCGCACATGACGGCCTGCGCGCCCTCTTCCACAGCTTTGGTGACGGCCAGCGTCATGCCTCGGTCTTTGAATGATCCTGTCGGGTTCATGCCTTCAAATTTCAGCATGAGTTTCAAGCCCGGCGTAATGGCCTGCGCCAGACGCGGTGCGGGAATGAGCGGCGTATCGCCCTCAAGAAGTGTCACGACCGGTGTGGTCTCCGAAACTGGCAGGTAAGCCCGGTAAGCGTTGATGATTCCTTGTCGCATAAGTGTTACCATGTCTTCGGCAAATGCAATGTCTCACCGTTGACGGAAATATAGTCTTCAGGGCCAACGCTTGCCAGCAAGTCGGCAGCCAGGGTATCAAAGCCGACGTCACTCGTCGCGAACTCATCGCGCATGAACACGCCAACAATCTGCCCGATGACAAACTCACAGCGGCTTGGCGGCAGCGGCAGCGTATTAACTAAGCGGCATTCCAGCGAGGCCGGGCTTTCGGCAATGCGCGGGCAGCCAACACCGTCCGAAGCGGCGCGTGTCAGGCCCAGCCGCGCAAAGTCATCTTCTTTATCGGTGCCTTCCGCAGATTTATTCATCACATCGGCCAGAAAGCGCGGCACGAGGTTGATCACGAACTCCCCAGTTGCCTTGATATTGGCAAGCGTGGTTTTTTCTTCGTCTGCACGGCGGCTAAACGACACGCCAAGCATGGGCGGATTGTTCGCAAGGCCCGAATAAGAATTATAAGGCGCAATATTCGGCACGCCCTGTGCATCCTGCGTGGAAATCAGGGCGATAGGGCGAGGGGCAATCAAACACGCCCAGATGCTGCCGCGCAGCTTGCTCGGAATTTGTTCAATGGTCAGGTGCATGGCTTATTCTTCCACGCGAATCCAGTTTTCAATACCAGAAACGATATGCAGACGCTGAATCACGTCCAGGGCAGAGCGCAGGTTGGCTTCCAGGGTCTGATGAGTGATCCAGACGATTTCCGCGTCGCCGCCGGGCAGAGCGCGCTGGACGACGCTTTCAATGCTGACGTTGAAATCGCCGAAAACGCTGGCGAGGCTGGCAAGAACTTTCGGGCGGTCATGGGCAATCAGGCGAATATAGTACTTTGTTCGAAGCCGTGCAATGGGCAGGGTCGGTTTTTGGTCATAGCAGGTGCAGCCAATCCGGCCTGTTGCGCCGCGACGGATATTCCGTGCGATCTCGATAATATCGCCGACCACGGCACTGCCGGTCGGAAGGCTGCCCGCGCCGCGTCCATAAAACATCACATCGCCGACGGCGTTTCCGCGCAAATAAATGGCATTGTACACGTCGTTGACAGACGCCAGAGGATGAGACTTCGGCAGCAAGACGGGATGGACGCGCACCTGCAACGCATTACCCAGGTCCTGGCCAATGCCTACGATCTTCAGCACATAGCCCAGTTCTTTGGCAACCGCAATGTCGCGCTGGCTGATCTGCGTGATGCCTTCCACATAAATGTTTTCCGGCAGCACGCGCGCTGTGAACGCAATAGAGCAAAGAATCGCCGTTTTGTACTGCGCGTCATAGCCTTCAATGTCATTGGTCGGGTCCGGCTCGGCATAGCCATGTGCCTGCGCCTCGGCCAGCACATCGCTGAAATCGGCATCTTCGGCGGTCATCTTGGACAGGATATAATTCGTCGTGCCATTGACAATGCCCATGACTTCGGTGAAATGATTCGCGGCCAGAGCTTGTTTCAGAGGCTGGATAATGGGGATGCCGCCACCGACACTGCCTTCAAAGTTGAAATCTAAATTGCGGTTTTCGGCTTCGTGCAGCAGGTCATGCCCGGCTTTCGCCATCATTTCCTTGTTGGCGGTGACGATGTTTTTGCCGCTTTGAATGGCCCGCAGGACGTAGCTATGCGCCGGCTCGACGCCACCGATCAGCTCACAGAGAATGTCTATCTCGGGGTCGTTGATGACCTCTGCGGCCTGGTCGGTCAGCAGGGCCGGATCAATCGCGACGTCGCGGGGCTTGGCTTTGTCGCGCACCGCGACCCGCTTAATGACTACCGGCAGGCCGACCTTGCGGGCGATGTCGTCGGCGTTCTCAGTCAGCACGCGCACCGTGCCGCTGCCGACGACGCCGAGGCCGAGGATGCCGACATTGATCTGGCGTTTATCGGTCACGACGGCTCCACATAAATCAGCGCCTGGCCCTGCTGCACCAGCTTACCGCTTTCCACAGGCATCTCCACAACGCGGCCAGCCACTTCGGAAGGTACCTCGCTGTAGACTTTCATGGCTTCAATCAGGCCAATCGGCTGGCCGATTTTGACCATGTCGCCGACAGCGACAAACGGCGGGTCTTCCGGGGAAGGAGAACGGTAAAAGACGCCGACCATCGGCGATTCGAGTGCAATCGCGCCTGCCGCGCGCACCGAGGGAGCGGAAGGGGTCGCAGTCGCTGCCGCCGCGACAATAGTTTGCGAGTAGGGCGGCGTTTCGGACAGCATATGCGGATGCGCCGCCACAGAGACGGGCGCGTGTGCAGCGGCAGCAGCTTTGACGGTGAGTGTCACGCCATTTTCTTCTACTACCAGCTCCGATAGCCCGTTTTCACTGACCAGAACCGCCAGCCGTTTCAACGTCTCGGTCAGGGCCTCGGTCATATTTCCACTGGGTTCGCTCACATACTGCTCCTGCATCATTGTAGCACGGCGGCGGGGGGGCAAGTCAAGCCGATAGGCTTATGTCTGAGGCAGGGAAAATAACAGACAGGGGAATGTTGGACTGCCGAACCTCTTCAAGACAGCGACGCCCTCGTAATAGGTACCAGGCCATAGTCAATCCTCAACCGCGTGGTATAATAGGTAGGGCGTTCTTGCGGTGGTTTGGCTCTGTTTGCCTTAGACTGTATCACAGCTTGGGTGACCGTCAAGAAAGGACGCTTCCCGAATGAAATTCTCACACTTTTTCCATTCTCTCAATTTTTTCTTCACTGCCAGCCGGATAGCCCTTTGCAGCTTGTTGTTTCTGCTGGCGTACAGTCATAGCGCTTACGCACAAGGGACAGTCGCGATTCTTCACACGTTTGGTGATGGCACGGCTGCAAACGACGGGAGAATGCCTGAATCCGCTTTACTGCTTAGTAATGACGGCAATTTTTACGGGACAACTTACGCAGGTGGTACGGCAGGCTTTGGCACTGTGTACAAAATGACACCCGCTGGCGTCGTAACAATTCTGCACTCATTTGGAGACGGCACGATTATCAACGATGGAGAAAATCCCCAGGCGGCTCTCGTCTCAGGCGGTGACGGTAGTTTTTACGGAACGACTGACAGCGGTGGCTCGACACATTCCGGCGGTGCGACGGGTGATGGCACGGTATTCAAGATTACTCCGAGCGGGGACGTGACCATCCTGCATTCCTTTGACGATGGCACAATCGTTAACGATGGCAGAAATCCACACACATCCCTTGTGCTGGGCAGTGACGGCAACTTTTATGGGACGACTTACGCGGGGGGTACGGCAGGGCTTGGCACTGTGTATAAAATGACGCCGGACGGCGTCCTATCCATACTGCACTCTTTTGGGGATGGTGCGGTCACAAACGATGGAGAATACCCTGTGACGGCTCTCACTCTGGGCAAAGACGGTAGTTTTTATGGAACCACGAGAAGCGGCGGCTCTAATATCAAGGGCGGATTGTCAAATGCCGGTACGGTATTTAGTATCACTCTTCAGGGAGCAGAGACTATCCTGCACTCGTTTCTTGATGGATCGGTTGTCCATGACGGAATTGGCCCGGACTCTGCTCTGATTGAAGGTAGCATCAGCCACTTTTACGGAGTGACAAGCAATGGAGGATCAACGGCTTATGGCAATGTATTTGAGATAACAGTACCGGCATCGCAGATGCTCAGTCACACGCATTTATTATGGAATAACACCAGTGGGGCGGCGTCCCTGTGGACAATCAATCCCGACGGCAGCCATAACATCAGTCCCACCTTCGGTCCCTATCCCGGATGGAGCGCCAAAGCTCTCAGCGCTGGCCCTGATGGTCTCACACACCTGCTTTGGACACATACCAACGGAGCCATCGCTCTTTGGAATGTCGCTCCCGCCGGGACGTTCACCCAGAACACCTACGGCCCCTTCCCCAGTTACGCCGCCGTTTCCTTGTCCACCGGCACCGATGGCCAGAGCCATCTGCTATGGGATAAAACCGACGGTGCCGCTTCTCTCTGGAGCCTCAATACGGCCACTGGTGCTTACACCTACGCTAACTATGGCCCCTTCCCCGGCTGGACGGCCTCTGTGGTCGCCAGCGGCGCTGCGACAACTGACTTGCTGTGGAACAGCAGCAGCGGGCAAGCGTCGGGGTGGAAGATCGCGGCCAACGGGACTCGCCAGAACTTCGAATATGGGCCTTACGCCGGCTGGGGTGCGACGGCGTTGTCCGTGGGCGCGGATGAGGGAGCGCATCTGTTGTGGGACAATTTGGATGGGACGACGGCCCTTTGGAGCGTGGACTTTGGGAGCGGCGGCTTCACGCAGGGCGTGTATGGACCTTTCGGGGGGTGGTCTGCGTGTGCGATTGGGACGGGCCCGGACGGGACGACGCGCGTGTTGTGGAAGAATGGGGCCGATGGTCAGGCGTCTGTGTGGAGTCTAAGCGGTGGCGTTTACACTCACGCGGAGTACGGACCGTATTCCGGCTGGTCGGCAGTGGCTCTCTGTGCTGGCCCCTGAGCGACCATAGCTAGATCAAATTAAGGCTAAATCTCTCTGGCACTCTAAGCAGCAGGAACTTTGCAGGAATCGCCCGGCCTCCTGCCGAACAATTCCGAACCATGAGTTTAGAAGACCTGAGATTACGAATCGATACCATAGACGAACAGCTTGTCGCGCTGCTCAATCAGCGCGCTGAGGTGTCCCTGCAAGTCGGCAGGCAAAAAGCCGACAACAAAAGCGCGCGCTACTTTGCCCCGGAGCGCGAACGTGATCTCGTCGAGCGGCTGATGCAGCTTCATGGGGGCGGGGCCTTGCCGCAGGACGCGCTGCTGGCGATTTACCGGGAAATCATTTCGGCCAGTATTGCCCTGCAAAAGCCGATGACGGTGGCTTACTGGGGACCACCGGGCACATTTACCGAAATGGCGGCAGTGTCGCGCTTCGGCTCGTCCACGGGATATTACGACTGCGCGACCATTCCTGATGTCTTTGGCGAAGTCGAGCGGGGACGGGCCGATTACGGCGTCGTGCCGGTGGAAAACTCCACCGAAGGCGTGGTCAATTACACGCTGGACATGTTCCATGAGACAACGCTCAAAATCTGTGCCGAGATTTACGTGACCATCGTTCAGAACCTGCTGACTCATGCCAAGTCGCTCGCCGACATTCAGCGGCTTTACACCGGCCCGCAGCCACTGGCCCAGAGCCGCCGCTGGATCGACTCGCATCTGCCCCATGCCGAGATTATCGAAGTCATGCCGACCTCCAAAGCTGCCGAGCGTGCGGCTGCCGACCCACATGGCGCGGCGATTGCTCCTAAGCGCTCTTCGGAAGTCTATGGGGTTCCCATCCTGCATGACAGCATTGAAGACAGCCCGCACAATCGGACGCGCTTTCTGGTGATTGGCCGCAATGAGCCGCCGCCGACGGGCCGCGACAAAACCAGCGCCCTGTTCGCCGTCAAAAATGAGCCGGGGTCGCTGGGACGCGCCCTGCGGGCATTTGAGACGCACAATGTCAATCTCTCTATGATTGCCTCGCGTCCTTCGCGTAATGCCGCCTGGGAGTACGTGCAATTTGCGGACTTCCAGGGCCACGAGAACGATGCACCGGTCAAAGCCGCGCTGGATGCCCTGCGAACACACTCCATTTATGTCAATGTGCTAGGGTCGTACCCGGAAGGGTGAAAAGACCCGGCCCTGAAAGGCCGGGCTATTCGGAGAAAGGCCCTTCGAGCCTGAAGAAAAGATTTCGTCAGTTTGTCCGTAGGCCCGAAGGGCCTTTTCTTTTTCGCTGCAAGAGCCTGGCCTTCAGGGCCGGGGCGCTTTTGCGCCGCCATCCGTTACGCCGCCACCGCCCCGCGTTGCCAGGCGGGCCTTTTGGTTTCATAGGCCGTGATGTCCGGCTCATGCTGAAGCGTCAGGCCGATGTCATCTAGTCCATTGAGCAGGCAGTGACGCCGAAAGGGGTCTACCTCAAAAGGCATGGAAAAGTCCTGGTTGTCCGAAACCGTCTGGTTCTCCAAATCCACCGTCATTTGATACCCCGGCGTCTTCGCCCGTTCCAGCAGCATGGCGACCGTCTCTTCGGGCAGCGTCAGCGGCAGCATCCCGTTCTTGAAGCAGTTGTTGTAGAAGATGTCGGCGTAGGACGGGGCGATGATGGCTCTAAAGCCGTAGTCTTCCAGCGCCCAGGGCGCGTGTTCGCGGGATGAGCCGCAGCCGAAGTTTTTGCCGGTGATCAGAACCGTTGCGCCCTGATACTGCGGCTGGTTCAGCTCAAACTCCGGGTTCGGCGTCTTGCCATCAGCTTCGTAGCGCCAGTCGAAGAACAGATATTGCCCGAAGCCGGTGCGCTCGATGCGCTTGAGAAACTGCTTTGGGATAATCTGGTCGGTGTCTGCATTGACCCGATCTAAGGGGGCGGCAAGCCCGGTCAATTTTGTAAATGCTTCCATAATCTAATTGCTCCTGGCTCCTAATTCTTTTCCCATTCACGAATGTCCACCAGATGTCCGGCAATGGCGGCGGCGGCGGCCATCTGCGGGCTGACCAGATGCGTTCGCCCGCCCTTGCCCTGGCGTCCCTCAAAGTTGCGGTTGGACGTGCTGGCACAGCGCTCGCCGGGCTGCAAGATGTCCGGGTTCATGCCCAGGCACATGGAGCAGCCCGCCTCGCGCCAGTCGAACCCGGCGTCCTTGAAAATTGTGTCCAGTCCTTCAGCCTCGGCCTGTAACTTGACCGGCGCGGAGCCGGGGACGACCAAAGCCCGCAGTCCGGCGCGGACATGATGGCCTTTCAAAATCCCGGCGGCGGCGCGCAGGTCCTCAATGCGGCCATTGGTGCAGGAGCCGATGAACACCGTGTCCAGCGCGACATTTTGAATGGGAATGCCTGCATCCAGGCCCATGTATTCCAATGCCCGCTCGGCGGCTCGGCGGTCCGCAGGATCGGCATAATCGTCGGGGGAGGGGACCGAACCGGTAATAGGAATGACCATGCCGGGGCTGGTTCCCCACGAAACATACGGTGCAATCTCGGCGGCATCCAGCTCCACCAGCGTGTCATACTTCGCGCCGGGGTCGGACGGCAATTGCCGCCAGGCGGCGACGGCTTCTTCCCATTCCTCATGCTGGGGGGCGAACGTCTTGCCTTTGATGTAGGCAAATGTCTTTTCGTCGGGAGCAATCAGGCCCGCCCTGGCTCCCGCTTCAATAGACATGTTGCAGACCGTCATGCGGCCTTCCATCGACAGTGAGCGGATGGCTTCCCCGGTGTATTCCACCACATAGCCGGTCGCGCCGTCCGTGCCGATCTTGCCAATGATTGCCAGAATGATGTCTTTGGCGGTGACGCCTTCGCCGAGGTTGCCGTTGACGCGAATTTCCATCGTTTTTGGCAGCGACTGCGGCAGGCATTGGGTCGCGAGGACGTGCTCGACTTCGCTGGTTCCGATGCCGAATGCCAGTGCGCCGAATGCGCCGTGCGTACTGGTATGGCTGTCGCCGCAGACAATGGTCAGACCGGGCTGTGTCAGGCCAAGCTCAGGGCCGATCACGTGAACGATGCCCTGCCGCTGGGAATGGATATCGTAAAGCGTGACGCCGAATTCATTGCAGTTGTCGGACAGGGCTTCCATCTGCTTTTTCGAGATTTGATCCACAATCGGCAGGGACCGGCTGGTAGTCGGGACATTGTGATCCATCGTCGCGACAGTCAAGTCCGGGCGGCGGACTGTGCGTCCGGTGAGGCGCAGCCCTTCAAACGCCTGCGGCGAAGTCACTTCATGCACCAGATGCAGGTCGATATAAAGCAGAGCAGGCTGGCCCGCTTCTTCGCGAACCACATGGGCATCCCAGATTTTCTCGAACATTGTTTGAGGCATTATTTTATTCTCCTAAAAGATCAGCGTCTGACCAGCAAAATTGAGCGTTTGATCTATGGACATCACAGTCATCAAGGTTTTTGCGCCATTCTGTTTTAAAGCTTCGCCAAACTCCGCCGGAGTTCCAGTCAGAATGGGAAATGTGCCGAAGTGCATGGGGATGACCATACGCGGGCTAACCATCTTGACTGCATCGGCAGCACGAACTGGCCCCATCGTGTAATGATCACCGATGCAGCACAGCATCACATCAATTTTATGCGCTCTTGGAATCAGCGCCATGTCGCTAAACTCGTCCGTGTCGCCTGTGTCATAAATCGTCGGCCCGCCTGCGATAGTAATTACAAAGCCGCCGGGGCTGCCACCGTTATGCGGGTCCATGTTGGCGCTTCCGGGCGGCGGGGAAATCGCCGAGCTATGAACGGCGGGGACAAACAGCACCCTTACCTCGCCGCCGAGCAACGATAATTCGCCACCGACATTGCCCTGCGTGTCCATGCCCGCCTGCGCTTTGGGATACCCGGCATAGGCCACCAGAGCGTCGGCCAGATCACCCGTCGCCACCAGTTTTGCGCCGGTTTTATTGGCAATCGCTACCGAGTTACCTACATGATCAAAGTGGCCGTGTGTGATGAAAATATAATCTGCTTTTGTAATGCCTGCCAAATCCGCCGCGCCGTTTTTGTTGGCCGGATTGGTGATCCAGGGGTCAAGCAGAAGTATCTTGCCGGAGGGCGTCGTAATTTTGAACGCCGAATGGCCGTACCAGGTAAGCTGCGTCGGAGCGGCATTGACCGCCAACGAGGCGGCAAAGGTGAGCAGCAGGGCGAAAGCGAGGAGTTGTGGGCGCATTGTTTCTTCTTTCCAGAGTATGCGTTATTGTACCTGATACTAAGATATGGGTCTGGCGCGAGGGAATAAATTCCTCTCGCTATTGTAGAGTTCGTCCTTCGGACGCAGGTGCCAGGCAACCGACACTTTTTCTTCGGCCGCAGGACGATTCGATTCAGCGATAGGAATTCATTCCCTCGCTCCGCCTCGTATTGCCTTCAGCAGAACACGCTGCCAGGTAAAAACCGTCTCGCCATTTTCAGTGATGTGAATCTGAAATGCCTGCCGCGCGCTTTGCGGGGCCTCGGCAAAGCGACGCCGAACATCGTCTGACTGTTCCCCGGTGCAGCCGGCCTTCCTGAGCCAGTCAGTGAGCGGAATAGTGATTCCTCCCGGCGGAGCCTCGCAGACCTGCACCGTTAGCCCGGCGTGTTCCGTCATCTGCCGCCATTCGTCAGACGTGTAATTTTGCACATGAGACGGGTCGCGTACCGCTTCTACGGCATTCTGCCATGCGGCGGCTTCTGCGTCATTGTCCGGGACAGTCGTATCTACCAGTACCAGCGCTCCGCCGGGTTTCAGTGTCCGTGCCGTTTCCAGCAAAAACTTTTCCGTATCCAAAAAGTGATGCGCGGCGATGCGGCAAGTCACGAGGCTGAAAGTGGCATCAGGATAAGGCAATGCTTCGGCGGGCGCTTCGTCAAACGCGACGTTTGTGATGCCCTGCTCCGCCGCCCGCTGCCGAGCCTGAGCCAGCATCCCCGGTGCCACGTCTACGCCGATGACAGACTGGACACGCGGCGCAAAGGCCAGCGCCGTGAACCCGGTTCCAGTTGCCACATCCAGTACCTGGTCCGTTGGGCGGCAGTCAGACGCTTTCAGCATCCAGTCCAGCGTTTCCTGGCTCCAGGCGTTCCACTGAGAATCATACTGCGGGGCTTGTTTATCAAACTGCTCTTTGGCCGAGCGGAATGGTGCTTTCGGTTCCATATCGCTATTATATGCCATAATCAATATTGTGTCCAATATATCTTTGTCGTGTGATTGAGAGGTAATGAGTATGGAACTGCGGCATCTGCGTTATTTTGTCGCCGTCGCCGAAGAGCTGCATTTTGGTCGGGCTGCCGAGCGCCTTTTTATCGCCCAGCCGCCGCTGAGCCAGCAAATACAGCAATTAGAGCGCGAAATTGGAGTGACACTGTTTGAGCGCACCAGCCGCCGGGTGCAGCTTACGCCGGCGGGAGAAGTGTTTTTGCGGGATGCGCGGCAGATTCTGAGCGGCGTGACCGATGCCGTACAAGGGGCGAAACGCGCCGCGCGCGGCGAAACCGGCTGGCTCGGCATCGGCTTTGCGGCGTCCGCAACATATGATTTGCTGCCGTCGGTGCTGCATGATTTCCGGGAGCAGTTTCCCGCAATTGAACTTTCCCTGGCGGAGCAGAACGCCGCCGAGCAGTCGGCGGCGCTCCACGGTCGCAGCATTCATGTCGGCTTTGCCCGGCCCGCCATTGAAGACGCCGCGTTTGTCGTCGACGCGGTTCTCAAAGAGCCGTTCGTTGTCGCCCTTCCCGAAGCGCATCCGCTGGCCTCGCAGGCGTCTCTATCGCTGGGTGCGTTGGCTGAGGAGCCGTTTATCTCATTCCCGGAACAGCCACGGCCTTCCTACGCCGAGGTCGTGCGCCAAGCCTGCGAGGTGGCCGGATTTATACCCCGCGTCGTGCAGGAAGTGCGGGAAATGCAGACGGCGATCAGCCTGGTCGTGGCGGGACTGGGAATAGCCCTGCTGCCGGCCTCAGTAGAGAACTTACACCGAACCGGGCTTGCCTTGCAGCCCTTGACCGAGCCGGCACCCCGGACCGAGCTGGCTGTCCTTTCGCGCCGTGATGATCCATCCCCGGTGCTGGAAAATTTTCTCGCCATCGTTCGCGCGCAGATCGCGCGGCGGGAGTGCGGTTGACATCATTTTGTGGCTGTGCCATACTTTCCCCATGATTTCTGCCCCATCCCTTGCTACTACGCCGCCCCTGACGGTGCGCGATTTGTCCGGCGATGCCGACCATGCCGCCTGGAATCAATTTGTCGGACGCATACCCGAAGGCGATGTGTTGCAGGCCTGGGAATGGGGTGCGGTGAAAGGCATGGATTGGACACCCATTCGCCTGGGGCTGTTTCGAGGACAGATGCTGATCGGCGGCAGCTTGATTTTGCGCCGTAAAGTGCCTTTGGTCGGCAACTTTTATTATGCTCCGCGCGGCCCACTGCTGGCCGATTGGACGGATGAGGCTGCCTTGGCCGCTTTGCTGGCGGCTATTCGTCAGCGGGCAGACGCCGACCACGCCGGATTTTTAACGATTGATCCCGCGATTCCCATTGAACGCAAAGACGTGACCGCACTTTTAACGAAGCACGGTTTCGCGCCGCCTGCGACAACAGACGTACAGGGCTTCGGCGGTATTCAGCCGCGCTGCGTGATGCAGCTTGATCTGGCGGGACAAAGCGAAGCTGATCTGCTGGCTTCGTTTAAGCCCCAGGTGCGTCGAAACATCAAACTGGCGTTTGAAAAGCATGGCGTTGAAATGGTAGAAAACCTGACGCGCGGTGATCTGAAAATCTTTAATGACCTGATGCAGATTACGGGGCAGCGGAACGGTTTCCGCCCGCGCCCATTGTCTTATTTTGAGACGCTCTGGGACACTCTGGTTCCGGCGGGGCTGGCAAAGCTGTTTATGACGCGCTACGAGGGTCAAATTCTTTCCGGCGCACTCTGCTTTATCATCGGCGACAAGGCGTGGTACGTTTACGGCGAATCCTCCAACGAGCATCGGAACGTCATGCCCAACTATGCGATGCAGTGGGCGATGATCCGCTGGGCGCGGGAAGCGGGCTGCTCGTGGTACGATTTTCGCGGCGTTAGTCCGCGCCGGCGCTTAGAAGGCGAGTCGGCGGCTGAGGTCGAAAAAGAAGACCATTTGCAGGGGCTGAACCGATTTAAAGAGGGGTTCGGGACACGCTACGTGGAGTATATCGGCGAATTCGATTTGGTTTACAACAAAGCGGCCTACTGGGCCTACACAAAAGGAAAGCCTGCCGCGCAGAAACTGGCGCGAAAGCTCAAGGGCCGTTAAAGACCCGGCGCTGGAATGGACGTGCCTCTTACGCCCTGCAAACTTACCAGGCAAATGCCGACAATCAGGGCATGATTCGGTGTCAATTTCGCCCGCTGCTGCTCGGCCTGGTACTGGCTCTGGTTTGTGCCGCGGTGTTCGGCGCGGCCTGTCGGCAGGGCTTTGTGGCATGGGACGACGACATCAATGTTTATTCCAATCCTTACCTGAACCCGGCGACCGCGTCAAACACAGCCCATTTCTGGAAAAGCGCCGCGCTGGGGCCGGGGGTGACGGCATACCGGCCCGTCGTTTATACGGTGTATTCCGTGATTGCACAACTTGCCGCTGTTACATGGCACATGACGGATGGCGGCGCGGTATCGCTGAACCCTTTACCGTTTCATGCCGTCAGCCTGGCCGTTCATATTCTCAATGTTCTGCTGGTGTTCGGCTTGCTGCGGCGGCTGACGGATGGGCGGGACTGGGCGGCGGGGGCGGGGGCAGCGCTGTTCGCATTTCATCCGGTGCAAGTCGAGCCTGTCGCCTGGGTCACGGGCCTGACCGACCTGCTGGGAGCCATGTTTTCCCTGCTGGCGCTGGGGCAGTATCTGCGCTGGGCTTCGGGCGGCGGGCGCGCGCCTCTTGCCGCGGCGACTGTTTGTTTTGTTCTGGCAGTCCTATCTCATCCGGCTGCCGTGGCTGTGCCGCTGATGGCAATCGTGATGGAACACTTTCTGCTGGGGCGCTCCTGGCGTCTCTGGGTCAAGCCGCTTTCGGGCTGGCTGCTGCTCTCCCTGGGGGCTGTAGCAGTCACGCATCTGGCGGAACACGTCACGCTGTCGGGGGTAGTTACACCCTGGTACACGCGCCCGCTGATCGCCGGAGATGCGCTGGCCTTTTATCTGGACAAATTGTTCTGGCCGGGGACACTGGGGATTGACTACGGGCGGTCCCCGGCTTGGGTGCTGGCCGGTGGAACTGTCTGGCTGACTGCCCTGGTTCCGTCCGCACTCGGCGCGGCGGTCTGGCTTTTGCGAAAGCGTCTGCCTTGGCTGGCGGCATCGATGCTGCTGTTTGTGCTGGCCCTGCTGCCAGTGCTGGGTCTGGTTCCATTTCGATTTCAGACCTATTCCACGGTGGCTGACCGTTATTTGTATCTGGCGCTGCTGGGGCCATCTCTGGCGCTGGCCTGCGGACTGTCTGGCTTGCGCCTAATGCCGCCCCGTGCTGCTTTGGCGCTGGGAAGCGTCTGCGGAATGATATTACTGTGTTTTTGCTGGAAGAGTGCGCTGCAAGTGACCGCCTGGCAGAACAGCATTTCGCTGTTCCAGACTGCCCTGGACGCCAATCCGCGAAGCTGGATGGCGCAGGAGAATCTTGGCATCCTGCTGGCAAATCGGGGCGACATGGCAGATGCAGGGCCGCACTTCGCCGCCGCCATGCAATTAAAACCCGACTATGCAGCTCAGGAAGAGTATGCGATGGGGATGCAGCTCCAAAAAGAAGGGCATCGGCAGGAAGCCATGCTTCAATTCCGGCGCGCGCTTCAATACGAGCCGGACTTCGTCCCGGCGCGGGAGGCGCTGCGGGCAATGCCGTAAATCGGATTATCAAAGAGAGGAAGAAAGTGATGCCTCGCTTCATTGCACTCCTTGTGGCCTTGTTGTGTTTGTCCGCGCTGCCTGTGCGGGCGGAAAGAAATCTGGTTCGCCCTTTCGGCACGACGCGCTACGCCGCGATGCAGCAGCAGCTTACCGCGCTGCGGGATTATGACACGGCTCATGCCGGACGAATGAAATTGTCCAGCCTGGGACAGTCGGTGCAGGGCCGCGACCTGTGGATGGTCAGCGTTGGAAGCGGGCCAAAGTCGATCTTTTATCTTTGCCGACAGCATGGGCATGAGCCGGCCAGCACCGAAGGCGCATTGGCGTTTCTGACGGCTTTAGTGAAGGCGGAGGATGACAGCCCGCTCGCTGTATTGCTCTCGCGCGTGACGGTGTATGTCGTTCCGATGGCAAACCCGGACGGCGCGGAGGCCTACCGCCGGCATAACGCCCGCGACGTGGACATCAACCGAGACTGGCTCAAACGCACGGAGCCGGAGACGCGCGCGCTGTATGCGGCCCTGCTGCGCCTGCACCCAGATTTCGTCACCGATCAGCACGAGCTGTACCCGAATGACACGCGCCCGGATTTCACGGAAACCGCCGGGCCGGGCAGCGGGGCCGGTGCAGCAGTCATTTCAGCCTGTGATGATACGCAGAATAGTGTGCAGGGAGCCATGCAGGCCGAAGGTTTTTTCACCGTCTGCCATCTTGTCACGGACACGCATCCGGCTCGACTCGCGCACCGCTACGGGTGCGTTGTCGCCGGACTGCCGACAATTTTATTTGAAACCAATCGTCTGACTGGCTCCGGGCGGTCGGTTGCGGCCCGTGCTGCCGCGCACGAGAAGTTTATGCTGACACTGCTGCGGGACGTGGCCGGAGATCGAAATCAGCTTTTGGAAGAATACGCCGCTTGGCAGGCCGCGCATCCGTCCATGCTGGCTTCTTGCCACAAAACGCAGGCTGCGCCGGAAAAAGGAACCGATTGAGCGCTTTGACAACACCCGATGCCTGGATTACGGTCAGCCGCAGTGCGCTGAAGCATAATTTCGAAGCGGTTCGCGCCCTTTCCGCACCGGCGAAAGTCATTGCCGTCGTCAAGGCCAATGCCTTCGGGCATGGGGCAGGGGAGACAACGCGCATTCTGGAAGAAGCGGGCGCAGACTTTTTCGCTGTAACCACGCCGAACGAAGCGCTGGAACTGCGTCAAGCGGGGGTTGCAGGCCGAATTTTAGTGTTTCTGCCGCCATTGCCGGAACAAATCGAGGCACTGATTGAGGCGGGCTGTGAAGTTACCATTGGTGATGAAGCGGGCCTGCAAGCCCTCGCAGACAGCGCAAACCGTCTGGGCAAAGTCGCTGATGTGCATCTGAAAGTGGATACCGGCATGGGCCGACTCGGCGCATTGCCTGTGGATGTACCTGCACTGGCCGCCCGGCTGCATGGGACAGCGGCCCTGCGCTTTACGGGGATTTACACGCACTTCGCGCGGGCATTGGAAAAAGATGAAAGAGCCGTGCGGCAGCAGTTTGTGGCATTTCAAGCGATATTGGCGGACTTGCAGCGTGCTGGAATAGACCCCGGCGTGCGGCACTGCGCCAACTCGGCAGCGCTGGTACGTTTCCCAGAAATGCGGCTGGATGCAGTCCGGCCCGGAACCATTTTGTACGGCCAGTATCCCTCGTCTGCCGTCCCGCGTTCGCTGGATTTGCAGGAAACCTGGCGAATGTCGGCGCGGATTATCGCGGTGAGGCAGGTGGCGGCGGGAAGCGCGATTGGTTATGGCGGCGAGTTCGTCACGCGCCGTCCAACGACCCTGGCCGTGCTGCCGATAGGGTATGCCGATGGCTTTGCGGTCGCTCCCGCCAGTACATCCTCTGGCTTGCGCGGCCTGAAGTCGCTCTTGCGCCCGCCTACCCTGACAGTGACTGTGCATGGCAGGCGCGTCCCTGTGATTGGCCGGGTTGCCATGCAGATATGCACTCTGGACGTGACGGACATTCCCAATGTGGCTGCCGGCGACCCGGTCACCATTCCTGCCCGCCGCATCATGGCAAGTGCGCGTCTGCCGCGAATTTATCAGGAAAAATTAGACTGATGCGCTGGCTGCTGACATTTTGGCTGGGAGTGTTGCTTGGCGGCGCGGCTTGCGCCGGGGCGGAGCCGAATGTCACGTCCTATGCCCGCATGACCGCGCAGCTTCGGGCTGATGCCGCGCGCTGCCCATCCATTCGCGTTTCGGCCATCGGCAAATCGGCGGCGGGTCACAAGTCACTTTGGCTGGTACGGATTGCCGACCCTGAACAGTCCCCGGCACGGACCTTGCGCTTGCTGGTGCTTTGCCGTCAGCATGGGGATGAACCGGCATCCACGGAAGCTTTGCTGGGCATGATCCACCGCATTGCTGCGGGCGGCGATCCGGCGCTGCGGCATTCGCTGGCCCATGTCACGCTGTACGTTGTTCCCATGACCAACCCGGATGGGGCGGAGGCAGGCACGCGCGTCAATGGCGTCGGGGCAGATTTGAACCGAGACTGGGGCGTTTTCCACCAGCCGGAAACCCGTGCCGTCGCAGACATGGCGAAGCTGATCCACCCGAACATGGTGATTGACGCTCACAACTGGGATGGCGATGATGAATACAATGCCGACTGCCTGGAAGTTCCGCGCGAAACTTCCACGCCGCTGGGACGCGAAAGCCATGCGGTGCAGCAGGACGCTGTACACTTCCTGGCCTCCTGTGGCTATGCGCTGCACCCGACGGCGTGGGGGCCGGACTCCGATCCGCGCCTGGCACATCGCTGGTTTGCCCGGCAGGGATTAGCAAGCGCATTGGTGGAAACGCATTACGGTTCGCCTTCGGACATGGGCGATTTTCAGCGGCGGCAAGGGATGTATGTCGCTTTGATTCATGGTCTCGTGAAGCGCTCTGATGCCGCCTATGCCGGGCAGAAACTGCGTCTGGATGCTCTGGAAGGGCTGACGGGGGTCAGCGTCAGCGACACGAAATTGTTTCCGCCGCTGCCCGTTCCGGCCAGCCAACGGCTTGTGGCGCGCCGCTCTCCGTCTTATTTCTGGCTCTGGGCATTGGGGGCATTTGGGCTGGCCCTGTGGGGAAGCAGCCGGCAAAACCGCGCAGAAAAAGAACAGCCCAGAATAGTTCGGCTCCCAGGCCGCTATTCCGTGACCCGGAAGCGGGACGGAACTGAGAGCAGTGTGCGCTCCGGCCATCGAAACGCTGTCAGCAGCCCGCCCCGATAAGCCCCGGTGTCGATATTGACCGTGTTATGCCGGATTTCTGCGCGTTCCTGCGGCGTATGCCCGTAGACGATAAACGCGCCGCCGCGATAATCCGCCGCCCAGTCTCGCCGAAGCGTCTTGCCATCCGGCGACTTGCCGACAGCATCTCCGTTGAGAACGAAGCGCCGTGTTTCCGGGTCGGATTTCCCGATCATTTCTTCCTCAATGCCCGCATGAGCGACAACAAGCGCGCCGCCGTCCAGAACCAGATAAACAGGCGCATGATCATAAAGACCGCCAATGGCCTTTTTCAATGTCTTTTGGTCGGGCCGCGCTTCCAGCATTGCCAGCGTCTGAGACAGGCCGCCTTTGGACGTATCGACCGGCTCGCCGCAGAGCCATCGCCGCAGGGCATCATCATGGTTGCCCAGGGTCAGCAGGGCGCGGCCCCGGCTGACCAAACGCGAAACCAGGCTCAAAATACCCAGGCTGTCCGGCCCCCGGTCAATCAAGTCGCCGAGGAAGACCAGTCGCCGCCCCTCCGGGTGGTAAAACTGGGCGTCGTAATCCAGGGCATCGCAGAGGCGGCGTAGAGCATCCGAGCAGCCATGCACATCGCCGATGATGTCGTAGGTTTCCTGCATACATGTCAAGTTATCGTTTGGCTGCGCGAACTCCTGCACGCACGAGTGAACGAGAAATAATGTCCAAAGACGCGGTTTCATCGCGACTGCCGGGGCTGACCTTCACCAGGATACGGAGTATGCTTCCCTGACGGTACACCTTGCTCCCCTGGGCAGCCTGGAATTCGGCCTGACTCGCCGCCTCCGGCAGGGGCATCCGGCGCTGGTGATCCCGATATACGGTGAATGCACCTTCAGGACATGGAAGGGCAATCTGCACCCAATTTCCTGCCGGAAGAAAGCGCAGGGTCAGGCGCAAATTTATGGGAGGTGGCCCGTGGTAGCCGAGCGTATAGGCTTTGCCGGCGAGCAGGTTCGTTTGAAAGCTCACATTCGGTTTGCCGCCGTCAGCGGGGCTGCCCCACATTTGGTATTCAGGCTTACTGCCGTCTTCGCGCCGGATGCGAACAGGAGCCAGCGGCGCAGGCGAAAGATCGCGGTTGTCCACAAAGAGGCGCCCAAACTGTGCCGGGGTGACACCAGCATTCCAGGATAGCTGGCTGTGGCTTTGCGAATCTCGCAAAAATGCGGTGTTGATTGCGACGGAAGAGCCGGCTTTGCCGGTGACTGAACCGTCACTATCAAGAAACACGGCGGAGCGGTAGCCGTCGCCGCTCAGGCTGTACGGCCCAGGGTCACGCATGGCCGGCAGAAAGACCCGAACTGCGTGGACGAACTGCGCTCCTGCCACCCAGTTTCGCGGGTCTACGAAAAATGGAGTGTAGCGCAGGTAAGTCAGTGCGCCCGCCTGCCGCGCGGCACTAGGGCGGAAGTTCACGAACGTGACATTTTTGACGCCTACCAGGCCATCATAGAATTCAAATCCGACAATCGGGCAATGCGGCTCCCAGGGTTTCGGCGGACTGCCGAAATGAGAATTGGCAGTCTCGCCGACAACCAGTGAATCGCGCAGCAGCGTTTCCGACGCTGCAAAGGTTGCGCCAATGGAATTGTCCGCAAGCCTGGCGTGGACAACTTCCATTTTGGAACCGCGCAGCCACACGCCGCGCCGCCGGTTTTTGTAGGCTGTTAGTCCTTCGAAAACGGCAGGAGCGGGCGGGGTATAGTTCGGCGCTTCTGTCACGCCCGGCGGGTTCGGGCCATTGTCTACGAAAAGCCCATCGTTGCTGTTGGAATGACTGCTGTTATTGTCAAATCCGGCCAGTGGCAGCCGGCGCGGCCAGATGTTTCTATCGGTAGACGCACTTCGGGATGGGCCTGTCGGATGGGCAGGCAGATTGTACCAAAAGCCGTTCCCTTCCGAGCCGGCGGCGGCATTGCCGCGCAGAATATTGGCAGGATTGGTCACCCAGAACGTTGCCGGAGTTAGGTCAGAGGGCAGAATCGCCTCGTCCGGCTTTGCCCGTCTCGTCAGCAAACCCAGATTGTTTTCCAGGAGATTGCCGGTTTCAATTCCGTCTTCCAGGAAATAGCAATGACCAATGGTATCAAAGGCTACATTGCCGGAAACGGTGACATTATCCGTACCATGAATGGTCAGGCAGCGATTAAAACAGTGGTGGAAGCTGCAATTTCTGACATACGCGCCGGCTTCATTGCCTGCCAGATGAAAATGAAGCGGATAACGGCCCATTTGTCCTTTCTGGCCCATGCGGGTCAGTTCCACGCCGTCCAAATGCGTCATGCCGCCGCGCATGATCATAATTTGCCCGCCGATACCGTTTGTTTCGGAGGGGGCATCTCCCTGTACCACGATATTTCGCGATAACAGGCCCACTTCGGCCCGCTCGTCCACTCCCTCGGTGATCTGCCCCCAGTGCATGAATTTGAGCGGTTTGTCCAGCGTGATTTGCCGGCCTTGAACGGCAGTGATGCGGCACGTTTCACTTTGAAGCGGGTCAAACTCGGTGGACGCAACGACAATTGTATTTCCTGGCCGCCACTGCGGAGCGGCCAGCAGTGAAAGTGAACTGGTGCCAGCAAAAGCCGTCTGCGCCAGGCGTGTCCATCCCGTTCCGCGCGGCTCGCCGTGCATTTCCAATGTTCCCGTGACGCCCAGGCATTTTGCCAGCCGGGGCGATTGCGCGTCGACGGGGATGGTGATCAGCGTAATTTCTGTGCGATGGGTGGCGGGACGAGTCGCAGTGCCGATCTCCAATCGGCCCGAAACACCAATATAACCGGCCTGGAGTGCGAGATCACGGTCGGCAAAGATCAGTGTTCCGTCGATTTGCAGGCTGCGGAGCGGCGGCGGGCTGACATCCATCCAGATAGTCTGCCCGGCTGGGATAGTTACGTCCGTTCCCGCTTTTGGAACCACGCCGTGCCAGGTCGCCGGGTCGGACCATCTCCGCGGGCCGCTGACGACGGGCCGGGAAAAGGCCCAAACAGTGAGAAGCAGCACGCTCATGGCGGCAGCAATCCATTTAGTCATGGCATCATTGTAACATAATACTACTAAAGTAGTCAATATATCGCCTTGACTCGCGTGGGTTGGAATGGTATAATTCTTTTCTGCGGCATTGGAGGCTCCCTTGTTGTAATGGTAGCGAACTTCCTTTACACGGAAGAAGCGGCAGTTCGATTCTGTCAGGGAGCATTTGGAAGCCGAACAGTATGATTGCGCCTTGGGAGTGTCTAAGATCAGTTGGTTTGTATGCAGGCCACCGGCGAGGGAATGAATTCCTCTATGCCTGCGGCATTACTGCGTATCTGCTCCCGATGACACGTCCTTCGGACGTAAGAGAGCAGCCGAACGCCTGATGCTTGCGTCCGAAGGACGCTTATCACGAAGCGAGAGGAATTCATTCCCTCGCCATAACCGATGGCAAATAGACACTCCCTGCGTCTTATGCCTCTTGCTTTTTGCCGGACGTGCAGGTATAATTGGCTCGTTTCCCAAATATGCCGCCTTAGCTCAGTGGTAGAGCACTCGACTGAAAATTGAGGTGTCACTGGTTCAAATCCGGTAGGCGGCACCATCAACTCATGTAAATAAAAAGAAGGGAGAGCATCGCTCTCCCTTTCTTTCGTTTACCTTTCTTTTCCCCGATTATACGTTCATGGCTTCCGAGCTTCAGGCATTTCCCATTGTCGGTCAACGCGGGGCGCCGTTTCTGGCTCCTCCCGGAAACACGCTGGCGTCGCTGCGCCGGGCGGTGGATGAAGGGGCGGACATGCTGGAAGTGGATGTCCGGCGTACCCGCGATGACGTTCTGGTGCTGGATCAGGAAAACGTGCATCTGATGGGCGGCGAGGAAACTCCGCTCCGAGAATGCAGCTTCGAACACTGGCGCCGGCACGGCGGCGAGTGGGGCGCGTCGCTGACGACGCTGGACGAAGCCTTCGAGCTGGCCTCCGAAGCGGGGGTGGGCTTGATGCTGGATTTCAAGGAGCCTGGCACCGAGGCAATGCTGGCGCGCGCCATCCGCAGCGCAGGTTTTCCGCGGGAAAGCCTGCTGGTCAGCGGGGCCGGAGAAACCAGCCGTAAAATTCTGCGCGGCTTAGACCCACGCATCCCACTGAGCCTTACTTTAGACCTTGAAGATGCGCTTCAAATCACTCCGAAATTTCTGCTGGAAATTGATACGGAAGCGGTCACCTGGCACCATCGCCTGCTGACGCATAGTTTGGTGGACATTCTGCATCGTCGGGACATTTTAGTCTATGCCTGGACGGTCGACCTTTCCGAAGAAATGCGCCGGATGCGCCAATGCAAAGTGGATGGCATCCTCACCAATTCGCCGGATATGCTCAAGAAAATGTCAGGATGACATCGTTCGGCTCAGGCAGATTAACCACGGATAAAACCGGGTAGAACGCCAAACAAGAGGTACATTTCCCCATGTTCAAACTTCCCTTATTTTCCGATGGAGCCGACGGCAAAAAGCGTGTCCCGCAGCCGTTCAGCCGGCAGACGCTGACAAAAGCATCCCGGCTCGAAGGGGCTACAGTGACGGAAAGTGTCTGCCCGTACTGCGCGGTCGGCTGTGGCCAGCATATCTACACAAAAGCCGGTCAGGTGATTGACATTGAGGGTAATCCGCACAGCCCCATCAATGAAGGAACCTTATGTCCGAAAGGCGCGAGTACGTTCCAGCTTGCCCGAAATCCGCACCGGATCAAAACAGTCCTGTACCGCGCACCCTATTCGGACAAATGGGAGCAAAAGCCGCTGGAATGGGCGCTCGACACCATCGCCCAGCGCGTCAAAGATGCCCGCGAAGCGGGCTATGCCGAAAAGGACGACAACGGGCAGCCGATCCATTCCGTGCGGAACATTGGTACACTCGGCGGGGCGACACTGGATAACGAAGAAAATTATTTAATCAAAAAGCTATTCACCGCGGGCCTCGGCGTGGTTTCCGTTGAGAATCAAGCGCGCATTTGACATTCTGCTTCCGTGCCCGGTCTGGGCGCGTCCTTTGGCCGCGGTGCGGCCACTACTTACCAGCAGGACCTCGCAAACAGCGACGCTATCTTGATTATGGGTTCGAACATGGCCGAGGCGCATCCGGTCGGCTTCCGCTGGCCCATGAAGGCCAAAGAAAAAGGCGGCAAACTGATCCATGTAGACCCACGTTACACGCGCACGTCCGCTCTTTCCGATGTGCATGTGCAGATTCGCGCGGGAAGCGACATCGCATTTCTGGGCGGCCTGATCAATTATGTGCTGACCCATGAGCGCTGGTTCCGGGAATACGTTCTGGCCTATACGAATGCGTCTACATTGATTGACCCGCAGTTCCGGGATGCGGAAGATTTGGATGGCCTTTTTAGCGGCTATGATGCTGAAACAAGGGACTATGATCCCTCGGAAGGCCATTGGGGCTATCAGCAGCCCCCGCACAGCGAGGGGAAAGGCGGGTCGGGAGGCAGCGGTCAGCAGAAGGGTGAAAAATCCTCTAAAGGCGTTCACGGGCATGGCATCGATGGCGGTGCCAGCACTCATAGTTCTCCCCAGAGCAGTTCCACCGAAAGCATGGCCGGTCAAATACAGCGCGACCCGACTCTGCAAGACCCGCACTGCGTCATGCAGCTTTTGCGTCGGCATTATGCGCGGTATACGCCGGAAATGGCCGCGGACATCTGCGGCTGTACACCGGAGCAGGTGATCGCAGTCGCCGAAATGCTCTGCGACAACTCCGGGCGGGAGCGCACATCGGCGATCTGCTACGCCGTCGGCTGGACGCAGCATACGACTGGGGTGCAGATCATCCGAGCCGCGAGTATTTTGCAGCTTTTGCTGGGCAATATCGGGCGGCCTGGGGGCGGCATCATGGCCCTGCGCGGTCATTCCAGCATCCAGGGGTCTACGGACATTCCGACGCTGTACGATTTGCTGCCCGGCTATCTGCCGCAGCCTACCTCCGACGCTTCACACGATACTTTAGATTCGTATGTGAAATATGAAGGTCTGCCAACGGGTTTCTGGGTACATTTCAAGGCATTCACCGTGAGCCTGCTGAAAGCGTATTACGGCAGTGCGGCGACTGCTCAAAATGACTTTTGTTATCACTGGCTGCCGCGTATAGACGATGATTATTCTATGCTCCCGGTATTCAAACGCATGTCTGAAGGCCAGATGAGCGGCTACTTTGTGCTGGGTCAGAACCCGGCAGCCGGAGCAGTCAACGCTCGCTTGATCCGTAAAGGACTGCGTTCGCTGAAATGGCTGGTGGTGTCGGATTGGTTTGAGACTGAAACCGCGCTGTTCTGGAAAAATGACCCGGGTGCGCCGCTGCCATCAGAGATTGGAACCGAAGTGTTTTTTATTCCCGCGGCGTCGTCGCCGGAAAAAGAAGGCACGCTGACCAATACGCAGCGGCTGCTGCAATGGCACGACAAAGCCATCGACCCGCCGGAAGATTGCCGCTCCGACCTCGGCTTTGTTTACAACCTGGGCAAACGGCTCAAGAAATTATATGAAGGTTCCGTGGAGCCGAAAGATCAGCCGCTGCTGCATTTGACCTGGGATTATGATTTCGACGAAACGCCGCGCCTCCCCGACGGCTCACTTAGCCGCCTCTCGGATGAGCCGGACGGCCTGAAAGTGCTTCAGGAAATCAATGGCTGGCATACGACGGAAATGGACCCGAAAACAGGCAAATTTAAGCTGCTGACTACGTTTGATGAATGTAAAGACGATGGCACGACAGCCTGCGGCGGCTGGATTTATTCCGGTGTGACACCGGAGTACCATCGCAACCGGGCGCGGGACCGCGTGCGGACGCCGGGCAATACGGTAGAACCTGATTGGGGTTTTGCGTGGCCCAAAAACCGCCGCGTCATGTACAATCGCGCCAGCGCCGACCCCGAAGGCAAGCCCTGGTCGGAGCGCAAGAAGCTGCTCTGGTGGGATGAAGACACAAAAAAATGGGAAGGCCCGGACATTCCTGACTTTGAACCCACCAAACCGCCCGGCTACCGTGCGCCCTATGGAGCCGAAGGCATGGAAGCTATTGGCGGCGATGAGCCGTTTATTATGCACGCAGACGGCCTCGCCTGGCTGTACGCACCGGGAGGAACCAAAGATGCGCCGCTGCCGACTCATTATGAGCCGGTCGAATCGCCCGTGCGAAACTTGTTGTACGCCGCGCAGGACAACCCGACGACGCGCTACTTCGAGGGGCCGATGAACCAACTAGCGCACACGCCCAGCCCGGACTTTCCGATTGTCGGCTGCACGTTTCGTGTCACCGAGCAGTATCTCAGCGGCCCAATGTCGCGCTTTAATAGCTGGCTCAATGAACTCATGCCGGCGATGTTTGTGGAGCTTAGCCCGGAACTGGCAGGCTTGCACGGCATTGAGAATGGTGGATGGCTCACGGTGACTTCTCTTCGCGGAGTGATTGAAGCCCGTGCGCTGGTAACGCGGCGGATCAAGCCAATGTTTGTTGGCGGCCAAAATATTCATCAAATCGGCATCCCATTTCAGTGGGGCTATGCCGGTGAAACTGTCGGCAGCATGGCGAACGACCTGGCCTCTCTGGTCGCCGACCCCAATGTGTCCATGCACGAAGCGAAAGTCTTTGCCTGCCGAGTGCAGGCCGGACGCGCTCCCAATCAGCCGGTCAGCCCGACCAAAAAAGCTGCGCCCTGGGCCAGCCGCAAGCCGGTCCCAAACACCGCTGCCGGAGCGCAGCCGGAAGGCCATCTGGAAAAAACACTGCGGAAAGACGGGCCAAAATTGCCATGATTGAACTGGAAATGCTGCAAAGTCTTCAGAATGCGTTCCCGCCGCAGCGAATGGCCGTCCCCAGCCCCGGCCCGGACGGACAGGGACAAATGGGGTTTTTTACGGATACAACTTTGTGTATTGGCTGCAAGGCCTGTGAGGTCGCCTGCAAACAGTGGAACCAGTTGCCGTCCGATGGTTTCAATTTTACGGGCAAAAGCTATGATAACACCGAGCGTCTTTCGGAAACGACTTGGAGGCATGTGGCGTTTCAGGAACAAATCGGCGAGGCGTCCAGCCGCTGGCTGATGATGAGCGATGTCTGCAAGCACTGCGAGGAAGCGCCCTGCCAGCAGTCCTGCCCGACAGGAGCAATTGTTTACAATGAGTTTGGGGACGTGTATGTTCAATCTGACATCTGCAATGGCTGTGGTTACTGCGTTGCCGCTTGTCCATTTGGCGTTCTGGGGCGCAGCAAGGAAGACGGCCATGCCCACAAATGCACATTGTGCTATGACCGGCAGAAAGATGGGCTGACACCTGCCTGTGCGAAATCCTGCCCGACAGAATCCATCAAATTTGGCCCGGTGGATATTCTGCGGCAGCAAGCGCGTGAGCGGGTTCAAGCACTCAAAGGGCAGGGAAACGATCAGGCCTATTTATACGGTGCGGACGCGCTGCCCAGCTACGGAACGCTCAACTCGTTTTTTTTGCTGGAAGACCATCCGAATCGCTACAATCTGCCTGTTGCTCCCCCTCAGCCGCTGCACCACCAAAATCGCCGCTATGCGGCCAGCCTGCTGACGGGTCTGGCGCTGACGGCCCTGGCCGGCGTGTTTCTTGCCCAGGGAGGCCGCGATGCCGCCGGAAACTGAAACACGCGGACGCTGGGAAGGTGCGGCTCAGATCAAGCCGGACAAAACTGGATTGCCGAACAAAATTGGATTGCCGCACAAAAGCGATGGCGACAAGCCGGATGGAACGCCTGCGTATTACGACATTTCCCTGCTTAAACCCCCGGTCTGGACGCCGGAAGTGGGTGTGTATTTCTTTTTGGGCGGGCTGTCTTCCGGGGCGTTCAGTGTGGCGCGCCTCGCCGACCGTTTGGGACGCGGCAAATATCGCACTTTGACACAGGCCGGAACCGTGGTCGCAGCGCTGGCGGCGCTGCCGTGTGCGCCGCTGCTGATTGTAGACCTGGGCGACCGAAAACGCTTTCATCACATGCTGCGTATTTGGAAGCCGGCTTCGCCGATGAATCTGGGAAGCTGGACGCTGACCGCGTATACTATGCTGGGCGGCCTTGCGGCCTTGCGGGAACTGCTTCGCACTTTGCGCCACGACGCGCCGCTGACAGGGGCAGGTAAGATAATTGATGAAGCCGCCGGAATAGCTGCGGATGGCGCTGGCATTCCGCTGGGCCTACTTCTGGCAGGCTATACGGGCATTTTACTCAGCACGACTGCGACCCCTGTTTGGAGCCGAAATCCGTGGATCGGGCCGCTGTTCAGCGCCGGAGCCGTCAGCGCCGGGGCGGGGGCGGTGCATCTGGCCCTGGATGTGCGCGGCGAAGCCAGCCGCGCCACGGAGGCGCTGAAAAGGCTGGAAACAGCAGCGCGAGCGGCGGAAGCAGTTTGCCATGCGGGATTTTTGGCGTATGCTGGGCCACTCGCGAAGCCGCTGACTAAAGGCGGACAGAAAATGATGTATCTGGCCGGTGCCATTGGGGCGGGGGTAGTGCTGCCGGAGATTCTGAACCGTGTCCCAGTGCCGAAAAAGCACCGCCGTACCGTTTCTCTGGTGGCAGGAATACTTGGTCTCATCGGCGGCTATTTTCTCCGGGCGTCTTTTGTCGCTGCCGGACGCCCCTCCGCCGAAGACCCGGATGCGGCGCGCCAGGCCACCGGAACGAAAGGCGGCCCGGCATGAAAGTCCGCTGGACGGAAAACAGTTTGCGCCTGCGAATTACACCGTCGGAACTCACACAAATTTTAGGCGGCCAGGCAGTGGTGGTCGCACTCGCGATGCCTGGGGGAGTACGCTGGCAGGTCAATATTCAGCCGGCTACAGAAACGAGCCTTTTTTCTGAACAGTCCTCGGCCATTCTGTCACTGGCTCCGGGAGACCGTCAGCGTCTGGCGGAGCCGGAGGCGGAAGGCATCTATTTTCATACCGAAGATGGCCTGCGTTATTTTGTTGAAAAAGATTTCCCCTGTGTTCATCCGCACGCGGCGGAGTCCCTGGAGCCGGTGACGGAAACATTTGACGCGCCAAACGAATTTGAGAGGCGTAAAATGGAGACTACTGATGGCAAATGATTTGGTTCGGCTGCATGGGTGGCCGGAAGAAGACATCCCGGATGGGTGGGACCGCCCCCCCGTCGCAGAAAATTTGCGGCGTGATCCTGTTGTGCCTGAGGGAGCCGCGCGCGGTGCCGATACCGATGCGGCTCAGGCCCGAACGCGCGGCGATGGCACCTTTGCCGTGCAGCGCGAAGCGGATGCAGCGGACTTGCGCCAAAAGCGCTGGGACTGGGGCGATGCCCGCACCTGGGTCTGGATCGCCGCCATGTGTCTCGGCTTTCTCGCTTTAACGGCTTTGGTTTATTTTCTGCCAATGGGGCGGCACAATCAGAACGACGGCCCCGCGCCCACGCCCCCTATCCGCGTCTACTGATGGTGCGCGTGGTTTTGATTCCCATGACAGCTCCGAGACGGCTCGCATCCGTTTCTACCACAATTTTTATCTGCGCGGGTGAACTGCCCTCTTCATCAAAAACGGTGAGCGTATTTTTGCCGGGCAGGAGCCAGGGTTCAGGCAGATAAAGCCCGTCAACGGGTGCGCGTTCCGGGTAACGGCCCAGATTGTGACCATTCAGCCACGCCGTACCCCGTGCCATTCCCTGCATGGAAGCCCGTAAAATCGGATGCGGCCCAGAAACTCCGGGAGGCATAGTCGTGAAGGTCGTGCGATAAAAGCCGGGACTACCCAAGCCATTTGGCAGCAAATCGGCTTTCCACAATTCCGGCACGATCACTCCGCCGCGCATTTTCCAGTCTGTGATTGTCTGACCATCGGGAATGCCTGCGTCCAAGCGGACATCTCCAATGTTGCCGGGGCCGCCAGTATTTTGAACGGCGACGGCCAGCACATTGGGGCCTTTTTCATTCCAGGCGCTGTCAAGTGAAAGGACCGCTTGGGCATTAATGGTAACACTGGCAGCAATTTGCTTGCCGTTCAAAAACACGACTCCATTATCGTCAATGCTGTTGAAATAAATCCGGCGATGCGGGCCAGGTAGGCTGGGCAGAGTTGCCCGATACCAACCCCACCCGACGCGGCCCTGGAACACATCCCTTGCGGAAGAAACATCGCTCCATTCCGTGCCACTGGTATCGAGGGCGGCTGCCGACAACGTGGCAGCGTCGCCAGGCGCAGCATCGTCAGCTTTCCATCGGAAATTCACAATGTCCTGGGATACGCCTGCCGGGCTGCTCAAGGTCACAGGGCCTGAGATGCCTTTAGCATCAATCTCATTCATTGGCCCGTAGTAATTATAAAGCTTGTTGCGCCCGTAATGCGCGGTCAAAAATGCCAGGCTGCTGGTGCCTTTTTGCAGGGTTAACAGCAGGCGGCGCGGGGCCGTGTTCTGAGACCGGGGCTGCTCCTCACTGCTGGCGACGCGGCTTCCATTGATAAAGCATGTTACCCAATCTCCAACGTCGCTGAAGTTTAATTGATAGACACGGCTGTCTGAAACGGTCACTTTTGTGCGATACCAGGCGAATGCGCCGATGTCGCCATCCGCACCCATCGGCAGCGGATTCGCGCTGGTTTTCCAGTGACTGTCATCAAGCTTCGGCTGCACTTCAAGAGGCGTCGGGGCGTCCGCAGCGACCTGCCATGCGTTCAGCACGGGAGCCACGGAGGATGCAGTATTGTTTGAAGACGCGATGCGCGCCAGCGGAGCGGGCGCTCCTCCCCCGTACAGTAGCTGGGGCAGGGGATGCGAATTCGGCACCAGGCCGCGCTGCTCGGTATCCAGCCGTAGAACCCCCCCCGTATCAGTGACTTCACCGACATAATCCGGCCCGCAGGCAATGGCGCTGCCGCCCTGCAAAAACCAGGTGCGGTCGGCCATGTCAAAGCCCATCGCTAAAATGCGGACGCGATGCGTGCCGACCCGAAATATGCTGGATGTAGGCGCTCCGGCAGGAAACCTCGTTTGGAGCGTGATCCCATCATGCTTGGTGCTGAGAGTTAAAGCGGCTGGACTTCCCGCAGGCTGCTGGACAATCGCGGCGTTGAGCGCATCAAAGCGCATCTCTGCCGGGTCTCCGGGTGCGCCGTAAATGACAAGTGTCGTCGTTTGACCTTGCTGAGTAACGCCCAAAATTCGAGTTACTGCCAAACGCAGGTTGATGCCCGGCAGCAGGGGATAGCCGGCCACGACCGGCATGATCTCACGGGGGGCCAATGTCAGCGGCCCCGCACTGGGATAAACCGTTTTGCCGTCTGCCGCCCGGAGCTGTGCTGGCTGTGGCTGCCCGCTTTGATTGTCCAAAAAGAGGATTTCGCCACTTGGACCTTTGCGATTTGTAATTTGCACCTGTCCATTGGTGACCGTGACGCCGTAACCGCCGCTGCTTGCCAGGGAGTTTTCAATCACTTCCGGGAAGCTGGTGGCGAACATCGCCGCGCGCTTTTCCCGGTAATAGACATCCCGCAGATCGCCGGTTTGTCCAATGGGAGCGCAGAAATCGTAAGAAGCTCCTACTTGATCGCACCCCCAGGCATCAAAGTTCGTGCCGCCCACCAGCGTATACTGCGAGTATCCACAGCCGCCGTAAGCGATCACTTTCCAGGTGGCTCGCTCCAGGCGGGCCGCCCGGTCAGGCGGGGAGCCGTACAAGCCATACCAGCCCGTCCAGAATTCCGAGCTATACCAGGGACTGGTGCGCTGCGAAGTGTCAAAGGGCGCATCGCCCGCCGGGTCGTCACTGTGATTTAATCCGCTGAAAAATAGCGGCACTTGCAGCCCCATATGGAGCATTTTCGCGTGAAACCAGCGGTAGTAGGGAGTTGGCTCATCGGTGCCGCCCCCTGTCTGGTTTTCATTTTCCATTTGAACCAGGATTACCGCGCCGCCATGGTTGATTTGATTGGCGGCGATGATGGGGACTAGGCGGTTAAAGTACGGAGTGACGGCCTGATAAAAAGGAGTGTTATCCTGCATCGGCAGCAGGCCGGGCTTGAAACGAAGCCAGATGGGAAGGCCGCCGGTGTCCCATTCCGAGTTGACGTACGGCCCCATACGAATGACGACATAGAGCCCGAGCGAATGTGCCAGTTTCAGATACGCGTCGAAATCATGGTCGCCCGTAAAATTGAATTGCCCTTCGCGCGGCTCATGGAAGTTCCAAAAGCAGTATGTTTGTACCGCATTGTAGCCGGCGCGTTTGACGCGCAGCATTCGGTCACGCCACATGGCCCGCGGCGTGCGGCTATACTGCATTTCTCCGGCGGCGATAAACGTGCGCTTGCCATGAATGAGAAACCCTCTGCCATCGAAGCTGATGTACGGCTTTGCAGCCGCCTGCGGAGGGAAAATGCTGTCGTTCTGGTTGGGCCAGCCGAAGGCGTGGGCGCGGAGGGGAAAAAGCAGCAGGAAAAATAAGAGAGCGGCGGCTGCTATGGGCCGGGGGACGTTCAGTAGCATCATTGCGGTATTATAGCAAACGCCTGTGCGGGTGTCAAGGGCGCACCCACAGGTGCGCCCTTTTCTTGCGGCCCGCCGATGTTTGGTCTAGCGGCTGAAGTCCAGGGCCGGGGTCCATTTGTAATCACTGTGGAACGGCTGTCCCTTAACGACTTTACCGTCCGGCATATAAATCACACGGTTGAATGTGCCGACGAAATGGCGCTCTCCCAGACGCCGGTGCGAGCTGATGAGGCGAACTTTTCGGCCTGGAACCCCCTTGCCGAAGAGGGACACAATGGCATGGCTGTACGTGGTGCGATACGAGATGTAGAGAGGAGCCGAGGTATCATTTTGCAGACGGAAGTCTTTTTGGCCGTGATAAATCGTTGAGTCGCGTCCTGGGTCCACATACGGAACAGTCCTCACATGCTGATGCCGCTCCACGATTTTCAAATCCGCCAGCATGGCAGCATTGAAGATCGTTGTGGCGACCTGGCACATGCCGCCGCCGCTCTGCATTTCCATATGGCCGTCTATGAAGACATGACCTTTGCCTGTGAAGCCATGCTCGGGATCGCGCGGCCCGACGGTTTTATCTACCGAGAAAATGCCGCCAGGAGCAACCACCGTGCCATTAATAATGGAAATTGCGCGCCGAACTGTCGCAGTGCGTCCGACATCACCGGGACTAAAGCGCGTGACGAAGTAGCCAACGCGGGCATTTACCCCCTGCAAGCTGGCCGGCGTAACGCGGGCAGACCGCGTTTTCATGGGTAAAACGATATGCAGAGTGCCGGGATTTGCTTCCAGTGTCTTTTGAATCAGGTTTACAGCGGCATCGGTATCCAGCGCGCCGCCGTCGTAGCCAGGAATGATCTTCGCGGCAACTTCATTGGTGCCATCATCACCGGAAGTATCGTGAGCGACGACCGGGTACGCATTTTTCGGAGCGCGGCGAATGTAGGGCGCAATGCTGGTCAAATAAGCCCGCAGCGCCGCCCGGTTTACGGTGAATTGAAATGATCCGGCAGGGCTGGCATCGGAGCCGCCGGACGCATAGCTGACGCCAAGCTGTTTGCGGGAAGGGTGCCAGGTCTGGCGGCCATCGCCCAGTCTTAGCTTTTGCGCCAATCGGCCTGTGGGTTGTGGCGCGGCGTGGTGCTTAGGAGCCGCCTGGGCCGGCTTGGCTTTCGCTGGTGTCGCAGTCCCCTGGGCACTGGCGGCAGGCGCTTCGGCGGCAAGTGCGAATGCGGAAAGTGCGAATGCGGCAAGCGCAAGCAGGCATCGGTTCGGGCGATGCATAAAATAAATTCCTTTCGTGTCTCATCCAAGAGGCACAGTTGCTTCCAACAGAGTTTGGGACTTAGGTATGGGATTTGCCGCTATTTTACCCGATTGTGAGAAAATTAAATGAAGAAAATTGAAGCAATCATTCGCCCTTTGCAGCTTGAGGCCGTAAAAAGCGCGCTGGCGGAAGCTGGGGTCACCGGTATGACAGCCAGCGACGTGCGCGGCTCTGGCCGCACAGGTGGTCAGCGCGCGGATACATTTCGCGGCGGACAGTACGTCATTCATTTGCCGCCGAAAGTGAAGCTGGAACTGACTGTGCCTGATAACGAGGTAGATGCCGTTATTGCCATAATTTTAGAATACGCGCGGACCGGCGAAGAAGGCGATGGCAAAATATTTGTGCTTCCAATGGCCGAAGCGCGGCGCATCCGCACCGGAGAGTCGGGCGAAGAAGTGCTGTAAGATTTGGTGCTATGGCACGTTCGGGATCGGCTGGCGCAATACTTCCATGATGTGTTTCACATCCTGATAAATCTGCATTCCACTGGCCGAGCTGACCTGGCGCAAATCCGGCGACTGCTGCCCATGATAATTGAGATAGATGTGAATGCCCGGCGCATCGTCTCGGCTCATGCCCTGTCCGTTCTGCATTTCCATTCGGCCTGTGTGAAGCTGAGACAGCGGCAAAGCGGCTTTCAAGTCCCCAAAGAAGCGCCGAGTCTGCGCGGGAATCAAGCGGCCACGCCGCCGATCCCTTGTTCCACCGCTGCGTAACGTGACCGCCGACTGAACTCGACCACCGGCCCCGACATAAATGCGGTAGCCGAGTATTCGTCCGCTGCCGCTGTTGATAATATACGCGAAATCCGTGTCCGGCGTTGTGCGGTAACGGTGTCGCGCCTGCGCCGAGGCCGTCATTGGGAAAAGCGCGGTCAGCGCGGCGAGAAAGGCGAATGCGCGACAAGAGTTAGCATTGAAAATTGCAGTCATTGATTAGGCTCCTGCGGCCATTGTACCCCGCTCCGGCATTGTTATGATAGACCTCTTGACAGGCCGGTATTTTTGCTGTAGAATAGGAGCAGTACGCTGAAGTTAAGCATTTCATAGAGTTGGCCTCGACGCCCATTCGGAATGGAGGAAACCCATGTCCCTTCGTCTGTCCGCTCCTTCGTCTGTCCGCTCCTTCGTCTGTCCGCTCCTTCGTCTGTCCGCTCCTTCGTCGCTAGTGGATTGATGATGGCCTGCCTGCTACTGTCTCCCTTGACCGCCTACGCCCAAACGCATGGAACCTACACCGTCCAATACAGCGGGGCAATCGTAATGTGCAGCACGGATAGTTTCGGCAACCCGGCCTCATGCAGCGTGACCCTCCCTGATCCCCGCATCAAGCCCCCGCAGCCCCTCACCGCCACCTTTACCTGGACACCCGATCCCAGCAACCCTCAAGAACCGCCGCCAGCGTCTGCCATTGTTTCGCAGTACTGCTCCGCTTCCTGGAACACAAGCTATGCCAATGGCAGCGCGACGTTCAGTGGCAGCGTCAGCAACGGCCTGGGGGCCGCGGTGGTTCCCAGCGCAAACGGCGCGACCTGCCAGAGTACGCAGTATACGGTGTGGAGTGCGCCTGACCCGTCTCATCCTGCGGCCAGTTTCAGCGTGACGTGCAGCCCGACCGCCAGTTTTACGGCGGCCAGTGGCAGCGTGTCTCATTCGTCGGTTTCCGGTTCTGCCGGCGTCACTTACAAAGCGGCGGCTTTTCCTGTCACCATCACTTTGACCGGCACGACGCCCGATGCCAGCGGCAACCCGAACATTTTGGTTGGTCAGGGCTGCACGGCGAGTTTGAGCGGTATTCCTTCTGACCTGCTGAACAACACTGCCCACCCGCCAACCTATGCCTGGTCAGTCAGCGGCAATACTTTCCAGAGTTGGAATGGCGCCTCCTGTACTCTCCCGGTAGCGGCTGTCACTGGCTATGGCCCGGCTACCAATCCAACCGCGCATTGGTATTGGAGTGATAAAGCATCTGTTAAAACTGTGACCTGCACAATGACTTTGACACCGCCAACAGGTCAAGGTGCAGCCTTTACGGTGACAGCGGCGCAAAAGGTGATACTGGACTCGCCAAGCTACTTGCCTAATGAACCTATAGGCGTTGTGCAATTGAACACAAGCAGTCCCAGCTTTCCCGGCAGTCAAGCGGTCTATGCTGGAAAGGGAGCAAACAACACACCGATTGCAGGCATTGTTTTCGATGATACCGTAACGACACCGGCGACGCCCTATACCAGCACCGGATACTGGTATCACGTACAGATCGCCACAGAAAGTCGTTATCGGACTGCTGTAGGAAGTTCTAGCTCAGTCGGCTCAGTCAATAATGGGCAGGGCTTGGATTACACCCCTTTACAGGGAGGTGGTGCAAGCTATGTATATGGCGTCACTACGAACGCTGACGGAAGCCATGCCAGCCCTAAGGATGACGACAACCCTTCGATTTTGGTAACTAACTCCTATCAAGAATATAAAGCTAAAGGCGAATCATTTCAAGACTACATAATGTATAGCCCTCCTGGAACAAACAGCATATCCGTTCCTCTGGCAAGCTTTCAATGGAGCTGGAACGCAGACGTAAAGATACCGCAGACGCCTTTACCTAAGTCCTGGGCGAATTGGAATAACGCCCTGACAAACGGCACAATCACACCTCCCGCCACCGTTTCAAGACAGACCTTATTTCCCGTTTGGTCTAAGCTTGCTAATCCAGCCTGGTAACGGGTTAATGGACTACGACAAATAGACAACTTTAAAATTCAAGAAAACAAAGGAACTATTATGAAAAGAATTACTCTCGGCGGAACGCTTTTGCTTCTCTCCGCCTCCATAATGGTGATGAAGCCCGTTTCCGCCCAACAAAAAGCCCAAACGACACCATTGATGCCGATGCATTTTATTACTACTAGCCCGGAAGAGCAAGCGCGAACGGAGGAATACTATGCAGAGTATAAAGCCGGTGTTGAAGCTTTACGAGGCAAAAATTATCCAGTGGCAGAAGATTACTTTCAGTCTGTCATCGATGGTAAACCTGATGGCTCTGCCTATTTCGGTCTTGCGGAAACCCTCGTCGCGGAAGGGCATATCCCGGAGGCAATGCAGAATTATCGGATGATTTTCCATCCTGTCCCTTACGTTTCCTGGGGGGGGACCTATATGACCAAAGCGCATTTAGAATATGCCTTGCTGCTCAATGAGTCGGGGCAATGGGCCGAGGCTGTTGCTCATTATAATGCTGCGCTATCCAGTATTCCCAGTGGGGAGGGTATGCCGAAACTTAATGTTCAACTCGACCTCAACACTCCCCTGCATTCGGTACTGGCAGCAGCGGCGCATATTGGGATTGGTTTATACGAAAACGCTTTTGAACCGGAAAATAGCGTCCAAGCTTTTCAGGAATACACGGCATCCATGCAACTTGCGCCAGATTGGGACGCGGCAAATTACTATTATGGTTATGGCTGGGGGAGGCTGGACCCAAAAGACCGGGCGAAAGTCGGCAGCTTCCAGCAGGCCAAAGCCGCTTTGCAGAAGGCGGTCAAGTTTGGCAAGGGCGATGTGAAGGTCGCGGCGCAGAAGGCGCTGCTGGTGGCGGTGAATACAAAGTAGAGTAAAAGATGCCGTTTAGAGAAACGCCCGGTCTTTAAAAAGGACCGGGCGTTTTTTTGGGATGGCTTTTGGTATGAATGGCCCCCAGCACAGTATCGGAAAATACTATGAGAAACTTCAGCCGGGGCGTGGAATAATCCCGGCGTGGCTACTCAACTCCGACAACCGTCCCCGGAAACTCAAAGCGGACTCATGGGCTTTTTTGCCAAAGCCGCCCAGCAGACCGATATTGCGATGGCAATGGCGCTGATCGGCATGGTCGCCATGCTGATTTTGCCCCTGCCGGAAGCCCTGCTGGATTTAGGGCTGGTGCTGAACCTGAGCGGTGCAGTGCTGATCCTTTTGACCGCTCTTTACACCACGGAACCGCTGCAATTTTCCGTATTTCCCGCCCTGCTTCTGGTGACGACATTATTTCGCCTGGCCCTGGAAGTATCGGCGATGAAGCTGATTATCGGCACGGGAAGCGCCGGCCATGTGATCGCGACGTTCGGGCAGGTCGTCATCGGCGGCAATTATGTGGTCGGAATTATTGTATTCCTGCTGCTGGTCGTGGTGCAGTTTGTGGTGATCACGAGCGGTGCGGGGCGCGTGGCCGAAGTCGCCGCCAGGTTTACGCTGGACGCGATGCCGGGCAAGCAGATGGCGATTGACGCGGATTTGAACGCTGGCGTCATCAATCAAGATCAGGCGCGCGCGCGGCGCAAGGCGGTCGGGCAGGAGGCGGACTTTTATGGGGCAATGGACGGCGCAAACAAGTTTGTACGCGGCGATGCCATTGCAGCGATTGTAATTATTGTCTTGAACATTCTGGGCGGCTTTGCGATGGGCCTGAGCAAAGGGCAGGATGTCGTCAAAGTTCTGCAAACCTACACGCTGCTGACCGTTGGCGAAGGTTTAGTCGCGCAGATACCGGCCCTGCTGATCTCCACGGCGGCGGGTCTGATGGTAACACGGGCGGCCTCAGATACGGCGATGGGCGGAGACATTGCGCGGCAGCTTTTCCAGTCTCCGCGCCCTTTGTTTATCGCGGCGGGCCTGGTCTGCCTGTTTATTCCGTTCGGCTTCCCGGTTCCGCAGACAATCCTCGTCGCGGGAATTCTCGGCGGCATCGGCGTCATTCTGGTGAAAACGCAAAAACAGACTCTGGCGACGGAAACCGCTACGGCGGCCACATTCGCCGCGCGGCCTGCCCCGCTGGCAACCCCGGAAAGCGTTCTGCCGCTGCTGCATGTAGACGTGCTGGAACTCAACTTCGGGTACGGCCTGCTGAGCCTGGTGGATCAGGCGGCGGGGGGCGACCTGCTGGACCGCATCACGACCATCCGTAAAAAAACGGCGCTGGAACTGGGCCTGGTTATTCCGACGGTTCGAATTCGGGACGACCTGCATTTGAAGGCGAATGATTACGCGATCAAGCTGAAAGGCGCAACTCTGGCGACGGGAATGGTTCACCCCAACTCCATCATGCTGATTGATCCCGGCACGGTCATTGACCCGATCACCGACGGCGTTCCTGCCAAGGAGCCGGCATTCGGCGTCCCCGCGCAGTGGGTGAGCCGTTCCCACCGTGATCGGGCCGAGATGGCAGGATACACGGTGGTTGATCCCTCGTCGGTCATCACGACGCATCTGGCCGAAGTCATCAAAGGCCATGCGGCGGAAATCATCACGCGGCAGGACACGCAGGCGCTGATTGAGCATGTCAAGCAGGCCAATTCGGCGGTGGTGGAAGAATTAATTCCGTCTCTGATGACCGTCGGCGAAATACAGAAAGTCTTGCAGCATCTTTTGCGGGAGCGCATCTCCATCCGCGACCTTGTCACGATTCTGGAAACCCTGGCAGACCACGCCGGGCGTTCCAAAGACATGGATTTGCTGGGCGAATGGGTCCGCGCGGCGCTGGCGCGCTCCATTTGCCGGCAGTATGTGGACGAAGCCAGCGGCGCGCTGCAAACGCTGACTTTGGACCCGGCTTTGGAACAAATGCTGCTGGAAGGTGTCACGCCGGGGCTGCCCAATTTGACGCTGGAACCATCGGCAGCTCGGCAATTCATCCAGAATCTGAGCGCACAAATGGAGCGCATGATTGCACTGGGCTATCAGCAGCCGGTTCTGCTGTGCATGTCGGCGCTGCGCCTGCCGCTGCGCCGGCTGACAGAGCGATCTTTAACCAATCTTGTTATTTTGTCGTACAACGAAATCGTCCCCAACACGGAAGTCCGCGCTGTCGGTGCGGTTTCAGGAGAGTAAAGCCCCATGAGCAATGTGACTATGATGCCTGTCGCCAATGAGCGCTTCGAGCGCACGGCCCAATTTCAGATGCGGACCAAAACCGTGACGGGACGCACTGTGACCGACTGCCTCCTGCAAGCCAAAGAGGAAATGGGAGCAGATGCCATTATCATCAGCCGTAAGACATTCAAAAAAGGCGCTTTGTTCGGCAAATGGGGCGGCAAAGAGCATGTAGAAATGACCTTCGGCACGTACCTGCCGCCCTCACACCCGCTGGTTACGCCGCCCCTGCGCTTTGGAAGCGGAGGCAAAGCGGAAGCCAAAGACGAGCGCATTTCCGAATTGGAAAGCCAGATCGCCAGTCTTACCGAGAGTGTCCAGAGCCTGGCCGACAAACCGAAACCCCGTAAAGCCGCCGGCCCGGCCTTTGTTCCCGCCGCGCTGGAAGCAGACGCCGCAGAGTCCGGCCAGCACGCCCTGGCTCGGCTGGTAGCTCAGACCACGGCCAGGCCGGAAGCATCCCGTTCGCGCCGCAAAGAAGCCGCGCCCGCCTTGCCGACAATTGAGGCAGGCTATCCGGGCTTGATGCAGCAGCTTCTGGACGCCGACATCGCCGCGCCGCTCGCCCGACAGCTCATCGGAGAAATGCCGGCGGGTCTCGCGGCGGTCGACTCGGTCACGTACCTGCGAACACTTCTTTCCCAGCGCCTGCGCCTTGCCAATAGCTTTGATGCGGCTCCCACTCACGGCAAAATGCGTCTGCTGGCCTTTGTGGGAACGACCGGGGTGGGCAAGACAACTACGATTGCGAAACTGACGGCCCGCTTTGCGCTGCTGGAGCGTCGCAAAGTGGGTGTCGTGACGCTGGACACGCATCGGGTAGGAGCGGCCGAGCAGCTTCAGAAGTACGGCGAAATTTTGCGTGTCCCGGTGAAAGTCGCGCATGACAAACTGGCGCTGATTCAGCATTTAGAATCTTTTGCCGCCGATGGCATGGAAATCGTTTTGCTGGACACGGCGGGTCGGTCTCCCAACGAAATGATTCCGCTGGGCGAAACAGCCCATTTGTTTGACGGGGTGGGGGCGATCCAGAAGTACCTCACCATTCCCGCCGTGCTGGGGCAGCGGGATATGGACAACATTGTGACGAAGTTTCAGCAGATTTTCACGCCGGACGCGGTGATTTTGACCAAGCTGGATGAAGCCTCCGACCATACGTGCTTTGGACGCCTGCTGACCTTGCAGGCCAAGTATGGCCTGCCGCTGGCGTATGTCACGACCGGCCAGAAAGTCCCGGATGATATTGTGCTGCCGGATGCTCATGCAATTGCCTCCCGGATACTGGCCGCGCCGCTGATTTAGGTTCTAATTGAACTTAAAAGCCGCGTCACGCGGGCGGCAGCCTGGAAAAGAAGCAGCTTGCCGCCCTGCAGAGCGGCTTCGGGGGACATCGGGCCGGAAACAATGGGGAATGCGGCGCGCAGACCGCGTTCAGCGAGGGCGTCCGCTGCGGCAGGGTCCACCGACCCAGCAAAGGCAATGACAGGAACGCTGCCGAAATAGCGGCAGCGTTTCAAAACACCCGCGAGTACCTTGCCGTGCAGCGTCTGGGCGTCAATTCGGCCTTCCCCGGTGAACACCCAATCGGCTCCGCGCACAAGGTCGTCGAAGCCGATGGCCTCCAGCACCAGATCAATGCCGCTGTGCATTTCCGCGTCTAAAAAAGCCATGAGCCCCGCTCCGAGACCACCCGCCGCACCTGCCCCCGGTCTATTCGCCACATCTTTCCCCAAATCCCGCCGGAGAATGTCCGCGTAATTTTCCAGCCCTGCGTCCAGCTCGGCTACAATTTCTGCCGTTGCTCCTTTCTGCGGGCCATAGACCGCGGACGCTCCATTGGGGCCGAGCAGTGGATTGGAGACATCGGAGGCCAATATGACTTTGATCTGCCGCAGTGCGGGATGAAGTTCCTCTGCGTCAATATGCGCGATGCTTGCCAGCAGTCCGCCTGTCAAGTTTTCGGTGAGCAACTGACCGTTTGCTCGGTAGAACCTCACGCCGAGCGCCTGCATGGCCCCGGCTCCGCCGTCATTGGTGGCGCTCCCACCAAGACCGACAATGATCTGTTTCGCGCCGGATTGAGCGGCGTACATCAGCAAGGCTCCCACCCCGCAGGTGGTCGTGCAGCGCGGATCGCGCTGCGTGGGCGGAACAAGGAGCAGCCCGGCCGCGGCAGCCACTTCCAGGATGGCTGTGTGGCCGTCCGTACCGAGCAATCCCCAGGCTGCTTCCACGTCAACGCCGCGCGGGCCGGTAACGCTCACCATCCGGCGTGTCCCGCCAGTTGCCAGGAGGAGTGCGTCGACAGTGCCTTCCCCGCCGTCCGCCAGCGGCAAGAGAATGAGTTCGGCGTCGGGCCGGATGCGGCGCACACCGGCGGCAATGGCTGCGGCGGCGTCGGTTGCGGTGAGACTGCCTTTAAATGAGTCGGGCGCAATGAGGATTTTCATCGGTGTGACAAAAAAACAGCCGTCCTCGAAGACGGCTGTTTTTAGGAAAGCGGGAGACCAGGCTCGAACTGGCGACATTCTCGTTGGCAACGAGACATTCTACCACTGAATTACTCCCGCAGGGAGGCTAACGCTTACAAAGTCTATTATGCGCCATCCATTGCAGTTTTGTCAACTGCTTCCCAGGAAAATTAAAAATCGGAATGCCTTCCATCGGATTCGAACCGACACTGTATGCGGCCTAAACGCATTCTCTCTACCAGTTGGAGTAGGAAGGCTTGTTTCTCGTTCCGTAAGTTTTCGTCTGTGAATGACAAATTGGACACAAAAAGCGCAGATTACGAGCTGTATTATTAAGCCAGTTACCATCAATGAGGCCCAAGCCCGCATGTTTGACACGTCTCTGGAATACCAATTTCAAGCAAAGCGCGCACAAGATGCACTCGTTTTGGCCGAAAAGCGCCCTCAGGATGACTGATTAAGATATCAGAGGCAGATTTTTTATTATATGACGCTTTTCCTCGGTTATGGGCGCATCCGGTGAAATGATTGATGTCAATCTGGTATTCGGTTAGGCGACGGCTAAGATAAGATTGAGTGCCGCCGGCCTGCTTCAAGTTTAAGTAGCGCAAGACGCCCGCAATGCTTTGGCTTTGCAAAGCTGCTGTCTGCAAAAGTTCTTTGGTATACTTGGTGCGCGATGGCATTGCCCGCTCTTTTGCTTTGATTAATTCTTTGTCTGCCAATGTTATGGAGTATATCAAGAGATTTGCATTGTTGTCAAGCCTGCGCGAACTTCAGAGCGAATATCTGGGTGCCACGGTCAGGTATAATGTGGGCAGGAATACGGGAATAAGCTGGCGAATGAGACGGCAAGTCCCGACCTGGAATTATCACAAGGAGTCTGCATTTTTCTTATGGCTGAATATGATCGGAACGATTCTAGTGAAAGCTCGTTTGAGGCAGCGAATGCCATTCCCGGTGTCCAGGATGACCTGGAAGATAATTCGCATGAACGGCTGCCTATTGACCTAGACGCGCCCGTAACGCCGCCCGCAGCGGCTGCGGTACCCGACGCTTCTGTGCCTTCCGCCGGACAGGAAGTTTCCAGCAAGGAACTTGAAGACCTGCGTGCACAGATGACGCTGGCGAATGATAACTATCTGCGAACCCTGGCGGATTTCCAGAACTTCAAGCGGCGCGGTGATGAGGCGCAAAAACGTCTGCGGCAGGAAGCCAATGAGCGTTTGATCAAAGAACTGCTGCCTATCCTGGACGACTTCGACCTGGCGCTGGATGCCGCGGCAAAAGCGGAAAGCTACGACCAGCTGATCGGCGGCGTCAGTGCGATCCTGCGGAAGTTTCAGGGAACGCTGAGTAAAGAAGGCGTGGAACCGATTCCGTCGCTCGGCGAACACTTCAACACGGAAGTCCATGAAGCCGTGATGCTGGATGAAGAGAGCGAAGAACCCGACGAAACGGTAACGGCGGAGCTTCGCAAAGGCTATACGCTGCACGGGCGTGTTATCCGACCTTCTCTGGTAAAAGTCGCAAAGGCGGGTTAGCGAATGAGCGGGACAGGGGCATGAACGGCCAGCGACTGAGGCCGCTGAGCCTGGGCGACATTTTTGATGAAGGCTTTGATCTGTACAAGCGGAACTTTGTGTTTCTGCTGCTGGTCACGGCGGTCATGGTGGTGCCGCTGGACATTTTTCTTTCGTTCATCGGACCGCGTTTAATGGCTGGTGTCTATGGTTTGTTTGACATGACGGCCCAATCGGATTCGTCGGGCCTCTGGCTGGTCGGCGCGGGCGTCAAGCTGGCGATCTACCTTCCCTTGTATGCCCTGGCATTGGGGCCGCTGGTGGTGGCTGCTTCCGGCTGCTATTTGCAGCAGAATGTGACTGTATGGGCTTCAGTCAAGCCGTGGCTGCGGCGTCTGCCGGGCCTGGCATTGTGCTTTCTGCTGACGGGCGTTCTTCTCAACCTGGGCCTGAGTATTTGTTTGATTGGCTGGCCGATTGCCGCCTCGCTGCTGCTGTTCACTCCACAGGCGTTTTTGCTGGAACAGAAGGGGCCGTTTCGAGCCTTGAGCCGCTCGAGTGCGTTGGTCAACGGCTATGGGGGCCGCGCTTTCGTCTGCCTTCTAGGGCTTGGATTGATTCTCTGGGTCATAGGTCTGGGCATTAAGCTGCCGCTGGCCTATGTTTTTGAGACTGCTTTGAGCATCGGGCCGAAAGCCGGCAGCCTGGCCGAAGCAGGGGGTGATACCGGGCAGCAGGTGGTGACAATGCTGAGTAGTGGATTGACTCATTTACTGCTTTTCCCCTTCCTGGTCAGCGTCCTGACGGCGCTGTATTATGACATGCGTATTCGCAAGGAAGGGTTTGACATTGATTTACTGGCGGAGGACCTGGGCTATCTGCCGCTGGCCGCTTTGAATTCTTATTTGCCTCCGGTCGCTGTGTTTGTCCCCATTCGACCTGTATCTGCGCCGCCGAAAAGCGGTCCGAGGGGGATTGGGCGATGATACGGCTCGGGCTTTTTTTTGCGCTGCTGGGCTTATTGCCCTTGCCGGTGCAGGCAGTCTCCCCGGCGGCGTATGACCAGGCGCTTGCCAGTGTGCAGAGTTCCCTGACGAGTCAGGCGCAGGCGATCCGCGCGGGCCAGATTCCATCAGGAGAAGCCCCGCTGCTGGTCGCACAGCGTCTTTTGCAGCCAATCAGCAGTGTTGAGGCGCAAAGAGTACCGCAGCCAGTCAGCAATGTGCCGTTGATCGCCGCCATCCGTACCGCCGACGCTCTGCCTGGCCCGGCGGCAAAAGCATCTGCCTTTGAGGAGTTGAGTCTGCAAATTCTGACGCTGCGCCGCGCGCTGGTTCGCTCCAGCCAGTCGGGTAAACCGCGACTTGCGGCAAACGCCATGCAATCGGTCAGGGCGGTTCTCGCTGAAGATCAGTTTGCGTCCGATCCTCCCCCTCCGCCGTCGGCAGCCGAACGGGCGGCGGTTTGGCTCGACCGCTGGCTGGCCCGGTTGTTTTCGCCGCGCAGTCCCAACTTGCCGCCAATGAAGCCGATTAACCCGGCTTGGTTTGAGGGATTATTTTATGCGATTATCGCGGCGGCGCTTGCCGGGCTGGTGTTCGTGCTGGTGAAAATCCTGGGTCAAACCGGGGTGAAAGCCAGGCCGCTGGGTCTCGGCGAAGAAGAGGCTGTTCTCGCGGAAGCGCGCGATTATGACAGCCTGCTTTCCCTGGCTGACCAGCAAGCGAAAGCGGGCGACTACCGGCGCGCATTCCGGCTGGTGTATCTGGCGGCGCTTGTCGCTCTGGACACGGGCGGGGTGCTGCGCTTTGATCGCTCCAAGACAAACTGGGAGTATCTGCGCGCTCTGCGCGCGGCAGGGCGCGGCGATCTGTACCAGACATTGACGCCGCTGACCCGCGAGTTTGATCAAGTGTGGTATGGCTTTTCCCGCACGGATGCGTCCCAGTATGCCAATGCTCTGGCGCAGTACCAGGCGCTTATGGGGTCCTCCGCAGCGCAAAACGCAGCGCGGCCTACGGTGAGTGTTTAATGCGGGGCAATCGGGATTTAATCGCCGTTGTTTTGCTGCTGCTGGCCTTTGTTGTGGGCGGTCTTCTTTTGAGCGGTCGCGGCACGGGACTGGCCCGCCTGCCGGGCCGGGAAAGCGATCTTGACCCGGCAGTCAGCAACACGCGCGCTTCGGGCAGCCGAGGCGTTTATGAATGGGTGGGGGCGCTCGGCTACCAGCCGACCGTCTGGCGTCAAAGCTGGGCGCGCCTCCCTGAATCTGACTCGAGTATCTTGCTTGTGGTTGACCCGCATGTCGCGGAGCCGTTTGCGACGCTTTCCGGCAGCGGGAGCATGGAGCAAGAAAGCGATAAGACGCAATTGTCGGCGCAGGACGGCGCGTGGCTGAAACACTGGCTGGCCTCCGGGACAGGTCACACGGCGATCCTGCTGACTTCGCGGCTGCCCAGCGGACAAACGGGGGCCGCAAGCGCCGGTGACGCGAAAACATTTGGCGATGCGCTTGATTTAATCGTAGAGGCAGCCTCGCCGGCAACCAATCGCGAAGAGTTTTCCCCGCTTCAGCCTCTTCAAGACACGCAGGGCATTCTCAGTGTGCATAGCGAGTCAGGAAGCCGCATTAAACGCACTGGTGGTGCCGCCCTGGCCTTGTTCGGCGACGGGGCTGGACCATTAGGGCTGGAAATCCCAGTAGGGGCGGGTCGTTTAATCGTCATTGCCGATGGTGCGCTGGCATCAAATGCCAATCTGCCGCGGTCCGAGAATGCGGTCTTTCTAGCCAACTTGTTGTCGCATTACGGGCGTCCCGGCAGCCTCGTTTTATTCGATGAGTATCATCATGGCGATGCGGTGGAAAGCAGTGATGGTTCGCTTTGGGAATCACTGGGCCGTCCGTTTCAACTGGTCTTGATACAGCTTTGTTTAGCGTTTGGGGCGCTTGCCGTGCTGCTGTCGGGCCGCTTCGGGCCGCCCGTTCCGCTTTCGCGAGGTACAGGCCGGACTTCGGCGGAATATGTGGAGTCCGTGGCGAATTTGTACCGCCGGGCGCAGGCGTCGGGGACGGCGCTGGAAACGCTTTACCGGCAGTTTCTGCGCGACCTCTGCGGGCGGTTAGCCCTGCCGCCGGATGTCAACTTGGAAACTCTGGCCGCAGCCGCGGCGCGGCGTGGACAGGTCAGCAAAGACAGCTTGCGGCAATTGCTGGCGACCTGTGAACAAAGACTGGACGAAGGAAAGCTGTCTGAGCAGGAGCTGCTGGATTTGACGCGGCAAATGGAGCGTATCAGAAAGGAAATGGGCATTGCCTGAAGATAACACATCTTACCCGCCGGAGTCGCCTATGGAACCACTGGCGACTGTGCCGCCATCGGTAAATTTTTTCATCCCGCCTCCGGTGGAGGCTGACCGAACGCCTTCCTATCAGTCAACCGGAAGTGAAGTACAGCGTCTCGCCGACGCGATCACGGCGGAAATACACAAAGCGGTTGTCGGGCAGGATGAAACCATTGAAAACGCCCTGGCCGGCCTCCTCGCGGACGGCCATGTGCTGCTGGAAGGGGTTCCGGGAACTGCTAAAACTCTGCTGGTGCGCGCTCTTGCAGCGGCGGTATCCGGTGAGTTCAAGCGCATTCAGTTTACGCCGGACCTCATGCCGTCGGACATCACGGGAACCCGGATTTTCGACCAGCAAGCGTCAGAGTTTGTTTTCAAGCCCGGCCCGCTCTTTACGGGATTGCTGCTGGCGGATGAAATCAACCGAACGCCGCCCAAAACGCAGGCCGCGCTGCTGGAAGCCATGCAGGAGCATCGGGTGACGGTGGACGGCGAAACCCATGACCTGCCGCCGGTATTTATGGTCTTTGCCACGCAAAATCCCATTGAGTTTGAAGGCACGTATCCGTTGCCGGAAGCCCAGCTTGACCGCTTTTTGCTGAAAATTCTGGTGGCGTATCCGCCGATTGAAGCGGAGCAAACTGTGCTGAAGCGATACCATCAAGGGTTTGATGCCAATGACCTGGCATCCGCCGGGGTGCAGGCGGTCGCCGACGTGGTCGCGATTGAGCGCTGCCGGGCATTAATCAAGCAGGTGCGCGTGGAAGAAGCGATGTTTCTTTACATCACGCGGCTCGTGGCGGCTACACGGGATCACCGGCAGCTCGTCCTGGGAGCCAGCCCGCGCGCTTCCATTGCCCTGCTGGGAGTCGGCAAGGCCCTGGCCGCGATGCGCGGGCGAGACTTTCTGATTCCCGATGACATCAAAGCCATTGCGCCTGCCACGCTGCGCCACCGCCTGCTGCTCCGCCCCGAAGCTGAGATCGAAGGGGTCAGCGCTGACCGCGTGATTGAAAGCATTCTGGATGGCCTGGAGGTTCCGCGCTGAAATTTCACCTAATTCATACTACCCGTTACGACTATGATGCGCCGCTGCTCGGCGAGTGCTTTATGGAAGCTCGTCTGCGTCCGCTTTCCGTTGCCGGGGCGCAGGTATGCCATGAGTATGCCATTCGCATCGACCCCGACGTTCCGGTCTTCGTTTATGAGCTTCCCGGTCAAATGGGCGTTGTGAACCATTTCGTGGTGCGCGGCGACCCTCATACCTCGCTTGCCATCCATGCGGAATCTGTTGTGGAAACTCTGAATTCCAACCCGTTTGCCGGTCTTGACCTGTTAGCAGAAGACTGGACTGCGCTGCCTAACGTGGATTCGTCCCAAGAGTTTGCCGAATTTCTCGCTCCGACTGCTCTGGTTCCTTTAGACGGTGTGTGGAATGGCCCGGAGGATGCGGCCAGTGTCCTTGCCTATGGACAGGCCCTCTCGGCTGCCATTTACGAGCAGTTTGAATATGTGCCGGGAGCAACGGAAGTCAGCACACCGTTGTCGGATTTTGTGGCCTGGAAACGCGGTGTTTGCCAGGACTATGCCCATTTGATGCTGTCTGCGGCGCGTGCGAAGGGCGTCCCGGCTCGTTATGTCAGCGGCTATATTTATGCGGAAGAGGACGGCCTCACGCACGGCGCGGGCGCGACGCACGCCTGGGTGGAGCTGTACCTGCCTCATGCGGGGGTATGGACAGGCTTTGACCCCACCAATAATATCCTGGTCGCGGATCGGCATATCAAGGTCGCTGTGGGCCGCGACTATGCCGATGTGCCGCCGACAAAGGGGATTTTGCGGGCGGCTCCCGGCTGCCCGCTTCCCTCCGCGACAAGTTTGACCGTGGATGTTCGTGTAGAGCGGGTAAAGGACTAATTCAAAATCGCCTTTGCTGCGGCGGAGGGCATTCGTTCCACCACGCAGACCTCCCGGCCCACAGCACGCTCAAAATCACGCAGGCTCATGTCGTCCAGGAAAATATCCCGGTCCGGGTCGCGCAGCATGATAGACGGGATCACGATGCGCTCGCCTACCGCGTCGCCCATACGGCTGAGAGCCGTCGCGATATCGTGGCCGGTGAGCAGCCCGGCGACGCTGATGTTGCCTTCGAAAAACGTGTTATGAACGGCGCAGACATTGACGCTCAGATTCTCGACACGGTTCAGCGTGTCGGCCAGACTGCCTAAAAACGGGGCGGCCAGCTCTCCGGTAACCAATGTCGCAGTTCGGGCCGTCGGCATCCGGGCGGGCAGCCGCCGCGCGACCTTCTGAACGTCATCCTGAAATAGACGCACCAGGCCGACGCCGTCTTCCAATTGCGGAAAACCTTCGTACTGCCGCGCGGGGGGAACGGGCAGGCCTGCACTGAGGTAAAACTCATCGCTGAGAAAAACAAAATTTGTGCCAAGCGATTTTCGGAATTTTGTGCGCCACATCTCGGCTTCCGCCAGAAGCGCCCGGCAGAACTCCGGGGAACAGGTCGTCAGCGCGGCGAGGCGGTCTCGAAACTGAGTGAGGCCGACGGGGACAATCGCAACGGAAAGGACGCCGCCATAGGTGCCGCGAGCGTCCGGGTGAAGCTGACTCAGCTCATGCACGGTTTGCTCAAGCTGCGGCCCATCATTGTAGCCGGGACACAAAACGACTTGGCCGTGAATTTGAATTTTTGCATCCGCCAGCATTTCGAGCCGGGGCAGAATGGCTTCCGGCCCTTTGCGGCCCAGCATTCGCCCGCGCACTTCCGGGTCAGTCGCATGAACCGAAACAAACAGCGGCGAAAGTTTCTGGTCAATGACGCGCTGAAACTCGTCTTCGCCCATATTTGTGAGAGTCAGATAGTTGCCATGCAGAAATGAAAGGCGGTAGTCATCATCTTTGATATAGAGCGAAGGCCGCAGGCCCTTTGGCTGCTGGTACAAAAAGCAGAAAACGCATTTGTTTTTGCAGATATGCACCCGGTCAAACAAATCATCGCCGAATTCAATGCCTAGGTCTTCATCGTAGCCTTTTGCCATCACGAAATGCAGCAGGCCGACGCCTTCCCGCTCCACATCCAGCGTCACTTCTTCGCCCGCCGAGAGAAACGCAAAGTCGACAATATCCAGTACCGGCTGTCCGTTGACGTGTGTGAGAACGTCGCCGATCAAGACGCCCGCATTCGCCGCCGGGCTATCGGGTTCCAGCAGCAGCACTTTGGCCCGTTCGGCTTTAGCCCGGCGTGGGGTGACAATATTTTCATCCGCCATTGGCAGAGCCAGCGTGTTGCGGCGAACTAAGTTTTCGGTATTCATTGCCATAGCGCTTTATTATACCCGATAAGCGCCCTGCAACTTTTTTGCGGCTGGCGTGTCCCAATCAACAGAAGAAAGAGTTTCTGTTTCATGCCGACTGAACGCCGCTCGACCTGGACTGCCGCGCTGACACACTTGCCACGTCTTGACCCGGATGTGGCACTGGTGCGCCAGTTCCGCGCGACGGCCAGCCCGGCGGTCTTTGAGATTTTATTTCGAAAATATCAGACGCCGGTGTTTAGCCTCGTTCACCGTATGGTGAATGGGGAGGACGCTTACGATCTGACCCAGGAAGTGTTTCTGCGCGCGCTGCGGTCGCTGGGGACGTTTAACGGAGACTGCAAGTTTCGTACCTGGCTGTATACGATTGCCCACAATGTCTGCCTGAATTATTTGCGGGAGAAAAAAGTCCGCGCCGGTCTGGAAGTCGCATCGCTGGACCAGGAGTCGGAGCAGATTGGATGGATGCCGGAGCCTGCCGATCCGCAGGCAGATGTGGCGAAAATTGTAGAAGTGCGGGAATTGCAGCGCCTTGTAGACAAAGTTCTAGCAGAAATGCCCCCGGAGCAGCGGCTTCTCATTTCGCTGCGCGACTTGGAGGGGCTGTCTTACGAAGAAGTGGCACAGATTACGGAACTCAGTCTGGTCAATGTCAAATCCAAGCTGCACCGGGCGCGGCTGGCGTTCAAAGCAAAGTTTCAGCCGTATCTGGAGATGGTCAGTCCGCATGTTTACACGGCTGGAGAGCGGGGAAAGGCGGGCAAATGACACAGGACGAAGCGCGAGCGCTATTTTCGGAGTATTTGGACAACGCCCTGGACGCGCCGCAGAGAGACGAAATGCAGGCGTTTCTGGCGCGGGAGCCGGAATGCGCGGCGGAGTTGTTTGCCCTGGAACGCACATTGTCACTGCTGCATCGCCTGCCGCCGCGCGAACCGGCGCTGGACATCTGGCGCGAACTTGCCCCGCGCGTGGAAAAGTTTCAAGCCGAGCGGCGGCAGCCCTGGCTGCATCGGGTACGCCTTCAGTGGGAACAGGCTCGGTCGCAAGCCAGTGATGGCGTCATCTTATGGACAGACGCGCTGGCGGCGCGGGCGAAATCACGCCTCAGTCATTATTTGCGGCATGAGCATGGCTTGCGGACGCACGCAAAAGGCAGAAGAGAAAAATCGTGGTGACACAGGAGAATCGAGCTTACACTAAATGATGCAGCGGTTCCTAATTCTATTTACGCATCTTTGCTTGAGGCACACAGCAATGACGCGCCGTCACTTATGGGCATACCTTCTTTTTTTGGCCCTTGCCTTCCTTGGGGTGCCGGTTCACGCCGCGCCGCCGAAAGTCGTTGTCATCAATCTGCACGGCGCGATCTGGCCGGGGACAGCGACCTTTGTGAAGAAGCAATTGGGCCTGGCGTATCAAACAGGCGCGGCGGGCGTCATTTTGGATTTGGATACCACGCAGGGATCGCAGTCCGCCGCTGAAGACATCAAGCAGGCTATTTTAGACCATGCCGGGAGCCTTCCAATTGCGGCCTATGTGCATGACCATGCCCTGGGGCCGGGCAGCTTGATCGCCATTGCCTGCAAGACATTGGCGCTGTCTCCGGGCGCGTCGCTGGGTCATGCCCTCGACGCGGCGTCCAAGACAGATTACAGGTCGGCGGCGGAGGCCACCGGACGCAATCCGGCGATTGCCGCCGCGTTTGTTTCCGCCGATACCGACCTGCCGGCTTTAGGAGTGAAAGGCGGAGACAGCCTGACACTGACAGCGAAGCAGGCACAATCAGTCGGTTACGCCGATGTCCTTGCGAATTATGATTCAGACGTGCTGGCGAAAATGGGTCCGGGCCTGGGGTCGGCCCAGACAGTTCCGGTGGAACTGGATGCTTGGACTGCGACATCGTTGTGGGTAACACAGCCCTGGGCGACGATTTTGCTGCTGACACTGGGCCTGACTTTGATTTTGATTGAGGTTTTAACGCTGCATTCCTGGGGCCTTGCGGGCATCTTCGGCGGCTTAATGGTTGCGTTGATTTTTGCCGCTTATATCACGGTGGGAGCGGCAAACTGGGTGGGAGTGATGCTGTTTCTTGCCGGGGCCGCACTTCTGCTGGTGGAGACGCATTTTCTGCCGGGGCATGGGTATCCGGCAATGGCGGGTCTGGGATTAATTTTCGCCGGCATGTTCCTGGCGCTGGGCGGGGCGCAGGCCGGAGCGATTTATTCCGCCGGCGGGGCGATGCTGACGACTCTGGCACTGGTGGTGGCGTTCTTCCTGTACCTGCCGCGCTCCGGTGTCTGGAAGCGCCTGGGTCTGCCGATGCGGCAGACGGCATTGGGGGGCTACGTTTCCAGCGCGGACAATACTGGCTACCTGGGCCTGGTGGGTGTGGCCGTGACGCTGCTGCGGCCGTCGGGAACAGCGGAGTTTGACGGTGTCCGGCTTTCCGTCGTGTCGGAAGGCGAGTTTATTGCGCAGGGAACGCCGGTGCAGATTGTGACGGTGCAGGGAAGCCGGATCGTTGTGCGCGAAGTGTGACCGGGTATAATTTCTCCATGCCTGCCCGAACGCCTAAAGTCCCCAAGATCGTCCCCCCCAAGCCGCCCCGCAAGCCGGAGTTTTCACCGACCCGGCTGAAAACATTTCTGTCCTGCCCGATGATGTACCGGCTGGATTACGTGGAGAAAGTCGGTCGGTTTTATCATCGGGCAAGAGCAGGCTTCACGTTTGGCAGCACCCTGCATCAAGCCCTGCAAACATTCCATCAAGATGGCGGAAGCGCGGCGGTGTCTGCGCCGGAATTGATCGCAAAAATGGAAACGGTCTGGCAGTCGCAGGGGTATGAAAATGCCGCACATGAGGAGGCGCACAAAGTGGAAGCGGTGAAGATACTGGAAACATACCATGCCGCTTCCGAAGCCCGCGCGGAGGCGACCCGACCTTTTTTGATCGAAAAAATGCTGAAATGGGACATGGGCCCGTTTGTGCTGACCGGGCGGATTGACCGGATAGATGAGCATCTCGACGACGGGGCGCTGGAAATTGTGGATTACAAATCGGGGCGGCTGTTTGTTTCAGAAGAGGATGTCAAAGGCGCGCTGGCGATGTCCGTGTATCAGCTTCTGGCAAAGCGGAACAATCCTGAGCGGCGCGTCTATGCCACCATTCATGCACTGCGCGGCGGTGTGACGGCCTCGGCGTCGTTTACAGAAGAAGAAATGGTGGCGCTGGAAGATGATCTGCGCGGGATCGGCCTGCTGATTCTGGAGACGGATTTTGAAGCCGTCTATCCTGTGCCGCTGCCGCATGTCTGCCCGGACTGCGATTTTTTGCCCCTTTGTACCCGTGCCTGGAAACGGGAAGGACGCAATTATCTGGCGGAATTAGGGTTATAAGATTATCTACGACATTTGTTCTCCAATGCCCAGGGCCTTGAGGTCGTCGCGCGACTGGTCGGAGGACACCAGCGAGCGCATTTGCTGGGCGACTTCTGCCTCTGTCAGTCCCTGCCGCTGCATGGCGGCGTGGACAAAGGCCAGGCGGTCATGGGCCATCAGCAAGTCCAGGCTGGAGATGTCCAGAATGTCGGCCAGTGCGCCCAGCGCCGGGACGGTCTGAGCAATATCGCTTTCCGCACGTGCTTTGAGCAGTGTTTGGGCATATTCCAGTTCACGAATTGCATGTTCCAGCGGGGCGCTCATCACCCGGTATTCGTTGACTTTTTCCGTCAGGCCCGCGCTCAGTTCCGTTCCCGCCATGGTTCTGTCTCCTCACTGGTGTTTCGGCTTTATTATAGCACCCAAAGCCGCAGGTTTGTGTCTGTGCCTGCCTGGGTACAGAACAGCGATTCTCTTTTCACCTAGGAAGCCTCGCCCACTATGTCCGTCACAACCCACCCATCCGCCCGCGCCTCGCTTTGGGAACGGCTGGATCGGCCCGATTCCGCCGCCCTGTTCGGGTTAATCAGTGGTGCGGTCTGGTTCGCTATCGGAGTCATTTATGGGCTGACGATGTCCAATGAGCTGACCACGCCGGACATCTTTGCGGGTGTTCCTCAGCTTGTCTTCAGCCGCCTGCGTCCCGCGCATGTCAACATGATGCTGTTCGGGTTTCTGTCCACCGCGTTTTATGGAGCCTGGTATTTTATCGTTCCACGTATGTGCAAAACGCCGCTGCGCTCCAATCGGGCGGCGAACATCCTGCTGATATTGTGGAATTTTACGATTGTGGTCGGCACGGTTGCGCTGATGAATGGGGACACGCAGGGCAAAGAGTACACCGAGTATCCCTGGTACATTGACTGGCCGGTGGAAATCCTGCTGATTGTCAATGCCGTCATTATATTTCAAACCATCGCAGCGCGGCGGGAGCCAAAGCTGTATGTCTCGCTCTGGTACATCGGCGGCAGCGTCATTTGGATTGCGCTCATGTATTTTATCGGCAGCGTCATGTGGCATCCCTTCACGACGTATCTGGGGCCGGATGGGCATACGCATATTTTATGGGACAACAATGCGGCAAATCTGCCGGATGGCATTTCCAGTTTTCAGCGCACAGGCGCGTTTATCGGGCTGGATGATGCGGTTTGGAACTGGTTTTACGGTCATAATGTGTTTGGGCTGTATATCACCACCGGCGGCATCGCGATTACGTACTATTTGGTTCCCAAGCTGACGCGCCGGCCATTGTACTCCCATTTGATGTCGCTGATCGGCTTTTGGTCTATCGCTTTGCTGTATACCAACACCGGCCAGCATCACCTTTTGCAGGCTCCCATCCCCAACTGGCTGAAAGTGATTTCCATCATCGGCTCTATTTCACTGTTTATCCCGGTGTTTGCCTTTAATACGAATTTGTTTATGACGATGCGGGGACAATGGGGGCAGATGCTGGAAAACATTCCTCTGCGCTTTGTGCTGACAGGGGCCTTTTTCTACCTGGCGGCATCGTTTCAAGGAACCATCCAGTCGTTTATGGCGGTCAATCGTTTCGTGCATTTTTCCCAGTGGACGGTAGCCCACGCGCATCTGGCCCTGCTGGGGGCGTTCGGGTTTATCGCGTCTGGAGCAATGATGTATATGGTTCCGCAGATTGTTCGCAAGCCGCTTTGGAGCCGCAACCTGGCTGACACGCAGTACTGGCTGATGCTGCTGGGGATCAACGGCTTTTTCTGGGCATTAACGGCGGCGGGACTGGCCCAGGCCAGCGCCTGGACAACGCTGGGCGAACAAGTCGTGAAAGCATATCCAGTCGTGAAGCCATACTTTTATTTGCGTTCGGGCTTTGGCGGTATGATCGTCGTGGGCGTCTGGATGCAGCTCATCAATGTGATTATGACCGTGCGCCAGCCCGCAGCCGGTTTGAATAATGATCGGGGCCTGTCACTGGCAAGCCTTCAAGAATTTTCCGCGCCGGCCCATGTGTTTGACGACCGCGCCGTTTCTTTAGATTAAATGCTGCTATGAAAATGACTCCCGTCACGGTTGCCCTCGGCGCAACGCTGCTTTTTTTGAGTGTCGCGCTGGCGAATTTTTTAATGCCCGCGATTGTGTTTCGCCCGCCGCCGTCTCCGAACGCGCGGCCTTACACGGCTCAGGAGCTGGAAGGGCGCGAGATTTATGTTAAGAACGGCTGCGTGTACTGCCACTCACAGGACACGCGCCCGATGGACTGGGGGGAGGGCAGCGGCTTTGCCGCGCAGCCAGGAGATTATGCGTATGATTCGCCGCATGAAGTCGGCTCTGAGCGCAACGGGCCGGATTTATTGCGGGAGGGCGGTTATCACAGCGACGATTGGCACTGGGCGCATTTTGAGAACCCACGGTATACTCGTCCGCAGTCGTTCATGCCCTCCTACAGCTATATCAAAGGCCAGGATCGCACCAATTTGATCGCTTATATTCAGTGCCTCGGCGGGCGCATGGGGACAAGCCGCGCCACCCAGCAGCGGGAACTGAAAGTGAATCTGGTCCGATACTACCAAAAGGGGCCGGGGGAGAATGTCGCCTATCTGAATTCCACGCTTCCCAGCGACTGGCTGACCATGCCGAACCCGGAGCCGGTATCCCGCGGTTCGGTAGAGCGTGGGCGCGTACTGTATGTGTCCTACTGCGCGGGCTGCCACGGGGAGCATGGAGACGGACGCGGCCCGGCCAAGTCGTATCTCAACCCGCCGCCGATGGATTTTACACTCATACAGGCGTCCGGGGCCAGCCCACAGGGCGGGCAGCCGGGCTACCATTACAATTATCGCAAGAACGAAGTCAGCGCCATTACGAATGGTGCGATTTATTACGCTGTTTTGTATGGCATTCCCGGCAGCGCAATGCCGCAATTTAAAGGGCAATTGCCATCGGAAAAGATTTGGGATGTGGGCAATTATGTCGGCTGGGCTTTCATGGGCTGGAAGATGGAACCGGACAGCGGACGATACGAAGAACTTGCAAAAATAGACAAAAAAAAGCCCCCGGCATAGCGCCGGGGGCTTTTTCTTTAATCAATGGGCCGGCGGCGGCCCAGATGGATTGCCGCCGCTTCCAGCGGGTGCAGGGCCGAGAAAGACGGAGCGAGCGGTCAGCGTTTGCGTGGTGGCATCAAACGTGCCTTCGGCGCTGACGACATTTCCGGCAGTGACATCACTGAGGCTGCCGGGTTGGTTTCTCCCTTTGATAAACAGCGTTGTGGACCCGGTCACAACAGTGAGTGTGCCTGTGGTCGGCTGAAAGCCGTCGGCATGGTCAACCGTCAAGATAAAGCTGCCTGCGGCACTATTGAGGCTGGCAACGGTTCCGGTCACGCGCTGATGCGGCACGCCTCTGTCGTCATTGAGAATGACCGAAGTGGCCGTGACGGTTTGCGCCGTGGTATCAAACGCGCCTTCGACACGAACATTTTGACCGTTGGCGAGAGTAAACGCGCTGCCTGTTTGGCCGCTGACTGTTGTGGTTGTAGAGGAAAGCAGCACATGCAGCGTTCGGCCATTTGGCCCCTGCAAATCAAAGCTCGTTCCTGCCACCAGGTTTGCCACCGTGCCGCCAAGCTGAGCATTGCAATTTTTTCCGCCGTCCTGGCTGCCGTCACCGGCCCCGACCTGTGGACGCAGGACGCTTCCGACCAGCGTAAATTCCGCCAGCTTGAAGTCGATGACCAGTGCCGTAGATTGGCCGGTGACGCATTTTGTGGGTGTGGGGATTGTAAGCGCAACCAGGCCGTTGGTATCCGTACCGATGCTGGGGTCTACGGCGGTGCTGACACTGGTTCCAGCCTGGGAAACCAGCGTGAAGTGATCGGCAAATGTGATGCGCGCCTGTGTGTAAGTTCCCGCCGGCACGTTGACACTGGCAAGCAGATCGGTCGTGCTGGCAAGGGAAGACAGGTTGATGGTCTGCCCGCTGGTGTCGCTGAAGACGGTTTGATACGTGGTCCCGTCGGTGGTCAACTCAATTTTGTAGAGCGTTACCAGGACTTGTTTGTACTGGTCACTGAAAGCATCGGTGACGAAAACATTGAGAGCTGCCGGTGAGGCCGAAGTGACGCTGGTGGTCCCCGCGGAACTGCCTCCTCCACCCCCGCCGCATCCCGGCAGGGAGATCAGCGCCAGTGTTCCGGCTACCAGAGCGGCGGATACCGCGAAAATTTTGTTCCTATGCTGCATGGTTGGTTCCTTTTCGTTTGCTTTTATTGTTCCAGTCTACAGCTTATTTATGAATTTTTCGTGAAAATTTGCGTCAGTAAAAGAAAAACCCCTGCACCGAAAAAATGCAGGGGTAAATCTATCTTAATAGCTGCTGATTAACCGGCGGCTTCAAAGCGTTTGGTGATGGCGTCCCAGTTGACGGTATTCCACCACGCGCCCAGATATTCCGGGCGGCGGTTTTGATATTTCAGATAGTAAGCGTGTTCCCAGACATCATTGCCCATGATAGGGAAATGGCCTTCACTCATCGGATTGTCCTGGTTGGCTGTGCTGACAACAGCGAGCTTGCCATCGGCGGTTTTCACCAGCCAGGTCCAGCCGCTGCCAAAGCGCTTGACGCCGGCATCGTTGAACGCGGTCTTGAAAGCGTCAAAGCTGCCGAAGGCAGAAGTAATGGCGTCCGCAAGAGCGCCCGTCGGCGCTCCGCCGCCGCCTGGCTTCATAATTTCCCAGAACATAGAATGGTTGACATGACCGCCACCATTGTTGCGAACGGCAGGCCGGATGTCTTCAGGAATGGCATCCAGATTTTTGATTAAGTCTTCCGGCGATTTGCTGCCGAGTTCGGGATGCTTCTCAATCGCCGCATTGAGATTGGTGACATAAGCCTGGTGGTGCTTGTCGTGGTGGAGCGTCATTGTTTCTTTGTCGATAAACGGCTCCAGCGCATCGTAGGCGTAAGGGAGAGGGGGAACTTCGTAGGCCATGTGTGTGACTCCTTGTATGATTGAAAACGTTTCTGGCTTACCCGCGCGGGCGGACGGCCCAAACGCTTATTTCGTGACGAGAGCCGCCGACTCCTCCCCAAAGAACTCTTGCACCTGCCCGATGTCAAAAACGCGGCGGGCGGGGGGCAGAAAGCGCAGGAACCGCTCCCCATAGTTTTTGCGGACAAGGCGCGTGTCCAAAATGGCGACCACTCCCCGATCTGTGGCAGTGCGGATCAAGCGTCCGAAGCCCTGCTTGAGCTTAAGCTGTGCCTGCGGCAGGGCAAAGTCATTGAACCAATCGCCGCCGGAGGCTGTGATGCCGTCTACGCGGGCTTTATTGAGCGGGCTGTCCGGGACGGCAAAAGGAATGCGGTCAATAATCACCAACCGCAGATCAGCCCCCGGCACGTCCACGCCTTCCCAGAATGACTGCGTCCCGAGCAGTACGGCGTTCTTTTCGGCCTTAAATGTTTCAATCAGCCGCCCGTTGGGCATTTCCCCCTGGCGCAAAATGGGGTAGGGGAGGTCTGATTGGGTCAGATGCTCATACGCGGCGTCCAGGGCGCGGTAGGACGTAAACAGCAGAAACGCCCCGCCGCGCGCCGCTTCCAGCAGGGCCAGCATTTCATTGGCAGCATCATAGGCATAGCCGGCATCGTCGGAAGGGATCGGCAAGTGACGCGGGATATACAGCAGGCAGTTTTTTTCGTAGTCAAAGGGTGATCCGACGATGGTTTCCGTCAAGGCCGGGTCGGCAGGAGGCAGGCCCAGACGCTCGCGAACGTAGCTAAAGCCGCCGTCAGTAGAAAGCGTCGCGGAAATCAATGCGGCGCCGATGGTGCGCGGCTCCCGCCACAAAGCGGCTTGAAGAATTGGCGCTACTGAAATCGGCGTCCAGTTGAGTGTGGCCTGCGGGCCGCGCCGGGCCTGCCGTGACAAAGAACCCCAGCGCACAAAATTGGCGTCATCTCCGCCAAATAGCAAGCCTAGCTCTTCTTTAGCGCGGACGCACTGGCGGCGCAGTCCGTCTATTCGATCTTTCAGAGCGGGCTGTCCGCCGGTGTCTTGTTTGAGCAGTTCGGTTGCTACGGCGTCCAGCAGAGTGCCGATTGCCGCCGATTGGGCGCGCGCTGTTTGCAGCGCGGCTTCGCCCGGCAAAATGTCGGCCACAAAAAAGTCGGGGCGGTTTGCTTTTACAAAGGGTTCAAACAGAGATTGGGAATAGGTTTCAATGGATTTGAGCCGCTCCTGGCTCATATCCAGCGACCGGGCTGCACGACGCACTTTGTCCAGCAGGGCGGGGAGACGTGCCGAGGAGAACGCAACTCCGAAGGCGGACGCCGCAGCGGTTTCCAAGTGATGCGCCTCGTCAAAGATCACAAAATCATAATCGGGCAGCAGCTTGGCGTCCGGCTCGCCGCTCCGGCGCATGGCAAGGTCGCTGAAAAACAGGGCATGATTGACCAGCAGGATTTCAGCGTCCTGCGCCTCGCGCCGCATTCGATAGTAAAAGCAGCGATCAAAAAATCGGCATTCCTGGCTTTTACATGTATCGGCATTGGCCCGGATGTCCGCCCAACCGGGGTAAGTAAAATCCAGTTCGGCGACGTCGCCGCGTTCGGTGGTGCGGCTCCAAGCGGAAATCTGCGTGAACTGCGGATCGCCGACAGTCCACAGATCGCCCCGTGCAGCGTCCATATCTTGCAGACAAAGATAATTGCCACGGCCCTTGACCACTGCCGACAAGATGGGTTTCTTCCAAATCGACTGCACCAGGGGAATGTCTTTTCCGGCAAGCTGAGATTGAAGCGCCAGCGTGTGCGTGGAGACAATGATTCGGCGGCTGGATTTGGCCCGCTGCATGGCGGGAATTAAATAGGCCAGCGTTTTGCCAACGCCTGTCCCGGCTTCAATTAAAGCCACGCCGCCAGGCTGCGTCAACGCGGCCTCCACGGCTCCGGCAGCGGCCTGCTGCTGGGGGCGCACGGTGAAACCCGGAAGGGCATTCTTCAATATGCCTTGGGAGCCGAAATAACGCTGAAGGTAAGGATTGTTCGCCATGCTATTAAACTTAAGATACGCCAAACATAAATAATTGGTAACGAATTGTACGTAAAGGTTTGATTTTCGCAAATCGCGAGGTATAACGGGTCTGTACGATGCCGATCAGTCCGCGCGCTTTCAAGCAAGCAACGATCAGGCCCTACCCTGTGAAAAGAAGGAGCATCCCCTCTCATGCAAACCCGAAAGATTTCTCGAAATTGGACTGTCACGGCGGCAGTGGCCGCCATGCTGGCCGCATCAACTGCGAGCGTCCGTGCTCAAGATAATGCAGCACCGCCAGCGGCCCCCATGGCTCCGGCACCGATGGCCCCGGATACTACGGCTGCGGCTCCCATGTCGACTAATACGACAGCGGCAATGCCGATGACATCCGATACGATGCTGCCGCCCCTGATGAATTACAAAATTCTCAGCAATCCGACGTACAGCTATACCGACCTGATGATGGCGAAAAATCGCGGTCTTTCCGACAGCCAGATTGCCACCATTGCCAAAATCGCCAAAAAAACCGATATGCCCTTCGGTGCGGTTTCTGCGGCAGTAGAGCGCGGCGAAACATTCCCCATGCTGGCGACGGAATACGGTTTGAATCTCGCCGATGTGTACCAGAATGACAAGGAAAAAGGGCAGATCGCGGATTACAAAGCCGCTTACGAATCGCTCAACCCGAAAAAAAGCATGATGATGGCCGACATGAGCCAGCCCATGACGAGCGATATGACTCCTCCTATGGCGGCAGGTGACATGACCCCGCCCAAGCCTATGGACGCTCAGAAACCGATGCCGATGACCACGCCTGCGGCGATGCCCACCATGGATATCGTAGACACGGCAATGGCGGCAAAAAACCTGACAACGCTGGTGAAAGCACTCCAAATGGCCGGCCTGGTGGAAACCCTGAAAGGGGCAGGTCCATTTACTGTGTTCGCACCTGATGACAAAGCGTTTTCCAAGCTGCCTGCGGGCCAGCTTGACGCGCTGATGGCTGACCCTGCCAAGCTGAAGATGATCTTGACCTATCATGTCATTCCTGCCAGCGTGGATGCAGCCACGGCCATGAGCATGAGCAGCCCGACTTCCCCTCCCACCGTGGAAGGCGCGACTCTGCAAGTGACCAAAGGCCGCCACGGCAAGCTGATGATCAATGATGCGACCGTGACGAAGGCCAATATTCAGGCTACCAACGGGATCATTCACATCATCAACAAGGTGCTGATGCCCCCGATGGATACCACGGCTTCGCCAGCAATGCCAAGCACGACCACGACAACACCCTCGACGGCTATGCCGGCTCCCACCGACCCGACAACTCCGGCAGCGCCGGTCTCACCTGCTGCTCCAGCACCGGCTCAGTAATCGCTTGACTTGCTGACTAGCCGCCCAGTCACCGAAGAAGATTGTTTCTTCGGTGACTGGGTTTGTTTTTTTGAATGGCTGCCGCGCACCAAAGCGGAACCAGGCAGAGAGAAGCCGCAACAACTCCCGCATCGTTGAGCAGGAGGCAAGCCAGGATTGCCGTAACGCCGGCAATGAATAATGGAGAGCCGGCGGGATGTGTTTTCCGCTCAAGCCAGACCAAACTTCCCATGCCGCCCCAGAGCAGGCAGGCCCAGGCGCTATGCCATGCGAGGCGGCTTTCCACGGCCAGTTTACGCAGTATAATGTCATCCGCTTCGGTGAAGCCACCGGCCTGAATACGCTGTAGGGCCTCGCCGATGTGGGAATGATGCCCGGCAAGAAACAGGGCATCTCCGAATGCGACGAGACCTAAAACACCAAATGCCAATGCAAACATTGCTGTAATGACGCTCCACGACCACTTTCCGCCGGCAGCGCTCCAAAGAAACGTTCCAAAAGCTGCTACAGCGACCAGCAGCCCGCCTGCTTTCGCCCCGGCATGAGGCGAGCCAAGCAGCCCGATACTCATTCCGAATATGCCCAGAGTCAAGACCCGGCCAGTTTTTCCCAGCGGCCAAAGACGGGCCGCAAGGACCAGTGCCGATCCGACCAGGAGGCCCATGGCTTCATTACCAATGCCGTAAAAACGCGCCCCTTCCACCGCCGAATATCCCAGCAGGCTGCGCCGCATCAGCGGGTCGCCGACAGTCATATCCCCAATCAGGATTCCGACGGTTGCAGCAAGCACTCCCAGGAGCGCAGTTTGGTCGCCCCATCGCCAGGCTGCCAGCCCGCAGGCCAATACGAGTGCAATCAGCCCGGCGGCTGCCTGCATGGCCGTTCCCGCCAGCAGAACAGCCAGCAATGCGGCTAAAGGAAGCCAGAAGCCGAAGCCAGGGAGAATGCCCTTTCGTATCAGTGCGGTTCCCACCAGCAGGCAAACCGCCAGGCAAACCGCCAGGTACGGCAGAATTTGCATTCCGCGTGATTGGCGATATGCCTGCTCTTCCAGTAAACTTACCTGCTCTGCCGCATCTGGCGCGGCGATGACATGCCAAGTATCACCAAATGGGCGCGCGGGGAAAGCCTGGGGTTTATATCCAAAATATGCGGCGACACTTGGTGCAAAATCGGTGTTTACGACCAATCCAGGGCGGCGGCTGGAAGGTGAAGCGATCAGGCCGGGAGGGATGCCGCGGCCCCATTCCAAAACTGGTGTCAGCCGCCAGCCATGTTCATAGTCCGCATTACGCGCGAATGGCGATAAAACGATGATTTGCCCCCGCTGCGCCTCAATTTGTGCTGCAAGCCTCCCCAGCAGGGCATCAGCGGCCTGGACATTTTCGCCGGCGTCCCACACCGTGACTGTTCCCGGCAGCATGGACGGCGACGAGAGAGGAGCGACTGCGCCCGCATGGGAACAAGCGACCAAATCTGCAAGCGGGCCGCCGCCCGCTGCGAACGTTACGCCAGACGCGGCGAGAATACCGGCCAGATTACCCAGATAAATATCATAGCCGCGCCCGTTGTTGGCGCGCAATATAGCCGGCCATTCAGCATTGACATTGAAACCTGCTGGGGCCGATTGTCCCATACGCCGCGTGTACAAACTGCCGGAAGCCTTTGCAGGCAAAAATTCCGTGCCAGGCTCGGCAGCGGCACGCGCGCCTGCGCCCAATGTCAGCATCGCGCTTTCGGGCGTTTCTCGCGTTTTGTCATTGGGCAGACGCGCCGTGCGCGTGTTCATCACCGCGAGCGCGCCCGTTGCCATGAACTGGTGCAGGTGTGGCGCATCGGCGGTTTGCCAGTCCCGCAGGCTTGTTCCCGGCAGGAGGATGATAATCAGCGGTCCCGGCTGCGCGCTGCAAGACGCTGTCAGAAGCCCCAGCAGCAGTAGCAATGCGGCTTTCATCGGCGGGCTAACGAGGCATCCAGCGCTTGACGCACTGTTTCTACACCAATCACATTCAATCCCAGCGATCCGCGCAGGCCGGATTTATTGCGGGCACACACAATGGCCTGAGTAAACCCCATGCGGGCGGCTTCGCGCAGCCGCTGCTCCATATGTCCGACTGCGCGTACTTCGCCGCCGAGGCCGACTTCTCCGGCCAATACAATGGATGGATCGACTGGACGTTCCTGAAAGTTTGACGCGGCAGCGACCGCAATGGCGAGGTCGGCCGCCGGTTCGTCGACGCGAACGCCGCCGGCGATGTTGATAAAAACGTCCTGATTGGCCAGGCTAAGGCCGACGCGCTTTTCCAGTACGGCCAGAATGAGATTGACCCGGTTGGTATCTACGCCCGAAACGGTGCGGCGCGGGTTGCTGAGAAAAGAAGGTGCGACTAGGGCCTGCACTTCGATCAGCAGGGGCCTTGTGCCTTCGACGGTGGCTGTGACGGCGGAGCCTGCGGTGTTCTGTGTGCGTTCCGCCAGCAGCATTTCAGAAGGATTGGGTACTTCCACCAGACCTTCTTCGTGCATCTCAAACAAACCAATCTCATCGGTAGAGCCGAAGCGATTTTTGACGGCACGCAGGATGCGATAGGTGTAGTGCCGGTCTCCTTCAAATGTCAGCACGGTATCTACCATGTGTTCCAAAACGCGGGGGCCGGCCAGCGCACCTTCTTTGGTGACATGGCCGACTAAAAAGATTGGAATGCCTTCCCCTTTAGCAACCTGGGCAAGCTGGGCGGTGGCGGCCCGAACCTGCGAGACGCTGCCGGGAGCCGACTCGATTTCCGGGTGCTGCATGGTTTGGATGCTGTCAATGATCACAAATGCCGGGCGCTCGGACTGGATCGTCGCAGTGATCAGTGTGACATCAGTTTCATTGTGCAGCAACAGGTCATTGGTCGTAATGCCGAGGCGCTCCGCACGCAGCTTAATTTGCGTGACAGACTCTTCGCCAGAAACATAAAGCGCTGTTCCGCCGCGTCCGGCAAGATGCCCGGCCACCTGACTAAGCAGCGTGGACTTGCCAATGCCCGGCTCCCCGCCGATCAGGGTCAGTGCCCCGCGAACAATTCCGCCTCCAAGAACGCGGTCAAACTCGCCGATGCCGGACAGTATTCGGCCTTCTTCCGTCGGGGAGGGAACTTCACCGAGGCGCTGCGGACGGCTTTGATGGATATAGGAGGCTGACAGAGGGGAGCGTGCGGCGACGGATTTGGGGGCAGCCAGTGTTACCGTCTCGTCCAAAGTTCCCCATTCGTTGCAGCCGGGGCATTTGCCGAGCCATTTCGCGCTCTCAAAGCCGCACTGCCGGCAGATATACTTAGTCTGCGCTTTCGCCATAGCGTTATTGTACCTGAAGGGATCGGATTTGACAGTAGATTTGACAGCGGGCGGCGTTTCTGCTAGAATCCAAAACAGCCAGCAGCTTGGAACGAGGAGTATTTCCTGATGCCGACTCTTTCGGAGACATTGACGGCGATTTATGCCTTGCAGCAGATTGATACACTGATTCAGCGCGCGAAGCGGGCGCAGTCTGTGCTGGATAACGGCACAGAAGCCACGCGGCAATCGGAAGCGGCCCATGATCTTTCCGCGCAAAAAACGAGTGAACATCATCGGATCAGCGGGGAATTGAAAGACAGCGAGCTGAAACTGGAAACATTGGAAGCCAAGCGCAAAAGTTATCAGCAAAAACTTTATCAAGGCAGCGTGACTAATACACGGGAACTGGCAAATATTGAAAAAGAGATTGAAGCATTGGGGCGGCAGCGCTCCGATTTGGATGGCCGCGTACTGGAGCTGATGGAGGTTTCGGAACAAGCGCAGGAGGCACTGACAGCGGCTCAGGCGGAGGCAAAGCGGGCCGAAGGGCATCGCGCTGACATTCTGGCGTCTTATCGCGCCCGCTATGATACACTGAGCCTGGAGCTTTCGGATTACAACCGTCAGAGGCAGGAACGCTCGGGCGCGGTGGAAGACAAGGCTTTGCTGAAGCGTTATGAAGACATCCGAGTCAAAATGGGCGGCGTCGGTATCGCGCGCTTGGAGGGAAATGCCTGCGGCGGCTGTCATATGACTTTGCCGTCTACCTTGTTGAAGGCCGTGAAAGATAACGCAGCAGTTCAGACATGCGATAATTGCGGGCGGCTGCTGTTGATGTGATTGACGCGAGACAGGGCGCTATGCTATAATTGTTCAGAGGTACGCTGCTCCCCATGTCGCAGAATACGCCGCCCCCGGCAGGCTCCGCCGGTTCCGATCCCCTGCCAACTGTCTACGAAGACCGTAAGCTCTACATTCAGCGGCTGGAACGCGCTAATCTTGACTTGGAGCAGCGCATTCAGAATGTGGAAGCGCGTACCCATGTTTCGCTTCCCACCTCACCAGCCATTTCTCAGGTTCTTTCTCCCTCCGCCCTGCCGCTCCCTTCTGCCGGTGAGTTTGAGAATACACTCAAACGATTGGTAGATAAAATCGCCAAAATCCTGCAAGCGGAAAAATGCGTGTTTATGCTTCACGACTCCGGGGCGTCTACACTGTATGCGACGCATCCTGCACTCGGCTTTGACCGGGACGCGCTGGCTTCCTTGGAGCGGCGCGTTTCGGAAGAAGGTGTTTCTAATGAAGTCTTTCGCACGAATTCCTCGCTGATTACTTATGACGCTGCCCTTGATCCGCGCGCCGCCGCCGAGGGCTTGCCGCGTCTGCATGTGCACAATGCCGTGTCTGTACCGCTGATTGTCGAGAAGCGGGATGAAGATAATCGGGTATTGGAGCGGACCACTGTGGGCGTTCTGCATGTTTTCAACAAGAAATATGGCGGAATTTTTGTGGAGGAAGATGTCAGGCTGCTGGAACAGCTGGCGCGGCAGGGGGCGGCAGTGATTGCCTCCGCCCAGATGTACCGGGAAGTGGTGCAGGAAAAACAGGAACTGCTGCACACGATAGACAGCCTGTATGCGGGACTGCTGATGGTAGGCAACAATGGCAGATTGCTTCAAATCAACCCTTCCGCGCGGGCCATTCTCGGTATCACTTCCAGTGTTCCACTGATAGACGTCCCGTATGAAAGAGCGATTTCGGACGCTCGTATCCGCAAAATCATTGCGGCGGCTTTGGCTTCCGGCCATGCCGAGGTGGCGGAAGAAGTTGCCTTCACACTGCCGGGCGCCGCACCGGAAGAACCGACGCGGGATCGAATTTATCAAGTGCAGTGTGCGACGGTGCGCGACGACGACGATTTGGCCGCCGGGATTGTCGCTATTTTTAATGACATCACCGAAATTCGTGGCGTAGAGCGCATGAAGACGGCGTTTATCTCGACGGTTTCCCACGAGCTGCGAACACCGCTGACCAGTATCAAGGGTTTTATTTCCACGCTTCTGGCCGATACCGAAGGCTATTATGATGAAACGACGCGCCGCGAGTTTTACGGGATTATTGACTCGGAATGTGACCGTCTGCACCGCCTGATCAAGGACCTTCTGGATATTTCTCGAATTGAGCAGGGCCGGGCAATGCAAATGAACTGGGATCAGGTCGATGCCGCGCTGGTGACGGAGAAAGTGCTGGCCGCCCAGCGCTCGTATGCCCGTAATCATGTTCTCACCATGGATTTCCCAGCAGCTTTTCCGCTCATAGAGGCAGACCCTGACAAAATTGATCAAATACTGACTAATCTCGTCAACAATGCCATTAAGTATTCGCCACAGGGCGGCACAGTCCAGGTGAGCGGGCGCGTTCTCGCCGGCCCCTCACCGGGAGAACATCCTCAGTCTGTCGCCCTGCGCGTTTCCGATGAAGGAATGGGAATTTCCCCAGAGCATCTGCCTAAAATCTGGGATCGATTTTACCGTGTGGATAACCGGGACAATCGGGAAATTGGCGGTACCGGCATCGGTCTCGCCTTGGTGAAGGCGCTGACCGAAGGGCATGGCGGTGTGCCGTCAGTGGAAAGCGAACTGGGCTTCGGGACGACATTTACCTTGATTTTCCCGGTGCGCCGAGCCGAGACGGGAGGGGCATAGCAAATGCGGGTCGTGATTGCGCGGGACGGGGAAACAGGGGATTTGCCGCTGCCTGCTTATGCGACCGCGGGGTCAGCCGGCCTGGATTTGCAGGCTGCTCTGAAAAGCGATCTGGTTCTTATGCCGGGCGAACGGGCATTGATTTCTACGGGCATTCGTCTGGCGTTGCCGGAAGGGTGCGAAGCGCAGGTACGCCCGCGCAGCGGGCTGGCACTGCGGCATGGCCTGACACTGCTGAATTCGCCGGGGACGATTGACTCGGACTACCGGAATACCATCAGCGTTCTGTTAGTTAATTTGGGTCAGGAAGAAGTTCGGGTGAAGCACGGGGATCGGATTGCCCAGCTTGTTGTCGCTCCGGTGCTGCATGTGGAATGGGAAGAACTACCGGCAGGCCGGCTGCCGTCAACGCAGCGTGGGGAAGGTGGCTTTGGCTCCACGGGTGTCTGACGAAATTTCACAAACCGAGGCCGGTCTGCCGCGTGAGGTTTACGCCTTGCTGGCCCAGGCGAATTTGCTGCGAATGCGCGGCTGCTGGGATGATGCGGCCGAGCATTGCATGGCCGCCCTGCGCCTTGCGCCGAACAGCTCGTCGGCGCAAAGCCTGCTGGGTGATATTTACGAGAACCAGGGCCGCTACGACGATGCCGCGCAGTGGTACCGGATGGCCCTGGATGTTAATCCTAACAGCCCGGCGGACCAAATGAAATTGGAACGGCTGCGCCTGCGTCAGGAACCGCGTCTTTCTGAGCGGACTGAGACGCACACGGCGGAAAAGCCGACGGGGATTTTCCGGTTTCTGCGTAGTCCTGAAGCTGTTTTGAGATACATGGCGCTTGCAGCGGCGCTGCTGCTGATTTTAGTGGTAGGGATGGCGTATGCTGCCACACACAAGCGCGGCACGCTGGCCTCGCTTGGTCTGGTTCCTGAGCAAGAAGTGACGCTCCATCCGATAGTGGTTCCTTCAGCAGCCGGCGGCGAATCAGGTACTTTGGCCATAGCGCGTGATCCCGCCGAGCAGTCATTACTGGAGGGCTTGCGCGGTTCCGAGGACTGGGCGATCCAGGGAATAACGATTGACAACATCCAGAGCGACCCGCGCGCCGGGCGTGTGGATGTGACGTTTAGTGTTTCTGAGCCGTCCAGCGGAATGACTCGCGCGCTCGCGATGCAGGCCGCCGCACATGTGGTTCAGATAACGGCAAGTCTTCCTGCGTCGCAATCCGCCACTTTGTTTACCGCGCGCTGTTTATCTGTTTCCGAGAATGCTTCCGTTGTACCTGCTTTAATTTTTGTCGGCGATACGCCGCGTTCGTCCCTTCCCGCAACTGATTCCCCGCTGATCGGTACACAGGTCCAAACACTCTTCAGCAGCGTCTGGTGGTCGCCGCAGGTTCCTGCGTGACTCGATGGGAGCCTGCACTCAGGGCTTGACGGGGCCGGAGCGTGGGCAGTATAATAGTTGTGATGAAATTCACAATCGCTTGATGAGACACTATCCGTGAACAGCAGCAGCCCGAAGGTCCCAATTCCGACCCTAGAACGCCTGGCGACATACCTGCGCTTTTTGATTGATCTTGAAGCTTCGCAGGTAGAAACCATCTCGTCGACCGATGTAGAAAAGCAGACAGGCATCAATGCGGCACAGTTTCGCAAAGACCTTTCTTACTTTGGAGAGTTCGGTAAGCCAGGGGTCGGCTACAATGTGCTGGAACTTCAGGCGCGCATTGCCCATATTCTCAAAATTGACCAGTTGCAGCCAATCATGGTGATTGGCGCGGGCAATTTGGGAAGTGCACTGATCGGCTATCCGGGCCTGCGGGAGCATAAATTTCATATTGCGGCCGCTTTTGACCGAGACCCAGCAAAAATCGGGCACCCACAGGGGGACTTAATCGTTCAAAATGAAGCGGATTTACGCCGTGTCAATGCGGAGATTGGTGCACGAATCGCCATTCTATGTGTTCCCGCTTCCGCCGCGCAAAATGTGGCCGAAGCCGCCATTCTTGCCGGGGTGCGCGTGATCCTGAATTTTGCACCGATTATTCTCAAAGTGCCTGAGCGCATCGTGGTTCGAAACGTTTCTTTTTTGCAAGAGCTGGCTGTTTTATCGTATCATCTTTCCAGCGACATCCAGAAGTAACCTACACCTATGACAAACACACGCACGGAAAAAGACTCGATGGGCGAGTTTCAGGTTCCTGCCGAGGCCTATTATGGGGCGCAGACGGCGCGTGCCGTTGCCAATTTCCCGATTTCCGGTATTGGGTTTTCCCGTCCGTTTATTCAGGCTTTGGGAGCCATCAAGCAAGCCGCCGCGGAAGTAAATGTAGAGATGGGCCTGCTCGACCTGGAAATCGCGCAAGGCATTTACCAGGCGGCGGAAGAAGTAATGAACGGTTCCTTGGACGCGCAGTTTGTGGTGGACATTTACCAAACCGGCTCCGGCACGTCCACGAACATGAATACCAATGAGGTGATTTCCAACCGAGCCATCGAGGTAATGGGCGGCGTCATCGGCTCAAAGCATCCGGTGCATCCGAACGATCATGTCAATAAAAGCCAGTCTTCCAACGATGTGATCCCGACGGCAATCCATGTTGCAGCGGCCAATGCGCTGCACACGCAGCTTTTGCCCGCATTAAGCGAGCTACAGGCTGCTCTGACACAAAAAGCTGCGGATTGGGACGGAATCGTCAAGATCGGGCGCACACATCTGATGGATGCCACGCCGGTTCGATTGGGCCAGGAGGCGTCCGGCTGGGCCAGGCAGGCTGCGCTTTCCAGGGCGCGGCTGGAATCGGTGCAGCCGCGCTTGTGGGAGCTGGCAATTGGCGGCACGGCTGTCGGGACAGGGATTAATTCTCCTGTAGGCTTCGGAGCCGCCGTTTCTGCAAAACTAGCGGCCCGTTTTGGCCTGCCATTTGTAGAGGCAGAGAACCACTTTGAGGCGCAGGGCAGCCAGGATGCCGCCGTTGAGCTGGCAAATCAGTTGTCCACCGTGGCGACTTCGCTGCTGAAAATTGCCAACGATGTTCGCTGGCTCTCGTCCGGCCCGCGTTGCGGGCTAGGTGAATTGTCGCTGCCGGCAGTTCAGCCCGGCTCATCGATCATGCCCGGCAAAGTCAATCCGGTCATGTGCGAGCAATTGATGATGGTCTGCGCGCAGGTGATGGGCAATGCGGTCACAGTCTCAGTTGCTAACACGCATGGGAATTTAGACCTGAACGTGATGCTGCCGGTGATGGCGCGTAATCTGCTGGAATCCATCACTTTTCTGGCGAACTCCGTGCGAGTTTTTACGGAAAAAGCTGTTATTGGTCTTGCTGCCAATAGGGAGCGCGCGGAAAGCCTCGTGGAATGGTCTATGAGCATGGTGACAAGCCTTGCTCCCGTAATCGGTTACGACGCGGCCGCAAAGCTGGCGAAACGTGCCGTAGAGGAGGGCCGGACGGTGCGCGACCTATGCCTGTCTGATCAGATTTTACCCGCGGAGCAGCTTGACGCGCTGCTCGACGCTCGCAAGATGACCGAACCCGGCGTCGGCGCCGGGGGGGAATAATCAGGAATTCTCTCAGGAATTCTCAAGGAGAAATTATGTCCGACGCTCCCGTGCGCGTTTTGGTCTGGGATGAAGCCCCAATCCATGCGCCTAAATCCATTTATCCTAAAAGTATCAACGGCGCGATTGCTGACGGCCTAAACGAATTGGGCCGCGGCAGGATTATTGCGACCACGGCCAGCATCGACGACCCGAACCAGGGCATTACCGATGAAGCGCTTTCCGGCATCGATGTTTTGCTTTGGTGGGGCCATGCGCGGCATGGCGAGGTCACGGATGAAGCTGCCGCAAGAGTGATCACTGCGGTACAGAAAGGTTTGGGATTTATCCCGCTGCATTCGGCGCATTACTCAAAACCATTTCGTGGCGTGTTAAACTGCACAGGCGATCTAAAAGGAGGCTGGCGCGAAGCAGACCCCGCCGACACCGAGGAAATCACGGTATGCGCCCCCCGGCATCCGATTGCTGAGGGCGTCCAGGACTTCACGCTGCCGCAGGAAGAGATGTACGGCAATCCATTCGGCGTCCCACCGGCTCTCACTGTTGTGTTTCAGTCATATTTTCCGCTGGGCGGCGAGTATTTCCCCAGCTTCACAGTGACAGTAGGAGAGGGGATTGACCCGGCATTCACGTCCGGCCCCGGTGGCGGACAGGGGCAGGGTGAGGGGGTAGGGCGCGTGTTTTACTTCCGTCCCGGCCACGAGGCTTTCCCCACCTATTACAACGCGAATGTCCAGAAGATTCTGCATAATGCCGTGCTTTGGGCGGCGAGGCGAAGCTAACCATGCCGCATTGGAAAACCGCAATCATCGTGGGCGCGTCTTCGGGGATCGGTGAAGCTCTGGCCCGAGCTTTAGTCGCGGATGGCACGAAAGTCGCGCTGGTGGCCCGCCGATTGGATAAACTTCAGGCGCTCGCATCTTCGCTGAATGGAGAAGCGAGCCAACTTCTCGCGTTGACTTATTCCCATGATGTGACACAGATAGCCTCCGTGGCCGAGCTGTTCGCGCTGATCACGCATGACCTGGGCGGACTGGATTTAATCATTTATGCCGCCGGGGTAATGCCGCGCGTCGAGGCGAACGAATATGACTCGGCGAAAGACGCTGAGATGATCGCGGCAAACTTCACCGGCGCGGTCGCATGGCTGAATGAAGCCGCCAGGCGATTTGAGACAGCAGGTACAGGAACGATTGTCGCGATTTCAAGTGTGGCCGGCGACCGGGGACGGCGTGGCGCACCCGTTTACGGGGCGACCAAAGCGGCGCTCAACACCTACCTGGAATCCCTTCGCAACCGAATTGAGCGACGCGGCGCCGTCGTGGTTACGATCAAGCCTGGTCCTGTCGATACGCCCATGACGCAGGGTCTGAAAATGCCTGGTATGATTTCCCCGGAGCGTGCTGCGGCGGAGATTTTATTGGCGGCCAAAGACAAAGTGCGCGTTGCGTATGTTCCAGCAAAATGGAAGCCGATCATGGCTGTCATTCGCGCGATACCTTCCCCGATATTCAAATGGCTGAACATTTAAACAATTCGTTACCGGCTGATCGTTTAGAACATGTAGAAGGGTGGGGGATGTCCTCCTCCGCCCTCAGCTACGTATACCGTCCGGTCAATGCCGACGGCATTCAGGCGGCGTTTGAGGCAGCACGGCAAAGCGGCCGCTCGGTGGGTCTACGCGGCGCTGGACGCTCCTACGGGGACGCCTCCCTGAACGCGGAGAATGTCACGCTTGATTTGACACGGATGCGCCGTATTCTCGCGTGGAACCCCGACACCGGCATTATCAGCGTCGAGCCGGGTGTCACAATTCAGCAGCTCTGGCAATACACGATTGAAGATGGCTGGTGGCCGAACGTCGTTTCCGGCACGATGTTTCCGACGCTTGGCGGGGCCGCCGCGATGAACATTCATGGCAAAAACAACTGGAAAGCTGGGCCTATCGGCGATCATATTCTGGATTTTGAGATTTTGCTGCCTAATGGGGATTGTAAGATATGTTCGCGGACGGATAATTCCGAACTGTTTCATGCGGCTATTGGCGGATTTGGAATGCTGGGAGTTATCACGCGCCTGACGCTGCAATTGAAGAAAGTTTATTCCGGCTTACTCAATGTGGAGGCGATTGGTGTCAGGAATTTTGACGATCTCTTTGCGCTTTTTGAAGCGCGGCTGCCAGTCTCGGATTATTTAGTAGGCTGGATAGATTGCTTTGCTGCCGGCGACGCTCTGGGGCGAGGGCAGGTGCATCAGGCCAATTATTTGGCTCCTGGAGATGATCCCTCTCCGGTGCAGACTTTGCGCGTGGAGAATCAAGAGCTGCCGGATAGTTTGTTTGGGTTAATACCAAAGTCTGTCATGTGGCGGCTGATGAAGCCGTTTGTGAACGATTCGGGGATGCGCGCAATTAACTTCGCCAAAGCGCTCAGCGCTTCAACCGTGAGCCATGGAGCTTCGCACCCGCAGTCTCATGCCGGCTTTGCGTTTCTGCTGGATTATGTTCCTAATTGGAAACACGCCTACAAGCCAGGCGGCTTGATTCAATATCAAAGTTTTGTGCCGAAAGAACACGCTCAAATAGTATTTTCAGAACTGCTTCGGCTGGGACAGGCCTACGGCGTTGTCCCATATCTCGGAGTTTTCAAGCGGCACCGGCCCGACAACTTCCTAATGACACACTCCGTAGACGGCTATTCCCTGGCCCTGGATTTTGCCGTCACGCCCTCAAAACAAGGTGCGCTGCTGAGTCTGGCGGCGGAAATGGACCGGCTTGTTCTTGAAGCAGGAGGCCGATTTTATTTCGCGAAGGACAGTGCATTGCATCGCGCGTCCGTGGCAGCCGCAATTGGCGAAGAGCGCGTGTCTCGCTTCTTTAACCTCAAGCGCGCCTGCGATCCCGAAAAGCTGCTGCAAACCAACCTGTATCGGCGGCTTTTCGCCGGCTGCTGACAAAGCTGTGCTGAAATGCAGTGTTCGATGTCACGGCTGTTTTTGAAAGAGTATTTCAATGGGGGATAGCTGGGAACGATCCGGTTCGACGGGGCGGTTCTGCGCTTCCTGCTGCATTTGGACGATGTTTTGCACCATTGCATCTTCCATCTGGCGATAACGCTGAATTTCCGCTTCGTAATGGGTTGTTTTATCTTCCGATACTTGAAGGCGCTGGCTGAGTTCAGTTAAATAATGATCAATTAACGAAAGAACTTCGTTGACTTCTGCTGAATCGTAGCCGCCACCTGCCATCTGCGTAAAACGAATTGTTTGTAAGTATCTGCGCGCACTATCTACCGAATCGCCCATAATTGCCCCACTGACGTCAGGGTCTTGCGGAGCAGCATCCAGGCGCTGGAGCAGCATCCGGCCTGCGACATGACCGGGAGCATGGGCGAGAAGGAACAGCAGGGCTTCGCGCGCCGCATCGCGCCGCCGAGCGGCAAGATAGGCGTGTGCCAAGTTCAATGTAAGTTCTTCAGGCGGGACAGGGCTGGGCGAAAGGCGAAAGGCTGTCTCAAAGGCGGTTACGGCTTCTTCCGGCCTGCCTTCCGCGTACAGTGCAGCCCCCAGGTAGGCGCAGGTTTCAAAGCGGACACTTTGCGAGACCGCCATTTCCTGCTCAGTGATTGCGCCGCCAAGCCTGTCCGCCGCTTCGCGCATCCGTCCTTCGCGAAAGGCTTGTAACCCCATCTGCCAGTCAGTCATGCCGTGCCGCTCTGTTCTTGGTTCATTATCTTTATTCGTTGCGCGTACTCGCCAGGCGTCGCGTCGTCGCCTTGATACGTTTTACCTGAGAGGAATTGGCGGCGCTGCCGAGGCCGGTCAATTGTTCTTCCATATCCTGGGCAAGCTGCTCCTCGCCTATTTTATGAAGCTGGCGTGTGGCTGCCCCAAGCTTTTCGCGAGCTGTTTCCAGATCGCCGCGTTCCTGGGCCCGCTGTGCTTCACGCTCATATTTGAAGACTGCATAGCGGTCCACTAGGTCGTGAACTTCCGGGTTGTTTTCTGCCAGCAGGGCGGTATCTTCCGTAAACTCAGCATTGATTAGAGATTGGTGATTTCCTCCAATGCCGACAGCACCTGGATCGGTCCAAGTCAGCAAGACTTCCACTAAGGGATGAAGGCCGATGGTCTGAAGCGGGGGAGCAATCTGTACCATGATGCCGCTTGGCTCCGTAGTAGAAACGTCGCCCACGCGCGCGCGCAGCCATCCGTCCTCCGTGTGTATTTCATCAAACATTGTCATGGCAGGGCGGACAAGGAAAATATCCTGAACCACAGCTCCTTCCACCCCTCGGACAGCGAGGTATAAATCGGTGATTGTCGTCGTTTCCAGCGTCGTCATCTCCTGCTCAATGCGCGCTGTGATGTCAGCGATGTCGGCGGCGTAGTGATATTCGCCGCGTGAATTATCGGCCACGCGCATCAGAAATTCTTCGTCAAATTCTTCCCCGACACCGAGCGTTGTGATCGCATAGCCCTGTTCCTGAATGACAGAAATGGCCTCAAGGGTCGCATCTTGATCCTGCACAATCCCGTCCGAGATGACGATGATACGGTTGATGCCTTGAGACAGTACATTCTGGCTGACTGCTTGCCGTGCCTGCTGCATGGCTTCGGCCATGTAGGTCCCGGTCCCGATATCTACTGGGAGGCGCTGCTCTCGAAGCATATCCATCTGTGTCAGGCAGCCATCGGGGAAACTTGCCCAGTCCTGCTGCGTGAAAACCGGATGAACGCGGTCGGCAAACGCAAGCACAGTAATTTGGTCGGTTGTTTGCAGCGTCGTCATCAGAGTTTTGATGGCTTCCACAGCTAAAGCCATTGGTGTGGACGCAATGCTACGCATTTCGGACAGCGTTTGGCCGGTCCAATAAACCGCCTCCGACTGGTCCGCTTCGCCCCGGTCCAACTCGTCGCGCGAGATGGCAACCCCCATCCAATATTCTCGCTCTTCGTCTGTAAGCTGAAAATGGTGCATTGTCGCTGAGGAATCGACCACCAGAACCAGATTCAGAGGAGAGCGCGCGCTGGAGGCAGGGTCAGGAAGCGGCTCAATTTGCATCAGGGCATAAATTGATTCGTCCAGATATTGATTGGAAGGAATGTAAGGACGGCTCAAGGCCGTTTCTATTTTGAGGCGACCGTTCACGCGGGCATCTCCTTCGAGCAGCGTTGTAATATTCGAACAGCGTTGTAAAAATCTTAAAAAGCATATTCGCCATCTAATGCCTGAATCCTTCTTTGCATTCCACCAAAATCGCAATTTAGAAAATGGCTGATTTTAGAAATTGACTTGTTTTTGCGCGAGGTGCTATAATAGCCAAAACAGTAAGCACTGTTCACGTTCTGCCTGGGCAACTGTCACTCCGCGAAAGACGCTTTCGATGTGCAGCTTGTCCCGGCTTTTTTCTTGACAACGGCTATCAATAAATGCTGATTTATGAAGGAGAAACGACCATGATTCGCATTCAGCGCGCGCTGATCAGCGTCTCCGATAAAACCGGACTGCTGGAGTTTGCCCAAGCCCTTGTGGAGATGGATATTGAGATAATCTCCACAGGCGGCACGGCAAAAGGACTGACCGAAGCCGGAATTTCGCTGCAAAACATTTCGGATGTGACCCATTTTCCCGAAATGCTGGATGGGCGTGTGAAAACCCTGCACCCTGCCGTACATGGGGGACTACTTGCGGATCGATCTAAGCCGGAGCATATGCAGACGATAGCGGAACACGGTATTCTGCCTATTGACCTGGTAGTGGTGAACTTATATCCATTCGCTGCGACAATCGCGAAGCCGCATGTGTCGCGCGAGGAAGCTGTGGAAAACATTGACATCGGCGGGCCTTCCATGATACGATCTGCGGCGAAAAACCATGCTGCCGTGGCTGTCGTCGTTTCTCCCAGCGACTACCCTGCGATTTTGTCGGAATTGCGGCGAAATCAAGGTGCGCTTTCACAGGAAACACGCTCAAACCTTGCGGTTCAAGCGTTTGCACACACGGCGGCATACGACGCGACGATCACTCAGTATCTTGGTGGGCTGAGCGGTGGAGCCGAACGCGAATTCCCGGAAGTACTTGCGTTGGGATTTGAAAAGGTTCAAGATTTACGCTACGGAGAGAACCCGCATCAGAGGGCCGCTTTTTACCGAGAGCCGGGCGCGAAAGCGGGAATCGCATCGGCGAAAAAGCTGCATGGTAAAGAACTTTCATTTAACAATATTTATGACCTTAATGCCGCCTACAATTTAGTGACGGAATTTTCTGATGGAAAGGAAGCGGCGGCGACGATTATCAAGCATACCAATCCGTGCGGGGCCGCCATCGCTTCTTCTTTGGCGGAAGCATTTCGCTTAGCGCGGGAAGGTGATCCTCTCTCCGCATTCGGGGGAGTCTTGGCGGTCAATAAGCCAGTGGATGCGGAAACTGCACAGCTAATCACAGGGAAAAATACGTTCTTTGAGGCGATTGTCGCGCCAGGGTATTCGGAAGAGGCTTACAGCATACTTACCACTAAAAAGCAATGGGGCCAAAATTTGATCCTGCTCCAAAGCACCACCAGCGATATATCTGGCGCGGAAGAATGGGATTTCAAGAGAGTTTCCGGTGGCCTTCTCGTTCAGTCTGTCGACAGTGCCGCAATAAAACCAGCTCCTATTGAGGCTGTGTCGGAGCGTGAGCCGACTGATGAAGAGATGTCGGATTTGCTGCTCGCCTGGAAAATTGTCAAGCATGTGAAATCTAATGCAATTGTTCTCGTCAAGGACAAACAGCTTGTTGGGGTAGGGGCAGGACAAATGAACCGCGTGGGAAGTGTTAAAATTGCAGTGGAGCAGGCGGGAGAAAAAGCCAAAGGCGCCGTTTTAGCTTCTGACGCATTTTTCCCATTTCCAGATGGTCCTGAAGCTGCTTTACAGGCAGGTGTCACAGCGATTATCCAGCCCGGCGGTTCAAAAAAGGATGATGACTCCATTGCAATCGCGGATCAATATGGGGCGGCAATGATGCTGACGGGTCGCCGGCATTTCAGGCACTAATTAAAAGACGCGGCAAAATCACTCTCTGGATTTGCCGCGTCTTTTAATTGGACTATAGCTTGTAAGCATTAATTTATTTGTTAGTTTATCTTACAATTTGCTCCTGACAGTTTGACGACGTGAGCATCTGCCGATTTAGAACTGGGGTAAGTTTTTTTGTGCAGCGACTTCATCAGCGCTGAGCTGAACTTATAATTACAATCCAAAGCGCATGGTTTGCTTACTCGCCAAACGAGATTTAATACATCATATATTGCATAATATTCATTATCGGAACCATAAATTCAGTAAAACAGAAGCCGCGAATATTTCTATTCGCGGCTTCTGTTGACGATATTTGAATTTCTCTTTAGTACTAGAAGTTTCGGCTCGGCAACTGCTGGACTTCCATCTCCAGATCGCGCATTCTGGCCTGACACGTTTTGAGAATGTCGTTGACGTCCGTCAGGGCCTGGCGAGCTGCTTGTCGTCTGGATAACAAAACGGCATAGGAGCCTGACGCAATTGCCGCAGTCGTACAGGCAATACTGACCGCCATAAATAGCATCAGAGTGGTTCGGAGGCGATAATTAGCGTCACCTGTTGGTGCTGTTTCAGAATCGGACTGATAAGCGTAATCGGAGGCAGCATCATCCATGGCGTCTTCCGTATGAATAGGGACTTCGCTGCTATTCACAAGGACCAATCTGCTAAATCGTGTAGCGTTTTTCATCTGCGATTCCATCTTCCATAGAAAAGATTCGCTTAACGAACGCAATTAATTCCATCGGATTAAATGGTTTCGTCAAATAACATTCCACGCCGGACTGCCAGCCCCGAAGAACATCGGAATCTTGCGCCCGTGCAGTGAGCATGATCACCGGGATGCTCTCCGTTTCCGGGTTCTTTTTGAGCTTTTCAAGTACCTCAAATCCCGTCATTTCCGGCATCATCACATCCAGAACGATCAAATCCGGGCGGTCTTCCTTGACTTTTTCCAGACATTCCAGACCGTTAAAAGCCGTGATCACTTCATAGCCTTGTCGTTCCAGATTGACCTGTATCAAGCGGACGATATGCTTTTCGTCGTCGCAAGTTAAGATTTTACGCGCCATCGGCGGGTTCCCTCGCTCTCTTCCCGTTCAGTGTACCATACAGGGCCGAACGTGTCAATTGTCAGCCACGCTTCAATTTCTAGTGCTTCCTGGAAAGCATTTTTCAACACGCCGTAAAACTCCGCTAAATCGGGCAAAATTGCCAGCGGCAACGACATCTGCTGCAAAAGAGCGGCTCCCTCGCGCCGCTGCGCGCTGCCGAGGATTTTCCGGCCTGTCTTTCCGTCTATTAAATCGCAGCCAGCGACCCAGTCAAAACAGTTGACCACGCGATGTGATTGCCGTGTCTTTGGGATCGACCCCTGCACAGCTTCAACCCCCACCCATTTAAGAGCGGCAACAATACCGCCGAGTATCTGATGATACGAACTAAGAACACCCTGCCCGCCTGCGCCTGGGAGACATTCCGTACTCACTGTCACAGAAATCGTGAGATCACTGCCATGCAGCACGGCTCGACCGCCTGTTGGACGCCGTACACACGGCAATTGAGGATACACTTGACGAACAGCATCTTCGTTTTGCAGCCTGCCAAAGCTTACTGAAGGCCGGTCCCATTGATACAGCCGAATGGTCGGTAGCGCTTCCCCGTCCCGCAGGGCAGTAAGCAGCGCTGCATCTTGAGCCATGTTATGCCAGGGATCGCCTAGATTTTCCTCTTGCTGCCAGCGCCAGCGCATTGTCACTTCTGCTCTTGCCAGCGTATCACAGGTCTGCGAGCCGCCGTTGCTTCATCCAGTTTACGAACTACGGTTTCATGGGGAGCGGAAAGAACAATTTCGGGACATTCTTCGATTTCAATGGCAATCTGCCGCATGGCGTCAACAAAACTGTCTAACGTTTCCCGGCTTTCAGTTTCCGTCGGCTCTGCCATTAAAGCCTCAGGAACGATCAGCGGAAAATAAATGGTTGGTGGATGAAAGCCAAAGTCCATGAGTCGCTTGGCGATGTCCAGAGCTTTGATTCCATGTGCGCGCTGCTGCCGCTTGGCCGTAAAAACGCACTCATGCATACACAGTTCATTATAGGCGACATCAAAGGAGTTCTGTAGCTGAACCCGCAGATAATTCGCATTTAGCACGGCGTTTTCCGCGATATGTGCCAAACGTTCGCGCCCATAATACAAAATGTAAGCGTAGGAACGGAGAATGCAGAGGAAGGAGCCGTAATAGCCGTGAATTCTGCCTACCGATTTGGGGCGACTGTAATCCCGGCAGTAGCCCTGCGGCGTCTGTATCACCTGGGGTACGGGCAAATAAGGTTCCAGAATCGCCTTGACACCCACTGGGCCGGAACCAGGCCCCCCACCCCCGTGCGGCGATGAAAATGTTTTATGCAGGTTGAAGTGCATTACATCAAAACCCATGTCACCGGGACGTGCCCGCCCGACAAGAGCGTTCATATTCGCGCCGTCGCAATAAACCAGGCCGCCCGTTTCGTGAATCAGCGCACAAATTTCAGCAATGTCATCCTCAAACAACCCCAGTGTGTTCGGATTTGTCAGCATGAGTCCGGCAACCTGGCTATTTAACAGCGTCTTGAGATGCGTGAGGTCTACGCGCCCGCGCTCATCGGATTTGACGGTCACAGTCATGTAACCGCAGCGAGCCGCCGACGCCGGGTTGGTCCCATGCGCGGCTTCCGGGACTAAAATGGTGTCGCGGTGGCCCTGGCCCTGGTCGTTGTGATAGGCTTTGATCAGCATCAGGCCGAGAAGTTCACCGTGCGCCCCCGCTGCCGGCTGGAGGCTCACCGTGTCCATGCCGCCGATTTCCGCCAGAATTTCCTGCATGGCAAACAGCACTTCAAGCGTTCCCTGCGCGGCCATATCCGGCAGGTCAGGATGAACCCGCGCGAATCCCGGCAGGCGGGCTATTTCCTCGTTCAGCTTAGGATTATATTTCATCGTACACGAACCGAGCGGATAAAAGCCCGAATCCGTGGAATAATTTCGCTGAGACAGATGGGTAAAATGCCGAATGACTTCCGGCTCAGATAGCTCCGGCAGCGGCAGGTTTCGACGCAGCACCTGTTCAGGCAAAAGCGTTTCCAGCGGGACTACCGGAACATCGCAGTCGGGCAACTCGACGCCGAGGCGTCCGACATGGCTGATTTCAAACATCAAGGGTTCACCGACTTGTGTCATTGTCCACTTTCCTCATTCAATGCGTCAACGAGCATGTCAATTTCAGCGAGAGTACGCTGCTCCGTCACGCAGAACAGCATGGCAGGGCCAAGTTCCGGGAACTGCGCTGTCAGGGGCAGACCGCCAATAATACCCCGTGCGAGAAGCTGTTCTTGAAGCTGGTCTGGGTCCACCGGGGTTTTCATCACAAACTCCTTGAAAAATGGCTGATCGGGGAACGCCAGGGAGTAACCAGGAAGGCGCGCAATTTCAGCGGCGGCATAATGCGCTTTTTGCAGGCATAATTCAGCCACTTTTCTGAGGCCCTGTTTGCCCAGCGTCGCTAAATAGACCGAAGCTGCGAGGGCATATAAAGCTTCATTAGTGCAGATGTTGCTGGTCGCGCGTTCGCGCCGGATGTCCTGTTCGCGGGTTCGCAGCGTCATCACGAAGGCACGCTTGGCGTCGGCATCGGAGGTCTGCCCGACAATGCGGCCCGGCAGGCGGCGCATGAATTCGGTTTTACAGGCAAACAAGCCCAGCAGCGGGCCACCATAACCCATGGGGCAGCCAAGTGATTGCCCTTCGCCCACGACGATGTCCGCTCCGTAGTCTCCCGGCGGCGTCAGCAGTCCGAGTGAAATCGGGTCGACGCAGGCGACAAGAAGGGCGCCGGCGGCATGGGCCGTCTCCGTAAGGTCCGCCATATCTTCCAGGGAACCAAAAAAGTTGGGGTGCTGCACCAGAAGCGCCGCCGTTTCACTCCCCACGCCAGCGGCATCGCCCACAACATCAATTCCAATGTCCATGTGGCGCAGATAGGTCGTCAGCACGTCCCGGTACGTGGGATGGACGGAGCCGAGGACAGCCACTCGCCGCCGGCCCGTGAGCTCGCTTGCCATGATCGCCGCTTCCGCCAGCGCGGTCGCTCCATCGTACATGGAAGCATTTGCCACGTCCATGCCTGTCAACTGGCAAATCAGCGTTTGAAACTCAAAAATGCTTTGCAGCATTCCCTGGCTGAGTTCCGGCTGGTAAGGCGTATAAGAGGTGTAAAATTCAGAACGGCCCGTGATTGCAGCGACGGTCGGCGGCACATAATGGTCGTAAATGCCCGCGCCTAAAAAACAGGGATAGTTTTCGGCATTGACATTCTTTCGGCTCAAAGCACTTAAGTGGCGAGACAAAGAAATTTGGTCAAGCCTCGATGGGATACTCAGCTCCCCCGAAAATTGGAGCGGGGCCGGGATCGGAGCAAACAAATCATCCAGGGTACGGACGCCTATGGCAGCCAGCATTTCCGCGCGGTCGGCATCAGTGTTTGGAATGTAAGACACGTTTCTCTCCTACAAAGACGCTTCGTAAGCGGCGCTGTCAAGCAGCAAGCCCACTTCGGCGGGCTGCGTGAGCTTGACGCGCAGCATCCATCCGGCACCGTAAGGATCGTCGTTGACCTGTTCCGGGGCATCGTTCAGGGCTTCGTTGACAGCAACAACTTCCCCTGAAACCGGAGCATAAAGGTCGGACACGGCTTTGATGCTTTCAATTTCGCCGAGTTTTTCACCGCGCTGAAGCATACGCCCTACTTCCGGGAGCAGTGTCAGCGCGACATCGCCAAGTTCTTCCTGTGCGTGGTCGGTAATTCCAATCGTGGCGGTCTCACCGTCCAGGAGCGTCCATTCGTGCGTGGGACTGTATTTCAAATGAGTGGGGACGGGCATGGAAAACTCGCTTTCTACAAAACACGGCTAAACGCCGTTTCGATAAAATGGCAGGGAAACAACGGCAGCCGGAGCGAGACGCCCGCGAATATCCACGGAGACGGCAGCTCCCGGCGCGGCAAAATCGCTGTCCAAACGGGCCAGGGCGATGCCCGCTTTCACGGTCGGCGACCAGGTTCCGCTGGTGGTCTCCCCAATAGGCTGACCATTTGATGAGATCACCGAATAATGTTCACGAGGAATGGCGCGTTCCGACATTCGCAAGCCGACAAGATGCTGCGTCGGAATGCGATTTTGCAGAGCGTCGCGGCCTATAAAATCGCCTTTGCTCATTTTGACAGCCCAGCCGACGCCGGATTCATTGGGGTTGGTTTCGGCATCCAGTTCATGCCCATACAGGGGATAAGCCGCTTCCAGGCGCAGAACATCCCGCGCCCCTAGCCCGGCAGGTATGGCCCCGGCTTCCATTAAGGCTTGCCAGAGCGCCGGGGCAGCCTCCCAGTCGCAAAATATCTCAAAGCCATCCTCGCCGGTGTACCCGGTGCGGGAAAAAGTCCTCGCTCCGTCAACGCAGGCAAAATGGAACCGCTTCAAATGCGCTAATTCAGGCGTATGGAATGCCTGTACTGCCATTGAGATGGCACTCGGCCCCTGCACGGCAAGAAGTGCGGTTTGGTCGCTGGCATCCGCCAATGCAACATTCGCTCTGTTGCTTGCCTGTGATTGCAGCCAATCCCAATCTTTGTCTTTGCATCCAGCGTTCAAGACGATAAGATAATCGTTTTTGCCCCGGCAGTAGACAATGATGTCGTCCACCACTCCCCCACCCTCGTTGAGCAGCAGCGAATACTGGGCTTTGCCGGGAGATAAACGGGAAACATCGTTTGTCGTTACGGACTGAACATAATCAAACGCGCCCGTGCCTGTGACTGTCACCTCGCCCATGTGAGAAACATCGAACAGGCCGGCTGACGAGCGCACCGCAGCAACTTCCGCAACCGTTCCCGAGTAAGAAACTGGCATGTCCCAGCCCGCAAACGGAACCATGGTCGCGCCGGCGGCCACATGAATATCATAAAGAGATGTGCGCTTCATTCGCCGAGATATGCTTTCTTGATGTCGTCGTTCGCCAGCAGCGCCTTTGCCTCGTCAGCCATGACAATGTGGCCGGTCTCTAAAACGTAGCCGCGATGAGCAATGCCCAGCGCCAGATGTGCGTTCTGCTCGACCAGCAGCACCGTTGTTCCCTGGGCATTGATGTCCTGGATGATGCGAAAAATGTCGCGTACCAGAAAGGGAGCGAGGCCCAGCGACGGTTCATCCAGCAGCAGCAGGCGGGGCCGGGCCATCAGCGCGCGAGCCATTGCCAGCATTTGCTGTTCACCGCCCGAAAGCGTCCCGGCATTCTGGCCGATGCGTTCGCGCAGGCGCGGGAAAAGGGTCAATCCGCGCTCCAAATCCTGCGCGATCCCCGCCCTGTCTCGCCGGGTATACGCGCCGAGTTCCAGGTTTTCGCGCACGGTCATGTTGGCGAACACGCGCCGCCCTTCCGGGGAATGGCCGATGCCAAGCTGGACGATCTGATCGGCGGGTTTATTCGTGATTTCCTTGCTTTCGAACAGAATTCGCCCGGCCTGCACCGGCACAAGACCGGAAATCGCACGCAGTGTCGTACTTTTCCCTGCACCATTTGCGCCGATCAGTGTGACAATCTCGCCGGCGGCGATCTCCAGTGAGATATTTTGCAGAGCGCGAATGGCTCCATAGGAAACTTCCACATTTTTCAGGGTCAGCATGGCTTAGGCCACGCTCGAAGCGGCGTCCGCTTCGCCCAGATACGCTTCAATCACTTTCGGGTTCTCGCGAATCTCGCGCGGCGTTCCCTGGGCGATGATCTGCCCGTAATCCAGCACGAGAATACGTTCGCAGATGCCCATGACGACTTTCATGTCATGCTCAATCAGGAGAATAGTGACGCCGAAGTCGTCGCGCAGGGTACGAATCTGTCCCATCAAATCATTTTTTTCCTGGGGATTCATACCCGCCGCCGGCTCATCCAGCAGCAGGAGCTTGGGCTGAGTCGCCAGTGCACGGGCGATTTCCAAGCGCCGCTGCTCACCATAGGCGAGATTTCGCGCGTATTCGCCCGCGTATTTGAGCAGGCCGAAACGCTCTAAAAGAGACGCGGCCTGCTCCCGTGAAGCGTTTTCGGCCTGTGTAAATGCCTTGCCGCGCCAGATCGCGCTGATCAAAGACGGGCGATAATGCAGTTGTGTGGCTGTGCGGACATTGTCAAGCACGGATAAGGCAGGGAAAAGGCGAATGTTTTGAAACGTGCGGGAAATCCCGGCGGCGGCAATTTGATAAGGCTTGTGTCCGGCAATAGACTGGCCGTTAAACTGAATGGTGCCGGAGGTAGGCGCATAAACTCCGGTGAGGAGGTTGAACGCCGTTGTCTTGCCTGCACCGTTGGGACCAATCAATCCGACCATCTCGCCGGGGTCCAGGGACAGCGTGAACTGATTGACGGCGGTGAGGCCCCCAAACTGTTTCGTGCAATTCTGGACTTCAAGCAGCGGCATGAGGCTATGATACCCGAAACCGTGAAAAGGCCGCAATGCCTTGACAAAGCCCGCGCTTCGTCGTTATAATGGGCTAACAATTCTTTCGATGCCATCATGCCCATACTCGCCACCACTGCCGAGCCAGGACAGGAGCAGACTGCTCCGCTCTGCTGGACGGTTCACCTTGTTCGCCGGCAGCCGGAGCGGCTGCCAAGAATTATCGGAGCGACCGGCGCGGTTTTAGTGGTGGGTTTGTGCCTCTTTCACTCGTTCTGGCTGGCAGCGCTGCCGACCCTGGCGGCGCTTTTTTCTGTTTCCGAGTTTATTTTTCCCATACACTACACGCTGACGGCGCAGTCGGCGGCCATGCGCTGCGGGCTGACCACGCTGGAAATTCGCTGGGCCGATGTTCGCCATGCGTATCTCACGGATGACGGCATTAAACTTAGTCCGCTGCGCGCGAAAAATTCTCGTATGGAGCCGCTGCGCGGTGTTTATCTGCGGTTTGACGCCGCGCAGCGCGATTCCATCATTGCGGCGGTGACGCGGCTGCGGGCGGAGGGTCAGGCGAGTGGCTAATACGTTCGGCCTGCTCCATTTTGACTGGGATGCGCCGCTTTCGGACGAGGAGCGCGATCAAATGCTGGACAAAATTGCGGCCTCTGTCGGTAAATGGCGCATGGAGGTTCCGACCATTTTGTTTCTGGAAAGCGGGGGGCCGCTCAGTCCCCTTGCCGGACAGGGACTTGTCGCCTTCTCGCCCTTCATCGCCCCGATCATGCCGCAGGGCATTTTGGACGTGCAGAAACTGAGTAAACTGCTGGAACAGCCGGAAAATATCCGGCGGCTGGTGGACCGATTAAGCGAAATGCTGGCAGAGCGCGAAAATAAAAAGGAGCCGAATGCAGCACGCAAGTGATAACTGGTGGGTCAGCGGCATTGTCGTGCTGCTTTCTCTCATTATAATCGGCAAGGTACTGTCGGCCCAGCGTGGCCGCGTTCCGACGATCCGCCGCATTGCGGGTTTGAATGCCATTGATGAGGCGGTGGGACGCGCGACGGAAATGGGCCGTCCGGTAATGATGGTTCCCGGTATCAGCGGCCTGGATGTGGTGACATTGCAGGCGCTTTCCATCTTCAGCTACATTGCGCGGGCCGTCGCGCGGTTCGGCAACAAAAGCATTATTCCAACCATTGATCCGATTGTGACGGGCGTGGCCGAGGAGACGCTGTCGGATGCTTATGCCGATGCAGGCCGCCCGGAGCTTTATGATTCCGGCGATGTCCGGTATTTGACCCAGCAGCAATTCGCGTTCGCCTCCGGTGTGGCAGGAATAATTATTCGCGAAAAAGTCGCGGCCTCGTTTTTATTCGGCGCGTTTTTCGCGGAGTCGCTGATTTTTGCGGAAGTCGGCCAGCAGGTCGGCGCGGTGCAGGTGGCCGGAACGACCGAAACCAACCAGATTCCGTTCTTCATCGCTGCCTGCGACTATGTGATTATCGGCGATGAGTTTTACGCGGCTAGCGCCTACCTGTCGCGCGATCCAACGCTTCTGGGCAGCATTGTCGGGCAGGATTATTGCAAGCTGCTCCTGCTGGCGATTATCTTTCTGGGCATCATTGCCATCAGTCTGCTGAATATCCCCGTCCTCGCTCACACCGGGGTATTTTCTCATGCCATGCACTGGGTCGTAAACGTTCTGAAAGTGAAATAACACTGCATACGCTTCAACAATTTTTTGCTCCTATGCCGGGACACGGTGCATGGTATTACGGCAAAATGGCACTCGGCGTGCTGTTTATGTTCGTCATTTTGGGAGCGATGCAGGCCGCGCCGCGGCGCGCGCGCAAGGGAATTATTGCCTTTTTCACATTCCTGGGCGGCATTTATTTTGCCACGGAATTCTTCTGGCCCACCAACCCCACCACAAATGAAAACTTTCTGACTCCCTACCAAGACGTTGTCGCAAGCCTTGCCGCCGTTGTCGGCTCGTTTGCCATCGGTCTCGGCGTGATTTCCCTGCTTCAAAACCATACACGCCAGGTTGCGCGCCGACGCCCCGGCTGGGGGTACAGCACCGTGTTCCTGGTGTCTTTTTTATCGATGACAACCTTCGGCTTGATGAATGCCTACAGCCCGTCTTCCACCATCATTCCTTCCGCGCCGGGTCTCTGGGCCAGCCAGAACGCGCATGGGTTGTTCCAATTTCTGTTTGTCGGCGGCTTGACTAATTTGGGATCAGCCACATTCTCTATGATCGCGTTTTATATTGCGTCGGCGGCATACCGGGCGTTTCGAATTCGTTCGCTGGAAGCCACCCTGCTGATGATTGCCGCCCTGATTATCATGTTCGGCTCCGTTTCTTTCGGAACCTGGTTTACGCATGATATTCACCCAACACTTGCCAATGGAAGCGAGAACCCGTGGGCGAACCTGCGGATTGAAAACATCGCCCAGTGGCTGATGCTGGAAGTCAACAGCCCAGCCCAGCGCGGTATTTTGTTCGGCTTGGACCTGGGCCTTCTGGCGACTTCTCTGCGCTACTGGCTCAGCCTGGAGCGCGGCGCTTATTTTGACAAAGAACTATGAATACTACTTTTTGGGACCGTTTGCAGACAATTGATCGGCGCGTGATTTATGCTATTCTCTTAGTCGTCATTTTGATTCCGCTATTTTTTCGAATTAACCTGCCCACCTATCCCAGCAAGCAGTCACTGGATTTTTATAATACAATCGAGCGAGTTGCGAGAGAATCGCCCAATAAAATCGTCATCATAGATGGCTGGTGGTCTCCCGGTACGCGCGGCGAGAATCAGTGGCAGGCGCAGGCAGTTGTCACGCATTTAATGATGCGTCATCTGCATTTTGCAATTCTGTCATTCGATACTCAGAACAATACAGTCATGCAGACGCAGGTGGTAGAACCACTGGCAAAGAAATATGGCTACGTTTATGGCCGCAATTATATCAACTGGGGATTTAAGCCGCCTGCAAGCTTTGTGCCGACCGTCAAAGGGCTGGTGACAGACATTCCCGGCACGTTGAAAAAAGACTACAAAGGCACACCGATTACGCAGTTTCCCGTAATGAAAGACATCAAAACCCGCGCGGATGTCAGCGCGCTGGTAGAGATTACTCCGTCCAAAACTGCGGAAACATGGCTGGGGCTATTTGAGCAGAATAACACCCCGCCGCTCTTGTTTGCGCCCACTGCCGTTATGGCTCCGACGTATTACCCGTATCTTGATACCGGGCAAATGGCGGGAATGCTCACGGGCATTAAAGGCGCGGGCGACTATGAGGGCCTGCTTGGAACACGTAGCTTTGGCAGCCGCGCTGCGGGTGCGTTATCTTTGGTGTATGCGCTGATCATTCTGCTGATTATTCTCGGCAATGTCGGTTACTATGTGTCCCGCTCGGCGCAAAAAAGGGAGATGCGGTGATGGACTACCTCAAGCACCTTTTTGACCCCATTTTGCTGTTTGGCGCGCTGGGAACTATCGCGATCCTTTCCCTGGTCTTCAAGGAGAATCGCTTTTACCGACTCTTTGAGCATATCTTTCTTGGGCTTGCGCTCGGATATGACTTGGAATTTACCTGGACAACAGTGCTGAGGCCGCAGTTCTGGGACCCGATGACCCACGATGGGCAGTGGGCCTGGGTTATGACGGTTCCCGTGGGGCTGATGTTTTACGGAATTTACACCCAACGGTTTGCCTGGATGAGCCGCGTCGTCTTCGGCATCTTTTTCGGTCTTGCGGCCGGAACGATCTTTCAGGATTTCGCAGGACGGGACATTCCGCAGGTCACAAAGTCGTTTTCGCCAAGCAAGTCACTTATTCCTCCCGCCCCGACACCGGGAGACCCAAATGCTTTGCTGCATCAAGTTTCCTTTGTTTTAAACAATGCCTTGTTTCTCGCCATCGTCGTTTGTGTACTGGTTTATTTTTTGTTCGCTTTTGAGCAAAAAAATAAAGCCGTCCAAAGGACGGCTCAGATGGGGCGCTGGCTGCTGATGTTTTCATTCGGCGCGATCTTCGGCTCCACAATTATGACCCGTATGGCGCTGCTGATCGACCGAATGTACTTTATTTTCCACGACTGGCTGCGGCTGGTCAAAGGCTAAAAATCGCGGTTAAACGCCTAATTGATCGGGCTTGCTGGGAATGCGCGATTTCAAGGATGCAGCGCGCTGAGCGGAGCGCAAATCCCGTCGTGTTTGGAATTGTTCCCAGTAACTCCCGATCCGTGACAAAAGGCTTCCGAAAAAGGAAGCGGGGCGGGCAGCGCCAAAATCTCCCAGCTTGCGTGAGCGCCGCGCGGTCACATGTTCCCACCGAACCTCCTCATATTCTGAGCAAAGCCGCTGCCAGGAGAGGTCAATGGTTTGGGCATCGCGGCTGAAGCTGCCTTGCCACCCGCAAGTCCAGCATTCTGCATTTCCCCGAGAATTGAGTGTGCCGCAAAGGGTGCAAAGCTGGACATCTGATTTCTGGACACCGCGCTCCGACTGAATTTTTGATCTAAGGTACATTCCCGATCTGCCTTTCAAAACGCGCCCGTCTTTGGACGCATATTTTTTTATACCCATTTTCCGTCATTACTCCTATTATTGCCGGGCGGGTTCCGTTTCTGTAGGTATTTCGGAGTTTCGCTTGACTTTTCACTGCCGGGACGGGTATATTACTCCTCGCGTCTGATTTCTGACCCATGTTTTTGCCCATCCCTTAAGCGTTGATTCGATGTTTGAAAGCCTCGCGGATAAATTACAAGATGTCTTCCAAAAACTGCGAGGCAAAGGTGCGCTGACGGAAGCCGACGTATCGGAAGCTTTGCGCGAAGTGCGCCTGGGCCTCCTCGAAGCCGATGTCAACTTCAAGGTTGTCAAAGATTTCATCGGGCGGATTCGAGAGCGCTCCGTCGGCGTTGATATTCTGGAAGGTCTGCACCCGGCGCAGCAAGTCATCAAGATAGTTGACGAGGAGCTGACCGCACTGCTGGGGGGAGAACAGGCCCCGCTGACGTTCGCTCCAAAGCCGCCAACGATTATCATGCTATGCGGCTTGCAGGGCGCGGGCAAGACGACCCATGCAGGTAAGCTGGCGCTGCTGCTGCGGAAACAGGGGCGAAATCCACTGCTGGTCGCTGCCGACATCTACCGCCCTGCCGCAATCAAGCAGCTTCAAGTGGTCGGCGAGCAGGTCAAAACACCTGTTTTTACGCTGCCGAATGCCGATCCGGTGAAAATCGCCCAGGCCGCTGTCGCGGAAGCCGCGCGCACCGGCAACGATGTTGTCATTCTGGACACGGCAGGCCGCCTGCAAATTGATGAAACGCTGATGCAGGAGCTTCAGCGGATCAAAGCCGCAGTCAAGCCCCAGGAAATCCTGCTCGTCGTGGATGCGATGACCGGCCAGGAGGCTGTCAATGTCGCCCAGGGCTTCCATGACGCGCTGGACGTGACGGGCTTGATCCTGACCAAGCTGGACGGCGACACGCGCGGCGGGGCGGCCTTATCCATTAAAAGCGTCGTTGGACGGCCCATCAAGTTTGTCGGCGTCGGCGAGAAAATGGACGCCCTGGAAGTGTTCCATCCAGACCGGATGGCCTCGCGCATTCTGGGCATGGGGGACGTGCTGACCTTGATTGAGCGGGCCGAGGGTGCGCTCGATCAGAAAAAAGCCCTGGAATTTGAAAAGAAGCTGCGGGCCAATAAGTTCGACTTTGAGGACTACCTGGAGCAAATGCAGCAAATGCGTAAGATGGGGCCGCTGGATCAAATACTGAAAATGATCCCCGGTCTGGGCGGGGCCGGCGCATTGAAGGGGCTGGAGATTGACGAAAGCCATTTAGCCCGCATTGAAGCCATGATCCGCTCCATGACCAGGCAGGAGCGGCGCGAGCCGGCTTTGATCAATGGCAGCCGACGCCGTCGAATTGCCATGGGCAGCGGAACGCAGATACAGGATGTCAATCGCCTGCTGACGCAGTTTGACCAGATGAAGAAGATGATGCGCGGCCTGACCGGCGGCATGGACGGTGGGATGCCGGGCCTGCCTGGAATGCCGGGCGTGGGCGGCAAGCACAGCGGCAGCAACAAGACGGCTTCCAAGAAAAATAAACGCAAACCGGCGCCCGGCTTCAAATTCCCATTTGGCCGTCGGTAGACTTTGACATTCTAACAGATTACATTCTAAAGAAAAGAGCAGAAATTTATGTCCGTTAAGATCAGGCTTCGGCGCATGGGCGCCAAGAAGCGCCCTTTTTACCGTGTTGTTGTCGCCGACAGCCGCCGTGCCCGCGATGGCCGGTTCATTGAGATTCTGGGCTACTACAATCCCTGCGTGGAACCCGCAGAGCTGAAAATCGACAATGACCGTGCGAAATACTGGCTGGGCTGCGGCGCACAGCCCTCCGATACCGCCCAGGCTCTGCTGAAAAAGCAGGGTGTTTATGAGACAGCCGCCGCTCCGGCCACTGAATAACGCGAACGAGCGAACGAATGAAATTCGTTCTAATATCGTAAGACATAAGTAATACAAAGCAAGACCCCGGCCCGGCAGTGGTGCCAGGGCGGGTTCAGAGGAGCAGCAGTACTTTGAAACCCATGATCGAGTATCTCGTCAAAGAATTAGTGGATGAGCCTGAGAGTGTCACGGTCACGGAAATTCCGGGCGAAGAGTCTACGACCTACGAAGTGCATGTGGCGCCCGGCGATCTGGGGAAAGTCATTGGCAAGCAGGGACGAATTGCGAATGCTCTGCGAACAGTCACCAAAGCGGTTGCCATGAAGTCTAAAAAGAAGGTTTACGTGGAAATCGTTGCCTGAAACATTGGAAAACGAATACACAGTGCTTGCCGCCGACATTGCCGGGGCGCATGGCGTCAGCGGCAGCCTGCGGCTGCGTTTGATCGCAGGAACCGCGGACCATTCGGCCCGGTCTCTACAGCCGGGCCAGATTGTCCGTGCCGTCCGCCAGTCCGATGGCTTCCAGCGTGACCTGACACTGACTGGCCTGCGAAAACAGCCACAGCCTAAAGGCGCGTGGATCGCTCACTTCAAAGAAGTAAAAGACCGAAATGAAGCTGAGACACTGCACGGCTGCTCGCTGCTGATCCGAGAAGAGGAGCGCGCTTCGCTGCCGGAAGGCGAATACTATGTAGATCAGCTTCTCGGACTGCCGGTCGTAACCGATACGGGCAAGTCTCTCGGCCTGCTCACCGATGTTCTGAACACACCGGCGAATGACGTGTATGTGACAGACGGCGGCGCGCTGATTCCCGTCGCCGGAGATTTCATCGTCAGTATAGATTTGGATGCGGGGCTGATCACTGTGCGAGACGTGCCGGGCCTTCTGGATGAGCCGGAACCGAAACAAGAACTGAAACACTAAACCGTGCGAGTAGATGTGGTCACCATCTTCCCGGACCTCGTGCGCTCCGGTCTGGGCTTCAGCATTCTCAAGCGGGCGCAGGAATCTGGTACACTGGAAGCCCATGTCCACGATCTGCGCGATTTTGCACCGGGAATGCATCGCAGTACAGATGACACGCCTTATGGCGGCGGAGCGGGGATGGTCATGCGCCCCGGCCCACTGTTTGATGCAGTGGAAAGCCTGCCGCTCACACCGCAGACCCGCGTCGGGCTGATGACGCCGCAGGGCCGGACTTTCACGCAGGCGAAAGCACGGGAGTTTTCGCTTTGCCCGCATCTCGTGCTGCTGTGCGGCCATTATGAAGGTTTTGACGAGCGGGTCAGGCAGCACTTAGCGACGGAAGAAATCTCGATAGGCGATTATGTGCTGACCGGCGGGGAACTGCCCGCGCTGCTGGTGATTGACGCCGTTGCCCGGCTTCTGCCGGACACTTTAGGTAACTCAGCTTCCGCCGAAGACGATACGTTCTCAGACGGTTTGCTGGAATACCCGCATTATACGCGCCCTGCCGATTTTCGGGGCTGGCGCGTTCCCGATGTTCTGCTCTCCGGCCACCATGCCGAGATCGCCAAATGGCGACGCAAGGAGCAGTTCCGCCGCACGCAGGCGCGTCGGCCAGACCTCTGGGCGGAATTTGTCCCGTCCAAGTCCGATCTCAAGCTGCTCAAACAGCTTGCAGAAGAAGAGGAGATTACTGTTCATGCATCCGTTGATTCAGGAGATTGAAAAGGCGCAGCGTAAGAGTGATGTGCCGGATTTCGGACCGGGCGATACTGTCCGCGTCCATGTCAAAGTGGTGGAAGGCGGCAAAGAGCGCATCCAGGTGTTTGAAGGAACGGTACTGAGCCGCAAAGAAGGTCTGTCCCGCGCCTGTTTTCTGGTGCGAAAGATCAGCAATGGCTACGGGGTCGAGCGCACGTTCCTGCTGCACTCGCCGCGTGTGGATAAAATTGAAGTAACGCGCCGGGGCCTTGTGCGCCGCGCCAAGCTTTTTTATCTGCGCAAGAAGGTCGGCAAAGCGGCCCGCATCAAAGAGAAGCGGAACTTCTAGGCTGGATCGTTGCGTAAACACAGTCGCCAAGCCTTTGCCTGGCGGCTTTCTTTTTGACTGATTTTTGATTTAGTTTTTGCCTTATTTAATTTTTGCGTTATTAAGAGTGACCATGACTGAAACTGCGCCTCAGACCAGCATTACCGAGATGCTGGCGAATTTGAATATCCTCTGGATACTTGCCATCATCGTGGGCTTGACGGTGGTGCGGCTGGCGCTGATTAAAGTCCCGACTGCCACCGCCCGGTTCTGGGCCGAGATTTTAGAGTCGGGCATGATTGCAGTCGCCATGGTCTTTTTGATCATTCGCCCGTTTATTCTTCAGGCCTTTTTTATCCCTTCGCCGTCTATGGAGCCAACGCTGCTGGGCAAGAATGGCTCGGGGGACCGCATTCTTGTCAACAAGTTTCAATACCGTTTGGGTAAGCCTCAGCGGGATAATGTCGTAGTTTTCCTGGCTCCGCCAGCGGCGATGGAAGGCGACCCGGAGTTTATTAAGCGCTTAATCGGGCTGCCGGGCGACCGCCTGGAAACGGTCGGCGGCAAGGTCACGGTGAATGGCGTCGCGTATTATCATGGCGACATTCGTGAGAAGCTGGCACAGGCCGGTGAATTCGGCCCGGATGCCGAAAGCTCCGAAAATGGCGACTTGCAGGCGGATCACCATGTCAAGTTCGTTCCTGGCGGGGTCATGGCGGATAGCAAGTTTATTGACGGGCCGCGCCTGGCGGAAATTCTGACCGGGCAGAAAGACCTGCCGGTGGTAGTTCAGCCGGGTTACAACATCCGCAATGGACAAAAGCTCAGTGAACCTTTTATCGCGGAAGACCCGGATTACGACATGAAAATTTACCATGGGTATCCCATCAAGCATGAGCATAGCGGCGGCATGGATGAGTTTAAATGGAACTTACAGCCGCTTTCGCCGGCGGTATTTCAGCAGGAATTCCGCCTGCCGACGGAGCCGCTTCCCGCTAATCATTATATGATGATGGGAGACAACCGCAACGACAGCAATGACAGCACAAACTGGGGGCCGCTGGAATCCTGGCGTGTCGTGGGCCGGGCGCAGCTTGTCTTTTGGCCGCCCTCCCGCATGGGCGTCATTCATTGACCGATCCCCAAGTCGACCTCTGGCGGCATGAGCGCCTGGCGCGTACCGCCGGGTACCAAGTCATTGCCGGAGTAGATGAGGTCGGGCGCGGCCCGCTGGCTGGCCCGGTCGTTGCGGCCTGCGTCGTGCTGCCCGAAGACTTTGACCCTACGGGGATCAACGATTCCAAAAAGCTCACCGCGCGGCAGCGGGAGCGGGCCGAAGTTCGCATACGGGGCGAAGCGCTTGCGATTGGCCTCGGCATTGTTTCTCCTGAAACCATTGACCGGATCAACATTTTGCAGGCAACCCGCGAAGCTATGCGATCCGCGTTTCTTTTGCTTTCCCCCACCCCGGACTACGTGCTGATTGACGGCCTGCCGGTTCCCGATTTCCCCTGCTCCGCACAGAAATCGGTCATCGGCGGCGACTCGCAAAGCGTCAGCATCGCGGCGGCATCCATTGTCGCCAAAGTGGCGCGTGACCGGATGATGTGCGCGTATGCCGAGGTCTATCCCGAATACGGCTTTGCCGGTCACAAAGGCTACGGTGCGGCCACGCATCTTGCGGCCCTTCGAGAGCATGGCCCCTGCCCCATTCATCGGCGTTCCTTCGCTCCTGTTACGGCGAGTGTCAAAAGAGACCTACCACCTTGTTCTCTCGTTCCTCGCTCACAGGGTTCTTCCTGAAGGAAGGACCCCAGCGCCCTCCGGGTCTGCCAGTGCAGAAGCGGGGAGTTAGGTCTTCTATGACCGAAAACAACAAAACCATCGGAGCAGCCGGGGAGCGGGACACGCTGGCATTTCTGGAAGCGCATGGCTACCGGGTCGTAGATGCGAATGTACGCCCCCTGGAAGGCATGGCGCGGGGAGAAATTGATGTGGTGGCCTGGGACGGCGAATATTTGGCCTTTGTGGAAGTCAAGACGCGGCGTACCGCCTGGGGAGCGCAGGGGACGCCTGCCGAGGCGGTGGATACCCGCAAGCAAACGCAGTTGACCCGGCTGGCCCTGGCCTATCTGGCAAAGCACGATCTGGATGATGTTTCCTGTCGCTTCGATGTGGTGGCCGTAGTTCGAAATCCCCCTGCCCCCCCTCGCTTCACACTGTTCCGCAATGCGTTTGCACCAATCGTCGACTCTGATTGACAAGCCTACCCTGCTGTGCTAGAATAACGGCATGGCTGCGTCCTATCCCCAACAGCTTTTGCTTCACCCGGTTTCCGGTCCCGTTCATGCCTCCGTGCGCCTGCCCGGCTCTAAAAGCATTACCAACCGCGCGCTGCTGCTGGCCGCTCTGGCGGACGGCGAGAGCCATTTGATCGCTCCGCTCCATTCCGATGATACATTTTACATGGCGCAGGCTCTGAGAGCGCTCGGTGTTTCGGTAGAAGACACTTCCGAACGTGACTTTTTGGTGCCCGGCACCGGCGGCGCATTTCAGGCCCCCGAAAAGCCGCTGTTTATCGGCAACTCCGGGACAACCGTGCGGTTTCTCACGGCGGCGGCTTGCCTTGCGCCTTCCGGGGCCGAAGTGGTGCTGGACGGGGTGGCGCGGATGCGGGAGCGGCCCATTCGTGATTTGCTGGGCGCACTCTTAACTCTGGGCGTTGATGCCGAAAGCGTCAACGGGCATGGCTGTCCGCCGGTGCGCGTCCAGGGCGGCGGCCTGCCGGGCGGCTCCTGCCGGCTGCGCGGAGATGTCAGCTCCCAATTTTTGACCGCTCTGCTGCAAGCCGCGCCGTATGCCGTGCGAGACGTGGAAATCGAGATCATCGGTGATCTGATTTCTAAACCTTATATTGACATCACCCAGGCCGTCATGCAGTCGTTCGGTGTGACGATGCACAATGACGGCTACCGGCAATTATCCGTTCCCTGCGGGCAGCGGTACGTCGGCAAAACTTATGCCGTGGAAGCCGATGCCTCCAATGCGTCTTACTTTCTTGGTGCGGCGGCTGTCACCGGCGGCATGGTCACGCTTAGTAACTTGGGCAGCAAATCCATTCAGGGCGATATTTACTTTGCCGACGTGCTGGAAAATATGGGCTGCACGATAACGCACGGCGACAGGATTCAAATCACCGGCTCGTCGTGCCTGCATGGTATCCAGGTGGACATGGAAGCGATCCCCGATACAGCGCAGACGCTGGCAGTCGTCGCCGCTTTCGCCGATGGCCCCTCCCACATCACCGGCCTTGCCAGCCTGCGCGTTAAAGAAACGGACCGCCTACATGCGATTGCCACAGAGCTGCCCAAGCTAGGCGTCCGGGTGGAAGAAGGCCGAGATAGCTGGACGATCACTCCGCCGCCGGACGGCATTTATACGGGCGCGGCAATTGATACGTATGACGATCACCGCATGGCGATGGCGTTTGCCATTGCAGGTTTGCGAGTTCCGGGCATGACTATCAACGATCCCGGCTGCGTGGCCAAGACGTTTCCTGATTTCTGGGAACGGTGGGAAGGGGCATTTGGACATGGCGAGTGAGGAGATGGGCGGCGAGGAGTTTACCAATGTCGGCGTCGCCGGGGCGTTAGCGCAGGCTTACGCGCAGGACACGCGCGGCTTTCTGCCACTTCTGGCGATTGTTTTGGCGGGCGCCCTGCCGGAAGAAACACAAATTGAGCGCAAAGGCGGCCTGTTTCAGCGCGAAAAGCCCGTCCGCAAAGTGCTGGTCACGCTCGGGGACCAGATATACACGCTGGAAGACTTGGGCCGCGGCCCGCTGTCAGCCTGCCGGGTCAAAGTCGTGCGCGGAATCACGCTCAAAACCGAAGCGATGCCTGCGGAAGAGTGGCTGGCGGAACTCAGTGCCGAGATCGGCACGCGCGCTCACCAGAATGAGAAAGCCTTTTTCGCCCTGCGAAAGCTTTTGGAGTAGCCCGATGGCACTTTTCGGCAAACGCAATGCAGAGGTGGACACGCGGGCGCAAACCGATCAGGAGCGGCTGGCTCGCGGCGGCCTGCCGCTGGGGGCGGAGCTTCGCCTGAACGATTTGCGGCAGAACGGCAACTTTTTCACCTCGAATCTCACCATCAACGAGCTGGCGCTGGCCGCCACCGAAGGTATCCGTCCACTGGGCCAGGTCATGGGCAGCACGATTTACCATGTGGGCTGGCAATTCACGCCGCTTTATCAAAGTACGGAGCTGACCGCACTCAGCCATGCTCAGTACCATGCCCGCCTGCTCGCTATTTCGCGCTTGCAGCAGGAAGCGCGTCTTTTGGGGGCGCACGGCGTGATCGGGGTGCGTTTGGAGCGTCAAACCTATTCGTGGGGCGAAAATCTCCTGGAGTTCGCCGCGCGCGGCACGGCGGTGGCCCTGCCAGGAATGGCAGTGCCGGAGCATCCCTTCGTCTGCGCCCTGTCCGGGCAGGAGTTTTACGCCCTGCGGCGCGGCGGCTTCTTCCCGGTTGGTTTTGCCTTTGGCACCTGCACTTATTATCATGTGGCAAGCTACACGAATCAATGGACGACTCAGGGCGGCATGTTCGGGGTTGGCTCCTTGCAAAACATGGAATTGACGGACTACACGCAGGCTGTTTATACCGCTCGTGACAGGGCAATGATCCAGATGTCGCATGAAGCCGCCCGTGTGTCTGCTGAGGGAGTGGTCGGTGTCACTGTGGAAAAGAATATCCGAATTTACGAAGTTGAAATCAACAATACGCCCCGGCGGGATTTGATTGTCGAGTTTACGGCCCTGGGAACGGCTATCGCTGCCGCGGGAACTGAGACTTTGACGATTGATTATGCGCTGCCGCTGAAGGGCTGAATCCGGGGTTGTAGAAACCCCCGGCAAAGCAGCGTCCTTCAGACGAAGAATAAAATTGGTTGCTTGTATCTTTGTCCGAAGGACATTTCCCTGCCGGGGGTTTCTACAACCCCGGCTGCTGGCAACCACGAGGAGAAACCACCATGCCAAACCCGTACACGCCCGGTTCACAAGAAGGGCTGCCTATTCACGCCCGCAATCGCCTTGCCGCCATGCGGCCCGGTGCAAATCAAAAAGGACTGTTTACCAGCGATCTCTCGGTCAATGAGTTTCTGCTGGTCAAAGAAGCCGGGTTTGACCCACTTGGACTGGTGGTCGGCTCCAGCATTTATCACATCGGCTGGCAAAAACCCGCGATGAACCAGAGCATGGAGTTGGAGACGCTGACACAGGCGATGTACCATGCCCGCGAACTGGCAATGACGCGGATGGAAGAAGAGGCGGACAGCATCGGTGCGGACGGCATTGTCGGAGTCCGGCTGGAAGTGGGGCGGCAGGAATGGGGCGAAAACCTGGCGGAGTTTATTGCCATAGGCACAGCGATTAAAGCGCGAAACGGAGAATCGCATCGCGCACCCAACGGGCGGCCCTTTACGTCGGATTTGAGCGGTCAGGACTTTTGGACACTGACTAAGGCCGGCTACCGCCCTGTCTCTTTTGTCATGGGGAACTGCGTTTACCATGTGGGCTATCAAGGCGTCAAAGCGTGGTTTTCGCAGATCGGGCAAAATGTAGAAATGCCTACCTACACGCAGGCAATCTACGACGCGCGGGAGCTTTCGCTGGCTCGGATGCAGGCCGAGGCGGAGCAAATCGGGGCAGATGGCATTGTCGGCGCAACGATCAAGGAGAATTCACACGGCTGGGGCAGCCATGTCATTGAATATTTTGCGGTGGGAACCAGCATCATCGCGACCCGTGCGGATCATACTATTCCCACACCTTCACTGGTGCTGCCACTGTCGGACAAATAGCAGTTACGCGCGATGCGGTTTCTGATCAGCGGCTTTTTTGAGCGGCAAATGGGCATTTTCCCCAGCGCGATAAATATGCGTCGCGCTCGAAGGATTTCCCGCGTGATATTCTTCAAGCGAGGCTTGACCAATTTTCACTGTCACAGCCGAAGAGGTGGGGCTGCACACCGCCGCCAGCGGTAACACCGAAGCCGAAACCGGATTGAGTGTGGCAGTGAGCAGTAAAGAAATCGTTACAATCATTATCAGGGGTCTTAAATTCATAGGAATGTCCTAATTTTGTTCTTACCCGCGGCAGAAAGTTTTAAACTTTCCGGCAGGAAAACAGGTAAGGCAGACCGAATACATGCGTAAACACACGGAAGTCCGAAACCGTTCAGGAGGAACACCATGCTTGCACAAGTTGATTCCAGCGCCATTCTTGGCATTGATGCGTATGTCGTCCGGGTAGAAGTAGACATTTCGTCCAGTGTCCCGATGTTTACCATTGTCGGCCTGCCGGATGCCGCCGTTCAGGAGTCGCGTGAACGAGTTCGCAGCGCGATTAAAAATACAGGGTTAGAGTTCCCCCTACGGCGCATTACAATCAACCTCGCGCCCGCTGACATCAAAAAACAGGGGCCGGCGTTTGATTTGCCAATTGCGGTCGGCATTTTGGCGGCCACCGGGCAGGTGCGAAGCGAAGCCATCGCCGGGGGAATGTTTGTCGGGGAGCTGGCGCTGGACGGCGCGGTTAGCCCGGTGTCCGGCGTTCTGCCGATGGCGATCAAAGCCCGCACAGACAAGCGGCCTTTTCTGGTAGTTCCCGCCGCGAATGCGCGTGAGGCGGCGATTGTCGGCGAGGTCAAAGTCTACGGTGTCCGCACACTTGCAGATGTCGTCGTGCTGCTGAATGATTTCGACTCGCAAACTCCGCTGACCTCTGACCCGGAGGCGCTGCTGGGAACACTGAGCGCTGATGAACTGGATTTCTGCGAAGTTAAAGGGCAGGAGCATGTCAAGCGGGCTTTGGAAGTTGCGGCAGCCGGCGGACATAACATACTTTTGGTGGGGCCGCCTGGTTCCGGGAAAACCATGCTGGCACGGCGTGTTCCGTCCATCCTTCCGCCACTGGATTTGGAAGAATCTCTGGACGTGACCAAGATTTACTCGGTCGGCGGCCTTTTGGGAACGGCGGCACTGGTGACAAAGCGGCCATTCCGCGCCCCGCACCATTCGGTGTCTAATGCCGCGCTGGCCGGCGGCGGAAGTGTGCCGCGCCCCGGCGAAGTGTCACTTTCTCACAATGGAATCTTATTTTTGGATGAGCTTCCAGAATTTCGGCGGGATGTTTTGGAAGTGCTGCGGCAGCCGCTGGAGGATGGTCATGTGACCATCGCCCGCATCGCCGGGACGATGACGTATCCGGCGCGGCTTATGCTGATTGCCGCGATGAACCCCTGTCCTTGCGGGTATTATGGGGATACGGTTAAGACCTGTTCGTGTTCGCCGCCCATGATCGCGAAGTATTTGCAGCGCATCAGCGGCCCGCTTCTGGACCGCATTGACATTCATATTGAAGTACCGCGACTCAGGCAGGACGAAATGATTCAGGGCGGCGGCACTGGGGAGCCGTCCGGGTCTATCCGCAGCCGCGTTCTTGGCGCCCGCGCCCGGCAGCGGGAACGCTTCGACGGAACCGCGCTCCACTGCAACGCGCACATGGGAGCGCGCCAGATCAAGCACTTTTGCGCGGTCGCCGATGATGTCAAGGACTTGCTGCGCGCCGCTATTTCTCAGCTTGGCCTGTCCGCCCGTGCCTATGACCGCATCCTGAAACTGGCGCGGACGATTGCTGACTTGGATAGCCAAGCCGACATACAGCTTGCCCATGTCGCGGAGGCGATCCAGTACCGCGCCCTGGACAGAAAGCTGTGGGGGTGACGCGCAAGACGGTCGTGAAATTGAATGGCCCTCCCGGTGACATATGATGTCCCAAAAGCGTAATAATTTAATCACCACCGCGCTTTGGAAGACTGCGCTATTGCCTGCGGCAGTGTTTTGGACATGTGCGATAGCACAGGCTCTCGCGCAAAATAGCCCGCCGGTCGTGCAAAATAGCCCGCCGGTCGTGATTGATAATGCCGACTGTGTCGCGAGCGATGCCCTGGGACGATGTCTGCCAACTTATGCAGAAACCGGCCCGCCAAAGGCAAACCGCTGGGTGGGTATGTTCTACTGGCAGTGGCATGGCCCGGATCGCTGGGGTGCCGATTATGATGTCACGAAATTCCTGAAAACGCATCCTGGGTTCCGGGACTTTAGGGCCCATCCGGCGGGCGGTCCCGGCAACCCGACCTGGTACTGGGCTGAGCCGCTTTTCGGGTATTATCGTTCTACCGATCCCTGGGTCATCCGTAAGCACTTGACGCTGCTGGCCGATGCCGGAGTGGATTTTCTGTTCATGGACTACACGAATGGGAGTGTGTATGACCCGGAATTAGAAACTTTTCTTGCTGTCGCGCGTGATATGAAGTCACACGGCGTGGCCGTACCAAAGCTGGTTTTCTTTTTGAATTACCAGCCGGACTGGAAAATCGAATCGCTGTATCAACATTGGTATCAGCCCGGTCAGTACAACGATTTGTGGTTTTACTGGCGAGGCAAGCCGCTGATGATGGCGGCAAAGCCGACAGAGGGTGCAAAGCTCAAAGACCCGTCACGCCTCAAAGACATTCAAGACTATTTTACCTGGCGCCCGACCTGGGCTTTTCAGGATGCCGCAATAGAGCCGGCCAAATGGCGGTTTATGGATGATCTCAAAGGCGGCGGGCGGCAGCGCCCCGCCCTCGGGCCGGACGGTAAGCCGGAGCAGATTGTGGTCAATAAGTCTACGGGTGGCCCAATCTGGGACAATATGCAGTCCGGCGGTGTCAGCACTGCGCCGGGTCATGTTCCGACGTATAATAATCAGTGGCTGTCCGGGGATCAGGCCAAAGGCTTATTTTTTCAGACCATGTGGGACAATGCCTTAAAAGCGCCCGCACCGATTTTATTGGTCACAGGCTGGAATGAATGGACAGCTTCCGTCTGGGAGACGCCGGGGGTGGTCATGCTGGGCCGCAAAACCGGGCCGGGCCAGGGACATATTGTTGACGAGTTCAACCAGGATTTTAACCGCGACTTGGAGCCGATGCGCGGTGGCTACGGCGATGATTATTACTGGCAGTTTGTCGCCAATATGCGACGGTACAAAGGAATGCACTCCCCGGAACCTGCATCCGCGCCAGAAACTATTCGCATGGACGGCTCCTTCAAGCAGTGGAATGGTCTGAAGCCCATCTACCATGACGCCTCGGGTGATGTCGCCGACCGGGATTGGGATGGGGCGACGCCGAACGCACATTATACGAACAAAAGCGCGCGTAATGACATTGTGCAGGCGCAGGTCGCGCGTGATGCAAAGAACTTATATTTTCATGTCCAAACTGCGGCGCCGCTTTCACCGGCAAGTGGAAAAAACTGGATGATGCTTTTCGTGGATGCGGATGCCAGCACTAAAACAGGGTGGCATGGATACGATTTTTTAATCAACCGGCGCCGAAATGGCGCTGGAGCTACAATTGAGCGCAATGTCGGCGGCCTTTGGCAGTGGCAGGCAGTAGCTGGCGCGAAAATCGCGTGGTCTGGCAGAGATTTGGTATTATGCGTCCCGCGCACGAAAATCGGCCTTTCTTCCGCACGCGGCCCGCTCCGATTTGACTTCAAGTGGGCTGACAATCTCCCGGATCAGCCTGATCTTATGGACTTCTATAGCCAGGGAGATGTGGCCCCGGATGCGCGGTTTAATTATCATTTCGCCGCGCCATAATGCGTTTGGAAAGCCAAGTGGAAAGCTAAGTAATATGCGTTACAACACGCCCAGCACACCGATAGACAACCTGCGCGACTTTATGACACGGGGCGGCATCCCGGTTACGATGACGCTGCTGGTGTGCAGCGCCGCGCTTTTTTTAATCTCGTTCTTTACCTCCCAAAGTTTCGACAGGTTTCTGCTGGCGTATGTGGCCTTTTCGCCTTATAATATCGTTCATGCGCCCTGGACGGTTTTTACTTACCCGGTGGTGGCGGGCGGCTTCATTAACCTGCTGATCGGCGGTTTTTTCTTCTGGCTGGCTGGCGGAAGTTTGGAGCGCGGCTGGGGCAGCAAGCGCTATGCAATTTTCTTTTTCACGCTTTCCGCGATTTCCGCGCTTTCACTGCTTTTGGGCTATTACCTGGCCGGGCGGATCGCATTTCCTGAATTTCTTCTCGGCAACGGTCTGGCATTAATGTTCGGGTTTTCTCTGCCGCTCAGCGGAATGATTGTGGCATTTTGTATGCTCAACCCGGAATTGACGCTGAATTTTTACTTTGTCCCTGTGCGGGCCATTCATGTGGCCTGGATTGTGGCGCTGCTGAGTTACTTTACCGCAGGCATGGGGCCGCTGCTCAATTTATTTGCCTGCGGCGGAATTCTTGCCGCATTTTTGTATGTGAAGTTTGGCCGCTCCTGGGGCGATGTCGGGTCCTACACTGCGCCGCGTCAATCGTTTCGCGGGCCGGATTTGCGGATGGACGCGCGGCCCGCCAAACCCTCCGGCACACCGAAGTTTCGCACTACTTTGGACGGTTCGCCACATCAGCGCAGCGCGTTTGACCTGGCCGGGCGACTGCGAGACTGGCGCGACCGACGAAAACTAGAAAAACTGTGGCGCAATTCCGGGCTGTCCAATTCGGAGCCGGAGTGGCGCGATGACGAAAAGCGAAGACGCTGAAATGAAGGGAATAATCGTGACTAAACGTTTTGCGCTTGCGCTTCTGCTGGCCTTCCCAATGCCGGGTGCGCTGGCCCAATTGCCTACCCCTCCTACTCCTGTGGAATACTATCGCAGCAACATTGGACATACCGGTGTCGCGGCGGAAGTGCTCACGGCCCCCCTGTCGCTTGTCTGGCGGCATACGACAGGACAGGCGAAGAACAATCCCGCTTCGGCAGTCACTGCGGAGTCGACGGCCTACTTTGTATCTGCCGGCTTTGTTTATGCAGTCAACAGCCATGACGGGACACTGAAATGGCAATATCCGTCCGGGGCAAAGTCCTCCACCTACTTTGCGACCACACCCGCGTTGTCCGGCGGCGCACTTTATGTTCCCGACGATAATGGGCAAGTGTACAAGCTGGACGCAGCCACCGGACACGAACTTTGGACCCGCAAGCTAGATGGGGCCATTCGCTCCGCGCCGGTTCTGAGCGGCGGCATGGTTTACTTTGGCAGCGGCAACAGTCACTGTTATGCCCTGAGCGCCGAGACTGGTCAGGTGATCTGGGACGTTGCGACAAATGGCGCTGTCACGACCTCGCCGACAGTTACCGGCGGACTGGTCGTCTTTACTTCTTCCGACAACAATGTTTACAGCCTGAGCGCACGAACAGGGCACAAGGCGTGGTCACTTCCTTTTGACGCTGACCCCAGTATTCTGCCGGTCATTTATGATGGTGCGACTTTGTACGTCACGGCAGGCGATTCAGTTTACGGGCTTGATCCCAGCAACGGTATGCGCCGCTTCACACGGACATTGCCGACAAATATTCTTCAGCCGCCGACGATTAGCCGTGATACGGTTTATGTCATTACGCAAACCAATGTGCTGTATGCGCTGACTTCGGCGGGCCGCTCGCGCTGGCATGTGACGCTGAAGGGAGCCGCAAGTGCGCCGCCGCTTCTGGCGGGCAATCTTCTTCTGGTCGCCACCCAATCCGGCATTCTCTCTGGATACGATGTTGGTGACGGAAAACAGGTGTGGCAATATGTGATGCAAGCGACCGCCACCGACAGCCAGCCGAAATATGCCACTGCAAATGTCGCCGCCGCGCCGATTTTGGCGGGCGGAATAGTGTATGTCGTCAGCGACGACGGCTCCCTCAGCGCATTTCGTTCAGATGCTCCTGACGATGTCGGCCCGCAGCTCACTCAGCTTGTCCCGGAAGCCAATTCCACGGTTCCCAGCGCCGGACTTTCTTATGGCGCATACCTGGCGGATGAGGGAAGCGGCATTGATCCGGCGACGGTCCGCTTGTCGCTGGACGGTCAGGCAGACGCCAAAGCGCAGTACCAGGCGGCACAAAATGCGATCTATGAAACGCCGGATACTCCTCTGGGAGAAGGCCCGCACCACATCACCGTCAAAGCAGTCGACTGGAAGGGAAACACCACCACTAAGTCGTGGAGTTTCACGGTGAATGATCACCCCACCCTAACGCAGCCCGGATCGCTGAATCCAAATGCGCCGAATTATCCCGGCAATGGCCGCAATCCGGCGGCTCCGCCGCCCCCGCCGCCCCTGGTTCCTTTTTAACCAAGCACCGAACCGCTAAGGAGAGAATTATGTTGGCTATGGAAGGCCGGGACGCTCAAGACGCCTGGCTGCGCGTAAATGCGCTGGAATTTGCGGCGCATCGAAAACATGCGCTTTTGGAAGCATGGGAGGGCGATCCCCAGGCTTTGTTCGCTGCTTCTGAGGCCGAATGGCGCGAACGTCTGCCGGGCCTCACCCCGAAGCGCTTGGCGCATCTGGGGTCTGTCCGTACTCTGGACATGGCTGCCGCCTGGTCAGCGCTGGATAAATGCGGCGCTGTTTTGATTACACTCAACAGCCCGGAATATCCGGCCAACCTGCGGCCCCTCCCCGATGCTCCGCCGGTTTTGATTGCGCGCGGCGAATTGATCCCTGAGGATAAGTTTAGCATCGCCATCGTTGGTTCCCGCCGCGCGACGAGCTATGGCCTGACACTGGCAAAGCAGTTTGCCCGCGAACTGGCTTCGCATGGTCTCACGGTGGTTTCCGGCGGCGCGCGCGGCGTGGATACGGAGGCGCATAAGGGCGCACTGGATGCGGGCGGACGCACCCTGGCGTATTTAGGATCAGGCGTTGATCAAAATTACCCCTATGATAACCGCCACCTATTTGATGCTATTGCAAACAGTCATGGGGCTGTTTTATCAGAGTTTCCAATGGGGACAAAACCCGAACCCTGGCGATTTCCCGCGCGCAATCGCCTGATTTCCGGGACCGCTCTGGGCGTTTTAGTGATAGAAAGTCCCGCAGACAGCGGATCGCTGATTACCGCCCGAGAAGCCGGCGAGCAGGGCCGCGATGTCTTCGCTATTCCCGGCCCGATTGGCTTCGGCCACAATTCCGGCTGTCACAAGCTGATTCAGGACGGGGCGAAGCTCGTGGAATGCGTGGACGACATTCTAAATGAACTGGGCGTCCTTTCCCTGCGCTCTCCTGCTTCCGATCCTGCTGCACCTGCGCCCATTCCGCCCCTGCCCCCGGAACAGCGGCGCGTTCTTGATCTTCTGACCCTTCAGCCGCGTCAGGTGGAAGGAATGCTCCACGAAAGCGGCTTGACGGTACCGCAGGTCACCGGCATTCTGACGCTGCTGGAAATGCGCGGCTTGGCCCGCCGCGTCCCCGGCAATGCCTTTGTCCGAGTGCTGTAAACCGTGTTTCTCCACCTTTGGTAACAAAAACTTCGGTTTGGGTGTTATAATAAGGAGAACGCGAGGAACAGAACGTTTATGGCAAAGAAGTTGATTATTGTCGAGTCGCCGGCTAAGACCAAGACGCTAAAAGGTTTTTTGGGCAGCGACTATCAAATAGAAGCCAGCATGGGGCATGTGCGTGACTTGCCCGAAAAAAAGCTTTCTATTGATATTGAACATGATTTTGCGCCGACGTATGTGGTGATCCCGGAGCGCCAGGATGTCGTTGCCAAACTTAGAACGGCGGCAAAGAACGCCAGCGAAGTTTATTTGGCTTCTGATCCTGACCGCGAAGGCGAAGCAATTTCCTGGCATTTGCAGGAAGCGCTTGGCCTCAAAAATCCCCGCCGCATTCAGTTTAATGAGATCACGAAGACGGCCGTACAGGCCGCACTGCAAAACTTCCGGGCGATTGACATGGACCGGGTCAATGCCCAGCAGGCACGGCGCGAACTCGACCGCATCGTTGGCTACAAAATCAGCCCGATACTGTCCAAAAAAGTCCGTCCTCGCCTGTCCGCAGGCCGGGTACAATCCGTCGCCGTCCGGCTCATCGCTGACCGGGAGCGCGACATTCTGGCTTTTAAGCCTGTGGAATACTGGTCTGTCACGGCCACGCTGACGCCGGATACGGCGAAGAACAAATTTGATGCGGCGCTGATTGAGCGTAACGGCAAAAAGCTGGAGATTCACAACCAGAAAGAAGCCGATCAAATTCTGTCTGATTTGGACGGCAGCGCTTACACCGTCAAGTCAGTGAAGCGCAGCGAAAAGCGGCGCAATCCCTCCGCACCGTTCATCACCAGTACTTTGCAGCAGGAAGCCTCTCGGAAACTCGGCTTTAATGCCAAGACCACCATGCGCGTGGCCCAGCAGCTTTACGAGGGCGTCGAAGTGCCGGGCGAAGGCCATGTCGGCTTGATTACATACATGCGTACTGATTCGACGCGCATTGCCGACGAAGCTCAGCAGGCTGCGCGGCAGCTCATCACGCAAACCTACGGGCCGAAATATGCCCCGGCCGCCGCAAAGCAGTATAAAAAAGGCGGCGCGGCTCAGGATGCCCATGAAGCCATCCGACCGACCGATGTGACCCGTCTCCCGGAAAAGGTCGCACAATCTCTCAATCGTGACCAGGAGCGGCTTTACAAGCTGATCTGGCAGCGGTTTGTCGCATCCCAGATGGCTCCCGCGGTGTTCGATGTGGTCACAGTGGATGTCACCGCCCGAAATTATACGTTCCGAGCGACCGGCTCAACGGTGAAGTTCGACGGTTTTCTGCGCGTTTACTCCGAAGGCAAAGATGATGTCAGCAAAGTCGAAGACGAAGAAAAACAGCCCTTGCCGCCGCTGACGGACGCGCAGATGCTGAAGCTGCTGACGCTGACTCCCAAACAGCACTTCACCGAGCCGCCGCCGCGTTTTACGGAAGCAACTCTGGTGAAAGCTCTGGAAGAAAAAGGCATCGGGCGCCCGAGTACCTATGCGTCTATTATCGCGACGATTCAGGATCGGCAGTATGTGGAGCTGGCCGAAAAAAAGTTCCGCCCAACCGAACTGGGCCTGACGGTGAACGATTTGCTGGTCAAACACTTTCCCGGCATCATGGATGTGGCTTTCACGGCAGGCATGGAAACCCAGCTAGACGGAGTAGCCGAGGGCAAAGAAGACTGGGTGCAGATGATGCGCCGCTGGTATGACCCCTTTGCCGAAAGCGTCAAAAAGGCCGGCACAGACATGGAGAGCCTGAAAGTGCCGCCGCGCGAGGCCGGGCAGGATTGTCCGACCTGCGGCAAGCCGATGGTCATCCGTTCCAGCCGCTACGGCGAGTTTGTGTCCTGCTCGGATTATCCTAAATGCAAAACGATTGTCCGGCCCGAAGCCGAGCAGTCCGAAGGCGAATGCCCGAAATGCGGCAAGCCCATGCTGGCGCGCGTCGGGAGATTCGGCAAATTCATCGCCTGCACGGACTACCCGGAGTGCAAGACCACCAAGCAGGTTTCGGCAGTGAAAGTCGATGTTCCCTGCCCGAAATGCGGCGGCGAAATCGTGCAGAAACGCAGCAAAAAAGGCGCGACATTCTTCGGATGTGCAAGCTATCCCAACTGCGATTTTGTGGCGTGGGGCAAGCCGGTCGGTCGCGACTGCCCAAAGTGCAAGTCTGTTCTGGTGGAAAACACGTTTCGGGGCGGGCGCGTGGCCGGAATCAAGTGTCACAATGCCGAATGCGACTACAAAGAAGCCGCACCGCCTAAAGTCAAAGACACCGAAGAAGCCGGCGGGCGAGAACTCGCAGCAGTTTAATTATAGTTTAGTCAGCCGGGGATAGGCCGGGGATTGGGTCGAGTGCATGTTAGCGTTGAATTTTTATCACGATTTGTATGGCGATGCCCTGAAAAAAGGCCGCAAGTCGGCGACAATCCGGCTTGGCGACAAAAGTGCCAAATATCAGTCCGGGCAAATTGTCTGGGTGACGGTCGGCCAGCGGTTCGCCCGGCGCAAGAAAATGTTCTGCGCCATATTAGATGTTGTTGAAGTCAAGCCCTGCGGCGAGCTATCGCCGCGCGATGTTCAGCGAGAAAGCCCGGAGCTGCGAACCAAAGATGAAGTCATCACACTGCTTTCGCGCATCTATGGCCGTGAAGTGAACGCGGCAGATGTCTGCACGGTCATCTACTTTTCGCCGGTCGATGAATATGAGTTATAAATACGCATGACTGATGAAATTATCATTATCGGCGGCGGCCTGGCGGGCAGTGAAGCTGCATGGCAGGCCGCCAATGCCGGCGCGAAGGTGCGTCTGGTGGAGATGCGCGGAGTGAAGCCGACGCCCGTCCATCAGACGGATGACCTCGCGGAACTGGTTTGCTCCAATTCACTCAAATCCAATCTCCTGACAAACGCCGCCGGACTGCTGAAAGAAGAAATGCGGCGGCTCGATTCATTGATTGTCGCAGCCGGAGACTTATCCAGCGTCCCGGCGGGCGAAGCGCTGGCCGTAGATCGAAGCTTATTCGCGGCCTATATCACCAGCAAATTGGAAAGCCACCCTAATATCACGCTGGACCGTGCAGAAGTAAAGGCAATTGATGAGAGCGCCGTTCATATTATAGCCACCGGCCCACTCACCTCGGATGCGTTAGCCGCCGATGTCGGGCGTCTCACGGGTCAGTCACAGCTTTTCTTTTATGATGCCGTTGCACCGACGATTGATGCCTCCACCATCAACCGGGACGTTGCCTTTTTGGCGTCGCGCTATGAAAAAGGGGAAGCGGCATACCTTAACTGCCCCTTCAGCAAAGCCGAATACGAAGCCTTTTATGAAGCCTTGCTGTCCGCCGAGCTTGCCCCGCTGCATGAGCATGAAGCTAAAGTCCCCTACTTTGAAGGCTGCCTGCCGATTGAAGTGATGGCGGCGCGCGGTCCGAAAACACTGTCATTCGGCCCGATGAAGCCTATGGGACTGACTGATCCGCGCACCGGGCATCGCCCCTGGGCCTGCCTCCAATTGAGGCAGGAGAACCGGGCGGCCACACTTTATTCCATGGTTGGATTTCAAACCCGCATGAAATGGGGCGACCAGAAGCGTGTTTTTCAGATGATACCGGGCCTGGAAAATGCCGAGTTTGTCCGCTACGGCGTCATTCATCGCAACACCTACATTCAATCACCGCAGGTGCTGTCCGACACGCTTCAGATGAAAGTCTACCCCAATGTATTTTTCGCCGGGCAGATTACAGGCGTGGAAGGCTACGTTGAGTCGGCGGCAACAGGAATCCTGGCTGGGCGAAACGCCGCCTGGCATTTGCTGGGACAGCCGCTGCGGACTCTGCCGGACACGACCATGCTGGGGGCTTTAGTCAATTACGTCGCGAATTACGAGGGCAAGGATTTCCAGCCGATGAATGCCAACTGGGGCATCGTGCCGCCTTTGCCGGAGCGTATTCGGGACAAGAAAGAAAAAAACATGCTTCTGGCTGAGCGCGGACTGGCCGCACTGACTTCGGTTCTGCCGTTGTGATTGAAGCCTGCCGCGATGCCTTCCTGCAGGCCCTAGAAGCCGCGCAGGATGCCTCTCCGCACACGGTCAAAGCCTATGCGGAAGACCTGCGGCAGTTCGCGGACTTCGCCACGGCGCAGGGCATCACCGATATTCACGCGGCTGATCCTGCCCTCCTGCGGGCTTATCTGGCCTTTCTGGAAGCGCAAAACCTCAGCCGTGCCTCACGCGCGCGCAAGACTGCCTCTCTCCGCTCGTTTTTCGCCTATTTGACCCGGCACTCCATTCTGGATCGTTCTCCGGCGGCTGCTCTCCGAAGCCTGAAGCAGGAACGGCGTCTGCCCAAGTTTCTGCGCTCCGATGAGATAGAAGCTCTGCTGGTCGCGCCCTCTGCCGACAAGCCACTGGGCCTGCGCGACCGCGCTCTCTTAGAAACGCTGTATGCGTCAGGAATGCGTGCCGGTGAACTGGTAACCCTTATGGTTTCAGACGTGGATTATGATGAGGGAATCATTCGCGTCATCGGCAAAGGAAACAAAGAACGGGTCACTCTTCTCGGCAGGCAGGCCGTTTTTGCCTTGCAGCGTTACCAGCGCAAAGGCCGCCCTGTGCTGATGCTCCAAGCCGCAGAAGACGAAGGAGCTTTATTCGTCAACCGCTACGGCAAACGTCTTTCCGACCGGGGGGTTCGCAAGCTATTTGATCGATACTGCACTCAGGCGTCTACCCATCTTAAAATTACGCCGCACGTTCTGCGCCACACATTTGCCACGCATTTACTGTCCAACGGGGCGGATTTGCGGCTGATTCAAGAGCTTCTGGGCCATGCAAGCGTCGCCACAACCCAGATGTATACGCATGTCACCACCGAGCGGCTCCAGGAAGTCTACGCGCAGTCGCATCCGCGCGCGAAGAAGACTTAAAACTTCACCACCGTATCCTTCGGCAGTTTTTCCAGCCGTGCTTTCACTTCCTCCGTCGCTTTCTCAAACTTGGGCTTGCCGAGCAGGGCGAACATATTGGTCTTATAAGCCTCCACGCCGGGCTGGTTGAAGGGGTTAATCCCCATGAGATACCCGGAGATGCCGATGGCGCGTTCAAAAAAGTAAAGCAATGCCCCCAGTGAGTAGGCGTCAAGCTGCGATAGGTGGATCGTGCTGTTGGGAACTCCGCCATCTCGGTGCGCGAGGGAAGTAGCCTCATAAGCGGCTTTGTTCACGTCTGCCATCGGACGCCCCTGCAAATATCCAAGCTCATCCAGATCATTCTCGGCGCTTGGAATGAGCAGGTCAGGTTCGCCGCCATCCAGAATGACAAAGGTTTCCAGGATGTTGCGCCGCCCTTCCTGTATCCACTGGCCCATGGAATGCAAATCGGTGGTCAGGTCTACCGACGCCGGGAAAAGTCCCATATGGCTTTTGCCTTCACTTTCCCCGGTAAGCTGTTTCCACCACTCAGCGACGTAATGCAGGCGCGGCTCAAACGAAGCAAAAATTTCCGTGCTGAAGCCTTTGCGGTACAGCAGGTTCCGGGCGGCGGCATAGAAATAGGCTGGATTGCGCGAAACATCGGAAGACTGGCACGCATTGGCAACATCTCTGGCTCCGGCCAGCAGCGCATCAATGTCTATTCCTGCGACCGCAATCGGCAGCAGGCCAACCGGGGTAAGGACAGAGTAACGCCCGCCGACATCGTCGGCAATGTTCAGCGTGGCATAGCCCTCTTCATCGGCGAACTTGCGGAGCGCGCCCTTTTTGGCATCGGTCGTGGCAACAATGCGCTTTTTGGCTTCGTCTTTTCCGACGGACTGTTCCAGCAGGTCGCGAAAAATCCGAAACGCAACAGCGGGTTCGGTCGTTGTGCCGGATTTGGAAATGGCATTGATCGAAAATCGCTTGCCGGTGACGGCGCGAACACTTTTCGCATGGTCATGGGCGGAAAGCGAATTTCCGGCAAAGATCACCTGCGGGCCGTCACCCTCACTTAATGCTTCAATAACGGCTCTGGCTCCCAGATACGAACCGCCAATGCCGATGGAGATGAGAATATCCGAATTGTCTCGGATTTGCTGAGACAATGCTTTAATTTTCTGAATCTCCGCCGGGCTGACGATTTTTGCCGGGTCTACCCAGCCCAGATAATCGGAACCAAGTCCCCCACCCTGCGTCACTTTTTTATGCGCCAAGTCTACGTTATCCTGAAACGACTTGACCTCCGCAAAATCCACATCCGGGGCCAGGTAGCCGTAGTCAAAAGAAATGGGCAGCGCCATATTAGTCTCCTTGAATCAAAAAGGGCGAAGGCTGTAATGCCTTCGCCCCCATTGTACCCAAAAGCAAGCTACTTACCCCGAAAGAACTGCTTGAATTTATATAAGGTGACATCGCGGTTCATCTCGGCGATGGCTTCCGTCAATGGGATTTCTTTGGGACAGGCTTTGACACAGTTTTGGGCATTACCGCAAGTCGTCACACCGTCTGCGCCCGCGATAGCCTCTAATCGCTCTTCTTTGTTCATGGAACCCGTCGGGTGGCTATTAAACAAGCGCACCTGGCCGATGGCGGCAGGACCAATGAAGTTGGAGTGCGGGCTGACCTGCGGGCAGGCTTCCAGGCATGAGCCGCAGGTCATGCAGCGGGCGAACTCGTAGGCTTCCTGACGGTCACGCTCGGCAATACGCGGGCCGGGGCCAAGATCGTAAGTTCCATCAATGGGAATCCACGCCCGGATTTTTTTAAGATTGGCAAACATGCGGGAGCGGTCTACTGCAAGGTCTTTCACCGTCGGAAACTTGCTCATCGGCTCCAAAGTAATCGGCTGGGCCAGATTGTCTACCAACGTCGCACAGGACTGGCCGACTTTACCATTCATCAGCATGGTGCAGGAGCCGCAAACATTCTCCAGGCAGTTCATTTCCCAGACCGGCGCACTTGTAGCCTTGCCGTCGCGCGTCACCGGATTTTTTCGTATCTCCATCAAGCAGGAGATGACATTCATATTGGGCCGGTAGGGCAGTTCAAATTCTTCCCAATAGGCAGCAGAGTCCGGGTCTTTCTGCCGTTTGATCTTCAAAACAATTGTCTTTTGGTCAGACATAAAAGTACTTTCTAAGGCAGTATCGGGCGGGAAAGCGGAAAGCGCGCATGATTTGCAACATGCAGGGTCCGGGTAATTGCCATGACATCATCACGCACAGACTGGGCCTGCGGACTGGCTGGAAAGGTGAGATCGGGAGAGCGCTGCCCTTTATAGGTCACATAAGTCTCCGTGCCGAAAGACACGCTCCGCATTCCATGACGGGCGGGCAAAGATGCCAGCGGCCCGGCAGCGGCGAGGTCGGTAAAAAGCTTTGCCGTCACATCTTTGGACAGAGCCTGAATGCGCGGTTTCGCCAAGTTATCCAGAGCGGTGCCATTCGCCCCTGCCTCCCGATAGGAAGCGCTGCCGCTGGAAGACACAACAATCTGATACCCGGTTGTGTTTGTAGAGCCGGTATTCTCAATAGTAACGGTTTCTACCGGGGCGGTTTTTGGCGCGGCCTTAGACGGTGGTCCAGCCCAGCCCGGCAAAGCTGCCAAGACCATTCCAGCGGCCAAATAGTAAAATTTATTGTGCATTAACATCTTTTTCTCCCTGTACCGACACCGGATTGGAGGCTTTTACCGGGTCGGCATTGTCGGCATCATTCCTGCCCGTGAGCCAGTTGTCATCGGCATTCTTGACTTCCTCTTTGGCTCCACTGGAATACGCTGTATCGCGGCGGTCCTCCGGCGGACGTGTAGACAACTGATCGCCGCTGCCGCTAGGATCGGCCCCGGCGGCCACCTGCATTTCCTGACGCTCAGCGCCGGTCAGGCCCGCGCCGAGCGAAGCGGTTCCATTTTTGCCTGCGGCTCCATTTCCACTCCCAAAAGCGCTGTGGCCGTTCGCACCATTTGCCTGGGTCGTGGTGACAATGAGTGTCTCTCTGGCAGACTCCGCTTCCGGCGTGGATGTTCCCGATTCGTTTTTTTCGGCGGCGTAGTTTCGCAGGCGCGGCACGATCAGCGAAGTGTCCACAGTTTCATACGACAGCCGGGGGCCGTCGGAAGACCATTCGGCAATCGTGGATTTTAAGAAACGGGCATCATCGCGCTTTGGAAAGTCCGGCTTGTAATGCGCCCCGCGCGATTCATCGCGGGCGAGTGCGCCAAGCGTGATGGCGCGGGCCAAATACAGCATATTTTTAAGCTGGCGGGTAAACGGAATAAGCTGGTTCGTCCAGCTGGAATTGTCGGCAATGGAGACGTGTTTCACGCGCTCTTGCAGCTCTTGGATTTTAGCGTCGGTCGCTTGGAGCCGATCGTTATAACGAACTACCGTGACATTGGCGGTCATCACGTCGCCCAGCTCTTCGTGCAGGCGGTAGGGATTTTCCGTGCCAACGGATGCTGCCAGGGTTTCATACTGCGCCTGCCGCCGCGCTCGTTCCCGCTCAAACAAGGATGACGGCAGATCGTCGGCGCTCTGGGGCAAATGTTTGACATAGGTAGCGATGCCCGGCCCGGCCAATGCTCCGGCAGTCAGGCAGGACAGCAGGGAATTGGCTCCCAGCCGGTTCGCGCCGTGATACTGATAGTCACACTCCCCGACAGCATACAGGCCGGAAATGCTGGTCATCTGGTTGCGTGGATCGCCTTCCACCAAGCCGCCTGTCGCTGGGTCTTTGACGAAATTTACCCAGAGACCGCCCATCGAATAATGCACCGCCGGAAAAATCCGCATCGGTGTTGTACGTGGGTCTTCCCCGATAAACTTTTCGTAAATTTCTAAAATGCCGCCGAGCTTGATGTCAATCTGCTTTTTGTCCAGATGAGTCAGGTCAAGATACACCTGATTCTCTCCGAAAACGCCCATCTTTTGATCCACGCAGATCGCAAAAATCTCGCGGGTCGCGATGTCTCGCGGGACAAGGTTGCCATAAGCAGGATATTTTTCTTCCAAAAAATAGAAGCGGTCACTTTCTGGAATGGCCTCGCCGCGCCGTGGATCACCCGGTGTCCGGGGAACCCAGACACGCCCGCCTTCCCCGCGCGCCGATTCGGACATCAGCCGCAGTTTGTCTAAACCGGGAATGGCCGTGGGATGGACCTGAATAAATTCGCCGTTTGCATATTTTGCGCCCTGCTGATAGACTGCCGAGGCCGCTGTGCCGGTGTTCATCACCGAATTGGTCGAGCGATTAAAGATAATCCCTGGCCCGCCGGTCGCCAGCACGACGGCATCGGCCCGAAATTCCTGAATTGTCATAGCGCGCAAATCCTGCGCGACAATTCCTTTGCAGACGCCATCTTCGTCCTGAATGATACCCAGGAACTCCCAGAACTCATGCTTGACCACGTCGCCGGCAACTTCATGCCGGCGGGTCTGCTCATCCAGCGCATACAAAAGCTGCTGCCCGGTCGTGGCCCCGGCATAAGCGGTGCGGTGGTATTTCGTCCCGCCGAAGCGCCGAAAATCCAGCAGCCCTTCGCCGGTGCGGTTGAACATGACTCCCATGCGGTCCAAGAGATTGATGATCCCCGGCGCATGGTCGCACATGTGCTTGACCGGCGGCTGATTTGCTAAAAAATCGCCTCCATAGATCGTGTCGTCCAGATGCTCGTAGGGCGAATCGCCTTCGCCTTTGGTGTTGACTGCGCCATTGATGCCGCCCTGGGCGCAGACGGAATGGCTGCGCTTGACCGGGACAAATGAAAACAAGTCGACGGGAACGCCTGCTTCCGCGATTTTGATCGTCGTCATCAGTCCAGCCAGCCCGCCGCCGACCACAATCACTTTGGGTTTCACATTGCTTGCCACTGTCGCCATATCACTTCTCGCTCTCTGTTACCATCCGCCGTCACCGCCCGCCGGGGGCCATAAATTTTGTATTTGCCGCAGTATCGCGATTTGTCCGTAGTGATACGCGCTATGCAGCGCCGGGCACTGTGCCAGCTCGTATCCAATGCTGCTCTCGCCCTAGTCAGCACTTGCCGCGTCGGCCTTTTCGGCAGCCACCGCCATTGCCTCCGCTTCCGTCAAATCTCCAAGCAGGCTGCGCGGCGGCAGAAATTCGCCGTCCCCGGTGAGAAATTTCTCCACTGCCGCCGCCGACACCGCATATTTTGGGGCCGCGTCATTCAATTTCTGCCTCGGAGAAATCAATTTGCGCGTAGATGTCCGCCAGAGCCAGCGATATGGAGAGTGCCGGTATCGGCAGAGCGCACTCCAATCCATGAGCCTGGCTGTAATCCCAGTGGCCGTCTTCCCCGCGTGTAAACAGTTCGATGCGGGCTTCATCCTGACTGACCAGCAGATAAGAATTCAGTGAATCAATCTGCTGATAATCCAAAAATTTCTCTCCGCGATCTTTGGCTCCTGTACTAGGCGAGAGGACTTCTACCAGCAATACAGGATTGGCAATGACCGTCCTATTCGCGGAATGATAGCGCCGCGGGCCGCAGGTTACGCTGACGTCCGGGTAATAGAGCGACCCGGCAGCATAAACCTTCACGTCGGAGGACATGATCCAGCATCCGCGCCCTTTGAGTGCTATCACAAGTGCCGAGGCAACCCATACAGCAAGGGCGCCATGTGCATCCGTTCCGCCCGACATGATCTCAATCCTTCCATGAATGTATTCCGATTTCTCGTTTGCTGACGCCTCACGCGCCAGATATTCTTCCTCCGAAACAAGCGCAGGCAAGGTTATGGGTGATAAAAGTTCACGTTCCGCAATTGCCATTATCCATGCTCCTTAATGTTTGGTGACGCTGACGACCGGGGACTCAGTATTCGTACCGCGCAGTCCGTCAGCGCGCAGGTGTGCGATGCTCCACAGTCCCATGCCGGCGAAAATAAAAAACATACCCCAGCAGGCGTATTGATTCAAGCGCTGCGAGCGGGCCGAAATGGTCAGGCCCCAGCGGATGCAAAAGTTCCAAAGTCCGTTCGTAAAGTGAAAAACTACGGCAACAATGCCAATGGCTTGTATCCAAAAATGCAGCGGATCGGCCATTTGCAGTGACATGGCATGGTAATCAATCGCCTGCTCCGGGTTTGGATTGTGCTGCCAGAGCAGGATATATTTTTGGAGGCTGGTATTCCAGACATGGTAGCCGATATAGAAAAATGCGATTATCCCACTGACGCGCTGCAAGAAATACATCCAGTTGCGGCCATATGGGTAGCGGCCTAAATTCGGCTGCCCATAAGCCGTAATCCAAATTCCATAAATGGAATGATACAAGATAGGAACATAAATCAGTGCCACTTCCAGAACGGCCACAAACGGCAGGCCGCCGTAGACTTTGATCACCGTGTCATAGGCCACGGCACCGCGCAGCGCGTAAGAATTGGCGATTAAATGCTGAAGCAGAAAAAAGCCAATTGGAAATATCCCCGAAGCGGAATGAAGTCTGTGCCAGAGGTAGGGGTCGTGGAGACGCCCATGTGCTTTGCTGATCTCTTGGTCTTTTGATTCTGCAACTGCCATGCTCTTACAATTTTCCTCTCCCGAGACAGCCCAAGTATACCCGCGCTTTGCGGCGATGTAAAATGAATTGTTTTACAGGGTATTATAAGCAAGGCTTATGGCATTCAATCTGGATACTCTTCAATTATTTGTTGACCTTGTGGATACCGGAAGTTTTTCGCGCGCGGCGGAGAAAAATTTCGTCTCGCAATCCGCTGTGAGCCAGCGCATTCGTGCCTTAGAGCAAGATTTCGGGCAGGTATTTTTAGAACGGGGGCAAGGCCGGGGCAAGGTAACCCCTACCGCTGCGGGTGAGACGCTCAATTCAGGAGCAAAACTGCTGCTGCAAAGTGCCGCTGCGCTGGATGGTCAAGTTCGGCAGTTGTCAGACGAAGTCGCGGGAACCGTGCGGGTCGCGACAGTGTATTCGGTGGGGCTTCATGCCCTGCCCCCACGACTTAAACCCTTTCTTGCGGCGCATCCACGCATCAACATTCATCTGGAATATGAACAAACAGAGAAAGTCTACGACGATGTGGCCGCGGGTCTCATAGACGTCGGGATTGTGGCCTGCCCAGCGCCGCGGCGTGGACTGGAAATTGTGCCATTTGCTGAAGCGCCGATGCGAGTGATCTGCGCGCCGGAGCATCCCTGGGTGCAAAAAAAAGAGGTCGCACTGCGAGAGTTTGACGGCATGGTGTTCATCGGCTTCGCGGACGATATTCCGACACGGCGATTGATCGACGAACATTTCCGCGCTGCGGAGGTGCGGGTCAAAATGGTGATGACCTTTGACAACATCGAAACCATCAAGAATCTCGTGGAAATCGGGAGTGGAGTGAGTTTGCTGCCGGCAGATACCATCAGCCGGGAAGAGCGGGAAGGAACTCTTATCGCCATTCCGCTCACGCCCGAAGATGCGTTTCTGCGGCCAACCGGCCTTTTGATAAAAACGGCAAAGGCCCGCCGGAAAGCCGTGCGGGTCTTTGTGGAAGCCATGCAGCAAGCGTCTCCGCAGCCATGATCACTGACCGAGCGCCTGCTTGACTAAGCCGGGAATGTCGGCGGTGGTTTCTGCGACACGGACGCCGGCGGCTTTCAGAGCGTCCACTTTCGCCTGCGGGCCGCCGGATGTGCCGGAGATGATTGCGCCGGCATGGCCCATGCGCTTGCCAGGGGGAGCGGTGAGACCGGCGATGAAGCCGACGACCGGCTTGGTCATGGTTTTAATGTATTCGGCGGCGATCTCTTCATCGGAGCCGCCGACTTCGCCACACATGACGATGACTTTGGTTTCCGGGTCGGCCTCAAACAGCGGCAGGACGTCAATAAAGCGGGTGCCGGGCATGGGGTCACCGCCAACACCGACACAGGTGGTTTGGCCGAGTCCGGCGCGGGTCAGGGCATCTACCGATTCATAGGTAAGCGTGCCGGAGCGGGACACGATGCCGACTGGGCCGGGGATAAACATGCTGGCGGGGATAATGCCGATTTTGCAGCCGTTTACAGTCAGAATACCGGGACAATTCGGTCCAAGCAGTCGCGATTTTGAATATTTCACCACATTGACGGCTCGGATTTCGTCTTCAATCGGAATGCCTTCCGTGATGCAGACAATAAAATCGATGCCCGCATCAACCGCCTCCAGAATGCCGTCCGCTGCGCCGCGCGCGGGAACGAAGATGCAGGTGGCATCCGCTCCGGTCGCATCTTTTGCCTGACGCACCGTATCAAACACGGGAACGCCCTGTACGGTCATTCCCCCTTTGCCGGGAGTGACGCCGCCGACAACCTGCGTGCCGTAGGCGATCATCTGGGCGGCATGGAATTCCCCTTCGCGGCCTGTAATGCCCTGAACGATGACTTTGGTGTTTTTGTCAACGAGAATAGCCATCGTTTACCCTTTGCGCCGTTTGAAGTAAAACACAGTGACCGGCACGTTTTCGTCTTCCTCACCCTCTTCCGCCTCATCATTTGCCCGGACATCGGCGACGGCGTTGACAAGCTCCCACCCGTCGGCTCCATGTGTATTCAGGGTATCTTCGTCGGTTTCATCGTCAGCATCGCTCACGAAAATCTTGTATTCAAACGTATCAGCCATCCTGTTCTCCTTATGCGATCTTAGTTTCTCTTTATTCCGCCAGTAGATAGTACCCAATAAGTTTGGCAGTGTCTACCAGCGCCTCGGTGTGGGTGCGCTCATAAGAATGCGACGCATCTACGCCGGGGCCGATGAGCGCGACGCGGACATCAGCCCCGGCGCGCCACAAAGCTTCGCCGTCTGAGCCGTAATAGGGATAAATATCTGTGCGAAGCGCTATCCCATTGTCCCGCGCGAGGTTTCGTATCTTTCGATTTAAGGCACTGTGGTATGGCCCGCCGCTGTCTTTGACGCAAAGCGTGCAATGAAACTCATCGGAGGTTTGCCCCTCGCCAATGGCCGCCATGTCTACCGTCAATAGTTCGGCAATGTCCGATGGGAAACCACCCGCTGCACCGTGACCGACTTCTTCGTAATTGCTGATATGAACCGTGGTGCGCTGCGCCGGAGCTTGCCCGCTGCTTTGCAGCGCCTTGACAGCGGCCAGAACGCACGCAACGCCAGCTTTGTCGTCGAGGTGGCGGCTGCGAATGAAGCCGCTGGCTTGTTCCACGCGCGGGTCCAGATAGACGAAATCGCCGACCGCAATTCCGAGAGCTGTTGTGTCTGTTGCGCTGCCTGTACGAGCATCCAGCCGCACTTCCAAAGTGCCGGCCTCGCGCTTGGTCTCACCCACTGCCGCACCATGCACATGCGAGGAGGCTTTGACAAGCTGCACTGAGCCGCGAACCATTCCCCGCCCTTCCGCTGCAATTGTTACCCCTTCGCCTTCAATCGCATTCCAGGCATACCCGCCAATCTGCGACAGCGACAGCCGCCCATTTGATTTAATTTCCTTGACCATAGCGCCCAGCGTGTCCAGATGCGCCGTCACCGCGCGCGGCTCCGTCGCGGCTTGTCCTTCCAGCGTAGCGACCAATGCGCCCTTGACGGTGCGCCGCGTTTCCAGCCCCAGTTCCCGCAGCGCGCTTTCGGTATAGGCGATGGCGCGTTCCGTGTCTCCCGTCGGGCTAGGTATGTTCAGCAGGCCGACGAGAAACGTCGTCAAATAGTCGGTGTCTATTGTCAATCCAGAATGCCCTTTAAATTGAGCGTAAAGCCGGGCAGAACAGGGTTGCCGGAAACTGAGGTCGGATTGTCTAAAATTTCCACTTCCTGACCGGGCCGGTAGATTTCTACCTGCTTCCGCCGGGGATTGATGAGCCAGGCCAATCTCGCCCCGGTTTGAATGTATTCCTGCATTTTTTGACGGGTCTCCGCGAGGCTGTCAGTCGGTGACAAGACTTCCACCAGGAAATCCGGGCAGAGCGGCAGGAATTTCCGTCTTTGTTCTGGCGTCAGAGCGTCCCAGCGCGCTCGAAGAAGCCAGGAGGCATCCGGGGCGCGAGTCGCCCCATTCGGAAGATCATAGCCGCCGTTTGCGTCAAATGTCATTCCCGTGCCATCTTGTTCACTCCATGCGAAAAGCCGCCCTCCGACAATGCTGCTTTGATGGCTCGATTCGCCTCCTGAGGGCGGCATCATAATCAGTTTCCCTTCCCTGGTCAATTCCATGCGTAGCTCCGGGTAAGCCGCCGCCAGAGCCACAAACTGCGTGCGCGGATATGGCTCCGGCATATCTTCGGGGCTTTCCTCACGCATCAATGGTCGTACTCGTTCCGCAACAGCCATGATGTCACCTCGTGATTTATTTCATTCCAGAATGCCCTTTAAATTGAGCGTAAAGCCGGCTAAAATAGGTTCGCCTGAGATTGAGGTCGGATTGTCTAAAATTTCCACTTCCTGACCGGGCCGGTAGATTTCCACACGCTTGCTGACAGGGTCAATGAGCCAGCCGAGTTTCGCGCCACAACTCCTGTATTCGTGCATCTTTTTTTGCAGCGTACTCAGGCGATCACTTTTCGAACGCAATTCGGCAACAAAATCCGGGCAGATGGGCGCAAAGCCTTCCTGTTCGTCTGTCGTTAATGCTGCCCAGCGAGACTTCTCAACCCAGGAAGCATCCGGCGAACGTTTTGCCCCATTTGGAAACAAAAAAATTGTTGAGGAGTCAAAAGATTCTCCCAAATCAGTAGTTTCACTCCAATTTTCAAGCCGCGCCGACAATTTAACGTTACGCCTGCCGGTCTTCGTCATCGTCGGCGGCATGATGAGTAGCTCTCCTTCGCTGGTCAGTTCCATCCGTAGGTCTGGGTATTCCGCAGCAAATGCCTCGAAATCCTCTGAGGTATAAGACTCCGGCTCTTCAACGCCAAAACTTTCAGGCAATAAAATGGGTATGCGTTCCGCTTCCAAAACCGCCATGATGTCACCTCACTTCGCGTAGGCCAGCTCGACAATCTTCGCCGCCGCTTCCTGCATGGTTTCAGCGGGAACGAGATTGGTGGTTTTCAGCAGTTCCGCGCCCTCGGCGGCGCGGGTTCCGGCCAGGCGAATGACAATCGGGACCTTGACATTCAGTGTTTTGACGCCTTCAATGATGCCCTTTGCCACTTCATCGCCGCGCGTGATGCCACCGAAGATGTTAAATAATACCCCCTTGACATTGGGGTCCATGAGGATGATTTCCAGGCTGTTGGTCACGGCCTCGGCCTTTGCGCCGCCGCCGATGTCCAGAAAGTCGGCAGGGCTGCCGCCCGCGCGCTTGACTTCGTCCATCGTGGTCATCACCAGCCCCGCGCCGTTGCCGATGATGCCGATGTCGCCGCCTTCGAGCCGCACATACTGGATGCCGCGCCGGTGCGCTTCGGCTTCCAGCGGGTCAGTCTCGGATTCATCTTTGTAGGCCGTGAATTCCGGGTGCCGGAACAGTGCGTTTTCGTCGATGTCCCATTTGGCGTCCCCGGCGATAATCTCCCCGGACTTGGTGACCACCAGCGGATTGATTTCGGCCAGCGTGGCATCCGTGCCGACATAGGCTGCATAGAGGGCCTTCAGTACCGGAATCATCCTGCCGATCAGCGCCTTGTCAAATCCGGCTTGGAACAGTACCTGTCGGCAGGCATAGTCCGGCAGGCCGAGCAGCGGGTCAATTAACAGTTTGGCAATGTCGGCGGGGTTGTTATGCGCGACTTCCTCAATGTCCATCCCCCCCTGCATGGAGAGAATCAGCACGTCACGCTGACGCACACGATCCTGTGTGACGGCAAGATAAATCTCTTTGTCAATGTCGACGGCTTCTTCGACCAGCAGGCGATTGATTTTGATGTCCGCCCCGGCCTGCGCGAAAAACAGCGTCTTGCCGAGCAAGTCTTTCCCAATCACTTCGGCGGCATTGGCGTCGTCCGCCAGCTTGACCGCTCCGGCCTTGCCGCGCCCGCCGCTATGCACTTGACCCTTGATGACGACGCGCTTGCCGAGCGTCTTAGCAACCTCGCGCACTTCATCGGGGTTGGACGCGACCTGCCCGGCGGGGACGGGAACGCCGTACTGCTTCAATAACTGCTTGGCTTGATATTCGTGGATTTTCATTGTGCAATGTTTCCTTGACGTTCGTAAATTAAATCAATACACCGATTGTACCCGCTGTCGGGTATAACGAGGCTAGGGAGAAACTCATGCCGGATGCATTTTGGGGCGTTCCCATTTTTTTCGGCCTTTTTTTCGTACTTATATTTGTCGTTGTGATCGGCGGCATTATTTTCGCCACCGTCAAAGGCATTACGACGTGGAACTGGAACAATCAGCAGCCGGTTCAGACCGTGATCGCCAAACTCGGTTCCAAACGGACAGCTACCAGCGGAGGCGGAAACGATACCTCGGTTTCCACCTCCTACCATGTCACGTTTGAAACCCAGGGGGAGGGCGACAGTGGGATGCTGACTTTTCAAGGCACACGCTATAAAGGATTTTCGCGGGCCATTTCCTAATTCATCTGACTAAAGCGATAACAACTGCAACAACTCTTCGCGAGAATACCCATAATGCGTGCCGACATCGGCCAAAATACCGGCAAATGTTCCGATTTTAAAGAGGTCATGCAATGGCACAGAGATATGATGTTCTCCGTTCTACTGCGTAGTTAAACGAACACGATCCCCGCGCTGCCGGGTCGTCACATAGCCGAATTTTCGCAGAGCAGAAATTAACTGCTGCCCCGATATATTGCGCGGAAGCCTCATGCGGCCAGCACTTCATCGCGTACCAGATGTAAGCGGATAATGCCCGGAGCCTGACCGTCATCGAAGTGGCACTCAACAGCTTCCCGAATGTTGGCCCGCAAATCCTCCAGGGTATCCGCTTCGGTAAAAATGGATTAGCCGAGAGCGCGGGCAGTATAACCGCCGTCTAAATCCTCTTCCACCAAGAAAATAAGTTCACTTATGGGCGTATTCCCCCCTTTATAGATCACCCTGGTTCACTGGGAAAATCCACCGGAATGTCTTCCGGGGCCAGAGTCACAATTTTACCGTCCTGCCAGACGACGACCGATTGGCCGAGGCGCTTGTGTTCCCGCAGGGCGTCGCGGACAGCCGCCCCCAGCGCCTCGTCTACCTCATCATCGTTATTCAGATCAATCGGCTGCGTTTTGCGGAGTGTTTCGGTGTTGACCATTTTTCCAGTTTCCTGTGATTTGATCCCAGATGGCTGCTTGCTGTACGCGCAATGTCCCTTTGGCGATTACCTGCGGATTCCCAGCATGAGTATTGTCATACATCCGCCAGGTGTTCGCGAGTGGCCGGTACAGTGAGAAAAAGTTATGCAGGCCTGCCTCGTACCGGCGGCGAATGATCGGCTCCGGGATATGATGGCCGCCGCTTAACACCCGTTGAGCGACACGCTGCACGGCTATCTCCGGGCTAGGCAGCCAGAAGAAAAACAGATAAAAACGGTAGCCTTCGCGCTGCAAACGCTCAATGCGCGGCGCCAGGGTTCGGCTGGCGAGCGTAGTCTCAACGGCAATATCCCGGCCCTGACTCTGCAACTCGTTTAGCTGTCGCAGAAGCAGACGCCCGGCTTGAACATCCCTGGCAGGGGGCGGAATGTCGGACAGCCCTTTAGCAATCTCATCCGCATTTAGGAATGTGGTGTCCTGAGACAGAAGGCCGGACGCGGCGGTAGATTTCCCGGCCCCGTTCGGCCCGGCGAGTATAACGATTTGGGGCATACGCTATGCCTAGCCTTCCTCCGAATACTTCTCCTTCAATCCGGCGACAACTGTGGGGTCTGCCAATGTCGATGTATCCCCCAATGCGCGGCCTTCGGCGATGTCGCGGAGCAGGCGGCGCATGATTTTGCCGGAGCGAGTCTTGGGAAGTTCGGCAGTGAATAAAATGTCGTCAGGGCGGGAAATCGCGCCGATTTTTTTGGCGACGTGTTCTTTCAACAATCCTGCGTGTTCGGAAGTCGCAGCGAACCCTTCTTTGAGTGTCACGAACGCCGCAATCGCCTGGCCTTTGATCTCGTGGGTGCGCCCGATGACGGCGGCTTCGGCGACTGTCGGGTGATCTACCAGCGCGGATTCCACTTCCATTGTGCTGATGTTATGCCCCGCCACCAGCATGATGTCGTCGACCCGGCCCAGCAGCCAGTAATCGCCTTCTTCGTCGCGGCGCGCACCATCGCCGGGAAAGTAAAAGCCCTGTTCGGCAAACTTGCTCCAATAGACGCTTTTGTACCGCTCATCATCGCGCCACAGTGTCCGCAGCATGGACGGCCAGGGCTGCGTGATGACAAGAATCCCCGTTTGATCCGTGCCATGCGGCAGCGGCTGGCCCTGTTCATCTACTACCTCTGCGGCAATGCCGGGAAAAGGGCGGGACGCAGAAGCAGGCTTGGTCGCGGAAATGCCGGGCAGCGGCGTAATCATAATCGCCCCGGTTTCCGTCTGCCACCAGGTATCCACAATCGGACATTTCCCGCCGCCGATATGCGTGTTGTACCAGAGCCACGCTTCCGGGTTGATTGGCTCACCGACGGACCCTAAAAGACGCAGGCTGGTCAAATCGTGCTTGGCGGGCCAGTCCGTCCCCCACTTCATAAAGGCCCGAATGGCGGTCGGCGCGGTATACATGATCGTAATGCCGTACTTTTCAATCAGCGACCAGAAACGGTCTCGCTGCGGCCAGTCGGGAGCGCCTTCGTACAAAAAGACCGTCGCGCCATTGGCAAGCGGGCCGTAAACGACATAAGAATGCCCTGTCACCCAGCCGACATCTGCCGTGCACCAGTAAACATCGCTGTCCTTGATGTCGAAAATGTATTTCGTGGTGGCTGCTACGCCCGTCAGATAGCCGCCGGAGGTATGAAGAATGCCTTTCGGCTTGCCCGTGGAGCCGGACGTATAGAGAATATACAAAGGGTCTTCGGCGTCCATCGGCGGCGCGTCGTGCTTGATAGCCGCCTCGTCCATCAGCCGGTGCCACCAAAAATCGCGGCCCTGTTTCATGGCAACATGCTTAGCGTCATCGGTTCGGTTGACCACGATGACTTTCTCAATCGTCGTTTCACCTTCCAGAGCGGCATCGGCGGCATCTTTCAGCGGAACCCGGTTGCCGCGCCGCCAGCCGCCGTCTGCCGTGATCAGCAGTTTGCTCCCGCTGTCACCGATGCGCTCCCGCAGCGAGTCCGCCGAAAAGCCGCCAAATACCACCGTATGCACCGCCCCGATCCGGGCGCAGGCCAGCATGGAAATCACGGCTTCGGGGATCATCGGCAGGTAAATCGTCACCCGGTCGCCCTTGGTAATCCCCTGCCCCGTCAGCACATTGGATAATTTGCACACTTCTCGATGCAGGTCCCAGTAGGTCAACACGCGCGTGTCGCCGGGTTCACCCTCAAAAATCAGCGCGGCTTTGTTGCGCCTTGCTCCGGTCAGATGCCGGTCCAGACAGTTAGCGGCGACGTTAAGCTGCCCGCCGATAAACCATTTGGCATGGGGCGGGTTCCATTCGCAAACCGTGTCCCAGGGCCGGGTCCAATCCAAAAGCGTCTCGGCCTGCTTTGCCCACCAGCGGGGCGGGTCAGCGGCGGCTTCGTCGTAAACGCCGGGATCGCTGATATTTGCCTGTGCCGAGAATTCCGGTGACGGCGGGAACGTGTTTTGTGTAACTGCCACGCTGCAAAGTCTCCTTCAAAAAATAAATCGCGGGAAGCCACTCACTCCATCGGGTACTTAAGGCCCCACTGCGCGCGCAGCGTGTCCATCGTCTTCATAATTGAGAGCGTTTCGGTGAGCGGCAGGATGTCACTCTCAGTTTTGCCGGCGCGAAGACAGTGACCGACTTCCGCGGCCTCGTAATTCATGCCCTGCCCCTCGTAGGCCACGGTGACATCTTCGGATTTACCGCCGCTATTGACGGTCATCGTCGCCGGCTTCCACCAGGGGGCGTGCAGCTTGATGTGACCATCTGTGCCGAGAATATACGCTTCATGCGGAGTATTGATCCGAATGCCGGTGATGAGTGATGCAATCTGCCCGCCCGGATGGCCTAAGACAATGGCGGCTTGCTCGTCTACATCCGTCTCGCCCATCTGGGCCAGGCCGGCGACTTGATTGGGCGCGCCGAAGATCATGGAAGATAGAGAAATGGTGTACACGCCCACATCCAGCAGGCCGCCGCCTGCCAGGAACGGATTGAAAAGACGGCTCTCCGGGTTGACGCCGGTGCGAAAGCCGAAATCGGCTTGCAGCATCCTCGGTTCCCCGATTACGCCGTCAGCGAGCAGCCGGCGAACATGCCCCATTGCCGGAAAAAAGCGAGACCACATGGCTTCCATGACAAAAACATCTTTGGCGCGAGCGGCGGCGATGACTTCTGCGGCTTCGTTCGCATTGACGGTAAACGGCTTTTCGCAGAGAACCGCTTTGCCATGGGCGATGCACAGCAAGGCGGCTTCTTTGTGGGCAGGATGAGGTGTGGCAATATAAATGGCGTGGACGTCGGGATCAGCCGCCAGCGCTTCGTAACTCGCATAGCGGTTCGGCACGCCGAACTGATCGGCAAAAGCGTCGGCTTTTTCCTGAGACCGGGAGCCTACGGCCAGGAGATTCGCCCCGGCGGTCGTCTGAAGGCCGGCCGCGAATTGATGAGCAATGCTGCCGGGGCCAAGAATACCCCAGTGAATTGTTTCAGATGTGATTGGTGACAAAAAGTTCAACCTCGGAATGGCGCTGGGTAGAGGTTCAACGGCAGCAAGGTGTTTTCCTGCCGGCTGATACGCTGATTCCCGCAGTATCTCATTTGCGCAAAGTTCAGGGTAAACGGTGAGGATTTAGAAAAGGGGCAGTTGCAGGGCGCGCTGTCCCGGCGTCCAGAAGGCGGATGGGACATCCCGCTTGGCAACATCAAAGACGACAGGGCAGTTTGTTTGGGTCGCTACGGTCGCGCGTGCATACCCCAGAGCGAGTTTAGGCGTGTTGTTTTCTTTGGAAAGATGCGCCAGCCAGACGGTATGGGGACCGTGCGCCAGGGCATGTTCGCACAGCAAATGGGCAGCGGCTTCATTGGACAAATGCCCGGTGTCGCTGAGAATGCGCGCCTTGAGATGTCCCGGATAGCCGCCGCCCTGAAGGCGGTAAACATCATGGTTGGCTTCCAGTACCAATAAATTCGCCCCGCGAATGGCCCGGCGAATCGTTTCCGTGACATGGCCGAAATCTGTTAAGTGGCTGGCCTTTTGCTTTGTTGGAACATGAATAATGTTGACTCCAACTGGATCGGCGGCGTCATGGGGGATGGGAAAGGTCTCAATTTGCAGATCGCCGACGGCCCAACAGTCGCCGACGGGCAGAATTTGGTGGGGCGTTTGCGTCTTACGGCGATAAAACGCGGCCAATGTCCGCTCACTGGCAATCAGTGGAACCCCGTGGCGTTTGGACACGGCATGAGCGCTTTGAATATGGTCGGAATGCTCGTGCGTAATGACAATGCCGCTCAGGTCTGCCGGCGTCAGTCCCTGTTTCTGCAAAGCCGCGGAGAGCTTTCGCATTGGCAGACCGACATCAATCAAAAAAGAAATACGGCCTGCGCGAACAAGTGTCGCATTGCCTGAAGACCCGGAAGCGAGCGCATGGACGGAAAACGGCAAATCCATGCGTTCATTGTACCTCAAATTATGAGCAGATGGGGAAAAAGCAGGCAGGAAAAGACCCGACGGGAGGCGGCAGGTTCGTCGGGTCTTACAATGGGGCTTAGGTTCTCTTGCTTCCCTGCTGAGTTCCAGAACAATCCCGTTCTGAAGTATTCATAAAGCGGCGCCGGGCGCCGGGAGGATCAGCAATTAGGGCCGGTATTTAGTTTTGAGTGATTTGAGTGACTGGCTCGATGCTTACACCCATATCTTCGGATGAGACACCAGGCCCGGTCACTGCAAGAGTTACCGGGATTCGGGTCTTTTTACCGATGGGAGTTTTGCTGTGGGGAAAATTGCCGGGTATAGCCCGTGAAAAGGGATGTTTCCCTGCCGGCCTGGACTTGCTTGCCCCCGGCAATCAGCGTCAGGCCGGAGGGGAACAGGAGCAGGGCCTGGTCGTGGCCGCCTTCCGGCAGCGGCGGGGCAGCCAGGAAATTCTGGGTGTTGGGATTGTAAATCTCGACGCTGCCTGTGGTCGCAAGGAGCGGCGCGCTCCAGCCTCCGGCCAGCAAAACAGTCCCGTCCGGCAGGGCGGCGGCAGTGTGGGCCATGCGGGGCGAAACCATGGGGGCAGGCAGCAGCATAAAGGTTTCGGTCTGCGGGTCAAAAAGCTCGGCCTGAACGGGTTCGCCGGCATCGTTCTGGCCGCCGGCGATGAGAACGTAACCGTTTGGCAAAAGCGTTGCGGTCGGTCGGTCACGCGGGAAGTTCATGGGTGAGTGTGTGGCGTGGAACTGCCCGGTCAGAGGGTCATAAATCTCGGCGGACGCCAGCTTGACGGCAGGGCGGCGCACAAACCAGTGCGTACCGCCGACAATCAAAACGCGGCCATCGGCGAGACGCACGGCGTCGTGGCCGAAACGATCTTCGTGCAGCGTTCCAGTCGGCGTGAAACTCTGGGTGGCGGGGTCATAAAGGTCGGCGCTGCGCTGGGTGCGTCCCCGGTGGGTGCTGAAGCCGCCAACATACAAAATGCGCCCGTCAGTGAGCGTGGTCGCTGTAAACAGCTCACGCGGGGAAGACAGGCGGCTTGGCAGCAGGGTGAAAAGCTGCGAGGCCGGGTCATACAACTCTGCACTGGCAAGCGTGCCGAGGATGGTATTGTAGCCGCCGGCGATTAACGCCTGCCCACCGGGCAGAAGCGTGGCCTGGGCGAAGTTTCGCGGAATGGTCAGACGGCCCCGGCAGCGCGTGAAGCGTCGGGTCTGCGGATCAAATAGGTCGGCGGTGGCGACGCACCTCCCGGCTGGAAATGAATACCCACCGGCGATTAGCCCTTGCGTACCGCCGGACAGCAGGCAGTACGCCGGGGCCCATCGCGGATCGGACATCACGCTTGCGGTGGGTGTCCAGGCGTTGACGGCCCACACCGGGCGCAAGGCGGCGAGAAAAAGGACGGCGGCGAATAACAGCCTGCGGCTCATGCGGGAACGGCGTCGGCGAAGTCATCACAGGTGGCGGCGAGATTGATGTCGTTCTGGGTGATGCCGCCGGAATCATGGGTAGTGAGCGTCAGCGTGACTTTGCCGTACCGAATGTCAATGTCCGGGTGGTGATGAATTGCCTCGGCGGTCTGGCCGACCTGATTGACAAAATCGAGTGCATGGCCGAAGTCTTTAAACGTGTAGGTTTTGGATATGGCTTCCCCCTGCCGGGTCCATCCGGGCAGTTTGGGAAGATGCTGCTGAATTTGGTCGTCGGTCAGTTTCGGTACACGCATGAGGGCAAGTCTCCTTGAAGGTGATTGTACCCGGTTTTCCGAACTTGGTATAATAAGGGCATGAGAGCAGTCATTCAAAGAGTGGTTTCGGCAAGCGTGACGCTGAGTGAGACCGGGGAGCAGCGGGCTATTGGGCCGGGACTGATGACGCTGGTAGGGGTGGCCCCGGCAGACACGGAGACGGAGGCGCGGTGGCTGGCGGAGAAACTGATGGGCCTGCGGATATTCACCGACGCTGAGGGGCGAATGAACCTGGGGCTGCTCGATGTGCCAGAGGGCGCGATGCTGATTGTGTCGCAGTTTACGCTGCTGGGCGATACGCGCAAAGGGCGGCGGCCTTCTTATACGGGGGCGGCTGGGCCGGAAATTGCGAGGCCGGTGTATGAAGCGTTTGTCCGGTGTGTGCGCGAGCGGGGCGTGCCGACCAAGACGGGCGAGTTCGGCGCAGACATGCGGGTGGAGCTTGTCAACGACGGGCCGGTGACGCTGGTGGTAGATACGCCCCCCTGACGATCAGGACTGTGTTTCGGCGAAGATATGGCGGAGCTGGGGTTCTTCTTCGGCGACGACCATGGCGATCACGCTGTCTCCGGTCTCAAAGCGGGTTTCTTTTTGCGGGATGAGTGCATTGTCGCGGCGGACGACGGAGATAATCAGGGCATTGCCGGGCAGGCGCAGGTCCTGAATGGTCTGGCCCAAGACAGGGGAGCGCTCGGAGACATTGACGGCGACGATTTCAATGTTGCCGTTTTTGAGTGCTCCCAGCGGGATAATTTCGCCCGGCTCGATTTGCTGTTCCAGAAGGTTGAAGATGATCTGGGTGCTGGAGACAGTGGTATCGATGCCAAGCTTTTCGAACAGAGAGACATTCGCGGGGTCGTTGACACGGGCGACGGTGCGCGGGGCCTGAAAGTTCTTTTTTGCCATCTGGCAGATGACCAGATTGTCTTCGTCGTCGCCGGTAACGGCGACAATGACATCGGCGCGGCCAAAGCCGGCTTCGGACATGATCCGCACTTCGCAGCCGTCCCCCTGCATGACGACTTCGCCAAGCTGTTCGGCCATCATGGCCTGGCGGCGGCGGTCTTTTTCGAGCAGCAGCACTTCATGGCCTTCGGTCAAAAGCTGCTTGGTGAGATAATAGCCAATTTTTCCCCCGCCGACAACAATCACATACATATCATATTATCTTTCAGTCCGGTCAGCTTCGCAGTTCGAGATAAATCTTGTCCCAGGTTTGAGAGGCTTGCAGCATCCCGCTGCCTTTGCTTTCGCCCAGCGCGGCATCGTGGATCAGGCCGGCGGCGAGGGTGGTCGTGCAGAGGGTGGTAATGCCCAGTTCCCGGTACGCCTGCGCCCGGATGGGGTCGTAAATGCGGGCGATGACCTGGCGCACCTGGAAGACTTCGCGGGCGATCTGGGCGGCCATGATGTTGGAATTGTCGCCCTGGGTGACGGCGATAAAGATGTCGGCATGATCCAGGCCGGCTTTACGGAGCAGGTCCTGATCCAGACCGGAGCCGACAAAGCGCTGGCCTTTGAATTTCGTGCCGAGGCGTCGAAATGAATCATTGGTCAGGTCAAGGACGCTGACGGTGTGGCCTTCGCCGGACATTTGTTTGGCGAGCGTGGAGCCGACGCGCCCGCAGCCGAGAATCACGATAGATAGGGGCATGGAAACGTTCCTCTTCAGCGTCGAAGGCGCAGCGGCTTTCGGAAGCCTCGCGCACTCAATTAGAATACCTGCCCGGCGGCTTTGTGTCAAGGGCTGACGGGCGCTTTGTCCCCGATTATCGCCACTTGCGGGGCAGGTTCTGCGGGGGATGCATTTCGTTTTTGCAAATTTGATCGTCCCGATTTTCGCGTGTTTTGAGTTCCACTTCGGCGGCAATGTCGGAGTCGACGCGGCAGGCGCGGTCGGTCTGGTCCATCTCGGCGAGGGCTTCTTCGCGGGCGCGGGCGGTGAGCAGACGCGGGACGTGCTTGGAGAGCATTTTGATGGCCGTGTCGATCTGGCGATGCAGGGCGGTTTCGTGGCGCATGACTTTGTCCAGTTTGAGCAGGCGCTCGTCTTCGGTGAGGCGGGCGTCTTCAAACAACTGGGCCTGCCAGCGGTGGAGGCGTCGCAGACGCCAGGAGGCGGCGGCAATTTTTTCGACATAATGCCTTTCCAGGAGGTTAGACGGATTGATCTGCATACAGAGGTCGAGATAAACTTCATTGTAGCCGCCGGGGTCTTCGCCGAGGGAGGGCAGGACGACATCACGGGCAAAGAGGCCGTGGGAGGTGGCATTGCGGGCAGAAATGGCGCGTCCCTGGGTTTGGGCGGCGCGGGCCTGTTCGCGGGCGAGTTTCTGGTCGGCGTCCCGCTGTGCCTGAATACGCTTTCTGGTAAGGTCGCACCGGCCTGAACAGATTTCCTGAGCGGTGCCACATTCGGAGCAGAGGTATGTCATAACATGGGTTCCTTCTCTGTGTTCATTTGTCTACTGATTTCGTTAGGATTAGTGTGACAAATTACCGGAACCTGTGTCAAGTGGGAGGCCTTCGGAACCTAACCCCGCCGCAAGCGAGAGGCCGACAGAACCTAACCCCGCCGCAAGCGGCGACCCTTCCCTGTTAGGGAAGGGTGAAGAATGATCGCTTATTCTTCGTCGGCGTTTGGTTCGGCGGTGCAGGCCGAACGGGCAAACAAATTCGCGGCAATGAAGGCACGAAATCGGCCTGCGCCGTTTGGGGAGGCTTAGAGATTGTATAAAAAGTCCCCAAGCCCCGCCCTGAAGGGCAGGTCTGGCGGGCCTTTGGCCAACCGCCCTGCGGGCGGAAGATAAGGGTTGGAGGGTTTAGTTGTGTTTCCGCCCGCAGGGTCGGGTGCAGTGGCTCCGCTGTTGGCGTCTGCGCCCGCCAGACAGGTCGTTCACGGCCCGGTCACTACGGCCCGGCAGAGCGCTTTCTCTATAGTCTCTTAGGGAGCCGCCCCTTCGACAAGCGCGATTTCGTCGTCGGTGAGGCCGTAGAGTTCGTAAACCAGGGCATCAATCTGGCGGTCAAGGGTGTCGCAGCGCCGCTGCCAGTAGGTCGTGTCCCGGTCGGTGAGAACATTGGCGAGTTCTTTTTTCGCGGCCAGCATTTGTTCGACATAGCCCACCATTTTGTCATGCCGGGCTTTGTCGGTGGGGTCGGAGAAGTTGACAGACGCAATGGGGAGTTGTGACAAGCTAAATATAGTAACCTGTGGGAATGAACTCTTAAAGTCTGCAAACATTGTTTGCCAGAAGTAGCTTATAAGTTTAGAATTGATAAGCCCTAATAAATAAATTTCGCTTTGTAGACTAACCCCTCGAATAGTGAAAATGTTTCCAGTAACGGCTAAAGGCTCACCAACCAAGCTGGCTGTCGGTTCTTGGCCTATTTGCCTGACCACTAACTTGTTTGAGGCGAAATGAACTTCTTTATCCCAACATCCTCCGGCCCCTTCTGGCTTCGGCTTCACGGCTAAACAGCCAGTAAAGTTCCGCAAACTTGTCACGGTCGGCATAGTCGGTGTAGTGGAACTTTGGGCCGGTTTGATTTTGGAGCGCGGTTTCAATATCGGGGCGGGTACGGCAGTCCAGCACATGAAACTGCTCAAAATCGGTGAGGACGGCCAGGGGTGTGCCGCCGTTCCAGCCGTAGCGAATGGCCTGAAAGTAGCTTTGCTTGGTGGCAATGTCCACCGAGGGCTTTTTCGCTTCCACGAAAAACTTAACGTTCTTGAAATCGGGGGCCAGATAGAACGCATAATCGGCGCGTTTGCGGCCTTCGCTCATGGCGACGCCGCGCTCGACTTTGACTTCCTGGGCATAGGGGTTGGTCTGGGCGTGGTGGTTGACATCCCAGCCCAGGGCGGTCCAGAATTTGTCAATGAAGTCGCGGCGGGCTTCCTCTTCCTGATAGGCGGGGGACAGGTAATGGCTTGTATTGGCGGCAAACTCGGTGACAAGTTTCTGCACGGCGGCAAACGCGGCGTCAAAGTCGGGAGCAGTTTCCATAGGAGGATTTTACCCGGTCGGGTATGATAAGAGAAGAAGACAGGGGAAATGAATGGACATTCTGGGGATTGAAACATCGTGTGATGAAACGTCGGCGGCGGTGCTGCGGGACGGGCGGGAACTGCGCTCCAATGTCATCGCGTCGCAGATTGACCTGCACGCGAAAACGGGCGGGGTGGTTCCTGAAGTGGCGTCGCGGCAGCATGTGACGCAGATCAACGCGGTGATCGCCGAGGCGCTGGCAGAAGCGGGGATCGGGTTCGGGGACATCGGCGCGGTGGCGGTGGCAAACCGTCCGGGGCTGCTGGGGGCGCTTTTAGTCGGCGTGTCGGCGGCGAAAACTCTGGCGTATGCCCTGCGCGTGCCGCTGCTGGCGGTGCATCATATTGAGGCGCACATTTACGCCAACTGGCTGGTGGACCCGGACATCGCGTTTCCGGTGGTCTGCCTGGTGGCGTCCGGGGGGCATAGCGAGATTTTTCTGGTGCGCGGGCATGGGGATTATCAGATTTTAGGCCGGACGCGCGACGATGCGGCGGGGGAAGCCTTTGACAAATCGGCCCGGCTGCTGGGCCTGCCCTACCCCGGCGGCGTCCTGATGGACCGGTTGGCGCGGGAAGGCGGGGGCAATCCGAAGGCGGTTCCGCTGCCGAGGGCGCAGCTTGGGCCGGAGTCGCTCGATTTTTCGTTCAGCGGGCTGAAAACGGCGGTGCTGCACGCGGTCAGCGATCCGAAGTGGGCCGATGTGCCGAAGGCGGATTGGGCGGCGTCGGTGCAGGAAGCGATTGTGGACGCACTGACGGCGAAGACCATCCGGGCGGCGAAAGTGTCCGGCGTGGGCCATGTGCTGCTGGCAGGGGGCGTGGCGGCCAATTCGCGCCTGCAAGCGGCGATGCGGGCAGCCTGCGAGCGGGAGGGCCTGCGCTTGACGGTTCCGCCGATCCGGCTTTGCACGGACAATGCGGCGATGATTGCCTGTGCGGGCTTTTACCACTGGCAGGCGGGGCTGACGGACGGGCTGGATGTGGACACGCTGGCGTCGGAGCGATTGGCATAGGGACGAGGACATTTATGCGTTACCAGACGCTGCATTCGTGGGACATGACGGCGGAGGAAGCGCGGGCGCAGCAGGCAGCGCTGCGCGGTCGGGTCTCGCTGACAGATGGGTTTGGGGAGATACACACGGTGGCAGGGGTAGACGTGTCCCTGAACGGGGACACAAACGAAGGCTATGCGGTGGTGGTAGTACTGTCGTACCCGGACTTTCAGATTTTGGAAGCGCGGTATGCAGCAGGGCCGCTGCGGATGCCGTACATTCCCGGCCTGCTGTCGTTTCGGGAGACGCCGATTGTGCTGGAAGCGTTTGCTCAGGTGAAAACGGTTCCCGACGTGGCATTGGTGGACGGACAGGGACAGGCGCATCCCCGACTGTTTGGGATTGCGTGTCATCTGGGAGTGCTGCTGGATTTGCCGTGTATCGGAGTGGCGAAGAGCCGATTGTACGGGGAGTATGACACCGGCGCGCTGGGGGAAGCGCCGGGTCTGGGTGTGCCGCTGTGGAACCGGGCGCGGACACAGGTGATCGGGTCGGTGCTGCAAACCAAGCCGCGCACGAACCCGCTGTTTGTGTCGCCGGGGCATCGGGTGAGTGTGGAGTCTGCGACGCGGGTGGTACGGGACTGCGTGCGGGGCTATCGCCTGCCGGAGCCGACACGGATCGCGCACAATTTGATCACGGCATACAAAAAAACAGGCACCGTGGGAGAGGTTCCCATGGCGCCCGTTTCCGCACAAAATTCTTTCCAGACTTCTTTGTTCTAAATCCGCGCTTTGCGGCTGCGCCGTCGCCCCGTGAGGATCAGCAGGGCCACGCCGAGGCCACCGATGGCAAATGAGGTTGTCGGGGCGGGTTCCGGGACCGGGCCGGGGCCAGTGTTATTGCCGGGGCCGGTGCCGGGGCCGGTGCTGTTTCCGGGGCCGGTGCCGGGGCCGGTGCTGTTTCCAGGGCCGGTGCCGGGGCCGGTGCTGTTTCCAGGGCCGGTGCCGGGGCCGGTGCTGTTTCCAGGGCCGCTTGTGCCTGTGCCTGCGGGGGGGCTGCTGGAACTGCCGCTATGATGGACGAGGCCGGCAAGAATGGGAATGCCGGCGAGAAAGCCCAGCGGGGAGCCGCCGTGTCCGGCAGCGCGCATAAGGGTCGGCGGAAACTCTGCGACTTGGACAACGGGAGCCGGAGTAACTTCCACGCCGGAGTTCGTCACGACGACGACCGGGCCGTTGTCCGCCAGTTCCGGCTGCACGGCGGCGCGCGGCGTGTCGGGAAGACTCGCTAGGCGCGGGGCTTCCTCAATACTTGGCACGGTTTTGATCACCGGCAGCACGGCGATCATGGGGTTGCCGCAGGCGAGCTTCAGCACCGGCTGGCCGGTTTTTCGCAGCACAAAGACCGGGGTGCCTGCGGCCAAGCGAGCGTTGATAGTATATTCCCTACCAGTGCTGTCAACGCACCATACTTTGTAGCGCCCTGTGCTGGGAATTCGCTTCACCACCAGATTATCCTGAATGTAGCGCACCATTGCTGGGCCGGAAGTATGGAAGTGCCAGGCCAGGCGGCGGCGGACAACCGGGTCCATAGTGACCTGCTGGGTCAGCTGCGGCACACTGTCAACATGCTGATTGATGTAAGAATCCGGCGGAACAGCGATCCGGCCCGGCCCGGCCAAAGCCGACGCAGCGGGCAGACTAGCCAGAGCCGCAACTGTCAAACAAAGTATATAAGAGCGGTGTGAGTGCATGTTCTACTTTCCTTCATTGCCGCGGACTGCGAATGCGACACTTTCAATTCCTGCAAGAACCGTGCCAAACCGAAAAAAACTTGTGAAAACCCGTATTAGTCGAGCGAAATATCCTCGGAAACCGTCGGGATTTCCGATTTATTGACTAGAAATGCCGCAGACTCAGCAAAATACCGCTCCATGATTGCGCGAAACGGCGCAAATGCCGGAGTTGCTTCCAGAGCGGTGGTCATGTGCCGAAGCCAGGCCGCGCTTTCCGCCCGGCCAATGCGAAAGGGCAAATGCCGCATCCGCAGCCTGGGGTGGCCGCGCTGCTGATCATACTGAGTCGGGCCGCCGAACCGCTGAATGAGAAACCACGTCAAATGTTTTTTGCCGGGGGCAAGGTCGTCAGGATACAGGGAGCGCAGCGGGGCATCCCCTTCTACTTCCCGGTAAAACGCTTCCACCAGGGCGTAAAACGGCTCTTCGCTGCCGACTGCGGCATAAATCTCAGCCGTTGGATCATTCATAGTGTACCACCCCAAGCAGGCGTTTTAATGTTATTTTGCTGACCCCGATGAATTTTTTTGTGGTTCCAGGACAACGGAAAGAGTATCCGGCATCACTTGCACAGTCGCGGATGCTGTGCCGGAAGCGACTGATGCCAGCTCGTTACCGACGGCCTCCGCGCGCCAGCCGGCCCCGAGCGCACTGTTTCCGCCTTTGCGGGCCAGCGTCAGGGCGTCCGCTTTGGTCAAAACCAGTTCCGGGGCCAGATCGCGCTCCAGGCAAAGAGCTTCGCCCAGCGCATACAGCAAATTGCCCAGCGCACGCTCGCGCGGCGTTTCTTCCGGGCCAGAGGCCGAGAGCGGCGGCGGAAGCTGATCTTCCGGCAGGGCGCGGGCAGCATTGAGAGCATCCAGCAGCGGCGCTCCCAGCGTGACTTCTTCCGTTTCGGGGAAGGAGCGTATCCGCCGGAAGTCGGCCAGGCGGCGCGGCGGGCGCAGGGCCAGGTCAATCAAGGCTTCATCGCGCAGAAGGGATCGGGCAGGAACATCGCGGTCACGAGCTTCACGTTCGCGCCAGGCGGTGACCGCCCGCAGCAGAGCGGTCGGGCGGGCAGTGAACCCGCGTGCGCCACGGAGTCGCAGATAAGCCTCGTCGGGGTCAGTCTCGTAAGTACGGGCTTCGGAAAAGCGCCCCATCTCTTCGCGCATCCAGCTATCCCGCCCTAGCTGCGCCAAAATTCGCTGAAGTTTGTCCGTGATCGGCAGCAGGTAACGCACATCATCACGGGCATAGTCAAGCTGGGCAGGTGAAAGGGGCCGACGGTCCCATTCGCTGCGCGTCTCGCCTTTGTTCAGCTTCACGCCGATTAAGGCTTCGACCAGACGGGCATACGACAGCGGGTACAGGGGCAGGCCAACAAAGCCTGCGGCAATCTGGGTATCGAAAATGTTTTGCGGCAGTCGCTTACCCGCGCCGAAAAAAGCCAAACGCAAGTCTTCACGAGCCGCGTGCAGCACCACTTCGATGGACGGATCAGCCACAATTTGCCACAGCGGGTCAAGATTGGTAACCGCCAGCGTATCCACCAGGGCGATAACTTCGGGCGTGGCGATCTGCACGAGGCAAAGACGCGGCAAATAAGTCCGTTCCCCAACAAATTCCGTGTCCAGGGCAAAGCGCCCTGCATCCTGAAGGGTGCGGCAGAATTCGGCGAGGGCGTCGGGCGTCCGAATCGTTTCCAATTCGCGCAGGGGATGGGAAGGCGGCATAAACAATATTGTACCCTAAAGATTGGCCGGTTTTCTGCCGAAATTCATGGCAAGAAACACTCAGATTCCGCCCATGAAGGGGAACACCACGATGCCTGACACTGCAATTCGTATTCAGCAATTCACCAAAGAGTACCCTGTCCCGCGCCAGAAAGCAAAGCGCCTCGCGGTTAATGACCTGACACTGGCCGTGCCGGTCGGCGGATTGTTCGGCTTTCTCGGCCCCAACGGCGCTGGGAAAACGACCACGATTAAAATGCTTCTCGGCTTCCTGCCGCCAACCGCCGGCCAGGCCTGGCTGTTTGACACGCCTGTGGGTGAAGACCGGGCCAGGCAGCGAGTTGGCTACCTGCCGGAGCAGCCGTATTTCCCCAAATTTCTTTCCGCGCTGGAAGTCGTCAAAGCCCACGCCGGCTTGTCCGGTTTATCGGGGCGCCGGGCGAAAGAGCGCGTCGAGTCCTGCCTGCGTCAGGTGGGCATGTGGGATAACCGGCACATGATCCTTTCCAAATGCTCCAAAGGCATGACGCAGCGGGTCGGGCTGGCGTCCGCCCTGGTCGGCGATCCTGATTTACTGATCATGGACGAGCCGTCGTCGGGACTGGACCCACTGGGCCGCAAAGAACTGCGCGAATTGTTAACCACGCTTAAAAACGACGGCAAAACCATTTTCCTGTCTTCGCATTTGCTTTCCGAGATGGAATCGGTCTGTGATCGGGTGGGCGTAATGGCGCGTGGGACACTGGTCGCCTGCGGCGCGCCCGCCGAGATTACGCGGGCCGGAGATGAGGTGCGCGTGCAGATCGAGCAGCCTGAGCGGGATGAGGTCCTGGCGGCGCAGATTGCCGACTGGGGCGGTTCCGTGGAAGCGTCCGGCGCGGGCAGCGCGAATTTGCGCGTTCCGTCGGCACTGGTTTACCAAGTGATGAGCCTGCTGGAAACGCGGCGGGCGCGTCTGGTGGCGGTGACGCCGCAGCGAGAAACGCTGGAAGATGCGTTCCTGCGTCTGGTCGGATAGAGAGCATAACACCATGCAGACATTACGCAACATTGGAATTATCGGACGGATTACCATGCTGGAAGGGGCTAGAAAGCAAGTCTTTCACGTCCTGATGCTGTTTGCCGTGTTTCTTATTTTCGGCTCGGCGACGCTGGCGAAATTTGACCAGCATGTGCAGATGAAGATGCTGAACGATCTGTGCCTGTTTTCCGTGTTTCTGGTGAGCGCCATTGTTGCCATCACGATTACAGTGACAGGCGTTCCCGGCGAAATGGAGCAAAAAACGGTGTACCCCGTGATTGCCAAGCCGGTTGCGCGGTGGCAGTTCATTTGCGGCAAATACGCCGGGGCGATGGGAACCGTTGCCATCGGAATGGCGGTGATGGCGGCGACGTTTTCTTTTTTGCAGCTTTTTTACATGGGGCATCTGGACGCGGCGATGTTTTACGTGCTGCCGTTTTTGTATCTGGAAACGGCCATTTTAGCCGCGATGTCCCTCTGGCTGTCCACCTGGGCGTCGTGGCCCCTGGCCTGGTTTTTGTCGGTGCTGCTGTGCCTGCTGGGGAATTTGAAGTTTCCGCTGTACGATTCGCTGATGGCGCGGCCCCAAAGCGGTTTCAACCGTCTGGCGATCAATACGATTTATCACCTGCTGCCGAATTTGGAGTCGTTCAACTTCAAAGACGCGATGGTGCATCATTTGAGCGTGCCGAACACCTATCTTTGGCAGACGGCAGCTTATGGGATTTTCTACACGGCGGCGCTGCTGACGCTGGCGTCGCTGACATTTGCGCGAAAGGAGCTTTAAGCATGATTTCAGGCGAGGTACGATCTTCCCAGGACCGTGCATCCTGGCTGCTGCTTCCCTGCGTTTTGCTGGCCCTGAGCGGCGTCACCCTGCTTGCTCCGCGCCATGCCGCGCAGGCGGCTCCCCCACCCTCACAGGCGGCTTCAAAGCCGCCCGCAATGGCTTATGATGACGGGGACGGCGATGAATTGCTGGAACACTGGGATAGCCCAAAATATGCCGACGAAGAGCGCGTGCAGATGGTGGGCGCGGCAGCGGGATTTTTGCTGCTGGGCATTGTTGTCTGGGGCAAGCGCTCTCGCCGCCCGCAGACTCAGGCGCGGCTGACGCTGAGAGATGTTTCCGAGCCAGCTCAACCCAAAACAGTTCACGCCAAACAGCGAAAAGCCGCCTGAAGGCCCACGCCCATTTACCTCGCAGCTTAACTGCCCTTCAGGGCAGGTCTGCGGGCGAAGATGCCAACCGGTCTGCGACCGGAAGAACAAGGCGGCTGATGTCATTTCCTCCCTTCCGGCCGCTTAGGACACGCTCCTCTCTGCCCCATACATCTTCAGACACCTTGACACCGCCTTCTTTCTGTAGTATTCTCTCGCTTCGGAGCTAAATATTCGGGAGCAGTCTAGTGAAAGGCACGTTCCGTTCGCTGAACGGCTTCAATTACCGGGTCTGGGCGGGCGGCGCGATTGTCTCTAATGTGGGGACATGGATGCAGCGCACGGCGCAGGATTGGCTGGTGCTGACCGAGCTGACTCACCGCAATGCAACAGCGGTGGGCATTGTCATGGCGCTCCAATTCAGCCCCCAGATTCTTTTACTGCCCTTGACGGGCTTTGCGGCTGACCACCTTGACCGGCGAAAGCTGCTGCTCGCCACGCAAGCGGCCATGGGGACACTGGCTCTCGGCCTGGGTCTTCTCACCATCACCGGGCTTGTGCGGCTGTGGCAGGTGGATGTGTTTGCGTTTCTGCTTGGCTGCGTCACGGCATTCGACGCGCCCGCGCGCCAGACATTTGTTTCGGAACTGGTCGGGGAAGCCGACTTGTCGAACGCCGTGGCGTTGAATTCTACGTCGTTTAACGCCGCACGGATGATTGGTCCGGCCATCGCCGGCGTCTTGATCGCGTCCGTAGGCACCGGCTGGGTATTTCTGCTCAATGGGGCTTCGTTTGCCGCCGTGCTTTGTTCTTTGAGTTTCCTGCGCGTCGCCGAGCTTCATCGGAACAGCAGAGCGCCGCGCACTCGTGGGAGCCTCGCCGACGGTTTTCGATACGTCTGGAAACGACCCGATCTCAAAGCTGTCCTGTTCATGCTTTTTTTGATTGGCACGTTCGGACTTAACTTCCCGATTTTCATTTCAACCATGTCAGTCACCGTTTTTCACGCCGGGGCGCGCCAATACGGACTCTTGACGTCGATCATGGCGATTGGCTCAGTCGGCAGTGCGCTGCTGGCCGCCGGCCGGGCGAAGCCCCGCGTCACCTTCCTGTTCGGCGGCGCCGCTGTGTTCGGTCTCGGCTTCACGCTGGCCGCAGTGATGCCCAACTTCTGGCTTTTTGGCCTTGCTCTTGTCATCATCGGCGCGTCTGCACAGACTTTCACCAACACGGCGAACAGCACGGTGCAGCTATCGACCGAACCGGCCATGCGCGGGCGTGTGATGGCGCTGTTTCTCGCGATTGCCCTGGGCGGCACCCCTCTCGGCGCACCGCTTGTCGGCTGGGTCGCGGATACGTTCGGCCCACGCTGGGCGCTTGGAGTGGGAGCCGCCGCGGGCTTTGCCGCAGCGGCAGTGGGGATTTATTATCTTGCGACGCATCGTCATCTGCGCGTGTACATGGACGCGGGACGCCTTCGCTATAAGTTCGATGAGGGCGGCTCTCTGACCAATTTTCACTCAGAAACCGGATGAGGCAACCTGCCTTATTTCGCTTGCAGTGTTTCCACGGCGAGCGTATGAAGGGCATCGACCCCTAGTTCCCCCATCAAAGTCACATTCAGCGACGGCGTATCCCAGTTCAAGGTGGTCAATGCGGCGTGGTGAGCGACATGACCGCGCACCGCACCGATCTGGATCGCGCGCATCCCGGTCGGTACGCGGGTCGGACGCAGTGGCAGCGTTCGCCGCTGCTCAAATAGGGAAACCAGATTTAAGCCATCGGAATAGCGCAAATGGAGCAGCGGCTTTGGGCCGCCGGTGGTGGTAGAAGCGCCCACGAGACGATAGCCGGCCAGCGCCGAGGGGGCTTTGGCCTGCCCCGCGAGCTGGGCGGAAACCGCAGACAGCGGCAGAGGCGCTTCGATGACAGAGCGAGTTTCAATGACGCGGACGCCAGGCAGTGTCGCCAGGGCGGCCATTCCCAAAGTATGAGACCCCGGTTTGGGATGAAAATTGATGTCTGAAAAAGCGGCCGTGACTGCCAGCCGGCCATCTTCGCGATAAATCTCCCGCTTCAAAATCAGCCCGCTGCCGGCATCCACCCAAAATTTGCGGGCTAAAGTGCGGCCTCCCGGACGCTTAATTGTGACCTGCCAGACTTTGCGCTCCGCCCAAGTTTGAGGATGAGGGTCAACATTCAGCAGGTAATTGGCCCGCAGCAGTGTATAACTCAGCAAATCGTCTTCATCCAGAGCGCCGGGGGAAAGCAGGCGGTGGCGCAGCTCATGGCGGTGAGGATCATACTGCCATTCCTGGCGGCCATCACTGGCGAGCAGTCGGCCACGCATGGTTTCCGGGTCCAAATAATAAATGCGGCTCAAGTCCGGCGGCTGGTGGAAAATCTGAACATCCGTTGCACGCCCGGTTGTCCAGTAGGTCGTGATCTGCCGGCCTTTATAGGTAAATAAATCATCCGCTTGAAGAATGTGAACAAAAAGGTCGGCGGCGCTTGGCACAGCAGTCCGCACTGCCGAATGCTGAATGGCAGGGGCGGCAATGATGGGGAAAGCGAGTAGAAGAAACCCGCCCAGCAGGGCAGCTAGGGCAGGCTGGAGGGTTCTACGCCTAGAATGCGCTGTCAGCATAGGCCGCCCCCTCCGGGGCATCCTGTGACTGCCGGGCGTCGGCGGCAATCATTTTCTGCCGATCCGGGTCTGCCAGAGGCAGGCGGGAAACGGAATCGGTGTGCGACTCCACCAGGGCGGACACATCGGGAGTATCGTCCTGGGGCAGTGTGCTGGTGGAAACGGGCAGCGGGGCGGATGGCACGTTCGTGACCGACGGACCGGCTGCCACCGCGGCGGCGATGACGGCGGCGGCGGCCAGACCGGCGGCCAACCGCCGCTGCGTAGTCTGGCCGGCCCCGCGCAGGGTAGCCCACGGCATTCGGCGCAGTGGAGGCTTCTGGCCCGTCACGCGCAGGCGGCGATAAGCGCTGTTCCAAAACTCCGGGCCGGGACGAGCTGGGACAGGCATGGCGCGCAGCAGAGATTTGGTCTGCTCCAACTGGCTGACAATCTGGGTACACGGCGTGCAAACGCGCAGATGCTCGGCGACGGCGCGGGTTTTCGCGACGTCCAGCATTCCATCTCCATAGGCCGAAAGCTGTTCCCCGTGCGGATGCCGGGCGGGTTGTGTGTTGCGTATCATCTCAATCTTTACTCAGTCCAGGCTTGTCTACTCAGCTTGTCTTTTTGACGCATTGCGGCGTCATTTGTTCGTTCCCGGTTCCATCAATGTCTGCCGCATCATATCGCGGGCGCGGTGCAGACGGGACCGGACGGTTCCAATCGGAATGTTCAGCATTTCGGAGATTTCTTCGTAAGAGAACTCTTCCACGTCTGATAAAATCAGCGCCATGCGGAAATCCGGTTTGAGCTTATCAAGCGCCCTTTGCATCGGTTCCCCAAATTGATCGTGCAGGACGCGGCGGGACGGCTCATCTTTCCAATCGGGTATCTCCCGCGCCGCCCTTTCCCCGTCTTCCAACCCGCCGGGAGGAGCATCCAGGGAATCCACATGCCCCACCCGCTTTTTGTGGCGCTGCCGGTCTATGAACGTGTTCGTCATAATCCGGTACAGCCACTTGTCGAAATAAGTGCCGCGCTGAAACTTCTTGAACGAGCGATACGCTTCCAGCAGCGCATCCTGAAGCAAATCCTGGGCATCTTCATGATGCCCCGCCATGCGATAAGCGACGCGGTAAAGCTTGTCCTGATGCGCGGCCAGAAGCCGCGCAAACAGGTCTACATCGTCCTCGCAGAGGCTGGGCGATGCGTTCTTCGATGTTTCCGGGAACAGCTTCATCGCAGGGCGGGGATTTCGAGTCCCGCTTTCCTTTCACAGCGTTTGGGCGTGGCTAAAAGTTCCCGCCTTACGCGCTGATCGTGACGGTATTCATCTTGTCGCCTTTTCGCAGGGCAAGCATGGCATCCAATCCTGACGTGACCTGGCCGAAGGCGGCGTACCCGTCATTCAAATGGGGGGCGGGCGCAAGCGTGAAATAAAACTGTGACGAGGCGCTGTCCGGGTCCGAGGAGCGGGCCATGGAAATTACCCCGGCGCTGTTGTGGCGCAAGTTCGGCGAGATTTCCAGTTTGATGGTCTTTTTGGAGCCGCCGGTTCCGTTGCCGCTGGGGTCGCCGCCCTGGATGACAAAGCCCGGCTCGTAGCGGTGGAATGTCAGCCCGTCGTAGAACCCCGCCTCGGCGAGCTCAATGAAGTTCGCGGTCGTGATGGGGGCGTCGTCCTCGGCGAGCGCGACGACGATTGTGCCTTTGGTGGTGTCAAATGTGGCGTTTCGGGCCATGATGGTTTCTCCTCGGTGTGAATAGGTTTGTTTTGGTCAGTTGTGAGGGCTTCAACCTCATTGGGGGTCAAATGCCGCCACGCGCCGGACGGCAAGCCGGTGAGGCGAACCTCCCCGATGCGAATGCGGGTCAGCTTACCGACCGGATGGCCGATGGCAGCCAGCATTCGGCGCACCTGGCGGTTGCGGCCCTCAAAAATGGTCAGTTCCACTTCCGCCTGCCCCGTGCCGTCGGGGCCGTCGCCCTTGTGGCTGCGGCAAAGGCGGACATTCTGGGCGGGCTGGGTGGGGCCGTCTTGCAGATTGATGCCCCGGCGCAGAATATCCAGGGATTCCTGGGTGGGGATGCCGCGCACTTCCGCGCGGTAGGTTTTGGGGACATGATAGCGGGGATGCGTGAGCTTGTAAAGAAAATCGCCGTCGTCGGTGAGAAAAATCAGGCCTTCAGAGTCTACATCGAGCCGTCCTACCGGGCGCAGCATCGGCTTGTCGCCCAAATCCACCAGGTCGGTGACTAATTTTGCGGCGTGGGAGTCTTGCAGGGAAGACATGACGCCGCGCGGCTTGTTCAGCGCGATATAGTAGCGCTTGCGCGGCAGATGAACCGGGCGGCCATTGAATGTGACACGGTCCGATTCCAAATCTACTTTCGTTCCTAGCTCCGTTACGACCTGACCGTTGACTTTGACCCTGCCCTCAGTGATCCACGTTTCGCAGGCTCTACGCGAGCCGATCCCGGCGGCGGCGAGCGATTTTTGAAGCCGTTCTAACATACACAATTACTCCTGCAAAACAAAAAAGCGCGACAGCAGCCAGTGCGCCGACGGCTTTCAGCAGAACAACCCCGACCACGCGCGTGGTGCGGGCCAGCGCCATCGACGGCCTCACGGCCACATCCCCAGCCGCGACTGCATCCCCGGTGGCCTGCGCCTTGCCGCCGACCAAAATGGAAAATGTGCCGAGCTTTGTCCCGGCGGCAATCGGCGCCTGCGGCAGCAAAGGGAGCGGCATTACTTTCAGCGTCCAGGCCGGGACAGGCTTCCACCGGGACGCCGCAAAGAACAGATCGTCCGCGGCGATGACTTTGACCGGCCCGGCTGCGCTGGGAATGCTGACAGTTCCCACAAAGTCGCCTTTATGAACGACCCGCTGCGGCGCGAAATTGGCAAAGCCTGATTCCAGCAGCGCCTCGACATCTTCCCGGCACACGCTGCTGTTTAGCGCGACGGCCACCAGCCGCCAGCCGGAGCGCGTGGCCGAGCCGACAAAACAATGCCCTGCCTCACGAATATACCCGGTTTTTACCCCATCTGCGCCGGGGAATTTTTTGAGGAAGCCTGCCGACGTGTTTTTGACCCACACATCGCGCTTGTCCAGGGAGCGGTTGACCCGGTACAGCGGAGTCCGCACGATGGCATTAAATTCCGGCAGATTGTTTAGCGCGTAGCAGGCAATTTTTGCCAGGTCGGCCGCAGTGGAGTAATGGCCGGGGGCGGGCAGGCCATTGGGCGTGACAAAGTGCGTGTGATCTGCACCGATTTCTTTCGCTTTCAAATTCATCTGCCGGGCAAACGCCGGAACGCTTCCACTCAGATACACGGCTCCGGTGACAGCGGTGTCATTGGCGGAGCGCAGCAGCATGGCGTAGAGAAGATCACGCAAGGTTAGCTTTTCGCCGGGCTTCAAGTGCAGGCTGCTGTCCGGCAAATACTGGACTCCGGGCGGGGCGGTCACGATGTCATCCAGATGACCGCGCTCCAAGAGCAAAATGGCGGTCATCATTTTGGTTGTGGAGGCAATAGCGCGCTGCGAGTCGGCATGACGCTCCCACAGCACTTTGCCGGTAACGGCATCCACCAGAACCGCGTACTGGCTATGCACTTTCGGCGTTACCGGGCCGACGGGTTTGGCGAAAAGGGTCAGCGCGGCATTTGTCGTAGCCTGCTGGTCGCTTTCCGGGTCGGCCGCCATCTTTGCGTGGTAGACGGAATGAATTGGCCGCGCTTTTGTCGGGGCAGCCTGAGCCGAGGACAAAAGCAAAAGCGGCAGAAGCAAACAAAGTAAACGTGGAGTCGAGTTGGTCATAATTTCATCAAACAGCCATAAGTTCGGGGCGATAAACGCCCCGTCTGAAAAGTGCAAGCGTCCTGCGGACGCCGGAAAGGCTGGCATGATCGGTTTTCCGTCCGCAGGACGGTTGCCTCTCCCAGACGGGGCGTTTATCGCCCCGGACTTAATCTTTTAATTCCCATCTTAATCTTCCAGCCCTACGGCTTCTAAAGCCTCATGCGCTGCCGATTGATCGGCCTGGGCGTCCGAAATGGCAATGTCTTCCAGTGGCGGCAGGTCATCGAGGGTGTGCAGGCCAAAGTAATGCAGAAAGTCGGGCGTCGTGCCGTACAAAATCGGACGCCCGGCGACTTCCTTGCGGCCTGTTTCTTCCACCAAATGCCGATCCGCCAGCGTTTTCAGCACGGCGTCGGCGCTGACACCGCGCACGGCTTCAATTTCGGCCTGCGTCACGGGCTGCTGGTAGGCGATAATCGCAAGTGTTTCCAGGGCAGGCCGGGACAAACGCGATTTTTGGCCGGGAGCGGCCAGCAGGCGGGCAATGTCCGGGGCCAGCGGCGGACGGGTCGCCATCTGATAGCCGCCGGCAATGCGGACAATATGCAGGCCGGAATTGATGCGCCGGGCATAGGCATGGAACATGTCTTCCAGGCTTTCTTCCACGGCGGCAGCTTCCACTTTGAGAACACGGGCGATTTCGGCGGGATTGACCGGCTCAGTGGCGACAAACAAATACGCTTCCAGCAGCGGCGGCAGATCGGTCTCCGTAATACTGATCAGGGGCGGGTCAGGCACGGGCAGCCGCCTCACGAGCTTTCACTGTAATGATGCCTAGAAGAGCGTCTTGAGTGGCGGAGAGGCGATCCTGACGCAGCAGCTCCAGCAGAGCCAGAAAGGTCAGTACAATCTCCAGCCGCACGAGAGGCCGGGGGAAACACTCATCAAAGAAAAGGCCGCCGCTTCCTGCCCGCTCCACTTTGCGCCAGAGGGACGCCATCGCAAGGCGCAGGGTGATTTTCTGGCGGCGAACGCTGGTGACGGCCTGCCCGCCGTCGTCGCCCGCTTCGGCAAGCAGCTTTTGGATGGCTTTCAGCAATGCGCCGGCATTCAATTCGCCGAAACCGACGGGCAGCTCGTAAAGGTCGCCATAAGTACCCTGTCCGCGAAAAAATAATGCACGGCGATCTTCTTCCCACTCGGACAGTGTGCCGACAAAAGCCTGGTAGCGCTGATATTCTTCCAAACGCTGGATCAGCGCCTGTTTAGGGTCTTCGCCGTCCTCGGCGTCTTCAGAGCGGGGCGGCTTCGGCAGCAGCATTCGGCTTTTGATTTCCAGCAGGGTCGCAGCCATCAAAAGAAATTCGCCTGCGACATTGAGATTCATCGCTTCCATTGCCCGCAGATAGGCGAGGTACTGATCGGTAATTTGTAAAATGGGAATGTCGGCAATATCCACGCGATGTTCGCGAATGAGGTGCAGCAGAAGGTCCAGCGGGCCTTCAAACGCGGGAAGCGCGACAAGTGGCAGAGACCCAGGAAGAGAAGTGGAAGGGGCGACAAACATAACTTATAGTATATTCGGTTTAGATTTTTTGTCAACCCCGATAAAACAGGGCAGGAAAAACAAGAGCCGGTGGCGAAACCGTTGCCATTCGCGAAATTTCCAAACACCGGCACTACGCCACAAGGGGAGACCAATGATGATTTCGACTTTGAGTCCAACGAAACGGGCTTCAATTCTGGCCGGACTGCTGGCCTGTGCGCTGGCCGGAAGCGGCTGCGGCCACAAGGGTGCTGATAACACCAACGTCACTACCACAGAGACAGGCGGAACCAATACTCCAAACGCGGCGGGCGGACAAACCATGCTGGCATTTGTAACCAACAATCCGTCGGATTACTGGACAATCTGCCGCAAAGGAACAGAGGCGGCGGCAAAAGAACTGGGCAACGTCAATGTTCAGTTTATTATGCCCGCTGACGGCACCGCCGCCACGCAGAAACAGGATGTGGACGATGTCATCGCCAAAGGCGTCAAAGGCATCGCTATCAGCCCCGTAGACCCGGCCAACATGACACCCGACCTGAACAAATGGGCGGGCCAGGTTCCGCTGATTACGTCGGACAGCGATGCCGCCACCAGCAGCAGGCTTTGCTACATTGGCACGGACAACCATGCCGCCGGAGTGCAGGCAGGCGGCCTGATCAAGTCCGCACTCCCGCAGGGCGGCAAAATCATGATTTTTGTCGGCAAAAAAGATGCTCAGAATGCCCATGACCGCATCGCCGGCATTCAGGATGCCCTGAAAGGTTCAAACATTACCATTCTGGATGTTCGCACCGATGACGCCGACCATGCGCGCGCCAAGCAGAATGCCGCCGACGCCCTGACCAGCACGCCCGATCTGGCGGGAATGGTGGGAATCTGGAGCTACAACGGCCCCGCCATTTACAGTGCGGTTAAGGAAGCCAACAAGCAGGGCAAGGTCAAAATCATCGCCTTTGATCAGGAACTGGATACGATGAACGGCATCAAAGACGGCACGATCACGGGAACCATTGTGCAGCAGCCGTATTTGTTCGGTAAAGAATCCGTAGAAATGCTCGCGAAGCTTGCCAGCGGCGACAAAAGCACCGTTCCCGCCAGTAAACTGGTGATTGTGCCGACGCAGGCCATCACCAAAGACAATATCACGAAGTATGAGGCGGATCAAGCCAAATTGCTGGGAGGCAAATAATGGCGGATAATTCGCCCAGCCCGGCGGGAATGCCGCTGCTGGAAATGCAGGGAATCAGCAAACGCTTCGCGGGCGTCCAGGCCCTGAAGGGAGTCAGCCTTTCCGTCTGGCCGGGCGAAGTGGTGTCCCTGATCGGCGAAAACGGCGCGGGCAAATCCACGCTGATGAAAATCCTCGGCGGGGTGCATTCCCCGGACGAGGGTGAGATCAAGGTCAACGGCCAGCCGGTCGTCATCCAGTCCGTGAAGGACTCGGCACGGGCCGGGATCAGTTTTATCCATCAGGAACTCAATGTTCTGGATAATATTGATGTCGCCGGCAATGTCTTTCTCGGGCGCGAGCCGACGGTCGGCGGGCCGCTCCGGCTGCTGGACCGGGCGAAAATGCTGACTGAAACGCAGCCTTACTTAGATCGTCTGGGGCTGAATGTCTCCGGCAGCACACCGCTAAGCCAGCTTTCACTGGCACATCAGCAGATGGTGGAAATCGCTAAAGCCCTGTCGCTGCAATCGCGGCTGATCATCATGGATGAGCCGACTTCCTCCTTGACGCTCACGGAAACCGAAAAGCTCATTCAGGTCGTGAAAGAACTTCGCGCCCAGGGCGTCAGCGTGATTTACATCTCGCATCGTTTGGGCGAAGTTCGGGAAATGTCGGATCGTGTGGTCGGCCTGCGGGACGGGCGCAACGCGGGTGGGCTTTCCAAAGAGGAAATTACGCACGATCATATGGTGAGCCTGATGGTAGGGCGTGACCTGGAGAAATTCCAGGCTCCGGCCAATCCGGCTCCCAAACCCACGCGGTTCTCTGTCACCGGCCTGCGGACGCGGCGTTATCCCAACCGGGAAGTCAGCTTTGAGATCGGCGCGGGAGAGATTCTGGGCATGGCCGGGCTGGTCGGCGCGGGCCGCTCGGAAACGGCGCAGGCAATCTTCGGTGTGGACCCGTCTCAGGGCGGCACGATGATTCTGGATGGCAAGACAATCACCGTTCGCTCGCCGCGCGATGCCATCCAGCAGGGAATCTATCTGGCTCCCGAAGATCGCCGCCGGTCAGGACTGATTGTGGACATGAGCATCCGTGACAATATCACGATGCCGGTATTGAGCCGCTATGCGCCCGGCGGTCTGATTCAGAAAGGCCGGGAAACTTCAGTGGCGCAGGCTGCCAGCAAAGCGCTTCATGTGAAGACGCCCTCGGTGGATTTTTTGGCGCGCAACCTGTCGGGTGGCAATCAGCAGAAAGTGGTTCTCGCGAAATGGCTTTCGCTGGAGCCAAAGCTGATGATTTTTGATGAGCCGACCCGTGGCATTGATGTCGGGGCGAAGGCGGAGATTTACGAATTGATGCGGGGCCTGGCGCAGGAAGGCGTCGCCGTGCTGATGATCAGCAGCGACATGGAGGAAGTGCTGGGCCAAAGTGACCGCATCGCCGTGATGCACGAGGGCCGGGTGACGGGCTTTCTTACGCGCGCCGAGGCGTCTGAGGAAACCGTGATGCAGCTTGCCGTCGGCCATACGGCTTAAAATATAACCAGTGAGAACAAGAAATGATTAATCAAGAAACAAGTGCAGGCAGCGAGCAGCAAACCCCGCGCTTGCCTGCACGTCCTGACGGCCCGCGCCTGCCTATCACCAATGCCAGTAAAGAACTGGGAATTTTCGTGCTTCTGGTGGTGCTGTGCATCTTTGTGAGCATCATGTCACACGGAACATTTCTGCATGTGGACAATCTCCAGAATACATCCCGCTTGATTGGTCTTTACGGCATCTTCAGTATTGGTCTGGGCGTTGTCATCATTACGGGAGGCATTGATTTGACGGTCGGGTCGGTCTTTGCACTTCTGGGCGTTCTTCTGTCCATGATGCTGGTAAACTGGCACTGGCCCTGGCCGCTGGCTGTGCTGGCGGTACTGGCCGGCGGCTCCCTGATCGGAGCCTTCAACGGGTTTTTGATCACGAAGATCAACTTGCAGCCATTCATTGTCACGCTGTGCGGTTTGCTGTTTTATCGCGGCATTGCCCGCTTTATTGCCGGAGATAATACCGAAGGCTTCGGCGAAGCACAGGGATTTGAACTGCTGCAAAAGATGGCGACCGGGAGCATCCTGGGTGTCCCGGTTCCGTTTATTCTGCTGTTAGTGATTGCGATGATTATGGGGGTTGTCCTTCACCGCTCCGTTTACGGTCGGTATCTGTACGCAGTCGGGCGCAATGAAGAAGCTGCGCGGTATTCCGGCGTCAATTCCAAGCGGATCATCGCCGGAGCCTATATCATTTCCGGCCTCCTCGCTGGCGTGGCAGCAATCTTGATCGGGTTTTACACCAACTCTATTTCGCCGTCCTCGCATGGTCAGTCTTATGAGCTTTACGGCATCGCGGCTGCGGTGCTGGGAGGATGCTCTTTGCGCGGCGGCGAAGGCTCCATTGTGGGTATTCTCATCGGTGCGGCCCTGCTGCAAGTGCTGCAAAATTTGGTCAACCTGCTGAACATTCCTTCTTCGCTGAACTTTGCGGTGGTCGGGGCGGTGATTTTGCTCGGCGTCATCGCGGATGAACTGATCAAACGCCGCAATGCCAAGCGTGTCCGATGATGGCCTGGCTGAAACCGGGGACGGTCTTTCTGCTGCTGGCGCTGGTGCTGCCGGCGCCCGCTGCCCCTTCCGGCGTTTCTCTCGCATTCGGCCCGCAGGGACTGGCTTCGGTGCAGGCGGGCGGCCAGGAACTGCTTTGGCGTAATCCGGCGGACGCCACGGGAGGAGCGTTTGACGGGGGGACGTTCTGGGTTTCGGGTGTCACACTGCGCGGCGCGGATGGCAAAGAAACCCTGGTTCCGAGCGGCGGCGCAAGCCGCGTTGGTGTGGACGCTGCGCGGGGGCGGGTGACACGGGTATTCGCCTGGGGGCGAGTCGCCGGCATTTTTACCGTCTCTGCCGGCACGCTGCACATGACTGTCACGGTTACTAATACTTCCCCGGCGACGGCAATTCAGGCGATTGCTGTTCAGCCGCTGTGGCTCAAGTTTCCGCACACACCCAGGGAATACGACGGCTCTGACCCCCTGCTCGCAGCGAACCTCGGCAACCCCTCCGTGATCGGCGCGGACTACGGCACAGGGACAGTGGCGCTATGCAACGATGATGTGACCCGCCCGCTGCTGGTTGGTTTCCCCGGAGCGCTGGACCGGCCCGGCCTGATGACCTTTCCCCTGCTCATTTCAACCGGCCCTACCGGCTGGCTGCATCCCTTTGTTGATCCCTACCTTGTGCGTCCCATCCTGCCCGGCGAGTCCGATACTTACACGCTTTCCCTGCGCTTTGGCGCGGCGGGAACCTCGACGGCGGAATTGTCGGGAGACATAGACCGCAAGTTTGCGTCGGCTTATCCTCCCACACTGCACTGGCCTGACCGCCGGCCTATCGGCTATCTGATGCTGTCCAGCACCATCCCCCACCCTGCCGGCGGCAAAAACCCGCGCGGCTGGTTCAACAATGATGCCGGAACGGATGCGACCACGCCGGCAGGCCGAGTGGCTTTGCAGAAGCAATTGATGGGCTACACCGACAACAGCATCCGCATCCTGAAGGCGATGAAGGCGCAGGGAGCCATCACCTGGGACATTGAAGGCCAGGAGTTTCCCCACGCCACCAGCTATCTGGGCGACCCGCGCCAGATCGGCAAACGCGCCCCGGAGATGGACTTGCTTGCGGATGCCTATTTTGCCCGCCTGCGCCGCGCCGGCCTGCGGGTTGGGGTCTGCATCCGGCCTCAAATTCTGGAAACGCTGCCGGGTGGCGGCGCTGCCCAGCGCGATCAAACGGACATGGCAAGCGTCACGCAAACTTTGATTGCAAAAGCGCTATACGCAAACAAACGCTGGGGCTGCACGTTGTTTTATGTGGACTCGAACGGTGATCCGAATGTGCCTTATCCGGCCTGGGTCTTCGAGAAGCTGGCCGCCGCTCTGAAACAGCGCGGCGTCACCGCTCTGATCATGCCGGAGCATCAGAACGTCCGCTATTACGGCTCGACCGCGCCTTATGATGAGCTGCGGGGCGGGGTTGCCGCGACCCCGGAGCGGGTGCGGCGTGTTTACCGCAGTGCATTTACGGTCATCAATATCGCGGATGGAGACCTAGATGGGCATCATGCCGAGCTGGTGCGGGCCGTGCGGGGCGGCGATATTTTGCTGTTCCGGGCCTGGTTTGACGACATGGATAACGCGAAAGTCAGGGCGATTTACGCCGAGGCCAGCCAGTGAGCCTGATTCGACTCAACAATGTCACGATGAAGTATGAAGATCGGCTCGTGCTGCGAAACGTCTTTTTCAAATTGCAGGAAAGCGAGCGCGTTGGCTTGATCGGCAAGAACGGCACGGGCAAAACCACGGTACTCAAGCTGATTTTGGAACAACTTGAGCCGACAAGCGGAACCGTGGAACGCGCACCGGGACTGAAAGTGGGCTACTTTTCCCAGTTTTCAACGCTGGACGGCGCACAGTCGGTTCAGCAGGTGCTGGAAGATTTATTCGCCGACACCCGCGCTGTAGAGACCCGCCTGAACGAAATTGCGTCCGCGCTGGAAACAGTCACCGACTCCGCGAAGATGGACCAGTTGTTAGAGGAGCAAGCAGCAGGGCTGGAAGAGATGACCCAGCGAGACGGCTGGGACTATAGCCGTCACATTGACACAGCGCTGACCAAGCTTGGCTTCAGCGAAGCGCATCGCCACCGGCCCATCGAGCAGTTGTCAGGCGGCTGGCGGAACCGGGCGGCGCTGGCAAAAATTCTGCTGGAACAGCCGGGCGTTCTGCTGCTGGATGAACCGACGAATTATCTGGACGTGGAAGGGCTGGCGTGGCTGGAAGGCTGGCTGACACTGTTCCGGGGCGGCTTGCTGCTGGTTTCGCATGACCGGCAATTCCTGGACAGTGTGGTGACGCGCCTGACCGAAGTGGAAAATTACGGGTTCCAGGAATATCCCGGCAGCTTTACGGATTATGTCCGCGCCAAGCAGTTTCGTTTCAAGACGCTGGAAAAGCAATTTCTCCATGAAGAAGAATTGCTGACATTTGAAAGCGAAGCCATTACCGACCGCGAAGAAGCAAAACGTAATCCCAGCCAGGCATTGCAGCGCAAACTCGCCGATTTGAAGAAGCGGAAAGAGCCGCGTCCGGTGGACGTGCTGGTGACAACAATTTATCAGGGCATCCGCTTCCCGGACGCTCTGGGCCGCGTCGAAGGGGCAAGCAAAGGCTATGGCGGGGAGATGCTGTTCCGCGATGTCACGTTCGAGATCGAGAAGGGCGAGCGGCTGGCAATTGTCGGGCCAAACGGCAGCGGCAAGTCCACGCTGCTGAGGCTGCTGACATTGGCGGAGAACCCGGACCAGGGAAAAGTTGCCTGGGAAAGCGGCGTTTTGTTGGCCGACTTCAATCAAATCCACGCGGCGCTGGACCCGAAAGATACGGTGTCCCACGCAGTGAATGTTTTTGGGGCGGGATATTCGGCGACCCGCAAAGAAGTCCACAAGTTTTTGTCTCTGCTGCAATTTTCGGAGATGGACCTGGGCCAGAAAATCGGAACGCTTTCCGGGGGCCAGAAAGCGCGGGTTGCCCTCGCAAGGTGCCTTCTTTCCGGGGCGCAGGTTCTCATTCTAGATGAGCCAACGAACCACCTGGACCTGACCAGTACGCAGGTGATGGAACGCGCACTGGTCAATTTTCCGGGCGCTGTGATCGTCGTCAGCCACGACCGCTTCTTTCTGGACAAAATCGCTACCCGACTCTTAGTTTTTGGGACGGACCAACAGATAACCGAATTCAATGGCAACTGGACCATGTGGCAGTCGGCAAGCAGCGCCGCACAGAGTCATCTTGTGTGACGCCGGGACAGGTGGTAATCGAGCATCTGGCGATACATACGCCAGCGGGAAGCCGCCCCCCTTGCCCAGCCTAGTTTTTCTTCCTTCATCGGGTGCGAGACGCCGCGCAGCGTGACATCCTGCCGGGCCAGGCCCTGACGGTGGACGTAATCATTGATCGCCAGCTCTATGCCATAGCCGACGCTTTCCAGATCGGGGATTTGCAGAAAGATTTCACGCCGGATGGCGCGCTGCCCAGTGATGGCCGGGGCAAAAAACTGAGCCATGTCTGTCCAGAGCCGTCCACCCTTGAAAATGCCCATTGCCATTGTCGCCTGCTCGGTACACACCGGAGCGAGCAGGTCGTGAACATGGCGCTCCGTCAGCCCCATCAAATCCGCGTCTAGAAACAGCAGAATGTCGGCGTCCGTCTGCATTGCCCCCAGACGCATTGCCCCCCCTTTGCCGCCATTGCGGGGCAGGGTAATCACCCGGACATTGGGAACGGCTTCCGCCGCCGCCGCAGTGCCGTCGGTAGAACCATCGTTCACGACGATGACCTCATCGACGGCGGCGGTGGCAGTGAGGGCATGGAGGACAGCGGCAATGCGTCCTTCTTCATTGTAGGCCGGAATGATAGCCGCTGTTTTCATGGGCGGCTTCTCAAAGCGGAAAGGTTTTGCTGTAAGAGTCGCAAACGATTTCACGGTTTCGGGTTGGAATTCGGATTGGAACCGGCTGCGGACATGACTGAGGCCGGGGTCGGCATTTTGGTCGAGAGAACCAGGGCGGCGTAATCAATGCCGTTTTTCTGGGCGGCGACCCGGTCATCTTTGTCGTTGTAGTTTTCTTCCACGTAATGCCCGTGGTTGGCCCGCAGCTCTCGGAGCTGCTCTTCCACGCGCAGAATACGGTTTTCGTTGATGGGGTGATCCTGGGCATAGGGCGCTTCCTGCCCGCTTTTCTTTTCTTCGGCTTCAAACATTTCAAATGTGCGAATCATGCCGTTGGGATCATAGCCGGCATTGTAGGCAAATCGCTCGCCCCAGCGATCCGCTTCAAATTCTGCGAGGCGGCTGTAATGCAGTTGGTCCAGCTCAAACAAGGCGCCGCCGGCCTGGCTGACGGCATAGCTGCGGGAGAGAAGCGAAGCCAGGTCCACCAGCAAGCCTTTGTTTTCTGCATCGGACTGTGATTTAACCACATGCCGTCGAACGACGTGGGAGGCTTCATGGCCGATGACGCAGGCGAGGGCATCATCATCGTTTCCAATTTTATCCAGTAAACCGCGATAAATATAAATGTAGCCGCCGGGGATGGAAAAAGCGTTCAGTTCCGGGCTTTCAATGACACGGACGCGAAAGGAAAGGTCCGGGCGATCTTTTTGCGCTTCTGCAAGAACGGGCGCTGCCACGTCCAAAACGTGCCGGTTGATTTTGCCATCCAGCACAAACTTGACCTGGGAGTCAATTTCCGAAGCATATTCCCTGCCTTCGTCGTTTTCCTGCGACGGACTCACCACATTGTTTTTAATCTGGCCGGATTGGCAGCCCGCTGCGCCGAAGACAAGACCGACAACTGTGAGGGCAAGCGGCAGACGCCGAAGGAAGGGAAGCATGGACTGTGTCATGGCATTTTTTCCTTATCCAATACGGTTAAATAGGTCAAAGTGCGGGATGTCCCGCCGCGGTGTTGGCTTTATGCCAAAGTGCATCTGCTTGCTGCTCAAGCAGCGCTGTTTGTTTTTGCAGCGCCGCCAGCTTCCTGCGAGTATCCGGGGCCTGTGCCGTGCGTTTCCAGGATTCAAGGCTTTGTTCCAGTCGCTGCGTCGACACTGCCCAATCGGCAGGAACCGCTGCCTTCCGGTCGGCTGCCGACTGCCGGAAACGCAGGGAAGCCAGCTCCGCTTTCAATTGATGTATTTCCAGCCAGTTATACCCGCAAATCCCCAGCAATAAAATAATGAGCAGACGGGTAAAAAAGCGGCGGATCATCGCAGTTAGCCCTTCTTACGCCGCATCCAGGCTTTACCGCTCCGCTCAATCTCATCTTCCCAGACAGATGCCTGGCGCGACACCGGCACAAACGGAGTCCCCGCGCGCGTAATGATCCGGCGGGCATTGACAGCGGCTGCCCCTGTCCACTTGGCTTTGTACGGCTCGTCGCCACGCAGAAAGTCAAACACGGCCCGGCCTTCGGAGATCGCGGACTGCATGGCGCGGGCTGTCAGTACCGTCCCCAAGCTCAGACGCGCCAGAGTCGGCTCAAAACCGCCCTGGTAATAACAAAAGCGGTCGTTGTACGCAAAGCAGTAAAGCGATGCCTGCGTCATACCGTCCAAACGCAGATAAAACAGCCGCAGCCAGCCCTTTGCCAGCAGGCGCGCGGCGGCATCCCGGTGAAAAGCCTGCACCCGCTTTCCTCCCAGTACGCCTGGGAGCCACCGCTGGTTCCAGCGCCGCTGGTGCAGGTCAAACAAATGCGTCAGCTCGCTGTCCAGTTCGGCCTCGTCCATGACCGAGCCGGCTTCCACCTGGTAAACTTTTTGCAGGGCGCGGTCATAGTAGCCGATGTTCGTGCGGGTCTTTTTTCCGAAGCTTTGCAGCAGCATATCCCAGGCGGGCGGCAGGACGAGATACGGGCATGGTTCGCCTGGGGCGTCAAACGAGTGCAGTTTCCCGCCGCTTCGGGGCGGAAAGCGCCGCAGGAGCGCACCCTCGCGCAACTGCTGAAAATCGGCGATCTGCCACCCGCCGGACTGTTCGAGAGAGCGGTACAGTTCTTCAGACACGCTGGCTTCCCAGCCCGGCGCGGCGAGAATGTCCATGTAATCCGACGTTCCCGTTCCCAAAAAAGACAAACGGCGCATCGGAGTCGCGTACCAGAAAGAAGTCATCAGGGGAGCAATACCCACCAGAGCGCCGCTTTCGTCCCGAAATGTCAGTACGCGCAGACGGCGGCCCCAGACCCGCCCAAAATGCCGCCACCAGGCTGCGTTCCACTCCCATGTTTGGAAGACAGTCGCGGAGGGGCAGAGGCAAGCCAGAGACTGCCATTCCACTTCCAGTGCGGCTAATCCTGCCGATGTGGTTACGGCGGCTGCCGCAATTTGCTCCGCTGCTGTCACGTTCATTTTGACCACATCACACCGTCATTATAGCAGACTTGGTAGGGAGGTGTAAAGAAGGAGTCCAGGGCGCGGAACGCCAATAGAAGAAACCATAAGTCAAAAATCAAGGCGGGGAGGTACTTTCATGGAGCGTTTGATTAAATCCAAAGTGGAGCGTGGCCGCGTGGCGATACAGTGGCTTGGGCAAGGTGGGTTTGCTTTCAAAGGCCACGCCGGACAGGTATTAGTCGTAGACCCTTACCTTTCGGACAGCGCCAATGCCGAAGGCGGCGCGGCGCGGCTGGCTGATATTCCGGTACAGCCGAAAGATGTCCGGCTGGATTACCTGTTTTTGACCCATGACCATGTAGACCATACGGACCCGCACTCCGCGCCCGCCATCGCGCAGGCCAATCCGAATGCTGCCGTGATCTGCCCACCCTCATCGTGCCGCCACTTGACCAAGCTGGGCGTCCCATCCAGCCAGATCACAACAGCCATGCCGGGCCAGTCGCTGGAATTTCCGGGCTTCAAGGCGCACGTCGTCGCCGCGCATCACACAGAAGACAGTGTCGGCTTCGTTTTTGAGTTTTCAGGTGATGGCAGCGAAACGGATGCCGTTTCGGTCTATGTTACCGGCGACACGGAGTACCACGACAGCCTGGCGTCCGCCGTGGAAGATTTCGGCCCGGACGTGCTGCTGGTTCCCATCAACGGACGCGGGGGAAACATGGACGCGGCCCAGGCGGCGAAGCTGACGGCGCAGATCGCGCCGCGCGAAGTCATTCCAATGCACTTCGGCATGTTCGCCGAAAATACCGCTGATCCGGCAGACTTTCTCGCCCATCTTGCCGGGGCGGTTCGCGCAGAGGACCAGATTACTCCGGTGGTGCTGAAGCATAATGGCTGCCATATTTACTGCCCGGAAGAGTCCGTCAAAGGCAAACACGCACGTTCGGGAGCCAGGTCCACTCGCGCCCGTGCCGCGCATAGCAGCCACCAGCACCAGGACGGCCAGCGCAGTCCGAATGGCGGGCGAGGGTCCAGCCAGCGTTGAAAAGCGAGCCGCGCGGGTTCCTCACAGCGCTTTCAGAGCGGCTTCAGCCTCGGCATACAGGTCCAGGTCGGGCCGCTGCGTGATTTGCCGAAAGATGGCTTGAATCTGGCGGCGGCCCTCGTCCAGAAAAAAATCCCCGCCGGGGCCGGCAGCGTTTGCGCCGACTGCAAACAGCCCCGGCTCCTGCGGGTGCAGAAGGCGTTCGTAGGTCTGAATATCCGAGCGGGACCCGACATTGGCGACCACGGTATCCACCGTCAGCCGCCGCGTTTCATGGTTGACCTGCAATGTCACCTGAAAGCGCCCGGTCGCCAGGGAATGCTGCACGGCTTCCACCTGAGTGATCGGCAGATACTCCAGGTGGGGATTGCTTTTTTTCACCAGCAGATTGGCTTTTTTGAGCAGAGTGTCTCGGTGCATAAGCGGATCACCGGGCGTCAGCGCGCAGGGAAATTCGGCGCGCGACTTCGTGACCCATAAAAGTGTTCCCTGCGGCTCTTTTTCTATAATGTCAGCCACTGCCACCGCCGTTTCGGCGGCGGAGGGGCCATCGCCGATCAGCAGCGTTTTTTTACCCAGAAAATGAATGCGGTCTTTGCCGGCGACATCCGGGATACGGTAGAAAATCTTGCCCCGACTGCCCAGCTCACCCAGCGCGGGCAGGCCGCCCGCGCCGAGCCAGCGGGACGAATGGGTGACGCCCGTGGCGTCTATAACATAATCCGCCGTGTAAACTCTTTCCTCCAGCGGGCTGCGGGCCAGAATGCGAAAACGGCGCGCCGAACGCTTTTCCGGCTCGTCCGCATGTTCGTCCGGGAACATATAAGAGCGTCCCAGCGCGGCCACGCGCGTTTCGCGCAGCAAGGATGGTCCCAGCAGCACGGCCAGCGGTTCCAGGTAGAGACTCACAAAGCTGCTGCCGGTGGGATACACCCGCCCCGGCGGGAATTTGGGCACGCGGATCGCTTCCGCTTTGATTTTCTCGCGCAGCAGCAGTTCGCCGAGCGGGCTGCGTAGCCCCTGCCAGGGTGAGAACATGCCAACATGGCCCCAGGCCCGCACGTCGGGCGCGATTTGCGCTTCGCGCTCAAACAGCCAGACGGCATGGCCCAGACGGGCGGCGTAATGGGCCGCTTCGATCCCGAGAGGGCCGGCACCAATGATAGCGGCGCGGGGCGGTTCCTGCTGTCGCCGCAGGCGGTGTGCCGGCGTCGGCAAGGGGGAGGCAACATCTGTCATGGGTATGATGATACCCGACAAGCCGGGCTTTCCCTTGACTTTTGTTCCCTGCCGGGCCTATAATTCTTCCAATCTTCGAAACTCTCCTTGAATTACCGCTATGGCAACCGACGCAAAACCGATTCGCCCGTCCTACCGAGTTTCGCCTCCGGGCCTTGCTGCTGCAACGCCGCTGGCGCGCGCCCTGGCGTCGGTCTGGCTGCCCGCGATGCTGCTGTTTGGGGCGGTGCTGGCGCTGTACGGAGCTACACAGACGCGCGCCAATACGTTTGATGCCGTGTCGTATGCAAATCAGTTCGGCAGGCTGTACCCGCGCACCCATGACCTGCACTGGCTGTTTCATCCCCATCACCTGCTGTTTAACGCCCTCGGGTACGTGCTTTGGCGTCTGGCCCAGGCGTTTGGCTACGCCGGCGGCGCGCTGCCCGTGCTGCAAAGTCTGAACACTACTTTGGGAGCCGCGGGGATTGCGGTGTATTATGTGACCCTGCGGCGGCTTGTGCAGCGTTCTCGCTGGCTGCCGCTGCTGGTTTCCGTCGGCCTGGCGCTGTCATTTGGCTACTGGATATGCGCGACAGACGGGCGCGTCAACATGCCGAGTTTATTTTTCATGCTGTGTGCGTTTGCCGTGCTATGCCGGGTGATGCAAAGCCCGCAGATACGTCTGGCCGCGCTGGTCGGCGCGTTATCGGGAGTGGCCGTGCTGTTCCACGAAAGCGCGGGGCTTTTTGCCCTAGTAGCCGGGACGGGCGTATGGCTGGCGGAGGATGACCCGCTGCTGCTGCCTGCCGCCATGCGGATTCGCCGCCGCCAAATTTTTCTGGCGTTCGGCGGAGCATGGGCGATGACTGTCTTGCTGCCCTACCTGCTGGTGGGGATCATCGCACTGCATCTGCATTCCCTCTCGGCCTTTCGCCATTGGACGAGCGAGTATTCGGAACTCGGCTGGTGGTGGGACTTTCACATCATTCACAACCTGCGGCTGGATTTGTATGCGTTCCGCCATGCCGCATTTGTGGAGCCGCCGGGTAAGCAGGGAACGTTTCATCTTAGCCATTCGGCCCCGTTTGCCCTCAGCCGTCTGTATTTTGCCACGCTTCTCGGCTGGCTGGCGGCGGTGTATGCGTTCTTCTCCGCGCTTCCCCTGCTCTGGCGCTCGCATAATCGCCGTACCATGATTGTCTGCCTGCTGTGGATGGCGGTCTATACAGCGTTCTTTACGGTCTGGTCGCCGGGATATTTCGTGTTCTGGGTTCCGGTGCTGGTTCCCACCGGCGTCATGCTGGCGCTGGCGCTGGCGCACTACCGCGCCCGGCGCGGCGGCCTGGCGGCAAACTGGCTGGTGGGGCTGTGGATTGTCCTGTACGGGGTGCTGAACGCTCAGGCCAGCATTCTGCCGCATCTGACGGATAGCAGCGATCCGTTTCGGCGCATGGCGTCGGATTTTCGGGCGCATACTCGTCCCGGCGACATGGCGCTGGTCGCAGGCGCAGGGGACGGCGGCCCGCTGGAAGTCACCCTGCCCTATTTTGCCGACCGGGATGTGGTGTCGCTGCACACGCTTTTGACACGCCGCCGCGACGATAAACTCCTGGCCTTCGCCGACGCTCAGGGGCTGATCAATGCCGCTCTGGCCGGGGGCCATGCGGTTTACGCGCTGGACGAAGCCATACCGGGCCATAACCCGCGTACCTTTGCGGCCCTCTCCCAGCGCCATCACATCACGGCTGCCGACCTGCAAGGCTTACTGACGCCTTACCAGCGCACACTGGCCTGGCAAAGCCCGCGCGGCCCAGTTTGGCGTCTCACGCCAACGGGAAACAGCAGGCCACTTGTAGACAGTCAGCTATGATCTCCCTGGCGGCAGGAAGCATACCAGCCGGTTAATCTGTCATTGATGGCTGCAATCTGCCTTACAAATCATACACTAGCCAATCAATCTGCGCGGCGATTCCGGCGATAGCCTGTGATTTTAGTCAAGCAGTAATGTTCAGCATATAAGCCAGTTTTTCTTCTACCTGCTTTAATTCAGCCACAGTCAGAAAGCCAATACGATGGATAAGCCTCTCTTTTTGAACAGTCAAAATTTGCGCGGCGTTGACCTCGGAAACTTGCGTGAGGCCATTACCGCTTGAAGGCTGAATCTGTACCATCGAGGGATACCCTTTCAGCTTGGAAGAAATGGCGCAAACGATTGTGACCGGGTATCCCACTACACCATTGGCGATGTCATTTTGGATAACCAGCGCCGGGCGCTGCCCTGCCTGTTCCGATCCCCGCGCGGGGTTCCAATCTACAAGATATATTTCGCCGCGCTTGATGTTAGCCGCCAAACACTACCTCCCTAGCGGCAGGAAGCAGATATTCGACGTTATTTGTGTCCGGGTCGCGGCCCATCGCCTCAAACCCTTCCCGCCATTCTCGTTCTTTTTCCTGTTCTTTTTCTTGTCTCAAGCTATTCGTGATGACTTCCACTAGAAAACGATTGGCGCTGACCTGACGCTTACTGGCGATTTCTTTGACTTCCTGCAACAACTCGTGATCAGCTCTGAGTTGAAACACTGACGTTGGCATTTTTCACTCCCTTCATTGAGTCCTATCATTGCATGATACCATAGTATGATGTTACTTCGCACCCTCTACAATTGCAATCTCCGCCGACGTCAGCCCGTACAGGTCATATACCAGCCGGTCAATCTGCGCGTCAGTGGCCTCAATCTGCTGCTGAAGCATATTCTTCTCCGTCGCCAGCCGCGCCGCCGCCTTTTCCGTGTGCAGTGTCAGAATTTGCTCCACAAGCTGCACCATTTTGTCATGCTTGGCCTTTTCGGCGGACACTAAAAAGTTAATCCGGCGAATAGGAATGTTCTTTAAAAACATTGTTTTGTAAATGAAAAAACCATTCGCTTTCGGTACAGTTGTGCGTTTATAATACACCTCTATCAAGCGGGAGTTAAGTAACCCAAGAACGTAATGTATATTTTCTGTAATGTCAGTGGAAAGAGTAATGCCACAAACAGTATCGCCGTAGAATTGTTTATCGGAAGCAATACAAAATCGATTTGAATCGGAAAGTTCAGCTACAACGATCTTTTTGCGAGCAAGTTGCTTAAGGTCACGCTGACACCACAATTCGTACCATGCTTTAGACGAAGCCTCAAAGTAAGACCGACCTGTGAGAAGTTGCCTGTTCTTTCTGAGATAACTTAAGGTTTGGGGATAAACTTTGAGCTCGCCCTCTGTATAGGGCTTCGTTTTCTTGTCTAGCAAGTGATAAGGATAAATAATTTCTTCCGTGATTTGATCGAGCCAGTATTTTCTAATTTGGCGACCCCGAATACAGGGACGCCGAACTTCTTGTTCCAACATAAACTCATCCGCTTGTTTTCTGTCAACTAAAAATACTTGATTCTGACCTGTTACAATGCCTTCTGAAATACCTGTAGTGATTTCGCCTAATGGCGTGACATTCTGAGACTGAACCCTATCTATGAATTGTGAACTACCATCCTGTCTGAAGACCCAAGGAGCGTCTGATAAATCATTCTGCAAGATTTGACGCGCGGGAGCATCAAGACTTCTTTCTTTCAAATTAAAAGTGTGGTCTGTCACTGGCAGTTTATTTTCGAAAATGTACACCCCCGTATAATTCAATGCTCCAGTAAACACTTGAACGTCCTGAAAGTCGCAGATTTCTATGAGTTCTACTTCCTTTTTCAACAATGTGCGTAACGCTTTACCATGCTCTCGCTTCATAAAGTTGGTCGGGCAAATGTAGCTCAATAATCCTTGCTTTTTGTTAAGCGAGATGCCCTTTTCGATAAATGGCAAATAATAATCAAACTTCCCTTTTGCTGAGGCATAGCTCTGCCTAAGATAGCCCTTCTCAACCATGAAACCATGAAAGCCAATATACGGCGGATTGCCGATCACAGCATCAAAGCCGCCCGCTTTCATCACAGTGGGAAAGCCGGTTTTCCAGTCAAACGTGTTGATTTTCAGCCGCGTGTCCATGTCAAACAGGGCCATGTCCTTGTCGGTGTAAAAGTCCGGGCCGATCAGGGAATTGCCGCATTTGATGTTGTGTTCCAAATCCGGCAGGGCGCGTTCCTGGAATATCTTCAGGCTGTTGTCAATCAGTTCCGCCGACTCCCCTTCCAGCACTTTGAGCAGCAGAGATAGTTTGGTCACTTCCACCGCCTGCGTATCAATATCCACGCCGTAGATGTTATTGAGCAGGATGCGTTTTTTTTCGGCGGTCGTCAGCCGCCAGAGTTCGCCCCGAACGGCGTCGGTTCGGAACTGGTAAATTGTCGCATTTTTGCCCTTCGCCCACTTTGCGCGGTCATTCTCGGTATAGAATTTCAAGTGCCAGTCCAGCAGGAACTGGTACGCGCCGATCAGAAATGACCCGGAGCCGCAGGCGGGGTCTAAAATGGTGAGTTTGGCGACCTGCGCGGGCGTCTTGCCTTCCACCTGTTTGCCGACGGTATTGCGAACAATATAATCCACAATATACGTCGGCGTATAGTAGACTCCGCCCGCTTTTTTGACTTCCGGCTTATCCTCCACTTCCGCCGATTTGCCGGAAATGCGAATGACTTTGCCCAGAAACTGTTCGTAGACCTGGCCGAGAATATCGGCGGGAAAGACGGAAAACTCAAAGGGGCTTTCGGGGTAATAGACGCTGGCAATGATTTCTTTCAAGGGCCGGTCGTCAATTGTCAAATGAGGCGTGATGTCGTCCGGCTCCTCGCGCTTCGGGTCTTTATCAAAATGGAACAAGCCGGAGTTGTAACGGGCGTCGGCGCGGCGAAAAATGTCCAGCAGGCGCGGATACACCGGGCCGCCGTTGTTCATCAGGGGCTGAAGCAGGTGGTCCGGCTCCGCGCCCCGGTCTTCGCTGATCCGCAGGAAAATAATCCGGTCGATAATCATCTGCACCGCGTAGTTGAGTTCACGCGGCCCCAGCCCCGGATTGCGCTGCACAATGTTTCGCGCCAGCTTTTCCCGCCAGCCAGAGATTTCCGCCAGAAACGCTTTATCTACCGGGACGCTGATACGCTTGTCACGCGCTTCCGCGGCGTACTTATCAAACGCCCCGGAAAACACCGCTTCGCGGGAAAACCGGGAATAAAGATCGTCCCATTTTTCGGCGTAGTCGGTGTATTTGAAATGGTCCAGCCGGGCCGCTTTCGCCGAATCTTTCTGGTCCGGGGCAATGCGCGTGTCATAAATCGCGAATTCTTCAAAATTGGTCAGAATGGAAAGCGGCAGCTTTGCCGTCCAGCCATAACGCCGGATTTGGTAGGCGGGCGCTTGCTCTAAATCCAGGCTGACCGTCGGCTTTTTGGTTTCTACGAAAAACTTGCGGTCGCCCCCGGCGCGAAAGCTGTAATCCGGGGCTTTCGTCGTGCCGCCGATTTTGATTTTCGCCTCGTGAATGACTTCGCGGTGCAGTTCGGACAGTCCTTCGTGATTGTCCATGTCCCAGCCCAGGGCGGCAAACAGCGGATTGACATAATCAATTCGGGTCTGGGTTTCATTGTAGTCGCTTTTGCGATATTCGCTGCGGTTCTCGGCAAACCGCGCGACGAGTTCGGCAACGCTTTCGGGCAGGGGCATGGGCGGGTTTCCTTGATGATGGTTTCCCCGGCCTTAAAAGGCCGGGATTTCATCGCCTAAATCATCCCCTGCAAACGCTCTTTCAGCCGCGTGTGCCGGTGGATGTCGTTTTGCTTCTTCACGGCCATGGCAATTGCGCGCTGCGGGCCGATCAGCACGGCCAGCTTTTTGGCCCGTGTCAGGGCCGTATACAGCAGGTTGCGCTGCAAAAGCATATAATGCTGAGTGTGCAGGGCCAGCACAACGACCGGGTATTCGCTGCCCTGGGCTTTATGGATCGAACAGGCAAATGCCAGAGTCAATTCGTCCAGTTCGGAAAACTCGTAGGACACCTCGGTCAAGCCCTGTGCGTCCTGAAAGCCGACCGTCACAGTTTCGTCTTCATGGCTAATCGCCAGCACGGTGCCGATGTCGCCATTGTAAACGAACTTATCATAGTTGTTGACCATCTGCATCACGCGGTCACCGACGCGGAAGAAGCGCCCGGCCCGCTGCACTTCTTCGGTTCCAGGCCGGGCCGGGTTCAGGACTTCCTGCAAGCGCGTATTCAGAAAGGCCGCACCGGCGCTGCCGCGCTGCATAGGGGTCAGCACCTGAATGTCAGACGGCGCATAGCCGCGCTTGGGCAGGCTGCGGGCGACGACGGCGACAACCATTTCGGCCACGTCCTCGGCTTCTTCGGCCTTGAGATAAGCGCAGTCTTTGTTTTCCGACGGCGGCGGCAGGGAGGGCATCCGGCCCGCATTGATCGCATGGGCATTGGTAATAATCAAGCTTTCGGCGGCCTGCCGGAAGACTTGCGTGAGACGGGCGACGGGGACGGCCCCGCTGTCGATTAAATCTCGCAGGACGTTCCCCGGCCCGACCGACGGCAACTGGTCTACGTCGCCCACAAACAGCACCTGCGCGTCATCAGGAACCGCTTTGAGCAGCGAGTACGTCAGCACCATGTCCAGCATGGAGCTTTCGTCTACGATCAATACGTCGCAGTCCAATGGCTCGTCAGCGCTTTTCTTGAAGCCCCGCTGTTCCGGGTCAAATTCCAGCAGCCGGTGAACCGTTTTGGCTTCCCGCCCGGTGACTTCCGCCAGTCGCTTGGCCGCGCGGCCTGTCGGCGACGCCAGCAGCACATCTTTCTTCAAAGCCTCAAAGGCCGCGACAATGGCGTTCGTAGTGGTGGTCTTCCCAACGCCGGGGCCGCCGGTAAGAACGCTGAAGCGTGACAGCAAGGCAGTCTTGACGGCCTCGCGCTGTTCATCGGAGAGCGGGAAGCCATGCTTATCCAGCAGGGCCGTGAGCCAGCCGTCAAACTTGGCGGCGTCCGGCGGCTGTTTCAGCGGCGCTGCCAGCAGTTTTTGAATGCGCTCGGCCAGACCCGTTTCGGTCTTGTGCAGAGACGGCGTATAAATCGCGGTTTCGGTTTCGCCCAGGAACGCGGCTTCTTCCAGCACCAGGCGACCCGTGATGGCAAGGTTTAAGATAGCCCCGCCGACATCGTTCACTCCCAGTATCTCCGCTGCTTTGGCAGTCAATTCTTTTTCGGTCAAATACGCATTGCCGCCCGATTCGACAGCCTCGTTCAGCACGTACACGACGCCTGCTTCGATGCGTCGGGGATCGTCCTCAGCGATGCCAATAGCGCGGGCGATTTTATCTGCACTTTTGAACCCGATGCCCCAGATATCCGAAGCAAGCTGATACGGGTTGCGCTCCACGATCTCAATTGCCTGGCTGCCATAGGTTTTATAAATCTTGACCGCATAGGCCGGGGAAACACCGTGCGACTGCAAAAACAGCATGATGTTTTTGACTTCGCGCTGATCCGCCCAGGCTTTGGTGATCTTCGCCAGCGTCTTTTCGCCGATGCCCTGTACGTTCAATAATTTTCGGGGATGCTGCTCAATAATGTCCAGCGATTCTTCTCCATATTTATTGACAATGCGCTTGGCTGTGACCGGGCCGACGCCCTTGACCATGCCACTGCCGAGATATTTCTCAATGGCAAAGGCCGTGGCAGGCCGGACGACTTCATACCGTGCCACCTGCATCTGCCGCCCCCACTGGGCATGGCTGATCCAGGTTCCATAGCAGATGAGGCTTTCGCCGACGACGGGATTGGAAAAGTTGCCCAGGATGGTGATGACATCGCGGGCATTGGGAGGCAAAAGTCGAGCAACGGTATAGCCGTTTTCGTCGTTGTGGAAGGTAATGCGCTCGATGACGCCTTCCAGCGCATCCAGCGGCGGACCGCCGGTCGTTTCACGAACAAGAACGGTGGGAGGTTTGAAGGCGGCACACACAGCCTATTATACCCGGCGGCGTCGGTTCGTCACAGAAGGTATTAATTCCAAAGAGGTCACTTGCTTTTGATCGTCATACATCGGCAGAGCTAGGAACGGCCCAGAATACATAATCGGTATCGACTGTTTCCCCGCCGAGCTGATCTACCAGCAAAGCAATCTGGCCCCGATGGTAGCAGGCATGGCCGCACAACTGAACGATTTGAACTTCGGTAGGCATATGAAAGCGTGTGCCTCCCCAGACCGGGAACTCGAACTCTTCGGCGAGACGGCCTCCTTCTAAGCCGGCGAGATAGTCTGTCCAACGGGTTTGAAGAGCGCAAAACCGGGGTTCCAGCGAAGCAAATTCACAGGCTGCGTTGAACCAGTCTGCCTGGCAAAGACCTTCACCACTCATGCGGTCGAGCCAATTCTCCCGGCAGGCCGCCAGATGGCCTGCGAGTGAGACGGCCTGCTGAAACCGAGCGTCATTTCGACTGGCTTCCGGGACTGATTCGATCATGGCAAGCATCTTATCGTTGCAGTCTTTCTCATAGTCATAGAGCGAACGGTAGCGTTCGAGCAGTGACGTTTCGAGCAGTGACGTTTCGAGCAGTGACGTTTCGAGCAGTGACGTTTCGAGCAGTGACGTTTCGAGCAGTGACGTTTCGAGCAGTGACGTTTCGAGCAGTGACGTTTCGAGCAGTGACATAGCGAAACCTTTTTATATTTCCGAGGAGACATATCCCGGCGTAAACGGGGCAAGCCGTCCGGCGAGGTCTTTGGCAATGTCGGCTTTGACGGTGATTGTTTCCAATCCGTATTCTACCGAGTGAACTTTGCCCATTTCATAGCACTGAGCCACAATATCGCTGCGACTGTACGGCAAAATCAGAGTGACTGATGCCAGCAAGGTTTGCAGCGTCGCTTCCAGGCGGTCCATGAGAAACGGGATACCTTCGCGGCGCAGAGCCGACAGGTAGCACGAATTGGGCGTATCCGCAGCCATCTCGCGCAGGGCATAAGCGTCTTTAATGGTATCGGCTTTGTTGAATGCTGTGACGATGGGCTTGTCGCCCGCGCCAAGTTCCGACAAGACTTCCATCACCGCCTGACGCTGCCGCTCATGCTCCGGGTGGCCGGTATCAACAACGTGGATCAAAAAGTCGGCCTGTACGACTTCTTCCAGCGTGGCCCGGAACGATGCGACCAGGTGATGCGGCAGATTGCGAATAAAGCCGACGGTGTCGGTCATCAGCACCGACCAGCCGCCATGCGGCAGGACAACGCGGCGCGTCGTCGGGTCCAGCGTAGAAAACAGCATTCGGTCCGCCAGTACTTCCGCCCCGGAAAGCAGGTTGAGAATCGTGCTTTTACCCGCCGACGTGTAGCCGACCAGCGCGCACGTCGGAAACGGCAGCTTGTGACGCATCTGGCGCTGCTGCGCGCGCTGCTCCTTGATTTCATCAATCTCGCCGCCCAGCAAAGAAATGCGCTCTTTGACCCGCCTCCGGTCACTTTCAAGCTTGGTTTCACCGGGGCCGCGCCCGCCGATGCCGCCCTGCTGGCGCTCAAATTTTGTGTACAAAGAGGACAGCCGGGGCAGAAGGTAATTGAGCTGGGCCAGCTCGACCTGCAATTTCCCCTCGCGAGTGCGCGCGCGCTGGGCAAAGATGTCCAAAATAAGCTGTGTTCGGTCCAGCACTCGCCGCTCCAGGGCATTGGTCAGGTTGCGCTGCTGGGTCGGGGTCAGCTCATCATCAAAAATGACAAGATCGGCATCGGTCGAAGCGATCTCACCCTTTAAATCCTCGACTTTGCCCGGCCCGACATAGGTGGCTTTGTCCGGGGCGCGGCGGCTTTGGGAGAATTCGCCGACCACCTGCGCTCCTGCCGTCAAGGCGAGTTCCCGCAGCTCGGAGAGCCGCATCCCCAGGTCATCTTCGCCGCCTGCCAGTGACAGGGAGACAATCAGGGCCCGTTCTTCTTTGTGTGTTTCGTATGTCGTAGTCGTTTGGGGCATAATCTCTCAAACCAAAATAGGGGCATTACCGCCGGGCGTTGAAAATAACTTTCGTACCATCGCGCTCTAAATTAAACGGCATTTCTTTCATTTCTGCCAGGGCCTCGCGCACAGCGGCCTGGTGCGAGGGGGGGCAGTATAGCAGCAAGAAGCCACCACCGCCGGCTCCGGCGATTTTGCCGCCGGTGGCCCCCGCGTCCAAAGCGCGTTCGTAAAGGGAATCGATTTCGGGGGTACTGATCCGGCCCGTCATTTGCTTTTTCCAGTCCCAGCCCGCTTGCAGCAGCCGGCCCACTTTGTTCATGCTGCCATTCAGAAGGCACGCTTCGACTTCCGCCACCTGGTCGCGGATGCGATCCAGCGATGCGCGCTTGTCTTCGATATTGGCCTTTTGTTCGGTGAGAATCACATCCGCCTGCCGGGTAATGCCGGTATAAAACAGCATCAGACTTTCGCCGAAGCGCAGACGCTTCTCGTCCGTTAAGCCTACCACATGGTTTTCCACCGGGCCGTCAGGCTGAAATTCAAATCGCCGTAGGTTTCCATAGGCGGCAATGTACTGATCCTGCTTGCCGATCGGCTTGCCTAATACCTCAATTTCAATCTGGCACGCCTGCGCGGCCAGGGTTTCCGCCGTGACAAGGATGCCTTGATACGCATACATTGCATTAAGCAGGCCGACCGTCACCGTACTGGATGACCCCAGGCCGCTGCCCTCCGAGGGAATGTCGGCCATGGTTGCGATTTCCACGCCGCCGGAAATACCGGAGAGCCGCATACATTCACGCACCAATTCATGCTCAATGTCTTCAATACGATCCACCATTTCCGTGCGAGTATAACCAACACGAATTTTTTTGTCAAAGCGCTCTTTAATGACGACATAGATATATTTGTCAATGGCGGACGAAATTACCGCACCACCCGATTTTTGATAATAGTCCTTGAAGTCGGTTCCACCACCGGCGAAAGAGATGCGTAAGGGAGTTTGCGTAATAATCATAGTCGTATTATAGCATCTCGTTTGACAAACAAGAGATTGAGGGCCATAATGGCCTCATGGAAACTTCTCTTCTCAAAAGTCAAATTAAAAAGGCGATTTATACGGAAGCCGGCCCGTTGCAGGGCGCTCCGTACACCCCTGCCGTGCGCGTGGGATCATTTGTCTTTATCTCCGGGCAAATTCCCCTGGACCCGGCGACTAGTCAGGTCGTGGAGGGAGATTTCGAGATGCAGGTGCGCCAGTGTCTGCGTAACCTCGCGTCAATTTTGAAACAGGAAGGGCTTGGGCTGGACTCTATCGTTAAAACGACGATTTTCCTTCAAGACCTGAACGATTTTGCAACATTGAATACGGTCTACGGCGCGTATTTCACCGGCGTGAAACCGGCCCGTTCTACTGTGCAAGTCGCGCGGCTGCCTTTGGACGTGCAGGTTGAAATCGAAGCGATTGCGATCGCTGACCCAGAATAATAGCCCTTTTCTCAGGCGAGAAAAGGGCTATCAAAACTAAGACGGCAAACTATGCTGCGCTTTTTGCGGGGCGTCCTCGGCGGCGCGGAGTCGTGCCCGCAGACGTTTCTGTCGTCGCCGCACTGTTTCGCTGGGCTGCGGCCCGCTGACCGCGCATTTCCCCGCCGCGACGGCCAATCTCCGCGTAGAACTCGGTTCCACGCTCCCGCTTTACGGTCTCTCCACCTTTTTTACCGATGCTCTGGTAAAAGGACGGGCCATAACGGTTTTTGACCGTCTCGCCTCCCTTACGGCCTGCTTCGCGGGCCAGATCAGGGTTCGCGGCAAAGCCGCCTTCTTTGTCGTGGTCATGGGAGCCGCGATGAGCTTCCGCAATTTTACGCGCGCCTTCTGAGCCGGCGGCGGGTCCAGGTTTTGCCATAGGATTTACCTCTTACAATTACTTTCTATGTTTCGAGAGTGTCTGCGTGTGCCTGAGTGATTGGGATTAATTCGCCTCAAGCGGGAGGCGGCGTGCTGTCCGCCTCGGCGGCAGCAGTAAGTTCCGCTTTTTTCTCTTGAGCGGCCTGCTTCCCTGCTTCTACGGCGTCGGATAGGCGTGATTTCTGATCGTCCACCAACGCTTTTCCCTTGTCCGCCATATCCTGAACGGTTCCTTTGACGCTTTGCGCTTTGCCAGCCGCTTTGGCATTGAGATCATCAGCCTGAGACTTGGCGGCATCCGCCGCATCAGCAGCTTTTGCTTTAACGCTGTCGGCGGCTTCGGCAGTCTTTGCCTTGACAGTATCGGCGACTTCTGCCGCTTTGGCTTTTGCGCTGTCTGCGGTATCCCCAACTTTATCAGCGAGATCGGCGGCTTTCATCTTCGCCGCATCGGTGATATCGGCGGCTTTATTTTTCGCGAGATCAGAATACGAGTCGGTTTTTTGCTTGATCAAGCCGCGGGTTTCGTCCCCGCCCTGGGGTGCGTACAACAAGGCGAGCAATGCTCCCAGTGTCCCACCAATCAGCAGACCAACAAAGAACCCGCCTGATCCGCCTGTTTTCTGTTCGTTGTCCTCAGCCATGTTCCAATGCTCCTTCAGCGATGCTTAGTGATGATTCTTACTATTCTCTGTGGGGTGTGTATAAACGGAAAAGCCTTTGGAAACTCCAGTGATCAGGCTGCTCAGATTAATGAGCGGTCCGGTGACCGCCTGCTGAACAACCTCAGCCGTTTTTTCCACGCGACCGGAAACTGAATCGGTCATCGTTTCGCCACGTGCTAAAATCTGGTCCGCTTTTTCTCCCACATTTGCGGTGACACGCTGCACCGTGTCTATGGTATTTGTTGCCTTGACAATTACCGGGTCCAGCTTTGCTGTGATCGTGTCCAGCAGCTTGACCAGCTTGGTCAAGGCAAATGCCATGACCGCAAGCAGGGCAACCGCAATGAGGGAAAAAAGGCCGCCAAAAAATACCAGCGCGATATCTGCCCAGGTTTGTAAGTGCATAATTATCTCCGTCATGTCCGCCTGAACGTCTCAAGTAAAGCTTCTCACCTATACCCCGCGTTATATCAGACTCAAACAGGGGAGCGCAAAAAAGCCTGAAAAGCCGGAGCCAGGGCGGCTACAGCCCGCGCCCGATGGCTTTCCCTGTTTTTTTCGCCTTCTGTCAGTTCTGCCATTGTCCGGCCCCATTCGCTAAGAAAAAACAGAGGGTCATAGCCAAAGCCCAAATTACCGCGCGGCGCGCTCAGAATGACACCATCACACCGGCCTTCCGCAGCGAAGGATTGCCCGTTCGGAAGAGCCAGAGCGACCGCGCAGAAATAATGGGCCGCACGATCTTCGGCGGGGACAAAAGCCATCTCCGACAAAAGCCGCTCGTTGCGGTCAACATCCGTCGCTTCTTCGCCAGCCCAGCGCGCGGAATAAATTCCCGGCCTGCCGCCCAGTGCGTCCACGCACAGGCCGGAGTCGTCTGCCAGCGCGGCAATGCCGGTCGCGCCGGCCACTGCACGCGCTTTCAGCAGGGCATTCTTGGCGAAAGTCATTCCCGTTTCGGCCACGTTCGGCAGCAGGACGGGCCAGTCGCGGGGCGACAGCAGATTCCACTGGCCGAAGACAGCGTGCCGGGCGAGCAAGGCACGAAATTCCCTGATTTTACCCGGATTTCCTGTCGCCAGCATCAGAGGCTGTGCCACGCTTAAACCAGGCCAGACAAGGCTTCGCGCTGCTTGGCGAGCATTTGCCGAACTCCGCCATGCGCCAGGTCCAGCAGGCGGTTCATGCGTTCCCGGTCGAATGGCGCGCCTTCCGCCGTTCCCTGCACTTCTATGTAGCGCCCCGTGTCGGTCATCACAATGTTCATGTCCACCGAAGCCTGCGAATCTTCTTCGTAGGCTAGATCGAGCCGCTCTTCGCCGCGCACGACGCCGACAGAAACTGCGGCAACCCATTCGGTAAAGGGCAGGGTTTTGATCTGGCCTTTGCTCTTCATCCAGGAGAGCGCTTCCACCAGCGCGACAAACGCCCCGGAAATTGCCGCCGTGCGCGTTCCGCCGTCCGCCTGTAAAACGTCGCAGTCCAGCGTGATCGTTCGTTCGCCCAGCGCAGGCATCTCCACCACTGAGCGGAGGGAGCGGCCTACGAGGCGCTGAATTTCAATCGTGCGTCCGTTCGGCTTTCCGGTGTCGCGCTGAGAACGGGTGTGCGTGGAGCGCGGCAGCATGGAATACTCCGCCGTCACCCAGCCTTCTCCTTTGCCTTTGAGAAAGGGCGGTACTTTGTCCTCGACGCTGGCGGTGCAAAGGACTTTGGTCTGGCCGACTTCCACCAGGCAGGAGCCTTCAGCATAGCGGGCAAAGCCGCGCGTCAGGGTAATGGGCCGGTATTCGCCGAGGGCGCGGCCATCTTCACGGGGCATAAAACACCTCTGTTTTTGGAATTGTGGGGCTTGGAAAATCCTGCGGCATTATACCCGAAGCCGAGAATCTTTTTTTACAGCGTGAGCCGGTCGACTGTCGGGATAAATTCGCCCAGCAGCAGGGAGGCGTGGCGGCGAAACAGGTCGGGGTCGCCAGAGGCAGCAAAAGAAATGGAGACATCTGCACTCGCCGCGCTTGAGGGCAGAAGGCAGACTGCATCGCGGACGGCTTCTTCGGAGGGGTCCACAAAAGTGGGATGAAAGCTCGGGTCGTTCATGCGGCGAATCGCCCGGTGCAGCGCGGGAAGCAGAAAAGGAAAATGGGTGCATCCGAGGATGATGCTCTGGACGCGGGCCTGACGCAGCGGCTGAAGATACTGGCCGGCAGCCTCGTCGGCGTCGGCGGTTTCCGCCCGGCCCGACTCGACCAGCGGCACAAAGGCCGGACACCCCTGCTCCAGCACAACGCGGGCAGGGTCAAGGCACTGAACAGCCTGGGTAAATGCAAGGCTCTGGACAGTGGCATTGGTGGCGAGGACGCCAATCGGGCCGGGGGAACCCTGGACGGCGGCGCGCGCTCCCGGCGCAATCGTCCCCACAATCGGCACATTGGGATGCTGCTGCTGGGCGGCTTCCAAGCCCGCGACCGTAGACGTACCGCTTGCCATGATAATGAGACCGGCTCCGGCCTGTATCAGATGGCCGGTCAGGCGCAGGGCGAGATCGCGCACGACTTCAATAGGCTTGTCGCCATAAGGCACATTTGCGGTATCGGCAAGATACAGCACGGACGCGCCCGGCATCTGCCGCCGAATTTCCCGCAGGACGGTCAGACCGCCCAAACCGGAATCGAAGACGCCGATAGCCGGGGTCAAGATTTCGCCTCCGGGCGCGTGACATCCATCGGACCGTCCGTGGTAAATTCGCCGAAAGAAGTCACGGGCCGGCCTTTAACGTCAATCTGGAATTTCTGTATCTCCGGGAACTGCCCTAATGTCCGGCCCAGCGCCGTGAGAGCGTCTCCCTGCCCGCCTTCGCCGCCGGTTTCATTGACGGGGCTGCGGGAAAAGTCCAGCGTTGCGATTCCCGCGTCAATCGTGACGCCGCGCAAAGAAGTCCCGGCAGGAAGTGGGCTGTTCGGGTCGGACAGCAAAGCCTTCACCGCGCTCCGGGCGGGCGATTGAGGCTGACTCAGGGAAATCGTTCTCGCCATCAGCGGGTCATCATTGCCGGTCGCCTTCGGATTTTCCACATAAATCACTGCCTGCCCTGGAATTACTTTCGGCGGCGCGGTCGGATTGAGAGAAGGAAGCGGCGCGGAGGAAGCCGGCGAAGACGGCTGATCACTTTGACGGGGCGAATGGCAGCCGGCCAGCACACAGGCCATCACCATGGCTGCGCTTAAAAAACGACGCTTCAAATTAGTACGCACTCCGCACCGCGAGGGGCATTTGGGCGGAGCGCGCTCCGGCCAGTTGATCCGCCACGAAGTCCTTCAAACCGGCGGCAATGCCTTCGGCGATTTTTTGCTGCGTAGCATCATCGCGAAGCTTGGCGAGGTCACTGTCATTGTTCATGTAGCCTGTTTCGATCAGCACCGCAGGCATCATGCTGCCGCGCAGCACACCGAAGCCGGTGGCAAAGCGGATCGTATCCGACTTGATGCCGTCATAGCCAATGCCGGAATTTTCGCTGACGCGCCGCCCAATGTCGGCAGCCATCTGGCGACAAAGGCCGTTCTGGGCATGAAAATACACGGTGGTGCCAGCATGAGAGTTCTGCCCGCCGCTGGAATCGCAGTGAATGGATACAAACAAGTCGGCATGGTGGGCATTGGCAATCTGCGGGCGAGACATCACGGACGGCAGCGTGTCGTCGTCGCGTGTCATCAGCACCGTCGCGCCGCTCCGCTGAAGTGTATCGCGCAGACGCCGTCCGATTGCCAGTGTAATATCTTTTTCATAGACCTGCCCGGTTCGGAACTCATCCCGCGCTCCGGTATCGCGCCCGCCGTGTCCGGGGTCGACCACGATCAGCTTGCCCGCAAGGCTGCCATTCACGGGAGCAGCAAGAGTCACAGTCGGTGTAAGAACTTCAAGCGGCACAACCGGAGCAGTCGGCGTTTCCGTAGTCACGAGATTGATCATATACATCATGCCGCCCATGACGGGGCGGCTGTCCACGGAGAAGCCCACCATGTGGGACAGGTCCAAAACAACTCGCCCGAAAGATGTCTTCTGAGCCAGGTACTTGCCGGTGCGTATGGTTTTAATGAGGGAGCTGTCGCAAGTTTTACTTGGCTGCACGGATTTATCTACCGCCGCGCCGACCAGGTCAAAGGCCAGGCGGCTGGGATTGTCCAGTCGCTCCGTGGAGAACTGCGCCTGCCCGGTCGTGGTGACGGCAATCTGGGTCAGGGCCGGACTGACGACGTGGTAGTCCACATGGGTAATGGTCACACCCGCCGGAATGGCCGGCGCAGGAACGGCGGCCGCGGAAGTGGGATGCAGGGGAGCCGGCGGAGCGGCGATGGGCAGAATACGAGCAGGATGGCTGATGTCACCGAGCGCCACGCGCACGGCGCTGGTTTGAATGCCGCTTTCCACCCGAAACGCCAGCCCCTGCTTCAAATCAATTGTGATCCGCACCGTCTGAGGGTCTAGCTGCCCGCTGCGGATATGCGTGACGCCGCCGCTCTGGCTGGGGATGCTGGCCGGGGTAGTCGCCAGGTCCAGACCGAACAGGTCCACATAAAGCCGCTCGGGGTTGTCAATTCGCTTGACGCTGTAATACACGGGATAAGATGTATACACCGTCAGCGCCCCGGCATCCTGCCGCACCATTTCCAGCTTCGCCCGCACCGTCAGCGTCTGCGTGGCAGGCTGCCAGTCCGTCGCTCCTCCCAGCGCCTCCGCGACTTTCTGGAACGGCACGCAGCAGCGCCCCTGCACAGCCGTATAAGGCCATTCCGTTCGACGACCGCTGGCGGCAGTCACCGTGACCATGCCATTGCTGCCCGGCGCATACTTCGCCCCCATAAGCTGGACGGCATCTACGGGAGCCAGTGCGAGGCCGTCCGGCCCAACAAATGGCTTGACCTGAAATGGCACGATCCGTCCGCCAATAATAATTGTGGCTGCGGCTGGGTCAGCGTGGACAAGAGGGATAGCCAGGGCGGAAAATGCGAAGAAACCGGCGGCCAGCAGGAAGCGCAGCGTGAAGGGCGATGTCCTCATAAATTAGGTCTCCTGGGCAAAAAGCGCAGAGGCAAAAGCAGTCTTACTCACGATTCTACCACAGGTTACAAGAATCGGTCAAGAAAAAGGATGAAATCGCAGAAAAAAGCACAGGACGCTTCGGAATTCCGAAGCGTCCTGTGCCAAATGGTGGAGGCGGGCGGATTTGAACCGCCGTGTCGAGCAGCAATAACTCAGGCTTCTACAAGCATAGCCGCTCTTTTGAATTTCGCACTCAAGCCGCCGACGGCAGGCTGCTGGAAGTACTAGCTGTCCTTTGTTTCCCGCGCACGTCGGATGGCAGTCCGCGCGCAGTAGCCCGCATGGGTGACGCCCCGGCTCCCTTCGGCAGGCGGGAAGGGACGGGACGGGTCACTCGAAAGTGACGCTAGAACTGACTAACGGTTCCCGAAGGAAAAGTTAGGCAGCCAGCGCGAACGAAGGCCGCGCTGTGGCGAAAGATGTGTTCTTCGCGTTTGTTGTTTTGCCGCTTTTAACGAGGCCAGCGGCGCCTCGACTCGCGACCTAAGCAATCAATCTCCCGATCGAAACCAATCGCCCCCATGAACCATTCACATTTAGTATAACCGATTTCGGCGTATTTTTGTTCCTAAATTACGCAGCATCCCGTTCTTTTTCCACATCTACAATAAATTGCCGGGCATCGGCCAGAATATCCGCCAAAACTTCCACCGGCGTCCGGCCTGTATCTACCCGTTTGATTTTGTCCGCCGAATAATAATTCAGCACCGGCGCAGTCTCGGCTTCGTATACATACAAACGGTTTTGAATAGTCACATCGGACGCATCATCCAGCCGGTTTTCATGCAAAGCACGGCGTTTGAGACGCAGGTACATCTTATTTTTATCAGCCGTGTCCAGGTAGTACAACCGCTGGACATCGATATAATCATTCATCAAGCGGGCCTGCGCGACATTGCGCGGAATTCCATCTAAAATCAAAAGATCACTGTCCGGGTCATACCGGCCTCGCCCGACCAGGCTGTCGGTATATTCTTTCCAGAGCTGTACGGTGAAGTCATCGGGAACCAGCGCGCCCCGGCTGCTGTAATCCAGGAACACCCGACCCAGGGGTGTTCCAACCCGCAAATCGCGGAATATCTCCCCACAGGCTACATGCACCAGTCCGGGAATGCTTCCAAGAATCTGTCCCTGCGTTCCCTTGCCGCTGCCCGGTGCGCCAAACAGCAGGATGGTCTTAAACTTCATTGTCGTTATCCGCTTTCGGGTTCACGGTGGCATAGCGAGAAGGGCGGGGGCAAGCCCCCGCCCTTCTCCGTTTTGTATCCTTACGGATTTCCAGGCGCCGCAGGGGGCGTAGACGTGTCAGGAGCGGCAGGCGGCGGGGGCACTGTCGTATCTCCGGTTCCCGCGCCGGCAGGCGCGGGCGCCGCGGAATTGGTGTCATGCACGATAATTGTTTTGGTCTTGGTAATGACTATCGGCTTTGGCTTGGCCCCGCCGGTCGTCACAATAATCAGCTTGTTTTTGATGCCGGGAGAAACACCGGAAACCTGGCTGGCTGTTTTTTCCGCCAGCGCTTTTTGCTGCTGGTTCTGAACCTGCCCGGTCAAAGTCACGACTCCACCGGTCGCAACGACTTCGACGCGCGCGCCGGTCATCTGCTTGTTATGTACAATCGCCGTGTTAACGGCATCTGCAAGAGCTGTATCGGTTCCGTTGGAAGACCCCGGCCCGGCATTGACATTCACTTTTGTGTCCGGCGCCGCGGGCGTACCGGGCGTTGTCGTCACTGTGCCGGGGGCCGGCGTGACCACCGTGGTAGTGGGAGGCGTCGTGACCACAGTGGGCGGTGCGGACGTGTCATCGTGACCGCAGCCGGCGGCCAGCAGGGCGGCCAGTGCGACCCCTGCGGTCGCGGCGGCCATGCGGCGAGGCAGAAAATTTGGGATAGGCATATCGGAAGCTCCTTTATCGCGCCCTGATCGGGCGGGTCTGACATTATGTACCCGTGCTTGCCGGGGCGGAAACGTCAGCACTCACCAGCCGAAGCGTATAACTGGGGTTGAAGACAGAATCACAGGCGGCACACGAAGAAAGTTTCAGCCGCCGCTTTCGCCGAATTTGCTTGCCGCAGGCCGGGCAGGCGTAAACATACTTCGGTGGATGCGTGGTCAGTGGCGACGAGGCATAGCGGCGGGTCACGCCCAGCGCTGACGCCAGCGCCCAAAACTCTGCGCGATGATGGGGATGAATGATATGAGCGACTTCATGCCGAAACGTGTTGAGACTTTCGGCCAAACCATGTTCACAATACGCCTGCCAGCTTATGACAATGCGGTGATTTCGAGGCTGGTAATAACCGCCAAAAGTTTTGCGCGTGGAGATAACGATCTCCGGCTCGGATAGTCGCCCGTCAAAATGCGCTTGGTTGAGGCGTTCAAATTCCTGGCGAAGCTCTCCCAGCAACTTTGTTTGCTTATGCGGCGTCAAGCCCAATGGTTTCATAAATCACCGGGCTGGCTTCGGGAGCGCTCGGCCCCAGCGAGAATGCCTGCCACACTATCGGCGCGATCTGCCGGGCCAGAGCTTCGCTGCGCGTGTAAAGCGTCGCTACCACATTGCCCTCGGCGACGTACTGGCCGACGGTCTCCCGCAGCGCCAGCCCTGCCGAAGCATCCACCTTGGCTTCTTTGGTTTCCCGGCCTGCGCCCAGCCGCATGGCGGCAAGACCAACAGCCTGAGCATCGACCCGCTGCACGCAGCCGCTGCCAGAGGCGCGAACGTCCCATTTGACCGGGGCGGACGGCGCTCTGAGCGGATGAAGGAGAAAATCCGTGCTGCCGCCCTGCGCTTGTATGATTTCGCACAGCTTCTCAAACGCGGCGCCCGAAACGATTTGCTGTTCCGCCAGCGCTTTGCCTTCGTCCAGACTGCAAACACGGCCCGCCAGCAAAAAACCGGCAGCGGCCAGAAGCAGCACCACTGTTTTCAGGCGTGCTTCCGTCCAGGGGTTGTTTTGCAGCAGCGTGACGACTTCACGCACTTCCACCAGATTACCGACATTGTAGCCCAGCGGCACATCCATGTCCGAAATCACGGCCGCTACCCGCCGCCCATGCGCCTGCCCGATCTTAATCATCAAATCCGCCAGCGCCCGCGCCTCCGGCAACGTCTTCATAAACGCCCCGCCGCCGACTTTGACATCCAGCACAATTGCCGGACAGCCGCCGGCAATTTTTTTGCTCATAATACTCGCCGCAATCAGCGGCAAGGATTCTACTGTTTCGGTCGCATCCCGCAAGGCATACAGCTTTTGGTCGGCGGGAACCAGCCGCTCAGTCTGGGCGCAAATACAGGCCCCCACCGTGCGGACTTGCTGGAGAATCTCGTCGGCGTTCAGCGCGGTTCTGGTTCCGCCCAGCGATTCCAGCTTGTCGAGCGTACCCCCGGTATGCCCCAGCCCGCGCCCGGACATCTTTGGAACGAACACGCCTGCCGAAGCCAGGATCGGCACGACAGCCAGCGTCGTCTTATCGCCGACTCCGCCGGTGCTATGCTTGTCCACGCTGGGGCCGTCCAGGGACGAAAGGTCAAGCGTATCGCCGGAAGCGACCATCGAGGCTGTCAGCGCAAACGTCTCCGCCTCGGTCAGCCCGCGCCAGACGACGGCCATGAGCCACGCGCTCATCTGATAATCGGGAATGTTGCCCTGCGTGTAATTTTGAACGAGGAAATGTATTTCTTCGCTGCTGTGCGCCTCACCCAGCCGCTTTTTTCGAAGAAGGTCAACGACGCGCATAAAAACCTATATCTCGCCCTCAAATACCTGGCTTGCCGGGCCGGTCATGTAAACATGATTGTCGGTCTCTGACCAGTCAATATTCAAATCGCCGCCTGGCAGATGCACCAGCACGCGGCGGCCTGTTTTGGCGTTGAGAACACACGCAACAACAGCGGCGCAGGCTCCGGTTCCGCAGGCCAGGGTCGCTCCGGCCCCGCGTTCCCAGACACGGAAATTAATTTCGCGCTCCGACAGTACCTGGACAAACTCGGTGTTGATGCGCCGCGGAAAGGCGGGGTGATGCTCGACCTGCGGGCCGACGATCTCAATGGGATAGGTTTTAACAACCTCCACAAACGTGACCGCATGAGGGTTGCCCATGGAGACCGGCGTGACAAAGAGGGTCTGCCCGTCAATTTCCAGGGGGACGTTGACAACGGGAGCGTCGCCACTGCCGAGCGTCGTTGGAATATCGGCGGGAACCAGCACCGGCTCGCCCATATCCACGCGCACCGTGTCGGTGTTACCGTTCGCATCGGCGTGAATTTGCAGGTGAAGCAGACCCGCACCTGTTTCCACAGGAACGTTCGTTTCGCCGCGCGTCAGGCCACGATCATACAAATACTTGGCAAAGCAGCGGATGCCATTGCCGCACATCTCCGACTCTGAGCCGTCGGGGTTGTACATCTTCATCGCAAACGGCGCGGCTTTACCGGGCAGCAGGGCAATGACGCCGTCTCCCCCCACCCCAAATTTGCGGTCGCAGAGGAAAACAGCCTGGCGTTTGGCTTCGTCGTGCAGCGCTTCGCCGTCTTTGCCGAGGCAATTGATCATCACAAAATCATTGCCGATGCCGTGCATTTTTGTAAACTGCATGGAAAAACCGCTTTCAGGAAATTGGATTTAAGAAATCGGGTCAACGGCAGCGGCTTCCGGCGTTGCCGGTGCCGGAGAAGGCGTTGGCGCCTGCACCGTGACCGTAGCGTCCGGGTGCGTCGTGCCGGCAGGAGCCACAGGCGGAGCCGTGGGCCCGCCCGCAGGCTGCGGGGCGAGACCGGCCTCCCGCATCGCCTCGGTGTAAAGATTCTGAATGGGCCGCATTGGAACAATGCTGGTCACGGCGTGCTTGTAGACAAGCTGCGTCGGCTTGCCGGGGCTGTCCAGCAGGATCGTGAATGAGTCAAAGCCACGCACGTTGCCGCGAAGCTGCACCCCACCGATCAAGTAAATCATCACACCGACGTTTTCTTTGCGAACCTGGTTTAAAAAAGTATCTTGAAGATTAAGCTGCGGTTTGTTCATAAAATTTTGTCGTTCCCTTCCTTAAACCGCGCGGCATCACGGCATTCCAAATCTCTTCCGCCACCTGCTCGGAAGATTTGCCGTCGGCGCGTATCCATTGTATCCGTTTGTCACCCCGGAACCAGATCATCTGACGTTTGGCAAAGCGGCGCGTATCCTGTTTCAAGGCGTCAAGCGCGGCATCCCAATCCCATTCTCCCGCCAGAAACGCCGTCATGTGCCGGTAGCCGAGAGACTGCATGGGTCTCAGCGAAGCCGAAAACCCGCAGTCAAGCAGGCCGCGCACTTCTTCCAACAGGCCGCCGGCAATCATTTGATCCACGCGCGCATCGATGCGCGTGTAAAGCGTTTCGCGCTCGGCGAAGTCCAGGCCAAACAGCGCCGGCTGCTCCCCGCTTGGCCGGGAGCGGTTCTGCGTATGCAGCTCGGTCAGCGTCTGCCCGGTCGCCGCAAACACTTCCAGGGCGCGTATCTGCCGCCCGATGTCGTTGACATGCAGCCGCGCCGCCGTTCCGGGGTCAATTCGGGCCACTTCCGCCAGCAGAGCCGCATTGCCATTCTCGGCGGCAAACTTGCGCCAGCGGACGCGCCCTTCTTCGTCCGGCGGAGCCGCAGGAATTTCCAGCCGGGTCGTCAGGGCGCGGATGTAAAGGCCTGTGCCGCCAACGAGCAAGGGAGTGAGGCCCTTTCCAGCGATTTCGGAGCAGGCGCCCTCGCCCAGCCGCTGATAGTCGGCGAGTGTCCAATCCTGGTCGGGGTCCGCGACATCAATGGCGTGAAAGACAGCCTGCTTTTGTTCGTCAAGCGTCGGCTTGGCCGTTCCAATGTCCATGCGGCGGTAAACCTGCATGGAATCCGTCGAAACGATCTCTGCGCCCAATCGCTGCGCCAGATGAATTCCCACGGCTGTTTTACCGGATGCGGTTGGCCCGACCAGCGCGATGCGCTTTTCCAGATCACCCGAAACCAGGTCTGATGTTTCCGGCTGCACCTCGTTAGTATAGCACACTCAACTTGCTTTGGCGAGTGCGGCATCAATCTCCGCTTCACCCGGCTCTACCAGCATGGTGTCGCCAATCCAGAGGGTCGGCGTCACCGCGCGCCCCGTCCAGGCAATGACCTGTTTTTTCGCGTCAGCGTCTTCTTCAATGTCCACATCGTCCCAGGTCATTCCGCGCTGGCGCAGGTAATGCGACGCGCGGGCGACATCCGGGCAGCCGGGACGGGTATACATCACAATTTTAGGCTGGTTCATTCGCAGTATCTTTCTAATCTTTCCGCAATCACTTCCGCCCCGTTTGTGGGGTAAACTTCGGGATCAGGCCGAGCGGCACGGGCGGCGCTTAAAGCCAGGCCCCAATTCCCGGCGAAAAAGTCCGCTTCGGAAATCTCCACGCCGCCGCCCCACCCTTTCATACCCAGAACCAGTGCCTTATGCTCGGCAAATCCCGCGCGGGGCAGGTAAATCAAGGGAACAGAATTGGCAATGCACTCAGTCAGCGTCCCATACCCGGCTTTGGAGATCACGGCATTCACCGAGGCTGCCACGTCGGCATAGCGCCAGCGGCTTGAGTCAAACGCCCGCATCGTGGCGACCGCCTGCGGTACGGGCCGGTCCGTCAGAAAAATCCAATCGTCCCAGTGTGTCAAAGCGTCCCAGTTGATGTCCAGGCCCCAGTTGCCGAGATATAGCAGGGCCAAATGTTTGTTCGCCGGAACGCCGAGCGCTTCCGTGAGTTCCGCGCGGATCGGATGGCCGCGCCGCGCCACGAGAGGCACGCGCTCAACATTTGGAAACACATCTCCTACCATCGGCAAGGCCAGCGGGGTCAGGCAGGCCAGGGTTGCCGCCGCGTACTCGGAGGCCATTTGAGCCAGCAGCGCGGCATCGTCAGGTGTTTGGACATATTCGGCGTAAATGTCATGCCAAGTGAAGTTCGCCACGGCGACACTGGAAATGCCTGCCTTTCGGGCGGCAAATAGTGGAAAGGAAGGCACGTCGGAAGCGACGCAGCGCACGCCACGCGCTTGCAGAAACGCGATTTCTTCCGGCAGGCGCAGGGCATTTGCCTGGGCAATCTGCCCGTAGCGCATCAATGTTTCGCGTTGCAGCACGGTCACGCTGTCGCTTTGCAGGCAGCCGCAGTCGTATTCATCCGCAATGTACTCAAACACGCGGCCCGGCATTTCCTCCCGAAAGAGTCTTTCCGGGGCAGTCGTTTTGAGAATCAGCGGCAGGTCCGGTGGCAGCGCTTTCAGTACCTGAGTCGTGCGAATCGCATGGCCGAATCCATGCCCGGTGATGTAGTAGCAGAGCATTATGAAAGAGACCTACCCCAGACCGACGACAAGCGTTTGCACGGAGCAGGCGGGCAGGGTCAAGGTCAGCAAATCGCCTGACGCTGACAGCGATGCCTCATGGACAGTCACATTTTCCGGCTGCTCAAACGAGTTGACGGCGTTTGCCGCTCCCGCCATTGTCCGCAATATTCCGTCGCCGAACGTGCCGCCGCGCAGGGAAATCGTGACTTCCTGCGGCGCGTCTTTCTGACGGTTGCTCAGGCTGACGATCAGTTGCCCGTCTTTTTTGGAAGCTGACGCTGAGAGCAGCGGCAGTGAGCCGCCAGGAACCGGCCCGTGGTGTGTGGACAACGGAGAAACTTCGCGCCCCGCCGCCTCATCAATTTCTGCGCGGACGGCTGCCGCCCCGCGATGCGGCGCATACAGGGCAAACAAATGATACGTCGGAGTCAGCCACATCTTTTCGCCGGAAGTCTGCACCAGGCCCTGCAATACATTGACGATCTGGGCAATGTTGGCCGTGGAGACACGCCCGCACCATTTCTGGAACACGTCTAAAACGCCCGCGCCGACGACAGCATCACGCACCGTGCTGGGGGCTTCGTAGTTGTTTCCCCCCGTCGCTTCCGGGTGCCAGATGCCCCACTCGTCGAACGCAATACCGATATGCTTCCGGCCTGCCGTGAAAAAGCTCAGTATTTCGGCGGTGTAGCGAATGTCTTCGTCCACGACCGTTGCCGATTGCATGGACTGATAATACTCGTCCTCGGAAAAGCCGAGCGCGGAACCATGCGTCCAATATTGATGCACGGAAACATGATCCAGCAGATACAGGTGATCTCGCAGGGTTTCCACCAGCTTCAAATTCCAGTCGCGATTGTTCCAGCCGCAGGCAACAAGCTGGGCGGAATGGTCGGCCATTTTCAGGAAAGTCGCAAAGCGCTTGTATTCCTTGGCATAAGTCTCGGCGTCATAATTGCCGCCGCAGCCCCAATTTTCATTACCGACCCCCCAGAATTGGACGTTCATCGGGTTCGGGTGGCCGTTGGCCGCCCGTTCCCGCGCCAGTGTCGTGTCCGCTTTGCCATTGCAGTAAGTGATCCAGTCCGCCAGTTCCTGCGGCGAGCCGGAGCCGACATTGCCGGCCAGATAGGGGTCGGCGCCGATGGCACTGCAAAGCGCGATAAACTCATGGGTTCCCAGCGTGTTATCTTCCACCACGTTCAGCCCGCAGCTTTCCGCCCAGGTGCGCGGGCGGCTTTCGGCAGGGCCGATGCCGTCGCGCCAGTGATACGAATCGGCAAAGCAGCCGCCCGGCCAGCGCAGTTGTGGGATACCAACCGCTTTGAGCGCGTTGATAATGTCGCTGCGGAAGCCGCCTTGATTCGGAATGGGTGAATCCACGCCGACCCAGAGGCCGTCATAACAGCAGCGACCGAGATGCTCGGCGAAGTGGCCGTGGATGTAGGGCGAAATCGTGCCGAGCGTTTCTCCGGCATGAATGGTGAGTTTGGACACGCGAATAAATCCTCTTTGGTTTACGGGTTCGGTCGGCGGTGGACGAGGGTGGCAGTCGCCTGATCCAGAGGGCGAATCAGCAGTGTATCAATGTTGACGTGCGGTGGCCGGGTCACGGCCCAGACAATCGCCTCGGCAATGTCGTCGGCTGTCAAAGGAGTCATGCCTTCATAGGGCTTCTTCGCCCGTTCTGAATCGCCTCCAAAGCGCACCAGGCTGAACTCGGTTTCGACCAGCCCCGGGGCGATCTCGGTGACGCGAATCGGCTTGCCCAGCAGTTCCAGCCGCAGCGTTTCAGTCAGCGCATGGACGGCGTGTTTGGCCGCCGTGTAGCCCGCCCCGCCGGGATACACTTCAAATCCCGCAATGCTGCTGATGTTGACAATATGCCCCTGCCCAGAGGCTTCCAGCTTGGGCAGCAGGGCGCGGGTCATTCGCATCGTCCCCAGTACGTTGGAGTCGAACATTGTCTGCCACTTTTGGTCATCGGCGTCTGCGATTGTTTCCAGTCCCAGCGCGCCGCCTGCATTGTTCACCAGAACGTTCACTGCCGGGAGTTGGCCGCAAAACGCCTGGACGCTCTCGGCGTCAGTCACGTCCAGCGCCAGCGCCGTCGCGCCGATTGAGTCTGCCATTTCGCGCAGCTTGTCTAGCCGCCGCGCGCCGATGATGACATCGTAGCCTGCTGACGCAAGAAGTTTTGCGGCTGCCGCTCCAATTCCGCTGCTGGCTCCGGTCACGACGGCGACGGGGTTTGACATAAAAATAGACTTTCGGAATCTTACTCCGTCGGATAAGAACCTAACCCCGTCGGCAAGCCGCCGACCCTTCCCTGTTAGGGAAGGGTAAAATCAGACGAGGCACGTTGAGCGAGATAGGTTTGCGCCGCTGCATGAATTTCGGCCAGCACGTTAGACAATTCGTTTTGGATGCGAGTATTGCTGAATCGAAGTATCCGCAGGTTGTGAGCGGACAAGATACGATCACGCTCCTGATCATAATCCAATTGAGACAAGTGTACCGCACCGTCACATTCAATGACCAGGCGAGCCGCGCGACAGTAAAAATCAGCGATAAAGCCATCGACCACTTGCTGCCGCCGGAAATGCAAACCATCTAACTGATTGTTTCGGAGTTTTGACCAGAGCAATGCTTCCGCGGGGGTCATTACCCGACGCATCTGCCGCGCAATTTCCTGTTTCTCCGGCTGCCGGTACGCCAGAACAATTTTGCTGTCATCCATAACTGCCGCCTCCATTTCAGTCTAAGCTGTTCTTTCTTTTACCCTTCCCTAACAGGGAAGGGTCGCAACTTGTTGTGGGGTTAGGTTCTTATCCGGGTGCGGTTCCCTCGCTTATCTGAAATTACTACACCTTTACCGCCCGCGCTCCGGCGGCGGCGCGGCAGGCGTAGATATGGGCTTCCCGGCCTGTTTTGACCTGGTAACGCGCTGCCAGTGCCCGATTAAATTCCGGCACAGCGTCGGTGTAGACAAGATTGATGGTGCAGCCGCCCCAGCCGCCGCCAGTCATTTTTGCCCCAATGCAGCCGGGCAAGGTGTCCGCCGTCGCAACCAGAAAGTCGATTTCAGGCGCGGAGTTTTGAAACAAGTCTCGGCACGAGGCATGACCCTCCGCCAGCAGCTCACCCATGCGGGCCGTGTCGCCTCTGCCGACGGCTTCGCGCATCGCCAGAACGCGCTTGTCTTCCAAAAGCACATGCCGGGCGCGTTTGCGCTGGTTTTCGGGAAGCTCGCCCTCGCCCGCCACAAACTCTTCCCAAGTAACATCACGCAGCAGGGGCTTGCCGAAATGCGCGGCGGCGGCCATGCACTCGGCGCGGCGCGTCGGGTAATCGCCGCCCGCGTGGGCGTGCTTGACGCCGGAGTCGCAGATGACAATGGCAATGTCATCTCGGCCCATTTTAACCGTCGAGTGTTCCAGGGTCAGGCAGTCCAGAAACAGGAGGCCGTCCCGGACGCCGAACACGGACGAAAACTGGTCCAGGATGCCGCACGGGACGCCCACAAACTCATTCTCGGCCTTCTGGCAGAGCCGCGCAATCTGCATGGGGTCGCGGTCAAACGGGAACAATTGCTGCAAAAACAAGGCTGTCGCCACTTCCAGAGCCGCCGACGACGACAATCCCGCGCCGCCGGGAACGTCGCTGTGAATGACGGCCCGGAACCCGCGCACGGGAACACCTTCACTTTGAAGCTGCTTGACGACGCCCAGCATATAGTTCGCCCAGGAGTTCTGCGGGTCTTTGACAATGTCCGTCGCGGAAAACGAAGCGTCCCGGCGAAAATCGGCGGCATGGAGCGAGATCGTATCATCGCCGGTGGCTTCCCCGGCCACGACCGTGCCTTTATCCAGCGCAGCGGGCAGGACAAAGCCGCCGTTGTAGTCGGTATGGTTGCCCATGATTTCGACGCGCCCCGGCGCAAAGGCCGCCGTCGTCGGAGCGGCTCCAAAACGCCATTTGTACGCCGCTGCGGTATCTGCCACAAGCTGCATTATTTTTCTCCTGACGCGGCAAAAACTTGATTAAATTCGGCATTGATCGCCGCATAATCTTCCGGCGTCCCCACATCGCGCCAGCCGCCTTCCAGCGCAATGCCTTTGGCGGGGTGTCCGTCGTTGATCATGGCGGTAATGGCATCCGGCAGTTCATACTCGCCGCGCGCCGAAGGAACGATTTTGGCTGTATACTGGAAAATGAGGGGGTCAAAAATGAAGAGGCCCGCATTGTTCCAGTGCGTCGTTGCCGTGCCTTTGGCGGGCTTTTCCTGAATGCGCTCGATAATGTTGTCGTCATTCAAATACACCGCCGCGCCTGCCCAGGGATCGTCCACCCAATTCAAACCGACATAGGCTTTGATTTCGCTGAGGCCGTTCTGCGCGTATTCGGCGGCGAACCGGCCATAGTTGATGGGGTCCAGCATGATGTCCCCGTATGTCATCAAAAACGGCGAATCGGCGAGGAATTCCGACGCGCAGTTGACGGCATCGCCCACGCCGCGCGGGGTTTCCTGCGGGACATAATGCACCTTCCAGCCCCATTTGGCTCCATCGCCAAGATAGCCTTCCAGAACATCCGCTTTGTAGCCCGTAATCAGCACAAACTCGCGGATCGGGGTCTGCGCGGCAATGCGTCCGAGAATGCGCTCAATCATGGGAACCCCGCCGATAGGAATCATCGGCTTAGGCTGATTGGCCGTCAGCGGGCCAAGTCGCGTGCCGCGACCGGCGGCAAGGAGAAGCGCTTTCATCAGTTACTCCATTCGGGCGTATTTCAAAGAGTCCGCACAGGGACAAGTTCGATCTGCCGGCAAGAGTGCCAGCATCGTTTTCAGCACATTCTTGACATTCGCCGTGTTCTTCGCCAGAACTTCCAGAACATCATGCGCCTGCACGGCGGCAGCATCGGCAACGGTTCCCGCGTCATAATCCGTCACCAGCGAAATCGTCAGGTAGCACAATTCCAGTTCACGCGCCAGAACTACTTCCGGGTACTGAGTCATCGTCACTACGTCCCACCCCATTTGCGTAAACCAGCGGCTTTCGGCCTTGCTGGAAAAGCGCGGGCCTTGAATGACGACGCTTGTGCCTGTCTCATGCACATTCACTTTGTTTTGCCGCGCTGCGCCAATCGCCAGAGCGCGAAGCTGCGGGCAGTAGGCTTCGGCGGAGGAAACGTGCGTTACAATCGGCCCATCGTAGAACGTATCGGCCCGGCCCGAAGTGCGGTCTACAAACTGGTCATTGATAACAAAATCACCCGGCGCGATATGCGATTGCAGCGAACCGACAGCACTCGGAGCCAGAACGCGCGTGACGCCCAGGCTTTTCAAAGCCCAGAGGTTGGCCCGGTACGGGACTTTGTGCGGCGGCAGGGAGTGGCTTTTGCCATGCCGGGGCAGAAACGCGATCTTGCGGCCTGCGACGGTCATCAGCGCGATTTTGTCACTCGGCGGGCCGTAGGGCGTGTCGACCTTGATTTCTTCAATGCTGCCTTCGGCGAACTCGTAAAAACCGCTGCCGCCAAAGATGCCGATTTCCGCGGAATGGTGCATATTACTCTATCAGAAACGCAACGAAAGAATACGCGAGGGAATGAATTCCTCTCGCTACGGTTAATCGTCCTTCGGACGTAGGAAACTTACCTTATGCTGGTTCTTTCGTCCGAAGGACGTTTCTTGGGCAGCGAGAGGAATTTATTCCCTCGCGTATTCTTTCGCTCATTCCCCCAGGGAATTCAGTGCCGCTTCCGCCGCCGCCTGCTGGGCTTCTTTCTTGGTCTTGCCGACGCCCACCCCGGCGGTCATGCCGTCAAGCACGGCTTCAATCGTATAGGTTTTATCATGCGGCCTGCCGCGCTCATCGGTGACAACATAGAGCGGCGCGGAAAGATGCTCGGCCTGCCGCAGCTCCTGCAAGACACTTTTTGGGTCGCGCCAGTCCCGCTCCGCGCTGACTTCGGCGATTTCCGGGGCCAGCGCGGTCAGGATAAAACCACGGGCGGCCTCGTAGCCACGCTCAGCATAAATCACGGCGATCAGGGCTTCAAACGCATCGGCAATGATGCTGGCCCGGTTTCGCCCGCCCATACCCTCTTCGGTGCGGCCCAGCTTAATTAGCGGGGCCAGATCGAGGCGCCGGGCAGCGGCGGCTAACGCATCTTTGCAGACAATCAAAGCTTTTGCCTTCGCCAGCTCCCCCTCGCCGCGCTTTGGAAACTGGGCGTAGAGCCATTCCACCACGACCAGGCCCAGCACCGAGTCGCCGAAAAATTCCAAACGCTCGTTGCTGTCCAGCGGATGGTCGGGAACCAGGGACTTGTGTGTCAGGGCCTGTTTCAGCGCGGCCATGTCTCCGATAGGCAGGCCGCGCTTTTCGGCTTCAAAGCGCAATTCCCCAGCATCGCTCTTGGCACTCATTTAGTCCAGGGCCTGAACGGCTTCGGCAATCCGGGCGACGCCGCGCTTGATATTGTCCAGGGAAGTGGCATAAGACAAGCGGATATTACCGTCCGCGCCGAAACCTGAGCCGGGGATGACCGCGACTTCAAACTTCTCAAGCAGGTAGGCCGCGAAGTCATCCGAGCCGCCGATGGTTCGGGGGGCGTCGCCGTCGGGCGTCCAAGACTTGCCATACAGGGAAGAAACATTCGGAAACACGTAAAATGCGCCGCCGGGGTTGAGACAGTGAACGCCGGGAATGTCATTCAGCGCCGGAACGATGTAATCCCGGCGCTCCTGAAACGCCTGCCGCATCGTCTCGACAGAGTCCTGGGGGCCATTCAAGGCTTCTACCCCCGCCGCCTGCGCGATAGACGTTGGGTTCGACGTGCTTTGATCCTGGATTTTGGACATCGCTGCCACAATGTCCAGATCGGCGGCGGCATAGCCGAGCCGCCAGCCGGTCATGGAATGCGCTTTCGAGAAACCATTGATGGTAATAGTCAGTTTTTTTGCAGCGTCGCTGAACGATGCCGGGGAAACAAACTGGCTGCCCGTGTACAAAATCTTCTCGTAAATCTCATCGGACATCAAATAAATGCCGCGCGAAACGCACAGGTCGGAAATGTCCCGAAGAGCCTGAGGCGTGTAAACCGCGCCCGTCGGATTAGATGGCGAGTTGACAATGACCAGTTTTGTTTTCGGCGTCAAATACGCTTCGATGTCCGCCGCCGACGTGAGAAAACCTATCGCCTCTGTCGTCGGCACGATGACTGGCACGCCGTCGGCCAGCTTCACCTGTTCCGGGTACGAAACCCAGTAGGGTGACGGCACGACGACTTCATCGCCGGGGTCCAGCATCGCCTGCATGAGATTGTAAATGGAGTGCTTTGCGCCGCAGGAAACAATGATTTCATTGCGCCCGTAGGTCAGGCCATTATCGCGCTTGAGCTTGGCGATGATCGCATCTTTCAGTGCGACCGTGCCGCTGGAAGGCGTGTATTTCGTATCGCCTTTTGCCAGTGCGGCAATCGCGGCGTCTTTGACGTTCTGAGGGGTATCAAAATCTGGTTCACCCGCACCAAAGCTGATGACATCTTTGCCCTGAGCTTTCAGGGCATTAGCTTTGGCGGTAATCGCCAGCGTCGGCGATGGGGCGGCATGGATAGCGCGCTGGGACAGCATCCGTTGCTGGGGCGGCGTGGTCATAACAGTCACATTCTCCGGGAAAGATATTGCGGCTATTGTAGCCGAACGCGCCGGGGGAAGTCAAGTTTGAGCGAAGGATACAGGCGACTGAAGTCGCGGCAACAAAGGCACAAAACCGGCCTTCGGCGGTTAAGACTCAATCTGAGTCCGCGCAGACGGACTTCGTGAACTTGTTGCCGCGACTTTAGTCGCCCGACGCTTTTGCCTTCGCAGCGCAGTGAACATAGCGCGTAAAGCGAGGCGTTTTCGGCACTTTGTAAACTCTTATCTGTGAATAGCCTGCTTCAGAGAGCCATGCCGTCAGGTCAATCTCGGCGACAAACACACTGCGGGGAGCCAGCGATACCGAACTGTCTATTATCTCCCGCACATTGGCCTCCGTCGTTTTGCAGTTGCGATCATAGGGCAAGTCGGCCAGCAGCACATCACCACGCCGCTCCCACCCCCGCGCTTCGCCCTGCTCTACGGACGCCGCGTAGCCGAAATGCGCCACATTTCGGCGCGACATCCAGACCATCTTCGGGTTGTGATCTATCCCGTAGGCTTCCGCGCCCATCGAAACCGCTTCCAGAAGAAACGAGCCGGTTCCGCAGCAGGGATTTAAAACAACATTGCCTGGCCGTACCGCCAGATTGACAATCGCCCGGCACAGACGCGACGGCAGTGAGCTGGACGTTCGCAGCGGCTTTGCATCATGCCGTTTCCACCCGCCATCCGGGGTCTGCCCGATCTCGCCAAACCAGAAGCCTTCGTGACGCGATACGATGACAAAGCGCCGGCGGGGAACGACTAACTGCGGGTCGCCCTCAATCAAATCCGCTACTGCCGTCATGGTCGCAAACCCCGGCACGGACGCGCCGCCCGGCAGCATCACAATCTCCACCCGAAACGCTGCCGCCACAATTTGCAGACCGGCAATGTCGGCCAGCAGACCGTCTAAAGTCACCGCCTGAGCCAGTTGGATCGCCCCAAACCGCAAATACGCCGCCCGTTCCACGCCGTCAATCGAAGCGCAGTTTACAAAGCCATCACCTTCCGGCATTCCTCCAGTGAGCGCGGCGCACTCCGCCGCGACCATCTCATTGCCTCGGTCACAGATGGTCAGCGCAAAAAAACGCTCGGTGATGATCAAACATCTTCCCCGCTCAACGCCGTCCATGCCTGTGTAAATGCGTCATACTCATTCTGCTGAAACATCGCGAACACCACCCGTTCCAGCGTTGTGTCCGGGTGGCTATCCAAATAATCTTTCACAGTCCGCAGGGCCAGCGGCGCAGCCTTGTCCAGCGGATAGCCGTAAATGCCCGTCGAAATGGAGCAAAACGCAATGCTTTTCAACCCCTGCGCGTCCGCCGCTTCCAGGCAGGAGCGATAACTTGAGGCCAGCAAATCCGGCTCGCCGCTCCTTCCGCCGCGCCACTGAGGCCCCGGCGTGTGAATGATATACGGCTGCTTCAGCCCATGCCCGCCCGTAATAACGGCAGTACCCGTCGGCGTCCCACGCGGATTGTTCTGCTTGATTTCGGCAGGAAGTCCCGGTCCTGCTGCATCGAAGATTTTTCCGGTGATGCCCCCGCCATCGGCTAAATCGGAGTTTGCGGCATTGACTACCGCGTCTACATTTTGATGCAGCATACTGCCCTGAACAATTTCAAGGGTTGTGTTATGAATTATCATTCTGACCGCCTATGTAGAAGCATAAATAACACAGGGCATAGTATGGAGAGAAGGAGTAGTTAATTGCTTCATTATGTATATCGTATTGGCAATAACATTCCTGGCCGCATAGTTTGTGTAAATATAAATGGTCATACCATTATAAGTTGCTGTCGCATAAGATATGCCTTGAGGCGGTGGGATTAAGTTAAACAAATTAACCTTCATTCCTGACCGGTCAGGTAGTGGAATTGGAATATTAGGATTATTGGCAAGAACGAACTTGCTAGTTTCAATCAGAACTTGATTCCATGTACTTACCGTCAATTCCTGATCATCAGGCAATTTCAACCGTGAAGGTCTAGTATTTTTAATGTCTATCAATGTATCTATGGGTATCCAGTCAGAAGGGCCTTGAATAGCAGAAGCCTGTTTTTGGGTTGTTGAAAGATTACTAGTTTTGGATATTGGGGCTATAAAGGAGTGGGTAACTACTGGACTTTGATTTTCGATTAACGTTAGACGTTTCTCTAAAGCAGTTGAAAACTGTTGAAGGTCAGAAATTTGTTGAGATAAAGTATCGACTGTTTGCTCTTCAGGCCAATAAATTGCAGCGTCTAAATGTTGTACAAGATAAGCGGCGATCTCACCCAAGTCATCTTGCTTGATATTGAGTACCCTAGTCGGCGCAAAATGTGTCGGCTGAAAGTCTGTATAATGAAGCCAAATAATTCCATCCGTCAGGAAAATACTTGCTAGTTTGAATGTAAATGCATAATTGACGAGTTTCACATCATGGCTGTTGAGATTATCGCCTAACTTTTTGGCTTCGATAATACATTTAACGCTATTTCCATTATCATAAAGCGCATAGTCGGCCCTTGTTTGATTTAGCGTCTTTTCCACCTCGACCATAAAGGTATTTGCAGTGTCCCATCCTAGCGCTCTCAATATCGGATCAATCAGAACCGCCCTGGTTGCGGCTTCATTTGTCGCTAACGTATTTTGGTAGCTCTGAGCCGAAGATTTTACTTTAGCCAAAATTTCACGCAAATTGCTTAGGGGACTTTGGATATGCATAATTTTCCGGGAACATTTCTCTGTTTCATCGCCAGAAACGCTAATAGTAAATTGTACCCCAAGCCACCTGCCATTGACTCACGCAAACAGAAAGGCAGACGCTTATTGCGTCAGCCTTTCTTAATCCGGCTTCCCAGAATTGGGGCTAACAGCCATCTATAACATTTCTTCCGTCACGGCTCCGACGGCGTCGCAGGAAATCAGCGTCGGCTGGCCGTCCTGCACCGTCTCGAGATGCACCGGGCGCGACCAGAGCTTTTGGATGTTTTTCAAGACGCGCTCGGTGTAATCCGGGTCGAGCGCTTTGCCATCGAAGGCGTGTTTCAGGTAAAGTTCGCCCCGGCGCTTGTAATCGCCATCTTCCACGGTAAGAATGGGCTGGCCGAAGTTGGTCATGGAGTCTACAATGCCGTCGCGGACTTTACGCCAGTCGGTGTCCTGCACCACCCACATTTCCTCGCCGTCCACTTCCTGCAATTTGTAGGTATACAAATCCAGCTTCTTGACCAGCGGCTCGGTCAGGTACTTGCGGAGGAATGTCACATCATTGTCTTCCTCGCAGACCTGGAAGATTTTGGCCCGGCCTTCTCCCGACGGGCGGGCGATGGCGCGGCCCATCCAGTCGAGTTCTTCCTCGTCGCCCACTTCCACTTTACCATCCCAGCGGCGCTCAATGTCTTTCAGGATTTGGAAACCGACATAGTACGGGTTGATCTGCATCCGTGACCCCGACGGCGATAATACCGACGAATGCAGACGGCGAAACTCCCAATGTTCCTCGCTGGTCAAATCCAGCGATTCAAGTATCTTCTCGTGCCAGTAAGACGCGAACCCCTCGTTCATAATTTTCGTTCGCATTTGCGGCAGGAAGTACATCATTTCCTCGCGGACGATTTGCAGAATGTCCCGCTGCCAATCGGTCAAGTCGCGCCCGTATTCGATCAAAAAGCGCATCAGGTCTTTTTCGGGTTCTTCCGGGAACTTGCGCGCGGGCGGGCGGGGTCGGTCTCCAAGCCCAGATACGTTCCAGATGTCGTCGTAATCGGTAGACGAAGGCTGCCCGGAATGCAGGCGGTCATCTTCATGCTGCTCCGGCGTCTTGCGCTTCAGGGCCGGGGCGGTGGGGTCGAAATGCTCCTCGATGGTCATCACGATGTCCAAAAAATCTTCCACCTCGCGCCAGCCAAACTCCTGCTCGTAGCCCCGGATGCGCTCAGCATGAAGACGCATCTGCTCCACCATGCGGCGATTCGTGTGGGCAAAATAGGTGTTATGCTTGAAAAAATGGCAGTGGCCGAGAACGTGCGCGACGACAAACTTATGCGACAGCATAGAGTTGTCTTCGACCAGAAACGCCTGACACGGATCGGTATTGAAAACGATCTCGTAAATCTTCGACATGCCGTACTCATACGACGTTTTCTGCCGGTGATAGTCCCGCCCAAATGTCCAATGCGAGAACCGCGCTGGCAGCCCATACGCCCCCAGTTCATAAATGACGTGCTGCGGCGCGACCTCGAAGTGGGTCGGATACGGGTCCAGCCCGAATTCGCGGGCCTGATCCCAGATCGTTTCAATCCATGCGTTTAATTCAGTTGTTTCCGCAGGCGTCAGGCCCATGACAATTCACTTTCTAATGCGCGATCTCAGGATGGCCTTTGGCGAAGAACTTCTTCAGCGCGGGCCAGACATCTTCCTTGTCGTTGATTTTGACCAGCACCACACGCGGGTCACTGGCGAAGGCTTCTTCATATGCCTGACCGAGCGGGGCGAAGCCGAACGAGGACTGCCAGCCATCGCTGCCGATTTCGCCGTAGCCAATGAGGTTGCACAAATCACTCATCTTTTTGACCAAATCCACGCACTCCGAGTCGCCCCAGTTGTAGCCGTCACTGAACAGAAACGGGTAGATATTCCACTCGCGCGGGTTGTAGCGCTTGCCGATGATGTCTAAAGCGAGTCGGTAGGCGCTGCTCATGCGCGTCCCGCCGCTGTCGCCGAGCGAGAAAAACTGGTTTTCAGTGACTTCTTTCGCTTCGGTGTGACAGGTAATAAACACGATTTCCGTGTTCGTATATTTGGTCTTCAAAAATTGAGTCATCCAAAAATAAAACGAGCGGCAGATGTACGCCTCAAACTCGCCCATAGAACCCGAAACGTCCCGCATAGCAAACACGACGGCGTTGCGCTGCGGCTCCGTCACCAGTTCATAGTTCTTAAACCGCTTGTCTTCGTTGCGAACTTCCCATTTATTTTCATTGCCCTGGCGGGAATTGCGCCGGTAGGCCTCTAAAAGCGTTCGCTTGCGATCAAGGTTGGACGCCAGGCCGCGCCGGGTGACGGTGTTCCATTCGGCGTGTTCGGAGAGTATCTGTTTGATGCCTTTGTCTTCCAAATTGGGCAGCGACAGGTCTTCAAACACCATCTGCGCCAGCTCATCCAGCGTGAATTCCGCTTCGTAATAATCCACGCCGGCATCCTGGCCCGCCTGCTTGCCGACGCCCTGGCCTTCTTTGTCTGAAGGCGCCCGGCCAATCACGTCACCGGGCTTTGTCCCGCCCGGTCCCTGCCCCACCCGCTCGCGGTCATACGGGTCAAACCGAATTCGCGGCAGTTCCAGCCCGCGCACCGGAACTTTGACGATCTTGCCTCGGTCTGCCGTGATGATGTCCTGCTGCGAAATAATGTCGCCGAGATTTTTCTTGATGACCTCTTTGATTTTCTCGTTGTGACGCGCCCGGTCGCGATCTGCGCGCCGGTGCAGGTCCCAAGAATCGGTTGAAAGCGAATACAGTGGATCGGCCATGCGTTACACTCTTTCCTGCGTCTCTATTCCCAGCAAGGCATCTACTGTCCAAACGGCCTCTGGTGCGCAGAGTGGCGAAATCACGTCTGCACCTGATAATTTCACCACTGATTGATAGCCGCAAGGCGTCGGCTTCCGATGCTTGGTAATCGCGCCGTCATTGACTAATACAACCCAATAATCTTCAATGCCTGCCTGTGCGTAAAGCAGAGATTTTCCGCCCAGATCGTATAGAACGGTGGTATCGGAAACTTCCACAATTAAAGAAACATCTTCCGGGGAGGGATGATGCATTCGGTAATCGGCTCTTGTTCCTCGCACGACACTAATATCAGGCACGGGTTCCCCATCAAAGGCAATGTGAATTGGCTTCTCTTCGCGAATTATCCAAGGTGGCTGCAAAGCATTCCGAAGCATCTCTGCCACGATGTCAGCCAGCGAGGCATAAGGGGGTCCCGGCGGCATTTTGACTGTTATCCTTCCATGAATCAACTCAAGCCGTGCATCATATCCAAAAACGCCGGCATCGTAAGCCTTATAATAGGAATCCACCGTCCAATGAAACTCGGCAGGCTGTTGAGTATCGTGAGTGGGCGGGTTGACAATTAAGGCTGGTTTTTCTAATGTCAGTGTCATAACGTTTTCTCTCGTTAGCGGTTCAGCAGCGTCCCGACATATTTGAGCAGTTCATTGGCGGACTGCTCGGTGTAGCCCTGGTCTTTGACCAGGCGGTCGACCACGTCGTTGATGCGGCGCAATTGTTCTTGGTTAGGGGTTTTCGTGCTGGTCGTGATCTTTACGATGTCTTTCAAATCCGCGAACAGCTTCTTCTCCAGGGCTTCTTTCAGACGCTCATCCGAGCCGACGCCGAAGTTGCCGCCCCGGCGAGACACCGACGCCACCGAGCGCATGATGCCTTCGCGGAACTCGCGCTTGGCATTCTCGCTGACGCCGATTTGTTCCTCAATGCTCCGCATCAGCCGCTCATCGGGTTCCACGTCATCACTCGTGATCGGGTCTTTGACTTTCGTGCGGTTGCAGAAAGCGTCTACGTTGTCCAGATAATTGTCCAGCAGGGTCGTGGCGGATTCTTCATAGGAATACACAAAGGCCCGCTGCACTTCTTTCTTTGCCAGCTCGTCGTAGTCTTTGCGCGTCTCGTCAATAAAGCCCAGCAGACGGCGATGTTCTTCCTCGCTGCTGGTATATTCCTGCAAGCCGTCGCGCAGGCCGCGCAGAACGTCAATTGGTGTCACATAGCCCTTGCCGCCCTTGACCAATGCCGCCGAGATACGGTTGATGACAAATCGGGGCGAAACGCCGCTCATGCCTTCATCCATGAACTCTTCCTGCAATTCCCGAATGTGCTTCTGGTCCCAGTCACCGACCTGCTTTTCGCCATCGTAGAGCTTCAATTTGGTTATCAGCGACAGGCCGGACTTTTTGGACGGCTTCAGCCGGGTGAGAATCGCGAACAAGGACGCCGTGCGGAGCGTGTGCGGAGCAATATGCACGGCGGTCAGGTCGGTGCGCTCGTCGGAAAGCTGGGACTGGCCGACCAGCTTTTCATAGATTTTCACTTCTTCGGTCAAACGCAGGTTGTAGGGGACTCGTACCACAAAGATGCGGTCAATCATCGCCTCATTTTCTTTGTTGCCAAAGTAGGAATTGTATTCATACTCGTTGGTATGGGCCAGCACGACCAGGTCGGCATAAATCAGCGCAAAGCGAGAGGCTTTGATGGTCTGTTCCCCGGCCACGGTGTTCAGTTCATACAAAAAGCGCTTTTCGGCTTTCAGCATTTCGATAAACTCAATCACGCCCCGATTGGCAATGTTAAGCTCGCCATCAAAGTTGTAGGCGCGCGGGTCCGACTCCAGACCATATTCGGTCAGGGCCTGAATGTTGACGGAGCCGGTCAGCTCCGCCACGTCCTGCGATTTCGGGTCGGCGGGCTTGAACGTCCCGATACCGCGCCGTTCCCGTTCCGAGAGTGTAATCCGCTCCACAGGCACGTCGTCAATTTTGCCGCCCCAATCATGCTTGAGCCGATACGCATCTACAGGGTCTAAATCGCCCTCAATATGGATGCCAAACTGCTTCTTGAAATCAGGCCGCAGGTCTTCCGGGATCAAATGCAGCGGCTCCTCGTGCATCGGTGAGCCTTTAATCGCATAGACCGCGCCTTCGTCGGTTTTGGAATACTTCTCCAGCCCTTTTTTGAGCAGCGTAGACAGTGTGGACTTGCCGCCGCCGACCGGGCCGACCAGCATCAAGATTCGTTTGCGAATGTCCAGTCGCCGCGCGGCCGGGGCAAAATACTCTTCTACGAGGTGCTGAATGGTCTTTTCCATCCCGAACAATTCACCCTCGAAGAATTTATAGTTTTTCGGCAGTCCTTCTCCGGTTTCTTCCACCCCGGCGGCGATGATCATGTCAAACATCCGGGCGTGCGCGAGGTCGGAAACACGCGGGTTTTTCGCGACGATGTCCAGATAGTCTTTAAAGGTGCCTTCCCAGCTTAGCTTGCCTGCCGAATGCCGCTGCTCTTCGGCCTGTTTCAGAATATCCCAGTTGCTCATGCCGTTTCCTTTCAGTAGTGCCTGCGCGCCCAAATTGATTTAAAAACAACACAGCCCCGGCGTCCGCAGCATTCTGCTGCGAAACCACCGAGGCTGTTCCTTCTCAACGTTCCGTGTCCCTATTCTGCGATGTGTCTAGTCACCCACTAAGCCTCGGATCGTGCTGTCAAGGTTGGAGGAAATTAACTGACACCAGACGATCATTGTCCGTGTTGTCTCCCCGCCGGTCCGGGCGCGCTGGCACGAGACCGAGCAGGATACTTTCATAAGGTTGCGATACTCAAATTATACCACGATTTTCGCTGAGTATCTTTACGAAACGGGCGTAGGTTTTGTTCCGGGGTCTTCCTGCCAAGTTTCTTCGGGATCAGCCTGGAGATGATGCCACAGCCAGAGGCCAAATAGCACGATCAGCACTGCCGTCACCGCCACATCAGCTTTTTGCAGCCACGCATGTACCGAAGCCCAATGCTGCCCCAGTTTGACTCCTGCCCAGGCCAGCAGGTAGCAGAACGGCAAAGCTCCGACAAATGTATACGCGCAGAACTTGGGGAAGTTCATGCGGGCAATTCCTGCCGGCAATGAAATAAATGTCCGCACGATGGGCAGTACCCGGCTGACCAGCACGGTCCATTCGCCATACTTCTGGAAAAAATGGTCGGACTTGTCCAGGTCGCGCTTGCGAATCAGCACAAACTTGCCATATTTTTCCAAAAATGGCCTGCCGCCGATATGTCCCACCCAGTAAGCGACAATGGAGCCTAGCAGATTGCCACATGCGCCGACAAACGCCAGCAGGTGCAGGTTGAAGCCCCGCGCCGGGTCGGTCACAATCAGCGACCCGGCAAACGGCATAATCGCTTCACTCGGTATGGGGATGCAGGCTGATTCCAGTGCCATCAGCAGCAGAACGCCGGGATAGCCTAAGGCCGCGATCAGATGCGTAATTCCGTCAATTAAATGCTGCACGAGTGAATTTGGTCTCCAATAGGTTGAACCGCAGGGTAAAAGAATAGCATCGGCATTATACCTGTCCCCTCTCAATCGCCGAAGCGTTTTACCAAAAATTGCCGGGCCAGTTTCTCCGCGCCCGCTTGGTCGTCCGGCGCAAGGCGGCCTTCCACGACTTCACCCGTCAAAAAGTCTTTCACTTCGCCCAAACGCCGCCCCGCCGTCAGGCCGAGAAGGCGCATCAATTCCTGCCCGTTCAGCGGCGATGTCAACGCGCTGATGTCCTGCGCGGCTTCAATCGGCGCCATACGGGCCTTGAGCTGTTCGGCGCGGGATATGTCCGTATGGCCGGGGGCCAGCGCGGACACGTCGACGCGGTGAATGGCGAACAAGTCTGGAAGCTGCGGCCCTAGGTCGCGCATCAGGCGGCGCACGGCAGCGTCGGTCCAAGCCGGCTTGTAATCACCGACCCGCATGTGCTGGGCCACAAGACGGGTGACGGCGGCGACTTCATCGCTGGAAAACTTCAAGCGGGTCAGAAACTTGCGCGTGATCTCGGCTCCCACTTCCGCATGGCCGTAAAAATGGACGCGCCCATCCTCCCCCGTGCCCTTGGTGCGCGGCTTGCCAACATCGTGCAGCAGGGTCGCCAGCCGCAGCGTCAGAGAAGCCTCGGCAGGCAGATTACCCAGTGCAATCAGCGTATGCTCCCAGACGGGGTACGCATGAAACTCGTTCTGCGAAACGCCTACCATTTCCATGAGTTCCGGCGCGAACTGCGCCAGCAGGCCGCTTTCTTTGAGCAGGTTCAGGCCAAGAGGTGCGCGAGTGGCAAGCAGCGTCTTGGAAAACTCATCGCGGATTCGCTCCGCCGAAATAATAGAAAGGCGCGGCGCGGACTGCCGAACCGCTTTCCAGGTAAACGGCTCAACCCTGAAGCCCAGCCGCGCGGCGAAGCGCACCGCCCGCAGCATCCGCAGGGGATCATCCTGGAACGTCAGCAGGGGGTCGGTCGGAGTCCGCAAAATCCCGGCATCAATATCTGCGAACGCCCGGCCCAGCGGATCGGTGATTTCGCCGGTATGCAGGTTTTGCAGCAGAGTGTTGATCGTGAAATCGCGCCGCCGGGCATCGTCTTGAAGCGTCCCGGCTTTTACTGTTTCAGGCTTGCGGCTGCCCGGCGCATAGGACTCGACCCGCGCAGTCACCAGCTCCACATCTCGCCCCTGCACCACGACCATTGCGGTACCAAATCGGGGATAAACAACCGGCTCAAAATCCGCCGCGCCCTGCTGGCGCAGAAACCGGGCCAAAGACAGGGCATCGCCTTCCAGCACCAGATCGATGTCTGCACTGGCCGACGGCGGCAGATTCATCACACGGTCTCGGACAAAGCCGCCGACCAGAAACAGCCGCCCATCGTACTCCGTCCCCCGCGTCGCCGCCCGCAGCGTTTCCAGCAGGGTTTCGGTCGTGGCGACCGTCTTGGAAAGTGTTTCTTCAAAGGGCATGACGCCAGGATTATACCCGTAACCCACCCGGCTCACAAGTTCGCCACTCGTTTCCGGGTACACTCTCCCCACTATGACTTTCACACAACTTGTCACGCAAAGTATTACGCGCGGCCTCCAAACCGGCTTTGTGCTGGCCGCGACGACCAATGCCGCCATTATGCTCGCTTCCGACCGGGAAAACGGCTCGCCCTGGGCGGCGATCAATGCCATTGCCCACATCGTTGATGGGGATGACAAAGAGCAGCCGGTCGCTTATTCGCCCCGCGAGTCGGCCCTGGGCATCGGGATCAACGGCACGGCGATGGCGGCGTGGGGCGTCTTGTATGAAGGCGGACTGCTGCTGACAAACACCCGCAGCAGTCCCTTGACCGCCGCTCTCGCGGCGGCAGCGGCCTATTTCATCGACTACAAGGTCGTGCCGAAGCAGTATACGCCGGGCATTGAAAAGCGCCTCAGCCAAAAGGCAGTTCTGATCACCTACGCCGTGCTTGCTGCAACATTTGCGCTGTCAGGGAATTGGAACAAGCCGAAGTAAGACATTTTGTGGACTTCCCCACCGCGCTCATGTTATAATCAGCCTATGCGCCCCCGCTTCTTTCTGCCTGCCTCCCTGCTGCTTCTTGCCTTCGCCTGCATGGGGCAGGCACAGACGCCGCCGCTTTCTGCCGCGCCCTCCGCCTCTCCGGCGCAGCCGGTGGCTCCGCCACTGCTTCCGCCGACAAACACGGAGACGCCTCTGCCGGGACCAACCAGCGCGGATGCCGAGCTTGCCGCCGCGGACCCGGAAAAATCCGTCATTCTGGAAAACGCCGACACTTTTGAGCAGACCCGAACCGGGCAGTGGGTCGGCCTGGGCCATGTGCGTGTGCGCTATCAGGATTACCGTTTGTCCAGTGACGAAGTGGATGTGGATACGGACAAAGGAACCGCGACATTTTCCGGCAACGTGCATTTAATCGCCGCCAACGGCCAGACCGCCGATGCCGGGCCGACGGGAGTGCTGCGGATTAACCTCCATCGCGGCACGTATACCTTGACCGGTGCCCGCTCCGTGATTCAGCCGGAGCAGACACAATTTGGCTTGATCCTGCCGATTTATGTTTTTGGCGGCGTGGTTCACGGACGGCCCGGATTGATTGATGCGCGCGGCGGGCGGTTTACCACCTGCGATTTTTTGCAGCCGCATTATTCGTTCGCGGCGCGCGAAGTTTATATTATTCCCGGCAAACGCCTGGTCGGGCGCAATGTGTCGTTTTACCGCAAAGACAAGCGCCTATTTACCCTGCCCTATTTCTTCGCGCCCCTTGACCAGAGACTCGCGCGGCAGACCCTGTTTCCCATTGTCGGACAGACCCCCGATGAAGGCTACTTCATCAAATTCGCGTTCGGCTATGCCCTCGCGGCCAGCCTGCCGGGAATTCTGCGCGTGGAGGAATTTCAAAAGAAGGGGACAGGGCTGGGGTTTGACCAGACTTATGGGGACAGCAGCCGTCCGACCCGCGGCAGCGGGCTGTTTACAGTATACAGCCTGTACGACCAGACACGGAAAGTAGAAGACCTGAATGGAACCCTCAACCATACGCAGCGATTCGGTACGGTTCTCGCCGCGCTGAACACGCAATTTCAGCAGAACTCTTACTTTACCGGGCTGTCCAAAAGCGTTTCCCAGAACAGTTCCCTGAGCCTTACGCGCAATGTCGGCAATTTGAATACCTCGCTGCTGACGACGCTTACTCAGAACTCATTCGGCTCCGGCAATTCGCAGACGCTGACTTCCTCGCTGGACAATACCTATTCGCCCACCGCGACCTCCCAGCTCATCACGCGCTTTGACTTCTCGCAGTTTGTTTCGCCGTCCTTTTCAGCCCAGCTTCCCGGCGATCATCGGCAGGAACTGGACTCAAATCTGGATTATAAAAATCGCGGCCAAGTGGTAGACCTGGAGCTGCTGGCAAGCAACTACACGCAGCTTTCCCATTCCGGCTCCAGCCAGTTCTTCGGCGGTTTGGAGCGGCTTCCCGAACTGCGCCTTTCCACGGACGCCGTGCGTTTTATCGGCCTGGAACGGTTCCTGCCGAAAACCGCGCTGGTTGATCTGTCCCTGGGCGACTTCAATGAGCCGTCATCACGCACCCATACGGAGCGCGCCCGGTTCGACCTCGACCTGGGGACAACGACCAAAACCATCACGCGCCGCAGTACGCTTGACCTGGGCGGAAGCTTTCAGCAGGGATTTTACGGCGACGATACCGCCCAGTATGTCTTGAATGGACACAGCGGCTACCGCCTGCGGATCGGAAAAAAATCGTCCCTCGGCGCGACTTACACCTATCTGCGGCCCTACGGCTACACGCCGTTCCAGTTTGACTATGCAGGAACGACCAACCTGGCCGGCCTTAATCTCTCGGAGCAGGAGTCGCGCCAGTTCCAGTATTCGGTCGGCACTGGCTATGATTTCAACCGCACCCACAGCCAGCCCGGCTTTCGGGCCGCGCCCTGGCAAACCGTCGCCGCGCAGGCGCTGTATACTCCCGCCGCGTTTCTGCGCTTTCGGACGACGGCCTCGTATGACATTAACAGCAGCCGCCTGCTGGACGTCACCAACACCCTGCGCGTGCGCGGTTCGGATGGCCTGGCGGCGGATTTCTCCGGGCGCTTTTCGCCGCTGCTGCACCGCTATACCACTTTAAACGGCAGCATCAACGTACCATTTTTCCGCGACCCGTCTGAGGATGCGGGCTACCGCCTGCGGGCCATCGGCGGCTACGATGGCATCACCAGCAAGTTTGACTACAAGGGCCTTGCCCTGACCCGCTCCTGGCACGACTTTGAGGCCAGTTTGATTTATCAGGACAGCCCCGACGGCCTGCGCCCCGGCTCTACGTTTACGTTTAACTTTCGTCTGAAAGCCTTTCCAGCTTACGAGCCGTTTGCCGTCGGCCAGTACGGTCAGTCCCTGGATACCGGGATCGGCGAAACGCTTTAAAGATAAACTCAGGCAATTGCAAGAAAGTCCTGCTGTTTCTGCAAAAAGAACTCCACGGCGGCCTGCCCTTCCGGGCCGACATCCTCCGAAAAGCTGTTGACATACAGTTCAATATGCGCGCGGACGACTTCCGGGTTCAAATCCTGGGCATAGTCCCGGCAGAGCGCAAACGCCTCGGCGTCGTGGGAATACGCCCAGCGCAGGCTCTCGCGCACGGCGTCCGACAGCTTCTTTTGATCCAGTCCCCTGCGGGCGGCAATCGCGCCGAGCGGAATGGCAAAGCCTGTTTCACCTTCCCAGAAATCGCCGAGGTCTTGGACCAGATGCAGCCCGTCGGCGGCATAGGTGAACCGCTTTTCGTGGATGACCACGCCCTGCGAACCGGGTGTTTGGAGCAAATGCGCGTAGAGGGCATCAAACGGCAAAAAGCGTTTGTGCAAAGGCCGTCCGGCGTAGAAATCCAGCAGAAAGTTCGCCGTCGTGAACTCCCCCGGAACCAGCACTTCGGCATCGGGGTTCCACTCGCCGCCGCTGGACAGCAGCAGCGGCCCGACCCCGCGCCCCAGCGCCCCGCCACAGGGCAGCAGATCATAGTCCTCCCGGCAGTGAGTAAAGTTGGCGTAGCTGATCTTGACCACATCGATTGCCCCGGCCTGTGCGCGGGCGTTCAGCGTTTCCACATCCTGAAAATCCACGCGAAAGTTCATTTCCTCCGCTTGAACTTTTCCCAGCAGAAGGCCGCTGAAAATATACACATCATTCGGGCAGGGCGAAATGCCCAGCGTCAATTCCGTCATCATCGTTCCCGGCCTTTCTCGAAATACGCGCGCAGCCGTTCCAGAGCTAGCTGAATGTTCTCAGGCCGCATGTCCCGCCGAGCCGCGATGTTGCTGATGGCGCGGATTTCGCATACGGGAATGCCCCGCATCTGCCCCGCCTGCGCCACCGCTGCCCCTTCCATGGTCTCAAACCCCGCTCTGAAAAGCGCTTCGCGAAGCCGTCCGGTCGCTTCCATGCCGGTGCAGGCATTCACCGTGCAGCCAGGCCGAACCGGCGCACCGGCGAACTCGGCAAATTGACTCAGCGGGAGCGGCTTTCGGTAAAACATACCCCATTCGGCCTCACCGACATGACGAAAACCCGGCACTTCGGGCAGCTCAAAGCCGACATCGCCATACACTTCGGACGCTCCCATCACGATGTCGCCAATCGCCAGGCCGCTGCCCGGATAAGCCCCGGCAATGCCGATGTTGAGAACACGTGCGGGCCGCTCCCGCGCCAGCGTTTCCAGCGTCCGTGCCAGAGCCAGCGGAGTGCCGACGCCCGTAACGACCATTTCCACTCCGTCTAAAGGCCCGCCGAACGCGGCCAATTCCCGCTCCGTCGCCGCGCAAACTAAAAGATCAATTTCCGACAATGGAGTGAACTCCTTCACGCTGTAGCCCCGGCGCTGCTGTCAACTTCCTGCGGGCCTCCTCGGCCTCACGCCGAAGGCGTGCTAGACCTGGCCACGCGAAGGCGGAGCCGACAACCGCTAGAACCACGCTGAAGTGAAGCCAGGGGTCAAGGACGACGTTATTCAGATGGTCGAACTTACTGTCAAGCGCGAGGCGTGCGGCGTGGCCACCGGCGTGGTCGTGCATCCAAAGGTAGACGGAGTCGGCTATCCACATGATAGGTAATACGACCCCTGACGATAGGAGAAACCCGACCAGGCACAGCGTCCAAATGCCATCATACGACAGGATGTCGTGGCGTTGGCAGAAATCGTATACGACCATGTGGCAGTGGCCCAGTCCTAGACCCGTCTTTCGGTGCAACAGCCAGACCAAGCGCGTGCGTGTGCTGGGAGACTGTGGGGCAGGACGGCGGATCAGGGCCGTTAGAAACGAGTCGTGAGCGGCCAGCGGGTTTTCCACGGCAGGCGGCGGAGGCCAAGTCTGTCCGTTCGTCACTGCCTCTTTCATGCTCAACTCTGCCCGAAAGACTCGGAAACTTCGCTCTTCGTTCGAACAAGAACACATTCGACACCGAACATCCAGTTTTCTCGCCTTAATCTCCGTGTCAATCGCTGCCTTTAAAGAATCTCGCGTCCGAGGTCAAATACACCTTTTGCGCGACGGAACTGAAGCGCAGGCAATGGTGGCAAGCAAACGGTCTACAGGAGGTTGGTCATTGCAGTCTCCGGCGCGATACTGGATTATTTCTAACTTTTTATCGGACGATCTCGAATGTCGTCATTTTGTCATAGGCATCGGGCGATTGAAATCGCGGCAACAAGTTCACAAAACCGGCCTTCGCCGGTTCAGAATGGACTAAAAATCCGAGTCCGCGCAGGCGGACTTTGTGCTTTTGTTGCCGCGGTTTCAACCGCCCGTGTAAAGCTGCTGTTCAGTCTCTTACCCTCACCCACGAAGTTCTCCTTCCAAAAGTCCATACGCATGATGATCGCGCCAGCCGCGCTCCGGGTGATGGGTCATGTCCCGCACGGTTCCCTCCTGCCGGAAGCCGAGATGGGACAGCACGCGCTGGCTGCCGGTGTTTTCTACGTCCACATACGCTGTCAGCCGGTGCAGGCCGCCGAGGCCAAGTGCGTGCGCCGTCAGCCCGCGCGCCGCTTCCGTCATCAGCCCCTGCCGCTCAAAATCCGTTCGCAGCATATAGCCCAGTTCCGCGCTCTGCGTCACCGGGTCGATCTCCATCAATCCAACCCGCCCGACGAGGCTGTGCGCGCGGGTCAGGATCACATACTGCCACGCCTTGCCGACCGCCATGGCTTCTTCCATTTGCCGCCCGTAGTCCCGCACCGAATCCAGCGTAGCTCCCGGCGCCCAGGTAAACCAGCGGGAAAAGGAGTCGCGGGACACACAGATCATTCGGTACACGGCCTCCGTATCGCCGACGGTCATCGGACGGAGAATCAAGCGCGATGTTTGCAGCACGGGAAGAAGCGGCGACATGCGCTTATTGTACCCTGCCCACAGGCTCCGGGCGGCGCGGAACCACAATGTAGCCTTCTGTCATATCGCCAATGACTTCGGCTCCCGCCGCCCCGTGCCGCCAGTACCAGAGAACGATGCAGGCGCAGGTCAGCGCGTCCAAACCATCTTCATACCGCTTCAGTGCGCTCCCAATACGCCCGGCAGCGTCCGCCGCAGGCCAATCGCCGGGCAGTTCCAGCGAAAGTTCGGCGGCCAGCGTCCGCAGACGCCGGCCGTATTCCTGAAAGACAGCCCAGCGACTTGGGTAGTCCCGCCCCGGTTTCGCCTTATATTTCAGCGTCCGCGCCAGCCCGAACAAAACAATGTGCGCCGGATGGGGAAACACTTCCATGACCTGACGCACTGCGGACTGACCGGGACGGATTAAATAAGGGCTATGGCTAATTCCCATCTTTTCCAAACACGCGACAAGACGCTCCCCGCGCACATCGCCGCCGAAGATGGTTCGATTGGCAGGATGCGCTCCTGCCTGAAACCGCGCGAATCGCCGCCCAATTTCCGCTTCGCAGGGCCGCTTGCCGGTGTCATTGGGAACCAGCAGGGGGGCATCCACTCCCAGCAGCACACCTTCCGCTCCAAACTCTGCGTCCCATCGCGCGATCCATGCCAGAATGGCATCGTCATCGCCCAGCGCCTCAGATATATCCAGCACTTTTCCCCGTGTTCCATTCCAGCGCAGCGCACACGCGCCGCTGGTGTTTTTTCGTCCCCACGCCAAATCCAGTCCCAGAAAGAGCATGGAGGATATGTACCCGGAATTGCACTCGGCACTGGAAATGCCGAGTATTTGGCGTGACTCATGGATCATCGCACCGGCTAATCCATGACCCCGACTTTCCCAAATGCGATTTTGTCTTCTGCCGTGTGGCTTACGGGCCGCACCGACGCCATTGAAAGCGTCCCGCGTCCAAACCGCTGATTAAGTTCATCCACCGCGCGCGCTGCCGCCCGGCGCTGCGCGTCCTCGCGGAACAGTGGCAGTGTCACGGAAGCCTCCGGCAGCAGATCGTACAGCACCACGCCCACCTGCTTTGGCGTACGGAACGGATGCTCGCCTAACTTTCGCAGGGCTGTGAGCAGTGTCCAGGTATCGGCGCACGCCGTCAAACGCCGCTTGGCCGCCCAGGTCTGCCCATTCTCGTTTCGGACATGCAGCGACAGCCCGCGCGCCTCGCAGCCGTGATGCCGCAGTCGTTCGGCGGCTTTCTCCAGCAGCCGCCCGATGACCGCCGCTGCGCCGGCCCGTGTCCGCAGCTCCGGCGGCAGAACGTGGGAATGTCCAACGCTGCGCCGCACGCGGGGCGCAGAAGCGACCACATGACCGCGCAGTTGATGCCACCAGAACTCGCCCCCGACCCCGCCCCAGATCGCCCGCATCTGCGGGAGCGTCAAGCCGTACATTTGTTCGGTATTAAAAATGCCGGCATTTGCCAGCCGCGCTTCCATGCCCCGGCTGATGCCCGGAAAGTCCGTCAGCTTCAAGCGAAACAGCTTGTGCGGCAAGTCCTCGTCATCTAAAACCACCAGTCCGTTCGGCTTTTGCAGCTCGGCGGCGACCTTCGCTAGAAATGGGTTCGGCCCCAGCCCGACCGAGCAGTGCAGACACTCGCCCACGTCCGCTTTGATGCGCGTCTTGACATGCTCACCCAGGCGGATTGCATCGGGCAGCCGCCGCTCGTTCGCCCACAGCCGGCAGACCATCTCATCCACCGACCACACTTCGGTGACCGGCAGGCAGCTTTCCACGACGCGAATAATCTGGGCATGATATTCCCGGTACGGCCCATGTTTGGCTTCAATCAGATGGATATTCGGACACAGGCGCTTGGCCTCCGCCACACCCGTTCCCGTTTTGACCCCGAACGCTTTGGCCTCATACGACGCTGCAATGCAGCAGGTGGTATCCGCCAGCAGTGGAACGACCGCGACCGGCCTGCCCCGTAATTCCGGGTGTTCCTGCTGCTCCACCGAAGCAAAAAACGAGTTCATATCCAGAAACAGCCAGTTCACAGGCATAGGTAGACTTCTTTCTACTACTGCTCTGCCGGATTATAGCAAATGCCTACTATTTCTGTCAAGCGCTTGCCTGGTTGTTTGTAGGAGCGTGCGAGGTATAATAAAAAAAGAGCGTTAGTCTTTGGAGACCAAAATGAGCGTACTGGAAATCGAGCTAAAAACCGAGACAAGGCAGCGGTTGAATCAAGTCGCTGCCAGACGCGGCTTGCCTCCTTCCGAACTGGCGCGGGTCGCCGTGGAAAATCTTCTTGCAAGGTCGTAGCTTACTGTGGAGACGGGGTTGATGTTCAAGCCTACATTGACGAGATGCGCGATGAATGGGACAAGCCGGGTGGTGCTGAATAAATTGGAACTCTAAATGCCTAACCTGACGCACTTGAACGAAGGCGGCAAAGCCCGCATGGTAGATGTGTCGGGCAAAGGGTCTACCCGGCGCGTGGCAATGGCTTTTGGGGCGATTTTCGCCTTTTTAGCGTTTGGCCTGGCAGCATTTGCCGCCCCTTCCAATGCGCCGGAATTTGCCTACGTCGCGAGCCGCTATCAGCCGTCCATCTCGCAGTTCCGCGTCGACTCGGAAGGGGCGCTGCTGCCGCTTTCGCCGCCGACGGTCTCCACAGGGCTGGGCAGCCTGCAAAGCGCCATCGCGGCTTCTTTCACGGGCCGCTTTGTGTATGTTGCCAATCGAAATCGGGATACGGTGTCTCAGTTTCGCGCGGGCAAGGACGGGACGCTGACGCCACTGGCGGTCGCCGACGTACCGACAGCGCACGATCCTGAGGCGATCACGTTTCACCCAGGCGGCAGGTTCGTCTATGTCGTCGGCGAGGGGAACATCTCTCAATATCAAGTGAATGTAGACGGGCATCTTAAGCCGTTGTCTCCGCCGACAATCGGCTGCCCGTACCAGACAAAGCATCTGACGATGGACTCCCAGGGCAAATTTGCTTATGCCGCCGGGATGAGCGGTATCCAGCAATACAAAGTCATGCCAAACGGCGCATTGGCCTCACTTTCCACCGACACAGCCACCGGCCGATTTCCGGTGGACATGGTCATCAGTCCGCAGGGCTTTGCCTATGCGGCCTGCCAGGACGGAATTTTTCAATACAAGTTAAACGCGGCAGGAATGTTGACGCCTCTTTCCCCCGCGAGTGTTTCCGGCGAAATTCTGCCCCAGGCGCTAGCGATGGCCCCCAACGGGCGCCGAATTTATGTCATCAGCCATGTGAACAATGGAAATGGCACAGTGGCTCAATACGCGGTCGGGACAGACGGCGGCCTGACCCGGACAGCAGACATGCTCCTGGCAACGGAAAATGCGCCGACAAAAGCAGTGGTGGACGCATCAGGCCGTTTTCTGTATGTCGTCAATGACGGCAACGCTACTCTCTCCCGATTTGCGCTCGCGGCAGACGGCTCTCTGACGGTTTTGATGCCGACGCCGCGCATGGCGACCGGCCCCCTTGCCACGACGCGGCATTCCGCCGGCTTTTCCCCGGCTCCCCTGGAAGCTCGGAGACCGGACCTAATAGGCGCACCCACGCTTTCCCCGGAAGCCTTAAGATCGCTCGCGCAGCATCTTGAATTTGTTTATGTCGCCAATACGGGATCGGACAGCATCTCGCAGTACGCTGTTCGGCCCAATGGTACGCTGGCAGTTCTGGGAACGCAGAAAACAGGCAGCCAGCCTATGTCCATCGCCGTGGACTCCCAAGGCCGTTTCGCTTATGTTGCCTGCGCGGGCAATCAGCACGTTTGGCAGTACCGAATTTTGCTGGACGGGCGTCTTGCCCCGCTCAATCCCTCGACGGTGTATTCCGGTGAATTGCCTGTCAGTCTCACGATCACTCCCGACTCAAAGTTTGTCTATGTGCTGAACTATGTGGGAAGGACAATCGCCGAGTTCCGCCTCGGCGCAGACGGGACGCTCACGACGCTGGCCGATCCGGTGAAGACAAGAGCAACGCCCCAGGTGATCACGACGGACCCGACCGGGCGGTTTGTGTATGTCAGTTACAATGGAGACAGCATAATCTCCCGTTTCGAGATTGGGGCGGATGGAGCGTTGGGGCCAATCCAGCCTTCGGTCAATGTCGGCGGCGGAGTGGCAAGCGTGCCAACGTTCTCGGCACGGGGATTTGCCTATGTCAGCAGCACAAACCAGATGATCTTTCAGTACCGCGTAGGCCCGGACAGCACACTGACGCCCTTATCACCGGAGCGTCTGTTTTTAACGTCTCAGACGACCCAACTGGCCGTAGAACCCACAGGGAGATTCGCTTACTCTTCGCATGAATATGACAATAGCCTTTCGAGCTATCGCATTGGAGATGACGGTACATTGACGCTTCAATCCCCTGCCGCGATTCCCACCGGCGCCCATCCCGGCCCGCTTCTTGTAGACCCTTCCGGCCACTTTTTATATGTTCTGAATGAAGATGCCCATGCGATTACGCAGTATCAGGTCACTCCCAGCGGTGGCCTGATCCCTCTGGTGCCCGCTCAGGTGCCGACCGGCAAACTGACCTATCTGGCCGATCCTCATACGATTGCAATCACCCGGCGATGAGAGCAGATTCCCAGGTACAATGACATCATGTCCGACCTGACGCACATAGACGAACACGGCAAAGCCCGCATGGTAGATGTGTCGGGCAAAGAGCCTACCCGGCGCGTGGCGACAGCGCAGGCCGTTGTGACCATGCAGCCGGAAACGCTGGACAAAATCCGTCAAAACGAACTCGCCAAAGGCGATGCCCTCGGCGTTGCCCGCATTGCGGGGATACTGGCGGCCAAGCGCGTCGATGAACTTATTCCACTCTGCCACTCTCTGCCGCTGTCGGACGTGTCGGTAGATTTTGAGTTTGGTGACGGGCAGGTAATCATCAAGACTTCGGCGACGACCCTTGCGTCAACGGGGGTGGAGATGGAAGCCCTGACGGCGGCAACGGTGGCCGCGCTGACAATTTATGACATGGCAAAAGCTGCCGACAAGCGCATGACCATCGGCGCAGTGCATCTGGTTTCCAAAACCGGGGGAAAGAGCGGGGACTTTTCATGGGAGAAATGATACGGGTCGGTGTGCTGACCATCAGCGACCGCAGCAGCCGGGGCGAACAGGAAGATTTGTCCGGGCCGGCCATCAAAGCCGCGCTGCCTTCGGAGAGTTTTGTGATCGCTCTGGAAGCGGTCGTGCCGGACGACAAAAAAACCATCACGGACACTTTGCGCCGCTGGTGCGACGAGTACGGCTGTGATGTGATTTTGACCACCGGCGGCACAGGTTTCAGTCCGCGTGATGTGACCCCGGAGGCTACGCATAAAGCCCTTCATCGGGACGCACCGAATATCAGTCAGTTTCTGCTGTTTGAGGGTCTCAAACTCAACCCCTTTGCTGCCCTCTCGCGCGGCATCGCCGGTGTGCGCGGCGCGACGCTGATCGTCAACCTCCCCGGCAGCCCTTCGGGCGCAAAAGACGGCGCGGTCAGCCTCGCCCCGCTGCTGCCCCATGCGGTCGATGTTCTGCGCGTCCGGGAAACCGGGCACCCTACCGAGTAGGTTTTTTTATGCTCACTTATGAAGACGCCGTCAGCCGAATACTGGCACAGGTCGCGCCGCTGGCTGCCGCCGAAAATTCTCTGGAAGATGCACTTGGATTAAGGCTGGCAGAAAACGTTGTCTCAGCCATCAGTCTGCCGCCGTTCGCCAACAGCAGCATGGACGGCTTTGCGGTACGCTCGGCTGATGTCCAGATTCCACCGGTGACACTGCCCGTTGCGGGCGATGTTCCTGCCGGGGCGTTGTCGATTCCCACGCTTGAGCCCGGAACCGCCCTGCGGATTATGACCGGTGCGCCTCTGCCGGATGGGGCTGATGCCGTGGTGCCGGTGGAAGAGACCGAAGCACAGGCTGAGGGCATCACGTTTCTCACGACACCTCTGCCCGGCGATTCGATTCGGCCTGTGGGAGAAGACGTTGCCGCCGGAAGTACCGTTTTGACGGCAGGCCAATGGCTGCGGCCTGCCGGCATTGGCCTGTGCGCCGCCGTTGGGCGCACCGCCGTTTCCGTCATTCCGCGCCCGCACGTTGCGATTGTCAGCACAGGAGACGAACTGGTTCCACCGGGCCAAAATTTGAAGCCGGGCCAGATTTACAATTCCAATGCGTATTCCCTCGCCGCGCAGGTCGCGGAAGCGGGCGGCATTGTGACCCATCGCCTGCTGGCACGGGACACGCCCGAGTCGCTGCGCGAGGCGTTTGACCAGTGCATCGGGGCCGACATGCTGCTGACCAGCGGCGGTGTCTCCGTCGGCGATTACGACTATGTCAAAGCGGTTTTCGCCGAGCGCGGAACGGTAGACTTCTGGCGCGTCGCCATTCGCCCCGGTAAGCCGCTGGCATTCGGCCACTGGGGAAATACGGTCTTCTTTGGCCTGCCCGGAAACCCGGTTTCCTCGCTGGTGACGTTTGAACTGTTTGTCCGCCCGGCCCTGCGCCGGATGCTCGGACATTCCGACCTGAGCCGCCCCATCGTGCAGGCCCATCTTATGGAAGAAGCCCGCCACACACCGGGGCGGCAAAGCTTTCTCCGGGCCGTTCTCTCTGGGGACGCGCCTGATTTTGCCGTGCGCCCCCTTGCACGGCAGGGATCGGGAATGCTGACCGCCGCCGCCGAGGCCAATGCCCTTCTGGTTGTGCCAAGCGAAGTCTCCACCCTTTCGGCGGGGGCAAAAGCCGCTGTGCTGCGTCTGGATTAAGGCCGCGAACCGATTCCCGCCTGTTTTGCGTTATTGGTGTATAGTGCAGCGATTGGAAGCGAGGGAATGAATTCCTCTCGCTCCGTGATGGTCGTCCTTCGGACGTAGGACAGGTCCGCGCGGCTGTTTTCTTTCGTCCGAAGGACGATTAGATTTAGCGAGAGGAATTTATTCCCTCGCTCATTCCCTCGCTCATTCCCTCGTTCCCTGGCCCTCGCGATGGATGCTGATGCCTACCTAGTTTACCGAAAGGATTTTCCATGCAGCGCTCATTTCCGCTCACTTTGTGCCTGTTCCTTCTCACGGTTTTGCCCTTATTAGCCGCTCCAACACCCGTCCCACCGCCGCCTCCCACGCTGGCGCAGGCATTGGTCGCCGCCCCGCCGCACGGCGGACTCGTTTTGGCAGTCAGCGCCGAAGGCGTTTCCCTGCCGTCAGGGGTGGAAATGCCCGCCGCCGACGCCTCGGCGGAAGACATCGCCACCGCGTTCGCCTGCCGGGCCGATACCTTTGGTGTCGTGACCGCTGTTAGCCCGGCAACCAAAGTGGCGCTGAACACGAACCCCGCCCTGCCGAACGTTTCCGCTGATCTCAGTGGAAACACTGCCTTCAAGATGCTGGCGGCCAGCCTGGACGACTCGCAGTGGAAAACTCTGACTTCGGACACTGGCCTGGGACTGACCGATCTGACCGACGCGACGCAAAAAGCGCTGTTTCACGGATTGTTCCGGCAGGGGCATCTGTGGGTTGCCTCGCAAGACCCGGAGCTGGCAAAACTGCCGGATGACCAGCGCACGGACATCAAAGATATGTCGGACCAGATTGACGACGTTCGGCTGCGTCTGGGCCAAACCGCCCATATTTATCTGCACGACACGCAGGGCAAAACCATTTTCTTCTCCGCTGCACCGCCGAACGCCGCCGGGCGACTTCACACCTGGTACCCCAGACAGGAGCCGCAGGCTGCCGCGCATAATGTCCTGCTGCGGGCGGTTGTCCCTAACACGCCCACCGACGGCGATTTGCACCCTGATGCCGCTGCTTTCCGCGTCAATGTGTCCTGTGCAGGCGCGAATACTGTCAATGATCTGATGACGCGCATTGCGGCGCAGACGCATCAGGAAATTTACGCTGACCCACATTATGCCGCCCGAGCCTTAACCATTCTCGGCCCTGTTGCGTCCGCTCCGGCAGGCGATTTGCTGCGCGGCCTTGCCCAGGCCGTCGCCGGAACCTATCGCCAGGTTGGCCCCGCGTTTGTGCTGACGGACGACCTGGCCGGCGTCGGTACACGCCGTCAGCGATTGGCAGAGTGGGAAGAGATCGCAAATACCGACTCGTCAAAACTCCGTGACGAAGCCGGACAGATACTGCTCGCCAAACGTTTGTCGTCGGCTCGCCGCTTCCCGACATTCAGCGATCCGCTTGCTCTTACCCCAGAAGAGATGGCAGCCATAAAAGATGACACGGACCAACCGGGCGTGCCGTCCATAATGGGGAGCGACATCCCATTCACCAAACTGACACCCAGCCAGCAGACCTGGGGGCGGCAAACTGCTGAAGAATACGAGGCGCAGCGCTTTAACAATCCCCTGTCGCCTTACTCCGAGGATGCGCCGGGCGAACCGGACATGAACGGCAGCGTGACATTACTGGCCTATTACCAGATACAGTTGCTGGTTCCGGGCTTAACGCAGCCGGTACATTCCAACATTCTGAGTGCGCTGTCCGTGCTTTACTTTCCCGGTGAGGCTGCCGCAATGGAGACCCTACAGCAGAATGCGGCGAAAGCAAAGCCTCCCACTCCACCCCTGCCGCCTGCCCCGCCTCTCGCCGCCGTTTTGCACTCCCGGCCCCGGCGGGCCATTTTAGGCCATCCGCGCACTCCCGCCGAGGTAGACGCGCTGGTCGCGGCCATGCGAAAGATCGGCCTCAACGAGCTCTGGCTGGACGTGTTTTCCGAAGGCGTGGCCCACATCCCCAATTCGCCGCTTTCCGCGAAGTCCATTCCCGTCGGCTCGGACATTCTGGCCGAGGCTTTGACGCAAACGCAGGGAACCGGCATCCGCGTTTATGCCGACATGAGCCTGCTGCCCTGGGGCGAAGCCACCCCGGATGCCGCACGAGACCGGACGATTGAGGGAGAAACCAATGCCGAAGCGGCGGTTCACGCTCACGAGCGCAATCCCGATCCGAATTATGACAACGATGGTAAACTCGTTCCCTTCGCGCCGCCCCCGATTTCCGTCAGTCCGGCATCAAGCCAGGTGCGGCAGGATTTAATTAGTCTGGTCGGTCTGGCCGCCGCGCACACCGGACTCGCGGGATTTGTCTGGGAGGACGCGGAAGATGATGACACTCTGGGCTACGCGCCGGAAATGCGCCTGGCCTTCCTGCGTTCAGCCCATGCTGACCCGCTGGACATCTCGCCAACGAATTATTTATCGGTGGATGCCAGTCTGCCCACGTTTGACAACGCTGACGCAGAAAGTAAGCTTTCGGCGAAATGGACAGAAGCGCGACAAAAGGCACTGATTGATTTGCTGAAACAAATGCGTCGCTCATTCCCACCGCCTGCCGCCGGTCTACCTATTCTCATGGAGCAAAGCGCCGGCAGCAGTGCCTGGATGGCAAGCTGGGACGATCTGAAATCGCTCCCGCCGCCCCTGCGCCCATTATTTAAGGGCAGCCCCTACCCGTCCCCGGCACAGGTTGCCGCCACCGCCCGGACGCAGGGCAAGGCGATACTGCTTGGCGTGGGAGTAGTGAACGATGGCGATACTGATACGTTGGCGCGTGACCTGAAAGCCGGATTGGAACCGGGCTGGCGCGATGGCTATGTGCTGGATTTTCGCCTGGAGGACGTGACCCAGGGAAAGGCTCCGCTCGATGCGCTCGTGCGGGCAGTCCTGCCAAAACAAAAACACTGATTGTCCTGCATAAGCGCGCCGAAATCGCCGACAATCAACGTCAGAGGCAATTTTAGGCAATGGCGGCGATTATGGTGGAAATGGGGGAAACCGGAGCCTCGCGCGAGGCGGACGCCAGGCTTCAGGCGGGCGGGCTGGGCGCGTGCGTCGGCCTGTGCTTGTATGATGCGGGAGTCCGGGCGGCGGTGCTGGTGCACATTGTTCTGCCTCAAACGCTGACGGCTTCGCCGCTCGCAAGCCGCTCCCCACTTTCTTCCCTGCCGGGAAAATGCGCGGATACTGCGATCCCTCATGCCCTGGCCGAAATTAGGCGGCTCGGCGGCAAAACCGAACAGGTACAGGCAGCATTGGTTGGGGGAGCGCATATTTTCACCGGGGGAGCGTCCGACACCGCCCCGGTCTCACGCCTGGAAATTGGACAGCGCAATGTCATTGCCGTCAAAGAAGCGCTGATTCGCGAAGGCATCCCATTGTGCGCAGAAGAAACCGGCGGCCAGGGCGGGCGAACTGTTTCCCTGGATGCTGCCACCGGAACTGTCTGGGTACGGCCTGTCGGCCTGGGTGAACGCCTGCTGGTAACGCTGGGAGGCCTGAGCCGCTCAAAAATAACACTTTTGGAGGGAGCGCCGGCTTATGGATACTGACCCGCGCCCAATCTCAAACACAAAACTGGATGACCTGGTCCGTCAAGTACGGGGTCTGCCTGCCCTCCCGGACGCCGTGACGCGCGTGATCCATCTCACCGATGACCCCAGGGCGGGTCTTTCGGATGTGGCGCGCGCGCTGGCCTCTGATCAAGGGCTGGCCGCGCGGGTTCTGAAGCTCGCCAACTCGGCATTTTACGGCTCAAGCCGGCGGATTGGGACAGTCTCCGAAGCGGTCGTCATTCTGGGAATGCGCACGACGCGCAACCTGACGATGGCGACAAGCTGCCAGGAAATGCTGGAGCGGGAGGTGCAGGGGTACTTTCTGCCGCGCGGCGCTCTCTGGCGGCATTCCCTGGCCTGCGCCGCTGCCGCCCAGCATCTGGCCCGGCGCGCGCACTTCCGCGGCGTGGAAGAAGCCTTTGTGGCGGGCCTGCTGCATGACATCGGCAAAGTGATTATGAGCGCCTATTTGAAGGCCGAATTCGCGCAGGTGCTGACCCGTGTGGCAAGGGGCGAGATGACCTTTAGCGATGCCGAGCGGGAAGTTTTGGGATTTGATCATGCTGAAGCAGGGGCGCGTCTCCTGGAACGCTGGAATTTGCCGGACTCCCTGGTCACCGCAGTGCGATGCCATCATGCGCCGTCCACATCGGCAAACTCACCCCTGGCCGCTCTGGTACATATCGCCGACACAATCTGTCTGACACTGGGCATCGGCCTCGGAATAGATGGCCTGGCATACGCGCTTGACCCCGGCGCTTTGGCAATGCTGAACCTGACGGAAGCCGATTTTGAGCAGGTTGCCAGTCAAACCTGCGATACACTTTCTGAGGCCGGGCCAATCTTTTAAGCGAAATGGCAAAAAAGATAAATTAAAGATAAATTCAAAGTGTGTCAAAACTGCGGCAGGTAGGGTATAGTGAAGTCAGCACCGGGGTTTCCCCCGGCAATCTTCTTCTCTAGCATCGCCCTGATCCCTCCTGCGATTTCTTCGGCTCCTTCGGCTACCTTCCGTCGCGCCTCCCGAATTCTTCAGTCCTGGCCTCATGCTTTGCGGAAGGAAGCTCTCACTCGAAAGGAGCCATTCTCATTATGGCAACCAAATTGTATGTCGGCAACCTGAGCTATCAGACCACCGACCAGGACCTCTCTCAGATGTTCGCCGAAGCCGGCACCGTCGTCAGCGCCCAGGTCATCACCGACCGCGAAACCGGGCAGGCACGGGGCTTTGGCTTTGTGGAAATGTCCAGCGCCGGCGAAGCCGAGGCTGCGATCTCCGCGATCAACGGACGCAATGTCGATGGCCGCGCACTGGTCGTCAACGAATCGAAACCGCGTGAAGGCGGAGCCGGCGGCAATCGTGGCGGCGGCAATCGCAGCGGCGGCGGCGGTTATGGCGGCGGCGGTGGAAGCCGCAGCGGCGGTGGTGGCTACGGCGGCGGTGGTGGCGGCAGCCGCTACTAAAACTGATCACACCGATAAAAGGGCGGCTGACTTCATTGAAGTCAGCCGCCCTTTTTCTCTATTTTCTTGTCTCTATTTTCTTGTCTCTATTTTCTTGTCTCTATTTTCTTTGCCGACAGCCGGCCACTAAATTTCTTCGTCCGGCTCTTTTCCATTCCCAGACGCAATCGCGTGATCCACACATTCCCGCTGTGCCTGCTGGGCATCCGCTGCCGTCCCCAAATTGATGCTGTGTTCCAGCTGACCCGCCGCATCCGGCATTTCCAGCAAGCGTTCCTGAAGAATGTCCAGCCGTCCTTTGGTGTAATCCTGTTTGCCGATCAACGCATGAAAGCGCCAGTGACCGAGGCCCGACGGCTCCGGGAAGACCACATATCGGCTGCAAAACTGCCTGTCCGGGCCGAATTTCCCGGAAAGAATATACAGTCGCTGCCGTCCGAAGGCTCCGATTGTCCAGACCGCGCCCAGTGAAGGCAGCAATGGCTCCAGGCTGACCAAGCCCGGTTCCTGGGATGAGCGCGTTTTATAGGTAGTCGCCATAGCCTTCAGTATACCTCTTTTTGGCAGTTATCGGACGCAGCACACTTGAAGGCCAGTCCCTTAATCCAAATAAAACACGGAGTAAGTTCGGCGCTGATCGGGCTGCTGTCAGAGTTTGAGGGCATAATCTCCTGCATGGACGCCCGCCAGCGGCGGCAAATGTCGGTTTCGGCGATGGCCGCCCAGCATTCCTCCCTCTCAATTTCCACATAGCCAAAAAGCTGATGGGTGTTTTCGTGCAGAAAAATTGAATAATGATGAACGCCGTGCGCTTTCAGGGTCTGGGCCAATTCCGGCCAGATCAGGTTGTGGCGGCGTCGATATTCGTCATGCTGGCCGGGATGCAGGGACATCAAAAAAGCTTTGCGAATCATAGTGTCAGCCATTCGCACAGAACGGGTGAAATTCCTGCTTGTATCGGCGCAACGATTGTGTTATAATGCCCGCAGGAGAACGGCTTATGCCCACTGCCCCCCAAGCTGTTGTGATCGTCAACCCGACTGCCGGACGCGGAATGGCCGGCAAGCAAGTCCCCGAAATCCGCAGGCTGCTCGGCGCGAACGCCGCAGGCTGGGTCTGGCAGCACACGCAAAAGCGTGGAGACGCCGAAGGAATGGCCCGGCAGGCGGCGCAGGTTGGGACGCCGCTGGTGGTGGCTGTCGGCGGGGATGGAACCCTGCATGAAGTTGTCAACGGAGTTCTCGGAACCGGCACGACAGTGGGCCTGATTCCTTACGGAACCGGTAATGACTTTGCCCGCGCTTTGGGATTGTTCGGCAATCTGGAAGCCGCCTGCCGCGCCCTGACGGAAGGGGTCATCAAGCACATAGACATCGGCGTTATCGAGGGCAAAAACACGGAGGGGCCGCGCCATTTTCTGGTGCTGAGTGGAACCGGCTTTGATGCACGCACCGCGCAGACCGTCAACAGCGGCATTCGCGGCCTGTCTGGCCCGCTGGCCTATGTTTGGGGAGCGATCCTGACGCTGAAAGACTTTCAGCCGTTCACGCTGACGCTGACGCTGGACAGCGAGCCGCCCCGCACCGTGCAGGCCATGTTTGTTTCCTTCGCCAATGTAGAAACCACCGGAGGCGGCATGAAAATCGCGCCGGGAGCCAGGGTGGACGATGGCTGCCTGGATATCTGCCTGGCAGAAAAAGTCTCCAAGCTGACCCTGCTGTATCAGCTTTCGCAGGTCTTCAGCGGCAAGCATATTCTTCATCCCGCGGTGTCCCTGCTGAAGGCGCGCACTTTGACCGTCGACGCCGACCCGCCGCAGCCGCTTTTGATTGACGGCGAAGTGTGCGGGACGACTCCTGCCACGGTGCGCCTGCTGCCCGGAGTTTTGCCGTTTATGGTTCCGGCGCTCAAGGTTTCAGGGCGTGACTGAGACCGGGTATGATGTTGTCGTTCCTGCCGGGGGAACGATTAATGCCGCTTACGCGCAGGCCATCGGGTCGCCCTGCCGCGCACTGGCCCCATTTGGCCCGCAGCGCCGTCCGGTTTTGCAAATTGTCTGTGACGCTCTGCGCGCGTCCGGCTCGGTCGGGCGCATCATTGTGGTCGCGCCCGACGCCGCTCAGGAAAAAATCACGGGAGTCGACGCCTGGCTGCCGGCCGGGCCAAGTGGCGCGCAGAACATTCTGGCTGGTCTGGCGCAGGCCGACCCGGCCCGGCTCGCGCTGGTCTGCCCGTCTGATCTGCCTCTGCTGACGGCGGGCAATGTGGCCGAGTTTCTCCGTCGCTGCCGGCCCGAGGCCGAAGCTGTGGTTGGCCTGGTGCGCGCCGACGAATATAATGTGATCTTTCCCGATGCGCCCGCTTCGCAGTTCGTCCATCTTGCCGATGCCGGCCCGGTCACGCTCGGCAGCCTGTTTCTCGTCCATCCAGGCATGATCGCCCGGCAGTCCGCCCTTCTGGAACGTGTTTTCGGAGCGCGCAAATCGCAGTGGCGAATGGCCGGGCTGCTCGGCCCACGCCTGCTGTGGGGATGGGCGGCGAACCGTCTCACTCTGCCGATGATTACAACTCGCGCGGAGCAGATTTTGGGCGGGCCGGTGCAGGTCATTCCCGAAGTTTCTCCGGCTCTGGCTTACGACATTGACACTCTAGATGATTACACCTACGCCAACCTCCGCTGCGGATAATGCGCGGCCCGGCCCGCGCAAACACTTTATGAGCGAACGGGTGATGCTGACCCGTATTGTCGTCGGCCTGCTGGCGGCGGCATTTTTCATCACAATCACTTTTTCCGGCAATGGCCTGCCGTTTGCCCTCGGCGTCGCGCTGTTTGCCGTCTGGGGGGCGAGTGAGTTTTACCAGGCTGTGAAAAAGCAGGGCGGCGAACCGGCGGAAGCGCTGGGGTATCTGGCCTGCGTCGTATTTCAGATTGCGGCTTGGACCCACAACGGCGAACGGTTCGCGCGTTATCTCCCGGCCCTGCTGCTGCTATTGGTACTGACAACCCTGCTGTCTGATCTGGGCAAGCGCCGTCCCAAACCCATTGTCACCATTGGCACGACCATGCTGGGCGCGGTGTATGTCGGCTGGCTGTTTTCTTATCTCACGCTGCTTCACGGAATGCAGCCCGGCGTCATTCGTCTGAACGGCGCTAATATGCCGCTTTTGGTTCCGCCCCTCGCACACACGACGCCCGGTGAATGGCTGGTGATTTTCGTTTCGGCCTGTACCTGGCTGTCGGATTCCGGAGCACTATTTTTTGGCAAGGCGCTGGGGCGGCACAAGCTGGCCCCGAATATCAGCCCCGGAAAAACAATTGAAGGGTCTTTGGGCGGCCTGCTGACGGCGACGCTCGCCGGGGCCGCCCTGGGCCACTGGCTGCAATTGCCGATGGTTCATGCCCTCGTGCTGTCATTTTTGTGCGGACTGTTTGGTCAAATCGGCGATTTGTGCGAATCGGCTTTGAAGCGGGATTTAAACGTCAAAGATTTCGGCGTGGTGCTGCCGGGGCATGGAGGCATTCTGGACCGAATTGACAGCGTCCTGTTTTCCGCGCCGCTGGCCTATTACTACGTGCTGTTTTTCCTCATGCGTTAAGCAAAAATCGCTCAAACCAGGCACGGGTACGCAGAAGCATGTCATCGGGATAATCATGTCCCAGTCCGGGGTAAAGATGAAGTTCGAGGCGCTCCGGGATAGCCGCATACAAGGGACGCAGACTTTTTTCCAGCGCGATCACGCCGTCTGGCGTGACCACGGTATCTTCTGTTCCATGCAGCATCAGCAGTGAGCGCGGCGGCAAGGTGTCCGGCAGAAGCGTCAGCGGGTTGAGCGCGGCAGCGCGGTCAAAAATCGGATGCCCGGCGTGCAATCCGAAGCGGCGCAGAGGACCCAGCCAGTCCGGGCTGCCCAGCGCCACGGAAGCCACTTGAAGGCGCGGCTCGGCAAGCAGCGCCGCAAATGTGATGTAGCCTCCCAGAGAAATGCCGTGCATCCCGGCGCAGCGCGGCGCAAAGTGATCCAGCAGGCGGGATACATCCTGCGCCGTCCCCTCAATCATTTCTGCGGTTGTCCCAAAATAATCCGCCTGAAGCCGCGCGTCGCGCTCCCCGGCATTTGCCCTCCCGCCATGCAGCCGCGCATCCAGAGCGACCGCCCGGCAGCCCAGGGACGCCACATCGTACAACGCCGGCAGCATTTTTTCTTTACGTCCGCCCAGTCCATGCAGAAGCAGCGCCAACGGCCCCTCTTTCGGCAGGCCGATTGGCGCAATGGTCAGGCAGGGCAGGTCGCCCGCGATGATCTCGGAAGTCAGCGTGTAATCCGGCATGGTTTACTCCTGAATGAACTCTACTTATCCACGGCGAGAGCCAGCAGCAGCAGGAGGGTTTTCTGGCCGCGCGGCGTGATATGGTAGCGGTTGCGCCCCGCCTGTCCCATCAGACCCGCGTGCGTGAGATCGCGCAGGTGATGATACAGGCTGCCCGTGCTGAGATGGGCGGCGATGCCCAGAGCCGCCGCGCTTTCGGATTCCTGTGTGAGCAGGGCGCGCAGCAGTGACACTTTTTGCGGGGAAGACAGCGCATAGCCCAGCCCGGCAGCCGCTTCATCCGAAACCTTTTCTATTTGAGCGGCTGACACGGAAACAGGCCCGGTTTTGAACGCGGCTGCTCCGGCTTCGCTGGCGGCCAGGCTGACCGAATACTGCACGGCCACCTCGATTTTGGTTTTACCGGCGGCGCTGTCCTCCACAGAAGCTGTTTCGGTTTTTCGCTCGGCCCGGCTTTCGGCGATCAAAGTTTGCAACTGGCGCATGTCTGCCTGAAGCTGCTTGAGCGCATCTTTCGTTTTGGAAGCGTCTTTGGGTTTATTTTCCATGCGAGAAACCTGCTTATTTTCAATTTATGGAATAGTGTAACATAAAAATAACCCGATGTCAAGCGGTATAGACAAAGCGTTTTGATAGAGGTATACTGCTGCAAGCCTGAAATTCCGGTGCGGCAGGAGGCAATTGATGTCTAAAATCCTGGTAGTGGACGACGAAGAGCCGATTGTTGATGCGATTTCCTATAATTTAAAAAAGCAGGGCTTTGAGGTAGAAACCGCCGGAGATGCCGATGAGTGTATGAGCCGCTTTCTCGCCACTCGCCCCGATCTGGTATTGCTGGACGTCATGCTTCCCTCCGGCAGCGGCTTGGACCTATGCCGGCGGCTGCATCAGCACAACGCCGCCCTGCCCGTGCTGCTCCTTACCGCCCGCGCTGCGGAGGCAGACTGCCTGCTGGGCTTTGACGCCGGTGCGGACGATTATGTAGTGAAGCCATTTTCCATGCGTGAGCTGATGGCCCGCGTACATTCCCTGCTGCGCCGCCACTCTGCGACCGAGAACTCGGAAGCGGCGCTGGCGAAAAAGTCTTCCGCGCTGACCTTTGAAAATCTGGAAGTCAATGCGGATCGCCGCGAAGTCTGCAAGGACGGCGTTCCCGTGACGCTTTCCCGCAAAGAGTTTGACCTTCTGACCCTGCTGACCTCCCATCGGGGACGGGTGTTTGACCGCCAAACCATCTTGTCGCGTATCTGGGGAGAAGACAGCTATGTGGATGACCGCACGGTAGACGTCCATATGCGCTGGCTGCGGGAGAAGCTGGAAAGCGCCCCCGCCCGCCCGGAACTGCTGCTGACGGTGCGCGGCATTGGCTACAAATTTAAAGGCTGAACACTTGTGAGCCTTTTTCCCTGGGCCAAATCCGCGAAAAGCGAAGCGGGCGAGTCCGAACCTCCGCTGCCACCCACCGATTCCCGGCGCTGGCAGACGCTTCTGGAAACCACCGACGATGCGGTGCTTCTCGCCGATGCCGAGGGGCATATTGTGGTCGCCAATTCCGCCGCAGTCGCTCTGTTTGGGACAATGGCTGCCGGCGGCGCCCTGCTGGCCCAGACTCTCAGCAGCGACCTGGACGAATTGTACCGCTCGGCAGTCCGGCGCCGAATCAGCGCCGCGCGTGAAGTAACTCTCATCCAGCCTTCTCCCCGCACCCTTCATGCCCGCGTCACGCCGCTGGCGGATGACGGCGAATATCTGCTTGTGCTGCGCGATCTGACCGAGCTGCGCCGCCTCGAGCGTATCCGCCGGGACTTTGTCGCCAATGTTTCCCATGAGCTGCGAACGCCGCTGACTTCCATCAAAGCGATGGCGGAAACGCTGCTGGAAGGCGCACGCTTGGACGAGTCGGTTGCCCCGCGATTCCTCCAAACAATCATGCGCGAGTCGGACCGCTTGGTCCGGCTTTCCGCCGATCTGCTGGACCTTTCGCGCGTGGAAGCGCGCGGCATTGAGAAACGGCCTGTGGACCTCGCCGCCCTGGTGGCCGACGTCGCTGCCCGCCTGTCTGCTCAGGCCGAAAAGGCAGACATCACTCTTGCCAATACCATCCGCACCCCACTGAATGTTTCCGCCGACCGTGACGAAATGGCGCAGGTCTTGGTCAACCTGCTGGACAATGCCATCGCCTACACCCCACGCGGCGGGATGGTTACTTTGAGCGCCCAGGAGTCACCAGACTCCGTTACGGTGGCCGTTGCCGACACTGGCATCGGCATTTTATCGCATGATATTCCCCGCCTGTTTGAGCGTTTCTACCGCGCCGACAAAGCCCGCAGCCGCGCTTCTGGCGGCACAGGCCTGGGCCTGAGTATCGTCAAACATATCATTGAAAACCACGGCGGAACCGTCGGTGTGGAAAGTGAATACAACAAAGGCAGCGTCTTCAGCTTTACGCTGCCGAAATCTTAGCCCTGCTCCCGCAGCCACCGGGCCGCGTCTTTGGCATGGTAGGTGAATATCATATCCGCTCCCGCTCGCTTGATGGAAGTCAAGATTTCAAGCGCCGTTGCTCGTTCCTCCAGCCAGCCATTGGCCGCCGCCGCTTTGACCATCGCATATTCTCCCGATACGTTGTAAGCGGCCACCGGCAGATGGGTCAAGCCGCGCACATCCCGAATGATGTCCAGATAAGACAGGGCGGGTTTGACCATGACCATGTCCGTACCCTCAGCAATATCCTGTTCTACTTCCTTCAATGCCTCTCGCCGGTTCGCCGGGTCCATCTGGTACGTCCGGCGGTCGCCAAACGCGGGCGCGCTGTCGGCGGCCTCGCGAAACGGGCCGTACATCGCCGAGGCGTACTTGGCGGCATAGGACAAAATCGGCGTTTCGGAAAAACCCTGCCCGTCCAGCGCGCGGCGAATGGCCCCCACCCGCCCGTCCATCATGTCCGACGGCGCGATCACATCCGCTCCAGCGGCGGCATGAGAAACCGCCGTTCGGGCGAGCAGTTCCAGGCTGGGATCATTCAGCACGCGCTCCCCTTCCACAATGCCGCAGTGTCCGTGCGACATATATTCGCAGAGGCAGACATCGGTAAACACCAGCAATGCGGGATTGTCGGCCTTCAGCGCCCGAATAGCTCTTTGAACGATCCCATCCTCGGCATACGCGCCACTGGCCTGTGTGTCTTTGCTCTCCGGCAGCCCGAACAGCAGCACGGCAGGCAGTCCCAGAGCCGAAATGCGCTCGGCTTCTTCCCGCAGAGCCTCCACAGTCAACTGGGCTACGCCGGGCAGCGAGGAAATCGGGCGGCGTTCCCGGCCCGTTCCGGGGATCACAAACAAAGGATCAATGAAATCGGTGACCGCAAGCGCGGTTTCACGCACCATGCCGCGCAGGGTGGGCGTCGCACGCAGGCGGCGGGAACGGTGGCGAAGATCAGAAGAGTGCATAAGCTTATTGTACCCCGGAACGAGGCACCCGGCACTTCCCGTGCCAGGTTCGTGCAGCAGCATCGCCGCGCCTTAACAAAAACTTAACAATCGTTTGGCCCCACTCGGGGTACTATGCGTGTATGTTCCTGCCCGTTTCGATAAATGGGGAAAGAGAAAAAGCCATGATGATGCCGGAAACCGGATCGAACTTTCGCGAAAATGACACCGAAGCGCATGAAATTGTGCCGGGACCACTCAGCGCGGATGAACTGCTTAAAACAAATGCCTATTGGTGCGCCGCCAATTACCTTTCCATTGGGCAAATTTACTTGATGGACAATCCTCTTCTGCGTCAGCCGCTGAAGCGCGAACATATCAAGCCGCGCCTGCTCGGGCATTGGGGAACGACGCCAGGCTTGAACTTTGTTTACGCCCACTTCAATCGGGTCATCAAGCGCGATGATTTAAACGTCATTTACATCGCCGGGCCAGGGCATGGCGGGCCGGGACTGGTTGCCAATACCTACCTGGAAGGCACTTACAGCGAAATCTATTCGGACATCTCGCAGGATGAAGGCGGGATGCAGCGGCTGTTCAAACAGTTTTCATTTCCCGGTGGCATTCCGAGCCATGCCGCGCCGCAGACGCCGGGTTCCATTCATGAGGGCGGCGAACTTGGCTATTCGCTATCCCATGCTTACGGTGCGGCGTTTGACAATCCCGACCTGATCGTTTGCTGCGTCATCGGCGACGGAGAAGCCGAGACCGGGCCGCTGGCGGCAAGCTGGCATTCCAATAAATTCCTGGATGCCGGACGCGACGGCGCGGTGCTGCCGATCCTGCACCTGAACGGGTACAAAATTGCCAACCCGACGATCCTGGCGCGCATCCCGCAGGAAGAACTAAACAGCCTGCTGGTCGGCTACGGCTACAAGCCGCATTTCGTCGTGGGCGAAGACCCCGAAAAGATGCACCAGTTGATGGCTCAAACACTGGATACCGTCCTGGCCGAAATCAAAGACATCCAAACAAAGGCCCGCACCGGCGGCGACCTGACGCGACCAATCTGGCCGATGATTGTCCTGCGCTCTCCCAAAGGCTGGACCGGGCCGAAATTCGTGGATGGCAAGAAGACCGAAGGTTACTGGCGCTCCCACCAGGTTCCCATCGAGGACATGAACACGCCGGAGCATGTCGCGCTGCTGGAGGAGTGGATGCGAAGCTACAAGCCGGAGGAGCTGTTTGATGAGAGCGGCAGGCTCATTCCCGAACTGGCCGCACTGGCTCCCGAAGGCAGGCGGCGCATGGGCGCGAACCCGCACGCTAATGGTGGCCTGCTTCTTCAGGACCTGCATCTGCCGGATTTCCGCGATTACGCCGTCGCCGTGGAAAAGCCCGGCGTCACCGTCGGGGAGTCTACGCGCGTTCTGGGCGGCTACCTGCGGGACGTGATGAAGCAGAATGCCGACCATCAAAATTTCCGCGTCATTGCGCCCGATGAAAATAATTCCAACCGGTTGAATGCCGTTCTGGATGTCACGAACCGGGCCTGGGAAGCGGAAACATTTCCTTATGACGACCACCTGGCCCCGGATGGCCGGGTGATGGAGATTCTCAGCGAAACCACCCTGGAAGGCTGGCTGGAAGGTTACCTCTTGACGGGGCGGCACGGCTTTTTTTCCTGCTATGAAGCCTTTATTCACATTGTAGATTCGATGTTCGGCCAGCACGCGAAGTGGCTGGAAACATGCCGCAAGCTGCCCTGGCGGATGCCCGTCGCCAGTCTTAACTACCTGCTGACTTCGCACGTCTGGCGTCAGGATCACAACGGCTTTTCGCATCAGGACCCCGGCTTTATTGACGTGGTACTCAATAAAAAGCCCGAAATCGTGCGCGTCTACCTGCCGCCCGACGCCAACTGCCTGCTGTCTGTGGCCGACCACTGCCTGCGCTCCCGGAACTATGTCAATGTTATCGTCGCGGGCAAGCAGCCGGAATTGCAGTTTTTGGATATGGACGCAGCGGTCAAACACTGCACGACCGGCCTGGGAATCTGGGACTGGGCCTCCAACGATCAGGGCGGCGAGCCGGATGTCGTCATGGCCTGCGCGGGAGACGTGCCGACATTGGAAACGCTGGCCGCCGTAGACATTCTGCGCCGCCATTTGCCTGACCTGAAAATTCGCGTGGTCAATGTTGTGGATATGATGACGCTGCTGCCCCACTCAGAACACCCGCACGGCCTGAATGACGGTGATTTCGATTCCATCTTTACGCCGAACAAACCCGTGATCTTCGCCTATCACGGCTATCCGTACCTGATTCACCGACTGACCTACCGGCGCACCAACCACGACAATTTTCATGTGCGCGGCTTCAAGGAAAACGGCACGACCACGACTCCCTTTGACATGGTAGTTTTGAATGACCTGGATCGCTTTCATTTGGCAACCGATGTCATAGACCGCCTGCCGTCGCTCGGCTACCGGGCGGCTTATCTGAAGCAGATGCTGCGCGACAAGCTGACCGAGCATCATTTGTACGTTCGGAAGTATGGAGAGGACCTGCCGGAAGTGCGCGACTGGACCTGGACACACGAGGCAGCCGTCACACACGCGCCCAAGACCGAGGACGATAACTAACGCTATGAACATCCTTGTCCTGAACGTCGGCAGCTCCAGCCTCAAGTTCCGCCTGTTCCAGAGCACGCCGGACACTGAGACAGTGCTGACGGAAGGTTCTGCGGAGCGCCTGGACGCGAACACCCTGCTCCCTGCCGCGCAGAAAGCCATTGAGCAGTGCGGGCCTTTTGGCATCGACGCGGTCGGCCATCGCGTCGTGCAGGGCGGTGCGCGCTTCTTTGCGCCGACGCGAATTACCCCGGACGTGATGGACGGCCTGCGCGGTTTACGCGATTTGGACCCGCTGCACAATCCCACCGAGGTCGCTTTGATAGAAGCCGCATCCCGCCTGCTGCCGGACGCACCTGCAGTGGCTGTTTTTGATACCGCGTTTCACCGGACCCTGCCCGAAATTGCCTGGCGCTACGCGCTGCCGGTTGACCTTTCTGACCGGCTGGGCCTGCGGCGCTACGGGTTCCACGGTATTTCGCACCAGTATGTCTCCGGGCGGCTGCTGCAATGCCTGGGACGCGGCCCGGAAGGAACGCGGCTGATCGTCTGCCACCTCGGCAGCGGGGCCAGCGTCTGCGCCGTGCGCGATGGCAAGAGCATAGACACCAGCATGGGGATGACGCCGCTGGAAGGGCTGGTTATGGGAACGCGCTCCGGGGACGTTGATCCGGGCCTGCTGCTGTACCTCATGCGAACCCAGAACATGACGGCAGCGGCGGCGGATGATTTGCTGAACCAGAAAAGCGGTCTTCTCGGCCTCTCGGAGCGAAGCGGGGACGTGCGCGATTTGGAGCAGGCTGCGGGGAGCGGCGACGTGAAGGCGAAGATGGCGCTGGAAATCTTCGCCTACCGTGTCTGCAAATACATGGGTGCGTATGCCTCCGTGCTGGAAGGCGTGGATGCCGTAGCCTTCACCGGCGGCATTGGCGAACGATCCCCCGCCATGCGGAGCCGCATCTGCCGGCGGCTGGCATTTCTCGGCCTGCATTTAGACCCGACCCGCAATGAGAAAGCAGGCATGGACCCGTCGCTTATCAGCGCGGGCGAGGCCGGTGTTCAAGCCTGGGTAATTCCAACCGACGAAGAACGGCAGATCGCCCGCGAAACGCGCCAGGCTCTCGGTTCCTGAGCGTCAGGCTATACTTTAAGGCCCGTCGGCAATGGCGATTGCCAACGGGCCGCTGTAGGGGCCATAGGTTGGGCTGGGGGTAAGCGTGCCATTCAGGCTAATAATCCACAAAGAAGCCGCGCTGCTGGTGTTGCTGCACAAACGAAACGCATGGGTGATTTCCTCATAGGCTCCGATGCTGGGCGGGTTTGGCCGAGCTGGAGCCGCCGCAGTCAATCGTTGTGTCGGCCAGACCGCTCTGCGAAGCAACGGTGATATTTTCCCGTCAAAGTCCAGGTCGACATTGCCTGTCCCGAAATAATACCCGGCGGTGACGATGACCGTGTCACCATCCAATGTCAAATTGATACCCTCAAAATACTTGATACTTGACGCATTTATTCATTCGTGCCATGATGTTTTTATTAAGCCCTGCCCGTAAGTGAGAACAAAATTATGCCGAACGCATCCAGCAAACTCGTTGTGCTTCCGGGAAGCCACCGGATTGAAGCGCCTGGCGCAGCCGTGCCCGACCCTATAGACACTCAGAGTGAAATGGAAGTCACCGTCAAGCTGCGGCGTAAAGCGCCGCTGCCGGAGATCAATCCAGACCGGCCACAGATACTCACCCCGGAAGAGCTGATGCAGTATGGAGCCTCGCAGGAAGAAGTAGACCGGGCCGCCAAAGCGTTTGCAGAGTACGGATTGAAAGTCACCGGCACCGACCTCGCGGCCCGGTCTTTGTACCTCAGCGGCACGGTCGCCGCCGTAGAAGCGGCGTTTGGCACGAAGCTGTCCAATTTTCAGACGGCGGACGGGACGCAGCGTGGCCGGAGCGGAGACCTCTATATCCCGGCGGAGCTATCAGGGATTGTGGAAGGCGTATTCGGCCTCGATGAGCGCCGCGTCGTCCGTGAGCGGCAGGCCAGGCCACCGGAAGCCGCGCGCGCCGCGCATCCGCAGATAGGACTGTTTGCGGGGCAGCTTGCGGATTTATATCACTTTCCAGCGGGCGACGGCAGCGGGCAGACAATTGCGCTGCTCGAATTCGGCGGTGGCTATTTTGCGAAAGACCTCGCGCACTTCTGCAAGCTGGCGCAGATTTCTTTACCCGCAGTCCAGCCGATCAGCGTCGACGGCGCGGCAACCAACGCCAAAGACGGGCAGGAAGGCGAGGTAATGCTGGATATCGAAGTGGCGGCCAGCGCCTGTCCGAAGGCTGCGATCACCGTTTATTTCACCAGTTTCGACGAGCAAGGCTGGATCGACGTTCTAGACCGCGCGATCCAGGATCAGCCCACAGTGATTTCAGTCAGTTGGGGCCTGGCGGAAGATGACCCCCAGTGGTCGAAAGGGGCAATCCAAGCGATCAACGATGCCCTGCATCAAGCCGCGCTGATGGGCATCACCGTTTGCGTGGCCTCCGGCGACGACGGCTCCGGCGATCAGATCACGGACGGACTGGCCCACATTGACTTCCCGGCTGCCAGTCCTTTTGCGCTTGCCGTGGGCGGCACGTCGTTTACCCTCACCCAAAATAAAATCAGCGCGGAAGTGGCCTGGAAACAGGGCGACGGACGCCGGGCGGATGGCGGCGGGTCTACCGGCGGCGGCGTCAGCCAGGTGTTTGCGCGCCCGGCCTGGCAGACGGTTTCTGTGCCTTCGGTTAATCCACATTCCATAGACGGTCGCATTATTCCCGACATTGCCGCCCTGTCCGGTGCGCCCTATTACTCCGTCGTCATTGATGGCAAATCCGGCGGAGAAGGCGGAACCAGCGCCGCAACCCCGCTTTGGGCGTGCCTGATCTGCCGCATCGCCTCCAATCTGCCGGCAGGAACGCGGCTGCCGTTCCTGCCTCCCCTGCTCTACCCGGCTGGCAACCGGGCGGGGGCAGGGCCGACCGGCTGCCACGACATCACGGCAGGAGAGAATATCACGGCCACCACAGGCGGCTATCAGGCACAGCCGGGTTTTGATGCGGTCACCGGATGGGGATCGCCTGATGGAGCCAGCCTGTTGGCCGCTCTGCTGCCACTGCTGCTTTAACGGGATACATTGCTGTTCCACAAGAAAGATAAAAAGAAGGGCGGGGACAATCCCCGCCCCTACAATGCGAAATGCATGGACGTTAAATTACCTGCATGGTCTGTCAAGTTCGCGCGAATCAATGCATACTCATTATCGGGATGTCCGAGTCGCCCTGACCTGCCCTGGGTCTTACTATTACATAATCTGCCACAACTTTGCCGAATGGTTCCACTGGTCGGTTAAGGATCGGCCCTGCTGGCAGGAATTGTGAACTGGCTCCATAAAACGCTTCACGAGCGCTGCGACATCGGCGAAGGTGTATGGAACGTCGGCGGACGTTCCTCCAAGGCTGCGGCGGAAGGCACGCCACTGGGTCGCTTTGCCAGTATCCAGGGCAAATGCGGCGGTGAATACGGTTGGCTCCGGGGCGAATGGCGTCCCGCGCCGCTCGAAGGTACGTCGGACAGCCAGGGAGAGAAGTGTGCCATCAAAGGGCGTCGTCTCGGCAAATCGGTATAAGTCGTAGAAATCCTTCATCCGGCTGTTCACCAGTCCCCGCCGGACCATCGTCTCGAACTTCTCGGCTACCGTGGTCTCATCGTTGTAAGCCAGCAGCTGCGGCGTGGGCATCCCATCCAGCAGCGTCGGAAACAGCATCAGGGCCGGCCCCGGCGTCACGGCATCCCCGAAGCCCACGTCCAGATGCATCGGCTCACGCGCCGTTCCCAGAAACGCAACCAGAGCCACGCGCACCCCGCCGTACTCGGCCTCTTCCAGGATAGAAGCTACTTTCACGCTTTCCGAGTCATACCGCGCCCCGTCGGTGAGCTGACATGTACTGTCCTCATCCCGGCATACATCCTGGAAAATTGTTTCCAATCGGTTCAGATCGGGGTTGCCGCTGCCCAGAAAGTCAATATCTTTTGTGGCGCGTGCCCAAGCGAAGCCGGTTCCCACAAGTCGCAGGCCGCCCTTGAGCGTGAACCGGTCGCGGTGCTCGGATAGCGACAGTCGCCACAGGAACCGTTCCTGTAGGTAGCGCCGCAGCAGGGCGTTGTAGGACACCGTCTGCCCCGGACGACGGGAAAGGTTAAGTAGGCGGTCCCGCACGGACGCGGCCCGTGCTGCTGACGGCTTCTCCTGGCTTGTCGCCGCGATGCGGCCTGCTTCTTGGGGCTCAGGGTCAGGCAATGAGGGCCTCCACGTACGGGCCGATGCGCCGCCCCACCCGGCATTGCTCGGCCATCGCCAGAAGGGCGGAAACGTCAGCCTCGCGTGAGCGCAGATACCGGCGCAGGGCCGAGAGCGCAAGGTCCAGCCCGACCAGTTCCGGCAGGCGGAAGCAGTCACAGAGGGTTTTCTCGCGCGAGAACAGCGCAATGCTACGCCCGCCGATGATTGTCTCCTCACGTCCGAGCAGGAACAGCCGGCGGCTATACTGCACGATCTGGACCGGCGGCTCGATCACGCGCGGCCGCCAGCTCCCCTGCGGTAGGGCCACGAAGACGTGTTCGGGGTTAGCATCCGTCAGCCCATAGACGTCCAGGGCGGAAAGGAGACAGATCACGCCGCGCGGGACGGCGAGCGCCACCTGAACAACGGCGGCGTGTTCCTCAGCCAGTGCCTCCGGAAGCTGGTACAGACCGGCCTTGAGGCGTAGAAGTTGGCCCCGCCGCCACAGGCTCAACAGTGCCGCAGGCCGCACTCCTTCGGAGGCGAGTTGCCCAGACCGGGCAACGCCACCATGCCGCCGCAGCGCGTCCAGAGCGTTTTCTTCCTCCGCATTCTCCTTGTTAGTGCCGGTGTGTGACCATCCCTGGCGCGTAGAGAGGGTCGGTGGTACCACACGCATAGTTTCTAAAATCCTCATATGGATTATACAACCTAATGAGGATTTTTGCAATCAACTGTTTCTGAGGTTAAGTTTGTTCTTTGAGGAGCCGCACATTTGGTCAAGTTTAGAGCAAGCTATAGTTGGCCGATGAATGGTATTTATGCATAATTTATGCATAACAGGTTACGTTAGGCCAAGATATGACACCATTGTGTTCTCACCACAACGACGGCTTTGTAAACTCGGTTAGAATATTCGCCCGGCCCGACTTCGGTGGCGGCTGCCAGCGACCCGAATTGCCGCCCGTGCTAGTCTATTTCACCAAACGCTCAGTGCGATCCCAGACGGTGCTCCGTCCGTGACGATCAGCACCTACGCCAGTGTCCTGCTCGTCCTCGGCCTCGATGCCGCCCTCGCACTCGTCGCTACCGACAACATCTTGGGCCGAAATTACAAGACGCCGATTCGACCGTCGAGAACCGTGACCGCGCCCGGCCTAGGGCTGCCTTACCAGTGGGGCTAGACGGACCCACATTACGGCGTCGGCCTCCCCGCCATGGACCTCTCCGCGCGGGCTGGAGTATGCCAGTCTCCAGCTCGAACGCGACGATTCAGAGAATGACCCTCATTACTCTTCGTGGCTGCGTCTGCTGATCGCGCCGGGTGGCTCGCTCGGCGGTGCCCGGCCCAAGGCCGGGGTAGTAGACCCGCAGGGGCATCTATGGATCGCCAAGTTCCCAAGCCCGAATGACGAGACGGATGTCGGCGCATGGGAAAGCGTGGTTTACAGGCTCGCTTCAGCCGCCGGGATCACCGTAGCGCCCGGCAGGGCGCAGAGGTTTAGCAGTCCGTATCATACGTTTTTGGCAAGACGCTTCGACCGCACCGAAGACGGGCAAAGGTATCACTTCGCCTCGGCCATGACGCTTCTCGGCCGCTCCGACGGAGATGACGCCGCAAGTGGGGCGAATTACCTGGAGATCGCCGAGATGCTCATGCAGCATGGAGCACAAGCAAATAAGGACCTCGCGCAGCTCTGGCGACGGATCGTGTTCTCCATCTGCGTCTCCAATGTGGACGACCACTTGCGGAATCACGGCTTTCTTCTGCGCCCGGAAGGCTGGGTGCTGTCCCCCGCCTACGACATGAATCCTGTCGCAACCGCTGACGGACTGAAACTGAACATCTCAGAGTATGATAACGCGCAGGATATCGAACTCGCAAAGGAAGTCGCGCCGTATTTCCGCCTGACAGCGCCCGAGGCCGACGAAATTGTGGCCGAGGTTGCCAACGCCGTGAAAAGCTGGCGAGAGATTGCCACTTCTTTGGGTATCTCCGCGAGCGAACAGGCTCGAATGGCGAGAGCGTTTCGTGTTGCTAAACGCGGACACTCGCCCTTATCCCTTATTTGACATCAGCATACGCTTCAGTTATAATGGCTTCAACGAAAAATGCCGGAGAGTATTTCATCACTGATCTCAGCTCTACGAACGGTATGTTCGTAAATGAGTACTGGCAGCCTCTTCGGCGCCTCCCCGGGTCTGCCAGTGCAAATGATTTTGCCTCGGAGCGTCTCCTTTTCATCTGGTTTCGTCCGGTCCCCACACGGCGAGACTGTTCTCAGCTTCTCGGCGAGCAGCAGACCCACGTAGCCTGCTTGACCCGCGACGATGTCCACTGAACCCGGCTTTGGAAATGTTTATGAGAGCTGTGTTCCCCTCTGCGCCGTCAGACGCGCTGGCCCATGTTGCACGCCTGATCAAGATCGTTACCCTCGTACGCTCCCGCCGCAAGGGGGAGCGCCTGGGGCGGGTGGCTCTGGCGCAAGCTTGTGAGTGCGTACCCAGAACTATTACACGCGACCTGAGCCTACTCGAGCAGGCCGGTATCCCTATTGAATACGATGCTGGACAGCACTCTTACACCCTGCCCGACCAGGGCTGGGTTTATCCCGTCGCAACCCTGACCCCGGAGGATGCCCTGGCTTTGGCTTTGGCACAAAGCCTGCTCCAGACGCCGGGCATTCCGCAGCAAGCCAGCCTCCTGGCGAGCCTCGAAAAAACGACCGCTGGCTTTAGCCCCGCTTTGAAGCGGCTCTTTACTGAGGCTGCTCAGGCGATCCTGCCAGCGGCCCTCCCGCGCGACTACTCTGCCGCACCGCTGGAACTGCTGCTTGCCGCCGCCAATGCGCGGGAAACGGTCGAGATTGACTACCAAAGCCGCAGCTCTTCTACCCGTTCCTGGCGGCGCGTTGATCCTTATGCCATCGAGGCGCGGGATGGGCAGTTCTGGGAACTGCATGGGTTTTGCCACCGGCGCGAGGAGATTCGCACGTTCGCCTTGGATCAGATATTGAACCTGCGCGCGACCGGAGAGGTGTTCCCGCCCCGACCTACCGAATGGGATGCGTTCTCCCAGACCAAAGGCGGCGTCGGTGGCCTACGGGGCGGGCCGTCTATTTCTGTGGATGTCCTATTCTTCCCAGCCGTCTCCGCCTATGCGCGGAGCCGCCGCTGGCCGGACGGCCTCGTCTTAACGGGCCAGACAGACGGCACGGTCCGTCTGACGGGCCAGGCGCAGGGAGTGGACGGTCTGGTGACGGAGCTTCTGCGCTGGCGTCGCCACTGCCGTGTGGACGGCGGGCCGGAACTGCGGGCGCAGGTTGTAGACGAACTGCGGGCAATGGCCGCGCTCTATCAGAATGGCGGCTCGCAGGAAGCCCCCCTACCCCAAACTTCTCCCGCTCCCCCTTCCGGTTCTCAGGTTCCTTTGTGGGAATAGAGAAGAAAACACGATGAACCTCGCAATAATTCCAACTCTGCTCCCGTGCGAACCCCAAGCTCTGGTCATTTCCCCAAGAGGTTCGCGCCGCTCTTTCCTCTCACGCAAAAACTTGTGTGAGCCGACTCAGGGTATAATACCGTCGGCCAGTGTCCTCTGTCACGAGGAAACTGACCGTTGCACCGGCCCTTCGGGGCCGGTGAGGATTGAAACTGGGAAGCGGCATTGTGCCGGAAGTGCTGCTCCAAGTTGCACCGGCCCTTCGGGGCCGGTGAGGATTGAAACCGGTCAGACTGAGCGAGAAGGAGGCCGTCTATGCCTAATGTTGCACCGGCCCTTCGGGGCCGGTGAGGATTGAAACTTTAACAACTGTGGCACGGAGACCGCCAGCGACGGCAGTTGCACCGGCCCTTCGGGGCCGGTGAGGATTGAAACCCAGCATATCCGGCAAACGGGTACTTGTGGACGCAGCGGCGGTTGCACCGGCCCTTCGGGGCCGGTGAGGATTGAAACCAAAGGCCCCAGCGCGGTCGGAAAGTAGAACGATCGTTGCACCGGCCCTTCGGGGCCGGTGAGGATTGAAACGGCTGAGGGATGCAGGATGCGGCGGGCGAGATCGGGAGATGGTTGCACCGGCCCTTCGGGGCCGGTGAGGATTGAAACAATTAACCCCGCCGTGCGGCGCCCCCAGATTGTGTTGCACCGGCCCTTCGGGGCCGGTGAGGATTGAAACATTGTCCTTTCGTTGCAGTCGTTTTCCAAACCCGGGTTGCACCGGCCCTTCGGGGCCGGTGAGGATTGAAACCATTGATTGCGTAGGTCAAGGCAACCGCCGGGCCGTTGCACCGGCCCTTCGGGGCCGGTGAGGATTGAAACTTTAACAACTGTGGCACGGAGACCGCCAGCGACGGCAGTTGCACCGGCCCTTCGGGGCCGGTGAGGATTGAAACCCAGCATATCCGGCAAACGGGTACTTGTGGACGCAGCGGCGGTTGCACCGGCCCTTCGGGGCCGGTGAGGATTGAAACTGTTCGTTCATTGCGGCGCGCTGACAAAAAAATAGCAGCGTTGCACCGGCCCTTCGGGGCCGGTGAGGATTGAAACCTCCGTGCTGACTGAGGGCAACAAGAAATTTGACGTTGCACCGGCCCTTCGGGGCCGGTGAGGATTGAAACCTGTGGGCTTTGTACGTGCGCCGTCTCTGGTTCTTGTTGCACCGGCCCTTCGGGGCCGGTGAGGATTGAAACACGCGGCGGCGGTCGGGGAACCGACCTGGACGTTTGTTGCACCGGCCCTTCGGGGCCGGTGAGGATTGAAACCTGCTAGTCCCGGAATTCCTGTGGCTGGCTTGTAGGTTGCACCGGCCCTTCGGGGCCGGTGAGGATTGAAACCATAACAACGCCGTCGTCGTCGCTGGGCTGCGTGTTGCACCGGCCCTTCGGGGCCGGTGAGGATTGAAACCGCAAGTGCAAGCCGAAGAAAAACCAACCAAAGCGTTGCACCGGCCCTTCGGGGCCGGTGAGGATTGAAACAGTCCATCACCGCCTTTGGCTACCGGGAGCTGATGTCGTTGCACCGGCCCTTCGGGGCCGGTGAGGATTGAAACTTTCCTACCTGATTCACTCTCATGCGGAAGAAGGCGGACGTTGCACCAAATGACCGTCAAAATTAAAACAAAAAATTCAAGAATAAAAAAACGGGAGGGACAGTACGCTGTCCTTCCCGTTCTGCTATGATAGGAGTGAGTAAGAGAAACAGCAACCGGAACGGAGACTGAAACGGATGAATTATGTCGCGCACACGCCGCCGGATGAGGCCCCGCAGAAGTGGCAAAGTATGGAAGACCATGCGGGACAGGTGGCAGCTCTCGCCGCTGGGTTCGCGGCGACCTTTGGGGCGAAGGAACTGGCCGGGTGGACGGGCTGGCTGCATGATGTCGGCAAGTACAGCGATGACTTCCAGAAGTACCTGCGCCGGTGCGATGCCGCCAAGCACACGGGTGGCCCTGCCCCAAAGCCCGGCAGCGCGGAGCACAAGGTTGCCGGGACTCGGCTGGCTCTGGAACTGCTGCCCCCGCCTCTGCGCGAGATGGCGGCACTGTGCGTTTTGGGACACCACGGTGGGCTGACCTCGCTCCGAGGGTCGGACGGACCGGCTAATGCCAAGACTGCCACCGAGGGAAAAGGGCCGATGCAGGAGGCGGCGATGGCCGCAGCCCGCGCCGACCTGGCAGCCCTGCGCGGCGTGCCGCCTTCGGCCCTGCCCGCAGCGGCGGGAACGACACCGCTGGACTGGGAAATGTTTACTCGCTTTCTTTTCTCCTGCCTTGTGGATGCCGACGGTCTGGACACCGAGCGGCACTTTTCGCCGGAGACGTATGCCCTGCGCGGAAAAGAAACACTGACGGAGAAGGGAAATGTCTGGATGAAGGCGCTCCGGGACGCCCAGGACACGCTGCAAGCGGAGGCGCGAAAGATGCCCACCCGCGTGAACGAAGTCCGGCGCGAGGTGTACGAGTACTGCCTGGAAATGGCCGAACTGGAACCCGGTTTGTTCACGCTGACTGTTCCAACCGGCGGCGGCAAAACCCGCTCCTCTCTGGCCTTCGCTTTGGCCCATGCCCTGAAATATGACCGCTCCCGGATCATCTATGCCATCCCATTCACCAGCATCATTGACCAGACAGCAGCGGAGTTCAGCAAAATTCTGGGAAATGACGGCATTCTGGAACACCATTCCGCCGTGGATGACCGCGCGGAACGGCCTTCGGCGGACGACTTAGCCGCCGGGCAGGCCGAAGACGCACGCGACCAGCGGCGCAAGCTGGACGCCGAGAACTGGGATGCGCCCCTGATCGTCACGACCACAGTCCAGCTTTTCGAGAGTCTGTTTTCCAACCGAACGGGCCGCTGCCGCAAGCTGCACCACATCGCCCGTAGTGTCCTCGTGCTGGATGAAGTCCAGACCCTGCCGCCTCACCTGCTGACGCCGCTCCTAAGTGGGCTGAAAGCCCTGATCACCCACTACGGCGTCACCGTGGTTCTCTGCACCGCCACTCAGCCCGCCATCACCGGACAGACGCCTTTTCTTCAGGAACTTGATCCCGCCCGTCCGATTATTCCCGAGCCGCTGATGCGCCGCCACTTCCAGGACCTGAAGCGCGTCACTTACCGTGTCGAAACCGATCCGTGGGACTGGAACCGGGCAGCTGAGGAAATCCGATCACGCCCCGTGTCGTCGCTGACTATCCTGAACACGAAGCGCGATGCCCTGGCCCTGCTGCGGGCGCTGGACGATCCCGCCGCGCGTCACCTGTCCACCCTACTCTGCGGCGAACACCGCCGTCATGTGCTGGACGATGTACGGACTGCTCTGGACGCCGAGCGCAAGGGAACAGGCCCTTCCGTGCGCCTGATCTCCACGCAGGTAGTGGAGGCAGGCATAGACATAGATTTCCCCCGAGTTCTACGCGCTCTTGGGCCACTCGACAGAATAATACAAGCAGGTGGACGTTGTAATCGTGAGGGAAGGCCGGATTTTCTAGGCGAGGTCATTATCTTTAAGCCCTCGGAAGGCGGGACGCCGCCAGGCAGCTACTTGACTGCCCTGCAAGAAGCAGGCTTCATGCTCGCTAGTGATGACGTAGATTTCGATGACCCGGATACGGCCACGCGCTTCTTCGCCCGCTTCTATGCCGTCCTCGGATCAATCGGCATGGATAAGCCACGAGCCGTCATCGTGGGCGGGGTGAAGAGCGAAGAGGCTGTTCAGAAATCCCGCACGGCATTTGATTATCCTCTCGTTGCCAGAAAGATGCGCCTGATTGACGACGACACTTTGCCGGTCTTAGTCCCATACCATCGCGGCCTCTTCCCCCAGGCCCGGCACTCCGAGGCGGAATACAAGGCTCTGGTGGAAACGATCTACGACCGCCAGGAGGCAAAAAAAAGCCTGGGTCGTGCGCTCTGGCGCGAAGTCCAATCCCTGACCGTCGCTGTCCGCACCCAGGAACTCGCCAATCTGCGTGTTTCTCCTGTCTACCAGCCCGACGCCCCCGAATCGCTGTACGTCTGGCTCGCCACCTATGATCCCATCGTCGGCATTGGCGACAGCGTAGACATGGACACCAGCGATTTGATTGTAGGGACTCAAAAATAAATTTGGCGAACGCTTGACAAATAACAGATGCAGTGTTAAACTCTCATAACACATGAGCAATAACTCAGTAACTCTGCATTGCATGAACGAACAGTTACGCTACAAGTGGAATGCGCCGTTCGGATACGTCCAAACGGCGGGGATTGAAACATGCATTGGAGGGTTACCCTACGCTGCAATACGGGGCAGACGGGCTGCAACCAGTCTGCCCCAAGCAAGCCCAAACAGTCGGAGCCGTCCGGGTTGCGTGTGTTCGCACAATACATATGATACCCCAACGATGGCTCCTTTACCTGCCAGTGATGGCAAAGGAGAGAAAACCTTGTCCGCCCCCATTTCTCACGACCACGACAAACTTGTGGCGCTGACCGCCGCTTGCCTCATTAACAAGGGCTACACCCGCGTCCGGGCGTGCCATGTCGCCCGTTTCACCGCCTGTGACCAAATTGGCGACTACATCCCGGACGTGACCGCCTTCAACGGCAACATACTTGTCATTGTGGAGGCTGAGTCGCGCGATGGCTTGGCCCAAGCCCACACGGCAGCGCAGTGGAAAACGTTCCACAGCCACGCAAGCCGAGTCGGCGGTTACTTCATTGTGGTTGTCAACAAAAGCGACGAAATCACGGCCCGCGCTCTGCTCACACAGGTCCGCGGAAGCGCGACAAATGCCCAGGTATGGACATTCTGACACTCAGGAAGCGGAGGCAACTGCCTCCGCTTCCGCTTTTTCAATTCCCGGCTGAGTAATACAAACAACGGAAAGGAGACTCTATGGATTATCCCCCTGTGGAAGTCAAAGTTTGGGGGCCTTATGCTTGCCTGACAAGACCAGAATTACATACGGAACGAGTCAGCTACGAATGCCTCACTCCCAGCGCGGCGCGAGGCATTTTGGAAGCCATTTTCTGGCACGCACCGATGCGCTGGCGTGTGCGCGAGATCGTCGTGCTTCGCCCTATCCGGCACTTCTCCATCCTTCGCAATGAGGTTAAAAGCCGGGCCGGGCGGGGGGCGGACAGCCTTTCGGCCAGTGACGACCGGACCCAGCGGCATACACTGGGGCTGAGAGATGTTACCTACATCATCCGCGCTGATGTCTGGCTGCCGCCTGGCACAGTCGATGACGAGGGGCGGCCTATTGATCCCGCCAAATACCGCGACCAGTTCCGGCGGCGGGTCGAGCGGGGCCAATGCTTCCACCGCCCATACCTGGGGGCCAGGGAGTTCGCAGCGGACTTTTCCATGCCGGACGGGACGGAGCAGCCGCACGAATCGCTGCGGGACACTACCATTGATCTGGGCCGAATGCTGTTTGACATTGACTACAACGCGGGCGGCAACCAGGCGAGGTTCTTCGAGGCACGGCTGGAGAACGGCGTTCTGCACGTCCCGCCCGCGCTTTATGAGACGCCCGCCGGGGAAGCCGAAAGGAGGGAAACAACATGATCTTACAGCAGCTTTATCACGATGCCGGAAAGATACTGGGCGAGGAACTGGCTCCGCCGATGTACGACTGGAAGCCGGTGCGCTGGCTGGTACGGCTCCATGAAGACGGGCGATTCATCGGCTACCAATCACTCGGCGGCGACAAAGAAAACAAGCGCGGCCTGCCCCACCTCGTGCCGTACATTGGGCGTACATCCGGGGTGCGTTCCATTCTCCTCGCCGATTCGCCCGCTTATGTTCTCGGGCTGGCGCTCGACGAGAAAGAAAAGCGACCCGCAGACAAGCATGCGGACTTCAAGGCACTGGTAAAGCGGTGCGCGGACGAAACAGGCGACCCAGACGTGGCGGCGATAAATATCTTTTTATCCCAGCATGATCCCGCCGCGCCTCTGCCTCCTGAGGCCGCCGCCATGACCGCTGCGGATTTGGTGACGTTCCAGGTAGGCAGTAACACGCCGACCGACAACCCGGACGTACAGGCATTCTGGGCTAAATCGACCCGGCCTGCGCCGGAAAAAGGCGCGAATATCGCCGAGTGCCTGGTGACGGGGCAAATCGGCCCGGTCGAGTCCAGCCTGCCGGGGCTGATCAAACGCATTCCCGGCGGTCAGTCCGCCGGTGTCGCTCTGGTTTCCGCGAACGCCGCCGCCTTCGAGTCCTACGGCTGGGAGCGTGCCCAGACTTCGCCTATCTCGCGCGAGGCGGCGGAGCGGTTCACGAAGGCTTTGAACCGGCTGATTGAAGAGGAACGCACTCACATCACCCTCGGCGGGCTGGTTTACGTCTTTTGGACAAAAGACGGCGGCGATCCGCTAATGGCGATGGCGCTGGACAAACCGGAAGACTCGCAGGTGCGCGATGCATTGCAGGCAATCTGGACGGGCAAGCAAAGCCAGACGCTGAAAACGGATGCCTTCTACGCCCTTGCCCTGTCCGCCAGCGGTGGCCGGGCCGTCGTCCGCGACTGGCTGACAACGACGGTGGGCCATGCTTACGACAATCTCAAGCACTGGTTTGACGCACAGGAAATGGTACTGTCGGACGGCACGGATGGGCCGCCGCTAGGCATTTATCGCCTCGCGGGTTCCGCCTACCGCGACCGAAAGGATATAGAACCAGCTGTTCTCCAAAGCCTGATCCGAGCCGCTCTTCATCAAGAACCCGTTCCCTTCCACCTGCTCGCTAAAGCGGTGATGCGCTGTCGCATCGGCACCAAAAATCTGCAAGGCGACTTGACTCATGTGACTCGGTCCCAAGCCGCGCTTCTCAAGGCGTGTCTTGTCACCAGTCCGCCCAGCCCCGAATTTCAAAAGGAGCAACGCAACACTATGTCCGAACTCAACCCTCAACAAACCCGGCCCGCTTATGTATGTGGCCGACTCCTAGCTGAATTGGAAGCCATTCAGCGGGCGTCCGCCCAGCCACGCAAATTGAACGCCACTCTCACCGACCGATATTTCGGCGCAGCTTCTACTGCCCCGGCTACTGTCTTCGGAGTTTTACTGACACAGGCCAATAAGGCGCATCTACCCGATTTGCGGAAAAGAAATCCTCGCGCTCATCAAGCACTACAGAGACGATTAGAAGAAATCCTTGACCTTTTAGATGCCCACTCGGGAACACCTTTCCCGAACAGTTTGCCTCTGCAAGACCAGGCTTGGTTTTCATTGGGGTTCTATCACCAACGCGCCGCTGATCGCAAAGCCGCACAAGAAGCACGGGACCAAAAGGATGCCAGCCTCGCCAGCTCGGTTAACCCTGATGACACCGACGATGATCCTACTGACACCGACGAAGAAATGGAGAACTGACATGATTGATTTCACCCAGCCTGACTTTCAACACTGCATCGACCCGGCTCGCCGCCACGACTTTATCCTGCTCTTTGAAGTCACCGACGGCAACCCTAACGGCGACCCGGACGCCGGGAATATGCCTCGCATTGACCCTGAGACCATGCACGGCCTGGTTACAGATGTCTGCCTCAAACGCAAAGTCCGCAACTACGTCGCACTGACCAAACAGAATGCGGAGGGAGTAAGGGCAGAAGGCTATGACATCTTTGTGCAAGAGAAAGGCGTTTTGAACCGACAGATCGCGGAAGCCTATCAGCAGCTTGACATTGATCTTACCTCGCCCCCCGTCAATACCGCCGATGGCAAGGTACGGAAGACCAAAGAGATTGGGCAGGGGGGTGAAGTTGAGAGCGCCCGAAAGCAACTTTGCCGCACGAAGTTCGATGTCCGCATGTTCGGCGCGGTCATGTCCACAGGGGCCAATGCCGGACAGGTGCGCGGCCCGCTTCAGATGACATTCGCCCGCTCCGCCTCTCCTATTATCCCGCTGGATGTCTCTATCACGCGTATGGCTGTGGCGACGGAAAAAGAGGCGGAAGCGCAAAGCGGGGACAACCGAACCATGGGGCGCAAGGCCCTGATTCCCTACGGCCTTTACCGAGGGCATGGCTTCTTTTCCGCCCCCTTCGCCAAGCAAACCGGTGTCACCGCCGCTGACCTGCAGGTCTTCTGGGAAGCGCTGATGGGGATGTGGGACCAGGACCATTCGGCCAGCCGGGGCCTGATGTCCTGCCGGGGCCTGTACGTGTTCAGCCACGAGAACGCCCTGGGGAACGCCCCCGCCCATCAGTTGTTTGACCGCCTCGAACTGCGCCTGCGCGATGGCGTGACCACCCCACGCCGCTATGCCGACTACGCTCTGACGCTGAACCGGGACCTCCCCGACGGCGTAACGCTTACCTCTCTGGTCGGAGGGTAATGCTGTGGCGCGAACCTCAAGCTCTGGTCATTTCCTCAAGAGGTTCGCGCCGTGGCCCACGAGGCAGGAGGCTCCGCCATATGCCCACTCCCGTCAAAACGGAGGGGCGGCGGGTGCAAATTGCTTCGTAAATTGACCGTTGCACCGGCTGGAAACAGCCGGTGAGGATTGAAACACGAAGCACACGACGTTACGAAAAAAGGAACCTCGTTGCACCGGCTGGAAACAGCCGGTGAGGATTGAAACGCGTAAAGAAGGCGACCGGGCAAGCCGGAAAGCCGTTGCACCGGCTGGAAACAGCCGGTGAGGATTGAAACTGGGCGGCAGCGTTCAGTCGATCACCGCCTTTGGCGTTGCACCGGCTGGAAACAGCCGGTGAGGATTGAAACTTATCAGAAACACCAATAACAGCCACATGAGAAAAGTTGCACCGGCTGGAAACAGCCGGTGAGGATTGAAACAATCCATGCGTTTACTGATGATGCAGACGCAAAAAGGTTGCACCGGCTGGAAACAGCCGGTGAGGATTGAAACTGGCCGGCGTGATGAATGCCTACAAGCACATGCCGGGTTGCACCGGCTGGAAACAGCCGGTGAGGATTGAAACCAGAAGAACATCCATGGCCTCGGTTTTGGGCAACGTTGCACCGGCTGGAAACAGCCGGTGAGGATTGAAACGCGGAGCCTGCGCGGGGCGCACGCATTTATAATAATAATCAACCTGGGGACGATTGAACTAGTTGCACCGGCTGGAAACAGCCGGTGAGGATTGAAACTTGATAAGTATGTAATCCCTCAATTTCGGAATAATATCGTTGCACCGGCTGGAAACAGCCGGTGAGGATTGAAACACACGAAAGGAAGCAAGGATCAATGAAACCCTCTCGTTGCACCGGCTGGAAACAGCCGGTGAGGATTGAAACTCCATGACAACGTATTGTCCGCCTATGGATCGGGCGGGTTGCACCGGCTGGAAACAGCCGGTGAGGATTGAAACCCCGGAAATCGCAGCGGCGGCAAGGGAAGCGTATGGCGTTGCACCGGCTGGAAACAGCCGGTGAGGATTGAAACGCTTTGCGGAGAAAAAATGAAGTGGAGATGGACGGGGCCGTTGCACCGGCTGGAAACAGCCGGTGAGGATTGAAACGTTATCATGCGATAATTCTGCCGTAAAATTGGTATACGTTGCACCGGCTGGAAACAGCCGGTGAGGATTGAAACGGTCAGGTGACTGGTCAAGTGTCCGGTCAGATGTCATCATGTAGACGCATCAAAACTTTGGTGAGGATTACAGTCATGGAAGCAGATCAGCCAGTTCTTATTTCGGCGCTGGAGCATTATTCGTATTGCCCTCGGCAGTGCGCCTTGATCCATGTTGAACGCATCTTTGACGAGAATGTCTTTACGCTGCGCGGACGCTATGCCCATGAACGCGCAGATGAAGCCCATTCTTCCATAGAAAATGGGATACGGATGGAACGCGCCCTGCCCCTCTGGTCGGATCGTCTCGGATTGCAAGGCAAAGGGGATGTCGTGGAATTTTATCCCGATGGGCGAGTCATTCCCGTTGAATATAAAAACGGGCCGCGCCGGGAACGGCGTCACGACGACGTGCAGCTTTGCGCTCAGGCGCTTTGCCTGGAAGAGATGCTGACGATCTCGGTGGAACACGGCGCGGTTTACTCGCTCCAAACGCATCGCCGCCGGGAAGTCAGATTTAGTGAAGAACTGCGCGAGGAAACGCGGGACATAATCGCACAGGTGCGGGCGTTGCAGCAAAGCCGGGGGCCGCTGCCGCCGGCCCTCAACGACAATCGCTGTCCTCGTTGTTCGCTGCTGGATGCGTGCGTCCCCGCGACTGTCGTGGCCGCGCGTCATGCCCGCTTGTCGCAGCAGCTTTACCTGCTGCCTTCGGAAAGTTGAGTGAAAGCCGGTTGATCGCCCATTGATCGTTGGCGGAGGAGGTTATGATGACACGAGAACTTCTGAACACACTGTTTGTAATGACGCCGGATGCCTATGTGCGCCTAGACCATGATGCGCTGAAAGTGGAGGCGGACGGAACAAAGTTAATGCAGGTGCCGCTGCATCATCTGGGGTCAATTATGCTGTTTGGCAACGCCATGATTTCCGCTCAGGCCATGCATCGCTGCGCGGCGGAAGGCCGGGCCATCAATTTGATGGATTATGGCGGGCGATTCAAGGCGCGTGTGGTCGGGCCGATGTGTGGAAACGTCCTGCTTCGACAGGCACAATATGAAGCGCAGCGGGACGAGACGCGGACTCGGGAGATCGCACGAGCGATTGTGGCGGGCAAAATCAAGAACTGTTATCAGTCGGTGATGCGGGCGGCAAGAGACACAAAATCCGAGGAGGATGGCCTGGCCCTACGGAGATGCGGACGCGCCCTGGGGCTTCTGCTGGAATCGCTGCCCCTTCAGGAAAGCACCGAAGCGGTGCGCGGGATCGAGGGCCAAGCGGCGGCGTTATATTTCGAAGTATTCGGAGCGATGATCTTCGTTCCAAGCGATGACTTCTCGTTTCGGCTGAGAACCCGCCGCCCGCCGCGTGACCGGGTCAATGCGCTGCTGTCGTTTCTGTATGCTCTGCTCGCAGCGGACTGCACAGCGGCCTGTGAGGGGGTCGGCCTTGATCCGCAGTTCGGCTACCTGCATACGCTGCGTCCTGGTCGCCCTTCGTTGGCGCTCGATTTGATGGAAGAGTTTCGCCCCTGCCTGGCAGACAGGCTGGCGCTGACCCTGATCAACCGAAAACAGATTCGCCCGGAGCACTTTGAGCAGCGTGAAGATGCGGGAGAAAGCGTCCTGCTGACAGAGGCAGGCCGCAAGATTGTTCTGACAGCCTATCAAGATCGCAAAAAAGAAGAAGTGCCGCATCCTCTCCTGAAAGAGAAGGCGCCCATCGGCCTGTTGCCGCATCTTCAGGCGCGGCTCCTAGCCCGGTACCTACGCGGCGATATAGACGGCTACCTTCCGTTTCTGGTATGAGGTATTTTCATGGACATTCTGGTGACATACGATGTCAATACCCTGACTAAGCTGGGCCGCGCCCGCCTACGGCGCGTCGCCAAGTTGTGCGAGGGACACGGGCAGCGGGTCCAGTTTTCCGTGTTTGAGTGCACGGTCAGCGAGACGCAACTGGAAACGCTGCGCCTTCTGCTGAAGAAAGCAATTCTAGCAGAGGAAGATAACCTGCGGATTTACCTGCTGCGGGGCCGCCGCGAAGACGTGGTGGAAGCCTATGGCCGCGACACCTACCGTGACTTCGCCGAGCCTTTGATTATCTAAACGCATTTGGAAATGGCGGCTGGTCAGGCTCAAATCGCGGGCATACATTAGGAATACACCACTGGACAGGAAAAGCGGGTCTTGCTTGGAACAATCGTAGACAAAGTAATTGCCGACAAAGAAGGAGCCGATGTCATCTTCGCCCAAAGCATAATTAACTTGCTTGGAAGCGGAAACGACATCGGCATCGGGCAGAGTCGCGATACTTTTTACACCACCTGCATCGGCATCAAGACGCAGAGGTAGTCGGCGGTGTCGGTGGGGCGGATGACGCCGGGGCGGAGTGGTTCGGTCAGTTCGATGTGCAGGCCCTCGGTGTCCAGGACGTTCAGCACGTCGGCGAGGTACTTGGCGTTGAAGGCGATCTCGACGGGGGTATCGTCCCCGGCGCGGGCGACTTCCACTTCCTCGTAGGCATTGCCGACGCTGCCGCTTTCGGCGGTGATCGTCAGTTTGTCGCCATCTTCCGTGGTGCGAAGCACGACCCGGCTGGCGGAGTCGCGGGCAACGATGGAGGCGCGTTTGACGGCGGCAGCCAGCGGTTCGCGGGCCAGAGTCAGAGTCTTAGTGGCCTGAGCGGGAATGACGCGCTCGTAATTGGGGAACTGGCCGTCGATCAGCCGGGAGATAAGGGTTGTCTTGCTGCCCTTCTCGTCGTCAATCTGGAACTGGATTTGATTGCCCGACAGCGTGACCACGACTTCACCTTCTTCATTGCCGACAATCCGCAGGACTTCGTGCATGGCGCGGGCCGGAACAATCGCGCTGGCGCTGCCGGTACCTTCCTTAACGGCGCAGTCGCGGACGGCCAGGCGGTGCGTGTCGGTCGCGACTAATTTCAAGCTGTCGCCCTGGAAAACGACGAGAACGCCGGTGAGAATGGCGCGGGTTTCATCGGTGGATGTGGCGAAAATCGTCTGCTTAATAGCATCACGCAGGGTTTCGCGGTCCATGACAAAGCGCGAGTCTTCTTTGACCTGCGGCAGCAGGGGGAACTCATCCGCACTCAGGCCCAGCAGTTTGTAGTTGGCTTTAAGACAGCGCAGGTGCAGGGTGTTGGTTTCATCTTCGACGGTAATAGAAACATCGGCGTCAGGCATGGCGGCCAAAAGCTCGGTGAAATTGCGGGCAGGGGCAGTGGCGGCGCCGTCTTCGGTGATGCCGACGCCGGGGAGGGTATGCTCCATCCACATTTCCAGATCGGTTGCCATCATGGAGACTTTGCCGTCTTTGGCGGCAATGCGGACATGGGTGAGAATAGGCAGGGACGAGCGAGTGGCGACCGCTTTCCCGACAGTTTGAAGACCCTCAAAAAGTTCTTTGCGTGGGCTGCTGGCCCGAAGCAGTCCGGGCGTAATGGTTTTCGCTGCCATAGTATAAATTTCTCCTTAATATGGGTGAATCATCAGATCAGTTTCGGATTGGGAAGCGGCGGCGTGTTCGCGCAGCAGACGATCTAAGGCGCGTTCAACGAACCAGCCATCGGGCTGTTCGGCGGGGACAGCGTGAAGACGCTGGGAGACGGATTGAAGTGCGGCCGCTTCTTTGGCCGCATCCGGGTGTGCAGAGAAGCAGGTTTCGGTAAAGCCAAGCAGGGCTTCGGGCAGTTCCCCGTCCACATAGAGGTCAATCAAATCGGCGCGTTCGGCTTCGGTCATACTTTCTCATCCCCCCCTTTTTCTAATGCCGCCCGCAGGGCGCGGCGGGCGCGGCCATGCAGCGACTTCGCAGCGGCCGGGGTGCGTCCCAAAACGGCGGCAGCTTCGGCGGAAGTCAGCCCCTGCAAATCACATAGAATCAGGACCTGATGATGGTCCTCGGAAAGCGATCCCAGTGCTTCGTCCAGCTCTGAAACCAGGTCCGGCTCCGGCGAGAACAAAACCCAATCGCCGCGCATTGTTTCTGTCAGGCCTGTCAGTGAGAGAGTCGGAAGGCGCGGCTGACGTCTTCTTTCCAGGCAGACCAGGCGCGCAATTCCCAGCAGCCAGGTCTTGAACTGGCTTTCGCCGCGAAATTTGCCGTCTCGAAGCGCGCGCGCGGCGCGCAGCCAGCTTTCCGAGGCGGCTTCTTCCGCATCCTCGCGCGTGGCAAGAAGGCGCCGAGTAAACGCATACGTAGCCTCAATATGGCGGCGGAACAATGTTTCCAATGCCCGCGCATCCCCTTCGGCCCCGTACTGCCCCGCCAGACGCTCGTCGTCACCCCACTCCACCCTGCTCATAGTCTGCGTGTCATTTCCTTTGTGTCGTTTTGGCGGCAAAACGCGCCGTGCCCGCCGAAATATTTTTTGGGAACTTTAAACCATGCTTGTACGCTTCCGAAAAAAGTAAGCTTATCGCGCATAGTCGCCATTACGAAAGGTAAATTCCATGAAAGCATTCGCACGCCTCTCCGCCGCCCTGGGCCTCGTCGCCCTGTTCGCCACCAGCGCCGTTCTCGCGCAGGCCCCTACCATGAGCAAGCCTACAGCCGTCAAGGGTTATACCAAAATGACCAAGTCCGGCAAGATGGTTCATGTTAAAGGTTATACCCGCATGGGCAAACCTACGATGGCTCCCAAAATGACCAAAGTTAAAGGCTACACCAAAATGACCAAGAGCGGCAAAATGGTGAAAGTCAAAGGCTACACCCGCAAAGCTTCGATGAAGCCCATGAAAAAAACCATGTAAGCTGCCCTTGAGTGTGGCACAAAAACGGCCCGGCGAGTCATCGCCGGGCCGTTTTTGTTGTTGAAACGCTATTCTACTTTGCGTTCTTTTTCTTCAATCACATTCAGCAAAGTTTCACTGCCGACTTTGCCTTCCGGCCGCACGGTTCCTTTCAGACCCACTTTATCCCCCTCGCGGGGTGCGCCGGAGCGGCTGAGTACCCAGGCTTGCCCGGTGCCGTCGTTGATGCGGTAAGCGGCAATGTCCGCCAAGCCCAAAGGCAGCTCATAGACTTTGGTCACTTCCCCGGCAACGGTGACATCTTTGTTGGCATAAGACGCAGGTTTACTGGTGATGTCGCTCAATTTGTCGGTATGCTCATTGCAGCCGGCCAGCAGGCAAATTGAAGCCAGAATAGGCAGCAGCACGGCTGCCGCCCTTTGTCCGAACGCTTGTTTTTTCATTCTCATGGTTTTTGTTCCTTTACGACGCAAACTGCTTCGGATGGGACGAAAATAACGTGAATTGAGTTCCCCAAAAATAATTGTACTCGGCGAAAAATCCTGGAACTTTCGCTTCACCCAAAACGCTTGGGAACGTGAAATACAAATATTTAGGAGGCTTCACCATGAAGTTGTTCAGCAAAATTTTGATCGCCACCGCGGTCGCCGCCCTTGTCGCTCCCTCTGTCTTCGCGCAGGCTCCCACCATGGGTAAGCCGATGATGAAAAAGCCCATGATGGGCAAGAAGATGATGAAAAAGCCCGTGATGAAAAAAACAATGGGCAAAAAAACCATGGGCAAAAAAATGATGATGAAAAAAGGCATGACAAAGCCCACGATGAAAAAAGCCATGTAGTTTCGCCCGACGCGAAAAAGGCCGCCCCGGCTGTATAACAGCCGGGGCGGCCTTTTTCGCGTCGGGCGAAGAAAGTGTTATTTAACTTTTCCCTGCTGGGAAAGCGCGTCGCCGAGCGCGTCCAGATTGGCCGAGGCGGGCGCGGCGGAAGCGGCGCGGTTTTCCTGCTGGATTTGCAGATAAACTTCTTTGCGATGCACGGAAACATCGCGCGGAGCAGCGACGCCCAGGCGAACCTGGTCGCCCCGGACTTCAATCACGGTGATTTCAATGTCGTCACCAATTTTAATGCTCTGATTTAGCCGTCGAGTAAGAACTAACATGGCCCTCCCTGGCGCTACGCTGCGGGGATTTTTTCGGAAGCGTATGCGTGATTTGGTTTACGCATTGTACGCCAAAATCGTTCCCATGTCAAGCCGGACCAGACCCTCCCGCGCCGAGGTTAAGAGCTTAATCCCCTGGCAGTAGCCGGTGGCGCAGGCTGTATTCATCGGTGCTCAGCACGATTTGTTTAGCGAGCCGTGCGCGAGGGTTGACGACGACTGGAGCCATGAGATTAGCCGTGATGCCGCAGGGATCGCCTTCGGGAACCGTCAGCAGCGTATACAGCCGCGGACGCCCCATTTCTTCCGTCAGCGAAAGACTTTCCAGATCGGCGCGCGGGACGCGCGGCGCGTAGTCTGGGAATGCCTGGTGCGGTTCCATTGCCAGAAACGCCAGAGCGCCACTTTCCAGTGATTGGAGCCAGACAAACGGGCTGCCTTTTCCGCCGTCTGCCGTGTGATGCGGAACCACCGTAAACAGCCGCCGGTCTTCGAACCCTGGCAGCCCTTCCGGGAACTCAATCACTTTTCGCTCTTCAACGTCGAGCGCGCCGAAGCGCGTGGTTTGGATGTGCATGAACAAAGTAGCTCCTTAGTGCAAGTGTTTTGTCTTGGTCCGCAAACGCGGATCAGAAGCATCCCTGCCGCTGCACCGGGGAGTTCCCTTCCCCAGCGTTCTTCTGCCGTTTCCGTGCAGAAAATCTGTAAAAATCAATCCCATCAAAATCAATGCAGAAAATCTGCAAGACTGTATTGAAAGGCTTTTGCCGTCGTTTCCAGAGACGCCTGGTAGACATTTTGTGCACTCTGAAGCTGCACATACGCCGTCGCCAGGTTCACATCTTCAATGCCGGACACCGCGTCATTGTATTCGTTCTGCGAGCGCGTCAACTGCTGCGTTACAGTCGTGACCTGATTGATCTTAGCTCCAATAGTCGCGCGGGCTGTGCTGACGGCGGAAAGAGCGGTATCCGCTCCGGCAATATCCGCCGAAATAGCTGTGACGTTGCCGGAGGTCAGGTCTGCTTTGAGACTTTGGAGCGCCGCGAAGGCCGGGCCGAACGCGGTGCTGCCAGGCGTGTTGAGTGTCAGGGAATAATTTGGCCCCAGCGTCGACGTGACCGCGCCCGTGTTTCCCGTATAAGTCTGCGTCGCATCATAGGGCTGCGTGGTGGTCTTCGTCCCGCCAAAGAGATATTTCCCGTGCAAATCGGAATTGGCAATTTGAGTGAGCTGGCTGGTAAGCCCATCCACCTGACTGCTAAGGGCCGCAAAGCTTTCGGGAGTCTGGTCTGAGTTTGCTCCCTGCACCGCGATCTGCCGGGCGGACTGAATGAGCGCAGTCGCGCTGGACAGGGCGCTGTCGGTGGCGGACAAAAAGGCATTGGCCTGGGTGGCGTCCCGCTGGTACTGGTTGTTGTCAATCAATGCGCTATGCAGGGAAAGCGACTGAGCAGCGCCTGCCGGGTCGTCCGCAAAGGTGGTGAGTTTCTTGCCCGTAGAAATCTCGTTCTGGACAGTATTCAGAGTATCCAGGCTGGTTTCGATATTGGTCTGCAAACCGCCAAAGCGCAAGTTGTCTGTAATTCGCATCGTTTCCCTACCTTATGATCGCATCCGACTCTGCATTAGTTCGCCGAGAATAGGCCGGTAATCAGTGTTCCGATCATTCCATCTGCGATCTGAATGTACTGCGCCGACGCCTGGTAAGACCGCTGATACTTCATCATATTGACCATTTCCGTGTCGGTCACGACGCCCGTCACGGAGTCGCGCTGCTGGCCAAGCTGTGTCAGGCTGGCCGCCGTGCTTTCGGTGGCTGTTTTCGCCGAGGCCGCTTTGCCGCCGGCATCGGAGACGGTCTGCTGATAATAATTGACGATGGTCGTGTTTTGCAGCGGGTCTCCCGCAGCCGTCACCGTTTTCGTTCCCAGCCCAGCCAGCAGAACGGCGTTGCTGCTGTCTCCGGGAGAACCGGTGGTCGCCGGGGGTATGGGCGCGGCGGCCGCTGCGACGTCCTCCGGGTGCGCTTCCAGGACAGGATTGACGGCGATGGTAGAGGCTTCGCTTCCCGCTGTCGCCGTGAAAAAGTCCAAGCCGCTTGTGGTTCCATCCAGACCAACGCCCGTCTTGTGGATTGCGTTCACCTGGGAAACCACCGAAGCGGCCAGTGTGTTGAACTGCCCCTGATAGGCTGTTACCTGGCTCTGGGACTGCGTTACTCCGGCCAGCTCGCCACCTGTCAAATCGCCGCTTGCCGCCAGGCCGCCTTGCGTGACGGTGTAGGCATCCGTTCCAAGAACCAGAGCGCTGCTTCCTACCGCCACATTAACCGTGCCGTCGGAGTTCTTGGTAACATTGACATTTGCCAGAGCGGAGATTTTATCCAGCAGTAAATCCCGCTGATCCAGCACGGCATTAGGCTGCTGCCCACTGGCGAGCTGCTGCCGAATGGTCACATTGAGCGCGGCGATCTGCGTGCCGGCAGTGTTCAATGACTGGACATCGGTGGCTGCCTTGTCACTCAAAGATGCGCCAATCGCCCCCAAACTTTGCTGAATACCCTGAAAAGACTGTGCCAGCGCCGCGCCCTGCTGCACAGTTGCTGCGCGTACTCCCTTGTCTTCAGGATTGTTGGCAAGGTCCTGGAAGGTGGAAAAGAACTTGCCCAGGGCGGCATTCAGGCCCGTATCCGATGGTTCTCCAAACGCGCTGTCCACCTGAGCGAGCGCATCGCTTTGAGAAGACTGCAAATTGCTGGCGGACGTGGCATCTCGTACCTGCGTGTCCAAAAACTGATCGCGGGCGCGCTGAACAGATGTCACATTGACGCCGGAGCTGAGGGGAACCGGCGCAATCGGGTTTCGATTGGCCGGCGTGTTAAAGTCCAGTGTGGCCTGCTGCGCCGATTCGACGCTGTAGCCGAGCGTGCCGGCGTTGGCAATGTTGTTTCCCGTCACATCCTGGCCGATTTGTGAGGTGGCAAGTCCCGTCCGCCCGATGTCAATTCCAAAAAATGTTCCCGGCATAAATCTATCCTCTCTGAAGGCGTTAAGCCCGGCGGTCAAGAAGCAGGCGGCCTGTCAGCCGGCCGCATCCGCCGTAGCCGTTGTCGGCGCTGCGTCCCGCTTCCACAAAGAGGTCCAGCGTGAACGCCAAATAGTCCAGCTCGTTCTGGATCAGCATTTTGTTGCGCCGGGTCAGGGCCTGCACCCGGTCCAGCGTTCGCCGCAAGCCGTCTTCCAGCACCACCAGTCCCGGCAGGCTGCCGGATGGGATGCATTCTTTCAGCACGGACATTGTTAAAGCCTCACCTTCGTCGTCCTTCAACGCGGCCCGGCGCTCGGTATCCTGCGCTTCCAGCTCCCGCAGCATTTGTGCGTGTTCGCTTTGAAGCGTGGAAAACCGGGCGCGGTCACAGGCCAGGAGCGCCTGCTGCTGGGCTTCCAGCAGGGTGCAGTGGCGCGTTTGCAGCGCCAGTTCCTCGCGAAGCACCTGCAATATTTTTTTGGGTTCCGGCATGGTCTGTTATCCCTTGTGGTCTGTTGCCGCGCCCAGGCCGGGCGCAAGCTGATCGTACATCATCTTCGCCATTCCCAGATCGCCTCGGCTGGACATGGAATCCGAAAGCGTCTGATCCATCATGTCCTGAAAAATTTCCTTGCCATGCCCGTCGTCTGCCAGCAGCTTATCGTCAGGAATGGTTTTTCGCATTTCTTTCAAAAGCTCATGCAGAAAGTAGCCCTCAAACTGCTGCGTCGCCTTCTGCAAGTCGCGATGCGGTTTGTCGGTCGGCACCCCCGCGGGCGTTTCAATGCGGAGCATCACTGCACCTCGATTTCAGCATGAAGCGCGCCCGCCTCGCGCATGGCCTGTAAAATCGCAATCAAATCGCGCGGGGTCACGCCCAGCGCATTCAGCGACTTCACGACTTTGTCCAGTGTCGTGCTGCTCGGCACGGGAATGAGCCGCTCATTGCCTTCCTGCACATTGATTGTTTTATGCGGGATCACCACCGTCTGCCCGGTGAGCGAGAACGGCGCAGGCTGCGAAATGATCGGGTCATTGGCAATCTGCACGGTTAAGCTCCCGTGGGCGACGGCGCAGGCGGTGACTTCCACATTGCCGCCCATGACAACCGTGCCGGTACGCTCGTTGATCACCACTTTTGCGGTTTCGTCGGTCTCTACCGGGACACTTTCCAGCGCGGCGATCAGCGGCACAGCATCAGTTCCCGGCGCGAATGTCACCCGAATAGTCGCCGCGTCCTCAGCCCGCGCCCCACTTGCCCCGTCAGGAAGATGGGCGCGAATGGCTTGCGCCAGCCGTGCCGCTGTCGTATAATCCGGCTGATTAAGAGTGACAGCCAGCGAATTGGTTGAGGCGCCTTGCAGCGTTGTCGCGACATCCTGCTCCACCAGAGCGCCGCCGGGGATGCGCCCGACGGTGACAAAGTTTTTGGCAACTGCCCCGCCCGCGCCGCCTCCGGCCAGAAACCCGCCCACGGAGATGGCTCCCTGTGCGACGGCATAAACCTGAGCGTTCGCCGCCTGCAAAGGTGTTTGCAGCAGTGTCCCGCCTTGAAGCGATTTCGCGTCTCCCAGGCTGCTCACGGTCACATCAATCGCGCTGCCGTTTTTAACAAATGCCGGCAGGGTCGCCGTCACCATGACGGCGGCTACATTTTTCAGCTTGAGCGCGCCCGGCGGCACGGTGACGCCGAACTTTTGCAGCAGGGAAGCCACCGACTGCGGCGTAAACGTCGCCCCGGTTCCGTCTCCGGTGCCATCCAGGCCAACGACCAGGCCATACCCGACCAGTTGGTTGCCGCGGACGCCCTGCACGGCGGCAATGTCTTTCAGCCGCGTCTGCGCGTGGGCAGCGGGCGCGAAAGCGGCCAGTGTGAGCAGGAGCGGAAGCAGTGTACGTGTCTTCATAGAGTGTGTTTTCGGAATCCGCGAGGGAATGAATTCCTCTCGCTTGGCTTCGGTCGTCCTTTGGACGAAATGAGCAGACCTGCGCCTTGTTTCTTTCGTCCGAAGGACGATGATCTGTAGCGAGAGGAATTCATTCCCCCGCTTCCGTTCGCGCTCATCAACCTGGTATATTTATCGGCTCTTTATTACTCTGTCGTTAGGTTAAAACAGAAATTTAAAGACGCGGCTGATCAGCCCGTCATGCTGTTTGTCTCCCACCGGGCCGCGACCGCCGTATTTAATTTGGGCATCAGCGACGAGAGGTGATTGAATCGTATTGTCGTAAGCAATGTCCTGCGGACGAACGATGCCGGTCAACGTGATTTCCTGCGTTTCGGCGTTCATGCCGACTTTGCGCTTGCCTTCAATCATCAGGTTGCCATTGGGCAGCACTTGGGTAACAGTGACGGCAATGCTGGCAGCGAGATTATCCGTGCGATTAGTGCTGCCAGCGGCATTGCTGCCGATACTACCGGTGAGGCCAAAAGTCGGAATGTTGTGCAGCAGCGGCCCAAACCCCGGCCCATAGTTCAAGTTCTCGTTTTTTGATGTGGTCGTGTTCGCCTTTGACGTAGTCGTCGCGTTCTCGTTGATGGTAATTGTCAGCGTATCGCCGACGTGGCGCGCTTTGTTGTCCGAAAACAGCGATACCGACGCCGCATTCGTATGATTGGCATCTGTGCTGCTGCCGGGAAACAGCGAGTCGGCGGCGGCGGGAGCGGTCAGCGCCAGCGCCAGAGCAATCAGGGTGAGCTTTTGCATGTTAAATCTCCAGGCGAACAGTTTGCGCGTCCACGACGGTCACGATTAAATCCGTCATTACGCCTTCGCGGTGGACGTGAATGGTATCCCCTGCCCCGCCGCTGTCCCGCGCAATGCCGGGGGCGGTGATCGTGAGCGGGCCGGACTGAATCAGAATGGTGATGGGTGTGCCGGGGCGCAGGAGCGGCCCTTGAACTATCGGGGCGCTGCTTGCCGCGCCCTTCTCCGTAGGCGCGGCAAGACCAGAGGGCGCGGCAAGCAGCGCCCCTCCGGTTGTTACCTGCGCTTCCTTTGCCCCATCGAGAACAACGTCCTTATCCGGGTCGCACCCGGCCTGGCGCAGCTTCAAAGCGAGATCGCCCGCGGTCAGGCAGCGCGTCTCGCCGGAGAGCGGCGCACGGCCTACCAGAATGCCTGCCAGGCGGGTTCGCTGCGCGGGCGCTCCGCCGGTGAGCGCAGCCACGGAAGCCAGGGAAAAGAAGCCATCGGCATTGGGCGAAACAGACGGAGCGCTTTGGAGGACGACATGCACGGGCGCAGCAGCGGCGGGAACGGCCAGCGCAGTCAGTAAGAGCAGAGTGCAGAGCTTCAAGATCAGCCTCCTTTCTTATCGTTTCAACTGGTTGGCCGTTTGCAGCATCTCATCCGAAGTCTGGATGGCTTTGGAATTGACTTCATAGGCACGCTGAGCCGTGATCATGTTGACCATTTCCTGCACGATCTGAACATTGGACATTTCTAAAATGCCCTGCGACAGCGACCCGAATCCGGCCTGACCGGGCGTTCCTTCGGTGGGAGAACCCGATGCTGCCGTTTCGCGGTAATTGTTGCCGCCCAGATGCTCCAGACCCGCCGGATTGGAGAAGCGGGTCAAAGTGATTTTGCCGATGCTTTCGGGAGTATTAGAGCTGCCGCGTGTGATGGAAACCGTGCCATCCGTGCCAATAGAAATATCGCTGGCATCGGCGGGAACGGTGATTTCGGGCTGAATGGCGTCGCCGTCGGAGTTGACCAGCTTGCCCTGGCTATCGCGTTTGAATGCGCCGTCGCGGGTATAGCCATTGGAGCCGTCGGGAAGAAGCACTTTGTAGAAGCCTTCGCCTTCAATGCCGACATCCAGCTTGTTGCCGGTGTTTTGCAGGGTTCCCTGCTCAAACATCGTTTCCGTCGCGCCGGGCTTGACGCCGAGGCCGACTTCAAGGCCGGTGGGAGACTGCGCCCCCTGGGCGACGGGAGCGCCGGCGGGGCGCATTTCCTGGTACAGCAGGTCCTGGAAGTCGGCGCGGCTGCGCTTGAAGCCGACGGTGTTGACGTTGGCGAGGTTGTTGGCGATGACATCCATGTTGAGCTGCTGGGCCATCATGCCGGTAGCCGACGTGTAGAGTGCGCGCATCATAATGCGTGGGTCTCCTTGCGTGTGTCGCTTTCTCGGTCAAAGAAAGCGGAGTGTCGGCTTCCGTCAGTGGCCTTTGCAGGCACTGGCAGTCCAGCCGGTTTCTGTGGTAAAAGCGGGGCTTTCCCCCACCCTACAGCTTGCTGACTTCTTCGACGGCTTTGCCCGTCGTGTCGTCTTCGGACTGCATCATCTTTTGATTGGTCTCGTAAGCGCGCATGATGGAAATCATGGACACCATTTCTTTGACGACATTGACATTGGAGGCTTCCAGATAGCCTTGATGCACCGTTGCCGTCGCGGGCGCAGGACGCAGGAACTGCACCGCGTATTCGTTGTCGCCGACTTTTTTCGGACCGTCCGCCGTCGAGAGAGACGCCAGACGCAGCCGTCCGACGCGGACGCCGTCGGCAGCCACATCGCCGCGCGGGCTGATCGAAATCTCTTTGGTTTTCGCCGGGATTTGGATAGTCCGGTTGTCCGCCCCCAGCACCGGCGTCTGCCCATCCGAGAGCGTCAAAGTCCCCTGCGTATTCAAACTCAGCGAACCGTCCCGCGTCAGGCGGATGCCCTGCGGGGTCTGCACAGCGAGCGCCGCGTCGCCGGTCAAAGCAATGTCCAGCGGATTTCCTGATTTTTGCAGGCCGCCTGCCGCAAAATTCGTAGTGACATCCTTGAGGCCCGCACCGCTGCCCAGAACCCCAATGGAGGAGCCGTTGGAACTGGAAGCCAGGGCCGATTCAAAGGACTCAAATCGGGGAACATCTTCTTTGTAGCCCGTGGTAGCCGCATTCGCCAGATTTTGCGCGATGGTGTCCTGTGCAGCCTGGCTCGCCAGCATTCCCGCCGCGGCGGTGTAAACTCCGCGTGTCATAGGCGAACTCCCTTTATCTCACCGAAACATGTCTAGGCCTATTATCGGCGGCCTTACGTGCTTTCTTCAGGGACAAATTGCGGGGATTTTGGAAATTTTGGGTACGATTCAAGTATGCTTGACCCAAATGCTGTCATTGAGGATTTTACCGGAGGCGCGCCGCGGGCCGCAGAGTGGCGCACGCTGCATCAGGCCTTGACGGAACGCGGGCGCGGCCTGCGCCGTCAGCGCGCCGGGGAAGCGGACCCGGCACAGGCCGCGGCATTAGACAAACAGATCGCTGCCGTGGAGCGCCAGATCGCGACGCTGCAAACGGAGGAAGTGGTCGCCAAGTTTGTTGAGGAGTCTATTGAGGCCGCGCTCGCCCGAGCGCCCAGTGATTTGAGGGAAGCGGAAGAAGATTATGAGTAAAAACCGAAGCCGAACGCAAAACCGCCGCGCGGTGCGGGGATACACCGAGCGGCGGCTGCGAATGCGCGGGGAAGCGCATGAGGAGTTCTAAACCTCACCGGCATCGGCATCCAGTGCTGAATGTACTATATCACAACTTATCTTTTCTGTCAAGCATTTCTGACAGTTTATTTTTCTGCCAAACCAGTGAAACAAAAACCGCCCGCCACTGTCTTAAAGAAAGCGGCGGGCGGAGTTTCCAGGGGCATATATACGCTTAATGCGCGGTGTGCGCTTTGATTTCGTGGCGCGTAAATATCCCGGTGCCGAGGGCGGACATGGTCGGGTGGCGCTCGGCGAAGTTGAGACGCTGATGGTGCATCTTGGCGTTGCGTGCAGCCACTTTGAGCGCATGATGCGCTGCGAGGCCGGTGCCAATTCCCGTCATGGTGGGATGGCGCTGAATGAAGTTAGGTTTGTGCATCGTCTGCGCGAACGCAGTCGATGCCAGCAGTGTCAGGGCAACGGGAATCAGGGCAAACGCCCCTTTGCGAGTGCGGAATGTCATGGGTTTCTTTCCTCCAAACTTTTGAGCGACGACGGCGGGCAAAAAGTTCCGAAAGTAAAAGAATTTTTTTCCGGCGGGGGTTTGGGTCAGAGGAGGATTTTACCGGCCCGCTGTGGAACAATCTAAAGACGGCCACATGAATTCCCCCCACCAAATTCCAGGAAAATTGCAAGCAAGTTTATGCTGAAAGCCGAATCTTGGCGCAGGCGATGGGCAAAGCGCTCCGCGAAGGTGCGGACGCGCCCTCACTCTTTGCCCTGGGGCAGTCTCCTGCTGGCCGTGCTGCTGTTTGTTGGCCTGCCGACGGCGGTGTATACGGCCGTTGCCGGTGTTTATCCCGGTTTTATTCAGGGGCTGCATTACCTCGTCACCGGCGTTTATCTTTTGACCAGCCTGATGCTGATTTGGGAAGCCTGGGCCGCCGGACAGGTCGGGAAAAAGAAGTTTGCGGCCTCGCGGACGCTTGAAAGAAGAAGGTCCGGGGCCGCGGGGCGAATAGAAAGAAAAAAAACCAGACTCGCCGGGCGGAGCGGACGCGGAAAAACTCAGGATGATCGGAACTCGCTGCCGAGATGCACGGCCATTATCGCTGCATATCTTCCGAATGAGCAGGACATTATTCTTGAAACCATCCACCACATGCTGAACCGTGTCGATGTCCCTGCCGACCGGTTTCAGGTCATCCTTGCCTACAACACGCCGGAATCGCTGGAAATTGAAGCCGAACTCCAGGAGATTGCCGCGCGCGACCCGCGCCTGTTTCCGCTGCGCGTTTCCGGCAGCCGCAGCAAGGCCGAGAATGTCAATGCCGCCCTGGGTGCGGCCACCGGCGAAATCGTTGCCATTTATGATGCCGACCATCTGCCCGCCCCGGACTGCTTTCGCCGGGCCTGGGGATGGCTGGCGAACGGCTGCGATATGGTGCAGGGCCGGTGCTTGATTCGCAATCATGCTCGGAACTGGCTCACCCGGACCATTGCTGTGGAGTTTGATACAATCTATGCAGTGTCGCATCCAGGCCGCGCTTATCTCAGCCGGACGGCGATTTTCGGCGGCTCCAACGGCTATTGGCGGCGTGAAACACTGTCTGCGCTTCAGCTCAATCCGGCCATGCTGACCGAAGACATTGATGTCAGCGTCCGCGCCCTGCTGAAAGGCCGCCGCCTGGTGCATGACCGCACGATTATGTCTGCGGAACTGGCTCCTCTCACGCTGGGCGACTGGATGCTTCAGCGCAAGCGCTGGGCACAGGGCTGGCTGGAAGTCGCGCTCCGATACACCGGCCCACTGATGCGCTCGCCCCTTTATAGCCCGCGCCAGAAGTTCCTCTGGTTTTACCTGCTGGCCTACCGCGAAATCTACCCGGCTTTGTCCATTCAGTTTTTTCCGTTTGTGCTGGCCGCTGCCTTGAGGGGCATTCCGATCCACTGGTTCGGCAGCCCATTTTTTCTGGGAGCCGGCATCGTCAATCTGGCCTGCGGGCCACTGATCCTGCTGGCAACGTACCTTCTCGCGCCGCCCAGGACACGCCGGGGGCTAGGCGCGTGGTTCTGGGTCAGCGGCTTGCTGAGCTTGGTGTATACCACGCTGAAACTTTCGGTCACGCTGGTCGCGCAGATCAGCCATCTGCTCCGAGACCGTGAATGGGTAACGACGCCCCGCGCCAAGCCAAATGGGCCCCCGCAAACCAAATAAACCGAATTTGGGTACAACGCGCAGTAGAGGTTGCCATGCGTTTCGGATTTGCAGTGAAAGTGATCGGGCAGGGCGGGAATCTGGCGACAATTCCAGCGGACTCGGGAATGCCGTCTAATGACGCGCGGCGCTGGCAGACCGGCCCGCATGTGCGGCAAAGCATTGCCTATGTCCGGGAGATTTTTCACTACCTGCACAAAACCGACATCCATATGTACCGAATGTCATCGGACTTTGCCCCGTATCTCACTCACCCCGACCTGCCCCAATTTCACGGCCAACTGGAAGAAGCCCGCGAGGAGCTGGCTGATCTGGGCGCATTAGCCCGTGAATATGATATTCGCCTGAGCCTGCATCCGTCCCAATATATTTTGCTGAATGCTCTGGACGAAGAAGTGGCGCGCAAAAGCATTACAGATTTGAACGCGCAGGCCCGCATTTTAGACTCCATGGGCTGCGGGCCGGAAGCGGTCGTCGTCACGCATGTCGGCGGCGTTTACGGTGACCGCGCCGAAAGCCTGTCCCGATTTATTCGCCGTTATCGAGATTTACCGGAAGAAACGCGAGCGCGACTGGTGGTGGAAAACGATGATGTCTCCTATCCCATCACTGATGTCCTGCGTATTCAGGAAGCGACGGGCTGCCCGGTTGTTTTTGACAACCTGCATCACTTTTGCTTGAACCCGGAAGGACTGCCCATGCCGGCCGCGTTGAAGCGCGCCCTGGCGACGTGGCCGGAGACTGTGACACCGAAAATCCATTATTCATCGCCTTCCACAGATTTTGAGAGCGTCACAGAAAAAGAAAAAGGTGTGACGGGGCGTGAGCGTACCGTGACCAAGCTGCACTCGCCGCGCCTGAAGGCTCATGCGGATTTTATCAACCCCATGGAGTTTGCTTTATTTTGGGAATGGGTCGGCGCGGATACGCTGCGTCCTTTTGACATCATGCTGGAAGCCAAAGCCAAAGATGTCGCGCTGCTGCGCCTGCGCCGGGAACTTGGCCGCCAGCGTGAGCGTTTGATTGAAGAGCGACCGGCATAGGAATCGACCGGGAAAGAAAAAATTACAGAAGCGTCCAAATTGGGCCATAATAGATGATAACAGTCCAGAATATGATATAATAGAGAGGCATGAAGCGCACACGAAGCCTCCAGATCAGCCTCGCGCCTTTTTCGCTCATCATTCCGCCGATGCCCGTCGTTTTACTTGGGGGCGGAATCATCGGCCAGACAAATCGGCAATTCAACCGGGAGGTGGACTTTATGAGTAATATGCGGACTTCAATCAAGTGCAACTGCGGCCAGCGCATCATTGCGAAGGACGTTGTGCAGCATGGGTACTACCTGCGCCTCTTCGGTCCCAGCTTCGTGTATGTCAAATTTCGCTGTTCACATTGCAAGAAACTGGGTGAACAATTTATCAAGCAGGAAGAGTGGGAAGAAGGCATCCTGAAAGACAGCGCTCTGGAATTGTCGCATGACGAAAAGGAGCAGTTTATCTCTCAGGGTGCGATCAGCATCAATGAAGTCATCGATTTTCACTTTGAATTGGAAAAAATGACAGACTTGAAATCATTGGAACCCATGATACCGCCGAAAAAGCATAAATCTCGTTCCACGCCCCATTCCTAATTGTACGTTCGGATTTCAAGCTGCGCCGGAGCCGGATTTGTCCCGCTCCGGCTTTTTCACGGCACTTTTTCATGGCAGGAAAAAATCTATGACTGAACAATTGACACTGGAACAAGTTTCCCGCGTCGCCTTTCTCGCCCGCCTGGAATTATCCAGCGAAGAAAAGACACGGCTCACCACGGAGCTGAACGGCATCCTGGGCCAGTTCGAGCGCCTTCAGGAACTTGACACGGAAGGCGTGCCGCCGACCTCGCATTCCCTGCCGCTGCAAAACGTTTTCCGGGAAGATGCCGTGCAGCCTTCTCTCTCACGCGAGGCCGCGACCGCCAATGCGCCCGAAAAGCGTGACGGCAACTTCATCGTGCCGCAGATTATGGAAGATTAGTGTCTTCTCCTGCATAGCCCGCCAGCGTCTCGCGCCGGAACGCTTGATAGCGGTCTGCCGCTATCGCCGCCCGAATATTCTCCATCAGTGTGGCATAATGCGCGAGATTGTGATAGGTCGCCAAACGGGAAGCGAGTATCTCATCACATTTGTATAAGTGCCGAATGTATGCCGCCGAATAGCGTCGGCAAACACGGCACGAACAGTTCGGGTCTACCGGGCCAAAGTCATTGGTGTAGCGGCTGCCCTTGATATTGATACGCCCGCGCGTCGTGTACAGCGTCCCATTGCGGCCCAGGCGGGTCGGCAGGACGCAGTCGAACATATCGATTCCCTGCCCCACGGCGTCCAGGATGTCGCGCGGCGTTCCCACCCCCATCAAATACCGCGGCTTTTCCGGCGGCAAGTGCGGCAGGCTCCAGCCCACCGCCGCCTGCATCAACTCCGGCGGCTCCCCTACCGAAACACCGCCGACAGCGATCCCCGGTGTATCCTGCGCGGCGACAAACTGCGCGCTTTCGGCCCGCAAATGTTCGTACACTCCCCCTTGTGCAATCCCGAACAGCAACTGCCCTGTTTTTTGCTCATGGTGGTACGCCGTGCAGCGTTCCAGCCACCGATGCGTCCGCTCCGTCGCCTCGCGCGTTGCCGCTTCGCTGCACGGATACGGCGGACATTCATCAAAGGCCATGATGATGTCAGCGCCAAGTGCGTGCTGGACTTCAATGGAGCGCTCCGGGCTGAAAAAATGCTCGGAGCCGTCCAGGTGCGATTTGAACTTGACGCCTGCCTCGGTGATTTTTCGCAGTTCCTTCAGAGAAAAGACCTGAAAGCCGCCGCTGTCCGTGAGCATCGCGCCGTCCCAGGCAATAAACGTGTGCAGCCCGCCCGCCTTTTGAATAAGTTCATGGCCGGGACGCAAGTAAAGATGGTAGGTGTTGCCCAGAATCAATTGATAGCCTAGCTCGGCCACTTCCTCTTGGGTCATGGCCTTCACCGTGCCGCGCGTACCGACAGGCATGAAAACGGGGGTCGGGATGGGTTCCGGGGCATGAGAAAGATTCAGCAGGCCGCGCCTAGCTCCGGTCTCCGTCGAGCGATGAGTCAAATTGAAAACAGTCATGGCAGAGAGTATACCCGGCGACAGTCCGGCGGCAGGGAAAGTCATCGGCAAAGGTGTATACTAAGCCATGCCTCCACAGACTACACACCCCTTAAGCCTGGTTCTGCGATCTTCTTTAAGCAAGCCGCTCGGGGAAGGCGGCGATCTGCGCCTGACAGCGGCATTGACGGGCAAGCATCCCGCGCAAATCGTTCAAGCGATGGACGAATTGACCAAGCCGGAAGTGCTGGCAGTGTTTAATTGGCTCGACAACGAGCGGGCCGCCGAGGTTTTGGACGAGCTTGACCCGGAAACGGTGCGCTTCCTGACCGACAACGCCCCTCCGGGCCGGATCGCCATTCTGCTGAACCATCTGCCGATGGACGATGCCGCCGAAGTGGTTTCCGAAGCCGACCCGCGCCGTACCGAGACGTTCCTAGCCGCACTCACCGACCGCGCCCCGGATGATGCCGCCGAGGTGCGCCAGCTTCTTTCTTATCCCGAAGACAGCGCAGGGCGGCTGATGACCGATAAATTCGCGGTAGTAGACCACCGAATGCCTGCTTCTCAGGCACTGGATTATGTGCGCCGCAGCGCGGACGGGCTGGAAACGATCAATGAAATCTATGTGGTGGGTGATGATAAAAAGCTGAAAGGCATGACGACTCTGCGCCGTGTTTTGACCGCACCGGAAAGCCTGCCGGTGCAGGAACTTCTTGAAACTGAACCAGTTTGCGTCGCGCCGGAAACGAATCAACGGGAAGCCGCTCGGCTTATTTCGCGCTACGACCTGCTGACGCTTCCCGTGACAGACACGACCGGACATATTCTAGGCATTGTGACCATTGACGATATGATGGACGTGCTTGTCGAAGACTTCAACGAAAACTATCTTCGTGCTGTCGGCTCAGACGCAAGAGAACTGGAGCGTAAGACACCGTTCCAAATCGCAAAACTGCGTCTGCCCTGGATTATGGCAACGCTGCTGATTGAGCTGCTGGCCGGTTTTGTCATCCGCGTCTTCGACTCAACCTTGACCAAATTTATACTTTTGGCAAGTTTTATGCCGATTATTTCCGCGATCAGCGGCAACACCGGGCTGCAATCGGCGGCAATTATTATTCGAGGCCTGTCATCGGGACAGGTACAGCTTTCTCACTGGCGTCATGCCCTGATCCGCCAGATGGCAACGACCGCTCTGCTCGGCGGAGCCTGTGCGCTGACCCTGGGACTGATCGGCGGCATCTGGGACAAGCATTGGGTCTTCGGCCTGGTCGTGTTTCTAGGCATGTTCGCGTCGGTCAACATTGCCGGCGTGGTCGGAACCTGCGTCCCCCTGATTTCCAAACGGGCAGGCTTTGATCCGGCTCTGACGGCCGGCCCCTTTGAGACGGCGTTCCAGGATGTCATCGGCATCAGTATTTTCCTCAGCCTTGCCTCGTTTTTGCTGAACTGGCTGGGCTGAACGGCCCGGATAAAGTCCGGCAGGATTTTTCGCGAACGCCGCCGAACAGTTTCCTATGACCAACTCAACTTTAACGCGGCGCGAGCTGGCCCGGCGCACGCTGGCCGGAGCCGCCGGGGCATTGCTTCTGACAGCTCCTCTTTCTGCGGCGGAGGCACAGGCTGTGGACGCAACACCCGCTCTTCCTCCCGTTCCGGCGGCGCCGGACACCGCTCCAACAGAAGGCAGTCTGCTGATCAAGATGGTTCCTCTGGTGGCGGGCTTTGCTCTCACCGACACTCAGGCCCGCGAGGCCGCGCTTCAATTAAAAGACTACCCCGGCGGCTTCGCGCCGGTGCGCGCTTATGCCATTCCCGATGAAGTTGGCCCGGCATTCGCCGCCGACGCGCCACTCCGAAAGGAGCGCGTCAAATGAGCGATACCGATCTGCTGTTTTCCACCGTCACCGAGCTGCAAGAAGCCCAAAAAAAGAAGCAAATCACGTCGGTCGACTTGACGACTTTGTATTTGGACCGTCTGGAAACGCTTGGGCCGAAGCTGGGCGCACTGGCGCATCTCACTCGCCCGCTGGCGCTGGTGCAGGCGGCGCAGGCAGACAGTGAGCGCAAAGCGGGGAAAGTGCGCGGCCCGCTGCACGGCATCCCCTTTGGCGTTAAAGACCTGCTGGCAACGGCTAACGATCCCACCGAATGGGGCAGCCCGGCCTATATCGGGCAGGTCTTCGATTATGACGCCGCTGCTGTGGAACGGCTTCGGGCTGCCGGGGCCATTCTGCTGGGCAAGCTGTCCATGATCGAGCTGGCCGGGGGCGGCGGATACCGTTATGGGAACGCGGCGTCTACGGGGCCAGGACGGACGCCCTGGAACCCGGAAAACTGGGCAGGCGGATCGTCGTCCGGGCCGGGCGCAGCAACGGCGGCAGGATTAGTCGGCTTTTCCATCGGCTCGGAAACCTGGGGCAGCATTGTCTGCCCATCGTCGTTTTGCGGCGTTTCCGGTCTGCGCCCGACGTTTGGCCGCGTCAGCCGCTACGGCGCGATGGCTCTTTCCTACACCATGGACAAGCTTGGCCCAATCGCCCGCTCGGCGGAGGATTGCGGCATGATTTTGGAAGTGATTTCCGGGCAGGATGCGCGGGACGGAACCACCTCGGATGCCAGCAAGTTCCGCCGGGGCAAGCTGCGCGCAATAAAGGGAATGCGCCTTGGCATCGTCCGGCCCGACTACCGCAAGGACGACAAGAACCACAAAGCGCAGCCGGAAACGGAAACCGCGTTTGAGGGGGCATTGGGACTGCTGACAGGATTGGGCGCGACTCTTACCGACGTCACACTTCCCAATATCCCGATGGACCCGGCGGCGAGTACGATTGTGAGCGTGGAAGGGTCGGCGGCGTTTGAGTCGATGATCCGCGACCCGGCGCGTCTGGCAAAACTCGTGGATGACGAGCAGCAGGGCGGCCTGCTGGCCGGGCTGGTGACACCCGGCGTGGACTACGTTCGCAGCCTGCGGATACGCACCGTGGCGCAGCGGGCAATGGCGGACTTTTTTACCCACTATGATGCCCTGGTCGCGCCGGGAATGCTGCAAGTTGCGCCTCCGCTCACGGAAAGCCTGGACGATTATTTTGTCGGCAGCGACAAGGGCCTCAGCGGCATGGGAAACTTGTGCGGGCAGCCTGCCCTGTGCGTTCCAATGGGATTTGGTGCGGGACACCTGCCACTTGGCCTGCAATTTGTCGGTGCGGCTTACGATGAAACCACGCTGCTGTCGCTGGGCATGGCTTACCAGAAGCTCACCGATTGGCATCGCCAGCGCCCGCCGGGCATTTTCGGCAGTTGATGGGCTTTAATCTTCGGTGGCAAGCCCTGCCCTTCTTACTTCCCGCCCTTTTATATTGCCACCGCTCTTACTTGCGCTATCCTGCCGCCATATCGAATTTATCACAGGAACTTTTGCTTGTGAGCCGCTATTGACTCTTCACTCCTCGTTCAGAAAGACTGCTTTTGAAACGAACGCCGGGCCTGGCTTTTATTTTCGTTACCCTGCTCATTGACATTCTGGGCTTTGGGCTGCTGATTCCGATCTTGCCGAAGTTTGTTGCGACGCTTTCGCATGGCACGATCAGCGCCGGGGCAAGAGATTACGGCTGGCTTTTGTCACTCTACGGGGCAATGCAGTTTTTGTTTTCTCCCCTGCTGGGAGCGCTCAGTGATCGGTACGGGCGGCGTCCAGTGCTGCTGCTGTCACTGCTCTTTACAGGCGTGGACTACGTCATCATGGCCCTTGCACCGACGCTGATCTGGCTGTTTGTCGGGCGGACGCTTTCGGGCATCACGGGCGCGAGCTTCAGCACGGCTTCGGCGTATATCGCGGATGTCAGCCCGCCGGAGAAGCGGGCGCAGAATTTCGGGCTGACCGGGGCGGCGTTTGGGTTTGGGTTTATTATCGGGCCGGTTTTGGGTGGCCTGCTCGGCGAATGGGGCGCGCGTGTCCCCTTCTGGGCGGCGGCGGGCCTGGCATTTGCAAACGTACTGTACGGGTGGCTCATCCTGCCGGAGTCGCTGCCGCGAGAGAATCGGCGGCCATTCCGCTGGCGCGAAGCCAATCCCATCGGGGCGTTTGCCGTGCTGGGTAAGTTTCCGATTGTGTGGGGACTGGCTGGAACAATGGCGGCGAGCAGCCTCGCCCTGCAATGCCTGGCAAGCACCTGGGTACTTTGGGCCACGGAGCGTTTCGGCTGGGGCGTCCGTGAAAATGGTTTATCGCTGGGGGCCTTTGGGGCAGTATCGCTGGTGTTTCAAGCGGGGCTGGCGCGCTGGCTGCTGCCCTGGCTCGGCGAGAAACGGGCCGTTGTCATCGGCCTGGCGGTCGCCGTGCTGGAATACGCAGGGTATGGGCTGGCGACCGAGGGATGGATGGTCTACGCAATTATGCTGGCCGCTGGACTGTCCTACCTGGTCGGCCAGGCCACGCAAAGCCTCATGTCGCGTCAGGTGGGAGACGATGCCCAGGGAACGCTTCAGGGAGCATTGGCAAGCTTGAACAGCCTGACAGGCATTGCCGGGCCGATTTTCGCGACCACTCTGTTTGCATACTTCACCCGGCCGCGCGCCCCTGTCTCTTTGCCAGGCATTCCCTTTTTTCTCAGCTCTGCGCTGGAAGCCGTCGCGCTCGTGCTGGCGATTCGCGCGCTGGCTCCGCGCCGCATTTCTCTGAAGCCCGTTCTCGGGGACTGACTTTCTTATCGATCAATGGAGGACATGTCGGGATAGCGCTCCCCGGTCGCGGCCCCTTTCGGCACAATTTCGTCCAGCCGTTTCAAGTCTTCCGGCGTGAGCATGATGTCCACTGCGCCGACGTTTTCCTGCAAATATTTCGTTCGCTTGGTTCCCGGAATGGGTACGATGTCCGGCCCCTGACTCAGCACCCAGGCCAGCGCAAGCTGCCCCGGTGTCGCGCCTTTTTCCTGGGCCAGTGCCTTAATTTCGTCTACTAACTTGAGATTGCGGTAAAAATTGTCGCCCTGAAAACGCGGATTGCTGCGCCGAAAGTCCTCTTCGGGGATGTCTTCGGGCTTGGCGAACTGCCCGGTCAGGAAGCCCCGGCCCAGCGGGCTGTAAGGCACAAAGCCGATCCCCAGTTCTCGCAGCGTGTCCAATATCTCGCCTTCGGGATCACGCGACCAGAGTGAGTATTCACTTTGCAGGGCGGTAATGGGATAGACGGCGTGGGCGCGGCGAATGGTAGAAGCGGACGCTTCGGAAAGGCCGAGATACTTAACTTTCCCAGCCTGTACCAACGCGGCCATTGCACCGACGGTATCTTCAATCGGTGTATTTTTATCGACCCGGTGCTGATAATACAGGTCGATGACGTCAACGCCCAGACGCTCCAGGCTGGCATCACACGCTTTGCGGACATATTCGGGTGTCCCGTTGATACCAACGCGCGTCCCATCAGGCAGGCGCTCATTGCCGAATTTGGTGGCAATCACGACGCGCTCCCGCTGCCCGGCAATAGCCTTACCAACGAGCTTTTCGTTGGTGAACGGGCCGTACATATCCGCCGTGTCCAGAAACGTCACCCCCAGGTCAAGGGCAAGATGAATGGTGCTGATCGATTCCTGTTCGTCGCCCGGCCCGTAAAACTCGCTCATGCCCATGCAGCCGAGGCCGATTTCCGAGACGACCAGTTCTTTGCCCAGTGTTCGTGTTTTCATGTGCTATTTGCTTTCTTTATTTCACGCCAATCAGCTCAATGTCAAAGACCAGCGTTGCATTCTGGGGAATGTTTGGGGTCGGCGGATCAGCGCCATAGGCCAGATCGCCGGGAATCACAAGGCGGCGCTTGCCGCCGACTTTCATCGTCGGGACGCCTTCATCCCAGCCTTTGATGACCTGCCCCACCCCGATGGGGAAATCCAGCGGAGCGCCGCCATGATCGTAAGAGGAGTCAAACTTTGTGCCGTCCAGCAGCGTTCCCGTATACTGCACGGAAACCGTCTGGCCAAGCTTCGGGTTCGGCCCTGTGCCGATCTTGATGTCGTAATACTTGAGGCCGGACGGCGTCGATTTCAGCGTAACGGTTTTGCCGTCAATGATAGTCGCAGCGGGAACCTGCGATACCGTGGCCGCTTTATCTTTGCATCCGGGCGCGACAGCGATCAAGGCTCCAGCAAGGGCCAGGGCTGGAAAGATCAGCTTCATGGGCTGTGGGTCTCCTGAACGGGGTAAAGACGTAGTGGCGAAAGGGACAGGCCATTTGGCCTGTCCCTGGGCATTAGAGGCTGACTTTTGCATTATCGCCGGGATGGGCAGGCTGTCCCGTGACGGCCACTTTGACGAGGCTGAAGGTATGGGCGACGATGCTCGCAGGCGCATCCCAGTATTCGCCCTGCTCCGCATTGACTTTCAGCAGCGCAATGTCCGGTTCGTCGAGACCTTTCGGAAACCAGGCTTTCAGCTCCGGTTCCCAAAGTTGTTCGAGTTTCGCCCGGTCGCGCACCAGTTCAGCGCGGCCCGCGAGAGATACATATGTCTGACCCTTCGGATCGGCAAATGCGACATTCACATAGGGCCGGTTTTCAATTTCGTACACTTTCGGGGTGCTGGCATAAGTGAAAAACCAGACATCCCCGTCAAATTCCACTTTTTTATTCGTGGACATCGGGCGTGAATGCAGGCGGCCTTCAGCGTCAAGCGTTGTCAGCATCCCGAAATCAATTCCCTTGATCAATTCGGCGATTTTCGTGACAGCCTCTTGATGCGTGGCATGATCGGTCATTATGGGTATATCCTCTCCAGCGTTGTTGTCGCTGATTTACCCAAAAGAGGCCCCATTATTAACAGACATTTTCTTGGCATCGGGGCGGCCTGCGCCGCTTTGTGCCTGCTTCTCTTCACGCGCCCACTCTGGGCCGATGCGCCTGCCATCCCAAAAACGCCGGCGTCTGCGGTAAACCCGGCGTTTTATGATTACGATTCCGCCGCACCTGTCAACGCCGCTGAGACGCCGACTGGGCTTGACCCCACGGGCGTTAAACTCTCGCGCATTACTTACCCCAGCCCGGTGACGACGGCGTGGGCCGTCAACAACACGGTGACAGCTTACCTCTTTCTGCCGCCCGGCCCAGGCCCGCACCCGGCTATGGTGGTGCTGCATGAGTGGAATGCGGGTTCCACGAAAGGCGGATTTCTGCTGTGCCGCGCCATCGCGCGCGCCGGGGTCGCAGCGCTGTTTGTTACCGAGCCGTTCAGCTTGAACCGCAAGCCAAAAACGCAGAACCCGGAGGATGCGGAGATTTTATCGGGAAATGTCCCGCACATGGTCGGAGCCTTGCGCCAGGCCGTGCTGGATGCCCGCCGGGGACTGGATTATCTCGCGCAGCGGCCCGACATTGACCCGCAGCGGCTGGGCGTCAGCGGCATCAGCCTGGGCGGCGTCCTGAGCGGCGTCGTGGCCGGCGTCGACCCGCGCGTGAAAGTCGTCCTGACTCTGGTCGGCGGGGCGGATTTCGCGCGCGGATTCTGGAACGGCCTGCTGACCCGCCCGTACCGGCGCGAAATCCTCCGCAGCGGTTACACCTACGAAACATACCAAGCCGCGATGGCTCCGGTAGATGCGGCCTACTGGCTTCCCCGGCGGCATTTCAACCCGGACGATGCGCTGATGATCAATGGCCGCTACGATCTGGTCATCCTGCCGAATGAGGCCAAAGCGCTGGCCCAGGATTTGGGGGGGACGCAGATTGTCTGGACGAATACGGGCCATTACGGCCCGATGTTCCGTGTGAATGAAGCGGCAGACCTCGGAGTCCGGTTTCTGCGCGCCCGATTTTTTGGAGAAACGGCGGGGTTTCAAAAGCCGGATACCCTCGGCTCCCAGACCATCAAGCTGGGGCTGCTGCTTGGCGGCCACGAAGGCATCAGTCCTGTAGTCGCAACTTCGCTGCTGAATTTTGACCGGGCAGGGCGCTATACGCTGGATGGGCAATTGACACTGCATGGGCTGTCTCTCGCACCCTCGGTGCGCTTTGGCCTGGTGACATCTCTGGGCGTGGAATTTCCCCTGCTGCATGGCAGGCCAAAAGCGAAGCCGTTTTTGATGTTCAGCTTGACGCTGTAGGCGGGCGCAGCTTCCGCCGAATATTGCGGACCGCATGAACGCCGCCAAAGGCGGCACAGGAGCCGGCCAGCGCATAAGCCCACCAGGGCAGGCCGCGCCCGAAGACAAAGATGTATGTGTAGGGCAGAAACCAGAAGAAGACTCCCAGCATGATGACACCGACAGTCGGCTTTTTTGCCCGGACACGCACCACCAGCCAGGCCATTGTTCCCCAGAACAAGGGATGATGCGCCAGATACAGCACGGCGAAGATCAGCGGGTCAACATGGTACTTTGCGCCAATTTCGCTGATATGCCGCCAGAAGACAAGCATTAGACTTCAATCAAAGGGAATCAGGGGCGGTGGCAGAACCGCACGCGCCTCTCGGCAGGCCGCGAAGTACTCTTGAACCGCCCCGCCGGTAGATGGCGTGTATTGCTCCGGCAGGGGAAAAAGTACAGGATCAGTCTGCATCGGTGACGGGCAGATGAGGCTGATGGCATTTAAGGTCTCTGCGGTCACTGCCTGCTCGGGATCAGTCGCAAAGGCGACGCCCGCCAGCAGTGTCAAAGACAGGCCGTAATGCACCAGTACTTCCAGGCTGGGAAAACGCTTTGTTTCCAATCGGCGCTTCAGCAAAGCAGCTTTTTCCAGAGGATCGGTCACCGGAGTGAACACGGCGCGTGAGCGCCAGGCTTTCGTATTGTACGGCAGCAAGGCGACTTCGGGCAGGCTCAAAACCTCCGCCCGGCGAAACACAAAAAGCACATGCGGGTAGCCCCGGCCAAGTTTATCTCGCAGCAGCGGCGTGTCCGGGCGCAAAGACAGATGCACCCAATCCGCCAAGCCCAGCATTCGGTCCCTCCGAGCGGCTCCGGCACGCGGCGTTATCCCCTCCGCCGACAGCACGCTTTTCGCGTAGAGCGCTCCGCGGGCGATGATATACGGCATATAATGGAGCGGCGCGGCATGGTACACAAAAGAAAAAGGGGAAGCGGACGCGGAAAAGTTCACCCGTCCTGCCAAGCATCCAGCCTGCGGCGCACCGACAGAAATGCCTCAACACAGTCCGGGTCCCATTGCGTTCCGGCTCCGCTTTGAAGCAGGGCTATTGCTTCGCTGGCTGACATGCCCTTGCGGTAAGGCCGGTCGGTCGTCATCGCACTAAAAGCGTCTGCAACGGCCATCAGGCGTGCCGGGAGAGGTGTTTCTGCGCCTTTGAGACCGAAGGGATAGCCTTGACCATCCCAGCGCTCATGGTGGTGGCGGATAGCGTCAAGCGTTTCCTCAAAGCCCGGAACTGCCCCAACAATAATTGCCCCCATCATGGGATGCTGCTGTAGTGCGCCAAATTCTTCGGGGGTCAGTGAACCCGGCTTACGGAGAACGCGGTCAGGGACACCGATTTTACCGACATCGTGCAGCAGAGCCGCCAGCAGAATTTGATTGCGCGTCTTTTCGTCCAAGCCCAGCTCATGTGCAATCTGGAAACTGTATGCCATCACATCCTCAGAGTGGCGGCGGGTATAGCGGTCTTTGTTGTCCACGGCTGTGACCAGCGCATTGAGCATGGCGAAATCCGCCATCGTACACGCTAAGTGCGCCCGCAAATGCTCGGTCAGCTCCCCTGAACCCGTGCCGCCGGTTTTGACCCGAATCAAGCGAGCGTCCGCGGCGGCCAGCGCGTCCAGCCGCTCCGCCCCGTCATCAGGAAATATGGCGATGCCAATCGAAAGCGTCAGTGGAAGAATGGATTGGTAGCCCGGCGGACAGTAGCCTACTCCATTCAAGGCCGCGACCAAATGGTCCGCCTGACGAACAGCGGCTTCGGCATCCAAACCGGGCATCAGCAAGGCAAACTCATCGCCGCCAAAGCGGGCCAAAGTGTCCTCAGGACGGCAGGCGGCCAGCAGGGCGCCGGTCACTTGACGCAGCACGTCGTCCCCCACGGAATGCCCATACGCATCATTAAAGAATTTGAAGTTGTCCAGGTCCATCATGGCGATGGCGAGCGGAGACTGTTCGCGACGCGCACGATTTGCCTCCTGTTCCAATCGCTTGTGGAAGGTCCGATGATTGAGCAGTCCGGTCAATGGATCACGATCCGCCTGCTCCACGGCCTTTGCCAGCAAATGCTTGGTTTGGCTCAGAAGCTGCTCTGTCACGGCTTCCATTTGCTTGCGCTCAGTCACATTGTTGGCGACCACCAGCCGTGCGGCGCGGCCATTAAATTGAAGCGGGTGTGAATGGATTTCCACCCAAATTTTTGTGCCGTCCTTGTAAAGATGACGCCATGGCCCAGATTTTTGCGTTTCCCCGTCGGAGAATGTCAAACTTTGCATCAGCGCCGGCATATCGTCCGTGGGACGAATGTCGGCCAGAGTCATTTGCAGGAAATCTGTATGGGAATAGCCATAGTGCGTCACGGCGGTATCGTTGACTGCCAGAAAAGCCAGTGTTGCCGCATCGTAGACCCACATGGGCTGCGGATTAGCCTGAAACAGCAAACGGTATTTATCCGCGCTTTGCTTGAGAGCCTCGGCGGCCTCGCGCAGATCGGTGATATCCCGGCTAACTCCGATCAGCCCGACAATGCTTCCTTCCGGCCCGATCAGCGGTGTTTTTGTGGTAGAAACCCAGCGCCGATTGCCCGCCAGGTCCTGAATCGGCTCTTCACGATTGAGCAGCGTCTGACCGGCACGGATCACAAGTCGGTCATCCGCTTCGTACAGCCGCGCCAGATCGGACGGCCAGAGGTCCCAAGCTGTTTTTCCAATGATTTCGTCGGCCTGCCGGTTGAGAAATCGCCGGTGTGACCCGTTATTGAGCAGGAACCGGCCATGCCGATCTTTGACATAAACATTGTCCGGCAGGCAGTCAATCAAAGTTCGTAAAAGTGTCTGTTCCTCACGAAGCACGGCTTCTGTTTGCTTACGCCGGCTGATGTCCCGCGAACAGCAGACCATTCGGTATAAATTACCGTCTGTGTCATAAACGCGGGTTCCCGTGGTCTCAACCCAGAAATAGGAGCCATCTTTACGCAGCCGCCGCCATTCCAATCGATAACTGTTGTTATCCAGGGCTTCCCAGGCGATTTCCGGGCCAAACATGCGCGTATGATCGTCCGGGTGGATCACGCTGCGCGGGTTACACTCCAGGCTTTCTTCGACAGTAAAGCCTGTTAAGCGAAAAATAGACGATGTGACATACAGAAACCGCCCATCCGCATCATGCAGGCTTACGACATCCGCCATGGAATCAGTGATCAGGCGATAACGATCCTGCGTCTGCTGCAACGCATCCGCCACTCGATGCTGATCCGTCACATCGCGCAGCGTCACCAGCCATTGATCAGAGGCCGCACCGGATTTCGGCAGCGGCGTGATGTCCATCAGCAGGCAGCGAGGCTGACCATCCTGCCGGCCCGCCAGCGGTTCACCATGCACCGCTAGGCCGGACGACAGAGCCGCGCCCACATGCGCACCCAGCGCCGGGTCGCGGAGGGCATCGGCAAACGTGGTGAGGGATTGACGCAGGCTCAGGCCTCGCACGGCTTTTCCGAGGCCCGATTGCACAAAAGCAGGGTTGGCATACACCAGGCGAAAACAGGCCAGGTCGGGCGTATCGGCTTCGACGACGAGAATCATGTCCCGGCTTTGCACTAAAAGTGCATCCAGCAAAGAAGCCTGCGCGTCGGGGCCGGATGGCAGCCGAGTTGCCGGAGAAACGGACAGGGACGTGCGGGGCGGAGAATCGGGGACTACTTCACTGAACATTATTGCCCTACTTCATGCTCGAACTTTATGTCCGAAATGCGCCGCAAGTTTACCCAGACCGAGGCGCTTAATCCGTCTTACCATTTACCCTTTTTCGCTGTTTCCGGCAGTGGATGGGCCTCCAAGTACTCGTCATAAGTGCCTCGAAAGTCCAGCAGACCCCCAGGCAAGAAAGAAAAAATGCGCGTCGCCACTTCTGAAATCAAATCCCGGTCATGGGAAACAACAAAAGCCGTTCCCGCAAACTGCGACAATCCTTCGGCCAGAGCCGAAACTGCTTCCAGGTCCAGATGATTAGTCGGCTCATCAAAGATCAGCACCGGATTTTTTTCCAGCATCAATTTTGCCATCAGCAGGCGGGCCGCCTCGCCGCCGGACAAAGCTTCCGTCAGCTTGAGGCTTTCATCGCCTTTGAAGAGCATCTGGCCGAGCAGGCCGCGCACGAGCTGCTGTCCCTGCGCCTCCTCATCAAAACGCATCAGCCAGTCCAGGGCCGTCACACCGCCGGGTATCTGGCTGCGATAATCCTGGGGATAGTAGCCCCACGTCATTCCGGTTCCCCATTTGGCTGTGCCGGCATCGGGTACCAAATCTCCGACCAGGCAGCGAATAAGTGTTGTCTTGCCGACCCCATTCGGGCCGATTATGGCAATTTTTTCGCCGCGCGTGACTTCTAAATTGAGTCCTGCCAGCACGGATTGACCGTCAAAAGATTGGGAAAGTTCCGTGACGGTGACAACTTCACGCCCCGACGGTTTTTTCTGGTCGAAACGAATGTAAGGCCGCTGAATGTTGGACTTTTTCAGCTCCGTCGGCGCGAGCCGGTCCATTTCTTTGCGCCGGGACTGCACCTGCGAAGAGCGCTGGCCGGCAGCAAACCGGGAAACAAACTCCTGAAGCTGCGCGATCTTTTTGGACTTGTCTTTGTTGTCGTTCTCCACCCGCTGCCGGGCCTGCATCTTATGCTCCACCATGTCATCGTAGGAGCCGGGGTAATTGATGATTGTATCGTAGTCGATGTCGGCGATGTGCGTGCAGACGGCGTTTAAAAAGTGCCGGTCATGCGAAATCACAATCAATGTGCCTTTATAATCCAGCAGAAACTCTTCCAGCCAGTGAATCGTTTCCAGGTCCATGTAGTTGGTCGGCTCATCCAGAAGCAGCGCTTCGGAGCCACCGAACAGGGCCTGCGCCAGCAGGACGCGGAACTTGTAATCGTTCGCCAGCGTCGCCATCAGGTCGGCGTGCTTGTCATCGGGAATGCCGATGCCGCGCAAAATTGCCGCCGCTTCAATTTCGGCTTCATAGCCGTTTTCATCGGCGATCAGCGATTCCAGCGCGCCGAGACGCTCCATCATGGGGTCGGTAAATTCTTCCGCCTCGCAAAGCGCGTTTCGCTCGGCCAGAGCGTTCCAAAGGGCCGGATTGCCCATCATCACAGTATCTAAAATGCGCTTATCATCAAATGCATTCTGGTCCTGGCGAAGCACCCCGACCTTGCGCGGGCGGCTGATCGTTCCCCGATTGGTCGGCTCAATGTCGCCGGTCAAAATCTTCATAAACGTGGACTTGCCCGCCCCATTGGGGCCGGTCAATCCGTAGCGGTTGCCGGGAATGAACTTAACGGAGACTTGATCGAAGAGTGTGCGCGTCCCATACGACTTGCTGACTTCCTGAACAGTAATCATGGACGAAAAACTTCCTGACGAAGCGCTTTGTGAAGCGCTTGTAATACGAGGTAAACGTATTATACCATGCTTTTTTATCCCCGTGAAGTGCGAGAATACGGGACTCGTGTTATAATAGCAATGATGTCATCAACTTCAATTTTGGACAACTTGACCAGCAGCAGCGAGGATGTCGCTTCGGCGGCCTACCGGCTGACCTCTGATGGGGCTTTTCCCCAGGCCCAGCCCTGGCAGGCCGAGATGTACCGACGCCTGGCGGACCCGGCGGGCGACATCGGCGGCGTGCTGCTTGCCCCCACCGGCGCGGGGAAGCTGGAATCGGTGATTATTCCGGCCCTGGGCCTGCGCCGGGGCGGAGCGCCGCGCCGCCTGTTTCTGATCGGCCCCGACGGTTCGCCGCTGGATGACTTTCTGTACCGCGCCGTGCCTTACCTGCGCGCGTTCGTCCAGGCCGACGAAACCGCTCGAACGCTGTGCCTGGACATCTCCGAAGGGGACGACGAAGGAAACCAGTGCCGCCGTTTTTTCCCGGACGGCACGGAAGACCCCCACGTCCTGACCAATCCTCTGGAAGCCGACGTCGACCTGATTTTGACGACATTCTCACGCTTTCGCGACCTATTTTTCGGCAGCGGCGGAGTCCATGCCCTGCCGACTGCCCTTCTCGGCCCGCAGCGGGAAACCGTGCGCCGCGACTTGTTTTTTTTTGATGAGGCGCATTCTTACGCCCCGGAAGCATTCTCCCGCTTTCATCGCCTGATCGAGTTTTTGTATGCGGAAGACATGGATGTGATCGTAGCGTCCAGCACCCTCGCCGGAGCGTTCGCAGAGGAGCTGAGTTTTTTGGACGCTCTGCCTGCTCCAGCCCCGCACGGCCAGCCGCCGCGCACTTTGAGTTATAAACCCGCGCCGGAGCCGCTGCTTTTCATCGAATCGGAAATCCGCCGATCCTACTATCAGAACTCGCGCGTAGTCGGCGTCACGGAAACTCCCACCGACGCCGAAGCTTTATACACCCGCCTGGCCGCATCCTACCCGCACAGCGTTTATTTGTATCATCCCAACCAGCCCGCCGCGGACCGCCGCCGCATCTATGCACAGCTCCGGGAACTGGAAAAAGAGGGTGAAGGCTACTTGCTGCTCACTACCGGCGACGCGCTGGAATCGAGCGATCTGGATGCGACCGTGATCTTGTCCACTCTTTGTCCACCGGAAAATCTCATTCGGCGGGCCGGACGCTGCAACCGTCGGGGCGACTTGCCCGCCGCCCAGATTGTTCTGCTGGGCGACATGCTCCAAAGTGCATCACGTTCCCTCAGTCCCGCTCAAACCACCGACTACTTTGCCGCACTCCGCGCCCAAACCGATCTGCCCTTTGACCCGGAGTTTTGGAAGGCCTTAATTTAACGAGGTGCTTACGCATCGCGGAACCTTCCTGGCGGGTATAACGTCCAAACAGTAACACTATGTTTTCCCGGAGGTTTTTTTGAATGTCTGACAGCATGGAAATGGAAAATAATCAGATAGAAATTGCATGTGGCAGCTGGTCGCGCCGCCGATTTTTGACGCGGGCGGTTCTCGCGAGCGCCGGCCTTGCCGCTTTACCGCTGCTGCCGGAGGCAGCGGACGCGGACGGGTTGTTCCCAATGCCCAGCCCGGCGGATCAGAAAAAGGTCGGTGATCAGGCCGCGCTTCAAGTGGTTAAACAATACAAGGAAGTGCATGACAGCCGCGCCCGGCATTTTCAAGGCTTGGGGCAGAGATTGGTTTCAGCCCTGCCTCAGTCGGACCAGCGCACCTGGGACTATCGCTTTCATGTACTCGACAGCCCGGAAGTCAACGCATTCGCCCTGCCCGGCGGCAATATGTTTATGTTTACCGGCCTTTATGAAAAGCTGACTTCAGAAGATTCCCTGGCGGCGGTTACCGGGCATGAAATGACCCATGTTCGCAAGCAGCACTGGGCGCAGGCGTATGTTAAGCAGCAGCAGCGCGAAGCTGGTATCAGTTTGTTTCTTGGCCTGTTTCATGCCGGCCGGGGACTGCAAACAGTGGCCGGTCTTGCGGACACGGCTATTGGATTGAAGTTTTCGCGGAATGAAGAAGATCAAGCGGATGCAGGCGGGCTGACCGATCTGGTAGCGGCAGGTTATAATCCGCAGGGGATGCTGCAGCTTTTTGGAACCCTGCAAAAAGTTGCCGGTAACGGCGGAGGATTAGGTGGAGATTTCTTGTCCAATCATCCGCTGACTTCAGACCGCATCCGGCACACGCAGCAGCGCATCATCGCACTGAAAAGCAACACAATTTTCCCGCCGGTGACGCCGCTGGATTATCACACTCTGCATGGATAGTCAAGAAAAAAGCCGGGAAAACATTCCCGGCTTCGCGACACATAATTGCATTCTCGAATTATATCGCCTCGTCAGAACTATTTAATCGGCTTAAACGGCAGCAGGTTCGCGCGCCGCAAGCTCTGACGTGACAACTTTGGTGGCATGGTCGCCTTTGGGACCGCATTCCAGCTCAAATGCGACCTGCTGGCCTTCCCGAAGCGATTTGTAGCCTTCGGATTCAATCACAGAGTAATGGACAAAAACGTCTTTCCCCTGTGCCAGCTCAATAAATCCATAGCCTTTCGTGTCATTGAACCATTTGACTTTCCCACTAATCATCGTGTCTATCTCCTTACTGCGGCCGACGAGTTCACTAAGATGTAATGCATAAATCATGCCAACTCTGCGGGGGACGGACTAAAATAAAAATAAATTTCTTTTTGCACTTTTCGCCATAGTCTGCGGAACCGGCTTGCAAATTTCTATTTGCATCGGGTATACTAACGCGCACTTGTTTTCCAAAGACGCTCAGGAGTTTCACGTACCATGCCCAATATCAAATCGGTGATTAAAGATGTTAAGCGCTCTCGGCAGCGCCAGCTCCGCAATCAAGCCGCTAAGTCGCAGATCAAAACTTACGTTAAAAAGACGCGCACATTGATCGCCACAGGAACCGCCAAAAACGAAGAAGTTTCGGCCAGCGTTGCCAAAACCGTCAGTGTGATTGACAAGGCCTTGAAGCGCGGCATCATCCACAAGAATGCCGCTGCCCGCCGCAAGTCTCGGTTGATGAAGCGCGCGGCACAGTCCGTCGCCGCGTAAACAGGCTGCCAAATAAACAGGCTGCCAAATAAACAGGCTGCCAAATAAACAGGCTGCCAAATAAACAGGCTGCCAAGACATAAGCCCCTGCTTCTTCAAAGAAGCAGGGGCTTTTCGAGTTGTTAAGCAGTCAGACTGCGCCGCTAACTCACCTGCCCGGCAATCCACCGATCAATCATTTGCCGCGAAAGACTGACGGCAGTCGGCAGCTCCGGCAGCGTCTGCACCGTAAACCAGGCGGCATGATCCAGCTCCACGCCATCTACCTGAATGACTCCCCCCGCATAACGCGCGGTGAACCCAATCATCAACTGATGCGGGTACGGCCAGGGCTGACTTCCCGCATACTCTAAGTCCGCCAGCTCAATTCCTGTTTCTTCCCGTACTTCCCGCCGAACGCACTCTTCCAAAGATTCGCCTGGCTCCACAAAACCGGCGAGGATGCTGTAGCGCGCGCCCCACCCCGGCTTGTGTGCCAGCAGCAGACGCGGTCCATCTTGAACCAGAATCAATGTCGCAGGCGTGACATGGGGGTAGGAAACATGGCCGCATTCGGGGCAAAGCCGGCCCCAGTCGCCCTCCCTTGCTTCCGCAGGGTGGCCGCAGACCGGGCAGAAGCCGCTGGTTCGCCGCCAGTAAAGCATCTGGGACGCATACCCGGCCAGGGCATATTCCGCCTCGGTTAGCTGTCCGAATAAGCCGCGCAAGCTTCGCGCCGCCCAGCCTTCGGGAATGTCTGAGTCCGGGTCAAAGTCTGCCGTCAGACAGGGAACTCCGCCCAGAGTCCCCAGGTACAGGGAGGCGCGCAAATTCAGCGCCGCCACGCTGGCCGAATCGCCGTGGTGCAGGCAGCTTTGGCCTTCCTCGCCGCGCACCAGCAGTTCGCCTTTGGAGAACGGCAGCCAGAGTGCCGGGCCGGGGGCGGGCTGCGCCGGGGGATAAGCATGGACAAATTGTGGAGATGGAAGCGTCTCGTTCATTTGTTTCCTGCCGCCAGACCACTGCTTATCAAATACGAATAGCTTTGCTCCACTGCCTCCCACATATCCGTCGCGCAGTGATCCAGTTCCACGATCAGCCACTCCAAAACGTTCGGGTCTGCCGCGCTGATTGCGCCTTTGACATCCACTTTTCCGCTGCCTACTGCGGTCATGGCGCTGTCTTTTTCCAGGCTGCCGTCTTTGATGTGCAGCAGAGGCAGGCGGCTTTTATGCCGGGCAATCACGTCCGCAGGGGACTGGCCGGCATACGCAACCCAGTAGATGTCCAGTTCGCTGAACATCGCCGGGGCGGCGTCCAGAAGATAGTCGTAAACATTGTGGCCGCTGACCGTCTCAAACTCCCACCAGTGATTGTGCATTCCAAAGCTGAGGCCTTCCTCGGCGGAAAGCTGCGCTGCCAGTTGAAACTTTTCCGCACTGCGCTTGCAGTCGTCCAAGGTTTTGAAATTGTCCGGTCCAAAGCCGGCGACAAGGCGCGTATTACCCAGGGCTTTTTCCGTGTCGGCGAGCTTTGCGATTGTTTCGCGCGTCGGCAGGCCGGTGTGGCTGCTGCTGACCTGAAGGCCGACTTCCTCTAAAATCTTTGCGACTTCAGCGGGAGCCAGGCCGTGCAGACCGGCGAATTCCACACCTTTGTAACCGATTTCGGCAACGCGGCGCAGTACGGTGGGAAAGTCGGCATTGACGACATCGCGGAGTGTATAAAGCTGAATGGAAAGGGGAGCCATTAAGTGTGTCCTTTGCTGATTTGGTTCGGGAAGCAGTTCGGGGCAGGCCGCAGGAATTCCTGCGCGTTTACTCGGCCTTGCGGGACGGGAACAACAGCAGCATAGTACAAACGACCCTAGGAGGGCGAAGAAATGCCGGAAATACTGGAACTGCTGAGCGAGCTGGAAAAGCGGGACAAGGAAAGCAAAGGCCACATTCAATCCGGCAGCGTTGTCGGAGCCGGGCTGGGCGATCCACGCGGCTTCAGCGTACAAAACGCAACTGGGAATGCGGTCGGCAAAGTAGACGATCTCTACGTTGACCCGCACACGCGCCTGCCGCATTTCGCCCTGCTGTCGCTGGGAAGCCACACGCTCGGCATCGGCAACCGGCGGGTGCTGGTGGCGTATGACGATCTGACAATTATTGGCGGCAAAGAAGTCCAGGTCAAACGGGCTCTGGGCGGCTTATAACTTCTCTATAAATCGTAAAGAAACTCAATCGGTGCGTCTACGTCTGGATGCAGGCTGGCATGAACCGGGCAGGTATAGGCAACACGCTCTAAAATCGGGCGCATTTCGCTGGGAACCGATGCCGGCAAATGCACCGTAAGAGGCAGATGTCCGATGCGGCGCGGAGCCGTCGTCATTTCTTTGCCGACATGAGCGCGAATGCCGGTTAAATCCAGCTCGTGCCGCTCCGCAAACATGGCAACCGTGGTGAGAACGCACGCTGCTAGTGCGGCGGCCACCAGATCGGTTGGGCTGAACGCCGAGGCCTCACCGCCGATGTCTTTAGGAGCATCAGTTTGAATCAAACTGCCTTCCGGGTGATGCAGCGTGCATTTTTTGCTGCCGTCGTAGCGCGCTTCGATTGCGACCATTCGTTTGTCTCCTATTGATCCGCCTGTACGGAAAATGCAATGTCATCCGCTTGTTTCCAGCCGGGCCGCTGGATATGAAGCAGGAGGCTGTAACGGGTCGCGATCCCCAGGCGGACAGGGATGTTGTAGACGCCGTTTCCCTGCGCCCGCCCGCTGACCGATGCGCCTGGCAGCCGCGGCGAAAGCATTTCGGGAACTGCCGTGATGTTGGCATTTCCGATAGGCGCATCTGTCGCGGAATTACGAAGCGTCACAACAAACGTGTTGTCTCCCGTGTGAGGCATGGGAGAAAGGGAAAGAGTTACCGTCATCCCATTTTCCGTCTGCTGCAAAGAGGAAACGGGCGGCGAAGGTTTGGAGCAGCCAGTCAGCATCATCGCCAAACCAAAGGCAGAAAGGCGGCGTAAAAACGGAAACATGGGTTATCCACCGTATCCGCGCAGCAAGCCAACCACTTTGCCGATAATGGCGGCATTGTCGGACTTTCGCAAAGGAATCGGAGCAAAATTCGGGTTTTGCGCCTGAAGCTCAATGCGATTGCCATGCCGGGCAAAGCGTTTAATCGTGGCCTCCTCGCCCAGCCGCACCGCAACAATGTCGCCATTTTCCGCAGTCGCCTGGGGCAGAATGACGACGAGGTCGCCCGGCAAAATGTGCGCTCCCGTCATGCTTTCGCCCTGAACGCGCAGCAGAAAGCAGTCACGCCCCCCCCCGCGGAGTATCTGGTTTGGGATGGCAACGATGTCTTCGATATTCTGATTGGCGAGCAGCGGCATTCCGGCAGCAATGGTGCCGATCAGCGGCATCCGCCGCAGACCAGACTCCTCGTCGCGCGCCCTGGATTCCAAACGAGCCAGAATGCGAATCCCGCGTGAGGTGCGCGGGCCGACTTTCGCCGAGAGACGCTCAATGTACCCTTTTTTTTGCAGTGCGTCCAGGTGAATGGTTACGCCGCGCAGAGAGCCGATGTCCAGTCCAATCTGCATTTCCCGGATGGTGGGTGGATAGCCCTTTTCTTCCAGGTGGGTAACGATGAAATTAAAGACTTCCTGCTGCCGGTCGGTCAGTCCTTTAGCCATCTCCCCCTCCATTTGTTTTGCGGTCCCGACGCGGTTTGGTGGCCTCTTCCGACGCCATCAGGTCGGCCAGCGCGCGGTATGGGTCCTGTGGATTGCGCGCCATTTCTTCTTTCACCTCCTGAATGCGGACGGAGACTGCCGATATCCGCCGCCACACCAGCACGATTAAAATCGCGATGAGCGGCAGGCCAATAATAAGTGTCCAGGTTGAATCGAGCATCTGTTCCTATACGCTGCGCGGTTTTATCGAAAAATTGATGGAAGTAGTATACCCGGCGGCACACTAAAATTGGCGGTTCAGACTGGATTATGCGCGGAAAGGACATCACCTTCGCCCAGCGTTCTCCCGAACAACTCCAGGGCCATGCCCCAGCAAATCCGTGCCATCGCCGGATCATATCGGGGGCCTTCATCACGCAGAAACGCATGGGCCGCATTGAACTCATGCCATTGGAACGTCAAGCCAGCGTCGCTCATGGCCTCATAAATCACACGGCGGCCTTCGCGAGGGACATGCGGGTCCTGGCGGCCCCAGACCATCAGCATTTCGCCCGTAATCTCGCCCATGCGCCCCAGCGTATTGTCTTCCCTGCCGAGGCCCAGGCTGTGCGTGTGAATGTCCGTCGCGTAGAAGCAGGCTCCAGCCCGCACCTGCGGGTTCATCGCCGCACGAAACGCCAGATGTCCACCCAGACAAATACCTACGACGCCCAGATGGCCGGTGCAATGGGGAAAGCTGTGGAGAAAGTCCAGCGCCACGCGGGCGTCATCATCATAGCTCGCGACGGCTTTCGCGGTTTTATGGGCGTTGCCCTGGTCCGCTCCCGCCGCGTCGTAGGCAAGCACCGTTCCTGCCGGCTCCAGCTCGTGGTAAACTTCCGGGACGGCAACGACAAAGCCACTGCCTGCCAGGTTGGCCGCTGCCCTTCGGATGGGGCCGGTCATCTGAAAGATTTCCGAAAACAAGACGAGGCCGGGGTAACGGCCCGCGGCGGCAGGCCGAAAGATGTAAGTTCGCATTGGCCCGGTAGGGGTCGCGAGGTCAAAAGCTTCTTCATCGGTGAGAATCATACTGGGTCTCCTGGGTATTTGGAACAGGGCAGCAGACTCACGAGCCTGAACGAACAGCCTTAGCCGCTGCCTGCCATTCTTCGCGGGTGCAGTATCCGCACTCGCAGGCGGAGCCATGCTTCATCGATTGAAGGCGGATGACGCCGCGCCAAAGGCTTCGCAGCAGGGAGCGCGGGGCAAGCGACAGGCAGCTCAGTTCGTCATATTCATATTCCGCTTCAGTTCCCCAGCGCGTTTTCCAGGGTTCGGCTTCCGGCAGGTAATCAACGCGCGTCAATCCGCGCCCGATGGCATCTTGGAGAAGCGCAATGTGCAGCACGGTTATCGGACTATACCGATGCCAAACCGGATCAAAGCCGGAATAGTAAAATGACAGCATTCCGGCGTCTTCCAAAACAGACTGCGCGGCCACAGGCACACCGTCCACTTCCAGCAGGGCAATGGCAGCCTTTCCCTGTCCGGCCAGGCGCGCCAAGACATTCCGCAGAAAAGATTGCTGCGACCTCAAAGGCAAATGGTTGGTATGCGCTGGGCCGCGCCCGCTGCAAGCGCGGCGATGATGCAGATCAATCAGCGTGCTTGCGGCTGCGTATACTTCTTCCGGGTCGCGCACAAAGCGCGCCTGCCAGACATGGCCTTCGCGGGTCAACAGGCGCGGATAATAAACCACATTGTCTCGCATGGAACGGCTCAAAGAGCGGCGGAATTCCGGCCACGAAGCGGGCAACGAGCGCGTCTGCCCCTGTCGCTGACGGACGCGCAGCAGGCCAAACGGCAGCCGATGGGCGGTCTGACGCCACAGCGCCCGCAAACTGGGATCGGACGGCGCTCGCATCTGACGCAAATGCAGCAAGTCCCATGCGCCCCGGCCCGGCCAGGCCAGCAGGCCGTCCAGGATGGCACTCAGGGCCTGCGCCGCGCAGCCCCGGCGCAGCAGAAGGATCGGTTCTTCCGTCAAATCGTCGACGGTGCAGTGGATGCGTGTTCCCAGAGGCCGCAGCGGGCGCAGCCTCAACGCGCCGCTTTCTGTCGGAAAAAAGAATGGGGCCAGGCCATTCAACGTGCCGTCCTCCCCATAAACCAGCACGACCAGAAGACGATAACGCGCCGCGTTCCCTTTCCCAAAATGCTGCCACCATTCCCAGGCCCATTCCCAGCGGCAAAAGGGAGATGGATAAGAGGAAGCGGCGTGGAGCGCATTCCACGGGTCTTGCAGCCGGACAAATTCGTCTTCGGTGGTGATTTCCCGGCAAACTGAGTCAAAATGAGACACACTTATAGTATGGCATATCCGGGCGGCAACTACAGACAAAAAGCCCTGGCGCTATCGCCAGGGCTTTCAAAAAGTTGCCGGGTCTATGCTCCCTTTTGCTCATGGTAGTCCGAAATATGCTGGTACACATGGTCCGGGAAGTTCAGGTCGCGGTACACATTGCCCGCATCCGGGTCGTCCGGGTTTGGAATAATAGGGAAATCCTGCTCCTGCTGATACTGCAAAATCTTCTCGCGCCGGGGCGGATTGTAATCATGCGCCTGCACCTGCTGAACCAGGCTGCGGGCCTGCTCCTCGTTGAAGTCTTTGTCTTGAGAAAGAATGCGGACGAGTTCGTCTTCGTCCACAAAGTGCCGGCCCACCATCGAAAATACCAGGCGGCCATAATGGCCGATGTCCTTCTTGTGGTTCAAGCCGTCCAATAAATGCGCCATCATCGCATTTTTCTGCAAATCTTCCAATGCCATCGGGGTGTTCTCCTGCGTGGTATGACTGTGTGACAGCAAGATTTTATCCCAATAACCCTCTAAATCAAACATTTGTTTGCAGTGCAAGGCGGACTTGCCTAGCCCATTCACTGTGCGGATATTTCGCCAGAAACTCCGTCAAAGCCGCTGCTGCTTCTTCCGGGTCTGCCCCCTGCAAAAGCTGCCCCAGCTTGAAGCGGGCCATCTCATCTTCGGGCGACTCCGGCGTTTCTTCTACAACAAGGCGGAGCAAAAGAATCGCCGTCTCGTAATCACCGACGCTTTCCGCCGCGCCCGCGAGGCGCAAACGCTCGCGTGGTGTCAGCAAAACAGTTAATCCGAGGGCGCGCGCTTCCCCGGCGCACCGGGCCGCAGAAACCTTATCCGCCTGCCTCAAAAATCCGCGCGTCGCCGCCAGCATTTCCAGGCCTGCCTCCATGCGCCCATGCTCCGGGCTGACCGCCAGCAAGCGGCTCAGCTCAGCCCGCACTCCGGCATTGTCCGGGTCGTGGTCCAGAAAGGCCCGGTATTTACGAACCGCGACGGTCAGTGTTTCCTGGCCCTGCGCGGCTGCCATGCGCGCATCCTGAAGCAAATAATCCTGCCGCCCATCGCGCAGCAGGCCAGTCAGTTCCGCCGCCACCAGCCCAAACACAAAGCCGCCGATATGCGCCCAGTAGGCGGTTCTATCATTACTAGGGGCTGGCGGCAGCAAAGACCAAACGCCGCCACTGGCGGGCGACGGGAGCAGAAACCATACCGCGCCACCGATATTTTGCAACAGCCACAAACATAGGCCAGCTACCGCAGGCACTTCTATAATTGTCCAGCCCCGCAAGAACACCGCTCCTGGCAGCCAGTATAGAAGTATCCGCGTCCGGTGAAATCGAATGGCGAACGGCGCGAGAATAGCGGAAATCGCTCCTGATGCGCCTACCAGAGGAGCCATGACAATCTCGCCCCGCACAAGGATAATCGCCATGTGCAGCAGGCCAGCCATAATGCCGCCGCCCAGATACAGCGCGAGAAATGCTTCCCAGCCCAACGCTTCTTCCACATGCGGCCCGAAAAGCCACAAAAACAGCATATTTCCTGCCAGATGCAAAAGGGAGCTATGCAGAAACAAACCACTTAGCAGAGTGATAAAATGGGGCTTTGCCGGAATAAACCCCCATTGATCATACAATTCGTCGTTTTCATGGCCCGGTGAGATGAGCCGAGAAAACCATTCAGCGAGATTGTCATGCAAACCAATACCGCTGTGTATCCAAGCTGCTACATAGACAAAGACGTTTAGCCCGATCAGCGTGTATGTTACCCAGGGAACACGCCGCCCGCGCCGGTCAGTGCTGAACGGCAGCGGGAGCAGCACAGTCAAAAGCAGGAGCCAGTAGGGAGAAAGTGTCATCGCATCTATGAATGGGCTTTTATATCCTCACCGGGACGCGCTCACCGGTGGCCGAAGACTCAATGGCGGCGAACACCATTGCCAGACTCTTGATGTTGTCATGGCACTCACCCATTGGTGTCGCACCGGTCGCCAGCGCGTTCAAAAAGTCGCACAGTGACCCCGCAATGCCTCCCGGACTTCCTTCCGGCACGGCGCCCTCGCGGGCTTCCGTCTCACTGACAAATCCACCCGTTTTGGTCACCACATCGGCGGACGGAGCGCCCTGCCCATCCCACAAGGCCGAGCCACGCGCGCCGACAGCGCGCCAGTCACATTCCCACGACGTATTTTTGCCTTCGCTGCACCACGAACCGCGATAGGAATATCGCAGACCGCCGGTCATTTCATACAGGGCCGTCGCACAGGCATCGCCTTTGTACCAGCTCCAGGCCGGATTAAACTCCTCACAGTATACTGAGACCGGGTCGGCTCCGCTCAGAAAGCGCGCCTGATCCAGTGTGTGTATCGCCATATCCAGCAGCAAAACGCTCGCCATCTCATCGCGGAAGCCGCCGAAATGTGCGCCGATGTAAAAATCCGAATTGAGTATTCCGGGCGGCCCAATCTGGTCTTGAATTAAGTGTCGGTAGGCAAAAAGCCGCGCATCATAGCGGCGGCTCTGACTCACCATATAAAGTTTGCCGGATTTCTCCGAGGCAGCCACCATTTCCCGCGCCTGCGCCATGCTGCTTGCCATCGGCTTCTCGCCCAGCACGGGAACGCCGGCGGCCAGCGCTTGCAGGGTCACCTCCCGGTGCGCTTCCGGGATGGTCACATCTACCACAAAGTCGGGTTTGGTTTCCGCCAGAGCCTTCCCCAGATCGGTTCCGGTATACGGCACGGACAGCGCCAATTCATCTGCAGCCTCCGCCGCCGCGTCGGGGCGCAAATCCACCCAGCCCGCGATAGCTGCCTCCGGGTGGTCCGTCAGGTTCTTCGCCCAGGTTTTGCCCATGCCGCCCGCGCCGACCAGCAATGCTTTGAATGGTGTCATATCGCTTTTTCTTGGCACTCTGCATAAGGCGGCGCTTGATCTAATTTTTTGGTGAGCGTGCGCCGCGCTTTATAAATATCATAATCGGCTTGCAGCCGCAGCCAGCAGCCATCCGACTTTAATTATACCATGTTACAATAGTATCGCGCGGCAGCACATCCTGGCGTCATTGGCTGGCCTTTATTCTTTTCCCCGCCTTTATTCTTTTCCCCGCCAAGATGAGATTGATCGTCACCGAAATCAGGCACAGATACGTCAGCCAGTCGCCGAAGCGAGTGAAGAATGTTCCCTGTCCGTTTCCTAACAGCACACTGCCAAGCAATATGTCCGGTGCAAACAAGGGGGACTGAGCGACGATGCGCCCATTCGCATCGACGATCTGGGAAAGGCCGTTGGAGTCCGCGCGGACGAACGGGACATGGTTCTCCACGGCCCGAAATGGCAGCATAGCCCCGTGCAAGCGGTGCAAAACGCCGCGAGGAGTAGGCGGATCATAATTCGGCATGGCGATGAGCTGCGCTCCCTGCCGGACGGTTTCGCGCGTCGTATTCGTGTAGCAGCTATCAAAGCAGATTTCCAGTCCCAGAGGCCCCTGCGGCGTTTTTACAACGGTGACCGTATTCCCGGACTGATTGGTTTCGCGCTCCGCCAAATATAAATGGATTTTGTGGTGCCGTGGGTAAAGCACTTTTCCAGCGGCGTCAAGGTAGGCCGCGCAGTTGAAGGGCTTCGGGCGGGAGTCATCGGAATAACCGACGACCAGAGGGGTTGCAAGCTGCCGCGCCAGTGTGCGCGTGTCGTCTTTAGGGCTGGCCGGCGCAAACTCACCGCCGAGCGACTCTTCCGACCAAACGATCAGTTTTGCGCCCTGCCGGGCGGCCATCCGTGTCATCTGCACCCGATCAATGCCGGCGACTGCCGGAGCCAGATCGCCTGTTTCGTCAGTCGTCAAGTCCTGGATCGCCGCGACGGTGAGGCGCGGCGCGGCGACAAGCGTATGAGTCAGCGTGAAAGCGCCATACGCCAGCGTGACCGCGACCAACCCCAGCCCGAGGCCGACAGGAGCAAAGCGGCGGCGCAGGGCATAGTCTGCCAGAGCGGCGTTTGCCCACCAGAGCAGAAACGACACGCCCCAGATGCCGGTCCACGCGGCGATTTGGATGAGAAGCAGACTTTTGTATTGGCAAAGAGCAATGTTGAGCGGCAGGGGCAGAAACGATGTCAGCCATTCCCCGCCGACACCGACACTGGCAGCAAACAGCACCCGCCGGGTCGAAGGCCACTGCGTGGGAACCCAGGCGGCTGCCAGCGCGACGACCCCAAACAAAAATGACAGCCACAGAAACGGAATATAAGCCCAGAACAAACGAGACGTGTCGTGGTACCACCCTGCCTGCACTGCGCCGCAGACGGCTCCCGCCAGCATTCCCATTCCGACGGCTTCCAGCGGACGGCGGCCCGGCGCAGCCCAGAGCAGCGGGACAAACGCAATCCACCCCAGCCATTCCAAATTAAATGGCGGAAGGCTGACGGCAAACAAAATTCCGGTGAGCAGGGCGGCAAGCAAAGCATTCATGGCGCGTTCTCCTCCCGGCCTGCCAGAGCGTCAATATCTCGCCGGACAAGCCACAAAGGTACGAAGCCGGCCACGCCGAAAGAGCAGTCAATCAGTCGCCAGAAAAAGGGAATGCCGCGAAGCGCGCCAAAGATGAACGCCCAGGGAATGACCAGAACACACGCAATCAAACCGAATGTGATCACCCAGCGGTTTCGCAGGGGATCGCACAGCGGCCCGATAAAAGCAATGGCAATGACGATGTGGCCGAAGGCCAGCCAGTCCGTTCCATACGCAAGAAACGGGTAACGCGCATCTGTCTCCCGCAAGCCCATTTGAACGCGCTGCAGCCAGCGGCAAAGCTCGGAATTGCCAGTTCCGACCCAGCGAGCCGCTGCGCTTAGCTCCCATTCCAATGGAATCGCCGTGACACCGCTTAGGACAAGGCCGAGAACGAACAATCCCAGCCAGAAGCGTATCCGGCGAAGCCGCACAGAATCACTTGCCATGCGGCCATGATACCAGAAAAGGCCCGGCACCGAGATACCGCGCCGGACCTCACTGCCGCTACACGCGCACATCAATGATTGCGCTGACGCCGACACCCTTGACCCGGTGGATGCTTTTCAAATCACTGGGCTTTTCGGTATCAATGGGAATGAGCGCCTTCAGCCGAAAACGATCCCCGACGACGCTGCCTTCCAACTGACCCACGGCCTGCACCTGGTCGACCTGCACTTTCGGCCCGGAAACCTGCACCGCACCGACATACCCGCCTTGCCCGATGCTGACGATGGGAACCACTTTGGTGGCCTCAAATCGCCCGGCTCCCGCACTGCCGGTAATCTTGTCAATGCCGTCATTCAAGGGCCGCTGGAATTGTTTGACGAGAACGCCGATGCCGGCGCCTTTCAAGAGCGAGCCGAGCAGGTCGGCACGGGCGACGCCGCCTGTCAGGACCGCGCCCAGCAGCGTTCCTGCCAGGCCCGCCGCGATGATCTTGGCGTTGATTGTTTTTGTGTTTTGCATGGATGTTTTGCCTTTGAGAATCATTAACACGTCGTATGACTTAAATAACCTACCACTATTTCAGAGACCTACCACCTTGTTCGCTCGTTCCTCGCGCACAGGGTCCTTCCTAAAGGAAGGATTATGATTGACCCGGTGGGGCAGTCACAAATAGAGCAATCCTTTCAAGAACGCGCGCTCTCTCAAAATCCGGTCGCGCTCCGTATCATATTCCAACTGCGCCTGATGCACCGCGCCATCCAATTCAATGACCAATCCCGCCGAGTGACAATAGAAATCGGCGATGAAACCATCAATTACCTGTTGGCGACGAAAATGCAAACCTTTCAAGCGACCCGCCCGCAAAAAACACCATAGTTTCGCTTCTGCCCCTGTCGGCTGTCGTCGCATCTGCTGAGCCAGCGGCAGCTTTTCTGCCGGCTTTTGCCCCGTAATAATTGTTTCCTTGCTTTTTTCCTCAAACGGCATTACGTCCTCCCTAACCCGGAAAGCCTTCCAAGACTTACCGCCTTTTCAGAGACCTACCTCCCCGCTTCGTCCTTCTTCACTTCGCTGGCATCCTTCCTAAAGGAAGAATGCTGACAAAAGACGGCTTCTGACAAAAAATTATACCCTCGCCACTCATCTTAATCCTTCCTTTAGGAAGGACCCTGTGAGCGAGGAACGAGCGAACAAGGAGGTAGGTCTCCTAATATCTCCCCCAAAAAGAAAACCCCCGAAGCCGAAGCTTCGAGGGCTTTGAGTTCACCGTTCCCACACGGGACGCGGTGAGAAATTCTGGTGTTGCAGTTAGAACTTAAGCTGGAACTGCGCGGTAGCGACGCTGCCGTCTTCCTTGCCGCCGTTCGCGTTCGGGTCGAAACCCGTGCCTTTGTCATTGTAGTGAACGATCTGGTAGAGAAGCTTCACGGAGGCATTGGGGCTGAACGTGTGGCCCAGGCCGATGGTCGTGTAATTCTCTTCCGGGCGTCCGCCGGCAATTGGTGTGCCGTTCGCGCTCAGGCTGGCGCCATTCTGGTTGCGGATGTCATACTGCACATCCTCGAAGCCGAGGTCCACGCCGTAGCTGCTGCTCAGGCCATAGCTGAAGCCTGCCTGATAGCGGCTGACATGATCTGCGCCGCCATGACGCGTGTTTCCATTGGCATCGGTGTATTGCACCGCGCCATGAATAGGCGAGTCAATCGCGGTGCCGTTGGCATTGGAGCCGTAGGCCGCCGTATAGAACTCACCGTCCGCATTGAAGGCCAGCTTAGGCGTGATCGCGAACTTGGCCGAAACGACCGGGCCGCGCACGTTGGTCGGATTGCTCCACGCACCGAGCCGTCCCCAGTAACCGGGAGCGGAGAAGTCCGGGCCGACATACTGGTAACCGCCCTTGATATGAACGGGGCCAACGGCAAACCCGGCGTTGTAAGCCTGGGAGGAATAGCGGAAGCCATTCCCGACGTTGTTGAAGCCCTGGTCATAGCCATGCGCGGAGACCGTGTAAGCCGCATCCACCAGGACGCCGCCCTTTTTGAGGCCGGGAAGGCCAAATGGCAGTGCGCCGTTCAAGTCCAGTCCGTAAACCGTCAAGCGGTTATACTGACCGTTTTTGCTGCCCAGCGCCCGGTTCGGGTCGTTGAGGCCGTCCTCAGCGCCCAGTCCGTTTGCGCCATTGTTGGTCAGGCCCGCTTCCACAAGCGTGGCGCCGATCACAAAGCCTTCCGGTGCGCCGATCGTGGCGCGAGCGCCGGCCATCTGGTCAAGGGCGGCTGCATGGTTGGAAGCAATCAAGCCGCCGGGACGGGTCTGCGTCGAAGGTGCAAACCGAAGCGGATCAACCGGATTGCCCAGCGTCCCAATCGTGCCGAAGCCGGACGAGCCGCCATATGGCTGGGTGTAGGGCAGCGCGGAAAGCTTGGTGGCGAACGCATTAACATGCGCCGGGCCGAGCTTCAAGTTGGCCGAGATTCCGTCACCGATGATGTCACCGGAGTCAGTCTGGGTCAGGTTGGTGTAGATGTCGGCATCCGCCTGCTTGAGCGTCCATTTGGTGTACTGGTTGCCGAAGCGGCCCACGAGCAGTTCCGCGCCGCCCAGAGGTCCGAGTTTCACGGCAGCGTCCAGGTAAGCCTTGTAGACGTTGGCATATTCATTATTCGCCGTCAGGGTTCCGGGCAGAAGCTCGGAAACCGGGCCGCGACCGGCGGAATAGCCGGGGAATGCCGAGGTGTTGCCGACTGCGCTCAGGTAGTTGCCGAAGTCCAGGTCCACATTCGCGGTGGCATTGTCAGAGACTTTGCCGCGAATGTTGAGCAGGATGTCATTGTAAACATCCGACTCGCCCAGCAGGCGATCACTGAAGCTCGTCCGGTACCCCTGCGGGTTGCCGTTCTCGTCAATGAACGCCTTGTAGTTGCCGTCGGCATTGCGAAGACGGGAAGCATCGGCTTCCGCAATGATGTTCACCGTGCCGGTGACATGGAAGCGAGCATCTTCGGCAGCCAGGTAGCCGATTTTGCCTTCGTCGTTGGTAAGCCGGTTGTCAAGAGCATTGACGCGGGCTTCCAGCGTGTCCAGGCGGGCATCCGCGGCGGCAACGTCCTGGCCGAGCCGGGTCAGTTCCGGCTGAAAGCCGTTGACCAGAGCGCGGAGGGCGTCAATCGCGGCGGTATTGCCGGCAATGCGGTTTTCCAGGTCGGTGCGGAGCGCATCCAGGTCGGCATTCGTCGGGCCGCCGGTTTTCATCTGCGCGAGCAGGCGGGCGATGGCGACCGCAAACTCGTAGCGGGTCATCGGCCGGCGGCCACCGTAGGTGCCGTCCGGGTAGCCGATCACGATGCCGGCTTTCTGAAGGGTGTCCACCGACTGGTAGGCCCAGTGATCGGTGGGGACGTCAGCGAACGGGCCGCTGGCCGCCTGAGCGTGGGAAACGGCGGGAAGGCCAATAAAGGCCATGCTCACGCCGGCGAGAAGTACAAGTGACTTCTTCATAGAGACTGTCTCCTTACAACGAACGTCTCGCATCCCGATCTTTTGTCCCCAAGCCAGGCGAAAATGCTTTTACTCCGCCGCAGAGCGCAATAGGCTGGCAGTGTGGGCCGTTCTTCGTCCTCAAGTATCCATGTTGCCTTGAAGGTCCAAACGTCTCTGGCTGCCGCGCGTGTCACGGTGCTGCTTTACAAAAACGATTTACTCTGTGATGCTTTAGAGATATGACCGGATGCGCGCCGCCTCGCCACCATTGGGAGGTACGGCGCCGGTTGCAGCGAATGGGGCTGCTCCCAAATCGTGTGACAACGCAGAGATGCGTTTGTTTCACGATTTTGCGTGTTATATCCAATTATTTTGAAATTTAATCTTTTTTAATTTTGGAAGTAATCTTCCGCCAGCATCAGTGCGGCATAATCGTCGTAGGGAACTTCCGGGGCGCGGAGGCCGCGCGGCAGCAGGCGCCGCCATCCAGACGCACGGTTTTCGGATAAAAAACGCTGCCGGGCGCGAACGGATGTGTTATGTTCGTTGACGGTTTGAAGGGAAATTTGAGGAAATGTTTCGGCCACTGCGCGCCGCAGCAGCGCGCTGTTTGTGCCATCACCGATCAGCAGCAGCGTGATTTCCGGGCGGCGTCGCAGAAGATCGGCCACTGCCAGGGTCAGCCGCTCCGTTTCCACGACAGCCCGCTCCAAGGCCTGCACAGGCTCCGGGCCGGACACGACCGCCAGGCCGCATTTGGCCCGTCCGGGATCGATGGCAAGGACAATTTGGGTCATCGAATGTCGCACCGGAGGCGCACATCAGCGAAGCGCGCTGGATAGCCGATACTCATTGTCGCGATTACGACAGGCTGCCCTGTCTGTTCCCCTTCATTTATTGCCCTGCCCGGTTTGCCGCGGCGGATGCGTCTCTGGCAGTCACGCTCAGTTCAAGGCGCAGCAAGTCCCCGCTATAAGTGTCTTCGTTGACAAAGGCCGTGACATGAGCATCGGAGCCAATCTGACGGATTTGCTTGACTCGCGCCAGCCAGGTCTCGCTGTTGATCGGCTGGCCGACTAACGTTTCTCCTGATTCGGGATCAAGAATGGGGATAATCCCCTTGCTGAGGGCAACAGGCCGGACGCGCTCCACGAGAAATCTTTGCAGCTGCTTCAAAATCATATCGTCGGACTGTGTGCCGTCAATGACGCTGTCAGCAATCGCAGTGCCTTTGGGAAACACCATGACGTTGGCATAAGGCCGCAGGTCTAATTTGACGGCCTCGCCACGAAACGTGTTGAAACGGGCATCGGCTACCACCACAATGCTGGGCATGAAGCCGCTTTGATCCGCGATATTCTGCGAAAGTGCGTCCAGAGCCGCCTCCCGCGCCGCCGGACCCCCTTCCGTACCGGCGATGGGTACGGGGATCACGATGGCAGGAGAATTGTCCAGGCTCCCCGCACCGCGTTTGCGCGCGATTAATTCGATCTGATCCAGAAATACGGCCAGTTCCCGCCGCAGCGATTCCGGCGCCTGACGGGCAGAGATGACCGTCCGGCCCAGTTCTTCTTCCCGGCGAAAAATCAAGGAATGCCCTTGCGAGTTTTGCAGGAGACCCTGCTGGACTTTATTTTGGCTTGTCAGCAGCGAATTTTCGGAATGCAAACGGTCCTGCTGGATGACCAGATCAAGCACGCTTTTATTCGCTTGAACGACCTGGCTGCTGGCAACCTGATATTGCTGCTGCGCCTGTATGACCCCTCGCCGCGCAGACCGGACTCTTTGCTCCGCGCCCGTCAGTTCCGCCTGCGTATGACCAAGCCCGGTTCGCGCAGCCAGAAGCTGTCCCTGCGCGGCAGCCAGCGTCGCCTGCCGGTGCTCAAGCGCTGTTTGACTGTGAAGCAAAGAGGTTTTTGCCTGCGCGAGTTCACCGGCGACAGCAGAGAGCTTTTCCTGGGCAGCGTCCGCTTTGGCCTGAGCATGTGCCGCTTGAAGCAAATCGGCCTGCGCCCGCTGTTCGGAAGCCGTATTGCGGCGCGTCAATGCGGTGTTTTGACGTTCCAGCATGGCCTTTTGCGCGACCAATTCCGGCCCTTGCAGCAAAGCGGTCTTCACCGTGTTATCGAGTATAAACAGCAGTGTCAGCGTTCCCACCGCAATCGCGCCGCCCGAAACTACTGTCCAGAGCATTGCCGTGTGCCGGGGCCGCAGCCCAAATGTGGAATGCCGCTTTTTGCCGATATAGCTGCCGAGCCTGTCTCCCATGTAAGCGGTGATCCCGCCCATGACAAACAGCACAAAGGCAAATAATGCGACGGAACCCATGTCAGGTAGATGCTTTCCAGATCAGGCCGGAGCCGACACCCAGACCGAGCAGATTGGGCAGCCAGGCCGCCAGAACCGGCGAAACGCCGCCGCCGCGCGCCACGCTGCTCATGGTCATGTAAATCACATAATACCCCAGCATGATCGGCAAAGCCCAGACCGCACCGCTGATTTTGGACGAGCGCGGCGAACGCATTCCTAATGGCGCACCGACAAGGCCGAAGACCAAGCAGGAAAACGGCAGGGAGACTTTGAACCACAGACTGACTTCGGCGTTTCGCACTTCCGCGCTGCTGCCGCTGCTGGCTTTGAGCTGGTTGATTTGCTCCTGCAAGTCGTGAAAGTTCAGCGTCTCCGGGTCGCGCTGCAAAAACGTCATATTTTCCGGCGTTTTGCCGATCTCCGCCGTTTCGAGCTGCGCGAAGCTGGCCGTGATCCCCGATGTCACATCCGTAGACCGGCCGTCATAGAGTGTCCACGACTTGAAGCCGCTGCCGTGAGACACGGCGCGCTGCGCGTAAAAAATCTGGCCCGGACGCCCCTGCGCGTCGTAAACAATAATGGAAACTTCGCGCAGCGCTTTCGCCTGCACGTCGTAGCCCTTTTCTACCTCCACCACGGCATCCAGACGCCCATCGCTGCGATTTTCAAAGTGAAACGGCTTGGTTGTCTCGCCAATGATGTCGCCGCGATGCTCTTTGATGTCCGAAACGCGCTGGTTGGCATAGGAAGCCACGCGGTCATTAAACACATAGCCCAGCAGGCTTACCGCCAGCCCGAACGCGGCCACCGGGACGATCATTCGCAGAAACGGAATGCCGCCCGCAAACAGAGCCACCGCCTCGCTTTCCCGCGACAGCCGCTCAAAGCCCAGCAGGGCCGCGACCAGCATTCCCAGCGGAAACGTAAACGAGACAAATCCCGCAAAGTCCCAGCCGACAAATGCCGCCACCACCCAGGCCGGGACGCCCTGCTCCAAAAAGCGCGCGGCGGCGATCAGCGGCCCTAATGCGAAAAAGAGCGTGGAAAACAGGCCGATTCCCATCAAAAACTTGGGAACCAAATCCTGCAAGATGAGCTTGTCCAGCAGCTTCATACGGTCAGCGTCCCGCCCGGCCCGCGCCGCATCGCCAGAGTCATGTTCTGGCCCAAATAATATTTCTGGGCAATCGGATCGCGCACCAGTTGCTCCGCCGTTCCTGAAGTTTTAATCTGACCTTCGGAAATAATATAAGCCCGGTCGGTAATGGCAAGCGTTGCATGGACATTGTGATCGGTGATCAGGACCCCGATGCCGCGTGTTTTGAGTTCCGCGATGATGACCTGCAAATCTTCGATGGCAATCGGATCAACACCCGTAAACGGTTCATCCAGCAAAATAAATGAGGGGCGCGTGGCAAGAACGCGGGCAATTTCCACGCGCCGCCGCTCGCCGCCGGACAATTGTTTTGCCAGCAGGTCACGCCGGTCGGTAATTTTGAGGCTTTCCAGCAGGTCATCGAGACGCTCCTGCCGCTGGGCGCGGGACAGGCCCGGCAGCAGTTCCAGTACCAGCATGATGTTCTGCGCCGCCGTCAGCCCTCGGAACGCGCTCGGTTCCTGCGCCAGATAGCCGATCCCGGCATGGGCGCGGCGATACATTGGAAGATGCGTGATGTCTGTATCATCCAGGCGCACATGCCCGCCGTCCGGCTTGACCAGGCCCACCATCATATAAAACGAGGTCGTTTTGCCGGCTCCGTTGGGGCCAAGCAAACCAACAATCTCGCCGGGGGCAATTTCCACGGAGACGCCGTTGACCACCTGACGACCTTTATAAGATTTTTGCAGCCCTTCGGCGCGTAAAATTGGCATGATGATTGTTATGAAACGGAACCTAACCCCCGGCTCCCTTCCCTGTTAAGGAAGGGGGAGTCGGAATTATTTCTTAACCCTTCCCTAGCAGGGAAGGGTGGCAACTTTTTGCCGGGTTAGGTTCCTACTGCGCGGGCGTCAGCGTGATATGCGCCGGGCCGGTTTCAAGCTGCGGATACAAGTCTTTGTTTTGGCCCAGCAGGATGGTGGCATGATCCGTCGTGGAAACCGACGGCTCGGCGAGAAAGCCGGATTTGGTCACGATTTTGACGTGACCGGTGAAATTCATCGCGCCCCCACCGGGACGCGACGGGTCCGGCGTGTAAACGGCATGGTCCGCCGTGATCACATACGCCTGTCCTTGCAGGGGCTGACGAATGGTAGCGATCACCTGCTGCCCTGTCGCGGGATTACCCTCCGCCGTCGCTTTAGCGAGCGCAGACGCCCCGCTTTTGCCCGCTGCGAATACCACTTTGAGGTCTTCACCCGCCAGGTCATAGTTTTCCGTTGTCATCTTCACCCGTCCCGTGAGATGCCACAGGCCAGGGGTCAGCTTGCCATATTCAAAGTCTACATTCACCGTGCCGACGGCAACCCGCGAAGACGGCTTGTCGGGATCGCTCTGCGCGAACAGCGGCAGAAGTGTCAGTGCGGCAAACGCACCCGTAAATATCAGGGTAATGGTAGATTTCTGCATAGTTTACAAACGCGCCGTCGCATGGCCGGAAACAATCTGCACCGATTTTAGTTTCGTATCCGCAATCAGGCGCGGGCCGGTCATTGTAGCACCGCTTTTGCCGTCGCGGTAAAAGACATGGCCGGTTGCCACGAATTTATTGATACTGGCATACCAGACAACCGTATCGGCGATAAGTTTCGTGCCGGGCTGAGACAGCGATAAAACCGTGACCCGGCCCGTGCCGGTGACGACTACGCTTTTTCCAACACTGCTGCCCGCCGCCAGCGGAGCTTCCAGAGTGGCGGACGGACGTCCCTGCTGATAAAGCTTGGCCCGGACGCCGTGCATTTGCCCAAGAAAACCATTGGCCGCACTTTGACCCGAAGCCGAATCGGCATGAATCTCGCACAGAAGCTTTCCCGGCAGCTTCGGGTCCGGCAGGTTGACGATGACGCCCTGCGCCATGCCGCCCAGATTGGAAGCCGGGGCCAATTTAGGCGCAGGCTTTTTAGGGACGCCCGCGTAACCCGGCAGGCAGAACAATAGAGGCAGGAGCAGCAGAGCAGTGATACGGGTTGAAGACATCATATAATGAAGTATACGCCAAAAATACGATTTAGTTTAACATAATTTGCGCGCCTTTCGCAAGCGTGGATTTGCCAGGGCAATTGCATATCGGCCACCGAAACAGAAGGGCGGCCACCGAAACAGAAGGGCGGCCACCGAAACAGAAGGGCGGCCACCGAAACAGAAGGGCGGCCACCCAAACAGAAGGGCGGCCACAGGGGGCCGCCCCTACGCCCGTCAACCGTAGGGGCAGGCCCCCGTGCCTGCCCTTATCCCCGTGCCTGCCCTTATCCCCGTGCTGCCTTTGATATGCAATTGCCCTGGTGGATTTGCCTGCTGGCTTGACACAGAGCCAAAGGCGTACTATAATGAAAACGGCTTAATTCCATAACTTTTCATACCAGAGAGGGCAAAATTCACTTATGGCACGTGCAGTCATCACAGGAGGAGCCGGATTTCTCGGCTCGCATCTCGGCGACCGGCTTCTGGCCGAAGGATATGAAGTCGTCGCAGTAGACAACCTTGTGACCGGAAGCCGGGACAATATCGCGCATCAAAGCGATAATCCGAAATTTGAGTATATCGAACAAGACATTACCCTTCCCTACACAATTCCCGGCTCGGTCGACCTGGTGTATAACTTTGCGTCTCCGGCCAGCCCGGTGGATTATCTGGAGCTGCCGCTGGAGACCCTTCTGGTCGGCTCCATCGGCACGCATCATACACTGGAACTGGCGCGGGAAAAAGGCGCGCGGTTTCTCACGGCTTCCACGTCCGAAGTTTACGGCGACCCGACCGTGCATCCGCAGCCGGAAGAATACTTCGGCAATGTCAATCCGCATGGCACGCGGGCGGTCTATGACGAAGCCAAGCGCTACTCGGAAGCCGTGACATTTGCTTACCGGCGCAAGTTTGGGATGGATGCCAAAATCGTTCGGATTTTCAACACTTACGGCCCTCGGATGCGAATCAAAGATGGCCGCGTCGTGCCGGCCTTTATCAGCCAGGCCCTGCGCGGCGAGCCGCTGACGGTCTTTGGAGACGGCAAGCAGACGCGCTCTTTCTGCTACGTTTCGGACTTGATTGACGGCATCTACAAGCTGTCCGTGTCGGAGCAGTCCGGGCCGATCAATGTCGGCAACCCCACGGAACGGACCATGCTGCAATTTGCGGAGGAGATACTCAAAGCCACCGGCAGCAGCAGCACCATTATCCATCTTCCCCTGCCGACGGCGGACGATCCAAAGCAGCGCCGCCCCGACATCACCAAAGCCCGCGAATTGCTGGACTGGGAGCCGCGTATTCCTCTCGAAGAGGGCTTGAAGGATACGATTGCCTATTTCAAGACGAAGTTATAAGAAACCAGAAGTGTGGCTTAAGTCACAGACAAGCGATGTCGCATGAGGTAAATAGGAAGCGAACAGGGCGGTGCGCCCTACACACGCCTGCTCGTTCTGCCGACAATGGGGACAGACGAACGGTATTTTTGCAGACCAAATTATTTTTTGCAGACCCGTAAAAGGCAACCCGGACCGTGCAGTTACGTCAGGACAATACACAGCGTCAGACCCAGGTGCAAAAACTTGCGCCGCATCTGATCCAGGCCAATGCTCTGCTGCAATGCTCCACACTGGAATTGCAGCAGGTCATTGAGCAGGAACAGCAGGAGAATCCGGCCCTGGACTGTGTCGAGGAGGATTTCACGCCCGAAAGCGGCTGCCGTCTGTGTCCCGGCAGCCGGATTGGCTCCTGCGCGCATTGTCCCTTCAGCCGGGAGGGGCATCCACTGTCCGGGGGCGGCCTGGAAGACGGCGACGCCGGCCCTTCTCTAGCCGAAAGCCAGGCCATGCTGGCCGGAGGCGGCGACGAGACCGCTGAAGACGAGCGCCGCGCCATGCACGGCGACACCGAATTCGGGCAACTGAGCGGCGAAGATGGCACGGCGGAATTTGACCCTCTGCTGCTGGCCCGTTCACAGACCTCCCTGGCTGAACAGCTTTTGCTGCACCTTCGGGCGATCTCCAAAACTCCTCAAGACACGCAGATTGCCGAGTACCTGGTCGATAGCCTGGATGAGCGCGGCTGGCTGCAAATTGATGTCGATGAAGCGTGTGCGACTCTGCGCGTACCGTGCCGCCTGATCACGCAGGGCATTGAGCGGCTGCAAGCGTGCGATCCTCCGGGCATCGGTGCGCGCGACCTGCGCGAGTGCCTGCTTCTTCAAATGCGCCACCTTCGCGAAGAAGGCGACGAAGACCACTACGATTCGGTGGCTTTTACGCTGATCAGCACGCATTGGACTGCTTTGATCCAGCACCGCCAAAGCTCTCTCGCCCGCAAGCTCGGCGTCCCCGTCCGGCGTATCGAAACGGCGCTGGCATTCATCAAGCGCCTCAACCCCAACCCTGCCGCGTCCTTCCGGCAGCCCTGGGATCATCGGATGAACGGGCAAAGCAAACCGATTCGCCCGGACGTGATTATCAAGCGAAGCGGCACCGGCTTCACGGTGGATGTGCTGGGCTTTGAGAGCACTGCGCTCCAGATCAACCCCTATTACCGGGGATTGTATGATTCAATTAAAGCCAGCCGCAATGGTGGCGAACCCGCCCGCGATGGAGGCGCTCGGCTATCTGCCGACCATCAAAAGCATGTGATTGCGTATGTAGAGCGCGCAAACATGTTCCTCAAGAACTTGCAGCAGCGGCGTCGGACGATCCAGAAGATTACGCAGGCTCTGATTGAAAACCAGCAAGGCTTTCTGGAAACCGGGCAGCGCGCTTTTCTGCGCCCGCTCACCCGCACACGGCTCGCCAAAATTGTGGAAATGCATGAGTCCACAGTCAGCCGCGCCTTGCTTTACAAATTTGTGCAGCTTCCCACCCAGGATGTCGTTTCTTTTGACATCTTTTTTGAGAACGCAGTGACTGCCAAAGGAACCATTGCAGCGCTCGTCGCTGAAGAAACGCCCGGAGCGCCGCTGAGCGACCAGGCCATCGTGGACGCTCTGGCCGAACGCGGTATGACCGTTGCCCGTCGCACGGTTGTCAAATACCGCGAAGAAATGCGGATTTCCGCCTCTTACCTGCGGCGACAGCGCTGACGGATCACCAATTTGGGGTACTAATATGCTACAATTCAAAGTCAGCAACAGCCGCCACAGCCTGATTAAACTCAAATGGGAGGCTCAGATTAATGAACGAACAGTTTGGCCTTTTGTATGCTGTCCCCTCTTTTCTTGAAGGCATTGCCCGTTCCATAGATATTGGTGATACCCTGACCGAATATAATGATTCGCAAAGCGGCCACTTGGCGGATACACGCGCCCTTCGCTCTGATTGGCAGGCAGTCGGTGACGATCTGCGTCAAGCCATGGCGCAGTTCCGAAAAGACCATGCTGAGAAATTAAATCATAGATGATCGCGGCGACCAGCACAGCATACGGCCAATGCAAGGACCCCCTGACGAGGATGAAATTTCATCTGCCAGGGGGTCGTCTCTTGTTCATCAGCATACGGAAGTTTCTTGTTCCGGCCCACTGCCCCCACCCAGTGTTCTCGCAGAGTTTGAAAACATACTGCCGGGAGCCGCAGAACGCATTTTCCTCATGGCGGAAAAGCAACTTGATCACCGGATGTTTTTGGCGACCAGTTGCTACCTGGCGCATCTAGGCCTGACAGCCGATGCTTTAAAGATCGTGGGTGGTTCCGCTGTCAGCTTATTGACGGCATTTGGTTTTGGGACGATCAGCCGACGCAGCGAACGTCTAAGAAAAAGACAGATATAGACACAGGATGGGCAAGAAAAATAAGCCGCCGGCTCTCGTGACGAGAGCCGGCGGCTTTTTGTTTATGGCCCGTAAACGCTGAGTTCATGCACGGACCAGAACAAGCCGGGGGCAGCCTCGCGGTTGGTGATCCGCAAGGCGCGGGCGTTCGTCGGAGGAAACGTGATCGCCAGAACGCCCCGCTGCTGCGCGGCAGTCGTTTCGGCGGCAGTCGCCTGGGCAATTTTCGTCCAGGCTTTGCCGTCCGTAGACGCTTCCAAAAGGTAGCCGCGCGGGTAGTCGCCGGAAGAAGCAGTATCGTCGAGGACAAGTTTGGCGACGCGCAGCGTTTTCCCGAAATCCAGCGTCAGCCGGTCGCCGGGCTGCATGGGCCGGTCAGTCGTCCAGCGCGTTGTCGCATCGCCGTCCAGCGCCAGAGCGCCAAAAGCGGTATTGAGCTCGCCGGGATCGCGGAGATTGTCTGTCAGCGTCCAGCCGTCCGCAGGAAGGCCGGAACGCTTGCTCGGAGCCTTAACGGAAAAATTGACCACTTCACTTTTCCCCGGTGGAACCAGCCGGGCAATGTCTGCCGACAAATTCAGCGTGGCTCCCGGCAGCACGGCGAACGGATGCGGCAGGGCAATGGGGACGGCATCTCCGTCGGCAGCCACATAACTCAGGAGTAATGCGGCATCTTTTCCGGGAGCCGGCGGGCCGGGCAGGCGATACAGTGTGCGCTCCAGCGCGGCGTCGGCGGGAAACACACGGCTGATGTGCAGGGAAAGCGTGTGCGCGGCGGGAACGTAGTCCAGGTGGCCCCAGAAGCGCGGAAAAAACACCGGCAGGTGCAGCTCGGTCTGGCCGGCTGCCAGGCGCGGCGAAACAAAGAGTGTTTGGCGCGGCAGGTTCAGGGACAGGCCGGAAAGCGCGGACAAAACAAACCAGGATGTCGGACAGGTCATGTAAGTTCGCAGCCCGCCCTGCCCGCCGTCAGGGGCATTGTAAACCAGAGATTCATCCCAGGGGCTGTGATTAAGTTCCCAGGCGCACAGGTACACACGGCGCAGCGTTTCCAGACCGTCATCCACATAGTTTTCGTAAATGGCTTCACAGCCAAGATACGGCTCATGCTGAAGCAGGTAGCAGGCCGATGTCGTCATCCTGCCGTCCGGCGTTACCTGCATCGGAGGAACCGGAAAAAACGGCTTCTGGTGGCGGGCAATGGTCTGAGCAATGGACTGATGGATGATGTCCGGCGCCAGCGTTCGGGGCAGCCCGGCAATTCGCGCCAACCAGTCCCCGGCCAGATTGGCGACAAAGCTGTCTTCCACGGCTTGCCCAGTGCTGGGATTTTTCCACTTGCGGAAAAACGTACCGTTCCAGAGATCGCGCATGACCGCCTGCTGAACCAGTGCGAGGTGCGCGTCGTAGGCTTTTGCCTGCGCGGGCGGAGCCAGCGCGGATGCCGCCCGGAGTGCGCCAAGATAGCACGACGCCGAGTAAATAAACGCCCCGTGGGGCAGCCGCTCGTAGTCATAAGTGCTGCCGCCGGTAGGTATCAAATCATCGTCCGCGCCGTCTTTTTCCAGCCAGTCCATCGCCCGCGTGACATGGGGAGCCATCCGGCCTAAGAACGCTGCATCCCCTGTCCACCGATAAAGCTTTGCGACTTGCAGCACCCAGCCGCTTGATAAATCCGGCCAGTCCGTGATGCCATAGTCGACGTCCGGGCGTCCGATCACTTCATGGATATTGCCGTCAAAATGCGTGATGCGCCCATCCGCCTGCTGGCAGTCGGCATAGCTTTCCAGTTCCGCCCGATCCAGTTCAGGAAAAAACGAGGTGTAGAAAGCATGAGCCGCCATGCGCTGATCCATCGTCCCCGTCGCTCCGCCCATGTCAATCGGCGACTCCTGCACCACGAACCGCCCGCTCCTGGTCAGGATCGTATTGGAGTAAAGCGGAAACACGCAGTTGATCAGCTTCAGCTTGAGCCAGAACGGCAGGCTGGATTGACGCACCGGGTCTTGCCAGGCGCGAGTTTCTCGCAGAAGACGTTCGGCATTTGCGTCGGCATAGGCCGCCATTTCGGGAGCGGTTTTCCAGGAGTTCTGCCAGTAGTGGCCGACATCTTCCGTCACGGGCTTTGTCTCGGAACGTACCAAATACGCAGTCGCCGCATTTTGAGTCAAAGCCAGCGGCGCATCTTGTCCGGCAGCATACACGGACAGGCCGTAAACGCTCCACCAGTAAAAGCTGTCCGCCCCAAGATTGGTCAGCCGTAAATAACGCCCTCTGGCATTTGCCAGCAGCACATCCAAAACGCCGGTTTTCAAATCAAGGGAAACAGCCGCTGCCGTCAACAGCGCCGCAACGTGCCAGTGCTGGGCATCATCGGATACTTCCACCCGCAGGCCGCGTGGATAATCGGGAAATTTCTGGCCGCTGTCTAGTGACACACTAGTCAGGTTTTGGAATGCACCTAAATCCATCACCAGCGCGTCGCCAGGCTGCATGGCGCGGCCCGTGGACCAGCGCGTAGTCGGGTCGGCGTCAAATAACGCCGCCACATCCGTTTGCGACTTGTCGGTTTCCGGCCCAAAAACAGTGCGCGTTTGTACGGTGAGATGATGCGGCATGGCCCAGGCGACATAAAAGCGCAGAGTGCGAGACGCGCCCGGTGCGAGAACAGTCTCTGCCGAAACCGCTCCCGCCGGATTTTGAGCGGCCTGCGTCGCCCCCGCACTGAGATGCCCACTTGCGACGAAGCCCTTCCAAAACCCCGGAGTCGCATTCGCTGTGTCCCACGCCGGGCAGGTGGTCACGGCGGCGTTTTGGGCATTAGCGCCGACAAAATCTTCGCCGACGGCGTTTTCCTGCGAGTCCGAATAACTTTGGGAGGTGACATAGCGCAGCCCGCGAAGCGGCCCCTGCGAGGCCGCTTCCTGCCGGTCACCGGACAAATCATTCCAGGCAGTTCCAACACGCCCGCCCCACCCCAGCAGGTTCGGCCAGGCCAGCAGAACGCTGACATGCTGCACCTCCGCTGTCGGGTTGGTCACGGTGTAGGCCAGGCAGGCAACCGGCAAAGAGGAGTCTTTCGGGTTGTGCGGAATCAGCGGTGAAAAAGCGTCCAGCCGCACTTTTATGGGCAAAGCCGGATCGGAGTACGTGATCTCCGCCCGCGGAAACCAGCCCTGCGTTTGCGTGTGCGCGACATTGGCGACGCCAGCATATTCGTCCGGCCCGGCCCGGCGCAGCAGCTTTGCCACCGGAGGGCTGTTGCCGGCCTGAACGCGAATGGCGGCAAAGGCGCCTTTCGCCCAGCCGTAAGGCCGGTCCCAGTTGTGCTGATGGGTGAAGTTGCCAAAGCCGCCATCGGTCAGCAGTTCAATTTTACCGACGCCGATCCCGCCGAGTGGAATGCCGGATTTCCAGCGAACATCGGTGATTGTGCCGGTTGCCGGGGCAAAGCCAGGCTTTGGAGCCGCATAAAGCGGGGCAAACAGCAAAAGGCTGAGGGCAAACAGGGCAAATAATTTCATGGAGAATAACTCCGGGGCGACAAATGCTTTTGAGTAAGCGTCTATCGCCCCGACAACGACGGCCTATTTACCGCGTAGAAAACTGGTCAATCGTTGTCTGCCGGTAAACCTGACCGGGCCGCAGCATGGTAGTCGGAAAAGCCGGATGATTCGGCGAATCGGGAAAGTGCTGCGTTTCCAGGCAGAACGCCCCGCGTTTGTTGTAGACCTTGCCGCCCTTGCCGACATTGGTTCCGTCCAGGAAATTGCCGGTGTAAAGCTGAATGCCCGGCTCCGTCGTATAGACAGTCAGGACGCGGCCCGTTTTGGGCGAATACGCCTGCGCGGCCAGAATTAAGGAATGGCCGGAGTGGTTCAAGACAAAATTGTGATCGTAGCCCGCGCCGTTTTTAAGCTGTGTATTCTTTTGCTCAATTCGCTCGCCAATCACATGGGAACGTCGGAAGTCAAAGGGCGTTCCGGCGACAGGGGCCAGCGGGCCGAGCGGGATGGAAGTCTTGTCAATCGGCGTATAGCGGTCGGCATTGATCATCATGCGCTGACCTAAAACTGTTCCGTTGCCGGCCCCGTTGAGATTAAAGTAAGAATGGTTGGTCAGGTTGAGAACCGTGTCTTTGTCAGTCACGGCAGTGTAATTGATTTTGAGCGCATTGTCGTCGCTCAGCGTGTAAACCACATGAACGGCGAGGCTGCCGGGGTAGCCTTCCTCCATGTCCGGGCTATATAGCTTCAGGGACAACCCGACGCCGCTCTTCATATGCAGGGGAGTGGCGGCCCAGACTTTTTTGTCAAAGCCGATTTTGCCTCCATGCAGGTGGTTGACTCCATTGTTGACGGCCAGTGTGTAGACTTTGCCATCCAGGCCGAATTTCCCTTTAGCAATGCGATTCGCATAGCGTCCGATCAATGCACCGAAGTAGGGGCTGCCTTTGATGTAGCCCGCCACGCTGTCATAGCCCAGCACGACATCGCCGAGTTTGCCGTTCCGGTCCGGCACTAGAATTGAAGTCACGATGCCGCCATAGTTGGTGATTTTAACGGTCATCCCATGCCGGTTGGTCAGGGTATAAAGCGAAACGGCCTGACCGCCCGGCGCAGTGCCGAATGGGTTCTGGGTGATGGTATCCGGCGCGGCTTGAGCAGCTCCGGCGGCAAGAAAAGCGGCCAGGCCTCCGAGTACAAGGGCCAGAGGCCGGCGTGTCCGAACTGTGCGAATTGTCATGGCTGCGTGATGTCCTCCTGTGGATCGCGTGAAAAGTTTCATCGGGCAAATGTGAGAACAACCAGCGCATGGGGCGGCAGAGTCAGGCTGTATCCCGTGCCGGGCGCTGCGGGCGGCGGCACGGGAAAAGGCTGTGGGCGCACGGCGTCGGGCCGATCCCAGGCATTGTCGGCCTGCGGGTCTGGAGATGTCAGCAGCGTGGCAGACGCTTTCGCCGCCGGAAAAGCATGGACATCCAGATGCACCGGGCGTGGGTCGTTCAGTGTGCGGTTGACCAGAAAAACAGTCAAATGCGCCCTGTCCGCGGTGAGCGCGCTGAACACATCCACATCCGGGACAGCAGCGACAGCAGGCAGAATGCCGCGCTGCGGCACGTCCCGCGCCGGCCCGGCCCAGTCGGTCTCTATCGGCGTGTGGGGCTTCGCGGCGGCATAAAGCTGGGACGTGTAATACTGCGGGTCGACGTAAACGACGCCGTGGTCTTTTTTGATACAGCCGCCGTGCAGCAGGGCCGTCATGTTGGCAAGCGTTACCCAGTCCCCGTTCCGCAGAAACGTATTCAAACTCAGAGCATTGAAGATCGCCCCCGCGGTGACATTATGGTTCGGGCTTTCGCGCCAGTGGTCACCACCGATGATGATGCCCCACTCGGTCGCCGCGATGCGCGTTCGCGCCGCCTGGCCCTCAATCTCGGTAATCTGCTGCTCCATTCCGGGCAGCAGCGTCCCGTCCATAAAGGCTGGATGCGACATCGCAGATTCATACTGGTCGGCATACGGCTTCCCATCCAGACCGCCAAAAGGAACCAGCGGATGAATGGATAAGTAATCGGGAGCCTGACCGCCATCGGCCATGGCCGCCCGCAGAACGTCGCCATTCCACTCATATTGACGCGCGATCCCATCCGGGAGAAACTCGTCGCCCTGTCCTGTCGCCAGGATTTTTATGCCGGGATCGGCCTTGAGCATGGCGTCCCGGAATTGAACGAACCGAGCGGCATTGCCGCGCGCATCGGTATGGCCGATCTGCCAGCCGCCGTACAGTTCGTTGCCGATCTCCCAGACGGGGACGCGCCGGGTTTTATTCGTGGGAGTGATGTCGTTGCAGTAATGCACCCACGCCGCAGCTTCTTCCGGCGTTCCATTGCCGGCATTGACGCCGATCTGCGGGGTTGCGCCAAGCAAATGGCAGAGGTTCAGAAAGTCATCCGTGCCGAATTGGTGCGAATCTACTCCATGCCAGGCGACATTGCGGACAGTCGTCCGGGCCTCACGCGGGCCGACGCCGTCACGCCAATGGTAGCCGCTGGAATAATTGCCTGCAAAGCGCAGAATCGGGATGTGCCATGCCTGAGCGGCTTTGAGTGTATCCGGGTCAAAATTGTCTATCGCGTCATCAGGGAACAGGCTGATTTGATCCACATCTACTGCGCCGCCGCCCGAATGGGAAATCACAAAACGCGCTGCCTGGCCTTTTGCCAGCACATTAACGGGAAGCGTCCAATGTATTGTCCGCTTCTGCCAATCGGTTCCGGCCACTTGTATATCTGTCAGGGCAATGACTTGACCGGCTTTTTCTTCTCCGGCTTGAAATGCGCCGCCTTGTTCGCCGCCCGCGCGCACCGCCGCCGCAATGCGGCCCGCCCCATCAGGAGCGCGAACGTACAAAGTCAGGGTGTATGCGCGGGTGCGGTGGGCAGGCAGAAAGACGCGCTGGCTGAGTGTGCCGTCCGGCCCGGAGAGGCGAATGCAGCGCGGCGACTGGAAGCCGCCGGCCTCCTGCCAGGCAGCTGCGCCGGTCTTGTCCCACCACTGCGGCTCCTGATCGGTATCATCAATTTTTTCCAGGCTGGGATTATGCAGCGCGTCCGCCCAGAGAATGTCATAGATGACGGTGCCGAGATTTTCAATGAAGTTACCGAATACGTTGGGAGAAACGGGCTGAGCCGCAACGTGGGAAGCATCGAGAAAGATGCGCGTCACTTGCCCCGGCGCGGCGTCATCACGGCGGAAATGGGACAAAGCGCGGGTCGAGACTGAAACGGTCATGGGCAAAACTTTTTGCGGCGGAGTTTTCTGAGCCACCGCGGCCTGCCCGCTAAGAATGAAAACGGCCAAGCAGATGACACTGGCAGCAGCGGCTGAGGCTTTGCGATTTAGCGGTACTCTGAGTTGCATTGACCCCATTATAATACAGACGTGCATGTCTGTCAATGCCTCTTTGAGAGAGAAAAGAATGGGTAAGAAGGGTATACTGTTGTCATTGTTGATCGCGTGGAGTCTGTCATAAAAGTCTCTTTTCTGTCTGCCGTTTTCATAGCCTGGCACGTCTGCTTTCTGCTCACTGGCCCTGCCAATGCCAAACCCCTGCCAGCGATAGACCCCAATTTCTTCGCGTATGACTCGCAGGCGCACTTCGCAGTCACCGAAGCGCCTTACGCAAAACTCGGCGCGATTGCCGTTTCGCGGGTCACTTTCCCGAGTCCGGTTGTTACCCCGTACCCCGTCAACAACACCGTCACCGGATTTTTGTTTCTGCCGAACTTGTCTCAGTCTGGGCCGGGGCCATATCCGGCCATGCTGGTAGAGCATGAGTGGCTGCCCAACAACCTGGACAATGAGTTTCAGATGTGCCGGCGCATTGCCGAAGGCGGCATGGCGGCTTTTCTGATCGTTCAGCCGTACAGCTACAATCGTCGCCCGATGCCGCGCATTCCCGATGTGGAATTGCTCTCCGCGGATGTGCCGCAGATGGTCGGCGCAGTGCATCAGGCCGTGCTGGACGCCCGCCGTGCCCTGGACTGGCTTTCGGCGCGGCCCGATGTTGACCCCAATCGTATGGGCGTGGCGGGGATCAGCCTGGGGGGTATTTTCGCCCCGCTCATCGCGGGCGTGGATCACCGAGCAAAAGTTGTTGTGACCATTGTCGGCGGCGCGGACGTGTCCGACATTGTGTTCGACAGCCCAATCACTTACGGAATTCAGCCGGGGTTCCACTACCACGGCGTCACTTACGACTCCCTCAAGCGTGACATGGCTCCGATTGAGCCGGCGAATTGGCTGCATGGATTCGACCCGCACAACGCCCTGCTGTTTAATGGGCGTTATGACGTGTTTATTTCTCCCAAGCAGGCGCATCACCTCTCGGAAGCCCTGGGCGGTGCGCCGATCATCTGGACAAACACAGGCCATTACGGTACGGTGTTTGCCGAAAAAGAAATCGAATCGACCGGAATTCGCTTTCTGCGCTCCCGCTTTGGGCTGGACCCCGCGCCGTTTAAGGCGCCTTCCACGCTGCCTGCACCCACCATTAAAGTCGGCCTGCTGGCGGGCGGCCATGAAGGCGTCAGCCCGGCGATTGCGTATCAGGTGATTAACTTTGACCAGGCAGGCCGCTTTTCGGTGGATGGACAATTGACATTGCATGGCCTGGCTGTCGCGCCCTCGGTCAGTCTCGACGAAAGCAACTCACTGGGCTTCGAGTTTCCCCTGCTGCATGGCCGGGCCAAGCCAAAATTGTTTTATTTCTTCCACTTCACGCTGTAATTCACCCCGGCAATTCTACTTGGCATGAAACTTGCAGAAAGAGACAGTATCCTTCACCGGAGGGTATTTATGTCTCGCAGACTGCCGGCCTGCCGGCTGCTTTTTGCCTGCCCTTGTTCCCTGCGCCCCGCCTTCGCGGAAATGCCATCGACAGCATAGAATGCGGTAGCGGTGCAGGCGCGTGTCTTGCATCGCCTGGGCAACTGTCACCGGCTTTCCGGGCTGCCGGGGACGCAGGAATCGCGCTGGTTCCGGGGCCAGGTCTCGCTGACAGTCTTACTCGTCTATCAAGCGTCGCGAGAGCGACTGGGCAAGTTTATCCGGGCAAATCACTTCTGGACAAACGAGCGCAGGTGTGTTACAATCTGGGAAATGAGCCGCGAAGAAAGCGGGTAAAAAGGGGAAATGGCTCCCTGAATAGGACTCGAACCTATAACATTTCGGTTAACAGCCGAATGCTCTGCCAATTGAGCTATCAGGGATTGGGGCCAGCGTTATTATAGCCGCTGGTGAGCGTGTTGTCAAGAGGACGCGCCGCAATTTCCATCTCTATTCCAATAGGAACGCCCGTGAAAGTCACTGAAATCACCTTCCATGACAACTGCCGCGCTACTCTTGTCGTCGAAATCCCCGAAACGGAGGCTTTTACGACAACAGACCGGCCTCATATCCCGCGCATCGTTTTCAAGCTGCTGCCGCAGATGGCGTCGCAGCGCTGTCTCAATGACGACGGCCAATCGTTTCGGCGCGAGGCTCTGTCTACTGAAATTCCTCACTTATTTGAACACATGATTATGGAGATTCAAGAGCAGGTACGGCGCGGTATTGGAGCGCCCCTGAAAGGGGAAACTCTCTGGAACTGGACAAGGGACCCGCGCGGGCGTTTTCATGTCACGGTGGATTATGAAAATGAAATGGTCGTCTTGGGGGCGATCCGTCTGGCGGAGCGAATTATCAATGCGCTTGACAGCCGGCATATCGCCTGCATCGACATGGCACGCGAAATTGGCCGTTTGCGCGAAGTGGCGAAACTCAGCCGCCGAAATGTTTCTTTGCGCCGCACTCAGATGGAAGAAGCCTAAAAGCCCCTGACCCAGAAGTGGGTCGGGGGCTTTTTTATGTCACTCTTGCTAAGGCCGATCAGTGATGGGCAATGCCAATGATCGCAATGGCAAGGCCAATCAGCGTGAAGGGGTCAATGTGGGTCGGCGGGCTGCCCTGATCAATCGTGATATTGTCACCCGGCTGCACCAGGTAGCTGCCCTGCACGGCGGGCGTGCTGGCATCGAGTTTGATCGTTTGAGTCGCCCGTGTTGTCGAGTTGGTGCGAATAATGCTCACCTGATTGATCCGCGCGCGGTCGGTCAATCCACCGGCTTTGCCGATGGCAGACGCGAGGGAAATCGGCGTACCGTCGGGCAGCGCATATTCCGCGGGGTTGCGAACCCCTGGCCCGGTCAGCGTGTAGCTGGAGGAAATCGGCGCGGCAGGGACAATGATCGTGTCGCCATCGAGCAGGACCGGATTAAGCGTCGCATCCGTCGGGCTTTGCCCGGCCCCCACGAAATCAAAAGGAATTTGATCGGTGGTTCCGAAATGCTTAATGATGATACCTTTGGTGTTTGCCAAAAGTGTCGGGCCACCCGCCGCCTGAAGCGCGGCGTAGGCAGACGTGCCGGCAGGAACCTGGAAGCGGCCCGGCTTGCCGACCTGCCCCTGGACGTTGATGGAGATCGGCAGAGGATCGTGGCTGGCGACATTGATGATGTCACCGTTCCGCAGCGGCGGGTTTCCAGCGTCGGCTTTGTTATCCAGATACGAGCGATAATCTACCGTCTGCTTGCTATCGCCGCGCGTCAGCTCAATCTGGCTGAGGTCGGCATTCAGAGCCGGAACGGCCTGCTGCAAAACATCGTTGAGGTGGGCATCGGACTTCAGAACGTAGTGCCGGGGGGCGGTGACGAGACCGGTGACAGTCACATCAATGCCGCCAGCATCGATAATGCTGACGATGACCTGCGGGCTGACGTAAAACTGGGTCAGCCCGGTGGCTTTTTTTGTGCCGGTGGCGGCTGTGCCGCGAATCACGGCAGCAGCCTGAGCCGGCGTCAGACCCTGGACATGCACTTGATTGATATACAGCATGGTGATGTTGCCGTCGCCGTCCACGGCGTAGTCGCCGGTAAGCTGGGCTTCATCGGCCACGGTGACATGGATTCTGGCGTTGGCATCAATTATGGTGCTGCCGGGCGCGTTTTTCTGGGCCAGCGCCGGACGAAGCAATGCGGCGCAAAACAGCAAAAGAACTGTCCAGAAAAAAAGAACGCGAATTGAAAAGCCCTGGCATCGGAGTACTGGGCGACTGGCGTGGTTCATGTTGGCGGGTTACTTCCTTCGCGTAAGTGAGTTGATGTATCATTCGCGCCGTGCCGACGCGGCGGCGCTGTTTATCCCAAGAGCAAGAACCATGCCAAAATGCAGACTTTGTTTATTCCGCAGGCTTTAAGCCTCTATCACAGCCTGCGGAACGACGTTTTCCGCCTGCGGGCCTTTCGGGCCTTGCCCGATCTCGTATTCCACATCCTGGCCCTCGCGCAGCGACTTGTAGCCGTCCTGCTGAATAGCAGAAAAGTGGACGAACAGGTCTTTGCCCGCGCCGGTGTCAATAAATCCGTAGCCTTTGGCATCGCTGAACCATTTAATTTTACCCTGTGGCATTGTCGTGCGCTCCTTGGCAGCAGTAGTCTATGCGCCTTATTCTTGTGGCCTGAAGTGATCTCTTTATGGCAGGCAAGCCTGTCACGCAAAGAGTATCACAAACTGGGGATTTTGTCAAGACCCAAACAACAAAACAGCAACAAAGAGAGGTAGAAAAACGCAAGTTCCCCTACTGTTTTGCCATACTTCGCCGCACTTAACGGTTCAGCGCGTCGATCAAACCCGCGCCGCCTCGGCACCGGCGGGAACAAGCTGATGGGTGATCTCATGCAGGGCGTGAAGACTTCCCCGGTGGCCGACGCTGACAATCGTGGTGCGCGGCAAAGCTGCGGCGAGATGGCGATACAAAACCGTTTCGGTCGGTTCATCGAGAGCCGACGCGGCTTCGTCCAGAAAAAGCCAGCCGGGCTGACTGGGAAACAGTAACATAAACCGGGGATTTCTGACAAGGCCCGGACGGGGAACCAGGCGACCGCTTCTGGAACTGGCGCGGCAAAAGCATGGTGCGGAACAAAGGCTCCATCGCATCGGCCCAGGTTCGGTAACCTGCCGGGGTGAGGTGAAGCTGGTCGGATGTATAAAGGGCGCGGTTGATATGTCCGGGAGCCAGGAGAAACCAGGGACTCAGGTTCAAGTAACGGATCATCTGGCCGTCATCCAGAGCGGCAAGCGGGCGATTAATGGCAGCGACGCGCCGGCAAAAAGATGTTTCCTGCCGGGGCAAAAGACCGAGAAGCAGAACGCGGGTGCAGGGAAGCCGGCGGCGCAAGGCATGGACGACAGCGGCAATCCCCTGAGCGACTTCGGCATTTGTGCCATCGCTGGCTGGGTCGTTGAGGTTGTCTGTCCCGATCAGCAGGACGATAAGCCGGGGATGCAGACCATCCAGCTCGCCCTGACCGATGCGCCACAGGGCCTGCCGGGTAGTATCGCCGCCGATGCCGTTGTTGGCAGCTTTCAGGGGAGTATAATGCGAGTTCCAAACATTGCGGCCCTGCTTTCCCGTCCATTCCAGAGTAAGCGAATCGCCAAAAAAAACGACGGGGGCAGGGCGATGTCGTGACAAATGCCGCTGGTAGCGAAGCCAGACCCCTGGAGCGCGTGGATAAAATCCCCATCCGGGAACCCAGGGTTTCGCCGGGGCAGGTGGGCCGCCGGTGAGAGAAGCCAGCGCGCCGCCGGCCTGAACAGGCACAGCGATGAAAGCAAGCCACATGGCCGTCAAGGCCGTAAGAGCCATAAGCCATGCCTGAAACCGGCCAAAAATTCTCATAAAATAACTACCACTGTAGTCTATCTCAGTCGCAAAAAGGGGCGGGCCTTGCAGCCCGCCCCTGCTTTGCAAATTCACTCAGTGGCAGCCGCAGGAGCCGCAGCCGCCGCCGGCTTTCGTATCTAGGCCTTCAGCCTCGTCATCGCCCGCGCTGAACGATGAGCCGCAGCCACAGGACTTGGTCGCATTCGGATTTTCAATCTTGAAGCCGCCGCCCATATCCGTGTGAATATAATCCACCACGGCACCGGCCAGATATTTCAGGCTGGTCGCATCCACCACGCACTTGACACCGGTGACTTCAAACGTCTCGTCGCCCGGCTCAATGTTCTCGTCCAGGGCCATGCCGTATTGAAGGCCGGAGCAGCCGCCGCCGGAGACATAGACCCGCAGGGCCAGGTCATCGCGATCCTGCTCGGCCAGCAAGTCACGCACGACGGTCACAGCCGCGTCCGTGAGAGAGATGGGTGCGTTGATTTGTGTTTCAATCGCCGAAGTCGGCATTTCCAAAGTTGCGGGCATTTCTAGTTTCTCCTGTTATTAAAACCCCCCAGCCCCCAGTAAGGGGGGAGCCGGAGGAAATTTGTCGCGCTCCCCCATTACTGGGGGCTGGGGGGCATTACACGCCCACCGATTTATAGCCAATCAATGAAGGTTCGGGCGGCGTGGCAGTTCGGGTCAGCGTACTGACCGGAACCAGCTCTTCTTCGTACTCGAAAGCCTCCATGGAAATGCAGTCCATCGGGCATATCTTTGCACATAACGCGCAGCGGATACATTTGGTTCCATCCATCAGCATGATCGTGCCGTCATCGGGCCGAAGCTCATCCTGCGGGACGCCGTATTTGGCTTCAATCAGCCGCGCCACTTCCTCGTCGCCGGTCACATCGGTCACGGGAACCATCTTCAGGATGCTTTCCGGGCAGATGTTGATGCACAGGCCGCACAGAATACACTTCTCGGCATCAAAGACGACGTTCACATGGCAGCGCAGGCAGCGCATTCCTTGTTCCCGTGCGGCTTTTTCGGTGTAGTTAAACTCTACGAGGTCAAAGCCCGCCGAGCGGTTGGTAATCTCGCGCTCCGGCGGCTCCTGCCGGATGAAGTTGTCGTACTTTGTGGGCATGGAGTAATTGACAATCGGCAGCGCGCGCATATAGCCGCGCTTGATCAGCTTCTGCGTGACGCCGCTGAGATACTCATCCACGCCGACCGCGCATTTCTGGGCTGATGCGATGCCGTCAATAAATAGCCGCGCACCGAGAGCGATGTCGCCTACGGCAAATACGTCCGGGTGGGACGGGCTTTGCAGCGTCTCCGGGTCCACTTCAATGGTTCCGCGCGGGGTACGCTTGAGGTCTTCAATGCCCTCCAGAAAGTTCCAGTTGACCATCTGGCCGATGGAAACGATCACGGAATCGCACGGGAAAATTTCTTCACTGTCCTCCACATATTGCGGATTGAACCGGCCCTGCGCGTCAATCAGCGAGGAGACTTTCTTGGTCTTGACACCGGTAACGCTTTCTTCGCCCAAAATCTCAATCGGCAGACGCTTGGGCCAGAGCTTGACCCCTTCCAAAACGGCTTCTTCAATTTCGTATTCGTCGGCGTTCATCTGGGCGCGGGACTCGCCGAAAATACAGTCTACCGTCTTGGCAGTCAGGGCCAGCGTCCGGGCAATATCGGTCATGGCATAGTTTTTCGGCTTCGCCAGATTGGACAAACCGGCCACAACAGGCGTTCGGACTGTCATGCGAACCACGTCCATCGCGACGTTGCCGCCGCCGATGACCACACACTTTTCGCCGACATGGTATTCGTGGCCCAGGTTCACTTCGCGCAGAAGGTCAACGCCGATGTAGACGCCTTTTTTGTCTGCACCGGGAATGGTGAGGGGACGGCCTACCATGTAGCCTGCCGCGATGATAAACGCTTTGTAGCCTTCTTCGCGAAGCTGCGGAATGGTCACATCTTTGCCGACGGAGACGCCGAGCCGCAAATCCACGCCCAGTTCGCAGATGGCGGCGATTTCCAGGTTCATCAATTCCCGCGACAATCGGTAAATCGGAACGCCGGTCGCCATCTGCCCGCCGGGGACTTCCAGCTCTTCAAATACCGTCACACGGTAGCCAAGGCGCGCCAGGTCGTGCGCGGCGGTCATGCCGGCCACGCCGCCGCCGACCACGGCGATTTTTTCCTTGTCCAGCGTGGGGAACGCCGAGCCGCGCGCGTTGGAGTATTCCAGAGACTTATGTAAGTTCTCCAGATTTTCCACGCCATACTGCTCGGTCGCAAATCGTTTCAAGGCGCGAATGGACACCGGGCCGGATGTGTCCGTGCCGATGTTGCCGCGCGTACATTTGACTTCGCAGGGAGCGCCGCAAATGCGCCCGCACATGGACGCAAACGGGTTCGGGGCGCGGGCAATGGCATAGGCGTCGGCGTAGCGGCCTTCGGCAATCGCGATGACATAGCCACGCGCATCCGTCTTGACGGGGCAGCCGGTCTGGCAGCCGATTTTACCGCGCCAGTAATCAATGTCCGGGACTTTGACCCGGTAAGGAGTTTGAGTGTCTGCCATAAGTGGGGCAACGCTTTCCATAGGGACGGAAAAAGCTATGAGATGCAGTTATTGTACCACATTGGTTCATCTAGTTTAAAGCGGAAGACGGGAATTTCTCCTGCTTTGTGAAAAAAGTCACGGAAGCCTAAATGCAGGAAAACTCGCCGGGATTGCGGAACAAACTAAGGCAGGAGGCGCGGAGTTTGCAACCGCGAACTTTACTGCAATGATTAAAGAATTTCGAAACTTGGCGGAACGCGGACAAACATTGGAATTAGCAATGGCTATCGTCCTTGCCAACTCGGTTTATTACACGATAGTCGCTTTTGCAGACGATGTTGTGCTTCCCCCATTTGGTCTGGCTTTAGGGGGACGTTCCGTTTCCAGTTTGCTCATTAATCTTACACCGGGACAAAGACTTGCGAACGGCCCAGTGAATAGCCTCTCAGGAGCGCGCTGGGCGGGCGCAGCGGTCATCGCCTATGGTGAGGTTATCGTTCAGGCAATCCATTGTCTCATTGCGCTGCTACTGATGCTGTTTGTCTTGCGCTGGGTTGGACGGGCGCGAAGTGGCACACCTGATGCGGATTTGGGCCTGGACGCGCCGCACCCGCGCGAAAGCGTCTAACTTCACGCCGCCTTGCCGGGAACCGGCTGCTCATCGTCTTCCACAATTTCGATCTCGACGGCCTGGTAGACTTTCACGGCGAAGCCATCTTCCAGCATGGCGTCGCGGACGCCGAGGGCAATCTCAATATCTTCGCATACTTCAAAGGCAACGTCTTCGCCGGCCTCGCCGACCACGATGTACGTTTCTTCTTCATCATCAAAATCACTGCCCTGGTCAACCAGAGTCAGAGGAATGGGAGGGGCTTTGCGCTGGGCATTGCCATTGGTGCTACTGTTACGTGCCATTGTTTATTCGGCTCCTTCGGGAACAGAGGGGTCAGTGTCCGCAGATTTGCGGGCGCGCGGGCGGCGCGGCTTGGTGTCAGCGATCATTTCCACGACCAGACGATTGAATGCCTGCGCCTGCTCGTCATGCGGCAGCAGGCCGCTCTTGTCCAAAACCGTCAGATCGGCACGGGGATTGGCTCCGAGAAATGCTTCGGCATCGGACAGCGGAGTCATGCGCGCTTCCCGGCCCCAGACGATACGAATAGTCTTCTGCGGGAGGGCAGGAAAAGCCTCGGAAACGCTGTGATTGAGATGTCCGCTGAAAAACGACGGCGGGGCGTTCTGCGAACCATATTGATGCGTGGCCGTGGAGTAATGATCCAGCAGAGCTTCGTCCACATAAGACGGGTCGAAATATGTCTGGTTCATCAAATAATAGCGCAGGCCGGGCAGCGAAGTCAGGCCATTGTAAATCGTTGTGCCGAGAAGGGGCGCATGGGTCATCTGATAGAGAGCTTCCGACTGAGCATCGGGCGCAGCGGCCAGATGCCGAAAGCCTGTCGGGCAAACCAGCAGCAGGCTGGAGACCAGTTCCGGCTGATCGTGTGCGGCTTGGACGGCATAGGCCGAGGCCAGCGAAGATGCCACCAGAGTGCATGGCTCTTTCACGACTTCGCGCAGAAATTGGCCCAGCTGCTCAATATACTGCGCGGCAGTGTATTTGATGCGCGGCTTATCCGACAGTCCGTACCCTAGCCAGTCTGGGGCATACACCTGCGTATGCTCGGAAAGCGCATCAAAGTTTTTGCGCCATTCATAGCCCGACGCCCCCGCGTAAATCCCGTGCAGCAGCACAATCGGCTGCCCCTGTCCCTGGCGCGTGTAGAAAATATCGCCATAGGCCCCCGGCCAGAAGCGCCCTTCGCCGCCCAGCGTGTTGCCCAGCGCTTTCGCGCGCGAAAAGACAGCGTTGTTGGCTGCGGCGACAGCGGCGGCTCCCGCGCCAGCCCACAGCAGCGTTTTCAAGTTTTTGTTCACGGAATTCTCCCCGGCGGCAGTTTTGGCAGAGTAGTTGGGCGCATTATACCCGCATTGAAAACTTATTGTGCAAGCGCAGATCAGTTAGCGACGAACGTGTTTAGGTCGCCGTTTACATGGGGCGCGTCCCCCGGCAGCGTGGATAAGTCGGGCATCCCCAAAACTGCGAACCGGCTGACCCGCCTTGCCGGGTAGTACGCGGAACCATCGTACTTTGACAAAATGGACAGGTTGGCGGAGCGATTTGGTTTGCAGTAACAGGAGCAGGCGGCATGTTCGACATGGTTAATTTCTGGCCTTGCACCTTCTGAATCAGAACCAGCAGCGCGGCTCCGTCCATAAGTTCAATTGGCTGTCCCAATGCTTCCGCTCTAGCTTCTTTGGTAAAAGCCCCACTTGTCACAAAAATACCGCGCGTCGCTCCGTCTCGGGCCACTGCGCCTCGCAATTCGCGCACTGTGGGCGCACCGACTCTCGCCTGTTTCCACCGTTTGCACTGCACCAATACAGTTTCACTATTGCGGCGAAGAATTAAATCTACCCCACCGTCGGCGCCGCCTCCACTGTTTTCTTCGACTCTATACCCTTGTCGCCGGTATGCTTCACCAACTAATACTTCAAACTCTTGCCAGCTCATACTGCAAATTTTTTCCAGACTACGCTGCTGGTCAAACAGTTTACGCCGCTGGTGCTTGTCCCCTTCAGCCCGCAACGCGAATAAGGATAAAATCAAAGTAAGCCAGGGAGCAAATGAATAACTTATCAGCCCAAATGGCTTGCCGATCATAGCCGGAACAATGAAACGAAGGGCAATAAAGACAGCGATGACTGCCGCCAGTGAACCCCACCAGGGTAGTAATCGGAAAATGAGATAGGCGAGGGAGGCGTTTTCTTTTTGACGTGCCAATTTGTTTTCTTTCGCAGGATGGGATTGATAAACCTATCCTCGGCTATCCCCTACGGCAAAATCAGAATTCTTCTCCCAGTTTTCCCGCTGCCTCAGCGCCTTTGTCCTTTTTCTCCTCCGGCGGCACGTCCAGCGTCACTGAGGGGAAATCTTTGACGGCGAAATGGTATGTCCCACCAGCATTCGTCACCCGAAATGTCACGGCCAGCGGCGCGGACAGAGCGAGTTCCTCTTTGCCGGGGACAAAGGCGAATGACCAGCCGCTTCCTTCGGCCAGCGCCTTCTGGCCCAGAACGTCTACCGGCAGGCCAATGGGTTTAGCAGGGCGGCCCGGCGGAGCCATGCGGGTTAAAGACAAATCGGCGGGTTTAAAAATCAGCGTTCGGTGCGTGTCGGTGAGATCGCGTACCACCAGCGCGACTTCTACATACCGGCGCGTTTCGTCAGCGCGTCCAGCGTAGGTTTCCAGCGTTGCACTTGTAACGACCAGTTCCCAGCCGTCCTGGGCAATCTTCTCGTTGGTGCGGTAGACCGTTCTCGCCCCTCCGCCGCGCAGATATTTGTCGAACCAGGCCAGGCAGCGCCGAATCTCATCCAGCCGATGCTGCGGCTCGGCGAAGCCATGCCCCTCGCGCGGATAATGCACATACTCGGCGGTGCGCCCCAGCAGATACAGGGCCTGGTACATTTCCTGAGAGTTCGCGACAAACGTATTCGGGTCGCCGTCGCCGTGCATGATCAGCACGGGCGTATGAATGTTTTGAACGTAAGCCGCCGGGGAGCGCTCGGCGTACAGCTCGGGCTGTTCCCAGGGGTAGCCGCCCAGATACTCCGTCTCCCAGCGCGGGGCCTGCGAGTTGGAAAAATCCGTCACCAGCGAAAAAATGCCGAACTTAGAAATGGCGGCCTGGAAGCGGCTGGAATGGCCGATCAGCCAGTTTACCAGATAGCCGCCATACGACGAGCCAACAACGGCGAGGTGTTCGGGATCGGCCAATCCTTCGGCAATTGCCTGGTCAATCCCTGACAGCACATCCGCCGCATCGCCGCCGCCGAGATCATGGCGATTGGCCACGCAGAAGTCTTTGCCGTACCCTTCACTGCCCCGGTAGTTGGGCGACAGCACGGCCCAGCCTTCGGCGGCATAAATCTGCGCTTCCGTGTAAGGACTGAGCGCCTGCACCGTGCGCCCATGCGGCCCGCCGTGCAGGGAAACCACCAGCGGATAACGTTTGCCTTCTTCGTAATCAAAAGGATAGGTCAGAACCCCTTCAATCGGCAGCCCGTCGGCAGACTGCCATGAAACTGCTTCCGTGGGCGACGGCGCGTAAGTGTCTCGCCATTCGCCGTTCAGGTCGGTCAGCGTCTCGGAGCGTTTTGCCACCGGCCCGCGCCAGAATAGTTCAGGAACGTCAATTCCCGTGCTGGCAACATACGCAATACCGCCGTTCTCGGCGACATGCACCTCATGCAGATGCTCGTCGTTTTGCAGAACTGACAGCCAGCCGTTTTCCTCTTGCCGAAATACCGCCGTCGTTGTTCCGAGCGCGGCCTGCACATAAAGACAGCCGGCGGCATCCGTCCAGACCCCAGGCCAGCCGGTGATGTCGTGGGGAAAGTCTTCGGTCAGATTGAAAGACACGCCGCCATCGGCGGAAACGGAAAAAAGGTTGGGCTGCGAATACGAAAGCGCGGGGTCAAGCGGCGAGATATAAAAAATCCGCTGCCCGTCTCTGGCCCAGAGCGGGTGATATTTACCCCCCGGCCCATCCGTCAATTGCCGCGCCGCGCCCCCTGCGAGTGGGACAGTCCATACATCGCTTTGATGGTAATCGTTGACTTCGCCGGTGTAATTCGTGGAGAACGCAATGGTTTTGCCGTCCGGCGCGACGGCCAGCTCGCCGATGCCATAGTCGCCGGGATAAATTAACTTTGGCTTTTTCCCCGCAAGGTCAATACGCCAGAGCTGCTGCCGGAACTTTTCCAGTCGTTCCACCACGGCGTCATCTTTGCGCTCTTGCTGGTCGTCAAACGCGGCCTGCACGGGTTTCGGGCGCGGCTCCTGGGCGAGATAAGCCACGCCTGAGGAATCGGGCAGCCAGTCATACGCCCCTACCCCTTCGGGCGCATCAGTCAGCTTGTCCGCCTCGCCGCCCCCGCCGTCCATCGGCAGCAGCCAAACCTGCTGTTTGGGGTCGTCTTCGTCCAGGTCACTGCCGGGATCGTCGCGGCTGCACAAAAATGCCAGCCATTTGCCGTCCGGCGACCAGCGCGGGCTGGATTCACTGTCCGCCCCGCGCGTCACCTGCCGGGGTTCGGCTTCGTCACCGATGCGGGCCACAAACAGATGCTGCGTGACCGTGTTGTCGTCCCAGTCCGTTTCGCTGACCCCATATGCGACCCGAATGTTGTCCGGGGCGATCCGCACATCCCCCGGCATTTGGAGTTCGAGCAAGGCGCGGGGAGTAATCTTCTGCCGTCGTCGTTTTGCCATAAGCGGGAATTATACCCGGAGAATCTTCCCCGCTCCTAACTCTGGTCAAGCGGAGCGAGATAGGGCGCGCGCCGAGGGAAAAGCCGATCCGCCAATGCCAGTGTTTCCGCAGAGCCGGTCATCAGCAGGCCCGCGCGGTGTGCGTCCGAAGGCAGCGAGTAGCCCAGATACAGCGGCCCCAGTGCGCCGATGTCAGCCCGCAGCCAGTGGCGATCTTCCCCTATGCCGACCGTCACGCCCCGCGGAGTCAAGCGCAGCGGGCGCGTGTTGACCGGGCAAAGCGGGTCCGTGAGATGCAGTGTCAAGGAGGTGCGCACGTCAGCCAGGACCGGCCTATACAGCGCGGCATGGACGGCAGACAGCGCGGCTTCAAGGTCGGTGACACGCAGCATCATATCCGGCCTGACTGTTGTACCGGTTTCCGAAAAGCCAAAGGCCGCCAGAAGTGCGGTGGATGCCGGCCATTCGGCAAGCGGCTCCGGCTGCCGCGCCAGAAATCCAGCGAGTGCGCGCCGCGCCTGGGGAGTACGCCCGTGCATCTCCAGCACTTGCAGGGCGTCGCCGCGCCCCCAGATCGCATAGCCCATCACTCCGTCGGCTTCTTCGCACACATACACCTCCCGGCCCGGCACAGGCATTTGAATCAATGCCCAGCGGCGCGGGTCACGCACACAGGCGCCCGTTTCGCCGTGAGTCATTTCGGCATGAAGAGCGATAATGCCGGGCCAGTCCGCGGCAGTCGCCCGGCGAACTAGCTTCGCTCCGGCAGAAGGCAGCAGAGAGGAGGGAGAGGCCGCCCAGCAAACCGTGGATGAGGCGGTTTCCCAGCCAAACCGACGGTAAAACGGAGCGGATAAGGGTTGCAGCAAGGAAATCGGGTAGCAAAGTTCGTTCCATAGCACAGGAACAGTCGCTTCCAGAAGCGCTGCCGCGTAGCCCCGCCGCTGGAATTCGGGCCGCGTCGCCACTCCCGCGACTCCAGCGGCAGGGACGGGGATACCCCCGACGCGAAGCGTCATCGGAACCACTGTCAGACAGGAAACAACTCCAACTTCGGGAACGGCCAAAACACGTTTGTGGGAAAGATCGTAAAAGGGATCGGCGTAGAAGATAGGCCGGGCCGCATCTGCATTCAAATCAAAGGCCGCGCAGAGGGTGTTCAGCACCGCCTCGGCGTCGTCAGGCCGCGCTGCGCGCGCCTCAGGCAGAGCCGTCATGGCTTTGGCACGGTCCATTGAGTCAAAAACTGGTAGGAGGCCGGGTCGCGGTGCCGCAGCAAAGGCGGCTCAACCGCATAAAACGAGAATGCCTCGGCAAAGCCTTCTTCAGTGTCGGTTTCGGCGTAGCGGGTCACAAGATGCCGGGCGGCTTTCTGCTTTTTATAAAGGACGGCATAGCGCGCGCGGTCGTCTTTGGTCAGCAGGTCAAACCAAACGTAGTGGCCGTATTCATGGGCGAATGTGAAAAGATCAGGAGAGCCATTTTCCGGGACAAGCAGTGTGATCCGCGGCGGGCTGTCTTCAAAAATGCCGTCTATCTCGCCGCCGTCCGTATGCGAGCTTTGGTCTTCCTCGCTGCTGCCATTCTGGAGATAAGCGGCCATCTGGCTGTCCGTCAGCGGGTGCACTTCAAACGGCCCGATAGCCCGAAACTTGGCCGGAACGTGCCGGTCAAACCACGCCGTGAGCGCTGCTGACGCAGAGGTCTGCGGGCCGGTGACGACAAACTGGGCCTGCGCGCCGCGCGGCGCGAGCAGGAGTCCGGCGGCCAGACAGGGAATGAGGAACAATGCGTGGCTAAACGGCGTTTGCGCGCGTGTCATGTCTGCATTTTACCATAGTTGCGCAGCGGGCGCAAGATATTTTATCATAGTCGGCATCTTAGCGCCAAGACAAGAGAAACACAATGAGCCAGCCCAAAACAAACGCAGCGCCGGAGGAAACACCCGCGCAGACCCTGCAAACGCACTTTGGGTTTTCCGAGTTTCGGCCCGGACAGGAAACGGTAATTGACGCCCTGCACAAACATGGGGCGGCGCTGGCTGTGTTTCCCACCGGCGCGGGCAAGTCATTGTGTTATCAGCTCCCCGCCTTGCGCTATGAAGGACTAACCCTGGTCGTTTCGCCGCTCATTGCCCTGATGAAAGACCAGATTGACTTTTTGCAGTCGCATGGCATCGCTGCCGCCCGGCTGGATTCGACGCTTTCGGCCACAGAAGCCCGCGCCGTCACCGAAAGCATGGAAGCCGGAACGCTGAAGCTTTTATATGTTGCCCCGGAGCGGTTCAACAATGAGCGGTTTCTGGGACTGCTGGGCCGCACGCCCATCGCATTATTTGCGGTAGACGAGGCGCACTGCATCAGCGAATGGGGGCATAACTTCCGGCCCGACTACCTGAAGCTGGCCGAGGCCGCGAAAAACGTCAACGCAGAGCGTGTTCTCGCCTTGACCGCGACGGCGACGCCCGCCGTTGTCCAGGACATCTGCGCGGCCTTTGACATTTCCGAAGAAGCCGCCATCGTGACGGGCTTTTACCGCCACAATCTCAATCTGAGCATCGTGCCGGTGAGCGCATCGGATCGAGACGCCCTGCTGCTCAAACGGCTGCAAAAACGGCCGCCGGGGCCCACCATTGTGTATGTGACGCTGCAAAAGACGGCGGAGCGAGTCGCCGCCGATCTGCAAAACGCAGGCTTCCCCGCGGAGGCCTACCATGCGGGGCTGGATTCCGATGTGCGAGCGGCGGTGCAGGATCGGTGGATGGCATCCGACAGCGGCATTGTGGTGGCGACCATTGCGTTCGGCATGGGCATCGACAAGGCCACTGTCCGCTACGTTTACCACTACAATCTGCCGAAGTCCCTGGAAAGCTACAGCCAGGAGATTGGCCGGGCCGGGCGCGATGGGATAAAGTCTACGGTGGAGCTGCTGGCCTGCCCTGACGACGTGCCGACATTGGAAAACTTCGCTTACGGCGATACGCCTACGGAGGCGGCATTGCAATCTTTGACCCGCGACCTGCTTTCACGCGGCCCGGAGTTTGATGTTAATCTGTACACCCTGTCCAACCAGCATGATATTCGCCAGCTCGTGCTTCGCACAGCTCTGACTTATCTGGAAATGGACGGCGTGTTTCATCAAGGAACGCCCTTCTACGCCGGCTACGAAGTCAAGCCGCTGCTGATGGTCTCCGAGATCGTCAGCAAGTTTGAGGGCCGTCACGGTGAATTCGTTCGCGATTTATTTCAATTCGCCAAACGCGGCTCCATCTGGTACGCGCTGAACCCGGACGAGGCCGCCGAGGCATTGGGCGTGGAGCGGCGGCGCATTGTCCGCGCTCTGGAATATCTGGAAGAACAGGGCTGGGCCATGCTGAAAGTCGCCGACGTGCGCCAGCGCTACGCGCGCGGCCCGGCCCCGGCAGACGCCGACGCGCTGGCTTTTGACCTGGCTTCCCGATTTTTGAAGCGCGAACAGGCGGAAGCCGCCCGCTTGAAACAAGTGGTGTCACTGATCACACACTATGGCTGCCAGACCAATGCCCTGGTCGGCTATTTCGGCGAACAGCGCACGGAGCCATGCGGCCATTGCACATTCTGCTTGACAGGACGCGCCGCTGCGCTGCCCCCGCCGCGCGAAACCCGCCCACCGGAAGACCTTTTGGACCAAGCCGCCTGGCAGGCACTCCGCGCCTCTCACCCGGACGCGCTGGGCGAAGCCCGTCAGCAGGCCCGCTTTCTCTGCGGCCTGACTTCCCCTGCCCTGTCCCGCGCCCGGATTGGCCGCAATCCGCTGTTCGGGGCCTTAGAATCCCTGCGCTTCGCCGACGTGCTGGCGTGGTGCGAAGAAGCCTAAACCGATCTGCGGAAGAAGACAAGTAATGTCCATTCCCAGGGCAATTGCTTATAGAACCGAACCAATGGAGTGAACTCCTTCGCTGGGTGGCCTGCGGTCTAGTCTACGCGAAGGCGCTCAATCCCTCGGAAATCGTACACACGTTCGTTGAAAATCAATATGCAATCGCCCTGTGTCCATTCCTCTGACACTCCCACCTGCGTTCTGCCGATGGAGATGCCTCTCACCCGGCTCCGTCGAGCCACGCGATCCGGGGCTTGCGCCGGCAGCGCCGCCCGGAAAGGTCACGCCTTCGGGGCAAGGGAGACGCGGACATTGCGCCCGGCGTGGCTCGACCAGTTCTTGAGCGTGAAGACTAGGTCCTTCGGGGTGGTGCCGGTCGGCACGGCGAACAGCAGGGTTAGATCCTCACCCGAACCCGGCAGCAGTTCTTTCGTGACCCAGTCGCCTTTCGCCATCATGTCGTAGGCGACGGGCGGGTAGGAGTTCTCTTTGTCGTCGGTCAGGGCGGTGTTAGGGTCGTCGAGGTAGCCGTCGAGCTGTTCAGTCCGTTTCTGGCCGTTCTTGACGTGACACTTGACGATGAAGAACGTGTAGCCCGTCTTGGGAGTGAACGTGTGCGTGTCAGGGTCCATCTCGGCGGTGTCATGATACTTGGCGAAGTCCTGTTCGCTCGACGGCACCGTGAGTGTGTAGGTGGAGACGGGATCGAGGGAGAGCACCTGAAAACGCCAATGGCCGTCGAAGAGCACGTCGCCGATCTTGCCGTTCAGCCCCTGGACCTGGTTGGCGCCGCCGGGCGGCGTGGAGGGGCTTCGCCGGGCGGGGTGCGGTTTGGCGGTCTTGGCTGGGCAAGGCGCGGCGGCGTAGAGGCCGACGGTCATCACAATCGCGAGTTTGAAGGCAGTCTGTGGCATAGGGCGCTCCTTTTTGTCCGAGTCCAGTTTGACAGTTTGGAGTTGATTCCCCGCCCGACGCCACGATTCCTGCCCAGGCTGGGGAAAGGGCCTACGGCTCCAAACCCGTCCGCCGGGCGGCGGTTAGCCGGGCTGCTTCCGACGGTGTCAGATTTAGGAGAAGAGTCATAGTTTTAGCCGTATTCTTGCACCTGCTGTTATTAAACCGCAGACGACATAAATTGAGGTACAATAGCCGCGCAATTCTTGACCAATCCATTCACCTATTTCGAGGAGAACGCATGGCACTTACGGAACGTTTTTATGGGGCGAATACAGCGGGGACAGCCCGCCCCATCCAGGATTTTGGGCTGAGCGATACCAATGGTTTGTACCAGTATACAGCCAAACTGCGGGTGAAGGGCCTGCTGGTGGTGGTCTTTTTTGCCCCGGACTCCGCCCCTTCCGTGCAGGCACTGGAAGCCGTGCAGGGCTGGACAGCCGATCTGCCGCCGCAGAAATGGACCGCGCTGGCCGTCGCGGAAGGCGACCGGACCGAGCTGGCGAAGTTTGCCGAGGTGCATGGGCTGTCCAATATTTCCGTGCTGCTGGACTTTGAGCTGTACCAGACCCGCCAGTGGGGCGTCTCGAATCTGCCCAGCATTTATCTGATTTCCGGTAAAACGGGGCGGGTACTGCATAAAATTCTGGGAATGGACGCGCCGGCGCTGGCCGGCATGAAGCAGGCGCTTCAGTCCGAGGTGGAGAAAATGGCCGCCGCTGAGGAGGCGGCGAAGAAAGCGGACGAAGAAAAAAAGGCTGCCGAAGCCGCCGCCAAAGCCGCCGAGGCGGCAAAGCCGTCCGATTCAACTCCGGCCCCGACGAAAGCCTGATTTGGCAAGCGTGGGCTTTTGTGAGGGCCGACAAAAAAGAACCGCCGCAGCAATCCCAGAGCGCTGCGGCGGCTGCCCTCACCGAGTTGGAGCGGCTAACATAAGGAGATCACATCTGTCTGGACGCCGTCGACCGACCAAATGTTCCCTTTTTGTACCATTTCGCAGAAATTTGTTCGTCTCTACTTCCCGGCTCAGATTTTTCCACGGACCGCTTGCACTCTGGCGCGATTTGCTTTATAATAAAGAACGACAACGCAATACAAAACAGTACGGACCGGCAGCGGACCGTGGTGAAAGGATTTTTGGATGATTTTCTCCTATGAGCAAAGACGCCTGGGGCAGCGGCTGGCCCTGGCGGGGGCGGGCTTCGCGCTGGGAATTCTCCTGGCCGGCTGCGGAGGTGGCGGGGGCGGCAACGGCAACTCCGGCAGTGGGACAACGACGACCGGCACGACTTCGGGAACGACCAGTGGGACGGCCACCAGCGGAACGACCAGCGGCAGCTCCGGCCCGCCGGGACCGCCCCTCGTCGGCTTCTAAGATTTGATGCCCTTTCGCAACCCGCGAGTTTTGCTGACCGGTGTGGGGATCGCGCTTGCCTTGCTGGCTGCGTGGTCCCTGCGCTTTTTTTCCGGCGTTGAGCCGCTGACGGCTTTGACAAAAAACTACGCGCAGGCCGGACTGGGGCAAATCGGCTTGCAGGCAGACGATGCCCGTGTCATCGGCCATGAGCGCGGGCATCGCCGCTGGCGCATGACGGCCCGCACCGTGACTTTTAGCCGTGACCGCCGCTCCCTCACGGTAGACGGCATTCGGCAGGGGGTCTTTTATGACGCGTACGCGCACCCTCTGGTCTCAGTCACGGCGGGCCATGCCGCCTGGCAAATGCCGTTTGGCCCTTTGAGCCTGTCCAATGCTGGAATGCTGCGCCTCGACGGCGGCATCCTCGCGACGGTTCTCACCCCGGATCGCCCTTTGCTCCAATCACAGGCAGTTGTCTGGGACTCGCTGCATAATCAAATGATAAGCCCTGGCCCTGTTACTGCCGCCGTTCCCCGCTTGAACGTCACCGCCGGAAGCGGCATATACACACTGCCCTCGGCAGTCCCCGCTCCGGGGAAAAGTACGGCCGGCGCGCTGCTTCTTTCCGGCGGCGTTCGCGCGACTTTCCAAAGCCGAAGCGGCCCCGCCGCGCTGGCCTGCCCCGGCCTGGAATGGGACGGAGCGCACCGCGTCGCCGCCAGTCGAGGACAAGTTACCGCACAGCTTCCCGGCGGCCTCGGCACGGCGACAGCTTCCGACGTGCAGGCGGACACCCGAACCGGAAATCTTCAGGGCCACGGCTTTCAGGGAACGCTGCGGCTGTCTACTGAGGTACAATAACCCCATGCGACTGTCCGCAAAAATTTGGCTGCCCGGCGCGGGCGTTGGCCTCCTCCTCCTGGCGCGTTTCGCGCCGACGCTCCAGGCCGCCGACCCACTGCCGGCGGCAAGAGCCGCCGATGCTTCGCCCCAAACGGTTTCCTATCAATTCGGCGCGGCACAGTGGCTGAACGTCCCGCGCACCGTGCAGATGAGCGAAGGCGTCACGTTTGGACAGGACGACGCCACACTCAAAACAGAGGCGGCCATCGCCCTGCTCGACGCAGAGCAGCATCTTCTCAGCGCTCAGGCTGCGGGGCCAGTGCATATATTTGATCCGCAGGATGACCTGGTGGGGCAGCACGGCAAAATTGACTTTACGCGCCATCTTGCCACACTGGAAAACAACATCATCCTGCTGGTCAAGCCCGGCAAGCGGGAAGATCAGGCGGCGGCAGGCTCACCCCGCAAACAATTCAAAGACCCGGCAACGCTGACCTGCGAAGCGATGACCTGGGATTATCGCCGTAAAATTGGCCGGGTTCCCGGCGCACTCAAAGTGGTGCAGGTGGTTCAAACAAAAGATGGCCCGGAAACACGCACACTGACCGCAGATGCCGGATTGTACAACGGCAAAGCGCAGACTATCCAGCTTGTCGGCAGTGTGCGCGTGCGGACCAGCGCCGGAGATGTTTTCGTGGCCGATACCCGGCCCAGCGGCAAGCCGGTCGTGATTGGAACCAAAGAAGGGGCTGAATTCCTATCCATTCCTTTCTCCTCCAGCGGCGTTCTGGCCGTTCGGCCCGAAGATAAATCTGGTACGCAAAGCGGCGGCAGCGGCAAGGACACGGTGCAGGACAACACGGATGACACTGACCTGGCGGTTCCCCCTGCACCTCCGGCAAAAACGCCGACTCCTCTTCCCGCGAATGCTCCCGCCGCGTCCCCGCCGGCAGCGGCCCAGCCATGATGGAAGTGCTGCACGGAACGGCCGCCTACCCCGGCGTCGCCATCGCTGCCGCGGCCCGGCTCCATGACGAATTCGGCGCTCCCTCCCTTGCCCCGGAGCGGCTGCGGCGTCTCGGCGAGCGGCTGCGCTCTTTCGGCACGGAAAACCCCGAACCGGAGCAAATCATTCTTATTGCCGACCATGTTCCGCCCGGATTCTGGCTGTCCCCGCTGCCTGGCCTTCAGATCATCGGCCTCGCCGTACAGGCATCGGCCCCGCTTTCCCCGGCCCCGGACCGGCCCGTCGTTGTTGGATTAGGCGACGTTCTGCTGCGGGCCGTGCAGGAAGATGACATCATCATTGTCGACGGCGACCGGGGCCGGGTGTATGTCGCTCCTGACGCCGCCACAGTTGCCCGCTATCAGGCTCCACTGACCTTGTCCCGACGATTTTTCCTGGAAGGCGATCACCTGCCCGCGCGTACAGCCTCAGACAACCGGATTGTCACGGTGCTTTGCGCCGCGCCGACACTGGCACAGGCGGAGACCGCCATGAAATTCGGCGCGGATGGGCTGGTCATCCCGGAGGGAAATGATTTTCTCGGCGGCATCCATTTAGCGCAGACAGCAGGGGAGCAGGCGCAGACTCTGGGCGATCTGGCCCAGATCATCGGCGGCCAGCCTCTGTATCTGGACATCCCGCCGGAGCGCCTGGCATTGGCGGCGCTGGCGCGCGGCGCGGCGCGGCTGCCCCTGCATCTGGTGCTGCGCGACTGGGCGGAACAGCGCGAAATTCAGGAGCGCTTGGAAGAAATCGAAGCCGTGCTGGAAGACGAAGATGCGCTGTTCGGCCGCCTGCAAATCGACGCGGGCATAGCGGCAGGCGAGGACGACCTGCCGGAAACATTAGAAGGTTACGCCGGCAGCTTTGTGACCGGTACGCTGCTGGACGCATCCTGGGAACGGCTTTTACTGGCTTCGGGGCAGGCGCGCGCAGCCGGCAAACCCATCACCGTCGCCCTAAACGGCGACTGGTGGCCGCAGGTACTGGGTGATGCCCTGGGCATGGGCTTTGATCAGATCATCGTACCCTGCCATGCTGTCGCGGATGTGAAAGACGCCATTCGGGAATTATAAGCTCGGCAATTATGACTGTTCCACTGGCCGTCACCACCGCCGCCAAGCCTTCCCCCGAAACGAACTCCCAGGCGCAAACTCTGTCGGTTTTGATGGATGCGCCTTATATCGCGCGGCTCGGACGCTCCCTGCAAGATGTTTATGCTGATGCCGGCAGCGAACGGCTGCTCATCTGCGGCGGCGACCATCTGCGCCTGCATGACCGGACGACCGGCGCCGAATATTACTACCATCCCAACATGTTCGTGACACGCGGCTCCGTAGTTCTGCACGGTGGGACGGATCATTTTCTCCGAGCCGTCGATCTGAAACCGGGAAACCGCCTGCTCGACTGCACGCTGGGCTTTGGCTCCGAGGCAGCGCTGGCGGCTTTGATTGTCGGCGATGCCGGCTCCGTGATCGGCCTGGAAAGCGTCCCCGCCCTGGCCGCCGTCACGCGCCTCGGCCTGCAATCGTTCTTTTTGCGTTCCGCGCCGCTGACGGCAGCCCTGCGCCGGGTGGAAGTGATCACGGCGGACAGCCGCGATTTTCTGGCCCGCTGCGAGCCGGGCGCATTCGACGTCATTTATTTTGATCCGTTTTTTGACGAGCGGCTTTCGGGATCGGAAGCGTCCGTCAGTCCCTTGTTTGTTTTCGGCAATCCCGCTCCGATTTCCCCGGACGCCGTCGCCCAGGCGCGGCGCATTGCCCGGCAGCGGGTGGTCATCAAGCACCCCGGCCATATTGCCCTGCCTGGCCCGCTGCCCGAATGGATCACCCAAACCATCGGCGGCCGCAAAAGCCGCATTATTTACAGCGTCATAGACAAGGGGTCCAGTGACATAAAAAGCCCGACGCGAGCGGATGAGCTGGCGGCGGGCTGAGTGACGGACGAGGCTATTCACCGCAGGCGGCAGTTTGAAGGTCGACAGCGTCTGTCGAGCTGCCCCAGATCACATGGTCGCTCCAGACGCTGCTGCCCCAGATGACGTGGCTGGCAGCAAGAGCATTGCTGGCGGACAGCGTCGTGCTGCCCCAGATGACGTGCAGGTCGGTCAATCCTGTCGATCCCCAGATGACATGGGAGGCAGAAACGATATTGGCAGGGTTCAAGTAGACATTACCCTGGCCGTCCTGTGTCAGCGCAGGGCTGAGTGCCGCCTGCGTCGTCGTCACCGTGGAAGCCAGCGCGGCGGGAATGTCCAGATAACCGGCCCCATACGTGCAGGGATCGGTCGCGCCTTTTGGATTGCCCGAAGCGTCGGGTGCGGCCCATTTGTCAGCAGACACCATCAGCCGCGCTTTCACCGTATCCGGCGTGAGCGTCGGATATTTTTGCAAAAGCAGCGCGGCGGCCCCGGCCACGACGGGCGCGGCCATAGATGTGCCGGAAAGCTGCATATAATCGGCGGACAGGCCGGACACGGCGCCTGTCTCATAATAGGCCATCGGAACCTGATCTTTGACCGCGTAGGTAGTCGCCAGGTAGCTGCCGGGGTCATTCAGAGAAATTACCTTGTTGCCGGGCGCAATGATGTCCGGCTTGAGGATCAAGTCCAGGCGGCTCGGCCCCCGGCTGGAATATGTTGCGATTCGATCATGGTTGTGGAGACCGTCCATGTTTTTGCTCGCACCGACAGTTATGACATAGGGGTCGTTGCCGGGCGACTGAATGGAGCCGTAAGCCGTTCCCCAGCCCTCATTGGCCGCACCGGCGGTATTTTTTGTATTGAGCCGCCCGCTATTACCCGCCGCGCAGACAACCACAATGCCGGCTTTCCATGCCGCTTCTACGCCCTGGCAAAGCGGGTCGGTGGTATAGCTTTCGCCGACCGGGTGGCCGAGCGAGAGGTTCATCACCACCGGGGCAGTGTAGTTGTACTGCTGTTTGACTTGCACTACATACTGAATGCCGGCCAGTACCGAGCTGACCGTACCCTGTCCGGTTTGGTCGAGTACGCGCACCCCGGCAATGTAAGCGCCGCGCGCAATGCCGTGAAAGGTTTGTTTGAAACCCGGCCCGGAGGAATTCTGGCCGCTGCCGGCGACAATGCCCGCCACATGGGTTCCATGCCCGCATTTGTCGGTCGTGCTGGGATCACCAGGGACGAAACTGATGACGTTGTAGAGTCGGCTTCCCAAATCACCGCTGGGCGCTACGCCGCTGTCCAGAACTGCGACGATCACACCCTGTCCGGTCAGGCCATATTGCTGGTAAGCCTGAGCGTCTCCACTGGCTCCTTCCGTGAAAGCGTCGCTCTTTTTGACCATGCTGTCGGCGGACAAATGAGTCACAAACGGCAGTGCGGCCAAAGAACGCAGATTCCGCGAAGGAAGGCGCAGGGCAACCGCATGAATAAAAGGCAGGCGGCGCGTGATGTCTGCGCCCAGAGCCGTCAGCCGCGTTTCCTGCGCGGCGGTCAAGGGGCCTTCGGTTTTAAGAATAACCGCTGACCAGCCCGGCGCTGATTTTGCGGCCAGCGTCGGAGCGAGAAAAGAGTCGGTTTTGGCGGCGAAACTGTCCGCGTGAACCGACGGGGCAGCCAGCAGAGCGCCGGCCAGTCCCAGGCAGAGCGCCGCCAGCGCGGTCTTCACTCCTGTTGTTTTGCAATCTTGCATTTTGTGTCCATTCCCTCGTAATCGTCGCAGTTTTGGCGGCCCGGCGGCCATCTCCCGGTCGTGCGGAGGAAGGCCCGTGGCTTTGCGTCGCGCTTTTTCAAGCGGTTTGCCCTTGTCAATTGCGAAGGATGCGTTTACGTGGCCCCGGCGGCCCGGCCATCTCCTCCCAAATGATGCTGGGAGGAGACCCGTCGGCTTTGCGTCCCGGCTTTGCAGCCGGTTTGCCTTGAGCGGAGCAGGGACCATCTGGTTTAGATTATGCCATCGGAGACAGGGGAACTTACTGAGAGAAGTGCTGGAAAATGGGCCTTATGAAAATAGAGCCTTATGCGACATCCTGCAAAAACAGCCGGGGCTGGCTGGCTTCTTCCAGAGTGACTTCATCCAGCATTGCCTCTTCAGGTCTTGGCTCGGCAAGGCGGCCCAGCTTGCGCTGGGTCTTTTGCCGGTACATGCGGGAATCCGCCGCAGAAATCAGCGCGGCGCAGTCGCCGCCGTCGCCCGGAAAACAGCCGAAGCCAATGGAAACGCCCAGGCGCAGCGCCCCCAGCTCTTCATGCACCAGACCGGGATCGTAGGCCAGAACAGCGGCGTGCAAACGGTGGCACATAGCGCGCGCTTCGGCATGGCCGGCGGCGCGCAGGGCAATTAAGAATTCATCACCCCCGTAGCGCGCTACGATGTCAGTGTCCCGCACGGCGTCCCCGAAGATTTTTGCTAAATCGCGCAGCACCTGGTCGCCTTTCTGGTGGCCGAAATTGTCATTGATCGGCTTGAAGCTGTCCAAATCCAGGCAAAGCAAAGCCAGAGTGTCGGTGTCTGCGTCGGCGGAGGCGCAGAATTCGTCCACCTGCTGCGTGACATAACGGAAGTTATAAAGCCCGGTGAGCGGATCGGTAAAGGCGTGGGAGCGCGTGCGGTCAAACAGCAGGCCGTTATAAAGCGCCATTGCCGCGCGCTCAGCGATAGTTTCCAGAAGCTGCTGGTCATGCGGGCTGAACGCCTCCGGTTCCGAGTGATAAAGGTTGATGGTTCCCAGCACTTCGCCTTGATGCACAATCGGCACAATCAATGCGGCTTCCAGAGGCTGCCAGCCGGCCGACGGAGAAGCGGCCAGCAGCAAGTCTTCGGGATCATATTTGCCCCGGTAGGTCTCGCGGCACGTCGCGACCGCCAGGGAAGGGCTGGCAAGCCGTGCGGCGCTTGCGCCTCCGAAGAACTCCGCGTTCAGCCCGACGGCGACCCGCGCGACCAAAGTGTCGCTTGCCCCCTCGCGCAGCAGGAAAAGACACGCAGTTCCCGGCAGAATGGCTTCCAGCTTGCGCCCCAGAATCTCCAAAGTCTCTTGAAGGCCGAGCGAAGAGGAAAGGGTTTGTGCAACCTCATACAAGGCCCACAGTTCTGAGGAAGCGCGCTGGATTTGCCTCGCGGCGTCGCCCGCTTTTACAATGGCCCCGCCGGGGGCAGCCTCCAGTTCGGAAGGATCAGTGCCATTTCCCTTAATCCCTTCAGATAGGCCACAGGCGATTTCGGCAAAGGTTTCTACCACGGCCGGATCGAACTGCGTTCCGGCAGAACGCCGGATTTCTTCCAGCGCAGATTCGGGGGTCCATGCGTGGCGGTAAGAGCGTGAGGACGTGAGGGCGTCGTAGATGTCGGCGACCGCCAGGATGCGCGCGGTCAAGGGGATTTCTTCGCCCTTCAAACCGTCCGGGTAGCCGGTCCCATCCCATTTTTCATGGTGGGAGCGAACCACCGGCAATACAGGCCAGGGGAATTGTACGGCTTCAAGAATTGCCGCACCGATTTCCGGGTGCTTTTTAATTTTGGCAAATTCTTCATCGGTCAGACGGCCCGGTTTCAGCAGAATGTAATCGGGGACGCCTAAGTTACCAATGTCGTGCAGCAGTGCGCCGGTATTGACAGCTTCCACATCGTTGTCCGCCAGTCCCATTTGTTTCGCCAGGGCGACTGCGTAGCGCTGCACCCGCAAAATATGCTGGTGGTTGTACTGGTCTTTGGCATCAATTGCCAGGGCGAGGCTTTGAATGGTTCCCAGATAAAGATCGGCCAGGCTCTCAATATGCTGCTGACGCTCCTGCGCCCGGCCCGCTGTGATCGCGTATGCTTGATACGTCAGCCAGGCGACCGGCGTGATAAACAGCGGCAGCAGCCAGGAGCGGCTGCCACAAACCACGGCGGCCAGCGTCCCGATGCAGGCTCCGGCAAAGTAGGAAGGGGCTGTCCACAGGAAATGCTCTCTCCAGAAACTGGCGGGGCTTTGCCCGGCACAGAGGGCAATCACTGTCGCCGTAGCCAGCGTGTTGATGCCGAAATAAACCAGACTGGCGGCAGCAACCGCCGGAAGGGTTTGAAGAAGGCGCAGTTCCAGCCCGCCCGCGTTGACCCAGAGAAAGGTCAGTCCGGCCAGCCACGAGGACAGGGCGGCCACGGCGACATTGAATGCAATTTGAAAAGCGCGCTGGCGATGGGGATGCAGGCAGGAAGACAGGCAGCCGAGCGTCCCAATCGCGAGTGCGCCGTGTGGCCCCAGGCGCAGCAGCGCGGCAAACGTAATCGCAAATCCCAGGGAAAGTGCGCTGGTGTCCTGGTCCCCGGAACGGCGCACCAGCACAATCTTTTTGCCGTAAGCGACGATAGCCAAGACAGTAAAAAGCGCCCATTCCCAGCCCTGTGCCGTCGTGCCAGGCAGGGACATTCGGGCCGCCCATGCGCCGGTCAGCAGCGCGGCCAGCCAGATGCCGAGAAGATACAGTTGTGCTTTAACGGGCAGCGTCCGCATGAAAAATTGAAGCCTCGCCTGTTATTGTCGGCAGGCAGGCATCAATGATGCAGGGGAATTTAGAGACACTGGCGAAAGAAGTGCATGGAGGCGGCAGAAATTGGAAATTACTTATACGCTCACAAAAGAAGATTTCTGGCGCTTCCATCAGTTTTGCGTTGCACGACAAATACACGTCTCACCCGCCGTCCTGCGCCTTCTAGACTATGTTTATGCCGGCCTCTGGTGTTACATGGCATTTTTGCTGGCTCGGCAAATCTGGCTTTTCCGTTTCCTGTTCGGCTATGGCTACGGCGGCTGGAAATTCTTTTTTCTGCTACATGAACGGCGCCTTTTCAATTTAGCGGCCTACACGGTGCTGCTTGCCTATTTGTTTATCGGGCAGAAACTCTTGTTTTTACGTAAAGCCAGCCTTCAGTCGGCACTGTATGAGCCGACTCTGCGAATTTTGCGCCCGGATGCTTTGTATTCGCAGGCAGGTGGTAAGAAAACATTCCTGCCTTGGCACAAGTTTCAAGTAGTGACCGAAGACAAAAACGCCGTGTATCTGTTTTTACAAAAAAGCCAGGCGGTCATCATACCCAAACGCGCCTTTGCCGACCAGGGAGCATCGTCCGCGTTTGTGCAAGCCGCACAAAATTTTCAGAAAGCCGCGTCTGTCGCGCTGCCTATCACAGACGGCGCACCGGATCATCGCGCCTGGCCGGTCACTGCCTCCGCGACGGTTTGGCCGCCGCCGCCGGGCCTCCCCGCCCCGCAGACAGTTCGTATCCGCGTTCTGAAGATGTTGGATGGGGAAGCACCGGACGAGGTGCGGCGCGCTTGGATTGGCCTTATTTTGGCGGCGTTGAACGGCCCTGACGGCCCGGTGCATCAGGTTGGCACCAAAGGCGTCACATCCGGCGAAGCGCAGGGCATCAAAGCCGCTTATCTGGTTCCCACTGCCGCCGCGCTGACCGTTTTATCCCAGGCAAATCCGGCGGCAGCGCGGTGGTGGCAGGACAATATCTCGTATGCCGCCTCAGATCGTCCGCTTGTGTTTCCCGCCGAAGCCTGCGAGGTCGTGGCGGATTAATCGCGCATGGCTTGGGCGCGGGCGGCTAAAATCTCTGTTAGCCGCGGGGAGTCCCCCAGATACCTGCCCATCTGGAACAGGACAGTGGGATAGCGTTCCTGCGCTTCTTCCAAAAGCGTCGGCAAATCTTCAGCGACATGCGTTCCCGTGTGTAAGAAGTATGGCACAGCGATGACTTTTTCCACGCCCTGCGCGATGCAGGCCTCTACAGCGTCCGGGATAGTTGGCTTGTTACATTCCATGAACCCGACTTGAACACTGTCAAAAACGCGGCGCGCCTTCACATCTTCCGCCACCCGAAACATATCTTCATTCGCGACAGGCCGAGGAGAGCCATGCACCATTATTAAAAGCGCGGTTTTCATAGTCTACTCCCGTGTGAACACTTCCCGGCGGGCTTCTCGCTCGCGGTCGCGGTCGGCAATACTGTCGCGCTTGTCCCAGAGCTTTTTGCCGCGTCCGATGCCAATTTCCAGCTTGGCGAAGCCGTTGTCAAAAAACAGCTTGGTGGGAACGATGGTCAGACCGCGTTCATTGACGCGGGTGGTGATTTTAGTGATTTGCCACTTGTGCAGGAGCAGCTTGCGGATACGGCGCGGCTCTACATTGTAGCGGTTGCCCTGTTCATAAGGGGCAATGTAGAAATTGTAAACAAACACTTCGCCGTTTTGAACGCGGCAAAATGAGTCTTGAAGGTTGCCCAGGCCCAGGCGAATGGATTTGATCTCGGTTCCAGTGAGCGCGATCCCGGCCACATAAGTTTCTTCCAGCGCGTATTCATGCCGCGCCTTGCGGTGCAGCAGGGTAATGTCGCGCCTGCGCTCGTCTTTGGATTTTTCTTTCACTGCCATGGAAAATTACTCCGTAATGCTTTATTATAGCAGAAAGCGCCTCCGGCGGCAATGGCCTCTGGCGACAACAGGCAGAGCATGGTATAATAGCGGCAGTGAAGACGCTTCGCCGAGGCAGGCGGGGCCGGGGAGCGGCGGATTGAGCATTTATGTGGTGACGGGGGGCGCGGGATTTATCGGGTCCCATCTGACGACACGGCTGGGTCGCGCTGGACATGAAGTGCGGGTACTGGACAATTTCAGCAGCGGCGCGGCGCGAGGACGGGCAGCGGCGCTGGCGGATTTGCCGCATGTCACTCTGACTGAAGGAGACATCCGGGACCTGGATGCCTGCCGCCGTATCTTAAATGGGGCGGATTTTGTGCTGCACCATGCGGCGGAAGCCTCTGTCCCCCACTCTATTGAAGACCCCGGCGGATGCGTCGCGATTAACATTGGCGGCACAATCAATTTGCTGGAAGCCGCGCAGCAGGCGGGAACCATCAAGCGATTTGTTTTTGCGTCCTCCTGCGCCGTGTATGGTGACACGCCCGGCTCCTCCAAACATGAGGCGACTCAGACCGACCCGCTTTCGCCGTATGCGTCATCAAAGCTGTCCGCCGAGTACTTCTGCCGCAACTTTTTCCGGCTGCACGGCCTTCAAACCGTCGCGCTGCGTTATTTTAATGTCTATGGTCCCGGCCAAGACCCCAACGGCGCGTATGCCGCCGTGATCCCTAAGTTTATCACGGCAATCACGGCAGGCGGCAAGCCCACCATTTACGGCGATGGAGAGCAGTCGCGCGATTTTGTGTTTGTGGAAGACGTCGTAGAAGCCAATTTGCGCGCGGCGGCTGCCACACGCGGTGTCGGGGGCCGCGCGTTTAACATCGGCAGCGGGCAAAGCGCGTCCCTGAAACAAATTATTGAAAAACTGGAACAGATACTAGGCCGCCCTATCGAAACCGACCCCCAGCCCTCTCGCGCCGGGGATATCAAGCACTCACGCGCTGACATCGCTGCCGCCGCCGGACTGCTGCAATTTACGCCATCCGTGACACTGGCTGACGGATTGGCACGAACTTTGCAATGGTATGGAAGTAAAGATAAGCGAAAGATTAATTCGGAGGAGCAGTACATATGAACATTTGCGTTATCGGCACAGGATATGTCGGACTGGTCACGGGAGTCGTCTTCTCGGACATGGGAAATGATGTCGTCTGCGTAGATAAGCTGGCGGCCAAGATTGATGGGCTAAACGCAGGCATCATGCCCATTTATGAGCCGGGCTTGGAAGAAATGGTCGCCCGGAACGTCGCCGATGGGCGGCTTTCGTTCACTACGGATTTGGACAGCGCGGTGCAGAAAGCCGAAATCGTGTTCATTGCGGTCGGTACGCCCCCCCGCGAAGATGGCTCGACCAACCTGTCATATGTGGAAGACGCCGCCAAAGGCGTGGCCCGTGCCTTAAACCGCTACAAAGTCATTGTCAATAAAAGCACTGTCCCCGTCGGAACCGGCGATTTTGTGCGCGAAGTCATTGAAACAAACAAACGCCGCGCCGTGGACTTTGATGTGGTTTCCAACCCCGAATTCCTGCGCGAAGGCTCGGCCATCACCGACACGCTGGTTCCCGACCGGATTGTGATCGGTGCGCCCTCCAAAATCGTCGCGATGCGCCTGCTGGAATTGTACGCGCCGCTGGAGCGGCCGATGATTGTCACTGATGTTGCCAGCGCAGAGATGATTAAATATGCGTCCAATGCGTTCCTTGCAACCAAGATTTCGTTCGCCAACGCCATCGCCAACATTTGCGAGGAAGCCGGGGCGGATGTCACGCAAGTGGTCAAAGGCATGGGCCTGGACAAGCGCATCGGCACGGCCTTTTTAAATGCCGGCCTGGGCTACGGCGGCTCGTGCTTTCCCAAAGATACGCGCTCACTGCTGCACACAGCCCAGACCTACGGCTGTGAGTTCCCGCTGCTGGCAGCGACTATTGAAACCAATGAACAGCAGCCCAAGCGGTTCATCGCCAAGATTCATGATGCTCTGGGCGGGGATGATTTAACGGGCAAAACGGTGGGTATTCTGGGGCTGGCCTTCAAGGCCAACACCGATGACATGCGCGAAGCCAAATCCCTGGACGTGATCGCTGATCTCCTGGCGGCAGGCGCAACGGTGAAAGCCTACGATCCGATTGCAATTGAGAACACAAAAGGGGTTTTCCCGCACATCACTTATGGGGCGAACGCCTACGAAGTTGCTACCGGGGCGGACGCGCTGGTGATTGTCACCGAATGGAACGAGTTCAAGAACCTGAATTTTGAGCGACTGAGCGCTTTGATGGCCCGCCCGCTGATATTGGATGGCCGCAACCTGTACGACCCGGAACGCCTGCGGCGTTTAGGCTTTGAATACCACAGCGTCGGACGCGCCTCTACGGCGCCGACGACGAAAGCTGCCACCGCCGCCCCGGCCCTGCGGGAAGAAGCCATGACTGCCTCCTAACAGACCATTCAAACAGACTATTATGATTGCTCCACAAAAAGCCACGCCGCTCAATAGCCTCACTCAAAGACGTGGCGTTCGCCAGTTCGTCAAGTTCGGCATTGTCGGCGCGAGCAGCTCGGTGATCAATTTCGGCCTGTCCAATTTGTTTCATTACAAGCTGGACTGGCCGCTGGTCCCGGCGCTGACCGTAGCTTTTTTCCTTTCCGTGCTGAATGGTTTTTTCTGGAACCGGCACTGGACCTTCAAAGAAGCTCGCGGCAAGCCGGCCCACACCCAGTCTTTGCAGTTTTTGGTCGTTAATATTATCGGCTGGATATTAAATACATCCATTGTCGTCTTGATTGTCGCGCATTTCAAGAGTCATGGCAACGGCTTGTTCGGCAACCCGGCGGAATTCCAGCGCATTGTCACTGCGATGGTGACGAACACCGGCAAGCATGAATATGGTCCTCTTTTGTTTAACGGCGCACTGCTGATTGCGACCGGCGTGGTCGTCTTCTGGAACTTTTTCGCCAATCGCAAATGGACATTTAAGCACTAGCAGCTCGTAAAAAGCGATTGTTAAGCAGCGAGAGGAAGTGATTCCTCTCGCTGCTTGTTTTTCTGGTTGATTTCAGGTATAACTTACCCGGCTTACCTGTTACTGCTATGTCTGTTCAACTCACCCGCGCGCAGGTCGCGCAAATGCTGCAAATCACACCCAAAACCCTGGCGGTCTGGGAAAAGGCCGGGCGCATCCCCCTGCCGGAGCGAGACTGGCGCGGCTGGCGGCTTTACGACGAAGCCGCCGTCTCCGCCGTGCGCGCGGCATTAGGCCAGCCCCCCCACCTATCCCAATCCAGCCTCGATTCCGGGGAGCCGGAAAAACGAAATGCACCAATGCAGATCAGCGCGCGTAATGCCCTGCAAGGCATCGTTATAGAGATAACTGGTGACGGAGTGCTGTGTGAGGTGACTCTAGACCTGGGAAATGGGCAGGAAATTGTATCGGTAATTACGCGTTCATCCGCAGAGCGTCTGGGACTAAAACCGGGCGTGGAAGCGACCGCATTGATAAAATCTACGGAGGTGCTTCTTGCACGTTAAATCTTTCGGATCATTTCTTTGGGCTGCCCTGCTGATCGCCTGCCTGAGCCTGCCCACCGGCGCAGAGCCGCTGCGGGTAGCCGCCGCCGCTAATCTGCAAAAAGTATTCACAGACGCTCTGCTGCCGGCCTTTGAGAAAAAGACCGGTGTGGCCGTTGTTCCGACTTATGGGGCAACCAAAGCTCTCGCGGTACAGATCGAAAACGGCGCTCCCATCGACGTGTTCGTCTCCGCCGATACGGCGACGGTGCAGAAACTGGCAGACGAGCGAACACTGGTCGCCAGCACCGTCCGCCCTTATGCCATTGGTCATCTGGTGATCTGGAGCCGCAAAGATGCTCCGCGCCACCCAAGCCGTCTGGAAGACCTCGCCGATCCGGCCTACGCCCACATCGCCATTGCGAACCCGAAAACAGCGCCCTATGGACTGGCCGCACAGGAATCGTTCGCCAAGCTGGGTCTGACCGCGGGTATTGCCCCGCGCCTCGTGCAGGCGGAAAATATCGGCCAGGCCTTGCAGTTCGCCCAGAGTGGCAATGCCGATGTCGCACTGACGGCTCTCTCCCTGGTCGTAGACGACAAAATCGACCCGTATATTGTCGTAACCGACAAGCTTCATGCACCCATTACTCAGAGCCTGGGACTGGTGCGAACAACAACGCAAACCACGCAGGCACTTCAATTTATGGACTTCTTGACCGGCAAAGACGCCGCCAAAATCTGGAAACGATATGGCTACAGTCTGCCGGCGCAGAAAGAAAAGTAATTGCAGAAAGAAAAGTAATTGCAGAAACACACCTATTGGAACATTCTCTTGTTCCTGACACTAGCCTTCCGTCTGGGAAGCGGCCTCCATGCGGCGCCTTTGCCCGCCCTTCAAGTCTCCGGCGCAGTGCTTAAACCGGGCGTGTGGGATGCCGCTCGCCTGCGGCACGACCTGCCGGATGACCTCACCGCCATTTCCTATACTTTAAAGGGCAAATCTCACACGGCGCGCGCTATTCCATTGTATGCCCTGCTGCAAGCCGCGCAGCCGCGCTTCAACCCGAATATCAAAAATCATCGGCTACAGTTCATCGTCATCGTGCGTGGGCGGGATGGCTATACCGCGGCATTTAGTCTCGCGGAGCTTTCACCGGACCTGGGACACAGCGCCGCATGGCTGACGCTGGATGAGGATGGAGTGGCTTTCACAGGCGAAGGCGGCCCTGTGAATCTTGTTGTGCCGGGAGATGCCAAGCCCGCGCGGTGGGTACATGGAGTCGCGGCCATTGTGGTGCGCGACGAGGCTGCCGCGCCGGGCGGGTCGTAGCGGTTGGATTGGTCGCCCCTGTGGCTTTCGCTCAGAGTCGCCGGGTGGGCGACGGCACTCAGCACCGTTTTGGGCCTGCCGCTTGCGTATGCACTGGGCAGGGGCAGATTTCCGGGACGGGGACTGCTGGAAGGCGTGGCCCTGCTTCCGCTGGTGCTGCCACCGACGGTGCTGGGATATGCCCTGCTGGTCGGGCTGGGGCAGCGGGGGCCGCTGGGGCAATGGCTGAATGCCCATCACCACCCCTTGATATTCACCTGGCAGGGCGCGGTCATCGCCGCCTGTGTAGCCTCCCTGCCTCTGTTTGTCACGCAGGCACGGGTCGCGCTGGCTGCCGTTGACCCGGCCATTGTCGGCGCAGCGCGGGTAGATGGGGCTGGCTTTTGGGCGGCTCTGCGCTTTATTATCCTGCCGCTGGCTCGGCCCGGACTGATTGCCGGAACCACGCTGGCGTTTGCGCGCGCCCTGGGTGATTTCGGGGCCACGTTGATGGTGGCCGGGGATACGCCAGGGCGCACCCAGACCATGCCGCTTGCTATTTATGATGCGGCTCTTTCCGGCGACACGCACACCGCCGCCGCTTTTGCCGCCCTTTCCGCCGCCCTTTGCCTGACCGTTTGTGTCCTCGCTGCGCGCCTATCGCACAGTGGGAGCGGAACATAGACCCACGAACTCGGCACTCATGCTTTAGCTTTAGACGCCGCATCGCTGCCTGCAAGCTCAATGCTGACCGAGTTGATGCAGTAGCGCTGGCCGGTGGGAGCGGGGCCATCGGGAAAAACATGGCCCAGATGGCTGCCGCAGCGGGCGCAGGTCACTTCAATGCGACGCATCCCAAAAGTGCCGTCCTCGTGCATATCCACCGTGCCGGGCTTGGCATCATAAAAACTGGGCCAGCCGCAGTGCGAATCGAACTTTGTCCCGGATTCAAATAGCTCCTGTCCACAGGCGGCGCACACATAGGTGCCTCCGTCTTTTGTGTCCGTGTATTTGCCGGTGAAGGGGCGTTCGGTGCCTTTTTCACGCAGAACATGGTACTGTTCCGGCGTCAAGATGGCACGCCATTCCGCCTCTGTTTTTTCAATTTTTTCCTGGCTCATAGTCGCTCTCGCTTTCTCTGTATCACTGCTTATTTCAACACAAATGATCGCCCGAAAGTTCGCGCAGCGCTTATTTCGCGCGCTTAAAGTTTGTATAAAAGCGTTATTTGACCGCTGCACCAATTGGCCCGTAAACCTCAAACTCATAAAGGGAATATCCGAAAGCCGCCGCGCGTTCTGTGGCGTAGATGTCAGTCCAGTGACCGCCAGCGCTTTTGCCGTTGACGTAAACATCCGACGTCCACCGCGCCAAAGTTCAGAATGACCTGCTTGCCCTTCCACGGGCGGGGACAATGAAAGGCGGGGACAATGAAAGAGCGGCGATACCACAAACCGATGATACCTTGTTCCCGTGACAGGGGCGAAAATCCTTCTCAGTTCCAGGAAACAAGCCCTGCAATTTCATAAGATTTTCATCTTTCTAGGGTAACATGACCGTAGATGCGAAGTCATGTGACGATGAGGAGAAACCGTATGAATACACTCAAACAGCCGCGGCTGACCCCGGCACTCGCCAGTTTAGGGCTGATTGCCCTTTTTTGCTCTCCTGTTCTTCAATCTCAGGTGAGAGCGCAAGGACCGCAGCAAAATGGCGGCCCAAACAATGGCGGCCCAAACAATGGCGGCCCAAACAATGGCGGCCCAAACAACGGCGGCTTCAATCGCCGACCGCCATTTACCTTCGGGACGGTCACTGCCGTAGACGCTGCCGCAGGAACCATCACAGTTGCCTCTCAATTCGGTGGCGGCAGCCAGACAATTCAGACTCAGGGAACGACCCAGATCACCAGTCAGATCGATGCAAAAGTTTCAGACCTGAAAGTGGGTGATCAGGTTCAGGTACAGGGCGTACCGACAGGCATCACCGCGTCAACCCTCACTATCGGCCAATCTCCGTTTCCCACGGGGCGCGGCGGCTTTGGCGGACGCGGCGGCGGCGGTGCGACTGGCACAGCGACCGCTCCCGGCACACCGCTCCCGGCAACCGCAATGGCAATGGGAACCGTATCATCGACCAACCCACTGGTAATCGCGCTGAGCAGCACGGTGTCGATGACACTGAAACTGGATACAACGGCGAAAGTGACCAAATACACCACGCTGCCGCTCAGCAGCATCAAAGTCGGCGACCGTGTGGTTGGCCTCGGCCAGGTGGGAGATGACGGCACACTCGCCGCCACTACCGTTGGCGTCAATGTGACTATGGGTGGCATGGGCCAGGGCGGCATGGGCCAAGGCGGCTTTGGTGGGCGCGGCGGATTTGGCGGACGCGGCGGCTTCAACGGGGGCGGGGGCGGCTTCAATGGCGGTGGCGGGGGCGGCTTCAATGGCGGTGGCGGGGGCGGCTTCAATGGCGGTGGCGGCGGTTTTGGTGGGCGTGCCCGCGGCGGCCGTGGCGGAGGAGCTGGTAACGGAGGCCCGCAGGATGGCGGCGCAGGCCCTGGTGGACCAGGACCAGGTGGTCCTGGCGCTGGCCCTGGTGGCCCCAACGGGGAACCAGGCGGGCCGCCAGACGGTGCGACGAACTAACAATCAACGTATGACTTTCGGCTGAAATTCCATAAGGACGGCCCGCTCAACAGCGGGCCGTTTTTTTCGGTGGAATTTCAACTGTCGGGGGAAATGGTTACTCATGCCCTGGTTTCCATCCGACTAGTCAAGGGCAGCCACTTGATTTTTTGGATGCAACGGGTATAATACGGCTGAATGGTTCAGGCGATAGCCATTCACGAGTGGCTTTTAAAGGTGGCGAGCGTAGTTCAGTTGGTTAGAACGCCAGTTTGTGGCACTGGAGGTCGTGAGTTCAAGTCTCATCGTTCGCCCTCACTCTTTTAGAAAATTTCATCTCGGCCTGAGATCAACCTGATTGCTAAAAAAGCAGCCAGGTTGATTTTTGTGATTTTATGATATACTATAAATCATTGTTAATACAAAGATGAATAGTATATCTTAGAAACTGTCGTTTTCAGAAAGAGGTGTATCGTGGTCTCAGCTTCTCGTCTAAACCCTTTTTTTCGGACCACCCAAAGCGGTCGCTGACGCGCCCAGCACCGCATTCCGCGCTGCCCATCACTCTCCCCCAGCTCGGCGAGGAGTATATTAGGGCCCGCCGCGCCGAAGGTTTGCGGCAGAGCACTCTTCGCATGTATACAGACGCTTTGCGATTATGGGAGCGGTGGTGCATGAGCCAGGGCGTCGAGTTCGTCCATCAAATCAAGACCAAGTACGCCGAAGATTACTTGCTTTCTATGATGATACGCAACCTCTCCGAGCGGACAGTCAGAAACCGCGCAATTGTCATCAAAGGAGAACAAAAATATGCCTTTAGGCACGGCTACCTTGCCGGTGAGCGCCTTTATGACTGGAAACTGCCCAGAATGTCGCGTCCGCAGGTTTATATGCCGGATATTAGCGAAGTCAGCATTATTCTCGGAGCCATTCCAGATTGCTGGAGCGCAGCGCAAAATCCACGGTCGCGGTTTCGCAATGCGACTGCCCGGACTTTCTTTAGCCGCCGCGACCAAGCAATCGTTGCAGTTCAGGTTAGCACAGGTCTTCGGATCTCGGAAACACTGGGGCTTCGCCTCCAAGACTATAGCGCAGAGCACGCGTGCCTGACGGTAACGCACTCCAAATCCGGCAAGCCGCGTGCTGTTCCTGTCGGGGCTTCGCTGACGCCGCTTCTTGAAGAATGGCTGCGGGTGCGCCCGAAGGCCAGCCCGAGTGAATTTCTCTTTGTCTCGGAGTTTGGCTCGCAACTCCACCGCGACCCTTGGGGCCATCAATTTCAGCGTTACCTAGAGTTTGCCCGCGCCCAGGGCCACGACCTGCCGCGCATTACCCTGCACTCACTTCGCCACCTCGCTGGAACCGCGATGGCCGAGCGTGACATTTTCCACGCGAGTGTGATGCTCGGCCACTCATCAATCAAAATTACAACTGACAATTATCTGCACGCCCGTGCCGACCAAATCCGGGCCACACATGATGCGGCGGATCCGCTTGCGCTTATACTGATGCGCGGGCGCAGGGCCGCAAACAAGCGCAGCAAGGTCATTTAGTATCAAAGGTCGCGAGAACTGTTTTGAAGGAAGAGGGTCAAGTGAAATACTGGAGCAAAACGGTTGATTTAGAAGATGCATCAATAAAGCAAGGGGCGAAAGCAAACCCTGCCGAGCAGGCCCATGTCGAGCCTTATGCGCTACCCAAATTTGTGACGGAAACTGACGTGGTATTTCCGCGTTTTATCAGGCAATGATGGATTTAGACTTTGGTCTCGCTCCCGGCCACGGACCGGGAAGACGCGCGGCTTTGAAAACACCCTCTAAGGAAAAAGAAACTATCGTAGCGGAGAATGAAACTTTGCGGGATGTTAAACAGTTACCGAAGAATGTCCAACGACCTTTCCCATCCGGCCGAATATCGCGTCTTGAAGAAGGACTGGTAGCGCGGCGTCTTAAAACCAGTGAACTTGCTCGCCTTTTCAATGCGGTCATTATGGCCGAAATCGCAGTACTGCCGTATTTCGTGGCGCACCACCCGTCAGAAAAAGACGAGATGACCCATCGCATCGCGTTCGTCATAGGGTTAGAACGGGCCGTTCAGCTTGGCCTGATCAATCGCTTTACGATCTGTTGGGGGCGTAGCCGTTGCCCAAAGTGTGCTCAGTCGATCCGGCTATTTACTCCTGGCGGACGGCGGGAGCGCGCCCGCCTCCTCGGTGCGCTAGAGAAACATCTACGGCAGTTCGTTAACGACCGAAAGCAGGGGGTTGACACTCTGATCTGATTTTTCCTGGAGTTTTGTTTGTAATAGTTAGGACTTACGCAGTTGGCCCTAAAGTGATGGTCGGGTTCTGCAAATACAGCCGAATAGCCTCCCGAATGAGGCCCGCTTTGGCGGCGTAGCCGCTGATGCCTGTCTGCCATCGGTGTGCTTCTAGGCGCACAAACGCCCGCAAAGACAACACGATGTGGCACTTCTGGGCCTGTGCGCTCCGTACCTGCGCCCGTTCCACGCCGCAGCACTGCTTCAAGGCACGGTGGTAGTTCTCGATGGCGAACACCTGGCGCGAAAGGTCGCGCCGCTCGCCCGCTTCCATCTTGAGGTCATCGGTGGCCCAATGCTCCACGTCGCCGTTTGGAGCGACCGTCCGAAACACCTGGATCATGCCAAAGCCTTTGAGGTGAACCGTGCGCCCATGCTCAGGAACGTCAATGTCTTTAACGGCCACATTGCCCGTGTTGTCAGGGTTTACCTGGCGGTTGCTTTTTAATCTGGTCAAGAAGTGCCAGCCATGCCCGCGCACGGCTTTGAGGTTTTCAAGGCTTGCATACCAGCCGTCGAAGCAGACGTACTTGGGGCGGAACCCACGCTCCTTCGCTGTTTGCAGCATCGAGATGAAGTGGTCGTTCTTCGTGGTCTGCGTTTGGCCGTCCGCAGCAGGCTCGTAGAGGCGGCAGTCGCAGGGCAGGCTGCTGAGGCCATCGGTCCACAAGAGCGTCGTGAGGCTGATGCCTTCGACCACCGCATGATGCTTGCCGCTCCAGTGGCGGCTCACCAGGCCCATCTTTTGGGCATAAGGCTTGTCTAGCGTGGTGTCGTCCACGACCAGAAGGCCATGCGTCAGTTGCACGAGCGGCTCGACCTCTTGCCACAACGCCGCCGTGTCTGGCGGCAGTCTCGTGAGGAGGCGCGTGTACGCATCGTGCGAAGCGTTTACGGCACAACGGGCGGCTTCGGTGCAGGTGTAGACGCCCTGGGCGGCGATCAGAAACTGGATATAGTCCAGGTCAGTGACTTTCGGCGGGTTCATCATCCAGAGTATGAACGCTCAGACACACGAAAAGCAACTCTAAGATGACAGAAAATCAACTAAACGCACCAACTGCGTAAGTCCTAATAGTGTTAATTTCCTAATCTCGATTATTGCATCGCCGCATCAAACCTGCGGATATCTGCAGCCCAGCGCCATAGCTCATCCGCGACCGTAGCTATACACAACCAAGTAAACGTGCATAGGACGATGCAGATGCTGGCGTTGGGTGCAGCGCATTGTTAGATGGCAGGCTGGATGAGTCCAATTAACATGAGGCCAATTCACGGACTAATGACAGACCTTGCCTACGATTGATGTTAGTCACTCGTCATCCAGCGGACTCCTTACAGCAACACCAGGACGATTGAGCACATGCGTGTAAATCATCGTCGTGCTCACATAGCTGTGACCCAGAAGTTCCTGAACCGTCCGAATGTCATAGCCTTTCTGCAACAGATGTGTCGCGAACGAATGCCGGAACGTATGACAGGAGACTGGTTTTGTCACGCCAGCCTGACGCGCGGCGGCGGTCACAGCGCGCTGCAAACCGCTCTCTTCCTGGTGATGTCGGCGCACCTGCCCCGAGCGCGGGTCGGTGGAAAGGCTGCGGGCAGGGAAAAACCATTGCCAATTCCACTCCCGGCTGGCCCGAGGGTATTTGACAGCAAGCGCATCGGGCAGGTAGGCCTCCCCTGCCCCATTGCCTAAATCCTGGTCATGGAGGCGTTTGACCCCGACCAGGTGACGCTGAAGCTCCTCCCGGATGCGCTTTGGCAACGGGGCCAGGCGGTCTTTGTCCCCTTTGCCCTGACGGACAACAATGAGCTGCTGGTCGAAGTCCAGGTCTTTGACTCTCAGGCGCAGGCATTCCATCAGGCGCAGTCCTGTTCCATACAGAAGCTGGGCCATGAGCCGGTACGTTCCGTCTAAGGCATTCAGAACAAGCTGTGTTTCTTCCGCAGACAGGACAACGGGCAGGCGTTTGGTACGCCGGGCGCGGAGCATGTCTTCGGAAAGGATCAGGCTCTCCCCCAGAACTTCGCGGTAGAGAAATGTGAGGGCATTGAGCGCCTGGTTCTGCGTGGCGGCAGCGACATGGCGTTCGAGGGCGAGGTATTCCAGAAACTGACGGACACCATTCGCGCCAATGGCGAGGGGTTCCTGGAGGGCGTGAAAAGCGAGAAACCGCTGCATCCAGTGCAGATAGGCTTCTTCGGTACGCAAGGCATAGCGGCGCACACGCAGTTCGGTTTGAACGCGGGCCAGGAGGGCGGGCTGTCCAGGGAAAGGCTGCCGAGGAGGGCTGTTCACTGGGGTCTGAACACGACCAGTACGCGGGGATGCGGTGACGGAGTTTTGGACAGGACTTGGAACAGCGCTTTATGTTTCCGCGTTCTGCTTCGCAGGGTTCTGCGCCGTTGTGTTCTGCGAGGCGGTATCAGCCAGATCGAGAAAAGCGTGGAACTGCGTGATGGCTTGCTGCGCCTGGGTGATCTGCCAATCGGGAGTTTGCTGGGTTCGCAAGCCGTCGAGATAGGCCTGGGATTGCTGCCGGGAAAGCCGGCGCGGAGGCAGTGCGGCGTGAAATAGGGAGTGAAATTGGAGGCATCGCTGGAGCCAGATTTGATACCAGCCGCTCGTCTGGGGGAAATGTGCCTTGCGTCCAGGAAATCGGCGAAGGCTTTCCAGAGGGTGGCATCCGCTTGTGAAGTGGGATCACCTTGTGCGGTGGCTTGCGTGCGGGATGACGGGTTTAGGTGCGGCTCTCGTTCCATGAGTGCGTTAATTTCCCTTCCTGAGATACGCGTTTCTGCGGGTGGATTGTGTGCAGAAGTAGGGTATTATACCAGCGTGAACACGAAAAAGGAATGCCTCAGGCCACCGAAGAGTTTTGGTTATTGTGGTTGAATAATGGGATAGGCTGAAAGTTTGCAGTCTATCACGTTATTGAGATTCCCGCTGATCTAGAGCGGATTTACGCTTGCAAAGCGGCCAATATTGGGATAGGCTGAAAATCAGCAGTCTAATATATGTTGGGCCGCAGATTGACGCTTGTTCGGTGGCACTTGAGAGTTTGCCAGTCGGCAGAATGTTTGCGCTCTTTGTGAGAGGCCGTTTATCGTGTTTGTTGGGGTAAAGTAGAAGCAAGCGGGCGAAGGAGCGAGCATAGTATCGCCGGTTCTCCCCTGCCCCACCGCGCTTACCAGTTGCGGCCCAACAATGCGCTGCACCTGACGCCAGCGGCGCGGTTGTCGTGTGCTTGGCGGGCGTCAAGTGCGTGCCGCTGTCGCAGGTGAGCTATGGCGTTAGACCGCTGGGCAGTAGGCTTGCCACAGGAGAAAGGCGGGAAATACATAATGCACCTTGACCTAGATAATACGACCGGGCGCGGTTTATTGGTCTTATATGTCTGCTCTCTCATTCCGCTATTGCCCTACCTGTTTCTCGTATCCTATGCCGTGGTAGTAACATGGCTGGCCGGCAAAATCATTAAAAATTATCGCCACTACCATTTGAAAGAAGATGAGAGGGCCGAAGAACATCTACCGCCACCGAGCCAGCCAGCGGTCTAACAATGCGCTGCACCTGACGCCGGTAGCCGCCGTCACCTGTGCGAGTCCGATTAGCTGTGCAGGGCTACCGTCGCGGGTGAGCTATGGCGTTAGGCCGCTGGGCCATTGCGGGTTCTGACGCGGAGGGAAAGATAAAGTGAGCATCGAAGGCTGTTACTTGCGCGTCTTGCCCGAAGAAATTAGTATACTTCAGGGGTGTTCGCTTGTCACTTTTGAGCAGTCTTTGGGCTATCTCGGCGATGGTTTGCAGCGTGTAGACACCTACCGATTTTTAGATATAGGCCGCGATTGGCAAGTATTCACTTTGTTACTCGGAGCAATCGCCGAACCGCTGACAAGCAGTTCTGTGTTGAGTGAAGCGAACTTCGGGCATGGCCCTATTCGATACCTGATGGTGAGCGACGTGCAGTTAGTGTTTAAGGCCCTGAAATCAGTCACAAAACCAATTTTGAGGAACCAGTTTGATCCGGCTCAGCTAGAGGCGCAGCGAATTTATCCCGGCGATTGGTTGTTATATCAGGAAGAACCTTTGTTATCGCAACGATTCGAGAGCCTGTGGGCAAAGTTTGAGAGTTTACTACATTTATTTGGTGAGGCGGCATCGGCTGATGAGTGCGTCGTATGCTGGCTGATGTAGCCTCGACATTCAGTCCAAGCCGACAACGCCAGACGGCCTAACAATGCGCTGCACCTGACGCCAGCGGCGCGGTTGTCGTGTTCGTTGTCGGGGGTCAAGTGCGTGCCGCTGTCGCAGGTGAGCTAGGTCGTTAGGTCGCTCCGGCTTAGGGCTTTGCATTCGCCCATTGGAGAGGAAGATGTCTCTTATTTCTGGTCTGCTTGGCCGCTTCGGGAAGAAACAGCCGGAAGATGATTTGAAGTTGTTGCGGGAAGATGAGCATAAAAGGGTAGTTGTCGTCACACGCGAAATTCCCATGCAGGGACGAGTGGCACAAAATGTGCATCCTGAACTTGTCGCCGCGTTTCAGAGGATTTGCGAGCGTAATCCGGTCATTCAGGCTTGTCTCCTACTTGACACACGGGAGCGAAATGCAGACAGCGATAACAGCAAACTTTTAGTCAGACTTGTTCTTGATAATGAGACACAATTTGACAGTGTGGCCGACCAATTTGCTCAAGTGCTAAAGGGTTTTCCGTCTCAAGCGGACAATACTTACATTTCGTTTAACATTGATGAGTTTGACGGCTTCATGTCATCAGCAATCTTCCACCGGACAGATGCGGAACATGGAGCAACCTAACAATGCGCTGCACCCGACGCCGGTGGTGAGGCTTTGTTGGTTCACTTCCGCGTTTGCACCGGCGCAGGTGAGCTAGGTCGTTAGGCCGCTGGATAAGGCTTTGATTAGCACGGGAGCAAGAGAGGAAAAAGCCGAAGACTTGGCGTATAATAGGACTGTAATGTGGATAGACGGAAGTTGATCGCCAAAACCGCGCCAATAGTAGAATAGGCCGAAGTTTGACGGCAAAAACAGCGCCAATAGTAGAATAGGTGGAAGTTTGGCAGGAAAAAGCGCGTTGTTCGAGGAATAGGTGGAAGTTTATTCCGTATTTCGTACTATTGGCGAGTTTTTGGGATAGATGGAAGATCGCGCAATTCCATCTACTCATATGTTAGACCGCTGCACGAAATCGGGTCTGCACCGCAAGGAAAAAGGGAGAGAATGCTGAATGTGGTTTAAGACCAGGATGGGTATCATTCATATAGAAGGCTTCTTTCAAATTAGTGTTGGAGGTGCATACTCTATCGCAGGTGTCGCCTATCGTGCCATTACTGCTAAAAGGCCGGAGACCTCTATGGCTCCTCGTGGCACGGTGAAGTCTTTGTGGGGAGGAACATTAAACTTTCCGTCTGCGGGCGATTACACCTTGGCGACGTTTGTAGATGATGAGAATATAGACGGGTCCATCAGCAAATGCATGGGAATTATATTAGATGCTATCAAAAACAATGAATCTGTATGTAATTTGAGCGAACAGGGAACGCGCGGAGGGTGGAATGAGAAATGGTTAGAAATAAAATGGGCGTCCTGAATACTTGCTGCCAACGCAGAACAGGCAGCGGTCTAACAATGCGCTGCACCTGACGCCGGTAGCCGCGTTTGCCTCTGCGTTTGTGGTATGCTGTGCAGGGCTACCGTCGCAGGTGAGCTATGCCGTTGGGCCGCGTGGCATAGGCCGGTTACTGAGCAGGAGGCTTTATGGCAAGGTTCATGGTTCCGGTTACAATTGAACTCCAAATTGAGGCGGATTCAGTCCATGAAGCGTTCCGCAAGTTTCAACAGTGGCGAAAGTTTATAATAGCGGCGTTATCAGGTCGTTGCGCGGAGGCCGGTATCCACCATATTAAAATCAAGCCCGCACACGAGTTTATAGAAGTGGATGCCGCATGGCAATACAATCATGTCGTTCGGCGTAAATTTCAGCAGGAATGGGAGTACGAAACACGCTTGGAGCCAGTTATTCCAGGTTCCAAATTGATGCTGACGCATCGGATTGCGCTTGGGCCAAAAGTTGAGGTAGGCGAATAGCCTTGTATCATAGACCATTACACACGCGGCCCAACAATGCGCTGCACCTGACGCCAGTGGCCGCGTTATCCTCTGCGTTTGCGTTATGCTGTGCAGGCCACTGTCGCAGGTGAGCTATGCCGTTAGGCCGCTTGGCCGAAGGCTCACAAGAAACCATACTCCCTATGAATATCGGGTTTGCTGCTTTTCTTGGGCTTGTGGGACTGACCGTAATTTTCCGATTACGAGAGTTCATCGGTATTCTGCGTGATCCTGAGAGACATAAGTTAATCGGGGAACGGCTTTTCTTTCTCTTGGGCCTGTTGCCCTGGCTACTTGGCGGCTTTATCCGAGGGGGAACGGAAACGCAACAAGTTTGGCAGGTCTTATCGTTATTAGCTCTCTCCCTTTGTTGCTTTGCGGTAGCCGGGGGCTGCTGGTTGGTAAGGAGTCAGCAAACAGACAAGCCGCGTAAGGAAGACCAGGAGGAGACATGGCCGTCGCCGGAGAACCGTATGCGATAATGTGGTATTATCAGACCCAATACGATATGCTGTATTACAAGCGGCCTAACAATGCGCTGCACCGGACGCCAGCAGCCGCCGTTTCGGGTGCTTGGCATTATGCTGTGCAGGCTGCTGTCGCAGGTGAGCTATGGCGTTAGGCTGCTGGGCGAAATGCTTACAGTAAACGTAATCAAGAAAGGAAATTACGATAAAACGCCTGTTCTTCGGTGTGTGGCTGGCAACAGAAGCAGTTTTCCTAGTGGTGTTTCGGCTCATACCGAGACTACAAAATGGAGCTTCACCAAAAAACGCCTTCTTTGATTCCTATACGTCGCAGGTGAGAAACCAATACCCAATTGATATTGGAGACTCGCACTTTTTATTCCTAACGCTGTTAATGTCTTCGGCTGTCATCATAATTTATTGGGTAGTCAAGGTATTTGTCCAACGTAATCTGGTTATCCAAAAGCAGGAGCCTGTTTACCAGCAACCAGAGGGGTCAGTCTGGCCCCCACCGCCTAACATACCAGCAGCCTAACAATGCGCTGCACCCGACGCCGGTGGTAGGGCTTTCCTATCTCGCCTCCGCGCTTGCACCGTCGCGGGTGAGCTATGCCGTTAGACTGCAAATCGGGGCTATACTGTAGCCGACGCAGGAATGTCAGAGGTTTTCACATGGTCGGAGCCAAAACTTTTGAGCGGGACATTGATATTATCATTCAAAAGGTACAGTGGCAATTGCCAGCGGTCAAAGTAACACAATAGCAAAAGAAATGGCCTGCCGATGACGATGGCATCTGGTGGTTTTCCTTACCGGGAATAAAGCAAGATATTCAAGTTGAGTCGTCTGTCGGTATTTGTCCTTTCAAGATAGAGACTGATGAGTTTTGTTGTGATAAAGCCCGATTGGCTTCAACAATAGATGAGGCTGTGATACTGATAGTGGAATACTTAAAGTCGTTGAGCAAGACTGTTCTGCCAGCCGAAACCGTTGCAGTCTAACAATGCGCTGCACCCGACGCCAGTAGCCGCGTTCTGCTGTGCATTGCATTATGCTGTGCAGGCCACTGTCGCAGGTGAGCTAGGTCGTTAAGCCGCAAATGCTGGCCTTCGCATCTGCCTTTGAGAAGTTCTGTCGGCATCTGGTTTCTGCTCTTGGATGAGGCCATCCGTCGTGGTTAGTGTGGTAAAGTATGCAGGAATGGCTGGGGTAGTCAGCGAGTTATTGTAGGTTCCCCTACCCTGTTTTGCTGATCCGTTGCGGCCTAACAATGCGCTGCACCTGACGCCAGTAGCCGCCTCTACCCCAGCGTTATCGGAAGGCAGGTTAGGCTACTGTCGCAGGTGAGCTATGGAGTTAGATCGCTTGCGGCAAAAGGCTGTTTGCAGACGCCGAAACTTTGGCGGCATCGTTCGGAATTAGGCTTTGCTTTTTCGGTAAGGCTGTGCTATTATTCAGGAAAGCAGTCGGGGGCTTATTGGGTCATCCGGCAGTCGGTGGCGTTAGCGTTGTCGCTCTCGTCCGGTGGGCAAGCCATCTAACAATGCGCTGCACCCGACGCCAGCAGCCGGCCTTTGGCTTTGCATTGTCGTAAGGTTTGCCTCGGCTGTTGTCGCCGGTGAGCTTTGGCAGTTAGATCGCTTGCGGCAAAAGGCTTTCGGCAATCGGCGGGAGTCAGCGGTCATTCGGAATTGGGCTTTGCTTTTCCGTCTGGGCTGTGCTATTATTCAGGAAAGTTGTCGGAGGCTATGGGCCTTTGCAGGGGTGAGAGGCAGTCGCGTTGTCGGCTCACGTTCGCAGGGCAAGCCATCTAACAATGCGCTGCACCGGACGCCATCAGCCGGCCTTATGCTGTGCGTTATCGCGGGGCTTGCTTCGGCTGTTGTCGCGGGTGAGCTATGCCGTTAGACCGCAGGGCCAAAGGCTCGTCTTTTGCCAATAGGAATGCAATATGAATTATGTAACGCGGCGATTGTTACGGATTGGCATTGGTTTAGTGATTGGCTTTGTATTTGTGATTATTTATCACGCCATTACTGGGAAAGTGCCAAGCATCTTAAAATAGCCAAACTGTCTGCGGTCTAACAATGCGCTGCACCTGACGCCAGTGGCCGCATTATCCTCTGCGTTGTGGTATGCTTGTGCGGGCCACTGTCGCAGGTGAGCTATGGCGTTAGATCGCTGGGCCAATGGCTGTTTATTATCGGCACGCTGAAGGAGAAATAATCATGGCTTGGTTCATGTTTTTCTTGGGCTTAGGAATGGGCGCGTTATTTATTTGCAGCAGCTTCCAAAATGTTGGTCTTGGTACAGTGTGTGGGTTGTCCTTTGTTGCCGCAGGAGTTTATGAAGTCGCGTCCGCTGTCCGGCAGCTTGCCGAAACGCCCTCTAGCCAACTGCGCCCCAGAGTGTTATCTGCGAAGTCTCCACGATTAGCCGAAAGCCTTGACCCGCAGGCAGAACCACCAGCCATCTAACAATGCGCTGCACCGGACGCCAGTAGCCGCCCCTACCCCAGCGTTATCGGGAGGCGAGTTAGGCTAATGGCGCGGGTGAGCTTTGGCAGTTAGATCGCTTGCGGCAAAAGGCTACTGGCGAAACACCGAAACTTGGGCGGCATCGTTCCGAATTGGGCTTTGCTTATTCGGTGGGCTGTGCTATTATTCAGGAAATTAGTCGGGGGCTGTGGGGTCATCCGTCAGTTGGGGGCATTCTCGTTGTCGCTCTCGTCCGGTGGGCAAGCCATCTAACAATGCGCTGCACCCGACGCCATCAGCCGGCCTTATGCTTTGCGTTATCGGCGGGCTTGCTTCGGCTGTTGTCGCAGGTGAGCTATGGCGTTAGATCGCTGGACGGGGACTGGTAGGAAAACATTCACAAGATGAATATTATGCAAATCGCTATACTGTTGATTAGGCTTGCCAGTTTGTCTTGGTTTATTGAAGGTCTGCTATTGGTGACATATTTTCCGGTTGATGCTGTAGGGGTGAGCCATTATCAGTCTGGGTATCTCGCGTCTCAATATAAACTTGAGATTGTGATGAAAACATTCAGGATTCTATTTCATTTTGGGATTGGCTTATTCTTCTTGATACGCGCAGAATCTATGGCAAGATTGTTCACCAAAGGTTTGGAGCGATTTTCAACTCAGCCTCAATCGGAGACGTGGCCGCCCGCGCCGCGTTCAGAAATTGAACATCCTGTAACAAAGCCGAGCGAGCCAGCAATCTAACAATGCGCTGCACCTGACGCCAGCGGCGCGATTGCCGTGTGCTTGGCGGGAGTCAAGTGCGTGCCGCTGTCGCAGGTGAGCTAGGTCGTTGGGCCGCTGGGCGGCGGGCTGTTTATGCTACCCCGCGACGGAGATGAGGAGGAAACAACGATGAATAAGATGTTAAATCAGTTAGTTCGCAAGGCAAGTGCGGCTGTAGAGAGTGATGTTATACCTAGCGATCCTCTTGCTTCTTGGGTTGGTAAGGTTCAAGTCGCCCTTCCTAACGAAAGCTGGCCTGTGTATTTAGAAGTTCCGATGAAACCTTTTGGTCAGTTTAACCTGAGCGAAATGCCATACAAGCCGGAGAGTCTAACCGATATATGTATGATAACGGTTTATGCTGATTTGCATGGAGCCTCCAACTTCATGGCTAATGGCGGGAATTTCGTTTTGCGTACTTACCAGAACTTGAATGACCTAATTTCTATTGAAGAACCGAGCGACTACGGCAGGGACTACAGACGCTACCCAGAACCAGACGAGTTAATCCCTATAGATGGCGGCTACACAAAGATACGTAGCTCTCGCGGCAAGGAGTCACTTCTATCATCCAATCTAAAAAGGTATCCGCTCAAATGGATGCTGATTGATGATTATCCGAGTTTCGTAGAGGCACAATGCTTATCAGTCAAAAATGATGATTGGGAGGATTATCTCTGGGATGAATATGAAGAAGAGGCATCGGAATTGAACCACGAAACCCTCAAGTTCGGTGGCTGGGCATCCCTTGTGCGTGAGGCATTTGCAGACTATATTCATGGTCCAACCCGACATGAGGCATATGGCCTTCCCGCAAATAGGTATCAGTGGTTGTGGGATATGTTCGAGAGCAACCCCGCTTATCTGGCAAGGCCTGAGTATGTGTTTCAGTTGAGCGGCGGCGCAGTTCTTGGTTGGGGAAATGGAGCCGACTTGTTTTTCGGTCGAGGAACAGGCCAACACAAGAATGAATGGTACGCTGACCAGCAAGATTTTACGGCTCTCTAATATACTCGATATTGATAACATCAGGCTAATTGAGCAGACTTCATTTGGACGATTCAAACTGGATATTAGTTAGGACTTTCGCTTGCGCTTGCTTCCAGTCTGTTTATAACTGCTGACTTCTAGCAATAAGAAATCAAGCGTGAAGCGAAAGTCCTATTAGTGTTAAGCAGAGGCATAATTTGCAAGAAACAGATGGTTTTTTAGAACAGGTTACAAACTTCAATTTTGCGGGTGAAGTCAAAAAGTTCTTGCCCGCTACGTTAGATCGCTTTTTGGAAGCCTGCTTTTTTGCTCACCTAGCCGTTAATGTTGACGCAAAATCATCCTCTTTCGACGAAGTGAATTGGTGTACTAGCGCGCATTTAGCTGCTATGGTTAGTATTAGAGACGCTGCGCGTACTGACTTCAAGAATATAGGAAAGGAAAGCAAATTTGAAGAGTCGGTTATCGCAAAAGAGTTTTTCCTTTCGACTGATTCGGCGAATCGCGCGGATTGTGATCCGCTTGGCATTAACAGAGCCTTTCGAAATCTACGTAACCTACGGGTGCATTATTCAATTTCTTTAGTAGTTTTAGAACCGCATGTTTTATTAGCGGATATTGGGGCTGATAAACAAGGTATATTCAGATGGTTTCTCAGGCCGCTTGATCCAGTGGAACAGAAATGGCTGACTGCGCACAAAAATAAGCAAGGGAATAAAGAACCTTTGTTGAAAGCGACTGAAATCACTCGGTTCAATGAGTGGTTGCTTCATAAAACGCTTGGTGCTACTCTTTATCAACATCTTCTAGTTTTAGCAGGGGCTATCAACTCAACAGCTTTGCATCTAGGAAATCAAAAGGCAGAATAAAATTTGCCCTGCATCAGTCCTGTAATAGGGCAAGAAGGAGAGCGAAAAAATTCGCTTTGACTTTAATGCTGATTGTCAGCGGCCCAACAATGCGCTGCACCTGACGCCAGTGGCCGCCTATACGTATGCGAGTTCGGTTGGCTTGCCGGGCTACTGTCGCAGGTGAGCTAGGTCGTTAGGCCGCTTGAAGTAAGTTGTGCTGTTGATAAAAGCAAAAGAAATGCCCAAGTTTACTATTTGTGTAGCCGTTGACGAACCTGATGAAGTAATGCTGGCAGAAATATGGTTAGCCAAATGGAAAGACAAGGTACAATATCTGTCTGAAAACTATGGCTGTGGGTGCTGTGTAGACCTATACGATGTTGAAGGAACCGACGAGGCATTATCTGATTTATCAAAGCAAATAATTGCACAAAGTGATTGGTCACGAGGCGTTCGCGGCAAGACGGCCTAACAATGCGCTGCACCAGACGCCGGTAGCCGCGTTTGCTTGTGCATTTTTGTTATGCTGTGCAGGGCTACCGTCGCAGGTGAGCTATAGCGTTAGACCGCTGAAAAGAACCAGCCTTGTTGCCAACGCCGAGTTCCAACAAATGCAAAAATGCTCATTATTGCTGCCGGTCATCGCGGGCAGTATTCTAACGGGATGCGTACCCCACTATCCAATGATGGCCGGGAGCGAAAAACTTCCGCCTTTTGCGCCATACTCACCATTCAAGAGAGTGTGGTTGCCGATCCACCAACATGATAACCGGATCATTGCCGTTGGCGAGTATCAGTTGCCGGAGGCCATAGTTATTCCGCCAGGACTAAAGCCCTTTTCCACGGCGCTCGTCCATAGGCCAGAGCCGAAAGCGAAGTGGTCTTTGAACCTACAAGTTTTCTTTCCCGCAAAGCAAGAGAAGGCGGTTCTGAAATGGGCGCAGTCCTATCCCGCAATCATAGCGTCCCGTGGTAAAGTTCAATGGAAGTATAAGAGAAGCCAGTACACCACACGCGCAGGTATCTCAAAGCCGCCGCCGCCGGATATTCCTATCCAGTGGATTATTTCGGGTGAAGTTTTTACGAGTGTTTCCGAGTATGGAGTAATATGGGATAGCAGTATTCCTTTGACTGAGTGGCAACAAAGGAGATCACCAGAACTTTATGGAATTGGTTCCCCGGTCAAAGATGAGGCACATCTGGTCGAGGTCACGATCAGTGTTAAGAGTTATCCTGTCGCAGCAATTGACAAACAAAAATTACCTAACTTTGAGGCAGGCAAGTCAGCGGTCTAACAATGCGCTGCACCCGACGCCACCCGCCCGGTTTGCTCTACATTTATGGTATGCTGTGCAAGCGGGTGTCGCAGGTGAGCTATGCCGTTAGGCTGCAAGCAAGGCGCTTTTTGTCGGCGGAAACGAAGCAATGCAAAACCAAAACACTGCCACTGTCAAAAAAGAGAGACCGCCGGGGGTCGTCATTCTGGCTATCTACTACTTTGTTATTTCGCTCATTATGCTCTGCCTTCTGCCGCATCTCATTTCTGCACCTCCACCAGCTAATCCAGAGTGGGCAGGGGCAGTATCAAATCTCATGTTCTTTCTCTGGTGTGAAGCAATTTGTGGTATGATTGCCGCGTTCGGGCTATGGTTTTTGGCAGAATGGGCGCGTGTTCTCGCTATTGTCGGAGCGGCACTGGTTGTGATTGTCCTTTTATGGCCCAACGCTGTTCAGGGAGCCAATAGCAATGTTATTTTTGGGGTTGGGTGTTGTGTTTACTTGTCTGTAGGCGTGATCGTTTACCTCATGCTTCCGGGCGTAAGGAAGGCATTTGCAGCCTAACAATGCGCTGCACCTGACGCCACCCGCCCGGTTTCCTGAGCTTCATTATGAGGCTTTTCAGTGCGGGCGTCGCAGGTGAGCTAGGTCGTTGGGCCGCTGGGCGAAATGTTCGTTTGTTGCAGAAGGCAGAAGCGGTCAGATAAAAACATATGTTAGCCGAAGATATTGACAAGCAACGGTGTATTCGGTTTTACCAGTGGGCGAAAAGCGATTTGGAACGAGAGATTGCTGAAGACTACCCGTTTCTACGGTTGATCCCCAGCATAGATGCTGGATGCTATCTGGAAATCATTCAAGCCTTACCGCCGCCGGAGCAACTTTCGCTTGCTAATGCGCTTTTTCGGTGGTCTCATCAAGCGGCTCTAACTCTTCTTGGTGAAACGCTTACAGCCGAAGAGAAAACACTGCGCGAAGACTACCTATCGAAACGTGGGCTGCTTCGTTCAAGAATAGAGCAGAAGTTGCAAACTCCTGTAGGCGAAGGTATTGCCCTAAAGAGCATAAAGTTCCGTCGGCTTATTCAAGAGGCTTTGGAGCCTATATTGCGGACAAAACCGGAGCGCGGCTGGTCTGATTTATTGTTTATTACACCTGTGGACAAATGGTTTATCGGAACACAAGTGCAGACAATGGACAAAGGAACACGTTTGCGTTACTACCGGTGCGTTATGGCGAGCGAAACAGATTATTCCGGGCTTTTGCCTAGCCCTTCACAGAATGGAACGAATACCCTGTCATGGTTGGGAGTAGGGCGATTAGATTGGGAAATCCCTTTTGGCGACTTGGCGGAACCCGCAGTTGAAGCGTTATCCTTTGTTTGCAGACATTATATCCAAAACATCAGCAGCGTTTTAGATGGCTTGCACCCAGAGCTACAATCCTCGTGGGATGGCATTCACTGGTGGCAGCGTCAACCAGCACAGTGAAGCACTATCCGTCAGCGGGAGGCTGCACAGCCAGCAGCCCAACAATGCGCTGCACCCGACGCCAGTGGCCGCCTTCACGATTTCGTTATCACAGGGTATACCTGGCTACTGTCGCAGGTGAGCTTTGGAGTTGGGCCGCTGGGCGAAACGCTTGCTTCGGCCATAGGCATTCGAGCGTTCTTGTTCTCATAACCTGTTTACACTCATTATGGCAAACTGGCTTGGAGATGCCGACGACAAATGGGAGATGTGGTTGTATGGAGTTATCGCACCGCTCCCCATAACGGGGCTTGCTTTACTCTGGATCATTAGCCGTCATGCCGACCTGCACGACAATAGGAATAGGACAGTTCTCTATGGGACAGATGCAGTCGCTTTAGGGCTAACAGCGTTGTGCCTTGCGTTGGCCTTGCATATTCACTTCTTTTGGAGATTGAGCGCGAATCCGGTACTTAATCGGTATCAGTTTGTTGGTAGAGCAATTTCGTTAGTGGGCGCGATGGTGGGGCTTCTGTATATTACATGGTGTTTTGTGCGTCTTTTCATTTTATGAGCGATGGAAAATCATAGATATTGTACGGATAGGGGCATAGCCGGGTTCAGCCAGCGGCCCAACAATGCGCTGCACCCGACGCCAGCAGCCGCCGTTTCCTGTGCAGATATGCTATGCTTGCTTGGCTGCTGTCGCGGGTGAGCTATGGCGTTAGGCCGCTGGATAAGGCTTGAATTGGCACGGGAGCAAGAGAGGAAAAAACGCAGATTTGGCGTATAATAAGCTGGAATGTGGATAGACGGAAGTTTCGGGCAAAAAGCGCGCTGTTCGAACGATAGGTGGAAGATTGGCAGGAAAAAGCGCGTTGTTCGTACAATAGGTGGAAGTTAAGTCGGAAAACTTCCGCATTTCGTACTATTGGCGCGCTTTCGGGATAGATAGAAGTGTGCGGAATTCCATCTACTCATATGTTAGGTCGCTGGGCGTGATGCTTCGCTGAGGCGGAAACCATTATGATACGTTCTGTGGTTATATTTTGCTTAATGGTTGTCTTGATAAGTACCGCCGTATCTTGTCATTCTCCACAGTCGCGTCAACAAGAAATAACTTCGTATCAGCAAGCCCAGCATGACCATAAGTTCCATACCCGGTTCATTGCCACTAAATCAATGGCGCAAGCCCTTTCTGACAAGTTATACCGCGTAGACATCGGTAAAGCCAAAAATCCGCAGATTTTGTCTGGCTACTTAGATGGTAGCAGCTTTGCGGAAAGCGAGCCCACGGTTACTTTTCTTCGTACCTTGTATTTGTATACAGATGCAAAAGAGGCGAGGTTATTGCATCTCTTGGGCCAGTCAGCCGACTTTCATTCTTCCATTAGTCAACCGCAAAGCCAAGAAGGTTTTGTTCTTTTCTGCTGGGTGGATAACGAATTAGATGCGGTTCCTCATGCTTATGTTTACTTGCCAAAATCGGGAGAGTTGGGTCGTGGTAAGGAATGGTGTTATGTTCCGGCGGCGTTCCGGGTCTGGATGAGCAGACTGATAAAGAGCGAGGGAAATCCTGAGCCAAAGGCAATACATCCAGCAACCTAACAATGCGCTGCACCCGACGCCGGTAGCCGCATTTACCTGTGCGTTTGTGGTATGCTGTGCAGGGCTACCGGCGCAGGTGAGCTTCGGCGTTGGGCCGCACGGCAGGGCATTGTTCTCAAAGTAAAGCCTCGGTCACAGTCTGGTTTGAGAGTGTGAGTCAGTCCGAATGAGAGAGTTTATGTTTTAGCCGCAGGTTTCGGTGGGCTTGCTTATCGCGGGAGCATTTGCTTTGCGGCACAGCGTCTTTGCCTTTGCTCTCTCGTGTTCTGCGGTACTTGCTGGTTGGCCTTATCGTGTGGTATGCTTGCTGTCAGCGAAAGGCTCGCTCTTGTGGCGGAAGCAAGTGAGCGTTCGGCCCAACAATGCGCTGCACCTGACGCCATCGGCGCGGTTATCGTGTGCATGGCGGGAGTCAAGTGCGTGCCGCTGTCGCAGGTGAGCTATGGCGTTAGGCTGCTCGGCCACTGCCTGTCTTTTAGCGTGTGCCTATGCAAACTAAGAACACAGCGATAAACGATTGGGAACGGTTCTCTCATCCGTTGGGATTTATCCGTTTAATCTTGCTGGTAGATTGGGACCCCATTGGAATATTCGGCCATGCCAAAGCGATGGACGAATATGACAGCTATTCAATCGGCATTTACGATCTTCTGATATCTGATGCTTCGCAGGAAGAATTGGTAGCTCATCTGCGTCAGATCGAGAAAGAGCGAATGGAAGTGCGAGGCAATCCGCACATGACATTATCAGCGGTTGCCGCCAAACTTCGGGATGCTTTTGATACGGCGCGTGTTGATGAAGACTGACTTAAATGCAGCATACGAGCAGCCTAACAATGCGCTGCACCCGACGCCATCGCCCGCCTTTTCAGGTGCTTTTTCGGTGGGCTTGCCTGGGCGTTGTCGCAGGTGAGCTAGGTCGTTAGATCGCTTGCGGCAAAAGGCTGTTTGCAGACCCCGAAACTTTGGCGGCATCGTTCGGAATTAGGCTTTGCTTTTTCGGTAAGGCTGTGCTATTATTCAGGAAAGCAGTCGGGGACTTATTGGGTCATCCGGCAGTCGGTGGCGTTAGCGTTGTCGCTCTCGTCCGGTGGGCAAGCCATCTAACAATGCGCTGCACCCGACGCCAGCAGCCGGCCTTTGGCTTTGCATTGTCGTAAGGTTTGCCTCGGCTGTTGTCGCAGGTGAGCTTTGGCAGTTAGGTTGCTCTGCCGCTGGTGGGTGCGAGGCAGTTGCCATGAAGATAGAATTTCTACCAGACGGTGCTTCCGATTGTCCGCTAATACGGCTTTATGACTTTGATACAAAGCAAGCCTGTCTTTTACAAAGTTTGCTGTCCAATTTGGCAGATGGAACAGAAATTGAGGTATCTTTACAAAAGGCACTTTCAGCAGAAGCCATCGAAGGCTGCAATCTTATTTTACAAACGGCGGACAAAGATCATGGCATTGTTTGGAATGCTCAAGTCGGCACATTTTTCTGCCAGCTCCGCTGTTCTTCTTGGGAGTCGGTAGCTGAGTTAGTTTCGCCATTTTGTATCAAGAGTGTGGCAGGAACTTTTCAATGGTTGAACGAGACAAGCCGTATTTCATGGCTCCTGTCACCGGGGGGCTTGTGGTAGAGCAACCTAACAATGCGCTGCACCCGACGCCGGTAGCCGCCGTTTCCTGTGCATTTGTGGTATGCTGTGCAGGCTACCGTCGCAGGTGAGCTAGGTCGTTAGGCCGATGGGCGGAAGGCTTTAGTGAGACCGATGCAAAAGAAAATGACATTCAAGCCATTTCTGCTGTCTTTAAGCATCTTGTTTGGTGTCTATCTTATCATGGCTGACCTATCCAAGACATTGAGAAATCATAATTACCAAATGTCTTTGTACTTCATGCCAGAACGATGGCAGACTTTCAGCACTGGACCCTATGATCTTTATGTGAGGAACAGCAATATAGAAGGCGGTGATTTTCCACATCGGTGGTTAGTGATGAATCACCGAACTGGCTACTCAATTTTTCTGGGGCCGATATACTTTGAGGCATATAAGCCATAGGCCTAACAATGCGCTGCACCCGACGCCATCAGCCGCCTTATCCTCTGCGTTTGCGTTATGCTTGTTTCGGCTGTTGGCGCGGGTGAGCTATGGCGTTAGGCCGCGCCGCGTGGGGCTAGTATACATCGGGGGAAAGTCAATGTTGATGCCGTACCAATACAAAACCCAACACGAGTTTCCGCCATCGCAGGGATGGATTAAAGTTGAGAATAACCGGAATGTAACCATTCATGTAGTGATTGAGCCATGGGCATCCGAGCATGATTTATTACCGGGAGAGGTTTGTTACGTTCACCTAGTGCCGGACGAGACGGAAATACTTCTCAGATTGTCGGACGAGTACTTAAGCGTTTTCTGCGGCGATGCGATTTATCAAGACGCTCGCGAGATCATAGACTTGCGTGACTGAAGCATGGGCAGAACAGGCGCGGCCTAACAATGCGCTGCACCCGACGCCGGTAGCCGCCTTTCCCTCTACGTTGTGGTATGCTGTGCAGTGGCTACCGTCGCGGGTGAGCTAGGTCGTTAGGTGGCAGGGCATCACGCTTTTTTGGGGTCGGAGCCAAGAGGAAGAGTATGAACGCATTGCGAACAATCCCGAAGCGTGAGCTAAAAGAATGGGTCAATCTTATGTTTGAGGTAGGGCCACATAAGCCAATGAACGCACCAGATTATCCACTTACCTTTCCTTTGCCGTTTGGCATGAGGTATAACATCACAGGCAATTTTCTGTATGTTGTGTATCAGTCAGAGATTATTGGATATGGAAAAGTCGGCAGGGTTGAGCAGCATGAGGGCAGTACCGTTGGTGGAACTGATGAGCCTATGGGGGCCGGAGATAACATCATTTTGGATGGGCCATTGGTAAAAATGCCATTTCCAGTCAAATGTCAAGGTTTTCAGGGTATCCGCTATACCGACAAAAATTTGCACGAGTCAAAGCCATAATGCTATCTATTGGCATTAGCCCAGTAACATAGCCAGAACAACCTGCCACCTAACAATGCGCTGCACCTGACGCCAGTGACCGCGTTATGCTCTGCGTTGTGGTATCCTGTGCAGGCCACTGTCGCAGGTGAGCTATGCCGTTAGACCGCTCCACTTTGCCTGTGCGCGGCATGGAAAGTTTGGCATCTTCGGTCTTGTCTGATGCGGCGGCGTTTGCTTGCTTTGTGGGAGCGTTTCCGGTATCATTGGCGGAAGGCTTTATTCGCCATGTTTGGTGCGGAAGCGTTCGCGCTTCGGTGTCTGCGTTTGCATCCGTCTTTTTCGCGTTCACAGGGCGACGGTCTAACAATGCGCTGCACCTGACGCCACCCGCCGCCTTGTCCTCAGCGTTTCCGTTTGGCTGTGCAGTGCGGGTGTCGCCGGTGAGCTATGGAGTTAGGTCGCTGGGCGAAAGCGTAGATAGTGTCGTAATGAGGAAGGATAATCACAACAGGAACTTGAGATGACGTCAACTACGCGAGAGATTGCCTTAGCTATAATCATTTTGGAGTACGTTGGGTTGCTATGGTATGCATTTGCTACTTTGCGGTGGTATAAGAATTCACAGAAAACCGCTGACGACAAAAGAAAAGTGAACCTCCGTCTCGGTTTTGCTTGCGTATTTGGTTTTGTAGTTTTATTTGCTTGCCAATTAGTCCTGCGGCATAAACCATGACACATTGTAACTCAAGCCTGTGCTGCCAGCAACCTAACAATGCGCTGCACCTGACGCCACCCGCCCCAGCTCCTGTGCGAAGTCGGAAGGCTGTGCGTACGGGTGTCGCAGGTGAGCTTTGGCGTTAGACCGCTCGGCATTTGCTGGCAATTTGGCTAGAGGCACAAAAGAATGAGATTGCAAATGCCAACGGGGAAGTTGGAGCGACTCGGCACTATCTTTATAGCAGTTGGAGCATTGAATTTCATCGTTACTACCTTCTGCATAATTGGATTAGGCGGTGAAGCTCTCAGTGGCAAGGTACAAGGCAGTCATTACTATTTGGGCTACAAAGGCCATCTGACACAAGTAAGCAAAGCTATTTACATCGCTAGCTCATGGAACGATTGGTCACAAATAATTCTCTGGCCGTTAGGAGCGTTATTGGTCTCGCCATCGGCCATGCGGCGGAAGGTTGGCAGGCGAGCGGTCTAACAATGCGCTGCACCTGACGCCGGTGGTGAGCCTCTCTTGGTTCTTTAGCCATGTCCCCGGCGCAGGTGAGCTTCGGCGTTAGATCGCTTGCGGCAAAAGGCTGTCAGCAAGCACCGAAACTAGGGCGGGCATTCAGAATATGGGCTTTGCTTTTTCGGTGAGGCTGTGCTATTATTCGGTCAAGTTGGCGTGGGTCAGGGGCTTTGCGGTGGCGGGGGCGTTCTCGTCATCGCGCTCTTTCGCAGAGCAAGCCATCTAACAATGCGCTGCACCGGACGCCATCAGCCGGCCTGATGCTTTGCGTAGTCGTAAGGTTTGCTTCGGCTGTTGTCGCCGGTGAGCTTTGGCAGTTAGGCTCCTATTGCTGGGCTTTGCGCTTTCATTTGGGAGTTTATTTGTCGGCTTTTGGCTTGCGTTCTTTGTGAAAAGCTATCCGTCGTGTTTGTTTTGGTAAAGTAAGTAGGAATGGCAGTGTAGGGGAGTGAGCGTTTGGGCGTTAGTTTCTGTATCCCGTTTGCGCTCCCGGCAGTAGCCTAACAATGCGCTGCACCCGACGCCGGTGGTGAGGCTTTGTTGGTTCACTTCCGCGTTTGCACCGGCGCAGGTGAGCTATGGAGTTAGGCCGCTGATATTCACCTTGCTGGTATCGAAAGCCAAAAGGGATTGAAGACAAGGGGATTTATGGCTGGCGAACATTCAAACAACTACAAAAGCTATAAACCTGGTAGAGATGGCGGCTGGGGTTGGGATGCACTGGCAATCATCAAAGAAATTATTGAAGCCATTTTCTGCCGATTTTGAGTATTATGTTGGTTCAGAGTGACGATAATGGACTGTTCCGTTATCCATTCCTGCATCGGCCTAACAATGCGCTGCACCCGACGCCACCTGCCCCGGCTGCTGTATGTGGCGAGCGGCTGTGCAGCAGGTGTCGCAGGTGAGCTTTGGCGTTAGATCGCAGGGCGGGAGGCTGTGCTTTGGGCGAATAGCAATGCAGACAATCTCAACACAAAATCTTGCTGCCATGCCTGATATTCCAGCACTCAAGCGATTAACACAGTCTTTGGCAATGTTAGATGCTATTCTATGTCCAGAGTGGGAAAGCCGGTACTACTCGTTCAATTCGAAATGGGCTGAGGCAGAGATGATGGCGTCCATGCGCGATGGGTCCGGCGATGAATGGTTTTTGCTGTTCAGCCCAGCAGGGGCGGCGATGAAAGGCTTCAGTCACGAGTCCCGGATAGCCTCTGGCCCGACTTGGCCTGGTGTGCTGTCCGACGTACCGGCGGTCTTCGGCAGTTTTTTATCTGAGCCTGCATTTTCAATGGAGGATACGACTTTCTGCATCTGGCGTACACCGTCTGATAGTCACTGGCAGAGGGGTTCTATTGCTTTCCCCTCTGGCCCCGACCCTGACGGCTCGGCGGACTTGTTGTTTATTCTGGATGGTGAGCCAAAGACTTACAAACATTGGGCCGAGGAGTATAATGAAGTGGATGTTAGCCTAGCCGCCGTTGCTCATGTTTATCAGCATCTTCCGTTGACTGCGGAGATTGTCACCGAACTCAATAACGACATCACATTATCAGATTTGGCGGCAGATATAACGGAGATTGGTTATCCGTCGGAAGCTTGACCAGCCTGCAATCTAACAATGCGCTGCACCTGACGCCAGCAGCCGCCATTTCGGGTGCTTGGCATTATGCTTGCGTGGCTGCTGTCGCAGGTGAGCTATGGCGTTAGGCTGCAAACCAGGGGCGAACCTTTTACGAGAGGCATTGAATGTTAGCCAAGCGTTTATATCAACTAGAAGTGGGTAGCTTTCTCGTCTCATTTATAGTATTCTGCCTTTGGGGAATTGGTTACTATAGGTTCGGTTTAGACAATTCTGTGCCGCTTTATGTCACGTTCTACCTTTCGCTCGGTATGGGCTTAGTTTTTCTATTTGCTCTGTGGAGTATGCGTATTGGTCTGCGAACCCGTGCTAGACGATTAAGAGTTCGGCTTTTGATTTCGTTTTCTATAATGCTGTTATTAGCGTCCTCAATATGTGGTGAGGCCATATTGATAGTCATGGCGGTCAGGGCAGTAAATGGGTATCCTCAGCAGTGGCTATAAGGAAATAGTCCGCTGTAGCATAAAGCTGTGCATTGCAGCCTAACAATGCGCTGCACCCGACGCCACCCGCCCGGTTTCCTATGCATACCCGTTTGGCTGTGCGGGCGGGCGTCGCAGGTGAGCTATGGCGTTAGGCTCCTATTGCTGGCGTTCTCGTAAGCGTTTTGGAGTTTGGTTGTCGGCTTTTGGCTTGCGTTCTTTGTGAAAAGCTATCCGTCGTGTTTGTTGGGGTAAAGTATGTAGGAATTGCGGTGTAGGGAAGTGAGCGTTTGGGCGTCGGTTTCTGTATCCCGTTTGCGCTCCCGGCAGTAGCCTAACAATGCGCTGCACCTGACGCCAGTAGCCGCCTCTACCCCAGCGTTATCGGAAGGCAGGTTAGGCTACTGTCGCCGGTGAGCTATGGCGTTAGGCCGCAGGGCCGTATTCTATTTTGTAGCGGAAGCCAGATGGACAAATGAAGAAAATTAAGCCTTTCTGGTATCATGTCCTCGTTTGGCTTGCCGCTCTGACGATTGCTATACTTTTGGTTATGTTGGTACTGCTGGCTGGGATTACTTCGGGTAGGCGGCATATTTAGTGCCTTGTCCAAAGCCTTGCCAGCCTGCGGTCTAACAATGCGCTGCACCTGACGCCAGTGGCCGCGTTCACTCGTGCTTGGCATTATGCTGTGCAGGCCACTGTCGCAGGTGAGCTAGGTCGTTAGGCTGCGGCACGGGGACTGGCTCTGTCCAGTGAGGCAAACAGAATGGAAAACCAGAGTATTACGGCAAACGATCTGAAATGGCTGCATTCTGGTACTTCACGCAGTTGGATAATGGGAGTGTTTTCTGTCGCCTTTTTTCTGGGCATGAGTTTTCTGCATTTCTGCCTTGCTGCTGCTTGGGCAAGGCTGGCTGGCATAACCCTTTCCCAAGCTTGGCAAGGCTGGTTGAGTGGTATCAGTCCAAATCAGCAATATGCTGGCATTTATCTAAAGGCAATGGAGCAATTTGATGCCTGCGGGATGTTATTGGTTTTTGCCGTTTTCAGTTCGGCTATGTGTTTTCTAAACCGATACGAGCGTGAGCGTAAGGTTCGGTTGTTGGCAGTGATCGTCGGGCAGGGACAGGCCGCAGCCTAACAATGCGCTGCACCCGACGCCGGTAGATAGCCTCTCTTGGTTCTTTAGCCATGTCCCCGGCGCGGGTGAGTTTTGGCGTTAGATCGCTTGCGGCAAAAGGCTACAGGCAAACACCGAAACTTTGGCGGCATCGTTCAGAATAGGGGCTTTGCTTTTTCGTTTCGGCTGTGCTATTATTCAGGAAATTAGTCGGGTGCTTATAGGGTCATCCGGCAGTCGGAGGCGCTCTCGTTGTCGCTCTCGTTCGGGGGGCAAGCCATCTAACAATGCGCTGCACCTGACGCCGGTGGTAAGGCTTTCCTGTCTCACTTCCGCGTTTGCACCGGCGCAGGTGAGCTATGGCGTTAGGTCGCAAGGCGCAAGCGGAACAATACTCGAAAGGTGGAAACCCCAAAATTGGAACATGATGTGCCGATGGGTGCTGGCACAGTTTTGGGCGGGATCGTTTTAATCTATCTCATAGTACGCGCATTGGTCTATTTAGTTATCCGCAAGTAAATAAGCGCCCCAGTGGTATCATATTCTGGTTATAGGCAAACGCTACTACACTTGCAACCTAACAATGCGCTGCACCTGACGCCAGCGGCGCGGTTATCGTGTGCTTGGCGGGAGTCAAGTGCGTGCCGCTGTCGCAGGTGAGCTAGGTCGTTAGGTCGCTTGGCATAGAGTTTGCCTGTTTACGAAGTGAGAGAAGAACATGAGGACAAGATGAGTTGGGCTAAGTTTGCCATTGAAGCCTTACAACGGGGAGAAACAGTACAAATCCGCCCACGCGGTCACTCCATGAAGGGCAAAGTCAATGATGGCGACCTTGTGACTATCGCTCCGTGTGAGCCAGAGACTTTAGCGGTTGGTGCGATACTTTTGGTGCGTGTGCATGGCAACGACTATTTGCACCTCCTCAAAGCTAGGGATAAAGAGCGGTTTCAGATTGGCAACAATCGCGGCGGCATCAATGGATGGGTTGGAAAGAATAATATCTACGGCAAGGCGATCAAAGTTGAACCGGGCGATACGAAGCCATTGTCAAAAGAGGCTTTATCTCAAGCCACCTAACAATGTGCTGCACCCGACGCCACCCGCGCCTTCTCCTGTGCGTCATCATCAGGCTTTGCAGTGCGGGCGTCGCGGGTGAGCTAGGTCGTTAGATCGCTTGCGGCAAAAGGCTACGGGCAAGCACCGAAACTTTGGCAGGCATTCAGAATATGGGCTTTGCTTTTTCGGTGAGGCTGTGCTATTATTCGGTCAAGTTGGCGTGGGTCAGGGGCTTTGCGGTGGCGGGGGCGTTCTCGTCATCGCGCTCTTTCGCAGAGCAAGCCATCTAACAATGCGCTGCACCGGACGCCAGCGGCCCGATTTCCTGTGCGTTGTGGTATGCTGTGCAGTGCCGCTGTCGCCGGTGAGCTTTGCCGTTAGACCGCTCTACTGAGGCGGTGCTTTTACCAACGCAATTTGACTGACCAATTACGCAAAAGGACAAACATGGACATTAAAGGCAAAACTATTTGGCAAGTTGCGGCGGGCAATGGTAAAGATACTCATTATGCGAAACGCTGTTTGGATGAAGATGTCATCATATTCGGGCCAGGGCGATATGGCGCGTGGCCGGATTGTGAGATACCGATGCGCGGCAATGGCTGGACTGCGACGAAAGCCGGAATTATCAGACGTTTTGCCGAGGACGTAAAGCCGGGCGATATTGTTGTGCTTCGGGTTGGAACGCAGCAAGTTTTCGGTGTTGGCGAGGTTGTTGGAAACTATGGGTTCAGCGAACAGTTTAGCAATGTGCAGGGTTGGGACTTACAGCATTATCGGCGGGTGCGCTGGCTATGGCATCAAGGCGGCGAACCGAAATGGTTTCCCGTCTATTCGCTGAAGTTGGGAAGTTCAGTGCAGTATCTTACTTCGCCGCAAGTGCGTCATTGGTTAGAGGGATTAAACATTCCGCAAGAAGCGTACAGCGCACCTTTACATGAACTATAAATACTTGTTACATTTTGCTCTGCCGGAGCGGTCTAACAATGCGCTGCACCTGACGCCAGCGGCGCGGTTGTCGTGTACGTTGTCGTAGGTCAAGTGCTTGCCGCTGTCGCAGGTGAGCTATGCCGTTAGGTCGCTCGGCGTAGGCTAGTTTCAAGGCACAAGCAAAGAAAGCAAAGAGAATTGACAATGCAAAGTCAAAAAAGATACTTTGTGGCGGGGACGTTGCTCACTCTGGCAGCCTGTGTCGGCGCTATAATGATGTTCTTAAACACGTCACGCACACACGGCATTCGTTATACGGTAACTTCACTGCCTACTGAACATTGGTCATGGGGAGCAGGGAAATTACAACAGTCTTCTGGACTTGCTCAGTTGGCGTCCGTTGATGGGGTAGCTAAAGGCACGAACGTGACTACTTATTATGAGCCTTTTGCATTAGGGCCGGTGCAGGTTACCAAGATGACAGCGTTTTATCATCCATAGCCACAAGGCGAGCGACCTAACAATGCGCTGCACCCGACGCCGGTGGTGAGGCTTTGTTGGTTCACTTCCGCGTTTGCACCGGCGCAGGTGAGCTATGGAGTTAGATCGCTTGCGGCAAAAGGCTGTCAGCAAGCACCGAAACTTGGGCGGGCATTCAGAATATGGGCTTTGCTTTTTCGGTGAGGCTGTGCTATTATTCGGTCAAGTTGGCGTGGGTCAGGGGCTTTGCGGTGGCGGGGGCGTTCTCGTCATCGCGCTCTTTCGCAGAGCAAGCCATCTAACAATGCGCTGCACCGGACGCCTACAGCCGCCGCGATGGGCTATTCGTGGCAAGTGCCTGTGCGTCAGGCGGCTTCCGGCGCAGGTGAGCTTTGGCGTTAGGTCGCTGGGCCGTAGGCTGGGCTGTATTCGATTGCAAGATGAGGAGGTATAAATGGGGTATAGCGATTTACCGCTTCTGATACTTTCATTCTCTTTAATACTGCTCTTTGGTTCCGCTGTATTTCGTAATGCAAATGGGCAGGAAGCGCGGCTGTTACTCCTCGAACGCAAGATAAACCTCATTCTCAACCACCTGGGTATCAAAGATGATGCTACCGCAGATGTGGTGCGTGATTTAATCATGCGCGGTCAGAAAATCGAAGCAATCCGGCTCTATCGTCAACAAAGTGGCGTCAGCCTGAAAGAAGCTAAAGAGGCTGTAGACCAAATGCAGGCGAGCCTGAGAGCGGGATTAAACTAAAGGTTCACTGAAAAGCCGTAGATACCTGTGGCATTATGCTTTGCTGCCAGCAACCTAACAATGCGCTGCACCCGACGCCATCGCCCGCGTTATCGAGTACATTATCGCAGTGCTTGCTTGGGCGTTGTCGCAGGTGAGCTATGCCGTTAGGCTGCAAAGGTAGGCTCTGCTGGCACGGGAAAGGAAAACACTCTGAGATTTACTTATTGGGTTACTCCGATTGTTATTAAGCCCCTTTCTTATGTCGGCAGTTTCGTAGCAATCATTTGGGGCTGTTGCATTCTTTTTACGAATGTTGGTGGTCAGGCTAATGGCTATATGACAACCAACGATAGGTTTGGTCAGCCGACCCAGACACCCCTATATACATCTGCGAATTGGTCAGAGATTGGATTAGGACTAGCTCTCATTTTTCTTGTCCCCTTGTGCCTGCGAATTGTTTGTGAGACGATAGTTGCGATTTTTCAAGTGCGCGAGGGTATGAAGAAGTAGCAAACACGGAACTGTTGCAGCCTAACAATGCGCTGCACCCGACGCCATCGCCCACCTTTTCGGGTACATTATCGTGGGGCTTGCTTGGGCGTTGTCGCGGGTGAGCTTCGGCGTTAGACCGCAGTGGCGAAAGCAGTAGCAGTACCGAGAGCATTCAGGATGAAAAACTATCACGCAGACTGGTATGAGGTCAGGGTAGACGGCGAAATCCTTGTCGTCAAAACTCCGCTTTTATGGCGGTGTTTCTTCGGGCTGATGAGCTTCCCTTTCGCGGCTATTGCTTTGGGTTCTATGTATCTTCTGTATGGAACTCCCGTTCAGAATAATGACGGTTCTCAGTCTGTGTTGCTTTGCCTAATCATTATGTTCGGTCTTCTGGCTTTGACACCCTTGTATTTAGCACTGCCTTATCAGTTGCAACTCGATTTTAAGCGACAGGCTTATGAGACTCAGCAGGGTTTACTTGGAAGTAGGTACGGCTCATTTACCGAAATCAAAAACGTGTTTGTCCAAAGAATTACTATGGGCAACAAATACTGGTATCGGGTCAGTTTTGCTTGGCAGGGGAAACCGGTGAGACGGGTTCCCATTCTGACCGAAACCCCAGACTTGGCGGGAGCGGAAGCCTTTGCTCGCACTCTCGCCAGCAGACTTGAAGTACCATTTACAGGCATGACAGGGAAATATTTAGAAAAATAATACAGATTGTGACCGATGCTTCGTAGCACTGCGGTCTAACAATGCGCTGCACCCGACGCCAGTAGCCGCCATTTCCTGTGCATTTGTGGTATGCTTGCTTGGCTACTGTCGCGGGTGAGCTATGGCGTTAGACCGCGCGGCATGGGCGGGTTTCGAGACAAAACGATGATGAAACGTGGGGATGTTCTCAGGAAAACGCGACAGTTCGCCCGATGCAACAGTCGGCAGAGTCGCAAAACAAGATATAAGGGCAAGCCCAGTGTTTCCTTTTTCCCGGCGGCAAAGACTAAATGTTGGCATGACCATCACAGCAACAAGCCCTTCCAGGATAGAAAACCGATTTGGGTCGTTTGGCTTTGGTTGGAACACGAACCGGAAATAGACCTTTTTCCTGGCTACGATGAGGTAGTGGTGGACGACTACACCGGATTGTCACGATGGGGCTATCCTCGCGCGGTCTAACAATGCGCTGCACCTGACGCCGGTAGCCTGCGTTTTGCTCTGCATTATGGTATGCTGTGCAGGGCTACCGTCGCAGGTGAGCTATGGCGTTAGACCGCAGGGCGAGGCGCTACCCTGTTAAATGTTCCTGCCGACCCAGCCGATACAAGTAATCAAATGCAAACTTCTGAAAGTCAAGGTCCCCAGCCTAGAGCTAAATGCTGTATCTGCAAGAAAAGTATCACGTTTGAGATTGATGCGAATGCACTAGCCATCAATTCAGAGGGATTTGACCCTTGTGCTTTGGTCATCGTTACAAATGCTTTCGGGCCGCGTGAAGCACAAAGGGAACAGGAGTTTCCTTGTCATATCGAATGCTTCCGCAGAATCATTGACGATGATAGTTTGATGTATATTTTAGAGCCGGATTTTGAGAGCGTTGGGGAGTTAGGGCGCGAACAAGAGCGTGAGGCTGCTGAGTTGGCGGAACTTGCTGTTAAAATATCTGGTACACCTGCGGTCTAACAATGCGCTGCACCCGACGCCGGTAGCCGCGTTTTGCTGTGCATTTGTGGTATGCTGTGCATGGCTACCGTCGCGGGTGAGCTAAGTCGTTAGATCGCTTGCGGCAAAAGGCTTCTGGCGATTGTCAGCAGGTTATTCGTCGTTTGGAGTGGAATTGGCTCTTGCGAGAGTGGAAGGCTTTTCATTCGGTCAAGTAATCGCAGGCTTACGGGGTTGTGGGATGTCGTAGGCATTCACGTTATCGCTCTCGTTCAGGGGCAAGCCATCTAACAATGCGCTGCACCGGACGCCAGTAGCCGCGCCCACGGTTTCGTTATCGCAAGCGGTGTCAGGCTACTGCCGCAGGTGAGCTATGGCGTTAGGCCGCTTGCATACTTGCTGACCTGTGGCGAGAACCAGTATAAAAGCCTCCCATCATAATCTGGTACAATGTACCCATGAGCGTTCAAGAATTAGAAAAAGCTGTTACCCAACTTCCTTCCCCGGACTTGGCCCAGTTTACGGCATGGTTTGAGGAGTATCAAGCCGATCTATGGGACAAACAAATTGAGCAGGATGCTTTGTCGGGGCGGCTGGAGGCACTCGCGGAGCAGGCTAATCGGGAGTTTGAGGCGGGGCGTTGTCGGCCACTATGAGGCACTTTACGACGCCTCAGTTTTGGCAACTTTACAGCACCCTGCCGCGAGAAATCCAGCAACTTGCCGACAAAAACTTTGATTTGCTCAAAGCGGATGCCAGCCATTCTTCGCTCCGGCTAAAGAAAGTTGGTAAGTATTGGTCGGCACGAGTTGGCGCACATTATCGGGTGCTGGCAACGGAGCGGGCCGAGGGCTTGGTCTGGTTTTGGATTGGCCCTCATGCGATTTATGATGCTCTGATACGATAGGCTTGAGAGGCAATCGGCCTAACAATGCGCTGCACCGGACGCCATCAGCCGGCCTTTGGCTTTGCATTGTCGTAAGGTTTGCCTCGGCTGTTGTCGCCGGTGAGCTAGGTCGTTAGATCGCTTGCGGCAAAAAGCTGTCTGCAAACGCCGGAACTTTGGCGGCATCGTTCAGAATTGGGCTTTACGTTTTCGTTTCGGCTGTGCTATCATTCAGGAAATTAGTCGGTAGTTTATTGGGTACTCCGGCAGTCGGGGGCGTTCTCGTTGTCGCTCTCGTCCGATGGGCAAGCCATCTAACAATGCGCTGCACCGGACGCCACCAGCCGGCCTTATGCTTTGCGTAGTCGTAGGGTTTGCCTCGGCTGTTGTCGCCGGTGAGCTATGGAGTTAGACCGCTTGTGCCTTGCCGACTCAACCAAAGGAGGATTACAGTGAATGGATGGCTAAAACGAAACCCGGTAGCTGCTTGGAGATGGTTTCATTGGTTAGCTTATTACTTGTTTTGTTTTGTCGTTTGTCTGTCTTTGCTCTTCCTTCAGCATCGCCTTTTTGGTCATCCGCAACATATGTCTGAGGTAACTTTGGGTTGTGCGGCTGGAACAGTTTTCTTGGCATTATGGAATATGTTGTTCCGCCGTCGCCGAAGAAGTCTTTAGCGCAGCGGTCTAACAATGCGCTGCACCTGACGCCAGCGGCGCGGTTCTCGTGTGCGTTGTCGGGGGTCAAGTGCGTGCCGCTGTCGCAGGTGAGCTAGGTCGTTGGGCCGCTGAATAAGCAGTGGTATTTTCACGAGACGGAAGATAGTATCAGCCGCGCTGAAACAGGCGTAAATCAAGATGTATAAGATATTTAGAGTCTGGATCACGCCGGTATTGATAAGACCCGTGTTCTATGTGGGCAGTGCGCTTTGCGTGGCTTGGGGCATTTATCTACTTGGGGCCGGGATTGAGCCTCGGATATTAGGATGGACTTGGATTTTGCTCGGCCCGTTGTGTTTGCGAGTTCATTGTGAAATCCTTGCGGCTCTTTTTACGCTTCTTATGGTAGCCGAAGATGCTGACACGCAGGCGCAATCACAAAGTGCTGGGGTTGCGGATAGACCATAGCCTTATCACGGCAAGCCGTACAGTCAGCGGCCCAACAATGCGCTGCACCTGACGCCAGCGGCCCGGTTTCCTGTGCTTGGCATTATGCTGTGCAGTGCCGCTGTCGCAGGTGAGCTATGGCGTTAGGCCGCTGGGTGAAAGGCTTGCTTCAGACGAGGGCATTTAGTAGATGTGCTTCTCATAATGATATATTGACAGATTGGGAACCTCAACAAATGAATAACGATTTGTCCGCACAGCTATATAATGCTGCCGACGCAGGCGATTTAGAGAAAATAGAAAAGTTGATGGCCTTGGGGGGCGATGCTAATTGGCGTGATGCTTTCGGAACGACAGCCCTTATGTGTGCAGCATACGAAGGCAATATAAAAGTTTGCAAAGCATTACTGAAGAATGGAGCAGACCCCAATTCTACACATTTAAACGGTTCCACAGCTCTATTCTATGCTCTGGAATCCGAATCAGAAGACTGGCAAACATCTGATTTGTGTGAGTTGCTTCTTCAATATGGTGCAAGCGTTAACATTGCTGATATCAACGGATTGACACCTTTAATGAAATCTGTAATGTTAGAAAAGAAAAGAGCTTTTCAATCACTAGTGTATGATCATATGGCAGATGTGAATGCAAAAGACCAAAAGGGACGTACTGCATTGATGAAAGCAGCATGTAAAGGCAATATTGACTCTTGCCAATTGCTTCTTAGTCGGCACGCAGACGTAAATGCCATAGATGACAATGGAGGAACTGCCTTAATGGAGGCTGCTTGTAGAGAAGATATGAAGTTATGCAAACTTTTTATTCATTCAGGAGCCGACGTAAATGTACAAGCATACCAAGCACACAAAGGTTTAACCGCGCTTATAATAGCGAGTTTAACTAACAATGGCGGTATTTGTCGCCTTCTTATATCGAATGGAGCAAGAGTTGATTTGGTTAATTCCTTTGGTGAGACAGCAGAACAAATTGCGAAAAGAATGGGTAATAAGGAAGCTTTATCCGCCTTGCGATCTGTACCGCAGATTTCTAAAATTGCATTAGAGGAAAGTAATAACCCCACGAAACGTAGTGGCACAATATCTAAGCTATTTATTGCATTTTCATTACTTTATGGGTTTGCCTGTTTAAATATGCTCATTAGTGGTGGTTCATACATATTATTCGAGATTGTAGCTATTGCGATTGGGTTTATAATATGGCGAGGAGGTGGGCAAAAAAGAAGTTTTTGGAGCGTTTGGCTGATTTCAACTTTTGTACCTCTCCTCTTGCTGGTTTTTGGACCTACAGGAATGATGTTGTCTTTCGTTGCCCGTTTTATCATAATCCGCTTGATCAGGTGAGAAAATGCAAATTTTGCAAGAAACAGATGGTTTTTTAGAACAGGTTACAAACTTCAATTTTGCGGGTGAAGTCAAAAAGTTCTTGCCCGCTACGTTAGATCGCTTTTTGGAAGCCTGCTTTTTTGCTCACCTAGCCGTTAATGTTGACGCAAAATCATCCTCTTTCGACGAAGTGAATTGGTGTACTAGCGCGCATTTAGCTGCTATGGTTAGTATTAGAGACGCTGCGCGTACTGACTTCAAGAAAATAGGAAAGGAAAGCAAATTTGAAGAGTCGGTTATCGCAAAAGAGTTTTTCCTTTCGACTGATTCGGCGAATCGCGCGGATTGTGATCCGCTTGGCATTAACAGAGCCTTTCGAAATCTACGTAACCTACGGGTGCATTATTCAATTTCTTTAGTAGTTTTAGAACCGCATGTTTTATTAGCGGATATTGGGGCTGATAAACAAGGTATATTCAGATGGTTTCTCAGGCCGCTTGATCCAGTGGAACAGAAATGGCTGACTGCGCACAAAAATAAGCAAGGGAATAAAGAACCTTTGTTGAAAGCGACTGAAATCACTCGGTTCAATGAGTGGTTGCTTCATAAAACGCTTGGTGCTACTCTTTATCAACATCTTCTAGTTTTAGCAGGGGCTATCAACTCAACAGCTTTGCATCTAGAAAATCAAAAGGCAGAATAAAATTTGCCCTGCATCAGTCCTGTAATAGGGCAAGAAGGAGAGCGAAAAAATTCGCTTTGACTTTAATGCTGATTGTCAGCGGCCCAACAATGCGCTGCACCTGACGCCAGTGGCCGCGTTCTGCTCTGCGTTATGGTATCCTGTGCAGGCCACTGTCGCAGGTGAGCTTTGGCGTTAGGTGGCTGGGCGAAGCCGAGTGATCTATCGGGAGCCTGTCGGGATAAGAAGTTCTAACATGAATTCTTTTAGCTCACGGGGGAAACGCGCACTTTTCTATGTCTGCCTTTTGGCAGTATTTGCCTTGTTGGTAGAAGGTGGGCTATGGCTCGTGGCAGATAGCCGTGCGAAACTGAGTAGGGGTCAAACGACGCAGGCCCAAGTCACCGGCAAAAGTATCACAGTCTGGGGAAAACATTCACAATTCATAGATCGCTATCTCCATTTCCAATATAAAATTGGCAAAGCTGTTTACACGAACAAAGATTTAGTGGATGAAGAAAAATATAATGCGACCAGTATTGGAAGTCGGTTTACAGTTACTTATCTGCCAGAGTCCCCAGGAAATATTGAGATAGGCGTTGTCTCGAAAGCCACAGTGAAAGCGACTATTACCTTTACGACAGCTATTCTGGTGTTTATCGGCACAATTTTCTTAGGAATTATTGTTGCCAATGAGAGTATGGTACGAGGTCAAGCGCGCTTTCGTGATAAGGTTTCGCAGATTTATTTGAGCAGGGTTCTAAGCCAACGTACCGCAGGCGGGTCGTCTGAAAGAGGGGAATAAACCAAACAGCCTGCAAATATCGTAGAATATATTATAAATTTCCATTGTCGTAGGGTTTCGCTGCCAGCCACCTAACAATGCGCTGCACCTGACGCCAGCAGCCGCCTTCACGATTTCGTCATCGCAGGGTATTCTTGGCTACTGTCGCAGGTGAGCTAGGTCGTTAGGCCGATTGCTTCGGCTTGTCGTACACCAAGTTCATTGTATCAGGTACACTTTAGGCACTACAATCGTTTGCCCGCCCTGCGGCAATCGTCGGAAGCATCTGCCATTAAGTGAGTGCGTTTTTGCTAAAACGAACTGATTTGAGTAAGTGGGATTACGAAACCGGCAAAAAGTGAGGTGTTTTTTGCCAAAACGAACGCGCGAAGTTTGTGCGTTTTGATCCCGTCATTATCAGGCAATCGGCCTAACAATGCGCTGCACCCGACGCCACCCGCCCGGTTTGCTCTGCCTCATTGGTCGGCTTCTCAGTGCGGGTGTCGCAGGTGAGCTAGGTCGTTAGATCGCTTGCGGCAAAAGGCTGCTGGCAAGCACCGAAACTTTGGCGTGACAATTCAGAACATCGGCTTTGCTTTTTCGGTCAGGCTATGCTATTATTCAGGAAAGTTGTCGGGGTTTATGGGGCTACCGGATGTCGTAGGCATTCACGTTATCGCTCTCGTTCAGGGGGCAAGCCATCTAACAATGCGCTGCACCCGACGCCATCAGCCTGCCTTATGCTTTGCGTTATCGTTTAGCTTGCGTCGGCTGTTGGCGCAGGTGAGCTATGGCGTTAAGCCGCAAATGCTGGCGTTCGCACTTGCTTTTGAGAAGTTCGGCAGTCGGCGATTGGTTTTCTCTCTTTGTGGCAGGCTGCCTTTCGTGTTCTTTGTGGTAAAGTAAGCTGTATTGGCCAGAGTAGCAAGCGAGTTATCGCAGGTTCCCCTACCCCGTGTTGCTTCTGCATTGCGGCCTAACAATGCGCTGCACCCGACGCCGGTGGTGAGGTTCTCGCATTTCATATCGCGTTTGCACCGGCGCGGGTGAGCTAGGTCGTTAGATCGCTTGCGGCAAAAGGCTGGCAGCGTCGGCGAAACTTTGGCAACATCATTCCGAAGTCAGACTTTGCTTTTTCGGGGAGGCTGTGCTATTATTCAGGAAAATTGTCGGAGGCTATGGGCCTTTGCAGGGGTGAGAGGCAGTCGCGTTGTCGGCTCCTCGTTCGTTTGGCAAGCGATCTAACAATGCGCTGCACCGGACGCCAGCGGCGCGGTTGTCGTGTGCGTTATCGGGGGTCAAGTGCGTGCCGCTGTCGCAGGTGAGCTATGGCGTTAGGTCGCTGGGCGAAAGGCTGTGGGTTGCATAGCGTTAAGTAGAACCCAATCCCGTCTATTGGTGTATAATAATGACACGGAGGAAATTATGATACGCACTGTTGAAGCTACCATTGATGAGCGAGGAACCGTGCTTCTTGGGGAAGCTATCGCCCTTTCTGCGCCTCATCGGGCACTCGTCACGATTTTAGACGAAGAGCCATACGCCAACGAGGCAGCTTTACTGAGTGAAGCCGCGTTGGCCGAAGACTGGAGCCGACCCGAGGAGGAGGCCGCATGGTCCCATCTTCAACCGGCGCAGTAGTCATGGTTTCGTTTCCCTTCTCTGACTTGTCGCAAACGAAACTGCGCCCTGCTGTTGTTTTGGCTGGAGCCGAACGGGGCGATTGGGTGCTGTGTCAAATCACTAGTAATTCTTACGCCGATACGCGGGCTGTTCTGTTGAATAACAGCCATTTTCATTCTGGTTCGTTGCGGGTGACAAGTTATGCTCGGCCAGGGAAATTGTTCACTGCCAATCAGAGTTTGATTTCTTCCCAAATTGGCATTCTCAAGCCGGATGCTTTTGCGCGGGTTTTGGCGGCAGTAGTCACTTTGCTTCAGCCGAAGGCAATTGGGACATGAGGCTACCATTCCAGCCACCTAACAATGCGCTGCACCTGACGCCAGCGGCGCGACTGTCGTGTGCATTGTCGGAGGTCAGGTGCTTGCCGCTGTCGCAGGTGAGCTTTGGCGTTAGGTTGCTGGGCCGATGGCTGGGCTGTTTCCAATTGCTAGATGAGGAGGAATGTATGAGGCATATTGATTTGCCGCTTTTGATACTTTCATTCTCTTTAATACTCCTTGTTGCTTCCGCTGTATTTCGGAATACGAATGGGCAGGAGGCACGGCTGCTGCTTCTTGAACGCAAGATAAACCTCATTCTCAACCACTTGGGGATCGAAGATGGCGCTACCGCAGATGTGGTGCGTGATTTAATCATGCGCGGTCAGAAAATCGAAGCAATCCGGCTCTATCGTCAACAAAGTGGCGTCGGGTTGAAAGAAGCTAAAGAGGCTGTAGACCAAATGCAGGCGAGCCTGAGAGCGGGATTAAACTAAAGGTTCACTGGAAAGCCGTAGATACCTGTGGCATTATGCCTTGCTGCCAGCAACCTAACAATGCGCTGCACCCGACGCCAGTAGCCGCGTTCTGCTCTACGTTGTGGTATGCTGTGCAGGCTACCGTCGCAGGTGAGCTTTGGCGTTAGACCGCAGGGCCAAATGCGGTGCTTAAGCGAAAGTCAATATGCAAATTCATCAGCCATTTCAGTTGTCTGTAGGCATCTTTTTTGATATTATTGGTTTGCTCTCCCTTGTTGGTGCTTTTTATCAGATAAAGTATCCCTCCCCACTGAGGAAAAAGCGTAACATCCAGTTATTACTAATCAATGGGACGCTAATGCTGTTTATGTCATTAGGCAGGCTCTCCAATGGATTTGATTTAGCGGGACACCCGACCTTACACACAATTATTTTGGATACTATTGGGGTTGTAGCGGCGATAGTTCTTTGTGCTTTATTTGTCTCGATAACACGAACCAATCTAAAAACCAATGAGCGGAAGCCCACTACTCCTGCGGTCTAACAATGCGCTGCACCCGACGCCGGTAGCCGCCGTTGCCTGTGCGTTTGTGGTATGCTGTGCAGGGCTACCGTCGCGGGTGAGCTATGGCGTTAGACTGCAAATCGGAGCTATCCTGTAGCCGACGCAGGCATTTCAGAGGTTCTCTCATGGCCGACGGCAAAACTTTTGAGCGGGACATTGATATTATCATTCAAAAGGTACAGCGGCAATTGCCAGCAGTCAAAGTAACGCAATGGCATAAGAAATGGCCTGCCGATGACGATGGCATCTGGTGGTTTTACTTACCGGGAATAAAGCAAGACATTCAAGTTGAGTCGTCTTTCGGAGTTTGCCCTTTCGTGATAGAGACTGATGAGTTTTGTTGTGATAAATCCCGAATAGCGGCGACGGTAGATGACGCGATACTAACGATAGTGGAATACTTAAAGTCGCTAAACAAGACTGTACCGCCAGCCGAAACCGTTGCAGTCTAACAATGCGCTGCACCCGACGCCGGTAGCCACCGTTGCCTGTGCATTTGTGGTATGCTGTGCAGGGCTACCGTCGCAGGTGAGCTATGGCGTTAGACCGCTGCATTGGGGCGGGGCATGAAACTATGCTTTCAGACTCATTGACTCTTTATGAGCAAGCGCGTCAAGCGATGGAGCGGGGCGCATTGGAAGAAGCCGTCTCGCTGTTTGAGAGAAGTATTTCTGACAGTCCACATTTCAAGGCATTGGAACTGCTGGGCGAGTGCTTGCTCAAACTCGGACGCGCCCCCGAAGCCATTGTTCCTTTGGCGGCGGCAACTACCCTGAACAAAGGCGTTCGCGCGCCGGCATTATTAGCGCAGGTATTTTTGGAACTAGCGGCGTATCAAGACGGGTTAGATATGGCAAAGTTAGCATTAAGCCGTCATCCCAGAAATCGTATGGCCCAACAGGTCAAAGAAGTGGCCGAGGCTCATCTGGCATCGGTCTAACAATGCGCTGCACCCGACGCCACCCGCGCCTTGTCCTCTGCGTTATCGGAGGGTATACTTGTGCGGGTGTCGCGGGTGAGCTATGGCGTTAGACCGCACTGATGCTTGCCAAGACTTAGTGATGTGGACTAAACTAACAAAGCGATATGGTTTGATGGGTTATTTGCTGATTTGGCTAATCTATTGTGCCATTGGATGTTTTGCCTGCGAAATCGCTGGCCTTATGATTCATAAGCGGCAACTATGGCTGGACGTTCTGGTGTATAGCCTTATTTGGGGTACAATTAGCACTTTCTTCGTATGGCTTACTATCAAGTCGCGTGCGGTCTAACAATGCGCTGCACCTGACGCCACCCGCCCGGTTTGCTCTGCGTTATCAGTAGGCTGTGCAGTGCGGGTGTCGCAGGTGAGCTAGGTCGTTAGATCGCTTGCGGCAAAAGGCTACGGGCAAGCACCGAAACTTTGGCAACATCGTTCAGAACATTGGCTTTGCGTTTTCGTGGTAGCTATGCTATTATTCAGGAAATTAGTCGGGGGTTTATTGGGTACTCCGGCAGTCGGGGGCATTCACGTTATCGCTCTCGTCCGTTCGGCAAGCCATCTAACAATGCGCTGCACCCGACGCCGGTAGCCTGCGTTTTGCTCTGCGTTATGGTATGCTGTGCAGGGCTACCGTCGCAGGTGAGCTATAGAGTTGGGCCGCTTCTCGCAACCGTAGCGGTCGGCGAAAACAGAAGCAATTTCAACTATGGCGCAATATCATTTTATTCAATCGTTGTTCTTGCTGTTTGCAACGTGTATCGGATCGGGAATAGTCGCATTTAATTGGATGATGGTAGCACAGGCGCGAAGAAAACACCTCCCTGAGTTTCTCGCTTGGCTTTTTCCGGCAGCTATTTCATCAACTGTCGCTGAAGGCATTTATCTGATTAGTGACATACGACTTTTGCTTGGCCTAAGCGAAACTTTGTCGGCCTATGAATTTACGGCGGCCTTGACTGGAGTATGCTACTTGCTTACCGGTTTGACTACGATACGCATGTGGAATATGGTCTGTCAACTACCTTATAGCAACCAAGCAGAGTTTGCACACGAGTCCTCCGACGATAGGCCAGATATATGGCCCCCACCGCCTATGAGCCGCACATGAAGCGGCCCAACAATGCGCTGCACCTGACGCCAGCAGCCAGCGTTATGTTGTGCTTGGCATTAGGCTTGCTTCGGCTGCTGTCGCGGGTGAGCTATGGCGTTAGACCGTGCGGCGAAAGCAGATAGGCGGCGTACACAAGAGAAGACCATGCAAAAGCAAAAAAGCAAGTCTGTTGGAATATGTGTTGTATTAGTTTTGGCGGCCATTGTCCTAGTCAGTGTGTTGAGAGTCTCTGCGCTATTGAACAAGGCAAGCACTCAAGGGGTACGCTATACAGCAAGTTTTCTTCCCATCGCTTTCTGGGGTTGGGGCAACAACACCTGGAAAGGCCAGCGGGGTTTGGACGCTGTGGAGGCAGTGGATACGGACGAGGTAATTTGTGCGCCCGGTAAATCGTGTGAGCGTCCTGACCTTTATCGCTATCATGCGTTTATCTTGGGGCCATTGCAGGTGATGAGACAGACTACTGAATATCGGCCCTACTGAGCGCACGGTCTAACAATGCGCTGCACCCGACGCCATCAGCCACGTCTACCTCTGCGTTAGCATAGGGTATACTTGGCTGTTGTCGCGGGTGAGCTATGGCGTTGGGCCGCAGGGCGGAAGCCTTGCGTGTCGCAATACTCTCCATTCGGTTTTATTGGCCGCTAAAATGCTGGAGATGAGAATACAATATGCTCAATGACAGACTGCCTCCGTGTCCAGAGTGCGGAACAAGGATGGAACAGGGGTTTTCACATAGAAATACTAGCCTGTCGTGGGTCGCGGCGCAGAAGCTAAAGAAGTTTGCTTTCTCGGACGAGGACTTAAACGAAGCAGGACTCAAGAAGTATCTGCCTTCGATAGTAGCTTTGAATTTGAGCTATCTCTGCCCCGATTGCAAGATTTACATGGTAGACTACAGCAAGTCTTTGTCAAGGGCCGAGGCCAATAAACTGGCAGCGTCAATCCACAGCAGTCGCCCGCCGCGAAAGGCCGTAAGCCGATGGAAATTCATCGCTCAGTTGCGATGGTTTTATACAGTGAGTGTGCCTTTCTGGTTGGTACTGGGTAGGTATTTCTATTCTATATTAACCAAAAATACGGGCCTGTTCCCATCTTATGCCCTGCTGCCATTTTATATGTTTTTAGCGGGTGTTGTATTGATTTTGGCTCTGGCAATTTGGTCTTGGTTGGTATATTTTCGCCTACGACGAGAAGCGAAAGCAAGTTAGTTGTCGTTGAGCAATCATAGGCCTGTCATTACTGCCACACAGCCTGCGGCCCAACAATGCGCTGCACCTGACGCCAGCGGCCCGGTTTCCTCTGCGTTGTGGTATGCTGTGCAGTGCCGCTGTCGCAGGTGAGCTATGGCGTTAGATCGCTTGCGGCAAAAGGCTGTTTGCAGACCCCGAAACTTTGGCGGCATCGTTCGGAATTAGGCTTTGCTTTTTCGGTAAGGCTGTGCTATTATTCAGGAAAGCAGTCGGGGGCTTATTGGGTCATCCGGCAGTCGGTGGCGTTAGCGTTGTCGCTCTCGTCCGGTGGGCAAGCCATCTAACAATGCGCTGCACCCGACGCCAGTAGCCACCCCTACCCCAGCGTTACCGGGAGGCAGGTAAGGCTACTGTCGCAGGTGAGCTATGGCGTTAGGCTCCTATTGCTGGGCCTTCTGGTTTCGTTTTGGAGTTTGTTGGTCGGCTTTTGGCTTGCATTCTTTATGAGAGGCAGCCGTCGTGTTTGATGTGGTAAAGTAAGAAGAAATAGCTGGGTAGGAGAATGAGCGAGTTATCGTAAGTTTTCCTATTCCGTTTGCGTTTCCGGCAGTAGCCTAACAATGCGCTGCACCCGACGCCGGTGGTGAGGCTTTGTTGGTTCACTTCCGCGTTTGCACCGGCGCAGGTGAGCTATGGAGTTAGACCGCAGCGATGTTGGCGTGGGAAGCAAAGGTCAAAATGAATTGGTTTACCGTCCGCTCAGAGCCAGATGTTGAGAAGTTGATGAATGAGTTTGGCGAGTTTCACGATGGTTGCCTGCGTGAAGTGCATATTTGGACAGGGCATTATGTAGACGAGGATTTGTCTATGGTGTGTGCTAGCGAATTGGATACACAGGTGAGGATGCTCATTCAAAGGCAATTTCGTAATCCATCGGCGATTGAATTGTTATTTGAGCAAGTTACTGCTTTCCATTTGTCGCCGTCGCCACAAAATTATGATTCTATAATCTTTACGGCTACACTCAAGTTCAAAGAAGATGGGTCAATTTACTGGGCCGATAATTATGGAGAAGAACAAGACGACGATGTAACATGGGTTACGGCGAAGGTATTATCTTGGCGTCCAGTCAGTGAATGGATGGGCAAGCAATTACGATACGGGCCGAGCGGAACGGGGAGTAACGAAGGGGCTGCGGTCTAACAATGCGCTGCACCCGACGCCAGTAGCCGCCCCTACCCCAGCGTTGTCGTAGGGTATACTTTGGCTACTGTCGCGGGTGAGCTAGGTCGTTAGGCCGCTCCACATTAGCAGATGCGTCGCGTAGGCAAAGACAATGCAAAAGCGTGTGCCTCAACAGAACAACGACTTCGCGCCTTTGGGTCTTGGTATCTGTGTATTCTTGGTCTCTTGTTGGTGCTATCCTCTCTATTTCTATGCTCTGAGCCTTATTCCAGATCAAATTGTCGAGGCTTTGAGGGGGCCAGCCCCGCCAGGGGTCTTTTCTGCACGTGGAGCGTTGCTTCTGTATGGTGGGCCAACCGTGCTGATGTTTGTCATTCCAGGAACGCTGTATCTTATTGCTCGGCGTTGGTTTCCCCAGTTCAGGCGAGGGTTGAGATATGGGATATTGGGTCTGGTGATAGTGACAGTCGTGGAAGCCCTATTCGCTTATTTGTCACTTTCGTCGGGACAGGGGTGGGATTGAGCGTAGACTGGCACAGGGAGCGGCCTAACAATGCGCTGCACCCGACGCCATCAGCCGGCCTTATGCTTTGCGTTATCGTGGGGTTTGCTTCGGCTGCTGCCGCCGGTGAGCTAGGTCGTTGGACTGCTGGGCGAAAGCCTTGCCTGTCACCGCAAAGGGGAATAAGATGGATACGGAACGGTTCCAGAACAATTCCGACACGTTTCCCCTGTCAATTTTCACGGCGAGATATGACTTTAAGACTAATTCAAGCATATCCTTTTTGGTCGGGCATGGTTCAACGGCGTTTTTCAAGGTCTTTGGACGAGTAGACGTACATCATCCTTGCGATGGGCATTTTCCGGCAAGGCTACGTATTTGGTGGCAACCCGGGTTAACAGAGTTATTGATGAATGAGATCATCCAAAGCCTGTTTTCTGCGCTTGGCATTGCAAACACGGAAGCCTATGAAGCATTGTTCTTTGAAGCAGGCTATCGTCGGTTCCATTTGGTGAATGGAGTGGTTCAAGCAGGTGGTACAGAGTTTATGCACCGCGCCTAATTAAGTTGGCTGCTTGCATCTACCTTTGCGGCCAGCAGTCCAACAATGCGCTGCACCCGACGCCGGTAGCCGCGTTTTGCTGTGCGTTGTGGTATGCTGTGCAGGGCTACCGTCGCAGGTGAGCTTTGGCGTTAGATCGCTTGCGGCAAAAGGCTACGGGCAAACACCGAAACTTTGGCGTGACATTTCAGAATATCGGCTTTGCTTTTTCGTTTCGGCTGTGCTATTATTCAGGAAATTAGTCGGGGGCCATGGGCTTTCCAGTAGTGAGGGGCATCCGCGTTGTCGGCTCTCGTTCGTCTGGCAAGCCATCTAACAATGCGCTGCACCGGACGCCATCAGCCGCCGTTTCCTCTGCATCGCGTTATGCTGTGCAGGCCGCTGTCGCAGGTGAGCTTTGGCAGTTAGGCTGCAAAGGTAGGCTCTGCTGGCACGGGAAAGGAAAACACTCTGAGATTTACTTATTGGGTTACTCCGATTGTTATTAAGCCCCTTTCTTATGTCGGCAGTTTCGTAGCAATCATTTGGGGCTGTTGCATTCTTTTTACGAATGTTGGTGGTCAGGCTAATGGCTATATGACAACCAACGATAGGTTTGGTCAGCCGACCCAGACACCCCTATATACATCTGCGAATTGGTCAGAGATTGGATTAGGACTAGCTCTCATTTTTCTTGTCCCCTTGTGCCTGCGAATTGTTTGTGAGACGATAGTTGCGATTTTTCAAGTGCGCGAGGGTATGAAGAAGTAGCAAACACGGAACTGTTGCAGCCTAACAATGCGCTGCACCCGACGCCATCGCCCACCTTTTCGGGTACATTATCGTGGGGCTTGCTTGGGCGTTGTCGCGGGTGAGCTTCGGCGTTAGACCGCTCGAAATAGCCTTGTCTTCCTCACCTCTCATCAAAACGCGGCTTTCGCGGCTATAATAGCCATATGAGTTTCGTGTGGAATACTCTCAAAGCGATCGCCAATATTCAGAGGCATAATGTTTCGTTCGACGAAGCGCAAAGCGTTTTTCGTGACCCGCTCGCCGTCATCGTGGAGGATCAAATACATTCGGAGCAAGAAACACGCGAAATTATTATCGGTCATTCAGGCCAGGGAAAATTACTGTTCGTCTGTTTCACAGAGCGTGAGGAAGACATTCGTTTGATTAGTGCGCGAGAAGCAACTCGCCCGGAGCGTAAGAAATATGAAGACAATGCCACTTTCTGAGCCGCAAGCCATCGGCCCTCTACCGGAAGCATTAGTAAAGGAATTGATGGCCGATGATATGTTGCCGGAGTATGATGTTGATTATAGTAAGGCACGTCCTAATCGCTTTGCCTCCCGGCTTGCACAAACGCGGACGATAGAATTAGAGTCGGACGTTGCGGCGGTGTTTACTAGTCAAGAGACCGTCAACGCCGTATTGCGTGCGCTGATTCAGACCATGCCCCAAGCCCTGCACCGCGAGACGGTCTAACAATGCGCTGCACCTGACGCCGGTAGCCGCGTTTGCCTCTGCATTGTGGTATCCTGTGCAGGCTACCGTCGCGGGTGAGCTATGCCGTTAGACCGTACCGCGAGATGCTTCCTGTAGCGACTACAAAGATAATAGCGAACCATGACTGAGCGTGAAGAATTATTTGCTTCGTTAAAGTTTTTAGTAGACCAATGGTGCGAGCGGCGTGAATTAGGAAATCTGAGAATTATTCTTCAGGCATATCCTATGCCCTCTGGCTTGACAGACTCATGGCATAATTTATATGAGGCTCTGCGGGTTATCCGGGCAACTGACAACAAAAAATTGCCGGAGTTGGAACAAGAAAAATTGGGCGAGGCCATTGTTATTATCGGGAAAGTGTTGTATCCCAACGATTTCCAGGGTACGGTCTAACAATGCGCTGCACCGGACGCCACCCACCGCGTTTTCGGGTACATTGTCGTAGGGCTTACGTGGTGGGTGTCGCAGGTGAGCTTTGCCGTTAGACCGCATGATAAACCTATGCTTAGTCCAGATACTTGGAAGCGTATCAATTTGCTGTTCAAGGCCGAGGAGCGCGAGGAAGTTGCCGCCTTGTTGGAAGAAAAATGTGGCAATAATCTTACGTTTCTCGAAAAGTTGAACGAGTATGAACTTGAGCGGTATCGGTTTGCGGCTCTCAAGATGAGTGGAGGTAGCCTACCTCAATTGCATCGTGCCATTGAAACAGCTTTATGGGATTGGCGCGACTTGCTTATGGGAGCAAAGTTCGGGCATGATGTCCATGCACACGAAAAATGGTTGCCTAAAAATAAGAACCCTTAATCCGATTGCTTTGTGCGATGCGGTCTAACAATGCGCTGCACCCGACGCCATTGCCCGGCCTCATGCTCTGCGTCAGCAAGTGGCTCGCGTCGGGCATTGTCGCCGGTGAGCTATGGCGTTGGGCCGCAGAACCTTTGCCTTTCCTTCGGCGTAAGCATGAGCATATTTGGGGTTTGTAATGGCTCAATATCTTGTACCTTGTAGCGGATTTTTGGTGATTGAGGCGGCTTCTAGCCAACAGGCCGAGATCATGGCTCTCACATGGGGTCAGTCTCTGCTTCGTCGGACGACAGATTCATGTTCAATACAGAACACGAAGATTTTAGAGGCTTCTCAAAACAACATCCGCGAAACCACTACCGCCGAGGTCAAGGCTGTCAGCGTGAAGTTTGCTCAGAACAGAATTACTGACATTACATCAGAGATTGAGTCACACCGTCAGCAGGCGATTGAAAAAGACCAGGAGTATCGCCAGAAGCATAAGTTACGGGAAACTGAGTTATCGGACGAGCAGATTGTTCTGTTTGCGTTAGGAAAAGAGTCGGGCGAAGTCTAAACTATCTGCGGCCCAACAATGCGCTGCACCTGACGCCATCAGCCGGCCTTATGCTCTGCGTTACCGTGGAGTTTGCTTCGGCTGTTGTCGCAGGTGAGCTATGGCGTTAGGCTGCTGGGCGTAGTGCAGGTTGGTAGCGGGGCGAGATACAAAGGAAGGGATAGTCAGTATGAGAGAGCGAATTGTTCGGCTATATTTCTACTGGACGTTCTGGCTGAGTTTCGCAACACTGGTTCCTTTGTGTTTTTCCTTCTGGTTTCATTATCATCATCTGCCGCATTGGAGTACGTTTGTTCTGGCTCCTCTATTGGCAGCGGTAGGCGCGGCAGTATTGATTCGTTGGGAAGCCTATAAGCGATAAGTCCTGTGACGGAGCCAGCACAGCAGCAGCCTAACAATGCGCTGCACCCGACGCCGGTAGCCGCCGTTGCCTGTATATTTGTGGTATGCTGTGCAGTGGCTACCGTCGCGGGTGAGCTATGGCGTTAGGCCGCTTGATGGGGCTTTTGCGTCGGCATGAGGCGTTAGGAGGGGAGATAATGGGCGAGGGCCAGGAAGCGAATACACTGCTGCACAAATATAAGCATCTGTGGGCATTCACTAACTGGGAATTGACCGATGTCACCCAACCCATTCCCATTCTTGGTGGCGATACCCTGCTCCACTACGTCGCTGCCAGGAGCGGCAGGGACGAGGTCAATCTGCTGGTCTCCGCCGGCGCAGACATCAACGCCCGTGGAGAGATGGGCCAAACGCCTCTGCACCATGCAGCCATTTGGGGGCGGCTTGATGTGGCAGAGCATCTGTTGGCGTTAGGAGCGGATCAGAGTATCCGCGACGAGTTCGGGATGACGGCGCAGGAAACGGCACTGCGGCAGGGGCGTGAGGAGATGGCACGTCTTCTACGGCGGGCTGTCAAGAACCACTGGCCGACCAACCGGGCGAATGCGGGCGAATAAGCGGCCTAACAATGCGCTGCACCTGACGCCACCGCACGGGTTCCTCTGCATCATCGAAAGGCTCTGCGTGCGGTGTCGCAGGTGAGCTTTGCCGTTAGACCGCAGAATACTTGCCTCGCAGGGGACAAAAGGGGTACATTATGAAGGCTGAGGAGCGAGTAGGCGATGATCCGAACTTTTATTTCTGGTCTGCCCTATGTTCCTTCGTTATGTGCGCGTTAGTGGCAATCTGGTGGGGTTGGCTGTTCTTGGTTGGCGGCTTGGTTCTTGCTGGCTTTTTTTGCGTTCGCGGCTTCTGGCAACGGCGTAAAATCAGACAGTGCAAGTAGCTTATCACTTCAAGCCGTGCTGTCTGCGGTCTAACAATGCGCTGCACCTGACGCCACCCGCCCGGTTTCCTGTGCTTTGGTGGTATGCTGTGCGTGCGGGTGTCGCAGGTGAGCTATGGCGTTAGGTCGCTGGGCGGCTGCTTTCTCTTCGGCAAAAACAATAAGAGGTATCTATGCGGCATAGCGAAAATCCCGGTTTTCTTGGTAACAAATTGAGCGGCATATTTTGCTTTATATTATTGCTTCTCAGCACAGGCGTAGAAGCCAAGCCGATTGAGTATGATCTGCGAGTCCTCGGCAAGAAAAGCACTGTCGTACAGGTATATGAAATCAAAACAGGCCATATTGTTTGGACACACCCATATTCCATTTTAGGCACTTACCCGGACACAGGCACTTTCTTTTGGTCGCGTGACCGGCGCGCCGTGGCATTTGTAGGTGATGGTGACGGTAGAAGAAAATCTCCATCTGATTATGAAGGCTACGAAATTATTGTATGGCGAGCGGGAAGAAAAGTTCATGTTATTACTCACCTGCCTATTACAGGGTACGATTATGTGGAAGATATGGTTTGGTCAGCCGATGGTAAATCACTTCTGGTTTGGGTAGGCGGGAGCGGTGAAGATATGGGCAACATGGGACATTTGTTCTGTTTTAATGTGGTGAGCCAAAAAATATATTCTCTTGGAGAAGCAATCGGAAAGCCGTCTTGGGCTGGGTCACAAACCGCTAAGTTTTGGCAAGTTGAGTATCTCTCAGAAAAGGCTGGGTCTGGAATGATACGGGCGCGAAAGCCTTCCTTCTGGCATCTTCCCAAAACCCGTAGGCGTAGTCAACCAGCCACCTAACAATGCGCTGCACCCGACGCCAATGGCCGCGTTTAGCTGTGCGTTATGGTATGCTGTGCAGGCCACTGGCGCAGGTGAGCTTTGGCGTTAGGCTGCTGGTCATAATGCTGGGATTGACACGGTGGCTAAGAAACGCAATAGGAGATATTACATGATTTACCCCTATGGAAAAACCGTGCTGACAATCATTTTCGGTGTTTTTCTGTTTATTGCTTTTTGGCATACTATGGAGAGTATTCCGCGTCTCATACAGTTGGAAGCGCCAAATGCCAATCTAGGGCCAGAAGCCATATCTGAGAATACTCGCAATCTGGTTCCACTTCTGCTTTCTATCGGCAAATTATGGGTTTGGGCGGTTCTTGCTTTGCTGGTACGCGGTGCAATAGTGGGATGGTTTTCAGGGCAGGCAGCGACACAATCACGAGCCATCGAACAACCAATCATCCCGCCTTTACCGCCAGCAGCCTAACAATGCGCTGCACCCGACGCCAGCAGCCGCGTTCTGCCCAGCGTTGGCGTCATGTTGTGCAGGCTGCTGTCGCAGGTGAGCTATGGCAGTTAGGCCGCCTGACATATGCTTTACCTGTCACCAAGCCAACAAGATACCGGGTATCATACAATTATCTTGTCAAAGAGGTGATACTGTGCAACTTTCTATTGAAGTCGAACAAGAAGAAGATGGCCGCTGGCTCAGTGAGATACCGGAATTGCCGGGCGTGTTGGCATACGGACAAAGTCGTTCCGAGGCCGTCGTTCGCGCCCAAGTTCTTGCATTGCGAGTCCTTGCAGACCGAATTGAACACGGGGAAACCTTGCCGCAGAAAGTCAACGTTCTGCCGCAAGTTTTTTCCATCGCTGCATGAGGGCGCATTTATGAGTCAATGGCCTTCGACCAAAGCCAGCAAGGTTTTGGCGGCACTGCTTCGTATTGGGTGGAGTATCAAGCGTCAGAGCGGCGGTTCACACAGAACATTAGAGCGTGTGAATTGGCCCGATTATGTGTGGGCTTTTCACGATGGGGTGGAAATTGGCCCAGTGATGCTGGCCCGGATTGCCAAGCAAACGGGTCTTTCGCCACGCGATTTATGATGATCTTTTATGACTATCTCGGAAGCGGTTACACAGTCGGCCTAACAATGCGCTGCACCGGACGCCCCCCGCCCGGTTTGCTTGTGCGTGGCGGAAGGTTTTGCAGTGCGGGTGTCGCAGGTGAGCTTTGGCGTTGGGCCGCTGGGCAATACGCTTCACTGTTGCAGAACGGCGTTTATCAAAGCCAGGTTATGCGAAATAACTAGACTAAAATAGTCAGCAGGTGAGGATAGTAGATGTCGAGGGATTTGTTGCCGTTCTTTTTATCGCCGTTGTTTCTATTTTTTGCTCCCATAATGGCCGTAAGTATGTTCACGATGAGTGCGCTTCAGTCTGGCAGTTTCCAAAGGCGAATTGCTAACAATCAACGGGTCTTTTCACTCCCTGACGCTGTTCCTGTTTTCTTGGTCTCGCTTTTCGTCTTCATCGCTGCAATGTGTTCAGCAATAAATAATCCCAATGTTTTTCAAGTGCTTCCTACAACTTTTGATTGGCAGTATGCGAGTAAACATTTTACATGGCAAGTTATGGGAATAGGACTTATCATCGCATCTCTCTACTGGATTGTGTTATTCTGGTGGCATAGGAAATATGTCCTTATACTTGACCTAGACCAACGTTCCTTTCGCACTATGGATATGTCAAAAGTTATCCCTGCTATTCGTACAGGGGATTGGGACGAAATCTCTGGGATCGCCGTAAAACGCACGAATTCGAAAGGGTCAACAACGTATCACGTCGTCTTGAAGTGGAAGAGAGCGTCTAAACTTTTCTCGACACTCGGTGGGTTTTCTCAGTCTGACAAAGCGGCAGTATTCGCAAAAAAGCTATCCGACGAATTGCAGTTGCCGTTGGTTGCTCCCATTTAGTAGCAGAGGTTTGACGTAAGCACCAGCGCCCGGAACCAGCGCATCCAGACGGCCCAACAATGCGCTGCACCCGACGCCACCCGCCTGGTTTGCTCTGCGTTGCGGTTGGTTGTGCAGTGCGGGTGTCGCGGGTGAGCTAGGTCGTTAGACCGCTGACGTAAGCAGGTACAATCACGAACGCTATGAAAAACCAACTGACCGAGGAACAACGTCGTTTGTTTTGTGAAATGATGTATCGGGCGTTTTTGGATATGCGTGGCTTGGGTTTCCAGAGCAAGTGTGACCAGGCGGCGGCTTTAGCGGATGCGTTCCATAATCTGCCTATCGCCATATTCCAGCCTGAGTTTGATTGGGATATGTCACAGGCTTACTTTCAGGCTTACCAAGCTCAGTATCCGCCTCAATCGGGGGCCGAGACGAATAATTATGTCGCTATGCACGAACGCATTCAGGCAGCGGTCTAACAATGCGCTGCACCTGACGCCACCCGCCGCGTTCACAGGTGCTTGGCGAAAGGCTAATTTGCGGGTGTCGCAGGTGAGCTTTGCCGTTAGATCGCAGGGCGGAGGGCTTGGTTTACCCTAGATGGAAGTCTAGAAGAAAATTTTATGGGCCGCATAAAATAATATTTCAATCATTTAGCTGACAGAATAGCGTTGGATACCCAAATTGCCGGAATATCCTCGCATAATCCTGACATAGCCTCTAACAGGGAGGTATCGCCGCCATGATGGGGATAACAGAGAGAAAAATAAGCCGATGCTTGCCTCTCGCGCAGCGGTAAGCAGGCAGAACTTAAAGGAATACGATTTATAATGCTGATGCCAAAAAACATGATATTGATACTTTTGTCACTGTTATTAATTTTTGTTGTCGCTGGATGCGGCAATGATAATTCATCTAGCTCTTCAGATACTCCGCCTGAGACCAAAGACCTGAAGGCTACAGTATCCCAAAATGATGCGTACGGAACCATTACTGTCACTAACACTGACACGTTTTCATATCAACACCTTACCGTTCACTTGAATGAACCAACGGGAATCACCTTAGACGAAGGATATTTTATATCGCCAGCAGATTTGCCCGCCGGTCAAACCGAGACATATAATGTATCAGATTTCGCAAAGTCGGACGGTACACGTTTTCAACTCTCGCAAACAAAGATTAATCGTATATCAGTGGAAACAAAGGATGATAAGGGCTATCTCACTGGCAATGCAGACTATATCGGAAAATAACAAAAAGATTGCTAGTGTATGCATTCGTTCACATAATATGACTCTCCACTTCGGATAGCCGGTCTTCGCGCCTTGAGTAGGTCGGGGTCGCATACGGCAGGCCCTACACCCACCGCAAAACGCTTATCTGAGTCAACGCGGGCAGCTATAGCCTCAGCTGCCATCACCAAGTTCGAAAGTGTTCAGGGGCTACTGGCAGCATTTTGTGATCAGCATCCTGAGTTTTTGGCGCGTTGGCAAAAGATACAAGTTACTGTAGCCGAACTGCCTGCGGTCTAACAATGCGCTGCACCTGACGCCACCCGCCCGGTTTGCTCTGCGTTACGGGAGGCTATGCGTGCGGGTGTCGCAGTTGAGCTATGGCGTTAGGTCGCTTGCTACTCGTTCGGTCAGCGAGGCGGGTACAATGTCGTTGGCAGAGGCTTTGCTGCGTTAGGGCTGTGGTCGCAGGCCACTTCGTCATCAGCGGCGATTGCCCTACCCCGCCGGGTTGAGGTCGTTTGGCTCTGCCTCTGGTTCCTCGTTCGGAGGGCAATCAACCTAACAATGCGCTGCACCGGACGCCGGTAGATGGCCCTTCCGGGTTCTTTAGCCAGGTCCCCGGCGCAGGTGAGCTATGGAGTTAGGCCGCTAATATAGCCTGCACTTGGGCCTCTACTTCAGAGTGCATAAGCCGCAAAGAATGAATCATTATGAGGTTGATCGGTTGGGGGATTGGGTTTATCGCAGTTATGGCACTCGTGGCGGCGTTGCTTCCTGTCATTGTGCCTTTCTTTGATGGGGGTCAACGGAACGGGTACCGGAGGATACTCTTGTCTCACACGTATCCACAACAATGGCACAATCAGACCGAGTTTCTCTATCTCTCGTGTTTCTCAAAAGGCGATGCCTCAGAAACTATCGTTTTTCCCAATGGCTGGGTGAAAAGCCAGCAGCTCATATGGGATTATGGAGCGCGAGGCACAGATTGTCAGACCGAAAACCCTATCACGCTCAATTTGCTCAAAACTTTTCCAGCCTTACCGAAGGGCTTATCAAGCCCGGATCAGGTTGATTATAAAGACTTATTGATCGTCAGCCAGTTGAAAAGTGGTCACTGGAATACCATATATTATGACCGTCATCACTTGCCGATCCAAGTTCAGAAATTGCAAAATTTGCTAAAGCAACTGTCGCCAAACCAGGTGCTTTGGCGGGGTTTAGGCAGTGGTTAGCGGAGAAATTGTATTCGGACGATGAAGAGTTTCTCAAGCACAGCCCAAAACGGTAGCGGCCTAACAATGCGCTGCACCTGACGCCACCCGCTCGATTTCTTGTGCGTTATGGTATGCTGTGCAGTGCGGGTGTCGCAGGTGAGCTAGATCGTTAGACCGCTGCAGCATATGCTATACTGTTATTATATGCCTATCGGCGCAAACAGGAGACAGTTATGAGTGCAACTCTCACTTCTTTGGCTACGATTTACAAGGCGGTTATTCACCCCGAAATAGAAGGGGGTTATTGGGCGGAAGTCGCGGGCTTACCCGGATGCTTTACGCAGGGTGAGACGCTGGATGAAATTTACCGCAATCTTACCGAGGCCATCGCTTGTCACTTGGATTTGGATATAAATGACGTGCGGGTCGGTTTATTGGAGATGGCGGCGTGAAAGTTGTCAGTGGAACACATTTTTGCCGAGTTTTGCGTAAAAATGGCTGGGTGCATCTTCGGACAAAAGGCAGCCATCAGACCTGGGGGAAAGAGGGTTATTCGGATGTAACCGTTCCTGTTCATGGGAGCAAAGATTTGGGGCGCGGCCTCCTGGCTGCGCTCCTCAAACAAAGCGGTTTAGCCGAAGCCGACCTCTAACTTCCCTGCTCATATTTACATTTGCCATTCTACGCATCGGTCTAACAATGTGCTGCACCTGACGCCAGCGGCGCGGTTTCCTGTGCATTGGCGGGAGGCTCTGCGTGCCGCAGTCGCAGGTGAGCTATGGCGTTGGGCCGCAAGTTATTCTTGGTGCTTTACGTTGACCGCAGGAAGGGACAAGATGAATCGTAGTAAACAAACCTTACTCTTGATTTCAACCACAATTTTGCTTTTGTCCGTCACAGAAGCCAAGAGTGCGGATAGGCATTCTAAAGATAAAGCGCTTATTCGGGCCGCTATGAATAAGATGGCAATTGCCTTTCAGAACAAAGATGCTGATGGATATGTAGAGTTCACAGACCCTGATTTCGTGAACGTAAGTCTCAGCGGTGAGGAAACCACTCATGGTAAAGGGGAACGACGCGCGAAAGTGAAAAAATTGTTCACGCAGGCTTCCACTATTAAAGAACACTCCACTGCCAACAGCATTACTTTCAATCAAGAAGGGGCAACGGTAATTCAGGTGAGTGACAGTTCTTATAGTGATACTGTTGATGGTCAGAATAGGGTGCTTAAAAGTCATGCTACCTATCGCGATTTTTGGATCAAAAGCTCTTCCGGTTGGCTAGAGAAAAGGTCCCGAACTATATCCAGCAAAAAGACGCTAAACGGGCAGCCTGTTCGATAGCCTTTCCTATTGCGGCCCAACAATGCGCTGCACCGGACGCCATCAGCCGGCCTTATGCTTTGCGTTATCGGCGGGCTTGCTTCGGCTGTTGTCGCCGGTGAGCTTTGGCAGTTAGGCTGCTCGGCATTCAGCCTCCTTGTCGCCATGGCTGAATATCATACTGAGCAATGCTTACCCGTAGGTTAGTGCGAATATCTGCTATCGCTTGTCCTATCGTAGCAATCATTTTGCTATGGTTCGTCCAATTTTTACCTGCACCTTTGCTGAATGGACATGACCCACCAATTATTGTGAACATTGTCCATTTTGAGATGCTTCTTGGTCCAATCTTATGGATACTCATGGTTTTATTCGCTGGCTCATTGGTTTTTCTAGTGGTTGATTACTTCAACAGGCAGCACAAGCAGAATAATAAATACGACGATCAAAAAGTCTTGCAAGAAAATATTTGGCCGCCGCCACCTGACAGAGCAGCGGAAAATCAGGATACTGTTACATAGGCAAGTCATACGAGCCGCCTAACAATGCGCTGCACCCGACGCCGGTAGCCGCGTTTGCCTCCGCGTATCCGTTTGGCTGTGCAGGCTACCGTCGCGGGTGAGCTAGGTCGTTAGACCGCTGTGGCCCTCACTTACAATGTGGACGAAGAGACAATTATTATGCGAAAAGTTTGGATGTACATTGATGGCCCCAATTTTTACTACAGCATAAGGAAATCTGGTTTAAGTATTGCTTTGGGCTGGTGCGATTTTCGGAAATTAGCTGAACAACATTTGCTTGATGCAAACAGCACTTTAGACCAAATCAGATATTTTACGGCCCCTGTTCGAGACTTGGGACATCGGGACGGTGAAGAAGAGCGACAAGATAGATGGATTGAGGCAGTCCATACGATACCGAAATTACAGGTCATTAGGGGCTTCTATGCAGGTAATGAACCAGTTAATAGAAGGGAAAAGCAGACCGATGTCAAAATTGCGATTAGATTAATACTTGACGCTCTTCAAGATGAAAGTTACGATGACGCCATTCTTATTTCAGGCGATACTGATTTAGCACCTGCGGTCTTAGCTGTGCAACAAGAAATACCCGGCGAAAAATCAGTACAAGTTTGCGTTCCTCTACGTGAGCCTTCGCCATACTGGACACAAATAAGCGATATAGAAGGAATTGTTATCAAAAGAATTACAGCAGATATGCTTCTAAATAGCAGACTACCTGAAAGCATTCCGACCAAGCGCGGAACGGTTCACTGCTTGGAGAGATGGAAACTAAAATGAACTCGACGCAAAATTCATCTTCACTTAGGGATGCTTTAGTCACAGTTGCGCTTGAGTGGCAACAAAGATTTGGAGTTGCCCCGCATATCACTTCTGCTATCTCAGAATATGATGTCGCACTTTTGGTGGGATGCTCCGAATCCGATTACTCATTACAAATGGCACTTCGTACCGCAGTAGGACGCGGACACGATTTTATCCATGACAACATACGTTATCAGGTGAAGGCTAATCGTCCCAGCGGTAAGCCTGGAAGCCCGGTAACTTTGGTTTCAAATCCAACAAACGATGAATGGGATCGTCTCGTTTGGGTTTTATATGATAAAAGCTTTGTTATGCAAGAAGCCTGGGCATGGGGGGTTAATGAGTTCAGGCAAGAATTTCAGCCCAAACAGCGTTTGTCACCGGCCCATATGCGGCGGGGTCTATGCCTATACAAAGCCTAGACTTGAAGGCTCGCAAATATGCGCCAGCAGTCTAACAATGCGCTGCACCTGACGCCACCCGCCCGGTTTCCTGTGCATTTGTGGTAGGCTGTGCAGTGCGGGTGTCGCAGGTGAGCTATGCCGTTAGACCGCAAGATATGGCCTACTTGTCGTGCATCAGTTTTTCAGGAGTGTCAACATGACTGAGGGTAAAACTCACGAACGAGATATAGATATTGTTATCCAGCAGGTTTGTCAACGGATGCCGGAAGTCAAAGTGTTTCAGTGGCCTGTTAAGCGACCTACCGATGATGACAGTTTGTGGTGGTTTGATTTACCGGAAGTCAAATGGAACATTCAGATTGAAGGATATTTTTGCCCGTTTCTCGTGGAAACGGATGAACAGTGCTGTGGAGAAGCGCTCAAAGCCAGAACTATAGATGAAGCGGTAGAAATGATCGTTAGTTATTTGCAATCGGTGAAGACAGGCTATCCTGCTCACTTGACAGGCGAGTTATACTGGTCAAAGTAAATTATCTGGAGCAGTTACAGGAGATTGTTGTATCGCCAAACCATTTGCGGTCTAACAATGCGCTGCACCCGACGCCAGTAGCCGGCATTTTGCTCTGCGTTATGGTATGCTGTGCATGGCTACAGTCGCGGGTGAGCTAGGTCGTTAGATGGCTTGCCGCAAAAGGCTGCGGGCAAACGCCGAAACTTTGGCAACATCGTTCAGAACGGGGCTTCGCTTTTTCTTTTCGGCTGTGCTATTATTCAGGAAATTGGTCGGGGGCTATGGGCTTTCCAGTAGTGAGGGGCATCCGCGTTGTCGGCTCTCGTTCGTCTGGCAAGCCATCTAACAATGCGCTGCACCGGACGCCACCAGCCGGCCTTATGCTTTGCGTAGTCGCAGGGTTTGCCTCGGCTGTTGGCGCAGGTGAGCTAGGTCGTTGGGCCGCTGGACGAGGTGTTTTCCTATTACAACTTCCAATGAGTTAGCCAATTACGGTGCAAAAATGAACAAGCATCAAATAATCTTCTGTTCTATTCCTTGCATGGCGTTTGTGCTATATTTGTCTTTGATCCAATTATCAACCTTGCCTGCTTCTTTGCTAGGCTGTGTTATAATTGGGTATGGCATTTACAAGGCAGCGATAATACTGCGAGACATTGAACGATCTAATCAGTGGGGGCGAAAGATAATTGGTTCAATATCACTTACAGTACTATCTGTTTGGATGTCGATTGATGGCCCTTATTTTGTCACATTGCTGTCGCGGCCAAGAGTTGCTGGTTCTATAATTGCAATGATTACTGTGACGATACTGTGTTATGGTATCTGGATGTGCGGCTTCCTTATAATTATGGATGAGTATGATACTCCCCAGGGTTATGTCGAGCAAATAAAAACCGGGGCCGGAAAGCTAAGTCTGGATTGTGGGGATTGGGCTTGTATGGGGCCTGTTCCTGACCCCAAATCTTTCGGTCGTCATCAACACGCAGTTTATTTAATGGGTTATCAATTATATGGCGAGCGCCCGTCCTTCTTGGGCAACGGTCCCGTACCAGTGCGAATGACAAATCTATAGTTTCGTAGGCCCACGAGCCAGCGGCCCAACAATGCGCTGCACCCGACGCCGGTAGCCGCGTTATCCTCTGCATTTATGGTATGCTGTGCAGGCTACCGTCGCAGGTGAGCTATGGCGTTAGACCGCACACGCGATGGGGCCCGCCAAAGACGTTCACGCAGCGGCAGAATATTCGCCTGGTTTTGGAGATAATAGATTGACGCACAACCAACAACTCTTTATAGGTTTCCTGCACGCTGCCCTTGAGGCGCTGATTATCATTCCCATCAGTATAATGGTTTTTATCGCGTTGAGTATAGCTTTACGAAATCGACAAAAACAAATTGTGAGTTGGCTCCTGCCGATTGTTGTTGGTCATGTTGTTGCCGCATTGTACTATTTTTACAGTCTGAGCTTTTTTGTGTTCCACCTGAAAGCAAGCCTATCTTCAACCTTTATTGCTTATGGGCTTGGGGGAAGCGACTTGCTCATTGGTATATATATTGCATGGCGTATTCTTCAATATGTGATTATATGTAGTTCAGTAAATGTTCCTCAGCAAGAAGGGGTTTGGCCTCCCCCACCAACACAGAAGGTTTAGCGAGACCATTATAAATAATTGCCCAAGAGTGTGCAGTCTAACAATGCGCTGCACCTGACGCCAGCGGCGCGGTTGTCGTGGCTGTTGTCGGGGGTCAAGTGCGTGCCGCTGTCGCAGGTGAGCTAGGTCGTTGGGCCGCACCGCCATTGCTTGCACTTTGGCGAAGGCAGGGGTAAACTGTTTCCATGAACACTCACCCTATTATTACCATTGAGCCGGGCAAGCGTGGCGGCAAACCCTGTATTCGGGGGATGCGTATCACGGTTTATGATGTTCTGTCTTATCTGGCCGCAGGAATGACCCAGCAAGAAATTCTGGCCGATTTTCCCTATTTGACCGAAGAGGACATTCTGGCGTCATTGAGCTATGCGGCGGCGCGTGAACAGCGGACGCTGGTAGTTCAAGCGTGAAGCTGTTATTGTGAAACTGTTATTTGACCAGAACTTATCTCCACGCCTTGCAACGCGCCTGCATGATTTATTTCCTGATTCCAGTCATGTCTTTTGGCTCAATTTAGACCAAGCCGAAGATAGTGAGGTCTGGGAATATGCCCGTCAGAATGGGTATATGGTAGTCACAAAAGATGCAGATTTCAGTGAGTTGAGTACGCTTCAAGGTTTCCCACCGAAAGTGATTTGGCTCCAGGTTGGCAATTGCACGACGGGCCAGGTGGAAAGTTTGTTGCGTCTGCATTATGAAGCAATCAAGCAATTGATTGAGAGCGATAGCATCGGTATTCTCTCGCTCCTATAGACCTTGTCACGGTGAGGCGGTGCAGGTTCGGCCCAACAATGCGCTGCACCGGACGCCAACAGCCGCCGTTTCCTCAGCGTATCCGTTATGCTGTGCAGGCTGCTGTCGCGGGTGAGCTAGGTCGTTAGACCGCACCACCCAAGCTAGCTGGGTGGCATAGACGGGAGTAGAAAAGGGAAGAAGTCAAAATGAGAAAATGGTTGCGCTTGATAACTGTCTGGATAGGTATTGTAGTCGCCGTGCGTGTTACCGATGCGCTGACAAAAATGCCCGCCTCTGGCTACACCCATCAGGTGCTGGAAATAGTGCTATGGGTAGCGTTCCCGGTTCTGTCGGTAATTGCTCTCGTCTGGGCCACTCGCGCCGTCATTCAAGAGATGAAGCATCCGCAGGTGTAGCAAGGTGCGGTCTAACAATGCGCTGCACCCGACGCCGGTAGCCGCGTTTACCTGTGCGTTTGTGGTATGCTGTGCAATGGCTACCGTCGCAGGTGAGCTATGGCGTTAGGCCGCTTGCTTCGGCTTGTCGCACACCAAGTTCATTTTATCAGGTACACTGGTTGCAGGTGTCAGCTTGGTTTGTCGCAACCAGCGAGAGCGTTTGCTGTAGTATTTGCTGTTGAGTGGGGCGCTTTTTTGCGAAAATGAATGGGATTGAGTAAGTGAGATTACCGAAGTCATAAAAAGCAGTGTGTTTTTTGCTAAAACGAAATCGGCAGGTAGTGGGTTTTGATCCCGTAACTGTAGGGCAATCGGCCTAACAATGCGCTGCACCTGACGCCAGTGGCCGCCGTTTCCTGTGCGCTATCGTTATGCTGTGCAGGCCACTGTCGCAGGTGAGCTATGGCGTTAGGCTGCAAGGCGTCGGCGGTTCCTGTGGTGGTATCCAGAAAAGCAGTAATTCAACAAAATCCTTCATGTTAAACAAGTCTTTTTCACCATCTTTGGAAACCAGTCCAGAGGGAACCTTTTACTCCATTCTATATGAGGCTGGAGATTGTTTCCCTGAACCCAACTTGTGTGAGCAGGCCATTGATTATACCATTCAGCATTTGCAAGAGACATTTGGGGCTACTCTGCTCAACTCTGAGCGGGGTGACATGATGTTAGTGGCATTATTAGTGGATAATCAGATTGTAGAATTGCAAGATGATTGGGGTGTTGGTACAGTCTACTTGTATGCTTCTACTCGCGAGGCCAACTCTATCGTTGTGCGAATTGCCGCATCACTTGAGGGTAAACTGCTTGCAGCCTAACAATGCGCTGCACCTGACGCCATCGCCCGCGTTCACGGGTGCGTTATCGGTTGGCTTGCGTGGGCGTTGTCGCCGGTGAGCTATGGCGTTAGGCTGCTGGGCGAAATGCTTACAGTAAACGTAATCAAGAAAGGAAATTACGATAAAACGCCTGTTCTTCGGTGTGTGGCTGGCAACAGAAGCAGTTTTCCTAGTGGTGTTTCGGCTCATACCGAGACTACAAAATGGGGCTTCACCAAAAAACGCCTTCTTTGATTCCTATACGTCGCAGGTGAGAAACCAATACCCAATTGATATTGGAGACTCGCACTTTTTATTCCTAACGCTGTTAATGTCTTCGGCTGTCATCATAATTTATTGGGTAGTCAAGGTATTTGTCCAACGTAATCTGGTTATCCAAAAGCAGGAGCCTGTTTACCAGCAACCAGAGGGGTCAGTCTGGCCCCCACCGCCTAACATACCAGCAGCCTAACAATGCGCTGCACCCGACGCCGGTGGTAGGGCTTTCCTATCTCGCCTCCGCGCTTGCACCGTCGCGGGTGAGCTATGCCGTTAGGCTGCTGGGCGATAGGTTTACTTGCCACCAGCGCACCAGCAAAGAAGATTGATGAAAACTGCAAAAAAGCCTGTCAACCGCGTCGAAAAATATGGAGCAGGAGGGTTTTTCTGTGACAACACGGTACTTACACCAGACGAACAGGCAACCTTGCGGACAATGGCCCAAAGCAAAAACTATCATGCACGAAAACGATGTGCAGAATGGCTTAAAACGCTTTCATGCGTAAAAGCCAATCAGCCACTGGTACTTGAACTCGCAGATGTTCTCATTCCTGACCGAAGTGAAAATATACGTTGGGGTATCCTGACAATCGCACTCAGTCCAAACTTGCGGGATTGGGATTGTTCCGATTTATGGCCGCTTGTCGTTAAGTGGGGTAGTGTCCGAAATATTGACATTCGCAATGGGGTCGGGATTTGTGTTCTGGAGCATATTTTAGAGCGGAACTTCACGGAATACTTTGGGCGAGCGCGGCATTTGATTGAGGGAGGCAACCTGCGTTTTGCCTATACTCTGGCTTGTGCGGGCAGATTGGGTGAAGCAAAAGAGCCGCAGAATATAGAGGAGTATAATGCCTTCTTCGCTACTCTGCCTGCTTATTCCTACAAGTCCCGGTACTTATCATCATCACAATCAGCAGCCTAACAATGCGCTGCACCCGACGCCATCAGCCTGCCTTATGCTTTGCGTTGTCGTTCGGTTGTGCAGGCTGTTGTCGCAGGTGAGCTAAGTCGTTAGATCGCTTGCGGCAAAAGGCTGTTTGCAGACCCCGAAACTTTGGCGGCATCGTTCGGAATTAGGCTTTGCTTTTTCGGTAAGGCTGTGCTATTATTCAGGAAAGCAGTCGGGGACTTATTGGGTCATCCGGCAGTCGGTGGCGTTAGCGTTGTCGCTCTCGTCCGGTGGGCAAGCCATCTAACAATGCGCTGCACCCGACGCCAGCAGCCGGCCTTTGGCTTTGCATTGTCGTAAGGTTTGCCTCGGCTGTTGTCGCAGGTGAGCTTTGGCAGTTAGGTCGCTCGGCCATTGCGGGTGCTACACGAACGGAGGAAATAGAACTTGGTTTATAACTCGTTCACTGATTGGGTAGAAGCTGAGGTACTTCCTTTGCAACGCTCTAATCCGACATGGCATCGGTTAGATGGCTGGAATACTGGCGGCAACCGGCAGATAGTCGGACGCTTTAGATATGAAGGCCAAATCTGGGTAGTTCATGGCGATACCCGCTTAAATCCTACCCTTTCGGCTTATCAGGCTATACAGAGTGGGCAAATATCTGACCCGTTCAATGTGGAACAGGCTAAAGTCAATCAGTGTTTGACGCTAAAGCCGAATTTATGGAACACGGACTTGCCCAAGCACTTTTACGTTTACAACCAGACACAGTAGGCAGAATTACGAGCAACCTAACAATGCGCTGCACCTGACGTCAGCGGCACGGTTGTCATGTGCTAGGCGATAGGTTTGCTATGCCGCTGTCGCAGGTGAGCTATGGCGTTAGGTTGCCCAGCAAAAGGCTGGTCATATACAGGAGCATTTATGAAAAGGTATTTTGCAGTTCTGGCAGTATTATTCGTTTTGATGATGGTTAGCTCGGTTCCTAATCGTGCAGATATAGACAAAAGCAGCCTGAAACCGAATGATAGGTTTATGCTGACCGTAACTTTGGCCTCGCCATATAATCACCAATTTGAAGTAAATCTGCCGATCATACTTAATAAGCCATTTAAAATTGAAGCAACAAATGGCTCCGTCACCAATATAATTTCAGGAACTGTCGGCTCGCCCCTCCAGGGTAAATACCCCCTGCCTTTTTATCTTTCGGAAGCGTCAGCCGCAGGGGACACTTCCATAAAAGGTACAAGTCAATATGAATTGGAGTTAGATAAGCCGGTTTCTATTGGGGTCGTATCTTCCTTTGTCTTCAATCGGACGGTAAAGCTATCAAGGATGCCATATTGACCGAGCCTATTCAGTGGTCAGCCTAACAATGCGCTGCACCGGACGCCACCCGCGCCTTGTCCGGTGGGTTATTGGGGGGCTTGCTTGTGCGGGTGTCGCAGGTGAGCTTTGCCGTTAGATCGCTTGCGGCAAAAGGCTACAGGCAAACGCCAAAACTTTGGCATGACAATTTAGAACATAGGCTTTGCTTTTTCGGGGAGGCTGTGCTATTATTCAGGAAAGTTGTCGGAGGCTATGGGCCTTTGCAGGGGTGAGAGGCAGTCGCGTTGTCGGCTCACGTTCGCAGGGCAAGCCATCTAACAATGCGCTGCACCGGACGCCAGCAGCCGGCCTTATGCTGTGCGTTATCGCGGGGCTTGCTTCGGCTGTTGTCGCCGGTGAGCTTTGGCAGTTAGACTGCTGGGCCAAAGGTGGGCTAGTCGTCGCTCACAAGAAACATGAACAAATACCCAACCGTCATTGCCGGACGCTATCCTATGCCAGAGGGCGCGAAACGCAACTATTCTCGTCGTTGGATTTTGAGGCGGTTTTACTTCTACAACAATTTTTATGATCGAAAGTGGCGTCGCCAGCGTATTCATACCGGCCATCCTGCCTACCGTCGTGGACGTAATACCCATCCCGCTTATTACTTTTCTGCGTCGCGCAGTGATTATAACTTACGGAAGTGGTGGCGGTGGGAATGGTGGCATGATGGGTGTGTACCGATTGCTAATTTACGTTATTCGGCATTTGATGAAACGGCGTCCCTGCGGTCGAATGGTAATCGTACTTTGGCTTCGGCGAACTGGGCTGCGCTTTCACCGGAAGACCTGCCGGACTGGGCCTAACCGCTAGCAGTCTAACAATGCGCTGCACCAGACGCCACCCGCCGCGTTCTCGTGTGCGTTGGCGGGAGGCTTGCTTGGCGGGTGTCGCGGGTGAGCTATGCCGTTAGGCCGCACCGCCGAGGCTTTTTTGAGACAACTCCAATGCCAAACACCTTACTGTTTAATCTTACTTTCTTCGGCACAGCGATTTATCTCATCACAACGTTTGTGATATGCTTCGTGGGATTTTCACAAGATTGGCACGATAAAAACAATTTGCAAGCCCTGAATTTCCGCAAACCAAAGATGTATAGGATCGGTATGGCAATGCTGGGTTTACTCATGCTGGCAATGACAGGAGTCTTTGTCGTCAAAGCAGACGACTTTGGCGGTTGGTTGGCCTGGCTTTGGTATGTACCTCTTGGTATACTTTTCACTCTCTTTTTTGCCTACGTGGCTGGGCCGCAGGATATTTTGATCGATTTAGAGGCCCGAGTGTGTTACCAAACCAAAGGATGGATGTTCCATCCTCGGAAACGAACTTATTACTTGACAGAAACTTCTTCCCTGTGCGCCTGCTGTGGCGGTCAGAGTTGTTATGTATTTTTGCGGATCGGCGACGCGGCCAATCAGCGCTTGATGCTTGCTACGCGCAGTAGTAAACAGGATGCGTATTACTACGGCAAGGAAATAGCCGACAAGTTGGGTTTGCCGATCAAGGCGACGACATTACAGGAAATGGGCAAACCGATCTAGCGTCTAGCTTTATGCCAACGCGCCTTTGTCATAAGTGGAACGGGTTCGGCCTAACAATGCGCTGCACCTGACGCCAGTGGCCGCATTTTGCTCTGCGTTATGGTATGCTGTGCAGGCCACTGTCGCAGGTGAGCTTTGGAGTTAGGCCGCTGGATAAGGCTTGAATTGGCACGGGAGCAAGAGAGGAAAAAACGCAGATTTGGCGTATAATAAGCTGGAATGTGGATAGACGGAAGTTTCGGGCAAAAAGCGCGCTGTTCGAACGATAGGTGGAAGTTTGGCAGGAAAAAGCGGGCTGTTCGAGGAATAGGCGGAAGTTAAGTCGGAAAACTTCCGCATTTCGTACTATTGGCAAGTTTTTGGGATAGATGGAAGATCGCGCAATTCCATCTACTCATATGTTAGACCGCACGCTTGCTAGGCATTGTGGTATAATATCGTAAGCCTCAACAAAGGCAAATTGAGAGTAGTATCTGTCGTAGTGAGGGGTGCTTTTTTGTCAAAACAAACTCTTAATCGGTGTCCTTTCTGTTAATCGGTGTCCTTTGGAGCTTGCTTGTTGGTGAATGGTTTGGCGCTTTCGCATCCGGTTTAGCCGCAGCGGGTTCGGTTGGCTTACCGCTCGCGTGACAGGTTTTTGCCAAAACGAACTCGTGGGCGTTTTCCGGCAGTCGGAAGGCGTTCGGTCTAACAATGCGCTGCACCCGACGCCAGCAGCCTGCGTTATGCTCTGCTTGGCGGTTGGCTGTGCATGGCTGTTGTCGCAGGTGAGCTATGGCGTTAGACCGCAGAGCGGGCGCAGCTCTTTCGTACCTGGGCAGGAAAGTCAACATGATTCGGACACTGCGATTTCTCAGTTTAAGCGGCTTGTTGGGGGGATTTGTAGGCTATTTGCTCGGATTATGGTATTGTATCAGAAGACATTCGGTTCTTCCGGGGGCAGTATTTTCGTTAGCCGATGAGGTCTACTATGTTTCTACAGCACTTCTTGGGGTTGTGTTTGGTCTGATAGTCGGCGGGGTGAGATTGTGGATCATCCGTCGTCATTAGCCGAGTAGTCTGCGGTCTAACAATGCGCTGCACCTGACGCCATCAGCCGCCGTTTCGGGTGCTTGGCATTTTGCTTGCGTTGGCTGCTGTCGCAGGTGAGCTAGGTCGTTAGGCTCCTATTGCTGGCGTTCTCGTAAGCGTTTTGGAGTTTGGTTGTCGGCTTTTGGCTTGCGTTCTTTGTGAAAAGCTATCCGTCGTGTTTGTTTTGGTAAAGTAAGTAGGAATGGCAGTGTAGGGAAGTGAGCGTTTGGGCGTCGGTTTCTGTATCCCGTTTGCGCTCCCGGCAGTAGCCTAACAATGCGCTGCACCTGACGCCAGTAGCCGCCTCTACCCCAGCGTTATCGGAAGGCAGGTTAGGCTACTGTCGCAGGTGAGCTATGGAGTTAGGCTGCAAACGTAGGCCGATGCTTCCACGAAAGGCGTCAAACTATGCCAGAAGAACCCAAATTTGTCGTCTACAACGGGGCAAGAATGATTTGGTATTGGCCGGAGCGTATCCAGCAGGCGCAGCGGCAACCACTTTATCTCATTGAGGGGCAACAATGGGCGCGTGTGCGATATGGCGAGGAAACGCAAGATTGGGAGGCAGAAAAGTTACCCTGCCATGATTGCCGCGTCATTAAAGGGCAGTTTCATGTTCCCTCGTGCGATGTGGAGCAATGCCCTCGTTGCGGCGAGCAAGCCTTATCCTGCGATTGTGAACTTGAGGATGTTGCCATAACTGACCTTGTTGCAGCCTAACAATGCGCTGCACCCGACGCCAGTGGCCGCGTTTGGCTGTGCAAGTTCGTAGCGCGGGGTAGGCCACAGTCGCAGGTGAGCTATGGCGTTAGATCGCTTGCGGCAAAAGGCTACGGGCAAGCACCGAAACTTTGGCGGACATTCGGAATTGGGCTTTGCGTTTTCGGTGTGGCTGTGCTATTATTCAGGAAAGTAGTCCGGCGCTTATTGGGTTATCCGGTTGTCGGAGGCGTTGGCGTTCTCGGCCTCTTGGCATGGGGCAAGCCATCTAACAATGCGCTGCACCTGACGCCAGTAGCCGCGTTTACTTATGCGCGGCGGTTGGCTGTGCATGGCTACCGTCGCAGGTGAGCTATGGCGTTAGATCGCTTGCGGCAAAAGGCTTCTAGCATTTGGCGGGAGTCAGCGGTCATTGGGAGTGGAATTGGCTCTGCGGGAGTGGAAGGCTTTTCATTCGGTCAAGTTGTCGGAGGCGATGGGGCTTTGCAGTAGTGAGAGGCATCCGCGTTGTCGGCTCTCGTTCGTCTGGCAAGCCATCTAACAATGCGCTGCACCGGACGCCATCAGCCGGCCTTATGCTTTGCGTTATCGGTTAGCTTGCTTCGGCTGTTGGCGCAGGTGAGCTATGGCGTTAGGCCGCTAATCGGGGCAGGTTGCTACAAGTGAGGCAAAATGGCAACAGAACGAACAATTCGTGAACTTGGTGGGGAGGTTTGGTCTGAACTGGAATACCACATTGCTGAATATGAGTGCAATTGGCAGGTACGGGGTAAAATTGTGGATATAGTCATGGCTGTCTTGGCACGGCATGAGAACGAGATCATTAGAAACGACGTCGATCTTCCAGTTAAGCTACTGCCGGAACAATTTTCATTATCAGATGTGGCGAAGGCAGAACCAGTAGCGGCCTAACAATGCGCTGCACCCGACGCCAGCAGCGCGATTACCTCAGCGTATCCGTTATGCTGTACAGGCTGCTGTCGCGGGTGAGCTATGCCGTTAGGCCGCTTGCTTCGGCTTGTCGCACACCAAGTTCATTTTATCAGGTACACTGGTTGCAGGTGTCAGTTTGGCTTGTTTGTGGCAATCGTCCGCAACGTCCGCCGGAGGGAGCGTCCGCCAGTAAGTGAATGCGTTTCTGCCAAAACGAACGGTATTGAGTAAGGGAAATTACGAAGTTGGCAAAAAGCGGTGCATTTTTTGCCAAAACGAACTTGTCAGGCTCGTGCGTTTTGATCCCGTAACTGTAGGGCAATCGGCCTAACAATGCGCTGCACCGGACGCCGGTATGCCCCTCCTGCCTCTCATACAGCGTTTGCACCGGCGCAGGTGAGCTAGGTCTTTAGGCCGCTGGGCGAAGGCTGGTCATGTAGCGAAGCGGGAAAGAAGGGGCGGTTTGGGCAAAAAGGTAGAAACTAAAATTGCTGGTGTCTTCGCTCCAGCAAGCGGCCCAGAGCGTTATCGTATTATCCGGTCAAAGTTCGTGCCGGGAACTGCGATTGTTCCTTTCGTTTACCTGACAACGGACGATTTAGATGAAGCTATATTAGAAGCGAACCAGCACCCAGACAAGAACGTATTGGACACGCAAACAGGACAGATTGTGTCCTTGCCAAAACCACCATCGGCCTAACAATGCGCTGCACCGGACGCCATCAGCCGGCCCTATGCTTTGCGTTATCGTTTAGCTTGCGTCGGCTGTTGGCGCAGGTGAGCTATGGCGTTAGATCGCTTGCGGCAAAAGGCTACTGGCAAAGGCCGAAACTCTGGCGTGACAATTTAGAACATAGGCTTTGCTTTTTCGTTTCGGCTGTGCTATTATTCAGGAAAGTTGTCGGGGGTTATGGGGTTATCCGTCAGTCGGGGGCGTTGGCATGGTCGGCCTCTTGGCGTAGGGCAAGCCATCTAACAATACGCTGCACCGGACGCCAGTAGCCGCCTTTGCGTTGTTCGTCATCGCAAGCGGTTCCAGGCTACTGCCGCCGGTGAGCTTTGGCAGTTGGGCCGCATCACATCAGCGGTATCGTTGCGAAAGGTTTTAAGGAGGAAATCATGGCTACTGTTTGGGAACGGGTTCGGCAACTCAATGGTAAGACCTTGCACACTCTTAAACAAGGCAAAGCATTTGAGGTCATTAACGTACAATCGGATAGAATTGAGTTTGTACCGGTGAGCGGCAATGGAACTCAGCGATGGATAGGGCGTGAGTGGATTGAGCAAGTCGCCGATATGAATTTAGATGAGAGTGATCTTACTCCATCGCGTCTATCATTGGAGTTTCCAACCGACCAAAACTTATCTTACATGGCGGCTATCGTTCATGCTGTGACTAAAGCCTAATCGGATGCGGCCCAACAATGCGCTGCACCCGACGCCACCTGCCGCGTTCGCATCAGTGCAGTCGTAGGGTTTGCCGGGCAGTTGTCGCGGGTGAGCTAGGTCGTTAGACCGCTCCGCCGGAGGGCGATATTATGGCGCAAGCCTTGTCAGCAGATACACGAAAGCGTATTTCCAAACATATTGCCAATCTTGGCAGTGTGGAAGTACAGGTGGCACAAAAGGCAGAAAGCCAACTCCTACGCTTTGGCAAGAAGGCCATTGGACAATTGCTGGAAGTCGTGTCTAGAGCCTGTTATGAACTTTCATAGGTTTTGCCACAGTTTTACGGCCTTGCCGAGCATCAGAAGCGCAAACACTACGTAATGTAAGCCTGCCAAAGTCTCAGGAAGCCGCTCGTAATCTCTGGCAAGACGCCGAAAACGCGCCGCCCACGCGAAAGACCGCTCCACCACCCAGCGGCGCGGCAACAATACAAAGCCTTTCTTGGCTTCGGGCAGTTTGACGACAGACAGTTCTATGCCCTGTGCCTTGGCAGCATCCGCAGGCACATCACCCGTGTAGCCCTGGTCAACGTAAGCCAGTGTCACACTCTGCTCGGTGGCTTCCTGAACCTGGGCCGCAAGTTCAGCCACCTGAGCGCGTTCCTGCTCGTTGGCAGGCGTCACGTGTAGCGCCAACAGGTGTCCCAGCGTGTCTACGGCGATATGAACTTTGCTGCCTTTCCGGCGCTTGGCTCCGTCGTAGCCTGCGCGTTCGCCACTTTCGGGTGTGGACTGCAAGGTGCGCCCATCGAAAATAGCAGCGGTAGGCTGTGGGTTTTTGCCAGCCGCCACCCGCAGCATCTCGCGCAAATCGTGAACGAGGGCAATGAAGCACTCGGCCTCGATCCAGCGTACACTTTGTTGGTAGACCGTATGCCAGGGCGGCAGATCGTTTGGGATCATGCGCCAAGGCGAACCTGCCCGCACCATCCAGCGCAGGCCGTTGAAGACTTCGCGCATCGGATGTTGGCGCTGGGGCGCATCTTGGGTCATCAAGGTTAGATAAGGGGCCACGAAGGCCCATTCTTCATCGGAGACATCGCTGGGATAGGCTTTGCGGCAGGGATTTTCGCTCATGCCCAAAGTCTACCTCAAAGTCCATAACAGGCTCTAGCAACAACCCACAGGTGCGCTTCCGCACCGTCTATCTTTTGGGCAAGAGTGGCGAGGAGCTAGTTTTTCCGGTTGTCGTCGGACTTGTGAGTGATCCTGACGAATATGTGCGCTATGATGCCATTATGTCCCTGGGTTATCTCGGCGATCCTCGCGCTATCCCAGTATTGAAAGAGATAGCAAATTATCGTGAAGACCCGGCTTGTGTCGCCAGTGCGGCTTGCATGGCATTGGCAAGATTTGGCATAGAGCGGGAACCCGGAGCGGTCTAACAATGCGCTGCACCCGACGCCAGTAGCCGCGTTTACCGTTGCGAGTTCGTAGGGTTAGTTTGGCTACTGTCGCAGGTGAGCTTTGGCGTTAGGCCGCTTGGCGGGGGCTATTGGTTGGGCGAGATGAACGAAGAAACATTACACCTATATAAGCGCCAGTGGAACGACTGTGCGCGTCGCCAAATCCTATTTCACTCCTGCTGGATTGGAGGAGGTGTTTTGGGTGTAGTGTTGCTGTCGCAATTGCCTTCCGCCTTGATAGGTTTAGCCTGGATTTTCAGTTCTGTTTTTGCCGCGAATTGGTTGTGCCACTTTCGTTGTCCGAGTTGTAAAAAACCGTTTTTCGTCAGAGGCGACAAAGGTGGCATTTTCAGTGGCTCTTACGGTAATATCAACACCGGTAAGTGCCTTAACTGTGAGTTGCCAATGCCGAAGGAATAGGCAAAGCGCATTTCAAGCAAGCGGCCTAACAATGCGCTGCACCCGACGCCATCGCCCGCCTTTTCGGGTGGGTTATCGCGGGGCTTGCTTGGGCGCTGTCGCGGGTGAGCTAGGGCGTTAGACCGCGCAAGCCCGCAGGTCGTCGGTGGGGAGAGCAATCATTGATCGTCGCTGAAACTGACCCGCCGAAGGAAATGTTAGATGAAGCCTTTGATGTGGTTCGGCGCTTTAGCGAGTTTGATTCATATGGCTCTGTTGCCAAAGCCTATAAAGCACTGAAAAGACGTTGTCCAGGCTTTAGTTCTGAAGAGTATGAAGAAGCTTTTTTGAGTACGCTTCATCTTTTCAATACCATCAAGGATATTTTGGCTGTCAATGCGTCGCAAGTATGGCAGGAATATGAAGATACAGGACATCATATAGATTTCACAGCATTTGATGAGGAAGTCAAGCGGCGTTGCCCCGGTATGCCGTTGACCATTGGTTATCAAGCGTTCATGTGGATATGGTATTGGCATCATATGAGGTAGCGTTCACATCAACAGTATCTTGTCGGCGCGGTCTAACAATGCGCTGCACCTGACGCCAGCGGCGCGGTTATCGTGTGCTTGGCGGGAGTCAAGTGCTTGCCGCTGTCGCAGGTGAGCTATGCCGTTAGGCCGCTGGGCGGAGGGCTAAACTGGTGCGTAGCACAAGGAAAAACTACTATGGCTCACTTACGACAATATAATTGTAACTCTCAGCAATTCAGAAAGGCTAAAGCATTGATTTTTCGCTGTCGAAAATATAGTGGCTTGCTTTTGGTCACACTTCTTATTATGGGCCGTTTGCCCGTTGCCCAAGCCCAACCAACTGTCACAACATTGGTCTCATTTCAGGGACAAAACCCCACCAGTCTTACCTTTGATGATCACGGAAACATTTTCGGCACAGCCTTCAATAGCAACATGGATGGCGGCGGCATCATCTTCGAGATCATAAAAGGCAGTCCAACTATGACGCCTGTGGTCTCTTTTCAGGGAGCCATGCCGGTTGGTATTGTGATCGATAATAATGGAAATCTTTACGGAACGACACTCAACTTTAGCAAATCAATAGTAAGCGGTATCATCTTTGAGATTGTCAAAGACAGCCATAACATCATCACTCTGGCCTCTTTCCAGGGGGAACTCCTTTTCCCATATATCAGCCTAGATGCACAGGGTAACATTTATGGAGAGAAAACGAAATTTAGATCAAAAAGTTTCTCTGTGTTCGAGATTAAAAACGGTAGTCATACGATCACTGCCCTTACGTCACTCGACGGTGGCTTGGCGTCGAGCCTTAGCTTTGACAGTCGGGGTAACATTTATGGAGCGAAATTCAGTAATGATTTAACAAGTAGCACTATCTTTGAGATCGTCGCAGTTACCCACTCGGTTATTATTCTGCCCTCATTAAAGGGCATGGTTTCAGGCATCACCTTGGATGAACAAGGGAACATTTTCGGTATTTCAGATAACTCCAAAGGCAGTACCCTTTTTGAGATGGTGAATGGCGAACATACCATTATGCGTCTTGCTTCTTACGACGGTTTGTATGGCATTCTAGCTCTTGATAAACAGGGGAACATTTATGGGATTAAGACCAATGATGGGATTAAAACCGCTACAGATGTGATAGGTGGCACAGTCTTCACGATTGCCAAAGGCAGCCATACCTTTACCGACCTTGCTTCTTTCCAAGGAGAGATGCCAGGAGGCATCATTATTGACAACAGCGGTAATCTTTTCGGGTGGAAAAATAAAACTGGAATAAAAGGCGGTTCAGTCTTTGAGATTCGTTGAGAGAGACAGGTCAGAATGTAGCCGGTAGTGGGCTTTCCAGACGGCCTAACAATGCGCTGCACCCGACGCCAGTGGCCTCATTTCCCTCTGCGTTTGTGGTATGCTGTGCAGGGCCACTGTCGCAGGTGAGCTATGGCGTTAGGTCGCTCTGCGTAGGGCCTCATTTTTGTCGGAGGCAGAATGTCAACTGTTCAATCAGTAACCGAACAATGGGCTAAAACAGTCAAGTTTTATGAAGAAATCCATCCTGCTCATCGCCAAACGCCAATGACCGCGTTAGTAGTAGCGGTAGCCGAAGCGGGTATTAGAAATGATGTTTGGCCCAATCATTCGCATTTTGATCTGCATATCTTCGCTGAAAAACCAATAGAACCATTTGCTGTTCGGCCAGTTTCTCTCTCCGCCATATATTGGGATGAAGTAGATAAATTCAATCTCCACTTTTGGGGCATTCAGGGAATTCCCTATGACACTAAGTGGTGCGAGTTGGCCGAGGCAGAGGCAACACTGCGGTATCAATTTCGGCAAATGCGTGAGGCTAATCTGAGAGCAACCTAACAATGCGCTGCACCTGACGCCACCGCCCGCCTTTTCGGGTGGGTTGTCGGGGGGCTTGCGTGGGCGTTGTCGCAGGTGAGCTTTGGCGTTAGATCGCTTGCGGCAAAAGGCTATTTGCGATTGTCCGCAGGTTATCCGGCGTTTGGAGTGGAACTCGCCTTTGCGCTCGTGGAGGCTTTTTCATTCGGTCAAGTTGTCGCAGGCGATGGGCTTTGCAGTCGTGGGAGGCAGTCGCGTTATCGGCTTCTCGTCCGTTGGGCAAGCCATCTAACAATGCGCTGCACCCGACGCCAGCGGCGCGATTGTCAGGTGCTTGGCAATAGGTTTGCTATGCCGCAGTCGCAGGTGAGCTATGGCGTTAGGCTCCTATTGCTGGCGTTCTCGTAAGCGTTTTGGAGTTTGGTTGTCGGCTTTTGGCTTGCGTTCTTTGTGAAAAGCTATCCGTCGTGTTTGTTTTGGTAAAGTATGTAGGAATGGCAATGTAGGGAAGTGAGCGTTTGGGCGTCGGTTTCTGTATCCCGTTTGCGCTCCCGGCAGTAGCCTAACAATGCGCTGCACCCGACGCCGGTAGCCGCATTTGCCTCTGCGTTGTGGTATGCTGTGCAGGCTACCGTCGCAGGTGAGCTAGGTCGTTAGGTCGCTTGCTACTCGTTCGGTCAGCGAGGCGGGTACAATGTCGTTGGCAGAGGCTTTGCTGCGTTAGGGCTGTGGTCGCAGGCCACTTCGTCATCAGCGGCGATTGCCCTACCCCGCCGGGTTGAGGTCGTTTGGCTCTGCCTCTGGTTCCTCGTTCGGAGGGCAATCAACCTAACAATGCGCTGCACCGGACGCCGGTAGATGGCCCTTCCGGGTTCTTTAGCCAGGTCCCCGGCGCAGGTGAGCTAGGTCGTTAGATCGCTTGCGGCAAAAGGCTACGGGCAAGCACCGAAACTTTGGCGGCATCGTTCGGAATTAGGCTTTACGTTTTCGTCTGCCTGTGCTATTATTCAGGAAATTGGTCGGGGGCTTATTGGGTCATCCGGCAGTCGGTGGCATTAGCGTTGTCGGCCTCTTTTATCGGGCAAGCCATCTAACAATGCGCTGCACCCGACGCCATCAGCCGGCCTTATGCTTTGCGTAGTCGTAAGGTTTGCCTCGGCTGTTGTCGCAGGTGAGCTTTGGCAGTTAGGTTGCTGGGCGAAAGGCAGGCTCGTCACGAAGGCACAAAATTCCATGACAGTGAAACGTGTCCCAGTCAAAGTGGTGGGAGTTTACGCTCATAAAGATGAGGGAGTTGTTGCCAACCATTTTGTTCTGTTTAAGGACGAAGCCAAACGACGTATACCCATGTTTCTCGGTCAATTCGAGGCTTATGGTATTTCCATTGGTCTTGAAGCCAAAGCACCAGATAGGCCGTACACCTTTGATACAATGCTCACCTGCCTTTCCGTAGCAGGGGCAATGGTAGAAGAGGCATATATTAACGAGTTAAAAGATGAGGTGTTTTATGCTTTGGTCAGTCTGCGGGTAGGTGACAAAGTGCATCAGATAGATATGCGTCCTAGAGCCTGTTATGGACTTTGAGGTAGACTTTGGGCATGAGCGAAAATCCCTGCCGCAAAGCCTATCCCAGCGATGTCTCCGATGAAGAATGGGCCTTCGTGGCCCCTTATCTAACCTTGATGACCCAAGATGCGCCCCAGCGCCAACATCCGATGCGCGAAGTCTTCAACGGCCTGCGCTGGATGGTGCGGGCAGGTTCGCCTTGGCGCATGATCCCAAACGATCTGCCGCCCTGGCATACGGTCTACCAACAAAGTGTACGCTGGATCGAGGCCGAGTGCTTCATTGCCCTCGTTCACGATTTGCGCGAGATGCTGCGGGTGGCGGCTGGCAAAAACCCACAGCCTACCGCTGCTATTTTCGATGGGCGCACCTTGCAGTCCACACCCGAAAGTGGCGAACGCGCAGGCTACGACGGAGCCAAGCGCCGGAAAGGCAGCAAAGTTCATATCGCCGTAGACACGCTGGGACACCTGTTGGCGCTACACGTGACGCCTGCCAACGAGCAGGAACGCGCTCAGGTGGCTGAACTTGCGGCCCAGGTTCAGGAAGCCACCGAGCAGAGTGTGACACTGGCTTACGTTGACCAGGGCTACACGGGTGATGTGCCTGCGGATGCTGCCAAGGCACAGGGCATAGAACTGTCTGTCGTCAAACTGCCCGAAGCCAAGAAAGGCTTTGTATTGTTGCCGCGCCGCTGGGTGGTGGAGCGGTCTTTCGCGTGGGCGGCGCGTTTTCGGCGTCTTGCCAGAGATTACGAGCGGCTTCCTGAGACTTTGGCAGGCTTACATTACGTAGTGTTTGCGCTTCTGATGCTCGGCAAGGCCGTAAAACTGTGGCAAAACCTATGAAAGTTCATAACAGGCTCTAGCGATGCCGTCAATCTTGCGCTCCGAGCCAAGTGTCCGATTTTAATAAACGAGGACATAATCAGGACTGTACTTGAAAGCCGTCAATCAGCAACCTAACAATGCGCTGCACCCGACGCCGGTAGCCGCATCTGCCTGTACGATGTGGTATGCTGTGCAGGGCTACCGTCGCGGGTGAGCTATGGCGTTAGGTTGCTGGTCGAGAGGCTTCCCAGAGACGAAGGCATAAAAGACAGCCATTGGGCAGAAATGGAGGAGCGGAGACGCTTACGGCAAGAACTTCTGGAAGAGAAGGGACGCTTACGGCAAGAACTTCGCGCCCTCTTAGCCAACCCCGAAAGAACTCAAGAGCAAGTTATTCAAGCTAAACTGATTTTGGCGCGACAGATTGCCAACGGTTCTGCGGCTGTTCGTGAGATTTGCGTCGAGTATGATTTATCAGAAGAGGCATCGTCCGAGTTAATAGCGAACCACCATCGAATAATGGGCGCGATAGAAGAAGATGCGAAAAATTCTATCCTACAATTAGAGCTTTTATTGAGTCGATTACACGATTTACCGGAGGCAGGACCGCCAGCAACCTAACAATGCGCTGCACCTGACGCCGGTAGCTGCGTTTGCCTATGCGTCGTGGTATGCTGTGCAGGGCTACCGTCGCGGGTGAGCTATACCGTTAGACCGCAAGACTGCGCTTACTCTGCCCGTAAGGTGTGTCAAAAAACCATGATTGAAGACATCAACAGCGAAAAAGTTCAGGCAGAAATAAGCAACCTCGCTAAGTTACAGCAACGAACCATAGGAGCGCGGTTTGTCACGCTCTTTGGTGCAATTCTCACGTCATTTTGGTTGCTTTACCGTGTCTTCATTGCTCAGGGCTTCTTTGTCACCTTGTTCTGTTTCATCGGTCTGAGTATTGTCTACAAGTTTGGTGCTTCACCCATGTTTGCCGTTGCAGCCAGCGCATTATACTTTCATTTTAGGGCAGTAGGTGTTTGGCTCCCAATTACGTCTTACATTGTGGCTTTAATACTGCTCTACGTTGATTTGCGGATTAGTAGCCTCAAGCGACGAGTAGACCCATACAATCTAGGATCAATTCACGACGCTTGACTTTTGCGGTCTAACAATGCGCTGCACCTGACGCCGGTGGTAGGGCTTTCTTTGGTTCACTTCCGCGCTTGCACTGGCGCAGGTGAGCTAGGTCGTTAGGCTGCAAATTGCGGCTTGTTTAGGGGCGAGTGCCATGAGAGAGTTCAATGCCAGCAGAAGATACTGAGGATGTGTGGCCGCCTCCGACTAGCTCTGGCTATGAGCCGCCAGTTAAAAGGTATAATTTTCGCTGGATACTCGGCTGGATTGGGCCGATGCTGTTGGGGGTGATTGGGGCAATTGCTGGGGCTATTTTGCTCCCAGTCATTCTGTTGGCGCTAATATATTTCACAAACGACTCTGGAAGTCCCTTTGGCTTTCTGTTTGTCATGGTTTTATGTGTTGTAATTGGGGCTGGCGGCGGATTTATCTGCGGAATAGCGGCTTGGTTTATTGGCAGAGCAATTGTAGGCTGGTGGTCGCGGTCGCGTACAAAGTATTCCAGATTGTGACGTATTCGGAGCCGTTGCAGCCTAACAATGCGCTGCACCCGACGCCACCCGCGCCATTGCCGTAGCGTTGTCGGTTGCGGTACTATGCGGGTGTCGCGGTTGAGCTATGTCGTTAGGCCGCTTCTGGCCTTTTCCTTCCTGTTACGATAGCCTCTGAATTTGCCGTTGTTTTCTGCTACAATTGGTTATGACAGATGCCTACGAGGGTCAAGGCAGGTTTGAGTGGAATCCCGGTAAAGCCAAAAGCAATATTAGCAAACATCGCGTCACTTTTGAGGAGGCCATGTCGGCCTTCCGTGATCCGCTTTCGCTGACAACCCCTGATCCAGATCACTCGGAATTGGAAGACCGCTTGATTTTGATGGGGCTATCTGACCGCCAACGCCTTCTGGTAGTGATTTATGTGGAGCGCGGCGAAAACTTACGGCTTATCAGCGCACGGGTAGCAGACCCGGATGAGAAAAGAGAGTATGAGGAAGAACCTGGCTATGGATTCTAAACCTAAAAATTCTGAACAAGACGGACTTTTGGAAACAGAAGAGCCGATAATGCGGGCGAATTACAGTTTCAAGGGCGGTCAGCGGGGGCGTTACGCGCATTTGTTCCCGCAGAAACCGCATCTTGTTGTGTTGTCGCCCGATATGGCCGCAGTATTTCCTGACTCTGACTCGGTGAATGAAGCCCTGCGAACATTAGTCAAGGCTGTGCAGAGAAGTGGGCCACCGCCTCTTGAACGCGAAGCGGCCTAACAATGCGCTGCACCCGACGCCGGTGGTAGGGTTTTCCTGTCTCATATCCGCGCTTGCACCGGCGCAGGTGAGCTTTGGCAGTTGGGCCGCACGATGGGGCATGGTTCTCAAAATAAAGCATCGGTCAAAGTCTGGTTTGAGTCTTTGAGTCAGGCAGAGTGAGAGAGTTGACGTTTTAGCCGTAGGTTTCGGTAGGCTTGCTTGTTGCGGGGGCGTTCGCTTTGCGGCGCAGTGTTTTTGGCTTCGCTCGTTTGCTTGTTGGGGTGCTTGCCGATTAGCCCTGTCGTTTGGTATCCTGTGCGTCAGCGGCAGGCTCGCTCTTGTGGCGGAAGCAGTTGCACGTTCGGCCCAACAATGCACTGCACCCGACGCCAGCAGCCTGCGTTTTGCTCTGCATACCCGTTCGGCTGTGCAGGGCTACTGTCGCGGGTGAGTTTTGGCGTTAGGTTGCAGAGCGGAGGGCCATTTGTGGCGTAATGGGAAAGAGGTTTATATGCCGAACTATTGGCTTGTTGGCGCTATGTGGGGCGGTTCTGATGACCAAACGGATAAGTTTGTTAGACGCGGCTATTGGTTCCTAGGTTGGCGAGATAATGAGAAGCCGGATTTGGCTATCTTGCGCGACCAAATCAAACCCGGAGACAGAATAGCGATTAAGCAGATGTTAGGACAAGGCTCCCCAAACATCAGAGTCAAGGCTATTGGCATAGTTAAAGAGATTGATCCTGAAGATAAACGGGTTTATGTAGACTGGCTTGTGCAAAATATATCACGCGATGTTCCAAGCAAAGGATGTTATGGGTCTATTCACGGTCCCTACTCCGAACAGGACGAGTGGATTAAAGCTACCTTTTACATCTGAGGCGTAATGCTTGCCAGTCTGCAACCTAACAATGCGCTGCACCTGACGCCACCGCCGCCGTGTCCTCAGCGTACTCGTTCGGCTGTGCTTGCGGTGTCGCAGGTGAGCTATGGCGTTAGATCGCTTGCGGCAAAAGGCTACTGGCGAAGGGCGGAAGGTATTGGGTCATTGAGAATGGAATAGGCTTCTGCGAGAGTGGAAACTTTTTCATTCGGTCAAGTTGTCGGGGGTTTATGGGGCTACCGGATGTCGTAGGCATTCACGTTATCGCTCTCGTTTGCAGGGCAAGCCATCTAACAATGCGCTGCACCTGACGCCAGCAGCCGACCTTATGCTTTGCGTTATCGGAGGGCTTACTTCGGCTGTTGGCGCAGGTGAGCTATGGCGTTAGATCGCTTGCGGCAAAAGGCCGGCGACATTAGCGACACTTTGGCGGCATCGTTCAGAATAGGGGCTTTGCTTTTTCTTTTCGGCTGTGCTATTATTCGGTCAAGTTGGCGTGGGTCTGGGGCTTTGCAGTCGTGGGAGGCAGTCGCGTTGTCGGCTCTCTTCTATGTGGCAAGACATCTAACAATGCGTTGCAGCCGACGCCACTGGCCGCCTTGTCCTTTTCGTGGTCGGCTGGCTGTGCAGGCCAGCGGCGCGGCTGAACTTGGTCAGTTAGACTGCGCGGCCATTGCCAGTGCGGCACGGTAGAGATTAAGAATATGAGACTACTGGGCGGCATTTTCGGTGGTGCAGTGTTTGGAATGCCAGCAGGAGCATTAGCGGGCTATATTTTTGCTCTTGTCATTATTGCCTGGGCGAATTTAACGGATGATATGTCACCTGGTCCTGTCTTTGCCATTCCAGTCATGCCATATTTTGGTGTGCCTTTGGGGGCAGTGGCAGGCGCGATAGCCGGAGGGTGTTTGGTTCGCCGTTGGGAACGCAATCGTTCTACACGGCAGTTACCAGAAAATTTGGCGGAAGATAGCAGAACTTGGCCGCCACCCCCCCGGTCTTGATGACCGTTGTAACTCGCAGCAGAACACGCGCAGTCTAACAATGCGCTGCACCTGACGCCAGCGGCGCGATTGTCGTGTGGGTTGTCGGGGGTCAGGTGCTTGCCGCTGTCGCAGGTGAGCTATGGCGTTAGGTTGCATTCGTAGACCAATTTTGTGGCGACACGGGGATTGAAACATTTGGATTTTCGTGACTTAAATACAATCGTTTACCATCCAACCAACGTTTATGTTGTTGCTTTCCGCAAAGAACTAGAAAGCCTCTCTCCGAAACTTTGGGAGAACCTAGAACTGACCCCATCGTTACCGGCAGAAAAGGGAGAAGCGGTCATTGCCTATCTTTTGGAGTTATACTGCCAGTGCCAAAACTACATGAACATCGAACTTGGGGCTGCAGGGCTGATGGCTTTACCAAAAAACTGGCTCAACGCGCACATTGAAGGGGTTGCTGAAAAGATGTTACTATGTCCCGAAGAAAAATCGGCCTATCGTGATTTGCTGGCTTTGTATCCGAGTAAGGAGCCAAGAGTGGGGCAATCAGTTTAGCTGGATGCAACCTAACAATGCGCTGCACCCGACGCCGGTAGCCGCCGTTTCCTGTGCGCGGCGATTGGTCGTGCAGTGGCTACCGTCGCGGGTGAGCTTTGGCGTTAGGTCGCTGGGCCGTAGGCTGGGCTGTATTCGATTGCAAGATGAGGAGGTATAAATGGGGTATAGCGATTTACCGCTTCTGATACTTTCATTCTCTTTAATACTGCTCTTTGGTTCCGCTGTATTTCGTAATGCAAATGGGCAGGAAGCGCGGCTGTTACTCCTCGAACGCAAGATAAACCTCATTCTCAACCACCTGGGTATCAAAGATGATGCTACCGCAGATGTGGTGCGTGATTTAATCATGCGCGGTCAGAAAATCGAAGCAATCCGGCTCTATCGTCAACAAAGTGGCGTCAGCCTGAAAGAAGCTAAAGAGGCTGTAGACCAAATGCAGGCGAGCCTGAGAGCGGGATTAAACTAAAGGTTCACTGAAAAGCCGTAGATACCTGTGGCATTATGCTTTGCTGCCAGCAACCTAACAATGCGCTGCACCCGACGCCATCGCCCGCGTTATCGAGTACATTATCGCAGTGCTTGCTTGGGCGTTGTCGCAGGTGAGCTATGCCGTTAGACCGCAGGGCAAAACCAGGCTTGAGGCGGGGGCAAATCAAATGGAACCAAAGCCTAATCGTCGCTATTTCTATGGATTGTTGTGCCTAATAGCGGTGGGCATGATAGTAGTGAGTTTCGGGCTGCGAGCTTATCACTCCTATCAACATCACGCTGTTGGAGAAACGATATTATACGGGATGGCTTTCATCGCGCTTGTGGGGCTTGTGCTATTGTTCACGCTGAATCGTAAGCCTGAACCACCTGCGGTCTAACAATGCGCTGCACCCGACGCCATCGCCCGCCTTTTCGGGTGGGTTATCGCGGGGCTTGCTTGGGCGCTGTCGCGGGTGAGCTAGGGCGTTAGACCGCTGGGCGGGAGGCTTTTTTGTCGTCGTCGGAGGTGAAGGGATGCTTTGGCGAAAACTCTTGGGACTAGGCATTGGCCTCGGTCTTGGCAACTTATTTATGAACTGCTTTCGTGGCAACATCATTGGGGAACAGCATTTGAGCATTCATTCTTCCAAGCGATAGCCTTGTTTGCGGCTTGGCTCTTACTTAAACCACGCCTGCCAGCAGTCTAACAATGCGCTGCACCTGACGCCACCTGCCGCGTTCACCTGTGCAAGTTCGGTTGCCTTACTTGGCAGGTGTCGCAGGTGAGCTATGGCGTTGGGCCGCAGGGCGTCAGCCTTGTGCGAGACAATGCGCCGCTGAGGCGCAATGATTTAACATGGATGAAAAACGCAGCACAGACGAAGAAACAGCACAAAGTTTAGAGCCGAAAATCTGGCCGCCGCCTCCAACGCAATACCTACCGATGCCAACGGAAGCACAATCTTCCATCACAAAGACACTGCCATACATACTTTATGGTCTGGCAGGTGTGATGGCACTAATAGGAATGTTCTATGGGCTGGCTTTCATAGGCCGTGCTGATACCGACGAAGAATATCAACAGTTACATGGCGCACTTCGCCTCAGTTTATTAGCTTGGGGAACAACAAGTGCTTTGTTTTTGACTGCAAACTTGATTTTAACAAAGAGTTGGCTGGGTCGGGTTTTCTGGGTTGTTTTTATAGCTATTGTTTGGTTATTTCTTTACCCAGCCTTTGCAATGCGTATGAGCAGCAGTCATTAGGCAGAATAGACTACTACGACAGCCCATCCAGCCTGCGGCCCAACAATGCGCTGCACCCGACGCCAGCAGCCGCATTTACTAATACGAGGCAATATGTTGGTTTAGGCTGCCGTCGCAGGTGAGCTATGGCGTTAAGCCGCTTCACCGCAGACCTGTCAACAGCGAAGGCTAGATGAAACCATGTTCTGGCTTGAAAAGGTGCTATATCTGGGAGAAGTCATTCACGATTATGGCTGCGTGTCTGAAGTGAAAAGGATAGCGTCCACAGAAAAAACAGAGGCGCTCCATTGTCGGCGTAACGGGCAGGAATACATCATACTTCGTATCACAGTTTCTGGCTGGTTTGGCTTCTATATTACCTATTCCTACCTCTCTTTCGGAGCGATTGAGTCGTTGCGAAAAGTTCTGAGTGACATAGCCTCACCCACGGAAGCGGCCTAACAATGCGCTGCACCCGACGCCAGTAGCTGCCTTCACATCTGCGTTAGCGGAGGGTATACTTGGCTACTGTCGCGGGTGAGCTAGGTCGTTAGATCGCTTGCGGCAAAAGGCTGTCTGCAATCGCCGAAACTTTGGCGGCATCGTTCAGAACGGGGCTTTGCTTTTTCTTTTCGGCTGTGCTATTATTCAGGAAATTGGTCGGGGGCTGTGGGGTCATCCGATTGTCGGGGGCGTTCTCGTTGTCGCTCTCGTCCGGTGGGCAAGCCATCTAACAATGCGCTGCACCCGACGCCAGCAGCCGGCCATATGCTTTGCGTTATCGGCGGGCTTGCTTCGGCTGTTGTCGCCGGTGAGCTATGGCGTTAAGCCGCAAATGCTGGCGTTCGCATCTGCCTTTGAGAAGTTTCGTCAGCATCGGGTTTCTGCTCTTGGGTGAGGCCATCCGGCGTGGTTATTATGGTAAAGTATGCAGGAATGGCTGGGGTAGTCAGCGAATTATCGTAGGTTCCCCTATCCCATCTTGCTTACCCTTTGCGGCCTAACAATGCGCTGCACCCGACGCCAGTAGCCTGCGTTATGCTCTGCTTGGCAGATTGGCTGTGCAGCGGCTACCGTCGCGGCTGAGCTATGGCGTTAGGCTGCTGGGCGATAGGCTGGTACATATCATACTGTCAAAGGACAAAGATTGATGAGCATTGTCTTCAAAAAAGTGGACGTGTCTGCGGATGATATTGTTGATGCCATATGTGAATTTGATAAGCGGTACACGAATTCGCACGACTACGACGGTTGGTACAGCAAAGACTACTACAAGTACGCAGTAAAATATGGGGAGCGGTATTATCCTGTCAAGCATATTTTGAGCGAAGCTACTGGCATAACATCTTCTTCGTTCAGTGGGGGCGAGCAGGCAAACACCGTATTTCGGGAATTAGGCTTCCAGATTGTCCCTAAACCTTCACAACCAGCAGCCTAACAATGCGCTGCACCCGACGCCATCGCCCGCCTTTTCGGGTGGGTTATCGTAAGGTTTGCTTGGGCGTTGTCGCGGGTGAGCTATGCCGTTAGGTCGCTGTGCCACTGCCTTTCCTGTCGGCGAAGGCTTGACAGTCAAAAGCCATATTATGCTTGACGAACCACCATGTCCTGAGAACGATTTCGATGTTGCCATCAGGCTTTGTGTGTCGGATGGTAAAGTAGTGGCTTATATCAATCCGCCTGCTTTAGCTTCCTTGCTTTGGGACTTTTGGTATCTTGCGGCAAAGTTACCCAGGGGCGAAGATATTTCGTTGTCGAACAGAGGGGATTTGCCGGATACCCTCGAAGGTTCAAATTTAAAGCACTGCGAGATCACCTTGACAGGTGAGGGGCCAGTCATGGGCCATCTTCACAATCCTATTGCGGAGTTTTTGCATCGGGAACAACGAGTGGATTTGTTTGTCAATCGCCTTCAGGCAGAGTGTGGGTATCAATCGCTTCGGCGTTTGGGTAGTAGTGAGGCAGGTCAATCCATCGAGCAAGTAGAACTATTCAACAGGCTGATATTGCGCTTAATTGCCGTCTAAACAGCAACCTAACAATGCGCTGCACCTGACGCCAGTGGCCGCGTTCTGCTCTGCGTTGTGGTATGCTGTGCAGGCCACTGTCGCAGGTGAGCTTTGGCGTTAGGCTGCTGGTCATAATGCTGGGATTGACACGGTGGCTAAGAAACGCAATAGGAGATATTACATGATTTACCCCTATGGAAAAACCGTGCTGACAATCATTTTCGGTGTTTTTCTGTTTATTGCTTTTTGGCATACTATGGAGAGTATTCCGCGTCTCATACAGTTGGAAGCGCCAAATGCCAATCTAGGGCCAGAAGCCATATCTGAGAATACTCGCAATCTGGTTCCACTTCTGCTTTCTATCGGCAAATTATGGGTTTGGGCGGTTCTTGCTTTGCTGGTACGCGGTGCAATAGTGGGATGGTTTTCAGGGCAGGCAGCGACACAATCACGAGCCATCGAACAACCAATCATCCCGCCTTTACCGCCAGCAGCCTAACAATGCGCTGCACCAGACGCCAGCGGCGCGGGTTCCTGTGCATACTCGTTGGGCTACTTTGCCGCAGTCGCAGGTGAGCTATGGCGTTAGACCGCTCATAACACGAGTCTTGTTACGGTGTCAAGATTAAAAAGCCTCAATAACCATCCAGTATTGAGATATGCTCTTTGGTTTGTTATAGGGGTATTGGTCGCAACGCTGGCAACGTGGTACTATTTCTTCCTGGGTTTGCCAGTATCGGTTGTGGCTTCGCTTATTGCTCCATTCCTGCACTCTGACAAAGCGCGGCGTATTATTTACAGTATTTCGGTGGGTGGTTTAGTTGGGTATCTATCTACGCTGCTGATGCGTTGGTAAATGAAGGCTTTACTGGAGCGGTCTAACAATGCGCTGCACCCGACGCCAGTAGCCGCGTTGTCCTGTGGGTTGTCGGGTGGTATACTTGGCTACTGTCGCGGGTGAGCTAGGTCGTTAGACCGCTGGGCCGATGCTGGATTTGTCGCGAAGAGCTTACAAAGATGAATACCAAAACAAAGCGGGTCATTTTGTGGCTATTCTGTTTCGTCGGAGCAGTTTGCCTTGCCGGTACAATATGGCTGCACATTTTACGCGCAAACAATGAGTTAGGGGCAAACAAAGATAGGACTTACGCAGTTGGCCCTAAAGTGATGGTCGGGTTCTGCAAATACAGCCGAATAGCCTCCCGAATGAGGCCCGCTTTGGCGGCGTAGCCGCTGATGCCTGTCTGCCATCGGTGTGCTTCTAGGCGCACAAACGCCCGCAAAGACAACACGATGTGGCACTTCTGGGCCTGTGCGCTCCGTACCTGCGCCCGTTCCACGCCGCAGCACTGCTTCAAGGCACGGTGGTAGTTCTCGATGGCGAACACCTGGCGCGAAAGGTCGCGCCGCTCGCCCGCTTCCATCTTGAGGTCATCGGTGGCCCAATGCTCCACGTCGCCGTTTGGAGCGACCGTCCGAAACACCTGGATCATGCCAAAGCCTTTGAGGTGAACCGTGCGCCCATGCTCAGGAACGTCAATGTCTTTAACGGCCACATTGCCCGTGTTGTCAGGGTTTACCTGGCGGTTGCTTTTTAATCTGGTCAAGAAGTGCCAGCCATGCCCGCGCACGGCTTTGAGGTTTTCAAGGCTTGCATACCAGCCGTCGAAGCAGACGTACTTGGGGCGGAACCCACGCTCCTTCGCTGTTTGCAGCATCGAGATGAAGTGGTCGTTCTTCGTGGTCTGCGTTTGGCCGTCCGCAGCAGGCTCGTAGAGGCGGCAGTCGCAGGGCAGGCTGCTGAGGCCATCGGTCCACAAGAGCGTCGTGAGGCTGATGCCTTCGACCACCGCATGATGCTTGCCGCTCCAGTGGCGGCTCACCAGGCCCATCTTTTGGGCATAAGGCTTGTCTAGCGTGGTGTCGTCCACGACCAGAAGGCCATGCGTCAGTTGCACGAGCGGCTCGACCTCTTGCCACAACGCCGCCGTGTCTGGCGGCAGTCTCGTGAGGAGGCGCGTGTACGCATCGTGCGAAGCGTTTACGGCACAACGGGCGGCTTCGGTGCAGGTGTAGACGCCCTGGGCGGCGATCAGAAACTGGATATAGTCCAGGTCAGTGACTTTCGGCGGGTTCATCATCCAGAGTATGAACGCTCAGACACACGAAAAGCAACTCTAAGATGACAGAAAATCAACTAAACGCACCAACTGCGTAAGTCCTAAAAGAGTTAATGGAGGCCGCTCGGCATGACAATCTGCCTCTCGCTCAAAAAGCACTGCGACATGGAGCTAACGTCAATGCCTGCGATCCCGATGGCTTGACACCCCTGATGTATGCAGCCCAATTCGGTCGTGTTGGAATTGCCCAAGTTTTATTATCTCATGGCGCATCTGTAAATGCCACCGATTATGCTCATACCACTGTTCTTTCACTCGCGGCAGACAATGGAAATGAAGAAGTGGTTACTTTATTGTTGAAGAATGGGGCAGATTTGACAGACGAAAACGTACAACAGGCAGTAGCATTTGCGAGTTCTTATCCACATATCGTTGCTAAATTGAAGGAAGCCCAGGTACAACAACGTAAGCAAATGAATAGATCATAAAGTCTCGGTAAATAAATCCGGCGTTGCCAGACGGTCTAACAATGCGCTGCACCTGACGCCACCCGCCCGATTTCCTATGCGTTGGCAGAAGGCTGTGCAAGCGGGTGTCGCAGGTGAGCTATGGCGTTAGACCGCTCGAAGTAAGCTATGCTTGGTCGCACCCATTTCCAATCTCCCGTTTTGCGGCTATAATAGCTTTATGCACTATGCTTGGGACCCCGATAAAGCTGCCAGCAATGTGCAAAAGCATAATGTCTCGTTTGTAGAAGCGCAAAGCGTTTTTGATGACCCGTTGGCGACAGTCTTTGAGGATGAGCAGCATTCCGAGATGGAAGTGCGCGAGTTTGTCGTTGGGCATTCCAACCTAAATCGTTTGCTACTGGTTTGCTTTACCGAGCGTCAAGATGGTATTCGTATCTTCAGTGCGCGTCGCGTGACCCGTTTGGAGCGTCAAGACTATGAAGACAATTAATAATTCTGAATTGAAAATATCCGACCCGGATACAGTTTCTGATGAGCTTTTACCGGAATATCGCTTTGACTATAGCAAAGCGAAGCCTAACCGTTTTGCCCAGCGTGAAGTCGCGATAAAGACAATCAATTTAGATGCAGATGTTGCGGCTGTATTTACATCAGCAGAAGCAGTAAATACAATTCTACGTGCGATCATCCAGACTATGCCCCAAGCCGTTCACCGCGAGACGGTCTAACAATGCGCTGCACCCGACGCCATCGCCCGCCTTTTCGGGTGGGTTATCGGTGGGCTTGTTTGGGCGTTGTCGCAGGTGAGCTATGGCGTTAGATCGCATCACAGCACTATGCTTGATAACGAGGGCATCGAAGAACATATTCGCCAGTTCACCTCAAACGAACTGCGGGTCAAGCCAGAGAAACTCAAGGCGCAAACGAGCCTTCAAGACTTGGGCGTAGATGGTGATGACGGCATCGAGTTTATGCAGGCGTTCGCCCAGCGCTTCGGCGTAAACCTTGCAGACTTTGAGAGTAGCTTCTACTTTGGAGCGGAGGGCGGGTGCAATCCGCTCATACTGCTCGTTTATCTATTCTTTCCAGCCTCGCGTCCTAAGTTTGTGCCAATCACTGTTTCTGATCTTTTGCAAGCGGCTCAGGAGAGGAAGTGGCGAAGGCCCCGCCGGGATGCAATCTAACAATGCGCTGCACCTGACGCCACCCGCTCGGCTTCCTATGCGTATCCGGTTGGCTGTGCAGTGCGGGTGTCGCAGGTGAGCTATGGAGTTAGATCGCTGGACGACTGCTTTGCTTGTTCCAAAACAGGTTCTAGCGTGTAAACTTCGCTATAATCGGCTTTAGAAAAATCTGGCTCCGAGAAAACAGTATGGGTTTAGATACACATGGGGCGACACTCGCGGGTAACTATTTCGTAATAGGGCTTTTCGTGGTATGGGTCGTCTTTATGGTTGCTCGTGCGATTAGAATCATATTTTTGGGAAAGCCGTCACGCAAAGAAAATGGCTGGCCTATTTTCTGGCCTTAACTCAGATGACGGGCAAATCTGGTATTTTATAAGCATCTGTCACCGAAGCCAGCACAACCAGCAATCTAACAATGCGCTGCACCCGACGCCAGCGGCGCGGTTCTCGTGTTCGTTATCGAGGGTCAAGTGCGTGCCGCTGTCGCAGGTGAGCTATGCCGTTAGATCGCTTGCGGCAAAAGGCTGTTTGCGATTGTCAGCAGGTTATCCGGCGTTCAGAATAGAACTGGCCTTTGCGCTCGCGGAGACTTTTTCATTCGGTCAAGTTGTCGCAGGCTTACGGGGTTGTGGGATGTCGTAAAGCTGTGCGCCCCGCTCTCTTCCGTTGGGCAAGCCATCTAACAATGCGCTGCACCCGACGCCGGTGGTGGGGCTTTATTGGTTCACTTCCGCGTTTGCACCGGCGCAGGTGAGCTATGGAGTTAGGCCGCTGACGTTCGCTTTGCTGGTATCGGGAGCCGAAAGCAAGTAGGGAAAAAAAGATTTATGGCTGGCGAACATAAGAACACTTATAAAAACTATAAATCTGGTGGGGATGGCGGCAATTGGGGATGGGATGCTCTGGCAATTATCAGAGAGCTTATTGAAGCAATTTTCTGTCGGTTTTGAGTATTATGTTGGTTGAGCGTGATGGGGGTGGGTTGTGTCGTTATCCGTTCCTGCATCGGCCTAACAATGCGCTGCACCCGACGCCAGTGGCCGCCCCACCCCAGCGTTATCGCAGGGCAGCATAGGCCACTGCCGCAGGTGAGCTATGGCGTTAGACCGCAGGAAAACACGTTTGCTTTGGCGAAAGCCAACAAAATGAAAAAGCCTCTGCTCTCATTCAGAATTATTACAGTTGTCTTGATAGCAGCAGTGTTGTTCATCGTAAAATGGCAACACCGGCTGCTGACACCAACAACAGAACAACTCCAAAATGCTTTTCCAGGTGAAACACGACAAGTTCTGGAACAAAGCGATCACTTCACTCTTCTCTCGCTAGAGCCGACAAAGGCAGCAATCACAAAAGAACAGGAAGTCACTTCATTTCACGGCTACCGCGTTATAGGCAGGATGGAAGTAAATAATTCAAGTGAAAAACAGAAATTACTCCGGGCAGTAGATGATGGTATTGCGAGGTCTTCCCCTTCTCTGCCTGCCTGCTTTAGTCCGCGTCACGGTATTCATGCTGTTGCTGGCAGTCAGTCCGTGGATTTAGTGATTTGCTTTCATTGTGAGCAGTTTGAGATATACTGGGGCAAAAGCAATAAGTTGTCGGGTATATCAAATGCCCCGCAAGGAACATTCGACCATATCTTATCGAGTGGAGGCATCACGCCCGTTCAGCAGTAGCGGAACAGCCTGCGGTCTAACAATGCGCTGCACCCGACGCCGGTAGCCGCGTTGTCCTGTGCAAGTTCGTTATGCTGTGCAGGCTACCGTCGCGGGTGAGCTTTGGCGTTGGGCCGCAGATAGACGCTGGTTCCGTAGCACTTGAGAGGTTCCGCCAGCGTTTTGTTTTGCGGTCTTTGTGAGAGGCTGTGCTGTCGTGTTTGTTGGGGTAAAGTAGAAGTTGAGAAGCGGCTGGCAGAGCAAGCGATCTCGCGTTAGTTTCTCTGCTGCATTTCGCTTACCAGTTGCGGCCCAACAATGCGCTGCACCCGACGCCGGTAGCCGCGTTCTCCTGTGCGTTGTGGTATGCTGTGCAGGGCTACCGTCGCAGGTGAGCTAGGTCGTTAGGCCGCGCAACCAAAGGCTTTGCAGACTTGCCTGCCACACAGGGGTATAACATGAAGTTCAATCGTAAGCAATGGGCTATTTCTATTCTCATTGGTGTCTTTGGAGTTCCATCTTGTATAATTGCATCCCTGTCTCATAAACACAAATTGGAAATAGATACTCAGAATTGGTTGCAAAGGCTCCAAGCTACCCAGATTTCCGATAGTAGTTCTGAGCAAGTAGCATTATTTCTTAATCACAACAAATTGAATTTCAGCAAGGAGTTTGTGTACTCACAATATCAAAAAACAGGACCACCGCCTTATTTAATCTTAACAGCAGAAGCGGAACCCGTGACAACATTTGATTGGTATCACGGCTTTAGTCGTCAACATATCCACTTGATTTTTGAGTTCAAGGATGATCGTCTTGAGAGTTGGAGTGTTGAAACCCCGGAAAGCCTGATTTAGAAATATGGTAACTGTCAGCAAACACCGGCGCGGCCTAACAATGCGCTGCACCCGACGCCGGTAGATAGCCTCTCTGGGTTCTTGAGCCAGGTCCCCGGCGCAGGTGAGCTATGGCGTTGGGCCGCAGAACCTTTGCCTTTCCTTCGGCGTAAGCATGAGCATATTTGGGGTTTGTAATGGCTCAATATCTTGTACCTTGTAGCGGATTTTTGGTGATTGAGGCGGCTTCTAGCCAACAGGCCGAGATCATGGCTCTCACATGGGGTCAGTCTCTGCTTCGTCGGACGACAGATTCATGTTCAATACAGAACACGAAGATTTTAGAGGCTTCTCAAAACAACATCCGCGAAACCACTACCGCCGAGGTCAAGGCTGTCAGCGTGAAGTTTGCTCAGAACAGAATTACTGACATTACATCAGAGATTGAGTCACACCGTCAGCAGGCGATTGAAAAAGACCAGGAGTATCGCCAGAAGCATAAGTTACGGGAAACTGAGTTATCGGACGAGCAGATTGTTCTGTTTGCGTTAGGAAAAGAGTCGGGCGAAGTCTAAACTATCTGCGGCCCAACAATGCGCTGCACCTGACGCCACCCGCCCGGTTTCCTGTGCATACCCGTTTGGCTGTGCGTGCGGGTGTCGCAGGTGAGCTATGGCGTTAGACCGCAAATCGGGGCTTATTAGGTGGCGTCTGCTCAGTAAAGACAAAGAGGACAAAGGATGATTGACTCCGTACGACAATGTCTACGACGTAATCGGCAGTGGCAACAGGCGAAACCGTTTCGGCAGATCATTTTTGAGTGCGTGTGGTTGGGGCTTGTAGCTGGCGGTGTCAGTTTTTATTTGCGTCGGTCATTGTGGGAGGCGCTCACAGTCGGAGGGGCGGACTGTCTCTTTTTTCTCTTTTATTGGCACAGGTTCCGACATTCTTAGACCCATTACCCTATCTTTTGCGGTCTAACAATGCGCTGCACCCGACGCCGGTAGCCGCGTTTTCCTGTGCATTTGTGGTATGCTGTGCAGGCTACCGTCGCGGGTGAGCTATGGCGTTAGGCCGCCTGACATATGCTTTACCTGTCACCAAGCCAACAAGATACCGGGTATCATACAATTATCTTGTCAAAGAGATGATACTGTGCAACTTTCTATTGAAGTCGAACAAGAAGAAGATGGCCGCTGGCTCAGTGAGATACCGGAATTGCCGGGCGTGTTGGCATACGGACAAAGTCGTTCCGAGGCCGTCGTTCGCGCCCAAGTTCTTGCATTGCGAGTCCTTGCAGACCGAATTGAACACGGGGAAACCTTGCCGCAGAAAGTCAACGTTCTGCCGCAAGTTTTTTCCATCGCTGCATGAGGGCGCATTTATGAGTCAATGGCCTTCGACCAAAGCCAGCAAGGTTTTGGCGGCACTGCTTCGTATTGGGTGGAGTATCAAGCGTCAGAGCGGCGGTTCACACAGAACATTAGAGCGTGTGAATTGGCCCGATTATGTGTGGGCTTTTCACGATGGGGTGGAAATTGGCCCAGTGATGCTGGCCCGGATTGCCAAGCAAACGGGTCTTTCGCCACGCGATTTATGATGATCTTTTATGACTATCTCGGAAGCGGTTACACAGTCGGCCTAACAATGCGCTGCACCGGACGCCCCCCGCCCGGTTTGCTTGTGCGTGGCGGAAGGTTTTGCAGTGCGGGTGTCGCAGGTGAGCTTTGGCGTTAGACCGCAGGAAATGGCAGGTTTTAGTCGCGAGGGCCGCATGGAAATCGTGTTGGGCGGAATTGGACTGCTGGCATTTCTCATACTTCAACTGCTGTGTTTGGCATTGCCGTTCCTGATCGTCGCAATGCATCAGACAGGCGAAACGAAGCGGCTTTTGGCCTTTATGGCTATCTTTATGGTTATTCTTCCTGCGACGGTAGCCGCTGACTGGTACGTCATACTTGCCATTCGTGAAGTTACTCGACCGGGCTTCGGCTAAGTTTGCCTCGACGTAAGGCTCTGCGCCTGACGGTCTAACAATGCGCTGCACCTGACGCCAGTGGCCGCGTTATGCTATGCGTTGTGGTATGCTGTATAGGCCACCGTCGCAGGTGAGCTAGGTCGTTAGATCGCTTGCGGCAAAAGGCTATTTGCGATTGTCCGCAGGTTTTCCGGCGTTTGGAGTGGAACTCGCCTTTGCGCTCGTGGAGGCTTTTTCATTCGGTCAAGTTGTCGCAGGCGATGGGCTTTGCAGTCGTGGGAGGCAGTCGCGTTATCGGCTTCTCGTCCGTTGGGCAAGCCATCTAACAATGCGCTGCACCGGACGCCAGCAGCCGCCATCTCCTGTGCGCTGTCGTTATGCTGTGCAGGCTGCTGTCGCAGGTGAGCTATGGCGTTAGACCGCATGATAAACCTATGCTTAGTCCAGATACTTGGAAGCGTATCAATTTGCTGTTCAAGGCCGAGGAGCGCGAGGAAGTTGCCGCCTTGTTGGAAGAAAAATGTGGCAATAATCTTACGTTTCTCGAAAAGTTGAACGAGTATGAACTTGAGCGGTATCGGTTTGCGGCTCTCAAGATGAGTGGAGGTAGCCTACCTCAATTGCATCGTGCCATTGAAACAGCTTTATGGGATTGGCGCGACTTGCTTATGGGAGCAAAGTTCGGGCATGATGTCCATGCACACGAAAAATGGTTGCCTAAAAATAAGAACCCTTAATCCGATTGCTTTGTGCGATGCGGTCTAACAATGCGCTGCACCCGACGCCATTGCCCGGCCTCATGCTCTGCGTCAGCAAGTGGCTCGCGTCGGGCATTGTCGCCGGTGAGCTATGGCGTTAGATTGCTGGGCATAGGCAGAGCAGTTAGCGAAAGGAATAACATGAACTCCAGAGCGAAAACCATACTGTTCATTTTGAGTTGGCTATTGCTCAGTACAGGTGTCGTGATTGCGCTCTATTTTTGTATCGTGAATTACTGGCTGCATTATTCTGCTTATCAGCAAGCGATACAAGCGCATCAAGACGGTTTTAGCTATGACCCAATGGATGCGATGGATCGGCTCGTTGGCGAGATATTCGGGTTAGGCATTGCGTTTTTAGGAATGTTTGGTCTTTCCATTTCAAAAAGAAATCAAGGACTGTGACAAAGCCAATCTATCCAGCAATCTAACAATGCGCTGCACCCGACGCCAGCAGCGCGGTTTGCTCTGCGTTGGCGTTATGTTGTGCAGGCTGCTGTCGCAGGTGAGCTTTGGCGTTAGATCGCTTGCGGCAAAAGGCTACAGGCAAACGCCGAAACTTTGGCGGACATTCTCAATATGGGCTTTGCATTTTCGGTGAGGCTGTTCTATTATTTAGGAAAGTAGTCAGGGGCTTATTTGGTTATCCGGCAGTCGGGGGCGTTAGCGTTATCGCTCTCGTTCGGGGGGCAAGCCATCTAACAATGCGCTGCACCTGACGCCAGCGGCCCGATTGTCGTGTTGGTTGTCGGGGGTCAAGTGCAAGCCACTGTCGCAGGTGAGCTTTGCCGTTAGGCTCCTATTGCTGGCGTTCTCGTAAGCGTTTTGGAGTTTGGTTGTCGGCTTTTGGCTTGCGTTCTTTGTGGGAAGCTATCCGTCGTGTTTGTTTTGGTAAAGTATGTAGGAATGGCAGTGTAAGGAAGTGAGCGTTTGGGCGTCAGTTTCTGTATCCCGCTTGCGTTTCTGGCAGTAGCCTAACAATGCGCTGCACCTGACGCCAGTAGCCGCCTCTACCCCAGCGTTATCGGAAGGCAGGTTAGGCTACTGTCGCAGGTGAGCTATGGAGTTAGGCCGCTGCATAAAGGCTTGATTTATACTACACGCCCAATAAAGCATTTGTCGGGTAAAATATAGGCGGGGTGAGTTAAACTGGCAACATGGCAGCAATTAAGCCAGGATAATCTGGCGGCAGCAGAGGCGCTTTTGCGGGAGGGCCGGTACAGAAGTTGCGTCAGTCGTGCCTATTATGCCGCTTATTGTGCCGCTACCCATGAAATTATTCAGAAATTGACGACTTTCTCGCATGGGTATAAGAATCCGTCGCATGAGAAAGTACCAACCTATGTTCAAAATAATCTCACGATTTCGCAGGCAAAAAAAGATGCCGTCAGCACTCTCGTAAATACGTTGCGCCTGTTTCGGGAGGACGCGGATTATCGTCCCCAGGTGTTGGTGGACGAACAAATCGCGCGTGACTGCGTTCGTGATGCGACAGCAATCCAACAAGAATTATGGGGAATAAATAAATGAGTGTCACAGCCAAGCAAAGAATTATTAGCGCCGTTCGTAATTCTATTAAGGATCGCCATCCTGACGGCGCAGTGTTAGAAGTGGTTACTCAAGGTGTGCGTCAAGACCAAGATTGGTGGTACGTTCCCATTCGCCCTAATGTGCAGCCAACGAAACGCTATGAGTATTACGAAACTTTGGCGGACGTAGAAAAAGAGTTACAAAAGTCTGAGCATCTGACCGTTTTGCTCGTGCCAACTGTGCCGGACGCAGAACTGGCATCGGCCTAACAATGCGCTGCACCCGACGCCATCACCCGCCTTATCGGTTTCGTTATCGGGCGGCTTGTTTGGGCGTTGTCGCAGGTGAGCTATGTCGTTAGACCGCAGGCGCGTCGGGCCGGGCTTTACGCAAGGGATTACATGAGCAATGCAACAGTAGGCGGCGGGTGCTGTTTGGGGGCAATAGTTGGCGCATTTGTGCTAGCCATCTTTGGGTTTATCAGTGAGTACCGATGGGAGTTGCAGGTTGGCGGAGACAACTGTACCGATATGACGGTGGAAAACTGCGCCAGGGGCGACGCCTTCTGCACACTCCTGTTCTCCATTCCTATCGGGGCGTTCGTCGGCGCGGCACTCGGCTTGCTGGCGTTCTGGCTAATCCGGCGACGAGCCGAGTCTGAGCCTATTTCTATTACAGAGGCGGAATCGGAAGTTGAAGGCACTTGGCCCCCACCGCCAAACAGGCCAGCGGTCTAACAATGCGCTGCACCCGACGCCACCCACCGCGTTCACGGGTTAGTTATCGCAGGGTATACTTGGTGGGTGTCGCAGGTGAGCTATGGCGTTAGATCGCTTGCGGCAAAAGGCTGTTTGCAGACGCCGAAACTTTGGCGGCATCGTTCGGAATTAGGCTTTGCTTTTTCGGTAAGGCTGTGCTATTATTCAGGAAAGCAGTCGGGGGCTTATTGGGTCATCCGGCAGTCGGTGGCGTTAGCGTTGTCGCTCTCGTCCGGTGGGCAAGCCATCTAACAATGCGCTGCACCCGACGCCAGTAGCCTGCGGGTTGCTCTGCTAGGCGTTATGCTGTGCAGGCTACCGTCGCAGGTGAGCTATGGCGTTAGGTTGCAGGGCGGTAGCGGTTTCGCTCACGGGAGCAGTAAGAATGATGTATAACCTATATCAATTGCTTTATCTGATGCCAATAGGGTTAATTGCGCTCTGGCTAGTAGGGGGCATAAAACTGATCAAGGATTATCGTAGGCACTCTCGCCAAAGTATTCAGCGCATTGTTACTGCCGAGTTGATGATTGCACTGTTCATAGCGGGTCTCACGGTACTGATAGTCACTCACGGCCATAATTTTAAAGTTCCTATACTGCTAGTAATGGCTTTATCAATGGTAGAGTTATTCAGACTAAAGGCATTTCCAGCACGATAGGTGAGGCATCCTGCAACCTAACAATGCGCTGCACCTGACGCCAGTGGCCGCATTTTCCTGTGCGTTGTGGTATGCTGTGCAGGCCACTGTCGCAGGTGAGCTAGGTCGTTAGGCCGCTTGCTTCGGCTTGTCGCACACCAAGTTCATTTTATCAGGTACACTGGTTGCAGGTGTTAGTTTGGTTTGTCGCAACCAGCGAGAGCGTTTGCTGTAGTATTTGCTGTTGAGTGGGGCGCTTTTTTGCGAAAATGAATGGGATTGAGTAAGTGAGATTACCGAAGTCATAAAAAGCAGTGTGTTTTTTGCTAAAACGAAATCGGCAGGTAGTGGGTTTTGATCCCGTAACTGTAGGGCAATCGGCCTAACAATGCGCTGCACCTGACGCCAGTAGCCGCCCCTACCCCAGCGATGTCGGAAGGCAGGTTAGGCTACTGTCGCAGGTGAGCTAGGTCGTTAGACCGCACTGACGCTTGCCGAGATATAATGATGTGGACTAAACTCACAAATCGGTATGGTTTAATTGGCTATTTGCTAATTTGGCTAATCTATTGTGCCATTGGATGTCTCGCCTACGAAATCGCTGGCTCTATGCTCCATCAGCGGCAATCATGGCCGGACCTACTGGTGGTTAGTCTGATCTGGGGTACAGTTAACATCATCTTCATATGGCTTACCATCAAGTCGCGTTCGGTCTAACAATGCGCTGCACCTGACGTCACCCGCGCCATTGCCTCTGCGTTTATGATATGCTGTGCTTGCGGGTGTCGCAGGTGAGCTAGGTCGTTAGATTGCAGGGCGTAACGCTTCCTTCTAGCCAGCCACTTTAGGGCAAACCAATGCGGTATTCCTATTGGGTCGAAAATGGAGAGTTGTGGGTTTGGGATACCAACGCAAATGAGGTTGTGTGGCACGATAAACCAGGCGGCGAAACAGTACTAAAAGTCATTGGTATTCCCGATCAAGATGACTGCATCGCCTTGTTAAATTACAGAGCAGGTCTGGGCAATCAGATGTACGGACGCCCACGCAACCTTATACGATGTCAGCCCAATGGCAATATCGTTTGGCAAATCGGAGGGCCGGATACTGTCGCGGATGCGTTCAATGAAATTCGTTGGACAGAGAAGGGTTTAGTCGCTTTTGCATGGTCGGCTCATTCTTGCCTTGTGGATGTAGAGACAGGGCGGTTATTAGAAAGTGTGTTCACGAAGTAAAGCAGGCACTTGTAAAGCCGAGTGACCGAAACCTAGACAACCTGCAATCTAACAATGCGCTGCACCCGACGCCACCCGCTCGGTTTCCTGTGCGTATTCGGTACGCTGTGCAGTGCGGGTGTCGCAGGTGAGCTATGCCGTTAGACCGCGCTACGCAGGCAGTTACTTCACGAGACGAAGAGAAAACAAGGAGACCATTATGAAACCGACGCTGATTTTATTGTCTGCTGTAATAGCAGGCTCAATCACTCCCGCTTTTGCGCGAGGGCATAGCCACTCGTATTCAAGCCATTCCCGTTCTTACTCAAGCCACTCTCGCTCATATTCTAGCCATTCGCACTCCGGCTACCATGAGCATTTCGCCAAAGAGGTACATCAGTTTCGCGGCGGCCACATGATTACCATCCGTCCGCGCCATGCCAATGCCTTGCACTTTTACAGTCGGCATTGACCTTGCCTGAGCGCGGTCTAACAATGCGCTGCACCCGACGCCAGTAGCCGCCGTTTCCTGTCCGTTGCCGTAGGGTATACTTGGCTACTGTCGCGGGTGAGCTAGGTCGTTAGACTGCTGGGCCAAAGGTGGGTAGGTCGTCGTGAGGCAGATAATGTCAAAATCAACTCGAATGACCGCTCTGTTAGGTTTCCTACGGGATTGGTTGAAGAACTGTGTGATCTACTGGCTCTTATTCTGTGCAGTGGAATACACGCATCATGGGCATTACAGTTGGAAAAAGGAATTGATTATGGCGGTTATCCTCAGCCCAATTATTCCTACTCTCCGCAGAGTATTTTACGAACATCCGGGCGGTATTCGTCCGACCAAGCCGAAACAGCCAGCGGTCTAACAATGCGCTGCACCTGACGCCAGCGGCGCGGTTGTCGTGTTCGTTGTCGGAGGTCAAGTATGTGCCGCTGTCGCAGGTGAGCTATGGCGTTAGGCCGCTTCACCGTAGCCTTGTTGGTGGCAGTGACAACCGAAAATGAAAACCTTATTACAGCCGCAAAGACGGCAAACTCCGCCAGAAATGGAGCCAACTTATTTAGAAGCATGGCTTAATTATCGGTTTCGGTGTGGTATGCTAGGATTTGTGTCGGCTTTTGCTATTCCATTGCAGATTTATATTCTCATTTTCTGTCATCCGCCTAGTTTTCTAGTTTCGATGATTTGCTTTCCGTTAATTATTACATTCAGTCTGTTGCTATCTTGTTTTCGATGTCCGCGTTGTAAAGCGTATTTCTTTGGCCATCGGTGGGCATGGAGTTGGCGGCCTGCACAGTGCCAAAATTGTGGGTTGCCGACTTACACCTTAAATGCTCCTGGTAGTCCTAAACTAACTGACTTTGACCCAGACGATTAACGGAAGCGGCCTAACAATGCGCTGCACCCGACGCCGGTGGTGGGGTTCTCCCGCTTCCCACCCGCGTTTGCACCGGCGCAGGTGAGCTATGGCGTTAGATCGCTTGCGGCAAAAGGCTACGGGCAAACACCGAAACTTTGGCGTGACATTTCAGAATATCGGCTTTGCTCTTTCGTTTCGGCTGTGCTATTATTCAGGAAATTAGTCGGGGGCCATGGGCTTTCCAGTAGTGAGGGGCATCCGCGTTGTCGGCTCTCTTCTATGTGGCAAGCCATCTAACAATGCGCTGCACCGGACGCCATCAGCCGGCCTTATGCTTTGCGTTATCGGAGGGCTTGCTTCGGCTGTTGTCGCCGGTGAGCTAGGTCGTTAGGTCGCTTGATATTCGCTTTCATGCGGCATCCAGCACACAGACAAGGAAGCATATCGGTGTCGCGATACGCATTGTGTCAGCGGGCAGGCTTTATGATTATCAGACCAGTTCTGCAAGGCGTTATTATCGGCGATTTATGGCGAGAACCATTTCAGCAAGCAACCTAACAATACGCTGCACCTGACGCCACCCGCCCGGCTTCCTATGCAAGTTCGGAAGGCTGGTTTAGCGGGTGTCGCAGGTGAGATTGGCCGTTAGACCGCTGGGCGGAAGATTGGCTTGTTGGCGAGTAGCACAAATATGAATAGATATGTCTACATCTCATGTTCAAAAGAGGAGCGAAACCTGCCGCAAGTGATTAGGTTGTGTCAGTGGATAATGTCCAATGACTGTATCTATATTTTCGGCAATGGATGTTGCCATGCAAGCGAGGGCGAGGCACGTTTCCTCTTTAAGCGTTGCGCCGCATTTGTGGCTGTCGCCGCATACGGCTACAATAATAGCAGTTGGCTCAATGCTGAGTTTCACGAAGCTTGTTTCCTGAGCAAATCAAGTCCTGCCCATCGCCCATTCTTGTTCGGATTGAGCATAGATGGGTCTGGGTTGCCACGTCAGGGTAATTTAATTCATTGGTTGGATTTAGAGCGGAGCTATTTAAACGCAGAGCAAAGTTATACCGACCGATTAGAGTCGTGAGGCAAACAGCCAGCGGTCTAACAATGCGCTGCACCCGACGCCACTTGCCCCGGCTCCTGTGCGTGGCGATTGGCTGTACTTGCAGGTGTCGCGGGTGAGCTAGGTCGTTAGACCGCGCTCGCAATGCTGGTACTGGGCAGGAACAGGAAATGACTTCCGAACAACTCAATCGACAAAAAATAATCTCGCAGGAGAAAGACACTCGTGCCATCATTGAGCGGGATTTCTCCGCAAGTCGGATGAACTCGACCAAATGGGCAGAAGTAGCTCAATGTTTGTCAGACTTGAAACTTCGGTGTCGGATTAGGTTTGTAGATGTCCCTGATAAAGTGTTTGACGTGAGGGGTTTGTGGCACGTTACCGGAGATTGGTTTGACGGTTCTTTGAGCGTGTTTACAGCGATTTCAATCGAGTGGCTAGACATCAATTCGATTGAGGAAGTCGGGCGAGGTTCACTGCAAAAACTTATCAATCACGCGGAGGAAGTCGAAACATGGCTTGCGTCTAAATCTATCCCATATTATTGGGAAAATGGATTTATCCGCATCATCGGCCACGTTCGCAAAGGCGCGTGTGAATAAAGCCAAGTGCAGGCTCGGTCTAACAATGCGCTGCACCTGACGCCAGTGGCCGCGTTTTCCTCTGCGTTGTGGTATGCTGTGCAGGCCACTGTCGCAGGTGAGCTATGGCGTTGGGCCGCACGGCGAGGGCGTGTTCGTAAAGTAAAGCATCGGGCAAAGTCTGGTTTGACTGTTTGAGTCGGTCCGAGTGAGAAAGTTTACATTGTAACCGCAGGGTTCGGTAGGTTTGCTTGTGGCGGGAGCATTTGCGTTACGGCATAGCGTTTTTGCCCTCGCGCTCTCGTGTTCTGCGGTGCTTGTCGGCTGCCCCTATCTTGTGGTATGCCGTGCGTCAGCGAGAGGCTCGCTCTTATGGCGGAAGCGGGTGAGCGTTCGGCCCAACAATGCGCTGCACCCGACGCCATCGCCCGCCTTTTCGGGTACATTATCGTAGAGCTTGCTTGGGCGTTGTCGCGGGTGAGCTATGCCGTTAGGTCGCTTTGCGAAGCGCTTTTCTTGGGCAAAGGTATCAAAATGCCAAATGGGTCAGGCGGTTTAGATTGCGGCAATTGTGAACACTTTAAGCCATTTACGAAGCAAAATAAAGATGGCGGTCAGTGCCAGATATACAACAAACCGATTATGATGCCCGCGTGGCGGGTTTGCAAAAAATGGCAACACGAAGGCTTGACGGAAAACGTACAGCAACAATTAGCAGGTATTGAGCCAGATATACTCTACGAAACGACGTATGATGGGCTTGTCCCAATCGAGGCACTTACCTAAAGGTTAAAATATGACGGTAGGCCGATTGGCACATACTGTTATATTATCTTATGCCAAGCGGCACGGAGACAATGATGAAGATTGATACAAATGAACTGAAATCCTTAGCCCTTATTGTCGCTAAAGGTCGTTTTAGTGCGGGTACTTTTAGAAGACGAGATTTAATGCTTGTGGTTGAAGGCATTGTCAAAAGCCTAGACCTTTGGACTGATGAAGACGACAATATTTCCGGTTCTGCCGGCATCAAATCCAAAGGATTAGCAGATATTGATTGGGCTGTCTCAAACTTGAAAGACAATGGTCTTACGAACGTAGCACATGACCAGTGGCAAGTCACATAAACAAAAAAATGCCAGCGTGTCGTAGGGTAAGAAACGAAAGAGGGATGGATCGGTATGCAATGTCCTGATTGTGGTTATCAGATGACACCGTTCGACAAGGAATGTCCTCGCTGTAAAAACTTTGCATCAAAAGGAATTAAATCCGTTAAGCCAGAACCCATAGAATTGACTATTGACGCTCCGACCAGTAACCCATTACCAGCCGAAAACCCTATTGTTGAAGAAGCAACATCCACTCACACAGCAAAACGCAAAGGTTTTAGTCCTATACTTGTTACCATTATTGGACTATTTGCGCTATTATTTTGTTGTGGTTTATTCTCTATAAAGCAGGCACACGACGCAAGTAGCGCAAAGGCGGAAGCAATTGAGCTTATCAAATCCGAGGGAATACAACAATGTATTGCTGGCGATCAAGAAGGTTGTAACTACGCGATGGACAAGTTACGCGACGCCAATGAATACGATAGCGCAGAGTTTCTAAAGTTGCATATTATTGTCTCGCTGACGTTGAGCGATGAGCAATCGCAGTATCGAGACAATGGCGGAGCCACTATCGCAGAGTACGAAGGTTATTCTAAAAGCCTATATGATTACGCTATAGTTTTGGCCGGAGAGGGCGATGCAAATTATAAAATTGTAGAACAAGGTTCAAGTTGCGCTAAAAGCCTCGCAGAATACGGAAAAAGTCACGGTCTTGGAGGCAGGTACTAAAAGCAACCTAACAATGCGCTGCACCCGACGCCAGCAGCCTACCTTTTGCTCTGCTTGGCGTTTGGCTGTGCAGGCTGCTGTCGCGGGTGAGCTATGCCGTTAGATCGCTTGCGGCAAAAGGCTACTGGCGAAGGGCGGAAGGTATTGGGTCATTGAGAATGGAATAGGCTTCTGCGAGAGTGGAAACTTTTTCATTCGGTCAAGTTGTCGGGGGTTTATGGGGCTACCGGATGTCGTAGGCATTCACGTTATCGCTCTCGTTTGCAGGGCAAGCCATCTAACAATGCGCTGCACCTGACGCCAGCAGCCGACCTTATGCTTTGCGTTATCGGAGGGCTTACTTCGGCTGTTGGCGCAGGTGAGCTATGGCGTTAGGCCGCTCCACGCAACGCTGCCATGAGAAAAAGCCGACAATGTCCAGCACATTACATAGCGCCTCACGAACTGGCAATCTCACCAAAGTCTTAACCTTTCTCCAAAAAGGGGCCGACCCCAACTTGCAGGATGAGGGCGGGAATACACCGTTGCTCTGGGCGGCGGGGCTTGGGCAGATTGAGGTTGGCAAAGCCTTACTCAGCAACCGAGCAGACGTAAACCTTGCAAACCGTTCCAGGTATACGCCGCTCATGTCCGCAGCCAGGAACTGTCGGCGTCAGTGTGTGGAACTTCTTTTGGATGCGGGAGCAATAGTGGATGCGCGAGATGAGAGTGGCGTAACGGCCCTTATACTAGCCTCTGGTAACGGCTTACCTGAAACGGTGCATAGCCTTTTGGAACATGGTGCAGATGTCAATGTTGTTACACCGACGGGTTTCACTCCCTTGATGGCGGGCGCGTGTCATAATTCAGCCCCTATCGCTATCATCTTAGAAATCCTCTCTATTCTTGTCAAACACGGCGCAAATGTGAAGGCACAGACTGAAGACGGCAGGACGGCTTTGATGTTCGCGCTAGAGCGGGGGCCAGCGGAGAAAGTGGAGTTTCTCCAGAAGGCCGAGGCTGCACAGGGAGCGGCCTAACAATGCGCTGCACCTGACGCCAGCGGCGCGGTTCTCATGGCAGTATTCGGGTGTCACACTTGCCGCAGTCGCAGGTGAGCTAGGTCGTTGGGCCGCTGCATATAGGCTATTCTGTCACCAGTGCAGTGAAAACACTGAAAATCCTCCACTGCCTTGTTCCCGCAATGGGAGCAGGGTATAATTGTCTCATGCGTATTATCGCCCGAAGCACACTCCGAGAATTTTGGGAAAGACACTCTGATACGGAAGATGCGCTCCGAGCCTGGTATCAGGATGCCAATCAAGCACAGTGGAAAACGCCGGAGAACATCAAGAGTGTCTATGCCAGTGCCAGCATTGTCGCAAATAACCGAGTTGTATTCAACATCAAGGGCAATCAGTACCGCCTTATCGTTGCCGTCAATTATCAGTTCGAGATTGTCTATATTCGCTTCATCGGCTCACATCGGGAGTACGACAAAATAGACGCGGCGACAGTCTGAACCAACAGTCTGAGAAGTAATACTCGGAGAAGTAATGCTCGGAGATAAAGGACAATTTTATGGATAGTCTGATGAACCTGCGTTCCCTGAAAACAGAAACGGATTACAAAGAAGCATTAGCGGAAGTTGAACGGCTTTTTGATGCGGCCCCGGAAACTTTCGAGGGAGACCGTTTGGATATTCTGACCCTGCTTGTGGAGGCTTACGAGGAACAGCATCACGCCATTTCACCGCCGGACCCAGTGGTCGCTCTGGAATACTATATGGAAAGTCGTGGACTGAGCCGACGGGATTTGGAGCCATTTTTAGGCAGTCGGGCGCGTGTGGCGGAAGTCTTGAACCGCAGGCGTGGATTGACGATTGAGATGATTCGCCGTTTGCATCAGGGCTTAGGTATTTCCGCCGACGTTTTGATCCAGCCTTATTCGCTTCACAGGCAGCGGCCCAACAATGCGCTGCACCCGACGCCACCTGCCGCCATGTCGGGTGGGTTATCGTAAGGCTTGCTTGGCAGGTGTCGCAGGTGAGCTAGGCCGTTAGACCGCGCTACAGTTGCAGCACTGTGGCAGACACAAGAAAGGAATGATACCTATGCGTTCCGGGGACAAGCAAGCATTTGAAAGGCTTCTGAAATGGCTCACTCACTCTCTGAGTCCACAGATGCCTGCGCTTCGTGCCATCTTCAACTGCTTCGCAATCATTTTTTGGTTACTTGCTGTCCTCTTCCCAATGGTAGTAACCAGTAGTGGCTTGCACTGGTGGCAACAGCCCTGGCCTCACAGGGTCACGCGGGCATTAGTATGGGCAATGGCGATCATCATGACAGGATTGGCGATCATCTATGTGTTTTTCTTAACGCCACTGTTCCTCATAGGCCTATGGAGCGGTAAAATCACTTTTTCAGGTACAAAGGGGGTATTCAAGAAGTTCGCGACTATTGCTCTTCCCTGTCTCCAAGTCGTCATGGCTGTATGGAGTGATGCTTACGTAGCCGGTCAAAGTTCACCTCTACTTTCGGCGATTACTCTGATGCTTTACGCTCTGTTTTACATATCATCGATAGTGATTATTCTATACCAGATTTATACGGGTATACGTCGGGTGAGACAAAGCGCGGTCTAACAATGCGCTGCACCCGACGCCGGTAGCCGCGTTTGCTCTGCGTTTATGGTATGCTGTGCAGTGCGGGCGTCGCAGGTGAGCTAGGTCGTTAGGTCGCTTCGCCAGCGCGGGGCGAAATCCGTTCACTTTGTAGGAGATAACAGACGTGAATGCCCTTGTTGGCAAAGCATTTGAGCGAGTCAAAAGCGCTTTTGCAGGTCGGAGCAAGCCACGTTTCATTCCTCATTGTAAAATGTGTTATACAGATGATGAGATAGCCCACCTGTTGTCAATTCCTTATCCGCGCTTGACGCTGGAAGACCTGCGGCCCATACTTTGGGATGGCTATATGTGTTGGGGAACATGGCCGCAAATCGCGTACTATGTTCCGCGCCTGTTGGAATTTTATGACGAAAGCATTATCCCTGATGAAGACCAACTTTATGCAAAACTCCTACTGGCTGTAAGACCCGAACTTAAACTATCCGTAGGAATACCGGATATAGAGGAGGAGATGACAGCGGAAGAAAGGAAAAGCGTCTTCAAATTTATTGCAGTCGTTTTAGAGAACCGGCTGGCTGAGGATGTAGAATATGATAAGGCTTGGATCATGTCGGAGACGCTTGGCTTTCTCTCGGCTTTCGACCAACCTATTGAACCAGTGCTTGCAAAACTGGAAAACAGTGGGAACCAAAGAATTCGTGCCAATGTTTGTCTCATTCTGGCGGATAACACCTTGTCCCCCGAACCATTCAGCAATATGTGGCTAAAGAGTCTGACATTACTGCCTGAGAATGAAACAACACTTAATTCCTTTTTCTCCGCTTCGCACGTTGTCAGTTATCTGTCGCGTCATGCAGGAGATGTGGCTATGTTTGGTAAAGACAGAGAGGCGAACATCGATTTTGCATTCGATTGGGCCATGGCTCAACAAGAAGCAACCTAACAATGCGCTGCACCCGACGCCGGTAGCCGCCGGTTCCTATGCGTATTCGTTATGCTGTGCAGGCTACCGTCGCAGGTGAGCTTTGCCGTTAGACCGCAGCAATGGGGCTTATATGTCGGCACAAGGGTTTTTAATATGGCTATCATTTTCGAGCTAGTGGTTGAGTGCGAAACTAAGGAGCAAGCAGAAAAGCAGTTTTCGCATTTTGAAGGGCTTACTTTTACTCTCTTGAGTGGACTTAAGGTATCATTGCAGACTAGCATTCAACAAACCGACTCAGGAACATCCACCCTTGAGGTTTCATCGCCGCAACTGAATGGTTGGGGCGTGTGTACCGTTCAAGATGCCGTTGATATGTCAGAATGCGGAGTGCGGCTATACCACCATTTACTTTCAGCACCGGATTTCCAATTTGCTTACATAGGTTTCAATCCGAGCATCTGTGTTGCCGAACTTGGAGACTATTTATCTCTTTCATCCGATGGTTATCGCTCCTGTAGTTTCTCGTGCGTTCTGGATGACAAGGTAGCGCAAAAGTTCGAGCCATTGGGATTTTTTCAGCCGTTTCGTCCTGGTTATGTGTGGAACGGGTATGTTGGCGAAGCTTACCATCCGCTTTTCAGCAATGCTCACCCAGAATTATTGCGCTTGAAGCGACAACTGCTGACGGTCTAACAATGCGCTGCACCCGACGCCAGTAGCCGCGTTCGCATCAGCGCAATAGGAGGGTATACTTTGGCTACTATCGCGGGTGAGCTTTGGCGTTAGGTCGCTGGGCGTAAGTCTGTGCTGTGTACAGTTTCTCCATTTGCCACACTTTTCGGGTACAACAAAAAGGTGAGGAGAAACATAATGACCCAAACACTTATCACCCGAAATGAAAATATTTTAGGCGGTATCCCGGTTTTCACTGGTACGCGCGTTCCCGTCAAGACTTTATTTGATTACCTCAAAGCTAACCATCCCTTAGATGATTTTCTGGATGATTTCCCGACAGTTGCACGCAGACAGGCCCAGCAGATGATTGAGGTCGTTCAGCAACAGATACAGGAACCGAGCTACGAGGCTGTTTATCACGAGGCTGTTCATGAAATTGCTGCTTGATGAGTGCTTGCCACGTAAACTCAAAGGTGGGTTACTCGGTCACGAAGTCAAAACTGTGCCGGAGATGGGTTGGGCGGGCATCGAGAATGGCGAGCTGCTGCCGCTGATTGAGTCCGTATTTGGGGCGTTCATCACGATTGATGGCAATATGCGTTATCAGCAGAACATGAGTGGGCGTTCTTTCGCTTTGATTGTGCTGAAAGCGCAAGATAATACAATAGAGACATTGCTTCCGCTGATGCCTCAAGTGTTAGCCGCATTGCCTACAGTTGTGCCAGCGCAGATTGTCAAAATCGCCCCACAATCAGCCACCTAACAATGCGCTGCACCTGACGCCAGTAGCCGCCTCTACCCCAGCGTTATCGGAAGGCAGGTTAGGCTACTGTCGCAGGTGAGCTATGGAGTTAGGTGGCAAGTCGTGGGCTATTGCTGATGCGTAAACATGATAAAGTCGAGATGCGTTTAATCAATGCCAAAGAGCATTTTGAGGATGTAAAGGCACATATCCATTTCGGTACTTGGTTCCAGGAAGACGGGAAGGATTTAGTCTTTCCTTCACCGCTAGATATGACTCATTCGGTGAGCGACCACATGAAATGGTTTCATTCCACGCTTCACTTTGATCGCAAGTATATTCGCCAGTTGGAAGCGGCAGGGATTCCGATGATTTGCCGTGTTCGGTGTTCTGAGCGTTCGGTGACATTGGAGCCAGAAGCCCTTTTGCTAGGCCACCAGTTGCACATTCAGATTAAGATTGAGTACGTTGGCTGAACCGCTTGCCACCTAACAATGCGCTGCACCTGACGCCAGTAGCCGCGTTCACGGTTTCGTTATCGTTCAGCTTGCCGGGCTACTGTCGCAGGTGAGCTATGGCGTTAGACTGCTCGGCAGGGGCTAGACTTTACGCGAGGTCAAAATGAACAAGATGAAATGGACTGTTCTAATCAGTTTTTATAGTATGATGCTGGGTATCGGTATCGGCATAACAGTAGGCTATCATCAAGGCGAGGCCGTTCTCACGGCATTTGGCCCGGCGGCTTGGATCGGTCATGGCTTGGCAGACCGTAACGAGGCAATTGTAAAACATATAATTTTCAGGGATGGGTTGTGGGGCGGGTTATGGGGCGCGGTCATCGGCGGCATCTTCACCATTTGTTTTCACCGTGGGCGCTCGTGGCGTAGTCCGAGCAGGCGAGCGGTCTAACAATGCGCTGCACCTGACGCCGGTGGTGAGCTTTTCTTGGTTCTTTAGCCATGTCCCCGGCGCAGGTGAGCTAGGCCGTCAGGCTCCTATTGCTGGGCTTCTCGTAAGCGTTTTGGAGTTTGTGCGTCGGCTTTTACTTTGCGTTCTTGATGGCAGGCTTTCTGTCGTGTTTGTTTTGGTAAAGTATGTAGGAATTGCGGTATAGGGAAGTGAGCGTTTGGTCGTCGGTTTCTGTATCCCGATTGCGTTTCTGGCAGTAGCCTAACAATGCGCTACACCCGACGCCGGTGGTAGGGTTTTCCTTTCTCACTTCCGCGTTTGCACCGGCGCAGGTGAGCTATGGAGTTAGGTCGCTGGGCGATAGGCTTGCCGTTGGAAAAATGAATATTGAAGATAAAACTGAAAAGATAGTGGATACTGTGCCAATGCCGGAAGAAGCCAAAGATAAAAAATCTGGTGTTTCGGGGTCGCTTCAGGGGTTTTACACCATATTCTTTGCGCTTCTAGGGCCGTTCTGGAGCGCCTTTGTTTTTCTTCATCTTTGGCGATGGTTCATTCTACCGCTTGGCATCCGAGATATAACCTTCTGGCACAGTTTAGGGCTTGTAACCCTCGGTCAGTTTTTACTTTTAAGTGTTTACCCCTGGCAGGATGACAAACAGAAGGAAAGTAGTGAGAATCGGAAGCCTAAATGGAACTATTGGCGGTATCGGCTATGGCGCGGAAACTTGATAGAAGCTATTTATCTCCTGATAGGTTGGCTCGCTCATTACGGAGTGCGCCATATCCCATAGCTCTCATGCCAGCCACCTAACAATGCGCTGCACCCGACGCCAGCGGCTCGGTTATCGTGTACGTTGTCGGGGGTCAAGTGCGTGCCGCTGTCGCAGGTGAGCTATGCCGTTGGGCCGCTGGACGAAGGCTCTGTCTTCAGCAGGGACAAAAAACACCCGATTATCACTTGATGGTATTGCATCTGCAACCAAAAAATTGTATAATCTTGTGTGCAACGCTTCCAAATTGTCATTGATACGAACGTCTTCCTTGCCGCTTTACGCTCCAACCGAGGTGCGTCATTCCTGCTGTTGATGCTCATTGGGCAAAGTGACCGCTTTGAGATTAGCCTTTCGGTTCCACTCGTACTGGAATATGAGGATGTTGCCAAGCGTCCCGGTCTAGTTCCTAATCTGTCGGAGCAAGATGTGGACGACGTTCTTGATTATCTCTGCTCTGTGGGGCATCGCCATACAATCTTCTTTCTCTGGCGTCCTTTTCTCAAAGACCCCAAAGATGATATGGTACTGGAATTGGCCGTTGAGGCGCAGTGTGATTATATTATCACCTTCAATCAGAAAGACTTTGTGGGGAGTGAGCAGTTCGGCATCATTACTTTGACGCCCCAGGAGTTTTTGAGAAATATTGGCATAATTGCTTGAAAGCCCAATTTCTGAAAGGCTAACAGGCGAAAGGAACAAAAAGATGAGTACGATGAGTTTGCGCTTGCCTGAGTCACTGCATAAGCAGGTGCGAGAATTGGCTTTGCAGGAAGGGATTTCCATCAATCAGTTTGCCGCGACCGCGATAGCGGAGAAGCTATCGGCTTTGATGACGAGTAGTTATCTTGAGCAAAGGGCTATACGGGGTAAGCGAACTCGGTTTGAGCAAGCATTGGCTAAGGTAAGTTCTGCGCCTACGGAACAGCATGACCAGCTCTGAAAACGCTGTTACTATAGACTACACCGCCTGACGGCCCAACAATGCGCTGCACCTGACGCCACCGCGCGGGTTCCTGTGCATCATCATTCGGCTCTGCTCGCGGTGTCGCAGGTGAGCTATGGAGTTAGGCTCCTATTGCTGGGCTTTGCGCTTTCATTTGGGAGTTTATTTGTCGGCTTTTGGCTTGCGTTCTTTGTGAAAAGCTATCCGTCGTGTTTGTTTTGGTAAAGTAAGTAGGGATGGCAGTGTAGGGGAGTGAGCGTTTGGGCGTCGGTTTCTGTATCCCGTTTGCGTTTCCGGCAGTAGCCTAACAATGCGCTGCACCCGACGCCGGTGGTGAGGCTTTGTTGGTTCACTTCCGCGTTTGCACCGGCGCAGGTGAGCTATGGAGTTAGGTCGCAGGGCGGATGCCTTGCTTTTCCCGCTGGGAAGAATCAGGTACAATACCGGCATGAGCGTCAAAGAAATTGAAACGGCTATTACCCAATTGCCGGTCAGAGAGGTTACTGAATTGATGTCTTGGCTGGCCGAGCATCATGCTGAAGTTTGGGACAAACAGATTGAGTACGATTTGGACTCAGGCAAGCTGGATGCGCTTCTGGCCGAAGTAGATCAAGAGTATGAGGCGGGGTTGGCAAAGCCTCTATGAAGCATCTTACTCTTCCACGCTTCTGGCAGTATTACCAGCATCTTCCCCAGGAAGTGCGCGAGTTAGCGGACAAGAATTACGAGTTGCTCAAGGCAGATGTGCATCATGCCTCACTGCACTTCAAGAAGGTCGGTAAACAAAAGCAGCTTTGGTCGGTACGAGTTGGCGATCATTACCGGGCATTGGGCCGGGATAAACCGGACGGTGTTGTTTGGTTTTGGATAGGCACGCATACCGAGTACGACAGGCTGATTTCCTGAAGGCTGATTTCCTGAGACAAATCGCTTTTCTGCCTGCCACCTAACAATGCGCTGCACCCGACGCCGGTAGCCGCGTTTTCCTGTGCGTTGTGGTATCCTGTGCATGGCTACCGTCGCAGGTGAGCTATGCCGTTAGGTGGCAGGGCGGGAGGCTGGTACTGTGAAAGAGGAACATGAACCCTCGTGGTCCGGTCAATGGAGCGACTTATCTGACGCTTGGCATTCTGAGCCTAGTTATTTGCCCGTTTTTGGGACCAATTGCTTGGAGCATGAGTAATAACGCTCTGGAGGTATTGGACCGATACGAACCGCAAACCGGTGATATGAGCCAGCGTGGGCTTGTGGTAGCCGGGCGTATCTGTGGTATTATTGGCACGGTCTTTTTTGTATTGGGTCTGTGTCTTGTTCTGCTACGGAGCTGTGCTTCATCAGGGCCGAGTTCTTCATCATTGAGAGAACCTACCACAATGATGACGATAGATGGGCATCCGGTATCCCCAGAGGAGCAGAGAGCAATCGAAGAGCAGATTAAGAGGATTGATGCTGATCCGGCTAGTTCTCCAAGTTTTGCTCACTCACCGAAATAACATATGGCTTCAGAGACCTGTGGCCTTTGGCGATACAACCTGCCACCTAACAATGCGCTGCACCTGACGCCGGTAGCCGCCGTATCCTGTGCAAGTTCGGTTGGCTATGCAGGCTACCGTCGCAGGTGAGCTAGGTCGTTGGGCCGCAGGACCAAATGTTTTCTTGTAGCAGCAGGGGGAGAAAAATGGGCGGGATACGAAAACCTATTTGCTTGATAATTTCAACCATTATCACTGTCCTAATAGCAGTCTTGCTCTTACCCGCCTTAGCCCAGTCGCGCCAAGCCGTCGGCAGGATCAAGCACCATCATAGGCATAATCGGGTAACCAGAGGGCAAATGGTCAAAGCACCCGCACGGCCCGAACTGTTATATCGAGATTTTTGGCCGGAGATGATCCCTATCGTCGTGACCTATCGTGACGGACATCAATCTACCGTGCAGATGAAGGGGCGAGAGTATTGGGCCACGTTACCGGCAGCAACGCGCGTCAAGTTAGACACGTTGAACAAACTGCAAGTCTACTGCCAAGTTCACGAGGGGAGTTTAAGTCCTTGACCATCAGCAGAACAGCCTGACGGCCCAACAATGCGCTGCACCTGACGCCACCGCGCGGGTTCCTGTGCATCATCATTCGGCTCTGCTCGCGGTGTCGCGGGTGAGCTATGGAGTTAGGCTCCTATTGCTGGGCTTTGCGCTTTCATTTGGGAGTTTATTTGTCGGCTTTTGGCTTGCGTTCTTTGTGAAAAGCTATCCGTCGTGTTTGTTTTGGTAAAGTAAGTAGGGATGGCAGTGTAGGGAAGTGAGCGTTTGGGCGTCAGTTTCTGTATCCCGCTTGCGTTTCTGGCAGTAGCCTAACAATGCGCTGCACCTGACGCCAGTAGTCGCCTCTACCCCAGCGTTATCGGAAGGCAGGTTAGGCTACTGTCGCAGGTGAGCTATGGAGTTAGGCTGCTCCGCATTGGATTATCCGGTGGCGAAAAGAGGAAGTATGAAGTTCAGTGACAAAAAAATAATCGTGGCAATCATACGAGCGACTCCCAAAATAGTTTTCGCAGTGAGTATGATGGGCGTCGGGGGGCTTCTCGTTATTTTTATACCTGCTTTCGTGTTGCCTGAGCAAAGATGGCTTCCCCAACTTCTCCCAATTCTTTATGTTTGCTGGTCTTCTTGGTATTTGCGAGCGTATATTAACCGACTAGCCAAAGCCTACACAGGAGCAGCCTAACAATGCGCTGCACCCGACGCCACCCGCGCCGTCTCCTATGCGTTAGCGAAGGGCTTGTTTAGCGGGTGTCGCAGGTGAGCTATGGCGTTAGGCTGCTGTGCGTATGCTTTCATTGAGGCAGGAGTGGATGGACACTTCCCTTCTTCCTGCGCTCAAATAAGGCGATCAAATGAAACGAGTCGGCGGTGGGGTGGTAATTTTTTTAGCATTGCTTCTCTGTGCATTCATTGGACTCCAATATCAAGAGGCCAGCAAGCTAACATCTGCCAGTACAAAGATTCCACACAAAATCGAGAAAGAAAACCTACTTGGCGCAAGTCCCACCAAAGTAACGGCTTCTTTAGATAGAGACAGAATTGACCATTCCTCTTACAGCAGACAGGATAGAAACATCGTCGCAAATCTTTATCTGGCAGCATCAACTTTCTCATTACAAACAGGCCCACTAACGTGGGATGTTGAAGTGGTGCTTCGGTTTGATAAGCAAGAACATTTGGTCGGCTATACAGTGAACAAGATTCCACACGGCTTTTGAGCGGCGGGCGATACGTTGCCTTTGATGTCTCTCTTTATATTAGCTCAAAACGGGGGTTTAGTAAAATGCCAGTTGCATACATCATCACAGCCAGCAGCCTAACAATGCGCTGCACCCGACGCCACCTGCCCCGGCTTCCTGTGCGTGGTGATAGGCTATGCTTGCAGGTGTCGCGGGTGAGCTAGGGCGTTAGATTGCTGGGCGTAGGCCTTTCCTGTCGCGGCAAGTGTGAGAAGAAACTCGGCAGGTATGCTACAATTACTCCATGATTACTGTCACCATTGAAGATATTCAGCGCGATATAGTCGGTTATCTACATCGGGTTCAGTCGGGCGAGTCCCTGCTTGTCATGGAAGCCAACTCGCCCCTTGTTGAAATCAAACTCGCAGGACATAATAACCTAGCGACACCCTCACTTCGCCCTTTTGGTTTGTGCGCGGGAGAATTTGCCGTTCCAGATGATTTTGATGCGCCTTTGCCGGAAGCAATACTTCGGGAGTTTGAGGGCGTATGAAACTCCTTTTAGACACGCATATTTTTCTGTGGTTCCTTATTGGCGACAAGAAGCTTGCTGATTATTTCCGCGATGCTATTCGTGACCCCGGTGATGAGGTGTTTTTGAGTGTGGTCTCTTTGTGGGAAATCATTATCAAACATCAGTTAGGTAATATACCCCTGCCGGGGCCGCCGGAGATTTATGTGCCGTCCCAGCGACGGCGTCACCAAATCACAAGTTTGTCGGTGAATGAAAGGTGCGTCTCTCAGGTAGCAAAACTGCCGCCTCTTCATCGCGATCCGTTTGACCGTCTTTTGATTGGTCAGGCAATTGAGCATGGCCTTACGCTTGTCACTGTGGACACGGCCATCCGCACTTATCCAATGGTTCCGGTCTTGTAAGCCTTCCTGCCAGCAATCTAACAATGCGCTGCACCTGACGCCGGTAGCCGCATTTTGCTCTGCGTTGTGGTATGTTGTGCAGGGCTACCGTCGCAGGTGAGCTATGGCGTTAGGCCGCGCGACGAGTGCGGTTGCGCTACCGAGCAGCCATGAGACATAAATGAAACTTTGGAAGAAAGTTATGGCAGTTATCCTATTAGTTATCGTTTTAGTTATCGTTCTTGCGTTCGGTGTTTATGTCAGCGCTTTAGCCAATGCACTTGTAAACGAATGGTGTATCAGTCGCCTCAGTGCGTTGCGATGGGCTTTCTCAATGGTCATTCATAACCAAAGAAGTTTTGAAATGCGATTGCACAATGAGCCTTGTCACTAAAGCTACAGCACGCGCGGCCTAACAATGCGCTGCACCCGACGCCGGTAGCCGCGTTTTGCTTTGCGTTGTGGTATGCTGTGCAGTGGCTACCGTCGCGGGTGAGCTATGGCGTTAGATCGCTTGCGGCAAAAGGCTACGGGCAAACACCGAAACTTTGGCGTGACATTTCAGAATATCGGCTTTGCTTTTTCGTTTCGGCTGTGCTATTATTCAGGAAATTAGTCGGGGGCCATGGGCTTTCCAGTAGTGAGGGGCATCCGCGTTGTCGGCTCTCGTTCGTCTGGCAAGCCATCTAACAATGCGCTGCACCGGACGCCAGCGGCGCGGTTGTCATGTGCTTGGCGAGACGCTGTGCAGGCCACTGTCGCAGGTGAGCTAAGTCGTTAGATCGCTTGCGGCAAAAGGCTTCTGGCATTTGGCGGGAGTCAGCGGTCTTTCGGAATTGGGCTTTGCTTTCTCGGCGAGGCTGTGCTATTATTCAATCAAGTTGTCGGGCGCTTATTGGGTCATCCGATTGTCGGGGGCATTCCCGTTGTCGCTCTCTTGTCATAGGGCAAGCCATCTAACAATGCACTGCACCTGACGCCGGTGGTGAGGCTTTGTTATCTCGTGTCTACGTTTGCACCGGCGCAGGTGAGTTTTGGCGTTAGGCTCCTATTGCTAGGCTTTGCGGTTCCGCTTTAGAGTTTGGTGGTCGGCAGTTGCTTTGCGTTCTTGGTGGCAGGCTTTCCGTCGTGTTTAATGGGGTAAAGTAGGAATGAGGTCAAGACTGAATGTTGGAGGTAAGCTGCCTCTGATTTCTCTATCCCGTTTGCGCTCCCGGCAGTAGCCTAACAATGCGCTGCACCGGACGCCAGCGGCGCGGTTATTATGTTTGTTATCGGGGGTCAAATGCTTGCCGCTGTCGCAGGTGAGCTAGGTCGTTAGACCGCAAATAAAGGCTGTTCGCTTCAAAAGGCAATGTAGAGTTAGCAATAGCGTTTGGCTTTCCCTTTGTGATTGCTGTTTAGTGCGATATTGTTCTGTATTGATTTCAGAATGTCCATTCAGACTATTTACCCTGCGCTGATACCCCTGTGGAACGAACTGCAAAATACTATTGCCCGTGTTCATACACAGGACCGCGACTTAGCGCATCCTCCGCGAATTTGCTTCGTTGGGCGGTTCAAGACGGGCAAAAGCCGCCTGATTAACGCCTTGGTCGGCGGCGATGTCCTGCCCTACAATACTGACGAATGTACCGCGCAACTGGTGGAATTGGTCTGGGCGGGCAAGGATAGGGCAAGCCGGCTGAGCAGCCTCGATTTGGATTCAGCCTCCGAGCATTTGATCTCGCTGGATCAATTCCGAAATGAGATCGATCTGACGGCTATATCGAGTGGCGCGGAGCGCATCGGCGAGGCCGTTGCATTTCGGCGCGGCCATACTAGCCATCTGCTGCTGACTTCGCGCCTCATAGACACACCTGGTTTCGACGGCCCCAATTCCGAGGCGCGGACGTGGGCGGAAGAGGTACGACGGCAGGCGATCAAACAATCTGATCTATGCGTTCTTGTGTTGGGGGCAGGCTTTGGAGAAGACGATGAGAAGTGCGCTCATCTGATTAAAGATTTCGGATTAGAAATGATTGTGGTTTTGAACCAATCCGATAAATACGATGGCAACGAGCGGCAGGAAATCCGGGAACAAATACTCACCGACTTATCGGAAAAAGTCGGTCTCCGCCCCTTAATTTACACCTGCTCGGCCCTCTGGCAGGGCGGTACACACGAAGATCGCGAATTTGTCCAACAACAGCGGCAATATTTTGATTTGGAAGAGGAGGCAGACTGGCATCAGTGGGATGCGCTCGTCCGCCGCCTTTCGCAACCAGACGAAGGCATCAAGCAAGTTGCGCTCCTGACCGCGACGCACCGCGCCTTCGCGGTCGCCCGGCAAATCCACGAAGAATACGATATTACGCTTCAGGCGGAGGCGATTTTTTTGCATGAACTCCCGCGCTGGCGCAAAATGATGCCGTCGCTAGTCGGGCAGACCGTTCTGGAAATGGCCGTCACCGCCGCCGAAAGCGGCAAGTCGCTTCCGTGGAAACGGCTGTACAACTTTGGCGTCACCCCGGAGAAGGTCGCCCCGGAAAGCATTTTACCACTGGATGAGATGAACGCTCTGGTTACGCTTTACACGAAAACCCTTGCTGAAGTCGCGCAGTTTGCCAGAGACCAGCAATCGGTGGCGTTATACCGCTTTTTGCTGTTGGATTTCTTCACATTCGCCCTGTGGCTAGAAGAGAACTGGAAATTATCACCCTCGTTGTCCACGGCGTTGAAGACCCATCGGGAAGCGGTCGACTGGTACAGCCTACCTTTGCAGGAAAAGTTCACTTATCAAAACGCCCTTTCCGGGTTGAAAAAGCGCTGGGCCGCTAGGCCGGAAAGCCGGGACGAAGATTGCGCTCGTATTCGTCGGCGTCTGGCGGCGGCACTGGCTTGAATTTTCGCGTCACCCAAAGAAAGGAAGAAGACTATGCACGGCGATCTGGAGAATTTGTTAGGAGGAGGACACGACGGCATTCAACACGATACGGATTACCACAATATGCATACGCCGGACGCATTTGAAGAAGCGCGATTCTTCGCCCTGGGCGCGACGGACAGCGCGTTGCACTTGGGCAGTAATTTGGCGCATCCGCTGCATGATGCGGCCCAGCTGCATCTGCGGCAGCACTCGGAAGCGCAGGATTCTAACGGCGATGGCGTGAGTGACGCTGCCAGCCGTGATCTGGGGATCGACCCTTATGGCCTCCATGGTCATCATAGCTTCGACGTGAACTGGCAGGACGCTGGCGGGCATGTGCACACAAATCATGGCCGGGACAGCGACGGTGACGGATGGTCCAATGATTTGGAATCTGCGCTTGGCACCGATCCGTACAGTGCCGCCAGTCATCCGTCCTTGGTGGAAGCGCGTCATTATCCTGAAGGTTCCGATGAAAATCTGCCCGGCACCTATGATGCCACTCCTACCGATGCGCCCTGGCAGTCCTCGTGAGAAAGCGATATAGACGCGCCTAATGGTAAGCGAGACAAATACTACTATGCCGGACAATGCAGTGAAATTAACGGACGAAATAGACAGAGAGAAACTTCTTGTGGAAGTCGTCCAGGGGCTTTTGATGGCGCACGCGCGGCTCGATAGCCTGGAGAAGTCACTGGCAGACAAGATATTCACAGGGTTTTCCGATCAAGATAGGTCAGCCAAAATTCGCCACACAGGGCTTGAGGCAAACTTAACCTTTTTGGGAAGCAAGAGTACGGCGATTGACACTTTCGTCCGCGCGGAAAGCACTAAACAGAGTCAAAATTGGAATAACATCCAACTGTATCTCAAGAACTGGCAAGACTCCCAAGACAAAACTCTTGCTAATGTCACAAAGGAAATACAAGGGAGCGCTTCCCACGTCGCGAGTAAATTGGAATCCTCAAAGTCAGAACTCAGAGATTTGACGACCCGACAAGTAACAGCAAACCGCCGCCTGCTCATCTGGCTCATCTGGCTTTCCGGCATCGCGATTTGTTGTTTGGGAGCGATCCTCTATACACTTTTTTTACATCTCTAGCCTATCAGATTGAGTATGGAAAAGGAAAAGTTATGCCCTCCTCTCTTTTCATGGACCGCGCCCAAAGGTTTGCGGATGCCGTCGGCGACGAGAAAACAAAACGGCGCATCATGGATTATCTGCGCCAGTGCGATTTTTCAGGCCCGGTGGTGACACTAATCGGGGCGGAAGGGCGCGGCAAAAGTACGCTATTCACTAAGGCGACACACCTTTCCGTAGCGCCCGCAGACCGTGTGAATTGTGCGGGGGCGACGGACTGGAAAAAGACGGTCAAGAACGAGTTGAAAGTGCTGGGCTGCGATTTTCACGAGGTAAGTGAGGATAGGGTCGGCGAAGTTTTGTTTTGCGACGCACCGCCCTTTAGAACGAGTGAGCAGGACAAGAAGGTATTGTCACTGCTCGCAATCACAGACCTTGCGGTGATGACTGTGCAGATCACGCAGCCTGCGGGCGCGGAGGAAGTCGCCTTTGTACGAGCGCATCTCGCGGACACTCCTGCTGTGTTGGTGCTGACAAAATGCGACCAGGTGGACGAAGGAGATTTTCAGGAAGGGCTGGACTCCGTTCTGGAGAACTACGGCGGGTTTCCCTGGCAGGCGGTGCTGCTGTCGGACTGGGATGGGAACGTCGGCGAAATAACGAAGGGCGACAAAGTGTTACAGAGCTTTGATGCGTGGCGGCAAGCGGAGAGCCAGCGCAACGGTGAGCAGGCGCGGCAAGCGCATCTGTACCATCTTCAACAACGCTGGCGCGCTCAGGCCAGATCCTTCCTGGATGCAAAAGAGCAGGAAGAGGCACCGAAACTGGAGCAGGTAGACCGGGATCGGGAGGATTCCGCCGCTGTTGCGGAAGCCGGGCGGCTGGAAGGTGAGCTGGTGAATGGCATCGACATGCTACCGGAGCGGGCGCTTAGTGGATACAAGTCTCAGATGACTGACCTGCGCCGTCAGGTGGAACAGATCACCCATGAGTTCACTGACCGTATCAAATCCGGCGCGGAAGTTACTCATGCAGAACTGGAACAAGCGTTGGACGCCGTTTATGCGGAATGGGATCAAGCGGCTCGGAATTCAGAACGGGAACGGATCAAACCTATCCTGGATGCTCTGGAACAGAAGGCGCTGCAGTATGTAAAACTTATTGCCGACGCGGATCACATGCAGGCAAGCCATGAGATCAGTCGGCAGACGCAGGGGCGAAACGAAGCCTCATTTTCAAATAGCGGTCACGAAAACAGTGTCGCGCTGGCAGGTAATTTTGACCTAACTCTGCCCGACAAACTGCGCTTTGCGGCCCTACCCACCGTTTCTGGGCTTGGCACTGGGGCATTGTTGCTGACTGTGGTGGGCGCGACATTTCTGGCCCCCTTTGCGCCCATCATCGCGCTGGCGGGAGCTGGAGCCATGGGGATCGGCACGTTTGGGTCGCTCTCGGAGTCTAATCACCAACGCCGTGCTTCCCGAGTGCGGGAAGCCATTCAGCGGCAGGTGGGGGAGCGGGAGCGACGGCTGGAACAGCGATTTTACACGGATTGGAGACAGGTTCGGGACAGCCTCCGCGATTCGGTCGCCGCATCAAAGCGTCGGCTGAATCTGCTATTGATGCGGCAACCGCCAACCCAGGACAAGGATTTACGGCGTCAGCAAGATGCGATCCAGAGCAACCTTCAAAAAATTTACGGCCTGCGCCGGGAACTGGGCTGGCTGGAAGAGAAGTGCCAGGAGAGCAGCCTTATTACGGATACGGAGGAATAGTTTGGAGATGTCCGCGCTACATGAATACCGCGAAGCCAAAGAGCGGCTTAGCCGCTGGCTTCTGTCGCTGGCGGAATTTCCCTCTGCTTCCCAGGTCAAAACGGGTGCCGACGAAGAAGCGTTTACGGTCGGTGAAGCCCTGCGGGGACTGGCCAACAAAGTCCGTGACGACCGATTCAAGGTGGCCGTCGTCGGGGAATATAGCTCCGGCAAAAGCAGCCTGCTCAATGTCCTCCTGCGCCTGCACAGCGCGGATAACAGGAAAGCGGATGGCCTCCTGCCGACCGCCGTGACGCCGACAACTGCTGTGATTACGACACTGGTTTACGACGAAGCGCAGCAAATAGAAATCACCCTGGATGACGGCAAGATGCTGCCAGTCAGCGCCGAGCAACTTAATGGCTTCCTGACCGAGCCGAATCTGCGGCGCAAAAAGTTCTGGTGGTCTTCCCACGCCGAGGAAAACGAACAACTTGCTGCCCACATACGAAAAGTGCGCGTCGGCTGCATCTCCCCGTTGCTGGGAGAGGGCGTGGAGTTGGTAGACACGCCCGGCATCGGCTCGATCAATGAAGACCATGCCCGTATCACCAAGGAGTTTACCGCGGAAATAGATGCCGCACTCTTTCTTGTCAGCGTGGACCCGCCGATGGGTCAGCGGGAAATGGCGTTTCTTCAGCATATCAAATCCATCACGGACCGGTGTCTTTTTGTACAGACGAAGCGAGATTTTGGAGAGCGCACGGAGCATGGCGAGATCGTGTGGCAAAAACGGGAGCGGGAGCATCGGCGACGGATTGAAGAGGTCCTGGAGCGCAACGACTATCCATTCTTCTGCGTCTCGGCATATCAGGCGGCCCGAGGACTGCGCCGCGAAGACGTGCAAGAGTTCGCCGACAGCGGATTTGGTGCTTTGGAAGCCGAGCTTCAGCGCTTCCTCGTGGCGGAGCGCGGGGCCCTACGGTTTGAGGGATGGCTGAAGCACAGCCGCGAAGCCATGAATTTGCTGGAATCGGCGTTACACGTTGAACAGGAGCAGTTGGCGGCACGGCTGGCCGACACTGCGCTGCAAGTAGCCAGCGAGGAGGATTATGCACAGTGGCAGAAAATCGCCAAGTCACTGGCGAAACAGCTTACTGACAATGCTCAGGTGGCGGAAGAGAAACTCTCTCATCAAAAGCCTCTGTTTGAGGCCGAAGTCATGCGAGAAGCGCAACGAGAATTGACATTGACGACCGCGAAGCAACTGGCTGAGGATTCAGACCGGCGCTTCCAACTAGAGCGTACAGTCGTGAAGGCCGTGCAGTATCAGCGTAACGATTTGCTGATGCCGGTGATTGATGCACACAAAATAAAGGCTCAAGAAGCGTTAGATGAAGCCCTGGGAGGCGAAGTCCCCAAAGCCCTCCAACAGTTCCGCCGCACCGGGTTTGACCTGACGGCCTCCCATCTGAACATTGATTTAGGCGACTTAATTGAGACCAATACTTACATTAAAGAAACAAAACGTGGTGGGTTTGGTATCGTGGACTTCTTCGCCGGACCCATTCGAAATGAGGTAACGGACTACAGCCTCGATAAGCAACGGTTCATCGCCCTGGTGGAAAAGGCCACCCAAGAAACGTACCGCGAAGCCAAATCTGAACTTCGCGACAATCTAGGGGAGATGCAGCGAGTTGGAGGGGGCGAGATGAGCCGGGTCAGCCAAGCCGCGAAAGCAGCCGCTAAACAACAGGCAGAAATTCAGCAGCAGGACATAGCCGAGTGTAAGAAGCAAGTTCAGGAAACTCAACAGCAGTCTTTGCTTCTCAAAGAACATGAAGCTAAACTTGGTCATCTTTCTGCGTTTATGCAGAAATCCGCCGCTCTGTATGGTCTTATGGAAGTCGCATGGCCTGCAGGTCAAGATGCTGGGACTGCTATTCTTTCTCCGGCAGGGAAGCCAATCCCAACAGCAAAAAGTATATAATTTGCTCAAAGTATAGTGGAGTGCTGGTAGATTCGATAAGCTTTGTCTGTTGCGGCCCAACAATGCGCTGCACCCGACGCCAGTGCCCGGCGTCATGCTCTGCGTTGGCGATTAGTTTGCTTCGGGCATTGGCGCAGGTGAGCTATGCCGTTAGGTTGCTGCGCCTAGTGCCCATTTATTGTCCAACGCGCTTCAGAAGTTGGATTGTGCGTAATTTACGTGAGGTAATTAAACTTTACATCTTTGTTTAGTTGATGGAATCAGCTCCAGTTTTCACCGTGTAAGTTGTTTATCAAAACTATCACCTTTATTAGCATGGGTAGTAGGAATATCAGATTCCTGGTAAAAATATTGATAGAAACAGGAGAATACAAAAATGGCAGTGATCGACAAAAACAGTTTTCCAAGCGACGCATTATATTTTTCTGCACTACATGGACACTTAGGAATGGTAAAGTATTTTGTGTCAGTCGGTGCATCAGTTAATGCCCGTTCTAATGTTGAAGATACGCCACTTCATGCAGCAGTTTTATTTGGAACTTCAGAGAGTGAAAACATCATACGATTCTTGTTGGAAATGGGAGCAGATTTAGAGGCTGTGAATGATGAAGGATACACTCCACTTCTCCAAGCTCTTAGCACTCGACGTTATGACCAGAAGGATATTAGAAAACAAATTGTCGATATTTTGTTGGATGCTGGCGCTGATGTAAAGAAGAAGACTAATCGTAGTATAACAAGCGTACTTGCTGCTGTCAGTAATGAGCAGGCGGTAGATGGTAAGATTCATAGCTATCGCATTGTAGAAAGATTATTGAAACTTGGTGCAGACCCATTCGCTCAATCTGTGGATGGTAGATCAGCTTATGGCATCGCATGGCACCGAAAATTCAAGAATATCGTTGACATGATCGAAAAACTTGAAGGTATGCACAAAGTCTCTACTCTGGACGAGGAGTTTGTGAGGTTTGGTTATAGGTAGTAGCAAAGCGTAGACAGCTTCTTGAAAAGGTGACACTCTTTAGAACACTTGAACCACATAAGTATTAAGAAAAATCGAATGTATTGCTAACTGTTTCAATGATTCGCCCGACAAGCAACTGTCGCCAATTCACCATTACCGATGAGACTAGTGGCTTATTAGTCGTTGGGAAGATCATAGAGTGGACAGGGCGAGGCAGACAACCTAACAATGCGCTGCACCCGACGCCGGTAGCCGCCGTGTCCTGTGCGCGGCGGTTGGCTGTGCAGGCTACCGTCGCGGGTGAGCTAGGTCGTTAGATCGCTTGCGGCAAAAGGCTGTCTGCAATCGCCGAAACTTTGGCAACATCGTTCGGAATTGGGCTTTGCTTTTTCTTTTCGGCTGTGCTATTATTCAGGAAATTGGTCGGGGGCTGTGGGGTCATCCGATTGTCGGGGGCGTTCTCGTTGTCGCTCTCGTCCGGTGGGCAAGCCATCTAACAATGCGCTGCACCCGACGCCAGCAGCCGGCCTTATGCTTTGCGTTATCGGCGGGCTTGCTTCGGCTGTTGTCGCCGGTGAGCTATGGCGTTAGACCGCTCGGCGGCGGGTAGTTCTGTGTCGGAACCAATTTAGAGGACAAAATGAACCTTATCAGAACGATACCGCAGTATGCAAAGCAAGAGTGGATTAATTTGCTCTTTGAGCCAAAGTCCGCGCGTGCGCCAAAAGACTTTGAGCCACTGACTTACCCGTTCCCGGTGGAATTCAGAAAAGATGTCTTGGGTGGGTTCCTCTATGTTCGCTACAAAGGTGAAATAATTGGCTATGGAAAGATTGCCGATGTATATCACCATGCTGGCGATACTGTCGGCGAGGAAAACATAGTCGTTAGCGCGGGGGACATGGTTATCTTGGAAGCCCCCTTATTGCCGATGCCTGCCCCAATGCCTTATCCTGGCCTATTTAGATGGAAATATATTGAGACTAATCTGCATCAAGTCGCCGAACCATCCGGTACAATACAGTCTACATTTATCCCCCGCACTTCATCTACAACAGCAGAGCAAATAGAAGCTAAATTACGGAGACTTGAAGAAAAGATAAGAAGAGTATGACCGGAGGCTTGTCAAGTGAGCGGTCTAACAATGCGCTGCACCTGACGCCAGCAGCCGGCCTCTACCTGTGCTTGGCGTTATGCTTGCGTCGGCTGTTGTCGCAGGTGAGCTATAGAGTTAGGCTCCTATTGCTAGGCTTTGCGGTTCCGCTTTAGAGTTTGTGCGTCGGCTTTTACTTTGCGTTCTTGATGGCAGGCTTTCTGTCGTGTTTGTTTTGGTAAAGTATGTAGGAATTGCGGTATAGGGAAGTGAGCGTTTGGTCGTCGGTTTCTGTATCCCGCTTGCGTTTCTGGCAGTAGCCTAACAATGCGCTGCACCTGACGCCAGTAGCCGCCCCTACCCCAGCGTTATCGGGAGGCAGGTCAGGCTACTGTCGCCGGTGAGCTATGGCGTTAGATCGCTTGCGGCAAAAGGCTACTGGCGAAACACCGAAACTTGGGCGGCATCGTTCCGAATTGGGCTTTGCTTATTCGGTGGGCTGTGCTATTATTCAGGAAATTAGTCGGGGGCTTATTGGGTCATCCGTCAGTTGGGGGCATCCGCGCAGTCGGTCTCTCGTTCGCAGGGCAAGCCATCTAACAATGCGCTGCACCCGACGCCAGCAGCCGGCCTTATGCTTTGCGTTATCGGCGGGCTTGCTTCGGCTGTTGGCGCAGGTGAGCTATGGCGTTGGGCCGCACCGCCATTACTTGCACTTTGGCGAAGGCAGGGGTAAACTGTTTCCATGAACACCCACCCAATTATCACCATTGAACCGGGCAAGCGCGGAGGCAAACCCTGTATTCGGGGGATGCGTATCACGGTTTATGATATTCTGTCGTATCTGGCGGCAGGAATGACTCAGCAAGAAATTCTGGCCGATTTTCCCTATCTGACCGAGCAGGACATTCTGGCATCCCTGAGCTATGCGGCGGCGCGTGAACAGCGAACTTTGGTAGTCCAAGCGTGAAGCTGTTATTTGACCAGAACTTATCTCCACGCCTTGCGACGCGCCTGCATGATTTATTTCCTGATTCCAGTCATGTCTTTTGGCTCAAGTTAGACCAAGCCGAAGATACTGAGGTCTGGGAGTATGCCCGTCAGAATGGCTATATGGTAGTCACGAAAGATGCAGATTTCAGTGAGTTGAGTACGCTTCAAGGTTTCCCGCCGAAGGTGATTTGGCTCCAGATTGGCAATTGCACAACGGGACAGGTGGAAAGTTTATTGCGTCTGCATTATGACGCGATCAAGCAATTGATTGAGAGCGATAGCATCGGTATTCTCTCGCTACTATAGCCCTTGTCACTGTGAACCTGTTCAGGTTCGGCCCAACAATGCGCTGCACCCGACGCCACCCGCCCGGTTTGCTCTGCGTTATCGGGAGGCTGCGCAGTGCGGGTGTCGCAGGTGAGCTAGGTCGTTAGATCGCTTGCGGCAAAAGGCTGTTTGCGATTGTCAGCAGGTTATCCGGCGTTCAGAATAGAACTGGCCTTTGCGCTCGCGGAGACTTTTTCATTCGGTCAAGTTGTCGCAGGCTTACGGGGTTGTGGGATGTCGTAAAGCTGTGCGCCCCGCTCTCTTCCGTTGGGCAAGCCATCTAACAATGCGCTGCACCCGACGCCAATGGCCGCGTTTTGCTGTGCGAGTTCGTAGGGCGGCATAGGCCACTGTCGCAGGTGAGCTATGGCGTTAGACCGCTCAGAGATAACGTGTAGTAGGCGTTGGCAGGAGAAAACCATGAAACGATTTGTTTCCGTAATCTTATCGGCTGGCGTCCTTCTATTCTTATTACCGGGCTGTAAGAATGAGAGTGCCACATTCTCAAACTCCGATGGTAACTTTGTTCTATCGCCTGGCGGCACTTATACACAAACCTTTCCACAAGCGACAACTCACGAAGATAAAAAAGATGATAAAAACAAAGATGATAATTCATTTGATACCTTACCCAATACCGGCTCTTGGACGCTTATCGGACCGAGCGACGGCCCTGGCAACAGCGGATTTAAGGTAGAGCTTGATGGCGTCCGCCGCTGCGGGTTTCGTTCATTGGGAGATAGCTACACAATCATTCTGGATGCCAGCAGTATCAATGGTTTCGACAAACTGTTAGGCAAGCAGAAAGCCAAATCGCCCAGCAGTGCGCCGTGAGCGGTCTAACAATGCGCTGCACCCGACGCCAGCGGCGCGATTGGCTTATCGTTGTCGCAGGCGTTTCCATGCCGCTGTCGCGGGTGAGCTAGGTCGTTAGACCGCTAATCGGGGCTTTTATGGTACTTGTCCCTCTCAAGCATCGCTATACTCATAATCAAGTACGACTTTTGGTTTGGCGAGGACGAAAATGGAAATCCTCTGGTCGTATCGGTGAAATATTTGGCAAGCATGAGGTATTAAGATGGCGTCCGCGTTCGCCTCAAATTCACCCGGCGTACCGTAGGCGCAGGAGAAAGCATCCTGCTTTTTACGACATTGCCTATATTCGCAGTGGCAAAATAAAGATTCACAAACTGGCGGGGTTTCGTTATAGTACGGAATATCGCAGTCGTGCAGAAAGAATTGCCAGCCGCAAAGCCAGGGCAGTAGCGGTCTAACAATGCGCTGCACCGGACGCCAGCAGCCGGCCTTATGCTTTGCGTAGTCATAGGGTTTGCCTCGGCTGTTGTCGCAGGTGAGCTATAGAGTTAGGCTCCTATTGCTAGGCTTTGCGGTTCCGCTTTAGAGTTTGTGCGTCGGCTTTTACTTTGCGTTCTTGATGGCAGGCTTTCTGTCGTGTTTGTTTTGGTAAAGTATGTAGGAATTGCGGTATAGGGAAGTGAGCGTTTGGTCGTCGGTTTCTGTATCCCGCTTGCGTTTCTGGCAGTAGCCTAACAATGCGCTGCACCTGACGCCAGTAGCCGCCCCTACCCCAGCGTTATCGGGAGGCAGGTTAGGCTACTGTCGCAGGTGAGCTATGGCGTTAGGCTACTGCACATCTGCTATCTGCTGACTTATTGCCTTCTCCGATTGCTTCTCTTCCAAACCTCTGCTATAATCAGTATATGAACTACGTATGGGATGAGCAAAAAAACGAAATCAACCTCAGTCGGCATAACATTGATTTCGCGGATGCTCACCGTATTTTCCTGACGCCCGTTCTGACCGCGCTGGATGACCGATATGAGTATGGCGAAGATCGCTGGGCTGGTCTTGGCCTGTTGGATGAGCGCATTGTCAAAGTTATCTTTACAGAGCCGGATGAAGAAACCCGACGGATAATTTCCGTGCGGAAGGCATTACAGCATGAAAGAAATCAATATGAGCGGTTCCTCCAGAACCAATTGGGAGCGTCTTGATGCGCTCACGGATGCCGAGATTGATACTTCCGACTCGCCGCCATTATCGGAGGAGTTCTTCGCCAAATCGCAGTGGCTGATGCCGGGTGAAAGTTTATCGGGAGAAAGTTTATCTCGTCACACAGTAAAAGTAGAACTTCAATTAGACCCGAAGATATTGGCCTGGTTTCAATCTCAGGGGCAGGATTATGAGCGTCGGATGCTGGCAGCATTGCGCCTTTATGCCGAGGCTCATCAGGCAGTAGCCTAACAATGCGCTGCACCCGACGCCGGTGGTGAGCCTTATATGGTTCTTTAGCCATGTCCCCGGCGCAGGTGAGCTATGTCGTTAAGCCGCAAATACTGGCCTTCGCGTCTGCCTTTGAGAAGTTTTGTCGGCGTCTGGTTTCTGCTCTTGGATGAGGCCATCCGTCGTGGTTAGTGTGGTAAAGTATGCAGGAATGGCTGGGGTAGTCAGCGAGTTATTGTAGGTTCCCCTACCCCGTTTTGCTGATCCGTTGCGGCCTAACAATGCGCTGCACCGGACGCCTACAGCCGCCGCGATGGGCTATTCGTGGCAAGTGCCTTTGCGTCAGGCGGCTTCCGGCGCAGGTGAGCTTTGGCGTTAGACCGCAGAGTTGGGCTGGGGATTGTCACTTGTTTGCGAGCCATTAGTATTGTTGCTACGAAAAGATATGTATCGCCGCCAAGAATGAGGGATAGGCAACGATAGGAAAAACTTATGGACAGCCGCGTTTTCAAGCGTTTCTTTCGCAACTATCTGGAAATGCAATTGCCTGGGTTCGGTTTTACGCGGAACCTGATATATTGGCTACCCCTGGATTATGTGTTAAACGCAGTGATCTTTCAAAGCTCGGCTTACGGCAAAGCAGAGAATAGCATTTATATGTTTACTCAGCCACTTTTCATGCCAATGGCCGGTTATACCATGCTGATTTCCGAACCATTAGGATATTTTGATCTTAATGCTGAGGACGAGGAGAGCGTTGCGACAAAGGTCATTTCGCTGGTGAATAAGAAAGTCTTACCTGTGTTCAGTAAATACACGAGTTCACCAGATGATGTTGTTACCTTGTTTGCCCACCCTAAATACCGACATCAAGACGGCTATCAAATTGAAGCTCTCGCCTATGCGTATGTACTCAAAGGGGAATGGGCCGAGGCTACAGTGACATTGGAGAAATTACAGCAAGATTTATTGGAACATTTGAAAGAACTACCAGACCCAGCATATATTCCTGAGTGGATAGAACGCATTCAGGATATGCTGGTACTCGTTAAATCTCAATCTCCTCTGGCCGTAGATAGGCTGGAAGAATATCGGACAACTGCTCTGCGTGAACTTCGTGTTATCAAATGACTGTCTACGGGCGCGAGGCTGTCTGCGGTCTAACAATGCGCTGCACCTGACGCCAGTAGCCTGCGTTTTGCTCTGCGTTTGTGGTATGCTGTGCAATGGCTACCGTCGCAGGTGAGCTATGGCGTTAGGCCGCTGCACATGACCTATTGTTTCTTCGCAGGCAAAAAATGAAGAAGTATTCTCTCTATCTTCCGAATGAGGATTGGGCAGAGGAATTGTTGTTTGTGCCACGTGGCAAAAATCAGTACCGCTTGGAGCAAACATCCATTTCTGAGGTAGGGTTGTTTTATCATGACATAATAGAAGCCAAATTCCGCTTCGGCAAAGGGCTATTTTTTCTGCGTATTGTCGAACGTTCTGGCCTGCGCGTCTTTCGCTTCTTGTTACCTGCCGAAGTAATTGGTTCAGAGTTGCTACCAGTATTTTTGCAACGTGTCAAAGCACACAATGGTCACTGCGAACTATTGCCGGCTGGTTTTTTGTTGGTGCATTTGCCTCGTGGTTCGGCGTGCCGGCCTAAAAGTGAACTTAAAGCCCTGTTTCATTCACTTGGCGTGGCATCGGCCTAACAATGCGCTGCACCCGACGCCGGTGGTGAGCCTTTCGTATCTTGTGACCGCGTTTGCACCGGCGCAGGTGAGCTATGGCGTTAGACCGCTGGATAGAGCGCTGCTGGGAGGCAGAAACGTGGAAGACCGGAAACAGTTTTGGAAAGATTGTGAACAATCACAGAAAGATATGCAACAATCACGACAGGAACTGCGGGCTATTTTAGCCAATCCCGCCAGCACACCAGAGCAAGTTATACAAGTCAAATTGATTTTGGCGCGGCGCATAATGGGTGGGCCTCAACGGGTACGACAAATCTGCGAGAAGTTTGATCTAACAGCAGAACAGTCCGCCAAAATAATTTTGGAGCATGATTTTCGCAGCGGCGAAAGGCGGGTGTGGGCAGAACAGGAAGCGCACCGTTTAGAGCAGTTACTGGCACAGATGCTCCCAGTATCAGAGCCAACACAACCAGCAACCTAACAATGCGCTGCACCCGACGCCGTCGCCCGCCTTGTCCTGTTCGTGTTCGGGTGGGATACTTGGGCTAGGCGCGGGTGAGCTAGGTCGTTAGACCGTGCGCCCGAAGGTTTTGCTCAGGCGCGTAAGCTTATTGACCAGAGGCAGACCGACAGATTTATCAATATGGATTTACAACAAAAACAAATTGGGAGCGAAAATCAAAATGTCCTGACTGAGCCGGTGACGCCAGAAGAGTCGGCGGCAATAATCGCCCTCTGGAATAAAAAACAGCAGGAAGCCAATAATTCGACAAAATTAGCGGATGTCGCTGAGGCACTCAACCTCTCCCCAAAGCAAGCCGAGCGATTGTTGGAGCAGGTACGCTCTGAGCAGAAGCGTCCGGGCTGGCTCAGTCGGACACTTCAGAAAAACCATTTGGTCTTTAGCCACCATACGCCTGCGCTCATTCCGTGGATTAGTGTTCCCTCTTTGTTTTTGTTAGGTTTGGGGATTTACTTCTGGACATTCCTTTTGGTCGAATCATGGGCTAGTTTTGGGACTTCTGGGTGGGAAAAGGTTGGTTTCGGCTTTTCGGATGCGGGACTGTGGCTATTGTTTGTGCAGTTTACTCGTTCTATCTACCAAGATATGATAGGCCGCAGGCGCAAACAGTGGTAATCCGCCCGGTCTAACAATGCGCTGCACCTGACGCCAGCGGCGCGGTTTGCTCTGCTCGGCGTTCGGCTGTGCAGGGCTGCTGTCGCGGGTGAGCTATGGCGTTAGGTCGCGCCGACGTCGGCAGTATTGTAATCCGTCAGCAATCAATGGACAATCAGGTAAACTGTGTCTATGAAAACTATCTCTGGCGAGCAAGCGCAAGCTAACCTTCCTCAGTTGCTTGAGCAAACTGCAATCTCGCATGAACCAATCCAAATCAATGGAACAACGGCAAGTGCTGTTCTGGTTTCGGAAGATGATTGGCGCTCCATTGAGGAAACCCTGTATTTGTTGTCCGTTCCGGGGATGCGGGAGTCTATCCAAGAAGGAATGAGAACCCCGCTGGGGCAGTGTTCCCCGGAGCTACCCTGGTGAGAGTGGAACCTGTTGAGGAAGCCGAACCTTCCGAGTGGCAAGTTGTGTTTACACGGCAGGCACAGAAGGACTCGCTCAATCTTGCTTCGGCAGGCTTGCGTCCTAAAGCCGAGGTTTTGCTGGCTGTCCTGCGCCTCAACCCATTTCAGACTCCGCCTCCTTATGAGAAGTTAGGCGGCGATCTTGCGAGGGCTTATTCGCGCCGTATCAACATTCAGCATCGGCTGGTTTATGAGGTAGATAAAACGGCGCGGGCAGTTAAGGTACTCAGGATGTGGACACATTATGAGTAGCCCTGTGACCGTTGCTTGCTAGCGGAGCCACCTAACAATGCTCTGCACCTGACGCCACCCACCGCCTTGTCGGGTGCATAGTCGTAGGGCTTGCGTGGTGGGTGTCGCAGGTGAGCTATGGCGTTGGGCCGCTGGGCGAAAGGCTCCAGGGATACAATCACTTACAGGAGAGGAAATGAAACTAAAGCCGAGGAAATGGCCTAACAAGCTGATTACCAACTCTTTAATCTTCCTCGCTTCCGCCCTGCTAGGCGTTGGCCCACTTTTGTACCTGTCCTTTTGTTATACTTTCCATACCAATCCTAATCCAAGTTTAGAGAACTTATTGGGGGAAATCTCAGAGATTACCGTCTTTTGCGTTGGAGCCGTTGCCCTCATTGCCTGGATGATTTTAGCTTTGTGGGATGACAAACCAGTTCGTACTTCTGATCCAGTTTTGATTTTAGATTCAATTTTGCGAAAGAAGCCAGAGCGCGATTTAGATGTGTTGCAAAATGTTGTTGTCGGTTGTTTGACTGCGTTTTGGTTTTTGGCATCTTACTATCTGCTCAAATTGGAGTAGTGGTTGCCGAAGGCTGTACTGCCTGACGGCCCAACAATGCGCTGCACCTGACGCCACCCGCCCGGCTTCCTGTGCGTTATCGGGAGGCTTGCTTGGCGGGTGTCGCAGGTGAGCTAGGTCGTTAGGTTGCATGGCGGTAGCGGTTTCGCTCACGGGAGCAGTAAGAATGATGTATAACCTATATCAATTGCTTTATCTGATGCCAATAGGGTTAATTGCGCTCTGGCTAGTAGGGGGCATAAAACTGATCAAGGATTATCGTAGGCACTCTCGCCAAAGTATTCAGCGCATTGTTACTGCCGAGTTGATGATTGCACTGTTCATAGCGGGTCTCACGGTACTGATAGTCACTCACGGCCATAATTTTAAAGTTCCTATACTGCTAGTAATGGCTTTATCAATGGTAGAGTTATTCAGACTAAAGGCATTTCCAGCACGATAGGTGAGGCATCCTGCAACCTAACAATGCGCTGCACCTGACGCCACCCGCTCGGTTTCCTGTGCATTCGTGGTAGGCTGTGCAGTGCGGGTGTCGCGGGTGAGCTATGGCGTTAGGTTGCTGGTCGAGAGGCTTCCCAGAGACGAAGGCATAAAAGACAGCCATTGGGCAGAAATGGAGGAGCGGAGACGCTTACGGCAAGAACTTCTGGAAGAGAAGGGACGCTTACGGCAAGAACTTCGCGCCCTCTTAGCCAACCCCGAAAGAACTCAAGAGCAAGTTATTCAAGCTAAACTGATTTTGGCGCGACAGATTGCCAACGGTTCTGCGGCTGTTCGTGAGATTTGCGTCGAGTATGATTTATCAGAAGAGGCATCGTCCGAGTTAATAGCGAACCACCATCGAATAATGGGCGCGATAGAAGAAGATGCGAAAAATTCTATCCTACAATTAGAGCTTTTATTGAGTCGATTACACGATTTACCGGAGGCAGGACCGCCAGCAACCTAACAATGCGCTGCACCTGACGCCGGTAGCTGCGTTTGCCTCTGCGTTGCGGGAGGCTGTGCAAGGCTACCGTCGCGGGTGAGCTAGGTCGTTAGATCGCTTGCGACAAAAGGCTACGGGCAATGGCCGAAACTTGGGCGAACATTTCAGAGTGATGGCTTTACGTTTTCGCCTGCCTGTGCTATTATTCAGGAAAATTGTCGCAGGCTATGGGCCTTTGCAGGGGTGAGAGGCAGTCGCGTTGTCGGCTCTCATCCGGTGGGCAAGCCATCTAACAATGCGCTGCACCGGACGCCAGCAGCCGCCCCTGCCCCAGCGTCAGCAGTTGGCTTTCTAGGCTATTGTCGCAGGTGAGATATGGCGTTAGGCGGCTTGGCGAAAGGTTGGCGTGTGGCATTTGCAGAGAAACAGAATAATGAGCGAACCAACAGATGAAGAAATAATCGCGGTTGGCGTCAAAGCTGTAGCCACTGCTAAAGCACTTGCGCGGCATTGGGCCGGTGAAATCTGTCCCATCTGCAAATCTAGCCTCCGTCCCACCGAGCCAAACGCAGTCGGGCATCGCTCACCTTCTGCGGCCTTACGCCAGATGTATTCCAATCTGGAACAACTAACGGGGCATTGTGGGGAATGTATGTTGTCGCCTGCCGAAGTTGAGCAAAACGAGATAGAAGATTGGGTATGGGTTCGGCTTCCCCAGGAACTATCGGTGATGGTTCATAATCAGACCACTATTAAAACTAAGGGCTTAACAGTGCATGAGTTGGTAGACTATATTGGGCAACAGTATCCTGACTTCAAGGCGGCCCTGTTACAGTTTTCTGCTCTGCCTAATCCCTCTGTTGAGTTGAGTATCAATTGGGTTCCAGTACGCGGTTCCGCAGGATTAGAAACATCGGTCAAAGGCGGAGATTATGTGAAGTTCCGCGATCAAACGGAGCCGTTTACATCGGCTTCTGTTTCATAGACTTTACAAGCAAGCAGTCTAACAATACGCTGCACCCGACGCCGGTAGCCGCGTTCTCCTGTGCGCGGCGATTGGCTGTGCAGGCTACCGTCGCAGGTGAGCTATGGCGTTAGATCGCAGGGCGAAAGCGTGGGTACTTGACAACACAGTATGACTTGGGGTATTACTGAGACATGAGCGTTGCCAAAATCACTATCTCTATTGATGAACAATTGTTGAACCGATTGGATGTGTTGGTTCGATCTCACATCTTTCCAAGTCGCAGTCAGGCGGTGCAATCGGCGGTGCAAGAAAAGATTGCACGGCTCGGTAAAACTCGTCTTGCCCAAGAGTGTGCCAAACTTGACCCGGCAGAAGAGCAGGCTTTGGCTGATGAGGGCTTTGCGGCAGAGGTAGCCCAATGGCCTCCATACTAAGGGGAGACATTTATTGGGCTGAATTAGACCCAGCGCAAGGACATGAACAATCGGGGCGGCGTCCTGTCTTAATTTTGAGCGAGGATGTTTTCAATGCACGTTCTGGCACGGTGATTGCCGTCGCTCTCACCAGCCAGGAACCGAGAGCCTCCTTTCCCTTGACTTTGGAGATTTTCGGGTCTGGTTTTGCGAAACGCTCATGGGCGAAAATCAGCCAGATACGCACGTTGTCTGTTCAGCGTCTAGGAAGCAAGTTGGGAGAAGCCACTGCCGAAGAAATCGCGACGGTTTTGGAAGGATTGAATGAGATATTGGGAGCGTAGAATTAGTTTCTGTAGAATTAGTTTCTGTAGAATTAGTTTCTGTTCTCCATTGCCTTGCCAGCCTGCTATCTAACAATGCGCTGCACCCGACGCCACCTGCCCGCCTGCCTGTGCGTTGTGTGTGGTGTCCCCCGTTTTATGTACCAGTTGCGATGTGAGTGTTTCTAGTCATTCAGGCGGCTCAGTGGCCTCCTGATTTTGCAGAAGCTGGCGTTGCTGCCAGCGTTCCGCAAACTTGCTGGGCGGCAGGTACTTTAAGCTGCTGTGCGGACGCTGCTCATTGTACCAGCGCCGATGTGCTTCCAGACGCGCCTTGGCTTCGGCCACTGAAACGAAGACTTCGCGGTTTAGCAGTTCATCACGGACTTTGCCGTGGAAGCTTTCCTGAAACCCATTCTGCCACGGACAGCCTGGGTCGATGTAGTGCGGCGCGGAGCCGCTGTCTTTGAGCCAGTTTTGGACTTCACCTGCAATGAACTCCGAGCCGTTATCGCTGCGAACAAAGCAAGGCACGGCCCGCGAAACAAAAGGCACGGCCCGCGAAACAAAAGGCACGGCCCGCGAAACAAAAGGCACGGCCCGCGAAACAAAAGGCACAGCCCGCGAAACAAACAGCGGCTTCAAAGCTGCAAGCACGGCCTGGCTCGTTAGGGATACGCCCTCCGTCACGGACAGCCATTCGCGGGTGAACTCATCCAGAATACTCAGAAGCCTAAGCTTGCGCCCAGACACCAGAGCATCTTCCTGAAAGTCGTAGCTCCAAACGTGGTTTGGCCGCTCCGCCTGGCACGGAACCGTGCGTCCTGTCTTGATCTTGCGCTTCTTGGGGCGCTGCGGCACCTGAAAGCCGCTCTTTTGCCAAAGCCGCTCTTTTGCCAAAGCCGCTCTTTTGCCAAAGCCGCTCCACGCGCTTGCGATTGACTTGCGATTGATGCTCTGGCCGCCTGCTTTCAGCAGCGCATGGGCGCGGCGGATACCAAAGCGTGGATGCTTGTCTTTGATCTGGGCGAGTTCCAGACACAGTGCGGCATCTTGACACAGTGCGGCATCTTGATTGGGCCGAGGCGCATAGCGCATCGAAGAGCGAGGCAGGCTCAAGAGGCGGCTCGCTTTGCGTTCAGACAAGCCGCGCTGTTTGGCATAACTTGCGTTTTGGTGCTGCTCCTGAACAGGATCGGCGGCCTCTGCTACTTTTTTTGGAGGATTTCCTTGATGATGTCGACCTCCAAGTCGCGCTCGGCAAGCAGGCGCTTGAGGCGGGCATTCTCTTTTTCGAGTTCACGTACGCGGGCGGTTTCGCTTGCGTTCATGCTGCCGAAGCGGGTACGCCAGCGGTAGAAGGTGTTTTCAGCAATGTTGTGCTGGCGGCAGACTTCGGAGATAGGCTTGTCACCCTTTTCCGCTTGCTGCAAGATGGCGACGATCTGATCGTCGGTGAACTGACTTTTCTGCATTCGAGTATTTTACCTTTCGGGTCAATACTCACTTCGCAAATGGTACAGTTTTTGGGGACAGGTCAAGTCGAAATTAGAGATGAGATTGGTGCTGCCAATCTGTTTTTCGGGAATGTAATGGGCAACATTGAAAGGATGGCTTTAAAATTGCTACATTTCGAGATATTACAACGCGGCGCCCCTTGCTGTAATCGCTTACGATATAAGCTATCACAATTATTTTACCGCATGGTGCTTTATTCTTCGCCGCGAAGTCTACTCAAATCTTATTTTAGCCTGAATTTTGCCATCGGTATTAACTGACACTTGAAAAAGCATCTCTGTTTTGGTACACTCTACTTATGCCGCGACAATCTTCCGCAATCAACGCAGCACAGCGGGTCGCCACGAATATGAAACGCATCGTCGGCGAGAACATCAAGACGCACCGCCTTGCCCGTGATCTAAGCCAGGAAGAGCTAGCCGAGAAGTTTGGGGTGAGCCGGGCTACGGTGTCTCAGTATGAGATCGGGGTAGGAGAGGTCAATGCAGGTGATCTGCCACGCCTCGCCGAGATTCTCGGCGTCAGCCTCGACCAATTCTTCCTCGACCAATTCTTCCAGCAGCCCCCAGAAGCATCTATTGTTCCCAGCAAACCTGACACAGCACGGATGTTAGCGCAGATTGCCCGGCAGACGGGAGGTGATAGAGCACTAAACCCGCTGCCAAATAGGTTACAAGATGCAAAGGGCATCCGCTTGCCACAGGTAGTCGAAACGGCCCAATCGCCCAGTATGTTGCTGGCACAGTTCTCGAAGTTGTCCGAGGATAATCAAGAGGCTGTGCGTCGGATAGTGAGCGCCCTATACGAAAAACAGTCTCCTGTCCAGCGCAGAGTGGGCGCGAAGCGGGTAACCCGGCGTCCTCAGAAAAAAGGGATCGAATGAAATCCCGAACAAGCAACCGAGCGTTCGGCAGGCTTGGGATAAGAGGGAATTTAAATCTGGTGTTGGCGGCTTGCAAATACCCGGAATTCGGGGTAAAATAGGAGTCAAATCAGAGTAATCTCTGGTCGCATTTTCTAGAAGCTGAAAGCCCGAAATTGTGGCACTGGAGGTCGTGAGTTCAAGTCTCATCGTTCGCCCTTCCTCAGTATTTTCGATTATTGATTCCGTTTGGTTATTAATTCAGCCTGGTAGCTCATAACAGCAGCCAGGTTAATTTTTTGGGCAGTGCCGTTATTTTAAGTTGTCCTCTGGTGTTGGTTGTGTTCGTGTAGAACAAGCGGAGACAATTGTCGTGCATCTCATCGCTCTGCGAGAGCATTCTGCGGACACAGCGGCCTGCCCAAATTTTCGTCAGCCCTGCTGTCGGAAGCGCATCACAGCAGGTGTATAATAGACTCCCATGTACGCCGACATCATTGTTCAAATTGACGTGACCGGGCTGCCGCAGCCGCTGACTTATTCTGTTCCCCCACCCCTCTCGCTCGCTATCGGTGCGGCAGTCGTCGTTCCCTTCGGGGCGCAGCAGACCGTGGGGTATGTGGTTGCGCTCAAGGAGCATTGCCCACCCGAAATGGCGGCGAAAATCAAGCCCGTCCTGGCGAAGATTGAAAATGCGCCGTCGTTCAACCACGAGCTGTGCGACCTGGCGCGCTGGGTTTCGTCGCAAACACTGTGTGACCTGAAAGACGCCGTGCACTTGATCGTGCCGGAAGTGATGTCGTCGCAGATTAAAACGACACTGCATCTGGCCGACGATTGGGAGGAGCAATTGGCGGGATCGCGGGCCGCCTCGCAGAAAGACTTGGCGACGGCCCTGGCCGCGCTTGGCGGCGCGGCGGAGCCGGGCAAGCTGGCTAAAGCGCTGGGGCTGGCAAAGCCCGGCCCCGCCCTGCTGGAACTGAAAAAGAAAGGCATCGTGACTGAGGAGCGCGCTGTGAAGCTGCCCCCGGCCCGTCGCAAAATGGTTCGCCTGCTGCGGTTAGCCGTAGACTCGGATGTCGCCGCCGAAGAAGCGGCCCGGCTGGAACGCGGCGGCGCGGCCCGGCAGGCACGCCTGCTGCGGGCTTTACTGGAAGCCGAAGAAGAAGGCCGGAAGGCGAAGCGGCCTGCCTCCGGCCTCGCAGTCGGGGCAAGCGCGGGCGCGGCGGCCAAAGCCCTGGCGGAAAAAGGGCTGGCGCGCTACAGCGAAGTCCCAATGCGGCGCGATCCGTTCCAGTTTTTCGGATTCGTGGCCGGCCATGCCCCGCCGCTGACCCACGCGCAGGCACGGGCGTCAGCGCAGATCGGTCAGGCTTTAGCCGCTCAAGCGGGGCGAACGCTTTTGCTGCACGGGGTCACGGGGTCAGGCAAAACGGAAGTGTATCTGGATGCCGTCTGTCGCGCCCTCGCCGCAAATCGCACGGCGCTGATTTTGCTGCCGGAAATCGGCCTGACCGCGCAGGTGCTGGATTTATTTAAGGCCCGGTTCGGCGCGGATGAAGTGGCCGTACTGCATTCGGCCCTGTCTTTGGGCGAGCGGCACGATGAGTGGCGTCGAATACAAATGGGTGAGGCGCGGGTCGTCATCGGCGCACGTTCAGCGGTTTTTGCGCCGGTTCCTGACCTGGGCCTGATTATTTTAGACGAAGAGCATGACGGGTCTTACAAACAAGATTCTACTCCGCGCTACCATGCCCGCGACGCCGCCCAATTTCGGGCCGCGCAGACGGGCGCGACGGTGATTTTGGGCAGCGCGACTCCCTCTCTGGAAAGCTTTTACAAGGCGCGAAGCGGTGAGTATGGGCTGATTGAACTGTCCGAACGGATTGACAGCCGCCCTCTGCCGCCCGTTCAAGTCGTGGATTTGCGAAAAGAGATGAAGGCGATTCCTGCTCCCCTGCCGGGCGCAGCTGCGCCATTATTGGAGGCAGGGGGGGCCTCTCCCCAGGCAGAGCCGCCGCCTCGCAGCGTCTTCGGCGCAGACCTCACCGAAGCCCTCAGCGGTGTGCTGGCGCGACGCGAACAGGCTATTTTGTTTCTCAACCGCCGGGGATTTGCGTCGTTTTTGCTGTGCCGCGACTGCGGGTTTACGTTTCGCTGCCCGAACTGCGATGTGTCGCTGACCTATCATCACGCGGGACGGTATTTGCAGTGCCACCACTGCGACCATCGGCGGCGCGTCCCCGATCTCTGCCCCAAGTGTGAGGGCTTGCGCCTGCGGCCCTTTGGCCTGGGAACCGAGAAAGTGGAAGATGCCGTGCGGCAGCAGTTTCCGGCGGCGCGAACGCTTCGCATGGACCGGGATACCATGTCGCGCAAGGGCGCACATGCCGAGACTCTGCGGGCGTTCAAGCGCGGCGAGGCAGACATTTTGATCGGCACGCAAATGGTCGCCAAAGGGCTGGATTTCCCCAATGTCACTCTGGTCGGCGTGGTCAGCGCGGACACAGCGCTGAACGTCCCGGATTTTCGCGCCCCGGAGCGCGCGTTTCAACTGCTGACTCAAGTCGCAGGCAGAGCCGGGCGCGGCAAAATTCCGGGATCGGTGATTGTGCAGACGTTTACACCCGAGCATGACAGCATCCAGTTTGCCTCCTCGCACGATTATCACGGATTCTATGAACACGCCATCGCTCAAAGGGCGGAAGTAGGCTATCCGCCGTTTTCCCACATGGCAAATATCGTGTTCACCGATGAAAGTGAAGAGGAAGCCCAGAAGCGCTCCCGGCATTTCGCGACGATTTTGCAGGCACTGATGGGCCGCGAAGATGTGACCTTGTTAGGCCCGGTGTCCTGCCCGCTGTCACGCCTGCGCGGACGTTATCGCTGGCACCTGGCCCTGCGCGCCCCGGCGAAAGAAACACTGCTGACCTTGATTCAAGCTGCCCTGGGGGAACTGGCGGCGGGTGAGCGAAGCGGGCTGACCATAGACATGGACCCGTTGACGATGTTATAGAAATCGGGTTATAATAAACCGCAATGACGGACAGGGGAGATAAGGCAGACATGGCGAAGGGCTACGGCAAGCTGACCGATCTCATTCGCAGGGATGATCCGATTGTCAAGTATGATGAAGCGGAAGGCGTCGGCATCCTGCGTCAAACATCCAAGCCGGTGCTGAAGATCACCGAAGAAACCGCCGCTCTGGTGGATCAAATGGAGCGCATCATGCGCGCCGCCAATGGCGTCGGCCTGGCCGCGCCGCAGCTTGGCATCTTGCAGCGGATTTTCGTTTATGATGCCGGGGACGGCTTCCAGGCCGTGATCAATCCGAAGATTTTAGGGCGCAAAGGCGAGCAGGTCGGCGTGGAAGGCTGCCTGTCCATTCCCGGTTTGCAGGGCGACGTGACCCGCGCCGAGGAAGTAGTCGTCAAGGGAACCGATCAATTCGGCAAGCCCGTTCGCATCCGGGGCGAAGGACTGACAGCGCGGGTCATTCAGCATGAAAACGATCATCTGGACGGCGTGCTGTTTATTGACCGGGCAGACCCGGCTACGCTGCACTGGATCACGGCGGAAGAGCTGGAAGATGAGGAAGAAAGCGGCGAATCGCCGCAGACACGGGAATAGGTCAAATTAAGAATACGATGCGCCTCTTATTTGTCGGAACGTCGCCGTTCGCCGTTCCCAGCCTTCAGCGTCTTGCCGACTCACCCGCGTACCAAATCCTCGCCGTTGTTACCCAGCCGGACCGTCCCCAGGGGCGTGGCGGCAGGATGTCAGCATCCCCCGTCAAGGAAGCGGCACTGGGGCTGGGTCTCTCTCTTCACCAGCCGGAAAAAGTCCGTGCCAGAGAGTTTGTCCAAACAGTGCGCGACCTTGCCCCGGAAATCATCATCGTGGCCGCGTTCGGCCAGATTATTCCGCAGCGGATTTTAGACATTCCTCCTTATGGCTGCCTCAACCTGCATGGCTCCCTGCTGCCGCGCTGGCGCGGGGCCGCGCCGATGCAGTATGCCTTGATGGCAGGCGATATCGAAACCGGGGTCACCACCATGCAGATGGACGCCGGCCTTGATACCGGCGACATTTTGCAGCAGGCGGCGCTGCCGCTGGGTGACATAGAGAACCTCGGCATTCTGGAAGCCCGCCTGGCTGCTCTGGGTGCGGACTTGCTGATGGAAACTCTGGACGCTCTGGCGCACGGAAACTGCCCGCGTATTCCGCAGACCCCCAGCCTCGTGACTCTTGCGCCGTCTCTGCCGCCGGATAGCGGCCTGTTAAAGTGGTTCAAGCCAGCCCAGGAGCTGCACAATCTGGTGCGCGGCGTCACCCCCAAGCCCGGCGCGTATACGTTCTGGCAGGGCAGGCGGCTGAAAATCCTTCGCACGGAGTGGGAGCAAAGCGAATGGGGCGAACCCGGCGTGATTGAAAAGGTCGATGGACATGGTATAACGGTAGGTACAAGCAAGGGAGCGTTGCGCTTGCGGGAAGTTCAGCCGGAAAGCAAAGGGCGCATGGCAGCCGACGCCTGGGCGCGCGGTGCGCGGCTGACACCCGGACAGCGGTTTGAGAGCGAATGAGGGGAAATAAATGGGACTACAGGAGGAGCGTTTGGAACGCGGCATCGCTTATAAAATCGAGGGCCGCTACGGCGAAGCAAGCACCGAATTTCAGTCTCTGCTGGATGAAAATAGCGACCATGCCGAAGCGCATCATCAGCTCGGCCTTGTGCTGGGATTTGTCGGAGAATTTGACCACTCGCTGATGTCCCTCGAACAAGCAACGCGGCTCGATCCTACCAACACCCTGGCCCGCAACGACCTCGCACTCACGTACACGATGCTGGGAATGTATGAAGAAGCCAAAGCGGAATTTGCGCGCGTTCTGGAACAGGATCAGGCCAATGATGTGGCGCGCCGCAACCTGACTTACTTGCAGTGAGCGTGTTTGACGTGCTTCGCCGCCTGCGGCCTATGCTCGCACTTCTTCTGCTGCCCTGCCTTCTGCTCTGGCCGGTTGTGTTTCGGGGCGAAGCCTTTCTGCCGGCTGACCTTCTGCGCGACATTGCACCCTGGCGCAGCCCCACGGCGCTGGTTCCCTGGAACCCGCTGATGTGGGATGGGATCGCTGAGTTTTATCCCTGGCGCACGTTTTATGCCGCGACCCTCCACACAGGCTATTTACCTTTCTGGAATCCGCACCAGTTTTGCGGAACGCCCTTTGCGGCCAACTCCCAGTCGGCGATTTTTTACCCACCTAACCTTTTGTTTTGCGTGATGCCTGTCTGGCGCGCTTTCGGCGTCAGCGTCCTGCTGCATCTCTTTCTCACCGGCCTGTTCGCCTATGCCTATCTTCGGCAGGGGTTGGCACTGGGCCGGGCAGCCTCACTGCTGGGCGCGGCAAGCTGGCAGCTCTGCCACTGGCAAGTCGCATGGCTGGCTCTGCCGACCTTTCTATGCGTTTCCGCCTGGCTTCCCCTGGCGCTTCTTCTCACCGACCGCGCCGCCGCGCGTCCCACCCCACCCCGTGCCGCCGCTCTTGGCCTATGTTTGGGGCTGATGCTGCTGGCGGGCCACTTGCAGATTGCTTTGTATTGTTTTGGCCTGATCTTCGCTTACGCCCTGTTTCGCATTCTGCCCCAGGTCAAAGCGAACTGGGCCAGGTTGCTGCCGTGTGCCGCCATTGCCCTCCTGCTGGCATTCAGCCTGGCCGCACCCCAGCTTTTGCCGGCAATGGAACTGGCCCGCGTTTCGCACCGCGCCGGGGGAGCGCCAACGTGGGCCGCCTACACGGGATATGTGCGTCTTGCCCTGCCGCCGGTGCATTTGATGACGCTGTTTGCGCCAGGGTTTTTCGGCAGTCCGACGCGCGGCACTTACTGGGGCATCGGCCTGAACGGGGGGCCGGGCGCGTATATGGAGAATGCGTGCTACAGCGGCATTTTGACGCTGCTGCTGGCGATTTTCGCGGTCGTCCGTACCTGGCGGGTAAACGCCGTCACTCGGTTCTGGACAACTGCGGCGGCGATCACGCTGCTGCTGGCTCTGGGAACACCGCTCAATGCGCTGCTGTTCTTCGGCATTCCGGGCTTTGCCCAGACGGGTTCGCCGGGGCGCATTCTGGTGGTCTGGTCGTTGTGCCTGCCGGTTCTGGCGGCTATCGGCACGGATACGTTCCTGCGTGGCTGGTCGCCGCGCGGGCTGGGTCAGTCCCTCCTTGCATTTGCCCTGCTCCTCGTTTTGATCTTCGGCTTTACGGCGCTTTGGATTATTCAAAACGCGCCGCCGGGAACGATGGCAGCAAACTTAGGCCCGGAACACGGAGATGTGTGGCGTGTGCCGCTCGGCATCCTGCTGGCCGCAGCGGCGGCGCTCTGGCTGCACCGCCGCGGCAGCCTGCGGACGCCCGCGCTCGGCGGCACACTGGCGGCGCTCACCGCGCTGGATTTGCTGGCTGCGGGCTATGGCTTCAACCGAACAGCCGCGCCGCAGACTGTTTATCCGGTCACTCCGCTGATCGCCTACTTGCAGGCCCACGCAGGCGAAGGCCGCATCATGCCGGTCAATCGTCAATGGAGTTTGTACGCACCGCCGCCTGCCATCCTGCCGCCCAATGCGGCGACGGTTTACGGCCTTGATGACACGCAGGGCTATGATTCGCTGCTGACCGGGCAGTATTTCCAGTTTGCCGGCGCACTGGACGGCGCCCCCCCTGCCCCGCCGGAAAACGGCAACATGGTATTTACTTATGGGATTGGATCGCCGGAGGCGCGAGCCGCTTCGGCGCGGTTTATCGTGACGCGAGAGCCAATCAGCGTTCCGGGCTTAAAGCGGCGCTTTATGGACGTCGAGGGCTGCGTTTACGAGGATGCGAAAGCGCTGCCGCGAATGCAGACACGCGGCATACCGGAACCCGAAGAAGACGGCCCGCCATTTATGACGCTGCCGACGCCGCCAACACGGGTCTGGATGATGATGAATGACGGCTTTTTCGCGCCGCGGCAGTGGATTGTGGCCGATCAGTGGTATCCCGGCTGGCACGGCTATTTTGGGGGATCGGAAGCCGCATTGACGCAGGGGCCATACGTCTTTCGCACGATGACGCTCACGCCGCGCCAGCGGCAAGGCAGTGCGATGAACAATCCGCTGGAAATGCGCTTTGAGCCGATGTCCATTCGTCTGGGACTTTATGCTTTCTGCCTGGCACTCGGCGCGGCGGCGGCCATTGGAGCCGTCGGCGCCGGAGAGTGGTTACGCCGCCGCAGGGGCCGCCTCTGACATGGCGGAGTGAGCCGCCGCAAGGGCATCATCTTCGTTCGGATAAACGCCAAAAATCGTGTTCAGGCGCGTAATTTGCAGCATCCGCTGAATAGCTTCGTTGCAGCCCGAAAGGTACAATGCGCCTTCCAAAGGCCGAAGCCGCTTGGTCGCCGAAAGCAATGTCCCGAAACCGCTGCTGTCCATGTAGGTCACATTTGCCATATTGATCACGATGGCCGGCTTGTTTTCATTGATCGCCGCGCTGACTGCCTCTTTGAACTGGGGAGTGGTATAAATGTCGATTTCGCCGGTGACATCCAGTATGGGAATTTCATTTCGGTGGCGCAGGCCGGTTTCGATGCGGGTGGTGTCCATAGGGGCATAATCTCCTGACAAGAGGGGCAAAGTTTTTTCTATTTACCCCAAATGGCGAAAAATAAACGGAGCCAGTAAAATGCAGTCCAAAGTCAGCGAAATTGCCCAGTGTGCCAGAAAGCCGTAAAGAAACGAGCGGGTACGCAGCGCAAGAATGCCGAGAATGATCCCCCCCGGCAGCGCACTCAGCACTTCCACCGGCGGTTTGGACGCGCCGCGAATGTAAGACCAGTGCAGCAGGGCAAACAGCAGGGCCTGAATGATGACTGCGCCCCACGTTCCGACCCGGCTTTTTTGCAGCCCGAACAGCAGAAAGCCCCGAAAAAAGAACTCCCAGCAGAACATATAAAAGCCCATTGCCAGCTCATAATAAAGCAGAGCTTTGAGGTTGACACGACTTAGTGCCGGCTGAAAGAGATTATGAACAAAAGGCGGCCCCACCCCTTCCAGCGGGCGGCTGAGGCGGCCAAACAGATACTGCTGCTGGAACTGCGGGCGCAGCGACGGCAGGCTGACCACCACGGCCAGCACCAGCACCATCAAAACCCAGGCAATCAGCGCCCATTTCAGGCCAAGCCTGCGGTCTCCGCGCGTCATCCCGAACTGGCTCGGCTCCTGCCGCAGAAACAGTAAAATCGTAACCAGCGGCAGCCACAGGCACAGACCGGTGTTGATAAACCAGTAGCTTTCCGGGGATTTATCGTCGGGATTTGTCCAAAACAAGTAAGCCGCAATCAGCGCACCGACCAGAAACGTGACAATGCCGGTGGCACGGTTATTTTCATGCCCGCTCCCCTTTTCCCCATCGCCCGGTGCGCGGGCCGCTCGTGATCTGGTCCCCATACGCGCCTTTAATTCTCCGCGCAGGGCCAACCTACCTCCTGTGTTAATTTCACCCTTGTGTCAGCTTTCTCCGCGCCGCGTGCGCCCGCATGGTTATCTCAGCCGCGTCCAGCGTCGGCCACGCCCCACGGTCGTACAGAACCTGCCCATCGCAGAGTGTCAGAATCACGTCGTCAGCCCGTGCCGAATACACCAGGGCGGCATAAGGGTCGGTAGCCGGAGTCGCATGGGGCCGGTTCAAACGCACTGCAATCAAATCCGCTCGCTTGCCGGGTGTCAGCGAACCAATTTGGCCTGACAGTCCCATGGCCTCCGCGCCGCCCAATGTTGCCAGCCGCAGAATTTGCGACGCCGCCACCGCTCCCACATCTTCCTGCACGGCCCGCTGAAGCAGCAGGGCAAAGCGCATTTCTTCCCACAAATCCAGCGTGTTGCTGGAAACCGCGCTGTCTGTCCCCAGACCTATTCGCAGGCCGTCCGTCCGCAGCCAGCGGGCCAGCGGGGCGACGCCCGCGCCCAGCTTGGCATTGCTTTTCGGACAGTGAATAATTGACGCCCCGGAGGAAGCAAGCAGAGCAATGTCTTCCAGAGTTTGATGGACGCAGTGAACAGCCAGCGCCTGCGGAGTAAGTGCGCCCTGGTCTAGCGCATACTGCGTCGGGGTCGTTTTTGGACTGTTCCAGGTGATACCGCGCCGCTCATACATCTCGGCAAACGCGCCTTCGCCCCGCTCGGTCAGCAGGCTTTCCGCGGGCGACTCGGCGATGTGAATGCTGGTCGGCAGGGCTTCGGCCCGGACATAAGTGTTAATGACAGCAAAAAGCGCAGGGCGAATAGTATAAAGCGCATGGGGAGAAACACCGACGCCGACGCGGGCCGAAGCGAGGCGGCGATGCGCGTCAATCTTTTCCCGAAGCGCCTCCATGATCGGCGCAACAGTCTCCCGGTCATCAATGCCGAACAGTTCTTGAAAAACAATCCCGCGCAGGCCGCTTTCGGCTAAAACGCGCATCGTCACGCCTGCATCAGTGTTGTCACCAAGCGTGGTGATGCCGCCGGCAAGACATTCCAGCGCGCCGAGACGAGCCGACCAGAGCCAGTCTTCGGACTCCAGGGATGCTTTGGCTGCTGTCAATGCGCGTATCCAGGGAAAAAAGGGAACGTCTTCCAAAAAGCCGCGCAGGGCCGTGTATTCCAGATGGGAATGAGCATTGACCAGGCCGGGCAGCAGCACGGCTTCGCCGAAATCGCGGCATTCGCCGGCGGGAGTTTGGCGCGGGCGGATGGCCTGGATCACACCGTCTTCCACCACGATTTCCCCGCCCTCTACCGGCGGCGCGTCAATCGGCAAGACCCAGAGGGCGGCATAAACGGCAGGGGGCATGGTTCAGGGGTGTTTCAACTGCAAATTCCAGGTTTGGCCGAATTGGGCAATGTTCTGGTTAACAACATGGCCGTCGCCCATCAGTTCATTATAACGCTTCTGGCTGACCAGAAGGCCGCCGTGCCAGGAACCGTTGCCGTCCATCAGGACATTCACTTCTGCGCCTTCATGGGCCGCTCCGTTCGGCCCCGGATCATACGCGACCAGGCTGCCATAGCGCGTTCCCAGCAGGGCAATCTCGGTACGGTAAAGATAGGATGAGCCGTATTTCCCGTAAGCGGTGGGCGTCATGTCCAGTGGAATGGTGTTGCCGCTGTAGGCGCTGATGTCGAGTTGCGTGTAGCCGCTGTCCGACGGGCAATGCCAGATTTCCGGGCTGTGAATATAAGGCACAAGAATTGTCTGCAAAAAAGGCAGGGAGGGAGCAATCGCCGCATAGGGTGTCGACGCCCACAGGTTCGGGCTGGTGTAAACATCCGAGGGGTCATTGCCTGCCGGATAAAGATCGTCGTAGTCTTCGGAATACATGCTGATCGCCATGCCGATTTGACGCAGATTGGAAACGCAGACGGTTTGACGTGCTTTGCCGCGCACGGTAAAAAACACGGGCAGTAGAATCGCCGTCAGCAGGGCGATGATCGCCACGACGACCAGCAGCTCAATCAGCGTAAAACCAGGTTGTCGCGTCCGAATGCCCACCGTTTTCCCCAACTTTTTGTCGTCAATCTGCTTGACATACGCGGCGGGTGCCGCAAATGTTTCCGGCGCACTTTTTCACCATACAGCCCCGGAAGTCCTGCCAACAAAAAAACGGGCCTGCCAGTGATGGCAGGCCCGCGATTTCAGTTATTAGCGATAGGTGTGATGGTAGGTGTGGCCGTGCGAGCGGTAATAGCGGTGGTAGCGCGCCCGGTTGTCACGCGCTGACTGCGCCTGGCTCTGGCTGTGGCGATCCTGCTCATAGCGGTGAGCCGAATAAGCTGCCGCGCCTGCGCCCAGAAGCGTCGTGGTCGTGTCATGCTTGCTCAGGCCGTATAGGGCCGCCGCGCCGCCCAGAATTGCGCCGTTGCGCCACAGATTCTTGTTTTTCTGCTGACTGGAGCTATCCGCCAAAACCGCTGCGGGGGCAAATGCCGCCGCCGCCATTGCTGCTGCAACGCCTAACAGTGTCAAATTGCTCGTTTTCATATCAGTTCGTTCCTTCCTTCAAATGCCTGTCCGCCCATCGCCGGAGCCGGAAGTTCATTGCTCTCTGCTTTACTGAGACCGACAAAGACCATGTTTTGTTCCACGCGCACCACTTTGTCGGCAGGAATAAAGCCATGCTTGCCGGAAAACAGTCCGTGCGCCAGGACAATACCCCGGAACACGTCCACCCCCACATCCGCGACGACTTCTGAGACTGTTCCCAAATCGCCGTCAGTGCCGCGGACCGTCATGCCTCGCTCAATCAGCAGATAACTTCCTGTTTCCATGCTAAAAACTACCCGGATTTCCCGGCGGTCAAACGGAAACATTGACAGCCGGGCCGCGCGCGGCGTATAATACCGCAGAAGTACCGGGAGAGGTGCCGGAGTGGTCATAACGGAACCGTCTTGAAAACGGTCGGAGGTGTCAAAGCTTCCCGTGGGTTCGAATCCCACCCTCTCCGCCAGACCTTACCCTGAAATCGCCAGCCTTGCCAAGCCGCCTGTGCCTTTCCCGGCACGGCGGCTTTTTACGCGCTGTGAGACCAACCATGAAACACGCCATTCAGCAGTTGATAGACGGCAGCCATCTGACGGAAGAACAAGCATCAGACGTGATGCGCCAAATCATGGAAGGCGAAGCCACGCCCGCCCAGATCGCCGCGCTCGTCGTTGCCCTGCGGATGAAAGGCGAGACGGTGGAAGAAATTACCGGCTTTGCCCGCATCATGCGTGACTATGCGGTTTCCGTTCCCGTACACACCGAGAAAGTCATTGTAGATACCTGCGGCACAGGCGGCGATTCCCTGAACACTTTTAATATCTCCACAGCCGCTGCCCTCGTGGTCGCCGCCGATGGGCGGCTGGTCGTTGCCAAGCACGGCAACCGGGCCGCGACCAGCAAATGCGGCAGCGCAGACGTGCTGGAAGCGCTGGGGGTCAAACTCGACCTTCCCCCGGAGCGAATCGGACTTTGCATCGAAGAAGTCGGCATCGGCTTTTTGTTTGCCCCGGCGATGCACCCGTCGTTTAAATATGCGGCTGGGCCGCGCCGGGAAATCGGCATTCGCACCATTTTCAATATGCTTGGCCCGCTGACCAATCCTGCCGGAGCCTCCGTGCAGTTGATCGGTGTCTACGACGGGGCGCTCTGCGAAACGCTGGCCCATGTTCTCCGCAATCTCGGCAGCCATCGCGCCCTGCTGGTGCATGGCATGGACGGTCTGGACGAGCTTTCCACGCTTGGCGAAACTGCCATCAGCGAGCTGAAAGACGGGCAAGTCGCTTCCTACACGCTGGATGCCGAATGGGACCTCGGCCTCGCCCGTGCTGATATCGAGCATCTCGCCGGCGGTGACAGCCCGGCGGAGAACGCTGAAATTTTGCGCCACCTCCTGAAAGGAAAAGACCGGGGGCCGCGCCGCGACATCGTGCTGCTGAACGCCGCCGGGGTTCTCAAAGTCGCCGGGGTCGAAGAAACGCTGGAAGCGGGCATGGAACGCGCGGCGACGCTGGTTGACAGCGGCGCGGCTCTGGCGGCTTTGGAGCAGCTGCGGGAGTTTACCCATGCCTGAGCCTACCATTCTCGAGGCCATACTCTCCCACAAGCGCGAAGAAGTAGCGGCGCGGCAGTCCCGCAGGCCCCTCCGGCAGCTACAGGCCGAAACTGCGGATTTGCCGCCCACGCGCGGCTTTATGGAGGCGTTGCAGACCCCGAAATTTGGCCCGGCGGCGCTGATCGCCGAAGTCAAAAAAGCGTCCCCCTCGGCGGGAGTGATACGCAGTGATTTTGACCCGGTCGGGATTGCGCGCATTTACGAGGAAAACGGCGCTTCGTGCCTGTCGGTGCTGACCGACGAAAAGTTTTTCCAGGGGCATGACGATTTTCTGCGGGCGATTCGCCACGCGGTCACGCTTCCCATGATCCGCAAGGATTTCGTCGTCAGCGGGTGGCAGATTTACGAATCCCGCGCCTTGGGGGCGGATGCCGTCCTGCTGATCGCTGCGGCACTGCCGCCGGAACAGCTTCAGGAGTATCAATCGCTGGCCTGGGAAATGGGGATGGCGGCGCTGGTGGAAGTCCACACGGAAGATGAAATGGAAAGTGCCTTGACGGCGGGGGCGACACTGATCGGCATCAACAGCCGGGATTTGAACACATTCACCACTGATTTAGGCACAGTAGAACGTCTGTCGGCGCTTGTTCCTGCCGGGGTCACACTGGTCGCCGAGAGCGGCCTAAAAACTCCTGCCGATGTTCGGCGCGTCGCCGACGCCGGAGCAAAGGCTATTCTGGTCGGAGAAACCCTGATGCGCGCCCCGGACATCGGCGCGGCAGTAAGAGCGCTGCTGAGGAAATAAACCAACGCATTAAGAACCCACCCGTCTCGCTTGAGGCTCACCACCCTCCCGAAACGGGAGGGCAGACGGGAAGTGGACAGTTCGTTTGCTTATCTTACAAATGGCTGGTCAAGAAGACCAGACCCAGCAAATTTTTTCCCGCTCGCCCTCCCGTTTCGGGAGGGCGGTGAGCCTCAAGCGAGACGGGTGGGTTCCTCATAGGCAGGCAAGTTTTGATTACACCCGACGGGCCAGCAGGAGACAAACATCGTCATGCAGGCGGCCCTGGGCAAACGACTGTACCCCGCTGAGAATGGCCTGGCCGATCCGCGCCAGTGTTTCCTCTGACTGCGCTTCCTGGGCCAGACGCGCCATGCCATCATTGCCTAAAAATTCGCGCCCGTGACGCGCTTCCGTGATGCCATCGGTCGCCGCGAGGATCAAATCGCCTGGTGCGAGATGCAGCTCGATTTCTTCATATTTTTCTTTAGACGCGATTCCCAGCGGCATAGCTCCCCAGGTGTTAGCTTCTTCCAAAGTCCCATCGGCCCGCAGAACAATCGGCGACTCCGCCCCGGCCAGCGCCACCGCCACACGGCCTGTGCGTGTTTCGACGATCATCAGCGACATCACAACAAAATACTCCTGCGCGTCGGCCTCCAGAGATTGAGCCTCGCACAAAAACGCATTCAGCCGTGTCAGGGCGGCAGCTGCCTGCGAATACTCCCGCAGATAGGCGCGCAGGGTAAACTTGATTTCCGCCGTGCGCGACGCCGCTTCTAATCCCTTGCCGGAAACGTCGCCGACGACCAGAGCGACGCGCCCGCCTTCCAGCGCGAAGACATCGTAATAATCCCCGCCGACCTGCGCCTCATCCCACGCCGGGCGGTAGACGGTCTCCACTTCCAGACCGCCTAGAATTTCCTGAGTGGGACGTGTCAGCAGGGAACGCTGCAAAGATTCTGCGATGCGATGTTCCCGTTCGTATAGCTCTGCCAGCTTGGCTGCCGCTGCCTTGCGCTCGGTGATGTCCCGCGCAATCGACAGCAGCAGCGGCTCTGCACCGAGATGGATAATGCTGACGCTGGATTCTGCCGAATAAGTCGTGCCGTCCGCGCGCCGGTGCAGGGTCTCAAACGGGGAAACGGCTTCCCGCGCGGCCCGTGCGAACAGTTCTGCGAATTGAGCGTCCTCGTAAGCCGGGCTGATCACCGAAACGTGCATCCCCCGCATTTGCTCCGGCGTATAGCCCAGAGCGCGGCAGGAGGCGCCGTTGACATAGGTAAAGCAGCCGGCCGCGTCGACCAGGAAAAATTCATCGTTGGCATTGTCGCTCAGATGCTGAAAGAGGTGCACGGTTTCGTCCGCCGCCCGCCGCTCCGTCACGTCCCGCAGGGACACAATCGCCCGGAAAGGCCGGCCTTCGCGGTCAGACAGGGACGCACCGGAATAGCTTCCAATCCAAGACTTCCCGGTATCCCGGCGCGTCACCCGCACTTCGTAATCCGAGAACTGCTCGCCGCCCAGCGCGCGCGCCAGCGGCCATTCTTCAGGCGGCAGAACTTCTCCGTCGGGAGAATGCAGCAGGAACGTATCCGCAAATTCCGAGACATGCCGCTGCACCTGCGCGACGCCATCATACCCAAACAGGCGCAGAGCGACCGTGTTCATCGTCAGAACATTGCCCTCTTTGTCCGCGACAATCAGTCCGTCGGCCATGCCATCCTGCACCGCTTGAAACTGCTCCTGCCCCGCCGTCAGCGCGGCCAGAAGATCGCTCCGCTGCCGCTCGGCGGCGATGCGCTCCGTCACATTGGTTTGAACGCCGATAAAATGCGTAACGGTCCCGCGCGCGTCGCGCATCGGGGAAATCGTGATCTCGTTCCAGAACGGCGTGCCGTTTTTGTGATAATTGAGAATCATCACTTGAATGGCGCGCTGCTCCTGAACCGCCTCCCGAATTCGGAGAACCGTCTCCGGGTCGGTTTCCGGCCCCTGCAAGAAGCGGCAGTTGAAGCCTACCACTTCCGCTTCCGCGTAACCGGACAAGGTCAGAAATGCCGGATTGGCATACACAATGGGGTAATCAGGCAGGGAAGCGTCCGCAATCACAATACCGTTGCCGGCTGCGGACATGGCGCGGGCGCGCAGCTTCAGCGCGTCCAGGGAAGGTTCGTCGTCACTGTGGAGAATGTGTGGGGGCTGGGGCAAAATCGGCATCTTTCTGGACAAATCACCAAACAAGGACCAACAACCGAACATAGTATACCCGGCAGGGCGCGATTTCCGGCGAATCGGGTATGATAAAAGAAGCATTCAAGACACATTTTCGCCCCTTTCTTTACGCCGCCGTCGCAGCCAAGCAGCCATGACACGGATCAAAATTTGTGGGATTACAAACCGCCGGGATGCCCTGGCGGCGGCAGAGGCCGGCGCGGACACGCTGGGATTTATCGGTGTCCCCGGCGGCCCGCGCTTTGTGGACACGCAGCAGTTCTTTGAGATTACCGAAAACCTGCCGATCTTCGTCCAAAGCGTCATTGTGGTACAGCGGGCCGACGATGACGAGGAATACGGGGCCGATTACGTCCAGCATTATGAGGACACGCCTGAAGTCTCCCGTGCCACTGGGCTTGCCGGTTCCCGTATCCGCGCGTTCCGAATGCGCGACGAGTCCACGCTGGCCGAAATCGCCGCCTACCCTGATCCCGTCGGAGCCATTCTGCTGGACACCTATCACCACAATAAGCTGGGCGGCTCCGGCGAAACCTTTAATTGGGAGCTTGCCGCCCGCGCCAAAACTCTGACAGACAGGCCGATCATTCTGGCCGGTGGCCTGACCCCGGAAAACGTGCAGGAGGCTTTGGAAGCCGTCCGCCCCTACGCCGTCGACGTTTCCTCCAGCGTGGAAGCCTCCCCCGGCGTCAAAGACCACGCCAAAATCCGGGCCTTCGTCCGCGCCGTGCGAGCCTGGGATTTGGGGCAGGGTTAAGAAACAGATGAACGAAGGACAGACGAGCGAGGGAATGAATTCCTCTCGCTGATATTCGTCGTCCTGCGGACGTAAGAGAGTGATACGCTGGCTTATTCTTACGTCCGCAGGACGATTATTAGTAGCGAGAGGAATTCATTCCCTCGCGGTTCCGGCGGCGGTTCTGTCGAGGAACTGACCGACGGGGATGCCGTAGATGTCTTCGTCGTCCTACCCTACGCCACCGAGACCCCACCGAAGCCAACTGTGCGCGGCTCCGTATGGGAATTGATTCAATCGCTTCCGCCAGGCCCCCGCTCCGCTGCCACCTGGGAAGAAGCCGAACGCAATCTTCAGGAGGATCGGGCCGATGAACGGCCCGCCTAAAAAGGGCAATCGTCCTGCGGACGCAGATAAAAAGACTCGAAGAAAGCGCGATCTTCCGTCCGCAGGACGGTCGACTTTCCCAGACGGGCCGTTCATCGGCCCGGATTGTATCGGCCCGGATTGCATCGGCCCGGATTGCATCGGCCCGGATTGCATCTCCCGTACCTTGCCGAAAAGTTGACAACCGCCGCTCGCAGTGCTACAATGCCGTAGAAAGAAGCAGCACCCTATGGCAATCAGGTTAGACGAAAAAACAACACAGAATTTTGTCAAAACGAACCCCGATCTCTATGTCGCCGACGCGCAGGGGCGGTTCGGCGGCGAGTTTGGCGGGCGGTTCGTGCCGGAAACGATTATTCCGGCCCTGGATGAGCTGACGGCGGCCTATGAACTGGCAAAAGCCGATCCGGCCTTTCAGACCGAGTTTGATTATTACGCCAAAAACTATGTCGGACGCCCGACGCCGCTGTTTTTCGCGGAAAAGATGACCCGCGAACTTGGCGGCGCGAAAATCTATCTCAAGCGCGAGGATTTAGCCCACACCGGAGCGCATAAGATCAACAATGCGCTGGGCCAAATCTTACTGGCGAAGCGTATGAACAAGCCGCGCATCATCGCCGAGACCGGCGCGGGCCAGCATGGAGTCGCCACGGCCACCGCCTGCGCCCTGTTCGGCTATGAGTGCATTGTATACATGGGCGAAGAAGATGTCCGGCGACAGGCTTTGAATGTTGTCCGCATGAAGCTGCTCGGCGCGACCGTCCGGCCCGTTTCGTCCGGGACAAAGACGCTCAAAGACGCGCTCAATGAAGCCATGCGCGACTGGGTGACCAATGTGGCTGACACGCATTACATCATTGGCACGGTCGCCGGGCCGCACCCCTACCCCACAATGGTGCGAGACTTCCAGAAAGTGATCGGCATTGAAGCCCGGCAGCAGCATCTGGAAGACACCGGCGGCCTGCCCGATGCCGTCGTCGCCTGCGTCGGCGGCGGTTCCAATGCGATGGGAATTTTCTACCCGTTCGTCCATGATGAGAGTGTGAAACTAATCGGCGTGGAAGCGGCGGGAGACGGCGTGGAAACCGGGCGGCACTCGGCGACGCTCACGATGGGCAGCAAAGGCGTTCTGCACGGCTCGGCCTCCTACGTGCTTCAGGATGATTACGGGCAAGTGCTGTCGACTCACAGTGTTTCCGCCGGTCTGGACTACCCCGGCGTCGGCCCGCAGCTTGCCCACTTGAAAGAAATGGGGCGGGCCGAGTACGTTTCTATTACTGATAATGAAGCCCTAGACGCTTTCCAATGGACGGCCCGCACCGAAGGCATTATCCCCGCGCTGGAAACGTCCCATGCGTTCGCTTATGTCCGCAAGCTGGCCCCCCAGATGTCGCCGGAACAAACGCTGATTGTTTGCCTCTCCGGGCGCGGCGACAAAGATGTGGACTCAGTTGCCGAACGATTGGGGTTGATTGAGAAACCGGTGATGAAAGAGGCTTGAGATAAAAGAGGATTTGACGGATATTACCATTGTTCTTGACCGCTCCGGTTCGATGCAGTCGGTCAAGGATGATACCATCGGGGGCTTCAATGCCTTTATCGGTGAGCAGAAAGCCGTTCCTGGCACAGCCGAATTGACCCTGGTTCAGTTTGACGATCTCTACGAAGTTGTTTACGCCGTCAAAAACATTCAGGAAGCGCCTGTGCTTACCAGCCAAACATTCACCCCGCGGGGTTCTACCGCCCTCCTGGATGCAATCGGGCGCACCATCAATTCTATCGGCGAGCGCCTGGCAAATATGCCGGAAGATGACAGGCCGGGCCAGGTAGTGGTTGTGATCTTGACGGACGGCCAGGAAAATGCCTCACGCGAATTCACAAGTTCGCAGGTATTCTCGATGATTTCGCATCAGCGCGACAAATATCAGTGGCAGATTGCCTTTATCGGGGCCAATCAGGATTCCATTGCAACGGCAGCCTCTTACGGCATACCCGCATCAAATGCCCTGAACTATGCCGCAACCGCTGCCGGAACCCAGCAGGCGTTCCGCAGAATGAACGAGGCAATCTCTTCAAAACGCAGGGATAAGAGCGGGAAAACCGACGACTTTTTTGCCCCAGAGGGCACGGAAAACGCTGTTCCGGCGGCGAAGCAGTAGCGTTATGCCTAAACGCATTGATCAGGTTTTCGCCCGCCTCAAAGCCGCCGGGGAAGGCGCACTCGTCACCTTCATCACCGCCGGCGACCCATCGGTGGAAGGCACGCCCGCGCTGACCGCCGCGCTGGCCGCCGCCGGTGCGGACATTGTGGAACTCGGCATCCCCTACTCCGACCCGCTGGCCGATGGCCCCAGCATTCAGGCCTCGTCTCAGCGCGCTTTAGACCGGGGCGTCACTCCCGATACGGTGCTTCAAATGGTGCGCGATATTCGCCGTCTGTCTGAAGTCCCGGTTGTCTTGATGACTTCCTACAATGTCGCCCTGCGCTATGGCCTGGAACGGTTCGCGCAGGCGTTCGCGGACGCAGGCGCGGACGGAGCCATTTTGACCGACTTGCCGCCCGAAGAAGCCGCGCCCTGGAAAACTGCCGCGACGGCGCACGGCCTGGCAACCATCTTTCTGGTCGCCCCGACTTCCACGCCGGAGCGCATTGCCCGGATCGCCCAAAATACGACCGGCTTTGTTTACTGCGTTTCCCGCACCGGAGTCACCGGGGCTAGGACGGAGCTGCCGCCGGAGCTGAAAACGCTGATTGCCCGCGTTCGCGCCGCCACCGACAAGCCCGTGTGCGTCGGCTTCGGCGTATCCCGCCCGGATCACGTCGCGCAGGTGATCCAGACCGCCGACGGCGCGGTGATCGGCAGCGCTCTGGTCGATTTTCTGCATCGAACTGCGGGCCACCCAGAACAGGCCGAAGAGCTTAGTGCGCTTGTCCGGTCGTGGAAAAACGCAGCCGTCAAAGCGTAGAAACAACCAAGCCTAGCCGAAAAGAGTGCGCGCAGTCGCCGTCGTAGCCGCTGCGATTTGCTCCACCGGCAGCCCTTTTGCGGCGGCCACGGCCTGTGCAACGAGAGGCAGATATGCCGGCTCATTGCGATGGCCTCGGTGGCCCTGCGGGGCGAGATACGGACAGTCCGTTTCCAGCAGCAGACGCTCCAAAGGCGCATAGGCAACGGCGGCGCGCAGGGCGTCCGACTTTTTAAACGTCGCCACCCCGCCAATGCCCAGAAAGCAGCCAGCGTCCAGACACGCGCGCGCCGCGTCCGTATCCCCGGTAAAGCAGTGCATGACAATCGGGGCTTGGGTTTCGGAGGCTTTCAGCGCCGCCAGTGTATCGGCCAGCGCATCCCGGTTGTGGATAATCAGCGGCAAAGCCGGGGAAAGCGTCTGCGCGAATGCAATTTGCGCGCCAAACACGGCCTGCTGACGCGAATGGGGAACCGTCTCCCAGTGGTAATCCAGGCCGATTTCCCCGTAAGCCGCAACTTTCCCCTGGCGAAACAAGGCGCGCATTTCTTCGGCAGCGTCCACCCCCCATTCTTCCGCCGCTTCCGGGTGAATGCCGACGGCGGCGTACAATTCTTCCCAGTGTGTAAGTGCGGCGGCGCGGCGGCTGCTTTCCCGGTCGTAGCCGATGCACAGCAGGCGCGTGATGCCTGCCGCCTTCGCCCGTTCTCGTGCCTGCTCCCGGTCTGCATCATAGGCCGGATGATTGAGGTGGCAATGCGTGTCGAACAATTCCATGCAGAGAGTATAACACGGCTTTGTGCTATACTGTGTCAGCGAGAAATTTTCGGCGATAGGAGATGAGCAACGACGTGGCGATTGTCCGTCCTGGGACCGCACCCACCAACTTGAACCGCCTGGGAGGAACCGCGCGCTGCGGGCGCCGCACGAAAACGCTGACGAAGCGGCTCCGGCCCGGTGATGTGGCGGTGATCGACCATGCGGACCTGGATGGCCTGGCGGCGCAGGCGCTTGCCGACGCGCAGGTAAGCGCCGTTGTCAATGCTCAGCCATTCATCAGCGGCAAGTATCCCAATCGCGGCCCTGCCGTGCTGGAAGCGGCCCGAATTCCCCTGTACCAACTGTCCGACCCGGCGCATTTTCAGCGGTTCCGCGACGGCGCGCATTTGGTGATTGACGACGCCTGGGGCATTTATCAGGACAACAAGCTGACCGACACGCTGCTGCGCTGGGATGAAACCCGGCTGGCCTCCGAAACGGCGGCGGCGAGGGCGAACCTCGGCGCGGAACTGGAAAAGTTTGCCCGGAACACGCTGCAATATCTGGAAGCCGACAAAGACTTACTGCTGGACCCGACCGACGTTCCTGCGCTCCGAAAAGTCAAACTGACGGGGCGTCATGCGCTGGTGGTGGTGCGCGGAGTAGGCTACAAAGACGACCTGGCCCTGCTGCGTAACTATCTGGAAGGGGTGCGCCCGGTCGTCATTGCCGTAGACGGCGGGGCGGATGCCGTGCTGGCGCTGGGCCGCCGCCCGGACATTATTCTGGGCGACATGGACAGTGTTTCCGATGAGGCTCTTCGCTGCGGAGCGCAGATCATCGTTCATGCGTACAAAAACGGCGATGCGCCCGGTCTGGAACGAATCCATGCCCTGGGCCTGACCGCAGATACGTTTGCCGTGCCGGGAACCAGTGAAGATGCCGCCCTGCTGCTGGCATATGAGCATGGAGCTGATCTGATTGTCGCGGTCGGAACACATTCGAATCTGGAAGATTTTCTGGATAAAGGCCGGGCAGGAATGGCAAGCACCTATCTGGTGCGCCTGAAAGTCGGCCCGCGCCTGGTGGATGCGCGCGGTGTATTCAAACTATACCAGCCAAATCCGCCGTTTTCTGCCCTGGTCGGCCTCTTGCTGTCATTTCTGCTCGCCATTTTGCTGCTGCTGCACTTTTCGCCTATGTGGGAAAATCTGGCCGCACTGCTGCATATCTGGTGGCGTCTCCACATTCATTAATTTTCCCCAGATTTCTTATGCTTGATGCCCGCTACCACCTTTTTTATCTGATTGCGATTTTTCTGATGCTGAGCTTCGGCATTCTCATTGGCGCGTCTTACTATGGGCCGGTTCAGGTGCGTCAGCAAAAAAAAGCATTTGACTCGCTGCTGGGCCAGACGAATCTGGTGGTGCAGGAGCGTAAAGAAGCACAGGCCCATTTGGACAAGGACGAAGCCGCGCTGGCGGCCCTACGCCCGATGCTGGTGCGGGGTAAGCTGGCAGGCAAACGGGTGATCCTGGTACAGACAGGGGATTATGCCGATGCGACAGAAGCGGCGAACACGGCGCTGGGCGATGCCGGAGCCGTGGTTGCGGCCACCGTGACCCTGACCGCAAGATGGGACGCGCTGGGGCCGCAGCAGCGAGACGCGCTTCAAGCGGTGGCAGGCACGGCGGACCCGGCGGCGCAGGATGCCGCTTTGCCGGGAAACCTGGCATCCGCCCTGGCCGCAGGGACAGCCTCCGGCCCTGCGTCGGCGTCTGCCATTCAAGCGATGGAAAACCAGGGAATGATCGCCGTCTCGGGCGAGCTTGCCCAGCCCTGTACTCTGTTTGTGATCGTCGGCGGCAGCCGGGATGATTCTGCGCCGGATGGCGTAGAAAGCAAACTGCTGGACGGCTTCAAAGCCGCACCCGGCGGCGTGACTATCGTAGGCTGTGAGCCATACAACGCGGCTGCTTCGTCAGTCCCGGCGTATCAAGCCGCGGGCATTGCTTCCGTCGACTGCATTGACCTGCCCCTCGGACAAATCGCCCTGCCGTTCGCCCTGCGCGGCGATGCCGGAGATTATGGACTGAAGCCGACTGCCCGGCAGCAGTTGCCCTCCGCGCTGGGAGGCAGTCCCGGCCCATGACGCTCCCGCTGAAAGTCTGCGCCCTCCTCCCCGCATTCAACGAAGCCGAGCGCATCGGAACCACGGTCGCCGCGCTTTGTGCCAGGCCCGAGATCGGTGATATTGTGGTGATGGATGACGGTTCTACAGATGGCACGGCGGAAATCGCGCGCGCCGCCGGGGCAACACTGGTGCTGACCGCCAAAAACGGCGGCAAAGGAGCGGCACTGGCCGCGGCTTACTCCGAGGCGAAAAATCGCGGCGACATTTTCCTGCTGCTGGACGCCGACCTGGGCGCATCCGCCGGCGAGGCCATCAAGCTGCTGCCGCCCATTGTCGCCGGGGAAGCCGACATGACGATAGGACTGCTGCCGCCCGATCCGGGTTTTGCCGCCTCGGGCCAGTCCGGCGGCAGAGGCTGGGTTGTTCGCCTCGCCCGCTGGGGAATCGCGCGTCGCACCGGCCAGACATTCCGGCAGCCGCTTTCCGGTCAGCGGGCTTTACGCGCAGAAGTCTTGGAAGCTCTCGGCGGGACATTCGCGCCGGGCTTCGGCGTGGAAGTCGACCTGACAGTGCGTACTCTTCAGGCAGGCTTTCGGGTACAGGAAGTGGAAACGCAGTTCCGCCACCACGTCACCGGCGGCGACTGGGCCAGCGTCCGCCACCGCGCCAGGCAGTTTCGGGACGTGGCGCGAGTGGTGTTTTTCTAAATATGCCGCAGGCTGTCCAGAAACTCCAGACTCTTTAAATCGCATTCCAGGCGGTAGCGCAGGGAGCGGCGCAGGGCAAGTCGCGCTTGATCCAGGCTTTTCGGGCCGGCAGGCGGCAGGGCGGCCAGTGCCTCGCTGCCGCCGGGGCCGAGGGCTTCCAGGCTTTGCAGCAGGCGGAGCGCCCCCATACCGAGGGCGCTGTGATCCTCGTTGGATTCGGGGTGGGCGTGGCGCGGGCAAAGCGCACCGCCGAGACCCGCGGACAGGGCGAAGGTCTCGTCACGAGAAAACCCGCTGGGCAGAGCAACCTGACACACAGCGCATTGGAACAAATTGGGCGCGTAGCCGAGGTCTCCTAAAAGCTGCACTTCCAGCCAGCGCGCAGCCAGCTCCGGCGGGGTCAGCGTTTCCAGTTGACGCAGGCCGCAAAGCAGCAAATCAAAAAGCAGCGGGTTGGGGGCGTGGTCTTCAACCGAGTGCTCGAGTAAATCCGCGAAATACAAGCCATGCGCCAGGCGGGATAAATCCTGCCGCAGCGCGGAAAATGATTCCTGCACTTCCACCTGCGTGACGATTTCCAGAGATTTCCCCGTCGCGAGGCCGAAGCGGGTACAGGTGAGCTGCTCGGTGGCCCCGGAAAGCCGGGAAATGGCTTTACGCGCGCCTTTGGCGATGGCCGCAAAGCGGCCAATATCGGGTGAATACAGCGTCAGGATATTGTCGGTTTCGCCAAATTGCAGGCGGCGCAAAACAATGGCTGTGGTAGAATACGCGGGCATAATCTATTATACCCCGGCGCTGAATATCAAAGAGATTTAGTCGTAATCGCGGGGCTCGTAAGCGTCGTACAGGGCGCTGCCGGACGACGTACCGAGGCGGTTGGCCCCGGCATCCAGCATTTGCAGCGCGGTTTGGACAGTTTTAATGCCGCCGGAAGCCTTAATGCCGACGGAAGAAGGGCCGACGGCGCGGCGGATGCGCCGGATGTGTTCGGCAGTCGCACCGCCGCCGGCGGTTCCCGTGGACGTTTTGACGAAGTCTGCGCCGGAATCACGCACCATCCGGCTGGCAACGTCTATTTCATCGTCGCTTAAGTAACACGTTTCAATGATGACTTTAAGCAGGACGTGGCGCGATTCCTCGGTTAAACTCTGCGGACGAGTGGCGGCGACAAGGCCGCGCAGGTCTTCCATCACAGCGTCAAAATCGCCGGACTTAAACCGGGCCAGATTCAAGACAACGTCAATTTCCCCCGCGCCGTTCGCAACGGCATTTTTAGTTTCGTAGACTTTCGACAGCCTCGTGGCTGCCCCGAATGGGAAGCCCACGACCGTACAGACTTTAACATCGGAGCCTTCCAAAGCGCGAACGGCGGCTCCCACCCAGCAGGGAAGAATGCAGACGGCGGCAAAGTGGCGTTTGGCGCTGTCGTCGCATAGGCGCAGGGTTTCGTCGCGGGTTGCGGTCGGGCGGAGCAGGGTATTATCAATCGTTTTTCCGAATTGATCTTTGGTGTACATCGTTTTCCTCAGAATCGTCGGGTGGTTTTTTCAGTGATTTCCTCCTTTATACCTTATCCCGCGCTCTGTCAGCAATTCCAGCACGGCTCCAACCCCCATCGCTAGGCTCAGCAGAACCAGCAGCCAGCCGGCATAAGGCAGCAGAGAAGCCAGCAGCAGCGTTCCCAGGCCAAGACGCAGGCAGATAAGCATCTTGGTTTCTGATAACCCCGCAGCCTCCGAAATCCTTCTTCCCAGCCAGACTGCGACGGCTCCCAAGCCCAAACCTGCCACTGTCAGTCCAGAAGCCAGTATCAACAGCCCCAGCAGCGCCAGAATCTTGGTGGAAAACAGCACCGCCGCTGCCAGCAGGCAAAAAAGGGTTGCCGCCAGTCCCCACAAAGCGGGAACAGCACGTCCTCCCTCAAGACGCTGCGCCCCTTGCTCGGCAAGCTGCATAAGCCAACTGCTGCGGCCCAAAAAGGCGGTCAGCAGGGCGAGCGTAGACAGCACGGACAGCAGAATCAACACAATCGCCGGGCCGCTGAAAAAAAGCTGAACAGGATAATAAGGACTGTGGTTTATGACAAGCTGCCTTTCAGACGCGACCGAGCGGCACACGCGTAAAAACTCGCATTCACAACGCAGGCGGCCACTACTACGCCCCATGACCAGGGAGCCGCGACCGGGTTGCGCTGGGCGTCAGCCCAAATGGTCAGCGTGTCTGCGGGCAGGGAGCGTCCAGTGGCAAGCAGCCATCCCGGCAAGGCCTGAGCCGCTCCGCCAAAGTTCGGCAAAACCGGCCACAGCGAATGCGGCAGAGCCGCCAGCGTGAGCATCGCAAGCCCTGACGCCATCAACGGCAGCCAAAGGGAGCGAGGTGCAGGCTGGGAACGGTCGGCAACTCGTGCCAGCACCTGCGCGGCAAAGTCGTCGGCAGGCATCTCCGTCGGCGCAGCGCGGGGAACCCAGCGTCGAGCCAGAAGCGCCAGGCTTCGCTGCTCTTCCCAGGCTTGCCGGCAAACCGCACAGTCCTGTAAGTGGTGTTCCAAAAGCTCGCGCTCCACCCCTGTCAGTGTCCCATCCAGCGACTTCATCATCAATTTATCAGCAGAGCAGCAAGTCATGGTGCTCTATACTCCGCAAGGGCAGCCCGCAGATCGGCGCGGGCGCGAAACAAATACGTTTTGACCGTTCCCAGCGGCAGGCCGGACGCCTGGGCAATCTCCTCATAGGAAAGATCATCCAGATGCCGCAGCACAAACACAGCGCGCAGCTTCGGCGGCAGGGCTGCTACGGCTTCTCGAAGCCGCGCTTCCCCTTCCTCAGCAAGCAAGGCGTCAATCGGGTCCGCGCCCCGCAGGGAAGGTTCGGGAACACTGCCAATGTCCAGCGTTGCCGGGCGACGCGACTGGGAACGCAGTCGGTCCAGGCAGCGGTTGACGGCAATGCGATACAGCCAGGGCCGAAATGGTTCTCCCCGGCGAAACGAGGCGCGCTTGTCAAAAGCCGCGACAAACACTTCCTGGGCGACGTCTTCGGCTTCGTCGGAATTGCTGCCGGTCAGCATTCGCCGTGCAAGGGCAATGACGCGGCCCCGGTACCGGTGAACCAGCAGCGAAAACGCGGCGGCATCGCCGGACGCGCGGACGCGCTCGGCCAAAGCTTCATCGCCGGCCTCCTCGCGCGCGGCCTCCGGTCGACCGGGCAAAATGGACTGAAGGAAACCCGCCCGGAGCGTCATTTCAGCCATGGGTCACTCCCGGCAGCGTCGCCGCAAGGCCCGGAAAGATCGCCCCCGTGTTTGGATTGTGCAGCCGCCGCGCAATCACTTCGGCCAGCACCGCGCGATAATCAGTCGTCACTTTCAAATCCCCCGGCCCGTCCAGATGCTCCGGCGCAAGGCCCGGCCACGCGCCATGCACTTTCCCCCCAGCCACGCTGCGCCCGCCGAGCAGCAGCATTGCGCCGCCGCGCCCATGATCGGTTCCCAGCCCGCTGTTTTCAGCCACGCGCCGCCCAAATTCGGACATCACGACTAAGGTGGTTTGATCCCAGTGCGCCGGGCCGAGATCGGCGGCAAACGCGGCCAGGCTTTGCCCCAGGCTTTGAAGCCGCCCCGCCAGGGTACCGCGCCCTGTTCCCTGCGCCACATGCGTATCATACCCGCTCTGGTCCAAACACGCCGCTTCCAGCCCCACTTCGCTTTTGATCAGCAGAGCAACTTGACGCAGGCCGATTCCCAGATCATCTTCAGGATAGCCCGCTTTTTCTCCGGCGATGGCAGACGGCGGCAGTGCGCGGAGCGTTTTCAGCACTGCCAGGGCTTCCTGCCCCGCTTCCGCCAGCATACTCCGAGTATAAAGCGCGCGGAGCGTTTGTTCCAATCGCTCCGAGCCATCGGCAAACGGCGACTGCAAATTCAAATCGGCTACCGTTTCCAGTGCTGTTGCCGCACTCGCCCCGCGCAGGGATTGCGGCAGGATCGTTCCCAGTGCAACCGCCCGCAGCGGCGACAAATTGTTCCAGGGCGCGGTTTGCAGGTGACGCGCCAGCCAGCCGCTGGCCGGGCCGGTCTCCGCGGAAACACCCCGTTCCATGGTCGCCATCGCCTCAAAATGGGAACGGGTCTGGTCGCCGGAGCCGCAGGCATGGATCAAAGCCAGTTGTCCGGCGGCGTGCAGCGGCATCAGCGGCGCGAGAGCCGGATGCAGCCCGAAATAGCCGTCAATGTCTAAAACACGGTCTTCACTTCTCCTCCGCCCGTCACCGGGACGGCCCAGCGCCAGAGTCGGGCGGTTTCGATAATAGTCGTCGTCCCCATGCGGCACGACAACGCTCAGTCCATCCACGCCGCCGCGCAGAAAGATGGAAACCAGCACATCACCAGGCGGCCCCTGCCGCCGGGGCGTCACCGTCACTCCCCCCAGGGCGCTGCGCGGCCCGGCCGTCAAGCCGAGCGCGGACATCGCTCCCAGCGCAAACAATCCCCGCCGCGTTGTCTGCATCAGAAAGCTCCTATCTCCATTGAAACACCGGCGACATCAGTAAGACCGCCGCGAATTCGGCAGGGTCACGATAGGCACAGGAGGCCGCGCGCAGATCGGCCAGAGCCGGGTCGGCAGCGCGGCTGCCGAACGCCAGCTCCAGCAGCGTATCCTGCGGGGACAGTCCTGCGCTCCGGCCTGTCGCCAGCAGTGCGAAGAAATCCAGTGTCGTGTTTTCCACGCTCTGCCCGGCCAATGCCAGCGCAAAGTTCCAGCGCGGAATCAATGCCCCTGTCCAGCAATGCGCGGCTTCAGGAAAGCCGTCCGGCATCGGCCAGGCGTATAAGGGCTGCCCCATGCGCTCCAGATGGTTTTGGACCCCCGCCGCGCCGTCCGTGTCGGCATTCAAAGCCCGCAGCGCACTGACCGCGAAATCGAGCGGGCGCTTGAAGATCGGTTTCGCATGAAGCAAATCCTCCGAAGTCAGCAGTGTGCGGAGCATGGCTTTGATGTCGCCGTCGGTGGTCAAAAACACTTGGGCCAGACGATTGATCCAAACATCAGAAGCCTCACCGAAGAAGTGGACACAGAGCTTGCGGGCCAGATGCTTCGCGGTCGCCGGGTGGGATGCCAGCATGTCCAGCACGCGCTCTCCATCCCCCACTCCGCCGCCTGCCGGAAGGGAAAAACCTAAAACGCGCTTGGGGCCGTCGTCATGCGCGTCGGCGTCAAATTGAAACCGTCCCCGATGCCAGTGCTTTTCAAATGTCCAGCCGGTGAAGCAGCGCGCGACTTCGCGGACATCCTCCTGCGTGTAGCCGCCGTGAATGCCCAGCGTGTGCAGCTCCATGAGTTCCCGTGCGTAGTTCTCGTTGGGGATGCCTTTGCGGTTGGCGGTGTTGTCCAGGTAGCCCAGCATGGCCGCCGAGCGTGCCGAGGCAGAAAGCAGCTCTCGAAAGCCTCCCAGCGCATGTTTGCGAATGGTCTCCTGATCGTCGATCACTTTGAGCTGCGGCCCCTGGCCTTTAAACGCATAGATATTGAAGTGATCCGTCCAGAATTCGACCATGCGCTCTTGAAGCTGACGGCGGCTGTAAACCGCGCGCAGCAGAGCCGCCTGCCGCAAGGCCGCGATGACCCGATGATCGTCCTCGTCAAACAGCGTCCCGGCATCCGGGTTCAAAGTGTCCGCAAGACTTCGCAGGCGGAGCGTGAGAATGGGTTCTTCAGCCAGCGTTTCCGGCGCCAACTGCTCGTCGACATAAGCAGTGACCCCAACAGTCGAGACATGAGCGATGTCACCGGGGCGAAGGCCATACGCCGCCCGGCTGAGAAGCCGAACAGCGGGTGAATGTGCCGGAAAATTGGCGGGCGGCAGGGCATCCGCAGGCAGATCAGCCTTTGTCAGCCGCTGTTCCAGGGTCTCGCACCCGGACAGCAGGCTCGCCGTCAGCCCCGCCGCACCCAAGCCCAGTAAATGCCGCCGCGTGACAGTCATGCCGCTGTTTCCAGAGAGGAGACCGCCTCAAAAGCAGGCACGGCAAGGCGGGCTTTCTTTGGGCCGCGCAGAGCGGCCAGTCCGCAGCCCACGGAAAGAAGCAGCGCGGCAGGAACCAGAAAAAACCAGCCCAGAACCGGCAGAAAGCCCACCGACACATACAGCACCGAGGCACGGGTCAAGCTGCCAAAGGGGGAAAGCGGCGACCCCAAAGCATCGATGCGTCCTGCCAGCAGCTTGGTCGCCGCCGCGCTGCCCACAGCCGCCATCATGCCCAAGCCTCCCAAAAGCAATGCGCTCAGCAGCCTTCCGGGTCCCGCCCCCCCCTTCCACAACGCGCCCGCTATCAGGATGCCAATCAGAAGCGCGGCGGCTCCCAGCGCCGCGCACCGCCCCGGCGAAGCCGTCAGCCGTGTCCCAGCCCGCGCGACCACGCTAGGAAGGCCCAGCGCGGCCAGCAAAATCGTCGCCGCCCAGGATGCGCCGACGATAAAGACAACGGCCAGTGCCGCCAGAATATCTCCGAGTGTCATCGCAGTGGATTTCCTTTGATACGTTTGTGTTCAAAAGTCATACGACGCAGACGGCGAAATGTTTCAAGAACGCCTCGCGGAACTTCTCACGCGGCTTTTAGAGTTAATAGAAACATGCTGACAATCAAACACGCCGCACCGTTTTTCTGCGCGCCCCTCACGCTTTTGACCCTCCTGCCTGTTTCGGCTCAGTACGGCAGTCCCAAAGTGGCGACTGTGACCGCTGCTGTCCGGCCTGCTACTGTTTCCCGCGGCGGCAAAGGCCTTCTTCTGGTCATGGTCAGTGTTGGGCCGCAATTCCATATCAATGCCCATCAGCCCAATGACCCGGCTTACATTGCCACCATTTTCACGCATGATCCTTCCGGCAGCATCACATACGGATCACCAAGCTATCCTCATCCGAAGGCGATGAAGCTTTCTTATGCCGCCAAGCCGCTGCTGGTTTACACCGGCAAAGTCGTGATTGCGGTTCCTTTCACGGTGACGAAATCAGCGCGGCCCGGCAAGACGGCGCTGGCCGGAGCCATTTCCTTCCAGGGATGTGACGCCAAATCCTGTTACCCACCGGCTTCCACCCAGGTAAGCGCCGTGGTCACTGTCAAGTGAAACGTTTTTTGCTGGTTTTCACCCTGTTCCTTGCGGCGGCTCAGGGCTGGGCCGGAACGCCGCCGCCGATCCATTTCATGGCATCGGCCCGACCTGCGCCCGCTTATCCCGGCGAGGTTGTGACGGTGACGGTTCAGGCCAGCATCGACCCCGGCTGGCACGTTTATTCGGTGGTTCCCGCCAATAACGGCCCGGCGGCGACTGAGATCGTCTCATTGTCCGGTACGCAGGCCATCGGGCCAACGACCGAGGATGCGCCTCGGACGCAGTTTGACCCAAACTTTGGGCGTCAGGTCGCGTATCACGAGAATGTCGCAATGTTTGAGCGGCAGTTTCGCCTGCCCTCTGGTTCTCATTCCGGGCCGCAAACCATTACGATTCACTACCAGACCTGCAATGACAAAATCTGCCTGCCGCCCACCGATGTCTCGATTCCGGTAAGTTTGCCTGTTGCTCCCGGTGCGGTGCGTGCAGCGTATGCGTCCCCGGCCTCCAATAAAACCGGAGAGAGCGCGGCAAGCAGCGCCCCTGCGAGTTTGGTCTTGTTCCTTCTCGCCGCCCTGGGTGCAGGGTGGCTGGCGCTCGTCACCCCCTGCGTGTTTCCCTTGATTCCCATCACGCTGACCAATTTCGTGAAGCAGGCCGATGGAGATAAAAAGAAGCTGGTGCGGCTGTCCGGCGGCTATGCGCTGGGCATCATCGCCCTGTACGTCGGACTGGGAGCCATCGTGACAGCGACGGTCGGGGCGACAGGCATCAACACGGTTGCCGCAAACCCCTGGGTCAATCTCGGCATCTTTGCCGTATTCGTGGTGTTTGCCCTGTCGTTTTTTGAGACGGTTCAGCTTCAATTTCCGGCCAACCTCAGCAGGCTGCAATCGACGGCGCGCGCACATGGCGGCACGCTGGGCCTGGTACTGCTGGGCATCACATTCGTGCTGGCATCGTTTACCTGCACCGCACCGCTGATTGGAACACTGCTGGTGGCAGCGTCGCAGGGGGAGCGCCTGCGGCCGCTGCTGGGAACGCTGGTGTTTGCCCTGGCCTTCGTTTCGCCGTTTCTGGTTTTTGCCGCGTTTCCACAATGGATCGCGCACATTCCAAAAAGTGGGGTCTGGCTGGCACGTGTCAAGGCGGTTCTGGGATTTCTGGAACTGGCCGCCGCGCTGAAGTTTTTGTCTAATGCGGATCAAGTCTGGCAGTGGAAGCTTTTGACCGAGCCGGTTCTGCTGGCCGCCTGGGCCATCATCTTTATTTGTGCGGCGTTGTACCTGTGGGGAACGCTGCGCTTTGGGGTCGTCGCGGAAACCGAAGCACCGGGAACGCGCGTTTCTGCACCGCGCGCGAGTTTTGCCGCTTTGTTTCTCTTTGGCGCGATGTACTGCTTCTGGGGCCTGGCAGGGCGGCCTTTGTCCCCCTATGTCGGCGCATTTTTGCCTCCTGCCGGATATGGGGGCGCCCTGGCGGCGAACGCTGAGGGCTTGCCCTGGCTGTCCGACTACGATGCGGCTCTGGCACAAGCAAGAGCGGAAGGCAAGCCGCTGCTGATTGATTTCACGGGTTATACCTGTACCAACTGCCGCTTGAATGAAAAGAACGTCTTTCCCCGCCCCGAAGTGCAGGCTGCCCTCGCGAGTTATGTGCGGGTTCAGCTTTACACCGATGGCGGGAAGGACGGCCCCAAAAACCAGGCCATAGAGCAGGCAAAGTTCGGTGATGTCGCCCTGCCGCTGTATGGCATCGTCAATTCAGAGACGGGAGATGCCGCCGACAAAGTCGCAGGCGTTATCAGCCCTGCTTCCTTCACATACTTTCTTTCGCGGCCTGCCGCGGCTGCGTCTCTTTCCCCCTGGGCGGCATACAGTCCGCAGACCTTCGCCCAGGCCCAGCAATCCGGCAAGCCGATTCTCATAGACTTCACCGCAGCGTGGTGCGTCAACTGCAAAGAGATTGAAAAAGATGTGTTTGACAACCCTGGTGCTGCCCCGACCCTCGCACGGGATTTCGTCACTCTGCGCGCGGATTTAACTCAGTGGAACAGCCCGCTGAGTATGGCCCTGCAAAAGCAGTACGGTTTCGGCAGCCTGCCTACCATCGTGTTTTTGAATTCGCATGGGCAGGAGATTCGCCCGCTGCGGATCACAGGCCGCTTGCCCCTCGCAGATTTCCAAAATCGTTTGAAGCAGGCGGGCGCAAATCCAGCGACTGCGGCTGCTTCCCGCTAACAGACGGGCAGAAACTAGACAGACGGGCAGAACAGGCGGGTATAATCACGGCGAATGGAATACCTCACACAACTGATCGGCAAGACCGTCCTAGACAGCAGCGGCGAACGGTTCGGCAAGCTGGCGGAAGTAGTCGTCACCCCGAGTGAGCCGCTGCCCCTGGTAGCGGCCTATCAAGTCAAAACCGAAGACGGCGCCCTGTTTATTCCCTGGGACGGACTGGACGTGCTGGCTGATCACCGCGAATTCAGCCTGCGCCGTCCTGTCACGGACATTCAGCCCTATCAAATTCAGGCGCAGGATTTTTCCCTGGTTCGGGACGTGCTGGACAAGCAGATTGTGGACGTGCATGACTACCGCGTAGTGCGCGTCAATGACATACGGCTGGAGCCGCTGCCGGGGGGGCGGCTGGCTCTGCTGGGCGTCGACCCCGGCGTCAAAGGACTCCTGCGGCGTCTGGGAATGGCGCATTTAGTTGGAGCCGTAGGCCGCGCGCTGCATTTAAATAGCAATGCCGAGACGGTGATTGGATGGAACGATGTGGAGTCCCTGCCCACGCACAATGCCGGCGAACCCCTTAAGCTGAAGGTATCCCATGAGAAAATCGCCCGCCTGCACCCTGCCGACATCGGCGACATTCTCAACCAGATGGACCCGGCGCACCGCAAAGACGTCCTGGAATCGCTGAATGTAGAGATGGCGGCGGACGCGCTGGCGGAAGCCGATGATGCCGTGCAGGTGCAGGCGCTTCAGCATTTAGATGAAGAACTGGCCGCCGACATTCTGGAAGAAATGCCTGCCGACGAAGCCGCGGATGTGCTGGGGGATATGGACAAAGCCCACCGAAATCAGCTTTTGGGCCGGATGGATGCCGATGATCGCGAAGACGTGGAAGAGCTTCTCCCATACCACGATAAAACCGCCGGCGGCTTGATGACCAACGAGTATGTCGCGATCACGCGGGACTTGACGGCGCAGCAGACCATTGACCGCCTGCGGACTCTGGAGCCGGAAGCGGAAACGATTTATTATGTGTATGTGACTGACATCGAAGAACATCTGGTCGGCATTATTTCCCTGCGCGATTTGATTGTCTCCGCGCCGGAGCGCCCAGTTGCCGAATTTATGATCACCAAAGTCCGCAGCGTCGCGCTCGATGCGGACGTGGAGGAAGTCGCCCACAAGTTTGAGCGTTACAAGCTGCTGGCGCTGCCGGTGGTAGACAGCGAAGCGCGATTGCAGGGCATTATCACCATTGATGACACCCTGGAACAGCTTCTGCCCCCGGACTGGCGTCGGCGCCCCGGTGGTACTCGGCCAAACTCCTGATAAATCTTGGTCGCGCCTCTTGTATTTTTCCGAACACCGGGGTATACTCTGCTTCGTTCCTTCGGGAGCTTATGTTGGGGGTGTAGCTCAATTGGTTAGAGCGCTGCCCTGTCAAGGCAGAGGCCGCGGGTTCAAGTCCCGTCATCCCCGTGACAGCAAAGTCCATACTGACAAAGCCTCCGGTTACAGTGCGTACTGTACCGGAGGCTTTTGTTATGACATCGATACCCACTCTTCAAACTCCCAGCGATACTGTCGAACAGCCGTTTCCGAAGTTGACCGCGCAAGTCTGCGACTTTGCCACCGACTCAATGAGGCACTTCCCAGGCCTGGTAAACAGAGGCTTCGGTCAGCCTAACGTGTCACTCAGCAGCATCGCCGCGAGAAAAAGGGCAAAGCCGAGGCAGACGGCGACGACCACTGCCCGTGACCAGGGGTAAGGAGAATGGAGCGATTTCGTGGAAAAACTTGTGGGAGCCATCAAATGCGCCTGAAAGGGGATGCACAAAGTGCGATAGGGGTTAAACTGGGTGCGGAATCCATGCCCGCATTTCGGGCAGGCATTTTGGTACAATTCCGAGGCTAGTCCACAGTCCGGGCAGATTTTGACCTTTGGCATCATTTTTGCAGGCAGTTTTTCGGTGAAATCTACAGGCTGGCACAGCCCATTACTCTCATTGTGGCACTCTTGCAGTATTTCCTCAGCCTTGTAAGCCTGCTCCGCCGACGCTCGCTTACGGCCCCGCTGAGACAGCGACGGCAGTCCAGCCTGGGAAGGGACCATAGTTTTGGAAGGTGTATGTGCCGGTGTCGTTGTTTAGCGCCCACAGGCTGAGAGTGCCGTCCGTTTTATCCCACAGCAGGCGCGAGATGTTATCCGGGCCGGTCGCGAGGCCGCGCGCGTTCCAGCCGGCATACGGGCCATACTCAAAATCCGAATAGGTGGTGTCTGGCTTCACATTCCACAGCGAGGCCCGTCCGCTCATGTTGTTCCAGAGAACATGAGGCACAGAGTCAGCCCCCGCCGAGAGGGCAAATGCTGTCCACCCCGCAAAGGGACCATACTGTGTGACTGCGGCAGCGCCCGTCGCCGGCGTCAGTCCCCACAAAGCGATCTGGCCATCAGGAGCGTGGTTCCACAGCAGGTGCGTCAGGCCGTCCCCGCCGATTGCCGCTGCGGTAGCCGTCCAATTTGGATTAGGGCCGTAATCATGGTAAACAAAGCCGCCATTGGCGTCCACATCCCAGAGAGCGGCGGTGCCGGCGCTTAGGCTGCCGAAGCTGCCAGGGTCTGTATAATTCCACAGAACCTGCGGCAGGCCGTCCGGTCCCACGGTTAAAGCGTCAGCGCCCCAGCCCGTATAGGGGCCATATTCCTGATGATGAAAGCCGTTTGATGCATCCAACGTCCAAAGGGCGATTTGTCCGTCGGACGCATGGTTCCACAACAGGCGCGTTAAGCCGTCCCCGCCGGAAGCGACCGAAGTTGCCGTCCAGCCCGGATACGGCCCATACTCGGCGTGGGTGTAAGCGCCGTTCGTGTCCACCGACCAGACTGAGGCAGTTCCGTCACTTTTGTTCCACAGAATGTGCGTATGCGAGGCGATCAGTCGAAACACCGTTCCACTGTTGTCGAGGCCGCCACTGGAAGCCGTGCCGTACACCAGCCCATCGCTGCCCACTGTCAGCGCCGATAGGGGATATGTACCGTCACGATTCACGATTGGGGACTGAATATAACTATTGGGCGGTGGGCCAAATGTGTGCAGCAGCCGGAACACAGTGCCATCCGGGCTGATCTGGAACACAGTACCGGTTCCATTCGCGCCGCCGGCTCGGGCCGTTCCGTAGAAGTAGCCATCCCCAGCTTGAATCAGGCCCAGCGGGTCGGCACCGTCCGGGTTGGCAAAGTTTTCCGAGGTGGCATTAATCGCAGCAAACGAGTGAAGCAGAGTGAAGCCAGTTCCATCGGTGTGAATTTTGAAAAGGAAACCGTTTCCCGCTGTCCCGGCTCCACGCATTGCCCCGTAGAGTGCGCCGTCGGCGCCGAATGTCAGCGGGCCATTGGGAGCCTGTGTAATTGCTCTGGTGTCCAGACCCGCCGTTGTATACAGAGTAGCGAACCCAGAGCCGTCCGTATTGATCTTGAAAACCGTGTCAGGCCCTGTGGAACTGGAATGGGTTGTTCCATACAAAACGCCGTTGCTTCCTAAAGTGAGAGCGCTGGGCTCAGAGCCATTAGAATCGCTCATTGTGCCTTGATACATGAAAGCATGAATGACAATAAAGGCTAAGCCGTCGGAACTGATTTTAAACAGAGTTCCGCCGCCGTTCGGCCCACCGGAAGCTGTTGCCCCGTAGAGATAACCGTCACTGCCCTGGACAAGCGGCCCGGAAGGGGTGATGCCGTCAATGCTAGAATTTGTGCTGTCGAAGCCGTGAATCGTCGTCAAGCCACTGCCGTCCGTGGCGACTCGGAAAATCGCACCACCGTTGTAATTGAAGGTGGTTCCGTATAAGACACCGTCCTTGCCTTGAATGATACTATTAGGCTGGTCGGCGTTGTAGCTGAGATAACTGACGACGGCGTAGTCGCTGCCGTTCCCCCGAACTTTAAATACAGTTCCATTAAATGTACCGCCGGCCTGCGTCGTGCCATAAAAAAAGCCGTCACTGCCCTGTGTCAAACTGCTGGGGCTGACCGCTTCGTACTCAGCGGATGACGAATAGGTATCCGCGATAAAACTATGCGTGACAACCAGCGCCGGCGGAGGCGGAGTTTGAGCGTTCGTCTTGCCCGCGAGCAGCAGGCAAACGAAGAGCATTAACACGGCGCACAGTCTGGGAGATAGGCGCGGCAGGAAGGTGAAAAACATGACATTTCCTTTGGGCCAGCAGAAAAAGATCACAACCCCGGTGCGGCCTACGGAATAAAAGGCTGGCCGCTGGGTTAATTATAGCACAGAAAACTATTCAACTGCTCCAGGCTTCCGGGAAAAAGTGCTGCTTAAACTTCATGGCCGCGTAGCGATCCGTCATGCCGGCGATGAAATCCGTGACGGCGCGGGCGCGTTCGTCAGGAGACAAACTTTCATATTCGCTGGACGCCAGGCCTTCCATCGGCAGCGGAATTTGGGATGACCCCATATAAAGCCGGAACAGTTCTTTCAGCATAAACTGTGCCTTGTGCAGCTCAATGTTGCCGCGTGTATCCATCGTGTAGACATGCGCGTACATATAGTCTTTCAGCCTATTGGTCGCCGCAAGCACTTCCCCCGTCATTTTGACTTCCGGCAGGCCAACGCTGCTTTGCAGAACATTCATCACCATGGTGGCAATGCGCTGCGAATGGCTGCGCCCCAGCACGTCCAGCGTATCCTGCGGCAGGTCTTCCAATCTTAGGACGCCCGCGCGCACGCTGTCGTCAATGTCGTGGTTGATATACGCAATCCGGTCGGCGATCCGAACGCACATGCCTTCCAGCGAGGTCGGCAGGTTCGTTCCATCCACAATGCCCAAGTCTTTGCTGCCTTTAGAGTGGCCCAGAATGCCGTCGCGCACTTCCCAGGTCAGGTTCAGGCCCTGCCCATGCTTTTCCAGCACATCCACGATACGCAGACTTTGTTCATAATGCTTGAAATGGGCGTCCGGGATATATTCGCGCAGCGCCTCATCCAGCGCTTCTTCGCCGCCGTGTCCGAACGGCGTGTGGCCGAGATCGTGCGCCAGCGTGATTGCCTCCGTCAAGTCTTCATTGAGCCGCAGGGCGCGGGCCAGCGTTCGGGCAATCTGCGCGACTTCCAGCGTGTGCGTCAGCCGCGTCCGGTAGTGATCTTCTTCCGGGTCAATAAACACCTGCGTTTTGTGCTTGAGCCGCCGAAAGGCTTTGGAATGCAGAATTCGATCCCGGTCGCGCTGAAATTCCGTGCGAATGGGGTCTTTTTCTTCGGCTTTCGCCCTTCCCTGAGTGTGGGCGGACTGCACGGCGTAGGGCGAAAGCGTCTGCGCTTCCAGAGACTCTTGATGTTCCCGATAGGAATTGGCAGGGATTACACTCTCTGACATGGTTTATCCTCATTTACGTGCTATCAGTTACATTTGCCGATGGCTGTTAGAAACTATTGGCGTGAGGAGATATGCTCGGCTCAAGTTGTTATGAAGACCCCAACCAATGATCTGGCCTCTATTGTTGATGCCGGTCGCAAGACTCAGTTCCCAATGAGAAGATGGCGAGATCAAATTATTGAGGTCAATCATCTTACCATTTTGCCAGCGGAAAGCATGGTAATGGGGATTTTTTCCAGAAGGATAAGAACAGCCTACAATCTGAGACTTGTCATTTATGGCAAAGGCGTCGCCGAAACCGCCCCCGAGATCGCCGAGGTCTTGTGGCTGACCATTCTGCCAGCAGCACGCATGATTTAGCGCACCAGGTATGTCCGCGTTGCCGACGACCGACCCAGAATTACTGATTTCGTGAACATATCCACTTCTTGAAATGAAAGTATCAAGGGCATGTACTTTTCCACTCTCCGGCCAATAGCGAAATCTTTGGAAATTGCTCACGCCGTCAGAGACAAGGAAATATTGAAGGTTACTGCTCACAGCAGTCATTTTATATGGCAACGAAATCATGGCGGAGAGATGATTATGTGAGAAAAGGTAAGCTTCTTTGAGAAGCATTTTAGGGCGAGTCGCCTGAAATTTAGTGTCTATGATGTTTTTAGGATTTGCACAAACACCTACAATTTCCTCATTACTTGTAATTGTCAATGGATAATTATTGGAAAAGCCCGATAGGGTTGGGAGAAAGATAGTCTTTCCTGCGCTCCAAGAAAAACCCTTTTCCCGGTATTCGCCAGGCTTTTCTTCTAACACAACTGTACCAACAAGATTTCCCGCTTCGCTAATGGCTTGTACGGAACAGCTTTTGCCACCAAATGACCCTAAATCAGCCAAGCGCTTATTACGCCACAAAAACACATGTGTTACATAGCCTCCTAAGCCTCCCGGCCGGCCGAAATCAACCAGACCCGCGATCTCGCCTTTTTCATTTATGGCCACCGGCATATAACGATCAGCATCCGAGCCGAGAGTACCCAAATCAGCGATTTGATATTCCGACACATTTACAGCGTGGAAGGCAACAATATGATGAAAATGAAAACCAATGAAGAGCAAAGCAGAAATAGCGACGAGGGTAAGCAGTAGTTTGTAGAGGCGTCCCATTCGTCGATTGTACCCGCGAATGGAAGGGATAGTGACGAAGTAAAGTTATACTCGTTGCGGAGTTTCCGGGTACAATAAGGGCATGATACTACTGGCTGATTCCCCTTCCCTGCCCCTTCCCGCCGACGTAAGCGATCCCATAAACGCGGCGATTTTGGCTGTTTCGGAAGACACGATTCAGGGATTTTCCCGCGATCCGCTGGGCAAAATTGCCGACAAATCCGGCGTTCCCGTCCAGACCGTCACGGAGCGTATTCGGGCCATGCTGCGGGCTGGGACTATTCGGCGCGTGCGGCAGACGCTGATGGCGACCAATCTGGCACAGGGTTCACTTGTGGCGTGGCAGGTTCCGGCAGATCAACTGGACGCGGCGTTTGAATACCTTTATGAAACCGATCCGTTTTCCGGCCATGTCGTGCTGCGCTCCACCGATTCCGCCACGCCCGGTTCGCAGTACAAATTGTGGACGACGCTGAAAGTCCCGCAGGGCTATTCCATCACCCGCTATGCGGACTTTCTGGCGCGCAAAATCGGCGCGGAGCATTATCGCCTCATGCCCGCGAAATGCTTGTTTGTGCTGGGCGTCGGGCATATCCGGCGGCGCGGCCTGGAGATCGGCAGCAAGGCAGACCAGCCCGCGGACGTGCAGGACATGCAAATCGTCCAGCTTAGTCCCCTGGACTGGCAGGTTTTAATGGCATTAAAGCGCGAGTTTGAGCCGGAAGAAATCGTGCGGGATTTGTGGCGGGCGCGGGCGGCGGAGGCCGATGTCAGCCTGGAACTGTTTCTGGAAGTCGCGCAGTCGCTGCACGATCGGGGCGTTATCGGGCGGTTCTCCACGTTTCTGGAACATGTCAAAGCGACGGCGGACAATGAGCGGGTCACTCGCTACAATGCCCTGTTTCACTGGGCTGTGCCGGCGGGGCGCGAACTGGAAGCGGGCCGGGAAGTGGGCCGCTTCCATATTATGACCCATGCGTACTGGCGCGAGGGCGGCCCGGAATTTCGCAATGTGAACATCATGGGAGTGGCGCACGGCCTGGACAAATCCGTGCTGCTGGCCCACAAAGCGGCGATGGACGCGCACTTGGAGGCCATCGGCATTCCGGTGAGCTATACCAATGTGTTCTGGGGCGGGCGCAGCGAAATCAAGCCGTCGGAAATCGCTCCCGCTGCCTTTCGGGAGTTCTGCCGCCAAAGCGGCTTGAACCCGGACGACCTGCGGGAGTAACAGCTCTAACCCACATGGCTGACACGCGGCAGGCCGCGCCGCAGGGTAATAATAGTGAATTCAGGGCGGGTCAGGAAGCGCAAAGCGAGGCCGCTGACGCCGAGGCCGCGCGTGACGTAAAGCTGTGTGCGGCCCGGACGGATGCCGATAGCCCGGCGCAGGCGGTTTCGGCTGTAATAGCCGTCGCTCATGCGCTTGCCCAGCGTGGAGTGGGTGTAAAGCGCACCGTACAGGGGCAGCCTGATCTGCCCGCCGTGCGTGTGGCCGGACAGCACCACGTCCACGCCGCGTACCACCGCCTCGGCAATGCCGTCGGGCGAGTGCATTAGCAAAAGCGTGAAAACATCTTCCGAGAGACCTTCCAGAGCCTCCCCCAGCCGGTCGCGGTCATTGACCGGATCATCCACGCCTGCCAGCGCAATCTGCGCCCCGCCGCGCGTCAGCAGGACATGGCGATTCATCAGCGGCGGAATGCCATGATCCGCCAGCGTCTGCGAAAACGCGAAAGGCCGGACGCCGTTTTTATGCTCGGAATTGCCGAACACGGCATACGCGCCATCGGCGGCTTGAAACGACTCCGCCAGACGCAGAAATGGCTCCGTGCCGGCGGACGTGTGAATCATGTCGCCGGTGACGGCAATCAAATCCGCCGGGGGCAGCCCCATGAGAATCTTTTGAACAATCTTTTCGCGCCGCCCCATCTGCCGCATATGCAGGTCGGACACCTGATAAATCGTGTAGCCTTCAAACTCACGGGGCAGGCGCGGGCAGAACATCTCCAGCCGCACCGTTTCGACCGCGTAAGGCTCCATCCCAATGGAATAAGCCAGCAGACCCGCGCCGAGAGTTCCGGCCAGCCCCCACCCCCAGCGCGCGGCCATCGTCATCGTCCGGCTTCTCCCTTGCGCGCCACACTGACCACGGTGACGCCGAACGGCAGATTGAGACGATGTACCAGGCGCGTCTCCCAGTCCGAAAGGGAAAGAAGGGCGGCATTGACCGGGCCGGAAAACTGGATCAGGTTCGCTTGTTTTTCTTCCCCCGCGCGTTTTTTGGGCAGCAAGTTGCTGACGGTTCGGAACAGCCAAATCGGCGCGAACAAGGTTGTGACTGTGTAGGAAATCTTATCCACCGTCAGCCCGACCCGCTGAAACAAATCTTTCAAGCGCGGCACCGTATAGCGCCGGTAATGATGCAGCGCCTCGTCATGCTCGCTCCAAAGGGAGAGAAACGCGGGAACCGTGACGAACAATCGCCCGCCGGGTTTCAGCACCCGATAAATCTCGCTCGACGCCGCTTTGTCGTCGTCAATATGCTCAATAATGTCCATCGCCGTCACCACGTCAAACGACGCATCGGCGAACGGCAGGCGGCGGACATCCGCGCGGGCCAGGGGCGAGCGAACGCCGCGCGTGACGCAAAACTGAAGGGCTTCCGGCGAGAAGTCCGCGCCGACCACTTCCCCGAACGATTTCAATTCGTCCAGCATCGCGCCCGTCCCGCAGCCGATGTCCAGGATTTTTAATTGACCATCGCGGGCATAATGCGTCGCCAGGAGGCTCGTAATCAGATGGCGTCGGGCGACAAACCACCAGTAAGTGTCTTCAAAGCGGTACATCCGCTCGTATTCTTCGTGTTTCATACTTTGGGGTGAATGGAAGAGGCAGGCGCGGCAAGGTCTTCCGATTTTTTCAGCGCCCGGTGCATCCATCGGATCGTAGACAGATCGCGCAGCATTTTCAAGCCGTCGCGCACCATGCTGACTTTGGACCCATCTTTGTGCGACCAGCGAATTGGGACTTCGGCGATTTCGTAGCCGAGCCGCCGGGCAATATAAAGCGCTTCGCTGTCAAACGCAAAGCCGTCGAGGCGGCAGCGCGAAAATACGTCGGATGCCGCCTGCGCCGTAAACAGCTTGAAACCGCACTGCGTGTCGGCAATCCCTGAAACAGCCAGCAGGCGCACGGCTTTGTTGAAGCCGCGCCCCAGCCATTCCCGGTACCAGGGCTGATGCACCAGCAGGTGCGAGTTTCGCAGCGGGCGCGAACCGATGCCGATCTCGGCCCCAGCCTGCTCCATGCTGGCCAGCACCACTTCGTATTCTTCCGCCGGCGTCGCCAGGTCCGCATCGCAAAACAGACGCAGGTCTCCCCCGGCCCGCATCATTCCGTAACGTACCGCAAAGCCTTTGCCCCGGTTGCCGCCGTAGCTGAGGCATTGCAGCGAAACGTCAGGATGTTTTTTGGCATACTCCGAAACGACCGACGCCGTGGCGTCTTTGCTGCCATCATCTACGACCAGAATCTCAAAGGGATCAGAGCGCATCCGAAAATACTCAGCCGTCGCCGCCAGTGTCATCGGCAGGCGCGCAGCTTCATTGAAGGCGGGTATAATAATGGAGACGCGCATTTGCTTCATTATGGGCCGCAGCAGGCCCGAAAGTCAAGAGAAGAACCGCAGGAGAAACGAATGCCGCTCCCTACCCGTGCCGCTTTTCTTGCGCTGGCGGAAAACGGCCTTGTCAAGCAAACACTGACCCAAACCGGTCTGTCCAAAGGCTTTGTGCAGCGGTTTGTCGCCGGAGAAACGCTGGAAGATGCGCTTGCTTCCGCCCGGCGGCTTCAGGAAAGCAGCATTCGCGCGGCGCTGGACCTGCTCGGTGAAAACGTACACACCGAGCAGGAGGCGGAGACCGCCACGCAGGCTTATATTCGCGTGCTGGACGCGCTGGCGGCCTCGCATCTGCCGCCGCCTTATCTCAGCATCAAATTGACCGCGCTGGGACTGGATTTAGGCAAAACAGTCGCGGCGCAGAACCTGGACTGCCTGCTGGTCGCTGCTCTTGCCGTGAAGGGCGCGTTTGTGTGCGTGGACATGGAAGGCTCGGCGTACACGCAACGCACTCTGGACATCGTCCGCTCCGCCTTTGCTGAATTCGGCAATGTCGGAACCGTGCTGCAATCCTATCTGCGCCGCACGGACGACGACTTGCAGACTTTGATTGCCGACGGGATACAAGTGCGTCTGGTCAAAGGCGCATATGCCGAGCCGCCGACGGTGGCCTACCCGGACAAGGGGGATGTAGACCGGGCGTATGTCCGTCAAATGCAGACGCTTTTGCGGCAGGGCCGGATGGCGGCCATTGCCACCCATGACCCGGCCATTTTGTATCAGGCCAAAAAGCTGATTCGCGAGGAGCATCTGCCCAACGACAACTTTGAATTTCAGATGCTGTTTGGCATCCGGCGGGACTTGCAGGAGTCCCTCGCCGCCGAAGGCTACGGCGTCCGCGCCTACATTCCGTTCGGCGTGGCCTGGTATCCTTATTTCGTTCGCCGCCTCGCCGAGCGGCCCGCCAACCTCGGCTTTATCCTCCGCAACTTAATCCAATGAATGCAGATTATGTGGACAACTGGGATGCCTTGCCACCCGCCGTGCAGGCCGCACTCGCTCCCATTATCGCGCGTTTTGACGAAGCCGCCGATCTGCTTTTTGACCGCCGCTTGAATCTTTCGTTTGAGGCCGCCGTCCAAGAATTAAGCATTCCCGGTATTGTCGCGCTGACCGATGGCCTGCGCGTCCTGCGCGATTTGCTGACCGCGCGCCTAAGCATTGCCGATGCTGCCGAAAGCCGGCTGCTTTTCGATCAAACTCAGCCTGTGACGGTTTACGACCTTCCCATTTATACTCCCTGCGTTTACCTGTCGCAGCTCGCGCAGTTTATGGACAGTCAGAACGTGCGCGTTTGGAGGGAGTCCACGGCAGGGGAAATCGTGGAGATACTTCTCGTGATGGCGCGGTTCGTGCCGCTCCGCACCGAAACCGCCCGCATTGTCACCGCCGCACTCCATGACATGCTGTATCTGTATCCCGGCACGCAGATACTGGCGCAAAACGCACCGGAAACGCAAAGCGATTTCGCCTCTGCTGCGTCCATTGCCGAAACCGCGCTGCGCCTTGCCAATAAAAACGCCCGGCCTTGAAAGGCCGGGCGTTTTTTGTCAATCTCGCGGCTTCTTAGCGACCGCGACGGGCGGGCATGGAGCGCCGTCCATTGGACTGCGCGCCGCCGTCCCAGCCGCCGCCATAGGTACGGCCCGTGCCGTTTGCGCGGCGCATCTGCTGGCGCGCGCCCATGCGGTTCTCATCCGCGGAAGGCGGGTTCGGGTCCAGACGCTTGCCGACCAGTTTCTCAATGGCGCGAAGTTGCGGCGTGTCGCCGTGTGTCACAAACGTCAGCGCAATCCCGGAGCGGCCCGCACGGCCCGTGCGGCCAATGCGATGGATGTAGTCTTCGGCATTGACAGGAACGTCGTAGTTGATGACATGCGTGATGTGCGGCACATCAATCCCGCGCGCGGCCACGTCGGTTGCCACGAGAACGTCAATCCGCTTGGAGCGGAACAGGCCCAGCACGCGCTCACGCTGGTTCTGCGAAATGTCGCCATGAATGCAGCCGGAGCGAAGTCCTGCCAGAGACAGGGTTTTCTCCAGCCGATCCGCCCCATGCCGGGTGCGGGCAAAGACCAGCGCGCCGCCGCCGCCTTCGCGGGCTTCATGCAGCAGGGAAAGCAGCAAGTCGCCCTTCTCGGCAGGAGTCACGCGATGAACGATTTGTTCAATCTGAGCAACCACGGTCGAGCGCGGTCCCGCGTTGATGATTTCCGGGCTGGTCAGATAAGCGCGGGCCAGGCCCTCGACGTCCCCGTCCATTGTGGCCGAGAACAGCATGGTCTGGCGAGCGGTCGTTGGCAGATGCTTGGCGATCCGCTGCACCTGGGGCAAAAAGCCCATGTCCAGCAGCCGGTCGGCTTCGTCCAGCACAAACACTTCGATTTCGGACAGGTCGACGTAGCCCTGCTCCAGATGGTCGAAAAGGCGTCCGGGCGTTGCGACAATTATGTCCACGCCGCGGCGCAGGCGCATGATCTGCTGGGGCATTCCTGCCCCGCCGTAAATCGCGACGCCGCGTAGGCCGGTTCCTTTGCCGTAAAGCGCAAAGTTTGCCTCGACCTGTACGGCAAGCTCGCGGGTAGGAACCAGAATCAGAGCGCGCGGATTGCGGCCTTCTTTATGGTCCAGTTTGTTGAGAATAGGAAGCGCATACACAGCGGTTTTGCCGCCGCCGGTCTGCGCGCAGGCGATCAGGTCTTTGCCGCTCAAAGCGGCAGGAAGCGCCAGTTCCTGAATTTCGGTCAGGTTGACATGCTCAGCGTTGACCAGGTTCTTCTGAATCGAGTCGCGCAGAGCGAGTTCTGGGAAAGTCTGCAAAATATCGTTGCCTTTCGTCCTCCGCATCAAGTGAGGAGGAATGCCGCCCGTCTGTAAAAAATTAATCCGTGAAGGATTTCACAGGCGGCGCAATCCAAGTCTCCACTCACGCGCGGCAGGCCACTTCGGGTCCACCGGAGAGGTAAACCAAGAGGCTACTTCGCATTCTCTCAGAACATTACGGTGAGCCGTGATAGCTCTCCCAGTGTATGATAAGGGGAAAAGAGTCGGCTCTTAAAAGAGAAGGAGCGGAAAATTAAACTGTTACCTTTATAATACCACAGTTTATATAAAATTCGGCCATGCGGCGCATGTTATTTCTCACAGACCGTCGTGCTATAATAAAAAATGATGAAATCTTTGCAGGCTGGATTGGGAATTGTGATATTGATTGCCTGTAGCGTGATTTTCATTTATCGCAGCCAGCTTCCCCACCAGGTGACGACACCCCTGCGAACACTTTCTACAATTGGGATTGCAGACACGGTTCGCTTTTCGCCGGATGGTAGAACGCTGGCCGTCGTTACGGAGCCTAACACCGAGTATCAAAGCTCGCCGATGCACTACAGCATTGAGATTTGGGATACAGCCACCTGGCAGCGCAAGCGGATTATCCCCGGCGGCGAATTTTTCTTGTATTTCACCCCTGACAGTCAATCTCTCCTGGGAATGTATGACGCCTTGAAGCAATGGGATGTCGCCAGCGGGCGCATCACTCAGGACGAAGAGAAACTGGGCTTTCCAGAAGCAATCTCGCCCGACCGAAAATTGGTTTTTACAAACCAGATTATTAACCCCAAGCATGTATTGATGGGAACAACAGCAAGCGTCTGGGACACCGTCAAAAAGCGTGTTCGCTATCAATGGAAATTTCCCGGCAGCGAGGCCCCCTACAACGATGCCGATTTCTCGCCCGATAGCACCATACTCGCCGATGTTCTCAGCGATCATGGTAAGCCGGAAAAAACTCGTTTGATGTTCTGGGACATGAAAACAGGCCATACGCTTTCTGTTCCAAAAGCGCTGCCATCAGGGGTACAGGCGGTGGCGTTTTCGCCGGATGGCAAAACATTCGCAACCGGCGGCGTACATCAGCCCCTTATCTTGTGGGACAAGGCAAACGGGCAGCAGCGCACACTGGCGGCAAATTTTACACAATTGCTGCAAATACGCTTTTCCAAAGGTGGCAAGTGGATTTTCGCGCTCGGCAATTCCACTGAAAGAGGTTCGGTTATTGTTTGGGACACAGCAGCAGGGCGGGAAGTGCTAAGAGACAATGGTACGCAGCCTATCTTCTCTCCTGATGGGCAATTTCTTTTGACTGTTGACAAAAAACTGACGCTTTGGAACCTGGCTATGGGCAGAAAGTCTGCTTTTTTCGGCGACGATAAACCGCACTTCTTTCCTGGTTTCTCACCCGACGATCATCTGGTGGCAGCACCACGAGAACGCAGCACTTTTGTAGACATCTGGGCTGTTCCCTCCCCCTGACACAAAGGAAACAAAAATTATGCTGACCGAACGACCCCGCGCTTACTTGCTCGCGGACCTCCAATCCAGCCCGGAAGTCTTGAGCCGCCTGCTGGCCGGTGTCACCGACCCTGCCGTTTATAATCGCAGACCAGACCCGGCCCGCTTTACTCTGCGCGAAATGATTGCCCATCTGGCAGACTGGGAAGGCGTTTTTCTCACGCGCCTGACTCAGACCCGCGATGAAGACCAGCCGGTTTTGCTGGGACAGGATCAAAGTCAGCTTGCCATTGACCACGATTATGCCCATGCCGACCCGCTTGAATGTCTGGCCCGCTATGCCGCCGGGCGACGCAAAGTTGTCGCCTTCCTGGGCGAGATTACAGCCGCTCAGTGGCCGCGCATCGGGACGCACACCGAGATCGGCCCAATCAGCCTGGAAGAACAAATGATTTTGATCGCTGCCCATGACGGCTACCATCGCCTGCAAACGCTTCAGTGGCTTGCCGCGTAAACAGGCCGCGCATCGCAAACGTAAAGGAGAGGCTCATGCCTGATCTACCACCGCCATTAGGGCGTCATTGCCCGCACTGCGGCTTTCCCCTGTCTCCGACTGCCATTCTCTGCCCGCGCTGCCAGTCGGCGGTGCTGGACAACCACGAGTGGACGCCGCTGATTGTGGATAATCGCGAGGCGGCGTCCGGCTCCAAACAAAAGTCGCAGATGCTCTGGGTGGGAATTCTGGCGGCCAACGCTGCGGCAGCTCTGCTGATCGGCCTGGGCCTCTGGCTGTCACAGAAATCCAGCACCGCGGCGACAATTTTCATTTCGTCCGACTTTACGCTGGTTCCAGGCGTCATGGGCCTGGTGAGCGCGTTTTGCTGGAAAGACCTGCGCCTGACGACGACCGAATATTTTCTTTATTCGCTGCTGGTCAGCAGCTTGGGCCTGGTTTGCGGCGGCCTTTTCATGGGTGAAGGCGCAATTTGCCTGCTGATTGTCTCGCCGCTTCTTGTCGGCTTTGTTTTTCTCGGCGCGTTGCTGGGCCGCTGGCTCTTTTCGTATGGCAGCAGCCGCCTGAATGTCAGTCTGGTTCCCCTAGCGCTGGCTATGCTGCTCTTTGATGTTTTTTCACCCCATCATTATGAAAACTCAGTTTCCGATACTGTCATCATACGGGCCACGCCCGCGCAGGTCTGGACGCATCTGGCCGTCGTGCCGCCGATTCCCGAAAAGCCGGATTTCTGGCTGTTTCGCGCGGGCCTCCCCTACCCCGTTCAGTCTACCGCTGAGGGCCTGGGCGTGGGGGCGACTCGCCGCTGCATCTTCAGCCGCCAGTGCGTGTTTGAGGAAAAGATGACAGACTGGCAGCCGGGCCGACGCCTCACTTTTGATGTCACCCAGCAGCCGCGCGACCCGGAGATTTTAGGCCACGCCCGCGTTCTGCGCGGCCAGTTTGATCTGCATGACAATAGCGACGGAACGACCACCTTGATCGGCACGTCCTGGTACGAGTTGTATGTTTATCCCTCAGCCTATTACGATCTCTGGGCGAGCTGCATTGCCCGGCAGGTGCATCAGCGCGTGATGACCCATATTAAAACCCTCTCCGAGCAGGGCCATTGACATGCTGGCACTTCTCTTCCGCACCGTCCCCTCCCTGCGCCATGTCGCCGGTCTGCCGCCGCTCTTTGACACACTTCTCCTGACCCATACAGCCCTGTTTCACCACGAACGCCTGACTGCTCTGCATGAAATTGAACAGGCCGTGCTGTCCTGGCCCGGCGTTACCACCAAAATTCATCGCTTCGGCGGCACGGAGTTTGTGCTGGGCCGGCGCGAAATCGGCCACCTGCACGGCAATGGGCTGCTGGATATTTCTTTCACCAGGCGCCTGCGCGACCAGGTGGTCGGCGAGGGGCTGGCACAGCCGCATCATATTTTTCCGCACTCCGCCTGGGTCAGTTTCCCCGTTCGCGCGAAAGTAGACATTTCGTGTGCCGTCTGCCTGCTGCGCCTGAACTATGAGCGATGGGACAACTTGGAGAGCCAGCAGGTATAATCAGAGAACACGGACTAGTTAAAAGGATGAGACATGGAGGACTGGCAATTGTGGCGGGAGATGGCGCAGGAGGCGGCAGAAGCCGCGCAGATTGCGGAAGCCGCTGGCTGCTTCCGATCTGCGGCGAGCCGCTACTATTATTCTGCCTATGACGGCGTTACAGCAATGCTGCTTTATCGAAAAATAGCAACACCCGAAGATCGCAAAGCCTGGAGCCATGACCAAACACCAGATTTGATTAATGAGCAGCTAGGGCCGCTTCTTCCATCGCGGGAGAAGCGGAGCGATCTCGCGCGTCGTCTAGAACGTCTCTATAAAACACGCCTTGTGGCTGATTATATGGCGGATAAATCAGTTCGCGCTGAAAATCTGAGAGTCGTGCGCCGTGATGCAAGTTATATTCTGAAAGTGGCAGAGCGGATTCTGCCAGAAAGGTGATACGAAGATGCTGACAGCGGAATTGCGGCAAACGCCCGAAGAAGTATGCACCTGGCTGGTGTCCGAAGCGAAAGCGCAAGGCATCGCGGCGAAAGTTTACAAACATCTGGCAAAGGCAGAGAATCAAATTCTGATTGTTCCTGTGTTTGTTGCCGGCGACTTGGATGCGTTCGACTTTGCCTCTCACCTTCAGGATTTGGAAGATGCCTGGAACAATCAGGAGCCAAAACCGGAGTGGCACGTTATTCTGCGCCCCGCGGCTCGTTAATGTAAAGTATCAAAAATGAAAGACTATGATGTGATTGTGATCGGCGCGGGCCACGCAGGCGTGGAAGCGGCGCTGGCATCTGCGCGGCTGGGCGCGGCGACCCTTTGCCTGACCCTCTCGCGGGATACCATAGCGCTGATGCCCTGCAACTGCTCGGTGGGCGGCCCGGCGAAAGGCCATCTGGTGCGCGAGGTGGATGCACTCGGCGGGCAAATGGGTGTCAATGCGGACAAAACACTGACCCATATCCGAATGCTCAACACCGGCAAAGGCCCTGCCGTGCAGGCTATTCGCGCCCAGTGCGACAAAGACCTCTACAGCCGCGCCATGCGCGAGACGCTGGAAACAACGCCCAATTTGACACTCCGCGAAGGCATGGTGGACGATTTGCTGGTGGAGAACGGTGCAGTGGCCGGGGTCAAGACCGCGGGCGGCGAGACGCTCCGGGCCAAAGCGGTGGTCATCACCACCGGGACATTTCTGCGCGGCATGATGCACCGGGGCGAGGAACGCACTGCCGGCGGGCGTCTTGGCGAAAGGCCCGCCATCGCCCTCTCAGACACGCTGCGCGGCCTGGGTTTTCCGACCATTCGCCTCAAAACAGGCACAACGCCGCGTATCGATAAAACCAGCGTGGATTTTGCTCAAACTCTGCCCATGCACTCCGAGCCGGACACGCCGCCATTCAGCTTCCTGCATGACACAGTGGAAGATGCAAAAATTGTCAAATCGGAGTTGCTCCCTTCATGGCTGACCTACACCAATGAGCGCACGAAAGCCGTCATTGAAGCCAATTTGCATCGCTCCGCCATGTACGGCGGCTTTATTGAAGGCCAGGGACCGCGCTACTGCCCCTCTATTGAGGATAAAATTGTGCGGTTTTCCCAGCGCGACAGCCACCAGGTCTTTCTGGAACAGGAAGGCTGGGACACCGATTCGCTGTATGTGCAGGGAACCAGCACGTCGCTTCCCGCCGACGTGCAGCTGGAATTCCTGCACACCATCCCCGGCTTGGAGCGCTGCGTCATGCTCAAAGCCGGCTACGCTGTGGAATATGACGCCGTGCCGCCGACCGAGCTGACTCATGCCTTGATGACCAAGCGGGTGCCAGGCCTGTTTCTGGCGGGCCAGATCAACGGCACGTCCGGGTATGAAGAAGCCGCCGGGCAGGGCCTGATGGCTGGTGCGAATGCCGCTCTTTATGCCGGGGGCCGTGCGCCGTTTATCCTCAAGCGCTCCGACGCTTATTTGGGCGTGATGATTGATGACCTCGTGACCAAAGGCGCGGATGAGCCGTACCGGCTGCTGACATCCCGCGCCGAATACCGCCTGCTGCTGCGCCAGGACAACGCCGACCTGCGTTTGACCGAACGTGGGCATCAGATCGGCCTCGTTCCCGCCCTGCGGTGGGAGCGTTTCACCGAAAAGCGGGATGCGATTACCACGGAAATGCACCGTCTTCAAACTGCTGCGGTCGGTGGCCTGGATACGCCGCGTTTGGCGGCGCTGGGATTGGAGCCAGTCGTGCGCCGCACTCCGCTGTCGGATTTGATACGGCGTACCGAAGTGGATTATGCCATGATTTCGGCCCTGTCGCCGCCGCCTGCGCCTTTGCCCCGCGCCGTGCGCGAACAGGTAGAGATACAATGCAAATACGACGGCTATCTTCAGCGCCAGACCGATCAGGTGCTGGCTGCGGGCCGCCGCGAGGATGTCGCCATTCCCGAAATGTTTGACTTCAAGGCCATCCGGTCGCTGTCCAACGAAAGCCGGGAAAAGCTCACTCGCGTTCGTCCCATTTCGCTCGCTCAGGCCGCCCGCGTGTCCGGCGTCACCCCCGCCGACATCGCGATTTTAAGCGTTCATCTGGAACAGGGTCGCCGCCGTACTGTTCCGGCAGAGGCTGTGCAGGTATAATGAGTCCGTTTGCCACAGGGAGTAAACCCATGCCAGCCATATTGGAAACGCCGACAAAACAGCTTCACCACAATCCTTCACGTCTTGCGGATGCTTCGGATACCGGCCTGCGCCTTTGGAACCGCGAAGAGTATTATCGCATGGGCGAGTTGGATATTTTTGGCGAGGATCGGGTGGAATTGCTGCGCGGCGAAATTTGGTATACCTTTTCGTCTGATTTATATCGCTGGACACCGGAGCAGTACCACCGCCTGATTGAAGCAGGTTTTTTTGAGAATGGCCGTGTGGAACTGCTGAGAGGGCTGATTTGGGATATGGCCGGACAACTTACGCCGCATACGACAGGCATCCGTCTCACAACTTTGGTGCTAGAAGAGGTTTTCCCGCAGGGATTCGAGGTGCGTTCTCAACTCCCGATTGTCTTACCAGACGGTTCAGAGCCGGAACCGGACATCGCAGTTGCGCCGGGAACCCCGCTTGATTACGCAGACCATCATCCGGGCTGTGAGGAATTACTGCTCGTCGTGGAGGTTTCCGACAGCACACTTTCTAAAGACCGGGGATTAAAGCTTGTCAGTTACGCACAGGGATGGATTGCCGAATACTGGATTGTCGACCTTGTCAACCGTCAATTAGAAGTCTACCGCCAGCCATCCCCGGCAGGAATTGATGCGGAGAGTCGAGTATACCAGCCTGGCGAAAGCCTCGAACCGCTCACTGCTCCCGGCAAATCTGTCGCTGTCGCTGACCTGCTGCCACCCGCCAAAGAATTATGAACAACACCGAAACCATCAAGAAAAAAGTTGTCGTACTGGGCAGCGGCCCCATTCGCATCGGGCAGGGCATTGAATTTGACTATGCCAGCGTTCACTGCGTTCGTGCGCTGCGCGAGGCCGGGTACGAGGCGATCATTATCAACAACAACCCGGAGACGGTTTCTACCGACTTTGATACCTCCGACCGGCTGTATTTTGAGCCGCTGACTCCCGAAGACGTGCTGCATATCATTGAGCGCGAGTCGCCGGTCGAAGGTGTCATTGTGCAGTTCGGCGGGCAGACGGCGATTAACTTGGCAAAGCCGCTGATGGAAGCTGGAATTCCCATTCTCGGCTCGTCTTTTGACAGCATTGACCTCGCCGAAGACCGCGACCGCTTTGAGACGCTTTTGCGGGAATTGGACATTCCTAAACCCGCGGGCCGGGCCATCCACTCTGCCGACGCGGCCGTGGAAGTCGCCGAGGAAATCGGCTACCCCGTGCTGGTGCGGCCTTCCTATGTGCTGGGCGGGCGGGCGATGGAGATTGTTTACAACCCCGAAGACCTGCGCGAGTATATGCGCTATGCCGCCGATATATCCGATGGTGCGCCCATATTAGTGGACCGCTACATTGTCGGCAAAGAAGCGGAAGTAGATGTGATTGCCGACGGGCAGGGCGGCTGCCTGCTGCCGGGCATCATGGAGCATATTGAGCGGGCGGGAGTCCATTCGGGCGACTCCATGGCCGTTTATCCGCCGCAGACGATCAAGCAGGCGACGCTGGATCAGATCGTCTCCTATGCCACGCGCCTGTCTGAAGCGCTGAACGTCGTCGGCCTGATGAACATTCAATTTGTGATTGAAGACGACCAGGCGTATGTGATTGAAGTCAACCCACGCGCCTCGCGTACCGTGCCTTATCTGAGCAAAATTACGGGTATCCCGATGGTCAAAGCCGCGACCTGGGCAACGCTGGGCCGAACACTGGCCGCGCAGGGGTATGTCAACGGCCTGCACCCGAACCAGCCGAACATCGCCGTCAAAGCCCCCGTCTTCTCCTTCGCCAAGCTCACCGATGTGGACATTAATCTCGGCCCGGAAATGAAATCCACCGGCGAGATTCTCGGCATTGACACGGATTTTTCACGCGCTCTGTACAAAGCGATGGTGGCGTCAGGAATTGATGTTCCGGCGGGGGGTAAAGGCGCGGCACTGCTGGTCACACTCGCTGACCCGGACAAAGAGGAAGCGCTGCCGATTATTCAAGACTTCGCTGCGCTTGGATTTCAATTGTATGCCACGCAGGGAACCGCGCGTTTTTTAGAAGCGCACGGCCTTACCGTCACCGCTGTCAAGAAAATCAGCGAAGGGACGCCCAACCTGATGGACTTGATTCGGGGCGGGCGGGTGGCCCTGCTGATTAACACTGTGTCGAAAGACAAGCAGATCGAAAAAGAAGCCGCGCTGATTCGCCGCGCTTCCGTGGAACACTCGATTCCCTGCCTGACTTCGCTCGATACCGCCCGCGCCCTGCATACCGCCCTCGCGACCCGCCAGATCGGCGAAGCATTTGAGGTAATGACGGTGGATCAGTATGTCCGCTGAGCCGCATATCATAGCGTCGCCAGGCACACGCGAAGCAGCTCCAAAAACTGGTCAATCTCACCCGGCATGACGCTGAGATTGGGACGGGTGCGAATGCTGGACGCACCCGCGCCGAGCAGCAGCAAGTCGTGTTCCTGTAAGGCGATCTCGGTTAGCCGCGCACGGGCCTCGCCGTCCGGCAGGGTGAAGCCCTGGTACAGGCCCATGCCGCGCACATTGCGGATCAGCGCCGGAAAGCGCGCCTGTAATGCCCGCAGGCCGTCCGCGAGCCGCTCTCCGTTTCGACCCGCCGCCTCGACCAGCCCTTCGCCTTCTACCACGTCCCATTCCCGGCAGAAGCGCACCATGTCGGACAATCCGCCGCCCCAGGTGCTGTCCAGAACCCCGATGTCAGGCAGCGTTTCGCGCATGAACAGTGCGCCCAGAGCGAACTTTTTTCCCACCGCAACCGCATGGGGCGAATACGGCAGATCAAACTGATCAATCGCGAAGAGTGTCCCGGTCGGCCCGGCGGAGGTCTGCACTTCGTCAATGCCGAGGCCCACATCGTACTTTTCGCAGAGGGCGGACAGTCCCCGAAACCATGCCGGCTGGGCAATGCGCTGGCCGCCTGCGCCCTGAATCGGCTCCACGATGATGCCGACAATTTCCTCGCCCATTTGCGACAGAATGCCCTCAATCAGCTCCAGGCTCTGACGCGAACGCGCGTCATTTTCGTCCGGCGGGGCGTCATTGTCTACTGCCGGAAACGGCACTTTGATGTTGCCTGCCGCCGCCAGCCCATGAAAGTCCTGGGTCGCCACCGGGTCCAGCGTCTGCGTCACCTGCAAGGCGTAAACGGTGCGCCCGTGGAAAGCCTGGTCAAAATACAAAAACCGCCGGCTGCCGGAGCCGGAATGGCCGCCGCGCTTTGTGCGCCGCGAATTGTGGCGCGATATCAGATACTTGAGCATGTTCTCCACGGCTTCCGCGCCGGAATTGACGGCGTACACTTCGCGGCTTTCCATGCCCTGCATGGCCGCCGGGCAGAGGCGGTACAGCAGGCGATAATACTCCAGCGATTCGGGCGTCAGGAAATCAGGATTGGCAACTTTGTTGTTGGCGGCCAGGGCCAGGCGCTTGGTATAATCTTCGTCCAGCAGGCGCGGGTGATTGTGTGCGATCAATTTGGAGCCGTAATAGCCCGCCCAGTCAAAAATGCGCTGGCCGTCTACGGTCGCCAGCCACATGCCCTCGCACCGCTCCAAATCCAGCACAAACGGCCAGGGATGGTAGACGACATACCGCTGCATTTCGGCGATCATTTCCCGGCTGCGCGGTCCTGGATAGCGTGGCGTGGTCATGGTGCATTATAGCATATGGGCCTGTAGACATGGCCCATCTTTGCCGATAATAAGCGCATGAGGACATTCGGCACACAAAAGACGACCGGGGGAACGCTGGCCGGGCGGCTGGTCATCGTCACCGGCGCATCCAGCGGCATCGGGTACGGCGCAGCGCGGCGGCTGGCGCAAATTGAAGGCGCACGGGTCGTCGCCATCGCGCGCCGCCGCGTCTTCCGCATGGAAGCCCTGGCGATTCAACTGCGGGAGCAGACAGGTGAGGACCGCGTTTTCCCGCTCACTACGGATATGGCGGACCGCGCTCAAGCTCAGGCCATCGTGCGGCAGGTGCAGGAACGATTTGGGCGCATAGACGGGTTTGTTCATGCCGTCAACCGCGCCCTGCGCCTCAGTGCGCTGGATGTCAGCGACCACGAGTTTGACCTGACCATGCAGATCAATGTCAAAAGCGCTCTGTACGGGGTGCAGGCCGTCGCGCCGCTGCTCAAAAAGCAAGGGGCAGGCGGCATTGTCATTTACAACCCCACGCCGCGCAAAACTGCGGAGTTTGTCGCTTCTGAAGCCGTCTACACCGCGGCCGCCCATGCACTTTCGGCGCTGACGGCAGGCTGGAGCCGGCAGCTTGACGGCTCCGGTGTCGGCGTTCGCGAGGTCGCGCCGCCCCCGGAGGGGGATGTGGTCGAAACTGCGGTCAGTCGCTCCGGCACGGCCCATGATGCGCTTTTGATAGCGGCCCTCCAGGAAACTTTTGCGGTGGCGCGTTTGGCCCTGCCGCAGGTCGCCCCGCAGGCCAGCCGGCTGCCGCAGGCATTGCAATCACGCGGCGGCCTGACCTTGACAGAGTTTTGAACCTTTTCCCATTCCATGCGTCACGGTAGGCAGCGGGAAATCACTGCCGCTTTTCCATTCCAAGGAGCCTTTCCATGACTAAACCGATTCTGACCGTGCTGGCTGCCCTGTCTTTAGGTCTGGCCGCTGCGACCGCCTCCCCGCCGGTCTTTGCCCAGTTCGCACCGGCCCACGCACATGGGGGCGGCAAGATGAAAAAAATGGCCGATGCACTTGGCCTGACAGATGCTCAGAAGGCGCAAATCAAGCCGATCCTGCAAGGCGCACGCCAGCAGGCTCAGGCCCTGAAAGCCAATACTACGCTGACGCCCGAAGCGCGAAAGGCCCAGATGAAAGAATTGGCCCGCAGCACCCGTCAGCAGGTGATGGCGATTCTGACGCCGGCGCAGCGCGCAAAAATGAAAGCGATGAAGCAAAATCATCAGTAGTCATCGGCAATTGTCAAACAAAAAATCGCCCCGCAGACATGTCTGCGGGGCGATTTTTTTGGTTTTAATTTATTACTTTCGCGTACCCAGCCGCAGCACGGTGACGGAATGGGCCGGAAACTCATGCGCGAAGGCCGCGCCGGTGCCGGTCAGGGTCAGCGTTTTCGGCGCTACTTTTTTCGGATTGTCCATGGAGTTGACATCGCCCGGCTCGCCCGTCAGTACGGTGGCGGCGGCGGTTTTCGCGACGCCATGTGCGCCTTGTAAATCCACTTGAAGCGTCTGCCCCGTCGCGGACATATTCACGACTTTGAGCAGAACATCGCCGGTCGCTGTATCCCGACTGGCGGCGGCATAAATCGCCTCCGGCGTACTTTGCTCGTCCACCGCGTCAGTAATAAGCTTGCCGTCCAGGAAGCAGCGAATTTGCCGCCCCAGCACTTCAATTTTAATATCGTACCAGCGGCCAGTCTCTACGGTTACAGGGACGGAGCCGATCTCGCGCATAGACCCGTCCGTGTAACGCTGCAATGCCGAGCGCGTATCGCCCCAGCCGCCGATGTTCCACCAGATGCGTGTGGCATCGTCCTTGACATGGAACGAGATCAAAAACCCTTCATCGCCGCTGATCTTCCGCGCTTTGAGCGTATACGTATAGTCTCCCCAGCCGGTGCTGCCGACCAGTGCGCGCGCATCCTTTGCATTCCCTGTCTGTCGCAAAGCGCCGTCCTGCACCTGCCACTGGCCCTGTCCCAGCGTCCAATCCGCATCGCCGTCGGCAAAATTCTTCCGGTACAGCGTTTTCCCACCCTGCGTGACGAGAATATCTTTGAATTCGGCCTGCGTCGCCCATGTTCCCACCCCGATTTCACCCGTCGGCAGGGGAGTTGTTAAGTTCGCCGCCGTCGGCTGCTGCACTGTCACCGGCAGCACGACATTGCCGGTATTCGCGGCGAACATTTGCTGGACATAGTACGACGGCGAATCGTAGCTGCCCCCGGCATTGAGGCCGATCAGGTTCGTATCCCACTGGCTGGCGCCGGGGTTGACATTGACCAGAAGCGGCGCATACGACTCCAGCACGACCAGATCGGAGTTCCGCTCCAGTCCGGTCAGCCAGGCCGCGTCGCCGAGCGCGGCTTGCAGGGTCGGAGTCGGCTTGCCTTCCACTGACGCCCATTCGCCGACAAAGATTTTCGGACCGGTGCGCGAGTAGCCATCGTAGTGAGTGGAATCGCGCGCCATTTCCGCCGCCGAGCGATAATAATGGTCGTCTACCACATCCGGGGTGCGGATTTTCAATCCACCCATTGTCGCGATCAACTGAAGCTTCGGGTATTTGGCTTTGATCGCATCATAAAACTGGGCGTAGCGTCCATCATAGCTGCCGGAGCGGTCAAAAAAGTCTTCGTTGCCAATCTCTACATAGGTCAGCGGAAACGGCGCGGGGTGGCCGTCGGCAATGCGCCGTGCGCCCCAGGTCGTCGTGGCATCGCCCGTCACATACTCAATCTCATCCAACGCATCCTGCACAAACGGCGTCAGGCCCTCCCCCGCCGGGATATGCTCGCCGCCCAGCGCGAAGCCTGCAAAGACCGCCAGGACGGGCTGCATATGCAAGTCTTCGCACCATTCCAGATATTCCAGCAAGCCGAAGCCGTCATTGGAGCGGTAGCCCCAGGGGTCTTGATGGCCGGGACGCTGTGAAATATCGCCGATGGTGTGTTTCCAGTCAAACCGCTCGGCGATGATGTTGCCTTCTATATAGTTGCCGCCGGGCATCCGCAGAAAGCGTGGGTGCATTCCGGCAAGCTTTTCCATCAAGTCAATCCGCGCTCCATTGGGACGGTTATGGTAGGCAGGTGGCATCAGTGATACTTGAGACAGCCACACCGTGCCGGGGCTGCTGGCAGAAATGACGAAGCGATTGGCGGTGGAAACGACATCGCTATTGCCCATAGGCAGAGTGACAGTATACTTTTTCCAGCCTGGCCCGATCGCATTCACCTGGGTCAGCGAAGAAACTTTATGACCATCAAGGCTTTCAATGCTGGCAGTCAGCGGGCCGGTAAAGCCCGGCGCGGCTTTGGCATAAAATGAGGCGTGGTAAGTTTGATTGGGCGCAACGGGAATTCCCCAGTAGCCTTCATTGGCAACCCCGACCCTTTGGCCCGCTCCTGCCGCCGTGATGTCCAGGCGCAGGCTGTTGGTCAAGGCAGTGCCGGGAACCGGATTGGCTTTGTCTAAAGTAATGGTTCCCATTCCGCCTCCGTCCTGAACGACCGACCAAAACGCCGGGATAGTGGCATCATCATTGAACGCGCGATTTCGGATCAGTTCGGCGTAAAGCCCGCCATCGATAGAATGGCTGATGTCTTCAATCATCAGACCATTAAACGTCGGGCTGATTTGGACGCCCGGCTGGTCGACCTTGACGGTCAAGCGTCCCGGTTCGGTGCTGCCACGCATTGTAAGCGTTCCCAGCATCAGGGCCGTCGCGGCTAGTGCAAAACTTCGGCTGAATGTCGTCATTGTTTGTCCTTTGGGTGGTGTTAAAGGGATGTTATTCAAGCGTTTCACCAAAAATAAACGTCCCATTGCTGTAAGAAATTTGCGCGATATGTTTCTCACTTAGTTTTGCGTGTGATCAAACTCCCTATGAAATGCTACGGTGCGGCGCTGACGCCAACGTCAATCACCTGCCCACCGAATGTCGCCAGGCGACTGGTGCGAATACGCCCGGCAGGAGCGCACAGAAAAAGAAAATTTGTTTCATTGGTACACCTCAAAACTATAAAGTGAGTAGCCGAATTGTGTGGCCCGCTGAGTGCCGAACAGCCGTACCCAGCGGGCCATTGTCGGCACGAACTTGATGTCTTCTGCGCCGCCCTGCCCGGCTGCCGTGTGGAATACATCCGTCCATGTTTTGCCGTCCGGGGACACCTGAATGGTATAGCCCAGGCCGTAAGCATCTTCCCAAAGCAAATGCACGCGGCTGATTTTTCGCATTTTGCCGAGGTCTATCGCGATCCACTGGGGATCAGACCATTGGGAAGACCAGCGGGTTTCTTCGTCGCCATCCACTGCATTTTCCGGGTCCAATTTTGCTTCTACCGACGAAGCGAAGACCAGGCGGCCCGCAGCGAGATCGCCGGATTTCGATTTCGCGCCGATCTGCTCTGGTTCCATAAAAGCAATGGGTTCGGTGAAATCCGCCGTCAAATTCAGCATCGCCGTCCGCCGAATGTCGCGGGAAGACGCACCGATTTCTATTTCATAGCGGCCTGCGTCGGCCTTCCACTGTTTATGGGGAACATCACAATAAGCGAATGCGCGCGGAGTGAGTGTCAGAGAAACAGCTTTCGTCTCACCCGGCCCCAGCCAGACCTTCTGAAATCCCTTCAGTTCTCGCACCGGGCGGTCAATCTTTGGGGCGGGATCATGGACATACAGTTCTACGACTTCGGCCCCGGCCCGCTTGCCTGTATTTGAGACGTTCACAGACGCCGTCAGTGTTCCCGCCGGTGCAAGCGCGGCCCGTGACAGAGTAATTGGGCCATAGCGGAACGTGGTGTAAGACAGCCCGTAACCGAAAGGAAACAGCGGTGCGATTTGGGCCTTGTCAAAATGCCGATACCCGACATAAATACCTTCGGTGTAATCCACATGACCGAGGACGCCGGGAAAATGTCCAAAATCCGGGTAATCTTCCCGCGCCGCCGCCAGCGTCGTTGGCAGCTTGCCAGACGGGTTCACATCGCCGAACAAAATCGCCGCCAGTGCCGCGCCGCCTTCCTGTCCGGGAAACCAGGCTTCAATCAGGCCAGGGACTTCTTTCAGCCATTTGGTCATTTCTACCGGTGTGCCGTTGTTCAGCACGACAATCGTGTTTTTGTTGACTGCCGCAACGGCCTGGATCAAGGCATCCTGCGTTCCCGGCAGGTTCATGGAAGGCCGATCATTTCCCTCTCCTTCTGTTCCTGCCGTGCCGACCACCACAATCGCGGCATCGGCGTGAGACGCCGCCGCTGTCGCCGCCGTGAAGTAGGTCCGGCCAGGAACCGTCCAGTTCAGCCGGGCATAAGCATCCCCCGCGGCCTGGAAATACTCCACGCGCAGGGGGTAGAAATGGCCGGCTGCCAATGTGACTTCTATTGTTTGCGTTGACCCGGCTCCTTCAAACCAGTGGTCGATCAGTGTTTTGCCATCCAGCACCAGCCGCGAGCCATCGTCGGCGGTCAGGGACAGCGTATAGCGCCCTGAGACAGGAGCGGTCAGTGTCCCAGCCCAGCGAACGCTGAAATTTGTGCGCGGCACTCCGGGCGCCGGCAGTTTTGTGTTCCAATCGGCCTGAATTTGCGTTTCGTTTTGGACAAGGGCCGGCGCTCCTTCCAGAGTGCGATTGCTGAAATACTCGGCCTGCAATTGAAGCGCGGACGCCGGAATTGGGTCGCCGGATTCAATACCGCGCACGTAAGCAACGGTCACAGTACCCCCGGCCCGCTTTTTAATGCCGTCCAGCGGGTTGATGGAGTAGAACGGCTGGACGCCGGGGCTTCCCGCTGCCCCAAGCTGCATGTCGGCAGCCGCCGGGCCGATCACGGCAAGGGAGTGTATCTTTGCCGGGTTCAGCGGCAGCAAATCACCTTCGTTTTTGAGCAAAACAATCGCCTGCGAAGCCGCTTCAAAGGTCAAACGCTGATGCTCCGGGGAATTGACAACCGCATGGTTCGGCACGCGCGGCTCGTCCAGCAGGCCCACCCGAATGAGTGTCCGCAAAATGCGCCGAACATTGTCATCGATTTCCGCCTGCGTAATTTGGCCGCGCTTCAAGGCCGACGCCACTTTTTCCGGGGATAAATGTCCCGGCCCCGGCATTTCCAGATCGTTGCCGGCGGCAACCACCCGCGCGGTTTCATGCACTGCGCCCCAGTCGGACATGACCATGCCGTCGAAGCCCCAGCACTTTTTCAGCACCTCCGTCAGCAGGTACTTGTTGGTCGTCGCATGAAATCCGTTGATGCGATTATACGAGGACATAATTGTCCAGGGATGCGCTTCTTTGACGCCCATCTCAAAAGCGGGCAGGTATATCTCGCGCAGCGCCCGCTCGCTCACGCGGACATTGACAGAGTCCCGGTCGGCTTCCTCATTGTTGCAGGCATAATGCTTCAGACACGCCCCGCAGCCAGCGCTCTGCATCCCCAGAATATAGCCGACGCCCAGTTTTCCCGCAAGATAGGGGTCTTCGCTGAAGTATTCGCCGTTTCGCCCGCCCAGCGGGGAACGCTGGATGTTGACCGCCGGGCCAAGAAGCACCTGCGCCCCGGTGCCTTTGTTCAAGGCTTCCTCGCCAATAGCTTTGCCGATGCGTCCGACCAGGGCCGGGTTCCAGGTAGAAGCCATAGCGACGCCTGATGGAAACAGCGTTGCCGGCCCCTGCGTACTGCCCAGACCGCCCCGGACGCCCTGCCCGGCGTCCACCATTCCCATCGGCGGAATTCCCAGCCGGGGGATCGGCTGTGTCGTGAAATCCGTACCGGAAAGCAGGCTCAGTTTTTCCGCCTGCGTCAGCCGCCCAAGCAGATCGCTGACCCGTGCTTCCAGCGGCATGTTGACATCTTTGTAAGTCGGCGCTGCGGAAGCCGCTGGAAAAACAAGGCAGCACAAAAGCGCGCAAAAAAAGTAAACCCTCACGCGCCTATTTCTCCTGCGACACAAGCGACATCGCCGCCGCTTTTAGTCCCGGCGACGACGCCGTAAGTTGAACGGGGCCGGGCGTCTCATTCGCGCCGACAATGACCAGGCAATGGCCGTTGAACGCCTGGCGGCGGCTGGCTTTGTCCGGCTCATGGCTGCTGGGATCGCCATTACCGACCCCGGCAATATGCGCCGCGCCGGTCAAAGCAAACGAAATCTCGTTGTCTGCCGTTGGGACGACACGCCCCTGAGCGTCTACGACACTTACCGCGACCATGGTGACATCTTCCCCGTCGGGTGTCAACGTTGTTCGGTCCGTCGTTAAGCGCAGCGCGGCAGGCGCGCCGGTCGTCTCCACTTTGTCTGTCGCAAAGAGCCTGCCCTGGGCATCATAGCCCCGCGCTTCTAAACGGCCAGGGGCGTAGGGAACATCCCATTCGGCATGACGGTAGCGCGGCATGTCTTTGGCTCCCAGGCTGCGGCCATTCAGAAAGAGTTCCACGCGCGCGGCATTCCCATAGCACCAGACATTGATTGGCTGGCCTTCTTTGCCGGCCCAGTTCCAATGCGGAAAAAGATGCACGGTCGGCGAGCCGCCCCACCAGGCTTGGTAGTAATAGTAGCTGTCTTTGGGAAAGCCGCATTCGTCCATGATGCCGAAATGGGAATTGATGCAGGGCCAGCCATAAGGTGTAGGCTCCCCTTTGTAATCAAAGCCCGTCCAGACATAGCCGCCGGCGACAAATGGCCGCTCCGCGATAGGCTGCCATCCATCCTGGGCGGTGTTGGCCCAGCCGCCGCCGCGCTGGTCATAGTTGCTGACATAGCCTTTTACGGGATCATTGGCGTACTGGCCGCGCGTGCTGACGGCGCTGCCCGTTTCACTGCCATACAGGGCCATCGCCGGGTGCGCCTTGTGAAACCAATCATACGCGCCGGGATTGTAGTTGATGCCCTGTAAATCTTCCACGGACGTGATACCGACTGCCGAATCATAGCCGCCGTTCATCGCGCACGTGACAGGGCGCGTGCCGTCGGCGGCATCCACCACTTTTTTCATGGCCGCGAAGATGTCCCGGCCATGCGGGGTGCTTTGAATGCCTTCTTCATTACACATAGACCACATGATAATGCTGGGATGGTTGCGGTCGCGCAGGATCATGGTTTGGACTTCGTGCAAATCGGCATAGGGGGTGCTTTGCGACGCTTTGCCGTCTTCAGTGTCGCCGAGGTGCCGGTTTTCGTCCATAACGATCATGCCTAATTTATCGCAGGCATCTAAAAGTTCGGCGGTCGGGGGGTTGTGGGAGCAGCGGTAGGCATTGCTGCCCATTTCTTTGAGTTTTTTGATGCGCCAGTAAAGAAGGCTGTCGGGCATGGCGACGCCAACGCCTGCGAAGTCCTGATGATTACAGGTTCCTTTGATTTTAACGGATTTGCCATTGAGAAAGAAGCCGTTGTCGGCGTCAAAACGGATGGTGCGGATGCCGAACGGGGTATCCTGCGTGTCCACGATACGCCCGTTTTGCATGATTTCCGTGTGCAGGCGGTAAAGCTGCGGCGTCTCGATAGACCACAAATGAGCATTTGGGACAGGAATTCGCGCGGCCATTTCGCTTTCGCCGTTTCCAGGAACAGTCGCTGATTGTGCGACAACTCCTGTAACGACCTGCCCGTTGGGATTATAAACAAGATAAGCGACCCGGCAGGAAGCGGCGAAAGCGCCGGCATTCGCAAACGTTGACTTGACGGTTACAACTGCTGGAATGCGCCCGGCAGCATCGGCAGACTGAACCTCAGAAGTAATAAACGTTCCCCAGGGCGCGACATGTACCGGTGCAGCGACGTTCAGCCAGACATGGCGGTAGATGCCGCCGCCTTCGTACCACCAGCCTTCCTCGCGCTGCGGGTTGACCTGCACCGTCAGGACGTTTTTGCCGCCGTAACGCGCCGCGCCGCTGATGTCAAAGCGAAACGGCGTGTAGCCGCACGGATGTGTGCCGAGCAGCCTGCCGTTGAGCCAGACACTGCTCTCGCGATAAGCGCCGTCAAAGTCAATCCAGAGAGCTTTGCCCCTGTCCGAGGCGGGAAGGGTGAACGTCTTGCGATACCAGGCCGGGGTCGGAATGAGGGAGCCGTGGCCGGGATCGCCCTGGGGCGTGAACGCGGATTCCAGCACATAATCATGCGGCAAGTGGACGACGCGCCAGGCGTGGTCATCATACGCAGGCCGCGTCGGATCGGCAGCGTTTACATGGGTGACGGTTCCCAGCGTGACCGGGCCGGCAATGCCGCCTGGGCCATCCGTGTTTTCTACCAGCACAGTCAGTTCATTCGGCCCGGTCGCGTTCCAGGCTGCGTCCAGCGGCACGTCAAACGGATCGTTCCATCCTTCGTGATGCAGAAGTTGGTGTCCGTTCAAATACACCGTCGCATTGTCGTCCACCGACGCGAAGTGCAGAAAGCGATGGGGAGAAACGAGCGCGGGCAGCGTTGCTTTGTACCAGGCAAAGCCAACCCGGCCTCCGAAGATGTCCGGGCCGGAGGCCGTGTCTTTCCAGTCCGCGCCCGACGGGTCCAGCCCGGCGGTGGTCATCTGCGGCATCTCGGCGGGAGTTCCCACGCGCCAGCGCCAGGTATGGATTGGGATTATATTGCTCAGAACCGGACTTACGACATATTGGAACCGCCAGTCGGCATCCATCAAAATACGCTGACGAGCGGGCGGATTGGCGGGACAGGCAGGCGGACTGAAAAATGGCGATAGGAGCAAGCCAGCCAGGAGCAGGCCAAGACAAAACCGGGAGAGCTTCATGCAGGGAGGGCCTTTCAGGAAACACCGCCTCACAAACAAAGAGGCCGTTGCAGACCTCTTTCGACAGTGCGCTCCCGAATTCCTGCTTATCAAGCTGTCTGGGAAAGGATACCAGCGGCTGGAGATACCGGCGTAAGGCAATCAGGCAGAAACGCCATTTCTTAGCATACAAATTGACTTACAAATAATGCTATTGATAGAGTTTCACTCTTAATGATACCGGGTAAATAATTTATACCTAGCTTGTAACCCTTCAATCGCAGGCAGGTACAGCGCGTCTGCAAAAAGCGCATCTGCAAAAGGCCCGGATTTATAAGTGATCCAGCCATTGATTTGCGCCTGCGTCATTTTTTCGGCAGCGCTGTTTGTTCCCTTTTCCGTTGTCGGTTGGCTGTCGTTTTAGGAGAAGTTATGTCTGCCCCGTATGATTTGATTTGCCTTTCGCACCTGCGCTGGGACTTTGTTTATCAAAGGCCCCAGCACCTGATCAGCCGGTTTGCGCCGCAGCACCGCGTGTTTTTCGTGGAAGAGCCTGTGTTTGACTCAGAAACGCCCCGGCTGCATGTCACGCCCCGGCCCGGCGGCGTACAGGTTCTGGTGGCACACCTGCCCTGGGGGCCGACCGAAGAAGAACACGGCCAGATGTACCGGCGTCTGCTGGGCGACTTTATGCAGGCGCAGAATATCGTCAATTACGTTTTCTGGTACTACACACCGATGATGGTTTCCTGGACGGCGAACTTTACTCCCAAAGCGGTGGTATTTGACGTGATGGACGAGCTGGCCTCCTTCGCCGGGGCGCATCCCGAACTGCGCGGGCGGGAAGCTCGCCTTTTGGAGCGGGCTGACCTGGTCTTTGCCGGCGGGCCGTCGTTGTATGAGGGCAAAAAAGATCGGCATCCGCGCGTTTACTTCTTCGCCAGTGCCGTGGATGTTCCACACTTCGCGCAGGCCCGTCAGGGACTGACCGAACCGGCTGACCAGAAAGACATTCCGCATCCGCGTCTTGGGTTTTTCGGCGTGCTGGACGAGCGCATTGATTTTGACCTGATTGCCGGAGCCGCCGACTTGAAGCCTGAATGGCAGTGGCTCATAGTCGGGCCGATTTCCGGCAAGATACCGGAAAGTGCCTTGATCCAGCGCCCGAACATTCATTATCTGGGCGGCAAGGATTACCAGGACCTGCCCGCTTACCTGGCCGGATGGGATGTGGCAGTGATGCCGTTCGCGCGAAACGAATCAACGCGCAACATCAGCCCCACCAAGACGCCTGAATACCTGGCGGCCGGCAAGCCGGTCGTGTCAACCTCCATTCGGGACGTGGTGAGCATGTACGGCGATCAGCGCCTGGTCCGCATCGCCGACACGCCGGAAGAGTTCGTCGCGGCCTGTGAAGCCGCCATGCAGGAGGATGAGGCAGAGCGACTGAGCCGCGTGGACCCGCTTCTGGCGGAAATGTCCTGGGACAAGATATGGGGGCAGATTCACAGCCTCATCGAAGGCGTCGTGTGTGAGCGAGAAGCGCCGCAAGAATAAGCAAGGCAGAAAAACGAAGCAAGGAAGGAAAAACGATGTTTGACTATCTCATTGTTGGGGCCGGATTTGCCGGCAGCGTGCTGGCGGAGCGCCTTGCCTCGCAGGCCGGAAAGAAAGTTCTGCTGATTGACAAGCGCTTCCATATTGGCGGCAATGCGTATGACCGTTACAACGAAGAAGGCATTCTGATTCATCCTTACGGGCCGCATATTTTCCATACAAACTCGGAGCGGATTTTTCAGTACCTGTCGCAGTTCACTGACTGGCGCTCCTATGAGCATCGCGTGGTGGCACTGGTCGACGGACAGCTTTTGCCGATCCCGATCAACCGCACCACCGTCAACAAAATGTACGGCCTAAACCTTCAAACGGAAGAAGAGTGCGAAGCCTTCTTCCAGTCCCGCGCCGAGGAGCGAGGCCACTGCTATACGTCGGAAGATGTCGTTGTGAGCCGGGTCGGGCGCGAATTGTACGAAAAATTCTTCCGAGGCTATACCCGCAAAATGTGGGGCATGGACCCGTCAGAGCTGGACGCGCAGGTGACGGCCCGCATTCCGACGCGCACAAACACGGATGACCGGTATTTTACGGATACGTTCCAGTCCATGCCCCGATATGGATATACGCGGATGTTTGAGGCGATGCTGGATCACCCGAACATTAAGATTATGCTTAACACAGACTGGCGTGAGATCAAAAACATGGTTCCCTGCCAGGAAGTCATCTTTACCGGCCCGGTGGATGAGTATTTCGACTACCGGTTTGGACGATTGCCCTACCGCTCCCTGGAATTTCGGCATGAAACGCGCGATGCAGACCAGGGTCTGCCCGCCGCAACCGTCAACTGTCCGAATGATCATGCCCACACGCGCATGACCGAGCTTAAGTGGATCACCGGGCAGCAGCACGCCAAAACGGACATCGTTTATGAGTATCCGCGTGCGGTGGGGGACCCCTATTATCCTATTCCCAGCCCGGCCTGCAATACTCTTTACAGCCGCTACAAAGACCTGGCCGATAACACGCGCGGCGTTTACTTCGTCGGACGGCTCGGAACCTATAAATACTACAACATGGATCAGGTCGTCGGCCAGGCACTAGCCACGTTCGATAAACTCAGCAGCCGTCCAGAGCGGATCGTCGTCTCCACTGTCGCGCCAATATCTACTGTGGTGCCGGCGTCCAATGGAAAAACAGTCCCGCATACCATCGCGCAGCCCGTCTAGGGGAACACCATGCCATCTGGCGACTTATGAAAAACACGCTGGAACCCCGGCCTCTGGAACTTTGGGGCGGCGTGGAGTGTACGCTGAACCGAGTCGGCGACATCTACTTTGACGAGTTGGTTTGGAGCGGCCACGACAAGCGCATCGAGGACTTGGACCTGTTCGCTGGGCTGGGCATTCGCGTGCTGCGTTACCCTCTCCTCTGGGAGCGGAACGCACCGCACGGAGTTGCCCAGGCCGACTGGTCCTGGGCGGATGCGCGGCTCGGTCGCCTGCGGCAGTTGAACATTGAGCCGATTGTGGGGCTGCTGCACCACGGCAACGGCCCGAAATATACGAGCCTGATTGACCCGGCGTTTCCCCTGCGGCTGGCGGAATATGCCGGTGCCGTCGCCCGGCGCTTTCCCTGGGTTTCTTCCTATACGCCGGTCAACGAGCCGATGACCACAGCGCGCTTCAGCGGCATCTACGGCCACTGGTATCCGCACGGGCATGACGCCCGGACGTGGGCGCAGCTTCTTCTGGCCCAGTGCCGGGCGACGGTTCTGGCAATGCAGGCAATTCGGGCCGTGAACCCGGACGCGCGGCTCGTACAGACGGAAGACATCGGCAGGACTTTTAGTACGCCTCACATGGCCTATCAGGCTGAGTTTGAGAACGCGCGGCGCTGGCTCACTTTTGACCTGCTGTGCGGGCGCGTCGGCAGCGAACATCCGATGGCCCATTACCTGCGCTGGCTGGGCGTGCCGGATAGCAACTGGCAAATTTTTCAAGACGAGCCATGTCCCCCGGACATCTTCGGGTGCGATCACTATGTCACCAGCGAGCGATTTTTGGATGAGCGGCTGGAGCTTTATCCGCCCGCGCTCTGGGGCGGCAACCCTGGGGAACGCTATGCAGACGTGGAAGCGATCCGCGTTTGTGCAGATGGGAGCGCCGGACCGGCGGGGATGCTGCGGGAATGCTGGGCGCGGTACGGGCGTCCCATGGCGCTGACCGAGGCGCACCTCGCGTCCACCTGCGATGAGCAGATGCGGTGGTTCCAGGAAAACTGGGACGCTGCCCTGGCCCTGCGGCACGAAGGCGCGGACGTGCGGGCTGTCACCTCCTGGGCGCTGCTGGGGTCCTACGAGTGGAACAGCCTGGTCACGCGCGTGGAAGGCTACTACGAACCGGGTGCCTTCGCGCTTTGCGGCCCTGGGCCGCCGCGCCCGACCCCTCTGGCAGCCATGCTTCGCGACCTGGCGACGAAAGGCTTTCACGATGCGCCGGAGCTGCACTCCCCCGGCTGGTGGCAGCGGCCCGAACGCTTGTTGTATTCCCCCACTGCCCATCCATCCTGCCTGGTTTAGCGTCCCGTTGCAAAACAGTTTTCGTCAGGCCAGTTCTTCGGCCTGTGCCGCCCAGAGCAGGCCGCGCACCATGAGCGGCAGCACGTCCGGCTGGTCTATGATGTCGGCATGATGGCCCAGGGAATTGTAAGCGACGCGGCCTTTGCCGTACATCCGGGTCCAGATCACCGGCATGTCAAACGGGCCGTTCGGCACATGCGGGCCGTCGGCGACGGGAAAGCGGGTCACGGCCAGGGTTTGATTGGACGGGTCCGTGTGCAGATAATACTGCTCACTGTTGACCGTAAATTCGGCGGGCGACCCCTGCGTGATAAAGTGATCGGGCCGGGTGATTCGCACCGTGTATTCCACGCCGTCATTGCCCGGATGCGCCACCCACTGCCCGCCGGTCATCCATTGCCACTCGGTGTTTTCGCGGAACGCATCGCACATGCCGCCGTGACAACCGGCAAGGCCCACTCCGCCCAGCACGGCTTCCTGCACCGGCTTGAACTGCTCGTCCGTAATCTTACTCATGGTAAAAATCGGCACGATCAGCGACAGTTGCTTGAGTTTTTCGCCGTCCAGAAACGCATCCAGCGTGGTCGCTACTTCCACCGCGAAGCCTCTGGCGCGAAGTTCCCGCTGAAAAATGCCGGCGACCTGCTGCGGCTCATGCCCATCCCAGCCGCCCCAAACAATCAGCGCCCTGCGTTCACTGCTTTGTGCCACGGTGTCTGTGACTCCTGTTTCTTATTCCTCTTCTGGAAAAACGTCACCGCCAAAATGGGCGCGGCGGAAACGTAAATCCTGCCGACTACAGCCTGACGCTGCCGGCCGTTTCTGCGTTGTCTACAGTCTGTGCACGAGCGGCTCGCTCTTTGCGCCCAAATTTTTCCGGCAACTCGGTTCCGGCTTCCATCTGCGCCCGTGCTTCGCACGCCGCCTGGTAGGCACCCTCCCGGCCACCATAAAAACTGTCGCTGAAAAAGCGCGACAGGGTTTTCCGCCCAAAATATCGCCGCGCCTGCCACCCAAAGGTTTTTTTGGCTCCATCAATTTCTATTCGGACTACACCTCGCATGGTAAACCTCTTAATCTTTATAAAAATCACTGTCTTATTCTCATGTCAGCAATTCGGATGCAGCGATGCCCGCGCGGCTAAAACGCTTCGCGCCGCATCTTCGGGCGTCCCGGCCAGCGCCGTCAGATGGCCCATTTTCCGGCCCGGACGCGCATCCTCTTTGCCATAAAGATGCAGTTTGACATTTGGCAGTGAGAGCGCGGCGGGCCAATTTGGAAGGCCGGGTTCCCAGAGGTCGCCGAGCAGATTTGCCATTGCAGCCGGACGCAGCATTTCCGGGGAGCCGAGCGGCAGGCCGCAGACCGCACGAAGCTGCTGCTCAAACTGGCTGGTCACATGCGCGTCCAGCGTCAAATGCCCGGAGTTATGCGGGCGTGGGGCAATTTCATTGACCAGCAGATTGCCGCCTGACGTCAGAAAAAACTCCACGCAGAGCGTTCCCACGACATTGAGTGCCTCAAAAATCGCGCGGGTGATGGCAACGGCTTCCGCTTCAATCTGCGCCCCACTGCTTCCCAGAAGCGCAGGTGCGATGGACAGGTCTAAAATACCGCTGACATGATGGTTTTCAATCACGCCGTAACAGGCAAATTCGCCGTCTACACCGCGCGCAGCGACGACAGAGACTTCGCGCTCAAAAACGACCTGGCCTTCCAGAACGCACTCCTGACCGTCCAGCAGCTCCCAGGAGGCCGCCGCTTCTTCGAGGGAATTGATCCGCACCTGCCCTTTACCGTCGTAACCAAAGCCGGCGGTTTTCAAAATGGCCGGCGTTCCTAATTCCCGCAGGGCAGCGGTAAGCTCACCCAGGGACGCGACATGGCGGAACGGGGCGCAGGGAATACCCAGCCCGGCCAGAAACCTTTTTTCCCGCAGGCGATTCTGCGCGATGTGCAGCACCTGACCGCCGGGCCGCACGGGAACGATTTCCGCAACGGCGTCCGCAGTTTCCGCCGGAACATTCTCAAATTCAAAGGTTACCACACTGACCTCGCGGGCGAAGTCGCGTACCGCATCCAAATCCTCATACGCCGCCACGATTTCGCGGTCAGCCACCTGTCCGGTCGGAGTATCGGTGTCCGGCGAGAATGTATGCACTCGGTAGCCCATGCGCCGGGCAGCCAGCGCAAACATTCGTCCCAGTTGGCCGCTGCCCAGCACGCCGACCGTCGCGCCCGGCAGAATTGGCTCGATCATAGAGGTGCAGCCCCTGACAATTTTTCGGCCAGCACCTTCTCGGTCTGCTCTTGCCGGAAGCGGCGCAGCGTTTCCCGAAGTGGTGGGCGAGTGTTGGCGAGAATGGCGGCGGCCAGCAGCGCGGCATTGATGGCCCCCGCTTTGCCGATGGCAAGGGTGCCGACGGGGATACCTCCAGGCATCTGAACGATGGACAGCAGCGAATCCTGCCCGCTGAGGGCCTGGCTCTGCACAGGAACGCCCAGCACCGGCACAAGAGTCTGCGCGGCGACCATTCCCGGCAAATGCGCGGCCCCGCCCGCGCCGGCAATGATAACTTCCAGGCCGCGCCCCTCGGCGTCACGGGCAAATTCGGCCATGAGATCGGGCGTCCGGTGGGCGGACACCACCCGGCATTCATGCGGCACTCCAAGCTGCGTCAGCATGTCATCCGCATGGCGCATGGTCTCCCAGTCGGACTTGCTGCCCATAATCACGGCTACCAGCGGCGGCGTCTCAGTCACCGATTAACCCTCGCTTTCGCTCTCATAGCTGGAATAAAAGTAAGGTGTTGCCGCCTCAAATTCCGCCGCGCAGGTGTCCACCATTTTGTAGACGGGTTTCAGGCCCATCTCCCGCACCCAGCCGCGCACATGGTTTTCGGGAATGGCAAACAGGCTCGCCAGATGACGGTCGGAAAAACCTTTGCGTTTGGCCTCAGTCAGGAGGCTTTGCGCTTCGACGGAAAGCGGCTCAAAGGGCCGGAACGACTGCCAGCGGCTTCGCAGGGTTTCTTCGAGCTGCACCAATCGCTGAATTTTCGTCAGAAACCAGGGGTCCACGCCGGACAAGTCCGCCACTTCGCTTACCAGCATTCCCCGGTGAAATGCCTCGGCGATCAGAAACAATCGCTGGTCGGTGGCCTGACTCAGCCCCGTCTCAATCTCCATCTCGGTCAGCCGATCTGCGTTTTTGGGCCGCAGGCCAATCTGTCCGATTTCCAGGCTGCGAATGGCTTTCATCAAGCCGCCTTCAAAGCTGCGGCTGATCGCCATGACTTCCCCGGTCGCCTTCATCTGGGTGGTGATACGCCGGTCGGCCCGCGTGAATTTGTCAAACGGCCAGCGCGGGATTTTCACCACGATGTAGTCCAGCGCCGGCTCAAAGCAGGCCAGCGTTTTCTGCGTCACAGCATTGGGAATTTCGTCTAGATGCAGTCCAATGGCGATTTTGGCGGCGACGCGGGCAATCGGGTATCCCGTGGCTTTGCTCGCCAGAGCTGACGAGCGCGACACGCGCGGATTGACTTCAATGATGTAATACGAGAACGATTTGGGGTCCAGGGACATCTGGACATTGCAGCCGCCTTCAATCCCGAGCGCCCGAATGATTTTCAATGCCGCCGTGCGAAGCATTTGATATTCTTTGTCGGAAAGCGTCTGCGAGGGAGCAACTACGATGGAATCGCCCGTATGCATTCCCATCGGGTCAAAGTTTTCCATGTTGCAGACGGTAATGCAGGTATCGGCGGAGTCGCGCATGACTTCATACTCAATCTCTTTCCATCCCGCCAGATACCGCTCCACCATGACCTGATGCCGGGGGGAGAGCTTGAGGCCGCGCGTCCCGATCTCCACAAGCTGCGCGGGAGTGCGCGCGATGCCGCCGCCCGTGCCGCCCAGCGTGTAGGCGGGGCGAACAATCAGCGGCCAGGGTGCGCCCTCGTTGCGCGATAGTTCTTCCAGCGCGGCTTCGTCTTCAATGATCCAGCTTTCCGGGACAGGCTCACCGATTTCCTGCATCAACGCCCGGAAAATCTCCCGGTCTTCGGCTTTGCGAATCGCAGACAGCGGCGTTCCCAGAAGTTTGACGTTGTATTTTTCTAAAACGCCCGCTTCGGCCAATTCCGTCGCCAGATTTAGGCCGGTCTGCCCGCCCAGCGTCGGAACCAGCCCATCGGGCCGTTCTTTGGCAATGATGCGCTCCACGAATTCCACATTCAGCGGCTCAATATACACCGCATCGGCGGTTTCCGGGTCGGTCATAATCGTCGCGGGATTGGAGTTGACCAGCACCACCGAGATACCTTCCTCACGCAGGGACTGGCACGCCTGCGTTCCCGCATAGTCAAACTCAGCCGCTTGCCCGATAATGATCGGCCCGCTGCCGATGACTAGGACTTTTCGAATGTTAGGGTTCTTGGGCATGACTGTTTCCGTCGAGAAACGCCGAGACGGTCTCGAAATAGCGATCCGTTTCTTCGACCCAGGGCCGATGCCCGCTGCGCTCAAAGACAACGAGCCGAGAAGATTGCGGCGGCAGTGCGGCCTTGATCTCATAGGCGATTTCCGGCAGGGCGACCCGGTCAAAGCGGCCCACGCAAATAAGCGTCGGCACGGTCAAAGTTTTCATTTGCGGGCGAGGATCGTAGCCTTTCATTGTGCCGCCGACGGTCCATTCCGGGTCATCGCCGATCATAGCCGAGTACACGGCAAAGTTTACTCTATCGGCTTTGTCACCGGAATGGTACATCTTGGCGGCGTTGTCGGGGTTATACCAGTACAAATCATCTGTTGCCGGGCCGTACAGGTCTTCATAGGAATCCGAGCCGGTTTTGATTCCCTGCGCCCGCAGCGCCGTCAATTTCTGCCAGATTTCAGGAAAGCGCGTCGCGGCCTCCCGGTTACAATTGTCAATGTTTTGCTGGAACCCCCTGGCTCCGAGAATCGTATCGGACAGAATCAAATGGTTGATGTGCCGGGGATATTTCAAGGCATACGCCAGCGCCGGCATCCCGCCATAGGAGTGGCCCAGAACGGTAATCGTGTTCAGCTTCAATGCGGCGCGCAGGGTTTCGATATCATCGGCATCCCGCTCCACCGTATATTTCCCGGCATCCGCCAGCCGGTCTGAGCGGCCCCGCCCCAGATTATCAAAGTAAATGACCCGGTGATGCGCCGCTAAACGCGAAAACCAGGGGTGAAACGAGGCATGGCTTCCCCCCGGCCCGCCCGCGACCAGGACTACCGCCGGCCCCTGCCCTTCGGCTTCATAATACAGGCGGCCTTGCGGCGTTGCGATATACCGCCCATGCCCGTGAAGCGGCACGCTGTAATTGGGCGTCGCGGGCGGGGACTGCGCCCAAGCCGCGCCAATGAGGACGCTGACCAGCCAGAGCCAGGCAAATCCTTTTAGGAGCATGAGTTTTTGCTTTCTCCCGCCTGCCGCGCTTTCTGCATGACGCCGTAAATACACTTCGTTTTGCCCTCGGTATAAGCCTCGCGGTCCTGGGAAAAGCGAGCGGCCAGGCTGCGCTTCAACTCTCCGCAACTATGATCTGATTCATTCTTACTTAACCCCGATATTGGGTTGAAAATTAGGCAAGCACAAAGTTAATTTATGTCTCTTTAGCATCTAAATTGCTGTCAATGACAGCAGATGCTATATTTGACATAAGTTCAAACCAATACTGGGGTCTACTTAGCCCCGCGCTTTTGCCAGTACTGACAGTACATATTCCGTTTTGGCCTCCGCATAACCCAACACATCCTGTCGGAACTTCTCCGCCAGGATCAGCTTGAGCGCCAGGTAGCGCGCCGCTTCCTCCGGGTGCCCGCAGAGATAGTCGCGGAACAAGCGATGCGCCAGCGCCGCCGGATTGTCCGGCTCGTAAACGTGAAGCTGATGGGTTCGCGCCCCCTTCGCATCGTGCTTCTTGAAATATAAGTGCGGCTCTGTATCCGCCGTAAATACACCCTGTTGCCAGCCACGCGCGGCAAAGTCAGGCAAAAAGTCTTCCACGTCCGACACCGACCGCACGACGACCTGAATGTCCACAATCGGCTTTGCCGCAAGGCCGGGAACTGCCGTGCTGCCGATATGTTCCATGCCTACCAGAGACACACCGAATACCAGACGCAGTTCGGCGGCCTCAGCCGCAAACAGTTTCGGCCAATGCGGGTCATACTCGACGATGACAACTTCGCGCATTCCCCTACCCCCGCGCTTTTTCATCTTCCAAACGCTGCAAAACGCGACCCCGGCAGAGCAGCTCCAGCTCTAAAACGTGCCAGAACATTCCGCCGATAGGCATGTTGGTTTCGTGCCGGTTGATTTGCGGATCGCCCGGCACGGTTCGCACGGCGCGCAGCCCATCTGTTCCCAGCGGCTCCAGGACTCGCCGCGTCACTTCCCGCGTGGCAGTAAGGGCTTCGGCCAGGGACGGCCCTTCGGGAAAATCTTCCTGACGGGGCCGGTATTCCGGGTATCCCGCCACCAGATGCCCGATCCAGTACCGCTCGGCCCGGATGAAATCCAGCACAATCTCCCGCAAAGACCGCCCGCCCGGCCCCGGATCGCTGTCAAGCTGCCATTCTTTCAGCAGCCCAACGGCTTCCACCAGCTCCAGATGGGCGTCCGCCCAGTATGGATACAGTTCTTCCAGCTTCACAATTTCAATTTCTCGTGCCGAGCGGCAGAGCAAACCCGGAACGGGTCGCAATCAAAAGGCCCGCCAGAGCGTTGTACCACGCAATCAGCGCAGTTGCCAGACCCAGATAGCCCCCTAACTGACCGAAGACGTCCCCTGCCCCGAACGCATGAAGCGTCAGCAGCAGAAACGTGACCAGCAAGAAACCAAAAAGCAGAATTAGTCCCAGATTGGTTCGGAAGGAACTCAAAAACATCACCAGGGTAAAAATTGTCCAGCCAAGCAGGAAAAATCCAATCGCGTTGCTTCCTGCTGGTACCCAGTGCATCTGCACCGATGCTCCGAAAGCGATCCAAAAGGCTCCATAAGAACTAAATGCCGTCGCGCCGAATGTGTTGCCGACTTTAAACTCCCACATGCCGGCAAGAAGCTGGGCGAGGCCGCCATAAAAGAGCGCGAGGCCCAGGACGATTTTGACGGCTCCCTCGCCGCCGGTCAGCAGGTGTGCGTTCGCCGCACTCAGCACAAAGGTTGTGAGCGCAAAGGCGCTCAAACCCAGCGGGGCTGGATTCACGGCGGCTGCGACCGGGGCAGATGCGATTTCTTGTGACATAAGCGAGTGGCCTCCCTTGGCAAAGCGAATTGAACCTACGGCGTTTTTCCGTCACGGCGAGTATACCACCATGCCCAGGCAATCAGCACTGCCTGAAACGGCAGCCGCCCCCAGAGTATCAGCGGGCTGTCAAGCAGTATCTTGTTGACGGCCATGTTGACATTGGCCGGAAAGACGGCTATGAACAAGGCAACCAGGCCCCAGGCCGCCGGTTTACGAACGCGCGGAATCAGCAGCCCCGCCCCGCCGAATATCTCACAGCAGCCACTGATAAATACTAACGCTCTGGGCGCGGGCAAGTAATTCGGCACGATCTGAACGAACTTTTCGGGCCGCATCAGATGAAGAATACCGGCTGTAACCATGATCACCGCCAGCAGGTACCGCAGCGCCTTTTTCACTCTTGTTCCTTCACCGCATATAAATCAACCACATAGCGCCGCGACCCGCCGAACGCAAACGACGCAATCCGGTGAGAGGGCTGCATAATCGCCGGGTAGTGGCCGTGCCACCATTCCTGCCAGTTTTTCGCGTTCCGCACCACCAGAATATGCGTGGCATGGAGCCGCTCCACAGGGTGGTCGTCATTTGCCAGCCCCGGCTGCACCGTCGTGGCTGGGAACGGCGTATTTAGACATAGCCTGGGTGCGAAATCCCCAATAACAACACTGCCCGGCGGCAAAATCCGAACCAGTTCCCGGCCTGCATCCCGCTGCGCGTTGCTTTGCTCGGCCCAGGCCCCGCCGTACCAGGCCGCAGAAACGAGCAGAAATGCAGCAAGGGCGACGCTCTGAACGGCGGGACGCAAATCGGCCAGCCGCCGTGCGGCGAGGCCCATCAGCGCGGGCAGGAACAGGACATAATAGCGGCTCGGCGCATAAGAAGACAGCAGGCAGAACAAAAGCCCACCACCCAGCCACAGCATCAGAAATCGATCTGCCGCCATGCACTCGCGCCGTCGTCCCAGGCCCCATGCCGCGAAAAGACACGGAACCGGCAGCGTCGCCAGCAGGTAAGGCAGAACGCCGTGTTCCCCTTTAATCAAACCGCGCCGTATGTTCAGCCAGAGACCATACAGTGAATGCGGCTGAATCTGATGCACCCGGTAATAGGTCGTCATTCGAGATAGTTCGGCGTGATGCGGCCCATACCAGAGCGCGGCGTAAACCGTCAGGCTTACCAAAAGACCCAGCCCCCCAGCCCTGAAGGGCTGGGCTATTCCAGCGAAGGAAAAAGGCCCTCCGGGCCTGCGGAAACACTCACGAAATCTTTTCTTCAGGCCCGGAGGGCCTTTCTCCGAATAGACCGGCCCTTCAGGGCCGGGGGTAAGAATCAGCGCCGGAACCGCCAGCGCGGCCAGGCTCTTGAAAACAATCGCGACCCCGACAAAGCACCCTGCAAGCGCAAAAAGCGCCGTCTGACGACGCCCTGACGCCGTGCCGGCAAAGGCCCACAGCGCGAATGCCAGAGTGAGCCAAAACACAGTCGGCGTTTCTTGCAGGGCCGTTCGGTTATACAGCGCGAACGGCGGCGCGAGGCCGAGAAATAATGCGCCGAAGTCTGCTGTCCGCACGTCGTAAGCGCGGCGCAGGCCGAGCCAGAGAGCCGCAGCCGTGAGCAGCCCAAACAGCACCGACAGCAGGCGGGCCTGCACAATGCCGACGCCGAATACCGAAAAAACACCTTGCTGCAATACGCTCAGGAGCGGTGAGAGCAGCCGGTCGTGAAAGTTGCCGGGCGCGGGCGCTCCAAACAAAACTTCGTGGCGCGCATCCAGCGTATAAAATCCTTCGTCCGTGTAGAGGCCGGTACTCCAGGACAGCCAGGAAGGCGGATCAGAATCGAGCGCAATCAGCCGAACGGCGAGGCAGAGAAAGAACAAAAGCAACCTAACCCCCCAGCCCCCTTCTCTGCTAAGGAAGGGGGAGCAGGAGAAAGACCACGGGTTTCCCCCTTCCCTATCAGGGAGGGGGCTGGGGGTAGGTTGCTTTATGCTCATCAATCATCTGCAAAAAACGCGCAAAGTAGCCCCGGCTGTCGGCAGGGCCGGGAGAGGCTTCCGGGTGATACTGGATGGAGAAAATAGGCAGCGTTTTATGCCGCAGCCCTTCCACCGTGCCGTCGTTTAAGTTGATCTGCCAGACTTCCACATCAGGATCGGTGAAGCCGTCGGCGGCCAGCGCGTAGCCGTGATTCTGGGAAGTAATCACGACGCGGCCCGTTTCCAAGTCTTTCACCGGATGGTTGGACCCACGATGGCCGAACGGCAGCTTGAATGTATGCCCGCCGAACGCGCAGCCGATGAGCTGATTGCCCAGGCAGATACCCATCGTCGGCTTCGCGTGGGACAAAACGCGGACCGTCTGCACAATGTCGCCCAGCAGGGCCGGGTCGCCGGGGCCGGGCGACAGAAAAATGCCGTCGGGATTGGCTGCCAGTATCACTTCGGCAGATGTATGTGCGGGAAACACCGTTGTCTCCACGCCCAGCGCGGCCAGCGAGCGCAGAATGTTAAACTTGACGCCGCAGTCAAGCAGGGCGATTTTATACTTCGTTGTGTCCAGCGCCGACGGCCAGACATATGGCTGCTCTGTCGTCACAAGCGCGGCATAATCCACCGCCCCGTAGCTTTCAGCCTCCCGCAGCCGCAGGGTCAATTCGTCCGGCGTCGCTTCGGAAGACAGCGCACCCATCATCACGCCGACCGAGCGCAGCTTTTGCGTCAGGGCGCGCGTATCCAGCCCGGCAATGCCGACCACGCCATGCTCCCGCAGAAAGCCGTCCAAAGTCCCCTGCGACCGCCAGTTGGAAGGAAATTCGGCGAGTTCCTTGACAATAAATCCGGCGACCTGAACGCGGCGGGACTCAAAATCATCCGGGGTGACGCCGTAATTGCCGATGATCGGATAAGTCAGGGCCACAAGCTGCCCGGCATAGGAGGGATCGGTGAGAATCTCCTGGTATCCGGTCATGCCGGTATTGAAGACCACCTCGCCGATGGAAGTGCCGACCGCGCCGAACCCGGTTCCCGTATAAATTGTGCCGTCCGCGAGGACGAGATGTGCCTGGGTCATAAAATGATTTGCCGTCCGCCGACGAAAGTTGTCACCGTGCGGCCTGTCAGTACGGCGCCATTCAGCACCGAATTACGCGACTTGGAATAAAATTGATTGACATCAACGATCCATTCGGCGTCCGGGTCAAACACGGTGATGTCCGCGGGCTGGCCGATGGAGAGCGTGCCGCCGGAGACTCCGAGGATTTGGGCGGGAGCCAGTGACATCTTTTCCACCATTTGCGAGAGCGTCAGGTGGCCCGGCTTGACCAGGTGCGTAATCACCAGCCCCAGCGACGTTTCCAGGCCAATCATACCAAACGGAGCGCGGGCGAACTCTTGATCCTTTTCATGCGGTGCATGGGGCGCATGGTCGGTCGCGATGGCGTCCAGCGTGCCGTCTTTCAGCCCTTCGATCACCGCTTCCTGATCGGCGTTTGTGCGAAGGGGCGGCGACATTTTGGCGTTGGTATTATACTCGTAACACGACTCGTCGGTCAGTGCGACGTACTGCGGGCAGGTTTCCGCCGTGATGGGCGCACCAAATTGTTTGGCATGGCGAATGATTTCAACACTCTCTTTCGTGCTGACGTGCAGAATGTGCAGGCGGCAGCCGGTGGTCATTGCCAGCAGAATGTTACGCGCCGTGCCGACATTTTCCGCCGCGCGGGGAATGCCTTTGAGGCCCAGCACCGTAGAAACATAGCCTTCGTGCATGAGGCCGTCGCCCGTGAGGTCTTTGTCTTCGCAGTGGGCGATGTAGGGCAAATCCAGCATGGAGCAGTATTCCATCGCCCGCCGCAGAAAGCCGCTGCCCTGCACAGGAAATGCATCATCACCAATGCCGACAATGCCGGCGTCTTTGAGATCGGCCATTTCGGTCAGCTCCCCATTCTGTAAGCCTTTGCTGACCGCGCCAATGACATGCACTCGCGCCGATGCAGTGGCTGCCTGCGCCAGAATGTCTTTGACGATGCTGGCGTGGTCAATCGGCGGGGACGTGTTCGGCTGGCAGGAGATAGCCGTGAAGCCGCCATTGGCCGCCGCCGCCGTCCCCGAAGCCATGTCTTCTTTGTATTCCTGACCGGGAACGCGCAGATGAACGTGCATGTCAATCAGGCCGGGCGAGACGACTTTGCCGGTGCAGTCAATAACCTGCGTGTTCGGCCCGGCTTCGAGGTTTGGGCCAACCTGGGCGATCAAGCCATCCGCACCGGTCAGCACATCCGCTGCACCATCCAGGCCATTTGCCGGGTCGATGACACGGCCATTTTTGAGGAGATAACTGATCATAAAGTTGCAAAAGAAACTGAGAAGAACCTCTCCCCGCCGCAGACGGCGACCCTCCCCTGTTAAGGGAGGGTTAAGACAACAGAATGGCTCTTGCTTATCTTCTCACCCTTCCCTCACAGGGAAGGGACAGCCATTCTTATGGCAGGGTTAGGTTCTGAAGGTCGTATTTTAACCTTCCGTCAAATATTTTCTTTGGTCGTAAACTGTTCCAGAATCAGCATCAGGCCATAGGCCATCGCCAGGTCCAGCCCCAGGAAGATCAGCCAGCCGCTCAGAATGTTGCTGCCTGCGCCGACGCTGCGCGCACCGCTGCCGTCATCAATGCCGTTGATGTCCGGGTAAGTCGTTTCATACTTGATTTTCGCGACGGGATCATCCGGCTGAACTCCGTTGTAAGTCTGCTCATCGGTGCGAGCGAGGCCATAATAGCGCACCGTCGGGCCGGGCTTAGTTTGTCCGCGATCCAGCGGCGGCGGGGCGCGGAAGGCATAGGTCACGAGGTAAATATGGTCGCCGACTTTGAAGGGATTACCAGTCGGCGAGACTTCTTTTTTGATGACCACGCCATGCGCTTTGCCCTGCGCGTTGTTGTAGGCAATTCCCGGCGGCAGAAATTTGGCGGGGACAAGGCCGCAAAGCGGCAGGATAAACCATAACAGCAGGCTGGCAACCAAAAAACCGGCCAGAAAACGCAGCACACGTTTGACGCTCACTCTTTTCCCTCTCAGGCGACTGTCGCCGTCGCCCCCATCAGCCAGAACAAAACAGCCATTCGCACCGCCACGCCATTTGTTACCTGATCCGTGATGACGGCGACTTCAGGATCGTCGGCCAGCGCCGAAGCGATTTCCACGCCCCGGTTCATCGGGCCGGGATGCAGCACGGTTACGTCCGGGGCAGCCACGCGAAGTTTGGCTTTACTCACTCCGAACAGCCGGGCATATTCGCGTACCGATGGGAAGAACGCGGAGTCTTGGCGCTCTAATTGTATCCGCAGAATGTTCACCACGTCCACGCCGCGCAGGCCCGCTTCCAGATTTGTGAAAACTTCCACCGGCAACTGATCGGCATCGGCGGGCAGCAGAGTCGGCGGACCAACCAGCCGCACATTGGCTCCCATCGTATGCAGGCCCCAGATGTTGGATCGGGCGACGCGGCTATGGAGAATGTCGCCGACAATCGCCACCGTCAGCCCTTCCAGACGCCTTTTGACCTGCCGAATGGTCAGCAAATCCAGGAGGCCCTGGGTCGGATGCTCATGCGTCCCGTCTCCGGCATTGATCACCGGTTTATTCGGCACATAGTTCGCCGCAAGCTGGGCTGCTCCGCTGAACGAATGGCGGATGACAAACGCATCAATCCCCATTGCGTCAAGCGTCAGCATGGTGTCTTTCAGCGATTCACCCTTAACCGCGCTGCTGGTCGTCCCTGCCAGGCTATAAGTGTCCGCCGACATGATTTTGGCGGCGAGTTCAAACGAGGTCCGGGTACGGGTGCTTGGCTCAAAGAAAAGCGTAGCGACGGATTTTCCGCGCAGCGTCGGCACTTTCTTGACGGGCCGGGCAACGATTTCCCGGAACGACTCGGCGGTGTCGAGGAGATAAGTGATCTCGGCGGCGGTCAAGCTTTGCAGGTCAAGCAGGTCTTTTCGTTTCACGCGCCAGCCTTCTCCACATCTTTATAGATCACCACTTTGTCTTCGCCGTCCAATTCGCTCAAAAACACTTTCACAAACTCGCGGCGGCCTGTCGGCAGATTTTTGCCGACATAATCCGGGCGAATCGGAACTTCGCGGTGGCCCCGGTCAATCAAGACGGCAAGCTGCGTCACGGCAGGGCGGCCCAGGTCAACCAGCGCCCCCAGTGCGGCCCGGACGGTGCGGCCCGTGAAAATGACTTCGTCCACCAGCACCAGCCGTTTGCCTTCAATATCAAAGGGAATCTGCGTGGTACCGACTTTCGGCTGATACGTGCGAAAATCGTCGCGGTACAGGGAAATGTCAAGCTGCCCGACAGGAACAGGGCTGCCTTCGATGCGTTCAATGGCTTCGGCCAAACGCTGCGCCAGCGGTGCGCCTTTGCGGAGAATGCCGACAATCGCCAGACCCTCGACGCCGCGATTCTTTTCCAGAATCTCGTGGGCGATGCGTGTCCAGGCACGGCGCATCTCGTCGGCGTCCATGATCGTGGCGGCGTGTTCCGGTTCGGAAGGCATCGAATTGGGCCTCTGTCAATGAGAAGTCCGAGGCAAGTGCGGGAAAGGGGCGCGACAAAGCAGGCTGCGGGGTGCAAAAATGCCTGACCATGTGGGACGCTGCCTTTTCCGCCTCGCAGGACGGGATTAAAGGTGACGATGAGTCTATTATGACGCGAGGTGAAGCATTTGTCAAGGAATATTTTGAACTCGCCCGCGAACAATGGCGAGCGTATACGGTGGGAGAGTAATCACATCTCCAAAAATTTGCCGATGAAACGGCGGCAAATCCGGCGATGGAAACCCGTGCGCTTTGTTCGGATACCATTGATACTGCGCCGGGCCGTACTGATACAAATCGGCAGGAGCCGTAAACGCGGCGGCTTTTCTCCCAGCCAGCTGAAATCGCACCGTCACTCGATGGGCCTGTTTCGGGTCTTTGTTCAGCAGCAAAATTGCCCACTGCCCATCCGGGCGATGCAGGGCATAGGCCGTCACCAACGGCAGGCCGAGCCGATTGCGAATGTCTGAAACTGCTTTATAGGCTGCGTGAGCCGCGTTTGAACCCGGCATCGCCCATTGTTGGGTCAGTAGCCGGGCAGCATAATAGGTCGGCAATGGCTTCAGTGATTGGCGGTCATTATTGGAGAGCAGCAGCGTGAGGTTGCCCCAGGAGTTTGGCCCATCCTTCTCTTTAACTGGCATACCCGGCTCATAGCCATAGACATATGCTGCCGAACCACCTAAAGTGAGGAACTGCGCGGCGATTTCCGCGTTCAATAACGCCCCCGGCATTTCCATCTCCGACTGTCCGGCGAACGCGGAATAGCCGTATTCGCTGATCAGCCAGGGGATTTTTTGAGGCAGCCCTTCGGCTTGCAGGCGTGCCAGAGCATTTTCCATCAGGGACGGCGCAAGCGCAAGCTGCGGGGAGGGAGGGGCGCAGACATTGTCAAAGGGATACCATTCCAGCGAAAAGAACGTAAAATCGGCCAGATGGCCCTGCGCTTTTAAATAATTCAAAAAGCGATTCAGCCAGGAGCGGTTTCCCTGCCTATCGGGCCAGGTGATCCAGCCGTCAATCGCCGTCTGAAAGCTCGGGCCTCCGAGCTGCACACTCGGGTCTACGCGGTGCAGGGCATCGGCCCACTGCACATACAATGCGCCGTAGTCTTCCGGGGAGCAGTACTGGCCGTCCGGCTCCTCGCCAAGTTCCAGGCGCGGAGTCGGATACCCCCGCGCGCGGAGAAATCTCAGTTCGGCAGCGGCATTATCGGGCGTATCATACAGCAGGCCCGTCGGCAGCAGCGCGGGCAGGCGGTTTGTCAGGCCCGAACCGAAAACGCGGTCAAAGCCCGGCTGCTCCACGCGCGGGTCGCGGTCAGTGGCGCGGTGCCAGGGATCAGTCGAAGATGTGAAAATGACGGTCTGACGCAGGCCGTCCGGCGCATGACGCACCCAGTCATGCAGCCGTCCCCGCCTGTCCGCCATGCCCAGCACAATCTCGCGAATGGCATAGCCGATATTATTCCGAATATCGCCGCCTTCCTGCGCTCCACCCCCACCCTGCGTCAGCCAGATTCGGACGTACCGCGTCAGTACCGGCTTACTGCAAAGGGATAACCGCGCCGGCCCGCCCCGGCCTCGCATCACACTGCCGCCTGGAAACGTGCGCCATGCCCCTTCGCCAAAAGTATCATCAATGCTCTTCTCGTCGGCACTGTCCTTATCCTCGCCCTGCCAGTACTGCACCTGATAGCAAACCGCGTATGGGATTGCCCAGGCGATTTGGATGGCGTTGACAGGCCGTTTCCGGCCGAGGTTGATCAAAACCCATTGCGGATGCGCGGAATTGTCCTCGCCCGTGAAATGCTTATCTAAATAAGGATTGCTTTTCCAAAAGGTGCGCGGGTCGCCGTCGTCCAGGCGCGAATAGCCGTTATTATTGGCCTGGTCAATCGTGTCGCCGCGACGAGGAAGTTTGTACCCGCAGCCAAGTGAAATCGGCCCGTTTAATTTGGCTTGCGAAGTCCAATATCCCTGCGGCTGCTTCTCGCTCCACGTTCCCAAGGGGTTCCAGTGCCAGGCTTCCACGCCGAGTTCCGTTCGCAAACGGTAGGTCAGCGGCAGCAGCCCCGCAGAGCGCATGGCTCTAATATTTCTCGGCGTGTAGACCTCCGCGACATCGCCCCGGCCGAGTCCGTCTACCCCCGCCCCTAACGCCTGCGCCGGGATAAACGTATTGGCCGGTTTCTCTGTCACCCGTACCACGACCAAGCCGCTTTGCGCGAGCGCAGGCATAGGAAAGAAGAGGACTGCAAAAAGCAGTCCCAAAAAAATAAACGTGCGGAACAGGGGCAAAATAAGGCAGGAAGAAATAAGAAAAGGAGACAGAATCAATGAGGATCGTCCGCGTCTATCAGACCCTCTTCGGTGCCGACTTTGTGGATGTAAACGGGGACATAGCCCCAGGTGCGGTAAAAGCGCAGGGCAAGTTCCGCTTCTTCAAAGTCGGCATCTACGATGCGGCCTTCGTAAACGGCGACATATTGACCAAAATAGCGGTCAATCTCAAAGTGGGACATACGGTTGAACGCCGCAACTTCTTTCCAGAAAGGCGCTTCTTCCAGCGGGGCGCGCGGGCGGTTGTCATCGGGGGGTGACGACATGAGTGGGTCCTCCGCCGCCAGTATAACAGACCGCCAAAGGTCTGTCAAGCAAAGCTACAAACCGCCCGCGAAAGAGGTGGCTTCGTCTTTATAAGTATGGAACGGATTTTTGAGCTCTAGATGCAGGCGCTTGTTGATGTAAATCAAATCCCAATCAATCACATAGTCGCGTGAATTGTTGGCGAGCAGTTTGTCAATCACGATGCCCCGGCCTTTGGCGCGTGTATTGGTCGGCGGCATCATGGTGGCCTCAAAAATGCGCCGGTCAGTGGTCGCGCGCTCAATCTGCCCGGCCTGTTCCAGTCCGTAATACAGGCTGGTTTCGGGATTGACGTTGTGATATTCCAAATCCAGCGAGTGCAGAATGTCATCGCCCCACTGCACCGCGCCGTTTTCGGCGTCAATGAAATCTTCCATCATCTTACGCTTTGCCACCCAATCGAGCTTAGTTGCCAGCAGGTAGGGGTCTTTTTCCAGCGTATCCAGACAATATTCCCATTCGGTCAGCACATAATCCGTCTGCGCGTCCCGGCCAGTGTAGCGCTCTTTTGCCGCGTTTAAATACATCCGCTGCAAGTCCACCGCTTTAATGGTTTCACCGCTTTTGCGCTTGACCAGCCACTTCCAGCTTTGATCGCGCGAAACCGACTTCAATGCTTCCAGCGGATCGCGAAGCTCGACTTCCGGCAGCAAAATCCCATCTTCAATCAAGTCCAGCACAATGCTGGTCGTACCGATTTTCAGCAATGTCGCGTACTCGGACATGTTGCATTCGCCGAACAAAATATGCAGGCGATGCAGATTGGAATAATTGTAGTACGAGTCCCACTTGGGATTGATAATGGCGCGGTTGAAGCGGACTCGCGAACTGATGGTTTTAACAATGTGATCGGCGCGCTGTGACAACTGGTATTCGATGGTCGGGTCCACTTCCACGCCATAGAAATTGCCGACCCACTGATAGTCCACCTCGTAATCCGAGATGGTCATAATGTTGTTTTTCAGACTCTTGTAATTGAGCCGGTGCCCGCCGACGCGCCCTACGCCGGCAAAGATTTGGCGCGTCACCAGAAACGGCAGCAGGTAAGAAAGCGCTTCTAAAAAGAAGCGGTCGTCAATTGCCACCAGATAGTTTTCGTGGCAGCCGAACGTATGCCCGCCGAAATGGTCTACGGAATTGGAATGGAAGGAGACTTTGTCCTGCAAATCCAGCTCACGCAGGAGCCGCTGCAAAATCACGCGCCCGGCCTTATCGTAAGCGACCGCATCGGCAAAATCCGTGCATTCCGGCGTGGCATATTCCATGTGCGAGCCGACGGCATCAATATACAGCCGCCCGCCGGAGCGCAAAAAGCCGCCGCAGCGGGCCGGTTCAAACGCATAGTCGCGCGCGTGCAAATCGATGAGGCCAAGCTTGTCTTTAAAGAAAGCATGATCTTTGACCTGCTCCACGATGGACTCTGCCGTGCCGGCGGAATCATCGCTGACCAGGCAGCCGAATTCTGTTTCAATGCCGAAGATGCGTTTGTCCATGATTCGCCTTACCGTGCGTAGGGGCGGGGCTTGCCCCCGCCCTTTGATTCTTACCGTTCTTTTTGGCGTTCGCGCCAGGAAAGACGGGGGCAAACCCCGCCCCTACCGGAAATTATTTGTAATGTCCTACCGTCGCAGCAAGCTCGCTGTCCAACAGCAGGCGGAAGCGGCTTTCGCGGGTCGTGTCACGCTCCAGAACGCCTGCTTCTACTGTCCAGCCTTTACCCAGATATTCTTTGATAAATGCCGAGACATCTTTAACACCTTCGCCGTCGGTCGAGTAATCGGCGTCCGCGCGGTCTTCGGCTTCCAGGTGCTTCATTCCCACGCCCCAGGCATACAGGGCGGCGCGAAGCCCGTTTTTCAGCGTGGGGATTCCGCTTTCGGTTTCGGATTTCAAATGCTCGCGCATTCGGTCTTCGGCATACGCCGTGCCGGCCACGACGGCCTGACCGGGGCTGGTGGAAAACTCGCCATCATAGGATAAAATCATCAGCACGTCTCGGTCGGGCGTTTTTCCCATTTCGGCAAAAATGCCCTTCAACACAACCGGCTGGGCAAACGGATCACTGTAGATTTTCTTGATTGCCGGTGACAGGCGAAACGAGACCAGTCGCTGCACGCTGACATCGTCGGGCGAACGCTGGAAACCCTCGGCATGGGCCACGTCAATGGCGGCCACTCGAATCTGCTCTACATCACTCTGATTGCCGATGGCGCTGAACATCAGCTTATCGTAGACTTCGTACACTTTGCGCTGCGTCTGCCGTGCCGACAAAAGCAGCAAGCCGTTGTCATAAGTCAGCGCCACAACGGGGCTGCCGTCTTTGAGGCGATCTTCAATGTATTCGTTTCGCTGCTGGATACTTTCGTTCCAGTCATAAGGGCTATAGGAAGGCAATAGGTTACTCCAGAACCTAACCCCCAACCCCCTTCCCTGTTAAGGCAGGGGGAGCAGAGCAGGCTTCTCGTGACCCTTCCCTAACAGGGAAGGGTCGGCACTTGTGCCGGGGTTAGGTAATTTTTAGCTCCGCCCCAGCGCGGTTTTGATTTCTTTCTCCGTGAAATCACGGATGCCGTCGGCAGTGATATATTTGGCAGCCGGCAAAAACTTCGCCGAGCCGCCGGTAGCGGTGTCCAGATCGGCGGCAATGTCCAAAAGCGTCAATGTCTCGCGCAGGGCCGTCTCGCGATCCATTTCCCGGAAAGGTCCTTTGGTCTTCAAAATATACTCAAAAGCCCCTTTAATCGGAGCCGAGCCGCTGCCCGCAGCGCCGTATTCGGCGGTCTCAAACTGGCCGCCCAGCACATCGTAAAAATAGATACGGCCCTGGTTGGTGTCCCGATCAAACGTGGACAGCACGGGGATAAACGCGCCGATGCCCTGCAAGGCTGCCGGAACATTGTTGGCGATCACGCGCTGCAATTCCATCAGCTTGCCTTCCTGCGACATGGGCTGTAGCTGGGAGCGCTCAAAATACTTGAACGCATGGCGCAGGTAGCGCACAACTTCCACGCTTTTGGCGAACGAGCCGGAAATGGAGATCAGCGTGTAGTCGTCTAGCGCCAGCACTTTTTCGGCCTGGTCGTACATCACGGTGTAGCCCGCTGTGGCACGTCGGTCGGCGACATTGATCAGGCCGTCCTTATATTTGACGGCAATCACAGTCGTACCATGCGTGTCAATATCACGCGCACCGGGAACGTGCGGTACGGGCGTCGGCATCGGCAGTCGGTCTGTCAAAGCAGAATTATGAGCAAAAAGGTCGGCTAAGCCGCCTGCGCCGGGATTATCAAAACGAAGCATAGGTGTCATACAATCTCTTAGAACAACCGCGAGGGAATGAATTCCTCTCGCTCCATAATAATCGTCCTGCGGACGTAAGAGCATAGCGGCAGCATTTTCTTCGTCAGAAGGACGTTTACCTCTATCGAGAGGAATTTATTCCCTCGCTCTTTGCCTGCATCTTTGTGTCAAATCAATAGAAATGACTACTCGCCGCTGCGCTGGCGGTAGCGGCGGGCCTGGTCGGGGTCCACCCGCTTCATGCGCTTGAGCAGGTCGCTGCGGTCGGGCCGCTCCACATCGGGCTTGCTGGGGCCGGTTTCGTCGCCTTCCTTGCGGAGTGGGTCAGCAGGGCCGGCGGGGCGAGTAGCACGGTCTTCATCGGTAACAGGCATGGTCGTATTCCTTTCCAGATGTTCAAAGTCAGGGCGCGTCGGGCGGCGTTATTTGCCGCGTTCACGGAAATGGCGAATTAAGTCTTCTACAGAATGAGCGGCCCGCAGCTCGCCCATCGCCTGCGCCACGGAATCAGGCGTCAAGTAGTCATCCAGGGCGACCATCCAGGACTCATCATTGGTTCGCAGAACAACTCGATTCCATCCGGCAATACCGATGGAATCGGCCAGCGTACTCACCAGATGCCCGCGAATGGCAGCGCGGGTATTGGCCGGAGCCTGCGTCATGGCCGCGTCAATGGCCGTATCGTTCGTCAGGCGAACCATTTCGCCGGCTTGTTCTAAAGCATAGTACAAGCTTTCATCCGGGTCAATGCTGCTGTAGGCCAGATCGAAGGACGGCAAAGTTTCGTCATCCCAGCGTATGTTTTCAGCCTCTACATAATCGGCCAGCAGGCTGCGCTTTGCCACCCAGTCCAGCCGGTCCCCCAGCGAAAGCGGGTCGGACTCCAAAGCGTCCAATGTCCGTTCCCATTCGCGCAGCGTCCAATCCGTGTCGGAGCCGCGCCCGGACAGTTTTTCCTGGGCGGCAGCCAGATAAACCCGCTGCACATCTACTGCGGAAATCGTTCCCGACTCCGCCTGCACAGCCCACATGTATGTTTGATCGCGCGAAATTTGTTTGATCGCGTCAGTCGGCGATTTCAGCTTCACCCAGGGCTGCCAGCCCTGCTCCAAGAGTGACGTGACCAGATAAGTCGTCCCAATCTTCAAGGCAGTGGCATATTCCGACATGTTGGCATCGCCGCAGATCACATGCAGCCGCCGCCAGTCGCGCGGGTCGGCGTGCGGCTCGTCACGGGTGTTGACTAAAGGCCGCCGGTGCAGCGTGTCCACTGATGCTTCTTCAGTGAAAAAGTCCGCCCGCTGCGAGATTTGATACAGTCCTTTGTCACCGTGCGGCTCAATTCCCAGCTTGCCCGCGCCGGCATAAAGAATGCGCGTGGCGAAAAACGGCAGCAGGCCCGACAATAGCTGCGCGAACGGCGTGGCGCGCGGGATCAAATAATTTTCGTGCGTGCCATAAGACGAGCCGTGAAAATCGGTGTTGTTTTTGAAGATATGCACCTGGCCCGCGCCCGTTTCTGCTGACCGCGCCTTCGCGCAGGCCAGCACGATGCGCTCCCCGGCTTTGTCATGCGCGACTAAATCCAGCAGGGATGCACATTCCGGCGTGGAATATTCCGGGTGGCCGTGATCATTGTACAACCGCGCCCCATTAACCAGCACCCGGTCAGCCCGTTCTTCTTCTACGGGCAGGGGCTTCTGGCCCGGAGCGTCAAACTGCGCGTCTTCCGGGTCAAAGTTGAGCTTGTCCACATGAAAGCCGCGCATGTCATTACGCGGGTCTTCGCCCTTGTAAAACCATGGCCCGGCGGCCTTGCCGACATAAGCGCGGACAACAGCGCGGGATTCGGCGACCAGATCGCCCGCGCCTTTTCCTTCCACCGCAATCCCATATTCCGTTTCGATGCCGAATAATGGCAAACCTAACCCCCAACCCCTTCCCTGTTAGGGAAGGGGAGCAAGAAAGCAACCTCTCTTACCCCCTCATCAACAGGGAGGGGGCAGGGGTAGGTCATATCACATTCCGGCGCGTGACCTGCGTTCCCTTTTTCGCCGTGATCGGGTTCAGGCGCACCACATTGTCCGGCTCGTAATCCAGCAGCTTCAGCCAGTCTTCGAGATTGTCGGTCTTCGGGAAAATTTCATTTTCCTTGAACTCAGTGCGAACAGCCCGCTCCAAATCGTCCCAGGAAACGCCTTCTTTGGTGCTTTTCACGTCAATGGAGCGCTTGATGGCATAATCTTTGGCTCGCTCCACCACCGAAGTCAGAAGCGCCCCGGAAACTAAATCTTTCCAGTACAGCGTGTCTACCGAGCCGTTTTTAAGATAGACTTCCAGAAACTCGGTCTCGTGGGTTTTCGTCCAGACCAGTTCCGTCGTTTTATCTACCAGATACTGCCGGGCTTTTTCTGCGCCGCCCTGCTCATCGACGGTTTTGTAATCCAGCGGCAGGTCTTTGTGCAGGTAGATACCCAAAATATCGCGGGTGCTGGGCTTGTCCGGGCGGACGACTTTGACTTTACGGTCAATCCGCTCCGGGCGCAGGATCGCCGGGTCGATGTAGTCGGGCCGGTTGGATGTCAGCATGACGACGACGTTTTCCAGCGACACCAGACCATCCATTTCGGCGCAGAACTGCGGCACGACGGTATTGGAGATATTGGTAAACCGGCCCGAAGACCGCGTTCGCAGAATGCTCTCCGCCTCATCAATAAAGATAAAGACCAGATAGCCTTCTTTGGCCTTCTCACGAGCGGTGGAGAAAATTTCGCGCACCTGACGCTCGGACTCGCCCAGCCACATATTGAGAATTTTCGGGCCGTTGATATACATAAAGTATTCTTTAACGTCCCGCTTGGTCCGCGCTTTGTATTCCTGAGTGATATTGTAGGCAGTCGCCTTGCCGATTAGTGTTTTGCCGCAGCCGGGAGGCCCGTACAGCAGAATGCCTTTAAGGGGCCGCTTGCCGAACCGCTCGTAAAGTTCCGGGTACAGAAGCGGCAGTTCGATGGCGTCTTTGATAACCCCAATGGCTTCCTGCTGGCCGCCGATCTTGTCCCAGGGGATTTCGGTCACTTTGTCCAGGAAGAAGTCCTGGTTTTCTTTTCCGGCAAAGGCTTCCAGAGCCACACGAAAGTTCGGCTCCATGCGGACATCGGTTCCCGCCTTGATGTTGGCGTCAGCCAGACCCTTGCCGCGCATGACGACGCGGGTGTTCAACCCCTGCTGATCGCCGCCGATTCGCAGCCTCCCATCTTCCAAAGCCTCGGTGACTTTGACGACCTGTCCGTTTTGCGCGGGGCCGAGGTCGCCGACGATGGCATAGGCTTCATTGACTTTGACGCGCGTTCCGGCTTCCAGCGTTTCCAGGTCAATATTGGGATCAACATTGGTATAGAAATCGTTATCGCCCATGGCGATGTTGGCCGTGCCATCTTCGTTGCCGGAAAGAAACACAGCAACGCGGTTGGCAGGTGCAGTCAGCTTGTTATACGCTTCATCATATTTGGCGATCAGTTCCTGCGCCTCGGCGAACTGCTGCTCGTCAGTTTCCAGTTGATGGCGCAGCAGCAGCAAATATTGATAATTCGGGTCAATCGGGTCGGTGCTTTTCAAAATCTCGTCCAGCACAAAGATCGCCCGAACAGTCTCCTGATTGCGCGGGGCAGCCCCTTCGCTAGTGTTCTCGCGGCGTCCGCTGCCGCGCCGGTTTTCGTTACGCTCGTTGCGTTCGCTCGCCATGCCTTCTTTCCTCTCGTGCTTCTTTTTCCCCATTGTTTAGTTGGTCACTGACTTTGTCCCGCACCGGCGCATTTCGCCTGTGGAGAGTGTACCCATTTTGACCAGGTTTCGCGGTGTGCGCCGGAGTCCAGTCCCCCGTCAGCAGCTCCACCATGCGGACCGTGTTCCCCTTCTCAAACGCATCCACCCACTGTGCCACACTTTCCTGTGCACTGGGGTCGGCGGCGGCCAGATCGCGCACCTCAGCCGGATCGCCTCCGTGGGGATGCCGGGCCAGTGTCTGACGGGCGCGGGCGAGGGCGTTTTTGACGGCGGGAACGGTCGTTTCCAAGATACGTGCCGTTTCCTCTGCGCTCCAGCCCAGCACATCCCGCAGCACCAATGCGGCGCGCTGCCGGGGCGGCAGGGACTGCACCAGGGCAACAAACCCCAGCCGCAAATTTTCGCGTTCCTGCCCGGCTTCTTCGGCGTCGGGAGCCATGCTTTTGTCGCCGATATCCTCCAGGGACTGCCAGACAGGCGGGCGGCGCTGCACATGGTTGAGACAAAGATTGTGGGCAATCCGGTACAGCCAGGCGCGGAGGCTGGCGCGGCCCTCAAACGAATCGAGAGCGCGATATGCCCGCAGAAACGCTTCCTGCACCATGTCTTCCGCCTCGGTCAGCGTTCCCGTCAGGCGATAACAATAAGAAATCAGCTCTCGGCGATACGGTTCCGTGAGGCGGCTGAACGCCTTGCGGTCGCCGTGACGGGCGCGCAGAATGGCTGACGCTTCTTGGAGGGAAGCTTCAAGCACAGGCGGGTCGTTTTTCGTGGCCACGAAACAAGTCTCCTGCCTAAAAGATCGGGATAGTTAGAAAACGGCTTCATTGCCTCGTTAAGTTCCCGATACTCATAAGACACGCTGGCCGCGCTTAAAGAACCGCTGGGAAGAAAAAGATTTTCAGAAAAAAACGCCCCGGATATGTATCGGACGATTTTGATCGCCCGGCTGAAACTCAGCGCTTCCCGGAGCAAACAAAGGAACCGCCCAGTCAAACGTAGAATAAGCAAGCGCGAACCTTTAAGGAGACCTCCCATGCGACTTGGAACGCCGCGCGATCCTGCATTGACGCTTGTGTTGATTTTGCTGACCTGCGGGATTTATTACCTGTATTTTATTTATGTGGTCTCGGAGGAGACGCAGGAATTCTTGGGCGAGCCTGACATCTCGCCGGGTGTGGAGGTACTGCTTTCGCTGCTGACCTGCGGCCTTTGGAATATCTACTGGGACTATCGCATGGGCAAACGCGCGGCGCTGATGTGCGAGCGAGTCGGGCTGCCGATCACCGACAACTCAGTGCTGTATCTGGTGCTTGATCTGGTCGGCGTGGGCGGCTTCGCCAGCCTGGGCCTGGCGAATCCCGTCTTGCAGCAGGATACGCTGAACCGCATTTGGAAAGCCGCCATGACCGGGCCGCCCCCGCCGGCGTCGTGGCCCCCGCCGCCAGAGAATTATCAAACCCCGCGCCAGCCTCGCCCCCCTCCGCCATGAACCAGTCCTCCCTTCGCACAAATGCCGCAGTCGTCTGGGGCGTTTTGACCGGCATGTTTGCCGCCAGCGTTTGGCTGCCTGTGCCGGGGCGTGACGGGCGCATCGCGCACTTGCCGTCATTCTGCCCGTTTTACATTTTAACGGGCCTGCCCTGCCCCGGCTGCGGTCTGACCCGCGCGTTTGTGTGCCTGGGCCATGGGCAGTGGCGCGAGTCGCTGCACTGGCATCCGCTGGGCTGGCTGGTTTTCCTTCTGCTGGCCGGCCTTTGGCTGCGAAACGGCATTTACTGGCTGCGCGGGGTCGCGCTTTGGTCCGGGTCGCCTGCCGCCCTGAATCGGCTGAGCTGGGCGGGCATTGCGGCACTGCTTGTGTTTGGTGCGGGCCGAATTGGCTGGCTGGCTATGCATCATTTGCGGTTTTAGGCGGGTACAACAAAGCCATGCAAAAAATACTTTTCTCTTTGCTTCCCCTTTCGCTGCTGGGCCTGCAAGGCTGTTCGCAGCAGACCCTTGACAGCGCCCGGCAGGACACGCAGCACAACATTGAAACAGCCAGGCCGCAGCTTGCCAAACTCTCCCTGGGCGGGCGAGTCACAGCGGCCCTCGCGGCGGCAGGCGTTCATGGCGTCCGTGTGGACGCCGACACGAACGGAGTCAGCCTGCACGGAAACGTAAATTCCGCTGACGAGCGAACACGCGCGGGACGCATCGCACGGGACACGCTGGGGCCGGGGAAGCGTGTCAGCAACCAGCTTAAAATCACTGAGAATTGAGCATTTCGCAGGGGTAAATCAGGTATAATAGAACATCAGTTCGTGGCGTTCGTGATGGGAGAAAATTACATGGTTCAAGTCATCGAAACGGACGAAATCGGACGGCTAACACTATCACCGGAACTGCTGGGCGAAGTCAGGCCTCATAGCCGTTATACCGTCGAGACAACGGGAAGCAGGCTGATTGTGGAGCGAGAAGCGGCGGAAGCGCAAGCAAACACTCCAAAACTGACGCCGGACGAGTGGCTGAGACAAATGCAGGAACTGGCGGCAGAGGTTGGCAAAGTATGGCCTAAAGATTTATCCGCCGCTGATGTTATTTCGGAGATGAGACGCTGATGCTGACCGTAGATGCCAATGTATTTGTTTCGGCCAACTCTTCGTCAGAAATTCAGTATGAAGCCAGCGTTGCTTTTTTCAGCCATACCCTACAGAAACTTTTGCTTGTTCAGTGTCCCTCTCTGGTCGTACCAGAAACGGCGGCAGCGATGCTGCGTTCAACGAACAACATAATCCTTGCCCGTAGCATTGCAGCGAGCATCAATCAGCTACAGAGTTTAAGCATTGTTCCTTTGACTGAAAACCGGGCCACGCAGGCCGCCGAAATCGCAATTTCTTATCGTCTGCGCGGGGCGAATGCGGTTTATGTTGCCATCGCGCAAGAGTTTGGCACGACACTCATTACCTGAGATGGAGAAATGCTGCAACGCGCTCCCGCAGCCGTTCCCACGATGACGCCAGCCGCCTGGCTGGCCGCAAACCCTATTTGACCCCTCTGAGAGGATATTTCCCGGCATGGACTTCAAAGTTATCTCCAACTACAAACCCTCGGGCGATCAGCCTGCGGCGATCAGCAAGCTCACGGCGGGATTACAGCGCGGCAACAAGTATCAGACATTGCTCGGCGCGACCGGTACAGGCAAAACGTTTACCGCCGCGAACGTGATTGAGCGCGTCCAGCGGCCCACGCTAGTTATCGCGCACAATAAAACACTGGCCGCACAGCTTTGCTCGGAGTTCCGCGATTTCTTTGGGCAAAATGCCGTCGAGTATTTCGTCTCATACTACGACTACTACCAGCCGGAAGCGTATATTCCCTCCACCGATACGTTTATCGAGAAAGACTCCAGCATCAATGACGAGATTGATCGGCTGCGCCACTCGGCAACCCAGTCAATTTTAGAACGGCGCGATGTCATCATCGTTGCCTCGGTATCGTGCATCTACGGCCTCGGCGCACCGGAAGAATACGCCCGGATCATTCTCAAATTTGAGCGCGGCAAAGAATACGACCGGGACGACATGCTGCGCCGCCTCGTGGATATGCAATTCTCGCGCAACGACATTGCGCTGACCCGCTCTACGTTCCGGGTGCGCGGCGACGTGCTGGAATTGCAGCCTGCCGACGAGGAAGTTGTGGTGCGTGTGGAGTTCTTTGGCGACGAAGTGGAGAAAATTACCATCGTCGACCCGCTGACTGGGGAGGTGCAGGGTTCCAAAGATGAGATCACGGTCTTTCCGGCGTCGCACTTTGTTTCCAGCCCGGAGCGGCAGGAAAAAGCAATCATCGGCATTGAAGATGAAATGCACCAGCGCATTGCTCTCTTCAAACAGCAGGGCAAGCTGCTGGAAGCCCAGCGAATCGAGCAGCGGACACGCTTTGACCTGGAAATGATTCGCGAAGTGGGCTTTTGTTCCGGCATCGAAAACTATTCGCGCTGGTTTGACGGGCGCGCACCCGGCACGGCCCCCAGTACGCTGATGGACTATTTCCCGGACGACTACCTGCTGGTGATTGATGAATCGCACCAGACACTGCCGCAGCTTCGCGCCATGTACAATGGCGACAAAGCGCGTAAAGATACGCTGATTGACTACGGCTTCCGCCTGCCGTCCGCCGGTGACAATCGCCCGCTCAAATTTGAAGAGTTTCAGGAGCGCGTCGGCCAGTGCATCTTTGTGTCGGCAACCCCTGCGGCCTTTGAGCGCGAGCATTCCGAGCAGATTGTCCAGCAGATTATCCGGCCAACGGGATTGATTGACCCGGAGATCATTATTCGGCCCACCAAGGGCCAGGTGGATGATTTATTAGGCGAGATACGCGAACGCACCAGTCGGGGTGAGCGCGTCCTGGTGACAACCCTGACCAAGAAAATGGCCGAGGACTTGACCGAGTTTCTGCTGGATTTAAACATTAAAGTCAATTACCTGCATTCCGACGTGCATACTTTGGAGCGCACCGAAATCCTTCGTGACCTGCGGCTGGGCATTTACGATGTGATCATTGGCATCAACCTGCTGCGCGAGGGCCTGGACCTGCCGGAAGTTTCCCTGGTCGCCATTTTAGACGCCGACAAAGAAGGCTTTCTGCGCTCCGACACGTCGCTGATTCAGACCATCGGACGCGCCGCCCGCAATGTCGGCGGTCAGGTCATTATGTATGCCGACCGCATCACCGGCTCGATGGAGCGGGCAATGGGCGAAACGGACCGTCGGCGCACGATTCAAGTTGCTTATAATCTGGAACACGACATCACGCCTTACACGGTTAAGAAGGCCGTTCGCGAGGTTATCGAATCCAAGAAAATTGCCGAGCAGAAAAGCTACTACAATATCTCCCGCAACCGCAACCCGGAGAGTCTGCCTTTGGATCAGCTCATGTCGGCGCTGGCCGATATTGAAAAAGAAATGAAGCAGGCCGCGCGGTCATTAGAGTTTGAACATGCCGCCGAGTTGCGCGATGAACTCAGTCGTCTCAAGAAATTACTCCCGGCGGGGTCAAAGAAATAAAGCCCCCCGTAAACGGCAGGGCTGGTGGGCGAAAGGCCAACTACCCTGCGGGTGGAATTAGGAATAATGTCCTGTCTTTCCGGTCGCAGACCGGTTGGCCGCAGGCCCGCCAGACCTGCCGTTTACGGCGGGGCTTTATTGTGCAGCACACCTGTTTCAGGGAGGAATTTCCCATGTCTCTTCATGCTCTTCCCCTACTCCGCCCCGGCATCCGCACAAAGCGTGTTTCCTCCTATGACCGCTCCGGCGGCAACAATGATTTTGTGCGCGTGGGAGCAGGCGAAACAAAGACGCTGGCGGAGATCGCCGGGTCAGGAATTATCAAACATATCTGGATGACGCTCGGCTGTGATGATCCCATGATACGACGCAATGCAATCTTGCGGATGTATTGGGACGGCGAGGCCAGCCCCTCGGTGGAAGCGCCCCTCGGAGACTTCTTCGGACAGGGCTGGGGCGAGAAATATCTTTACGCCTCCCTGCCTCTCGCCGCCGCACCTGCCGGGGGCAATGCTCTCAACTGCTACTTCCCCATGCCATTCAGCGATGGGGCCAAAATTGAAATTGAAAACCAGTCGGACGCTCCCATCGCACACTTTTATTATTATATAGACTACGAAGAACATGCCCAGGGCATCGGGCCGGAGCAGGGACGCTTTCATGCGTGGTGGAACCGGCAGATGCCTGGCCCGGAAGCGGGACAGGGAGATCGGGAAAATGAGTGGGAAACGCTGGGCGTTCAGCCGAAAAATCCCTCCGATGACCGCAACCACATCCTCGTCCATGCCGGGGGCGCAGGGCATTATGTCGGCGTCAATTACTTTGTGGACTCGCCCACGCCCCTCTGGTACGGCGAGGGCGACGATATGTTTTTGATTGACGGCGAACCCTGGCCGGGGTCATTGCACGGCACAGGGACGGAAGATTATTTCAACTCCGCGTGGTGTCCCAAAGAACTCTACGCACATCCCTATTTCGGGTATGCGCGGGTCAACGGCGAGACCGGTTTTCTCGGTCGGACGCACTGCTACCGCTTTCATCTGGAAGACCCGATTTATTTTGAGAAGTCTCTGCGGGCTTCCATCGAGCACGGCCATGCCAACAGCCTGACCTTAGACCTGGCAACTGTTGCCTACTGGTATCAAACCGAACCGCACCTTTCCTTTGCGCCGATTTTGCCCCGCGAAAAGCGTCAGCCGATGCCGCCGATTGGCGCAGTCGAAATTCACAAATGGCGGGATAGCTGGCGGCGCGAACAGAGGGGCGGGCCGCTCTGGGGCCATGAGCCGCTGCCGGAGGGGACACGGATCATCTAATTTGGCGCAGGCGGCCACACTCCTTCGGCATCAGCGGCAGTGCTTACCAGCGTCTTTTGCAAACGGCTGGCCCGGCGATTCCAGGCCCAGTGATAGGGCAGGCAGAACGTGAAAAAGAGGAAGGGCAGGGCGAAGGGAAGGCCGAAAAACAGAGTCCGTGCCTGGGGATCATTCCCCATCGCCCGCAAGGTTGCCAGAATATCAGCCACGGGTGCGGGCAGAGGCCAATGCTCCGAGGCGGCAAGTTTGGGCAGCATCGCACACACAAAAATCAGCAAACTCACCAGCAGTAGGCCAAGGGTGGTGAAGATGACAAACAGGCGTACCCAGACCCAGGGACGTATGGGCTGATCCTGCGGCGGGCGCAGAAAGACCAGTGGCCCCCAGGTCCAGTCGCTGTCGCTTTGCCAGTTGAGAAACCGTTCCCACACTGCCTTACTGCCGCGACTTGGCATGGTCAGCCAGTAGGCCATACCGCAGGCCACGTGCGCTGAGAAGAAAATGGTCGGCGTGAAAGTAGGTCAGCAGGGAGTCTAAAATCAGCGCACCAGCGATGATGATATCCGCGCGTTTGGGTTCCAGCCCCGGTATCTGCCGGCGCAGGGCGAGGGAAACGTGCGCGAACCGCTCCAACGCTCCGGCCACCTCCGCATGGGACAGCGTGACCCCATGCACGGCATCTGCGTCCGGCTTCGCCAGTCCCTGCGTGACGGCGGCGATGTTGAGGGCAGTCCCGCCAATCCCGGCAATCAGCGGGGTCGTATCAGGCACGGGAAATGTCTCAAACGAGGCGCGGGCGAATTCAGCGGCTTGTTCCAATTCAAACGCCGTCGGTGGATCGGAATGGAGAAAGCGCTCGGTGAGTCGCACCGCTCCGATGTTCAGGCTCTTGTGCTGCCCTACCCCCTTCGTATCGCCGAGAATTAATTCAGTGCTGCCGCCGCCGATGTCAAAAACCAGCAGCGAAGCATCCGAGGGCAGGTTCAAAGACGCATCGGAACGGACGGCGGCAAAGGCCAGACGCGCTTCCCGGTCTCCAGTGATAATTTCAATGTCCACTCCGGCGCGCCGTTTGGCCTCCGCCAGAAAATCCGGCCCGTTGGCAGCGTCTCGCAGGGCGCTTGTTCCGGCTCCCAGCACTTTTTCCGCGCCCAAATTGCGGGCGGCTTCGGCAAATCGGGCAACGGCATCCAGCGTTCGGGACATAGCGGCCTCGGTCAGCCGCTGAGACGCATCCACGCCCTCGCCGAGACGGGTCACGTCCGATTGTTCCAAAATAACCGTCAGCACGCCATCATCGGCGGCATCAGCGACGGTCATTTTGGTCGAATTGGTTCCGATGTCAATGGCCGCAAGACGCATTTGCGTTATCTCCATTTCAGTTCAGCCTGCGGGGTCTGCCCCGCCGCCAGCGTCAGCACAGCATAGCGGCGACGGCCATCAAACGAGCGGCCCAGGCTGCCGGGATTGACCCAGAGAACGCCGCCGGCGGAACGGACAAAGGGGGTATGCGTGTGGCCGCAAACGACAACGCGGGCGGTTGTCTGCGCGGCGAGTTCTTCCAGCCGCGCATCGCTTGTCCAGCTTCCCAGGCCTTCTTTGCTGCCAGGCGCATAATGGGTCAGCAGCAGAGCGGTATCGCTCAAAGCGACTTCAATTTCCTGGGGCAGATCGCGGAGCCACCGACGCGAGCCTGGGGAAACGGCGGCGCTGTCGCGGCGCAGAGCGTCGTACTTTTCCGGGCGGATGTGGCTCCATTTTCTTTTGTATTCGGCTTCGCGCTCCGGGAACAAGGCGACATTTTTATCATAATTGCCGAGGGTGGTCAAAATCTGGGGGCGGGCTTCTAAAAACTGCACGCAAGCCTCCGGGGCATCGCCATAACCAACATTGTCGCCTGCGTTCAGCACCGTCTGCGAAGTCAGTCCGGCGGTTTCGAGAGTTTGCCAGACGTTCTGGAGCGCCGCAAAATTGCCATGAATATCCCCAAAAGCGGCGTATTGCAATGACTCAGCCAAAATTACTCGCCCAGCGCTTTTTCAAGCCGCTTGCGCCGGGCGCGCAGTTCTTCAATCAGCACGGACTGCTTCTTGGGGGATAGCTTCTCCGCCCCGGCGGCTGACTCAAGCAGGGCAGCGATTTTGTCTAACGTTTTGACGGCTGCTTCCACCTGCCTGGCCGTCAATGTGTCGGGGCCTTCCGCCAGTTCCGAGGCAACAGTATCCAATTTGTCTAGCTGCCGGTCCAGGCTTTTGTCACGAACTTTGGCAGGCAGATGGTCTTTCAAGCGCGCGGAAGCTGCCGCCATCTTTCCAAAAACATCCTGCACATTCTGATTGGCTTCAGCCAGCAGGGGGGCAATACTAGCCGCCGGGAGCGCCGGTATATCCTCCTGCGCTTCCAGCCAATCCTTGACGCGGGCCGCAACACCCAGGCCGATGCCTTTGACGCTGCCGATCTGTGCCGCATCTGCCCGGCGCAAATCCTCCCGCGTCTCCAAGCCGGCAGCCACCAGCAAAGTGCGCCGAACTTCGCCCAGAAAGGGAATTCCTTCCAGCCCCATTTCCGGGACAGGCTGAGGGGCAGCAGGCAATTGCCCGTTTTTGGTTTTGTGAGAACTGCTTGCGGCGATTTTTTTCATAAGGCGGCTTGATCTTCCACATGAGGCTCGGCTGGCTCCGCCTCGGACTGAACCAGCATTTGCAGAAAATTACGCTTGAAACCTTGCTTTTGCAGCTTGTTCCAAAAGGAAATAAAGCTGCGGTAAAGTTTCGCCCGCTCGGCTTGCTGCGTCTGAATCAGGCGCTCTAGTCCGGCGCGGATTTCCGGGCGGTCATTCGCGCGGCGGTCCAAAAACCCTCGCAGAAGCGGCCCGCGCACATCCCGGTCATGTATCTCGCCGATCTGCTCCTGAATGGATTTGACTTGATCGGAAAGCTTGGTGAATTCTTTGCTGGAAAAGCAGGGTGCAAAGATTTCCAGCGTGTAGCGCAGGCGCTTGGCGGCGATCCGCATGTTGTGAAGCTCTTCCACACGGGCAGGGTCGCTGATGAACGGTGAGAATTGGTACAATTCTTCCAGCCGGGTATGCAGCATCAGCGGGGCATTGGACCGCAGTGACTCCTGGGGGTTGACGGCATGGAGCGGCAGGGCTTTAGCCATTTTCGGTCTCCTGCTGGCCCGCGATCGTGTCTTCGCCAAGCAATTTGCCGAAGTCTTTGCGGAAATCGCTTTTTTCCAGACGGTTCAATTCTTTAATCAGCAGCACTCGTTCCTTGTCGCGCCCCTTTTGCAGATGTTCGCGGAAGGCACGCAGGCCCACTTGCTCGCTTTCGGATGCAGTGTTTTCCAGGCCCTGCATGAATTCAATTTGCACGTCGGCATCGCGCACCGCCCCGAGAGCATCCGTGACCCGCGCCACTTCTTTTTCCGTGACGGCAAAAGGCTTCGGCGGAAACGCGGCCGCGAACACCGACAGCGCGGCGCGCAGGCGGCGCGACGCGACGCGCATATCATGGAGCGCCTCAATGTCATCCCCCGCGCGTGTTCCTTCTAAATTGGATAGCATTTCATCAAGCTGCTGCCGCAAAGAAGTATGGGCGGCTTCAATAAAAGTCGCATCCGGCGCGATGTCGTAAGCCGATTTCGCCATAGGTGCTTGTCTGCCTTTTCTTCGGGATTATCATAGCGCGTCGGCGCGGTTTTGTCAAGCGCAGACGCTGTTTCGGCTCGGGGGTATAATGGTACTGAAAGGCACTTAAAATGATGCGAAATCTTTACCTCCAAACCGCGTTGATCGGCGTCGCTTCCGGGATGCGGAGCATGGCTGGTCCGGCGCTGGCAAGTGATCATCTGACACGCCACCCCTCCGAAGCTCTCGCAGGCTCCTCGCTGGGCTGGCTGGGAACAGACCGGGCGGCCCTCATCACAAAATTCCTGGCCGCCGGGGAAATCATCGGCGATAAGCTGCCAATGACGCCCAGCCGCATTGCGCCGGTGCCGCTTCTAGGGCGCATCGCCTCCGGCGGATTGTCCGGGGCGGCGCTCTGCGCGGCGGCAGGCAAGCCGGCGGCAGTCGGCGCGGCAATCGGCGCACTGGGGGCGGTCGCCGGTGCGTTTACCTTTTATTATTTGCGGCGCAGCGCCGGCCAGCGGACGGCGATCCCCGATCCCGTCCTCGGCGCGGTGGAAGACGGCTTGGTCTACGGCGGGGGGCTGCTGGTTCTGAAATAGCCCCCCGCAGCGCTTATGAACCCGACGGCGGGCCAAACTGCGTGTTTGTGTAATGGCCCGCCGAATTGAGGTCCCAGAGAGACGCCTGACCGTCCGGGCTATGCTGCCAGATTACCCGCAGGTTGTCGTTGGCTCCGACAGCAATGGATTGCGGCGTCCAGCCACTGAAGGGGCCGTAATTGCCGAAAGTATACTGACCTGCGGCATTGATGGTCCAGAACGACGCGATGCCATTAGGACCATCCCAGAACAGGTGCGCCAGATTGTCGGAGCCGACGGCGACTCCCTGTGCCGACCATCCGGCAAAAGGCCCGTAGTCGGCAAAAGTGTAGCTGCCGCCTGTCACCGACCACAGGGATACCTGGTTGTCGGTGGCGTGCTGCCACAAAACGCGCTCCGTACCATTCGGCCCTATTGCCAGACTCTGCGGCTGCCACCCCGGATATGGCCCAAACTCAGTGTGGGCATAGCTGCCGGACGCATCCAGGTTCCACAGCGAAAGCTGTCCATTGATACCGTTCCATAAAATATGGGGCAGGTTGTCCGCGCCCACCGCAATTGAGAGCGGCATCCAGCCGGAAAACGGCCCATAGTCGGCAAACGTATAGTGACCGGCGGCGTCTAAACTCCACAGGGCCAATTGATTGTCCGGGCTATGCGTCCAAAGGAGACGGTCATTGCCATCGCTGCCGACGGCCAGGGCGCGGGCAGTCCAACCTGCAAACGGGCCATACTGGGTTTCTGTGGCAGGCTGGCCGCTAACCCCAATTTTCCACAAGGCGGCTGTCCCAGTCGACGAAGTCCACAAAACATGCGTCCCTCCTTCCGGCGAGGCGGCAATCGCGCGCGCCGTCCAGACCGGGGAAAGCAGGCCATAGACGGCAATGGACGCCGAACCGGTCGGCACATATACTTTGCCGTTGGCAACCGTTGGAAATTGGAAATGGCCGACGGATGGCAGGCTGTCACGCGACGAGTTCAGGGCGCTGCTCCAAAGCAGCGGCTTGGACACATCCGTCGCATCAAAAGCGCGCACCACGCGGTCATTGCCGACGGCCCAGACGATGCCTTTGCTGCTGCCATCTGACGTAACCGCCAGCGAGCCGCCGCTTGTCAAGTTGGAAGTCTGCTTGTAAACCCCTGCCGGGAGAAACGTGCCGGAAGCCAGATCATACGCAAATTGCTCCAGGTTTGAGCCATTCGCCCACAGGTAAACGTATTTGGCATTTCCGGCGTCCCAGCAAATCGGATTTTGTCCCACAGAGTCATTCCCCGTAAGACCATCCAGGCGCAGAACGACATGATCGGGGCCGCCGGAAGTGAAATGGCCCATATCCGTCGAATCCAGCAGAAAGCCTGTGCCGAACTTTGTGGCTCCCCCGAACAGCCGGTTTGTCCCCGGCAGCACGGTCACGCCGCTGTTGCCGGTGTCCAGGTCGGCATTACTCAAAGAGGCCTCGTCGTGAGGCGAAAACCAGTCCAGCACTTGAAGGCTCGGACTGAGCTTCAGGTAGCACATGCCGTAGTCGGTGCCGGACGTGATGCCTTTGCTGTCAGCATCAAACGTGCCGTTGCCGACCGAGCAGTAAATGTTGCCGGCGCTGTCGGCAGTCAAGCCTTTGCCGGCCATCCAGATGCCGCCGTCGCCGCCGTTGGGCGTGGTACAGAACACGGCGGAAAGTGTAAACCCGGAACCGGCGTACTTATACCCCACAATCCAGCCATGATACGGGTAGCTGTCTGAGTTGTGGGCAAACGCTGCGTAAACAATGCCGTGCGAGAGCAGCAGCGCAGGCCGGTCATTGGCGTGAAAACGATAACCGCTGGAGGCAGGGCCGTCAAAATACACGCGCCCGTTGACATTGCCGTCGCCTGTGCCGGCAGCGTTTACCTGAGCGCGGTCAATCAATACCGGGCTGCCGGGCTTTTCCCGGCCTGTCGTGATGTCAATGGCATGAATGTAAGTTTGTCCGGTGTCATCCGTGTCGTTTTTGGTCAGCACATACATCGTGCCGGTCGCCGTGTCAATCACCGGCGTTGCGGTGGTATAAGTGGCGGACACAGGAATAATCGGCGACGCATCACTGCTGCTGTCCCGCCAGAGAAGTGCGCCGGTGTCGGCATCAAATGCGGCTAGGCCGGAGGGAGAATTGTCGGCATTGTCGGACTGATAGGCATACAAAGCATTATGCACCGCTCCCCCGATGGTCACGTTCGGCACGTACAAGACCTGGCCGTTGACATTGGCATCCAGGCCGCTGATCGTAAACAATTTTCCGAAATGGCCGGAAGCGAGAGCCGAAGGCGTCAGCGCCGTTTCTGAAAGGTTCGCACCGGTGCGCTCATTGCCGCCGTTTTGTGTGGCGACTGTGACTTGTGCCGATGCGGCGTGGGGAAAACTCAGCCCAAAAGCGCCCAGGGTCAAAATGGCGGGCCACCGGAAAAGGCGGCGAGGAAGTTTTTGCATGGAAGGGTCTTTCTTAAATCTGGCCGGAAGCGCCCAGCCCGATTGCCTGACCGCCTCTGGCATGATTCTACCCACTTCGGCAGCGAATTATCACCGATTTGACCGAAACCAGTTTTTTCGGGTATACTCAGCGGGCGAATTTTGTTTATGATCCATGGGTTTTGACGGGGCGGTTTTTCGCCGGGGAACGCAGATTTTGACGACCAAAGTCGGTCTGGTGCAGCTTGGCTGTGCCAAAAACCAGGTAGACGGAGAAGAAATGCTCGGCACACTGGCCGGCGGTGGGCCGGTGCAGTTTGTCGCGGACAAAGCCGACGCGGATGTGCTAATCGTCAACACCTGCGGATTTATCAATTCCGCTAAAGAAGAAAGCATTGCCGCGATTTTAGATGCCGTAAAGCGCAAGCAGCGGGGGCAGGTGTCCAAAGTGATCGTGACGGGCTGCCTCGCCCAGCGCTACAGCGGCGATCTGGCGCGGGAAATCCCGGAAGTAGATGCGTTTCTGGGCATTGAAAGTGCGCCCCAGATCGGCAGCGTCGTGTTCGGCTCCCGGCCCCGCCAGATCAATCTGGTGGAAAGCGTCGCGGAAAAATACCCCCTTATCCCGCAAAGCCGCCTGCGTGCGACGGCCACGCCCTGGACGGCTTACCTCAAGATTTCCGAAGGCTGCGACCACACCTGCACATTTTGCGCTATTCCCGGAATTCGCGGCAAGCACCGCTCCAAGCCAATTGAGCGCCTTGTCGCCGAAGCCACGCTCCTTGCCGCGTCCGGCGCGAAAGAGTTAAACCTCGTAGCGCAGGATACGACCGCCTACGGCATGGATTTATACGGGCGTCTGGCCCTGCCGGAACTTCTGCGCGCGCTGGCTCCGGTGGAGGGCCTCCAGTGGCTGCGGCTGCTTTACTGCTACCCGACGATGGTTCGGCAGCCGCTGCTGGACGCGCTCTGCGAGCTGCCGCAGGTCATTTCTTATATTGACATGCCGTTGCAGCATGGCGACGACCAGATGCTTAAAGCCATGAAGCGCGGCGGCAGCGTGGAGCAGTACAAGCGGCTGTTCGGCAAAATGCGAGAAACGCTGCCTGATCTGGCCCTGCGGACGACGTTTCTGGTCGGCTTTCCCGGCGAAACTGACGCACACTTTGACGCGCTTCTGGACTTTGTCCGCGAAATGCGCTTTGACCGGCTGGGCGTGTTTACTTATTCCGCCGAGGAAGGTACGCCCGCCTTTGACCTGCCCGGAGCGGTCCCGCCGAAAGAAATGCGCGCCCGGCGCGATGCACTCATGGCCGCGCAGCAGCCGATCAGCCTGGCTAACAATCAAAAATGGCTGGGGCGAACGCTGAACGTGCTGATTGAGTCGCGCCGGGGCGCAGATGCCGTCGGGCGCTCTTTCCGGGACGCGCCTGAAATTGACGGGGAAGTGGTCGTCCAGAACTGCGACGGCTGCCCCGGCGAAATGATTGCCGCTCGTATTACCCAGGCCCAGCCGTATGATTTGCAGGCCGAAGCCGTCTAGCTTTCCACCAATTTTTATCTTTCCGTCCATCTTTTAATCACACGAGGAGACCGCATGGCGACACCCCGAACATCCGAAAAGAAATCCGCTGCCAAGAAGCCTGCCGCCGGCGCAGCCGCAGACCCGACTGAGGCGCTGGCCGCCGAAACCCTGCTGACCCTGCTGCATCGCGGCCTGGTGCGCCTGGGCGAACCCGCCCGCGTCGGCGAAGTCGCGCGGGAAACCGGCGAAGAAGCAATCACGCCCGCGCTGGCGCGGCACATCATGGAAACGAACCCACGCCGTTTTGTCGCCGTGGATCGCCGCTGGGACATTACCAATCGTTATCTGGACAAGACGCGGCCTATGGAGCGCATTCTGGAAGAGCTGATCAGCGACTACGGCGCACCGCTTCCCACCAGCGAGGCGGCGGGCGAGCTGGCACAGGTCACGGGGCGTGTCCGGGAGCATTTTGATGAGGTAGCTCCGCGCCTGCTGCGCGGCGCACCGTTTTTCCCGGTCGCGGGCGGCCTGGCCTATGGCCTGCGGTCCTGGCTGCTGGACTTGACTTCCGAGCGCGAAGATGATCTGCTGTTTTACAATTATTTGAACGCGGACAAGCTGGCCCCGTTCGCCAAAGCCGCCGCAGGGCTGGACTGGGCGGGCGATCCCGCCGGGGCGGCGCGAACGCTTCTCGGTGTGGCTGGCCCACAGCCGGTGGACAACCGGGTCGTGCAGTACTACGCCTGGAAAGCACTTGGGGAAGAGTTTGACGGGGCCGCCCTGTATGACGCACTCAGCACCAACCGTGAAACCTTCCTGGCCCTGCCCGGCCATCGCTGGCTGCTGACGGAGAGCCTCGCCCCGCTGCGCGCTTTTTGGCAGGCACAGGCCGCTGAGGCGGCGACATTGAGCTTTGACGAGCCGGTCGCCGCGGAAGCCGTGGACACTCCGGCCAAGCCGCTGGAAGTGACCGGAGAAGATGCTGAGGAAATTTCGCATCTCTTTGAGGGACTGGAAGACATCGTTCGCGTTTCCGACGTGCTGACACAGGTGTTTGAGCTTCGTCCCGGCAGCCGCACCTTTGAAGCCGACACGCAGACGCTCACGGAGTATCTTCGCAGTCAGCCGGACAACTTCCTCTGGGTCGGCGCAGATCGTTTCCGCGCTCCCGGCACTTTGCCGCCGTATATCGGGCAGATTCCTGAATCGCTGACGTTCCCAGCCCTGCCGCGTTTTGAAACCGCGGATGGCGAGATTTTGGACCAGCTTCTGGCGGACGAAGGTTTGGAAGAAGGCTTGCAGGCAGAGATACTTGATCCAGTAGCCCAGGATGTCAACGATCAGGAGCCGCCCAGCCGCACGCGCTGGCCGGAAGGGGCCAATGCCGCCGCGCCGCGCCTGCGCCTGGTGCTGAAAGCCTTTCACAAAGAGATCGGCACATTCCCGCTGGCGCAGGTGCCGGCAGGCTTCTTCCCGACGGAGCCAAACATTGTGGAGCTGACCCTGCACGATGCGTCGGGGGCAGCCTACCCCCTTTATGTGGACTACACGGTTCAGCTCATTTACGGCTTGTTTGACGTATATTCGGAAATCGCCGCCGAGTCTGGAGCGGTCGTATACCTGGAAAAGACCGACAAGCCGGACGAATATCGGTTTGTCGGGGAGAACGAGACCGATCCCGGCGTGTTTGTCAGCCCGGCCCGTATGGAAGAACTGCTGGACTTTCGCACGGAAGTGGAATCCGGCGCGCCGATTTCTACTTACGATATCGTGCGCCGCATTCTGGATCATTACGGCAGCAAAAAAGGGCTTTCTTTCCTGTCCCTTTTGACGGAAGTAAATCTGGTTCGCCGCACCCCGCGCCGCCTGCTGGCAAGCGTTCTCAGCGGCTATTCGGCGTTCCATCCCCGCGCTGGACGCTGGACGTTCGATCCCAAGAAAGAGCCGGAAGGCTTCGACAAAAGCAAGGCCGAGTTTATCCTGAAGCGATGATTTTCAGTGGCCCGGCGCTTTCAGCGCCGGGCTTTTCTGCGTTGTACTGTCCTATGAACTTCCTCGCGCATTTCTGCGTCGCCGCTCGCGCGGAGCCGCTGCCGGCAGCCCGGCCCGCTTACGTCGCTGGAACCGCACTGCCTGATCTGCTGCCGCTGGCCGCGCCCCGCGCCCGCCTGCGGATTTCGGGGGTGGCATCCGCTCCCATTCACTCTTCCGAAGACCTTGCCCTGCGCGATGGGGTGTTGGCGCATCTCGCGGCGGACGCCGCCTGGCACAAGACACGCGCCTTTGCCCAGGCACAGGCAGAAGCGAGTCGGCGTATCGAACAGGCCGGGTTCTCGCAAATTCGAGTGCGCCGCTTTTTTCTGGCGCATATTCTCGTAGAACTGGCGCTGGACGCCGCCCTGCTGCGGAGAGACCCGGCACTCGGCGAAGACTTTTATGCAGCGTTTTCGGCGGCAAATAGGCAGGCAGTCTTGGGCTGGGCGGAAAACGCCGTCGCCCGCCCGCTGCCGGCTCTGCCGATGGTGCTGGAGCGCTTCGTCGCCTCACGCTACTTGATGCAGTATCAAACCGATGAGGGCGTCACCACGGGATTGGCGCATCTATGCGCGCGGGCCAGGCAGGACAGCTTTGCCGGCGAAAATTATGCGCGGCTGACGAAGATTGTCGGGGAAACGGTGCAGGCGCTGGCATCCCAGGCCGATGGCTTGCTGGGGGAAACGCAGGCCGGCATGGCTTAGTCGCTCACAATCCCGAAGTAATGCGCGAAAAATGCGTCTGCGTTCACCTCACTGGCGACTTGGTGTGGCAGTCTGGGTGCGTCGCGGACAAAAGTCGTCTGGCCCAGCAATCGGGGGCTGACCAGTTCCACTTCCACCTGCTGCGGTTCGGTGCGGCAGAGCGTTTCCTCAAACAGCAGCGCGGCGGCCAGCGGATCGTGGAACGTGATGTGCGCGGCCTCGCGGAACCACACTTCGGCCATCTCTGCGACAAGCTCTAAGGCCCCGCCGGCCTGCGCGAAGCGGCGGCGGCACTCGTCGGCGGGGAGTCGGCAGCGGCCTGTCACATCCATACCGACCGCCGTAAATTTCGGCACGAACGCCGCAAAAACTTTCGCAGCCGCGTGCGGGTCGCACTGGATATTCCATTCCTGCTGCGGCGCATAAAACCAACCCCCCATCATTGTCAGGCCTTTCAGCAGCGACGGGATTTCGGGGTCCAGGGCGAACAGCAGGGCAATGTTGGTCAGCGGCCCAATCGTCAGCAGCGTGATTTCACCGGGCCGGGCATGGATCGTCTGCCGCAGGAACTCAATCGCCGTGTTTTCTCTCGAAAATCTCTGGTGCGCCCAGCGCCCGGTGAGCGCTTCCGCCTGCGGGGCCTTCGGCTGCTTCGGCGCGATCAAAAACGGGGCTTCGACGCCTACATGCACAGGAATGTCGGTGCGCCCGCCCGCCCGGCAGACGGCATCGGCCAGCGCAGCGCGTTTGTCCGGCTCGCCGCTGACCGTGGTGATGCCCAGCAGCTCGCAGCGCGGCTGCCGCAGCAGATAGGCCAGAGCGACGGCATCATCAATGTCTGAGCCAATGTCAGTGTCCAGCAAAATAGGCACAGTGTCCATAGGTTTCCCCCGTTCTGCTGTTCCTGCCGCCGGGCTGAATTTCCTGCCCAGCTTTGTTTCTCATGCAGGAATCGACGGCTTCCATGTGGAAAGCGTGAGTTATGATGGAAACTGAGAAAAAATATCGTATTCACTTTCCGCTGGCTCAAATCAGCGCGCCGATTGTCACCCATCTTGTCACCGACTACGACCTTTCCCCCAACCTGCTGCGCGCGGATGTCGATGCTAAAAATGGCGGATGGCTGGTGGTAGGACTGACGGGCGATGAGACGCGCGTTCAATCCGCATTGGGCTGGCTGCGCGAACAGGGACTGGGCGTGGACGAGGAGAATTAAAATGGCAGAAACACTCAAAGTCGCAGTGATCGGCGTCGGCGGGATGGCCCAGGGACATATTGAGCGCCTGCTCACCCTGCCGGAAGTCACGCTGACCGCGTTTGTCGATATCAATGAAGCCAGTCTTCAGCGCACGCAGAAACGGCACGGGGAAAGTGTCGCCGCCGTGCCGACTTTTAAGGATTATCGCGAAATGCTGGCGCAGGCCGCGCCCGATGCAGTCGTCATCTGCACTCCGCACACACTGCATTTCCCGCAGGCGATGGACTGTCTCCAGGCCGGCTGCCATGTGCTGCTGGAAAAGCCAATGGTCAACAAAGTTTCCGAAGCCCATGCCCTGCTCCAAAAAATTGACGAGACAAAAAAGGTGGTCGGCCTGGGCTATCAGCGCCATGCCATGCCGCAGTTTCGCTATATCAAGGAAAAAATTGCATCGGGCGAGTTTGGCGGCGTCCAGTTTATCAACGCCTTGCAGCAGCAGGGCTGGGCCAAAGGAACTGCCGGCTCGTGGCGTCAGAACCCGGCGATGTCCGGCGGTGGGCAGATCAATGACAGCGGCTCGCACCTGCTGGACATTGTGCTGTGGACAACCGGCCTCGCCCCGGAAAAAGTAGCAGCGTTTATGGACAATCGGGGAACGCCCGTAGACATCAACAGCGCCCTGTCGATCAAGTTTACGAGTGGCGCACAGGGGAATATCTCGGTCGTTGGTGATGCCGCAGGCTGGTATGAAGACATTACGATCTGGTGCGACAAAGGCACATTTTATGTCCGCAATGACGGCAGCTTCCGCGTGCAGGGGTCGGACGGCAAAACATTCGAGCCGGAGGCGGGAGACATGCCTGCGGGGTCGGACGTTGACACGAATTTTATTCACGCCATACTCGGCACCGAAGAAATCGCCGCCGCGCCGATTAACGGCCTGCGGACAATTGAGCTGACCGAAGCGGCCTGGGAATCGGCGGCGTCAGGCGGGCAGTTGACGCCGGTGAAGCGGTCATAAAATTTCTTTCCGTCGGGTACAATCAGGGTATTCTTTCCACACCACGATTTCTCCGAAAGGAACCTGGTCGTTGCGCTTTAATCTGCTCGTTTCGGCCCTCGCCATTTCCCTGCTGAGTTTTACTCCCCTTGCGTTCGCAGCGGACTCGGCTTTCAGCGCCGACACTCCCACCCTTCAGCCCACTTCCACGGCCACTGCCGTCGGATTGGGTACGGTCACGGAGTATCGGCTGCCCAACGGCCTGCAAGTTCTTGTCGCGCCCTCGCAGGCGGCGGACTTAATCACGATGGATGTCTGGGTCGGCGCGGGGACGCGGCGGGAAACCGCGCAAAATAATGGCGTCGCTCACTTCATGGAGCATTTGATCTTCAAGGGAACGCCGACGCAGAAACCGGGCGAGATTGACGCCGCGATTGAAAATCTGGGCGGGTCACTGAACGCTTCTACTTCCTACGACTGGGCGCATTTTTATGGCACTGTCGGCGCAGAAGATGCCCCCGCCGCTCTCGCCGTGCTGGCTGATGCCGTGCAAAACGCCGAGATGCGCCAGGAAGACATTGATGCCGAAAAGCCGGTTATTTTGAGTGAAATGGCGCGTGCCGCTAACAGCGCGACCGACCGGGTCGCCCGGACGTTTAACAGCCTTTGCTTCACCTCTCACCCTTATGGCCGTCCCTTGCTGGGAACCGCACATAACATTTCAGAAATGCCTCGCTCGACTATTCTGGAGTTTTACCACACCTATTACGCGCCGGGAAATGCCACCCTGGTGCTGGCGGGCCGGCTGACACCGGACGAAGGACTGGCGCTGGCGATTAAAACATTCGGGGCGTGGCCCGCGCACGCGGTTCCCGATGACAAAGTGCTGCCGGAGCCGCCGCAGACCGATATTCGCGAGCGCACCCTGATCGCCCCGGCGCGGCGCGGCTTTCTGCAAATCGGCTGGCGCGCGCCGTCCGTGCGGGACCAGCCGGATGCCTGGGTGATGGATGTTCTGATGACGCTGCTTGGGCAGGGCGGCAACAACCGCCTGGAACAAGACCTGCTGCGGAAACAAAAATTAGTCAGCGCGATTAATACCTCCTACCTCACCCAGCGCGATCCGGGAACCATAAGCGTGTCCGCCGACTTTGATCCCGGCGATTATGACATCGTCCGTCAAGCCATTTTGGAGGAAGCCGCCACGCTGCGCGACACGCCGGTTGGGCCTGCCGAGATGGACGCCGCCAAACACACGCTGCTGGCTTCGTATTTGTTTGACACGCAGACCAATACGGGCCGGGCCAATGCACTGGGGTTCTACAGCCGGATAGATACCTACCAGTACGACACCTCGTATGTGCCGCATTTTGAAGCTGTGACCTCCGCAGACATTCAGGCCATCGCACGAAAATACCTGAACCCCGCCGCGTATACCCTCGTCATGCTTCTGCCTGTGCCAGACCCGGTCACGGCTTCGCGCCCATAAAGGAACTTTCCCGTGTTGAACTGTTCGTTTTTCAAACGTCCGCTGACTGCGTTTCTGCTTTTTGCGCTGGCTTTCTTCGGCCCTCTGGCCGCGCGGGCCGACGATTCAGGCCCGCCCGTGAAAACCACCCTGGCGAACGGCCTCCGAATTATTGTCAAACCGGAAATCGACAGCCCGCTGGTGGCCATTGATGTTTTTGTCCGCGCCGGAGCGCCCCAGGAAACGGCGGCAACGGCGGGAATTGGCAGCTTTGTCGCGCAGACACTCTTTGCCTCTACCACCAACAGCCCGCCGGAAACGATGCTGCGCGACATCAATGCGCTTGGCGGCAGCGTCGCCGCGAGCTGGCATCCTGATTGGACACAGATTTCGGCCCTCACGGTGCGGGACAAATATCCCGATGCGATTTTTTTGCTGGCGGACACGCTCAAAAACGCAGACTTTGATCCCGGCGTCGTCGCCGACACGCGAACTCAGCTTCTGAACGCAATCGACAGCCGCGACTCCGATTTATTTCAAATCGCTTATGGAAATCTGCAAAAGGCGCTGTACGGCGGGACTTCTTATGCCCGGCCTGAAGGCGGAACCGCGCGCAACATCAGCCGCCTGACACGCGCGGACCTGCTGAGTTATTATGCCCGTTACTACGTCCCCAAAAATCTCGTGTTTGTGGTGGTCGGCAACATCACCTCCGATGAGGCAGTGAACGAGATTCGGAACGATCTGGACGATTTTCCGCGCCCAGGCCGCGCCGCGACTCCCTTTGCCGACCCGCTGCCGCCGCTGACGCGCACCCTGCCGCCCCTGCGCGTTTTCCAGCCGGACCTGGCGCAGGAATGTGTGGTGGCGGGCGTCCGCGCCGCTCCCGTTTCCGATCCCGACAGCCCTGCGCTGACTGTTGCCAATGCCCTGCTCGGCGGCATGAAATCCGGGCGGCTTTTTACACAGCTTCGCGAAAAGCAAGGCCTGGCCTATGACCTCGGCTCACTTTACAATCCGCGCCTTGCAGCCGGAGACATCGCCGCCTATGTTTATGCCGCGCCGACGAAAACTGACCCGACCACAAAAAAAGATGTGCCGACAGTGGGACTGGTCAAAGAAGCCATCTTGAAACAGTTCGCCAGCTTTCAAACCACGCCTCCCACTCCGGCGGAGCTGGCACGGGCGCAGCACTTCCTGATCGGCTCTTACAAGATCAAGCATGAGCGGATTGAAGACCGCGCTGCCCTGCTGGGAGCCGCGGAACTGTCCTCCCCGGACGGCTACCGCCTGGATACGGACTATGCCCAGTATATCAACGCCGTCACAATCGCCGACGTTCAGCGCGTCGCGGCTAAATACTTCGCACACCCGGTCGTATCCACAGTGGAACCCACGACGCCAGACCACTAAGAACCCAATTGGCGGACTTGTCCGCCGGGGGGTTCTCACTACCATCCATCCTGCCACTTTTTGACATCATAGCCTTTGAAGCCATAGCAGCGAACGATCTGCACGGTGCGAATGGGTGCGACATACGGCGGATTGCGGGTGATCAGCAGCGGCGGCTGCGGCTCAATGTGGGTAAAGACGGCGCGCAGATCGTCAAAATGATCATGAGTGTCGGTATCATTGAGAAAAACCGCATTCTGGCCCTTCAACTCCTCGGCATGTTCCCAGAACATATACTCGCTGGCCTTGTAGTTCAGAAACAGTGAATACGTCTGCGGCTGGCCCGGCAGATAAAACGCGGCTTCGGACGGCATTCGGTAGTTGAGGCCAAACACGAACGGATTGCCGCCCATCGCCTGCCGCTCCTGCGTCACGCGGCCTGCCATTGCCCGCCAGCCGTAGAGTTCATTCGTGCGATCCTGCGTGGGATGGGCGAACTTCACTCCCACAGCATACAGCAAAGAGGGAAACAGGGCCACCGCCGCCAGAAATACCGCAAACAAGCCGCTGAGGCTTGCCCACAGACGCCCGCTCAGGCCGGTACGCCACGCCCGCACAAATATATCCGCCACGAGTATTAGCCCCGTAATGTAGGCGGCAACCGCCCAGTTTGCCTCCACTTTGCTCCGAAGCGCCACCGCCACGGTTGCCGCGAACACCACCACGCTGAGGCACCACAAAAACAAAATCCCATCGTCCCGCTCCCGCAGGCCGCGGCGGCCCGCCGAATACAGCGCGCCCAAATATGTCAGGAATACGAGTGGCGACAGCAGCAGCAGTTGATCGCCCAGAAAGCGGCCCAGCCACTTGAGGCCGTCATGTCCTGACGACCGCGATCCCATCGCGTGAATGTGCGTCCAAAAAGCGTTTTGATGTGTATGATTCCACCACAAAAACGGCGCAAACACCAGCAGCGCAATCACCCCGGCCCCATACGGCTCCGGGCGGCGGAGCCAGGTTTCGCGGGCGGTTTGGGAAAGCAGCAAATACAGAAAAATCCCCGGCAGCAGCAGCAGCCCATTGAGCTTGGCTTGCGCCGTCAGTCCCGCCAGCAGCCCGGCCAGCAGCCACCAGCGCGGCCTGTCGGTCAGAGCGCGCTGGGCGACGTAAACCGTCGCCGACCAGAATGCAAGCTGCACCGGGTCCTGCGTCATAATCACCGCTCCGGCGGCAAACAGGGGAATCGTGTTGGCGAGAAGCACAGAAACCAGAGCAATTGCCGGCCCCAGCAGGCGCTTTGCCAGCCCGTAAATAAATAGGGACGCCAGAAGAGCGCAAACAGAGGCCCCAGCCCGGACACCGAGTTCATCGGAGCCAAACAGCAGAGTGAACAGGCGGATGACGGGAGCCATCAGCGGCGTGTTGTCGTAATAGCCCCAGTCCAGATGCCGCGACCACTGCCAGTAGTAAGCTTCGTCTTGCAGCAGTTCATGGCGGCTGTCATACCAGAAGCGCAGCAAAGTGAGAATCGCCAGAAAGCCGCCTGCCGCATAATCGGTGCGGCGGGCGGCTTGCGTGCCGGAAGAAATGGTAAGCGGTGGTGTCTGCAATGAAGTTAGGACTTAAATCTTGAAAAGTGATTCACTCACGGGAGAATTGACGCGAATATTTTGATACACCGTCGCGCCGGCCAGCTTGTTTTCCGTGTTGTATAGCTCCACGCGGGTGGGGACATAAACGCCGCCGACGAGCATCGGGTTCTTATACAAAAACCATTTCGTCAGCTTGCCGTCCCGGTTGTAATTGTACCGCTGGGTCGTGATATGGGTCTTTGGATCAATCCAGACCAGGTCTTTCTCCGTTTCTCCGGCCTGTTTCGGCTGAAGCTGAAAGACCAGCAAGCCGCTTTCATGGCGCAGAAACGTGGCGTTGTCCTGGGTCAAAAGCTCCGGCGGGACCAGGCCGAAATCCAGCAAGGTCTGGCGCTTGCCCGGTGCGCCGGTGGTATCCTGCACTTCATGGACGAACGGGGCGACGGTCAGCTTCTGGTTGCCGTTGATGATATAGTAGCCGGTCGCCAGGTGCGGAATGCTGGCATCAATTCGCAGCTTGCCGGGCTGCTCATAAACCATGGAGCCGCGATGCAGGCGATAAGCCAGCGCAATGTCGCCGCTGATCTTTTTCAATTCATCCTGATTCTCGGTCGTGATCTCACTGCTCAGTTGCAGCGTTTTCACCGAAGCCGAAGTCAGCGCGCGAATGTCCGGGGCAGCCGGGGCAGCGGCGGCGAATGTCAGGGCAAGCGCCAAGACCGCAAGTGTATGGGAAAGACGAACCATCGGGCATCTCCTGTGACTGGGTGGCTAAATATAGGACACCGGGCGCGGCGGAATGGTTCCCGGACAAGCCCGATCACGCTCAATGCGAATGGCCGCAGCCGACGGGATGCGATTGCAAATCGCAGTAAAGTTCAGCGGCATTGTGCGGGCAGAAATTGCCATCGGCAGTCTCCGTCTGAATCGTCGCGTGGCCGATGCTGAAATCGTCGTGCAGACGCACGCTCAGGGCGGCGACGACAGCCTGGCTCTCAGCGACGGTGCAGGCATCCGGCAGAACGACATGGCAGGACAAGAAATGCAGGCCATCGCTCACGGTCCAAACATGCAGGTCATGGACATCGCAGACCGGGCCAGTGGCGCGGATGGCATCCACCAGCGCATTGACATCGACTCCCTTTGGCGTCCCTTCTAGCAGGATGTTAGTGGCGTCGCCGATGATGCCCCAGGACGAATACAAAATAAATCCGGCGATCAGTACGGAAACCAGAGGGTCGGCCTCCGTCCAGCCCGTGAATTTGATGCACAAGCCGGCCAGAACCACGCCCAGCGAAGAGAGCGCATCCCCGGCCATGTGAATATACGCCGCGCGGGCATTTAAACTGTGCTGGCTGTCGCCGCGCAAAGCCCAGGCGATCACCGTGTTCATCAGCACGGCAGCAGCGGCGACGCCAATCATTAAATTGCCATGCACCGCCGCTGGGTGCAGAAACGACTGCCAGGCCGCCGCGACAATTCCCAGGGCAATAACCACCAATGCGGCGGCGTTCGCGAGAGCCGTCAGGATTGCAGCCCGGTGGTAGCCGAACGTTTTGCCCGGCGTCGCAGGCCGCTGCGCGACCCAGAGGGCATACGCCGCCAGACCCAGCGCCAGCGCATCGCTCGCGTTATGCCCGGCGTCGGACAGCAGCGCCAGCGAGTGCGCCTGATGTCCAAACCAGGCTTCCACGACGACAAATACCACCGTCAGCCCCAGCGAAATCCAGAGCATCCGCCCGCTCGTCGCCCCATGCGTGTGTCCAGCCATAAAGTTATTATACCACGACGACCGGCCCCGGAGGGGCAGGCAGCAAATGGTTCGCCCAGGCTTTCGCGCCGAACATTTCCAGCGCCTGAACATGCTCTTCGTCCAAATTATAGTCCATGACCTCGGACAGATAATGGCGGCATTGACGCACCGTAGCTCCGATGCGCTCTGATTCTTCCTGAGCGATCACGTCAAGCTGCGTCATCCCCCAGGCTTTCGCAGCGGCCAGCGAATCCACTAAATGCGGCGTCAGGTTCTCGGCGCGGCCCAGCCAGACGGCATACACAAACGGCAGTCCGGCCAGCCGCCGCCAGGCATGGCCCAAATCCAGCACGTTCAATCCACTGCCATCCGCCAGCCAGCCTTTGTCACCGATCAGAAGGCAGGCGTCGGCGCGGGCAAGCATGGCATTTTTGTCCGGCGCAGCCTGGAGAAATGCCGGGTAAGAATCAAGCTGTTCGGCGAGTAAAATCTTCAGCAGGGCCACGGAAGTCAGCGAAGACGTATCCAGCGCCAGCGACTCGATTTTGCGCCAGGGAACTTTGGCAAACGCCCGCACCGATTCGATGTCGTCCTGACCGGAGATGGACACACCGGGCGCAATCGCATAGCCCGGCGTCCGAAAATACTCAAAGGACGATACCAGCGCGGCAGCGATTTCCCCGGCAGCCAAGCGGCGAGCGAGTTCCGAGGGAACGGCATAGACGACTTCAATGCCGGACGCTCGGCCTTCGTCCGTGTGCGAAAACCAGCGCGTCAGCGGCTTTTCATTCAGGTACGGCACGCTGCCGATGACAATGCTCATGGGTTATCTCCTCACCAGCACATCCATCAGCGTCAGCAGAAACAAGCCGACACTGATATAGCCATTGAGGGTAAAAAAAGCTAAATTGAGTTTGGACAGATCATCGGACTTGACCAGAGACTGCTCGTAAGCGATCATCACCGCGACCAAACCAGCAGCGATAAAATAGATGACTCCCAAACCTGCCGAGAGGCCGACCATCACGAGCAGTCCGACCATCACCAGGTGCGCCAGGCGGGACACAATCAGCGCACGGGCATTGCCCAGTTTCGCCGGCATGGAATGAAGACGATTAGCCCGATCAAACTCCGTGTCCTGCAAAGCATACAAAATGTCAAAGCCGAACAGCCAGCAAACAACGGCCCCGCCAAGCCAAAGCGCGGGCGGGTCGATCCGGCCCGTGATCGCGATCCATGCTCCCACCGGCGCAACGGCCAGCGCAAGCCCCAGAAAAAGGTGAGAAAATGCCGTAAAGCGTTTGGTATACGAATACCCCAGGGCGAGAAGCAGCGCAAGCGGGGAGAGGGCGAACGCCAGTGGATTGAGTTCCCAGGCGGCAAACACCAGCAGAGCGGCGGCAATCGCTGTAAACAGCGCCACCTGCGGCACGGTCAGCAGCCCCGCCGGCAGCGCGCGCATCGCAGTGCGGGGGTTACGGGCGTCATACTGCCGATCTACCAGCCGGTTGAACGCCATCGCCGCGGAGCGCGCGCCCACCATTGCCACCAGAATCCAGGGAACTTTGTGCCAGAAAAGCGGCCAGTCATGGCGCGACGCGACGACCGCGGCCATCAGGGCAAACGGCAGCATGAACACGGTATGCTCAACCTTGATCATTTCCAGAATAATCTTTGTTTGATGCGCCCCGCGCAGGAGCGGGTTCGTCGGAATGGTTTGAGTGGCCGGCATGGCAGAAGTTCCTTCCGGCAGTATTGTACCCCGGCCCGCCGGACATTGCAACTTTTTTCACAATGTCAAAGGCCGACGGGGAAAGATGGGTATACTAGCTCAAACCACACCCTGAAATGAGACTTTTTTGTGACAAATGACATAGCAAGTAACGATCTGGGAGAAGAGAGCCGCTGGAATTTGGGCGACCTGTTTTCCGGCATGGATGACCCGCGCATTGAGGAAACGCTGGCGTCGGCGCTGGCGCGCGCGGAAAAATTGCAAGCCGATTATCAGGGAAAACTCCTCGCGCCGGATTTAACGGCCCAAACCCTCGGCGCGGCCCTGCGCGAGTATGAAGCCATTCAGCAGGAAGCATCCAAACCGGGCGCGTTTGCATCCCTGCTGTTTGCAACAGACACGGGTAACGCGGCACGGGGCGCATTTCTCCAGAAAATGCGTGAGCGCGGCTCACAGTTGACACTGCCGCTGCTGTTCTTGGACTTGGAGCTTGCCGCCGCGCCCGATGAGGTTATCGCCCCCCTGCTGGAAACGCCGGAGGTCGCTCCTTACGCGCATTATATCGGAACCGTTCGCGCCGCACGGGCGCATATGCTTTCCGAGACGGAAGAGCGGCTGATGGAAGAGCTGGCGAACACCGGCGCGCGAGCGTTTGATCGGCTGTTTGACGAAACCACCGGTACGGCAACATTCACTTTGGGCGGGGAGGAGCTTTCGCAGGCACAGGTCATCGCGAAAATCATGTCTCCCGAGCGGGAAGTTCGCCGCACCGCCGCAGCGTCTTTTTCCAAAGGACTTGAATCGCAGAGCCGCCTCCTGACTTATATTTTCAACACCCTGCTGGAAAATAACCATGTCCAGGATCGTCTGCGAAAATACCCTACCCCGTCTTCGTCCCGGCATCTGGCGAATGAACTAAGCGAAGAAACCGTCCGCCTTGTTGTAGAGACAGTGGTTCGTAATTACCCGCTGGTTGCCCGTTATTACCATCTCAAGCGTGAAGTATTAGGGGTAGACACACTCACCCATTACGACCGCTACGCGCCCCTGTTTGAGACCGAAGAAACAGTTTCTTACCCGCAAGCGCAGGGAATTGTGCTGGACTCGTTTGGCGACTTTGCTCCCGAAATGCGCCGCCTCGCGTCGGAGTTCTTTGACAAACGCTGGATTGACGCGCCGGCGACAAAAGGCAAGGACGGCGGCGCGTTCTGCGCCTATGTCACCCCGGACACGCATCCGTATGTGATGATGAATTATCTGGGACGCATGAAGGACGTAATGACGCTGGCCCATGAACTGGGGCATGGCGTTCATGCGTCCCTGTCCCGATCCCAAACGCTGCTCAATTTCCACGGAACCCTGCCGCTGGCCGAACTGGCCTCAACGTTTGGCGAAATGCTGGTGTTTGAGAAAGTCACGCAGCAGGCTTCTCTCAAAGACAAGCTGGCCTTGTACGCCGAGAAGATAGAAGGCGCATTCGCCACGATTTCTCGGCAAACTGCCCTGTACCGCTTTGAGCTGGCAATTCATACCCACCGCCGTACTGAAGGCGAGCTGACAACGGCGGAGTTCGGCGATTACTGGCAGCGCGAGATTCAGGCAATGTTCGGCGATTCCGTGGAACTGGGCGACGAGCATCGTCTGTGGTGGTCTTACATCAGCCACTTCGTCGGCACACCGTTTTACGTGTACGCCTACTCGTTTGGTGAACTTCTGGTGCTGTCCCTGTTTCAGCAATTCAAGAAAGAAGGTGCGGCTTTTGCCGAGCGGTATCTGGCGATGCTGAGTGCCGGGGGCAGCCTGACACCGCAGGAGTTGATGAGCAAAGTGGGTGTTGATTTAAACGACCCTGCGTTCTGGCAGGGCGGCTTTGACGTGCTGGCAGGAATGGTGGATGAATTTGAGGCGCTGTGGCGGGAGTATCAAGCGAGCCAGAAATAGGGAAAAAATGGCGAGGGAATGAATTCCTCTCGCTACAGTTAAACGTCCTGCGGCCGAAAAGAACTGGCAGGGTGTCACGTACTACGCCCGAATTCTTACGTCCGTAGGACGATTATAATAAAGCGAGAGGAATTCATTGCCTCGCTTATGGGTGTCTAAATCGAATAGTCTTCGGTAAAGACTTGCAGCTTGCGGGCTTTGACATGCACTTCTTCGCCGGACTTCAGCGCCAGTTCTCCGAAACGCTCCCGCGTCAGTTCCGCTTCCATCAGTTCCCCGTTGTCCCGGCGGGCCAGCTCCACACGAACCGTCGGGCCGATAGCGTGAATGTGTCGGATGACGGCTTCAATCGTCGGCGCACCGTTTCGATGGCGGGCAATGTCCAGTTCATGGGGGCGGACATAGCCGATAGTCGCCGCATCCTGCGCGGCGGACACTGGAGTAGTGGAGGGGCCAATGTGCGCTTCGCCGTCGTGAACGCGCGCATGAAATAAATTCACGCTGCCAAGAAAATTCATTACAAAGGGATTTGCCGGACTCTCGTAGACATCATTGGGCGTACCGACTTGCTCGATTTTGCCGTGATTCATCACCACCACGCGGTCTGCCACTTCCAGGGCTTCTTCCTGGTCATGGGTGACAAAAACGCTGGTGATGTGCAGCTCATCATGCAGGCGGCGCAGCCACGAGCGCAGTTCCTGGCGGACGCGGGCATCCAGTGCGCCGAACGGCTCGTCCAGCAGCAGCACTTTTGGCTCCACCGCCAGGGCGCGGGCCAGCGCGACCCGCTGCCGCTGGCCGCCCGAAAGCTGGGAGGGGTAGCGCTGGGCAAGGCCCTCGAGCTGCACCAGTTTTAACAGTTCCATCACGCGCGCCTGGATGTCGGCTTTGGAGGGACGCAGGGAGCGCGGGCGCACGCGCAGGCCAAATGCAATGTTTTCAAACACGGTCATGTGCCGGAACAGCGCGTAGTGCTGAAACACAAAGCCAACCTGACGGCTGCGGGCATCCCGCGTCACGATGTCTTCGCCATGAAATAGAATCGAGCCTGTGTCGGGGTACTCCAGCCCGGCAATAATCCGCAGCAGCGTTGTCTTGCCGGAGCCGGACGGCCCCAGCAGAGCGACCAGTTCGCCGGTCTGCACCTGCAAGCTCACGTTGCCCAGCGCCGAAAAGCTGCCAAACTGTTTGGAAACATCGCGAATTTCAATGCTCATGCCGAGCGGTTCTCCACTCCACGAAGGATTTCAAAATCAAAGTCACCAGCCCCAGCATTGCCAGCAGCGAAGCCGCCGCAAAGGCTCCGACGAAGTTGTAATCGTCGTTGAAGGCTTCCACCTGCAAAGGCAGCGTGTTGGTCTGGCCCGCAATCTTGCCGGACACCACAGAAACCGCCCCGAACTCACCCATCGCGCGGGCATTGCACAAAATGACGCCGTAAATCAGGCCCCATTTAATGTTGGGCAGGGTCACGCGCCAGAACGACTGCCAGCCGGTCGCCCCCAGCACCAGCGCCGCCTGATCTTCCTCTACCCCCTGCGCCTGCATCACCGGGAGCAGCTCACGGGCGACAAAGGGGAATGTCACGAAAGTCGTCGCCAGAACAATGCCCGGCACGGCGAAGATGATTTGAATCTGATGTGCGTCCAGCCAGCCGCCAATCGGGCTGAATTTGCCCAGCAGCAGCACAAAGATCATACCGGAGATCACGGGAGAGACGGCAAAGGGCAGGTCAATCAGCGTCAGCAGAATGTTTTTACCCCAAAACTCGAACTTCGCGATAGCCCATGCGGCGGCCAGACCAAACAAGACGTTGAGCGGGACCGCGATAGCCGCCGTCAGCAGCGTTAATTTAATTGCGCTGATCGTGTTCGGGTCTTTGAGGGCTTCCCAGTAAGCGCCTTTGCCACTGGCAAACGCCTGCGCGAAAACGGCGGCTAAAGGCAGGCCCAGAAACAGGCCCAGAAACGCCAGCGTCGCCAGAATCAGCAGCACGCGAACAAGCAGCGGCTCCGTTGCCAGGGGAGGCCGCCGGGCGTCCGGCAGCGTCGGCGCGAGATTGAGGCCCGGAGACTGTGCCATCGTTACCCCATTCCCAATCGCCTGCGTGTCCACCATTGCAGCAGGTTAATCAGCAGAAGAAGCACAAACGAAGCCAGCAGCATCACCATTGCAATGGCTGTTGCCCCGGCGTAATCGAACTGGTCCAGCTTATCCATGATCAGCTTCGGCACGATCTCGCCCTGCAAGGGAATGTTGTTGGAAATAAAGATTACCGAGCCATATTCGCCCAGTGCGCGCGCAAAAGCCAGCGTAAAGCCGGTCAGCACCGCAGGAAACAAGGTCGGCAGCAGGACTCGACCAAAAATCTGCGCGCGTGTCGCCCCTAAACTTGCCGCCGCTTCTTCGACATCGGTTTCCAGGTCTTGCAGCACCGGCTGCACGGTGCGGACGACGAACGGCAGTCCAATAAACACCAGCGCGACCAAAATCCCCAGCCGGGTATAAGCCACATGAATGTGATGCGGCGCCAGGTACCGGCCAATCCAGCCATTGTCGGCATACACCGCGCTGAGACAAATTCCCGCCACTGCGGTCGGCAGCGCAAAGGGCAGGTCCACCAGACCGTCCACGAGCCGGCGTCCCGGAAACGAATAGCGGGTCAGCGTCCAGGCTACCAGCAGCCCGAAAAACGCATTTAGAAGTGCGGCGAGGGCCGACGCGCCAAACGTCAGCTTGAAGGCGGCCACCGTGCGCGGGTCGGCGATAATCTGCCAGAACCGGATATGGCCCAGCGTCGCCGCCCGGATAAATACGGTTGAAAGTGGAACCAGTACCAGCAGGCACAGATAAAACACGGTGTAGCCCAGTGACAAGCCAAAACCGGGCAGGACGCGACGCGGGACGCGGGACTGGGCCAGAGGTTGTGTGAGAGAAAGAGCCATGAAGAGTGCTGAAGGAGAAAAGCAGTAATAAGTTTTCCCGGCCCCGAAGGGCCGGGAACGATTCAGTGTTTCACATAGAGTTGATCAAAGACGCCGCCATCGGCAAAATGGGTTTTCTGCGCGTCCTGCAAACTGCCGAATACGGACTCCGCCGTAAACAGCGTGATCGGCGGAAACTGGTTTTTGTATTTGTCGGCGGCAGCGCTCAAGCGCGGACGGTAAAAGTTCTTCGCGACGATCTCCTGGCCCTCCGCCGAATAAAGATATTCCAGATAAGCCGTCGCCACGGCGCGTGTTTTATGGTCATCCGCATTTTTGTCTACAACCGCCACCGGCGGCTCGGCCAGAATGCTTACGGACGGGTAAACAATGTCAAACTTATCTGTCCCGCCATTGCGACTCACCGCCAGCTTTGCTTCATTCTCCCAGGCCAGCAGCACGTCGCCAACGTTATGCTCGGTAAACGTCACGGTGGAACCGCGCGCACCCGAATCAAGAATGGGAACGTTTCTGTAAAGCTGTGACACGAACGCTTTGGTAGTATCCGGGCTGCTTCCAGGCTGACGCTTCGCATAGCCCCAGGCCGCTAAATAATTCCAGCGCCCGCCGCTGGAGGATTTTGGGTTCGGCGTAACCACCGCGATGCCCGGCTTGATCAAATCCGGCCAGTCTTTAATGCCTTTGGGATTGCCGTGCCGCACCAGAAAAACGACGGTAGAAGTGTAGGGCGTACTGCCGCTAGGCAATCGTCCCTGCCAGTTACTCGCGACCAGGCCTGACTTTGCCAGAGCGTCAATGTCTGTGGCAATGCCGAGTGTAACCACATCCGCCGCCAAACCGGCCTGGACCGCTTGCGCCTGCTTGCCGGAGCCGCCATGCGACTGCTGGATTGTCACTGTTTGCCCGGTTTTCGCCTGCCAGTATTTCGTGAAAGCTTTATTGTATTCCTGATACAGTTCCCGCGTCGGGTCATAGGAAACATTCAGCAGAGTCATTGGGCCATTTGCCGCCTGAGTGTTCGCAGCATTTTTTGGCGAGGAGCAGCCGGACAAAGCGGCTAAAACAACAGGCAAAAGCACAGCGACAAATCGTGTCAATTTCGGTTTCATCAAATCTCCCTCAGAATACCTCGGATTGTCCATAAAAGCAAGCAACAAGGTTGCTAATTATAGAGTTCGTTCATCTTACCCGTTAATGTTCTAATTGTCTATAAACAAACTCGTCAATAGACAAAAAATTTCTTGAAGCCGGTTTGAACCTTTTACCTCTCATTTGGAACAAACTTAATGGAAGCAAAGATTAAGGCAGCACTCACTTGCAAAACGACCGACAATTCGCACAGCAAATCGCGGAGGGAGTCCCCGGCGCTTTCGCGGCTTTCGCAGATCGCTACGGGCCGCGCCTGCACCGCCTTGCCCGGCGCTATGCTCCCTGTGAGGCCGATGCGGAAGACCTGACGCAGGAGATTTTCATATCTCTGTACCGAGGCATAAGCAGTTTTCGCGGCGAAGCGTCGTTAGCGACCTGGGCATATCGCATCGCACTTAATCATTGCTTGAAACAAGCGGCGAAAGTTCACCCGACCACTGTTCCTTACGAGGACGCACGAGGCGAGCGGGAACCCGCCGAGCGCGGCCCGGCTCAACAATCGGCCCGCCGTGAGTTGTCTGATCAAATAGAAACTGCCCTGAACGGTCTCTCGCCCGACCACCGCGAGATTGTAATCCTGCATGAGCTTCACGAAATGACCTACGCCGAGTGCGCCGCCGCGCTGCAAGTGCCGGTAGGGACGGTCAAATCGCGCCTGTCTTATGCCTTCCGCCGCCTGCATCAGTCCTTGAGCGGCTATGTATTGCCCGATGCGCTCCCGGAGTCCACCCCATGACCGACTGCTTGCGATTTGAAGACGACTTGAAAGCCTATGCCGACGGTGAGCTGCCCTGGCTCCGCCGCCAGGCCATCCACCGCCACCTGACGCGCTGCGCGTCCTGCCGAGAGGAGATTTCCGCCATGACACAGATTGCCGAAGACCTGCGCGCCACCGAGAGGGAAGACACGCTTTCCCCGACCCTGCGAGAGAAAATATTGGAAGTCTCCCTAGCCCCCAATAATGGGGGAACAGGGATCGCCAATGCTAACTCCGACTCCCCCATTATTGGGGGCGGGGGGGCTGCTTCCCGCAAGCGCCCCCCTCTCGCCTGGGGCATCGCGGGCGCGGCGTTAATTGCCTGGTTCCTGCTGTTCCCGATGTTCCATCAGGCGCGGGAGATGTCCACGCAAGTCGCATCCCTTTCAGAACCATCGGCAGCCCGCGAGATGCACACAAGCGCTGCGAAACTGCCGGCAAATGCCGCCGCGCCTGTTGGCCCGTCTCCGCAAATAACCGTTCGCCTTTCCGACCGCGAGGCTGGCATAGACGAGAGGTCTGGGGCAGGCAGCAAAGTCTACCTGCAAATCAAAGACCCGGACAGCCGCTACCAGACCCATGAGGTGAGCGGATCGGAGTCCCCCGCCCCGGACACAGATGCCCTTCGGCAGGTGCATAAAGAAGCCAGTATCGGTATTCAAGTCGCCAATCCTGAAACCACCGGAGATACGGTCGAGACGATGACCAAAGAAACCGGCGGCTATGTTGCCGCGAACAATCTGACTACGGGTGAGGATGGCCTGAAAACGGGCGAATTGATTGTTAAAGTCCCCGTCACGCAGTTTGAGACATTTCTGGCGCAGGTCGCCAAACTGGGCAATGTTCAGTCCAAGAACATCAGCGGCGAGGACATCACGGAAAAAACAAGCGACGCCACTCAAACCGAAGGCGTGCTGGAAGACGACGTGCAGCAGTCCGAAGCGCGGCTGAAATCGCTGGGAGCAAAGGCCAAATGGGGCGACCAGGAAGCCACGCGCGACCTGCGAATCCAACTGGCGCAGGCCCGCGCCCGGCTGATCTTGCTGAAACGCATGGCGGCACTGGGAACCATCACGGTTGATCTCAGCCAGACGCCCAAAGCCATTCCCGCCCCCCCGGTGACAGGCGGCTTTTTGACCGGCCTCACAGGGACGACGCACGATGCCCTGAAATCGCTAGTCAGTTCAGCGGGCGCACTGCTGGCCCTGGCGATCTGGCTGCTGGCCTATGCGCCAATCTGGCTTCCGCTCCTGCTGATCGGGCGGTACGGCCTGAAACAGTACCGAAGGCGAGAAATGGCATAATGCTCTGCGGAAAATGCGCGAGGGAATGAATTCCTCTCGCTCCGATTTGCCCGTCCTGCGGACGGAAGACCGAGTTACGGTCTGTTTTCTTCTCGTCCGCAGGACGAACACTAAGCAGCGAGAGGAATTCATTCCCTCGTTTGCTCCGGCCCTAACACGCTCTCAGGCGGGTATAATTCCCGTATGCCTAAACTTGTGATTTTGGATGGCAACAGCCTGCTGTACCGGGGCTTCTTCGCCATGCGCGCCCTGTCCACGTCGGACCGGCTGCCGACCAATGCCGTTTATTCGTTTATCTTGATGCTGCTGACCATTCTGGAACGGGAAAAGCCGGATGCCATCTTTGCGGCCTTTGACCCACCGGTGGCGACATTCCGCCATCAGGAGATGGCAAGCTACAAGGGAACGCGAAAGTCCATGCCGGACGATCTCAAGCCGCAGCGCTCGCTGGCACGTGACGCCGCCCGCGCGTTCCGCGTTCCGGTGGTGGAAGTCAATGGCTACGAAGCCGACGATGTGTGCGGCACCCTGGCGGAGATTGCTAAACACCGCGGGTACGACGTTCTAATCGTCACGGGCGACGGGGACGCCCTGCAATTGGTAGACGACGGCAGCCCGCTGGAAGGCCGGGGCAAAGTCGAAGCCATGATTACCGTCAAAGGCGTCACCGATGTCGTGGTCTATGATGAAGCCGCTGTCAAGGCTCGCTATGGCCTGACGCCCGCCCAGATTCCCGACTTCAAAGGCATCAAGGGCGATACGTCGGACAACCTGCCCGGCGTCCCCGGCATCGGCGAAAAAGGCGCGTCCAAACTGCTGAAAGACTTCGGGACGCTGGAAAACCTGCTGTACCATGTGGATGAATTGCCGGAAAAGACCAAAAACCTCCTCATCGCCAACACCGAGTCCGCGGTGCAGTGCAAGCGCCTGGCAACCATCGTGCGCGATGTTCCGCTGCCCGAGTGGGTGGCGCTGACCCCGGATTATCAGACAATTGGGCCGGATTTTGAGGCAGTCAAAGAACTGTTTGAACGGCTGGAATTTCGGACTTTGCTGAAACGCCTGCCGAACCTGGAGCGCGAGCAGCGGGCGAAGACGATTGAGCAGAGCGCGGAAGAAATCGCAGGGGCCGGGCTTGCCCCGGCCCTCTTATCCGCTCCATCTTCCCCATCATCAGTGACGGACGGCATTATTATCACTTCTTCGGCCCAATTATACGTGCTCCTCGCCCGGCTGGCGGAGGCGGATGCGCCGGTGGGGGTACAGCTTCATGTCTCACCGCCGGAGGGGGTAAAGCCCGCCGCGCTGACTTTGATGAACGCTCGCTTACAGGGAATCGCCTTCGGCCTGCCCGATACGGCGTATTATGCCGCCTGGAACGAATGGGGACACGCGCTTACCTCTTACCTGCAAGACGCGGCTCGCGCCAAATCCGTTTATGATCTGAAATTCGCTGCCGGCATCCTGGGGCGGCTGGGCGTTTCGCTGGGCGGGGTGACGTTTGACGCACTTCTAGCCGCCTATCTGCTTAATGCCGGACGCGCTTCGTACCCGCTGTCCGACCTCGCTGCCGACAGCGCGGGGATTGAGCTGATTGCCGACCCGGAAAGCCCGCAGGCAGACGCGATGGACCAGGCCTGCGCCATTCAAGCGCTCGAAGTGGCGCTTTCGCCCCGGCTGGAACGGGATGGCTTGACGGAGATTTTCACGGAGATTGAGCTGCCTCTGGCGGTGATCCTGGCCGGCATGGAACGCGGCGGTGTGACAGTGGACGCGGCCCTGCTACGCGAAGTCAGCGCGTCGCTCGGCGCGCAGATCGCGGCGCTGGAAGGCGAAATCTTCGCGCTGGCCGGCGAAAAGTTCTCCGTTGGCTCTACCAAGCAGTTGCAGGAAGTGCTGTTTGACCGGCTCAAGCTGCCCGCCGGGAAAAAGACCAAGACAGGCTACTCGACCGGAGCAGAAGTGCTGGAAGATTTGGCCGCCAAAGGCCATGAGATTGCCCGAAAAATTGTCCAGTGGCGCGAAGTTGCCAAGCTGAAATCTACCTATGCCGACGCTTTGCCCGCGCTGATTCACCCCGATACGGGAAAAGTGCATACGTCGCTGAACCAGACCGTTGCCAGCACCGGGCGGCTGTCGTCGTCCAATCCCAATTTGCAGAATATCCCTGTCCGCACTGAAATTGGCCGCGAGATTCGCAAAGCCTTTATCGCCTCCCCCGGCCATGTCCTGGTATCCGCCGATTATTCACAGATTGAGCTGCGCCTCTTCGCCCACATCACGAAAGACCCGGCTTTGGTGGAAGCATTCCGTACCGACGCCGACATTCATGCCCAGACCGCCCGGCGCATTTTTGAGGTTCCCGAAGGCGAGGCGGTTACAGGCGACCAGCGGCGGCAGGCGAAGACAATCAACTTCGCCGTGATCTATGGGGCCAGCCCGTTTCGCGTGTCCGCCGAACTGGGCGTCAACCAGGCCCGTGCCACGGAGCTGATTAAGGCGTATTTAGACCTTTATCCGGGCGTTCGCGCCTATTTGGAGACCGTGTTAGAGGGGGCGCGTGAGAAGGGCTACGTTCAAACCCTGCTGGGCCGCCGCCGCTACGTTCCCGACATTAATTCGCGCGTGTTTCAATTCCGCCAGACGGCAGAGCGCGAGGCGGCGAATATGCCCGTGCAGGGAACCAGCGCCGACATCATTAAAATTGCCATGCTGCACGTAGACAAAGCATTGCGGGAACGTCAGCTAGGGGCGCGGATGGTGCTGCAAGTGCATGATGAACTGCTTTTTGAGTGTCCCCATGCGGAAGTGCGGTCATTGGCAAAACTGGTGCGCGAGGCGATGCAAAACGCTTATCCGCTGGATGTGCCGCTCAAGGCCGAGGTAAAAACCGGGCATAACTGGTGGGAAGTGGCGCCAGTGGGGGATGACGACGCGGAGGAATTGGAAAGTCTCTGAATAAAGTCTCTGAATGGGGTTGACTGGAATCGAACCAGCGGCCTAAGGCTTAGGAGTCCCTCGCTCTATCCCCTGAGCTACAACCCCTTGCAGAGTGCTTATTATACTGAGATCGGCGTTCGTTTGTCAACCGATCCGGCCCCTATCCTTCACGCCAGCCGCCGAAGACCTTGCCGGGCTTCCAAGTTGAGCGGCCCCTGCGGAAACTGTTTCAGCAGTTCGCCGTAGCAGAAGCGAGCCTGCACTTTGTCGCCATAAAACTGTTCCATGATCCGGCCCACGCGCAGGTAAGCGGATTCCACGTCAGGTGAACCAGGATGCACTTCGCAGAGACGCCGGTACAGCCGCACCGCCGTCTCGTAAGACATGGCCCGCTCCAGCCGCGTTCCCAGACGCAGGAAAAACACCGTCGGAACCTGGCAGGCGCTGGGCTGGGACAGGGGCAAAAGCAAGTGGGCCAGCGGTTCGGGGTCGGCTCGTTCCATCAGCACATTCCCGTACTGGCGCAAGGCCCAGAGGCATTTGGCCTCACTGGCTCCAATCGGCGCAATCAGTGACTGGCGGCAGTAGGCCATGATCAGCCGCACATCATCGGTAGGCCGCTGCATCAATGCTTCCAGATCATGCAGCGGCAGCAGATTGACATCCCGCATGTCGGCCAGAGTCGCCTGCACCTCGGAAATGTCTTCCGTATCGCGCGGAACGCGCAGCAGCCAGACGACCAGAAACCCTGTCGCCGCTCCGCCCAGATGCGCGAAATGCCCCACCCCATCGCCGCCGCCGAGCAAAATACCGTTGAACACATCCAGGCCGAGAAAATACAGCACCACCCAGCGCGCCTGCCAATCCGTCACCCCGCCGCGCGGCAGCATTCCTAGCCACAGAAACCAGGCGATGCGAATCGGCGCGTAAGGAAACAGATACAGGTACGCACCGCCCAGGCCCATGATGGCCCCCGACGCACCGAGATTGGGCGTGTCCGGGTCAATCAGCCCCGTCACGAAGTCGCTCAGAAGCGTCCCAATAGCCCCCGCTGCCAGGTAAACCGCCAGGTAGCGCAAAGGCCGCAGACGGCCTTCCACTGCCGCGCCGAAAATCCACAAAAACAGCATGTTTCCCGCCAGGTGCAGCAGGGAGCCATGCAGAAACATCGCCGTCAGCAGCGTCCACGGGCTAAGATTGGCATGGGAAACGGCAAAACGCGCGACGGCGCTTTCATGCACTTCCCAGCCATTGCTGGTGCAGGCAAAGATAAACGTGTTGAGGGCGATCAGCGAGACGGTGATATAGGGAAAACAATCCGGCGGATTTTTCGCGCGATACGGCAGCAGCATAAAACACTCACTAAAAAGTTACCCGTTGCCCGGCACGAGGCTGTCAATCAAGTGCTGAAACGCAGGCTTGAGGATCGCCCAGTTGCGCTCCGGGGACGAACAAATGACGGTAATTTTCCGTTCCTTGTCCAGCATCGTAATGCGATACCCATGCAGCTTGCTCCCGCTCGTTTCCCCATCGGCAGTCCATTCCGAGGCGCGCGAGTCGCCGACCGCAGACGCAAATGTGGTCGCAGCGCCTTCTTTGTAGCCGGGCAGGCCGTCCACCAGCTCAGCCTTGTCTGTGTCATGCAGCTTTTGCACCGGCGGGGTTTGCTGCTCCGGCGGCAGATTGGCATTCGCCGAAATGGTGGATTCGCTCATCAGCGATCCGGCGGCATCGGAGATGACTTTGAAACGGGCATTGCCTTTGAGAAATGTCACGGACGACAGCGAGCCGCCCTGTGCGCCCGATTCTTTAACGTCCCACCCGGCGGGCTGATCGCAGGAAAATGTATTGTCTAAGGCCGTGTAGGTTTTGTACGAGGTAGGCGCAGCCACCATGACGGGCTTGGCCGCGCGCAGGGCGAAAATCAAGGCGATAATCACCAGTGCGCCTGCGCCGAGACCGGCATACAGCAGCAGTCCCCCCGGCGATTTGGGCGCGGCGGCAGCAGGGCCGCCCCAGGAAGGCGCCGAACCGGGCGGCGGCGTGAAGCCGAGGGGCAAAGCGCCGGGGGGCGGCGTAAATGCCGGCGGAATGGTTTTTCCCGGCTGGCTCCAGGTGGGAGCAGGCGAAGTCGGAAGAGAAGACCGTGCCGCTGAAGGCAGGCCAGGAATCGGGTTGCCCGCCAGATCGTAGCGGACATTGTCGTCAAGGTCTTCGATTTCGTTCGAATCAGCCTCCGGCATGGTGCCTCCTACTGAACGGCCAGAAGCGGGTGGCCGAGTTCCTCGCGCTGCTTTTGATACGCCAAACAGCAGCCCCGCGCCAGGGCGCGGCAGCGGTTGATGTACGAAGCGCGCTCGGCGACGCCAATGACACCCCTTGCATCCAGCAAATTAAACGAATGGGAACATTTCAGCGCGAGGTCGAAGGCGGGAGCGACCAAATGGCGGGACGCCAAAATCCGCTTGCTTTCTTTTTCGTACATATCGAACAGCGCAAACAGCATGGCGGTATCGGCTTCTTCGAAGTTGTAGATACAGTTTTCCATCTCCGACTGCCGCTCGGTTTCGGCATAGGTAATGCCGTGCGCGTATTCCAGCTCCCAGATGCTGTTTTTGCCCTGCAAAAGCGTCGCCAGCCGCTCCGTGCCGTAAGTAATCTCGGCGGAGACCGCCTCGCACGGGATGCCGCCCATTTGCTGAAAATACGTAAACTGGGTGATTTCCGTACCGTCCAGCCAGACTTCCCAGCCGACACCCGATGCGCCCAAAGCCGCCGATTCCCAGTCGTCCTCTACCAGCCGGATATCATGCTGCTCCAACGGAATGCCGAGCGCCCGCAGGCTTTCCAGATACAGGTCTACGATGTTGTCCGGGGACGGCTTCATAATCACCTGATACTGGTAATAATGCTGCACGCGCAGGGGATTACGGGTATAGCGCCCATCGGCGGGCCGGCGGGAGGGCTGCACATAGGCAACGTTCCAGGGTTCCGGCCCCACCGAGCGCAGAGCGGTTGCCGGGGAATTAGTACCGGCCCCGACCTCGGCATCATAAGGCTGAAGGATCAAACAGCCCTGGTCGCTCCAGAACTTTTGCAGCGTCAGCAGCAAGTCTTGAAATGTCATCATAACTAAAAAGAACCATTACCAGAAAGAACCAGTGAAAAGCCCGCCTGCTGGCGAGCAAGAGGCGGGCGAAAAATGAAAGATAATTACAGAAGTTCGCTCAAATCGGCATTGCCGATGGGGACGCCGCTGACTTTGCGCTTGATGCGCGCCAGAGCATTGTCCACGCTTTTTGTTTTGCAGCGCAGCTCGGCGGCAATCTCGCGGTACGATTTGCCTAGCTGATAGCCGGATAGGACATGCCATTCAAAATCAGACAGCACCTGGGATAGCGTTTCATGCAGGATTTTGGTGTCTTCATTGCGAAGCACCATGTCTTCCGGGTCGCTGCCATCTAAATTGGGAAGGATGTCGGATAAGTTCCAGTCCGTCGTCGGGTCTTCGGACGGGCTTTCCAGGGAAAGCGACTGGTTCAGCGGCATCTGCTTCTGCCGGGTCGCAGTTTTGATGGCAGTGATAATATGCCGGGTGATGCAGACTTTAGCGAAGGCGGGAAACGAAATAGCTTTGTCGGCGCGAAAATCAATAATCGCCTGCCAGAGGCCAATCTGACCGACTTGCAGCAAATCTTCTTTCTCCGCGCCGACCAGGAAATAAGATTTGACTTTGGTACGAACGAGATTTCGGTACTTGTAGAGCATGAATTCGGCGGCAGCATTCTCGCCGCGCTGAGCGCGGGAAACAATCTCGCGGTCGTTCATATCGGCATATTTGAGTTGTGACTGGCGCAGACGGTCGGAAATGTCATTGACGACACTCCAATCGCTGGATTGAGTTCTGATCAAGGGGAGCCTCACTGGCAGAATTAAAAGAAATAAAGAAAAAAAAGCAAAAGTGAGTGCAGGCTATGGCGTCGGTTCGTGATCGACTTCAATGCTGAGAGTGCTGACGACGACCGCCAGCAGAACCAGTGCCAGAGTAGCTGCCGTAGTCAGCGGGCCGACTGGGATTTCCTTGAGAACGCGGTTGCCGAGTTTAAGGCGCAGCGCGCGCACCCGGTCCGTGCCGATGACACGCTGAACCTGACCGAAAAGGTCCACTCCGAGGCTGAAAAGATTGGCGGCGGGAACATTACCTTGCATGATGGCATCCTCAGAAGCGACAGCTTTGGCAGTTTTCTTCCCGGTGCAGAGACGAGGAGGAGAAAGCGCCGGTCGCATGAGGACATTATACACGCTCGGTTTGGCAAGGTCAAGCCCTTTTGAGCGTGTGATGGGCTGATTTCGGGGTTTATCGGGCAGAAACGCGAATTTGGGGGAAATAGGGAGAGTTCAGGGGCTATTTGCCGCCGACATTGGGCAATTCGCGGCGATACGTTCCCGCGCCCGTGATCAGGTTGACGACCGAATGGTACGTGGTAAAGTCGTACATCTCGCCACTGACGGTTCCCAGAGAGGCCGAGGCTTCCTGCGGCGAATCGCCCAGAACCTGCGTGGCAATCAGTGTATGCGCGATGATCGCGCCGACGGCCACCCCCGCGCACATACCCAGCAGCTTGTCGAACATCCCGGCATTCCACAGGGTCATGCTGTAGGCGTACCACGACACCCCCAGCGCCAATGCGCCAAAGACAAAAAACAGCAGGCCAAAGGCGTAACGCTCATTAATGCCCGCCCCGCCGGCATGAAAGCTGACATGCGCGGCCAGCGCGGGAGCAAGGGCCGCAGAAATCGCCATGGCCCCGTACAGACCGGCTGCATCAAACGCAGTTTTTCCGAACCCGCGCAGCAGCCCGATGCCAATGCCGGCTGCGATCAGCAGGCCTGTGATGATGTCCAGCCAGTTCATAGGGTCAGTATCGGCAGAAAGATAGGGCATCTTTAGGGAACAGTTTAGGGAGCAGTATAGGGAGCAGTAAGGAGCCGCCGTGTGCTATAATAATCCCCGAAGTCATCCGGGTGGCCGCTGCGCGCGCCGCCGGGCGCGTGTCAGAGGAAAGTCCGGACTCCACAGGGCAGCGATGCCGGCTAACGGCCGGGCGGGGCGACCCGCCGGAAAGTGCCACAGAAACATACCGCCGTGCATTGAAAAATGTGCGGTAAGGGCGAAATGGTGCGGCCCTTCGGGGCTTAAAGTAAGAGCGCACCGGGTCGGCGGAGACGCCGCTGCCGGGTAAACCCCATCGGGAGCAAGGCCGGAGGGCGCGGCTTGAAGCGTTCGTCCTCGCCTGGAACGGTGAGCGCCGACGCGCCCCTCTGCGCCGCAGGAGGCTTCGGGTAACCGAAGTCCCAGAGAGATGGCCACACAAACACAGAATCCGGCTTACAGGATGGCTTCCGACAAACCAAGTGCCGGACGATTGAAGTTACGATTTCAGTCGTCCGGCACACTTTTTAGCGTCAGCGCGAGTTCCTCAACTAAAGATTTTAGAGATTATCGCCGCAGAAGATAAGTTTGGTTTGGAGTGTGATTAATTTGAGCGTCAAAATAATTCTATCAAGTTTAGGACTTACGCAGTTGGCCCTAAAGTGATGGTCGGGTTCTGCAAATACAGCCGAATAGCCTCCCGAATGAGGCCCGCTTTGGCGGCGTAGCCGCTGATGCCTGTCTGCCATCGGTGTGCTTCTAGGCGCACAAACGCCCGCAAAGACAACACGATGTGGCACTTCTGGGCCTGTGCGCTCCGTACCTGCGCCCGTTCCACGCCGCAGCACTGCTTCAAGGCACGGTGGTAGTTCTCGATGGCGAACACCTGGCGCGAAAGGTCGCGCCGCTCGCCCGCTTCCATCTTGAGGTCATCGGTGGCCCAATGCTCCACGTCGCCGTTTGGAGCGACCGTCCGAAACACCTGGATCATGCCAAAGCCTTTGAGGTGAACCGTGCGCCCATGCTCAGGAACGTCAATGTCTTTAACGGCCACATTGCCCGTGTTGTCAGGGTTTACCTGGCGGTTGCTTTTTAATCTGGTCAAGAAGTGCCAGCCATGCCCGCGCACGGCTTTGAGGTTTTCAAGGCTTGCATACCAGCCGTCGAAGCAGACGTACTTGGGGCGGAACCCACGCTCCTTCGCTGTTTGCAGCATCGAGATGAAGTGGTCGTTCTTCGTGGTCTGCGTTTGGCCGTCCGCAGCAGGCTCGTAGAGGCGGCAGTCGCAGGGCAGGCTGCTGAGGCCATCGGTCCACAAGAGCGTCGTGAGGCTGATGCCTTCGACCACCGCATGATGCTTGCCGCTCCAGTGGCGGCTCACCAGGCCCATCTTTTGGGCATAAGGCTTGTCTAGCGTGGTGTCGTCCACGACCAGAAGGCCATGCGTCAGTTGCACGAGCGGCTCGACCTCTTGCCACAACGCCGCCGTGTCTGGCGGCAGTCTCGTGAGGAGGCGCGTGTACGCATCGTGCGAAGCGTTTACGGCACAACGGGCGGCTTCGGTGCAGGTGTAGACGCCCTGGGCGGCGATCAGAAACTGGATATAGTCCAGGTCAGTGACTTTCGGCGGGTTCATCATCCAGAGTATGAACGCTCAGACACACGAAAAGCAACTCTAAGATGACAGAAAATCAACTAAACGCACCAACTGCGTAAGTCCTAAAGTTTTATTGACAAAACCGACAAGTATAGGTAGAATGAAGCCACGAGGAACGAAATTCGGCTCCATGCCGTGTGTGAGGTCTGCGTTCGCAGGGTGATCCTATATTCCTCGGACTTCTTTCAACGCCGCCAACGAGGGCGGCTTTTTTTGTGTAAAAAATGTTCCAGAATTATTCCTGCCTTTGATATGGCGATCATTAATCACCGCGCATTTTGCCCAGACGAATTCCAGATAGCGGCAATCGCCCCGTTCATAAAATCTCTGCAAAGCCCACCGGAAATAATCGACCGCCTGAAGGCCTGCCATATCCCAGGGATAGTGTGCGGACACGTTGAGAATAGCAGACGCGTTCTCTATTTTGAATTCTTCAACATACCATTGGCGCTGCGCTTCTATTGCTTCAAGAAGCGCAGCCGTCCGGTCAGACTTTCCACGGCGAGAAAAGTGAATGTGATATGTGTCTTTTTTGTGAAGTTTGCCGTTTAATAGACATCTCACTTGATAATCGTATGAGTGATTTGGATGATACTTAAATGCACTATCCTCTTCGTTGCGCCGCAGTACATATTCTAGAACTTCCTGCTTATCTTGGACAATAGCATAAAAACGTATATCATGGCGCATCAACAGTGAATATACCTCACGCCGCACTTCAGGTATATCATCTTTCGCATGAAAAAATAAGGCTGTTTTCCGTTGTCCTTTCTGCATAGATGGTATATTTTTAAAGTAGGGATCGGCAAGTAATAGGTCGCGTAAATCACTTATGTCCCGCGAAATTTCGACCGGTCGTTTTATATCCAGCATACCTAACATAGAGAAACGTGAACAGCCCTCAGTGCCGATCAGCACACGGCCTTTTGCGTCAAACAGTGTTGCATCACCCGCTTCATCTAAAAAATAGTGACCGCGTCGCGGCTCTCTGTCTTGCTGATTATAATCGAAGGCATCCTTACCAATATTCTTTTGATAATTCATTCAAATCTCACTAAACCGCGTCAAAAATGCTGCGATACAAGCAGATGTTCGCTAATTATTTGGAAAAGCGCAGGCCTTTCAGCCTGCGCCCTTTGTTTTACGAGCAGCCTAAACTGGTCCCGCAGCTGAGGCATTTATAGCACGCACCGCTGCGGATGGTGATCGCGCCGCATTCCGGGCAGGGGGGAGCGTCGGACTGCATTCGGTAGATTTCGCGCTCATGCTCGGTGAGGGTGGCTGTGCTGTTGTCGGCAAGGTGCGCGAGTTCACTGCCGTTTTTGTGGCCGCTGCCATTGCTCTTCCCGTTGCCGTTGCCCATTGTCCCGTTTTTAGTGTCATGCGTCGGAGCCGGCAGCGCCGCAGGAGCGGCGGTGTAGGCCGAGTCATCCTGGTCGGCGAGCAGGCCGACGTTGTGCCGGTCTTCTTTTTGCAGGAAGCGCAGGGCCAAGTAGCGGAAGATATAGTCCATGACGGACTTTGCCATTGGAATCTCTTTGTTGCCGGTGAAGCCGGACGGCTCAAAGCGCGAGTGAATGAACTTGTCCACCAGAGTGGAGAGCGGGACGCCATATTGCAGGGCCAGGGAAATTGCTGTCGCGAAGCTATCCATCAGGCCGGAGATGCTGGAGCCTTCTTTGGACATGCGAATGAAGATTTCGCCGGGCTGCCGGGTATCCGGGTAAAGCCCTACGGTGAGGTAGCCTTCATGGCCGCCAATGCTGAACTTGTGGGTGACGCTCTCCCGCTCATCGGGCAGGCGGCGGCGCACCGCTTTGGGCGGGGTCAGCGCAGCGACGGGAGCTGTTTCTTCGGCAGGAACGGACACGCCGGCCTTCTCCGCCACCGGAGATTCTTTGCTGGTATTCAGCGGCTGGGTGCGCTTGGAGCCGTCGCGGTAGATGGCGACGGCCTTGATGCCCAGCTTCCAGGACTCAATGTAAGTCTCGGCAATGTCTTCCGGCGTGGCATCATTGGGGACGTTTACGGTCTTGCTGATCGCGCCCGAAATGAACGGCTGGGCGGCAGCCATCATCTTGATATGGCCCCGGTAATGAATGGAGCGCGTGCCGTTCATCGGGCGGAACGCGCAGTCGAAGATCGCCAGATGTTCGGGCTTGAGGTCCGGCGCGCCCTCGACCGTGTCATGCTCATCAATAAACTTGATGATGCCTTCCACCTGCGCCTCGGAGTAGCCCAGCCGCTGCAAGGCTTCGGGAACGGTCTGGTTGACGATCTTCATCATCCCGCCGCCGACCAGAGACTTGTACTTGACAATCGCGATGTCCGGCTCAATTCCCGTCGTATCGCAGTCCATCAAAAAGCCGATTGTACCGGTAGGGGCCAAAACTGTGGCCTGTGCGTTGCGGTAGCCGGAGACCTGCCCTTCGGCCACCGCATCGTCCCAGGCAGTACGGGCGGCGGCGAGAAGCGTGTCGGGGATCAGTTTGTCGTTGATATGCTCCACATGCTCACGGTGCTTTCGCATGACGCGCAGCATGGGGTCGCGATTCTCGGCAAAGCCAGAGAATGGCCCGCCGCAGTCGCGGGCAATCGTCGCGGATTGGTGGTACGCCCGGCCCGTCATCAGCGCCGTGACGGCTCCGGCATACGCCCGGCCTGCGTCGCTGTCATAAGGCAGGCCCGCCGCCATGAGCAGTGCGCCGAGGTTCGCATAACCGAGGCCGAGCGGGCGGAACTCATGCGAACGGGCTTCGATTTTAGGCGTCGGATAATGGGCGAAGCCGACAACGATCTCCTGGGCCGTAATCATAACGCGAACGGCGTGTTCAAACGATTCTACGTCGAAGGCCATCGTTCCCGGCACTCGGAACTTCATCAGATTCAGCGAGGAGAGATTACAGGCCGTCGAATTCAGAAAGAAAAATTCGCTGCACGGATTAGACGCATGGATGCGGTCGGTATTGGCGCAGGTATGCCAGTCATTGGCAATCGTGTCAAACTGCATTCCGGGATCGCCGCAGACCCAGGTACCTTCGGCGATGGAGCGCAGCAGGTCTTTGGCTTTCAATGTTTCCGCCGTCTTGCCGTCCGTGCGGAACTTGGTTTCCCAGGGGCCATTGGCTTCCACCGCCTGCATGAATTCATCGGTGACGCGGACGCTATGATTGGCATTTTGAAATGGAACCGTATCGTAAGCTCCGCCGGAGACATTGAACGCCCCGGAATAACCGGCGTCAATCAGCGCATGGGCTTTGAGTTCGGCGTCCTTTTTGCAGTCAATAAACTCCTGAATGTCCGGGTGATCGGCATTTAAGATAACCATCTTCGCGGCGCGGCGCGTGCTGCCGCCCGATTTAATGCTGCCCGCCGACGCATCCAGCCCCTTCATAAAAGCAATCGGCCCGCTGGAACGCCCCCCTGCCGACAGCGGCTCTTTGGACGAGCGCAGTGGCGAGAGGTTATGCCCGGAGCCGGAGCCGTCTTTAAAGAGCATTCCCTCGGTTTTGTACAAATCCAGAATGGACTCCATCGAGTCGTCCACTTCTGTAATATAACACGCCGACACCGCCTGCCGGCGACCGGCCCAGCCGAGATTGAACCAGACGGGGCTGTTGAACGCGGCGAACTGGTGCAGAAGAATATAGCGCAATTCGTCGTGGAAGGTGTCCGCGTCCGCGTCCGTGGCGAAGTAGCCGCCGTCTTTGCCCCAGCCGAGAATGCGGTCGGAGACGCGGCCAATGAGCTGCTTCACACTGTATTCGCGCTCCAGCGTTCCGATCTGGCCCCGAAAGTATTTGGAAACGACGACGTTGGTAGCAAGCTGCGACCAGGATTTGGGGATTTCGACGCCTTTCTGCTCAAAAACGATTTTGCCGTCGCTGCCGACGATGCTGGCCGTGCGAAGCTCCCATTCGGTTGTTTTCCAGACATCCTGGCCGGGCCGGGTATAGCGGCGGGTGATGGAAAGGCCAGGGGCGTTTGTTTTCGCATTATTGGAAGCGTTTATTTTTGCGGCAGGCTTCACGTCCGGGGCAATTTCGGTGAGAGCAGGCAGAGCCACCTCCACTTTTTGCTCCACTTCCGGCGCGGCGACCGGATCAGCCACCGCGTTTAAATCCGGGCCGGGCTGGATGTCTTCCATCAATTCTTCACGCGCGGCGCGCAGCGGGCTGGCGATAGGAGTGGGTTCATCGGCCAGCATTCGGGCCATCACGGTATCCTCAAAAGGATCATCTTCCGCGAACGGGTCTGCCGGGGCGTCATCGCGCTGGGCGATTTGAGACGGCGCGGGATAGTTGCCCACCGGCACATTCGCCGGGTGCCGGGCGTCCGCATCGACTTCATCGCCACCAAACAGTGCGCCACCGGCCTCCACCGGGCCGGCTTCCATCAGGGGTGCAGCGGCGGACGGGGCGGGCTTACGCGCCGTTCTGGGACGCGGCGCGTCGTCTTCGCTCATCAAATCCAGGGTGGTTCCACCCGCGCTTTTTTTCCCGTTGCTTTTCTCGGACATGGTCTCTCCCATTCTTTCTTAACATTCTTTCTTGATCTGTTGTTTTTATTCTTTTCGCAGTCGCCCACCCTGCTTTTTCAGCAGGTTCACGATGTCGCGGAACTGAGTGGCGTCTTCGAACTGGCGATACACGGAAGCAAACCGGACATAAGCCACCTGGTCAATGCGGCGCAGATGCTCCATCACCATTTCGCCGATGTCCGACGACGGGACTTCTTTGTCTAAACGATTGGTCAGGGTACGCTCAATATCGTCAGCGATTTCCTGAAGTGTTTCTTCCGAAATGGGCCGCTTCTGGCAGGCGACGCGCAGAGAGCGCAGCAGCTTGTTACGGTCAAACGGCTCCCGCCGCTGGTGGCCGTCCCGGTCGGGCTTTTTCACCACCGTGAGCTGCATTTCCTCGATGGTCTCAAACGTGGTGAAGCGCCGGTCGCAGTGCTTGCATTCACGGCGGCGCTTGATGGCTTCCCCGTCGCGCAGAGGCCGCGAGTCCAGCACGGCATCGTCGTCATGGCCGCAGTACGGACACTTCATTGGTTAGGTATTATTTCCCATATCTAGTGCGGATTTTTAGTATAACACACTAAATGTAGCCTGTCAAGGAATTGGGCCAGACTCAGCGCGATTCTTTTTTGATGGGGTACACTCTTTGGGGGAGAATACCACGATGCATGTTTTATTTGTGGGCGGGACGGGGCTGATTTCCACGGCCATTGCGCGTCAGCTTCTGGGGGACGGCCACCAGGTCACGCTGTTTAACCGGGGCAAATCGGAAAACCGGCTGCCGCCGGGGGCAGAAATTATCACGGGAGATCGCAAAGATTACGCAGCATTTGAGGCGGCGTTCACCGATCAGACCTATGACGTTGTTATGGATATGGTCGCATTTCACCCGGACGATTCCGCGTCCGCCGTGCGCGCGTTTTCCGGTCGCTGCGGCCAGTTTATTCACTGCTCCACGGTATGCGTGTATTCCGGCCCGGTGACCCAGCTTCCGACCACCGAGACGGAAGCATACCATTCCATCGGTGAATACGGGCAGAATAAAATTGCCTGTGAAAAATTATTGTGGCAAGCTTTTACCGACGCGCAGTTTCCCGTCACCATCATGCGTCCCTCGCACTCTTATGGCGAAGGCGGCTCCGTCATTCGCGCCTTCGGCCCTGCCGACACGTTTGTGGACCGATTGCGAAAGAACAAGCCAACCATCGTGCCGGGAAACGGCAACAGCCTGTGGGCCGCCTGCCATGTCGACGATGTCGCGCGCGGATTTGTCGGCGTGATGGGCCAATCCCACTGCCTGGGACAGGCATACAACATCACCGGCGACGAGTGGATGACCTGGAACCAGTATCATCAGCAGGTCGCGGAAGTGGTGGGCGGCACGTTTACACCGGTATATCTTCCGGCGGAAACATTGCATGAGACCGCGCCGGACTGGTCAGGAAGCACCTATGAGATTTTGCAGTGGCCTTCGGTATTTGATAACAGCAAAATCAAGCGTGATACGGCCTACACGGGCCAAACTGTGAATTTCCGGGAAGGCGTGCGTCGCACCGTCGCCTGGCTGGAAGGAAAAGGCCGGATCGCTGACAGCGACCAGGACGATTACGAGGATCGCTTGATCGCCGCGTGGCGCGAAAAAACAGCGTCTCTGCCGAAACAGCACTAGACAAACGCAGAAAATGTGGGTAAACTACGCTCACATTTCCTGCTACTTATGGACAGTTGGCGCAGTGGTAGCGCACTTCGTTGACATCGAAGGGGTCACAAGTTCGAATCTTGTACTGTCCATTTTCTCACCGGCTTTGAGAGAGTTTTTGGCGATTCTCCTCTAAAAGTTCCCCCGTTGCGTTCTGACTGAACCGCTTAGTGCGTGGCCCTCTGGTAGCCATCCAACCCTCATCCGAGGCCCCAAAATGATGAATACATTCCATCGCCTCCAAAATATCCTCCATAAATTTGGGCTGTCCAACCCGACGGAAAGTTTACGACGGATTGGTGATTGGGGGTTATGCACGAAACGGAACAAATCCCGCGCCAAGAGATGCCTTCATAGCTCTGAACATGCCAGGCTGATATTAGAGTGTATCTTAGCATTAAGCCGAGACATAAAAAGCCGAGACATAAATTCTCTCATTCCGAGAGATGCTCCGCCCGTGTGCGGCAGATGAGGCGGAAGCCTAGCTGAAGCAGCGGGCTAAAGTCAATGACACCACCGGGCTATGGGCAGGCAAGTTTTGGAAACCCACATTTTGACCAAGAGGAATCATTGCGTGAATCAGTCAGTTTCTTGCGTGGCGGCAAATTTTATCGCAGTTTTGTGCCTGACCGCACTTTCCATCATAAGCGTTTCCAGCACGGTTGCTCACGCTCAAGAGGCCCAGGTTAGGAAGGCTCAAAACCCCATCATCTGGGCGGATGTGCCGGACCTGGCGGTTATTCGCGTGGGGGACACCTACTACATGAGCAGCACTACGATGCATCTGAGTCCAGGGCTTCCAATTATGAGGTCCAAGGACTTGGTGAACTGGCAGATCGTCCGCTATGCCTACGACACCCTCGCAGATAATGACGCGCTGACCCTTCAGAACGGCAAGAATGCTTACGGTGCAGGCTCTTGGGCCAGCAGCCTGCGCTACCACGACGGCACGTTCTACGTCACGACGTTTTCTGGCACGACCGGCAAAACCTATGTTTATAAGACGAAAAACATCGAGAGCGGGCGGTGGACAGAGTCCTCGTTTAGCCCCGCGCTGCACGACCACTCGCTGTTTTTTGATGACGACGGGCGCGTGTATATGATTCATGGCGGGGGCGTCATTTGGCTGACTGAGCTGACCGCAGACGCTTCGGCTATCAAGCCGGGCGGGGTAAATCAGATTATCGTTCCAAACGCCACCCTTGTGGCCGGCCCCAACGCCGGCTTGCCGGCGGAAGGCTCGCAAATGCGAAAGATCAATGGGAAATATTACCTGTCCAATATTACCTGGCCGCGGGGCGGCATCCGCACACAGCTCATCTTTCGTGCGGACAAGCTCACTGGCCCGTATGAAGGCAGAGTCGCCTTACAGGACCAGGGCGTAGCGCAGGGGGGTCTCATTGACACGCCCCAAGGAGACTGGTATGCCCTCCTCTTCCAGGATCACGGCGCGGTGGGCCGCACCCCTTTCCTGGTGCCGGTGAAATGGGAGGATGGCTGGCCCGTGATGGGCGAGGGTGGCAAGGTACCCAAAACGCTGAACCTCCCGGCGAGTACTCTGGGAGCGGGCGGCGCAGCAGGGATTGTGGCGTCCGATGAGTTCAAGCGCAGACCCGGTCAGCCTGCCCTTCCACTGGCGTGGCAATGGAACCACAACCCAGACAACAACGATTGGTCACTCACTCAGCGGCCCGGCTTTCTGCGACTCACCACGGGACGGCTAGACGCCGATTTCCTCACGGCGCGCAACTCTTTGACGCAGCGCACCTTTGGCCCGGAATGTTCGGGCACAGTCGCCCTCGACGTGAGCCATATGAAAGATGGGGACTTTACGGGTCTGGCCGCATTGCAGAAAAAATACGGGTTCGTCGGGGTTAAGATGGTCGGCAGCGCCAAATCAATCGTCATGGTCAGCGCCGAGTCTGACTTCCCGGAGGAAGTGGAAAGTGTGCCATCAACCCAGAAAATCATCCGGCTAAAGATGGACTGTGATTACAAAGATCGAGCGGATAAAGCCTATTTCTCCTACAGCCTCGATGGAAAAAAGTGGATGCCAATTGGAAAGCCGCTCCAGATGGTTTACACGCTTCCGCATTTCATGGGCTACCGCTTTGCGCTGTTCAACTATGCAACCAAGACCGCGGGCGGCTTCGTAGACTTCGACTACTTCCATGTGAGTGATAAAATATGAGAACAACACGCTTACTTTGGGAACGCTCCTGTCAAAACGCGCATTTCGTTTCCAGCCTCCCCTACCCCACGGATTGACCGGCCTCTGGCTGCACTGGCCCCGTAATCAGCCTTCTATCGCGGAATGAACCTTTTGGTGTTTGCGTCGCGACCGTCGCGCGGATGTTTCTCGTGTGTCTCCCAGCAGCTCATTTATCAGAATATAGCTTAGGCCGTAAGCGCGCATCAGGGCACTTTAGCCGGGGCGGCAGAAACAGCGGCTTTATTTGGCTCGAAAAACGCCGATCTCAGACAGGCCGGCATTTTGAGTGCCTGGTTTGACGCCGGTGACGGTGAACGTCAGCGATGTAATGCGCTTTGTGGGAAAGCGTATCTCCAGCGGGGCCGAAGCGTCGTCGGGCAATGTTCCGACAGGGAGCGTACTGCCGTCGCTCAAGGCAATTGTCCCGGACGTAATTTGATCCGTCGTATTTGGCCGGTCATAAAGAACAATCCGGTCTACCCTCTGCGGCGTATCCCAGTCCAGCCGCAGCGAAGCGCCGACAGTCCTGCCTGCCGACCATTCCTGGCTCTTGTCTTGAGGATAGCCACCCACGATTCCATCCACTGCCCCCTCCGCGGAATAGCCGCCTTCTGAGCCGCTTGCAGTAACTTTTGCCGAGGCGGCCACGTTATCCGCACTCATCAAATCGGTCACGGTCGGCATCACGGCAGGCTGCTGTATTTTTTGCCCGCCAACGGCAAATGTCACCTGACCCGGCGCCGAGAACGGCTGGCCGTGCCGAATAATTTTCAGACCGGAAGCATCCAGCGGGCCATTCGGTGTGAGTGATTTAGACGCCCCGGACAGCAGGGTGACGGTGTTTCCATCTACTAAACCTGCCGATGCAAAGAACTGATCCTGGGTTTCCCCGCCGAAAAGGTAGGGGGCCATGCGGTGATGCACCAGACCGATACCCGCAGATGCCAGAAGTTCATCACGCTGGGCTAAATCCGTGGTTTGGGCGAGCGCAGCGGACAGCACACTTTTTTGGGTGGTCTTGCCGCGGAAGTCGAAAGAACCGAGAATACCGCTGATATGCCGCCGGAAAGCAGCGTTTGCCTGCCCGTGCGTATCGACAGGCGCAGTTTGGGCGATCACCGTCATTGTTTGGGACACCGGGCGCACCGGGAGCATGATACAGGCTATCATTTTCGCCGCATCGTAGGTGGTCGGAACGGTTTTGCCGCCCACGGTCGCCCGCAGCACTCTGGCCGTGTCCATCAGTTCTACAACGATGCCGCGCCGCATCACCTGTCCGGCGTAATGCCCCTGTGCCGGCCCGACTGTAACAGTGACCGTGCTGCCCCGGCGCACATAAGAAAGCGGGGTTGTCGCGGATGCGCCCTTCCGGTAAGCCGTTGTCTGCCCATCATCTTCATACAGAGTCGATGTGCCTGTCCGGCCGTCCGCGCCGGGATAGCAGCGCAGGCGCAGCGTTGAAAGCAAGGCAGTCGCCATGCGCGGCGTGTATGGCTGCATGGGAATTGGAACCCCGCCTTTCACAAACAATGGGAACTCGTTGATGTCTGCTGAGACCAGCACATTGACGCCGCCGAGATAGCCCTCGCCGGTGAAATAGTTGTACCAGTCCGCGCCCGGCGGAAACCAAACGGTCTGGTGCGCGACCCGCCCCGGCCCCACGCCCGGCGTCACAATCGGCGCGGCCAGGAGCGCATCGCCATAAAGATATTCCTGCCCGTTGTGATAAGACGGCTCCAATCGGGGATAGTCAATATATAAAGGGCGGTTCAGCGGCACACTGGCATGGACGGTCTGCCAGGCACTGGAATAGATGTAGGGAAACAATTCATCGCGCAGGTGAAACGAGATTCGCATCGAGTTTTCCGCCCACACCGAGTAGTTCCACGGGCGGCGATCCGTTGCCCCGTCGCGCGTCGAGTGCGAACGCAGCACGGCGCTCGTCGCACCAAACTGAACCCACCGCGCATACGACTCTTCGTTGCGCCCGCCCATATGGCCGCCGATGTCGTGTGACCAGAAGAAGCAGCCGACATTGCCCGCCGTAGACGTAAACGGCACCTCAAACGCCAGCATCGGAAAGCCTGTGTTGGCGTCGCCGCTGAAGTGGACGGGATGGCGGTGATCGCCCCACCCAGCCCAGCGCGAGAAGGACAGGCCGCGCTCGCCGTTCTTCGCCGTGTCCCGGTACAGCAGCGTGTTCAGCCAGAACAAGTTGGTCAATTCAGGAATCGAGCGCGTCCTTTCGCCCTGCTGCCAGTCCAGCCACCAGAAGTCCACGCCGTCCTTGCCAAGCGGATCAATCACGTCTTTGAAGAGCGTGTCCATGTACTTCTTGTCGGCGGCATCGAATGGAAGTGTCTTCTGCGTGGCGGGGTCTGCGCCCATGTCGCGCATGAAGGCGGCATACTGGTCTTCCTGCGGCCCAACCCCGTCGGCCGGATGCAGATTCAGCGTGTCGTGCAGGCCCTGGGAATGGAACCACGGCAAAAGCTGTTCGGCATCCGGCAGCAATTTCCGGTTCCACGACCAGCCGGTCCAGCCGTCTTTATGCCAGTCCATGTCCAGCACGATGTTGTCCAGCGGGAAATCGTGCTGGCCGTATTCAGTCACGATCTGGCGATAGTCGGCGCTTGAGAAAGGCCAGTAGCGTGAGTACCAGGCCCCCAGAGCGTACTTTCGCGGCAGCGGCACCGGGCCGCCAATGGTCGTAAGCGATTTCAACGCAGCCTTGTAATTGTCTCCGTAGCCGAACAAGTACCAGTCCGTGCCGGCGAGGGCGGGCCGGGCCTCGACCCAGTCACCTGTCAGCAGCGGCGTCCGGGAGTCGTCCAGCAGATACCACCCGTCGCGTGAGATCAGCCCCTGCCCCAAATCCTCCGGTCCCGCTGCCCCGTCCAGGGTGCGGATCGTACCGCCCAGATTGCCGGGATTGGGTGCGCCGGGCGTCCAATGAGCCGCTGCCCGCGCTCCGCAGCGGATGTCCGCCTGTAGATTGGCGGGTGAGAGCGGCTTCCCGTCGGGCGTATAAGTCAGCCGTATGGCCCCGGTATCGATGGTGACCGCCCCACCCCGGCGCGTGAGTTGGAAGCCGCTGTACCGGGCAGCCCGGTTGACGGCGAACAGCGACGGCGCATTCACAAACGTGCCGCTTGGCGCATATTCCAGCCGCAGGCACAGCGGCGTCACGACCGTAAAGCGGGCGTTCCCGACAACGACCGGGTTGGAGGCCGCAGGAGCGGCGAGGACCAGGCTCGGCAGCAGCGCGAGGAGCAGGCCCATAACAGACTGGATACGGAACGAAGAACCACTGAACTTCATAACACTTCCTTAGTAAGCGCGCAGGAGCAGGTGATATACGGGTGTGGAGGCTGCTGAAATGGAATCACCCTTGTCCGAGCGCGCGCATGGCAGGCAGAGCGCGGCCCTGACCATCAAACACCGAATTCCAGTTGAGAGAATCCTGATCCCAGGGGATCACGCCGAGGCCCTGGCCTTCGGGAACCGCCCGGACGGTGCGAATCAAAGCCTCGTAAAACTGCGTCTGGCCGACGGGCGTCAAAGCAAACTGCGGTGCGCCGGGAATAGGCTGCCGCTCCCCGTCCTGCGGCCAGCTTGTCTCCACAATCAGCACAGGTTTTTGGAGCGTCACGGCAACCCAATTCATGGAAGCGGCAAGGCGGGCCAGTGTCCAGCCGTCATAACCCGTTTTTTTGTCCCAGGGGTCGGACGGATAGTACGACAAGCCGACGATGTCGTAGTTCAATGAGACATTCTGGGCTTTGGCACTGGCGTCCAAATCTCGGAAATAATCCCGAACAAACACGCTGTCCTGACCATCGGGGACATGCAGGATCGTGCGCGGAACCGGAGCGGGCGACGCTCCCGCCCGCACTCCCGCGAGGCCCGCCGCGAAAAGCTGCACAGCGCGGTCACGGCCTCCAGGAGCGCTCTCCCAAAAGCCGCCGCCCGGCTGCGGCCCGGCTCCATTGATCCCACTGCCATAAAGCAGGCCGTTTCGGGTTTCATTGCCGATCTGCACCAGGTCCGGCATGGCTCCGCCCTGCCGCAGGTGTGCGATCACCTCCCGGCTGTAATCGTGAACCTGCTGCACAAGCTGCGGAAACGTGAGGGCGTCCCACGCCGCCGGCTTTGTCTGGTGGCCCGGATCAGCCCAGGTGTCCGAGTAGTGCATGTCCAGCAGAAACTGAAACCCGGCGGCTTTGATGCGTTTGCCGAATGCAGAGACGCTTTCCAGGCTGGACACTGCGGCTTCCGGGCTGCTGTTCGGATGAACCCAAAGCCGAACCCGGATCACGTTCCATCCATTGCGGCGGGCAATCACGAGCAGGTTTTCTTCTGCCCCGCGGTCGGAGTATTTAACGCCCTGGGCTTCATGGCAGGGCAGTTCGGACAAGTCAGCGCCCGCCAGAAACGCCCCGCGCGGCACGGAGCCGTCCGCGCGGCGAGAAACTCCCGCCAGAAGGGAGAAGGTCAGGCCTGTCAGGGCGCATAAAAATGAGCGTCGCGAGTTCATCGGGGTACTTTCAAGACTTATGCCCATGCCGGGGAGCGCTGCGAGATGCTGCCGGTGCTTTCCCCGGCTTGACTTGATCCAGCATCACCGGGCGCGGGCCTGCGGCGGAAACATTCACCGCCTGGAATCCGAATTGGAAAAGAGGCGACGACGGACTCAGAGAAAAATTGCCATGCGCGTAGTCCACGAACTGCGGATCGGCTTCCAGGGAATGAGCATCTGAGGCAATGGCCGCGGGGGCGTGCATCAGGGCAGGGTTTTTCCAAACATTGACGCCGTTTTGCCAGTCAGCCAGCGCATCGGGGTTGTAAAAAAGATTATGGTCGCTATGAACCTGCGTGATGGTTGTGGCACCGCCGGCGGTCGTCGCAAACGCATAAGGCTTGCTGAATGGATACCGTGAGGTCGGGGTGAAACCGCTGATCAGCAAAGGCTTTTCCAGATGGTTTTGAACGGAAATCACGTTGCGCTCGAACGTGATGCCGGTTAAAGCTCTGGAAACATTATCTTGCTGGAAGGCAATGGCGATCCAGCTGCTGTCGGCAAAGATATTGTCCGTAATAATGCAGTCTTTCACCGGCTCGCCGCTTCCGCCGTTCAGCATCAAACCCACCATTGCTCGGTACACCTGGTTTCCCTGTACGGTCAAGTCCGTCTGGCCGACATCCAGATAAATGCCGGCGCAGTACCAGCGTCCGTACTGCCCGATGTCATGGATGATGTTGCCGACAATTTTGGTGTTTGGATCGGCATTGATCATGTAAATGCCGCCATCGTCATCTATTTGCTGCATCGCGTCATGGATGATGTTGTATTCCACCCGGTTGCTGCCCACGCCGTCCGCCGCCTTGCCTCCCTGCAAATAAATGCCGCTGCCCGGCGTGTTGTAGACCAGATTGTGCGCGATTAATGAATGGGACTGATGATGTTCAATGATCGCCGGGGACTCCGCATACGTTAGCCCCACGTCATGGATCGTGTTGTCGGTGATGATGTTGCCGGCGAAGGCGCTGGCGCTGCTGACGGCGGACGGCGCACCCGGCACTTCCGCCGGGTCCCCGGCTTGAATGCCGTCCCCAGCAGTGCGATACACCAGGTTTCCCGAAATCAGCGAATTGCTGGTATTGAGCTGGCGATAACCGGCACCAGTCACGTCATGGACGGTGTTACGGACAAACGAAATGCTGTCGGCGTTTCTGACTTCAATAGCCGGCAGAACGGGAACATCGTAAACAGGAACAAAGCCCGGATAGCCGGCATCGGGCATGGGATTGCTGGTGTGAATAAAAGTCAGGCCCTTGAAAGCTAAATGGTGGACAAATGCGCCGGGTGTGCCTTCCACAGTGAGCAGTTGTGAGACTATCGGAGCGGCAAATGTTTCTTGACCAATTTTTTCACCGGCTCTGGGCCAGTAATAGAGGTCTCCAGTGTGGCGGTTGAGATACCACGCTCCCGGTGCGAGACCCTCAAAAACATTGTCCAGAAAGTAGTGGTCATTGCCGCCATAGTCTGCGCCGTAGCTGGTGATGTTTTTGATGGTCGGCGCGGCCAGCGTCACCAGGGAATAAGCGGGGTCCATCGAAAGAAGTTTTTCGCGGGAATTGGTAAAGCGCGCGATCTTGCTCATCTCAATATCCTGCAAATTGGTCCAGTGCGGGTTGATGTCGCCGGGCCGGGCATAAAAATGGAGCCGCCGGTCCGGGTCATCAGCGGGGAGCGGGTGGCTCTGGTCAAAAGGGACAATGCTATAGGTTTGTCCCTTCGCCGGCATCCTGGCACGGTCTCTCGGCTGATTGTTGATGCTTAACAGGTTGAAATTCCACTGCCCCTGCGCGACCTGGGCAATCGGCGTGACTTTGATTTGGGGGTTGCCGGAGTACGAATGCCAGTGGGCAGCAATTGCCTGATCGCCCGTAAAGACGGGCTTTTCTCCCGTGTAAGCCTCGTAAGTGATAGGCGCACTTTCCGAGCCTGAGTCGGCTGCGGTAAACCGAAGCGGGCGGGTCAATCGGTACGTGCCGCCCCGAATCCAGACTGTGACCGGGCCGGACAGGCCGCCGCCGGCTTTGCGCCGTGCAAGGGCCCGCTGCGCCGCTCCCACTGTCGCAAAGGGGCCGTCGCCATGATGGGTGGGAGACGGCAGACGGCCAGTCCAGGCATCGCTCCCATTGGTCGCGACGTAGAAATTGAGCGCCGGCCCGGCTGCGATTACGCGCGCTGCCGGCAGAAAAGCAGCCGGCAGCGCGCAGATAAACAAAGCCAGTGATCGGGCCAACAAGGCTGCCGTGAGGCGTTGTGCGAATGGTTTCATAGAGCTTTGTGTGTCAATTCTGGTTTTCATGTGTGGACTACGCGCTTTTTCCCGCTGGCTTGATATACCCATATCCCTCCCGAACGAATGGCTTCAAGTTCCATGCTTAATGAGAGCAGCAGCCGTCGCCCTTGATTGCGCCACGACCCTCTTTAACCAGGAAGGGAATCAGCGCCAGCGCGGCGACACTGTCCAGCCACCACCACCCAAACAGGCGAGTTGCCGCCAATCCGACGATCAAAACGATGGATAAATAGCCGCACGTAATCGCCTCCATCGCGTCAGCCCGCAAAGCCCGAGAATTCAGCCGGGCCGCAGCCGTCAGTTTGTATCCCGCCAAAACAGGCATACCGATTTTAGCGACCAGGCCGATCAGGATGCCCCAAACGCTTTCATGCGTGTTTGTATGGTGCGGGGCAATGAAAAGCCCGTAGGCCGACACTGCGGCCACAGAGACAGCCAGCGCCAGCAGACTCCAGCCGACCAGACGGGCGGCACGGCGCTCGACTCCGGCAATGGCGGACTCATCGGCCCTGCCACGAGACTCGACAAGCAGCCGCCAGAGCAGAACCCCGGCACTGAATAGTTCCACCACGCTATCCATGCCGAACCCTTCCAGCAGGAGACTCTGCGACCGCCAGCCGAGCATCAAGGCCGCGCCGCCCTCAATAGTCATCCAGCCAAGCGTTACATAGGTGAGCAGCAGCGCCAGCTTGATATCAGAGGCGCGGGAGCGCGCCGGGGCTTCAATGGGTGTAGGAGTTTTCATAAGATCAGACGCCACAAAACTGGAGCATGGAATTGGTCGTCAGGCACTCACCGAGAGTGATCATCGCGCAGGGCTTGTTAGATGTTACCGCCATCCGTAGTATTTTCCGTAGTATTTATTGGCTTCATACCCGCGATCAATGCTTTTACGCCAAATCGTTCGTCTCAGAATCCGTGCCTCTGTGAGTATGTCAAGAGGCTGACAAGAAATTTGTAAAATGAGAAGCAGGAGTGCGGTCGCACAAGGCACTACACCCGACACCGATAGCTGCGTTTGTCCCAGCATCATCGCAGGGTATACTTGGCTGTGCTTTTGTTTGGCAGACAATTTTGTTTCGCAGACAATTTTTCCCCTGCTCTCACCGCGCAGGGTCAGTGAGGGTAAAGCGCCGGGAAGGTCTAGCATGAAACAAAAGCCGCTTGTGGAAGACGCACAAAACTTTGCTCAAAACATTGTAGATACAGTGCGTGAACCCCTTTTAATCCTCGACTCCGATCTGTGTGTCCGCTCCGCGAACCGTGCCTTTTATCAAACATTTCAAGTCTCTCCGCAAGAAACCGAAGACCAGCTTATTTATGAACTGGGCAATGGGCAGTGGAATATACCCTCATTGCGAACACTTCTCGAGGATATTATTCCGCAAAAGTCAGCCTTCGATGACTTTGAAATTGCTCATGACTTTCCCACCATTGGACGTAAGGTAATGCTGCTCAACGCCCGTAAACTGCGTCCGGGCGACCATACCGAATTCCTGGTTCTGGCGATAGAAGATGTAACGGAACGACGCCGCGCCGAACAACTGCTGGCAGAAATCGAAACTTATGCCCAAAACATTGTGGACACAGTACGCGAACCGCTTTTAATGCTTGATTCCACCTTACGGGTCAGAAGCGCCAACCGTGCCTTTTACCAGACTTTCCATGTTTCCCCCGAAGAAACCGAGAATCATCTTATTTATGAACTGGGCAACGGACAATGGGACATCCCCGCACTGCGGCTGCTCCTTGAGGACATTATCCCGCAGCAGTCGGTCTTTAACGATTACGAACTAGAGCATGACTTCCCCATCATCGGGCGGCGCGTGATGCTGCTGAATGCCCGCCAGCTTCGGGCTGGCAATCACACGGAATTGCTGGTGCTGGCGCTGGAAGACGTGACCGAGCGGCGACGCGCCGAGCGGCTGCTGGCCGAGATCGAAACCTATGCACAGAACATTGTGGACACAGTGCGCGAACCACTGTTGATGCTTGACCCGACATTGCGCGTGCGCTCCGCGAACCGTGCCTTTTATCAAACATTTCAGGTTTCTCCCGAAGAAACCGAAGACCAGCTTATTTATGAACTCGGTAACGGACAATGGGATATTCCGGCGCTGCGAATTTTGCTAGACGATATCGTTCCCCAGCAGTCAGTCTTCAACAATTACGAACTAGAGCATGACTTCCCCATCATCGGGCGGCGCGTGATGCTGCTGAATGCTCGTCAGCTCCGCGCCGGAAACCATACCGAGTTGTTAGTGCTGGCACTGGAAGACGTAACTGAGCAGCGGCGTATTCACGACCTGGAGATACAGTTTACTGAAGGCTTACAAGAAAGCTACAAACGATTGCAGGAGCTGGAAAAGCTGCGCGATGATTTGAAGAACATGATTGTGCATGACCTTCGCACACCGCTGACTTCGGTGATTACAGGGATGCAAACGCTGGAAATGGTCGGCGATTTGGATAAGCTCCAGCAAGAAATGGTTGGCATCGCGATCAGCGGCGGGGAACTGCTGCTGGGGATGATCAACGATCTTCTGGAAGTAGAGAAAATGGAATCCGGCACGATGCAGCTCGATGCCGCCGCGCTGGATGCCGCCGAACTTGTCGCCAGTGCCGTTCGCCAGGTGGCTTCACTTGCGGAACATGAACGCCTGACGCTTGTTCCAAAAATTGCCGCCGACCTGCCTGCGTTTTGGGGGGATGAAAACAAGCTGCGCCGCGTCGTGGTGAACCTTTTAGGGAACGCTATCAAGTTTACCCCGTCTGGCGGGACGATAACGGTGGCCGCACGGTTCGGTGACGATGCGCGATCATTAGTGTTTTCGGTCAGCGACACCGGCGAGGGCATTCCCTCGGAAGCATTCAAACATATCTTCGAAAAGTTCGGCCAGGTTGCCTCACGTCATCGAGGGCGTTCAATGAGTACGGGTTTGGGTCTCACCTTTTGCAAATTGGCGGTGGAGGCGCATGGAGGAACCATTGGCGTCAAAAGTGTACCCGGCAAAGGCAGCACGTTCGCTTTCACAGTTCCGGTTTCCAAGCAGGAGAGGCGGCGCTGATGGCGACCGATGGCATCCCCGAGGCGCGGCAGGGCCGTAAGGCTGGCCCGCCGTCAGTGATCAAAAGGTCTTTCTCGACTAAAGTCTTTTTCTATTGGGTCGAAACAGGTGAGCTTGGTCGTTAGGTGGCTCCGGCGTAAGTAACAAAGTATCCGTCAGCAATCAGTGGACAATCAGGTAAACTGTAAATGCTATTCATGCGGCGGCAGGCTCGCGCCTTAAAGCCGAGGTTTTGCTGCCCGTTGAAGACGAATGATTTAATAGGACAAAGTATGACTGATTTGCAGAATAATCCCACGATTGCCCCTGATGTATACCGCGAGATGGGCCTCAACGACGCCGAATTTACCCTGATTGTGCAGACTTTGGAGCGGCAGCCGACCATCACGGAACTCGGCATGTTTGCCGTAATGTGGTCCGAACACTGCGGCTACAAATATTCCCGGCCCGTGCTGCGCCTCTTTAAGAAGTACAAAGAGGCAATGGACGCCGGGGAAGTGGAAAATGCAGGCGTCATTGACATCGGCGGCAATATCGGCGTCGTGATGAAGATGGAGTCGCATAATCACCCCTCCGCTGTAGAACCGTTTCAGGGCGCGGCGACGGGCGTAGGCGGCATTCTGCGGGACATCTTCACAATGGGCGCACGGCCTATCGCTATTCTCAATAGCCTGCGCTTTGGGCCGATTGACCAGGAAGCGGGTGATGCCCGAACGCGCTACCTGTTTGAGCATGTCGTCGGCGGCATCAGCCACTATGGCAATTGCGTGGGTGTGCCGAATGTCGGCGGCGAAATTTATTTTCACCCGTCGTATACGGGAAACCCGCTGGTCAATGCGCTGGCTGTCGGCGTTGTGCCGCTGGACAAAATCGCGTCGGCGGGAGCGAAGGGCGTCGGAAACCCGGTGCTGTATGTCGGCTCGGCGACGGGAAAGGACGGTATTCACGGCGCGACATTTGCGTCGGTCGAGCTTGGCCCGGACTCGGAAAGCAAGCGGCCCAATGTGCAGATGGGCGATCCGTTTGCCGAAAAGCTGCTGATTGAAGCTACCCTGGAAGCGCTGGCGACGGGCTATATCGTCGGCATTCAGGACATGGGCGCGGCGGGCCTGACCTGCTCCACCTGCGAGACAGCGGCCAAAGCCGGGATGGGCATGACGATAGATGTTCGCAAAGTTCCCCTGCGCGAAGCGGACATGACGCCGTATGAAATCATGCTGTCCGAATCGCAGGAGCGAATGCTGGCGATTATTGAAAAAGGCCATGAGGCCGAGGTCGCAGGCGTGTTCCACAAATGGGGCCTGAGCGCGGAAGTCGTCGGCGAAGTAACCGATACAGGCCGCGTGGTCATTTTGGATCACGGCGTCGTCGTGGCAGATGTCCCGGCGCAGTCGCTGACTGACGACTGTCCGACCTACACGCTGGCCGCCACTGAGCCGGCTTACATCAAAGAAGCACAGTCGGCGGACCTGTCGAATTTGCCCGAACCGAGCGATTACAACGAAGTTTTATTGAGGCTGCTGGCGTCGCCGTCCATTGCCTCCAAACGCTGGGTGTATGACCAGTACGATTCAATGGTGCAGACGCAGACGACCGTGCTGCCCGGAGCCGCCGACGCCGCCGTGCTGCGCCTGCGGGATTCGGGCGGTAAGGGCCTCGCGCTGACCACCGACTGCAACCCGCGCTACTGCTATTTAGACCCCTATCTTGGCGCACAGATTGCCGTCGCCGAAGCCGCGCGCAATTTAAGCTGCGTCGGCGCGACCCCGCTGGCCGTCACCGACTGCCTCAATTTCGCATCCCCCGAAAAGCCGGAAGGCTTTTGGCAGTTCCGCCGCGCTGTCGAGGGCCTCGCGGATGCCTGCGAAACGTTCGGAACCCCGGTGATTTCCGGCAACGTGTCGTTTTATAACGAGACACCGGAAGGCGCGATCTTCCCCACCCCCACCGTCGGTATGATCGGTCTGCTGCCAGATGCCGACAAGCGGGTGACGATGGGCTTCAAAGCCGAAGGTGATTTCATTTATTTGATCGGCAATGGCGAACCGACTTTCGGCGGCAGCGAATATCTCGCCGTCATTCACGGTCAGGAAGCAGGGATGCCGCCTGCGCTGGATATGGGCGCTGAAAAACAACTGCACGAATTTCTCCGCGCGGTGATTGACAAAGGCTTGCTGCAATCCGCACATGACGTTTCCGACGGCGGTTTGGCCGTTGCGCTGGCCGAGTGCTGCCTGGCCGGTAAACACGGCGCGACCCTAGATTGGCCGGACTATCAGGCGAAAGACCTGTTCGCAGAAATGACGGCAACCGTCGTTGTCAGCGTTGCTCCGGCGAAAGCCGCTGCATTTGAGGCATTGTCCGGCAAACGCCCTGTCGGCTTTGTCTCGAAAGATCACCTCGCTTTCGACGGCAGCCAGAGCGGGCCGACGCTTTCCATCTCAGTATCCAAACTCCGCGCCGCCTACGAAGGCGCAATCCCAGCGGCGATGCAGGCCGCCGTACACGATTTGGAAAGTTAGGCTTAGCGAAATATGATATAAAATTAGGACTTACGCAGTTGGTGCGTTTAGTTGATTTTCTGTCATCTTAGAGTTGCTTTTCGTGTGTCTGAGCGTTCATACTCTGGATGATGAACCCGCCGAAAGTCACTGACCTGGACTATATCCAGTTTCTGATCGCCGCCCAGGGCGTCTACACCTGCACCGAAGCCGCCCGTTGTGCCGTAAACGCTTCGCACGATGCGTACACGCGCCTCCTCACGAGACTGCCGCCAGACACGGCGGCGTTGTGGCAAGAGGTCGAGCCGCTCGTGCAACTGACGCATGGCCTTCTGGTCGTGGACGACACCACGCTAGACAAGCCTTATGCCCAAAAGATGGGCCTGGTGAGCCGCCACTGGAGCGGCAAGCATCATGCGGTGGTCGAAGGCATCAGCCTCACGACGCTCTTGTGGACCGATGGCCTCAGCAGCCTGCCCTGCGACTGCCGCCTCTACGAGCCTGCTGCGGACGGCCAAACGCAGACCACGAAGAACGACCACTTCATCTCGATGCTGCAAACAGCGAAGGAGCGTGGGTTCCGCCCCAAGTACGTCTGCTTCGACGGCTGGTATGCAAGCCTTGAAAACCTCAAAGCCGTGCGCGGGCATGGCTGGCACTTCTTGACCAGATTAAAAAGCAACCGCCAGGTAAACCCTGACAACACGGGCAATGTGGCCGTTAAAGACATTGACGTTCCTGAGCATGGGCGCACGGTTCACCTCAAAGGCTTTGGCATGATCCAGGTGTTTCGGACGGTCGCTCCAAACGGCGACGTGGAGCATTGGGCCACCGATGACCTCAAGATGGAAGCGGGCGAGCGGCGCGACCTTTCGCGCCAGGTGTTCGCCATCGAGAACTACCACCGTGCCTTGAAGCAGTGCTGCGGCGTGGAACGGGCGCAGGTACGGAGCGCACAGGCCCAGAAGTGCCACATCGTGTTGTCTTTGCGGGCGTTTGTGCGCCTAGAAGCACACCGATGGCAGACAGGCATCAGCGGCTACGCCGCCAAAGCGGGCCTCATTCGGGAGGCTATTCGGCTGTATTTGCAGAACCCGACCATCACTTTAGGGCCAACTGCGTAAGTCCTAAAAATATCAGTTTTTTTCATTTAGCTGCTGGATTGGCACGGTTTTTGCAACAAGCAAAACTGTAACCATTACAAGCAGACAGCCATTGTCACCCTACTGTATTTTTCAGACTCTGGTTGCTCGGAAAGAGTAACCGTAGATGTCTCATCTACTCGAAACAAGAAGTGCCGCCGGTGGAGCCGCCTCGGCCGGCCCGGAATTATTTGTCTATCTTTCCTGGCAGACCCGTGGGGGTAAGCCGCTTCTGGCCGATGACCAGATTCAGCAGGCGATTTACCAGGCAGTTGGGAGCCGTACCCGTTTTCATCTCTGCCGCCTGCTCGCCATTGCCGGGACGGAAACGCGCATTCACACTGTGTTTCGCTTTCCGGCTTCACTGCCTGTCTCTCAACTGGCGAAGACCAGTATGGAAGCCGCCGAAGAAGCGATTTCGCGTCTGCACAAGATCATTCACGCGCGCCCCACGACTCGCCACTCGGTCTGGGAGCGCGATTATGTCTTAAAAACACTCAACACAGAGGACATTTCGCAGGCGGCAGACTTCCTGGCGCGTCAGATTCAGGAAACGGAACAAACAGCGCTCGCCGGCTAATGTTATTTCCCTGCCTGCCACAGACTCAGTGCGGCGTGTGGTATAATACACGCCGTATGTTCGATGAAGAAACACTCTTTCACGCCGCGCCCCCAGATGTGGGGCCAGGGCGCGCGGACCCGGACGATGACGCGCCCCGCGAAGAGTGCGGCGTTTTCGGTGTTTATGCGCCTGGCGAAGATGTCGCCCGGCTCACTTATTTCGGTCTGTTCTCCCTTCAGCACCGGGGCCAGGAATCCGCCGGGATCATGGTCTCAAATGGAGAACAGATCAAGTGGTACAAAGAAATGGGCCTGGTGACACAGGTCTTTGACGAACGCACCCTGTCCCAGCTTCACGGCCACATCGCCATCGGCCACACCCGTTATTCCACCACCGGCTCCAGTATTCTTCGCAACGCCCAGCCGCTGCACTGCGCCTGGGGGGATGGAACCATCGCCGTCGCCCACAATGGAAATCTCATCAATACGGAAGAATTGCGCGCCGAGATGGAGGCGCAGGGAGTTCCGTTTGAGACGACCAACGACAGCGAAGTGATCGCCCGCATGATTGCCACCCAGCAGGATAAATCGCTGGAAGACGCCGTTGCCCACACCATGACCCGCCTGCGCGGCGCGTATTCCGTCGCCCTGCTCACCGAAAATGCTTTGATCGGCATCCGCGATCCTTACGGCGTTCGCCCACTTTGTCTGGGCCTGCTGGACAACAAGCATTTCGTCCTCGCCTCGGAAACCTGTGCGCTGGAAACCATCGGGGCCGTGTATGTCCGCGAGGTCGAGCCGGGTGAGATGATTATTATCGATAAGAATGGAATGCGCGAGCGTCAGGCCGTTCCGATAGAAAAGCACGCCACTTGCCTGTTTGAGTTTATTTACTTTGCCCGCCCGGATTCGTCCATGTATGGGCGCGGGCTGCATGACTGCCGCCGCCGCATGGGGCAGGAGCTTTCCCGCGAACATCCCGTCCCCGGCGCACACATGGTCATGCCCATTCCCGATGCTGCCACGCCTGCCGCTATCGGCTTTGCGGAAGCGTCCGGCATTCCTTACGGGGAGGGCGTGGTCAAAAACCGCTATATTCAGCGCACGTTTATCCAGCCCGACCAGCGAATGCGCGAGGCCGGCGTCCGCATGAAGCTGATGCCGATCAAAGAAGCTCTCGCCGGCAAGCGCGTGGTGATGGTAGACGACAGCATTGTGCGCGGCACCACGACGGGGCAGGTGGTCAAGCGCCTGTTCGACGCCGGGGCCGCCGAGGTGCATGTCCGCATCACCGCTCCCCCCGTACAGTTCCCCTGCTTTTACGGGATTGACATGGCAAACCAGGAGGATTTGGTCGCCGCCCGCCACACCATTGAAGAGATACGCCAAATGATCGGCGCGACTTCGCTTGGCTACCTCAGCCTCGGCGGCGTCTGCAAAGCCATCGGCATTCATAAAGATAAATTCTGCCGCGCCTGCTTCGACGGCAAGTACCCCATTGAAATCCCCGCCCATGTCCGCGTCTCCAAGTTTGCCCTGGAGATGCCCGTCAACGCCAAATGACACATCATACCGCTTCTTTTTTCCTCATTCTGATGACCTATTTATTCGGCTCCCTGCCGATTGGACTGATGGTCGGGCGCATGGTCAAAGGGATTGACGTGCGCGATTACGGCAGCGGCAACATCGGGGCGTCGAATGTTTGGCGCACCATGGGTCCGCTCTGGGGCATTGCCGTTTTTCTGTTTGATTTCTGCAAAGGCTATCTGCCTACCCTGCTGGCGCGTGGCGTTCCCGCCGTGCCGGACTGGCTGCCCATGCCCCATTTCGCGGCCGCGCCGTCCAGCGTCCCGGCCTGGCTGCCGGTCGCCGTGGGCCTGGCGGCCATTATGGGCCACAATTTCAGCCCCTTTTTGAAGTTCAAAGGTGGCAAGGGAGTGGCAACATCTCTGGGCGTCGTCTTTGGATTATCCCCGACTGCCGCCGCTGCCGGATTTTTGGTCTGGTGTGCCTGCCTTCTGGCAACACGCACCATTTCCATTTCGTCGATGGTCGGCGCAGTTGTCGCATCAATAGTTCTGGTGCGCTTCCATCCTGACCCAGCGCATTTTGCCTTCGCCGTACTGGTGACTCTCTCGGTGATTTTGAAGCATCGCTCCAACGTGCAGCGTCTAAAAAGCGGTACGGAGCCGAAAGTCTCATTTCCGTGGTCTCCCAAACTGCCGTCGCCATGAACATCATCCCTCGCTTGATTCTCGCCTCCACGTCCCCGCGCCGCCGGGAGCTTCTGGCGCTGCTTGGTCTGCCCTTTGAAGTCGTGGCAAGCCGTTTTGATGAGTCTTCCTTGTCCCCCGATGGCCTGACGCCGCCGGACTATGTCTTGGCCCTGGCGCGGGGCAAAGCCGCCGAAGTCGCGGGCCGTACCGAAAGCGACGCCCTAATTATCGGCGCGGATACCACCGTCGTGCTGGACGGCGCGTTCCTCAACAAGCCCGCCGATGATGCCGACGCCGCCCGGATGCTCCGCGCACTCAGCGGGCGTACCCATCAGGTTTATACCGGCCTTTGCCTCCTGCACGGCCAGTCAGCACTCACCGATTACGCCGTCACCGAAGTGACCTTTGATACTCTCTCCGACGCCGTGATTGCCGCCTACGTCGCCACCGGCGAACCGCGTGACAAAGCCGGGGCCTACGGCATTCAAGGCAAAGCGCTGTCCTTTATCCCGCAAATCCACGGAGATTACTTCAATGTCGTTGGCCTGCCGCTGCATAAACTTAGTGGACTGCTGGCACGCCTGGGCATTTCTCTCTGGCAGAATACTGCCCAATGACAATTTTTGGAGAAAGCAGCCATGCAGCGACGTCAATTCCTGAAAGCAGCGGCGGGCGGGGCCGCCTGGCTGAGCTTGAGCGAAGCGGGGCAGGGACAAACGCCGTCACCCATCCGGCAGTTCCGGCCCGGTGAAAAGTGGCTGGATACCGACGGCAAGCCCATTCAGGCGCATGGCGGCGGTATTTTGTACCACGAGGGCGTCTTTTATTGGTACGGCGAAGACAAAACGCTGGGGTACAACAACAAAGTCGGCGCGTCCTGCTATTCCTCGCGGGACTTGTACCAGTGGAACCATGAGGGAACGGCGCTGCCCGCTTCTGCCGTGCCGGAGCAGTTCCGAGACAGGGGTGTTTTAGAGCGTCCGAAAGTGCTGTATAATGCCAAAACGCGCAAGTTCGTGCTGTGGGCGCATCTGGATGTCAACGGCTACTCGCAATCCGTCGCGGGCGTCGCCGTCAGCGATAGCCCCACCGGACCGTTTGTGTTCGTGAGCGCTGCCCATCCGATTGGCGACAGCACTTATCGGGACATGAATTTGTTTCTGGATGATGACGGGCAGGCGTATACACTCTACTCGGCGGAAGACAATGCGACGATTTACATCGTGCGGCTCAACGAGGATTTCACCGGCCCGGAAACGCCTCCAGTGGAAGGCAAAACCTGGTCACGCGCCATTGTCCGGCAATGGCGCGAAGCGCCCGCGCCATTTAAGCACCGCGGACGCTATTATTTAATCACGTCCGGCACGTCCGGGTGGGACCCAAATGCCGCCAAAATTGCCACCGCCGACCACATTTTAGGGCCATGGACGCTGGGAGACAACCCGTGCGTCGGCCCCGACGCAAACACGACATTCCGCTCACAAAGCACGTTTGTTCTGCCCATCACCGGCAGAAATCCAGGCGGATTTATTTACATGGGCGACCGCTGGGAACCGAACAATCTCGCCGATTCGCGCTACATTTGGCTCGCATTCGAGATCAAGCCGGATGCAGCGTTTGAGATGGTCTGGCGCGACGCCTGGGACCTGTCCGTTTTTGGCAATTCTCTCTGAAGAAATCCTCTTCGGCAGGTCATGGCATCCTTGACGCAGGGGCGGCAGGTGTGCTATAATCGTTCTCCCAAAGGCGCGAACTACCAATGCCCGGCCTCTCCCGCTGCCGGGACGCGCCTGCTGATTTCAGGTGACTGTTCGGCGACGATTGATTTAGAAGAGGAATTTTCCCGCATGAACCCGACTGGCCTGCCCCCCAAGCAGGGGCTGTATGACCCGGATTTTGAGCATGATTCCTGCGGCGCAGGATTTGTCGTCAACATCAAAGGCAAAAAATCCCATGAGATCATCAGTCAGGCGCTGACCATTCTGCGGAACCTGGCTCATCGGGGCGCGTGTGGCAGCGAAGCAAACTCCGGCGACGGCGCAGGCATTCTGATGCAAGTCCCTCATGCGTTTCTGGCCCGGGAATGCGCGCAGTCCGGCCTGAGCCTGCCGGACGCCGGACAGTACGGGGCAGGCATGGTGTTTCTGCCGCGTGACGCGGCTGACCGCAAGGTCTGCGAAGACATGCTGGAAGCCGTCACCCGCGAAGAAGGCCAGACGTTTCTTGGATGGCGCGACGTGCCGACGGACAATTCCACGCTCGGCGAGACGGCGATTGCCGCACAGCCGGTCATCCGCCAATTTTTTATCGGACGGGGAGACAATACGGCCGGCGCACTCCATTTTGAGCGAAAGCTATGCGTGATCCGCAAGGCGACCGCGCACCGCCTGCGCGCGGCAGGCATGGGCGGCAACGAAAAGTTTTATATCCCAAGCTTGTCTGCCCGGACCCTCGTTTACAAAGGGATGCTTATGCCGGAGCAGGTCGAGGAGTTTTATCCTGACCTTTCAGACCCGCTGATGGACAGCGCCCTGGCGTTAGTGCATTCGCGCTTTTCCACCAACACGTTTCCTTCCTGGGAGCGATCCCATCCCTATCGCATGATCGCCCATAACGGCGAGATCAACACACTGCGCGGCAATGTCAACTGGATGCGCGCCCGGCAGGCACAGTTCGCGTCGGAACTGTTCGGCGACGACCTGCCTAAAATGCTGCCGATTATCAATGCCGAAGGCAGCGACTCAGCAATGTTTGACAATTGCTTTGAGTTTCTGGTCCTCAGCGGCCGCTCGCTGCCTCATGCCATGATGATGATGATCCCGGAACCCTGGGCCAACCATGAAAGCATGAGCGAGGAAAAAAAAGCGTTTTACCAGTTCCATTCCTGCCTGATGGAACCCTGGGACGGCCCGGCGTCTATCGGCTTCACCGACGGCGTGCAGATCGGGGCCGTGCTGGACCGCAACGGCCTGCGTCCTTCGCGCTACTATGTCACCAAAGATGATCTGGTCATCATGGCATCTGAAGTCGGCGTTTTAGACATCGCCCCGGAGCGGGTGCTGTCCAAAGGCCGCTTGCAGCCGGGCCGCATTTTCCTGGTGGACACGGCGCAGGGCCGGATTATCGGCGACGATGAGATTAAAGAAACGATAGCCCGAGAGCATCCTTACGCGCAGTGGCTGGACGAAGAACTCGTCAAGATGTCCGACCTTCCCGTGCCGACGGATGTACCGACGACCACTCACGAGACGGTCTTGCAGCGGCAGCAGGCTTTCGGTTATACATTTGAAGACCTGCGGATTCTCATGGCTCCGATGGCCCGGCAGGGTATTGAAGCCATGGGTTCTATGGGAACCGACACGCCGCTGGCTGTGCTGTCCGACAAGCCGCAGTCGTTGTTTAATTACTTCCAGCAGATGTTCGCACAGGTTACGAACCCTCCGATTGACTGTATTCGGGAAGAGATCGTCACGTCTGCCGGCATGACCATCGGCACGGAAGGCAATTTGCTCCACCCCGGCCCAAAAAACGCGCGTTTGATTGCCCTGGACTCGCCGATTCTGACCAATGAAGACCTGGCGAAATTGAAGCAATGCCGCCTGCCGGATTTCCAATCGGTCACGCTGCCTATCGTTTTCCGCGCCGCCGACGGAGCCGAGGGGCTAAAAGCCGCGATGGATGCGCTATTCGCGCAGGCTGACCAGGCTATCGCCGACGGCAAAAACATTCTGATTCTTTCCGACCGGAGTATTGATGAGACCCATGCGCCAATTCCTGCATTGCTGGCGTCGGCAGGCCTGCACCATCATTTGATTCGTCAAAGAACACGCACCCGTATCGGCCTGGTGCTGGAATCGGGCGAGCCGCGCGAAGTGCATCATTTCGCGCTGCTGGTCGGCTATGGTGTCGCCGCGATCAATCCTTATCTGGCGTTCGAAACCATTGACGACGCGATCCGCGAGGGTCTTCTGCTGGCAATCACCCCGGAAAAAGCGCACTACAACTACATCAAAGCGGTCGTCAAGGGCATCGTCAAAGTGATCTCCAAAATGGGAATCTCCACAGTGGAAAGCTATTGCGGCGCCCAGCAGTTTGAGGCCATCGGCCTGCATGAATCGGTGATAGACCGCTACTTTACCCGAACGGCGTCCCGCATCGGCGGCATTGGCATGGATGTGATCGCCCGCGAGGCGTCCATCCGCCACGCACACGCATTCCCCCCGCATGGCGAAAATCCGCATACCCTGGACGCGGGCGGCAATTATCAATGGCGTGCCGACGGCGAATACCATTTGTTCAGCCCGCAGACCGTCCATAAATTGCAGCAGGCTGTCCGCACCGGCGATTACGCCGTCTTTCAGGAATATTCGACGCTGGTGAATGACCAGTTAGAAAAGCGGGCCACGCTGCGAGGTTTGCTGGGCTTGAAGCTTGCCGACAACCCCATTCCACTGGACCAAGTGGAACCCTGGACGGAGATCGTCAAGCGGTTCAAAACCGGTGCCATGTCCTACGGCTCGATCAGCGCGGAAGCGCATGAGTCACTGGCGATTGCCATGAACCGGATCGGCGGCAAGAGCAATACCGGGGAAGGCGGCGAAGACCCGGCGCGGTTTATTCCCGAGGCCAACGGCGATTCGCGCAACTCCGCCATCAAGCAAGTGGCATCGGGCCGTTTCGGCGTCACAAGTCATTATCTGATCAACGCCAAAGAACTTCAGATCAAAATGGCCCAGGGAGCGAAGCCCGGCGAAGGCGGCCAGCTCCCCGGCCCGAAAGTTTACCCCTGGATCGCCAAAGTGCGCTTTTCCACACCGGGGGTCGGGCTGATCTCGCCGCCGCCCCACCATGACATTTATTCCATTGAAGACCTGGCGGAGCTTATTCACGACTTGAAGAACGCCAACACCAAAGCGCGTATCAGCGTCAAACTTGTGTCGGAAGTCGGCGTTGGAACCATTGCCGCCGGCGTCGCTAAAGCGAAAGCCGATGTCGTCCTCATCAGCGGGCATGACGGCGGTACGGGCGCTTCGCCGCAGACGAGTATCAAGCACGCAGGCATCCCCTGGGAGATGGGCCTGGCCGAGACGCATCAAACTCTGGTGCTGAACAACCTGCGTTCGCGCATTGTGGTGGAAACCGACGGACAGCTCAAAACGGGCCGTGATGTGATCATCGCCGCACTGCTCGGCGCGGAAGAATTCGGCTTCGCCACCGCGCCGCTGGTCTCGCTCGGCTGCATTATGATGCGCGTTTGCCACCTCAACACCTGCCCGGTCGGTGTCGCCACTCAGGACCCAGAGCTTCGTAAGAACTTCACCGGCGATCCGGCTCATGCCGTCAACTTTATGAAGTTCATCGCCGAAGAAGTGCGCGAGATCATGGCACAGCTAGGCTTTCGCACACTCATAGAAATGGTCGGCCATACTGAGCTTCTGGAAGCGGATCGTGCGATCAACCATTGGAAATCGCAGGGGCTGGACTTCTCCAATGTGTTTCATCAGCCCGCCGTCGGCCCGGAGGTGGGCCGCTACAAACAGATGGAACAGGATCACGGCCTCCTCACGGCGCTGGACAATACGGACCTGCTGGCCCTGTGTGAGCCTGCCCTGGAGCGCGGTGAGCGCGTGGAAGCGCGGCTGCCCATCCACAACGTCAATCGCGTCGTCGGAACCATCGTCGGCAGTGAGCTAACCCGCCGGTACGGCCCGCAGGGGCTGCCTGAAGACACGATCAAGCTGACCTTTGACGGGTCAGCAGGCCAGTCGTTCGGGGCCTTTATTCCGCAGGGCATGACGCTTATATTGAACGGCGACGCCAACGATTATCTGGGCAAGGGCCTGTCCGGCGGAAAAATTGTCATTTCGCCGCCGGACGGCTCCACGTTTATTCCGCGTGAAAACATCATCATCGGCAATACGGCGCTGTACGGGGCAACCGCCGGGGAAGTGTATATCCGGGGCATGGCCGGGGAGCGCTTCGCTGTCCGCAACTCCGGAGCAAACGCTGTCGTAGAAGGGGTCGGCGATCATGGCTGCGAGTACATGACCGGGGGCCGCGTGATCGTACTGGGGCCGACAGGCCGCAACTTCGCGGCAGGCATGTCCGGCGGCATTGCGTATGTCTGGGATGCGGCGGGCGACTTCGCGACGCGCTGCAACAAGCAGATGGTTGGCCTGGAGACTCTCTCCGACCTGGCCGAGATTGAAGAAGTGCGCCAGATGATCCGTCGGTACAAAGAATATACGAGCAGCGGCCACGCCGAGCGCCTTTTAAACGAATGGGAAGAGACCGTTGCCAAGATGGTCAAAGTCATTCCGCACGATTACAAGCGGATGCAGGAAGCGATCACCCGCAATGAGGCGTCCGGCCTCAGCGGCGAGGCAGCCCTGCTGGCCGCGTTTGAAGAAAATGCCCACGACACGGCACGGACGGGCGGGGGGTAAGAGGCCTCCTGCCAAAGAACCCACCCCGGCACAAGTGCCGACCCTCCCGAAATGGGAGGGTAAGCGGGAAGTGGGCAAAGCGTTTGCCAGTCTTATGGAAGGCTCTAACAAACAGACAAAACTCAACGACTTTCTTCCCGCTCACCCTCCCGCTTCGGGAGGGTCGGCACTTGTGCCGGGGTGGGTTCTTTACACACACGAGATTTATACATGGGAAAACCCACCGGATTTATTGAATACCTGCGCGAATTGCCGCTTGATCGCACAGCCACGGAGCGCATCCACGACTGGAAAGAGTTCCACCTGCATCTGGGCGAGAAAAAGCTGCGGGAGCAGGGTGCGCGCTGTATGGACTGCGGCATTCCCTTCTGCCATACAGGAACCCTGCTGAACGGCATGGCGTCCGGCTGTCCCATCAACAACCTTATCCCGGAATGGAACGATCTGGTGTATCGCGGCCTGTGGCGCGAGGCGCTCGAACGGCTGCACAAAACCAACAACTTCCCCGAGTTCACAGGCCGCGTCTGCCCTGCCCCCTGCGAAGGCGCGTGCGTTCTGGGCATCAGCGCCCCGCCGGTAACGATTAAAAACATCGAGTGCGCGATCATTGACAAAGGCTTTGAGGAAGGCTGGGTCATCGCCGAGCCGCCCGTGCGCCGCACCGGCAAGAAAGTCGCCGTGATCGGCTCCGGCCCGGCGGGCCTGTGCGCCGCCGCGCAGCTCAATAAAGCCGGGCATCTGGTCACCGTTTTCGAGCGCACAGACCGCATCGGCGGCCTGCTGACTTACGGCATTCCCAACATGAAGCTGGGTAAAGAACTGGTCGACCGGCGCGTGAAGCTGATGGAGCAGGAAGGCATCGCATTTCTGACGGATACGGAAGTCGGCAAAGACTACCCGGCAGAGCGGCTAAGCAAAGAGTTTGATGCCGTCATTCTTGCCACCGGCGCAACCAAGCCGCGCGGTCTTTCCGGCATCGAGGGCAGCGAGCTAAAGGGCATCCATTATGCCATGGATTTCCTGACCGCAAACACGCAGAATATTCTGGACGGCCAGCCTAACGCAAGCTTTGTTTCCGCCGAAGGCAAAGATGTCGTCGTCATCGGCGGCGGCGACACCGGAACCGACTGCGTGGGAACCTCGCTGCGGCATGGCTGCCGCAGCTTGGTACAGCTTGAAATCCTGCCCAAGCCGCCGATGTCGCGCGCGCCGGACAATCCCTGGCCCCAGTGGCCGAAAGTCTACCGGCTGGATTACGGACAGGAAGAAGCACTGGCCGTGTTCGGCAGCGACCCGCGCGTTTATTGTACCACCGCCAAAAAGTTCGTCGGCGACAGCAATGGAAACGTCCAGGAGATTCATACGGTTCAAATCGACTGGCAGCACGACGATAAAGGCCGCTTCGTCCCCGTGGAAATTCCCGGAACCGAGAAAGTCTCCCCCGCGCAGATCGTGCTGCTGGCGATGGGCTTCCTCGGCCCAGAACAAAGCCTGCTAGACCAAATGGGCCTGGCGCGTGATGCCCGCTCCAACGTCGTAGCTCAGTATGGGAAATATACCACCAGCCTTCCGGGCATCTTCGCGGCGGGCGATGCCCGGCGCGGCCAGAGTCTGGTCGTGTGGGCCTTCAACGAAGGCCGCGGCGCGGCCCGCGAGTGCGACCGCTATTTGATGGGCGAGACGCAATTGCCGTAACCAAACGATTTGCCAAACAATTAGATTGAGACGAGGCGATGCGGCCTTCGGAACCTACCCCCCACCCCCTTCCCTGTTAAGGAAAGGGTGTCAGAGAATTATTCTCGCCCTTCCCTGTTAGGGAAGGGTCGGCGCTTGCGCCGGGGTTAGGTTCCGAAGGCCCTTTTTCTTTCAGGAACCCCACCTATGACAACTTTACCCAACACCGATGCGCGACAGGAACTGATTGACTATATCAAGCTCAAGCTGCTGGTTTCCGGCGGCGAATTGGCCCAGGATGATTTCGTCTCTCGCCTCAAGCTCCCGCTGGAAGTCGTCGCGCATCTCAAAGAGCGCGTCCGCCTGTCCTACGGCGAACCCAGCCCGATAGATGCGCGGGCGCAGGCATTTCTGGAGCGGTATCTCGCCGACCTCGCGCTTGATTTGCCCCTTGTGCTGCCAGGGTTAGGACAGAGTTTTATTTTAGACCGCGCCGGCATGGCCTGTGAGCTGTCCCTGCCGGAAGGCGGAGACCGCTTCGATTCGGACATCGTCAGCTCATACCGCCTGGGACACGGACAGGGCGTTCTGCACAATCCCAAAAGCGACCGGCGAACGACGCAAGGCGTGTTCCATGTCGCAGAGGGCGGAGCGCCGATTCCCTTTGACAAAGCTGCCGTTCCTAAATTGGCCTTTGCCGGGCTGCTGCGAGCGGCGCTCAGTCCCCCCCCCGCTCTGCTGACACTGCCGTTTACGGCAGGCGGCGAGCATGGCGTGGAAACATTCGTCTCGCTGATGCTGCGCCCTCTTGTCGTCCCCGAAGTGCCGGGAGTCACGCCCGCGCGGAGCATGGAAATTCGCTTTCTGGTTCCGGGCAACCTGGTTTCCAATTTGGACTTTGTGGAGCGCATCTTTGGCAACGCAGGCGATCCGCACCTGCCGGAAAATGACGCCGGACTGGATATTGAGCATTGGACAGGTCATACGGGCTATGTGATTCTCGCGCCTCATTTGACGACTTTGACGAAGAAGTCGCTGGGCCTGCCGCATTTTGACGATGCCACAGACCGCCAAAAGCGCGACCGAATGTGCTGGGCCGGGCCGGATGAGCTTTACAACAATGGGGATGCCTTCAAAGTCACCACCCGCGACGAGCAGGGCGTGATAGTGACGATTATTGCCGACAATTATTTCGGCTACTGCAAAAAAGAGGTCAAGACGCAGATCAGTTTCGCCGCCAATCTGCTGGGCATGGTGGAAGAAGAACACGCAGGCGGCGCACTTGTCCACCCGCAGTATGATCTGGGTAAACTGTTCAGCGTCGCTACGCACCTGCCGAAATCCGGGCATACGTTTGAAGCAGTCAAGCGTCAGTTCGGCCCGCAAATCACCGTGCAGCCCGAAGGTTACGCAATAGACAAAGCGCACCCCGGCATTTATTACGTGCCGGAAACTGCGGAAATCAACTTGAACACGCAAACCGTCGCATGGCAAAATCTCAGCGGGCGCTACGCTCTGCCGCTGGACCCAAAAGTCACTTATGTCGTTCCTTCCGGCTACAAAGTGCGCCTGGAAAAAGAAGCCGATTCCGGCCAGTGGCGGCTTGTAGGGACAACAGCGGAGGGAACACTCTGCCACAAGCCCAGCACGGTATCCGGCGGCGGCAAGTCCGAAATCTCCAAGTCCATCTCCGACTCCATCATGTATGCGCCCTTCTTCATCGCCGATTTCCACAAGGACATGGATTCGGTGGGAGCCTTGCTGACCCATGATTATTCACAGCGCTTCCGCGACCGGCCCGCCGGTGACAGCCGGCCCATTCTCAGCCCGGAGCGCTCCCTGGGGTCGGTCATCAAACTGCTGACCCCCTCCAATACACTCTACACAAATGAGTATAATCAGTGGCTGGAAGCCATTCCCCACCCGATCCGCGAGCTGGCGTATGTGGTTAAGCGGTTTTACCAGCCGGAAATGGGCGAAAACTGGCGCGAACAGTTCAACGTGGATGTGGTCAATGGCCGCCCCGGCAATGAGCTTCGCTTCAAAGGCGAAAAATTGGTCGCCCATTATGCCCGCGTCGGTTTCACCGGCGAAGGCGACTGGCGCATTTTCTCGCTCCGCAACGATTTCGTCCCGGCGGAAAAGCTTCAGGAGGAAGACGACATCACGGCCTCTATCGTCGTCCCCGCCGCGCGGCTGCACCACATCAATCCGAAGTATGCGGGGCCGCTGAGCTTTAAAATCGTCCAGAATACCGAGCGGCGACTCTTTCAGCGGCCCGACGAAGCGATTCACCGGGGCTATGATAAGCTGACGGAAGCGCATTTTGCCCGCGAAGACAACTTTTTTTCCAATTATGCGCCGTTGACTCAGGAAGATGCCAAAGAGCTGCTGGCCTTGCCCATCACCTTCAGCGAGTTCACGCCGCCGATGCAGGAAGTGATCCGGCACGCCGCCGCCATGCCCGGCTACTTTGTCTCTTCGGCTCATCCGCGCATTGTCGACGGCAAGCCCACCAAGAACCCGCGCTACCTGCAAGTGCGCGCGGACCTGCTGGATGATCAGCCCAGCTATCTTTCCGAAATTGGCATGAGGCTCTACCGCCAGGTTCCTGTCGGCCAGTCCCTGCCCACACCCGTCAACGCCGTCCTGCCAGGGCGCCGCTTAAACCCGCCGGAGACGGGCATTCGCTCTCTGGCCGTTCTAAACCCGATCCATTACCAGCAAACGCCGGAGCTGTTCATGGAACTTATCAGCAGCTTAACCGGGAAATCGCCTTCCACCACCGGGGCCGGATCGGAAGGAGCGTTGACGAAAGGACCGTTTAACGCCCTGCCACCGATTATTGACCTGAACAACGCGCTGGTTTCGCACATTCTGACCGGCAGCGAGTGTTTCGCCACCGCGGCAGGCTATGTCGGCCCGCACCTGCGCGTAGACCATGACGTCAGCCTGCTGATCCCAGAAATCTGGTCGCGCATGGACGTTGCGGAGCGTCAGCCTCAGTTTCTCATGGATAACAATTATCTGGAACCGCTGAAAGATTTTGTTTACAAGGAGAAGCCTGTCCTTGCCAGTCGGCTGGGATATCGCATCACGCCCCATTTTGTCCGCACCTTCTTCGGCATTGTCTTTGACAATCCCAACGATGTTTTCAGCGCCGAAATGCTGCGCCCGGAAGAACAGGACAAGGACGCTTTTGCGGACGGTGTGGACAACATCGTCGCCACCCAGAAGCAGATCGCTGAGAACTACTTTGACGACGGCAGCATCGACCTCGCCTGTCCGCCGCTCCGCGCTCTGCTCCATGTTATGCGCGATGGACAGTACGAAGGCAAAGAAATTGCCGACCCGGCTCTGCGCGCTCTATTTACGCCCGAAGCACTGCTCGAAAGCGATTGGTACGGGGAACGTCTTGCTACCCAGCAGGCATTGGACGTGCGCCGCTGGAAACGCCGCATTGCTTATCTGCGCGACTTCCTGAGCCGTCCCAATCCGCTTTCTCCGGCCCTGCGCCGCGAAGTCACCGAACGTCTGAGCAAAGCACAGGCCCAGTGCGAAGCGGCGGAAAGTCCAGAATACATCACTTCTCTGCGCGGCTTTCTCGGTGCGGACCCGGCGGTTCTATCGAAGTAGGAGTGGGACACAGAAGGTTTGCATTGACAAGATGCCGGCAAAATGGTACACTGTTGTCGGCACAATGTATCTGGACGATAGAAAACAAAAGATTTTGGGCGCAGTTGTCCGCGACTATGTAGAAACCGTCAAGCCGCTCGGCAGCGAGGACTTGGCGGCGCGTCATCAATGGGGCATCAAAAGCGCGACGATCCGCAATGAGATGGCGGAGCTGGCCGACTTGGGCCTTCTGCGGCAGCCGCACACAAGCGCCGGGCGCATCCCGTCGGACTTGGGCTATCGATTTTATGTAGACCATCTGATGCAGGCCTCCCCAGTGAATGCAGGCTTCCCGATCGCTGACGAAGACGATCTGGCCCTGGAAATGGATCGGCTTCTGCGCCGCACCTGCGCCTTGCTGACCCGCACCACGTCGTACACCTCCATTGCCACGCCGCCTCGCCCGGATGACACCCAGGTGCGTCAGATTTTTTTGTCGCCCGCCGGGGATGACCGTTTGCTCCTGGTTCTTCTGCTTTCCACAGGACAAGTGGAAAATCGCCTGCTCTGCCCTTCTGCGGCGCAGGCTCCCGCCCTGAAGCCCTCAGACATCACCCGATTGAGCAATTCTTTGAACGCGGTCTTTACCGGCAAGCCGCTGGAAAGTCTGCCGGGCGAGAGCTTTGCCGCACCCGATGGGTTTTCGGCGGTGCTGCGCGAGTTGTACGCCACATTGGCTGCTGCTGCCCAGCAGATGGCGCTGGCGGCTTCGGACGAAGACAGCGTTTACATGGAAGGCGCCAGCGAAATTCTGCGGCAGCCGGAATTCCGAGACGTCGCGAAAATTGAAAGCGTTCTCGAAACCCTTCAGCGCGGCACACTTCTCTTTCAAACATTCTCGCGCGCCTTGCTTGGCCCGGAAGTCACGGTCGTCATTGGTACGGAGAACCACGTTCCGGCCATGACCGAATGCAGTGTTGTCACAGCCTCGTATTATGTCGGAACCCACAAACGCGGCACACTGGGCGTCGTCGGCCCCACGCGCATGGATTATGACCGCGCCGTTCCCGCTGTCGGGTTCTTTTCCCGCGCTTTGAGCCGGACACTCACCCGCCTCGCCGGCTTTTCCTAATCTTTCTTTCCTAACCTTTCTTTCCTACACTCTCTTTGAGTGCCTCCTTGCCTGCTTGTGGTACAATACGAGCGAATATACTTTGGAGAGACAGCATCCATGCAGACGCTTCGTTTTTTCGTCGCCGTGTCGCCGCTGATCGGCCTGTTTTTACCAATGGCCCATGCACAGTCGCCCATTTCGCCCCAGCCTACTGTAGACTTGACCCGGCTCAAACAAGCGCTCGCGCCGCTGGCCTCGCCCGGACTGCTGCAATCCCGCTCTTTTCTTCAAGTGAGCGGCAGCAAGAACGGCATCTCCTTTACCTTTCACGAACAAATCAGCGCGGTTGCCAAGCGGCCCGGCAAGTTCCGCGCCGACATCACGCAGTTTGCCGCCGATGGCTCTCCGCAGGCCCGGTTTCAAGTGATTTCCAATGGCCTTCAAGTGTGGACCTACCGGCCTGGAGCACAGGAATATTCCTCTCAGCCGGCGAAAGCGTTCCATGCCGCCAATGATGACATGACCGCCACAGGGCTGGCAATGGGCGGCTTTTTTCTGGGCGAAGGGCATGAGCTGGCTCAGGGATTACAAAGCATCACCAGAGAGACCAATGGGCAGGCGCTGGCAACTCTGGCGAAGCTGGGCATTACCGTAACCGAGCGCACCGAGGGCGTGGACGGCGAGGATGATTACGTTTACTGCCTGACACTGAGCAAGCAGGGAGTCATTTATCACTTTGCGATCAATCCCGCCACCACGGCGCTGCGGCAGGTGCAGCTCACAGGGCGTCAGAATGGCATTTCCATGACCTTTCAAGAAACGATTTCCGTGCTGACCATCCCTGTTTCCCTCGCAAAAACCACGTTTCAATTTTCTCCGCCTGTCGGCGTCTCCAAAACTGCGGGCGTATCCGTTGACCCGTTTTAACTTGACACCCCGAACGGAAATTCGGTATACTAACGGTCTGTTCATGGCGTCAGCCGCCGGGAACAGACCTGTTCGCGAAAGGGGCGCAGCGAAAAATGTTAAGTCTGTCCAAACGCGCGGATTATGCGCTGCTCGCACTTTCGCACCTGGCCGTAACGCAGGCCGAAGACCCGGAGCGGCTGGTCAACACCAAAGAAATCGCCGAGCAGTACGAAATTCCCGGCGAACTGCTGGCAAAGATTTTGCAGACACTGGCGCGCAGCGGCATCGTCGCCTCTCATCCTGGCCCGACCGGCGGTTACCGGCTCCGGCGCGCCCCGGCGGCAGTCAGCATCGGCGAAGTAATTACCGTGATTGACGGTCCCCTTTCCATTGTGCAGTGTTCCAATGGGCAAGGCGATACCTGCAAACAATTTAATCGCTGTACCATTCGCGATCCGCTGGCTGAGATTGAACGGCGCGTCCAGAACTTGCTGCTGGAAATCACGCTGGCAGATGTCAGTGCGGCGGCCTCCGGGAGCGAAGCCTTGCCGCTGTTTGAGGATTTTTCCACACGCCACTTCGCCGTCGGCCTTCCCCTGGGTTAGTTTCAAAATAGTTGTGAATCGACGCCATGCCCTCTTTCCCCATTTATCTGGATAATAATGCGACCACGCGCACTGACCCGCGCGTTGCTGAGGCTATGCTGCCGTTCTTTTCCGAGATTTATGGCAACGCCGCTTCCCGCTCCCATGCGTTTGGCTGGGCTGCCGAAGAAGCGGTTGTTTTTGCCCGCACCCAGGTCGCCGCACTGATCGGAGCCGATCCGCGCGAGATCGTTTGGACCAGCGGAGCCACCGAAGCGGACAACCTGGCGCTGAAAGGCGTCCTGGAAAAACTGGAAAGTGCGCCCGGCGGCCATCTGATCACGGTGGCGACAGAGCATCAAGCCGTTCTGGATTCTGCCCGGCATCTGGAACATCAGGGCCGGCGCGTGACGTATTTAGGAGTAGATGCTCAGGGACGAATTTCTCTGGACGACCTTCAGGCCGCGCTGACATCCGAGACGGTGTTGGTTTCCGCAATGATGGGGAACAATGAAATCGGAACGCTTCAGCCCGTCGCAGAGATCGGCGCGCTTTGCCGGGAGCGCGGGGTGCTTTTTCACACGGATGCCACCCAATGTATCGGCAAGATGCCGGTAGACATGGCAGCCTTGCCGATTGATTTGATGTCCTTCACGGCTCACAAGATGCACGGGCCAAAAGGCGTCGGAGCTTTGTATGTTCGGCGACGCGCACCGCGCGTCCGGCTGACGGCCCAGATGGACGGGGGGGGCCATGAACATGGCATGAGATCAGGCACGCTCAACGTGCCGGGGATTGTCGGGTTCGGAAAAGCGGCACAAATTTGTCAAAATGATCTGCCCGCGGAGCAAGCACTTCTGACGGAATTGCGCGACCGGCTGATCCGAGGAATTCTGGAAGGTGTTGCGGGAACGCGGCTGAACGGTCATCCGACGGAGCGCCTGCCGCACAATGCCAGCATTGCGTTTGAGGGAATAGAAGCCGATGCGCTGCTGGCCGGGCTGCCGGAAGTGGCCCTGTCTACAGGTTCGGCCTGCTCCTCCGAGGCCCTTACGCCCAGCCACGTTCTGACGGCAATCGGCCTGGGGAAACTGGCCCATTCCTCCGTGCGCTTCGGCGTTTCGCGCTTCACGACGCGAGAGGAAATAGACTGGGTCGTCGGCAAAATCGTGGACGTGTCGCGTCGCCTCCGCCAGCTCCGCTAAATAGTGAGTATGAGCATGAATGAACCAAAGATTTGGCCTCCCCCGCCGGGGCCGCAGAATGCAGCAGCCACAGAAAAGCCCGCAGAAACAGCAGTAGTCTGCCCGGAATGCAATCGCCGTTTGCTGACCCAGACCAGCGCACTGTGCAACTGGTGCGGTGCAAAAATTGATGACCCGGAGTATCAGGTGCGCGCCGCCCGGAGCCGCCAGGAACGCGATCAGCAGGAGCGTACCGAGCTGGAATCGGTTATTCAGGAAGAAGCGCAGCACGGCATACTCGGCCGGCTGCGCCGCGTGGGCAAACAAAACAAAACCGATGGACGCAGCAACCCGCTGGCGTAAACTGACCGGAATTTCCCGAAAGAAGACATTGACAGCTATTATGCCACAAGACACGAACGAAGAACCGTTAAAGAACATCAATCTCGAATCCGCGATTTTAGGCCTGAAAATGGCGCTGACCGAAGAAGAAGGGACGGAAGCCCGAAGGCGGTTTTTAGACATTCTGCGCGACAGCATTCTCGCCGTTCCTACCATGGCCCCCGTCGCCACGCTGGCAGACGGCTCCGTGTCGCCCGGCGCGGATATCTCGCTGCTGATTGCCACCAATGCCGAAGGCGTCAGCGGTGTGCCGACTTTTACCCAGCTTGGCTTTCTGCGCTCTGTGCTGCCGCAAATGGAACACGGCATGTTTTTGTCGGGCGCACAACTCGGCGGCATTCTCGGCGGCAGCGAACATCAATTGTTTGTGGACGGCCCGGACATTCATGCCGAAGTGGGGCCGGAAGAATTGCAAATGATGGTTCAGGCCGCGCAGATCATGGATCAGATGCAGCAGCAGGCAGCGGGAAGCAATGAGCGGCTGGAATTGTCTTTAAGCGCACTCAAGCGTGAAGATAAGGTGGAAAACCGCGATGCCGTGATTAAAGCCTTTTTGGAGGAGTTTAGCCGCATTCCCATTGCGGGGGATCAGGACGAAGACGCCGACTGCATTGTTCTCAGCACCGGCGCAGTGGAAAACACGCCGGAAACGCCGCAGGAACTGGAACTGCTGACCCAGGACGATGCCCTGCTCTGCTTCACCAGTGAGGAGGCTATGCGCGTCTGGGACCCGTCGGGACGCACCGCCGTTGTTCTGCCTGGCCCGGTGGTGGCCCAGGTCGCCGCGCAGGCGGAAGTCAGTACCTTGCTCATCAACAAAGGCAGCGCCGACCAGCGCGCCCTTAGAATTGCCGATGGGCGCGTCGAAGTGGTGTAAAAAACTGTGTAGAAACTTTCGACCGGCGGTTAAAACCGCAGCAACAAAGACACCAAGTCCGCCTTCGCGGACTCTATTCTGAACCGGCGAAGGCCGGTTTTGCGCCTTTGTTGCCGCGAATCCATTCGCCCGATATACAGTCTCCAAACATTACTTCACCGAGGCATTGTTCGCATCTGCGAAGTTCTGAGCATACAAACCGCTTCGCAGGGCTTTTCCGGCGGCCAGCGCCAGGCTCTCCGGCGTCTCGCCCGGATGCAAGGCAACGTCCGCCGGGCTGATGGTGATCAACGGCTGCTCCGAGGCCAGGACGCATGGCCCGCGCACGCTGACCTGGTAAAGCTGCAAACCGCTGTCCAGAAGTGTGTTAAATTTTGACACAATGGCCCGTGTGCGCGTCCCATCCGGGTCAGCCAGGGTCGGAAGTGTGCGATTGACGAAAATAATGTCCTGCCCGCCCCCTGCCGCCGGATGAGCAAGCGCATGGGGGGCATTGGTCACCTGCCGCACTGCGCCGACAGTCACAGGCACATTGAGTTGTTTCAGTTCGTCGGTAATCAGGCTGATGCGCTCGGCGGCTTCCGGGTGGTCCTGCAAAATGCCCGCCGTCACCTGCGGGCCGGCATTCTCAAAGTCGCCCAGCCGCTCCATAAATGTCAGCATTCCCACCGCATCAAAACCCGCCTGGTGCATTAAAATCGTGCCGCCGTGATCGGCATCCCGCTCGGCAGCCTGGCTGTAATGGGTATTCATAATGCCTAGCTGGGTGAGCTGCGCCCCTTCTGCGAGGTTCGCCATGTCGCGAGACGGGACATGGGCGAGGATCGCGACCAGCATTCCCGCCAGCATTTGTCCGGTCATTTTGCTTTGTTCATGCGACAACGATTGAATATGGTGATGGGCGCTGTGCGTCATCTCATGGCCGAGAACACCGGCGAGTTCATCATCGGAGCGCACCATTTTCAGCAGGCCGGAGTTGACGTAGACCTGCCCGCCGGGCAGGGAAAAGGCATTCACTTCTTTATCCTGCACGATATGAAAATGCCAGGTGAATGGAAACACGCGATCATTGCCGTATCCCGCTGGATACGCCTGCGTGTTGACAACGGCGGCCAGCCGCTGACCGATTTGGTTGACCCGGTCATTCTGGTCTTTATCCTTCACCAGTTTAAGTGCTTTGGCAATCTCATCAGCGGCCTCCTGCCCCTGTTTGACTTCATCCGCCATCTGCTTTTTGTCCCGCTCCGTCAGCGGCGCAGGCGCGTAGGTCGCAACAGGAGCGGTTCCCCACTGCTTCGCGTCGTTATTCCACTGCCCTGAATCAGCCGCCCAGGTTCCCCCGTCGGCAGCCCGCAGAGGCGAGCCGCAGGCCAGGCAGACCAGCGCGGCCAGTGGGAGTAAATACTTGACAGATTTCATGGACAAAAGATGCCTTTCCAAATCGCGAACGGATATGTCATAATGGCTTTATGCTGCCTGTGTTCGTGGTGCGTGTGTTTTTGTACGCTTTTGTCTCGGTTTTGTTCATGGCCCCGTTGCGGGCCGATGATTTATCGCCAAACAGCCTTGGCACGTTAGTCGCAGCACATCAGGCCGATCCCGGTTCTCGGCAGGCAGCGCAGCAGTTGGAAGGCTCGGTCAGCGCCGGATTGCCGGCGATTCTTGTCACTGACTGGCTGCCCGCCATGCCTGTCACAGCGACCCCTTTACCTTACGACCTCGGCACACTGATTGTTCCCCGTGATTATTTGCCGACCCACGCCGAGGAACCGCAGCACGGATGGAAATTCGCCAAAGTCACTTACCTGTATCTGCCTGGCGCGCAGACCGCCTCGCTATTCTGCGCGGTGCATTACCCAATGACAACGGATGGGCCGCTGGCGGCGCGGATTGCGCGGCTGCTGGCGCTGGCGCATCAAACACTGCTCGCTAAAACCGGGCAGGAAAGCGTCAATGGCACAGCGCCCTTTGATGTCTGGCTTTGCCGGGGCGGACAAACCGGCGGCGAACAATGGAAGACAAATCTTTACCTTTACGATATAGACACACCACGCTCTTCGATTGAATGGATTCGAGAAGTGGTGCATGAGTATTCCCATCTGGCGCTCCCGGCAATCGGCGGCTATGATGCCCCCGAATACTGGGCGAATGGGTATCTGGGCGAGCGCTTAATCGTTCGCTGGCTGATGCGCCTGCCGGATGGCCCCGCGCGGGTGGAAGCTGTCTGGGGCGACTTCAGCGGCGCGCCAAACTTCAGCCGCCTGCTCATCGCTCCTGCCCTGGCCGAATATCAAAAAACCGGCCCTAGCCCCCACTGGCTGGCCCGGCGGGATGAGGCCGGAATGCGGTATTTGATTGGTCAGGCACTGACTTTTGACGACAAATACGGCGCGCGCCGCCTGGGAGATGCGTTCGCTCGCCTGCCCCGCTTCCACGAGACAACGGCCACGGACTTTGCCGCTGCGCTCACGGAGTCGACTTCGGCTTCGGCCCATGCTGCCCCATGAAAGTTGTCTCTTGCCGCGCTTATGCGAAGATCAACCTGACCCTGGATGTCGGCGCGCGCCGAGCAGATGGCTACCACGATATTCGTTCGGTCATGCAGACGGTCGCCCTGCACGATACACTGACGGTGACTCGAGCGCCAGCTTCAGGCATGACACTGGAAGTCACGGGCGAAGAAGCCGGCGGCGTTCCTGCAAACGAGACGAATCTGGTTCATCGCGCGGCCACTCTGCTGGCAGGCCCCCAAGCCGGTCTGCATATCCGCCTGCACAAGCGCATTCCTTCTCAGGCGGGCCTCGGCGGCGGCAGCAGCGATGCGGCGGCAGCGATGCGGGCCGTTAATGAACTTCTGGGCCTGGATGTTGCTCTCAAAGAACTTGCAGCAATGGGGGCATCGCTGGGCGCGGACGTGCCGTTCTTTTTCACCGGTGGGACTGCTCTGGCCGAAGGCCGGGGGGAGAATGTCACATCTTTGCCGCCTTTGACGCCGCCCTGGCCGCTCGTCCTGGTTAAACCCCCGGTCGGCGTCCCCACAGCCGCCGCGTATGCTGCACTGGATGCCCTGCCGGGCCGGGTTTCAGCCGCAGCGACAGACGCCTGGCTGCGGGGCAAATCGCAGTTTTCCAATGATTTTGAGCCGCTGGTGTTACGCGGCTACCCTGCCGTAGCCAGGGCCTATGAAGCACTTTGTTGGACAGACGAAAGCGGCGAATGTTTCACGCCGCTGCTGTGCGGCAGCGGCGCAGCGCTCTGGAGCCGGGTTCCAACGCCGGACGCAGCCCGCGCGCTGGCAAAGAAGGCGCGTGCCGCCAAGGTGGGAACCGTGTGGGTGACAAGAACGCAGGGAGCTGACGAATGACCATTCCCGCCGTGATACTGGCCGGAGGAAAGAACAATGCCGCGATGCAGGCGGCGACGGGCGTAGAAAACCGCGCTTTGACGCCGCTGGGAGCGCGGACAATGCTGGATTATGTGGTATCCGCGCTTGGGGCCACACAGTCCGTGTCCGAAATTTATGTCGTCGGCGCGGTTCCGGCGGACGCAGGCTACACAGTGGTGGGAGGCGGGGAAACGCTGATCGAAAATCTGCTGGCGGGCCTGCGCGCCGCGCAGGGAGGCGATGGCGGCGCAGAGCGAGTGCTGGTCAGCACATCGGACATTCCATTCCTGACAGCAGAGGGCGCTGAGGATTTTGTCAGACAGGGACTGGAAAGCGGCGCGGACCTGTGCTGCTCGTATGTCTCACTGTCGCTTTGCACTGACTGTTTTCCCGAAATGAAGCGAACCGCTATCAAGCTGCGCGAAGGGCGGTTCACACTGGGGAATTTGATGCTGGTCAACCCGATGCCATTGCTGGCGCACCCGGAGATCATTCAGAAGGCGTATGCGGCCCGCAAAAGCCCGGTGCAGGTCGCGCGCCTGCTGGGTCTGGGCCTCCTGGGGCGCTTGCTGCTGGCCCAGACAGTCGCCCCAACCTTGCTGACGATCAATGCGCTGGAAGAAGCCGTGAGCCGCCTGCTCGGCGGCGTTCGTGTCCAGGCCATTTTATCTCAATACCCGGAAATCGGAACGGATGTAGATAAGCCTGAGGATGTCATCATCGCCCGGCGGCGTCTGTCCGGCGGCTAATCAGGGAAATCCAGAGGCCGGCTGCCGGGTGTGATGCTGGAAGGCGTTTTTGCCGGGGTCGCCTGGGGTACGGCACGGGGCTTGCGGCCCCGTTTTTGCGCGTCGGCACGACTGTCTTCGGCGGCGACATAGTGATTGACCTGGTTGCCGCCGCGTTCTTTCGCGAGGTACATGGCGGCATCGGCCCGGTCAATCAAATCGGCCATGCTGGCCGCATCCTCCGGGCAGGCCGCAATGCCGATGGAGAGACTGATGGGCAGTTCCATTTCCTGCTGCAATTCTTCCAGCTGCCGCCGAATACGGTCGGCAACGGCCAGAGCCGCTTCCACCGAAGTTCCCGGCATCAGCCAGGCAAACTCATCTCCCCCGTAGCGCGAAACAATGTCCGTATCACGCGCCTGGGATGCCAGCAAATGCCCCACCTGACGCAGTGCGATGTCGCCCATCCCATGCCCCTGCGCGTCGTTGACCTGCTTGAAACCGTCTACATCAATCATTGCCACTGCCAGCGTATCCGTCCGGCGATTAGCGTATTCAATTTTGCCGCGCAGCACACTCTCAAAATGCGCGCGATTGTAAAGGCCGGTCAGGGCATCGCGCTGCGCCGCTTCCAGTACGTCTTCGAGTTGGCGATTCAGGCGCAGCAGGGTCTCGCGCACCGAGCTGCTGCCGCCCTCCCCCACACGGTAGCCATGCCGGGAAAGGTGATCCTGGGCCGCGACCACAAACCGACATTCGGAATCGTCATTGCCGATGCACCGGACTTCTACACACTCCATTACGCCAATCGGAAAGTCGTCCGTCAGCGGCAAATGCTGGACAATGCCGCGCAGCAGGCCGCGCAGCATGTCGCAGACCATTCCGCCCTGCCCTGTCCTTTCGCGCAAGGCCTCGCCTTCCACACTATTTTGCACAGAGATGGAGATTTCGCCGGGTCGGCTTGGCGCTTCATTCCATTGCACCACGCCATAGCCGGCTTCGGTCAGAAGCGCAAAGGCTGCGTTCAAACTCGCGCGCCCGTTGTCTGCCGCCGCCCCCGCGACAGAGGCCATCAAGCGCTCCGCAGCGGAAAAACCGGCTCGGTACAAGATATCGGCAGTGAATTCCGCCCCGATCTCGCGCAGCATCAGCTCCCGGAGGGCATAAAAGCCGCCAAACGCATCAAACAGGAACACGCGCGCATCCCAGAACTGCCGCCGGCCAGTGCTGAGCGGCTCCCGGTTCCATTCATCCTGTGTGGTGCTGTTATCCATACTTGCTTTTCATGCACAGCCGTTTGCCTGTTGAATCCTTTAGAAAGCAGACAAGCATAAATCATGCCAAAGTCGTCTCTTTGCGAGACAGGCAGCACTAATTTTTCAGCTTCGTGCGGCAGCGAACCGCAAATTTCGCATCAAGCGAAGCTGAAACACAGTAAATCCGACCAGCATAGCCCCCATGATCCAGGCCGCCGCGGTTGCATAGCCAAACTTCAAAAACAAAAAGGCGTTGTACCAGATTTCCAGCCCTAGGGTTCGCGTGGAATACAGCGGCCCGCCGCCGGTCATCGCGAGAATGTTTTCCGTTGCCTGGAACGAGCCGATCACCGCTCCCACAACATTGATCAAAATCAACGGCTTAAGCGTCGGCAGAGTGACACGCCAGATTTTCGTCCAGATGCCTGCGCCATCCATATCCGCCGCCTCGTACATTTCATCGGGAACGCTGCGGAGTGCCGCCTGATAAATGATGCTTCCCGGCCCTGCTCCTGCCCAGATCGCAGGCAAAATCACCGAAATCAAGGCAATTTTCGGGTCGTCCAGCCACTTCACCGGGTCAGGATGCCGGCCAAACAGATGCGCGGCGGAAAGCAGCAGCGAGTTGAACAGACCGGCGGCGGTTCCATCTTCAAACTGTTTCCACATAAATGTAATGGCAATGCCAGTAGTTACCGCAGGCAGATAATAAAGCGTGCGAAAGAAAATCTTGCCGTGCGGCACTTCCGTCAGCCCCAGCGCCACCAGAATCGGCAGGCAGAAACCCAGGGACAGACTGATCAACGTGTAAAAAAGTGAATTGCGGACGCTGAACCAGAATGTCTCCTGATGAAACAAATCAATAAAATTGTCCAGGCCGAGAAACGTGCTGCGGCCCAAAATGTGATAATTTTGAAACGCCATGACCAGGCCGCGCCCTAAAGGATAATAGGCCCAGACAAGGATAGTCAGCACCGCAGGCAGCATAAACAGCCAGGCCAGCAAATGCGCGGCAGGGGGCAGTCCGCCCTGGGTTTGAGAATGGATACGCTCCCGGCGCGCCTTTTCCCGCGCCTCAAGCCAGCGTTTGCCCTGCCAGCCGCCGAATCCGAGCGCGGCAGCGAGCAGCAGGCTGAAAATGGCCCATGCACCCTGCCGGCGGGACTGCATCACCTGCGGCGGGACATACCCGGTGAGTTTTGTGTTCACTTCCTGCGCGGCTTTGTCTAAAATCGCTTTCGGGTCCGCCGTGGGATTTTGTTGAATTTCGCCCAGCGGAATGCCCAGCAGATTGTAAATCTGGCTCATGTTCTCGCCATACGGCTCCGGGTGGCCGTGCGCGAACAGGGTTTGATTGGTCTGAAGCCACACTTTGGACTGGGGCGAGGTGTAATCTTCATAGCCGTACTTTTGCAGCGCGACCGGATTGACCGTGCTGCCCAGACCTGCCTCCACATACGCTTTCGTGCGGATGCGGTCGGCCTCATCACTCGCCATGAACGTGACAAACTGCCAGGCGGCATCACGAACGCGCGGGTCTTTGATCTGGGACGAGATGCCCCACATATACGCATTGATCTCGTTGGCCGTGATGCCTGTTGGGCCTTTGGGCATAGGTGCAATGCCGACAATGCTGGGGTCAATCAAAGTGGCATTCGCCTGATTGGCGATCACATTGCTCTGATACTGGAACCACATGGCGCTTTTGCCAAGCACAATATCGTGGGCATAGTCCCCATGCGTGGCAACGCCGTAGTAGGTGATGCCATCTTTGCCCACCCAGGGGTCCTTCAGGAGTTTTTTATAAAATTCTAAGGCCGTCACCCCGGCCGGTGTGTTGAATGCCGCGACCCATTGGCCCTTGTCATTCTTTTTGACCACTTCACCGCCGGCCTGCCACAAAAAATTGATCCACCAATAGGCGGACGCATCCGAATCGGTTCCAAACTCAAACCCCCAGATGCCTTTGGGCTGATCAGTGATTTTCTGCGCGTCGGCATAAAACTCGTCCCAGTTTTGGGGCGGTTTGTCCGGGTCAAGTCCCGCGGCCTGAAACATATCTTTGCGGTAATACAGCGCCTGCACGGCGGCCAGATAGGGAATGCTGTAAATATGCCCGCGCCCAGCGCCCAGCAGCACAGGCACCAGAGTCGGGTTGATGTGTTTCATCACCGCCGGATCGCGCCGGAGATAGTCGTCCAGCGGCATCAGAAATCCCTGCTGCACATAGCTCGCAGAAGAGCGAAAGTTGACATACACCACATCAGGGGCCGAGCCGCCGGCAAACGCCAATAGTAGATTGGACTCAGCGGCCTGTCCCTGTATCTGTAGGCCCTGCGCGCTTTCCAGTCGAATGTCGGGGTGCGCCCGTTCGAACGCATCCACAATGGCCCGGTCAGCGCGGGATTTTGGATCAGTGGCATTTTTGTCCGGCAGCTTGAAGCTGCCCGCTCCGCCGACCCGCAGCGTCACAGACGGATTTTGAGCGTGTGTGACGGGCGGGGAAACAACAAAACTAAGCAATGCGGCGAGGAGAATAAGACTTTTCATAAATGGAAACTTGCGGGGCGATAATCGGTTAATCTTACAGCAAATGCAGGCGTTTGTCAAGAAAATCCGCCAAATTTTGCCGTTTCAGGTCATATTCGGTATAATAACAGCCATGTTAGCTACACGGATTATTCCCTGCCTGGATGTTCAGAACGGGCGCGTTGTCAAAGGAACCCATTTTCTGAACCTGCGGGATGCCGGAGACCCGGTGGAGCGCGCGGCGCTTTATGATGCTCAGGGCGCGGATGAGCTGGTTTTTCTGGACATCACCGCCTCTCACGAAAGGCGGGATTTGATGTTTGATTACGCCCGCCGGGTGGCGGAAGAAGTTTTTATTCCCTTCTGCGTCGGCGGCGGCATCAAAACGGTGGAAGACTTTCGGCGCATCTTGAAAACAGGCGCGGACAAAGCCAGCATCAACACCGCCGCCGTCACTACGCCGCAGCTCATCACGGAATGTTCGCAGGATTTCGGCGCGCAGTGCGTCGTAGTCGCCGTTGATCCCAAAAAAACAGGCCGGACGCCTTCCGGCTGGGAAGTGCATATTCACGGCGGGCGCACCCCGACGGGCCTGGACGCGCTGGACTGGGTGCGGGAAATGGAAGACCGGGGCGCAGGCGAGATCATGCTGACCTCGATGGACGCCGATGGCACGCTGGCCGGCTACGATATTCCGCTGACCCATGCCGTCACGCAACTCGTGAATATCCCGGTGATCGCCAGCGGCGGCGCAGGCAATTTGGAACATATCTACGAAGCCGTGACGAAAGGCGGCGCACAGGCCGCGCTGGTTTCCAGCATTGTCCACTACGGAACGCACACCATCGGCGAAATCAAAGACTACCTGGCCGAGCGGGAAATTGCTGTGCGGCGGGTATAGTGCAGTCATTGACCGCAAGGCCCATAAACGAGTATAATAAAGAAATCGGGGCATGGCGAAGCTTGGTATCGCGCTCGCTTTGGGAGTGAGAGATCGCAGGTTCGAATCCTGTTGCCCCGATCATAGTATTCCTGGGGGACGCATACGATATGCGTCCCCTAATTTGTGCAGGGAGAGAAAACCATAAAAGCCAAGTGCATGGTCTGCGGCGATGCTCACGATGTGGAGCGCGACGGCGGGCAGGTCATTGAAATTGACGGGGCGGCGCATTATGTGTGCAAGCGGGACTGGCCGGGATTTAACGCCGGCGTGGATTTACAGAAGCGCGTGCAGGAAGCCCAGGAAGCGGTGCATACCGAGCAGAATGACATCAAGCGCGCGGAAGCGCGTCAGGCTCTAACGGACTTCAATTATTCACCCCGCGAGATCGTGGCGAAGCTTAATGAGTATGTCATCGGGCAGGAACGGGCCAAGCGCGACATCGCCGTGGGCCTGTACGATCATCACCGCATCCATCAAGGTGATATGGAGCATCAAAGCGCCGGAACCAAAGCCGAGGTGGAATTGGAAAAAGCCAATATCATGCTGGTCGGCCCGTCCGGCAGCGGCAAAACGCTGCTGGCCCGCACTCTCGCCCGCTCTTTGGGCGTGCCGTTCGCCTCGGCGGACGCGACCAGTCTTTCGCCGACCGGGTATACGGGAAACGACGTGGAAAGTATTCTGACGGCGGCTTATATTGATGCTGGCGAAGATTTGGAGTGGGCGGGCCGCTCAGTGATCTTTATTGACGAGATTGACAAAATCGCGCGCAAGTCGCAGGCCAACCCCAGCATTACCCGCGACGTTTCCGGTGAATCCGTGCAGCACGCGCTCTTGAAATTGGTAGAAGGCACGATGGCGCAGCTTCCGCTTGGGGCGTCGGGCCGCAAGCACCCGGACGCACCGCCGGAATATATTGACACGAGTAAGATTTTGTTTATCGGCGGCGGAGCATTTGAAGGGTTTCCTGAAATTGTCGCCAAGAAGATGAAGCGGCAGACGGAGCGGACGATGGGCCTGCGGGCCAATCCGCTGGCGGTTTCCGGCGACCCGCAGCGCGACTATGAAATACTGGCCGAGGCCCCGGCGGAAGTGCTGATTGAAAGCCTGATTGAGTATGGGTTCGTGCCGGAGTTCGCCGGGCGCTTCCCGATCATCGTTCCACTCGCGCCGCTGACCAAAGCCCAGATGCGGCTGGCGCTGACCGAGCCAAAAAATTCTGTGATCAAGCAGCAGGTGGAACTGTTCCGCCGCGACGGCATGGAGCTGGTCATCACCGACGAAGCCCTGGACGCAATCGTGGAGAAGGCCGTCACCATGAAAACGGGTGTCCGCGCCCTCCGCTCTCTGGTCAAAAGCATGACGGGACAGGCCCGCTATGATCTCGCCGGCGACCCGACCGTTTCCCGCGTGGAAGCCGGCCCGGAAACGCTGGATGACCCGGCCAAGTACAAAGCGACGCGGCGCACATCATTCACCCCCGGCGGCTCCGCTCTCGCTGAAGCAGTTTAAGCGCCGCGCCATAAGGGAAGTTAGCTCTTTTGCTGAGCAGGCGGCGTGTTTGCCTGTCCACTGGTTTTGGGCAGGGTTGCCGGAGGAGGCGGCTGTGCCGGGCGCGGGGCAAACACGTCAATATTCCAGGTCAGCACGGCATAGCCCCAGACTTTATGGCCGGTATTGTTGGACATATAGACCGCCGGATTAAATTGAAGCTGGGGCGAGATGTTGTAAGTAAAGCCTGCCGTTGTGGAATTGGCCGTGCCGCTCTGGTAATCCAATTGAAGCAAAACACGCGGATTCACCCGATAACCGAGGCCCAGTATGCCCTGATATTGATGCTGGTTCTGCACACTCCCGGCAACATCTGTATTCTGCGTAATCACGCGGGCTAGGCCCAGCATCGTTTCGACATTTCCTTTGTAATAGCCGCCTTCCAGATAAGGTTGAGGCGCGGAGCCTTTGGTGGTCCAGTTGAAAAACCCCGTAGAAAGCAGCGTCTGACCGGTAGCGGCGTCCCCCTTCTGATACAGGCTATACTCACCATTGAAAACCTGCTCCGGCGGCGAATAGCCTTGAAACACCGCCACTTCAAACCGCCGGGTCAAGCCGAGTTCCGCCTGCACTTCATAGCGATTGGCGATGTTGGGGTCCTGCTGCTGGAAGCTGACCGAAACGACCCCGAATGGCTGGACGTCCGGGGTAACAATCTGGTTCAGTCCTTTGGTCGTTGCCAGCGCGGGCAGCCCGCAGGCAGACAAAGCGATCCAGGCCGCCATTTTGAGAAATTGACGCATAATTTTTTCCTTGATAAAAGCTTTCCTACGCAGGCACATCGGGCAGCCCAATGGGCCGTTTGATCCAGCTTCCCTCACGCACTTCGCGCTCGGTCAGAATATAGGCCAGCAGCAGGGCTGAAGCCAGAGAAGGCAGTGCGGAGGCGCGAGGAACCGGTTCCATGTAATACACATCCGGCGGATCGCCATCCCCGCGCAGGATCACCGCGCGCTCCTTCGTTTCCCGCCGCAGGGCAACGCCGCCGCGCCAGCCCCGGCCATAAATGTCAAAGCCGCTGGCACGCGAGTCGCCGTCCGTAATTCGAAAAAACTCGCCCGTAATGCCGGAGCCGCCGGGAAAGTAACTCGCCGCTGCAACAATGCCCTGCGGCGTTGGGCGCAGCAGGGTGCGCGTCCGGTCCCGGCGCATCACGCGCCAGGGCTGCGATTCCCCCGCCGGCACAATGCCCTCCCCCAGATGCAGTGACGCGACCAGAGTGCCATCGGGCCAGGTGACATGGTAGTACCAGAGGTATTTCCGGCTTGTCGCTAGGACGCCTGGAAGGGTAGCGCCGGCCGCTTTGACGGGCCGCGCTCGAATCGTCAGCATCTCACTCAGCAGCATAGTCAGCGGCATGGTTTAATGCGCCGTGGCGGTTTTGACATACTTTGCCGGACTCGCGTCAAACGCCGGCTTGCAGGAGGAGCAGCAAAAATAATAAGTTTTGCCTTTGTAGACGCTGGAGCCGGCGGCGTCTTTGACCGAAGCAATGGTTTCTCCGGTAACCGGGCAGACAAGCGGCACGGGTTTGGCGGCAGGTTTTGCCTTCGCCGCAGGCGCAGCACTCATTGCAGAAGACAGAAGCAGCACAGCGGCTGCCGAGAGCAAGATGCGGGACATAGATAAGACTCCTTGACTTTGGTATCTCATTTTACCTATAATTAGGGGCGAATGTGGAACAAAAAGTTCCCGCACAGGAGAATTCAACGTGGAACAAACTTTTTTAATGGTAAAGCCCGACGGGGTCCAGCGGCGTCTGGTTGGCGAGATAATCCGTCGTTTTGAAGCCAAAGGCTTTACATTAGCTGCGCTGCAACTGGTAACCCCGACGCGCGAGAAAGCCGAAGCGCATTACGCGGTGCATCGCGGCAAGCCGTTCTTTGAAGGCGTCGTGAGTTTCATCAGCTCCGGCCCGGTCGTTGCCATGGTCTGGGAAGGCGAAGATATTGTGGCCCTCTCCCGCAAGCTGATGGGCGCGACCAAGCCCACCGAGGCCGCACCGGGAACTATTCGCGGCGATTTTGCCAACACCATTGAACAAAATCTTATTCATGGCTCCGATTCGCCGGAAAATGCCGCGCTCGAAATCGGCATTTGGTTCGGCTAAAAAATTATCTTCGCTCTGCGCCGGTACGCTCTGCCAGCAGGGCTTCGACTGCTGCCATCTGGGCGTCTACCTCGGCATCCGTCAGTGTCCGGTCAGCGGCACGGAAAGTCAGGCGCAGAGCAACGCTTTTTTTGCCGGCGGGAACGCGCTCCCCGGTGTAAACACTTTGCAGGCCAATGGCTTCGGTCAGCGCGGCGTCGGCGGCTTCGCGGGCCGACGCCTCCAGCAGGGCATATGGCACAGAATCGTTCACCATCGCAGCGATGTCCCGACTGACGGCAGGGTAGCGCGGCAGAGGCTTGTAATGGTGGGTCTGCTGCAATGCCGGGAGCAGAGCGTCGGCATCCAGTTCAAACACCGCAATGCGGCCTACGGTCGCGGGTACATCCAGGTATTCTTTTACCGCGTCCGGGTCTGCTTCCGCCACATAGCCGATAATTTTGCCGGAGAGAGAAATGGCCGCGCAGCGCGCCGGGTGCATCTGCGGGCGCGTGTCGGCGGCAAACGCGAGGCCGGGCAAATGCAGCGCGGCGACCAGGCTTTCCACCAGCCCTTTTGCCGTAAAAAAGTCCGTGTCAGGTCCGGTCAGCGCGCCGGCGACGTGGCGCGTTTCCACATACTCTCCGGCGGCTTCGCCCCGACTAAAGACTTTGCCGACCTCAAATAACTGCACTGAAGTCTGGCGCTGCCGCCCATTCCGGGCCAGCGCATCTAAAAGATTCGGAACCAGGGATTGCCGCAGGCCAGACAGCTCGGCGGACAGGGCTTGCCGGATGGTCACCCGGCGGTCTTCCTCGCGCGGGTCTTCAAACGGTGACGGCGCGGCTAAAGAGTGGGTCAGCGCTTCGGACAGGCCGAGGCCGATTAAAATAGTTCGAAGGCGCGCGGCCAAAACACCCTGCGGCGCATCTCCCCCACCCCCGCCACGAGCGGGCGGCAGTGTTTCCGGCAGTGTTTGGTAGCCGATCATACGCCCGACTTCTTCAATCAAGTCAATCTCGGAGGCCAGATCAGGCCGGAACGGCGGCACGGAGACTTTGAGCGGCTCGGCTGACGCATCTACGGACAAGCCCAAGCGCCGCAGGCTGTGAATAATCGCCGCTTCTTCCAGCCTCGTTCCCAGGATGGCATTGGTGCGGGCAGGCCGCAGGGTCAGCGCACGAGCCGGCACAGGAAAGGGATAAAGGTCTATGCGCCCCAGTACCACTTCTCCGCCGGCAAGTTCCGCCAGCAGGTCGCAGGCGCGCTCCAGAGCAATTGGGGCAAGCTCTGGGTCGACCGAACGCTCGTAGCGATACGACGCCTCGGTGGTTAGTCCCAGAGTTTTGGAAGTTCGCCGGATGCTGCCAGGATCAAAACAGGCCGATTCGAGAAAAATATGCTGCGTGGTTTCAGAAACTTCTGTGTCCGCGCCGCCCATGACACCCGCAATGGCAACCGGCTTGTCCCGGTCACAGATGACAAGCATTTCCGGCGAAAGCGCACGCTCCACGCCGTCCAGTGTGGTCATCGTCTCTTCAGGATGTGCGGGACGCACGACAATCTGACCTTCCGGCAGGGTCGCGTAATCGAAGGCGTGCAGCGGCTGTCCCATTTCGAGCATCACGTAGTTGGTGATGTCCACGACCACGTTCAGCGGGCGCATCCCAGCGGCCAGAAGCCGTTTCTGCATCCAATCTGGGGACGGGCGAAAAACAACATTGCGAATCAGCTTGCCCGCATAACGGGGGCAAAGCCTGGCATCTTCGACTCGGACCCCGACCCAGCGCTTGATTTCGGCGGCCTCGTCCGGCAAAGGCGCAGGCTGCCAGCCGAGCGGCAAATCCAGCGCAGCGGCGGCTTCGCGGGCCGTGCCGACAACGGACATCCAATCGCCCCGGTTGGGCGTGACTTTTGTGTGAAAGACCGGGCCATCATCGGACAGCGTGGTTTCTTCGACTTCCAGCCCGGCCATCGTCAGCTTCGCCGCCAGCGCCTCATCGCCGAGCGGCGTTTGGATAAATTCTCGGAGCCATTCAATTGGGAGTTTCATTCCGTGCTATGCCGCCTTCAATAATGTGCATGATATTCGCTAGAGTTCCGGCATAAGCCGCTGCGTTTTGCTGATCCAGTCGGTGTCAATCCCATGGGCCATGAGCAGTTCCGAGAGCTGCCCCACGTGGCCCTGCACATGGCGCAGGTTCAGGAGTTGATGGGAAAGCTTGCTCATGTTCTTATACCAGGGTATGCCGGTTTCTTGGGCATCAAGGTCAAGGGTGTCTTCGGTAATATCGAGGAGCGAGTCAATGTACGCGATGTAGTCCAATACCTGTTGTTTCGTCCAGGGCGCAAAGTCTTCAGGCAGCTCGTAGGGTTCCATGTCCCAGGGTTTCTGCCAGAGCGCGGGATAGCCTTCGGGCCGATCCGGCCAGGGCTGGTACGCATCCACGGTCTGGCCGAGATAAAGGTGGGTGAAGTAGGCCGCGTGGAAGGCGATCCGCCAATAGGTGCGCCAAAACGGGCGAGGGTGATCCGCAAGCGTCCAAAGGTCATCCGGGCATTTTTCCACACATTCGGCAAGCATGGCAAGTGCAGAATGATACTGCTCTTTGAGGGCTTGCCGGAGACCGACGGGCTGAACCGTACTCTGCATTAACCACAATCTCCTTTACGCATGACGGCATGGTTCCGGCGTAGTGGCCTGTACACGCCGTTAAAACTGCCGCAGGAAGCGGAGGTCGTTTTCGGTGAACAGGCGAATGTCGTCAATGCCGTACTTTGCCATCGGCATCCGGTCAATACCCAGGCCCCAGGCGAAGCCGGTGTAGCGCTCGGAGTCAATGCCCATTGCGTTCAAAATGTTGGGGTGGACCATGCCTGCTCCGCCAAGTTCCAGCCAGCCTTCGCCCCACTTCACGGCAACTTCGACGCCAGGTTCGACGAAGGGGAAAAAGTCGGGGCGGAAGCGGATTTCCACGTCGCCGAACAGGATTTTAACCAGATGGGCGAACGTGCCTTTGAGATCGGCCAGCGTCAGGCCCTCATCAACAGCAAGCAGGTCAACCTGATGGAACGTATGGGAATGGGTGGCGTCAACGGCTTCGTAGCGGTAGCATTTGCCGATGGTGGCGGCGCGGATGGGCGGCTTCTGGCACTCCATGACATGCGCCTGGAACGCAGTGGTCTGGGTTCGCAGCAGATGGGTTTTGTCGACGTAAAAGGACATCTGCTCATCAAACGCCGGGTGATCGGGGGGGTAGTTGAGCGTCTCGAAATTATAGTGGTAATCTTCGATGTCGGGCCACTCGTTGAACTGGTAGCCCATGCCGATCAAAGCGTCTTTGACCGCCTGCATCTGGCGCGTGATGGGATGCTGGGTTCCGAGGGAATATGTTTTTCCCGGCAGGGTGACATCAACGGCATCGGCAGCCAGGCGCGCGGCGCGTTCCCCGGCGGCTAGACCCGCCCGTTTTTCGGCGAGAAGCGCGGTCAATTCGTCCTTGCGTGCGTTGACGGCCTGCCCAAACTGCGGCTTTTCGTCCGGCGGCAGAGAGCCAACGAGGCGCAAAAGGCCGGTGAGCTGGCCTTTGCGCCCCAAATAAAGTGTGTCCACCGCATCGAGCGCGGCGAGCGTAGCCGCCGCACTCAAAGCGTCTTTCGCCTCGGAGGCGACCTGTCCCAACTGGTCAAGTGGCGTCATGGCGGGTGTTAGGCCGCAACGACCAGGTTGTGCGTCGGCGCAGGAGTCGTGATGTTCAGCGAGGCGACAAGAGCATTAAAGGCTCCATTATCGCTGATCGCCATTTCAGACAGCACTTTGCGGTCGAGTTCTACGCCGCTGGCATGGAGGGCAGCAATGAAGCGGCTATACTGGACGCCCTGCGCGCGGCAGGCAGCATTGATGCGAGCGATCCAGAGCTGCCGAAACTCGCGCTTACGAACGCGGCGATCCCGGTACGCATACTGCCCGGACTTCATCAACTGCTCGTTCGCGTTCTTGAAAAGCCGTGACTTTGCGCCGAAGTATCCTGATGCTTCTTTGAGAATCTTGTGGTGGCGCTTGTGCTTCATCACGCCGCGCTTGACTCGTGCCATAGTTTCCTGTTCCTTTACGGTCTCTTATTTAATGTGCCAGGCCGTTGGGCAGCATCCGATGAATGGCCTTCCGTTTGCCTTTGTAAAGCTCAATCTCGGAGGTCAGTGTGCGAAGATTAGAGCCGCTTTTGTGAATGTTCAGATGATTGTGGTTGGCATGACCGTGCATGAGCTTGCCGGTTCCGGTCTGCTTGAAGCGCTTGGCACAGGTTTTGCGCGTTTTGATTTTAGGCATTGTTTTTCTCCTGATCGTCTATACAGCAGCGAACCCGGCGCACAGGCTGTGTCCGGGTTCGCTGACAATTCCCGAATGCGATTCGTATTTAAGCCGCCGGCGGCGGAACGATTGGCGGCGCATCCGACGCAGAGGCCGGCGGCTGGGCAGCCGGCTTGGGCGCGGCCGCTTTGGGTGCGGCAGGCTTGGGCGACGCCGGTGCCGAGCCCTTGAGCGGAGTCAAAGTCAAACTCATCGAGCGGCCTTCCATCGTTGGCGGCTTTTCTACCGAGCTAACATCCGTGACGCGCTGCATGAACGTTTCAAGCTGCTGACGCCCGACTTCCGGGTGGCGAATCTGACCGCCGATAAAGCGGAACGTCACTTTGACCTTGTCACCGTCTTCCAAGAACTTACGGGCATGGTTGACTTTGGTTTGCAGATCATGTTCCGAAAGCGTTCCGTAACGCGGGTCCAGCCGAATGTCTTTAAGCTCGCTTTGCTTGTGCTTTTTCGCGGACTCTTTTTCTTTTTTGGCCTGCTCGTATTTGAACTTACCGTAGTCCATGATCTTGCAGACCGGAGGCTGTGCCTGCGGGGCCACTTCGATCAAATCAATCCCACGCTCACGGGCAATGGCAATCGCCTCACGCGGCGTCATAATGCCAAGCTGTCCGCCATCGTCGTCAATGACACGGATTTCACGGGCGCGGATACGCTCGTTCATGTTGACCCGTGGCTCGCGCGGGTCCCTGCGAAAATCTCTGTTGTTGATGTCTTAAATCCTTACCCACGCAGAAAAAGAGCCGGTGTGTGTGGGCCGACACCGTCCGGGCTATAGTATAACGCATTTCACGGGATATTGTCAATCGTTATGTCTGCAAGCGATGTATTCGCGGGATATTTCTTTCCGGGCTGGCTTCCACTCGTTCATAGACATCGGCAAGAAGCAGTTCACAATTCAGGTTCGTAAGTTTAACAACTGCTTCCGGGCCGTTGAACTCCACCAGCGTCCATTGATTATCCATTTGCCGCGTGTAATGCTCGACGCGCATCATTTCCTGCGAAACCAGCAGGTAATCCGTCAGCGAAGTAATGTTGCGATAGAGGGCGAATTTCTCGCCGCGATCATAGGCTTCTGTTGTGGGAGACAGCACCTCAAAAATCACGCGCGGGTTCACCACATTGTCCCGGTGAACATCCATAAACTGCACTGAGCCGCAGACGACGGTGACATCCGGGTAAGTAAAAAGCGATGTTCCCTCTACCTGAACGCGCATATCACTGTTAAAGGTTGTACAAACCTTGCCGCGCAGAGAAATCCAAAGCAAGGCTGCGATGTTGACGCCAATTAAACTATGCGGGGAAGAGCCGCCCGACATCGCGAATATCTCACCACCGTAATACTCGCTCTTGAACTCGGCTTTCCGCTCCATTTCCAGATACTGATCAGGCGTAATATAGGTTTTTTCCAGGGCGGACATGAGCATCACGCTTTCGTTTCTTCACGCAGGCGGCTCAAAAAATCGTCTAAAGGCAGTGCGCCCAAATCGTTTCCGCCGCGCAGTCGGACGGAAACCGTCCCGGCGTCGGCGTCCCGGTCGCCGACGACCAGCATATACGGCAGCTTCTGAGCGTTAGCCTCCGCAATTTTTTTCCCCAGCTTCTCGTTGCGGGCGTCGACTTCTACCCGGTAGCCAGCGTCCACAAATCTTGTTTTGACAAGGTCGGCGTACTCATTATGCCGGTCGGCGACCGGCAGCACTATCGCCTGCACAGGAGCCAGCCAGGTCGGGAACGCTCCGGCATACTGCTCAATCAAAATCCCCAGGAACCGTTCGGTCGTGCCGGTCACGGCGCGGTGCAGTACCACCGGCGTGTGCCGAGCGCTGTCTTCACCGATATATTCGCAGCCCAGACGTGCAGGCATAATAAAGTCGACTTGGATGGTAGAAATCTGCCACTCTCGCCCCAAAACGTCGCGGGTCAGAAAATCGGCTTTCGGGCCATAAAAGGCCGCTTCGCCTTTTTCTTCGACGTACTGCACTTCGTTGGCATCTAAAGCGCGGCGCAGAGCGCCTTCGGCGAGATTCCATTTCTCATCATCCTGAACAAACTTGCTGTTTGGGTCGTCGTCGCGCAGGGAAAGCCGCACATGGTAATCTTCAAACCCGTAGCGCTTGAGCGTCTCGCGAATGAGTTTCAAAGCCAGTGTAAATTCGCTCTCGATCTGGTCCGGCGTGCAGAAGATATGGCAGTCGTCCTGGGTCAGTGCGCGCACACGGGTCAGGCCATTGAGCTCGCCGCTTTTTTCATAGCGATACAGTGTCGCAAACTCGGCATAGCGCAGGGGCAGATCGCGGTAGGAGTGCATCTGCGTATTGTACAAGGTCATGTGGGATGGGCAGTTCATCGGCTTGAGGCGCATCCGCTCGCCGCCGGGGTCGACCATCGGGGGGAACATGCCGCCGGCCACTTTGTCCCCGTAGTTGTCCAGATGCCCGGACTTGCGGTACAGTTCTTCTTTGGCAATATGCCCGGTCCAGACGTGCTGATAGCCGTACTTTGTCTGCAAGTCGCGCACATACGACTCCATCGTGTGCCGGAGCATCTCGCCTTTCGGCAGAAACAGCGGAATGCCGCTGCCGATGTCTTCACTAAACACAAATAAGCCGAGCTGACGCCCCAAAACCCGGTGGTCGCGCTTCTTCGCTTCTTCCAGCCGCAGATAATATGCGTCGAGGTCTTCTTTGGTGTCAAACAAGACGCCATAGATGCGCTGCAACTGCGGGCGTTTTTCATCGCCGCGCCAGTAAGCTCCGGCAGTGTGATCGAGCTTGAAGACACCGATCTGCCCGGTGCTTTCCATGTGCGGCCCACGGCACAGGTCGGTGAACGGCCCCTGCGTATAAAACGAGATCGTCTCGCCTTCCGGCAGGTCGTTGATGAGCTCGACTTTGTAGTTTTGCCCGCGCGCTTCTTCATAAGCGAGGGCATCCGCGCGCGGCATTTCGGAGCGCGTCACAGGGAAATCGTCTCGCCGAATGCGCTTCATGCGCGATTCGATTTGCGTCAAATCCTCCGGCGTCAGAGGTCGGGGCAAATCAAAATCGTAATAAAAGCCGTCTTCAATCGGCGGGCCTATGGCAAAGCGGGCCTCGGGAAACATTTCCAGAACCGCCTGTGCCATCACATGCGCCGCCGTATGCCGCTTCTTCCAAATTTCGCTGACGGGTGCCTTGCCGGAATTATTTATAGAATCTGCCACGCTGCTTCTCCAACTCAAAGAGTGCATTTAGTATAGCCGGGCAGGTGTGAGTTTGTCAAACCAAACCTGGGAACAATGTATAATGGAACAAAGGAGAGACGCTATGGCACTTCTGGAAAGTTATGTTGCGGAGCCGCCGCCACTCTATGAAACGGAGCAGGGCGCCGTCCGTTATTACCTGCGACATCGGGGAGAGGTGGATACCTACATCGCCCGACAAGAATTGGCAGCGGCTGAAATTAGGCGTAAAACTGAGGCACATCAACCCTCAAACCAAATTTTTCAGGCAAAACTTAAGGCGCGTCTGGAGGAAAAAAATGGGAAAGAATTGGAACAGTGACCAAATTTCTCACGGATGAAGATGATAACAACGTCATCCTGCGCGGGTTTCTTGTCCGTCTGCCTGAAGTTGACATCGTGCGCGTCCAGGACGTTGGCTTGATGAACGTACACGATTCAATCGTTTTGGCGTGGGCGGCATAGGAGAATTGAGTCGTTTTGACCCACGATGTTACCACAATGCTCAACGAAGCTTAATTGCGTCTTGCCGAAGGCCTGCCGATGCCGGGGGTTCTTGTCTGTGCTCAAACCACTGCCGTCAGCCCTATTATCAATGACCTGGTTTTTGCGGCAGAAACGGGAACTGAAGACGATTGGAAGAACCAGGTTATCTTTTTGCCGCTTTGAGAAAACCCATTTCCAAATTGACTTCCCTACTCTGTCGAGTCTATACTCTGTGATATGAAGATTTACACAAAAGAGGGCGACGCCGGGCAAACAGGGCTGTACGGCGGGCAGCGGGTGTGGAAGAACGCGCTTCGGGTAGAAACCTACGGCACGGTGGATGAATGTAATGCGGCGCTGGGCCTGGCCCTCACGGGCAGCGCCGATGCCGAGGTCTGCGAGACGCTGACGCGCATTCAGGGCGAACTTTTTGAGGTGGGCGCTGACCTGGCAACGCCGCTGGAACGCGGCGAAACGGTGCCGCGTATTCAGTCAGCAGAAACGGGCCGGCTGGAATCGGAGATTGATCGATTCGAAGAGGAGCTGGAGCCGCTGCGGCATTTTATTCTGCCGGGCGGCTCCGCGGTGGGTGCACACCTGCACTTGGCACGAGCCGTCTGCCGCCGGGCCGAAAGGCATCTGGTGACGCTTTCGCAGGCGGAAGCGGTCAACCCGGAGGTCGGGCGGTATCTCAACCGCCTTAGTGACCACCTATTTGTGCTGGCCCGGCTTGTCAACCATCGCGCGGGCGTCCCCGAAACGAAATGGGAGCGCCCGGCGCGGGCGGCTTAGGCCTACTTCGCGGTGACGGCGAGAGGGCCGACAGTCGTATTAACGCTGTCGGAGAACGTCGAGGTCGCATTGTAAACACCGGGAAGGGCATAAGCGGCGACTGCCTGCGAGGCGGTGAGCGACTGACCAGGAAGGAGCGAAAGATTGTCCAGGGCCGGAAAACCCGGCAGGGGCGAATAAACAACGCTTCCGACCGCGTTTCGCACAACCACACTCGCGGGTGGCTGCGTGGGCGTGGCGCTGCTGTAGGAGATCAAAACTGCGGCGGGGGTTTTGTTGGCAAGCGTCAGCGTGTAGGTCACGGTTCCGCCTACTGCAACGATGTTTTTATCTTCTGCCAGAGTCGCCGTCAGTCCGTTGGCCTCGGTGACGGAAACTGATAAAGGCCCGCTGCCTCCGGTATTTCCCGTTGAGGTGCCGCTTGTCCCCGTGCTGCTCGTTCCCGTGCTAGTGGTTCCGCTGCCGCTATTGCCGTTGCCGCCCCCTCCCCCGCCGCAGCCGGCGAGAAGCAAGGAAGAAAATGCCAGGGCGGCAGCGCCGGCGGGACACGCTTTGTAAATCACTGAAGTCACTGAAATTCCTTTCCGCCCAGACGGGCAAGACCTATGCAGTATACCCCACAGGAGAACAGAACTATGGATGCTTTGACTCCCAGCAAGGCCGCACCGGATTTTCGCCTTGCCGCCGTGACCCGGCAAGGCGAACAAGAGCTTTCCCTGAGCGGCTATCAGGGCAAATCTTCAGTCGTCCTGTATTTTTATCCGAAAGACGACACCCCTGGATGTACCGCCGAGTCCTGCGCGTTTCGGGACCTGCTGCCGGAGTTTGAGGCTGCCGGCAGCGCGATCCTGGGTATCAGCCCGGATAATCAGGCATCGCATCTCCGATTTGCCGAAAAGCACGCGCTTCCCTTTCCCCTGCTGGCTGACGCAGACCATGCCGTCGCCTCAGCGTATGGGGTTTGGAAAGAAAAGACCAATTATGGCAAAACGTACTGGGGTATTGAGCGCACAACGTTTGTGATTAACAGAGACAGACAAATTGCGAAAATTTATCCGCGCGTCAAAGTGGAAGACCACGCGGCGAAAGTACTGGAATATGTGAAAACTTTGGCGGCTTTTTGAGAAATGACATACTGTGCGGCCATGCCTCAAGTCGGCAATCGCCCGTTTTGCAAAGCGCAATGGGAGGTATACTTGGCTACACTACTCTTTTAATGCTGGAGGAAACGCATGACTTCTACGATGCTGCCCGGAGGCATATTCACGCTCGCCGATAATTTGACGCTGACTCGCATGGGGTATGGTGCCATGCAGCTTGCCGGCCCGCATGTCTTTGGGCCGCCGGCAGACCACGACGGCGCACTCGCGGTCTTGCGCGAAGTTGTTAATCTCGGCATCACCCACATCGACACCAGCGACATTTATGGCCCGCACATTACCAATCAACTGATCAAAGAGGCGCTGCATCCCTACCCAGAGCAGCTGCGGATCGTCACCAAGGTCGGCGCGCTGCGGGACGCGGAAGGAAATTGGCCGAAAGCGCTCGCTCCTGAGCAGCTCCGCCAGGCCGTTCAGGATAACCTTGCAAACCTTGGGGTCAGCGCCCTTGATGTCGTTAATCTGCGCGTCGGCGGCCTCGATGCACCGACGCCAGGCTCAATCGCGGAGCCGTTCAGCGTACTTGCCGAAATGCAGAAAGAGGGCCTTATTAAGCACCTTGGAGTCAGCACGGTCAGCGCCGAGCAAGTCGCCGAAGCGCAGTCCATTGCGCCGGTTGTCTGCGTACAGAATTTCTACAATATCGCAAACCGGCAGGATGACTCGCTCATCGCCTCCCTTGCTGAACAAGGAATTGCGTATGTGCCGTATTTCCCACTTGGCGGTTTTTCACCGCTGCAATCCGACACGCTGTCCAGCGTTGCAGCCCGTTTAGATGCGACCCCAATGGGCGTCGCCCTGGCATGGCTGCTGCAACGCTCCCCCAACATTCTGCTCATCCCTGGAACATCCTCTGTGCAGCACCTGAGAGAGAATGTTGCCGGCGCCGGCCTGGAATTGCCCGAGAGCGCGCTTGAAGAATTGAACGCCATTGCGGGCTAGGAGTTTTTAGCAAAAAAGCCCGCCCCTGCAAATCCGGGGGCGGGCTTTTTTGACTGATGTTAGGGCGGCATCACAGGAGCGTCTTAACGGCTTCTGCGATAGCGTCCGCGTCAATCTTGGCGGCGTGCAGCAGTTCGGCAGGCTTGCCGGAACCGGGCATATGCTCTACGGCCAGCTTGACGACTGTTGGCGCTTTGTCGCCGACTCCGACAAAGGCATCCAGAACAGCATCACCAATACCGCCTTCAAACCAGTGGTCTTCCACGACAACCAACTTGCCGCCACAGTCCTGCGCGGCCCGGTGCAGTGTTTCTTTGTCAATCGGCTTGACCGAATAAGCATCAACAACGCGGATGAGGATGCCTTCGGATTTGAGCTGCTCATAGGCTTTCAGCGCCTCGTGGACAGTGATGCCCGCCGCAACGACTGCCACCTGGTCATTGTCGGAGTGCTTGACCAATTTGGAGCCGCCGACCTCAAATGTCTCGCCGGGGGCATACAGCACATTTGTCTTCTCGCGGGTTGTCCGCAGGTAGGAAATGCCCGGCAAGTCCACCAGCAGATTTACCAGAAAGGCCGTTTGATTGGGATCGCTCGGATACAGCACGGTGCTGCCAAACACAGCCCGCATCATGGCAAGGTCTTCCAGGGCCATCTGCGAAGGTCCGTCCTCACCAATAGAGACACCGGCATGGGAGCCGCTCAGACTGATCGTCGCATTGGAGATCGCCGCCATGCGGATTTGGTCAAAGGCACGGCTGAAAAATGCGGCGAAGGTCGACGCAAACGCCCGCTTGCCGCGAACCGCGAAGCCGACTGCCGCGGAAACAAGCTGCTGCTCGGCAATATACATTTCAAAGAAGCGATCCGGGAACGCTTTGCCAAACTCGTCGGAGTGGGTGGAATTGGACACTTCCCCGTCGAGGGCAACTACATGAGGATAGGTTGCGCCGACTGCCAGCAGCGCATCGCCGTAGGCTTTGCGGACGGCTTCTTTGGTTCCCAGTTCATAGGTCGGCAGCTTCAGTGGCTGCGAAGCTGGCGGGGTCGCGGGCTGCAAATCTTCCGGCTTAATCGTCGGTACAATGATATGTCGTTCGCCGCCCAGTTCTTTGAGCGCGTCGGCCTCTTGCTCGGCATTCAGCGCTTTGCCGTGCCAGCCTTCTTTGTTGGCGAGGAACGACACGCCATGGCCTTTTTCGGTCTTCGCGATGATCCAGACCGGCTTGTCGGTCACGGTCAGCGCCTCGGCATACGCCCTGTCAATGGCGTCTATGTCATGCCCGTCAATTTCAATGGCATGTGCGCCGAACGCGCGGGCGCGGGCGGCGTAAACCGGGCTGTCCCAGCCGAGATCAGTCGGGCCGCGCTGGCCTAAGCGGTTCATGTCCAGAATCGCGATCAATTTGTTCAATTTATAATGCGAAGCTTTATCCACCGCTTCCCAGATAGAGCCTTCGGCCACTTCCGAGTCGCCCAGAAGCACCCAGACGCGGAACGGCAGCTTGTCCAGATACTTGCCGTCGAGGGCGATGCCGACGCCGTTGGGCAGACCCTGACCGAGCGAGCCGGTGGCAACATCGGTAAACGGAGTGACATGCGGGTTTGGATGGCCTTCCAGGCGGCTGCCAAATTGGCGCAGGGTAAGAAGCTCTTCATCGGTGATCGCCCCGGCGGCCTTGAACATCGAGTACAGCAGCGGGCAGGCATGGCCCTTGCTGAAAATCAGGTGGTCGTTGTTGGGAGTTTTCGGCCTGCTCCAATCGTATTTCAGATATTTGCCGAGCAGCACTGCCATCAAATCCGCCGCAGACATGGAGGAGGTCGGGTGTCCCGAGGCCGCCGCTGTCGTACACCGAATGCTGTCTACCCGAAGCTGTGCCGCAAGCTCTTTAAAATCCACGTCGGCCATGTGTTGATCTCCTGTTAAAGCGTCCGCAGACGCTGACTGCTGTTACTGTTACCAGTTCGGGTTCATTATAAACGAAAGCGGCGCGGGAAGTCAATTAAAGCTGTTACCTTTGTGTTTAAACCAATAATCATCATTCATTTCCGGGCAGAATTCAGCCATCCTCTGTTTCATTTGAATGACTTTGGCGGCTACAACGGGGTCTCTGGCCGCCCGGCGTTCTAGCGTATGATAATCCGCCATGAGCAATGAGAATATTTCCGCTTTATCTTCTTCAACACCGGACATGGAATACACCGTCATAAATCCAAGATGAGCGCATTTGGAGCCGATTTGTCGGCCATGTGAGATCATACTCTTCCCCCCTCTGCCATAATGAAAACCCGGTGAGTTAAAGCTTGACCATGCGCTGTCCGCCGTATCAATTTTTCCATTTTCACGAAAGTCGATCAAATGATAAAACTCGTGATGAAAAGTTCGTCGTACCTGAGTTGCTGCCGTCTCGGATAAAAGATGCCATACAACTGGGTAAAGATTTATGTATATGGTACTACGAAGGTACTGGCATACTCCCCCAACAGGCGTGTTATCATTTCTAAGACGATACCGCAGAATAATTCGCTTTAGCTCACATTTGACGATCAATGTCATCGGATATTTTTGTAACTCTCGGAAAATTACTTCTATTGGAGAGGCCGCTTCCCACCAACTGGCCCTGCGTCCTGTTATCCCATCTTCCGAAGCGTTGGTTGAGGGGATGTTGATTTTATATTTTTGCTTTATTCGCTCTTTGTTGGTTCGATAGTCGTGCAGAGAAACGAGCCATTTTACAGCGAATGCAATGCTAAACATTAACAGCGTTATTGAAATGCCGGAAACGTTTGCAGATTGATTTAAGGCAAATGCAATTAGTGCCAGCCATAACACCCATTCTAAAAGATGCTTAAGTCGCTTCACAAACATTTATGACTGCCTTCTATACGCTCGATAGCCCAAACTGCATGTTCACGCACCAGCGGCTCCGGGTCGTGCGTAGCGGCGTACCCCAGCGCGGGCAGCGCGGACGGATCGCCGAGATTGCCCAGGGCAACACAGACATTTCGCAGAAGGCCGCGCCGTTTGGTGCGGCGAATGGGGCTGTAGCGAAACTTTGCCCGAAACCCATCGTCGTCCAGTGCCAGCAGGGAGAGCAGATCGGGGGCAGTTAGGTCCGCGCGGGGCTTGACGGCGGAATCGGCGGATCGAACAGCAAACTTGTTCCAGGGACAGACGGCGAGGCAATCGTCGCAGCCGTAAATGCGCGTGCCAATCAGCGGGCGCAGGTCTTCAGGAATGCTGCCTTTCAGCTCAATGGTCAGGTAAGAAATGCATCGGCGGGCGTCGAGTTCATACGGGGCGGTAATAGCTCCCGTCGGGCAGGCCGGCAGGCAGCGGGTACAGGTTCCGCAGTGCGTCGTTTCCGGCGCATCGGCGGGCAAAGCGATGTCCAGCAGGATTTCGCCCAGAAAAAACCAGTTTCCCAAGCGGCGGGAAATAAGATTGGTATGCTTGCCGATCCAGCCCAGCCCGGCGCGCATGGCAAGGTCGCGCTCAGTAATCGGCCCCGTGTCACAGTAAACTTTGCCGTGCGCCTTTGGCTCCTGCGCCTGAATAAAGGCCAGCAAGGCTTCCAAACGCTGCCACAGGGTTTCGTGATAGTCATCAAAACGGGCATAGCGGGCCACCACTCCCGCAGGAGCGCTGCCTGCTGCATTTTTCGCCTTCTCAGAATTGCCATCTTCCGGCGAGTAGTTCAGTGCGACGCAGACAACGCTTTTGGCTCCCGGCAGTACCTGAGAAAGATCGCCGCGCTTTGGTTCCTGCCGGTGCAGGTACAGCATCTCGCCGGCGCGGCCTTGGGCCAGCCAGCGGGCGTAATGGCGATGATGCGGGGGCGGCTCCGCCGAAGTGATGCCGCACAGGGAAAAGCCGAGACGAGCGGCTTCGGCTTTGATCTGCGCGGCCAGAGTGGTCATGCTCTAGCTCCACGCAAAGCGCAGAATGCGATGGTTCATGGTATCTGCGACATACAAGTCGCCATGCACCAGGCTGCCGTGCCGACCGGCGTCACTTACCGGGCTGACCGCGAGGCCGCCAGGGCGCAGCAGGGTTCCGAGGGAGCGGCCCGCCTTCTCCACCGTCGCAATCACCCGGCCCTCCGACACGGACACGCACTGCACACGCCCGCGTGTTTCGCCCGTCAGCGGGTCCGGCGCGCCGCTGTCGGCGACATACAGCAGCAGGCCGGAGGGATCGGCAGCCAGGGCGCGGGGCTGATAAAAAGCCAGTGATGGAGCGACGGGGCGACTGCGGCGCAGCTTCAGCCGGGATTCCACTCCGCCAAGCTGACGATCCAGACGGCCCAGCGGATCAAAGCGCAGAAGGCGCTGGGCGAATGTATCTGCGACCGTCAGGCTGCCGCCCGGCTCTGCTGCCAGCGCCTGCGGGCTGCTGAGGCCGATTTCATTTCCCGCCGCGCCACCGACGAAACTCAAAAATCGCCCGGTCTGGTCAAACCGCTGCACCCGGCTATTGCCTGTGTCGGCAATGTAAATGTTTCGGCTGCCCGGCGCGACAGCAATCGCAGTAGGGCCGTCGAGTTCGCCTTCCCCTTTGCCTGGCTTGCCAAAGATAAGCGTCAGTACCCCTTCTTTGGTGAACTTCTGGACGCGCCCTCCGCCCTGTTCCAGCACATAAAACGCATCATCTTCGTCGGTAGCAATACCCTGGGGCGACAGGAACTGTCCGCGGCCACTGCCGCGCCTGCCGATGACCGCGACTCCACCGCCCGGAGTGATCCGCTGGATACGGTGATGGTAGGTGTCGGCAACAAATAAGACGCCGTCTCCGTCTACCGCCAGCCCTGTCGGGTAATGAAACTGCCCGGCCCGGTCTCCGCGCTCTCCAAACACCTCGACGGCCCGAAGCCGGGTTGGAACCGCGCCGGCTTGACCTGCCAGGGAGGAAAGCGTGACCGCCCCGTCTTCCTCGTCCTCCTGATACGCGCGGTAGCCGCGCGGGTCGGTGACGCGCACTTCCGCCAGTGCCGTTCCATCGGCCATGATGTCCGCGTGCAGATCGCGCGCCGCCGGTGCATCATCTACGCCGCGTCCGAACGCTTCCTGCGTCGGCGATTCTTCTCCCTCAAACTCCAGAAATTGAAATCGGTCGGCGCTCATAACTTGCAGAATATCCCTGCTTCATTATAGCCAATCCGAAAGACATTCGCAAGCCGTCCAAAATTAAATCAGCCCGCGCTCTTTAAGGCTCACAAAAACGCCGTCACCGATGACGATGTGATCCAGCAGGTCGATACCCATGATTTCTCCGGCCTGGATGAGCCGCTTGGTGACGGAAACGTCTTCGCCGCTGGGAGTGGGGTCGCCGGATGGGTGATTATGCGCGACGATGATGCCGGCGGCAGAAGCGACAACGGCATCTTTGTAAACTTCGCGCGGATGGACAATGGAGGATGACAAATCGCCGATGGAAACCGTTTTGATTGCTAACACGCGATTTTTTGTATCCAGGAGGAGCGATTTTAGATGCTCTTTTTTCTGGTAGCGCAGATCGGGCATGAGCAGATTGGCGACATCGCGCGGACCGCCGATGGCCGGGCGGGCGTCTTCCGTAAATAGCGCCAGGCGGTTGCCGAACTCAATGGCGGCTTTGATCTGAGCGGCTTTGACCTCACCCAGTCCTTTGATGCCGGCAAGCTGTTCCAGAGAGGCGGATGCGACGCCTTTGATGCTGCCAAACTCCGCCAGCAGATACTCGCCCAGTGAGACCGCGCTGCGCTCGGCATTGCCGACCCGGATCAAAATGGCGATCAGCTCTGCCGTCGTTAAAGCGTGCGCGCCGTAGGCGTGAAGACGCTCACGCGGGCGTTCTTCAGCGGGCAGCTCTTTGATAGTGGGACTGTAGCGGTCGCGCGGCTCCGGCGCTGCGGCGGAAGGGAGAGGCGGCTTGCGGGAGCGGCGTTTGGGAATCAGCGCAGCGGGCGGGGCGAGCTCAGGCGGCGCATCACCCGGCGACCACAGGCGGGGCGCGGCCCGGTGCGGCGTTTCTTCCGTGACGAGTGGGGCGTCTTCCATGACGGCAGGGATAACCATGGCTTGAAGAAGTGAAAGAAGGCCCTCCAGCCCCCGAGTGTGAGGGAGCCGGAAGGCCAGTTAATTTTGATCGGCTTTCCCCTAATTGGGGGCCAGAGGGACTAGGGCGAGAACGTGAACACGCCGGACAGGCTGAGTGTGTCCTGATCTTTTTTCAACGCCGTGACATCCGCGCTGCCGCCGAAGAATGTCGCCACATTGTTGTGGTCATGGCGGTACTCAATGCGGGTCAAGAAGTTTGGCGTCGTCTTGATCTCGTAAGTCGCCGTAATATCATAGGGCTTGAAAGAGGTATCGCTGGTCGAGCCGACGATACCATCCGCATTTCCAGAATATTTATCTTGCGCGCCGGAGAAGCGCAAAGCCAGAGCATTCTTGGGGGTCAACTGCTGGCGGAAATAAATCGCGTAAGCGTTGACGGTTTCCTTGCCGCCGCCATCAGGCGTCGTTTTGCGGTAAACATAGTCCAGACCGGCCAGTGTGTTGGCGGTGAAGTTGTAGGTGAAGTTGTTGTCATTGACAACCACTTTGGTATCCGGGCCACTTTCGCCGTAAAACTTCTGCTTGTCCAGACCGATCTCGGAGATCAGCGTGAACTTGCCTTTGGGATCGGTATAGTTAAGCTGCCCCATGTAGCCGGGCCGCTTGCTGTCGTTCTGCACGCCCATGGTCGTGGTATTGAAAACGCCGTTGACAAGGTAAAGCGTCGCGGTCAGTGCGGCGAGTCCGGGAATCGGTGTGTAGATGCGCGCGCCGGCATTGTAAAACGGGACGTAATTAAAAGCGGTCGAGCGGGAATAGTTGTAATTCGCATTGGACTCGGTCACTTCGTAGCCGAACGGCGTATAGAACTTGCCGAAGTCCACACCCGAGCCATCTGCACCAAAAGCGTATGTCCCGTAAAGCTGCTGCACGTTCTTGAAACGCGCTTCGCCGGTGGTCAAGCCGAGGCCGCCATGGTTGATGTCGGCGGTGTCGCCGGTCATCAAGGTGGCTTTATAGCCGAATTTACCCGGAGCGGCGTTCGCGAAGACATTTATTTCCGCCAGGGACAGCGCCGGGGAATTATGGCGGATGTCATACAGCTCTCCGGCTCCGGCGGAAACGGTTTTCGGATTGTGGAAATTGAACAGGTAATAGCCATCAATCAAGCCATTATACTGCATTTTGTAATTAGGCGGCGTCGCTGCCGGTGCGGCAGGAGCGGCGGGCTGTGTCGGTGCAGGCAAGGCGGTTCCCGGCGCAGCGGGCGGCTGAGTGGCCGGTCCCGGCCCGGCGGGAACCGCGGGAATGGCCGGTGCGGGGGGCGGCGGAGCAGGCGTGTCGTCGGCCAAAGCCGCGGCGGTCCAGCCGCCAAGAGTGGTCAGACCGACTCCTAAAGCAAGAGCAGTCTTAAAAGTGATTGGTCGCAATGTGCATTCCTCCTCGTATGTCGTCGTGATCTTCTAGCGAGATTTTTTGGCGAGATTGTTCAAATGCGCTTTTTTTGAGTGGCAGCAGACAAGCATCGAGATTATACCTGAAAAATTTGCCGGGGTCTATAGTCCCAGTTCGCTGGCCGTGATGATCGCCTGAGCGATTTCATGGGCCGGCTTTTGCAGGTTCTGGCTCTGAGCCTGAATCCGGTGGAACGCTTCCCGCTCGGACAGGTTATACCGCTCCATGAGCAGGGCTTTGGCCCGCCCGACAATTTTGCGGGCTTCCATTTTCTCCCGCAGGCTTTCGACATCGGCTTCCAGCGCCTGCCGCTCCCGATGCCGCCCCAGCGCAATGGCGACAGCGGGGCCGAGGTCTTCCTGACGAAACGGCTTGCGGAGGTAGGCCAGCACCCCGGCGGCATCCGCCTGCGTGATCATGTCTTCTTCCGCGTAGCCGGTCAGCATCATCACCGCCGCCAGCGATTCGCCGCGCAGGACGCGGGCCGCTTCCAGCCCGTCCATCTGCGGCATCATAATGTCCAGGATCACCAGGTCCGGGTGCAGCGCGCGGGTCAAAGCCACCGCCTGCCGCCCATCTTCGGCTTCGGCCAGCACAGACGCGCCCAGTGACTCCAGGCTATGGCGCAGGTCGAGGCGCGTCAGCGGGTCGTCATCGGCAATCACTACTTTCACAGACTGCATCGCGGCGGACATATCCTCTTCCATTTCTCTGCCAGTCACAGTGTGTTCAAAACACAAAAGAGGCTAAGCGGCAACATAAGCGTCATAGAAATGACAGCAATGTCGGCTTGCCTCTGGGCGCAGAGAAAAGAGAAGCGCAGCGATGCGCGGGAAAGAAACAGTACCTTCCTCCAGGTCCGCAGCAGCTTTGCTCCGGCCCGCCTGCCGGCACAGTGCGCGGCTAGGAAGTGGGCATAGTATACTCGCCGGAGCCAACTTTGTCAAGAGAACAAATTGCTTTTTGATTCTCCGGCTGGATTATTTTTCTAAATCCCCGTAAAATTGGGGAGCCGGCGGCCCTAACGAGATGGTTTTCCCGCGCCGATACTTTGGAGTGTCACCTGCTTTAACCGCAACAACACGCAAGCGCCGGGAACCAGACTGACACCCACCGAGGCCGAGCCTCAAAGATGACACGCATCGAAGAAGGAGTTTCGAATGAAGATTTTTCGCCCCAACAACAAGGCCGGCTTCACGCTGGTCGAGATTATGATCGTTGTCCTGATCATCGGCATCCTGCTGGCAATTGCAATCCCGAACTTTGTCGCCGCCCGTGAATCGTCGCGCGCCAAAGCCTGCATCGGCAACCTCAAGCAGATCGACAGCGCCACCCAGCAGTACTGCATGGACAAAAAATACAGCGCCGGCACCTACGTCGTGCCAACCCTGGACACCGTCGCCGCCACCGGACTGGTCGGCGCCGCCGCCTACATTCGGTCCAAACCCGCCTGTCCGTCCGGCGGAGTCTACAGCACGGCGACGGCCATCAATCTTGACCCGCTTTGCAATATCTCCACCGTCAACAGCGACGCCAACTACACAGGCGCCGACTCTACGACGGCCTCGGCGGACGGCAAATACTATCACGGACTGGGCTAGTCCGCCAACTGACGTAGACTTCTTGAGCCTCACACTCCGAGACTGCCGGGCCATGCCCGGCAGTTTCTTTGCATTTGTGCGCGTTCGGGGCGATGAACGCCCCGTCTAAGTAATGCAGGCGTCCTGCGGACGCAGGAACGGATTTGCTCATCCGTCCGCAGGACGTTTGCCCTTTGGAGACGGGCCGTTCATCGGCCCGGTCTCATCGGCCCGACCTATATTTGACATTCCCGCAGAATGAGCGCCATTGATAGATGGGATGCTGTGCGCCCCGACTGAAATCTCTCTACAGAAAACCCTCGCAATTCCCGATAATGAAGGCGTCTTGTGATTACTGCTGACAAGAAAGCAACTGCCATGAATCCACCCTCTGCACTCATACGCCGTGCCTGCCGTTCAGCCCGGCGGCAAACCGGCTTCACGCTGGTCGAGATTATGATCGTTGTCCTGATCATCGGCATCCTGCTGGCGATTGCGATCCCGAACTTTGTCGCCGCCCGTGAATCGTCGCGCGCCAAAGCCTGCATCGGCAACCTCAAGCAGATCGACAGCGCCACCCAGCAGTACTGCATGGACAAAAAATACAGCGCCGGCACTTATGTCGTGCCAACCCTCAACACCGTCGCCGCCACCGGACTGGTCGGCGCCGCCGCCTACATTCGGTCCAAACCCGCCTGTCCGTCCGGCGGAGTCTACAGCACGGCGACGGCCATTAACCTTGACCCGCTTTGCAATATCTCCACCGTCAACAGCGACGCCAACTACACAGGCGCCGACTCTACGACGGCCTCGGCGGACGGCAAATACTATCACGGACTGGGCTAAGCAGGGAGGATACCAGACACGACGAAAAGAGAAAGCGATGGCAATGCATTCATCCCCTGCACTCAGACGCCGTGCCTGCCGTTCAGCCCGGCGGCAAACCGGCTTCACGCTGGTCGAGATTATGATCGTTGTTCTGATCATCGGCATCCTGCTGGCGATTGCAATCCCGAACTTTGTCGCCGCGCGGGAAACCTCGCGCGCCAAATCCTGCATCGGCAATCTGGCGCAGATCAACAGCGCAAAAACGCAGTGCAGTATGGACTACAACCTGGCGGTCAGTTCTACCGCCACATTCAGTATTGACGGCGTCACGGCCACCACGTCGGGGCAGAATGGAACCTACCAGCTCATCAACACCAACAGCAACCTCGGCTATATGCACAGCATTCCGCACTGTGCGTCCGGCGGCTCTTATACCACAGGTGGGGTGGATGTCACACCGACTTGCAGCATCGCCACGACTGCCGTGACCGCCAATTATCAAGTGGGCGGCAGTTGGTATCACGGCTATTAGCCAAAATCCCACTCTATTTGCGGGTAAAGCCGGAGCGCCCAATTGCCATAATCAAACAAAGCCTCCCCTTCTCGGAAAGGCAAATCATTCCATGAACACACGACAGCCATCCATCACTCATTCGGCCCGCGCCCGCAGAAAAGCGCGGCGCGGCGGCTTCACCCTCGCGGAAATCACGCTGGCGCTGATTATTTTCACGCTGATGACGATCATGTTTGCCGCCGTGTTTCCGATGGCGGTGCGCGGGGCGCAGTACAGCAGCAACTATGCTGAGGCCTCCATGGTCGCCCAGCACAAGATGGATCAGCTTCGGTCCGCAGGCTTCAACACAGTCAATGCGCCGGCTTCGCTTGTCAACCTCAAAACCATTGACAGCGCGACGCCGAATGCCGATGGCTCTTATAACTTTACGGCCTCAGACAACCTGGTCACCAGCGGGGGCGTACAGGGCTATTTCCCGGCAGGCAGCCAGGGAACCGTTAAGATCGTTGACTACAATGCCGTCAACTCCAATATCCCACAGGGAAAGATGTTACTGGTGACCATCAAAGTCAACTGGGTCGGCGGCGGTGTCTCCAGCGGCTCCTACACACTAGAATCCATGATTTCTTTCGCCGCCCAGCCATGAATTGCAGAACAGCTATGAAAAACCGTTTGCTTTCCCATCAAAAACGATCACGCCGAGGCGCACAGCGTGGTTTCACGCTGCTGGAAATGATGATTGCGGTCTCTCTCATGGCGCTGTTGTTTACGGGAGTGATGGACCTATTTATTGCGTCTTCGCGTACCACGATGCGGACGCAGGCTCAGATATACGCCACCAATGATGCAGCCAATTCCATCCAGAAAGTCATCGCCCAGCTTCGCGAAGCGCAGTTATTTGCCCTGCCGGTCAGCGGACAGACCGGGCAGGCGGAAACCGGCTGGATTATGCTGGCTGGCACCAATCAGGCGCAGTTCAATACGACCTACAACACCGAACAAATCAACACGGCGATTGAGCTGACTGCCCCGCCCACCTTAACCGCCGCCGCCAATGGCTACACGCAGGCGGGCGTCACCCAGATACAAATTCAAAATGCGTCCGCCGGAACGATTTCCATCCCCAGCCAGCCTTATCAGGCCGATGGCGGCTCGACCAGTGGCGTTTTAATCTACCGGGGTGATCCCAATGGCACGCCTGACCCCGATCCCACCGGCAGCGCCGTCGCCGGGGCAGGGACTTATCTCTGGCAGTATACCATCCCGGCGAATGGAACTTTGACGCTGGACATTGCCGATCCCAACCCGCTGCTGCGTAATCCTATCCCACTGTGCAAAAGCATCGCGACGGCTCCCAACGCCGTGCAGTTTGTGCGCCCGGTTTATTTAGGGGCCGCCGAAGCCTGGCAGGTGGAAATGAAAATCATCAGCGGCTACTATAGCCCGATCAATGGCACGCAAACCATTGAAGGCGGCAGCGGTGTCAGCCAGTTGTCGGGCAAATGCGTGTATATGCGCGATCATAAAAATATTCCGCCGCCAAATAATTACTCAGCGCAATCCAGCAACAATGCCTTCCAACATAACTAAGAAAGTGACGGCCACCATGCAGCATCGCCAAAAACAGGGACAGCAGCGACGACGCGCCCAGCGGGGAATGGGACTGGTTGCCACCATGCTGGTGCTGATGGGCATCATGGCGATGATGCTGATCGGCGTCGTCGGCGGCAGCAAAAGCGGCGGCAGCGTCATGGACACGGCCAACAATGCCGTTCAATCCAGCGGGGCGCGCACCCACTCCGCGGCGTCTTTCAATGTCGCGGAGGCCGGCATTCAGTATACGGTGGCCTGGCTTTCTTCGCTTGCCGCCCCGCCTCCCAACACATCTTCGTTCGCGCCCGGTCTGAATTTCGGCTCCGGCCCGGTTGCTGCGACGGTCGGCAATCCCCTGCGCGCGCAGATCATTCCCGACAGCAGCGATCCCACTACCTACTTCACGATTCGAGTTTACCCGGACAGCTACAACAATGCCGTCAACAGTGCAACCAGCACGTCAAAAAAATATTTAATTGAATCGGTCGGCGTCAGCGGCGGCATCACAACGGTTCTTCAAGTGTATGTGCGCCAGGGCAGCCTGAGCCAGTACCTCGTTTTGCTTAATTCCTGGAACAATTCCGGGAACTTCTGGGTCAGCGGCCTGACCACGTTTGACGGGCCAGTGCATGACAACAATGCCAACGGAGTCGCGGAGAATGTCTTCTGGGCAGACAACAACGCGGCAACACAGATGTTTACTTATAGCGGCAGCGATGCTTACTCTGTTTCCAGTCCTAACGGCATCAACTGGTGGGAAAACTGGAACCCGAACACGCCGCCGCAAGTCATCAACAATCCAGGCCCGCCGCCCACCACCAATAATCAGTGGCTGGATGTCGCCGCCGGCGGCCAGCCGACCATCCAGGAAGGAACGCCGGTCGTTCCCTTCCCCACATCCAGCAACATTCAAAAAAGCGCCGCCACAAACGGGCGGGCTAACCTAAACCCTACGGGTGTCTCGCTCTGCCCCGGCGGCGGTATCTACATTGAAGGCGATGTAAATGAGATGGCGCTCACCACCACGGGAGCCAACAACACCACACAGGTCATCACTATCACCCAGGGTACGACGGTGCAGCAGATCACCATCAATCCCGATACCAACTCGACGGTTCTGCAAACCAAGCAGTCCAATGGAACCTGGGTGAATACGGAGACGCTGGGAAGCAGCACCACCAATGGTGTCCTGTATGTGAACGGCAACATCGGCGCACAGGGCGACCCCAAGACGGGCGGCCTGCATGGAACCATTGCCGACAACAAACTGGATGGTTCCGGCAATGTGGTTCACAACAATGCCCTCACTATCGCCACGCCGCAAACCGACAATGCCAATCTGGACGGCAGCCTGACCTACAACACGCAGCGCACGGTTGCCAAAGACTCCGGTGGCAACCCGATCTATGTGGATGTCAACGGCAACCGCACGAGCGACCCGAACAAAGGCACACCCACATACGTTTCCGAGGACACTGACCCGACTTTCACCAGCCATGCCGGGACACTGGGCGTTATCTCCAATAGAGTTTTGGTAGACATGACCGATTACTCAGGGAAGCCGCTCAATAATTTCCAGATGGATGGAACCGTGCTGGCGTCTGATGTCTATGACGCCGATAACTGGGGGGGCCGGCCTGTAGGCCTTTGGGAAAACATGGGCGGCTATCTGTCCAACACCGTCGGTACTTTCGGCGTCTTTGGGAACAACTTACAGTTGACCAACGGTTTCAACACCCAGTTCAACTATGACGCCCGGATGCGGAACAATCCGCCGCCGTTTTTCCCGACAACGGGCAACTCCTACACGATTGTTTCCTGGCGGCAGGTCGCCCAGACGGTGGAATGACAACGCACAAAAAGCCCCGGCATGAAAATGCCGGGGCTTTTGTACGTTGTTGAGATTAGCTCAGCGCCGCAATATCGGTTGGCGTGACGACGACGCCGATGGTATTGAGATCAGCAATGGCACGCTGGATTTCGTCGCCGTCGCCATTGAAGGCCACCTGCATCCAGCCGGCTTCTTCGGACACGTTGGCCCGCTCAATCGTCGTTACCAAACGGTATTTCTTGCCCAGGTTGTAAACAATCGGCTGATTCGACATCAGCGTGTTGAATGTCAGGTTAAAGCGTTCCACGGCCATAAAAATTATACTCCTCCGGCAATCGCCGGCACGATGGAAACCTGATCGCCGTCTTTCAGGGGCGTGTCGGCTCCCTGCAAAAAGCGAATGTCTTCATCGTTGACATAGATGTTAATAAAGCGTCGCAAGGCTCCGTCTTCCCCGCGCAGACGCCCGCCCATGCCGGGATAAGCGCTTTCCAGGGCGTTGACGAGGCCGGTAACGGTTTCGGCCTGCACTTCGACAGTATCCTGATTCTGCGTCAAATTACGCAGGGGAGTGGGAATAAGTACGCTGACTGCCATTGTCTGTCCTCCAATTGGGCTTATTATTCATGGTTACGGGGCGGACGAGGGAATAAATTCCTCTCGCTCCTTAATAAACGTCCTTCGGACGAAAGAACCGACATTGGTGAGTTTCCTACGTCCGAAGGACGATTAACCCTAGCGATAGGAATTTATTCCCTCGAGCCATAGTTTACGCTTTTCTGTTTACTTTACGCCGCAGACGTGCTTGGTAATGGTTTCCATGTCCTGCCGCAGGCAGGTAAACACGGGAACATCGCGCTCCGTGTAGGCGCTGGCTTCACTCTCGCGCAGCCGATGCACGAGGTCCAGAAAATCCTGCGGATAGTCGCTCTCAAAGGCCACCACGAATTCCTGATCGTCCAGCCCAAACGAGTACGTCGTGTTCAGCTTGATGCTGGGATAGTCATGGCCGACCGTGATATGCTCCCGCATTGCTCGCCGCCGCTCATCTTCCGAGAGGCGATACCAGGCACGGGTCTTGATAAAAGGATACACAAACAAATATTTGCCGCCGCCGATCACAATCTGCTTGCGCCCGGTTTCGCGATCTTCAAAGTCATGCTCATCCACATAGATGCTGGTTTTAGTCATCGCCAGATACGAGTACGGCGTCGACAGATACTGGCCCATACGTGTTCGAAGCAGCGCCGCCGTCATCTCCTCAAAATCTTCCAGCCGGTAGGAAACGCGCCACAGAAGAAAGTCACATTCCGGGCGGATGCCGAGCGTGCTGAACGGGTAGACAAGAAATTTACGTTTCGCGTCTTCCACCAGAGCCGATACCTCACAGGCAGCATCGGCCCGTTCGGCGTCGGAAAGCTCGCGCCGGAACAGCGGGTCCAGTTTGTAAAACGCAAAGTTGACAAACTGCCGGGGCGCGGCAGCGTCGGCGGCGCGCATTTCCAGGTAGCGCACTTCTTCATCGGGCGCCAGATTTTCTCGGTAAGCTCTCATAATTATATCGGGGCGATAAAATCCGGGGCGATAAACGCCCCGGTTTCATTGTCTATGCTGCGACTAACTCCTCAACCTTCACAGTTTTCGCCGGCAGCGCATGGGCGCGCGCGGCGAGGGCTTCTTCCAGCGAAGCCAGTGATGGCTGGATCGGAATGGTTTTGTTCAATGTGCCGATCACAGCATCAATGGTTTTCAGGCCGTTGCCGGTGATGCAGACTACGACGCTTTCGTCTTTAGGAATCACACCCTGCTGAATCAGTTTGCGCGTCACAGCGACCGTCACGCCGCCGGCGGTCTCCGTGAAAATGCCTTCCGTTTCAGCAAGAAGCTGAATGCCTTCCACCACTTCTTCATCGCTCACATCTTCCGCCCAGCCGCCGGATTTACGGCAGGTTTCCGCGGCGTAATAACCGTCGGCGGGGTTCCCAATCGCGATAGACTTGGCAATGGTGTTCGGGCGCACGGGCTTCATAATTTCGGTGCGCTCTTTGACCATGGTGGCAATGGGAGCGCAGCCGGTCGCCTGCGCGACATACATCTTGGTCGGAACGCCGTTAATGACGCCGAATTTGCTGAACTCCTGAAGCGCTTTGTAAATCTTGGTGACGAGCGAGCCGCCTGCGGAGGGGCAGACGATGTGTTGCGGGGCTTTCCAGCCGAGCTGCTCGGCGATTTCGTAGCCGAACGTTTTGGAACCGTCGCCGTAAAATGGACGCAGGTTGACATTTGCCAGCCCCCAGCCATATTTGCCGGCGACTTCCGAGCAGAGGCGGTTCACTTCATCGTAATTGCCCTGCACCGAAAGCACGTTCGCGCCGTAAATCAGTGTGCCGACGACTTTGCCCTGTTCCAGATCGTGCGGGATAAAGATATAAGCTTCAAATCCACCCTCGGCGGCATGGGCGGCGACGGAATTGGCAAGGTTGCCGGTGGACGCGCACCCGACGGTCTGGAAGCCGAACTCGCGGGCTTTGGAGAGCGCAACGGCCACCACGCGATCTTTGAACGAAAGCGTGGGATGGCTAACCGCATCGTTTTTGACGTAAACTTCTTTCAATCCGAGGGCGCGGCCCAGGTTTTCGGCCCGCACCAGCGGCGTAAAGCCCACCTGCCTGCCGACCGTGGGTTCGCCGTCGAGGGGCAGCAGGTCGGCGTAGCGCCACATGGATAGCGGGCCGCTTTGGAACAATTCCCGCGTGATCTTCGGCCCCGCTTGGAAGTCGTAGTGGACTTCAAGCGGCCCGAAGCACAGTTCGCAGACATGGATCGGCGCTTTTTCGTACTGCTGCCCGCATTCGCGGCAGCGCAAGCCTAACACTTTCGGCATTGGTTTCCTCCCACAAAAGACACTAAAAAAGCCATTCGCCCCGCACAAAAAGTTATGTCAAGGACGAAGGGCTTGCCTTCGTGGTACCACCTTGCTTCGCGGACCCCTCACGGCGGCCCGCCTTGTCGGGTCGGAGCGCCGCGCGTATGAGCGCGGTCTTTCGGACCCTGGCCCTGTCACGGGAGCCCCCCGGAGTGAGCTACTGAGCGCCGCAGCGCCGTTCCCCCACCCGGCTCGGAAGCCATTTTCTGCCGCGCGTCCCCTGCCGGTTCTCAGCATTCCGGCTCTCTGTCAAGGTTCCATCGCGGCGTACTCGTCTTCGTCAATGCCTTTGCAAAATAAAGTTGTGCGGGAATTATACTCGCCGACGCAGGTAATGTCAAGAGCCGCAGGCGCCAACACAGGGCGACTGCATGTGAACTCTTTGCAAATCCCACCTGCTTTCCTATGGAACAAACTCCTTCGCTCGGTGGCCTACGGCCTATTCTGCACCTTCGTGGAGACAAGAAACGCTTCTAACGGCTTCTTCTGTCCGCGAAGGCGGCCTTTAGGCGTCTGCGCTACATAGCGAAGGAGTTTACACCATTGTCCGAACATCATATGCAATTGCCCTGGTAGCCAGCAGGAATTTTGCGTGGCGCCAAGCCCTCCTAAAGATTGCTGGCTTTCCTGCCAAAAATACGGATAGCACCGTATCGGCAATGTGTTGTTCCTGACACTGCACTGCTGTACATTCAGAAAGATTCAGCCTGAGGAGACCATTTTGACACACTTTTCTTCGCGGTTACGCCGGAGCGCCCGTGCGGGCGCACTGGCCCTGACCGTCTTGATCGGCACGACGGCAGCCTGTTCGGCGGCCACCCTGACGGTCTTGAATAACACCGACAGCGGGACCGGATCGCTCCGCAAGGCGCTGCTGGATTCAAGGGCGGGCGACACGATCAGCTTCGATCCCACTGTGACGGGCACGATTACACTGACCAGCGGAGAGCTGGCAATCAGCCACGACCTGACGATCACCGGGCCGGGCGCACGCGTTCTGGCTCTGGATGGGAATACCTCGAGTCGTATTTTCAACATCAGCGGAGGCACAGTTCAGATTTCCGGTCTGACGATACAAAACGGGTCTTCGACGGGAGCTGGCGGCGCCGTAATGAATACCGGAAGACTGACGGCCACGAGCTGCAAGTTCTACAGCAACAGTGGACAGACCGGCGGTGCAATCTACAGCGGCAGCAGCGGCCCCTTCGACTTTACCGGCGGTGGAACGACTCTGAAGGGTGACACGTTCGACGGAAACACGGCGACAACATACGGCGGCGCCTTTGTCAATACGTCTTTAATCGCCGGCAGCAGCGCCACCAACTGCACCTTCTCCGGCAATAGCGCGGCAAACGGCGGCGGACTGCTCAACTCTGCCAATCTGACGGTCACGAACTGTACCTTTTCCGGCAACAGTGCGACATCGAGTGGCGGCGGCCTTTACTCCACCCAGCGGACTACGGTGACTGGCAGCCTGTTTGCCGGCAACACCGGCGGCGACATTCACGGCTCAGTGACTTCCGGCGGCTCGAACCTGCTCGGCGATGCGGACGGCAATGGACTGACGAATGGAACTAACCATGACCAGACCGGCGTTTCCACTGCCACCGCCAACCTCGGCGCACTTGCGGATAACGGCGGGCCGACCCCCACCTGCGCCGTGCTCACGGGAAGCCCGGCCATCGGCGGCGATTATGCCCTGGCGACCTCCACCGACCAGCGCGGACTTTTCCGCATTACTGCACAGCATACCAGCGGCGCGTATGAAGTGAACGCATCTGTGACGCCGCCTTTGACTTCAATCACCGTCACCGCTGCCTCTTCCCCAGCGGTGGGCGCAACCGACCAGCTTACGGCGACAGCGACCTATTCCGACAACAGCACCCAGGATGTCACCGCGCAGGTCACCTGGTCTTCGCTCAACCCCACTGTCGCCACCGTGGATGCACAGGGACTGGTCACTCCGCAGGCTGCCGGAATGGACACCATCGGCGCATCGTACTCCGGGCAGGCCGCTACCCTAGTCCTGGGCGTGACCAACCCCCAGGCCTCAACCACCTACCAGGCCCTGTGGGTACGCAACACCGGCGACTTCTCCGTTTGGGATGTTCCCCTCGGCGGCTACGGCTTCGTTCCCCATGATTTTGATCCCATTCCCGGCTACACCCCGCAGTCTGTCGCCACCACCCCCGACGGCCATGGGCATGTTCTTCTGACCGCCGCGAACGGCTCGATCAAGCTCATTGATGAAGACGGCACGGCGCGTTTCCATAGCACCTACGCCGAAGCCGATTACGGCCCCTTCACCGGGTGGACGACCCAATCCCTGGCCGTCGGCAGTGACAGCCATCTGCGTGTCCTCTGGACGAAAACCAACGGGATGATGTCGCTCTGGAAACTGCAAAGCGACGGCTCCTATGCCCATGCCGAGTATGGCCCCTACCCAGGCTGGACAGTCCGCTCCTTTTCCGTGGCGCCGGATAATACTCTGCGAGTCCTCTGGATACACACCTCCGGCCAAATCTCGTTCTGGGTCATGGACAGCCTCGGAAATTATCAGAACAGGGAGTTTGGCCCGTTCCCCGGATGGGCGGCTCAGGCGCTGGCGACCGGCCCGGATGGCCTCAGCCATATTCTGTGGAACCATTCTCCCAACGGGCAGATTTCTCTGTGGTCGCTCACGGACGGGGGACAGTATATCGATACCGAGTTCGGCCCGTTTGGGACTTGGGCCACCCTGGGGCTGGCAGTCTGCGCCGATGACACGCTGCACATCGCCTGGTCCGATAGTGATACCACCGGCTCACTTTGGGACATCGCCGACACGACTCCGCAGGTCTACCTCGATTCTGAGTTCGCTCCCTTCAACGGCTGGAGCCTGCATTCGCTCTCCGCCGCGCCCTAGCGCCGAAATATGTTCGGCTCAAGACTGAGAGGGGTGCGGCAAGCCGCACCCCTCTCAACGACCTCTATAATCCTGAATACTCCTGAGCTGCCACCAGTTTAACATCCATCTTCCGCCGCACGGCCCCTGCCGTTTCTCAGCCCCCCGGCTCTCTTTCAGGTTCCGTCGCGGCTTCGTCCCGCTGCCGCGCCGCCGTCACGGAGGCATCCCCTTCCATCACTTTGGCCGATTCCTTCTCGTCCAGCGAAACGCCCTGGGCACGCAGAAACGGGGAGGGCGTCGGCTGTGTCAGACGCGGATACAAGCGGAACAAGATGACCTGAATGCTGCCGGCAATCGGGACAGACAGCAGCATTCCCCACAGGCCGAACAGTTCTCCGCCGATGACCAGCGCGAACAAGGCCAGAACCGGGTGCAGACCCACGCCGCCGCCGACGACGCGCGGTGTCACGACATTGTCAAAAATCTGGTTCAGCACCAGCGTGGCCGCCAGCGCAATGCCGCCGAACGCTATGCCGCTTTGATGGTCACCGGACGCTGCCGCAAAGGACACCACAAATGTCACCAGAGCGATGGAAAACGCACCCAGATAGGGAACAGCGTAGAGAACGCCCGCCGCTGCGCCTACCAGCAGCGCATACTGAGCCAGCGAGTGATGAAACACGCTGAGCCCGTACAAAAGGCCAATCGTAAAGACGCCATACAGAGCGCAGACAATCAGCAGGCCGCGCAGGTAATCCGAAAAAACGCCGCCCACATCACTGCCCATCTGGCTCATTCGCCCGCGCCACCCTTCCGGGGCTAAATAAAACAAGCGGGCGCGCAGACGATCAATATCTACCAGCAGGTAAAACGCGATAATCAGCGTCAGGATAAATTGGATAAGAATCGTTGCTGACCCGACCAGAAAGCCGACTACGCGCCCTCCGGCCTCCTGCACATAGGAGGCAGCCTTGCCGGAAATCTGGGCAGTCAGCGTTTGGAACGTTGCCGGCAGCTTGAATGGCCCGATCTTGCGATGCACCGTTAAAAATTGGTCGGTATGCTCCTGCAAGCTCTGGACATAACCGGGACCTTGCTGGGCCAGATTGCCCGCTTCGGCGATCAGCGCGGGAACAGTCAGCCAGCCAATGCCGACCAGCAGCAGCAGAAAGACGCCAAAGACCAGCCCCGCCGCCGCGGTTCTCCCCAGCCCGCGCCGCGTCAGCTTATCTGCCAGCGGGTCCAGCAGCAGGGCCAGAACGAGACCGATGGCGAACGGAGTGATGATAGCAAACGCAGCGTCCAGAAACCGGCGGGCTGTCAGGGCGAGCAGCGCCATCAAGACAATGCCGAGGGCCAGAAAAAAACCGGCCCGGATGTAGTCCCGTGCCGGCAAAGAAAAAGAATTAAGCATAGTTGAGGTTTACCCGCTTGCCAAAGGATTCAACCCGGTTCTCCCGCGTTTTCGGAGACCGTCAGATAGTCTTTAAAGCGTTCACGCACCATTTTGGCTTCTTCACCGACATTCTGTACCGCAAGACGTGTTTCGCCCACCAGCAAAGAGCAGCCGATCACAATTCCACCCACGCCAATGCCGCCCGTGACCAGCCCGATACCGAGAATAAGGCGAAACACGCTGTGATGCGCCGATGACACCAGGCTGGCCCCAATAAGAGAGATCAGCGCCGACGCGGCGAACGATCCCAGCGCCAGGTAGAAAAGCCGCAGGGCATGTAGCAAAATCAGCGAACGCCGCTCCAGGCGGTTCAACTGACGCACCCGCATCATCGTCATCGGGTCGGCATTCACCGGCTCTTTTTCCAGCAGAATTGAGAGCGCGCGGGCCCGGTCAATGGCACGCGCGAACCGATTACTCGTCCCCAGCGCCAGCACCGACGAGGCATTGGTCAGCACCGCCGGCGCGGCGATCAAACTCAAGCTGGCAAACGGATTGTCGGAAATCAGGGGCATGGGGCAACCAATTTTTCAGATGTTACGCGGAACCTACATCGCGAGGAAAAGAAGTACGAGGGAATGAATTCCTCTCGCTACTAATGACTTCCTGCGGACGAGAAGAAAATTCTGCGGCGGCAATCTTTCGTCCGAAGGACAATTATCAGTAAGCGAGAGGAATTCATTCCCTCGCTCTTGTCTACCGCTCGCCCAGCGTTTCCCAGACTTCCACTTTGCTGCGGACCCGGTGAACCACCGCATCGGTGAACTCGCTCGTGGTCGCGCCGCCGCCCAGGTCTGACGTGCGGATGCCATCATGCATCGCCTCAAAAGCCGCTTCGTAGATGGCGCGGGAGGCGCGGTTGGCGGGAGGCGTGTGCAGAAAGGTCAGCAGAGATGCCCCGGCCAGTATCATGGCGAGTGGATTGGCAATGTTCTTGCCTTGAAGCGACGGGGCCGTGCCATGCGGGGCTTCGGTCATCACCACCCGCGGCTCAAAGTTTTCGTCAAATGCCAGCAGCAGCGACTCCGAACCGGCGATGGAGCCGTAAAAGGCCAGCACCAGGTCGCTCAAACAGTCGCCGTCGCGGTTCAGGGCGGGGATTACCAGCGGTTCCGAGGCGCGGGCCAGAAGCAGGGCATAGGTGGCGTCAATCAACTGCGGCTCGTAACGGACATCGGGAAAGCGCTTGGCCGCCGCGTCCATTTCTTCTTTGAACATGCCTTCATAAATCGGCGAGACAGTGTATTTTGGGCCGCCGAAGACTTTTGCGCCCATCTTGCGGGCCTGCCGAAAGGCAAACTCGGAGACCATGCGGCAGGTTCCCCGGTCAATGGTTTCCGTGCGGTGCGCGATTTCGCCGTAGCCCTCGCCTTCACGCCATTCTTTCGCCCCGTAAGCGTCGCCGACGGCCATGCGGACAACGGACATGGGGGCGGAAACGCCACCGACCGTTAGAACACCTGGCAAGCGCCGCCCGGTGCGGACAATGACCGTGCCATCGATCTCCGAGCGCAGAATGGCGTTCGGGGAACCGACATCGCCCTTGATTTCGGGCGTGATGGTGGCAGCTTTCAGGCCCAGCCCATGCTCTTTCATGGCCCGTGCCGCTTCGTGGACAACTTCGTTTTTTGTCGCGCGACGGTTTTCCAGCGACAGGTCAAAATGGGCGAATGTGACATCCACTTTGGTCAGGGCAGGGTCCAGCACCCGCAGTCCCTCCACCAGAAGCTCCTGCCCTGTCTGGTCGCCTTCCATCACGACAATAGTTCGCTGTGCCATAAATTGTTCCTTTGTTCTGCCGCTGAAGCGGCAGTCTAGGCGGACAGAACCCCCTTCGGGGCTGAAGAATTTACCGAGACATCTTTTGAGCGTCGTAGCCATCGTCGGTGCGTTCCATGTTGGGCCAGAGATGGCCACATTCATGGTGATGCTTTTGGCTATCGATATAGGCGACGATGCGCGGCAGATCACGGCGGGTAAAAGTCAGTACGCCAGTACCAGACTGCCAGCGCAGGTAGATTTGCGTGTTTCTCTGCCATTCCGGCTTGTGATTTATGAAATGGGCCGAACCGCCTTTGATCTTTTCCAGAAAATCGGAAGGAGCAAACGTTAGAGGCAGCGTACAGGCTAAATGAATGTGATCCGGCACCCCATTGACTGCGTGAACCACAACACCCATCGCCGCGCGTTTATGACGAATAAAATCATGCAATGCAGACGCAATCTCCGGCATAATCAGTGGCTCCCGCTGCTTCGTCGCCCAGACGAAGTGGTAAAAGGTCTCCGCAAAGTTGCCCCTCCTGGCCTCCCGCTCCTTCCCTGGCGGCTTCTCTGTTCTTCTTTAGTCTTCAGCCCCAAAGGGGGTTCCGTCCGCTCAGCCTGCCGCTTCAGCGGCAGGTCTATTTTCGGCAGGTTTCCTCAGCAGGCCATACTCAATGCTGTCCACGACTGCGTGCCAGGAGGCATCAATGATGTTGGTGGAAACGCCAACCGTACTCCATACTTCCCCGGCGTCGGCACTGTCAACCACTGTGCGGACTTTGGCTGCCGTGCCTTCTTTGACGTTGATGACGCGCACTTTGAAGTCGGTCAGCCGGATTTTCGCCAGTTCCGGGTAGTGCTTCGTCAGGGCCAGACGCAGGGCGCTGTCCAGGGCGTTGACGGGGCCATCGCCCTCCGCGACTGTGAGCATTTCTTCATTCCCAATCCGCAATTTGAGCGTTGCTTCCGTGATCGCCTCCCGGTCATCGGCGCGTTTCTCGACGATCACCCGGTAGCCGATCAGCTCAAACAATCGGCGGTAGCTGCCGGTGGCTTTTTTAACCAGCAAATCAAACGACGCTTCCGCCCCCTCAAACGAATAGCCCTGATGTTCCAGCGCCGTCACCTGCTTGAGTATTTCTTTAACTTCCGGCGAGTCTTTGCGAAGCTCCAGGCCGTCTTTCTGGACTTTTTCCAAAATCGTAGAGGAGCCGGAATGTTCGCTAATGAGGATGCGGTTTTCATTGCCGACCAGCGCCGGGTCGAGGTGAATATACGTTTCCGGGTTCTTTCGCAGGGCGTCTACATGCAGGCCCGCTTTATGGGCAAATGCCGAGCGGCCGACATAGGCCGCCGAGGTTTTGGGCGAAACATTGGCGATTTCATCGATATAACTGGACAACTCGGACAATTCGGGCAGGTGCGGGATGCAGGCCAGATGGTAGCCCAATTTCAGAGCCAGTGCGGGCATGATGCTGGTCAGGTTGGCATTGCCCGTGCGCTCCCCCAGGCCATTGACCGTTCCCTGCACCTGAATGGCCCCGGTCTGTACAGCAACCAGGCTATTAGCGACAGCACATTCCGCATCATTGTGCGTGTGAATGGCAAAGCGCCCCTGCGGAAACCGGGCAATCACCTCCGCCACTATGCGCGAAATCTCATTCGGCAGCGTTCCGCCGTTGGTGTCACAAAGCGCGATACAATCTACTCCCGCCGACAGCGCCGCGTCCAGACACGCCGCGCCGTATTCAGCGCCGCGTTTCCAGCCATCAAAAAAGTGTTCGGCATCAAAGATCACTTCCCTCCCGTGCGAGTTAAAAAACTGTACGGTATCGGCGATCATCGCCAGGTTTTCTTCCAGCGGCAGGCGCAGGGCTTCCGTCACATGGAAGTCCCAGGACTTGCCGACAAACGCGATGACGGGCGTTTCGGCGTCCAGAAGCTGCTGAAGCATGGGGTCTTCGGCGGCTTTGCGGTTCGGGCGGCGGGTGCTGCCGAACGCTGCGAGTTTCGCGTGCGTGAGCGTCACCGATTTCATGCGCGCAAAAAACTCGATGTCTTTGGGATTGCTGCCCGGCCAGCCGCCTTCAATGTAGTCAATGCCGAACGCATCCAGCCGCCGGGCGATCTTGATTTTGTCTTCGACGCTGAAGGAAATTCCTTCGCCCTGAGAGCCGTCCCGCAGCGTGGTGTCATAAATGTCTATTTGTGTGTTCATCACAGTTATCGCCGCCCGGCCATGGAAGCTTCCGGCAGGATTTCCAGGCCGCTGATTTTGGCATTCTGATCCGGGCTGCCGGGTGCGGCGGCAAACGTGAGGACGATATGCCCGCTTTGGTCGGGCAGGATGCCGGGGAAGTCGCGCACGACCGCTTTATTTAGCCCTCCCGCCGCCGCGAAGATGTCAAATTTTGTCAGGGCAGGCGTTCCATTGATCAAGACATTTTCAATTCTCATGCCGGCAGCGTCGTCAAAAAGCTCGGCGAAATGCAGGCGAACCAGGTATGGGCCGCCGGGAGGCACACTCAACGTATATGTCAGTGGATTGCCGTACCGCTCGGATTGGTACAAAGCGGCGGGGCCGGCATGAACAGCACCCACATCCACCGCAGCCGTATTACCGTTAGAATCTTCGCTTCTGTGATCAGTGTCGGGCATAAAGCCTGGCACCTGTGCATCGCCGCAGGCCAGGTGGATCGGGAACGAAGGCACAGCAGGGGGAGCAGCCGACGGCACCGGCAAAGCCGCGTATTGAAAGCCGGTGGGCATCCCGGAGCGCGGGCGGTCTGCGACGGCGCTGCCCCAAGTGAAGCTGGGCTTCGGCCCCATATCAAGGCGCAGTGTCCCGCCGGCGGCGAGTTCCGCATGGGTAAACCAGGCGCGATGAAGCGGCTTTCCATTCAAGGCCGCGGACTGAATGTAAATATTGGCGGGCGAGTTATCGGCAGCAATGATCGTAAACGTGCCGCCTTTGGCGCTTTGGTAATGTGCCGGGTCGAGATGAATCACGGCTTTGCTGACCAAGGGGCTGCCCAGGACGTACACGCCCGACGCGGGATTAGCCGGAAAAAAGCCCAGGGCATTGAGCACATACCAGGCTGACATTTCGCCGCAGTCGTCATTGCCGCACTGGCCCGCAGGCGTGTCATTGTAAAACGTTGTCATTACCTGCCGAACCAGTTTTTGAGTCTTCCAGGGTGCGCCGGCATAGACAGGCAGGTAGGCCACATGGTGGCACTGCTCATCTCCCTGGGCATACTGGCCGATCATTCCGCTGATGTCGGGAATGTATGGATGGTAGGACGAATTTTCGGCCAGCATGGTGTCGAACTTTTCAAGAAACTTCGCGTCGCCGCCATACATCTTAATCAGGCCGGGAATATCGTGCTGCACCATAAAAAGATACTGCCAGGCATCGGCTTCCGTGTATTCGTCCCCTACCGAGCCATGCGAATTAAACGGCGTTTGCCAGTCACCATCGGCCTTGCGCCCGCGCAGGAAGCCGGTCGTTGCGTCGAAAAGGTTGCGATAATTGGCTGCGCGCGTGTAAAACATCTGGGCGTCGTCTGTATGGCCCAGGGCGGCGGCCATCTTTGCCAGGCACCAGTCATCATACGCATATTCCAATGTCCGGGAAGCTGCCTGACGGCCCGGTTGAGAGGCGACATAGCCTATTTTTTTATAATCATCCAGCCCGCTGCGATCCTGCATCGCCGTGTCACGCATCGCCTGGTAGACAGCCTCGGCATCATAGCCCCGAAAGCCCTTCAAATACGCGTCGGCGATGACGGGAATGGAATGGTAGCCGATCATACACCAAGTTTCATTGCCCCACAGTGGCCAGATTGGGAGGGAATGCTGACCAAGCTGGCCGTACTGGGCATACATCGTCTTGACGATGTCATCGACGCGGCGGGGCTGAACAATCGTCAGCAAAGGATTTTCGGCCCGGAACGTGTCCCAAAGCGAGAGTTCGGTGTAGTTTTGAAACCCTGGGCTGACATGGTTCTGGTGGTCGGTGCCGCGATAGGTTCCATCCGTATCATTGAATAGAACCGGGGCAAGACTTGAAAGATACAAATTGGAATAAAACGTCTGCCGAATATGCGGATCGGGCGTTTCAATCTGGATGCGGCCCAGCGTTTGATTCCATTGCTGCGTGGCGGCGGCACGAATGCCCTCAAAATTCCAGCCGGGGATTTCGGTCGCAAGATTTTTTCGTGCGCCGTCAATGCCGGTTCCTGAAATCCCGACTTTGACCAGAATAGGCTCAGTCGCCGCCGTTTGATAATTGAGGAACGCTTTGATTTGCGTACCGCTTGCTTCCCGTGCCTCTGGAGCAAGCCGGCGGCCATCCTGCTCAATCCCCAGCGACTTGAAGGGACGCGAAAACTGCATCACGAAATAAACGGCCCGGTCATTGGCCCAGCCATGCGTCTTGCGATAACCGGAAATCGTATCATTGCTTTCAACGGTCAGGCCACCTTCATAAACAGAGTTTCCGATCCCGTGTACCAGGTCCAGCACGATATGAGCGCTGTCTGATGCCGGGAACGTGTACTTATGGAACCCGGCACGGGCAGTTGCCGTCAGCTCCACTTTGACTTTCGGGTCTTCCAGGTAAACACGGTAATAACCGGGGCTGGCGAACTCATGGGCATGAGAAAAACGGGATTCCGGGTTGTCCAGATGGGCCTCGCCCACCGTGGGCATCAACAGAATGTCTCCCAGATCACCGCAGCCGGTTCCCAGCAGGTGCGTATGTGTAAAGCCGCGAATCGCCGTACCGGAATAATGGTAGCCGGAGCAGCTATCCCAGCCGTCGGTGTTGGTGTCCGGGCTGAGCTGCACCATGCCGAACGGAACCGTCGCGCCGGGATAGGTATGCCCGTGGGCATCGGTTCCGACAAAGGGATTCACGCTGGCAGCGGGAGACAATGGCGGCGCTGTGAACGCTGGCCCGGCCCACAGCAGCGCCGCAAATGCAATCAGCGCCGAAATCGAACAAGTTTTTTTCATAATGCTGCTTCCCCTTCATCGCCGGTACGGATGCGAATAGCCCGCTCAACGGGATAGCGAAAGATTTTGCCGTCGCCGATTTCGCCGGTGCGGGCTGCCTCTTCAACGGCGGCTATGACGGCTTCCGCCAGGCGGTCGGCGACGACCAGTTCCAATTTAATTTTGGGCAAAAGATTGACGACGTAAGTGTTGCCCCGATACCGCTCCGTATGGCCGCGCTGATGGCCGTAGCCGCGCACGTCCGTGACGGTCATTCCGCTGATACCGAGGTCTTCGAGCGCCTGCTTGGCCTGATCCAAACGCATCGGGCGAATGATCGCCTCAATTTTTTGCATGGGCTATTATCCCCGCATCACCGCGCCGGCGACTAAATCGCCCATCTGGCGGCAGGTGACATGATTACCATTTTGGTTTTCCAGAATATCGGAAGTCCGATAACCGCCCTGCAAAACGTGCACGACAGCCTTTTCAATGTCCCGCGCGGCGTCTTCCGCGCCCAGTGAGTACCGCAGAAGCAGCGCGGCGGAAAGAATAGTCGCCAGCGGATTGGCTTTTCCTGTTCCCGTAATGTCCGGGGCGCTGCCGTGACTCGGCTCATACAGGCCGAACGTCCCCTGCCCCAGCGACGCAGACGGCAGCATTCCGAGGGAGCCGGTGAGCTGCGCGGCCTCGTCGCTGAGAATGTCGCCGAACAGGTTTTCAGTGACAATCACATCGAATGACTGCGGACGACGCACCAAATCCATCGCTGTCGCATCCACCAGTTGATGCGTCAGCGTAACATCAGGATACTCTTTCCCTGCCTGAGTCACGGTCTCGCGCCACAGCCGGGACGTTTCCAGCACATTGGCCTTATCCACACTCAGTACGCGCCGATCACGCTTTTGCGCCGCCCGAAAAGCCACATGGGCAATACGCGTGATTTCGTCACGGGTATAAACGCAGGTGTCTACAGCCCGTTCGCCTTCCCAGCTTTTCGGCTGGCCGAAATACAGCCCGCCGGTCAGTTCGCGCACCACTAAAATGTCAAAACCGCCTTCTACCAGGTCCGGGCGCAGCGGACAGGCGGATGCGAGAGAGGGATACAAAACGCACGGGCGCAGATTGGCATACAGGCCCATCTTTTGACGCAGAGGCAGCAGCGCACCGCGCTCCGGGCGCAGGTTAGGATCAGGAATGGCATCGTATTTTGGGCCGCCGACCGCGCCGAAAAAGACGGCGTCGGACTGCTGCACCAGAGTTAAAGTCTCCGGCGGCAGGGGATGGCCGGTCGCATCATAGGCCGCGCCGCCGACCAGGGCCTCCGTGAATTCCAGCGCCAGGCTATGTTTTGCTGCCGCCGCGTGGAGGACTTTGAGGCCCTCCGCGATAATTTCCGGGCCGATCCCATCTCCTGCCAGCACTGCAATCTTTGCCATTTCTCTGCCCTTCTTACCTAGCTCTCGCTGCGTAAAGTCCGCAAAAAGTCTCCGTAACCCATTTTGCGCCAGAACGCCTGCGAAGCCGGGTTGGCGCGAACCACCTGCACTTCCACTGCCGTGATGCCGTGCGCGAGAAACCACGCGCGGAGCCAGCCATGCAGGCTGCGCCCGATGCCCTGGCCCCGGCAATCGCTCCCCACGCAGATGTCGGCGATATATCCACAGTCCCCAACTGCCAGCGTCGGGCGGCGCATGATCTGGCCGAATGTATAGCCGACTACCCGCGCATCCTGCTCGGCGACCAGCACGGCGGCGCTGGCATTGTCTAGCTGCTCACCGAGAAAGCCGACAAACCAGTCGGCGGCGTCGGAATTCAGCCGCAGCCGCGAGTCGAACGCCGCATTGATGTCCTGCAACTGCCGCCACAGGCCGACAATCTCCGGCAAATCGGCAGGGCGGGCCGGACGGATGAGATGATCAGTCAAAGAAACCTAACCCCGGTGCTACGCACCGACCCTTCCCTGATAGGGAAGGGTAAAACATCATCTCTTGCTCCCCTTCCTTAACAGGGAAGGGGCTAGGGGTTAGGTTCCTACACATGCTCCAATACGCGCTCAGCCTGGGCGCGGCCTCCGGCACGGGCGATCTGCTTGTTCAGCGCCTGCAAATAGGCTTTGGTGGAAGCCACAAAAATATCCGTGTGCGCGGCATGGCCCGTGTAGATCATGTCGCCGTCGGCTTTGATACGAATAGTAACATCCGCCATCGCATCTATGCCTTCGGTGACACTCTGCACTGTGTATTCAATGAGATCATTGGGAACGCCGACAATGCGGTTGATCGCCCGGTAAATGGCGTCAACAGGGCCATTGCCCGTGTCCGCATCCATTAAAACCGCCCGGTTCTCATGGCGCAGCTTGACAGTGGCCGTTGGGATCGCCTGATCGCCGCAGGAAACCTGTACCTGCGCCAGTTCATACGTCTGCGGCACGGTGGTTAGTTCATCGGAAACAATGGCGTCCAAATCTTCATCGTAAACCACTTTTTTGTTGTCCGCGACGTTCAGAAATCGCGCGTAGATTTTCTCAAATTCGTCTTCAGTGCTAAACCTATGCCCGAGTTCATTCAGCCGATGGCGCACACCGGCCCGGCCTGAACGGGCCGATAAAATTATTTTGCTTTCGCTGATGCCGACCGTTTTCGGATCAATAATTTCGTAAGTGCTGCGTTCTTTCAGGACACCGTCTTGATGAATGCCTGATGAGTGCGCGAAGGCATTGGCTCCGACAATGGCCTTGTTCGGCTGAACAAGAATTCCCGTCATCGTGGAAACCATGCGCGAGGTCTTGTAAATCTCTTCGGTTCGCACGCCTGTCCCCAAACGGTACACATCGGCGCGGGTGTGGAGCGCCATGACGACTTCTTCCAGGGACGTATTGCCCGCGCGTTCGCCAATGCCGTTGATTGTGCATTCAATCTGCCGCGCCCCGGCTTTGACAGCCGCCAGCGCATTCGCTGTCGCCATGCCCAGATCGTTGTGGCAATGCGCCGACAGGGTGATCGTTTCGCTGCCGGGAACATGGTTCAAGATGCCTGCAAACAAAGCCCCGTACTCGTCCGGGGACATATATCCGGTCGTGTCAGGGACATTAATCACGGTCGCTCCGGCTTTGATGACGGCTTCAATCACGCGGTACAAATACTCCGGGTCGGCGCGACCGCTGTCTTCCGTGAAGTATTCCACATCCGGGCAGCCGAGAGCGCGGGCGTGTTTAACCGCCGCAACGCCGATTTCCAGAGCCTGTTCGCGCGTTTTTTTCAGCTTGTACTTCAGATGGCTTTCACTGACGCCGAGGCCTGTGTGGATGCGTGGCCGGGCCGCGCCTTTGAGCGCGTCCCAGGCCACGTCAATGTCTTTAGGAACCGCGCGGGTCAGGCCGCAGACGGTGACACTGTCGCCGACAGCGGCAGACACACGGCGAACAGCCTCAAAATCGCCGGGGCTGGAAATGGGAAATCCGGCCTCAATGACATCCACGCCAAGGCGTTCCAATTGCCGGGCGATTTCCACCTTTTCGTCGACATTGAGCGATGCCCCCGGCGACTGTTCGCCATCGCGCAGAGTGGTATCAAAGATTTGGACGCGATTGCTGGACATAATGACAACCTTTGCCGGGCCGATAAACGACCCGTCTAAAAAATGCTGGCGTCCTGCGGACGTAAAGAAAATCTCCCGTCCGCAGGACGGTTACTTTTTATAGACGGGTGTTTTATACACCCGGTACTCATTTCGGGTTGCTCCGCCTACTCCGTCGCCTCAACGACATCGGATTTCTTGACCCAGGACATCAAGCCGCGCAGGGTACGGCCTACTTCTTCAATCTGAGAGGCATTGTCCATCGCCGCCAGAGCATTGAATGACGGGCGGCTGGCTTTGTTTTCCAGCACCCATTCTTTGGCGAACTGTCCGGTTTGGATTTCTTTCAAAATCTTGCCCATCTCTTTTTTGGTTTCGTCGGTGACAATGCGCGGCCCGCGCGTCATGTCGCCGTACTGCGCGGTATCCGAGATAGAATAGCGCATTCCGGCAATGCCCGCCTCGTACATGAGGTCCACAATCAGTTTGAGCTCATGCAGGCACTCGAAATAAGCGATTTCCGGCTGATACCCGGCATTTACCAGGGTTTCAAAGCCCGCTTTGACCAGGGCTGTTGTGCCGCCGCAGAGAACCGCCTGCTCGCCAAACAAGTCCGTCTCGGTTTCTTCTTTGAACGTTGTTTCCAGGACGCCTGCCCGGCTGCCGCCGATGCCTTTGGCCCAGGCCAGCGCCAGATCGCGGGCCTGTCCGGTCGCGTCCTGCTGAACGGCGATCAGGCAGGGAACGCCTTTGCCTTCCTGGTAGACACGGCGTACCAGATGGCCGGGGCCTTTGGGAGCGACCATAAGCACGTCCACGCCCGCCGGCGGCTTGATTTGTCCAAAGTGAATGCTGAAGCCATGCCCGAACACCAGCGCGTTCCCTGGCTGCAAATAGGGCGCAATGCTTTCGCGGTAGACATCGCCCTGCACTTCATCATTGATCAAAATCATAATGACATCGGCTTCTTTGGCCGCGTCTTCTACGGACTTAACGTTCAGCCCGGCTTCTTCGGCCTTGTTCCACGATTTGGAGCCGGGGCGCAGTCCGACGCGCACGTCCAGACCGCTATCGTGCAGATTCAGGGCATGAGCGTGGCCCTGGGAGCCGTAGCCGATCACGGCGAGCTTCTTTCCTTGAAGCAAAGAAAGATCGGCATCAGTGTCGTAATAAACCTTCGCTGGCATTGTCTTGTGTTTCTCCTTGAAACGTTATTCTGGAAATCTTCGCTGGAAATCTTCGCTGGAAATCTTCGCTGGACTTCTTTGATCAGTCTTTAGTTCGGCGCTTCCATCCAATCCGGCACCACCGGAAGCAGTATGACATTGAGATTGTCCAATCTCTTGAGATCGCGCTCAATTCTTTCCACGCGGGCGTTATAATCGGCGGCTTGAATGTCGTCCAGACTCGGACGCACGACCACATACCACCACTGACCTTCTTTATGGGTCACGCGCGGCACCAATTCCAGCGCGTATTTCGCCGGCTGATGGGGCGCAAGACGCTGCTGCACCCGGCTCAGTATTTCCGCCCCCGTCAGTTCCCCGGCTGTCGCAGTCGCGTTCATAGTCTTTCCTTTTGCTTTTCCGCTGCCGGCCTGGCAACCCAGCAGCCCGCCGCTAACCCGACGACAACTCCTAATACGACAAACAGCCCCAGATTCGTCAGCAGGTTTGCAACAGTATCCAGCCCCAGCTTATCCGTGATGGCATTGTAAGCCGTCCAAAGCGCATAATTGCCTGTGCCGACCAGCAGTCCGGCACAAAAGCCGCGCACGGCTCTCTTTGTCAGCAGCCCCCAAACCAGGCCAATCAGCGGTGCGGCACACAAAATACCGACCATGAGCAAATGCGCCTGATGCGCGTCAATCAGCTCTTTCAAAGTTGATTTTTCAAGGTTGATTTAAATTCCACGAGTACCACGCGCCATTGCAATCCGGCCCGTGCGAACCAGCTCCCGAATGCCGTAAGGTTCCAGCAGCTTCTCAAAGGCATCAATCTTGTCGTTGCCGCCGGTCAGTTCAATGACAAATGTTTTCTCCGACATGTCAATAACGCGCCCGCGAAACACTTCCACTAGTTGCAGCAAAGCTGTGCGGTTCTCCACAGCGGCATTGACTTTAATCAAGGCCAGTTCGCGGGCGACCATGGCAATGTTCAGATAATCCTGCACCTTGCTGACATCGATCAGCTTGTGAAGCTGCTTGGTGATCTGCTCCACTTCCTGCTCATCGCCGTTGACCACGATAGTCATGCGCGAAACTTCCGGGTTTTCCGTGATGGAAACGGCCAGAGACTCGATATTGTAGCCCCGGCGTGAAAACAGCCCCGATACGCGCGAAAGCACGCCGGGCTTGTTGTCCACCAGAACCGTAATTGTATGCTGCTGCTGCAATGCGTCGTTACTCCTTAAAAACCCAGAATTTCGATTGATTCCTTTTCTACTTCTGAAAAGTCCGACGGAGACATGACGCCGAGAATACGATGCACATCTACCCGATCCACCGTGAGAATAATTCCCCGTACTGCGGACGGGTGTAAAAGCCCTGACGCGCTCCATTCATGGATGACGCTATCGCCCGGACGGTTCGGCCCGGAAAGATTGCTTGTGATTGCCGCGCCGATCAACTTGATCCCAGCCCGGTTGAAAACTTCGGTACTCAGGACAACGACAGGGCGAGCCTTGCTACCGAGACCGCCGCTAAACACAACATCCGCCAGAATAACATCGCCACGATGATAATCAATTCTCATAGTGTGTCATAGATGGCATCCTGGTCATTGTCCCAAAGTTCTTGCAGAGTGCGATTTGAGGCAGCTTTCCACTCGGCGAATTGTGATCTTTCTGCTTCATCATCGCCTCTCAAAAAGGTAATGGTGACTTCTTCCTGGTCGTAACCTTCTACCGGTTCGGCAGGCCACGCCACACCGTCTACGAAGCGCCCTTTGACAGATAGCATCGTTACCTCCTAAAGCCCTACCCTACCGGCTCGTACTCTTCCACCTTCTCTTTTTCGGTAGCAGGGCGCGTTTCGTCGTCGGGCATATAGGCTTCGCTTTCCATGTAGCTGTCGAGTGGGGTCATGTTCGGCGGGCGCTGAACGACCATGTCTTTGATCGTACCGCCGGACTTAATCATCGGGTAGACGTTTTCCTCTTTGGCGATACGGAAATCCAGCACTGTCGGGCGGTCGGTGATGCCCATGGCTTCCTGCAAGGCGGCCTCGACGCCGGAAGGCGTGGAGCAGCGGATGGCGTGTGCGCCATAGGCTTCGGCGAGTTTCACGAAGTCCGGCGAGGCTTCCAGGTCTACATTAGAGTAATGCGAGTCCCAGAACAGTTCCTGCCACTGGCGCACCATGCCCAGATATTGATTGTTCAGGATGCAGATTTTGATCGGCAATTTGTAAATCGTCGCCACCATCAGTTCCTGGATGCACATCTGAATCGAGCCATCGCCGCTGACGCAGAACACTGGCTTGTCGGGTGCGCCGAACTGTGCGCCGATGGCAGCGGGCAGGCCGAAGCCCATCGTGCCGAGACCGCCGGACGTGATGAACTGGCGCGGGCGCAGGCACTTATAGAACTGCGCGGCCCACATCTGATGCTGGCCGACATCGGTCACGACAATGGCTTCATGGTCGGACACCGCGCCGATCTGCTCAATCACGTACTGGCCGTGCAGAATGCCGTCGGCAGGGTAATGCAGCGGGAAGTCTTGTTTCCACTGGCTGACGCGCGTGTGCCAGTCCGGGTGCTGCGCCGGTTCCACAAGCTTGAGCAACTCGGTTAAAACGGCTTTGACATCGCCGACAATTGGCACGTCGGCAGCCAGCACTTTGCCGATCTCGGCAGGGTCAACGTCGATATGAATAATTTTCGCCGACGGAACCCATTCATCCACTTTGCCGGTCACGCGGTCATCAAAGCGCGCGCCCACAGCAATTAGCAGATCGCACTCGCTGATGGCATAGTTTGCATAGGCCGTGCCGTGCATCCCCAGCATTCCCAGCGACAAAGGATGCGTTTCGGGAAACGCGCCCAGGCCCTTCAGCGTGGTAGTGACGGGAGTGTCGGTACGCTCGGCCAGGTCTTTGACTTCATGGGATGCGCCGGAATAAATCGCGCCGCCGCCGACATACAGCACGGGCCGCTTGGCTTCGGCGATCAATTCTGCCGCGCGCTGAATCTGGCGCGAATGTCCGCGTGTGGTCGGCTTGAAGCTGGGGATATTGACTTCTTCCACCGGCGTATACTCAAACTCGGCACGGGAAATGTCTACGGGGATGTCAATCAGCACCGGGCCAGGACGACCCGACCGAGCGATATGAAAAGCCTCGGCAATAATTTCCGGCAGCTTGGTCACATCTTTGACCAGCCAGTTATGCTTGGTAATCGGCATGGTAATACCGGTAATATCAGCTTCCTGGAACGCATCTGTGCCGATGGCAGAGGTTTTGACCTGCCCTGTGATGGCGACGAGGGGAACCGAGTCCATCATGGCGTCGGCAATCGGCGTGACCAAATTCGTCGCACCGGGGCCGGAGGTGGCAAGGCAGACACCGACTTTCCCGGTCGCCAGCGCATAGCCTTCGGCCATGTGTCCCGCACCCTGCTCATGCCGGACGAGAATATGCTGAATGTCCGGGAATTGGTAGATCATGTCGTAGATGGGGATGACCGCCCCACCAGGGTAGCCAAAAATGGTGTCTACGCCTTCGCGCTTGAGACATTCCAGAAGCGCCCGGCTGCCGTTGATTTTCATAATGTTGCTTTCCTTCAAGACCCCCTAGCCCCCAATAATGGGGGAATAGGATACTGGCTGACTGCTTCACTCTTGCTCCCCCATTATTGGGGGCCGGGGGGCTATCCCGAAGACACAAAAAGCCTCTCGTCCACATAGATTGCCACACAGGCAAGGGACGAGAGGCTTTTCACTAGAAATCTAAAGAAATCCAAAAAGCGCCACGCGGTACCACCCTTGTTCGAGATGAGGCTTCGTCGGCGAAGTGACATCCCGCACTTGGAGCGCGATTACGGGCGCGAACCGGGCCGCCTTAATGGTCCCTGCCCCAATTTCGGGGAACAAGAAACGTTCAAGCAGCCTGCTCGGAGGGGAGATTCAACAGGGCTGCGCTGCCGTCTCGCACCAGCCAACGGCTCTCTGAAAACGCGCGCTCTGTGACATTGTCCTCGTCAACGCAGTTCAAGTACTTATTCAGTTGTGGCGCGTAGTATACCCGGATGCGCGGCAGGCTGTCAAGCCTTTTGGCAGAGAATTTAGTGAGCGGCCTTCAAATTATCGCCGCCCGCATTATCGCCGCCCGTAATTTTATCTGCGCTCGTCGGCCCGATGAGCTTATCTCCATTCATCGTTTTGGTCACGGCATCCTTGACAAGCTTGCTTCTCATCACTTCGGAAGTGGCACGAGAGATAAACGCTGACAGCACTTCCAGGTTGGGATAGCCGTCGGTGCGCGACACGGCAACATAGCCGCCGCCGGAGACGGCGAACGCATAGCCTTTGCGATCAGGAAAGCCCACCATAACCAATTTATATTCGTCAGCGTCCGCAAACATGATTCGGTGTGCGCCTTCCGCATCAAATGCGCCTTCATAAAACGCATTGGAGTCGAAGGCAGGCGTCGGGGTTACGATCACAGGCGGCATCGTCACCAGCGGCATGGCCTTGAGGCCTTTCCTCGGAACCGGGGTGATGATCATCGGCGGGGCCGGGGGAGCCGCCAGCTCATAAACCACAAAATGCACATGGTTGACATCTTTGAGCATGTCTGCCAGATTGCCATTTGCCAGTATGTCGGCCACCGGATTTGGCGGCGGCATAGGCTGGCCTGGCGCAGGCGGGACAGTCCGTTCGCCTGTTTCGCCGATGCCTTTCAAGAACGACTTCATCACACCTAGAATATCTTCGCTGCGGGCGTCCATCTCGGCGCGCAGCTTTGCGCCGGGCGGCACCGGAATGGTCAGCGGTACAGAAAGCGTCGCATCCGGCAAGGGAGCAAAGGCCGGCGACGGGGCAACAGCCGCCGGCGACGCCAGCGGCATGGCTTGCTGCGCGAACGTCGGGACAGCGCAAAGTGCGGCCCCGGTCAAAAGGGCAAGACGAAGGGGCAGAGTAGAATAGCGCATAAAATCTCCTTGAGGGGTCAGTTGCTTGCCAGAAGCTGCGTTCCGTTGTAGGTTCGCAGGTGATAATGGCCTTTTTGCAGGCGCGGCAAGCTCAATTGGCTTTTCTCAATCGCGTTGACAGTGTAAGTATTCGGGTCGCCGTCGCTGATAAACCTGCTGCCTTTGTTTTTTTCCAGATACTCCAGCCAGTAATGAATCGTATCCAGGCCCGCACCAGGGATCATGCGCGGCAGATAATAGGGCTTGAACCGAATGCTCATGGGCGAAGGAGCCGGTTCCGCCCCGGCCTTCAGGGCGCAGATATTATGGTAAGTGACGCCGCCGCTGGAGCCGCTGATAACCAGCTTTTTGTTTTGCGGAAACACGCCGTAAGGCAGCGCGAGCGTGTCTACCGTGTACGTGGGCAGGAACGCATGAATATTCGTGACGGCCTGCGCGAATTCCTGCTGAACGCGCGCATCCGGCCAGTGCCGCATCCCCAGAAGATGATGCACCGTGTGATTGCCGATCTCAAAGCCTTCCCGCACCAGATAATCCATCTTGCCCTGCGCGGTTTCGGCCTGGTAAAATGGCGGCGGCAGCTTCGGATCACCATTAGTCAGCACAAAAAACGTGCCTTTTAGCGCCCAGTCGGGATGCTGCGCGTGAAAATCGTCCAGAATACCCACCGCGCAGTCCGGGTCAACTTTGCCGTCGGGCGTGTAGCGGAACTGGCCTTTCAGCGCATCGTCGAACGTCAGAATCACCGGGGACATTCCTGCCGGGCAGTCTATCTCTCCCAGCACGTAATCATGCAGACTGACCGGGCGATACTTGTGGTCATAGAGCCACTGAATGTCCTGCCGGAACGCCGTCGCCGGGTACTGGTACATCGTCATCTTGACAGGCTTGGCGGTGGGGCTTACAATGTCGTGGTACTCCAAAATGGGAACCAGGCCGGCCTCATTGGGCTGCACTTTCGCAAGGTCTAAAGGCAGCATGGGTGGGCGCACGGCAGCCACTGTCAATTTCGGCTTGACAGCTATCTGGGAAGGCGCCTGGCGATGAAACAAATGGCAGCCGGAAAGAGATGCAGCGGCAAGAATGGTGGACAGGGCTAAAAAAGTGGTTCGGGCGGCTCGCATGGAAACTAACCTTTTTCTTGCCTGAGTAAGGCGCGGGCAAAATAACTGGCGCTATTATACCCGCATATTGGACGGGGAAGGCATCACGGTGGCCCTCGGCGAATGAAGCGGGGAGGATAAAAAGGGTGGGTCTTAGTCGCGCCGTGCCGGACTTGCTTAAGCGATAAGCACAACGAAAAAGCCGTGCCTGTCCGCTTTCACGGACTCGGGACGGCTTTTCATTACGCGGGGCTTGCTCCCTTCGGAGAGTCCCAAGCGCAACCGGAGATTGTCCGGGGTTGAAACTATCATAACACGGGTCGGGGGTTCTGTCAAGCGGTTTTTTCAAATGATTTTGGGCGGTATTTTGGGGCTTATTTTCTTGGCAGCGCCACCGCCAGGGCCGCCTTATCCTGTGCAGCGTCGCCCAGAGCCGCTGGGACAATGGAAACGCCCTCCCAAACCCGCGGCCAGCAGTTTTCCTGTGCCGCGCGGCGGATCGGCTCCAGAAGCAAATCCGCGGCATGAACCGCCAGCGTGCCGAGAACAATACGCTCCAAGTTTAGCGTTTGAAGCAGGTTCGCGAGGCCGAGGCCCATGTAATAGGCAGCATCTTGGATAATGCCGCAGGCAACAGGATCGCCCCGCCGCGCGCGGGCGCAGACATCATGGGCTGTCAAATCGGCTTCGCCGAAACGCTCCCGCCCCATACGGCCAATGGCGGTTCCCGAAGCCAGTGTTTCCAGGCAGCCGTGCCTGCCGCAGAGGCAAAGCGGGCCGCCAGGCCAAACCACGGTATGGCCGATTTCCCCGGCTAAATCGCGCCGTCCGCGATAAAGCTGACCGTTCAAAATCAATCCTGCGCCAACACCCGTTCCCATCGTCAGAAAAGCCATGTCCGCGCAGCCCTGCCCTGCTCCCCAGCGATGCTCCGCCAGCGCCGTCGCATTGGCATCGTTTTCTACGGTCGTCGTCAGACCGAATTCCGCTTCCAGCAGCGCTTTCAGCGGAACAGAGTCCCAGGCAGGCAAGTTAGGCGGCGCATAAATTGTGCCGGTGGCGGAGTCCAGCGGCCCACCGCAGGAAACGCCGAGGGCGGCGAGGTCTGCGGGAAGGCATTGATACTCGCGGCAGACTGTCCGCACGAGTTGAATGAGCAGCGCCACGCCCGCCTGCCAGTCGCCCGGCGGGGTGAGGGCGGCAGCGCGCGCAAACACGTTTCCGTCCGCATCGCCGATCACTGCCGCCGATTTGGTTCCCCCGATGTCCAGGCCCAGCAGCAAATCAGACATTTACGGCTTGCTTTCCGCGCGGGTGTCCTGGACATGGCCCGGCATTGCGGTTTCCACCTGGGGATCATAGGCCTCGCCCTTGACCCCGTGCTGCTTCTCCGCGCTGGGGATGCCGCTGCCGGCGGGGGCTTCGCTGCTGGCTCCGGCATGATGGCTGAAAAGGGTCGCTTCCTTTTCGCTGCCCTGGCCGCCGTCGGAAAATCGATGCCGGGTTGTCACGCTGTCGCGGCTGTTAGCCTCCTCAAACGCATCCGGCTGGGTCAAGCCGACGTGGTCTTCTATGTGGTCGGCAATGTTTTCTTCGGGCATAAGTTTGATCTCCTTTAAACCCGTTGTACCCACTTCTCATGGGCCTCCCGCATTGCCGGGACAATTTCATGGCCGGTGCGGGGCAAAAAAAGCATTTCTTTTTCGCACCGCAATTCGTTGTAAACGGCATAAATCGTCGGCGGCTTGCAGCTTGGGTCACGTTCGCCTGCGCTCATTTGTGTGGGGCAGCGAATGTCAGCGGCATGGGAAAGCGGGTCAAAGTAGTGATAGGTTTGGTAAATCTGGGCGGCAAGATCGGGGTGGGCATCGGCGTAGTCGGCAATCAGACCCCGCGCGTCGGGATAACGCGCCGATTTCATGCGCTTGTATTTGTCCCGGTCCAGCAGCGACAGGGCCACCTCCAACGCGCACAGCCAGGGCATATCCGCCAGGCACAGACGAACCGACGGCGCGAGCGCGGCAGCCACCAGCGCCAGTCCCCCACCCTGGCTCATGCCGCCTACCATCACTCGCGACGGGTCGACGTCCGGCTGCGCCGCCAGCACGTCCAACGCCCGCAGGCAGTGACCGACAATGGCCCGGTAAACATACGTCTGCGGCGACTCAATGCCCTGCGTGATGTAGTCCGCCCCGGACAGCGACGGATGACGGTACGGCGTGTCCGGCAGGTTCCCATGCAGGTTCAGCCCCAGCGTCACCGTGTCCGGGTACAAACACTCCGGGCCGGGCGGCGGGTTGCCCGGCGAGTACCCCGGCAGCCAGAGATAGCCCCGATTGCCTCCCTCCATCAGCGACTTCGGCAAAGACTTCGGCACGGCCAGCCAGCCGTAGATGACCAGATCGCCCAGCGACGAAAACCGCACCCAGTCCGTCGTATGCGTTTCCGTCTCGCCCCCCGCTCCCGGCAGCCGCTCCCACTCCAGGGGGACCTCGGCCAGTTCCGCCTTGACCCCAGCCCAGAACGCCGCGAAATTCGCAGGGCGGCGGACAGGGGCGCGGGTTTGTTCTAAAATGGCAGTGGGCATAAACAAGGCTCCAAACGCTGACGCGAATGAAGCCTTAGTTTACCCGCTTTCTGAATGTGTTAGGCCGATTTCTATTAAAGCTACCAGGCCGTGATATGGGGATCGTTCGCATCTTCAGGATGCGCTTTAAGATATTTATCCAAATAAAACTTATGCTCTTTGTAATCACGATGGCCCGGCCAAGCGTAAGCGCAGGCAATTAGGAAGTAACTGCGTGTTAGGCGGGGGTCAAGCACTACTGCTTTTTTACTTTCGGCAATGATATTGTTGATCATATTCAGACTGAAATCATTAGCGGCCATATAGCCAAGCGCCAGTTGGTAATGCGTGTACCCTGATCCTGGTTCAAGTTTCACGGCTTCTTTGTATTCGTGAAGCATTTTGGGGATATTGCTCTTATCCATGAGCATATAGTATTGTAGGAAATGACCATACATAACATGGGCCTCAGCCGAGTTAGGCATTTGCCGGACGGCGTCCTGTGTATCTATGACTGCTTCATTGTAAAATCCTTGCAACGTTTGCTTTTGCGCCGCCGGAACGTTTTCCGCCGTACCAAACTGTTGCGCTTGCCAGTAAGCCTGAGCAAAACTGCACTTCCGCGCGGGGTCTTGAGGCTTCTGTAGTAGATAAGCATGCGCGGCAAGCGTCAGCCGCCACAGGTTTTTGTCCAGTGCAGATTGATAGACAACTGCCCCAAACTCAAAATTGTTTTCGGCATATTGCTGTACCGCTCGTTTCGCAGAAGAATCGCTGTTGATATGATAGCCGGGAGTGGCCCAGGCGGAGGCAGTTAGCAAGCTTATCGCCGCCACGGTTAGGTACACTTTATTGGTTTTCATTGGATTCGCACTATTTCCTTTTACGGATTCCAGTTTGGGGGCGGAGCCGTAACTGCTGTGCCGACGGGTTGGTAATCATATAGGCGGATTTCATAGCCTACTTGTTCATCTTCCCGCCAGACATAATTACCTTTAATATAACCGTGTAAACCGTAGTGATCTAAATGACCTTTGGTGCGATTGACCAGTGGACGATAGACGGGCCAGGTCATATATCCAAGAGGAACAGGCGGCGTCGCGATGAGATGTTTGGTTTGTACGGGTTCATCTTCAGGTTGGTAAGAGAAGCCAAAGTTTAAAACAACCGGGTCTTTCCCTAAATCTACTCCTCCATCCACGTCTTTAAAGCCCTTCGGTGTGATGGTAACATCGTCGCCAGCAAGATCGTTATAATAAATTGGCAACGCGGGATCATACAATTTCCAAGGATAGGTTTCCCAGGATGGCACTTCCGGGTCAGGAATAGGCGAGACAGTATGGGCTGGCCCATCTGGGGGCCATGCAGTAGGCTCCCATTCGTTGTGGAAGTGCATAAAGTACTTATTGGCAGCTTCCGCTTTATCCTGCCCATCATACATACTTAAGAATACCTGGTCGGTCGCACCGGCATTCGTAGTAACCGGAAATCCGGTATTCATGTAGGCAACAGGCACGGTAAAGGCTTCCATATAAGGAAAAGCATCTGCATTGAAATCAGGCCAATCACCAGCGTAACTGTAGCCGGTAAAAGAGGAATACCAGTGATATGTTGATTGACTGGTAGCCCAAACCCCTGCCATATTTGCTGAATATGTGAAAATCTGCGAAGTTCCTGCTATTTGATCGGGATTTACGTCATTATTAAGTACTGTATCTCCCCGCAAAGTTCCATCCGCTTGACGTACATTGGTAATGACTGGCCCTGTCAGAGCCGGAAAACGGTATTTGGAACCGCCATCGGCATAAGTATCCACCGCAGGGCAGCTAATGGTCACCGCCCTTGTATCCTGGGCGACGCTGAAACCGTACTCAAAGGAATCAAAGTACCAATCCCAAAGGCTGACCATGTCGAGGGGATTGAGCGGATCATTCGGGTTCTGCACCGTAATCCAGGAACTGGCCGGGTTCCGGGCCGACAGTGTGCAGGGAACCTTCACCACACCCGATGAACTGTCCACATGGATGGAATGGCTCCCCGACGAAGTTCCTAGCCCGCCGTTGGTGTTCCAGGGGATCACAAACACTTCGGGATCATCCAGACCGTCGGAGGCGGAACCGGCATCGGACGCAAAGCCGGTCCCATTCCAGTGCGCCTGCCACCAGGAGTGCGCGGTTTCAACCAGCGCCAGCGTTTTGGGCGGCGGATCAGAAGCAAGCGTTTGTCCGTAGCCTGGCGTCCAGGTCAGGGTGGCGATCACTGTGTCCGTGGCGCTCAGGCCCAGGTTGCCCGACTCGTACCAATCGTTGCCGGGAGAAGTCTTCCACGATGGGAATATGTCGGGATTGGTATACCAGCTATAAGTCTGCGGGGTCGTGAGCCAGGGCTGAAAATAATCCGGCACAAGGTAGCTTTCGGTTTGATCCTCGGAATAGCTGACCAGCCAGTAGCCTCCGTGTGCGGACGGAGCCGCCCCGCCGTTCGTGGGCAGAGGCATCGCGCCGCTTCCTGCTCCCACCGAACCCGCCGGGTCATCGGACGATTCTGCCGAGGGGCCGCTTTCTCCTGCCGCATTGACGCCGGTGAGACGGTAGGAGTAGGTGGTTCCGGGCGTTCCGCTGGTATCGGTGAAACTCGTTCCCGTCAGGCCGGTTTGCAGAGGCATGGCCGCTTCTGCGCCCGGTGCGTTTCCCCGGTAGAGGTTGTAGGAAGCCGCGCCGGGGTCGGCGGCCCAGTTGAGGGCGACTTGGTTGCCCCCGCCGGATGCCCAGAAGCCGGTGGGCGGGGCGGGGAGAGTGACCGGCGGCGTCTGCCCTGGCCCCAGAATGAGCGCCCCGCTGCCGGAATACAGCCGGAAGTCGGTCATAGCCCCTTCATACTGGTAAAACTGAACGTAACGCGCCAGCACTGCTGGGAACGTCTGCTTGCTCCCGCTTACCGGAGCCGGTAAATCCGTCCAGTTTATCCCGTCGTTGGAATAGCCCGCCCCGGAGAAAGGGGCCGCGCCGAACTGCGCCTGATAGCCCCCGATGCTTTGAGCGCTGCCCATGTCCCAAAGCACATTGACTGTGCCGGAACCCCCATCATAGCCGGTGGACCTGTCGCCTACCGCCCCGTCATCCATTGCGGGCGCATTTTGAGTGAATGAGGACGCCGGCTGATAATAGCCGCCCGCGATCTGGTACTGGACGGCCCGTGCAGTTTGCGCCGAAGGGGAAGGAATGGCGCAGGCTTCGGGGGAAGGGGCGCTAGTTCCGAGGCTGCTGGTAGCTTTGACGGTGACATAATAGGTCATGCCGTTGGTCAGGCCGGTGGCGGTGTAATGGGCAGAAGCCAGGCCGGTGGCAAGCGGCGTGGCGCTTTCGCCGCCAGGCGTCGTTCCCTCAAAAATGCTGTAAGTCAGCCCGGTGCCGGTCGGGGGAGTCCAGACCCAGGCGACTTGCCCGCTGGTAGCAGTGGCCGAGAGAGCCGTTGGGGCGTCGGGCGGAAACTGCGGCCCGGAAACAAGCGCTCCATTGGCGTCATACAGGCGGGTGTCGGTGAGGGTGACGGTTCCACTGCCCATCAGCAGGAACTGGACGTAGCGGGCGGTGACGGGGACAGAAGCATCGGCGGCGGTGGCACTGCCGTAAGCTTGGCCCCACTCTGTCCAATTTGTGCCGTCGCTGGAATAGTAGGCGCTGTATTCGTAGTTGGTGACAAAGCGGGCAGTGACTCGGCTGAGGGAGACCGGGCTTCCCATGTCCCAGAGGACGCACAGAGTGCCATTGCCGCTGTAGCCGGTGGTGGTGTCTCCGGGGACGGCATCAAATACAGCAGGGGCGTTGGTGGTGAAGGAAGAAACCGGCTGGGAGGAATAGGAGTTGGGGTTCTGCCACTTCACGGCAGCAGCGGTGGTTTGGGCAGCAGCGGGACGTGCGTTCATCAGGCTAACCAGCAGAAGCAAAACAGAAGCAAAAAGAGCAAGCTGCGGCATGAGCGGGAAGCGACATGAGAGTATCTCCTTGTGTTCCGTCACGGACTGGTGCTGCCGCCGATACTGCTGGCGTTTCTTGCGTTGCGAATACTGCTTTGTGAGTCTTGCTTTACAATGGGTTCATTGAGACCAGTATAAGCCCTGTGCACCCGCTTGTCAAGCGTTTACAGAAAATAATCCCACAACTAGTTACAGGGTAAGCCTTTCAGCGAGTATAATACCAGTAATAATGCCAGCTAAGAAGTACAAGACACTGATTGTGTGGTTTCGGCGCGACCTGCGTGTTCACGATAACGCCGCGCTGCATGAGGCCTGCGCGCAGGCGGAGCAAATCATTCCGCTGTTTGTGTTTGACCCGGCCATTCTGGGGCGGTCGGACACAGGCGCGGCCCGCGTGGCATTTCTGGTAGACGCGCTGGGCGTGCTGGATGCCAATCTGCAAAAAGCGGGCGGACGTTTGATTGTGCGGCGCGGCAAAACCCCGGATGAGATCGTCAAAATTGCCAGCGAGTTCGGGGCGGATGGCGTATTTCATCACCGCGAATATGAGCCGATGGGCCGGGCGCGGGACGAAGCAGCGGCGAAAGCGCTGGCCGAGCGCGGGAAGGTGTGTGAAACATTTCCCGGCCTGGCGCTGGTTGCACCGGAGGAGATACTCTCGCAGGCCGGGACGCCTTATACTGTGTTTAGCCCCTACAAACGGCTCTGGTTCAGCCGTCCGACAGGCGGACCGCTGCCCGCGCCGCGCCATGTTCCCGTACCGGAGCGGATCAAAAGCGACGCGATGCCGACGGCGAACGAGTTGAAGTTTTTGACAAAACAGCACTTTGCATGTGGCGGCGAGGATGCCGCGCAGACGCTGCTGCACGAATTTGTCAAAACGAAAATTGACGGTTATGACACGGCGCGGGACGTTTTGGGTCAGGATGGCACTTCGAATTTGTCCCGCCACCTGCATCTGGGAACGATTTCGCCGCGCTTTGTGGTCGATGCCGTGCGGCGGGCGGGCAAAGACAAGCCCTCAGAACAAAGCGGCGAAGCGCGGCAGGAGCATCAGGCTGAGCCGGGACATTCCACGTTTTTATCGGAAGTGGCCTGGCACGATTTTTACCTGCAAATTTTATTTCACTTTCCGCATGTGGCGGGCGGGGCGTTTCGCCCGCAGTTTAACGCGCTGCAATGGGAAAACAATGAGTCATTGTTTGCGGCCTGGAAAGAAGGCCGGACGGGCTATCCGATTGTGGACGCCGCCATGCGGCAGCTTAACGCCGAAGCATGGATGCACAACCGGGGGCGCATGGTTACGGCGTCGTTTTTGACCAAAGACCTGCGGATTGACTGGCGCTGGGGCGAAGCCTATTTCATGCAGCAGCTTGTGGACGGCGACCAGGCGGCCAACAATGGTGGCTGGCAGTGGGCCGCCGGCACGGGGACGGACGCGCAGCCCTTCTTTCGGATTTTCAATCCAACAGCGCAGGGGGAAAAATTTGATCCCGATGGCGCATATGTTAAAAAATGGGTTCCTGAGCTGGCACGTGTCCCGGCAAACTTTATTCACCAGCCCTGGAAGCTTTCTGAGGCGGAGCGGCAGCATTTAGGCTGCGCCGACTACCCGGCACGGGCAGTCGACCACGCCGTTCAGCGCGGACGGGCATTGGCGATGTATGGGGAAATTTCGACATGAAGCATTGGCGCTTTATTTTAATGCTGGGAGCCGTTTTACTGGCGCTTGCAGCGCCAGGGCGAGCGCAGGGGCCGCCGGCAGCTTCCTCCAGCCCGGATGTGCTGGTGCTTGTTTTTCAGCGCCCCGGCCTGGGAGACCAAGTCAGCATCACATACAACCGCCTCGTTCCGCACGCGCAGGTGCAGCAGGATTTGATGGCGCTGCGAAGCGCCACGGGATGGCTGCTGGGCCGCGTCCAAGTCTCGGATGACCGTGCGCCTGTTCAGAAAGGGCGGTTTTTGACCGGCGCGAAGTTTATCGTGCCGAATGTGGTGCAGAACGCAACCCATACGTTGCCGGTGGGTGCATTTATCACGGCGTTTCGTTCTTACAAGAATCTCGCGCTGATTTTCATTGCTGATTCGAGTTTTCAGTTCCAGGGATGGCGCCAATATGCCGATAACAATGTACGGATTACACTGGATCAGCACGGCTCCGCGTATACTTATCGAGTTGCCATTTTAAATTCGCAATTTGACCGCCTGAACCTGTCCGCACCGCCAGTCAGCCACCAAACGCGGCGAGTGTCGCCTTTGCTGCTCCTGCTGGGCATTGCGCTGGCAGCGGCGGCGACAGGCATCCTGGTTTATATTATCACGGATCGTCTGACGCCGAAAAGTGCGGAGCGGTCACCCAAAGAAGCAAAACACGACTCAGAGGAAACCCTCCTCGGCCCCCGAAGATAATCAAGAGGATATTGTCATGCTGGAACTTCACGAGCTGCTTAAAGTTGCCGCCACCAAAAAGGCCTCCGACGTTTTTATCAAAGCCGACAGCCCCCCGGCCATGCGAATCAGCGGTCGCATCCAGATGACCGACGCCCCGCCGCTGTCGCCTGACGACTGCCGCAGCCTGGCCTACAGCGTGATGACTCACGAACAAATTGGCCGGTTTGAACATCGGCACGAGCTGGACTTAGCCTTTGAGGTAGAAGGAGTCTGCCGTATCCGCTGCAATGTCCACCAGCAGCGCGGCTCAATGGGCATGGTGCTGCGGTTGATCCCGCTGAAGATTTTCTCCCTGGAACAGCTTGGAATGCCGCCGGTGCTGTCCGATCTGACCAAATCGCGCCAGGGACTTATTCTTGTGACCGGGCCGACCGGATCGGGTAAATCTACGACGATGGCGGCTATGATTGACCTGATCAATTCCACGCGCCGCACGAATATCATCACCTGCGAAGACCCGATTGAGTTCATGCACCCGGATAAAATGTCTATCGTTTCTCAGCGCGAAATCGGCCTGGACACGGACTCGTTCGCCGACGCGCTCAAATACATGATGCGCCAGAACCCGGACGTGCTGCTGATTGGTGAAATGCGAGACATCGAAACCATGAGCGTCGGCCTCGCCGCCGCCGAAACCGGTCACCTCGTTTTTTCCACCCTGCATACGGCATCCGCGGCGGAAACCCTCGACCGTATCATCAACATGTATCCGCCGCAGGACCGCGACATGGTCTGTCTGCGCCTTGCCGGATCGCTGCGCGGTGTTATCTCCCAGAAGCTGCCCCCGCGCCTGGATGGCACGGGCCGCGTCGGCGCGGTGGAAATCATGGTGGTCACGCCGACGATCTCCAAACTGATTGAAGAAGGGCGAGCGTCCCAGCTTTACGGAGCCATTGCCGAGGGCAACTTCTGGGGAATGCAGACCATGAACCAGTGCCTGATTAAATATGTCCGCGCTGGTCTGGTATCCGAGGAAGAAGCACTGGCAAACGCCGGGAATGTCACTGAAATGAAACAAATGCTGCGACGGCCATAAGCCCTCGCCAGAATTCTCATGTCGTGAGAATTTCCGAAGTTTCGCCCTTGTATGTTCGGTTTTTCGCCTCATTTGTCTACCCATTTAGGTATTCTGCATACCAAAGGAGACAAAGACATGAATGAAGGCTTTCAGAGCAAAAACTTGGCCGGGGCAAGGTTTGCCGACATCAATCTGGCCGGGGCAATCTTTGACGATGTCAGTTTGCTGGACTGCACGTTTACCAACATCAATCTCAGCGGCGCGAAATTCCGCGACATCAATTTCAGCCACGCCGCCATTGACGAAAGCTGCATCGTCGGCCTGACTATCGGAGGCCATGACATTAGCGCTTTGATTGCCGCAGAAGAAGCGCGGCAAGCTCCGCCGGTTCTGGGAGAAGCAAAATGACGCACCACACGGCGTCCAGCCCGAAAGTCGTTTCTCAGAGCGAGTGGCTTGAGCAGCGACGGCAGCTTTTGACGCAGGAGAAAGAACTTACCCGGCAGCATGACCGGATCAGCGCGCAGCGCCGCCGATTGCCGATGGTCAAGATCGAAAAAGAATATCTGTTTGACGGCCCCGAAGGAAAGCGAAGCCTGCGCGCTTTGTTCGGGGATTGCCGACAGCTCATCGTGTACCATTTCATGTTTGACCCGGAATGGGATAAGGGCTGCCCCGGCTGCACCGGATATGTGGATGCGCTGGGCAACCTGACGCTGCTCAACGAGCGGGACACGAATTTCGTGATTATCTCCCGCGCCCCGCTGGCAAAACTTGAGGACTATAAGATCAGCAAAGGCTGGCGGGTTCCGTGGTATTCGTCTTTCGGCAGTGATTTCAACTACGATTTCCACGTCACGCTGGATGAACATAAGGCACCCGTTGAGTACAACTATCGGACTTTGGCGGAAATGAAACAAAAGCAGGGTGAAAATTATTCCCGTGAAGGAGAAGAACCTGGATTGAGCGTCTTTTTCCGCGACGAAGAAAGCGTTTTTCATACCTACTCCTCCTTTGCGCGCGGTGTTGAGGCTCTCACAGACACATACAGCCTGCTGGACGTTACCCCTTACGGCCGGCAGGAGGATTGGGAAGACTCCCCACCCGGATGGCCGCAGAAGCCCACCTACGGATAGATACGCATCTGTGCCAGCAGCGTAAACGCCGGTGTTTCTACATGAAAGAGAAACACCGGCTTTTGTTTGTCCGGCGTAAATTCTCACGAGATGAGAAATCTCAAAAACCGCCAACCTCGACACGCGGAAATCTCTTTCCGGCAGCTTAGTCCAGGGTATCCTGTTTCTGACACCCGCGAACGCTGTTTCCAGTATTTGCATTCGCAGGGCTTGTGAGAGCTGACTTTGTTTGGAGGGATTTGATTATGTGCCAAGCCTTGACGAGCGGAAATGCGTCTTCTGCCGCTGCCCCGTTCCCCGACCACTATGCCGTCCTTGCCTCCACTGTCCTGAACCGTACCAGCCTGGAAGCGAACAACAACAAGTTCTACGTCTTGGAGGTCCACGAAGCCATGGACGGACGCGCTCGCCTTTTCACCAATTACGGACGGGTCGGCTCCGCCGGAGTGCAGGAAACTCGCCACGCGGAGAGCCGCGAAGCGGCACTGGCCGAATATCATCGGCGACTGAAAGAAAAGACAAGCCCCCGCAAGGGCTATCTGCCCGTGGAAGTAGAGAAAGCCATCGTCGGCAGTGCGGCCCTGCAAGTCGCGACGGAGAAAACATTTCAGGAAAAGTACGGCGTCAAGCAAAGCGCACTCGCCCCGGACCTCACCCGCTTTGTGGAGCATATCTACGACGAAACGAAATCCGAACTGGTACGGCGCATTGAAACCCCGCTTGGCAGCCTGAGCAAAGCGCAGATCGAGCGTGGCGCGGACAAGCTGCGCGAAATTCGCTTCGCCCTGGCACGCGACCATCAGGACAAAATCGTGCCACTGACAGGCCAGTATTTTTCGCTCATTCCGCACCGATTGGGACGCATTACCAACCCGGATGACGCCGCGATTAACACAATCCAGAAAGCCGACGGCGAGGAAGAACTGCTCCAGCTCATGCGCGATGTCTATCATGTGCAGGGCGACTTGGAAGCGGGCGTTGACCGAAAATACCGCGCCCTGGGAGCGCAGATTTCCGTCGTTCCCACGGATGATCCCATTTATTCCCAGGTGGAGCAAAAAATCCTGGACACGCAGTCTGCCCGCCACCCGTTCAAGCTGAAAGTCAATCGCCTATTTTCGGCCTGTCTGCCGGAAGAGCGCGCTCGATTTGAAAGTGATGGCCGGAAAGTCGGCAACCTGCAAGGGTTGTTTCACGGCACGAAAAACTGCAACATGGTCGGCATCCTTTCGCGCGGCCTGCTGATCGCCCCCAAACATGCGCCCGTGACGGGTTATATGTTTGGCAAGGGAATCTATTTCGCCGACCAGAGCAGCAAAAGCGCTCAGTATTCGCTGCTCTGGGCCGGCAGCCGCCGGCCCATCGGCTATTTGTTCCTGGCCGATGTCGCTCTGGGCAAGATCAAAAAGGAAACCGGGCCGCAGTACCGAGACGAAGCCCCGCGCGGCTGTCACAGCGTCCAGGGATGCGCGGGCCGGCATCTGGTTCACAACGAGTTTATTATCTACAACAACGCGCAATGCACCCTGCGCTACATCGCCGAAATTGCCCTGGCTGGAAAGTGAGCGTCCCATGACAAGCGTACCTTTGACCAATCTTATTGAGCAGGTTGTTTTGGACCAGATGCGCTTCAAAACAAGCTTCACGGCTCTGGACATCTCCAACCAGTTGAAAGGTGACCGCTACCCCGTGACGCATCGCGAAGTCTCCGCCGCCGTGCGCGAAATTTACGCATCGGGCGCAATGGCATACTTTGACTACGAGCGCAAAGTCATTCCAGTCGTCACGGAGGCGGGCGCCAAACAAACGCAGGCATTTCTTTATCACTTTCATCAGGTGCGCCCGCGCACTTATCAGACGCGGCAGCAGGACGCGCTGCCGCCGGTTCCCACGGACGCCGCGCGTGACCTGGCCGACTGCCTTCCGGCAAGTCCCCTGCTCCTTTTGCCTCGCCTGCCCCGCACGCAGGCCCAAACGCGGCGCAGCACCACCCGGCGAGACGGAGCGTTATCCATACCGCGCCATCTGCTGCTTGCGCTTGGCTGGCCGGACGGTCAGAAGCTATCGCTGACCGTGACAAACGGGCAGTTGGAGCTGCAGCCTGCCGAAGGCAATTCTGCCGATCTGCATGTGTGGAGCGGTTCCCGGCTGCGCGTCTGCCGAACAAAACTGCGTGCTGGCGCATTAACCGCGGAAAGCGTGACGGTGAGGATAGAAGGGAATGGAGTGAGATTGAATGAAGTGAGATTGAATGAAGTGAGATTGCAAGTGACCGCCACCAAAGAAGGCACGTAAAAAAGCCCGGCACAAAAAGTGCCGGGCCGTTCGCTCTACTGCCGCGCGCGGGGCTTGCCTTTGGCAACGCGGCGGCGCTCGGCGCGGGCCGGGCCGACGGCGGCTTCCACCGGCCCGGCTTCCCCCATGCCATTTTCGTCCGCGCCTTGCAAAAGCATCTCAGGGATACTGCCCAGCGGGTCGGGTGGCCCCTGGGGGTCCAGACTGATCTGAATGGAAGACATCACGCGCACAACTTCTTCCTGAATGGAAGCCTGCATCTGCTGGAACATATCGTAGGCTTCTTTTTTATACAGCACCAGCGGATCAATGCCTGCGTAGCCGCGCCAGACGATGCCTTCCTTGAGATAATCCATGGAGGACAAATGCTCCATCCAGTGCCGGTCTAAAGATTGCAGCGTCACCCGCCGCTCCAAATCGCGCATTTCCTGAAGGCCATTTTCTTCGCCCAGCATTTCGGTAAAATGCCGCTCTTTATCTGTGTAAGATTTGTCAGCCCTCTCGGTGATAAACTCAACTAGCTCCGAGCGCTTTTTATTCTTGATGTCTTCCAGCGACGCATACTGGGCGAGCGGGAAAGTCTGGTTCAGAGTGTTGTACAGACCTTCCAAATCCCACTCTTCAGGAGAAACGCCATCCGGGGCATATTGAGCAATGTCGGCTTCTACCGTTTCTCCAAGATAGCCGACAATCGTGTCGCGCAGGTCTGCGCCCTCCATGATGCGGCGGCGCTCCCCATAGATGTTGGCGCGCTGGACATTCATCACGTCGTCATAGTCCAGCGTGGACTTGCGCTGGTCGAAGTAAAAGGCTTCCACTTTCTTTTGAGCGCGGGCGATCATCGCCGACAGCATTTTAGCGTCAATCGCCTGATCTTCCGCCCAGCCTTGCAGCAGGGGTGAGTTGGCCTTATCACCGAACAGCCGCCAAAGCTCATCCTCCAGCGAGACAAAAAAGCGGGATGCGCCCGGATCGCCCTGGCGTCCGGCACGGCCCCGAAGCTGATTGTCAATGCGCCGCGCTTCATGCCGCTCGCTGCCCAGGATAACCAGACCGCCGAGCTTGCGAACTTCCTCGGCGTCCGCCTGATGCTGCGCGCTGCCGCGCTCACCCACTGGGGTCAGCCCGACAATCGGTTTGCCGCCGCGCCGGTATTCATATTCATCTCCGGCGTCTTTGGCCGCTTCTTCATCGCTGACCATGGAGCCGCCGAGAAGAATATCCACGCCGCGCCCTGCCATGTTGGTGGCAACGGTCACGCTGCCCTTGCGGCCCGCTTCGGCAATGATGTGCGCTTCTTTTTCGTGCGACTTGGCGTTCAGGATGTTGTGCGGGATGCCGTGCGACATGGCTTCGTCCAGACGCTCCCTGTTTTCCGGGGCGATTTCCAGCAGCTTTGCCAGAGCGTCACGGTTGGCGGCTTCGGCCATGCTCGTAGAAAGCCCGAAATGGCGAGCGGCTTCGGTGAGCCGTCCGGGAGTCAGCACGGGAACGTCCTGGCCTTTGGGAATGCCGTAGGGGCTGAGGCGCTGATTGAGCAGTGCGCTCCATTCGGCGTATTTGGCTTTGTCCAGCCCTTTCGTATTCTCCAATTTATCGCGCAGCAGGTCGGTCAGGGCCAGAAGCTGCAAACGGTCAAAGCGCAGGCGGTCGGAAACGCGCTCGGACATTTCCACGCTGCGGGTTCCAATCAGAACAGGCTGCTGACGGGCATAATGCGTCAGGATTTCACGGGCGATGCCGCGCAGCTTGGCTTCCTGCGACTTGTAAATAATGTCCGGGTGATCCCCGCGAACCATGGGCTTATTGGTCGGGACTTGAACGACATCCAGGGCATAGATTTTGCGGAACTCATCTTCCTCGGTTTTGGCCGTTCCGGTCATGCCGCCGAGCTTGGGATACAAACGGAACAGATTCTGAAACGTGATCGTGGCGAGAGTCTGGTTCTCGTTCTCAATCTTGACGCCTTCTTTGGCTTCTACGGCCTGGTGCAGACCGTCCGACCAGCGGCGTCCGAACATCAAACGCCCGGTGTTTTCATCAATGATGACAACTTCTTCCTTGCCTTCTTCGTTTTTCTTGACCAGATAATCAATGTCGCGTTTCCAGACCGCATGGGCTTTGAGCGCGGCCCCCGCGTGCTGCATCAATGACAAATTTTCCGCATCGGACAAGTTCTCAATGCCGAGGGCCAGTTCCACGCGCCGCTGGCCGTCTTCGGTAAACACGGCGGTCTTTTGCTTTTCCTCAATTTTGTAGTCCCGCTCGTTTTGAAGCTGCCGGATAATTCGATCCATTTTCACATACAAATCCGACGACGCTTCGGCCTGCCCGGAGATAATCAGCGGGGTGCGCGCCTCGTCAATTAGGATCGAGTCCACTTCGTCCACAATGGCGAAGACGAGTTCCGGCTGATTGAGTTCCTGCCCCGGCACGGCCAGATTGTCGCGCAGGTAGTCAAACCCGTATTCGTTGTTGGTTCCATAGGTGATGTCGCAGTCATACGCTTCGCGGCGGCTTTCAGCAGGCCGGGCGAAGTCGTAGCGCGGGTCGGGGTGACGGTATTCCGGGTCGTAAATATACGTTCCGCCAATGTCGCCCGTTTCGGGGCTTTGTCCCTGAATGATGCCGACGGATAGGCCCAAAAAGTGGTAAATCGGCCCCATCGCTACCGCGCCGACTTTGCTCAGGTAATCATTGACCGTAACTAGGTGAACGCCATGGCCCGTCAGCGCATTGAGATAAATCGGCAGCGTTGCGGTCAGCGTCTTGCCTTCGCCGGTTTTCATCTCCGCAATGCGCCCGTCATGCAGCACCATGCCGCCAATCATCTGCACGTCAAAAGGACGCATTTTCAGCGCTCGAAATGCCGCTTCGCGGACGACTGCAAAGGCTTCCGGCAGCAAGGGGTCCAGGGCCAAGTCGCAGACCGCGCGTTTGTCGTCGCGCTCTAGCTGTTCCCAGGCTACCCCGCGCCGCTCACATTCGGTGTTCATGGTTTCGGCAATTTGCGTTTTAAACGCCTCCGTTTTGCCGCGCAGCGCTTCATCCGTCAGCGCTTTCATGTCCGGTTCCAGTGCATTGATCTTGTCCGCGACTTTGCGGTATTTGGCAACATCGCGCTCATTGCCGTCAAACAGTTTTCTCAGAAAATCCATGATTGTTAACTTTTGCCTTTCGCAGAGTGCAACCCAGGCTCCCAGGAGAGCCGGAGTAGGGGCGGGGCTTGCCCCCGCCCTCCTACCTGTTCCAATTCCCCCATGATTGAGGGCTGGGGGGCTTTACTAAGGCGCGCGAATGGCGTGGGGGAAAGAACGAAACGAGGCAACCGGCACCGGGGCGGCGGTGAAAAAGCGGATGGGCGTGCCTGCCACTCGCTCAGCGACAGCCGAAGCAAAGCGCGGCAAAATGATAGGGAGTGGACGCGCAGAGTATGCCCTGCGAACCAATTCGTCGGGGGTCTGCTTCGGCGCGGCGGCCTCAACAGCTCGGCTTTGCAGGACGACACAGGCGGCTTGCATCATGCCCGGCTGGGCCATCGGCAGCGCAATCCAGCCGGCCAGCGCCGGGGTTGCGAGAATCAAGATATTGAGTTGTACCAGCGTTTGCAGGAACATCGAATTAGTATAGCATATAACGCAGGGGCAAAGTTAAAAGTTTCCCGCTAGATGAAAACGGGCGACTCAAGTCGCGGCAGCAAAGGCACGAAACCGGCCTTCGCCGGTTAAGAAAATCAGGATACATTCTGAGTCCACGATGGTGGACTTCGTGCCTTTGTTGCTGCGGCTTCAGTCGCCCGCCTCCAAGAACTTTCCCACCGGAAGCAAATCCCCGCCATGCCGCAAGGTTTCCACGACTATCAAATCGGCAGTTTGCGCCCTATTCTCCAGCCGAGGGGAAGGGATGTCTGCATAAGACGCAATATAGGTGCGCCAGCCCTGCGGGGGTATCTCAGTAACGGCGAAGTAGAGGGCAAAGGAAAGCTGGCGGCGGTCGGCACGGCCTTTGAGGTCAGGCGAGTCAGCAAAGTCATGGACTGCCGAGGCCACTGCGTTTCCGTCCCAATCGGTGACGGCCACCGGAGGCAGCGGCACAGCGGCAGGCCAGGACATAGAAGCATGAAAAACAGCGACACTACTCACAGGCATATCCGCCAGGTTGAAAACAACAAGAGCGCGGGAAATATCGGGGGCATCGGTTCCGGTGTTGATGCGATCTGTGAGGGCTTGCAATTTTGGCAGCATCACGGCTTTGCCTGCGGAACGGGTGTCAGCAGAAATAGGCTGGCCTTGCCGTTGTGCTTGCCATAACCGACAATTTGCCCCGCATCGTTGATGTTATAGGCTTGAAGCAGATGCCAGTCGGATTTAGCGGGTATGAGAGCGTTTAAGTCTAAAAACTGCCCTGCATGGTAAACAAAAGCACGTTGATCCGGGTTCTGGTAATGCCCATACCAACCGACTACCTCACGGGATGAATTCATCGCCGTTACTGTGCTGAGAATAGGCCCATAACTACTGCCTAGCACTTCCCCTGTTTTCGTTTCCACTATCTGCCACTTACCTTGTGACCACAAATAATTCCGCTCAATAATGGGAGGATACCCTTCCTCCGCAGGGTAGTTCCGGGCAGCGACAAGGACTTCTCCACCGCTATTGGCAGCAAGGACAATTGCCATTGGCCAGCCGGGGATTTCAGCCACAGGCAAAATCCGCCCCTTGTGGTACAAGGCCATCTGAAACTGAAAACTTTCGGCATCCCACATTCGCGTAACTGTTCCCACAACATCGTCGGCATTGTTGATCTTCAGCCCGTTAATGAATGGATACGAGGGCGGCAGTGGGAAACGAAGATGTTTGCCTTTGCGCCAGACAAAGGCGAAACTGGACAGAATATCGCTCTGGGAAATACAGGCAATATCACCCTGTTCATTGATGCCTTGACCTTCGGCATCATTACTTCCGGGAATTGTTCCTAAAGAATGCAGGCGGCCTTTGCGCCAGAGATACGCCCGCGCCCGATAAATGTCAGTCAGGTCTGCGTCGTTTTTGTCATAGTCAACGGTTCTGCTGACAACCGCTTCGCCTGCACTGTTGATGTCATTCACATAGAATTTCCGATGATGGGGACCAGAAGCAGCGAGAGGAAGCATTCCGAGAACAGACAATCGGCCCTGTGACCAGGTAAAGAACAGATGACAGGGCGGTTTCCCGGTAGGATAACGGAGAACGACCCCAGCAACCTGCCCCTCCGGCCCGACGCGCACAACAACCCCGCCCGTCAAGACATCGAAGGCTTTCCGATGAGTTTGAAGATTCCACTGAGGCTCTACGCCGAGGTCAGTAATCGAGTAGATTGGGGCAGGCAGAGGAGCGGCACGTACAGTCGTAGTCAGCAGGAGCAGACAGGCAACCCTGAAAACTAACTTCATGCTACTCACCTGGCCAGCGTTTAAAGACAAGCGTGGCATTGTGGCCACCGAAGCCAAAGGAGTTGGACAGGGCAATGTCTACCTGCTGTTCGCGGGCTTTGTTGGGAACAAAGTCCAGATCACATTCGGGATCAGGGTTTAAGAGATTCATCGTGGGCGGCAGAATGCCATGATGCAGGGCCAGCGCAACGGCGATGGCTTCAATGGCTCCCGCCGCGCCGAGCAGGTGGCCGGTCATGGATTTCGTGGAGGAGACAGCAAGACGGCGGGCATGGGAGCCGAATACGGATTTGATCGCCTGTACCTCCAGCACGTCCCCCGCCGGGGTACTGGTTCCGTGGGCATTGATATAGCCGACAGCGGTGGGGGAGATACACGCGCTTTTGAGTGCGGCGGTCATGGCACGGGCGGCACCGGCCCCTTCGGGAGCCGGATGCACCATGTCATACGCATCGTTGCTCATGCCATAGCCGATGATTTCGGCATAAATATGTGCGCCGCGCGCCTGTGCCGCCGTCAGTTCTTCAAGAAGCAAAATACCGCCGCCTTCTCCTAAAATAAAGCCGTCGCGGCCTGTATCGAAGGGGCGGGAGGCATGTTCGGGATCATCATTGCGGGTGGACATGGCCTTCATATTAGAAAAGCCCGCCATGGAGATGGGACAAACTGCGGCCTCAGAGCCACCGGCAGCGATGGCATCGGCCTCGCCGCGCTTGATCACCTGGTAAGCGTCGCCGATGGAATTGGTGGAAGTCGCGCAGGCCGTCACCGCAGTTTCACTCGGCCCCTGCGCGCCGAGCATTTTCGCGACGTTTCCCGTTCCCATGTTGGCGATCATCATGGGGATAAAGAACGGACTAACGCGGCCCAGGCCGCCTTCCATCATTTTGCGATGCTGCTCTTCAAACGTCTGAATGCCGCCGATGCCGCTGCCGATAAAGACGCCGACACGAGCGCGGTTGTCATTGGTAATCACCAGGCCGGAATCAGCAAGAGCCAATTTGGACGCGGCTGCGGCAAACTGGGCAAAGCGGTCCATCCGCTTGACTTCCTTGCGGTCCATGTAGTCTTCGGGAACAAATCCCTTGACCTGGGCGGCAATACGGGTAGAAATCGCGGAGCAGTCAAAGTCAGTGACGACATTGACCCCGCTGCGGCCCGCCAGGAGACCCTGCCAGTATGCTTCCGTTCCGATGCCCAGCGGCGTTACCGCACCGAGACCTGTGATCACTACTCGTCGTTCGCTTGCCATATTCTCATTGCCCCGGCTCGGAAGAGACGGGCTATTCAAGTGCATAAAAGCCCCTGCGGGGCTGAGGAAAAGCCATCATAAGCTAATCTTGAGTCCCGAAGGGGCTTCTCATGGAAACTATTTCGCTTTATCGTCGATGTAGCTGACCGCTTCCTGAACGGTGGTGATCTTTTCGGCATCCTCATCGGGAATCTCGACGTCAAATTCCTCTTCCAGGCCCATGACGAGTTCCACCACATCCAGCGAGTCCGCACCCAGATCGTCCACAAAGGACGCCTGCGGCGTTACCTCGTCTTCGGCCACATCAAGCTGTTCCACAACCACTTTTTTCACGCGATCAAACGTCGACATATCCTCGTACCTCCTCAGGTCACTTCTGTTTTCCGACAGATTTTTTATTTACAGAACATTTAGTCAAAAAGCATTTATTCACAAAACATCTAAAGTATCATTCCACCATCTACGGTGAGCGTTTGTCCTGTTATGTAATCGGATTGGGGCGAACACAAAAACAAAACCGCCTGGGCGACATCTTCCGGGGTTCCCAGTCGCCCCGCCGGAATGTCTTTCTGCACCGCTGCCTTCAAATCCTCTGTCATTTTGGCAGTCATAGCTGTCTCAATAAAGCCCGGCGCGACCGCGTTAATCTGAATGTTGCGGCTGGCTACTTCTTTAGCCGCCGTGCGGGTGAAGCCGATCAGCCCCGCTTTGGAGGCGGAATAGTTGGCTTGTCCGGGGTTGGCAATCAAGCCCATTACGGAAGTAATGTTGACAATCTTGCCGCGCCGCTGCTTGACCATCGGCTTCAAGGCAGCACGGGTCATCAGAAACGTGCCTTTGAGATTGCTGTCCAGAACTGCGTCCCAATCGTCCTCAGACATCCGCAGCAGCAGGCCGTCGCGCGTTGTTCCGGCGTTGTTCACTACTATATCCAAACCGCCCCAGGATGTCAAGACCTGCGCGATGAATTTTTCCACATCGCCGGCGTCGGCGACATTGCACTGCGCGCCGATCCCCTGCCGCCCCAGAGCCTGAATCTCCGCCGCGACCGCTTCCGCCGCCGCCAGCGAAGAATGGCCCGCCACAGCTACATCCGCCCCGGCCTCGGCCAGCGCCAGAGCAATGGCTCGGCCAATGCCGCCGCCGCCTTTGCTGATGCCTGTGACAATTGCGCGCTTGCCTTGTAAAATCATGCGCCCTGCTCCATCGCGTCCACAAATGCCTGAACGCCCGCCATGTCGCCCGCGCTGAAAACCCGCGCATTCGGCGCAAGCCGCTTCATTAAGCCCGACAGTACGCTTCCTGAGCCGACTTCCACAAACAAGTCATAACCATCCGCCGTCAGCCGGCCTATCGTTTCTTCCCACCGGACCGGATGATCAATCTGCGCGGCCAGATTGGCTTTGATTTCGCCCGGCTGCGTTTGGTAATCCGCGGTCAAATTTGCCACCACAGGGATTTTCGCCGGATGAACCACCGCGTCCTGGAGCGCGTACTGCATGGATTCCACTGCCGGTGACATCAAAGATGAATGAAACGCGCCGGAGACATTGAGCGGGATAACTCGTTTCGCCCCGTTCGTTTTCGCAATTTCGGATGCGCGCGCCACCCCGTCCGGGCTGCCGGAAATGACGACCTGCCCACCGCCGTTGAAATTTGCTGCCTGCACGCTGCCTGCCCCGGTAGATTGCGCTTCTTCGCACGCTGCCATTACCTGCACCCCGGTCAGTCCCAGCACGGCAGCCATCGCGCCGGGCGCGGCCAGCGCGGCCCGATGCATCTCCTGAGCGCGTCGCTCCACCAGATGCAGGCCCGTCTCAAAGTCAAAAACCCCGGCAGCAAGCAGCGCGGCATATTCACCCACCGAATGTCCGGCAACCGCTTCCGGCAGCGGCGCACCGGCTTCCTGCAAAACCCGCAAAGCGGCCACGGAAGTGACGTACAGGGCAGGCTGCGTGTAAATGGTCTGCTTCAGCGATTCTTCGGGGCCGTAAAAGCAAAGTGAACTGAGCTTTGTGCCGATCAGCGTATCGGCCTCATCAAAGACCGTCCGTGCCGCTTGGGAATGGGCGCATAAGTCTTGACCCATGCCGACAGACTGCGATCCCTGACCGGGAAAAATATAGGCGATTTTCGTCATGGCAAATATCCTAGCGATGCCAGCGCACCACGTTTGCGCCCCAGGTCAGGCCGGCGCCGAAGCCAACGAAGACCAGCAGGCTGCCGTTTTGGACACGGCCTGTCTTCACCGCTTCGTCCAGCGCAATGGGAATGGACGCCGCCGAGGTGTTGCCGTACTTATCTAAATTTACGACAACTTTTTCACGCGGCAGTCCCATACGCTCGGCAGCCTTGTCAATAATACGCAAATTGGCCTGGTGCGGAATCAACAGGTCCACTTCACCGAGGGACAGCCCGGAAGCTTCGACGGCCTGCGCGGCAATCTCTCCCATGATAGTCACGGCAAATTTATACACTTCTTTGCCGTTTTGGAATATCGTTTGAGGGCAGTCGCCGCCGCGCGTAATGCACAGCAGAGGGCCGCCGGAGCCATCCGCGCCGAGAACGCCGCCCAGATAGCCACCTTCCGCTACCTCGCCGACAATCACTGCTCCTGCCCCGTCGCCAAACAAAACGGCAGTGCTGCGATCATCCCAGTTGATCAGCCGCGAGAGCGTCTCGGCGCCCACAACCAGAACGCGGCGGCTGGCTCCCGTCGCCACCATTTGGGCCGCCACATGCAGGGCATAAGCAAAGCCCGAACAGACCGCGCCGAGGTCAAACGCCGCCGCCTGCGAAGCGCCCAGCTTGTGCTGGACGACGGCAGAGGTGGAGGGAAAAGAGCCGGGATAGTCCGGGGTACTGCTGGCAACAATAATCAGGTCCAGATCGGACGCACTCAGCCCGGCATCTTGCAATGCGTTCTGCCCGGCGGACGCCGCCAGATCAGAAGTCAGCACTCCCGGCTCCGCGAGGCGACGGGCGCGGATGCCGGTGCGGCTGGCAATCCACTCATCGGAGGTGTCTATACGCGCCGCCAGATCGTCATTGGTCACCACTTTGGGCGGAACAAAAGAGCCGACGCCGAGAATGCCGGCGCGGCGCATGGGAGAGCCGGGCTGTGTCATGCCTTGCCCTCAAAGGCGGGCAGGGCATCGCGGATTGCGCCGACATAACCGCTGGCTGCCCCGGCAATCGCTGCGCGGATGCCTCCGGCGATGGCTTTGGCATCGGAACGCCCATGCCCAACCACGGAGACGCCGTTGACACCGAGAAGCTGCGCTCCGCCAAACGCGGAGTAATGGACGCGCTGAATGACGCGCTGAAAAATCGGCGCGAACACTTCCCGCGTTTCAACGATATGCGGGTCGGCGTTTATCTCACGCTGAAGCAGGTCAAAGACCATTTCGGCCATGCCCTCACCGCTTTTAATCAATATATTGCCCGCAAATCCGTCGCAGACGACCACGTCTACCGCGTGCTCAAACACATCCTTGCCTTCTACATTGCCGAAAAAGTTCAGCGAGGTCGCTTTGAGCAGCCCATGAACTTCTTTCGCCAGTTCATTGCCTTTGGTTTCTTCCGAGCCGATGTTCAGCAGGCCAAGCGTCGGTTTGGGAATACCCATCGCACGCTCGGCATAAATCGCGCCCAGCAGGGCAAATTGCAGGAGGTTTTTCGAAGAGCAGTCAACATTGGCCCCGGCGTCCAGAAGCAGAGCACGGCCTTTGGCAGTTGGAATCCCGGTTGCCAGAGCCGGGCGCTCAATGCCGGGGATGCGGCCAATATCCAGCGTGGCAATCGCCATCGCCGCGCCGGTGCTGCCGGCGCTGAACGTGGCATCCGCCTCGCCGTCGCGTACCATCAAGCCGGAGACAACCAGAGAGGAGTCCCGCTTGCGGCGCATGGCCTGGGCAGGATGCTCATTCATCTCAATGACCTGTGAGGTATGGCGAATGGAAACACTGGCGGGGATGGCCCCCTGGTCTTCCAGAGCCGCCAAGATGGCTTCTTCGCTGCCCACCAGAATAATTTCAATCTCCGGCGATTCGCGGGCGACCGCCAATGCGCCTTTGACTACTTCTCGGGGCGCGAAATCGCCGCCCATCGCGTCAACGGCGATTTTCATGGGCATAAATTACTCTTCGACGGAAGCTTTCTCTTTGATCGCGATGGCTTGTTTGCCGTCGTAAAAGCCGCATTCAGGGCAGGCATGATGATCCAAGCGATATTGAAAAACGGGGCAGCCGCCGCGCTGGGAAGCAATCGGGCAAACACTGGTTCGGGCCAAAGTCGGCGGGGTCAGCTTGTAGTGGGTGCGGCGCTTGCGTGTGCGCTGATTACTATGTCGTCGTTTGGGCAGTGGCATGAAAAATGGTCTCCTTCGGTAACTTCTGTTTTTGTTTCTTTATTTGTTGCAGTCAATCTTATTCCTGCAATAATTTACCTAAATCGCGGAACGGCGAGTTAAGAATCGCGTCCTCATCCGCGTCACGAGGTTCTTTGGCTGCGATGCCGGGGCAGGCTTCGCGGCACAAAGGCTGCAAGGGCGCGGCCAGCAAAGCCGCCTGACGAATCAGCACGTCCAGCCGCAGCGTCGTCCCATCAAAAACGCGCCCAATTTCTTCTTCAACAACCTGGACAGCCCGCTGCGCGGTTTCCTCCACGACAGCCAGATCAAATTCTTCTTCCAAATCCGCATGGATCGGTGCGCGCACCGGCTCCAAGCACCGGCTGCATTCCAGGGCGATGACTGTGTCTATCGGTCCGCGTACCAGCACCATCGTTCCTGTGTTGGTCACAGTGACTCGACCGGTGAGCGGGGCAATATATTCCACATCGTCGTCGGCAAACGGCGGCTCATGCAGCTCATAAGTCTGCCGCATTCCGGGCGTTCGCAACAGCTCCGTCAGGTCCAATCGCAGCATGGCGTTCCCTTTCCCGGTTGTTCTTGACCACTCTCGCAATTCTTCGGCAGCGAAAATAGGAGGCAGCGAAAGCCGCCCCCTATTCTACCACAAAACCGGCAAAAATAAGCCGCGCAAGATCAGCGGCGCACACCGGCCATTTCCGGCGCTTTGCCGTTTCCATTCCCGGCATGAGCCGGGCCGGGAGCCGGGAGCCTTTGATCCAGCTTCATCCGCCCGCGCTGAATGGTCGTCATCAGCTCCGCAACCTGCTGTTCCAGAGTTGCCATCACGCCGTGCGCGTACTCATCCGCGCCGTGCCGCAGGGACTGCGTGTCCTGCTCGGCGGCGGCGACAATTTCCCGTGCTTGAGCCGTCGCCAGCCGGACGACTTCACTTTGGCTTACCATCAATTCCGACTGCCGAACGGCATCTGCCGCCATTTTTTCCGACTGCTGATGCGCGTCGGCCAGCATTTTCTCCGCCCGCTGCCGCGAATCGTCCACTGTCTGTTTGGAAGCGGCTTCCGCGGCCAGTGTCATTTTGTTGGAGTGCGTTTCGGCTTCGCGCAGCATCCGCTCGGCGTTGGCGCGGGACTCTCGAACAATCTGATCTGCCTCGGACGTGGCTTCTTCCAGCGTTTGTTCCGCCGTTTCGCGCGCGCCGTCCACAATTTTATCGCTTTCCGCCGTCACACGGCTGGCGCGTTTGACTTCTTCGGGCAGGGTGGCGCGAATCTTATTGGTGATATCTAAATAATCATCAGGATGAAAATTCACGGTAATCCCCATCACGGTTTTTTGTTCCTCGATGAGTCGTTCCAGTTCGTTGAGCAGCTTCAAGATGTCCATTGTTTTCCCCAGGTTTCGGTTCGGTTGAATGATAGGATTAGGCGTGAGTGGAATTGGTATAGCAATTGTCGTCATAGTTTATAAGTGTTGATGGCCGTACTTCCGCAGCAATACTGGTCGAACCGCTTCCGGCACGAGGCCAGCGATGTCACCGCCAAGCCGGGCAATTTCCTTCACGATACTCGATGATAGGTAAGAATGTTCTGCCGCCGTCATCAAAAAAATCGTTTCTACTTTTGGTTCCAAATGCCGGTTCAGCAGGGCCATCTGAAACTCGTACTCAAAGTCCGAGACCGCCCTCAGACCCTTGACGATCACCTGCGCGCCCTGCTCTACCACATATTCCACCAGGAGGGCATTGGGCAGCAGCGCCACCTGCACATTCGGCAGCCCCGCGCAGCTTTCCCGCAAAAGCGCGGCGCGTTCTTCCGCCATAAACAGAGGCGTTTTGGCCGAGTTCGCCGCGACCAGCACGATCAGCGTGTCAAACATTCCCGCCGCACGCTCAATGATGTCAAAATGGCCGCTCGTGACCGGGTCAAAGCTGCCGGGATACACGGCGATCATTGTCCCGGCTCGGCCTTCAACAAGCGCGACAAATCCTGCCGAAGTCCCTGACCAATGTATAATTTTAGCAAAGCCGCTTCCGACATATCGCGGCCTGATGCAACTCGCCGAATATCCTCAAGAACATCAACGGGAATATTGAGAGCCACGCTTTCAGACAGACGTTGACGCACACGGAGCGGAACTTTATTTTCCTCTGTTTCAATCGTCGCTGTTTTCATAAAGTTTCCTCTCCGCACGAGTCGCAGTACGCGCTGAAATCAACCGAATACGTACTTCGCGCTCCACATGGACAATCAAAAGCAATCGTTCAGCGCCGGAGTAACCTAGAAGAAACGCACGCTGCTCATTTTCTACGGAGGCATCACCGATTTGGTGAAATGGATCGAGAAACGCTTCTGTGGCTTCCTCAAACGTCACGCCATGCTTAACAAAATTGCTGTTAGCCTTATTCTTATCCCATTCAAACTGAAAGCCCTCCCGGCTAAAGAGAACGTCCATGTTTACAACCCCTGCTCAACTCGCCGAAACACCCAGCACGTTCTTGTATTTGCTTTTCACCGAGGCTTTCAGGGCCGCATGTTCGGGCCGGGCCAGCTTCGGGTCGGCGTCCAGCAGGGCGAAGGCTTCTTCGCGGGCTTCTTTCAAGACGGGAACATCGCGCAGAACGTCAATAAACGGCAGCGGCTGCAAACCGGACTGCCGGGTTCCGTAAAAATCTCCGGGCCCGCGCAATTTCAAGTCTTCCTCGGCAATCAAAAAGCCGTCGGTGGTCTGCGCCATTGTCGCCAAACGCGAAGCTCCGTCGTCGGTTTTCGGATCGCCGATCAACAGGCAATAGGACTGCGTCTCGCCGCGCCCCACCCGTCCGCGCAGTTGATGAAGCTGCGCCATGCCGAAACGATCCGCGTCTTCAATCACGATCACTGACGCATTCGGAACATCCACGCCGACTTCAATCACCGTGGTGGAAACCAGCAAATGCAGGTCGCGATCCCGAAAACGGGTCATCGTTTCTTCTTTTTCGCTTGGCTTCATCTGGCCGTGAAGCAGACCGATTTTGTAATCGGTGAAAACATGCGCCTGCAAATGCAGAGCGAGTTCGGTCGCGGCGCGCGCCTGCAATTTTTCGTTTTCTTCGATCAAGCTGCAAATGACATATGCCTGACGGCCCTCTTGCAGCAGTTTTCGCAGGGTCTCGTAAACGAGCTGACGCTCGTGCCCACGCTTCCAATGCGTTTTGATCGGCTTTCGGCCCGGCGGCAACTGGTCAATAATGCTCACATCCAGATCACCGTAAACTGTCAAGGTCAAGGTACGCGGAATGGGCGTGGCCGTCATCACCAGAACATCGGGCGAAAAACCTTTTTGCTTCAAGGCCGCCCGCTGCATCACGCCGAAGCGGTGCTGTTCATCCACCACGGCCAGGCCCAGTCGGTGAAACACGACATCATCCTGAATCAGCGCGTGCGTTCCCACCGCAATATGCGTCTCGCCCGAAGCAACCGACGCCAGCGCAGCCCGTTTTTCTTTGGCGGGCAGACTGCCCGACAGCAGGGAGACTTTGACCCCCATGCTTTCCATAATGCGCCGAATACCCAGATAATGCTGCTCGGCCAGAATCTCCGTGGGAGCCATCAAGGCCGCTTGATAACCGTTGCGAACGGCGATCAGCAGCGATGCCATCGCCACCACCGTTTTGCCCGCGCCGACATCGCCCTGCACCAAACGGTTCATGGATTTGGGCGAAGCCATGTCCTTCGCAAGTTCGGCGATCACCCGCGCCTGCGCCCCGGTCAGGGGGTAGGGCAAAGCAGACGTAAGCTCTGTGATGGGGGCCTGCGTCTCAGCAAATACTGTGCCAGCCACTTTATCGGCCTGGCGCTTGCGGACGGCCAGCAATAGCTGCAAGCCAAAAAATTCATCAAATACAAAACGACGCTGGGCGGAGAGCCGGGCTTCTTCCGTTTCCGGGAAATGAATGTGTCGGAATGCCTCAGAGAGCGGAGACAGCTCGCATCGCGTCCGCATCTCCAACGGGAGTGTTTCTTCCACGAGACCGCCATAGGCCTCCAGCGCGTTCCAAACTGCCCGGCGCACACGCGCCTGCAACACGCCTTCCGTCAGCGGATACACGGGTACGATGCGGCCTGATGACAGGGCATCGGCATCGTCCTCCGGGGCTTCCCATTCTACATCCGTCATGTCCAGGCCGCCCCGGCCCGACCGCGAGGCTTTGCCATAGGCAACAATCATCTTACCACGCAGTTTCTCAAATTGCTTTTTCAAAAACCACTGATTGAAAAAGACCAGAAACGCGATGCCACTGCGATCATCAATCGCCACTTTGGTCAGAGTCACCCGCGTCCGGGTCGGGATGTTCTCCACGCTGACCACTTTGCCGCTGATTGTCACCGCTTCGCCATGCCGAATGTCGCAGATGGGCTTGAAGTGCGTCCGGTCTTCGTAGCGGCGAGGGTAGTGCTTCAACAGGTCGCCGGTCGTGAAGATGCCCAGCCCTTTGCCGAGCGCAGCGGCAAACTGTTCGCTGACGCCGGGCAAGCGCTGCACCGGATCATCCAGCGAAGGCGCAAGGATGGCCTCCGGCGTTTCATCCCTCTGTTCGAGCGCTGCGCGTGTCGCCATAGCGTGTGCTTGCTTCCCCAATTCGTTTTCCCGGCCCCATATCTGGTAGGCGCGGCGAAACTCAAAGCATTATACGGGGTTTTGCGGCGAAAAGTCAAGCAAAACACAAGGCAGGCCCCTGCCGGAGCCTGCCTTATGCACCGTTGTTTCCGGCAGAAATTTCTAGGCAGCGGACTCCGTCTGCCGGGGCGTGACAACCACATAACGGTTTGGCTCGTCGCCTTCGGAGTAGGTTTCGACATCGGGATTGTCCGCCAGGGCCGTGTGGATAATGCGCCGCTCCATGGGGCTTAACACATCTGTAATTGCTTCCTGCCCACTCTTGGCGACCTGCACCGCCAGGTCTTCCGCAAAGCCAATCAGCTTCTGCGTCCGGCGCGCGCGGTAGCCATCAGCGTCCACCATCAGCCGCAGGCGCGGCCCCTGGCCTTTGTTGGTCATCAGCATCAGCAGGAATTGAAGCGCATCCAGCGTCTGCCCCTGCGGCCCGACCAGCAGAACTGCATCCGGGCCGGAAATCGCCAGCGTCACATTGTCGCCGTTTTGCGATTCCAGGGCGGCCTGTGCATCCAGTCCCCCAGTTTGCAAAATCATCTGCAAATGCGCCAGTGCCTGCTCACCCGGTTCAAGCGTCAGGGTATTCGGTGTTTCAGTTGTCATTTCAGCCACAGTGGTGAATGTCCTTTAAGGCGTAACGTCGCTACAGTCTGCGGAAAATAGCGAGGGAATGAATTCCTCTCGCTCTAGTCAATCGTCCTGCGAACGTCGGATGAGGAAGGCAATGCGTCTTTACTCTTTCGTCCGAAGGACGTTTATTGTGGAGCGAGAGAAATTTATTCCCTCGCGAATTGCCGCCGCCGCTTTTGCTACCGCCGCTTTTTCTTCGGATGCACTTTTGCGGGCGCTATCAACCCTTTAGCCGCCGGAGCCGTCCCATTCGTCGGGCGCGAGAACTTATCCCCGCTGCCATTCTTGACCGCCTGAGCGGAGGACCCATTGGCATGATTGCCGTTGCCATTGCCGTTTTTGCTGCCATTCAACAGCAGTGACGCCCCTGTAGTCGGCAGCAACGCGGCCTCCCCGGAGCGCTTTCGCATATAATACTTTTGCTGTGCGGTGGACAAAATGTTGAAAATCAGATAGTACAGCACGAACGCCGAGGGCAAATGGTACTGCAAAAAGAAGTACGTCGTCATAAACGGCGTCATAATCGCCATCATACGCTGCGTTTCCGCCTGCTGCGGGTCCATCGTCGGCGTGACCGTCATTTTCTGCGTGACGTACATGGAACCGGCGTACAGCAGCAAGATCGGAATATCCGGCTGGCCTAAATTGATGCCCAGATACGCCGGGAATTGGTGTGCGAGACTGCTGCCGATCCACAGGAAAGTTCCGTGCGAGAACTGGTATTGGTAGAGCCGAATCATGTAATACAGCAGGTACATGATAGGAAGCTGCACCAGCAGGGGCAGGCAGCCCGCCGCCGGATTGACGCCATGCTCTTTGTACAGCTCCATCATCTTGCGGCCCAGAAGCTCTTTGTCGTTTTTGTGCTTGGCCTGCAATTCTTGAATAGCCGGCTGAAGTTTCTGCATCTCCTTCATGGAGCCGTACTGCTTGTTGGACAGCGGCGTCAAGATCAGCTTGACCAGAATGGAAATCAGCAGAATCGCAAAGAAATACGAATAAGTTTGGCGGCCCGTCAGTGCGACCAGGAAGTCCATCACCCGGTACAGCGTCGCGCCAACGTTGTGGAATGGCGGAGCCGGGGGCGGCGCATAACTGCGGTTCCACGCATCCAGCGCCGCTCCGACCCGCTTGATTTGCGGCAGCACAGCTTGATCGTCGGGGAACGTATTATGCAGGGTTTGCAGCGACTGGATCGCGGCATTCTTGTCCTGCAAATCGTTTTCTTCCAGGGCTGCCTGCTGACGCAGGGCTTCTCGGGCATACACGGTATGGCCGTAAGCGCGGCTTTTAACGACTTCCTGTAGCTTGCTGACGGCCTGCACAGCGCGGTTGCGGGCTGTGTCAAGCTGCCCCGCCGCACGCGCGGCCTGGGACTGGGCAACAAGCCGCTGGGCGACCCCATACGCCGGAGGCGCATTTGGGTCACTGGCCGGAACCTGCGCCCGGACACTCGGCCCGCCAGCCAGCAAACTCGCAAATAAAAACGCCGCGCAAAGCAAACGTGAGGCGGCGGTGTGGTTCTTCATTCAGTCTCCCAGGGGCAAACACTTATTTTCAGGCACTTATTTCACGGGGTCATTGCCGCCCGGATGAAACGGGTGGCAGCGGCAGAGACGCGCCAGGGCCAGGCCTGTTCCGCGGATTGCCCCATACCGGGCCAGCGCCTGCGCGGCATACTCTGAGCAGGTCGGCGTAAACCGGCAGACCGACGGCGTCCAGCGCGAGATATACCGCTGATAGATACGAACAAACGCGATCAAAACGTGCCGCATGGCGACATCATATTCCCGCCCGCCGCGCAAGGTCGGCGATTTCCCGCGACAAATCGGCAAATGCAGCCTCTGTGGATGCCGTGCGGGCGACAAACAGCCCGTCAAAAGGCCGCGCCGCGGACGGCAATAAATGAAGGCGGCAAATCTCGCGCAGGCGACGCTTCAAGCGATTGCGGTCGTGGGCGCGTTTGGCAATTTTCTTGCTGATCACGAACCCCAAACGCGAAACGGTTTCCTCGCGAGGCGTCCGAAACCGAACGTAAAACGCCAAATGCGGCGATGCCCACGACTGACGCCGCTTGTAGACATTCTGAAAGTCGCGGCTGCGTTTCAGGCGTGAGGGACGCGGCAGCATAACGGTTTACTTGTTTTTGGTAATTCGAACGGTATGTGTCACGCACAGTTTGTAGCGGCCTTTGGCACGGCGGCGCTTCAGCACGTTGCGCCCGTCGGCAGTGCTCATGCGCTCGCGAAAGCCATGCGTCTTCATTTTGTGGCGAACATTCGGCTGATACGGTCGTTTCATGGTCAATATCCTCTGGCAAAATTTCTTCTGATTTTTATGGTGTCACAAAGAGAGGCAGATTATAGCACATTGCCATCCCGTTTGGCAACACTTTTCCCGACCGCTCCTTTGCTTGACACATGAGGCCGCGCGTGATATACTATGCCAATTCCACTTTATGATCTGTTTGATACACTGATCATTTCCCAGGGAGCAGTTAACTTATGGCGGGCTGGAAATTACGCAAAGATAAAACTCAGGCTGATTTACTCAGCGAAGACCATTCCGAACCGCCCGTTCTTGTTGAGGCCGCACCCGCGCTGAATGCGTCTTATTCTCTCGACACGCCTCCCGACGAAGCACAGGATGACCTGCTGCCCCTTCCCGTCGATCACTGGGAAGCCCCGACAGACGATTGGAGCCTGCCTTCAGAGTCGCTCCACGCCGCACCAATCATTGCTGCCGAGCCAATCATTGCTGCCGAGCCAATCATTGCTGCCGAGCCAATCATTGCTGCCGAGCCAATCATTGCTGCCGAGCCAATCATTGCTGCCGAGCCAATCATTGCTGAGCCGGCCATGCTTGCGCCTGATGAAGATGAGCCGGCCCCGGCAGAAGAACTGCCGCTTGCAGAAACGCCGTCGGAGGAAACTGAGTATCACTTTCGCCCCCTGGATATGGGAGTACAGGAAATCGAAGACGGCGATCAAGCAGCCCCGGTCTTTGATACTGACGAAGATGAAGAAGAGTCTGAACCCGTGCCGCACTTTGAAGAGGATGAGCCTGCCGCACCGGAGACAGACAATTCCATGCTCGCGGCGGAGCCGGAAATGAGCATTGCCGCACCCGTAGCCATTGCACCGGAGCCGGAAGTTGTTACCGCTCCCGAAACCGAGGATGTGACAGCATCGCCGCCGAGCATTCCATCAACGCCTTTGTTTACGCTTCCGCCCTCTTCTCTCCCGGAACTGTCTACTTCCACACTGCGCCTGGACCGCAGCGAACTGGCCCCGGCAGCGAGCCAGGCATCCGGTTTCAGCATTCCCCCGGTTTCGCCATTTTTGCTGGACGTTCCCAAAGCGGCGGCACAGGAAACGGCGCACACACTTCTCGTGCGAATCGGCAGGCTTTCAGCCACATTTGAGATTATGAAAGAAGTGACCGTAATTGGCCGCCCCGACAGCGAGCTGCACTACTACCCGGACATTGAAGTGGAAATGGACGACGCCGTTTCCCGCCGCCATGCGGAAATCCTGCGGCATGAAGACGACTTCTACCTGGTGGATGCCGGCAGCACCAACGGGACGCAGCTCAACGGCCAGATGCTGACCCCGCATGAAGAACACCGATTGGCGCACGGCGACCGTATTCGGGTAGGCGACCGCACGGAAATCATTTTCGAGTGACAAGCACTGCCGAGAGTTGTGTCGTCCGTCAAAATGTGGCGGATGTCTTCGCCGAGCCGGACACATCTTCCCCGCTGGCAACGCAGGCCGTTCTGGGCGCGGCGGTCACTGCCGGAGATACGCAAAACGGCTTTCAGCACATCACCACCGAAGACCGCTACAGCGGCTGGATTGACAGCCGAAGACTTGCCCCGGCACAAGACGTTTCCGACTTTCTTGCGACGACCATTGCCACACTGCTGGCCGAAGTCTACACTGTTCCCAATGCTCATTCCGAACTGCTGACAAAATTAGTCGTCGGGACAAAGGCTGTCATTGCCCGCCGCCCGGAAATCGGCGACTGGGTTCCCCTGCTTTTCCCCGATGAGCAAATCGGCTATGTCCACCGCGTTTCTCTCAATGTCACCCACAGCAGCGTCCCGGAAAATCTTCACCTGGCTCAAGGCAGCGGCCTGCCCCGAACTGCTCTCATTGCCGCGCTCGGACGGCAGGCGGCGGACACGGCAAAGCGTTTCATCGGTACGCCCTATCTCTGGGGCGGCTGCACGCCGTTCGGGATAGACTGCTCCGGCTTGACCCAGATTGCCTTCAAACTCAACGGCATCCAGTTGCTGCGCGACGCTTCTTTGCAGTTTACAGACCGCCGATTTCTGCGGGTGGAGGAAGGACAATCGCTGGAAAATGCGCTGCTGGAAGATGGGGATTTAGTGGTTTTTAGCCGCCGGGAAGATAAACATCCGACCCACATCGGCCTCGCTCTCGGCGACGGGCGATTTATTCATGCACGTGGGGGACAGGGCGTTCGGATTGACTTTTGCGATGCGCCGGAATACGCCGACACCTATCTCGGCGCGGTGCGACTGTCAGCGGACGCCGAGTTTGCGGTCGAGGCCGCGTAGCCAGGGCGTGTTCTCAATGACGCGCGACAGGGAATACCGTTCGCACCATATCTGAAACAAAATCAGCAGAACCACCAGAACGGCCTGCCAGAGCGGGGCAAAAAAGATAGCCCCGGCCACGCCCAGAACGGCCCCAAAAGCATTGGAGCCGGTGTCTCCCAGCATCACTGCTCCCCAGGCATCTAAGGGGTACAAGATCAGCGCGAAAGCCGCCGCCACCCACAGCAGCAGGCCGCTGAGGAGCGAGTGCTGGCCCAGCAGCACGAAAAACACGGTGGCCGTGCCGACGAAAAATCCGAACAAGCAGCGTCCTGGCCGCAAGTCCAGCAGATTAAGCGTGTTGGCGGACAGCGCAATCAGTCCCGCCGCCAGCAAAGAAGAAACGCCCCAGTGCGGCGCGGTCACTAAGAACCCTGCCGTCAGACTTACCACCCCGCCCCCGAGAGCTTTTGCCGCTCCAGTCGTCAGCCGCCCCTGGGCCAGCGCCTGAAAATGCCCGCGATAGCCGCCCACGCTGCGGTCGCCGACCATGTCATCCAGCAGGCCCAGACCGCCGAAGCCAAGCGTCACCAGAAAATAAACCGCCGCAAGGCTGGTATGCAGCCCCTGCATAAGCCATTGCGCCCCGTAAAAAAATTCACCGCCGAGGGCAAACGCCAGACCCATTACCGCCGGAATGCGCCGGCCCTGAAAGTTTGTGCGCTGCAAATGGTAACGGCGAATAAACCAGGCCGCGCCGCTGAAGCCAAAGGCTAAGGAAAGGATGAGGGCAAGGTATTCAGGAAAGGTCACTGGGTGGCTTACTCGTGTCCGCACGAGCGAGGGAATGAATTCCTCTCGCTGACAGTAAACGTCCTGCGGACGAAAGAGAATAGCCATCAAGGGCCTATCCTACGTCCGCAGGACGTTTAATTAGGAGCGAGAGGAATTTATTCCCTCGCTTGTCCGCCGGGTGGGTTCTTCATTTGCTCATCGACAGCGGCACAAAAGTCCGCGCTCCGATACTGACCGCCTGCGCGACGCGCTCTGCGACTTCCCGGAAAATCTGCGCGTAAGGACCGTTGGGACTGGCAACCACCGAAGGCGTACCTTCATCGGCTTCCGAGCCGATTTCCAGCGCGAGAGGGATTGCGCCGAAAAACGGCACCTGCAATGCCTCCGCCGCCTGCTCCCCGCCGCCGTGTGAAAAGACATGGTGACGCGAATTGCAGGTCGGGCAGAGAAAATACGACATGTTTTCCACAATGCCCAGAATTGGCACGTCCAGGCGTCGGAACATGGCAACGGCTTTGACCGCAACGGCGGCGGCCAAATCCTGCGGCGTCATCACGACGACTGCCCCGGATAGCGGAATGGCCTGCGCCAGCGTAAGCTGCGCGTCGCCTGTTCCTGGCGGCAGGTCTACGATCAGATAATCAATCTCGCCCCATTCCACATCGCGCAAAAACTGCTGCACGGCTTTGGCGACCATCGGGCCGCGCCAGATTACCGCCGAGCCGCCCGGCTGCAAAAAGCCCATGGAAATAATTTTGACGCCGTACTGCTCAATCGGCATCAGCTTTTCTTTTTTTTCGTCTACCAGTGGTTGCCGATCTTCCACACCCATGATAATGGGGATAGACGGGCCGTAAATGTCGGCATCCATCAAACCGACTTTCGCCCCCATTTGCGCCAGGGCGCAGGCAATGTTGGCAGACACGGTGCTTTTGCCGACACCGCCTTTGCCGGACGCAATCGCGACAACGTTTTTGACACCGGGAAGTGCCTGCTGGGTCGGAATGCCTTTGCCGGTGTTGGCGCGCACCACCGCGGTCATTTCAATTTGAATACCGCCGACGCCGGGGATCGCCCCGACTTCGTCCCGGCACATGCGCTCAATTTCTTCTTTGAGAGGGCAGGCAGGTGTGGTCAGTTCCACTGTAAATGCAACCTGGGAGCCTTGAACGACAACGTTCTTGATCATGCCCAGTGTCACGAGGTCTTTATGAAAATCGGGGTCAATCACGCGCCGGAGCGCGTTGAGAACCTGGTCGGTGGTTACTGTGAGAGGGCTGGTAAGTGCCATAGAGTGGTATAATCCTTACGAAGATTGTACCCGAAAGGCCCCGTCAAACGATGTCACTCTTAAGCCGGTTCTACCCTGGCCGCGCGGATGCGGCTGCTGCTCAGGATAAAACCTCTGCGCCAGGCCACTGGCGCTCCATGCTGGTTCCCGCCGTCTACCAGCCGTTCTCCCATCGCTGCCTGGAAGTCGCGTTCCGGCTGGCACAGGGAAACGGCACGCGGGTTCAGTTGGCGTATTTTATTGAAGTCCCGCGTATTCTGCCGCTCGGCGCGGCGATGCCTGACGCGGAAGAAGTTGCCGCCGGCGCGCTGAATGTCGCCGAGCGGGCGGCGATTCCTTATAAAGTGAGCGTGGAATCAGTCGTCCACCGCACCCGCAGCGCCCAGGACCGCATTCTGTCACTGATTCCCGAAGAAGGGATTGACCTGCTCGTGCTGGGTGCCCGCCCGGATCGCCAGCGCGGCCTGCCCGGTGACATGGCCCGCGATCTATTCCTGGCGGCCCCCTGCGAGGTGCTGGTGGATTATATCGCGAACGAACAGTGACAAAAGCAAAACAGCCGTCTGCGAAATGCAGATGGCTGTTTTTCAATGTCCCAAGTTGGCAGTCGTCACCATCACCGAGCTAAATGCACCCGCGAATGCGGAACCGGATAACGGTGTTCAGGTAACGGTGTTCAGGTAACGGTGTTCAGGTAACGGTGTTCAGGTAACGGTGTTCAGGTAACGGTGTTAAGACTAGCCGGACTGTGCGCTTGCCCACGTTCCAGCAAATAGCTTGAACACCGAACATCTAATGCAGAGACAATGTCGCAATCTCAAACCATTTGCCCTTGAGCCGCTTGATCAAGCTGCGCTGCGGAAGAGACTTTACCGACAAAGGGGAGCCGTACTGCCGCGCTCTTCAAGAACTGGGGAAAAATAGGTTTGTTGGGGTTCGATAGGTACGCCTTGCAGCATTTGCGCGAGCAAGTGGCCGGCTTGTGCCGCGACCTCGCTCTGACGCACATTCAGAACCGTAAGGTGCGGAGCGACAAGACGCATATAACTCGTGGCTATGCGGCGCAGCAATTACCCCCACTCACGCAACGCGACCGACGGACAGAAGGGGCAGCAGAGCGCTGACCTTTAGGCCCTCATAATTTTATGATTGCTGATGTTCTATCAACCAACCCCGAAAGCAATTCAGCCCATGAACAGTTGGATACGAAAAGCCGCCGGCAAGATGCTTCCGGCATTTCTCACAGGGGCAGCGTTTGCTCTGACCGCCGGCTGTAGCACAGCCCAACCGCTCGCCTCTGTGGCAGCAACAGTACCCGCATGGCCGCCAACGTCTGTTATTTATACGCTTTACCCGGCGATATTTTCGCCGCAGGGCAACTTTGCCGGTGTCACAGCCCAGCTTCCGCGTCTGAAGAGCCTAGGCGTGACAGTCCTTTGGATTATGCCAGTGACGCCCATCGGCCATTCGATCCCCGGCCATGGCGCGTTCGACAGCCCATACTGCGTGCATGATTACTTCGCTGTCAACCCCGCTTATGGCTCCCCAACCGACCTAAAGGCACTGATCTCGAAAGCGCACAAGCTGGGCCTCCAGGTGATTTTGGATGAAGCGCTCAACCATACGTCCTGGGACAACGCGCTGACTATGCGGCATCCAGAATACTATGTCCACACCGACGGCAACCCGCGCAACCCAGCCTCGATCAAGCAGGCCTTCAACTACAGCGATGTGGCCCAGCTCGACTATGCGAATCCCGGATTGCGCGCATACATGACGCAAATGCTGCGGTTCTGGATCACGCAGTACGGCGTCGACGGCTTTCGATTCGACTCCGCAAACAACCCTGATGGGCCGGGCCGCCTGATTCCCGCCGACTTTTGGCAGAGTCTGGGCCGGGACCTGCGCCTGATCAAGCCAAACGTCCTGCTGCTCGGGGAAGAGGAAACCCCGGACCTGGCGCTGAAGCCGTTTTCTCTAGACTACGCCTGGCGCATGTACGATCCTGCCGGACACGGAGCATTGAAAAATGCCGCCGATGGCGGCGGTGCGTCCCAGGTGCAGGTGGCCTGGCAAAGCCAGGTCACAGATTTCCCCGCCGGCATGACGCATATGTCAGTACAGGATGACTGGGATACCCCACGCGACGTCAACTCCTTCGGCGGTCCGGCGGGCGCAATGGCGGTGGCAGTATTCAACTTCACTAACACCGGAGTGCCGCTGATCTACAATGGCATGGAGATTGGCAATGCCGCCGGCGCAACCAACGCTCACGCGCCGATCAACTGGGCGGGCGGCAATCCGCGTTTTCCAGGTTTCTATCAGAGTTTGATTGCTCTGCGCCGCGAAAACCCGGCCTTCACGCAAGGCGCGATGAGATGGCTGCCGAACTCCGCACCGGGCCAGGTTCTTACCTACACGCGAACAGGCGGCGGCTCCGAGTTTCTGGTAGAAATCAACTTGACTTCTACGCCCGCCCGCGCCAAGATTGATGCTGCCCTGGGGTCAGGCTGGACACAGGTGCCGCTGGCCGGGACACAAGCCGGCGTCGCACCGGCAGCGCTCCCTCAGGTGTCGCTGCCACCAAAAAGTTTTGCCCTGTACCGGCGTCCGTTCCGTGCAGAAACCCAGGCGGCAGAAATACAAGGAACCAAGCAGGCAGAGGCCAGTCAGGACAATGCAAGCGATTCTGCGTATGCCAAAGGCTACAATGCCGGGGAGAACGGCGGCTCCGGCTTTGCTCCTTTCCAAATCGTTTCTGCCGGTATGGCCGGCACATTCATTTTCACGGCAATGGAGGCGGAAGGAAACAAAGGTACGCCGTCTCCCAGCACGATTGACACCAATGGAAAGTCATTTGGCCTTTTCGCGCAGAGTGCGGATGCTTCTATCACGATCACGCGCGGCTTCGTCGTTCCACTTGCCGCACCGGGCAGTACCTTTTCGCTGGACTTCGTGAGTGGCTACAACGACGCGGGGACATCCGGCGTGGCGCTGAAGACTGTGGATGGCACGGTCGGCAGTTTCGTGTTTCACGGCGGTACGGGTGTCTTCTTCAACGGTGCAGCAACAGGCATTGGCATTGTCCCTGGTGCCTCGCATTTGGTCTACACACTCACATCACCGACGACTTATTCGCTGACAGTCACGGGCGCAAACGCTTTCCAGGGAACGGGTACGCTGAAAGGCCCGATTATTGGTTTTCAGGTGCAGCAAACGGCATCAGGCGCTGCCAAATCTGACCACAATGCGTATTTCAACAACTTGGCTGTGGGACATATCTGACTGAAACCGCAGGCCACCCAAAGATTGATACGCAAAATAAAAGGATTTCACTAGTGATTAACCAAAAAGCCTCGGCTGTCAGGCTGGCCGAAGAAGAAAAGCGCCCGCTTCGTTTCGGCGAACTGGTGAACATGAACTTTGGCTATGTCGGCATTCAGTTTGGCTGGGGCTTGCAGATGGCAAACATGGCCGCCATCTACACAAAACTAGGCGCCCATCCCGAAAACATTCCAATCTTGGGTCTGGCAGGGCCGGTCACTGGGCTGCTGATTCAGCCGATCATCGGGGCGATGAGCGACCGCACCTGGAGTCTGCGCTTCGGGCGCAGACGCCCCTATTTCCTGGCGGGCGCAATTTTTGCGTCTCTTGCCTTGTTTCTGATGCCTTCCTCGCCTTTCCTTTGGGTAGCGGCCGCGCTGCTCTGGGTTCTGGATGCCAGCGTTAATGTCAGCATGGAGCCGTTTCGGGCGTTTGTCGCGGATAAGCTGCCGCCACGCCAGCGCGCCGTCGGCTTTCTGGTGCAAAGCTGTTTCATCGGGCTGGGCGCGACTCTGGCTAACATGCTGCCGTGGATTCTGCACCACCTCGGAGTTGTGGCCGAAGCCGCCAATGGGGTGCCTCTCTCGGTGCTGTTTTCATTTCGAATCGGGGCGGCGGTATTTCTGCTGGCGGTGCTGTGGACAGTGCTGCGAACACGAGAAGACCCGCCGGTGGACATGGCTGCTTTCCAGCAGCACCGACGCGAAACACGGGGCGTTGCCGCCGGTGCGCGGGAGATTATTCATGCCATCCGCGTGATGCCTGTGACAATGAAGCAGCTTGTCCCGGTGCAGTTTGCGACATGGTTCGGACTGTCGTGTTTTTGGGGGCTGTTCACTCTGGCCATTGCCCGCAATGTTTTTGGCGTTACAAACAGTTCCTCACCTGTGTTTGATCGCGCAACAGAATGGGCTGGGGTCTGCATGGCAGCGTACTCCGTAGCGACCTTCCTGATAGCTCCATTGATGCCGGGTGTGGCGACGCGGCTGGGGCGACCGAAGCTGCACGCTTTTGCACTTGCCATTGGAGGCCTGGGTCTTCTCAGTATTACCTTGATTCATAGTCCACTGCTTTTACTGCTGCCGATGGCGGCCTTCGGCATCGCCTGGGCGTCAATCCTCGCGATGCCTTATGCCATCCTCTCCCTGGCATTGCCGTCGGAGCGCGTCGGCGTCTATATGGGCATCTTTAACCTGTTCATCGTCATTCCGCAAATGGTGTATGCGCTCGGTATGCCGCTGGTGATTAAGTACGCTTTTCATAGCCAGGCACTCCCCACGCTCGTTTTAGGCGCTATTTGCTTTTTGATCGCGGCGGTTCTGGCGACCCGCGTCGTGGAAATCGCGCCGGCAAGCGCAACCGAGCCTGTGACTGCATCCTAACGATTTATGCGTCAGCCCCGCAAGACTACCGTTAATGGGGTCATCTCAAGGCTTCTCATCACAAATGACTGCCGCCATGACGTCGCCGACGGCTTTGAGGCTTTGCGGGCTGCACTTGTCCGGGGTATCCCCTAATGTGTGCCAATAGGCATAATCAAAATCAATCAAATCAATGGCGGGGATACCCGCCTCGTGGAACGGTACATGGTCGTCGCCAATGGTGTATTTCACCGAGTCCGGGAAACTCGCCCCGTATCCCAGCGCCGCCGCCGCCGCCCAAACCTTGTCGTTGATCTCCGGGTTCCAGTCCTGGGAGCGGCCCTCCCGGTAAACGGTTAAATCTTTTTTGCCGATCATGTCCAGCAGGATGGCATAATCCGGCTTGTTCGCACCAGGGTGAGCCGCAAAATAACGCGCGCCCAGGTACATCTTATCCTCGCCCGGCCCCCAGTCTTCCCCATCCACAAATAGCAAAATGACCCCGACCTTCGGCCTTTGCGCGTGAAAAACGCGGGCCAGTTCAAGCTGCACGGCGGTCCCCGAAGCGCCGTCGTCCGCTCCCAGAATCGGGCGATCTTTGTGATCTAAATCCATGTCCGCCGTCGGGCGCGTGTCCCAGTGGGTAAAAAGCATGACTTTCTTCGTAGCGCCGGGGTTGATAATGCCAATCACGTTGGTGAGATGCAGCGTGACATGCCGCGCCGAGTCAACAAACGTAAATTCTTGCGTTTCTACTTTGTCCACATTCGGCGTGAGCCGCTGCAAAATCATATCCAGGCACTTTTCATGCGCGGCAGAACCGGGCGGACGAACGCCCAGAGCGCACTGCGCGGTCAGGTCTTGGAAAGCGCGGCTGCCGCTAAAGGCTGAATGGACTGCCGGGGCAAATGCCGCCGGAGCCGCAGAAATTGGCACAGCGGCGACCGTCTGTGACTGCGTTCGGCATCCGGCAAGGAGCAGCAGAGCCGGAAGCAGCAAAGATGTTCGTACAAAAAAACGCTGTCGCGGAAAGAATGGCATGGAGTTTCCTCGAAATATCTGCCCGTCTTTATACCGCCGAGCAGGGCGGAGTGTCAAGTTAGGGTATACTTTTTCGCCGACACAGCAAACCAAAACGGACGGTTATCCATGAAATTTCTTTTTCTCAGCGCATTGCTTCTTGGCAGTTTTCTGAATGCAGCAGCCATTTCCAGCCCGGCGTTGCGCCTTCCTACCGGGCAGGCGCTGCATCCCGCCGGGCGGACAGTTGCGCTTGGCGGGACACTGGCGATGGCAGTCATCAGCCTGCCCGGTACAGACCGCGCCGTGACGATTTGCAGCGGGGCCAAACAGGGCCTGAGTGTCGTGGACACTCGTGCCGCTCGGCGCGTGACGGAAATTTCTTACCAGACGCTGACACAAAATCAGGAATATACCCTGACGGGCAGCGTCTTTTTCGGGCTGGCCCTTGCGCCGGACGGAAAAACGCTTTATGCTGCACGCGGCAGCGAAGACAAAATCGGAGTGTATAGGCTGGACGCAGAGGGGAAGATCACCGAGACAGACGCTCTGGTGGAGCCGACCGGGGACACCAAAATTTTCAATTTCCCTGCCGGCATCGCCCTGAACGGGCCGGGAACCCGCCTGTATGCCGCCAACAACTTATCGGACACGCTGACAATTTTTGATCTGCCCGCTGGACGGGTTCTTGGCAGAATTGCCGTTGGCAGCTATCCGCTGGCCGTCGCGGCCCTGCCGGATGGTTCCCGCGTTTATGTGTCCTCGGAGCGCGACAGCCGGGTTTCGGTGGTAAACCCGCAGACGAAAACTAAGATCGCCGAAATTGCTGTTGGCTCGCACCCGGACGCACTTCTGCTTTCGCGCGATAGCAGGCGGCTGTATGTTGCCAACGGTGACGGCGACACGGTTTCGGTGGTGGACACAAAAACAAACATCGTGCGGCATACTCTCCTGCTGCGCCCTGCCGAAGCACGTGGATTGCCCGGCGCAACACCGACGGGCCTGGCACTGTCCCCCGATGGCAAAACTCTGTATGTCACGCTGGCCGACATGAACGCCGTAGCCGTTGTAAAATTGTCATCAAGCGGAGAAGACGGACAGGTCACGGGTTATCTCTCAACCGGATGGTATCCCACCGGCATCGCCGTTTCGCCGGATGGCCGGATGCTTTATGTCACCAATGGCAAAGGCAGCACCGCCCGCCTCCCCAACCCGGATGGTCCTGGCCCTATGGGTGGTAACAGCACGAGAAAAGCCCATGACCTGCTGGAATCAACGCTGTCTTTGATCCCCGTCCCGGACGCACAGACACTGACAGGGAAAACCCGGCAAGTGCTGGCCGATAACAGCATGACGCAGACCCTGGACGCCGACGCGCCCGCCACGATCAAAGCCGTGGCCGCACTGCCGATCACGCACGTCATTTACATCATCAAGGAAAACCGCACTTACGATCAGGTGCTGGGGGATATAAAAGCGGGCAACGGCGACCCTTCGCTGACCCTGTTTGGGCAGAACATCACCCCGAACCTGCATGCGCTGGCCGAAAACTTCGTTCTGCTGGACAACTTTTACGACTGCGCCGAAGTCAGCCCGGACGGCTGGAATTGGAGTACGTCCGGCCTGGCGGAAGAATACACGCAGCGAACCGTACCAGAAAATTACAGTGAGCGGCGCAGTTCTGCCCGGCCTTCGGCACGAACCTATGATTATGAAGGGGAAAATCGCCGCGAAGCCGTGTCTTTGGCGGGCAAACCCGATGTTGCCGAGTCTCCGGGCGGGTACCTGTGGGATGACGCCGCAAAGCACGGGCGCACTTACCGAAACTACGGTGCGTATCTATCTTTTTCGGGCGATCAGCCGACCAAGCCGGCGCTCGTCGGCCATACCTGCCCGGACTTCGCCCCGTTTACCATGAAATACGCCGACAGCGATGCCTGGGTAACGCTCGGCCTGCCGTCCCCCGGCCAGGACGCTTACGGCCCGGGCAAGCTGCCCAGCCGCTACTCCGCCTGGAAGCGAGAGTTTGACGGATTTGTTCAAACTAACAGCCTGCCTGCGTTTGAGCTGGTGCGTCTGCCGCGCGATCACACCGCCGGAACCTCGCCCGGCTACGACACGCCGCAGGCCATGGCCGCCGACAATGATTATGCCGTCGGCGAAATTGTTCAGACCGTTTCCCATTCGCGTTTTTGGAAAAACACGGCCATTTTTGTGGTGGAAGACGACGCGCAGAACGGCCCCGATCATGTGGACTGCCACCGCTCTACGGCTTATGTCATTTCCGCGTATGTGCGCCGCCGGTCCATAGATCATCACTTTTATAATACGGACAGCCTGCTGCGAACCATGGAAATTCTGCTGGGCCTGCCGCCGATGACCCGTCTGGATGCCACCGCCCCGCCGCTGCGTGTTTTCGGCAAATCGGCAGACTTGACGCCTTACACGGCGAGGCTGCCGGACAAATCCTTGCTGGCGCAAAAAAACACCCGCCGCGCTTATGGGGCCGAGCGCAGCCGCCGCATGGACTTTGCCCAGGCCGATGACGCGCCGGAGCAGGCGCTCAACGAAATCCTCTGGCGCTCCCTCAAAGGCCCCCACGCCCCCCTGCCGACTATCCGCCGGGGTATGCTGGTTCAGTAAAGGCAATCATGCCTTCGCCCGCTCGGCCATTTGGCCGCGCAGAGTACGGCAAAGCTTTGTCATCAGGGTATGCGAGAAATCGTCGTCGGCACACGCCAGACCTTTTTCTGCGTAGGGCAGAGCCTGGGCCGGATAGTGCTGCGTCCAGGACAGCGTCATCGCCATGTCCCGGTACAGTTCCCACGAGTTCGGGTTATGCGCGATGCCATCCGCCAGCACCGTTTTGCCCCGTTCCACCTGACCAAGATGCGGCAGAATGGTTGCGCCCATGATCTGATACGCCTGCACAAAATGGGGGTCAAGCGTGATGATCGTTTGCAGCAATGGCAGCAGGCTGGCATTTTTAGACCAGTCCCCGCCCTGCGCCATGTACTGATGATGATAATGGTCTATCACTTTGTCCCACAGCAGGTTGGCCGCCACAATTCGGAACTCGCCTCCCGCCTGCGCCAGCGCCGCGCTGCGGCCCTGGCTGGCCGTCGTGACCAGATACCCCTGTGCCAGTCCCGCCGGCTCGGACGCGGATTCCAGGCTTCCTGCCACCGTAAACAAAGCCAGGCAAAGACAAACGCTTCCTATTTTCCAGGGGTGCGTGTTCTGTTTTTGATGCATCAGTTTTTTCTCTTCCCCCAAACGGATTTTTACAAGGCGTGATGCTTCCAATTATCGGAAAAAAGGCCGGGATTTTGGAGGCAAAGAAGCGTTGATTTTCCTCAGCAGTCGTGGTACAATGGGCCTTGTGAGAAAGATGCCCGCAAACAGCCTTCGATCCATGCACCGCTTGACGGCGCTGCTGCTGGCGTTTGCCTGCCTGTGGATCAGCGGCGGAGCCGTTCTGCACCACAGCGACGACGATCTGGCCCCTTTTCTCACTTTTGCCGCCGGACGCAGCTTCCAGCACCATGCCGGCCCGGCTCTGCCGTCTATCCCCTGCGCGGCCTGCCAGTGGGAGCAGACAACGCCCACGCCGCCCGCGCCGGGTATTTCCATTCAGCATTCTGCCCTGTCACGGTGCACATTTAACGCCGTCGTTCCCCCTTTCCTGCACCTGCTTTCCTTCGTTCATACCTCGCCGCGCGCGCCCCCGCGCCTGGCTGGGTAGACCGACCTTACCCTTTTCCAAAAATTTCTCTGTCCATCAACCCTGTTCGGAGCCGAAAAAAGGCGCGCAGGTGCTGGTAACACCTGCGCGCCCGGCGAGCGCGACCAATCGCAGTGAGTTGAGTCACTTTTGACTCGATCATGCCCTTTGCCATGCTGATTGTATCACGTCTCCGCCCTTTCGTCTACCCCGGACACATCAACATAGCCCCCTGAAGGGGAGGAGACTCACCATGACTCATCGGAATTTTCCGACTCTGCGTCCCGGCGCGCGGCTGCTTGCCGCCGCCTGCGCTATGCTTCTGCTCGCCTTTCTTGCCCTGCCTGTCCAGGCCGACGTTTTTGGACGCCTGCGCGTCGTCGTCCGCGACGAGGCCGGCAAGCCCGTTCCCAGCGCAATTGTCACGTTCCATGACACTGCCGGTGTCCGCTCCGACTTCAATGTCACGGGTGATACGGAAGGTGTTGCTCTCAGCCCGCCGCTGGAAATCCGCTCCTGGCAGATTACGACCAGGGTCGTGACGTTTAATACCGACACGCGCTCAATTACGGTCACCCCCGATACCAGCACTGACGTGGAAGTTTCGCTCACCAAGCGTGTCATCAGCCGCACAGGCGCCGGCGTTAGCATTCCCCGGAATCTGACCACTAATGCAGGACGGCTGAACGCTCAGACTATTCAGACTATCCCCGTGACCGGCACAAACCCGCAGAATTTTTCCAAGATGCTGCTGCTCAACCCAGGCTTTGTCCAATCCTCCGCTAATGTCGTCCATCCACGCGGCGAACACGCCTCCACCAGCATCTACTTCAACGGCGTGGAAATCGGCGGCGTCCTGCAAGGCCGCGCGGGGCCGCTGTTCAGCCCGGACATCATTCAAAGCGCCGACATTCAGACCGGCGGCTTTTCGCCGGAATACGGCGGCGAAACAGCGGCTATTCTCAACTTGAATTTGCGCTCCGGCCCTATCACGCCGTTCCAGACCGTGCAGTTCGGCGCGGGCGGCTACGGCACACTGGATCAGGAGCTAACTTTCGGTGGGCAGGCCGGCGCGTCCGCCGGACAGTCCGGGCCATTCCGCTACTTGTTCAACATCATCAATCGCACCACAGACAATTCCATTGAGCCGCCCCAGCCGGGCAATCAAGACGATCACAATCATGGCCGCGCCCTCACCGGCTTCGGCAACTTGGAATATGTGGCGTCCCCAAACGACCAATTCAGTCTGATTATCAATACTGCTCCGGCGGTGACCCAGGTTGCCAACCGGGCCGGTCTGCCGGACAAATACGCGCCGGTAGGCCAGGGCTTCGGCTACGGCGGCGCGCGCGACGCGGACGGCTCTGAATCGGGAATCGCCCCGGACCCGGCTGTTGTCGGCAGCCAGACGATCAAGCTGGCTTCCCAGCAGGCGGCGGGGCAGGATGTGTATCAGAATGATGAAAACAGCGTCGGACTGCTCAACTATCGCCATAACTTCGGCAGCGCGCTCACCGGGCTGCTGTCTGTTTCGGCCAGTTCAGGCCGTTTGGACATCCGCAACCACAACCCATCCATCGATCTCGGCTCTGTTGATCCGGCGACCGGGCTGCTGACCACGCTGGACAATTCCATTGAGTTCAATCCGACTGTTCTGCGAAAAAGTTCGCAATCGGAATTGACGGGCAGCTTGACAAAAACATCCAGGACACATACTTATAAAGCAGGTTTCCAGTTTACCAACGAAACGGGGGATGAGCTGTACCAATTTATCCCGCAGAGTCAGCTTGCTCTGGATGCCGAGGCCGCCATTCAGGCCGGTGGCCCGCAGTTTACTCCTAACGGAACTTATCAGGCGGATAGCAGCGGCAATCCCATCACCGATACACTGGGCAATCAGGTCTTTGCCATTACGCCCGGTTCCACCACGCCGGTCGTCACCCTGCGCCGCAAAGCCAATTATAACGTCGGGTATGTGCAGGACACGTGGCGAGCGACCCGGCGGCTCACGCTCAACTACGGCCTGCGCCTGGATACCTATCTTGGAAAAGACAGCCTTTCACCGGAGAGCGTCAAGAAAGGCTACCTCTCTCCGCGCGCCAATCTTGCCTATGCTTTCACGCCGCAGACGACAGGCCGGCTGATTTACAACAGACTGTTTTCACAGCCGCCGCTGGCACAGGGCGCTATTCTGGGAACCAACCTCGTGCCGCAGACTACTGATTTATACGAAGCGGATTTGCAGCATCAACTGACGCCGCTTCAGTCGGTGAAAATCTCTTATTACTATAAGAACGCCCTCAATGAATTTGACACGGGGCTTTTGATCCCGTACACGCAGTTCGGCGCGTATACCACATTGCAATACACGTCTCAAGGCGTTCACGGCTTTGAGCTGTCGTACAGCCTCGCGCCGCGCGGCAATGTCGGTCTGGGCGGCTACCTGGCGTATACCAACAGCATCGCCAAGCCCAACGGTCTGGATCAGACCGGCGCTGCCGCGCCGATTGTCAACGATCACGACCAGCTTAACACGCTGAGCGCAGGCATTGACTACACGCTGCCTTCGCAGGCCTTCGCGGGACTGGACGTTTACTACGGCAGCGGGGAAGCGTCCAGCGTCCTGGCTCCGATCAGCGCCAGCAACAGCAACTTGCTCAGCGACGGAGCGCGTAATTCACACTACTCGGTCAACCTGCGCCTGGGCGCCCCGCATCTGCTGGGGGCAGCAGGGCTGGAATTGGACATTGAAAACTTGACCAATGATGTCAGCGTGCTGAACTTCAATTCCGGCTACAGCGGAACCCGCTTTCAGCAGGGTCGCCGGGCCGTTGTACGCCTGACCGGCAGCTTTTAGAAAATCCGGGAGCGCGGACATTCTGCGCTCCCGGTTACTATCGGCAGGTTTTGTGCCATAATGCTGTCAAAAACTAGAAATGAGTCAGCATTTATGGCGATCAGATTTCCCTCCTTAGCCACTGCCCTGGCCCTTTCTTGCTTTATCGGCCAATCTTCCCTGTCTCTGGCGCAGACTCCCCCTGCCCTATTATCTCCCGGCCTGCCGCCGGTCGCTCCGGTGCGGCCTGTCATAGACACCTATTTTGGAACCACGCTGACTGATCCGTACCGCTGGATGGAAAATCTCGGTGATCCTGAAGTCAAATCGTGGTTTCGCGGCCAGGCGGACTACGCCCGAAGTACGCTGGACAAGATTCCCGGACGGGATGCACTGGCGGCGCAAATCAAAGCGCTGGACGGGCGCAGCACGACCGTCGGCGAAGTTCAGATCGCCGGGACGCGGTTTTTTTACACGAAAGTGCGGCCCCAGGACAACACGGCCAAGCTGTATGTGCGCGAATCGCTGCACGGGCCGGAGCGCCTTTTGTTTGACCCGGATACGCTCCGCACAAAGGGCGTACATGGCGCTTTGGATTATTACACGCCGTCACTGGAAGGCCGATACGTCGCCTGCGGCGCGTCACCGGGCGGGTCCGAGCAAAGCGTCCTTCATATTCTGGACGTGTCCACCGGCAAAGCGCTGCCGGAAACCATTAGCCGCGCCCGTTTTGGCGGGGTGTCTTGGTTCCCCGGCGGGCAGGCGTTTGTGTACGACCGGCAGCAGCCACTGACACCGGGCATGTCGCCACTCGAAGAAGAGCGGAAGATCACCGTTTACCGGCATGTGCTGGGAACTGATCCTTCTGCCGATATTCCAGTGCTGGGCTGGGGCAGGTCAGCGCGCGTGCCAATCACCCCGGACGAATATGCCTACCTCAGCATCCTGCCGGACTCTCCCTACTGCCTGGCATCGGTAATTCACGGCGTGTCGCCCGAAGTCACGCTGTATGTCACGCCGACGGCGGCCCTGACACGCGGAGCCGCCGCGCCCTGGCGCAAAATCGCGGACGTGCCGGATGCCATTGTCGGAGCAGCCTCCCACGGCGATACCCTGTACCTGCTGTCGCACCAGAATGCACTGCGCTACAAAGTGCTTCGCACCACACTTTCGAATCCCAATATCGCCAGCGCCGCCGTTGTTCTGCCGGAAGGTGCAGCGGTGGTGACGGGTTTGGGTCCGGCCCAGGACGCGCTGTATGTGCAGACACTGGATGGGGGCATCAGCCGCTTGTTCCATATTTCCTATGCAGGCGGGCCCGCGCAAGAGATCGCCCTGCCATATAAAGGCGCGGTGGGCGGGCTGACGACGGATTACGAGCATCCCGGCGCATTGTTTCTGGAGAGCGCCTGGACGCATTCCGCACTTTGGTATCGGTTTGACCCAAAAACGCGAACTGTTTCCGATACAAAGCTGAAACCGCTCAGCCCGGTCGACATGTCCGGCTATGCTGCCGTTGAAGTCAAAGCGAAAAGCGCTGACGGCACCCTGGTTCCGCTATCCATTATTTACAAGAAGGGGCTGAAGCTGGACGGGTCGCACCCGACGCTTCTGAATGGCTATGGCGCTTACGGAGATGTGATCAGCCCCTATTTTTCCCCGACGCGCATTCCCTGGCTGGACCGAGGCGGCGTTCTGGCCGAGGCGCATGTCCGGGGCGGCGGCGAGTATGGCGAAGGCTGGCATCTGGCCGGCAAGATGGCGACGAAGCCGCACACCTGGGAAGATTTCCTGGCCTGCGGCCAGTATTTGATTGATCACGGCTACACGTCACCGGCGCATCTGGCCGGTGAGGGAACCAGCGCGGGCGGCATCACGATAGGCCGGGCGATCACGGCGCGGCCCGACCTGTTCGGCGCGGCCTTGATTCGCGTCGGCAGCGTCAATGCGCTCCGGGCGGAGCTGTCTCCGAACGGGCCGCCGAATGTGCCGGAGTTTGGAACTTTTACCACCCACGCGGGTTTTCAGGCATTGTATGCGATGGATGCCTACCAGCATGTCCGGGACGGGGTGAACTACCCGGCGGTCATGGTGGAAACGGGTATTAATGATCCGCGCGTGGCCTCCTGGGAGCCGGCAAAGATGGCCGCGCGTTTGCAGGCAGCCACCGGGAGCGGCAAGCCTGTGATCCTGCGTGTGGACTATGACGCCGGGCATGGCATGGGGTCTACCAAGGCGCAGGGGGACGAGCTTCTGGCCGATGAATATGCGTTTCTACTGTGGCAGCTTGGCGACCCTGACTTTCAGCTCCGATAAGAGAAATTACCAATGGCAATTCTGCGCGAAAGACACGATCCCTGGCAGACCGACTTTACTTATGTCATCGGCCATCAGCGGCCGGATATGGATTCCATCGCATCAGCCATTGGCTACGCCTGGTGTCTCAGCCGGGATTCGAGTGAGCAGGTCGTCGCCGCGCGCGCGGGACATATTGGGCCGCAGGCGGCGTTTGCGCTCGGCTATTTCGGCGTCAAACCGCCCCGCGTCTTGTCCAGCGCCGCGCCGACCTTCGCGCATGTGGCGACGCAGCAGACACCTGTTCGGCCCTATGCCCCGCTGGCCGAGGCAATGTCCCGGCTGGCCGAAGGTGAGCGTCTGGTTCCCATCGTGGATGGCAGCGGCCACATTTTAGGCGGCCTGACTCCCCTCTCCCTGGCCCGCGCCTATGCGGAAGTCGCTGGCGGGAAGCTCCAGGCGTCCGCCCAGACCTGCCGCTCGTTTGTCGAGGAATTGCCCATTCTTGCCGCCAGCGACCGTATCCGGGACCGGCGCACCGCCCTTCTGCGCGGCAGCGGCGAGGAGTTTCTGGTGGTTGCCGATGATGGCCGGTATCTGGGAACCACCAGCCGAAAGTTTCTGCTGGACCCGCCGCGCGCAAAGCTCATTCTGGTAGACCACAATGAGCTGTCGCAGGCAGTATCCGGCGCGGACGAGGCGGAAATCGTCGGCGTTCTGGATCATCATCGCCTGGGAAACGCGCCGACTGCCTCACCCATTCCGTTTGTTGTGGAGCCGGTTGGCAGCACCAGCACCCTGGTCGCAGAAGCCTGCCGCCGGCAGGAAGCAGACCCGCCTGCCGCAATTGCCGGCCTGCTGCTTTCGGGCATTTTATCCGACACGCTGCTGTTCCGTTCGCCGACGGTCACAGAGCGGGACCGGCAGGCCGCGGACTGGCTGGCCGGTTTAAGCCAGGTCACAGTTTCGGAGTACGGGCCGCGCCTTATGGGAGTCTCGCCTGGCCTGGCCGAGCGATCTGCCAGCGACGTTCTGGAATCCGACCGCAAAAACTACGAGATGGCCGGCAAATCCGTAAGCGTGGCGCAGATTGAGATCACCGGGTTCCAGGAGCTGCCGGAGCGCAAGGCGGACTTGATTCAGGTCATGGACGCGCGGCGCGAGCGAGAAGGTCTGGCCTTAATCTGCCTGATGGTTACGGATGTGATCACGATCCAAAGCCGCCTGATTTGCCGGGGCGAACCCAATATCCTGGCGGGCCTGCCGTTCGCGCGGATTGACGAGAGTGAATTTGACCTGGCCGGGACTGTATCCCGCAAAAAACAGCTTGTTCCCGCGCTGCAAGGCGCCATCGAAGAACTGGCGTAACAGCCCTTTTATTTGACGTCTACCAGCCCGACATCTATTATCGGCCTTCGGCGGTTTGGCGGCAGAGTGGACGGCAGCCACATTCTTGCCGGACTTCAGCGTCACAACGGCTTTGGGATCAAGGACAAAATGAGGTAAACTGGAACGAACGCAAAACCATTTATGCAGGGAGTAGTAATATCATGCGGGGAGTAGTACGAATCGAAATTCACAAGCTTAAGAAAACGCTCGGCTGGCAGGCACGGATGTATGGCAGCGGCCAGGGAAGAACAGTAACCACAGAAACACGCTTTTTCAGCGACAGCCATTATGGCGGTAAAGAAGATGCGTACCGAGCAGCCTGTGAAGCGCGGCAGCACATGGAATCCGGCATCGCAAAGACGAGGGAAACCGACAATGGCGGCAAAAATTATCTGCTTCAAACAGGAGAGGAATGACGGGTATGCCAGAGATCATGCTGGCTTCACGCTGATTGAATTGCTGGTGGTCATCGCTATCATTTCTATTCTGGCCGCCATTTTATTTCCTGTCTTTCAAAGCGTCCGCGAAAATGCGCGGCGAACGGCCTGCCTCAGCAATGAAAAGCAGCTTGGTCTGGCGTTTACTCAGTACACGCAGGATTATGACGAAAGCCTTCCCAGCCAGTCCTGCGGCGCGATGGGGGCGGGAAAAATGGGATGGATTTATTACAGCACATTCGGTTCGGGAGCCACGGCCTCTGTGTTTGACGTGTCTCAAGGCGGCTTGTATTCCTATGTGAAAAGCAAGCAGGTCTATCTTTGCCCCGATGATGGCCCCGGACAGACTGCGGGCAATTCTTACGCGGCGAACGCCTGCCTGGCCGGCGCCAATGCCTGCTCTGTGGGCGTGGATGCCGGCAAATTGCTTTCCGCGATTGACTCCCCCAGCCAGACCATGCTGCTGAATGAGGAAGTGGATGGCGGCGGCCCTAACGTCGCAAGTGATGACGGATACTTCCTGCTTGGGACGAATACTTTTCAAATGCGCCATCGGGGCGGCAGCAATGTGGAATTTGTGGACGGCCACGCCAAATATTATTTAGACCCAAATTCGGTTGGCGCAAGTCTCTACAATGGCGGCGGAACGATGACATGTCCTTAATTTCTCCCGGATGACGCATTCTTCTTGACGGATACCTGTTCCCTGTGGTACAAATGCACGACATGCACCGTATTCGCACCTGCAAAGGAGACTGAGTGATGCGTCCATTTTTCTTTTGCGTTTTCGCCTTCTTGCCACTCCTCATCAGTGCACCTGCTCCTGTCAGGGCGCAATCGCAAACCATCCACCAGGAATTCGCCGCCAAAGACGCCACCATCGCGGATTTGCGCCGGCAAGTGGCGATATTGAATGCTCAGGTGGGGACGCTCAACGCGCAGATTGCGGCATTGAAAGCGCAGACCGGCAGCACAGGCGGCTACGCACCAACGACCGCCCCCGTGGACGGAGACAGTAATGCCACAGATGAAAATGGAATGACTCGACTTATGCTTGCCATTCAGGCTCGCCGGGCGGAAGCGGTGAAAGCGCTGCTGGATCAGGGAGCAAATGTCCAGGCGCAGGATAACGGCGGCAACACGGCACTGATGCTGGCGGCCCAGTGGGGCAGACCGGATGTGGTCAAGTGGCTGCTTGACAAGAGCGCCTCAGTGGATGTGAAAAACAGGCATTCCAGCAACGACAACGGCGGCGGGGTCACCGCGCTGATGTGGGCGGCCCGGTATGGACACATCGCTGCCCTCAGCCTGCTTCTGGACAAGGGAGCAAGCCTTACTTTGGGTGATAACGGTGGTCATGGCGGTGCTTTGTTCTGGTCGGGTTCTTATGGCGAAGCCGAAGCGACAAAGTTGCTGCTGAACCGCGGTGCGCCGATAAATGCCGTGGATAAAGACGGCAAAACGGCGCTTTACTGGGCAGAGCGTCCTTATCCGGGTGTCAGCAATGAGGCACGCGACCAAACAGTAGCCGTGCTGAAAAACGCCGGGGGCCACGAGTAATTTCCCGCAGCGACCCTGGGAGAAAATGGAAAAAACTATGAAGTTGAACACACTATTTTTTACGGCTGTCGCCGCTGGAGCCTGCCTGGCTTTTGCCGGGGCCGCACAGTCGCAGGACGTGCCGCAGGCGCACGGGCCGATCACCCCTATTCGGCCACCGGCGGTTCCGCTGATCGTCCGGTCACCGTATGTCAGCACCTGGCAGGCCACCGATACCCTCACAGGAGCCTGGCCTACCTTCTGGGCGGGCGGGGTCAAGGCCATGACAGGGATTGCGCGGATCGATGGACAGCCGTATGTCTTTTTGGGCGCTCCCCGCTCCGGCAACCAGCCGATTGCCCCGCCGATGACCCAGGCCGGGCTAAGTATTACTCCCACGCAGTCGCGCTACCAGATGCAGGGCGGCGGCATTTCCCTTTCCCTCGACTTTGTATCGCCGGTTGAGCCGGACAGTTTGCGCCGCATGTCGGTGCCGCTTGGCTACATTTTTGCGTCGGCGCGCAGCACGGACGGCAAGCCGCACACCGTCAGCCTGTATTTCGACATCACCGGCGAATGGGCGCATGGGGACGATGCCGCGCCCATCACCTGGACGCGCCGGAATATCACCGGCGGCGCGCGTCCGCTGACTGCGTTCGCCGTAACCCCGGCTTCCCCAAAAGTGCTGGGCGAAACCCATGAGTATCCCATGTGGGGAACGGCGGTCTGGGCGGCGGCGAATCAGCCGGGCCTGACGACGCGGGCCGGCGAAGACATCGTCGTCCGCACCGCCGCAATCAGCGATGGCCGTATGGACAACTCGGTAGACTCCGACCAGCCGCGCGCTATCAATAACCGCTGGCCTGTTTTCGCCTTTGATTTTGCTTTGGGCCAGGTCGGCCCCGCCGCGACCAGGCCGCTCGTCCTCGCTCTGGGTGATGTTCGCGACCCGGCGGTCAGCTATCAGGACCAGCCGGTTCCGCCACTGTGGAAATCTTATTGGACGGACTGGCCGCAGATGCTGGCTGAGTTCTATGGGGATGCCGATGCCGCGCGGGCGCGCGCCGACCGAATGGACGCGCGGGTGACTGCCGATGCCACCCGGGCCGGAGGCGCAAAATACGCCGCGATTTGCTCACTGGCCTTGCGCCAGGCCTTTGGGGCGACGGAAATGGTCGGCACCTCAGACAAGCCGTGGATGTTTATGAAGGAAATCAGCAGCGACGGCAACATCTCCACCGTTGACGTCATGTACCCCTCTTTTCCTGTGTTTCTTTACGCCGACCCGAAACTGCTGCGGTTTCAGCTTGACCCGCTCTTTGACTATGCCGAGTCCGGGAAGTGGCCGCAGCTTTTTGCCGAACATGACATAGGCGCGTCTTACCCGAATGCGAATGGTCACAACGACGGCGGCGGGGAGAATATGCCGGTGGAGGAATCCGCCAACATGCTGATCATGGCCGCCGCTTACCTGCGCTATGCGCCCAAAGCGGAGTCTGCGGAGTACGCCCGCCTGCATTACCGGATTCTCAAGCAGTGGGCGGATTATTTGCTGACGGTTCCGGCAGGATCAACCTCTTCCAATGCCTTGGACCCGCAGTTTCAGAACCAGACGGATGACTTCACCGGCCCTATTGCCCACAGTGTCAATCTTGCCCTGAAAGGCATTCTGGGTGTCGGCGCAATGGGCCAGATCGCCGGTTACGCCGGAAACACCGCCGATGCCGCCCGGTACGGCGGGTCGGCGCGCACCATGATCGGCCAGTGGGCGCAGCGGGCGCAGTCTAAAACGGGCCGCCATCTGACTATGCAGTATATTGAGGCCGACACGCCGAAAAAATCCGGGTGGACCACCGGCATCGTCGGCCCGCACGCGGTTCGCCTGAGCGGCGGGAGCGCTGCCTCTGCTCCGAAACCCGCGGTGGATACGACCAAAAGCTATACGGTTGCGGCCTGGGTCAAGCTCGCCAAAACCGACGGCTACCAGACTTTCGTGAGCATTGACGGCAGCCATGTGAGCGGCTTTTTTCTCCAGATTCGGGGGGATAGTGGCAAGTTCAGTATGAGCGCTCTCACCCGTGACAGCACTGATCCGGGCGCAACGGCTTCGGCAGTCGCCTCCAATCCGCCCGCAGCCGGCACCTGGTATCACCTGGCCGGGGAATATGATGCGGATGCACAGACGCTTTCACTTTACGTCAATGGCGCACTTGAGCAGACGGTTCCGTACACGTCGGCATTCCGCGCCGCCGGCCCGACCGCAATCGGACGGGGATTTTTCAATGACAGCAAGGTAGACTTCGTCAGCGGCGATATTGATGACGTGCGCTTTTACCAATCGGCACTGCCCGCCGATGCCGTCCTGGCTGTCGCCCGCGATGGCGGCCCTGCCCTGCCGTCGGCAGGCGCAGTCTCGGCATCGGTGGTGAAACCCAGTCCGCAGACCCCTGCCGCCTACTGGACATTCGACGAGGGCAACGGCAGTCATACTGCCGACCTGTCCGGGAACGGCAATCCGGCAACACTGGAAGCCGGGGCTTCTGATCCGAATGATGCCTGGAGTCTGAAATATAATGCGTTTCCCGATAAAGTGCTGGGGCTGAACCTCATCCCGCAAAGCGTTCTTCAGGAAGAAGCTAAGTTTTATCTGGCCCACCTCAACCCATACGGCGTTCCGCTGGACGTGCGCCATTCCTACACAAAAGCAGACTGGGAGCTATGGACCGCGGCTTCTACCGACGATCCTTTGCTGCGGCAAAGCTTCGTGGACGGTATTTACAAGTACGCAGATACATCGCGCTTACGTGTCCCCTTCAGCGACTGGTACGACACCCTTTCCGGCCAGCAGCAAGGCTTCCAGGCGCGCCCGGTTATCGGCGGCGTGTTTGCCATTCTGGATCGCACCGCCCTGAAGGTTGGAAAATAGAAATCGGCGGCAAACGACTTTAGCGGCGATTTATCCAAGCTTGAGCGTAAGAATCTCGAACGGTCTGAAAACAAGCGTGAGCGAATTGCCCGTAACAGTCAACGGCTGCCCATTCTGTTCCATGAGATCGACCAACTCGACCGCAGCAACGGGAAAGCCGAACGCGAGCGCTGCGGTCGTTCTTGCGCCTGAATTTTCATAGAGGCGCACGATCACTGAAGAATCATCCTGGGCTTTTTTGACGGTTTCGATCATAATCGATGGCGCATCCGTCGCAATCCAGCTTGGCTGTCGGCTCGGCTCCATGTTTGGTTTTTGTCCGTTCCTTTCTCCTTGCACCACGCGAATGGGAACGTTGAGTTCGTAGCCGGCACACATGACCCTGCCCGCAATATGATCGCCCAGGTGGGGCAGCAGAGAATACGTAAACTCATGCTCTGCCACATCGGCTACGGGATCGGGATAGTGAGGGCTGCGAAGCAAATTCAGGTCAATGACGCCGCCTTTAATGCGGTGGCCGTATTTGCAGTCGTTGAGCAGCGCTACGCCGTAGCCTGGCTCGGACAGATCGACCCACTTGTGCGCCGCGATCTCGTGCTTGGCGGCATCCCAGGTCGTGTTGCTGGTGATGGGGCGACGGAGAGTGCCGAACTGAATGTCACAGACGACATCATTTGCTCGAATGTCCGTTTCGAAGCTCGTTCGCAGCATTGTGGAGGATTCTCGCCAGTCCACATGCGTTCTGAAGTCGATGCGGCCGCTGCCGCTCGTCAGCACAACGTCCTGCCTGATTATTGATCCGGCTGCTGTCTCGTAGACACATCGCAAGATTGCCTCCGGGCCCTCCTGCACCGGCTCACAGATTTTGAGCATGGGGTGTGCGGGCGGCGTCAGAGCGTAATCGATGGCGAAGTCCCAGGCGTCACCTTCGTCGTTGTACAAACTCATCCGGTTGCCGAATGCTCCGTGCGCCAGCACTTCCCGCTGTGCCTGCTTGTCGTAAATGGCTGTCACTGCGCCGCTTTCGGCGAGATCAACACGCAGCAATTCGTTTTCGAGGCTGCGCGGACCGGCCTGTACGCTGACGGTGGCATCCTCGGAAGGCATGGCACACTCGTCCAACGCGCTGCGGCTCAGTGCGGGCAGGGTGATTTTGCGCCATTGTCCGCCTGCCTTGATCCATTCGGTGCGCGGCCAGGAGAGCGAGTTGACGAGAAAAATATCGCCGCTGTTTTCTTGGTTTGAGGCCTGTCTCATCCAGGCAGCATCAGCCTCATTCAATAAACCTTGCAGCTCGCTTTCGAGAACGGCATAACGCGCCAGCGATTCGTCGTACACGCGCGTGATGGATGAACCCGGCAAAATATCGTGGAACTGAAGCAGCAGTACCTCCTTCCAGATGCGATCCAGCGCCGCGGTGGGGTAACCATAAAAATCCGGTGCGCTTTGCACGCCCCACACCGCCGACAGCTCCACTTCGCGCAGCAGGTATTCCAGTTTGCGATTAAACCGCTTGCTGCGCGCCTGCGTTGTGAGCGTGCCTTGATGCTTTTCCAGATAAAGCTCGCCCTGCCAGGTGACATATTTGTCGCTTCCCATCGCCAAACGATTGAAGAAGCTCTGCGCCGGTTCCTGCGTTACGGGGCATAACCCTTCCAGATTCTTTTCCCGAGCAAGGCGCTCCAAATGCTCTTCGCCTGGACCGCCGCCGCCATCACCAATCCCGAACAGCAGCAGGCAGTCGGACGAGACGCCACTGTCGAGATAATTGTACTCGGCCTGATGCACCGAGCGCGGCGTCGCGGGACTGTTGTACGTCTCTTCCGGCAGCATATGCGCCAAGACCCGGCTGCCGTCGATGCCCTCCCACCAGAACGTCTGGTGCGGGAACTTGTTGATCTCATTCCAGGACATTTTCTGCGTCATAAAAAAGCGGATGCCGGATTTGGCGAGGATTTGCGGCAGCGCGGCCGTGTAGCCGAACACATCCGGCTCCCACAAATAGTTGGGTTCCATGCCGAACTCATCGGCGAAAAAGCGCTTGCCATAGAGGATTTGGCGCACCATCGACTCGCCGCTTGGCACGTTGGTATCGGGTTCGACCCACATCGCGCCCTGCGGCTCCCAGCGTCCTTCCTTGATTCTCGTTTTAATGCGCGCGTAGAGATGCGGGTAGTATTCCTGCATCCAGGCGTAAAGCTGCGGCTGACTTGCGCCGAAGACGTAGTCCGGGTAGCGTTCCATCATATGCAGCACGGTTGAGAATGTGCGCGCGCCCTTGCGGATCGTCTCACGCAGAGGCCAGAGCCAGGCCAGATCGATATGCGCGTGGCCCACAGCGCTGATTCTCAGGCTGGCATCGCCGCCTCTCCGGGCAAGCTCAGGCGCAAGCACGCTGCGGGCAAGAATCGCTTCTTCCTCACTGTACTTATGCAGCCCCAGCGAGGCTTCGTGCAGCTTGGCCCGCAGTCGCCGGCTGCGGGCCGACTTGGGATCGAGATGATGCATCAGCTCCCCGAGAACTTCAAAGTCATAAGAAAGCGCTTTGATCTGCGGGTGGCACACGGCGATCTCGGCCTGCTCAAGAATGCCGGATTTCTGCACCGTGCCGAACAGGTCGTTGTTTGCGGCGTCCACCCACACTTCAATCGGCTCGCCGGCTTGTTTGCCGCGCAGGGGTACGACTTTTTTCCCCGGCAGACCTAAATGAGATTCAAACTGAGAGCTGAAGTTGGTTAACCCAAGTGCCGGATTGCCGACGGCATCAACGACGAGGCCTTCACCATTGAAGTCGATTCGCAGGACAAGGTCCTCGCCGCTCACGCCTTCAGGAACGATGCCGGTAAAGCGCATCCAGGCACAGTCGAACAGTCGGCTGCCCCAGGCCTCGCCCTTTGCCAGCAGCTTGTATTGACCGGAGGTCCGTGCCTCGAACCGCGCAGGTTCATCCGTCACCCAGGCTTCCACCGTCAGCTCGCCCACCGGCGTATAGGAAGCAGCCTGGAGGCGGGTCAAAGTGTCTCTGAGTGCGAGCTTTCGGAGATCATAAGGGTAAGGCATAACACGTCCTTTGTTTTCAGTGAAATGGAATCGAATCGCGGCGGAGCCTTCGGCCTGTCGATAAAGCAGCGCCCGGCGACTACTTCGTGGCCCATTCGGACAAGACCTCGCCGGTGACGCGGCCCGCCGCTTCCCGGTTCAGTCTGCGGTACTTCTTGATCCGAATTGTGGCTGCCGGCTGCGCGAGCAGAATCACCACAATCAATAGCAGTAGAATTACCAGAGTAAGCCGGAGATTGATGCTGACCATTGCCACGATTCCACAAGCAATCTAACGACCTAGCGCACCCACGACGCCCGCCTGCACAGCACAGCACCAAGCACAGAAAACCGAGGATGCTGGCGTCGGGTGCCGCGCATTGTGAGGCTGCAAAAGTTACCAGTTTTTAATCTTTGGTGACGCAGTACCGGAAGCTGATCCACCCGGATGCACTGTCGTCGGGCTGAATGTCTACTACCCGTCCCCTGTGTTCTTCCACGAGGCGGATGACCTCACTGCGCTCGACGGCGTACATTTCTATCACCGCCGTGTCTTTGAATCTGCGAAGCTGCCGCAGCAGCAGGGGCGGTATCAGGCGTTTGATACGCTGGCGTCGGCGAAGCGGGGCGGTCGGTTCGCTGGGAATCTGGAAAATGAGCAGGCCATTGGGAGCCAGAACGCGGCAAAATTCCTTGATGTACTGCTGTGAATACAGCGGCTGCATATGCTGAAGCACGATGTTGGAATAGATAAAATCAATGCTGTCGGAGGATAAAACCGCGAGATCGGCCGTATCGTTGACAAGGTAACGGCATTTGGCGCCGAACTGATTGTATTTGTCAGCTAATTCAATCATAGAAGGCGCGATGTCAATGCCGACCACCTGATCGAAGTGTGGGGCAAGCGCCTGGGTCAACCGTCCTACGCCGCATCCAAAATCCAGCGCCTGTTCTCGTCTGGGCGAGACGGGCAGCGCTGCTGCGTAGCTCAAAACATCCGCGATTTCTTTGCGGCCTGTCTCAAAAAACTCTTCAATCTCCCACTTGCCCTTTTTTTTGTCGTTATTGGAGAGGATAGCCCAGAACGGATCAGTCTTGCCGAAAGTCTGCCAGTTCTTCTGCAAATCAATGAGTTTCATTGGAAAGCCTTTCTCGAAAGAGTCTGTCTGCCTTCCGAGGCTTCCTGCTGCCCGGCCATGAAGTTCCGGTACTCTGTATCTGTTGCGCTTGTGTCTGCTCTGTACTTGGCATAGATGTTCCTTTGCGCTCTGTTTCAGAAAACTGTCGCTGCTTTACCACTTCCAGATTGTTTACAAGTCACTGAAAGCTTCTCTTTGCAGCCTAACGCCGAATATCACCTGCCACAGCAGCCCGCACAGCATAACACATAGGCAACGGCGGCTGCCGGCGTCCGGTGCCGCGCATCGTTAGATCGCTTGCCCAATGAAAGAAAGGCCGACACGCTGACCCAATGAAAAGACTTCCACTCACGCAGAAGCATATTCTACTCTGAACACCGAAAAACCTGCTGACAAATGCCCAGGCAAGCCTATCGAACTCACTGAGGGGAATGCGGCGGTGGCGTCGGGTGCAGCGTATTTTTTACCGTTGGTGTCGGTTTGACCAACGGCCCTGGCTGAACCCTCTCCAACACCTGCACATTGGACTTGGCCCCAGAGCGAGTAAGGCGATAAGAGACAGGCGCACGGCTCGGAAAACTCAATGATACTGTGTGGCCTTGAACAGAATAACTTCCCGCACCGCGAAAAGACCCAGTGGGTGTTTCTACCACGACGTTGAAGGTACCATCCGGCTTGAAAGTGACGGTGCTGCGGATGACTTCAAAGGGCGATATACCGGGTGGTAAGACGTCCCCAAGCCAATTTCCAGAAAGAGCGGTGTGAATTGTCGGCTGATCGGGGGCCGGGCGAATGCCTGGAAGAGCGAGACCATCTGAAGACCAGAGAGCCATACCAATCATTCCGGCGCAAGCAAGCAAGCTAAATCGCAGCATAGTTTTTTCCTTGCTTCGTTTGACCTGCGGCATAGACGAAGCCTTCAATCCAGCGGCCTAACGACCATATTCTGCCGCGCCAACAGCCCGCGCCGCACGAAGAATAAGGACGGCGCGGGGACCATTTCCTGTGGGAACAGTTGTATGTGCCTGGCAGGCTCCATGTCACATCGATGTATGTGACGCTGTTTGATGAAGTGGAGAAGTGGAGACTCAGTATCAGCCGCTGCGCGTGGTGGCGACGGCGGACGGCTCCATGTATTTTTCTTGGACAGGTTTTTCGAGCAGAGAGCCGTAAACAGCTTCGGTGGCGGCAATATGGCTGTTCCAGGAGTAATGCTCGGCGACGTAGCGGTGGAGGCGGTCGGGGGTGAGGGAAGCGGCCCAGGGGCCTTCAAAGAAGTCAAGGATAGCTTCGGAGAGGGCCTGGGAGCTTGACCCGGAGGCAATCAGGCGCGGGTCGAGCTTGCCTAAAATTTCAGGGGTCGCCCCGACGGGCGTTCCCACCACAGGCAGCCCGCACGCCAGGGCCTCGGTCGTTACAAGCCCAAAGCCTTCCAATGCCAAGGTAGGCAGAACGAAGAGGTCGGCGGCCTGATAATAGGTTGCCAGGCGCTCCTCGGGGATAAAGCCGGTCAAACGCACATGACATTCCAGCCCCAGGGAGTGAATCAATTCTTGCAGCTTACCCTGCTCCGGCCCCGCCCCGCCAATCAGGAGCAGCACGTCGGGATAGCGGCGCAAAATGGCGGGAATGGCCCGAATAAGGTTGTCCAGGCCCATGCGGGGCGTGAGTCGCCGGACGGAAATGAGTATGCGCCGGTCTAGCGGCAGGCCCAGTTCGCGGCGGCAGAGAATGGGGTCTTCGGCAGGCTGAAAGCGGATGCTGTCGGCTCCGCCGGGAATAACAGTGATTTTTTCCGGGGCCACGCAGGAACGCTCGCAGACAAGGCGGCGAAAGTAGTCGCTCAGGGTCAGCACCTGGGCGCTGCCGCGCAGGCTGGCAATTTCCACCCGGTAACGAATGCCGCGCTTGACAGAAGCTTTAACAGAGTTGACCATGCCGGTGCGCTGGCTTTCCTCCGCCCAGGCTTCGGCGTCCCAGGGGCCATGAAAGGTTCGCACACGCGGCACGGAGCGCGGGATGACCCGGAGCGGCCCGAGGGCGGCATAAGCAAAATGGGTATGAACCAGATCAAACGGCCGTGCGCTTTCCGCCAGCAGCTTCGCGCAGGCTTCCTGGCCGCGCCGCATGAATTCCAGAGGCCGCCCCGCCCCGCCGTAGCGCACGACGCGCACTCCGTCCGCCAGTCGTTCTTCGTCGGGTGCATGGTCATTGTGGCGTGCGACAAGAAACGTCACATCGTGCCCGCGTCCCACCAGTCCATGGGCCAGCTCACCGGCGACCATCCGCGACCCGCCCGGAACATCTTCAAAGACGGCATCGGCTAAAAAGAGTATTTTCATTTCCCTGTCAATCCATTGCCCGGCGGTCAACCCGCCTTCAGACTCCACACACTGAACCAATTCAAGCTTCTGCCCCGCCGCGCTGCTTCACTGTGATCGCTTGGCCGGTTGGTACATAGACATTGTATCACAGATTCGCCGCTGTATCCATAAATATTATTCCAGTTTCTTGTTAATTTATGATAAGTTCTTTACAAAGGCTCCGAATGGCTTCGGGCGGCTTTGGAAACAGAAGCTGACAAAGGACGCGCCGGGGAGCCTGCTACGGTTTGTCCTGCGGCGACATCCCGCGTGACGACTGATCCCGCACCGATGAAAGCGTGATCGCCGACGATGAGACTTTGATTTGAACGGCCTAAGATAATTGCCCCAGCCCCTATCGTCACATCATCCCCGATAAAAATCCGATGTTCGGAACCGACCCACGTTTCCGCAGCCAATGTAACCTGGTGGTAGATACGAACGCGGCAGCCAATAGTTACGTTCGGATGTATTACAATGCCGAGACCATAATGATCCAGATGAATGTCTCGCTGAATTTCGGCTTGATAGGGCAGAATCGCTTTGAACAGGATGAAATTTAGCGTTTTCAAAAGCCGCGCAATGAAAGTGAGACGCCTTTTATAAGCCTCGCAGCTCAACCACCAAAGTGTTGCAGGGTTCATAAACTTGGGTTTAGGCTCGCTAACCGCTCTTGCCCCAGGCTGCGCTGATACAGCCGCAGCGTGTCCTCGGCGACGTCCGCCCAGCTATACCGGGAAGCAGCAGCCTGAGCGCGCGTTCCCATTTCTTTGCGCCGCCCGGCATCGGAAAGAAGCTCGGCGAGTTTTTGACTCAGTTCGTCGGCATTTCCCGGCTGATCCAGCAACAGGCCGCTCACACCCTCGGTGATCATTTCCGACGCCCCGGCGCTCCGGCTGGTGATGACCGGCAGGCCGGAGGCCATGGCTTCGGTAATGACCATGCCGAACGGCTCATAAAAAGTCGGGAAGGCGAACAAGTCTGCCGCGCCGAATACCTGCTCAATATCGCGCGCCGGGCCGGCAAAAGTCGCCTGGCCCGCCAGGCCCGCCTCGGCGGCGAGAGCCTGATACTGCGCCGCATCGCCTTTGCCGACCGCCAGAAGGTATGCCCCGCGGTCTCCAAGACGGCCCAGGGCGCGAATCACAGTGGCAAGCCCTTTGCGCCGGTATTCCCCGACAAACAACACGACGAGGGCTTCGGCGGGGATATTGTACCTTTGGCGAATGGCGTTTCGGAACCGGGCATTGGCGGGCGTGAAACGGGCAGAGTCGACGCCGTTGTAGATGACCTGAATCTTTCCGGGGTCTGCGCCGTAGAACTTGACCAGATCATCACGGGTGCGCTCGGAATTGGCACTGATGCCGAGCGTGTCCGGGGAAGTGAACGCGCGGCGCTCGAAGTAGCCGGTCATGCGCCACATGAACTGATGATACGCATTGATGCCCTCCCCGGCCCCCGGCTCGCGCCGGATGGCATCGCCCCAGGCAGCCTGGCAGTACTGGGCAGTGACAATGTTTTGCCGGGCCGTAATGCCGCCGATGGTATGCACGATGTCGTAGTCTTCCAGCCGAATCATGCGGCTGGTCTGCCAGTAAAACTGGGTAAACAAGGCCAGAAACGGCTTGCTGGGCGTACGGACGGGATGCACCGTGACTTTGCCGAGCGGCACGTCGTCCGCCTCGCAGGTAAACAAATGGACGTCATGCTGCTCGCAGAGCAGCGTGGCAAGCTCGGCGCAGTAGCGCTCCATGCCGCCCCGGAAATGAATGTGGTTCGCCACCAGTGCAATTCGCAGCCGGCTCATCCGATGTCCCCGCCCGGTTCAAAGTGAGGCGCAGACGGAAGATCGCGCAGACTGAGACGCGCCGCTCGCACCGGAGCTTTCGAGGGGGACAGAGCCGGAGTGAGTAAAGCGGGGTTTGGCAGTGCCTGAGCCAGCCGCGCGGCGCGGTCCATCGCGCCGATCAAGAACCAGATAAGCATTCCCACGGCGTAATAGCCGCCGTGCAGCCAGTGGCCGATGCCTGCCAAAAGAACGCCCAGAACGGCCAGGGATACGAAGCTGCGTGTCCGCACCCACTCCCGCAGGGCAGTGACCAGCACCAGGCCGATAATAAATGTATACAGGAAGCCGCCGATCAGGCCCAGCGCGACAAACGAATCCGTCCAATCGGACTCGGTGGAAATGTTTCCCCCGCCGAACTTGTCCGCTGCGATGGACGTCGCACCCAGTCCATGCCCCAGCGGAGATTGGATCGCTCCCGTCAGGCCGTCGAACATCATGGCTGCGTGTACGGGCGCGGTGGAAGTGCCGGGATCGAGAATCCCGGACGTTTGATGCTGCACCAATTCCTGCGTTTTGTCTCCAAAAGTGGCCTGCTGCGCCTGCTGCAAAGTCCAGACCAGGCCAAGCCCGGCCAGGACAATGGCAAGCAGCGCGCGAGGCAGCCACACGCGGCGATGCTGGCCCTGCACGGCCCAGAGAACGGTGCAAAGAAACAGGGAGCCAATTACCACGCCGCGCTCACTGAGAAAAAAGATGGAGATCAGCAAGAAGGGGATCGGCAGGATCGCCGCGCGGTTTCCCTTCAGAAATGCCGCCCAAAGAATGGCAATGCCGACGGAGAGAAACATGCCGTATTCAGCCATCGTGGTATAAAAAGAGAAGGGCCGGCTGTCTTCAACGCGGTTGATCTGTACCCATAGCTTCTCACTGGGCTGGAAGCCGAACCAGGTTTGATACAGTCCATAGGCTGCGCCGAGCAGGGAAAGAACGAGAGCGGCCCGGAGGACATACAAGGCAATCTGGGGTGTCCCAACCTGCCGCCCGGCGTAGTACCAGAGCATCGGAACCATCATATACAGAACGCCCGCGAAGCCGACGGAGATGCCTCCCTGAAGCGGATTAAACACTTCCAGGGCCATGATGCCCAGCAAAAGGCCGACGCAGCGTGACAGCCGCGTGTCCCAGGGCAGGCGGCGTATCGCGAGAAGAAACAGAAAGCTGCCGCCGATGACTGCCGCCTGCACCAGCACGAGCGGGTCCTGCGGCGCCCAGCCGAAGGTGGGGATAAGCCAGCGGCGGACGCCGCCGAGCAGGGCCAGATATAGCAGCGTCAGCACTACCCCGTCGCGGGGCGACTTGATCAGCAGCATCAGGAGCAGGCCGCCGACGACCGCCGCCATCATTCCACGCTCTCCCACCGGCGTCGTCAGCAGCATGGGAGCGTTGACAATGCCGAGAATAATCACGGCCAGGATGAACCAGCGCATCCAGGCGCGGGAGGCATCCGGGCGCGGCGGGCGGAACGGCTTGGGCGGCCTGCCAATGGGAAGCGTACCGTTGTTGAAGGAAGCAGTCGTCTCGTTCATTGCTGTTTTTCGAAAATCGTTTGCGGCACGTCCCGCAGAAACGCCTGTGTTTCACGAATAAAGTTCTGTGCGTAACGCGCCGTAGAGAAGTCCTGCGCGCGCATCCGTGCCGCGCCGCCGAGGCGGGCGGCAAAGTTCGGTTCGTCTAAATAGCGGCAGACGGCCCGTGCTAGTGCGGGTGCATCGCCATAGGGGGTGAGCAGTCCATTGACCCCATTTGTAATAATCTCCGTCGGCCCGGCGGCGTCGCCTGCAATGACGGGCTTTCCCAGGGCCATGGCTTCAATGACGACGATACCGAACGGCTCATGGTCGGAGGCATGGACAACAATATCCATCGCCTGCATCCACCGGGGGATGTCGCGCTGCAAGCCTGCCAGCGTCACTTTTGAGTCCAGGTCCAGCCCGCGTATCCGTCCTTCCAAAAAAGCCGGATAGTCCGGCTCCGGCGCGTGGGGGCCGCCGACGATCACGCCGTGCGCGTCCGGGTGGGCGGCAAGTATCTCCGGCATGGCGTCGATCAGCGTGTGCATCCCCTTCCAGCGCTGCAAGCGGCCCACGATGCCGATCAAGGGGCCAGTCGGTGGCAGCCCTAAACCTTGCCGCGCCTCCATTGGGGCAGGCAGGCTGTTCGGATCAAACCGTTCCAGTTCCACGCCCGGATACACCACGCGCGTAGGCCGGGCGGGAGCGATGGCTTCCTGCGCCTTTGCCCCGGCCTGCGAGCAGGCGAGTATTCCGGCGGCAGACAGGCGGGTTGCCATGCGGTCTCCCCAGCCGGGAACGATTGGGATGCCCAGTTGATACCAGACGGCAGGGATGCCTGCCAGACGCGCCGCCGGGCTGCCGTACAACTGTCCCTGGTTCATCCAGCCGAAAATCAAATCGGCTTTTTCCTGACGCGCCAGCCGGGCAATTTTGTATACGGCGGCAGCGTACCGGGGAAGTTCCCGCAGGCGTCCCGACACGATAACACGCACGTCAACGCCCAATGCCCGTATTTGCCCGACCATCGGCCCGTCTTCCAGAAAGATAACGAGCCAGTCCACGCCCGCCCCGCGCCCCTGCTGGATCAGGTGTAGGAGCATGAGTTCCCCGCCCCCGCGCTGCTCGGCCAGGGACATCACAATCGCGATTTTCATAAAGGCGTCACGCGGGCAGGCGCGTTGGACTGGAAAAAGGCCCACTGCTGCCCCGCAGGCCGGAATTCAGAAACGGCCAACTGCCGCTCCTTTGGATCGGTAAAGCGCAGGGGCGGGTACTGGTCGGGATCACGCGGCGCGGCGGTGATCAGAATTGCCTGATGCGTTGGCTCAAAGCGGCTGAGAAGAAGCGGGGTCAGGCCCGGCTGAACCTGGTCATGCAGCTCCACCAGAATATCGGCCTGGGCCAGCGTGGGAGCCAGGTCAGGCCGCAGCAGTTCCAATTCAAACCCTTCACAATCGCACACAATCAAAGACCGATTTGTTAAAAGAGTGTTTAGTTCCTCCGTGCCGCATTTGCCGGAAACGATGACTCTTTCCTCTACTCCATTGAGACGAGCCATCGCGGTGCAAAGCTCCCGCGCCTCCGGGTCAATGTCAAACGCATACACCTGTGCGCTTGGCAGACGCCGGGCCAGGCCATTGGCGTAGTAGCCTTCGGCGCATCCGATGTCAATCACTTCGGCATAATTCGCCGCGGCCACTTTTTCGAGAGTCTCGTGCAGCTCCGCTTCATAGCTGCCTAACAGCTTGGGCATCAAGGCGCTCCCGGTGGCCTGCGGGACATAGTCCATGCCGGCAAACGGGCCGCTGAGAACGCACAAGCCATGCTGCTCAATAAAAGAGCGGGTCAGTTCCGGCAGGCCCAATTCCTGCTCAAAACGGCGGATGTGCCGTCGGTGGCGTACTTCCTGCCAGGTTCCGGCGGCCTGCGGGGCCACTCGCGCTAACAACTGCTTGGCAAGCTGCTTTGCCTGATGCTGGTTCATGTCCGCTCCCTCGTTTATTATACACCGAATATGCCGATTATTTATTTGTTTGCCGAGGCATCCGTCAATACCTGGTGAAGCTGCCGGGCGAGGCTTGGCCAGGCGAAGCTTTGATCGTAGAGCCGCTGGCCTGCTTGGCCCAGAGACTCCCGCAGGGCGGGGTCTTCGGCGAGGCGCAGCGTGTGTGCGATAAATGCCTCCGGCGCGGTGACTTCGGACAGCAGGAGAGCGTGGCCGCTGGCGTCCCGCAGAATGGCGTCGGTATGCTGGCCCAGGGTTCCGACGGTGGCAATGCCGTGCTGCAAGCCGGTCATCAGGGAGCCGCGCCGGGTGGAAACGCCGTCCACAAACGGGGTCAGATTGACATCCATCGCGGCAAAGCGGCGGGACACTTCTTCTTCGGGCAGCGGGCCGTCTGCGATCAGCGGCAGGGGGCCAAGCAGGGCGCGAACGGCGTCGGCGTCGGGGCCGATGTGCAATACCAAAACCTCGCGCCCGGACGCGCAGACAGCCTGCGCGGCATCCCGGACCCATTCGGTGCGGCGCGAGATGTGCATGGCCCCGAACACGCCGAGAACGAAGGCGTTTTCCGAAATGCCCAGGCGGGCGCGGGCTTCGGCGCGGGGGATCGGCACACGCGGAATGTTGGAGCCGACGGGCAAATGGACGACGGGCTTACCCGGAAACTTCGCCCGAAACGTCTGCGCCCAGGCGTCTACCGAGAAAAACAGGGCATCGGCGGTGCGGCTTAACACGGCGAACTGAGGCCGCTGCCAGAGCGTCATCACGCGAAATTTCCAGTTGACGCCGAACGGCACGAAGGTTTCATGCACCATGAGTGCAATTTTCGTGCCAGGACAGCGCCGCTTGATCTGGCGCATGACCAGGGGCAGGTGCAGGTTCAGGCCCCACTTGCCGTAGCTGAACGGGTTGTATTGCAGCAGCACCCAATCCGGCGGGTCGGCGGCGATCTGCCGGGCAAGGTTCCAGACGCTGCGCGGATCGGCGGCTGAAAAGACCGTTTCCACCGTGACGCCGGGAATCGCCGCCGGATTGGCCTGGGTAGTCAGCACTTTGACGGAGGCCGTTTTTGCCAGTTCCGCCGCAATCCGCGCGGAATAGTCGCCGATGCCGTCCAGTTCCGGCGGCAGGGCGGCGGCGACCAGGTGAATTTTCAATGGTTTGACGGGCGCTATGATGGTTCCTTTAATGCCACTGCAATCGGCGATGCTTTGCGGCGCGGACCCGATACGCAGGCATAGGGACGCGCTCACGATGGCCGGGGTCCAGGTATTCGGCCAGACGGAATGGGTTTTTGTAAAAGGGGACGGGTTCGTTTTGACACTTTTCGGCATTTTCGCCCGAAGCCTCGGCCTCTCCGTCCCAATTCTGGGGAGCCGGAGAATGTTCAGGCGATGCGGTGGCATCCGCTTCCGGCAGTGGCAGTTCGTTTTCGCAAATTTCGGTGGTGTCCAGCCTGGTTTCGGACACGTCGTTCATTGCTTCTTCGGTTGCCTTGCGGATTTGGTACAGATGGTCTTGAACCCGCAAGTCTATATTGACGGCATCCTCGGCATAATCGTGATACTCACGCGCGGCAATGCGGGCGTCGGCTAAAACTGCTTCCCGCCCCTGCTGGGTGTAAAGCTGGGGGGCGTCTTTGGCGAGCATTTTGACGGCGGTATCAATCTGGCGGTGCAGGGCGGTTTCATGGCGCATGACTTTGTCCAGGCGGTCCAGACGCTCGTTTTCGGTCAGGGCGGCGTCCTCAAAAAGCTGGGCCTGCCAGCGGTGGAGGCGGCGCAGACGCCAGGAGGCGGCGGCGATCTTTTCGACGTAATGGCGTTCGAGCAGGGTACGGGGTGGAAGCTGGGCCATCCACTGCGCCTCAAGCCGTTGGTAGCCTTCGGGGTCTTCGCCGAGGCTGGGGAGGACGACATCGCGGGCAAACAGTCCGTGGGTGGTAGCATTGCGGCTGGCAATGGCTTTGCCGGAATCGGTGGTAGGCATAGTGAGACACCTCTTGCGTTGGTTTTTGTTTTGGTGCCCCCTATTGTGAATAATGGCAGATAAGACGCTGTTTTTTAGGCTTGTGTGTCTCATTAGCTTTGATTCGGCGAGATAGCCGCCGCTTCCCTTTCGGAAGACCGGCGGCGTGTTGGATCAATGGCCCGTTCATATGCCGCTAATAAATGCTTGGCTGCCTGTGTCCAGGTATGCTTTTTCGCAGTTTTTCTAGCCTCTTGGCCCAGACGCTGCGCCAATACTGGATCAATGATCAGCGTTTCAAGCCGATCTTCCAGCGCGGCGGCATCGCCGGGATTTATCAAAAGCCCATTGCGGCCATCTTCGATGAAGTCCGACATTCCGCACACATTCGTCGTGACAATCGCCATGCCAAACGCGGCGGCTTCAATCATCACCAGTGGCTGCCCTTCAAAATAGGACGGCAAAATAAAGATGGAGTGCTGCCGGTACAGGTCAATCAGTGTCTGGTTGCCGGAGAAGCTTGGGATAACAGCGATCTGATGGCGAACATCTTCCGGGAAGTCTCGCTTGACACTCTCGGCCTCTGCGCCACTGCCAGCAACTGTCAAAGTCAGCCCCGAATGGCGGCGCAAGATGGCGGAAGCGGCGGGTATCAAATCCAGGATGCCTTTTCGCACCAGCCAGGAACCCACAAACAGCAGCCCCGAACGCTGATCGGCGGGGTCAAAATCGCCTGCCGCCAGCAGGCTTTCGTCTACCCCATTATGCACCAGCGACAATCGGTTTTCCGGCACACCTGCTTCGGCTAAATAATTTAAGTCCGCCGAGTTTGTGCAAAGGACTTGATCACTGCGCCGCGCGGCATACCGGGCTTGCAGGATAACCGACAGGGGCGAAAAGCGTTTTTTGGCGGAAATTGGCAGCCCTTTTTGCGCTCGGTATTCCAATTCCGCCTGATGCCCGCGTTCTTCCAGCCCATGCGAAAAGATTGCGACCGGCGGCAGGCTTTTGTTGAACCGCCGCAAAAAGCAGTAGGCCGCTGCGCTCGGTTCGTGAATTTCCACGACATCATATGTTTGCCCCTGACGCTGCGACTGGCGTATCAGGGCGGCTACCTGAAGCGGGAACGTGAAGCGGCGCAGGCCGGTAGGGTTGTGAGATGGGAAACGGTCACTGAACCAGTAGTCTACTTGGTGTCCGGCCTGGGCCAAAATATCGCCCGTGCCATACATGGCCCGCGTCATGCCGCCCGTTCGGTTGTCGGGAGCATCTGCTATTCGTAAGATATGCATACAATTTCATTGCTTATATTTGGTTGCTACGGTCAGGGAATGAGTCGCAATCCACTTCATAAGAAAACGTGGATTATCCATCCAATTTATGCGAATCGGATTATGTCCCGGCAGGTAGAAATAATGTCCGCATCCATCGACAGCGTCTATGCGGCAACCCAATTTTTTCAAGTTTTGGACGCGATCTTTTAGCTTAAGAGGATTATTAATGGGCTGACCGACTTCTGTATAAGGCCGTCCCGTCAAGTTTCGGTAAGTTCGATACCACCCCAGAGGGCCAAAATAATTGGGCGTCGTAATAATTAACCGACCATCCGGTTTGGTCACCCGCACAAGTTCGGCCAGGCCCTTTTTCCAATCCGGTACATGTTCCAACGTTTCTAAACTAATGATTAGATCAAACTCGTTATTCCCAAAAGGAATGGCTTGAATATCTGCGACCCGCGTATCACACGAATTCCCTTCCAGCAGGCGCTTGGTGATAGCTACCGCAGCGGGAGAAAAGTCGGCAGCCACGAGATCGGCCCCACAATTGACCAGGTATTTAGAGAAGGCGCCACGACCACACCCAATTTCTAAGACTCGTTTTCCCTGAATATCCCCGATGTACCTCTTTGCCATCAAGTGCCAGGGGCCATCGTCGTGGTCTTCTTCCCGCTGCGCTATATCCTCATGCCATGTGTCATACAAGTCGGTGTTGGTGTCCAAAGCTAACTCCTTCATCACAGCCAGGCTTTATTCCAGTGGCTGAAATTATTTACTGCCACGAGGGATAACTCGTTGCCAAACTATATTGCAAATCTTGATTCCGCTCGCCGATCTTAACGGCAGGTATTCCCCCGACAATTGTATAGGGTTCGACAGACTTCGTTACGACTGCTCCGGCGGCCACAACCGCGCCTCGCCCCACCGTTACACCAGCAAGAATCGTGGATCGAGTGCAGAGCCACACATAATCTTCCACCGTGATTGGTTTGGCGTAACCCGCAAAACATTCGGCGTTCTGTACGTCATGGGAACCGGCGACTAGAATGACATGAGAAGAAATGTTGACATTACTACCGATTGTTAGCCCGCCACGCCCATCCAACGAGCAATGCTGGTTGATAATGGTTGCTTCCCCAATGGTAATATTAACTGCCTCGTGCATATAAGTAGACATAAAAATCACGCTGTCAGCGCCGATCCTCATACCCAGACGACGATAATTTTTCATGCGAACGTCAAGAAACGGAATCTGATTGATCACATAGTTGCAAAGATAATCTTTGGTCGGAACAAAGTGGGGTCGTTTCATAATTTCACTGCAAGGAATTACGCGCGATAACGTGTTTGGTACTTTCTTTCCCAGATGGGCAGGCGCGGAATGACATAGAAAATTTCTACCAGCAAGGTATAAAAAGCCGGGAAACTATCTCGGTGAAAACCAAAGCGCCTCAGCAAATAAAGGTGATGCTTGAGGTGCTTGAGATAGGCGACAAACGAGTAGCCGTACTGACCGCGCTTGTTCCAGTATTGTACCTTTGCTTCGTACATCTTTCCGGTTTTCCAGCCGGAATGGATATGCCGGGGCGGATGGTCTACAACGGCGGCCTCTACGAACTGGCCGGGTTGTTCTTTTCGGCAAAGCCGCTCATGCAGATCAATGTCTTCCATCGCGGGCATTGCAAAGTCCGTGTCGAAGCCGTCCATCTCTCGGAACAAGGCCGACTGGATCATAAAATTGCAGGACCACAAGCAGCCGCCCGTCAGATTGATGGGAGATTGGTACAAAGGCGACGTAACTCCCTGTACGCAGATGGTTTTGCCTTCATAGACTGAGACGGCCTCCGTGATTGCTTCGGCATAGGCCGCCAGCCAGTTTGAGACGGGCAGGCAGTCATCGTCGGTGAAGGCCAGCCATTCTCCCTGCGCCACCGACGCGCCATTGTTGCGGTTGTGGGCGGGGCCTTTGCGCGGCCCGGCGACCCATCGCGCCCAGGGATAAGACTCGCGTACCATTTGCTCTGCCGTCGTGCGTGAGCCATCATCGGTGACAATCACTTCGTACTGCTCCGGCGGCAGGGTTTGGACGCCGGGAGCCAGGCAATTCAGGCACTGCGCCAGTAAATCATTGCGGTGACAGGTAGGAATAATCACAGAAATGCGCGGCAGGTTATGGTCACTCATAGCACTTGTCAATTCACTTATCCAGGCAGGGCAATAAAATTAGAACCATTGCCCAAACAGCTTACATCCAGATCGGCAGGGAGTTTGTAGCCTGAACTTTGCAGCAGCTTGACGGACTCCAAAGAAGAGTCCAGATAGTCCGCGCACAGTTCAATATAAATCACGGGGCGGTGCTTTTTCAAGGTTTCCATTGACCCCCGAAGCACCTGAAGCTCAAAGCCTTCGGTGTCTATTTTGAGGAACGTGATTGGGCGTGTATTTTTCGCCAGATACGAATCCAGGGAAGTAATGTTTACCTGTCCGGTAGAAACTTTCCCTGTGCCGGACTCAACCATCGTGTCATTGCCGGACGAGCCGCTAACGCGGTAAAGCTCGTGCGTAGAGTCCGCTTCGCCCAGACCAGAATTGACGGCCTCCACCATGCTGAGATCGTTGGCCGCAATTGTTTTCAGCAGCTTCTGATACGTGATGGCAGAAGGTTCAAACGAGTAGATTTTGCCGTCTTTTCCAACCAGAGAAGCCAGCATCGCCGTCACAAAGCCCATGTTTGCACCAACATCAATCACGCAATCGCCCGCATGGACATACTGACGCAGAACCGCCATGTCATTCTGGTAGTATTCCTGCTGGTGCGCGTGGTAATACAACTCCTGAACGTCGCCATCATCGGAATACGGCAGTTTGATCCAGCCGTAATCAAAAATGGGCGGCTGCCCTGACATCGCTTTCAGCTTCAGTTTCAGCTTCAAGGCAGACAAAGACGCCTTATTTTTGACTTTGTGCGCCAGCAGTTGCGGCGACAGAGTAGCAGACATGACAAACACCTTTCTACAGCCCGCGCGGAGTCAGCGTTTTGACGATCTGCTGCGGGTTGCCGATCACGACGGCATTGGCCGGGACGGATTGACGCACGACAGTTCCCGCGCCCACAACGGAGTTTTCGCCAATCTGAACGCCTTTTAAGATAATAGTGCGGTTGCCGATCCAGACGTTTTCGGCAATTTCAACAGGCTTTGTTTTCACCGGGGCGCTGGCGTCGTGCCGGTTGATTTCCAGGCTGTGAAAGTCGGTATCCATGATCAAACAGTCGGCGACAATGCAGCGGTTTCCGAGTGTCACCGACGTTTGCGCGGCGATTTCAAGGCCGTTGAGATAACACGCATCGCCGATTGTCACGGTGGCCGCCGCGTCAAACGTCTGGATTTTATTCGGCTGCCCGGTTTTGGCGTCAAAAAAACAATGCGCCCCCACTACCACTTTCCCCGGCCCGGTGACAATCAGCTTTCCCCGGATGCCCAGATGCGGCCCGAACACGGCTTTCGGATAGCGCCGCCGATACCATTCCACCCGCAGGCGGCTTTGAAGACGATCCAGAGTTTTTGCAATCCCCAAGTGTTTTTCGCTCACCCCTCTTTGTCAGGGAATGCCTGGCTGCCATCGGTTATGGCGAGGGAATGAATTCCTCTCGCTTGGTAAGAAGCGTCCTTCGGACGAAAGAATAAAGCCAAAGAATAAGGCATTAGGCGTTTGGCTGCTTTCTTACGTCCGAAGGACGTGTCATCGGGAGCAGATACGCAGTAATGCCGCAGGCATAGAGGAATTCATTCCCTCGCCGGTGGCCTGCATACAGACCGGCCGATCTTAGACACTCCTGCTTAGACACTCCTGCTCTGTCAGCCGTTTGGGGCAGGCGCGGCATCGTGGGCAAACACTTCGTCCCGCAGGGCTTCGAGATAGGCCATGCCGTAGCGTAAATCCGGCTCCAAATGATTGCCCTCCGCCCATTCGTTCCAGGATTTTGCAATGAGAATGCGATGTTCCGGCGGCAGGTCGGACACCCGGTTGACCGCTGCGCGGACATGCTGCCGGAACGCTTCCGGCGTGGAGCCATGCAGAACCGAGCCGTTCTTGCCGCTCCGAGCCGTATTGTCCCAGTTGGGAATAAGGGTCGGATAGTATTCGTAGCCCAGCGGTTCTTGAATGACAAACTTCGGCGAAACGTCTTCGTAAGAGTAAACATGAATGGGCTTTTGACTGACGGCTTTCATCAATCGGCCCGTTGCCCGGTAATGCGAAAGCCGCTTGCGGGCCAGCGCCAGCGGACTCATCTTCCGGGAGCGAAACATTCGGTCCAGCCGGGCCAGTGACACAGCATCAAAGCCATATTCTTTCGGGTTCCATTCCATGTTATCCGACAGGCCGACCAGGTGCAGGCCCTTGAGTCCATTTTTGACCGCCAGTTCCCGCCAAAAATCCGTCACACGTTTGGAGTCCGGCAGTTCCATCGGGCGAAACAGCAGGAAAAATGGCTTGCCGTCTACGGTGAGATAGCGCGGGTCATTAAACGCTTCCAGCAGCGTGTAAAAGTGCGCTTCATGGTCTTTCAGGCCGGGATACGTCTGCTCTTTCAAGACGGTTTTTGGTGCGCCGTACCAGATACCGGACCAGGTGGCGTTCGCCCAGCCGAGGCAAAACGGGAAGTCCGGTTCGCCGGAGCGCAGCACTTCATTGAAGGGCCTCTCCAAAAGTCGTTCCCCGGCAAACCAGTAATGCCAGTAGCAGAACGCCTCCACGCCGTATTCCCGCGCCATGTCCGCCTGCGCCTGCCGGGCTTCCGGGACGCGCAGGTCATAAAACCCTAAATCGGCAGGGACGCGCGGCTGGTAATGCCCCCGAAACAGCGGCTTCGCTTTGGCCACATTCGTCCATTCCGTGAAGCCTTTGCCCCACCACGCATCGTTTTCCGGGATGGGGTGAAACTGCGGCAGGTAATGGGCAATGACGCGGGCGCGTTTTTCTGGCATCGCATTGGATTTCGTTGATGTTGGGGAAGGTTCAAGCATGATCAAGATAGTTTGGCAGTCTTAAAGCTAACATTGTGTGAAGTTAGCCAATGTTTGGTCTAATCTTGTGAATGATTTGGGCGTATTGCTTTTTTAAGAGAAGAGATGGCTCTCCAAGCCCGGCTTGTCACAACACGATTATGCTTGTTAGTCAAGTCTCTATATTGCTCCTCCAATAAAGAACTTCCCATACCACGGAAGAAGGCCCGGAGAATGCCTGCCTCTTTCTGAGAGGCATGAAGCATATCACCGAAAGGCGAAGAAAAATTGTCACTGAGCGCCAATACTCCTAATCCATTGGAGTGATGAAACTCGAAATGAGCATGACTTCCTTTAATTTCTTCCCATAAACGATGAACACCGAATGACTCCTGATGCACGGTAATGTCATGGAAAAGAATAATTCCATCTTTGCTCATTTTTGGGAGCCATGTCTCAAAATCATGTTTAACTGCTTCGTAGGTATGAAACCCATCAATGTGAAGGAGGTCAGTACTGCCATCTGTGAATTGAGGCAGGGCATCGTCAAAAGTGCTTTGAATCAGTTTGGAAAATGAACTATACAAGGGATCGTGAGATTTTCGCAGAGTTTCCAAGACGTTTGTTCCATACTCGAAACCTGCCGTATTCTCATCCCCCTGCCAAGTATCTACAGCAAAGCATTTTGTGTCTATTTTTGACTGCACGACCGCCTGGCAGAATGCGGAATAAGACGCTCCGGCATGAGTGCCTAGCTCAACCAAAGTTTTCGGCGTAGTGATTTGAACCAGAAACATCCCAAAGGGGATATGTCCTTGCCACGCAGACAAAGAAGTGGTCAAACGCGGTTGCTCAAATATGATTGGGTAATCTAAAGGATTAAACATAAGTAGTGTTCTTGAAAACGATTTATGCTTCCATATGAATATTATAAATCTGCGCGAGCCTTGCTTGAACTTGCAGACTTATACTATCAAGTGCAGTGGCGCTGTGATCATTTGGGTCTAATAGCCTTCGGGTAATTCCCTCAAAGTGATTAGCATAGCGTCCGATGAAGCGTTGCGGATACCCAACAAATTCATAGCCACGTTTATACTTCAAGAATTGATATAGATCGGCCCCGGTATCGCAGAAAATCAAACTCGGCTTATGGCCGTAAAAACTTCCTTTAAAAACATTCAGCCATGTCAGTTTATTGTGACGTACCCAGGCGTGATGAAATCGGTGATGCAGCAACAACGAGATTTTAGGTGACGGTGCAAAGTCATTCCATATTGATCGAATTACAAAAGAATATCCATTTTGGAGCGCCTCTTGAACGAGTGCAGTCTTTAGCATAGTCAATGGAATATAAGGTCGCTCTTGGTAAAGGCTCATTCCTTCGGGAATGTATGGAAATTCATTTGTCAGCCAATATGGGCCATGCACAAAGCCGCAACCGAATGTCATTTCATCGCTGATAAAGCCTTTCATCATGGAAATGATCTCTGAACTTGTTATCTCTAAATCTGAGTCAATGAGCAACACATTTTCCGCAGGAATGTTTTGAAAAAGCCAATCTAAAGTTTGCCCATGAGGTTTCAGCGGGGCTGATAAAAGGTCAAAATTATAGGTCTTCTGCAAACTGACAAAATGATCTAAACTCCCATCCTGCGATTCGCATTCAATCATAAGAACAGGCATCTCTGCATATTTCAAAGCACTCATCAATGCCAGCGTAGCAACTAATTTAGTGCCGACATTAATAATGACTGCTTGTTCCGCAAATTTCTCCAAGTCGCTGATATTAGTTAAAATACGCCCCATATAAATCTAAATGCTACTCAGACTGTCAGTTTCTTCTCTAAGTGTGTGCTGATAATGGTCTGTAAAGGATTGAATATCAGAAGACAACAAAAGAGGTATAGCCTTCTTAATTTCTTCCAAAGGTAAATCCCACCAAGCAATTGCTTCCAACTCTTGAATTGTCGGTTCGGGGAAGCGAAACCGGATATGTCGGCATGGATTTCCAGCAACAATTGAGTATGGTTCAACATCTTTGGTTACAATGCTGCGAGCACCGATAACCGCTCCGTTCCCAATGCGAACCCCTGAACGAATTAAAGCTTCATATCCAATCCAAACATCATTCCCAATGATAACATCTCCCTTAGATGAGGGATGTCCGATAATTTCGCTTGCCTCGCTAAAATAATTATTGAAAGGATAGGTTGTAACCCAATCAATACGGTGTTCACCTCCAAGAAGAATAGTAACGCCGTCTGCAAAGGAACAAAAATTTCCTATAATTAATTTCGTCTTATCGTCCCAAGATACAATAGTAGGTTTACCATAGGTCCACCTTCCTATCTGGTATTTAGCATATTCCGGGTTGATACTCATCAGCCCTTCTGGTGGAACTTCTGCCAGAGAGACACCCAATTTTCGCAAAATTCTCTTTAGCAACATCATATGTCTTGGCTAATCTCCCAATCCAATATAGGGCGCATGACACCGGGCCAGTCAACAGAGGCTTCACCCCGAACTCCATCGCCTTCGCTATGATCCACTACTTGAAAACTGATTGCATCTCTCACTAGTGCATGAATAAGATTAGGATTATAGGTTCCCAGGGCCACTAACAAGAATAGCCGTCCTTCCGCGAGAAGATTCCCAGGAATCTGACAGGTTGCATTGACGATTCCTGCCCTTCTCGGCGTTCGGTACCATTCACGATTGTTGAAATCATTGGTGGCAAAGAGGCATATCCCTTCTTCATTGATAAAATGCAGGATGGAGGTCGGGCGAGAACCGGGTTGAAGGTTTTCGTACTCCACCTCAACCGTAAATCGCTCCCGGATTTCAATACTTTCAGCGACATCTCCTGCGGAATTCCTGACGCGAACGGCCCGAAGGCGAGCTACTTCATCTCCGGGCTGATTGACTAAACCTGTAAAAATGCGCTCTGCCGGGCTGTCACTGTCCGAATGGACGTATTGATCAGTAACATCATGCGTGCTTCCGAATGCCGCTAGTTTTCCACTTTTCAGCAGAATCGCCTGTTTGCACAGCCGCATAATCATTGGCATATTGTGGCTGACAAACAAGACTGTGCGCCCGCTGTCGGCCACGTCCTGCATTTTTCCGAGGCACTTTTTCTGAAAGTCGGCGTCGCCGACGGCCAGCACTTCGTCGATAATCAAGATTTCGGGGTTGAGATGGGCGGCGACGGCGAAGGCGAGGCGGACGTACATGCCGGAGGAGTAACGCTTCACCGGGGTATCCAGAAACTGCGAGACTTCGGCGAAGTCTACGATGGCGTCGAACTGGCGGGCGATCTCACTCTTTTGCATACCGAGGATCGCGCCGTTGAGGAAGATATTCTCGCGGCCCGTCAGTTCCGGGTGAAAGCCCGTTCCCACTTCCAGCAGGCTGCCGACGCGGCCATACAGGTCGATGCGGCCTTTGGTCGGCTCGGTGATGCGGCTGAGGATTTTGAGCAGGGTACTTTTGCCCGCGCCGTTGCGCCCGATGATGCCCACCACGTCGCCCTGCTGGATGTCAAACGACACGTCGTTCAAGGCCCAGAACGTGTCGCGCTCTACTTTTTGGAAGGGGTTCTTCAAGGTGTGCATGAGCGCCTCGCGCACAGTGGTGTGCTGGGCGGCGTTTTTGGCGATGCGGTAGGACTTGGACAGGCCGCGCACGGAGACGGCGACATCGCGGGGCGTGGTGTCGGTGAACACGCCGGACGACAAATCGGGAACCTCGGCGGTGAGGGCGCTAAATGACATCGGCGAACTTTCTTTCCATGGACTTAAACGACAGTGCGCCCAGCAGGAACACGACCACAGTGACGGCGGTGGAATAGCCGACCATTCCCCAATTCAAGGTTCCAACGCCCAGCAGGGACCAGCGGAAGGCTTCCAGCAGGCCCGTCAGCGGGTTCAGCGCAAACACCCCCTGCCAGCGGGCGGGAACGGCGGAATACGCATAGGCGACGGGGCTGGCGTACAGCAGAAACCCGGTAACGACCGGCAGCACGTACTGAATGTCCCGGTACGAGACCATAAGCGCCGAGGCGTACAAGCCGAGGCCGACGGACAGCAGGACAATCAACAGCAGCCACAGGGGCAAAAGCAGTATGCCAAGATGCGGCGTGATGTGATTGACGATCATCAAGACTACCATTACCACCAGGGCCACGCCGAAGTCAATCAGCGTGGAAAACACGGTGGACAGCGGCAGCACGAGGCGCGGAAAGAACACTTTGGAAACTAAATTGGCGTTTCCCACCAGGCACATGCTGGATTTGGTCAAGGTGGAGTTGAACGCATTCCAGGCCAGCAGGCCCGCATACGAGAATACCAGGTACGGAATGCCCTGCGGCGCTTGCAGCTTGGCGACTTTGCCGAACACAAACGAAAAGATGCCGGCGGCCAGGAGCGGCTGCAAGATGACCCATAGGACGCCCAAACTGGTCTGGCGGTAGCGCAGCTTCACGTCCCGCTGGGCCAGTGTGGTCAGCAGGTCGCGGAACTGCCAGAGTTCGGGCAGATTGATCGCCTGCCAGCCGGAAGTCGGCACGATGGACAGGTACGGTTTTCGCGGGGTCACGTTGTCCATGCGCTACAGTCCCACGCGCGACAGATAGATCAGGGAGCTAACAGAGCCGATACTGCCCAGAATGTCGCCGACGCTTTTGGGGTGATTGCGGGTCTGGATAAAGAGAATGTCGCCGGGCTGCATGGTCACGTCGGTCACGTCGTTTTTGCCCTTGAGCAGGTCGTCCATGTTGACCGAGAACAGGGAGGCTTTGCCGGCGGGCGTGCGGCGGACAATGCTGACGTTTTTCTTGTCCCCATCATCGGTCGCGCCGCCGACTTCGGCGTAGGCGCGGGTGAGGGTCAGAGGCTGATCATCAGGAATGGCGAGAACGCCGGGCGTCCGCACCTGGCCGAGCGCCAGCACGATGTTTTTGTTTTCGGGAACCATCAGCACGTCACCGGGCAGAAGGCGGATTTTGCCGGCGGCGGCGTTGAGGTCGCTGGTCATCAGCGGGAGCAGGTTGACGGTCTGCACCTGGCCGCCGTGCATGATCTGGGCCTGGGTCAGCCGGGCCGACGGCTGCGCGCCGCCCGCTTCGTTCAGGAGCGCCAGAATGGAGATGCCGGAGGGCATGATGCTGTAAGCGCCGGGTTTGCCGACTGCGCCGACCACCTGTACCTGGCCGACTTCGGGGTTCCGGGCGACCAGAAACAAGATGTCGCCGGGAGCCAGCGGCAGGTTCTCGGCGGGGTCCGCGCCGGTCAGCAGCGGTTCCAATTGGATCGGGGTGGAAGTCTGCCCACCGTTGCTCACCAGCGACGCCGAGATGAGCTGCGGCTCGCCCGCCGGGCCGCCCGCCGCCGCCAGCAGGTCCAGCAGGTGCATCCCGGTCTTGAACTCAAACTGGCCGGTGGTTTTGCTGCCGTCGCCCAGAACGCTGACCTTGCGGGCGCGGCCCTGACGCAGATACACCGTCACTTCCGGGCTGTTGTAGCGCTTGCTCAGGCCGTGCGCCAGTGTCCGGGTCAGGCCGTCAATGGTTTGTCCGGCGGCATGGACATCGCCCAGAATGGGGTAGCTGAACGTGCCGTCCGGCAGGATGGTGACAGCTTCATGCAGCTCGTCATGGTTGAACACGGAGATTTCAATCTGGTCGTCGGGCGACAGCACGTAGGAAGACAGGTCTACCAGAGACGTGCCGGGCGCAGAAGCGCTGCTGGCCGGGGTGGTCAGCGGGGCGGCGCGCAGCGGGGCGAGCGCCGCCAGGCCGGTCAGGGCCAGCGCCAGGAAAATGGGTTTCATTCGTTGTCGTTCTCCGAGCCGGCGGGAAGCAGGGGACGCGCTGCCGGCGTTGGTTTCTGGTCAAGGGCCGGCGTCCCGTACTGATAGGCGTAGTAGTATTCGTAGCCGGTTCCGTCAAATTTCCGCATTTTGTTGTAGGCGACGCCTAAAATGTTGGCGCGCGCCTGGGTCAAAAGCTGAAGCGTGCGCCGCGCCGCGCCCTTCTTGGTTTTGCCGGTTTCCACCACCATCACCGTGCCGTCCATCATGGACGCGAGGATAACGGCATCGGCGGCGACGAGAATGGGCGGGCTGTCAAAAATCACCACGTCGGCCTGCTCGCTCAGGGTTTCCACCAGGTTGCGGAACTTGCGCGAGTTGAGCAGCTCACTGGGATTGGGCGGCGTGGAGCCGGCGGTCAGCACGGACAGGCCGGGCATGACTTCCTGCGGCTGCAAAGACGCATGGCCGAGCAGAACGTCGGTCAGTCCCGGCAGGGGGGTCAGCCCCAGCAGCTTGTGCAGAGACGGGCGGCGCAGGTCGGTGTCTACGAGGATCACGTTTTTGCCGTCCATCGCCATGGCAAAGGCCAGATTGGCCGCCGTTGTCGTTTTGCCCTCGCCGGGATTGGACGAGGTGACCAGAAGCGTCCGGGCGGGTGCGTCTACGGTGGCAAAGTGAATGTTGGTTCGCAGGACGCGGTAGCTTTCGGAGGCCGGGTCCAGCCCTTTCATCTGCGGCAGCAGGTGGGCGTCTTCTTCGGAAAGCGCCGGGACATGGCCCAGGGACGGCAGGCCCAGAACGCGGGTGGCATCTTCCACGGAGTTGATGCGGTCATCCAGGAATTCGGCAAACAGTGCGAGGCACAGGCCGGTAAACAGCCCAATCAGGGCGGCAAAGATGATGCTTTCCGCTTTCTTGGGCCGGACGGGCGCAAACGGCACCTGGGCGCTTTCAATAATGTGAGCGGTGGCATGGTGCGCCTTTTCGCGCAGGGTCAGATCGGCCAGTTGATCGGAGAACTGCTTGTCCGACGCCAGCGCCCCGTCATGCTCCCGCTCCAGGCGTTCCTGTGACACTTCGAGGTCAGCATACTTGCCGACGTTGGCTTTGGCGACGGCCAGCGCCTGCGCCGTCTGCGCGGCCTGAGTCTGCGCCGCGGGAAGCTGGGCTTTCAGATCAATCAATTTCGTGCGAAGCGCCTCGCGGGTGGTATTGGGCGCGGTGGTCTGGCTGACGGACAGGGCCGGCTGCTGCGCGATTTTGCGTTCCAGCGCCGTGATCTGTGCATCAATGGCCTGCACCTGGGGAGCATCCGCCGTGAAGCCGCCGGGCTGGATCATGCCGACGCGCTGGATTTGCAGACGCCGAATGTCATCCTGCAAGCCCGCAATAATCGTGTTGGTCGTCTGCACCGTCGTGTGCGAATTGGGCGGCTCGGTCCTGAGCGCTTCGGCATTGGCGGCGATTTCCGCCCCCATCACGGCGACATTGGTTTGATCCGTCTGAAGCTGGGTCGTCAGTCCTGCGATGCGGGCGATCTGATCGTTGCGGTTCTGGGTTAGCTCCGCCATGTGGTTTTGCACTTTGAAGTTGCGGAGCGCCGTTTCCGAGGCGACCAGGCTTTTATGGGCGGCGACGCTGCCTTTTTCCACAAACAGCCGGGCCTGCTCCATTTCCGCCATGCTCTGGCCGGAATCGTTGTCAATGTACATACGGAGCAGCGTATTGGGCGCTTCCGCCGCCGTTTTGGGGTCCCCGGATTCTGCCGTAACCTGGATGACGTTGGTGTCCTTGACGACGGAGACCGTCATCGCCGCCGGGCCGACTTCTTTGGTCACGGCATCCAGCAGCGGGCCGGATTGCAGCACTTCAACCTGCGTGTCCACGGTCTGCTGCTGGCTCAGTTCAAACAGGGAGGAAAGTGGATTGTCGGAGTTGACGGTATTCAGGTTGTAGGACGGCCCCTCGACCAGCATTTTTGCGCTGGCCTGATACACAGGCTTGGACAGCAAAGTGACGACCACGCCGATCACAGTAATCAGCACGAACGCCTGCAAAATAATCCATCGGCGACGCCGCAGAACAGCCAGATATTCCGGCAAAGAAAAGCCTGCCGAAAGTTGATCGTTTTCAGGTTCCATAGTTCTCAAATTCCATAACTCGTGCTTCGTTCCTGACTTCATTCGCTAAGCGTCTTTGCCGCATGGCTGTCATCACGCAAATAATTACGCAAGTTTGAGACAATTCATTTCGGTTCGACGTAAAGCGGCTCTCAATTTTTCTTGCACAGAAATCTTCTTGCAAAAATCGTGCCAACTTGTTCGGCCTTACAGCACCTTATTTACTATACCATACCTTCGCTGTCCGCGCCAGTCGTGGAGAGATAGTTTCAGGGCAAGCGCTCACTCATGCGTCATCAGTTCTTGCAGGCAAGGGAATGGGTTTCGCCCCAGCTGGCAGATAAAAGTGTCAAAACGCTGTTAAGCCGAACAAGCAGCGCTTGTCAACAAGGATTGCTTTTCAGGTTTTGCTTTGTATTAGTTTGTATTTGTAGTAAGTTGCGTAACTTAAGGGGGATAAGCCCAAGGTAGGAATCGGACCCACGACCTCTTCTTTACCAAAGAAGTGCTTTATATTGGGTTAATTTACCCATCAATAAAACTCATCTAATTTCTACTGATTGCAACAGTGACACCCATCCGCCCTTCATTTTCACGCAAGAAAGTGCTGTTTTTGTCTGGGCAATATCTTAAAGGCTGTATAGAAACTTCCGACCGGCGGTTAAAACCGCAGCAACAAAGGCACAAAGTATGCCCAAGAGGGCATTACTGCGTATCGCCCTTCGGCGACTGCCACTGGAACCGGCGAAGGCCGGTTTTGTGCCTGTGTTGCCGCGAATTCATTCGCCCGACATGCTTTCTATACACTCTAACAATACGCTCCCCCCGACGCCAAGCATAAACTCCCCCATCCGAGCGTACTCCCCCACCCCGTTGCCAGCTCAGGGTCGGCCAAGTTCCGTCCAAATGGAACAGACAAAAGCCAGGATCAGCCAGGGCAAGTGTTAGCAAGCGGGCAGCGTCAAGAAGGGGCCACTTCTGCACTGTCCAATCGGATTTGGCACTAGAGCGATGGCGTTAGGCCACTGAATAAAACACTGATTTGGGGGAGGCAAAGAGAGGAAAAGGCGAGAGTTTGGTGTACAATAAGCTGGAATATGGATAGACGGAAGTTGATACTGAAAATAGCGCCAATAGTGGAATAGGCCGAAGTTTGACGGCAAAAACAGCGCCAATAGTAGAATAGGTGGAAGTTTGGCAGGAAAAAGCGCGTTGTTCGAGGAATAGGTGGAAGTTTATTCCGTATTTCGTACTATTGGCGAGTTTTTGGGATAGATGGAAGATCGCGCAATTCCATCTACTCATATGTTAGGCCGCTTGGCATTTGCGTTATCTTGCGCGGGAGGCAAAAAGATGGGATGGGATGCTTATGCCTATCGAAGTGTGCAAGATTGTTTGCTCAATCTCGATAGCTATGACCCAAAGCCACACCTTGACGCAGAAATGCGAAAAGTATTTGAGGAAGCGAACGCCGAGCTTAAAAGGCAGGTTGGTAACGGCGGGGAAATCATTGATGGAGAATTAGGCGGCGCATTAAGCAAGAAATGTTTATTGTTAGCAACGCCTATTTCATGTTCCACATCGGACAGTGAGCGGGGAATTTTATACTGGCCGCCTGAAATAGTCCAGCAGGCGAACGCTTTGGTGAAGTGGAACTACCAAGTTGAAGATGAACCAGATTATAATGAGGATGATCCAGAGGCTGAATGCTGGCTTCGTCACGCAAAATGTGAGGCACGGCTTTTTCTGGAGACTTGTTCCCGTTATGGATACGCAATTCTCTTTAGCGGATAGCGGAACACAAGCGGCCTAACAATGCGCTGCACCCGACGCCAGTGGCCGCCTTTTGCTGTACATTGCGGTATGCTGTGCAGGCCACTGGCGCAGGTGAGCTATGCCGTTAGATTGCTGGGCGTAGGCCTTTCCTGTCGCGGCAAGTGTGAGAAGAAACTCGGCAGGTATGCTACAATTACTCCATGATTACTGTCACCATTGAAGATATTCAGCGCGATATAGTCGGTTATCTACATCGGGTTCAGTCGGGCGAGTCCCTGCTTGTCATGGAAGCCAACTCGCCCCTTGTTGAAATCAAACTCGCAGGACATAATAACCTAGCGACACCCTCACTTCGCCCTTTTGGTTTGTGCGCGGGAGAATTTGCCGTTCCAGATGATTTTGATGCGCCTTTGCCGGAAGCAATACTTCGGGAGTTTGAGGGCGTATGAAACTCCTTTTAGACACGCATATTTTTCTGTGGTTCCTTATTGGCGACAAGAAGCTTGCTGATTATTTCCGCGATGCTATTCGTGACCCCGGTAATGAGGTGTTTTTGAGTGTGGTCTCTTTGTGGGAAATCATTATCAAACATCAGTTAGGTAATATACCCCTGCCGGGGCCGCCGGAGATTTATGTGCCGTCCCAGCGACGGCGTCACCAAATCACAAGTTTGTCGGTGAATGAAGGGTGCGTCTCTCAGGTAGCAAAACTGCCGCCTCTTCATCGCGATCCGTTTGACCGTCTTTTGATTGGTCAGGCAATTGAGCATGGCCTTACGCTTGTCACTGTGGACACGGCCATCCGCACTTATCCAATGGTTCCGGTCTTGTAAGCCTTCCTGCCAGCAATCTAACAATGCGCTGCACCTGACGCCGGTAGATAGCCTTGCTTGGTTCTTGAGCCAGGTCCCCGGCGCAGGTGAGCTATGGCGTTGGGCCGCAAATCGGGGCTTCATTCTGACAATAAGAGAGGACTCAGACAAAGGGTGAAAAGCAATCAATTAGTCGCAGTTTTGGTTTTAATGTCGACACTATCTGCTTATGCTATGGCTGGCAAAAGTGCGGAGGATCATTCTAAAGACAAAGCATTTATTCGCGGAGCAATAAATAAAATGGACATTGCTTATGCGGCGGAAGATAGTGAAGGCTACGTTGCCTACACCGCCCCAGACTTTGTCAGCGTGAATCTCACAGGCAAGGAAACAACACATGGCAAGGAGGAGCGTCGTCAAAAGGTAAATACGACTTTCGCAAAAGCGACAGATGCTGGTGTTAAGATCACCTCGTACTCCACAGCCCGTAGTATCAGTTTTAGCGGGGAAGGTGCGACTGTAATTGAAGACAGCTATGTTTCTTACAGTGGCAATGTAGATGGGCAAGCAAGGGTACTGAAAGATCATAATACCTGCCGCGATTTTTGGGTAAAAAGTTCTGCGGGGTGGTTAGAGAAAAAATCGCGGACTATATTTGACAAGGTAACGCTAAACGGGCAGTCGGCTCCCTAGCGTTTACTTGTTGCGGCCCAACAATGCGCTGCACCTGACGCCGGTAGATAGCCTCTCCTGGTTCTTTAGCCATGTCCCCGGCGCAGGTGAGCTAGGTCGTTAGGCCGCTGGGCGGGGGCCTTTCCTGCTACCAAAGGCGGATTAACACAGTCCCATTGCTTTCATTAAGATAGTGAGGTCAGCCGTGCGATACTTCAAAATCATTGGCTTACTTTTAATAGCATCGGTCGTCATAATTATTTTATTCGTATGTCATACTCGATCTATTGATAAGTACCCACGCTATCATGCACTTATGGAAGCAATAGAGCGCAACGACTTGGCCGCCGTTACGTCACAAATCAAGAGCGGGACAAATCCGAATGACTTTCCACCTACGAATTTGGATGAGGATGATATAGCCCCGCTGTGTGCCGCTGTCAGCGGTCAGAAGATAAAAATGGTGAATTTACTGCTCAACGGCGGGGCAGATGTCAACATCATGGATGGTTGGAATACAACGCCACTTGAACTTGCGGGCGAAAATGATGATATTGCTATGATGAAGCTATTATTATCTCATGGAGCGAAAATCAGTGACCAGGGCGATGGTGGAAGTTGGGCGCTTTGGGGCGTCGCTATGGCAAATAAACCTGATGCCGTGCAACTGCTTCTCTCTCACGGAGCTAACCCCAATACGAGAGAGCATACATCTATTCCTAATCAGACATTGTTATCGGCAGTCGAGCAATTTCATTATTGGGCGGTCGCAGATTTGCTGAAAAAAGCTGGGGCGAAATAGAAATGTAGTGATACTTGAACAATAGCTGCAGTTAAAGAAGCAGCACAGCCATCGGCCTAACAATGCGCTGCACCTGACGCCAGCGGCGCGGTTATCATGTGCTTGGCGGGAGTCAAGTGCGTGCCGCTGTCGCAGGTGAGCTAGGTCGTTAGGCTGCTTTATATGGCGTTCGCGGTTTCGCAACCAGAAAAACAAAAGATGAACAAAATTCTACTTCTCATCGGTCTATCAATCGTCCTCATGGGTTATACATTGGCAGTGGCAAAGAATAGTTTTTCGCAACCCGTTCAGCCTTATCAATCGCCCGACCGGCGATCGGAATGGGTGGCAAAGTGCTTGCGGCAAATCAACACGATTAAACCAGGGTCAACCCAACAAGAGTTTGACAGGCTTTTTGATATAGCGGGCGGTGTCAGCGATGGTAACACATATTCATTTCGGCAATGCCCCTATTTCAAGGTTTCCGCAAAGTTCAAGTCCGGCAAAGTTGTGAGCATTTCTAAGGCTTATTTAGACGAGGTCTACTATAATTAGTCACGCAAGGCCAGTGGAGTGAGGCTCTACGGGAGCAGCCTAACAATGCGCTGCACCTGACGCCGTCGCCCGCGTTCACCTGTGCGCGTTCGGGTGGTATACTTGGGCTAGTCGCGGGTGAGCTTTGGCGTTGGGCCGCTTCTCGCAGGCGTAGCGGTCGGCGAAAACAGAAGCAATTTTAACTATGGCGCAATATCATTTTATTCAATCGTTGTTCTTACTGTTTGCAACGTGTATCGGATCGGGAATAGTCGCATTTAATTGGATGATGGTAGCACAGGCGCGAAGAAAACACCTCCCTGAGTTTCTCGCTTGGCTATTTCCGGGAGCTATTTCATCAACTGTCGCTGAAGGCATTTATCTGATTAGTGACATACGACTTTTGCTTGGCCTAAGCGAAACTTTGTCGGCCTATGAATTTACGGCGGCCTTGACTGGAGTATGCTACTTGCTTACCGGTTTGACTACGATACGCATGTGGAATATGGTCTGTCAACTACCTTATAGCAACCAAGCAGAGTTTGCACACGAGTCCTCCGACGATAGGCCAGATATATGGCCCCCTCCGCCTATGAGCCGAACGTGAAGCGGCCCAACAATGCGCTGCACCCGACGCCAGCAGCCGCGTTCTGCCCTGCATTAGCATTATGCTGTGCAGGCTGTTGTCGCAGGTGAGCTATGGCGTTGGGCCGCTGGACGAAGGCTCTGTCTTCAGCAGGGACAAAAAACACCCGATTATCACTTGATGGTATTGCATCTGCAACCAAAAAATTGTATAATCTTGTGTGCAACGCTTCCAAATTGTCATTGATACGAACGTCTTCCTTGCCGCTTTACGCTCCAACCGAGGTGCGTCATTCCTGCTGTTGATGCTCATTGGGCAAAGTGACCGCTTTGAGATTAGCCTTTCGGTTCCACTCGTACTGGAATATGAGGATGTTGCCAAGCGTCCCGGTCTAGTTCCTAATCTGTCGGAGCAAGATGTGGACGACGTTCTTGATTATCTCTGCTCTGTGGGGCATCGCCATACAATCTTCTTTCTCTGGCGTCCTTTTCTCAAAGACCCCAAAGATGATATGGTACTGGAATTGGCCGTTGAGGCGCAGTGTGATTATATTATCACCTTCAATCAGAAAGACTTTGTGGGGAGTGAGCAGTTCGGCATCATTACTTTGACGCCCCAGGAGTTTTTGAGAAATATTGGCATAATTGCTTGAAAGCCCAATTTCTGAAAGGCTAACAGGCGAAAGGAACAAAAAGATGAGTACGATGAGTTTGCGCTTGCCTGAGTCACTGCATAAGCAGGTGCGAGAATTGGCTTTGCAGGAAGGGATTTCCATCAATCAGTTTGCCGCGACCGCGATAGCGGAGAAGCTATCGGCTTTGATGACGAGTAGTTATCTTGAGCAAAGGGCTATACGGGGTAAGCGAACTCGGTTTGAGCAAGCATTGGCTAAGGTAAGTTCTGCGCCTACGGAACAGCATGACCAGCTCTGAAAACGCTGTTACTATAGACTACACCGCCAGACGGCCCAACAATGCGCTGCACCCGACGCCATCGCCCGCATTCACTTGTGCGTATTTGGTGGGCTGGTTTGGGCGCTGTCGCGGGTGAGCTAGGTCGTTAGGCCGCTTGCTTCGGCTTATCGCACACCAAGTTCACTTTATCAGGTACACTCGTTGCAAGTGTCGGATTGGTTTGCTTGTGGCGGTCGTCAGCAACGTCCACCGGCGGGAGCGTCCGCGATTGAGTGAATACGTTTCTGCCAAAGCGGACGGTATTGAGTAAGGGAAATTACGAAGCTGGCAAAAAGAAGTGTGTTTTTTGCTAAAACGAAATCGGCGGGTAGTGCGTTTTGATCCTGTCACTATAGGGCAATCGGCCTAACAATGCGCTGCACCGGACGCCGGTGGTAGGGCTTTCCGGGTTCTTGAGCCATGTCCCCGGCGCAGGTGAGCTTTGGCGTTAGACCGCTGCACTAGGGCGGTGTTGTTTGCGGAGGGAGACAAATTGTGAAAAGCACCCGAAGTAACTTGTTGTTCATTGGGTGGGCAATTATTGCATTGGCTCTCTCTGCCTCATTCTTTATTGTTCGTGCCAGAGAAGAACATTCAGGTCATTGGTCTTCGGTTATCTTACTGGTCTGTATCCTGTGGGCCAATCCTGTCCTCGGTATGCTTATTCGCCACCGGAAGCCCCAGTAACCGGCGCGGAACAGGCATCGGTCTAACAATGCGCTGCACCTGACGCCAGCGCCCGCCTTTTCGGGTACATTATCGTAGGGCCTGCTTGGGCGTTGTCGCAGGTGAGCTATGTCGTTAGACCGCAGGGCGAAGGGCTTTAGAGGAGCAATGCGCTCGTCAATAATAACGCTGATGCTTTATCTCATTTTATGGCCGCTTTACCTAGTTTTGAGATTGGGCTATGAGACGTCTCTACGACAGACCTTTGACGCCATCAAAATCTGTGACCTCGTAAGTTTGAATGATGCACAGCGACAGTTATATTGTTCGCGCACTGTCAAGGCATTGGAACTTATCAAAGAATACGATGCAAAACGCTTTTGCCGCATTCAAAAACATCTAGTCTATATTGTCAGTTGCCGGACATTTTATGGAGCCGACTACAATCATTGGCTTCGGGCCTGTGAAGTGAACTTTTCTCGGTTCAGATTTGAGGAGGATGAGGATTGGGGCGTTTTAATGTTGGCGTGTACCATTATTCACGAGGCGACTCATGGGGTAATCACTACGCAGAACATTCCTTATGATAAGAAGCATCGTTTGCGGGTGGAAAGAATCTGTTACCAGGAAGAGGTTCGGTTTGCGCGGCGTGTTATGCCAGAGGTTGATTTGGGCGAGTTCGATGAGTCGGAATATCGTAATTATTTTCAGATGGGGAGATGGCAATATGTGGTCAAATCTCTCAGAACTATCTTTCAGCCTGACCAGCCTGCGGTCTAACAATGCGCTGCACCCGACGCCACCTGCCCCGGCTCCTGTGCGCGGCGGAAGGCTTTGCTATGCAGGTGTCGCGGGTGAGCTATGGCGTTAGACCGCAGGGCTGAAGGCTAGTCTTAACTGCATTCGGATTTATCGGCATTTGGGATAGGGTATGTTAGGTAACAAATAATGAGTGTTGCGGCGGTTGCTTTTGTTCATGCCGGCTTTTCGTCGTTGCTATTGTTCATTGCGTGCATTTTGATATACACAGCAATCGCACAGATTAGAGCGAAGAAACTTTATTGGCTTCTTCCCTGGATCATTCCACTGGCTATTGCCCATACCTGTTCGTGCTTTATGCTTTCGTCTGATTTTATATTTCGTTTGTTACGGCTGAGAGCATCCGTTTCAAGCACACTTCTGTTTTCTATTGTGGGCTTGCTTGCCGCAGTGCTGCTGATAGTTTCGGCAAGAAACCTATTGCGTTTCTTAGGGCAAATGCCTCGTGGGGGCGAAGAAGACAGACCTTCAAGTTCAATCTGGCCGCCTCCGCCATCTCGATTGTTATAATCTGGATAATGTAACTATGGCCGAACCTGCCTGCGGTCTAACAATGCGCTGCACCCGACGCCATCGCCCGCCTTCACGGTTTCGTTATCGTAGGGCGGGTTTGGGCGTTGTCGCAGGTGAGCTTTGGAGTTAGGTCGCAGGGCGAGTGGGTTTCCTGTCACTATGGGCTAGATAAAATGCGAGCGAAGCTATTTTAGTATTTGCTTATTATATCGGTTTGCTTGAGAATTATAAAACTGCACTTTACAAAAAAATGAGGGTTTATTGTGTCCGTCATGTTATATTTCATTCTGCGGCGTGGCTTATCATCCCTGCTCCTGATACCATTATTGGCCTTGCTCAATTTGCTCCAAGCCAGTGCTTCCACCTTGAATGTCCCTACGCAATACGGAAATATTCAAGCTGCCATTAATGCTGCCCAAAATGGTGACACAGTTCTCATCGCCGACGGCACGTATATAGGTGATGGCAACCGCGACATAGATTTCGGGGGCAAAAATATTTCAGTTGCCTCTCAAAATGGGGCATCAAAGACTGTTATTGATTGCCAGGGAACGTCCGAAAACCTCCATGGCGGCTTCATTTTGGTCAAAGGAGAGATGCACGCTCATATTAGTGGATTAACCATTCAGAACGGCTATGGGATGGGGGGCATCTACATCAAAAATAGTAGCGTAACAATCGAGAACTGCACAATTACAAAAAATGAGGGTCTTTCGGGCGGCGGTATCAATAATTTCAATGATTACGCTAAATATAGAAGCACGATCACAATCACGGGGTGTACCATTACAGGAAACACAGCGAAGGCGGAAGGCGGCGGCGTCTATAATCGAAGCCTCTGCGGTGATACGATCACAATGACCGACTGTAACATCATAGGAAATACAGCCTTTACTGGGGGAGGCGTCGATAATTGCAACTACAACAAATACATTTCTGGCGGAACAATCGCGATGACTAGCTGTGTTGTAAAAGGAAATAAAGCTTCTTATAGTGGTGGCGGCATTGACAACTTCAGCGTCAACTTTACTTCTAGTAGCATCATTACTCTGAAGGGATGCACAGTCACCGGGAATGTCGCCGCTAAAAGTGGAGGGGGCGTGTACAATCAAACGGCGAAAGGCATGATCACGCTCCAAGAATGCACTATCACGGGTAATCAGGCCATTGGTGGTGAAGGCGGGGGCATCGAAAACATTGTGAGAGAGGGCGGTACGATCACAGTGATGGGCTGTACCATCACAAGGAATCACGCTTCCGACGGCAATATATACAACACACTCTTGGGGCAGGGGTCGATAACGTTGACCAATGACATCGTTTACGCCGACAAAGGCCCCGAGATTGGGGGTTGGGGAGCTACGGTCAATTTCTGCGACATCGAGGGAGGCTTACCTGACATGAGTTTAATGGGCGTTAAGTCTATTGGCATGAGCAATCTTGATGCTGACCCACTGTTTGTTCACGCTGAAGCAGGCAATTTTCACTTAATGCATGGCTCTCCTTGTATCGGTAAAGGGAAAACAATTGTTACCATCGCTGTAACTGACAAAGACGGCGTAGTACGTCCTAATCCACCTAGCATCGGTGCGTATGAATTACCCAAATCTTAATACTGAACGATGTTTGTTATACGGCGACTGGCGAAAGCCGATGCAACCTGCAACCTAACAATGCGCTGCACCCGACGCCATCGCCCGCCATCACAGTTTCGTTATCGGGTGGCTTGCGTGGGCGATGTCGCAGGTGAGCTAGGTCGTTAGGTTGCTGGGCGTAACGCTTAAAGGAGACCGAGACCATGAAGATTTTCACATATTCTTTTGCTGTGTTGCTGTTTATGGCAACACTTGTCAGTGGAGCTGCCGCAGATGTTCCGACTTTTTCAATTGCCAGTGGCGACGTTACCGAAACAGCCGTCAAGATGAACAATTATAAGCATTCGACAAACCATACAAGTTTAGAGATTGTTCTGACCGCCAGCAAACAAGCCGAAATGACCCGCTTTACTACAGCGAACTTGGGCAAGACAACCCGGCTTGTTATTAACGGCAAGTTATGGGGTACGCCGCTCATCCATGATGTCAGCACCAGCCGTATATTTGATTTGAGCATCACTTCTCCTGAGCAGGGTTTGACATTGGCAAAAGCTTTGCTCAAGAGGCAGTAGCATAAGGCTATTATAGCCAGCAACCTAACAATGCGCTGCACCGGACGCCGGTAGCCGCCGTTACCTCTGCGTTTGTGGTATGCTGTGCAGGCTACCGTCGCAGGTGAGCTATGGCGTTAGGCCGTGCGGCGGGTGCAGGCACTTTCTCGAAAAGCGCAAAAGAAGATGATTATTCCCATGCTCGGCGGCTACATCTTCGGCGGTTTCTTCTGTGGTATAGTATTGAGTGTCGTCTACTGCCTTTATTTTGCCCGCCATCGGCGTCGGCTACCGTGGAGTATATTTCTTGGATGCGGATGGCTGTTGTGTGTGGCAGGAGCCATTTTGATGCTCGTCAGTCAATCTATATCACCGGGCAAAAATGGTTGGCAAGATAATTGGGGTTTCGGGAGTGTTGGTGTTGGCTTAGGTTTTTGGTGGATTTGTACTTTGATTTACTTATTGCCACGTCTTTGGCTTCGTCTAATTGACTTCGGCCAGAAGTAGGCCGTGCCGGAGCAGATTTTAGACGTAAGCGATTACACGCCCGGCCTAACAATGCGCTGCACCTGACGCCACCTGTGCCATTGCCTGTGCATCATTGTATGCCATACTTACAGGTGTCGCAGGTGAGCTTTGGCGTTAGGCTGCATCGCGAAATGCTTTCATGTAGCGAAAGGTTGAAATGACTACTTTTTCTCATATTCCTCCCGCTTCCAAATATCAGGAAGCACTAAAGCTGGCCAGTGAACGGATAAATGCTAAACAAATGCAAATGTTACAAGCATTATATTCAGTTCCTAACCGAACAATGACGGCGACCGAAATTGCCAGAGAAGTCGGCTATCTTAATCATGGTGTGGTAAACTTGCAGTATGGGCGCTTGGGCCATCTTTTAAGCGATGCGATGGATTGGCTTCCCGAAAAGCGTTCTGACGGAAGCTACCGATGGTGGTCTGTGATTTCATCGGGCTTTCAGACTCAGAAGCAAGGCTTTCAATGGACACTCCACCCTGAACTCGCGGAGGCTCTTGTAACTTTAGGCTGGGTAGAAGATGCAGCCTAACAATGCGCTGCACCCGACGCCATCGCCCACGTTTAATGGTGCGTTATTGTGGGGCTTGCTTGGGCATTGTCGCGGGTGAGCTAGGCCGTTAGACCGCTCAGAGATAACGTGTAGTAGGCGTTGGCAGGAGAAAACCATGAAACGATTTGTTTCCGTAATCTTATCGGCTGGCGTCCTTCTATTCTTATTACCGGGCTGTAAGAATGAGAGTGCCACATTCTCAAACTCCGATGGTAACTTTGTTCTATCGCCTGGCGGCACTTATACACAAACCTTTCCACAAGCGACAACTCACGAAGATAAAAAAGATGATAAAAACAAAGATGATAATTCATTTGATACCTTACCCAATACCGGCTCTTGGACGCTTATCGGACCGAGCGACGGCCCTGGCAACAGCGGATTTAAGGTAGAGCTTGATGGCGTCCGCCGCTGCGGGTTTCGTTCATTGGGAGATAGCTACACAATCATTCTGGATGCCAGCAGTATCAATGGTTTCGACAAACTGTTAGGCAAGCAGAAAGCCAAATCGCCCAGCAGTGCGCCGTGAGCGGTCTAACAATGCGCTGCACCCGACGCCACCCGCCCGGTTTGCTCTGCGTTAGCGGTAGGTTGTGCGTGCGGGTGTCGCAGGTGAGCTAAGCCGTTAGATCGCTTGCGGCAAAAGGCTACTGGCGAAGGGCGGAAGGTATTGGGTCATTGAGAATGGAATAGGCTTCTGCGAGAGTGGAAACTTTTTCATTCGGTCAAGTTGTCGGGGGTTTATGGGGCTACCGGATGTCGTAGGCATTCACGTTATCGCTCTCGTTTGCAGGGCAAGCCATCTAACAATGCGCTGCACCTGACGCCAGCAGCCGACCTTATGCTTTGCGTTATCGGAGGGCTTACTTCGGCTGTTGGCGCAGGTGAGCTATGGCGTTAGATCGCTTGCGGCAAAAGGCTGCTGGCAAGCACCGAAACTTTGGCGTGACAATTCAGAACATCGGCTTTGCTTTTTCGGTCAGGCTATGCTATTATTCAGGAAAGTTGTCGGGGTTTATGGGGCTACCGGATGTCGTAGGCATTCACGTTATCGCTCTCGTTCAGGGGGCAAGCCATCTAACAATGCGCTGCACCCGACGCCATCAGCCTGCCTTATGCTTTGCGTTATCGTTTAGCTTGCGTCGGCTGTTGGCGCAGGTGAGCTATGGCGTTGGGCCGCGCGGCGTAGCGCTTGTGGGGTACAATGGTCTTATGAGCATCACAGAAATTAAAACCATCATCGCGCAACTGCCGCCCCCAGATTTAGCAGATTTAACGGAATGGTTTGAGGAGTTTCAGGCTGACCAATGGGATCGTCAAATTGCAAACGATGTGAAAGCCGGGCGGTTTGATGCTATCTTGCGGCGGGTAGATGAGCAGGTCGAGTCGGGTCAATGTCGACCTTTGTGAACCTTGCCATGAAGCATTTCACCACGCCGGATTTTTGGCAGCTTTACAATGCTTTGCCGCAGGAAGTCCGCGCGCTTGCAGATAAGAATTATGAGTTGCTAAAGGTCAATCCTGCTCATTCTTCCTTGCGTTTCAAGAACATTGAGGGCCTTTGGTCGGTTCGTGTGGGCAGTCACTACCGCGCTTTGGGAAGAATGCGTGCCGAGGGTTTATTCTGGTTTTGGATTGGGCCTCATGGCGATTACGACAAGTTTATGCCATGAAATTATGCCATAGCCCGATTGTCACATAGCCGAAACTACGCGCGGCCCAACAATGCGCTGCACCTGACGCCACCCGCCCGGTTTGCTCTGCGTTTATGGTATGCTGTCCAGTGCGGGTGTCGCAGGTGAGCTAGGTCGTTAAGCCGCAAATGCTGGCGTTCGCGTCTGCCTTTGAGAAGTTTTGTCGGCGTCAGATTTCTGCTTTTTGTGTGAGGCCGTCCGTCGCGGTTAGTGTGGTAAAGTATGCAGAAATGGCTGGGGTAGTCAGCGAGTTATCGCAGGTTCCCCTACCCCATGTTGCTTCTGCGTTGCGGCCTAACAATGCGCTGCACCCGACGCCATCAGCCGGCCTTATGCTTTGCGTCATCGGAGGGCTTGCTTCGGCTGTTGGCGCAGGTGAGTTTTGGCGTTAAGCCGCAAATACTGGCCTTCGCGTCTGCCTTTGAGAAGTTTTGTCGGCGTCTGGTTTCTGCTCTTGGATGAGGCCATCCGTCGTGGTTAGTGTGGTAAAGTATGCAGGAATGGCTGGGGTAGTCAGCGAGTTATTGTAGGTTCCCCTACCCCGTTTTGCTGATCCGTTGCGGCCTAACAATGCGCTGCACCGGACGCCTACAGCCGCCGCGATGGGCTATTCGTGGCAAGTGCCTTTGCGTCAGGCGGCTTCCGGCGCAGGTGAGCTTTGGCGTTAGGCTCCTATTGCTGGGCTTTGCGCTTTCATTTGGGAGTTTCTTTGTCGGCTTTTGGCTTGCGTTCTTTGTGAAAAGCTATCCGTCGTGTTTGTTTTGGTAAAGTAAGTAGGAATGGCAGTGTAAGGAAGTGAGCGTTTGGGCGTCAGTTTCTGTATCCCGTTTGCGCTCCCGGCAGTAGCCTAACAATGCGCTGCACCTGACGCCAGTAGCCGCCTCTACCCCAGCGTTATCGGAAGGCAGGTTAGGCTACTGTCGCAGGTGAGCTATGGCGTTAGGTCGCTTCTCGGTTGCCTGCTCTGTTACGGACGCAATTATGGAAGATAAACCCTCACGCTTGGAATTGGAGTTAGAGGTAATTGAATTGCGTCACCAGTGGGAGGAGGCTCAGGCTAGAGGAAGCGGTTTGAGCGAAGGTGAACGGCAGGAGATATTAGAGCGATATATAAAAGGTCAATCTCGTCTGCACGGCTGTAGTTATGAAGATTGGTTGCGACAGGCTTTTCCCGAAGCAACCTAACAATGCGCTGCACCGGACGCCAGTAGCCGCGTTCGCCTGTAAGCTGTCGGGGTGTATACTTTGGCTACTGTCGCAGGTGAGCTATGCCGTTAGATCGCTTGCGGCAAAAGGCTACTGGCGAAACACCGAAACTTGGGCGGCATCGTTCCGAATTGGGCTTTGCTTATTCGGTGGGCTGTGCTATTATTCAGGAAATTAGTCGGGGGCTGTGGGGTCATCCGTCAGTTGGGGGCATTCTCGTTGTCGCTCTCGTCCGTTCGGCAAGCCATCTAACAATGCGCTGCACCCGACGCCGGTAGCCTGCGTTTTGCTCTGCGTTATGGTATGCTGTGCAGGGCTACCGTCGCAGGTGAGCTAGGTCGTTGGGCCGCACGGCAAGGGCTGTTCAGGAGGCAGGGCTAAAGTCAAAAGTTCTTCTCTTATTTATTGGCGGACGTTGGGATAAGGTTGGGGTTGTAGCCGCCGTGTTCGGTTGGCTTTGCGGTTATGGAAGCGTTCCCAGTACGGCGCAGGGTTTTTGCCTTTGCACTTTCGCGTATTGCGGTGCTTGTCGTTTGCCCCTCTCTTGTGGTCTGCTTGTTTGTCAGCGCAAGGCCCGCTCTTGTGGCGGGAGCAGGCAGGCGTTCGGCCCAACAAGTCACTGCACCGGACGCCAGCAGCCGCCGTTTCCTGTGCTTTATCGTTTGGCTGTGCAGGCTGCTGTCGCCGGTGAGTTCCGGCGTTAGACCGCATCGCATTATGTTTCGGAGTTGCGGGGGGAATAAACTTTACCGTGAGCCATTATCAGAAACTGGCAACCGTCATTATTCGGCTAATTACCTTTGTTATGTTGGTGTTAGGGGTAATGGGATTGCTTTATTATATGGTTACTGCTAATATAGCTCCGCTAGAGCGCGAGGGGCGAGAGTTTTCCAGCATAGGCTTTACTTTCTTTGGATTAATAGGGTTTTGGTTTAGCCATTTGCTGGGGCGATTTATCGGTAAAGATTTGTAAATCAAGCAATTACGAGATGCGGTCTAACAATGCGCTGCACCCGACGCCAGCGGCGCGATTGTCAGGCGCGTTGTCGGGGGTCAAGTGCGTGCCGCTGTCGCAGGTGAGCTATGGCGTTGGGCCGCAAATCCGGGCTGTTCAGCGGCACTTGAAAGTTTGAGCGTCGGCGTTGGGTTTGCGTACTTTGTGGTAGGCCGTTTATCGTGTTTGTTGAGGTAAAGTGAAAGTGGAGCAGTGGCCGCAGGGGTGAGCGCATTATCACCGGTTCCCCCTACCCTATCTCGCTTACCAGTTGCGGCCCAACAATGCGCTGCACCCGACGCCACCCGCCCGGTTTGCTGTGCGTTTGCGGTATGCTGTGCAAGCGGGTGTCGCAGGTGAGCTAGGGCGTTGGGCCGCACGGCACTATCTCTGCCTGAACCGAAGGCTATTGAAGAACAATGTCATCTCTCAACTTCGTCATAACCTTATTCATCGTCTACTCTATTGTCTTTCTCCTTCTATGGCTCTGGAACAGACGGTTTGGTGAAAGACTCACAGGCATCGCGCGGAAAAAGCATCGTCTTCAGACGCAACGTTGGCTGAGAATGAGCGGCCCGTCTTGGCTGATATTCCTTCTGTTAGTCGGCCACGAACTCAATGATTTACACCCCGTTCCCCGAGAGCATCATGCCTTCTGGTTCGGGTTTATCACCGCTTCGAGTCTCTTTTGTGTAGCGTTCAGTTTCTACAACATTGTCGCTAATTGGCAAGAGCAGGAGAAACGTCAAAAGGCTCCGGTCAGCCGGCAGGTCAGTCCCTAGACTTAGAAGCCGTCACGCGTGCGGCCCAACAATGCGCTGCACCTGACGCCACCTGCCAGGTTGCCTCTGCAAATTCGCAATGCTGTGCGGGCAGGTGTCGCAGGTGAGCTATGGCGTTAGGCCGCTGGGCGAAAGGTTGCGCTTGGGCGAAGGCAACAGAAAGATGGAAGTATGGCAGATACATCATCACCGAGCGAAAAAGCGGCAGAACAACTTCAGTACCTACTAACTTCGGTAGTAAGGGAAGGAAATTTCTTCGGCGGCGGCAAACAATTCCGACAGGAAATCGACAATACGATTATTGCTCTCACTCATTCCATACGAGGGCCGTTACAGCAGCAAATTACCGAGCAAGCCCATCAGATTGCTCAACTTCAAGCCGAGGTTGCCGAGTTGCGAAGTCCACCGGATGCCCCAGACACGAGGGCATTGTGACCGAGTGCTACCATCAGCAGCCTAACAATGCGCTGCACCCGACGCCAGCAGCCGGCCTTTACCGTTGCGTCATCGGAGGGCTTGCTTCGGCTGCTGTCGCGGGTGAGCTATGGCGTTAGACCGCAGGACATTGGCTGGTGGTTGGCGAAAGGGAAGATATGAACAAGAAACCAAACATAATCATCCGCTGGCGTTGGGCGTTTACTGTAGCCGCGATTTTAGAGATACTTAACACGGCTGACCATTTTGTTAAGCAGAATATCTCTGGCTTACCTATGCCAAGTATCTTATTTATTTTATTGCTGGCTTTCGGGGCAGCGGGCATGATTTTTCTGGCGGTTGTTTCTTGGTGGGGCTATCTTAATTTACAGCGGCGGGGGTTGTCGCGACGTAAGGATTAGTCACAAAAGCCGCTACGCCTGCGGTCTAACAATGCGCTGCACCCGACGCCGGTAGCCGCCGTTGCCTGTGCGTTTGTGGTATGCTGTGCAGGGCTACCGTCGCGGGTGAGCTATGGCGTTAGGTTGCACTTCGCAGCCCTACACTGTCACGGATTGCCAGATGGTCACTTTTGCAAACTACGATAATTACAAAGAGCATTGGGCCTGTTTTCATTGCAGAAAAATGGTTCGCCGTCCCTCTTGGCATCAACTCTGGCGGCAAGCCAGAACAGAATACAAGTCCTACGCGGATTATCTCAAGCACGGAACGGCTTCCTGTCCGGTGTGTGGTCAAACGATGAAGAACATGGGCAAAGGCTTTCGTCCACCAAAACAAAAGGATGTTAAACAATGGAAAGCATTAGAGAACGTAAGTCAGTCCAAGAAACGCTTTCCCGGTTGGTTGTGGTAGTGCAACCTAACAATGCGCTGCACCCGACGCCGGTAGCCGCCGTTTCCTGTGCGTTTGCGGTATGCTGTGCAGTGGCTACCGTCGCGGGTGAGCTAGGTCGTTGGGCCGCAAATATAGCCTTCGCAGGGAAAGGGGCCGTTATGGATGAGTGGCAAGTTATGTTCGCGCAGATGCAAAGTCTCACGCGCAAAAGTCAGCCCCTACAGCAAAATTTAAATCAAGTTATCGGTTTTGCCCGCAATGCTCCAACAATCTTCGATGAGCCGGAGTATTGGAATCAAGCACAAAAACACGATTTTCAGACTGCATTTGCTACTCTGACGAATTGGGCTAAACAGGGATTAGAGGCTCTTAACTTGGAGTCAGGCTGGCAATTCCTCTTGCTAGATTTGGGTGACTGCCCAGAAGCCTTCCGTCTTTACAGTCCGGGCGGTCAAAAGCGAATGTCGGAACAGCAATTTCGCGGCATACTGTCGAGCAAGTTGATCATCAGCACGTCGGATATGGAAAACTGTTTCGGTTCCGAAGTGCCGAATCCTTTCGGTCAGCTTATCGGAGAGGGACGAAGCGAACTGAGCGACCACCACGTTAGCGAACTTGGGGACAGCTTGTTAGATTGGACGGATGATGGCGAAACGGATTATCACGGCAAAAGTGGTTATCTTCTTTGGCTGACGCTTGGTTCACTGGCACTGATTGAGCCGTTGTGGGATAAAGATTATTGCAAAGCGATCCTGCGGGGGCGTGATAAGTTGTATCTGCTGTCGGGCTACGAGGAGATTTTTGTCTATTTAGCCACTATTACCCCCGAAGGCATTTTATACGAAACGGCTTGAGCGTTGCGGCCCAACAATGCGCTGCACCGGACGCCAGCAGCCGGCCTTATGCTTTGCGTAGTCGCGGGGTTTGCCTCGGCTGTTGTCGCCGGTGAGCTATGCCGTTGGGCCGCATCACATCAGCGGTATCGTTGCGAAAGGTTTTAAGGAGGAAATCATGGCTACTGTTTGGGAACGGGTTCGGCAACTCAATGGTAAGACCTTGCACACTCTTAAACAAGGCAAAGCATTTGAGGTCATTAACGTACAATCGGATAGAATTGAGTTTGTACCGGTGAGCGGCAATGGAACTCAGCGATGGATAGGGCGTGAGTGGATTGAGCAAGTCGCCGATATGAATTTAGATGAGAGTGATCTTACTCCATCGCGTCTATCATTGGAGTTTCCAACCGACCAAAACTTATCTTACATGGCGGCTATCGTTCATGCTGTGACTAAAGCCTAATCGGATGCGGCCCAACAATGCGCTGCACCCGACGCCACCTGCCGCGTTCGCATCAGTGCAGTCGTAGGGTTTGCCGGGCAGTTGTCGCGGGTGAGCTAGGTCGTTAGGCTCCTATTGCTGGCGTTCTCGTAAGCGTTTTGGAGTTTGGTTGTCGGCTTTTGGCTTGCGTTCTTTGTGAAAAGCTATCCGTCGTGTTTGTTTTGGTAAAGTATGTAGGAATTGCGGTGTAGGGAAGTGAGCGTTTGGTCGTCGGTTTCTGTATCCCGATTGCGTTTCTGGCAGTAGCCTAACAATGCGCTGCACCTGACGCCAGTAGCCGCCTCTACCCCAGCGTTATCGGAAGGCAGGTTAGGCTACTGTCGCAGGTGAGCTATGGAGTTAGACTGCACTGGCGGGGGCGAGTATGAATACGTTTGCATGGCCCGACCAGTGGCATCAAATCAAGCCGGAAGGTCAAATCGCATTAGAGCGAGAACTATTACGAGAAATCAGCCCCGGTCATAAGTTATTTGGGCTTACCATTCATGCTATTGCCCGACGAGCAGATTGTGATGATGTTTTGTTTGCCGTCGGCGGCTCCTCGCAGGTCGCAGAAGTCCACCTGGTTTATGGCAAGAGGGAATCCAATTCCGATTGGCCTGCGGTTGTTTTATACGAGAGCCTGATCGCGTGGCGAAAAGAGCAGACAGGGGCTTAACAGCAGTGCAGTCTAACAATGCGCTGCACCGGACGCCATCAGCTGGCCTTATGCTGTGCGTTATCGTGGGGCTTGCCTCGGCTGTTGTCGCCGGTGAGCTAAGTCGTTAGGCCGCTGGATAAAGCTTGAATTGGCACGGGAGCAAAAGAGGAAAAGGCGCAGATTTAGCGTATAATAAGCTGGAATGTGGATAGACGGAAGTTTCGGGCAAAAAGCGCGCTGTTCGAACGATAGGTGGAAGTTTCGTAGCAAAAAGCGGGCTGTTCGAGGAATAGGCCGAAGTTTATTCCGTATTTCGTACTATTGGCGCGGTTTTGGGAGAGATGGAAGATCGCGCAATTCCATCTACTCATATGTTAGACCGCTGGGCCAAAGGCTCGCTCTATACACATTGCCGAGAAAGGAACAAGAGAATGACTCAACGCAGTCGCGCACTCCAAATATATACATTCGTTCTCATCATTGTTATACTGAGTGCATTGCGAACGACTTTTGAGGGATTTAGCGAGGTTCTCAGGTCAATTCAGGATTGGCAGAGATTGACTAATATTGGCGTGCAAAACCATTATGGGCCTCCCGTTTCTCCGATAAGCATTCTGTTTATGTCACTGTTCTCACTGGTTGTCTCTTGGACATTTGTCCTTTTCGTATGGACGGTTCGGAGCGAGTTGGCTCATCGCGTTCACCAATCAGGTGAACTTCCATAAAGCCCTATCAATGAAACCCGCACAACCAGCGGTCTAACAATGCGCTGCACCTGACGCCAGCGGCGCGGTTGTCGTGTTCGTTGTCGGGGGTCAAGTGCGTGCCGCCGTCGCAGGTGAGCTATGGCGTTGGGCCGCAAATTGAGGCTGGGTTCTCGACGTGGCCGAGAGAAAAACCTGATGAAACGCACTTTTTTACTGCTGATGGTAACGATTTCCGGTCTTGCTGTCATGGGTTATGGGCTGACACGAACGATGACCCTAAAGGCTATGCTGGCTAACAGCAAGCCTCTAGTACTTGATGCCGCAACACAGGCCATTCTGGCAGGTGCGGACAGGGTAGAAACATTTCGGTTGGCCGACTTCCATGAGGAAGAAGACCTGACGCCCCAAGAGCAAAATATCCTATCCGGGGCGCATACGCTGTCTTTAGACAATCACGCTGTGTTGCGTACTGGCCCGACTCAGGGGCGGGTGTTTGCTTCTGCGCTTGGCAGCGCTTTGGCGCAGGCGGACTCAGGGCAGGGTGCAGGTATTCCCTCGTGTTTTGATCCCGGTGTCGGATTTCGGGTTTGGCAGGGGAAATCTCATACAGACATTTGCGTTTGCTTCTACTGCGCGGCAGTGGAGATTATCACAGAAGATGCGAAACATAAAGTTCTCTATCACTTCCAAACGGGACTTCGGGATTCGCGGCCTGCGTTTCTGGCACTGAGTAAACAAGCGTTCCCACAAGATAGACATCTAGCGGCCTTAAAGTGATACAATAAGCAACCATCACGCTTACCAGTTGCGGCCCAACAATGCGCTGCACCTGACGCCACCCGCTCGGTTTGCTCTGCGTCATTGGTTGGCTGTGCGTACGGGTGTCGCAGGTGAGCTAGGTCGTTAGGCCGCAAAGGGCGGCTTGCTGAGTTTTGGGAGCCATTTGTGAAGTCGGCAGTCGTTTGGCTTCGCTGTCGTGAGGGCCGTTCCGTCGGGGTTATTTGGTTCTGCTGTTTCGGATTTAGTAGTGGGTGTGGTATAGTGGGGCGTTGGCCTTTGCCTTGCGCTTCGTCTGTTGCGCCCTAACAATGCACTGCACCTGACGCCAGCGGCGCGGTTATCGTGGCGTAGGTCGGGTGTCATTCTTGCCGCTGTCGCAGGTGAGTTTTGGCGTTAGGTTGCTGGGCGAAAGGCAGGCTCGTCACGAAGGCACAAAATTCCATGACAGTGAAACGTGTCCCAGTCAAAGTGGTGGGAGTTTACGCTCATAAAGATGAGGGAGTTGTTGCCAACCATTTTGTTCTGTTTAAGGACGAAGCCAAACGACGTATACCCATGTTTCTCGGTCAATTCGAGGCTTATGGTATTTCCATTGGTCTTGAAGCCAAAGCACCAGATAGGCCGTACACCTTTGATACAATGCTCACCTGCCTTTCCGTAGCAGGGGCAATGGTAGAAGAGGCATATATTAACGAGTTAAAAGATGAGGTGTTTTATGCTTTGGTCAGTCTGCGGGTAGGTGACAAAGTGCATCAGATAGATATGCGTCCTAGCGATGCCGTCAATCTTGCGCTCCGAGCCAAGTGTCCGATTTTAATAAACGAGGACATAATCAGGACTGTACTTGAAAGCCGTCAATCAGCAACCTAACAATGCGCTGCACCCGACGCCGGTAGCCGCATCTGCCTGTACGATGTGGTATGCTGTGCAGGGCTACCGTCGCGGGTGAGCTATGGCGTTAGATGGCAGGGCGAAAGCAGAACCGTGGCGGAAGCAAAAACATGACATGGGCCGAACTTGAGCAACTACTCCCTAATGGCTTCCACGATGCACGTCTTGACGAAATCAGGATTGATTACCGCCGCCGAATAGGCGTGTTTGAGCTGGAGTTTTGGGCGGTGACAGAATGGCCGGAGAAAGGTCCTGCTGTCATTCCAGAGTTGTACCGCCGCGGCAAAGTGACATTTTCGGGTTTGCTGGCGTGTGCGGTGGACGTTCCGAATGGTGAATATCAAACGCCAGACGCCTGCGAGTTGTGCATTGATGTCGCTCCGATAGATTATGCCATACCTGAGCCTTTGTCATGGCCGAAAGAACCTTTGCCAGAGGGTGTATTTAAGCGCACGTTTTACTTTATGAATGATGCGTCTTCTTATGTGCAAATAGCCGCCCAGAAGATTGATTTTGAGTGGCTGTCTGAAACCCGGTTGCTTTATGCGTCGGAAGCGGAACAGCCTGCCATCTAACAATGCGCTGCACCCGACGCCATCGCCCGCGTTTTCGGGTACATTATCGTAGGGCTTGCGTGGGCGTTGTCGCGGGTAAGCTTTGGCAGTTAGACCGCTCTGAGCAACGCATAACACGAGGGGCTAATGAGCCAAACTATTTACGCTCACATTGAATATAAAATACAACATGGACACGCCCTATTTTCTTTGTTTGGCAAAGTATCTCTGGAGCGTGATTACACTTTCTTGGCGTTGCTTGGGGGAGGCCCACGACAAGGCGAGATACAAGCCATTTTTCCATTACGCGGGATGCCTGCTGATAGAAACCCGCTAACCTTCAGCGCATTTTACATGGGGGTTTGTGATAAGGAGACGGACAGGGATCACTGGATTTCAAGGCGGCAAGCAGAGCAATGGGTAAAGGCCGGAGATGCACAATGGGTCGGTACAAACAGCATCACCACCCCTGATTATTTCGGCCCTTCGTGGTTAGTGACGGAAGAATTGGAACGAGTTTATAGAGAATACCAGAAGCACGACAGCTTGGAACTATCCTGTGTTGCGGCGACTTTAGGAGCCATGCGTTTTTTGGCGGAGGCGCGTCTTGTTTACTGGTTCGGCAATTAGCGCATGAGCAGAACCCTCTAACGGAGCGGTCTAACAATGCGCTGCACCGGACGCCAGTAGCCGCCCCTACCCCAGCGGTATCGGAAGGCAGGTTAGGCTACTGTCGCAGGTGAGCTTGGCCGTTAGACCGATGCACGTCGCCGGGTTTGTGGCGGAAGGTATAAATTATGACACCTACCAAAAAGGCACGATATGAGGGAAATCTTGGGAGACCGCCCTGGAGCAAGCTGCAAAGAGCGGTGTACCTCATTGTTGCCCCCGATCTACCGTTTCAAATCCAGTGCCGAGTCTATCCAATGGACGCCGTTTATGGAACCACAGGTATCCCCCGTTATTGGATAACATTAGGCAAAGAAATCATTTGGGACTATCCCAAACAGTTTGTCAGTCTCGGCTATCTGGACAGGCATTTGTTGGAGAGGCCCTATCCGTTTAGATGGCCGTATGCGACCGACATCAGTGAAATCTCCTGTCTCATTCGTGAGTATTTAGACACACCACGCAGTCAAATACTGTCCAAACCATTCGCGCATGATATATGGGGTATTGTGAATATTCTTCGTGCGACAGACCGCCGGGTTGGGAGTCGCCAGTGGGAAGCGTTGAAGCAAAGTGCCAGTAGCGAGGCAGTGAACAAGATACTCGCCATACGAAAAGCGCACCAGACCAAAGTTACATCACGTCCCAGTAGCGACAGCCTGAACATGGCATCGGCCTAACAATGCGCTGCACCTGACGCCATCGCCCGCGTTTTCGGGTGGGTTATCGTAGGGCTTGCGTGGGCGTTGTCGCAGGTGAGCTATGGCGTTAGGTCGCTTGTCGTCCGCCGCGCTGTTTACGAAACGAAAGGAAATTACGAGGCCATTATGAGTTGGGCTAAATTTGCCATTGAAGCCTTACAGCGAGGAGAAACGGTTCAAGTCCGCCCACGCGGACACTCGATGAAGGGCAAAGTCAATGATGGCGACCTTGTTACAATCGCGCCGTGTGAGCCGGAGACTCTAGAAGTTGGTGCTATACTATTGGTGCGTGTACATGGCAACGACTATTTACATCTTCTCAAAGCCAGGGATAAAGAGCGGTTCCAGATTGGTAATAATCGGGGCGGTATCAATGGATGGGTTGGAAAGAACAACATTTACGGCAAGGCAATCAAAGTTGAGCCGGGCGATACGAAGCCATTGTCAAAAGAGGCTTTATCCCAAGCAACCTAACAATGCGCTGCACCTGACGCCAGCGGCGCGATTGTCGTGTGCTTGGCGGAAGTCAAGTGCGTGCCGCTGTCGCAGGTGAGCTAGGTCGTTAGACTGCTCTCCCAGGGCGTTCTAGTCGTCGGAAGGTTAGGAGAATAGCAATGTCAGGAGCATGGACAAAAGTAGGCACTTATCTTTTTCTGACATTAACTATCGGAGTGGTGCTTCGGCTCTATACTCATGTTTGGCCTCCTGTGTTTCTGTTGGTCTTTGTTGGGGGTGGCGCTTATACTGTGTGGCGCAAAGAACAAGCATTAGAAAAGCGCCTCCGTCTGAGTGATCTGCAAGAAGCAGAGCAACATGGAAAATACGGTAAACGTCATTATTGGCAATAACTTCCTATGGCAATCACGTTCACACGGAGCAGTCTAACAATGCGCTGCACCCGACGCCGGTAGCCGCCTTTGCCTGTGCATTTGTGGTATGCTGTGCAGGCTACCGCCGCGGGTGAGCTTTGCCGTTAGGCTGCAAATTGCGGCTTGTTTAGGGGCGAGTGCCATGAGAGAGTTCAATGCCAGCAGAAGATACTGAGGATGTGTGGCCGCCTCCGACTAGCTCTGGCTATGAGCCGCCAGTTAAAAGGTATAATTTTCGCTGGATACTCGGCTGGATTGGGCCGATGCTGTTGGGGGTGATTGGGGCAATTGCTGGGGCTATTTTGCTCCCAGTCATTCTGTTGGCGCTAATATATTTCACAAACGACTCTGGAAGTCCCTTTGGCTTTCTGTTTGTCATGGTTTTATGTGTTGTAATTGGGGCTGGCGGCGGATTTATCTGCGGAATAGCGGCTTGGTTTATTGGCAGAGCAATTGTAGGCTGGTGGTCGCGGTCGCGTACAAAGTATTCCAGATTGTGACGTATTCGGAGCCGTTGCAGCCTAACAATGCGCTGCACCCGACGCCACCCGCGCCATTGCCGTAGCGTTGTCGGTTGCGGTACTATGCGGGTGTCGCGGTTGAGCTATGTCGTTAGATCGCTTGCGGCAAAAGGCTGCGGGCAAGCACCGAAACTTTGGCAACATCGTTCAGAACGGGGCTTTGCTTTTTCTTTTCGGCTGTGCTATTATTCAGGAAAGTTGTCGGGGGCTATGGGGTCATCCGATTGTCGGGGGCGTTCTCGTTGTCGCTCTCGTCCGGTGGGCAAGCCATCTAACAATGCGCTGCACCCGACGCCAGCAGCCGCGTTCACCTGTGCTTGGCGGTCAGTTTGCTTTGGCTACTGTCGCAGGTGAGCTATGGCGTTAGATTGCAGGACGATTGACCTTGCTGTTGCCAAACCTTCCCTTTTCGGGTATCTTCTTTGTATACACCTACAGTATGAAGGAAGGCTACTATGAAAACAAAGGTTCAGAAATGGGGCAACAGTTTAGCTCTGCGGATACCGAAATCGTTCGCTACCGAAACGAGGCTCGAACAAGATACCCTCGTAGAGGTCTCTCTCATAGACGGGAAACTACTGATTTCCCCTATTCAGCCCGTTGTAATTCAACTTGAGCAATTACTATCGGGTATCACAGAAGATAATTTGCATCAGGAATGGCAGACCGGCGCAGTGGTTGGTCGGGAGGTATGGTAGATTCCCATGCCTTATTTTCCAGAGCGAGGCGATGCGGTGTGGATGAGCTTCGACCCACAATCCGGCCATGAGCAAGCAGGCCACCGTCCTGCCGTCGTTTTATCTCCTTCGGCTTATAACCGGAAAGTTGGTTTGGCGGTTTTCTGCCCGATCACAAGCCAGATTAAGGGGTATCCTTTTGAGGTAGTCATTCCTGCGGGGGAAGGTGTAACCGGAGCAATTTTGTCAGATCAGGTCAAGAGTTTGGATTGGCAGGCACGGCACGCGGAATTGATTTGTGCCTTACCGGAGGAGACCATTTCACAGGTATTGCAAAAATTGGAAGCCCTCCTATCGTAAGCCTGCCAGCCTGCAATCTAACAATGCGCTGCACCCGACGCCACCCGCCCGGTTGCCTGTGCGTCCCCGGTGGGCTGTACAAGCGGGTGTCGCGGGTGAGCTTTGGCGTTAGATCGCTTGCGGCAAAAGGCTGTCAGCAAGCACCGAAACTTGGGCGGGCATTCAGAATATGGGCTTTGCTTTTTCGGTGAGGCTGTTCTATTATTCGGTCAAGTTGGCGTGGGTCAGGGGCTTTGCGGTGGCGGGGGCGTTCTCGTCATCGCGCTCTTTCGCAGAGCAAGCCATCTAACAATGCGCTGCACCCGACGCCAGCAGCCGGCCTGATGCTTTGCGTTATCGGCGGGCTTGCTTCGGCTGTTGGCGCAGGTGAGCTAGGTCGTTAGACCGCAGGACGAAGGCAGGTTAGAGAAAGGTGCTGGCATGAAAAGGCTCGCATTATCTCGCCGTAATCTTGTCATATTAAGCGGATTATTGCTTATCGGCATACTCTGGTTCTGTATTCCCACCAGTCAAGTTTGCCCTATTCATCATGTTCGGCTTTACAACGGCATGGCTTTCGTCGAATATGGAATGATACGGCGTAATCCACAATCGCGTCTTTACTTTCAGGCTGAGGCGCATGACTTTCCAAACTCGCGTACAGTTATTCGGGCAGGGTGCTTATTTATGCCCTTCGATTTCGTGCGTCCTGTGTTATACTGTAAACAGTGTCGTCAAGCAGAGCAGCAATGGAAACAGCAGAACGGCAAAGCGCCTTGAGACCGTTAGCTATCAGCCTGACGGTCTAACAATGCGCTGCACCCGACGCCGGTAGCCGCGTTCACAGGTGCTTTGTGGTATGCTGTGCAGGCTACCGTCGCGGGTGAGCTTTGGCGTTGGGCCGCAGAGCGAAAGGCTTGCTTTTTGGCAGAGCGTATTCATAGAGGATAATTGGTTGTCATTTTTTAAGCGATTGCATCAGAAGTTTTTGCAATGGCGTGAGGAGGTGAACAAGCCAGACTTTATAATGCCTCAAGGGATTAACCTACATTCAGACGATGAACTATTGCCCGATTTCCTGTCAAATGTATTGGTCGAAACCGTCGGATTTTTGCAAAGTATTGAAGCGCAGGGAGCAAATTTGCATAAATACGCAGATTGGTGGGAGCATGACGGCCTACATTTTGGCGACGGTTATATTGATTTCGCTACGTTGTTGCTGATCGTGCAGTCGCCCTCTGCGTTACTCAAAGCGATGCCTAGAGGTTTCGGCGTATTTATCGGAATTGCGCCGCTAGATTTCAGTTGGTATTTGCGTTTTTATATTGACGCTGAGGCTAGGAATGGGGAAGAAGTGTTTGGTCGCTTCGATTTAACACTGCGGGAAGAATTGATGGAACGATACAAGGCAGAAGTAGTCAGGCCATTAGGGATGGAGATGCAGGAGCAAGAAGCAGGCAAGTATTATCAGTCAATTATTAGCGATTGATTTAATAGATGGGTCAAGTGACATTATGCTTCACAGTCTGCGGCCCAACAATACGCTGCACCCGACGCCACCCGCCCGGTTTCCTGTGCATTGGCGGGAGGCTATGCTTGCGGGTGTCGCAGGTGAGCTTAGGCGTTAGGCCGCTTCATATGACCTCCCCTTTCGTCCTTTGCTCGTTTTTCAGGCTATAATAGCTCTATGGAGTTTGCATGGAATCCAAACAAAGCGGCGAATAACCTCCGTAAACATGGAGTGTCCTTTCTGGAGGCTGGCACTGTCTTTGACGATCCGCTCGCTGTCACCTATGATGATCCAGACCATTCGGAGCAGGAAGACCGATTTATCACCTATGGACTTTCCAATCAAAATCGGTTGTTGATTGTTTCGCACACGCCCCGCGAAGAGAGGACGCGCATTATCAGCGCCCGTCAAGCCATGCGGCAGGAAAGGAGCCTATATGAAAACACAGAATAATTTGTCTGCGGTTGAACCCAGCGATGAGTTAGAGGATGAACTACGCCCTGAGTATGACAGAACAGTTCTAAAGAACGGAGTACGGGGCAAATATTTGGCTCAGTATCGTTCCGGCACCAACCTTATTTTGCTGGACTCCGACGTTGCGAAAGTTTATCCAACGACGGAAGCGGTAAATGAGGCACTTCGTCGCTTAATGCAGTTGCAGGAAGCGGCCTAACAATGCGCTGCACCCGACGCCAGCAGCCGCGTTCACCTGTGCGTATTTGTTATGCTCGCTTGGCTGCTGTCGCGGGTGAGCTATGCCGTTAGGTCGCTTGGCAACTGCTTTCCAGCAGCGATAGCTTGTTTCAGAAGCTAAAGTGAAGAGAACAATGGCTATCTGCGGTGTATTTCTAATCTTGTTCGGTGGGTTCATCGGCATCACCCAGGCAGGTGTGCTTTGTTATATGCGAGACCATGCCCAAATTGAGCGAACCCATCACCGCAACCCGGATTATATGAAAGTTCTGAACGAATATGAGATAATAGGAGCGGTTGTCGGCGCATTGCCCGGCGTGATGCTTCTATTATTTGACCGGTACAAGAAATCTACCGTCGTCCTATAACTAAAGCCAGTCCAGCAAGCAACCTAACAATGCGCTGCACCCGACGCCACCCGCTCGGATTCCTGTGCATCATCGGGAGGCTGTGCGTGCGGGTGTCGCGGGTGAGCTAAGTCGTTAGGCCGCAAAGGGCGCTTGTTCAAAGGCGGGAGCCATTTGTAAAGTCGGCAGTCGTTTAGCTTTGCTGTTACGGTGGCCGTTCCGCGTTTCGTATGAGGTATTGCTGTTTCGAATTTGGTATTGTGTGGGGTATAGTGGGTCTGTCACCGGGGCATCTCGCTTCGTCTATTGCGTCCTAACAATGCACTGCACCCGACGCCAGCGGCGCGGTTATCGTGGCGTAGGTCGGGTGTCATTCCTACCGCTGTCGCAGGTGAGTTTTGGCGTTAGGTCGCTGGGCGTAGGGTTTCATTGCCGCCAATGCTAAAACTGATGACTGGAGCAATATGGCTTGACACCTTCGTTGGAATACTATTTGGCGCGGTTCCTTTGCTGCTGATTTTGTTTATAGTAGAAGCTGTTACGCTTGGCGACGCTGTTGCTGGCGGGAGTTTATTAGACCGATTGAGCGAAGGTCAGGAACGAGGGCTTTTCATTTTATGCGCTGTAGTTCTCTCGCTGGTCTTTTGGAAAATGTTCCGGCCCTTCCGTGTTTTGTTGTTGAGTAGCATAATTGCCGCTTGTTTCACGGGTATCTACGTTGCCTGGATTTGGTAAATGTTGTATCATAAACCAGCCGGGCCAGCCACCTAACAATGCGCTGCACCCGACGCCGGTAGCCGCGTTCCCCTGTGCGCGGCGATTGGCTGTGCAGGCTACCGTCGCAGGTGAGCTATGGCGTTAGGCCGCAGGACAGGGCAGTTACGTTGGCGCAAGCAGGAAAAGACCGAGACAATGGTGAATGGTAGGGGTGAAACGGTTATAGCGGTATTTGCTGTCATATCGGGTATCTTATGCCTGAGTAATGCGGTCTAACTTCCTAAAGGCGGTATTTGACCGCAAAAGGGCGGTAATTTGTCAATTGTCCCCGCGAGGGGTTTATGCGTGTGTCTTGTGGCTGAAAAAGCCGCAGAGGCGCGGCCCAATACTAGTTGGGCCGCAGGGCGGAAGGCTCCACTGTTTCATCGGGCCAGCAGGAAACAGACCATAACATGAGGAACTGGGGTGTAGTTGACCTATTTGAGCATTTATTAAAACACTGTCCCTTTCTCATAGAAACTGCACTGGCGACCGTTACACCTAATGCAGAAGATACAGACGAGATTAAGGCAGCCATTGTCGGGTTCTACCAGTTTACCGAGCCGGAGAACTGGACTTTTGAGTATTGGCAATCTGTCCATAATTGGTTGACCAGTATTCTGTTCACAGAGATGGTCGGCCAAACCCTGCCCGACAAAGCCTCGCTTTCCCTTTTCGGTGGGTTAGCCTATGGAGCGATGCTTGGCAAGTGGCATTCCAGTGAACTTTCAGAGGCAGAGTTTACGGTAGGAGAGATGCAATTACTTTTGTTTCTCCAGACCAACCGGCAGAGAATCGATTTATCTTTGTCGAGTATCGCGCCTTCTGCTTGACGGTGGCCCTGGTTACATTCACTTCTACAGCCTGACGGCCCAACAATGCGCTGCACCTGACGCCAGCGGCGCGGGTTCCTGTGCTTGGCGGGAGTCAAGTGCGTGCCGCTGTCGCAGGTGAGCTTTGGCGTTAGGTTGCTTCACGCAGCGTAGTAGGGTAAAATAGGCCAAGAGGATTGGAGGCCATTCAATATGATTAGTCCCGTGATGGAGCAAGAATTACATCATCAATTGAATAATTTACCGTTGGGCCAACAACGCCAAGTGCTGGATTTTGCACGTGCCTTATCTTTGACCCAACCGAACGGAGTGCCAGGTTCCGTTTTATTGCCTTTTGCGGGGACAATTGAACCGGACGACCTGTTGATTATGTCACAAGCGGCGGACGAAGATTGTGAACAAATCAATCTTCAAGATTGGTAAGGTCAAGATTGGTAGGGTCGATGCTTACTTCTTTTCTGCGCCGCTTTCTGCTAGACACAAACATCGTCATTGCGCTGTTCTCTCAAGATAAGGGCGTTCTTGAGCAGCTTCAACAGGCGGTTGGAATTGTTCTGCCGTGCATTGTGTTGGGGGAACTTTACTACGGAGCGCGAAAGTCAGGCCGCGTTGCCGCCAATGTTCAGCGCGTCGATGATTTAGCGGCACAAAACACGATATTAAATTGTGATTTGGAGACGGCACAGCAGTACGCAATCATTCGGGAAGCACTTCGTGTCAAAGGGCGACCCCTGCCGGAAAATGATATGTGGATAGCGGCTTTGGCATTACAGCATGACTTGATTTTGGTATCACGAGATGCTCATTTTAACGAAATCTCCGGTCTGAGTGTTGTCGCATGGTGAGGGCAAGGAAGCAACCTAACAATGCGCTGCACCGGACGCCAGCAGCCGGCCTGATGCTTTGCGTTATCGGCGGGCTTGCTTCGGCTGTTGGCGCAGGTGAGCTAGGTCGTTAGATCGCTTGCGGCAAAAGGCTACAGGCAAACGCCGAAACTTGGGCGGACATTCTCAATATGGGCTTTGCATTTTCGGTGAGGCTGTTCTATTATTTAGGAAAGTAGTCGGGGGCTTATTTGGTTATCCGGCAGTCGGGGGCGTTAGCGTTATCGCCCTCTTTTGTGGGGCAAGCCATCTAACAATGCGCTGCACCTGACGCCAGCAGCGCGATTGGCTTTACAATTTCGTAGGGTTTGCCTCGGCTGTTGTCGCCGGTGAGCTATGGCAGTTGGGCCGCAGGACGAGAGGCTTGTTTGTTGCAAAGCAGAGAGAGCAACATAAGATGAGCGCAGTAACACAACTTCAGAGGCAGTATGCAGAAAAGTCTGTGCATCTTGCGGGCGAAACTTTATTACCACTCGGCGAGGCAATCCGTTTTGTGCAAGATTGTCAGTCATTATCTATACCCATAATAGGGATGGAGTTATTTGAGCGGGTAGACGACGGCATTACTCCTGTAGGTCTTGCCGATTATTCTCAAGCCTCGCGGATGAATGACTGCGTTGAGGCGACTACAACAAGTGCTTTGGCTCTTTTAACCGGCCAACTATCCAAAAAAATGTTGATCGTTTTTACAGTGGGAGAAGCAGTGAGTTTAGCGTAGGCATCTGTAGCCATTTCCTACACAGCCTGCGGCCCAACAATGCGCTGCACCTGACGCCAGTGGCCGCGTTTTGCTCTGCGCTATGGTATGCTGTGCAGGCCACTGGCGCAGGTGAGCTTTGCCGTTAGGCTGCTAATCAGGGGTATTCTGTGGCAACATATCGAACCAAACCCATTATAAGGTCTTCAGCCATTAGCACTAACTAAAGGAAGTTTTATGGCGTATTATCAGTCTTGGAGAACCCAATGGGATACCTTTTGGCTTTTGATGCCGCCTTCGCTCGTGCTTTTGGGCATCTGGTTTTTTGTCCATTGGTTGCTGCATCCAAATTCTCGCCCCATTACTTATCAACAACTCGTCCATCAGGGAACGATAGGAGGAAGTTACAAAGTCAGTGGCGGCTTCCTGGACTTGAACCAGAAGGTTCAGTCTCTAGGAAATAATGAAAGCGATTCCTATGTTGCTCTGCGTGGGTCTGGGGAGACTGGTAATAGTCCTATTCATGTTCTCGTTCAGGAAAACACCTCAGACATTAACAATAGGATCACCAACATTAACGAAATGCAAGCAGATAATGGCACAATGACCCCGGCGACAAAATTAGTCAAGTGGAAATCTTCTCTGGTGGTTCCTGTGACCGTCATCGGAGAATGCAATCCTTTGGGTAAATTCTACAATACGTCCCTAACGAGTTTAGGGCATGGAATAGGGCCAAATACTATTTGGATTGATGAGTCATGGGCATTCGACGTCTGGTATATTGGCCCGGCCCTCATTGGAGGCGGCGTCATTATGGCACTGATCGGCAAGCGGCTATATCCGGCCTTGTACGGAGTCATGCCGCCAAAGAAGCCATAGCCAAGATCGCCAGAGGTCGAACGTAGCGAAAGCATTGGTACGGAAGCGGAACCGTAGCAGCCTAACAATGCGCTGCACCTGACGCCACCCGCCGCGTTCACGGTTTCGTTGTCGGGAGGCTTGCGTGGCGGGCGTCGCAGGTGAGCTAGGTCGTTAGACCGCTTCTGGCCGGGGCGGAAAGAAAGTCATAGACTATCTGCTATAATTCAGGTTATGGAACTGCATTTCGATTGGGATAGCAACAAGGCCAAAGATAATATCGGCAAGCACGCAGTTTCTTTTGGCGAAGCGGCTACTGTTTTTCATGACCCGCTTTCCGTTTTTATTCCTGATACAGTGCATTCCAACAATGAAGAACGGTTTTTATTATTGGGACTATCCGAGCGTGGACGTTTGCTTGTTGTTTCACATACGGATCGCGAGGAAATAATTCGCATTATCAGCGCCCGTCTTGCAACAGCAAACGAGCGTAAGACCTACGAGGAAGAACAATTATGAAAGATAAAGCGATGAACGAAGAACCAGAAATGCTTGCCGAATACGATTTCCGAGGGGGGCAGCGTGGGCGGTATGCGGCTCGCTATTCTCAAGGGACGAATCTCGTTGCACTCTCGCCCGATGTCGCGGCTGTGTTTCCTGATTCTGAGTCGGTGAATGAGGCCCTGCGTAATTTGGTAAAAATCGCTCGTCAGAGCATCAAGCCAGAGCCTCTGCTCAAACGCGAAGCGGTCTAACAATGCGCTGCACCCGACGCCGGTAGCCGCCGTTACCTGTGCATTTTTGTTATGCTGTGCAGGCTACCGTCGCGGGTGAGCTAGGTCGTTAGACCGCAGGGCCAAATGCGGTGCTTAAGCGAAAGTCAATATGCAAATTCATCAGCCATTTCAGTTGTCTGTAGGCATCTTTTTTGATATTATTGGTTTGCTCTCCCTTGTTGGTGCTTTTTATCAGATAAAGTATCCCTCCCCACTGAGGAAAAAGCGTAACATCCAGTTATTACTAATCAATGGGACGCTAATGCTGTTTATGTCATTAGGCAGGCTCTCCAATGGATTTGATTTAGCGGGACACCCGACCTTACACACAATTATTTTGGATACTATTGGGGTTGTAGCGGCGATAGTTCTTTGTGCTTTATTTGTCTCGATAACACGAACCAATCTAAAAACCAATGAGCGGAAGCCCACTACTCCTGCGGTCTAACAATGCGCTGCACCCGACGCCGGTAGCCGCCGTTGCCTGTGCGTTTGTGGTATGCTGTGCAGGGCTACCGTCGCGGGTGAGCTATGGCGTTAGGCTGCTGGGCGAAACGCTTGTTTTTCACATTCACCTCCAATGAGGAACATCTTATGTCTGTGGCGAGAATGGTACTGATAAAAAGCATTATTATCGGCATCAAAGGTATCATCATCGGCGCGTTTGTGGTCGGATGCGGGCTAATGGTCGTCTTAATCTTGGGGATGCGTTTCTCTTCCATCTTTGAGCAGTTCCCGGTACTCTCGCCTTTGGCGGTATATCCTGATGCTGGTCGCCCCCTCCTGGCGTGGTTACTAGGTTCGCTACTGGTCGTTACTGCACCGTATACTTTGCGAAATATACGTCGTATCTTCCGCGAAATGGATGATGCCAGAGATGATAGAATCAGAATGTCGCGTGGGCCCATCACTAGGGCCTAGACAGCCAGCAGCCTAACAATGCGCTGCACCTGACGCCAGTGGCCGCGTTCTGCCCTGCGTTTGCATTATGCTGTGCAGGCCACTGTCGCAGGTGAGCTATGGCGTTGGGCCGCACGGCGTAATCTTTGCTGGTGGTATAGGCTCTTTCAGCCGATTATGCTATAATATCACCAGAATAATCGGAGGTAAATTATGGTTGTCAAAGCAATAGCCATCAAAAGGCCGGAAGAAATGAGAGAAGTAGAAGTGCAACGGCCAGAGCGGGTCAAACTCGCTCCCGAAGAAGCCCTGCGACGGATGCAGGAGTTCACAGCCAAGCGGAAGGAAATCATCGTTGCCACTGTCCGAAAAGACAAGAATTGAAGTTTATCTGCCGGACTTGCCTGCTCCTGCTTACCGGCGCTTGCTGGATACGTTTGAACAGGAGTTTACATACACATTCGGCGGTTGTACGATTATTCATGGACTCAGCGGGAGCTATCTTTCCCTGCTAGGCTTTTCTATTCCAGATCGGGTCAATCTGCTTTACACGGATGCTCCCTTTGCCTTCGGCAATGCCACCGAGTTGTTATCGCGCTATACGGATGAACTACGCGATGCGGCGTTTCAAGCGTTGGACGAGGAAGCAATCTTGGTGGTAGCTTGGCCGGTTTACCACTCCGAGTAGTTTTCTTTTGTCCATCGGCCTATCACTATGGCCGATTGCACGAGCGGCCCAACAATGCGCTGCACCGGACGCCATCAGCCGGCCTTATGCTTTGCGTTATCGGCGGGCTTGCTTCGGCTGTTGTCGCCGGTGAGCTTTGGCAGTTAGACCGCTTCTGGCCGGGGCGGAAAGAAAGTCATAGACTATCTGCTATAATTCAGGTTATGGAACTGCATTTCGATTGGGATAGCAACAAGGCCAAAGATAATATCGGCAAGCACGCAGTTTCTTTTGGCGAAGCGGCTACTGTTTTTCATGACCCGCTTTCCGTTTTTATTCCTGATACAGTGCATTCCAACAATGAAGAACGGTTTTTATTATTGGGACTATCCGAGCGTGGACGTTTGCTTGTTGTTTCACATACGGATCGCGAGGAAATAATTCGCATTATCAGCGCCCGTCTTGCAACAGCAAACGAGCGTAAGACCTACGAGGAAGAACAATTATGAAAGATAAAGCGATGAACGAAGAACCAGAAATGCTTGCCGAATACGATTTCCGAGGGGGGCAGCGTGGGCGGTATGCGGCTCGCTATTCTCAAGGGACGAATCTCGTTGCACTCTCGCCCGATGTCGCGGCTGTGTTTCCTGATTCTGAGTCGGTGAATGAGGCCCTGCGTAATTTGGTAAAAATCGCTCGTCAGAGCATCAAGCCAGAGCCTCTGCTCAAACGCGAAGCGGTCTAACAATGCGCTGCCCCCGACGCCGGTAGCCGCGTTATCCTCTGCGTTGTGGTATGCTGTGCAGGGCTACCGTCGCAGGTGAGCTATGGCGTTAGGCGGCTGACCGATAGGCTTTGCTGTCACGCAAAGGGGAGAAATCAATGACCGAACAACTTTTACCCGTCAAAGTTGTCACTGCTTATGCAAAACAGCTTTATGCCAAACCGGAGCAGAAAGAGGAAGAGTTTACCAGCTACTGCGTCGTCCTTGAAGACACGGCGCAACGTCGGGGAGAAATCTTCATCGGGCAATCTGAGTTTCTCGCAATCAGTCTGTGCCTTGACAACAAAGCGAAGCAGCATACGCCTGACCGACCTCAGACTTACGAGACGATGTTGAATTTTCTGAGTGTGGCCGGGGGCGTAATAGAACAGTGTTATCTGAACGATCTGCGCGACGAAACTTTCTATGCTTTGGTGCGTCTGCGTGTGGGCGCCCAGGTACATGAGGTGGACACGCGCCCTAGCGATGCGGTAAATCTGGCAATGCGAGTGGAGTGTCCGATTTATGTTCGGGCATCAGTGTTTGAGGCCATGCTTAAAGGCAGCGCATCACAAGGCAGCGCATCAGCCGCCTAACAATGCGCTGCACCCGACGCCATCGCCCGCGTTCACAGGTGCTTATTCGGTGGGCTTGTTTGGGCGTTGTCGCAGGTGAGCTAAGTCGTTAGGCCGCTGGGCAGGATGCTTCAGCGTTACAAAAGGCAACTTATCAAGACTGCGAAATAACCCACGGTGATAACTTGGCAACACAAAGGCGGAAATCTTGGGCAAAGGGCTTGCTCTGGGTTGGGGCTGGCTGGCTTGGCTTACTCATTTTTGAAGGCTGGTACGTCGGTCATGGCATAGACGTAGACCTCAGTTATTGGGCGACACTCAAGAGTCTATTGCATCATACAGTGGATGCACCGCTTAGCACCCGTATTGCCCTTATGGTTTATTATATAGGACCTTGGGTTTGTCTAATTTCCGGGGGCGTGTTGTATCCATACCAAAGGGTCGTGCCAACAAACGAAAGTCCATCCGATGTTGATCCGGGTAACGTCTGGCCTCCGCCTCCGACTCATATGTCCTGAACGGCGTTTACCGGAAGCAGCACCTCCAGACGGCCTAACAATGCGCTGCACCTGACGCCACCTGCCCCCGCGTCCTGTGCTTGTTCGGGTGGCTTGCTTGGCAGGCGTCGCAGGTGAGCTTGGGCGTTAGGCTCCTATTGCTGGGCTTTGCGCTTTCATTTGGGAGTTTATTTGTCGGCTTTTGGCTTGCGTTCTTTGTGAAAAGCTATCCGTCGTGTTTGTTTTGGTAAAGTAAGTAGGGATGGCAGTGCAGGGAAGTGAGCGTTTGGGCGCCGGCTTCTGTATCCCGATTGCGTTTCTGGCAGTAGCCTAACAATGCGCTGCACCCGACGCCAGTAGCCGCCTCTACCCCAGCGTTATCGGAAGGCAGGTTAGGCTACTGTCGCAGGTGAGCTATGGAGTTAGATCGCTTGCGGCAAAAGGCTAATGGCAAAGGCTACAACTTGGGCGAGACATTCAGAATATGGGCTTTGCTTTTTCTTTTCGGCTGTGCTATTATTCAGGAAAGCAGTCGGGGGCTTATGGGGTTATCCGTCAGTCGGGGGCATTCTCGTCATCGCTCTCTTGGCATAGGGCAAGCGATCTAACAATGCGCTGCACCGGACGCCAGCGGCGCGGTTGTCGTGTGCTTGGCGGGAGTCAAGTGCGTGCCGCTGTCGCAGGTGAGCTATGGCGTTAGGTCGCTTGACATCTGCTTTCTTGCGGCATCTGGCACAACGGCAGTATAATAGCGATACGGCAATCTGCCCTGCGTCAGCGAATAGGCATTATTATCAGAGCAATTATTCAGAGCATTATTATCGGCGGCTTTTGGCGAGAGGCAATTTAAGCAAGCAACCTAACAATGCGCTGCACCTGACGCCAGCAGCCGCCGTTTCGGGTGCTTGGCGTTATGCTTGCGTCGGCTGCTGTCGCAGGTGAGCTATGGCGTTAGACCGCAGGGCCAATGGGTTTCCTGTTTCGTAGTCAAGTGAGGAAAACGGAACGTGGCAAAGGCATCTTCAATAAGGCTTGTGCAATGACTCAAAATGAGATTTCTTCAGCCGTCAACGCCGTTTACATCTTGCGGCCTTCTCCCAGCGACTGGATAGAGGAAGAATCCGGCGACTGGATAGAGGAAGTATATCGCAAGCAAAAAGAACAATTTGACCAAGCCAGCGAAGAGTTTTGTATACGAATACGTCAGGCAGAAGACCACAATATTTTTGATGTGTTGTTTCCGCTTGCTTGCTCACGATTTAAACCATCTGAACCATTGTACGGAATGGAAGCTTTTGCGGCACATATTTTGTTCTACCTCAAGCCGTCATGTCCGATTTCCTGCATGGATGCTATCCGCCGGGTCTCCAGGTCGGATTGGAATCTCAGCCTCAAAGAAGTACCCTGGTATCTGGCAAGTTTTTTTGGAACTGATATGGTTGACGGGATTATAGATGAACTTGAACAGGAGGATGATGTTCAAGCATCTTTAGCAAAGTTGACTGCTTGGCAATCTGCCAACTATTTTCAGGGAATGAATATATCCAAATGGGTAAAGATGAGGAAGGCAGAGCCGCAGGCTGACGTTTATCAACGGTTGAAAATAATTCTTTATTGGTTTGATATTTTTGTTCGTGAGCAAGAAGATATTTTCAAGACATGGAATCCATTTTGGCAGAGGCATCGGCAAGTAGCCGAACTACCTGCGGTCTAACAATGTGCTGCACCTGACGCCAGTAGCCGCCCCTACCCCAGCGAGTGCGTAGCGTTCGCTTGGCTACTGTCGCAGGTGAGCTAGGTCGTTAGGTTGCTGGGCGAAAGGCTGGTTGCACAGCAAAAGACACAAGAGATGAAGATAAATAAAATGGTCACTGGTATACTAACGGTGTGCTTACTGGTTGGGTCTGTTATTTGGGTGATGACGGCTGTGCTGTTTTATCACATAGGCCAAAGCACGGAAAAGTTGATCGGGCAGTTGTCGGACGATGATGCAACAACTGTTTCTGTCAGTCAGCCTCAACCGTCTAAACCTACCAAACATAAGCCAGAGCAATTGAAAAAAGCCGAACATAAATCGGCCAATCCATGACCTCATCAGCCAGCAACCTAACAATGCGCTGCACCCGACGCCATCAGCCAGCGTTATGCTCTGCTTGGCGGATTGGCTGTGCAGGCTGCTGTCGCAGGTGAGCTATGGCGTTAGATCGCTTGCGGCAAAAGGCTGCTGGCAAGCACCGAAACTTTGGCGTGACAATTCAGAACATCGGCTTTGCTTTTTCGGTCAGGCTATGCTATTATTCAGGAAAGTTGTCGGGGTTTATGGGGCTACCGGATGTCGTAGGCATTCACGTTATCGCTCTCGTTCAGGGGGCAAGCCATCTAACAATGCGCTGCACCCGACGCCATCAGCCTGCCTTATGCTTTGCGTTATCGTTTAGCTTGCGTCGGCTGTTGGCGCAGGTGAGCTATGGCGTTAGACCGCTCCGAGCTTTCTCATTCGCAGCCAGCAGAGTTATGTTTGCGGTATACTGTCTTTATGAAGGTTAAACAAGCCATTACAATCATTGAAAAAGATGGCTGGTATCTTGTTCGCACACGCGGCAGTCATCGTCAGTTCAAGCATGATACCAAAATTGGCTTGGTCACAGTGCCAGGTAAGTTAAGCGAAGATTTAGCCATCGGTACAGAAAACAGTATCCTCAAACAAGCAGGGTTAAAACCATGAAGAATAAAGCCACGAACTACTTAATTATTATTGAGAAGACAAATACGGGGTATTCCGCTTATTCGCCTGACCTACCCGGTTGCGTTTCAACGGGTGTGACGATGGAAGATATAGAGCGCAATATGCAGGAGGCGATTGAATTTCATTTGGACGGCTTGCGGGAGGAAGGTTATCCCATTCCTGGCCCGGCGAGTGCATCTGCGTATGTCAGTATTGCACGCGCGGCTTAATCTCTTAGCGGGAGCGGTCTAACAATGCGCTGCACCCGACGCCAGCGGCCTCGGTTTCCTGTGCTGGGCATTATGCTGTGCAGGCCGTTGTCGCGGGTGAGCTATGGAGTTAGACTGCACGGCATTTTGCCTTCCTGTAGCGTAAACTATGTCAAAGTCTTCGCGTATTTCTTGGGCAATTTGGTCCCTATTCAACGCTTGTCTTTTGATCGGTGTTCCGGTCTGGGCATATTTTGAGTTACAGAAAGAAGTTGACCAAGCACGTCGGGCAAGAACCATTATGCCAGATAGCGATAGTATAGCAATCCCGCTTATGGGTGTTATTATGGGTGTTGCTATCGTGGCCCTTCTCTTAAATAGCGTTTGGTTTATGGGTTACTTTTGGCTCCGGCGGCGCAAGTCAAGCGAACGTTCAGTCTAACAATGCGCTGCACCTGACGCCGGTAGCCGCGTTTGCCTGTGCGTTGTGGTATGCTGTGCAGGCCACTGTCGCAGGTGAGCTATGGCGTTAGGCCGCTGGGCGAAAGGTTGCGCTTGGGCGAAGGCAACAGAAAGATGGAAGTATGGCAGATACATCATCACCGAGCGAAAAAGCGGCAGAACAACTTCAGTACCTACTAACTTCGGTAGTAAGGGAAGGAAATTTCTTCGGCGGCGGCAAACAATTCCGACAGGAAATCGACAATACGATTATTGCTCTCACTCATTCCATACGAGGGCCGTTACAGCAGCAAATTACCGAGCAAGCCCATCAGATTGCTCAACTTCAAGCCGAGGTTGCCGAGTTGCGAAGTCCACCGGATGCCCCAGACACGAGGGCATTGTGACCGAGTGCTACCATCAGCAGCCTAACAATGCGCTGCACCCGACGCCAGCAGCCGGCCTTTACCGTTGCGTCATCGGAGGGCTTGCTTCGGCTGCTGTCGCGGGTGAGCTATGGCGTTAAGCCGCAAATAGTGGCCTTCGCGTCTGCCTTTGAGAAGTTCTGTCGGCTTCTGGTTTCTGCTCTTGGATGAGGCCATCCGTCGTGGTTTTTGTGATAAGGTAAGTAGGAATGGCCGGAGTAGCAAGCAAGTTATCGCAGGTTCCCCTACCCCGTTTTGCTGATCCGTTGCGGCCTAACAATGCGCTGCACCCGACGCCGGTAGATGGCCTTTCCGGGTTCTTGAGCCATGTCCCCGGCGCAGGTGAGCTAGGTCGTTAGGCTGCTGGACGATATAGCTGTTTGTGGCAGCAGCATTATGAGAAACAGAGCCAATGGCAAGGGAAATGGCTAAACTAAAATTCAGAGTGGGAAAACGCAAACGATTAACATTACTCGCTGTTGCTTGCCTATTTTTCGTGACTGTATTTTATGTTCACGGCGAACCTATTGTCTTGGTTTTCGGCAATTACTCTGCTGGCCTCGTGCCGTGGGTTCCAGCGCGAGGCGAAGAAGGAAGAATAATAGAAAAGTTCTCCACTCGTCCAGGTGTAGCGGATTTCACAGACGGCTCGTGTGCCTATGAGGATGGAGGGCGTGTGGCTTGGTTCAGTTGGGTAAAGAGAACTGTTCCGTCGGGGTGCGAAAGTTAATTTTCCGCAAGAGCATTTTTATCTGACCGACGGCTTAGTGCGTCCATGAAGTCCTATCAACTGAGCCAGCACAGCCAGACAGCCTAACAATGCGCTGCACCCGACGCCAGTGGCCGCGTTCTTCTCTGCGTTGCCGTGAGGCAGGTTAGGCCACTGTCGCGGGTGAGCTATGCCGTTAGGCCGCTGGATAAGGCTTTGATTGGCACGGGAGCAAGAGAGGAAAAAGCCGAAGACTTGGCGTATAATAGGACTGTAATGTGGATAGACGGAAGTTGATCGCCAAAACCGCGCCAATAGTAGAATAGGCCGAAGTTTGACGGCAAAAACCGCGCCAATAGTAGAATAGGCCGAAGTTTGACGGCAAAAACAGCGCCAATAGTAGAATAGGTGGAAGTTTGGCAGGAAAAAGCGCGTTGTTCGAGGAATAGGTGGAAGTTTATTCCGTATTTCGTACTATTGGCGAGTTTTTGGGATAGATGGAAGATCGCGCAATTCCATCTACTCATATGTTAGACCGCAGGGCGTAGGCTTGATTGTGAGGCGGAAACATGGACGAGGAAAAACTAACCCGGCAGGAACTTCATGCGATTTTCAGTAATCCTGCAAGCACTCAGGAGCAACGCATACAAGCCAAATTGATTTTGTGCAAGCGCATTTCCGGCACACCTGGAAGAATTCGTCAATTCTTGGAAACACTTCCGCCGGAGATCGCCGAACCCATGCGAGTTAATCACCCTCGAACATTTGTAGTGGAATTGGCTATACAGGCCGAGCAGGAAAAGCGACGACTAGAAGCATTACTGGCACAGTTGCAATCATCAGACTTGGCGGCTGACCAGCCTGCGGTCTAACAATGCGCTGCACCTGACGCCAGCGGCGCGGTTGTCGTGTTGGTTGCCGGGGGTCAAGTGCGTGCCGCTGTCGCAGGTGAGCTATGCCGTTAGACCGATGGGCATGGGGCTTGCTGGAAACTGGAGATACAATGCTCGGAATCGTCAATGGCGACACGGTGCAGTTTCAGACAAAATTGATTGCTGTTCTCCTGTGGGTTCCTCTTATTTTGGTTATGGTAACATTAACCGCCTTTTTTGTGTGGTACGCCACCTCGCCAGCTTTACCCAACCAGTCTTTATCGAGTAAGGCCTTGCCACAATCGGCAGTTGGCGCGTTCGGTGCATTCATGTTCGGCGCACTCTCATTTTGGTTATTTTATAGGACTACTCCATTTTACTTGTCAGTCAATTTGGCGAGTCGTACTTACAAACTCGCCAGAGGTGTTCGGCCACTCGCGTTTTATAGTTCGGGGAGTTTGAGCGAGATCAAAGAACTCCGTGTGGATCGGGTAAGTACGCAAAGTTCTGGCGAGCTATTTCTGATGCGTTTGATTTGGAAAAAGCGGGGGCGCTCTCCCATTCCTTTCGACCAGATCAAGGATGAGAACAAAGCGTACCATCTTATTCAGGAGGCGGCGGATATTCTGCGTGTTCCGCCATCCTCAATTAGTGCATAATGACTTTTCCGCAACGCTTCGCAACCATCGGTCTAACAATGCGCTGCACCCGACGCCGGCAGCCGCATTTTGCTGTGCGTTTGTGGTATGCTGTGCAGTGGCTACCGTCGCAGGTGAGCTATGGCGTTAGGTCGCTTCGCCACTGCCTATCTTGCGTTCTAAAGCCTCAGAACCATGCTTACTCGTATCTGCCATGATTTGTTTCCACTGGCGTCACTGGCGGAGCAAGAAAGTTATATGGTTCAGGCGGAAGTAGAAAAGTATTTACTTCCAGAGGAATTATTGGAGGCCGCCTTTCACATTGTCGCCTCTATAGAAGAAGATGCAATCTGGGTTCGCGGCATGAGTGAGCAAGCAAAAGCCACTATTTTGAAGTTTGGAGTCATTTTAAGGTTGGCGTCTGAGCAAATCGAGTTGGATAAGTTGGCTTGGGCCGATTTAGTTTATCATTGCCCTGAATGGGCTGCTATTCGCCTTGCCGCTCGCGATTGCCTGTCGTCCCTCGGTTGTAAAGAAGCAACCTAACAATGCGCTGCACCCGACGCCAGCGGCGCGGTTGTCGTGTTTGTTGTCGGCGGTCAAGTGCTTGCCGCTGTCGCGGGTGAGCTATGCCGTTGGGCCGCACCGCATAGCGTTTTCCTGTAACTTGTCCAGCCATAAGGCAAAAACCATGCCCCCTCAAGCGTTTGATCTCGCAGGTGAGATATGTGATAATTTAGGAAGACGAGCAGAGGAAAACGGCATCCAAAGTCTTTCAAAACCAGAGCAAACGGTTCTTTTGGTGTGGTGGGCGCAGGGCATCATCGGCAATGGCGGCTTCGAGTATTTTTACGAAGGGGCTTGTAATATGACTGATGTTGCAGAGGCATACCAAGTACTAGGATTTACCGAAGCGGCTCAGGCTTGCAGGCAATCTATGACTTTGTTTCCGGCGGATATTATCGGCGGGGACCATCAGAAGTGTTTTGAGTGGATGACCCGCTTTGACGAGGATTATATCAAAGCGTTTTTTCTGCCTCTGAGTAACGTTGTCTGGGACATTGACAATAACGTATTGAGTTTGGCAGTAATACAGTACGTTCGCGCTCACAAAAGCACCTTTAACGCAGTGCGGTAAAGGTGCGGCCCAACAATGCGCTGCACCCGACGCCGGTAGCCGCCTTTGCCTCTGCGTTGTGGTATGCTGTGCAGGGCTACCGTCGCGGGTGAGCTAGGTCGTTAGGCGGCTGCGCCATAGCTAATCATGTTCACGAAAGCAAAAAGATGAAGTTACCTATTCATTTAACCCGCCTGATTGCTACTTTCGCAGGATATATTATTGGCATCGTGCAGTTGGTGGAAGGTATAGAGCATCCAAGTACAATCCGGGCGATCTCGGGCTGTGCCATGTTGTTTTTTGTCGCAGTGCTTGGACAGTGGCCCCGGTTACGAAAGCCACAATAGGCATCGGCCTAACAATGCGCTGCACCCGACGCCAGTAGCCGCCCCTACCCCAGCGTTATCAGTAGGTTGGTTAGGCTACTGTCGCAGGTGAGCTAGGTCGTTAGGCCGCAGGATAGGCGTTCGCGGTGGCGGAAGCAGGAAAAAACCGAAACGCTGGTAAATTGTATCGGTGAAAAGGAATTCGGGTGACGTGTGCGGTATAGAAAATATGCAGACCGCAAGAGCGGTGTTTGCGTTATCGGGAACGCAAGGGCGGTATAATACTGCAGACGAGGCGTATTAGGCCGCGCATGGCGGCCTACTGCTAGTTAGACCGCAGGGACATGGGCTTTGCTCCCCGATACGGAGGACAGACGTGAAGACGCAAATGACACCCTATTCGCGCCCTTTATTGACACTTGCCTTTGCTTTGTTTATAGCGATATGGGTTATTGTCTTTGCCGTCCATTGGAAGCATACCCAAGACCAAGCCAGAGATATGAATATTGTTTCAACAGCGCGTCACGAAGCTATTTTTGTTATGCCCCCATATAAAGATCGTTTTCATCGGGAGTATTTTGACCTTTTGACCAGTGCAACTGATTATAGGCTTGAGAAGAAGGGGACGCATGAGGCGATTGTTTGGCTTACTGATGGAGGTATTAGTTATCTTCGGGTGAGTATGCGCCAGATGGGGGATGGGACATGGTCAGTTCGTAATACTCAGATGTTTATTGATCCTAATGTTATTGCTCAGAATCAAAAGGACAGACAGCCCTCGGAACCCCAGTTACCGGTGGCTCAATAGCCTGACGGTCTAACAATGCGCTGCACCCGACGCCGGTAGCCGCCGTATCCTGTGCATTTGTGGTATGCTGTGCAGGCTACCGTCGCGGGTGAGCTATGGCGTTAGACCGCAAGGCATAGACTGGCATTATGGCGCAAGCCAGAAGGAGAAAATATGTATCCAATTTTTGCGTTCGGTTTTGGAAGCCCAGTAGATTTATTTTTCATCGTCATTGTTTTGTTGCCCACTATCTTCTGGATTATGCAGTTGGTAGATGTTTTGCGCCGCCATTTTCCAGAACCAAACAACAAAATTATATGGGCTTTGGTCGTGATCTTTACGCACTTCATTGGGGCCTTAATCTATTACTTTGTGGGGCGCAAGCAAGGCACACTTGCGGTCTAACAATGCGCTGCACCCGACGCCATCGCCCGCCTTTTCGGGTGGGTTATCGCGGGGCTTGCTTGGGCGCTGTCGCGGGTGAGCTATAGAGTTAGGCCGCTGGGCAACATGCTTCACTGTGGCAAAACACAAGTTACAGGAACCATAGTTGCGCCTGCCAATGCAGGCGACGCCACGATTTTTTGATCAAATGTTCTAGGGACTGGTGCGAAAAGCATGAGTGATGCTTGTACGATCTATGGAAGCAAAGTGGACTATTCGGCTGTCTACAGCATCGTCAGGGAGATGTCCTCCGTGCCGGTCGAGGTAACGGGCGATGTCCACGAGTGGCAGACCCTCCAAGTTACCCAGGGAAGCGTGATTACTTTTCACAGTATGCACCGACAACAAAAGCCTGATTTCAACGACTTCTCCCGACTGATCTTGGGTACTTCTGCCTACTTCCGTCACGTTCCTGTCACGCCAGTGGCCCGGAGAGATAGGGTTCTGGACACAATCTCGCGTTGTCAGTTCGCCATTGGTGTAGACGCCTCGCCAACCTTCAGCGAGGAAGAAAGGCATTTCGACATGATTTTTGAAATTGCCAAATCACTCGGTGGCCTCATCTTCAACGGCTCAGGGATGATTGATGAAAATGGATTGCTGGTGCTGGACGGTGAAGGAAACTATGACGCGGAGTGATTCAGGGACTTGAAACAGTTCAACATCGCGTAAGCGTCTTTAATCGGGAGCAACGCCTCCAGACGGCCTAACAATGCGCTGCACCTGACGCCAGCAGCCGCCGTTTCGGGTGCTTGGCATTTTGCTTGCGTTGGCTGCTGTCGCAGGTGAGCTATGGCGTTAGGCCGCTGCATTTAGGCTTGACTGTCACGATTGCAGTTAAAACACAGGAAAATCTCTTTTGCCTTGTTCCCATAGCGGGAGCAAGGTATAATTGTGGTATGCGTATCATCGCTCGAGGTACACTGCGCGACTTTTGGGAAAGACATTCTGATGCGGAAGATGCGCTCAGAGCCTGGTATCAGGATGCCAACCAGGCACAATGGAAAACGCCCGAGGACATCAAGAGAGTCTATGCCAGTGCCAGCATTGTAGGAAACAATCGGGTTGTATTCAATATTAAGGGCAATCAATACCGGCTTATCGTCGCCGTCAACTATCCACTTGGGATTGTCTATATCCGCTTTATTGGCTCACATCGGGAATACGACAAAGTAGACGCAGCGACAGTCTGAAGTGAAGGATAATCTTATGGGCAATCTTATGACCCTGCGCTCACTCAAAACAGAAGCGGATTACAAAGAGGCATTAGCGGAAATTGACCGGCTCTTTGATGCTTCCCCGGAAACTTCCGAAGGAGACCGTTTGGATATTCTCACTTTGCTTGTAGAAGCCTACGAAGAACGGCATCACCCTATCTTGTCCCCGGACCCGGTAGTCGCGTTAGAATACTATATGGAAAGTCGCGGGTTAAGCCGACGGGATTTAGAGCCATATTTGGGCAGTCGGGCGCGTGTGGCGGAAGTCTTGAACCGCAGGCGTGGGTTGACGATTGAGATGATCCGGCGTTTGCATCAGGGCTTAGGCATCTCGGCAGACGTTTTAATCCAGCCTTATTCGCTTCACAGGCAGCGGCCTAACAATGCGCTGCACCCGACGCCACCTGCCGCCATGGCGGGTGCTTAGTCGTTCAGCTTACTTGGCAGGTGTCGCGGGTGAGCTACGGCGTTAGGTCGCAGGGCCGAAGGCTGTTCTGTGGCGAAGGCCGCTAGGGGAAGAGCCATGGAAACCAATATACCTGACGACCAGGATGACTTTGACCTTGATGAATATCTCGCCACTCATTTACCGGAATACGATGAGTATGTTGGCAAGCATCTTTTGATTAGCCTTACTTATCTTCAGTCTACAGGCGAAGTCAGACATAAGGTTCAAATACATGGTATTATCACGCGCATCAATGAGGCCGTTATTGCGGTGGATCGTCAGGATAGCGGCAAGGAGTTTACGCTGCTAGCAAAGTTAGACGCGCTAAAAGTTGCGGCAGAGGGTGAGTATCACTTAAAACCGGGTGGGGCTGTTGTGGTAAATCCTGATTATTTGTGCGTATTCACGATCATGGAACCTGACCCGAAGGCCACACAACCTGCAACCTAACAATGCGCTGCACCTGACGCCGGTGGTAAGCCTTTCTTCTTTCATTTCCGCGTTTGCACCGGCGCAGGTGAGCTAGGTCGTTAGACCGCAGGGCCATTACTTGCGCTTTGGCCGGGGGCCTATCAAGATAATGCTTGACAAAACACTTGAGCAATTAGAAGGAGAAGATTGGGGCGAACCAACGTACCAATCTCAAGTCGTCATAAATTGCCATCGCTTGCGGCGTGTGCCTCTACAAGATTTCACCGTAGAAGACCTACGCCTTATGGTCGGGCAGAAAATCGGTCTAGAGTATTTAGTCCCGTTGGCGTTAGCCCAGTTAGAAATCGATCCGTTCGTGTCGGGGGACTATTATGATGGTGATTTATTAGAAAGCATTCAGAGGTTGCCGGACATCTTTTGGGAACAGTATCCTGAACTACAGGATCGTTGGCAAAAAATACAAGTGGCCAAATCTTACCAGCCTGCGGTCTAACAATGCGCTGCACCTGACGCCAGTAGCCGCCCCTACCCCAGCGTTGTCGTAGGGTATACTTGGCTACTGTCGCAGGTGAGCTTTGGCGTTAGGCGGCAAACATGGGCGGCGCGAACCCGATGTGCCTTTTTCTGCGTTTACTCTTTGATAGCCTTGATTACTTTGCAACAGGCTGAAAGGAAACCAGATGAAACAACGCTTTTTTGACTTGTCACTCCCAAATAAGTCGCTCCGGTCTTATGTTGCAAGTAGGCAGGAAAGCATCACCGTTGCGAAAGTGATATTGGGTATCGGCGTACCGTCGTCCTTGCTGGCTGTTACCTTCATGTACTTTGGCATGGCTTCCTTTCCGGCCTTGATTTCGCAGTGGCATTGGGGCGTGACCGCGCTGATTATTGGAGAATTGAGTGGCTTCGCCCTCTTGTTTTCGTTGGCACTGTTTGTCACTCATCGGGAATTGCGCCGTCGTTTGCCCCGGTGACAAAGCCGGAACCGTTGCTGCCTAACAATGCGCTGCACCCGACGCCGGTAGCCGCCGTCACCTGTGCGTTTGTGGTATGCTGTGCTGGGCTACCGTCGCCGGTGAGCTATGGCGTTAGATCGCTCTGCCATAGGTAGCTGGGTCGGCATGGATCAGAAGAAATCAGACCGCTATGTTCAACGATGATGTTCCGCCAATACAACGTGTCTATCGTGGTTTGCATATGGCGTTCTTGGTTTTGGGACGGCGACTGGTTGGCTCTTTCATTCCTGAAGTGCCTTATCTCGTTATCTCCGTCACAGACCCGGAGGAGCCAGAAGCCAATCTTGCGGCTTCGCCATTATGCCGCGCAGTTCTGCGCCTGCAATTCCATGACACGAGCCAAACAGTAGATATACCCGGTTTGGAGGGGCTGTTCTCAGACAGTGGAGCGGCGATGACTGCCGATGATGCCCGTGCCATTCTGGACTTTGTGGCGTCTCATGCAAACAAAGTCGACTTGATTGTTTGTCAATGCGAAGCGGGCGTAAGCCGTTCGGCTGGTATCGCTGCGGCTTTATCACGCATTATGCAGGGCGACGATGAGTTTTTCTTCGTTCATTATCTGCCCAATCATCATATCTACGAATTGCTGCTGCAAACCGCAACCAGACTTCCGGGCCAGAGCGCGAGTCTCGGAGCGGTCTAACAATGCGCTGCACCTGACGCCATCGCCCGCCTTTTCGGGTACATTATCGGAGGGCTTGCGTGGGCGTTGTCGCAGGTGAGCTAGGTCGTTAGACCGCACGGCAGAGGCATATCAACTGACGGAGGCGTATATGTTCGGCTGGTTGGTGCATTTTGATGAAGACGAAGCAGTTTTCAGAAAGCCAATTATTGACCGTGTTTTTTATGGTGTAGTGGGAGTAGGCGTTACTTATATATTTATCAGCTATATTTTCCCCTGGTACAAAGGCAGTCCAGCAGATCAAGAAATGTTCATGTTTACTCTGCCTTATTTCGTTAGTATTTTCTTGGTTTTGTGTTTTTTTGCTGGGCCAAAGGAAATAAAGTTCGATTTCCAGCTAAAACGTTACCAATATCGGTTGGGGTTTGCCTTTTTATCCTGGACGCGAAGCGGAGATTTCGGTGAAATTTCCCATTTTGGTATTTGGAATCTAACGAAGTTTACCGGGCTGAGTATAGAGTGGAAAGAAACGAAACGTTTACAAACCACGTTCGTTGAATGTTCGACCGGGCAAGAGGCTCGACTTTTAGCAGAGAAACTAGGAAATAGAATGGGTGTGCCAGCAGAGGCAGGGGTGGTGCTAGGTTTAAGAAAACTGGGAAAATGAGGCTTTTCTTCGTGCGGTCTAACAATGCGCTGCACCTGACGCCAGCGGCGCGATTGTCGTGGCTGTTATCGCAGGTCAAGTGCGTGCCGCTGTCGCAGGTGAGCTATGGCGTTAGACCGATGCACGTCGCCGGGTTTGTGGCGGAAGGTATAAATTATGACACCTACCAAAAAGGCACGATATGAGGGAAATCTTGGGAGACCGCCCTGGAGCAAGCTGCAAAGAGCGGTGTACCTCATTGTTGCCCCCGATCTACCGTTTCAAATCCAGTGCCGAGTCTATCCAATGGACGCCGTTTATGGAACCACAGGTATCCCCCGTTATTGGATAACATTAGGCAAAGAAATCATTTGGGACTATCCCAAACAGTTTGTCAGTCTCGGCTATCTGGACAGGCATTTGTTGGAGAGGCCCTATCCGTTTAGATGGCCGTATGCGACCGACATCAGTGAAATCTCCTGTCTCATTCGTGAGTATTTAGACACACCACGCAGTCAAATACTGTCCAAACCATTCGCGCATGATATATGGGGTATTGTGAATATTCTTCGTGCGACAGACCGCCGGGTTGGGAGTCGCCAGTGGGAAGCGTTGAAGCAAAGTGCCAGTAGCGAGGCAGTGAACAAGATACTCGCCATACGAAAAGCGCACCAGACCAAAGTTACATCACGTCCCAGTAGCGACAGCCTGAACATGGCATCGGCCTAACAATGCGCTGCACCTGACGCCATCGCCCGCGTTTTCGGGTGGGTTATCGTAGGGCTTGCGTGGGCGTTGTCGCAGGTGAGCTATGGCGTTAGGCTGCTCGGCCACTGCCTGTCTTTTAGCGTGTGCCTATGCAAACTAAGAACACAGCGATAAACGATTGGGAACGGTTCTCTCATCCGTTGGGATTTATCCGTTTAATCTTGCTGGTAGATTGGGACCCCATTGGAATATTCGGCCATGCCAAAGCGATGGACGAATATGACAGCTATTCAATCGGCATTTACGATCTTCTGATATCTGATGCTTCGCAGGAAGAATTGGTAGCTCATCTGCGTCAGATCGAGAAAGAGCGAATGGAAGTGCGAGGCAATCCGAACATGACATTATCAGCGGTTGCCGCCAAACTTCGGGATGCTTTTGATACGGCGCGTGTTGATGAAGACTGACTTAAATGCAGCATACGAGCAGCCTAACAATGCGCTGCACCCGACGCCATCGCCCGCCTTTTCAGGTGCTTTTTCGGTGGGCTTGCCTGGGCGTTGTCGCAGGTGAGCTAGGTCGTTAGGTGGCAGGGCGAACGGCTTATCTGTGAAACAAGCCTTTAGGAAAAGTCACATGAAAACAATGGCAAAAAATCTTCTCCTAACCGCGTTTGTATGTAGCCATGCAATTCTTAGGATTCTTGTTGTGAAGGCATTTGGCTACTATGAAATGCGATTTCCTTGTGGTTGTGGAAGACCTCCGTTTTGGATAATTTCGTTGGTTAAGGTCAGCGACTTTTTTTCCTACTCTTTTTCGTTTGGCAACCTTATTGTAGGAGATTTAATTTGGGGAAGCATTGCTTTGACAGCATATCTACTGTTTAAGAAGTGGCGGGCGCTCTACCTCAGAATGGAGCCAAAAAGCCAATGGCTTACGACCTCATGGGTTATGGGAGATGTGTGTTTTTATTTAGGGTTAGTCATTGGGCCAATTGCTTTGGCTTATTTTCCAGGCCGATGGCTTTACAACTGGGTAGAAGATACGTTGCTACCCTGGTGGTTTTATGTTTTCGGCTTATCTTTTATGATCGCTCTGGCGGCACTGCTTTGTTCGTGGGGGAAGCGCATCCGGGAATATACATGGCATCAGATTAAACAAAGCGAAATCAATCCAGATATATGGCCCCCACCGCCCTCGCTGCCTGCCACCTAACAATGCGCTGCACCCGGCGCCACCCGCCCAGTTTGCTCTGCATTTGTGGTATGCTGTGCAAGCGGGTGTCGCAGGTGAGCTAGGTCGTTAGGCCGATGAACCGAGCTTGGCTGAAAGGCCAATGGCTATTTCCGAACTGTGGAAACGAGGTGCGTTTATGAAGTTCACCCGCAAACGTCTTTCTATCGTCTTGGGTATCGTGGCGCTGATTCTACTTCTGGTCGTGGGAACCTCAGATAACCGGTATACAAACGCACGCTATATCCTGTGGAAATCGGGTCTTGCCCCAACTCAGTACGATGTCGGTCTGCATTACATGGTTCAGGATGTTGGCTTCCGTGCTTCACTCACTGGAAAGACCTTGCCGGACGTAAGCAGATTGTTCCCGATCCTGATCCCTCCGAGCCAGACTCGTCTTTCTCGGCCCGAAATGACCGACATCAACACGCGATGGATTGGCAACTCTCAATGGGCCATCCGGCTTCGCGATGGCCGCATAGTAGACGTGGATTTGTATAAAGGCTAGTCATTTGTCGTAGGCTAATGGGCGGAACCGGAACCGTCACGGCCTAACAATGCGCTGCACCCGACGCCAGTGGCGCATTTACCATCTACATACTTATTTGTTACTTTGCCACAGTCGCAGGTGAGCTAGGTCGTTAGGCTGCACTACCTCTGCTGGTGCTTGGCGAAAGGCTAAGACAGTCATGCAACTTAAAAGCGCACTCTGGCAGCGCTTATTTGCAAGTATCCTATTTGGTTTAATCGGTTTTTTCGGTTTAGCTGCTATGATGAAGGCGTTCTTCCCTCAGCGGATCAGCGTTTTCGCAGATCATGGCGAGACGCCCCAATTCTTGTTTTGGAGTGGGCTTGCCATCGTCCTGTTCAGTTTTTTTTGCTGGCGGCAAGTAGAAAAATATCATGTTCACGCCGACGAAGAAGGGATTACCCAAAGGACAGGATTTAGAACAACCTCTGTGCGATGGCAAGAAGTTGCACAGTATCGCCTCGAACGAGTCCAGAATTCCGGCGGCAAGATTGAGCCAGTTCTTTATGATAGCGCGGGAAAAGTGCTGTTTCGTCCCGCCACCCCACTTCTCAAAGGTACAGACCGCATGGATAAAGAGCGAAAACAGTTCTGGAAGTTCGTCGAGAACCAAATTTCTGACAAACAACCCAACGCCTAATCTGAGTGCAGCCTAACAATGCGCTGCACCTGACGCCAGCGGCGCGGTTGTCGTGTGCTTGGCGGGGGTCAAGTGCGTGCCGCTGTCGCCGGTGAGCTATGGCGTTAGACCGCTGGGCGGAGGCGATTGCGATGCGAATGCCAAATCATTGTGAAGAACTATTCGCGCCCATTATTCCGCTTTTGGAAGAATTCGCACGGCAACACGAATTAACTTTCCTGTTTGATACAGGTGAAAAAGAACGCTTCGGTGAACCATATTGCCAGGTTTTCTGGCTCAATGCTCACGGATGCTCCTGCTATCTAAAGGTTGTTCGGCCTGAGCAGGATACTTTCCAGTTTCATACTACTTGCTGGGGTATTCATAGCAAATTAGGGCGGAAGGCATGGGAATTAGTACCAGTTCAGCTCATCAAATCTGTAGTTCCGCCGCTCTTACAGGAAGTTTTACACTGGTCAAACACCTTTAGGCATGAGGCAGAGCAGCCAGCGGTCTAACAATGCGCTGCACCCGACGCCGGTAGCCGCCGTTGCCTATGCATTTGTGGTATGCTGTGCAGGCTACCGTCGCAGGTGAGCTATGGCGTTAAGCCGCAAATGCTGGCGTTCGCACTTACTTTTGAGAAGTTCGGCAGTCGGTGATTGGTTTTCTCTCTTTGTGGCAGGCTGCCTTTCGTGTTCTTTGTGGTAAAGTAAGCTGTATTGGCCGGAGTAGCAAGCGAGTTATCGCAGGTTCCCCTACCCCGTGTTGCTTCTGCATTGCGGCCTAACAATGCGCTGCACCCGACGCCGGTGGTGAGGTTCTCGCATTTCATATCGCGTTTGCACCGGCGCGGGTGAGCTAGGTCGTTAGGCTCCTATTGCTGGGCTTTGCGCTTTCATTTGGGAGTTTATTTGTCGGCTTTTGGCTTGCGTTCTTTGTGAAAAGCTATCCGTCGTGTTTGTTTTGGTAAAGTAAGTAGGGATGGCAGTGTAAGGAAGTGAGCGTTTGGGCGTCAGTTTCTGTATCCCGCTTGCGTTTCTGGCAGTAGCCTAACAATGCGCTGCACCTGACGCCAGTAGCCGCCTCTACCCCAGCGTTATCGGAAGGCAGGTTAGGCTACTGTCGCCGGTGAGCTATGGCATTAGGCTGCAAATTGAGGCTTTGTTGTAGCCGGGGCTAAAAGCGGATGAAGAAAATCTTATCCAATCGTGCATTATCAAAAGCTAAAAGCCGGAAAGCACCCATAGAATTGAAGGTACAGCAGAAAGCACCGACAAACCAAAAGGTGATGAAGCGCATAACCGCTACGGGTGTTTCCTACACAATCAGTTACTGTGTCCCCAAAAGTCGTCCTGCGTATCGTCCGAATGAAGCCTCTCAATTTGGCGTACCAGATTCGTTCGGTCTTGCAACAAGTGGGGGATAAGTTCATTTTGAGCATGAAGCCAGAACCGTTGCAGCCTAACAATGCGCTGCACCCGACGCCATCGCCCGCCTTTTCGGGTACATTATCGCAGGGTTAGTTTGGGCGTTGTCGCGGGTGAGCTAGGTCGTTAGGCGGCAGGGCGAAAGGCTCATCCATGATGTCAGCCTTTCAGGAAAAGTAACATGAAAATCGCGAAACCTTTGATTCTTTTGGCTGTGTTTATGACTGCCCATGCAGTTTTTCGTTTCCTATTTCTAAAGGTAGTTGGTTCTTACGAAATGACTTTGCCGCACTGTTGCCAAGCGACCCCGGTAGGGTTATCTTGGGTGATAAAAGTAAGTGATCTCTTTTCTTGGTGGCCGAGTTTGGGCGGCTATCCGATTATCAGCGATCTATTTTGGGGGTGTGTTGGTTTGGCTGTTTATCTTGGGGTTGAGAAATGGCGTACTATCAAGCGTACATCTTTCCTAGTTGCCCAAATGAGCAGCGAAGTGCAGACAGATGTATGGCCTCCGTCTCCCAAGGCTCAAAAGCCTGCCGCCTAACAATGCGCTGCACCCGACGCCGTCGCCCGCGTTCACCTGTTCGGGTTTGGGTGGTTTGCTTGGGCTAGTCGCGGGTGAGCTTTAGAGTTAGATCGCTTGCGGCAAAAGGCTACTGGCATTTGTCAGCAGGTTATCCGCCGGTCATAATAGAATAGGCTTCTGCGAGAGTGGAAGGCTCCTCATTCGGTCAAGTGGTCGGGTGCTTATGGGGTCATCCGGTTATCGGAGGCGTTCCCGTCATCGCTCTCTTGGCATAGGGCAAGCCATCTAACAATGCGCTGCACCTGACGCCAGCGGCGCGGTATCCTGTGCATTTATGGTATGCTGTGCAGGCCGCTGTCGCGGGTGAGCTAGGTCGTTAGGCCGCTCCACATAGGCAGGCAAGGTAGCGAAGGCTAACAAATCCGATGTTTCTTGACAAGACTCTCCAAGAACTAGACGGCCAAGTTTGGGGAGAACCGACCTTTCAAAGCAGCCTAGTTATTGAGTGTCATCGTGCTCGACGCATTCCACTCAAAGATTTTACCGACGAAGACTTGCGTCGGTTCATCGGACAGAAGTTCAGTCTAGACTACGTTGTGCCTCTGGCGTTGATGCGCCTCATTGATGAGCCGTTCGCCGGAAACTGGTATTCGGGCGATATTCTTGATAATCTGCTGTCTCTGCCCAACACGTTTTGGGAGGGGCATCCTGAATTGGCACAAAGCCTGGAAATTATTGTCGGCAAGGCCACGAACCAACTCGCTGAGGTTGAGGATTTACTTATAGAGGTCCCCGACAGCGTAATCGAGCAGTTACGAAAGCGTTCAGCGAGAGCGGCCTAACAATGCGCTGCACCTGACGCCACCGCCGCCTTATCCTCTGCGTGTTCGTGTGGCTGTGCAGGCGGTGTCGCAGGTGAGCTTTGGCGTTAGGCCGTAGCGCATGGCCCTTGTCTGTGTTGAAGGGCAAGATGAATTAACTGTCTAAATCAACATTTTGCATCGGTTTTTCCTTGACTTGATAAACAAAATTGTGTATCATATATTTAGTTGAATTCTAACAAATCAGATACAATATGTTGATTGAGTTGGGATAATTTAGAAAACGGAGATCGAATGAAACCCTACTGCTATTGCTTCTAATGTCGCAGAAATAGCTAATGCTCCTCAACTTAAAGTTGGTCAGCGATGCCGATAAAAGGGTGTAGTGTCAACGATGAAATTTATTGATCTTTTTCATGGTTTAGGAGGTTTTCATGTAGCCCTAGCTCGGCTTGGTCATACCTGCGTTTTCGCGAGTGACATAAACCAAGATTTGAGAAAAGTATATCAGCAAAACTTTGGCATCGAGTCACGGGGTAACATAAAAGAGGTCATGGTAGAAGACATTCCCGAACATGACATTCTTTGTGCAGGCTTTCCCTGTCAACCCTGGTCAAAAGCAGGCAAACAGCGAGGCTTTGATTGTCCAAATGGCGGCGATCTGTTCGTTGACGATGTTCTGCGGATAATTAGCTATCATAAGCCAAAATACATTATTCTTGAGAATGTGCCTAACTTGGAACGACATGACAACGGCAAGACTTGGAAGAAGATGGAGGATCAACTCCGGTCACTAGGTTACGATGTGAGCCATAAACGCCTTTCTCCTCATAAATTTGGCATTCCTCATAACCGAGAGCGTATGTTTATTGTTGCTAGTTTGTTACCACTTGATAATTTCATCTGGCCTGTCCCGAATGATGAGCCTGTAACAATCCACAGGTTCCTTGATAAAATGCCGGAGGGTGCGAAGCCAATTTCGCCACAAATCAAAGAATGTATCCAAGTATGGCAAGCCTTTCTCAATAAGTTTCCTGCCGCGCTAGTAGTGCCAGGCTTTCCCATCTGGTCAATGGAATTTGGAGCAACATACCCCTACAAAGATACTATTCCAAGTGCGCTTGGCCCTGAGCAGTTAAAGAATTACAATGGGAATCACGGGGTTCAATTGGGAAACTTCGCTACTGAGGATATAATGAGCCATCTGCCATCTTACGCCAAGACTGTTGAGGAAAATGGCAGGTTTCCCGACTGGAAGATTGGCTACATTCGCCAAAACCGAGAACTTTACCAATCCCATAAGCACTGGATTGACGAATGGATTCCTCAGATTTTAAGATTCCCACCAAGCCAGCAAAAACTTGAATGGAATGTTGGCAATTCTGAGCGCAACATTCTAAATTATATCATTCAGGTTCGAGCGTCGGGCTTGCGCGTAAAGAGGGCGACTACTGCCCCATCTCTCGTTGCCATGTCGAATACACACGTCCCTATTATCGGATGGGAAGAACGCTACATGACTCCAACAGAGTGCGCCCGTTTGCAATCGCTAGGCGATTTAGAATACTTGCCAAGTGTTCAGACCAATGTATACACAGCTTTGGGAAATGCCGTAAATGCACATGTTGTAGAAATGATTGCTGCTTCTTTGTTTTCTACGCTATTGGCAGACACGCCCAAGTCTTCTGTTTTAGTCAGCCCGAACTATCTTTCACTTGACTTGCATTACGACGTTACTGATTCTCAAAAATTTATTGCCGTTTGAATTACAGTACTATGAGTTCATCATTGCAAGAGGAAGATTCAAGTCAGAGTATTAACATCCGCCCTGGTGTTAGCATCCTCTCTATCCTGCGTCACCTCAACTACAAACCCTGGTTTGCAGTGGCCGAGTTCGTGGATAACTCGCTCCAAAGCTACCTTGACAATATTTCACGCCTTGTAGCCGTTCATGGCCCAGGCTACAAACTGTGCGTGACTGTCAACATCGAAGCCAATGATGGTGGACGCATCACTATTAGAGATAATGCCGCTGGTATCCATGAGGCCGATTATCAACGAGCGTTTCGAGCAGCGGAGGTTCCTCTTGATCGAAATGGTTTATCTGAGTTCGGAATGGGAATGAAAAGTGCTGCCTGCTGGTTCGGACGTAGCTGGATGGTGAGAACATCCGCATTGGGTGAAGATGTCGAGCGATCCATATATTTTGATATTGATACAATAGTAAAAAATGACACGGAGCTATTAAAAGTCAAGAAACGTGCAGAGTCGTCTAAATCTCATTTTACGGAAATAATTGTTACTGATCTTAATCAGCCGCCACAAGGCCGAACATTGGGGAAAATTAAAAATCACCTAGCCAGTATTTACCGGGTGTTTATTCGGAGTGGACAGCTTGAGCTTGTCTTCAATGAAGAAACATTGATGTTCCCTGAGTCGAAGATATTGGTTGCACCCTATTACAAAAACGAAGCCGAGTCGCCTAGAGAGTGGCGCAAGGAAATTGACATTGATTTGGGCTTAGGAACGCGAGCTTATGGCTTTGCTGCTCTCCGTGAGACAGGAAGCACGTCTGAGGCAGGTTTCGCATTGTTCCGACGAGATCGTTTAATTGAAGGTAGCATGGAAGACAGCTACCGTCCAGAAGAGATTTTTGGAAAATCAAACAGCTACGCTTTTCAACGGCTGTTTGGTGAGGTAAATCTTGAAGGCTTTGATGTCAGTCATACAAAAGATGGATTTCGCTGGGAAGAACATGAAGACATCTTCTTAGGGTTCTTGCGAGAGGAACTTAATACCCTTGAAATGCCTTTACTACAACAAGCAGAAGGCTATCGCGCTCGGCCCAAGCAGCAGGAGTTAAAACCGGCTGCCGAGCTTGCTGCCAGGCGCACTGCGGAATCTCTCGCTCGTGATGTTCGGCAGGTAATCGAGCAGCAGATTGAGACGCCACCGGAGACGCATGAGCCTTCTTCTACATTACCTATTCGAGTGAATGCCTCAAAGCGTGTCTTTGATGTTAATCTTAAAGATCAGCAATGGCGAATCACACTGGAATTGTCTGACGACCCTGCTGTTAGCGATTGGCTGGAATTATGTGATCAGCCCTCACAGGCCGACGCTGATGGCATCAGGAAAATTGGTGTGCGCCTGGCACTAGCGCATCCTTTCATGGATAGGTACAGCGGGGCAGAGCCGTCCAAGATTGAGCCTTTGCTGCGTGTTGCTGCTGCTTTAGCCCTTGCCGAGATCACTGCTAGACAGAGCGGCGTCAAACAAGCAGGCACAATTCGCCGGAACGTGAACAACTTGCTTCGGGATGCCCTATCAAAGCCTTAATTGAAGAGAAGAGAGTTTGTTATGGAAGATACGCCTGGCTCCCCTGAAATAGAAACAATCGAGATGATGACAGGTAATCCTAGCCTGCTTGCTCGTTGGAGTCCATCTATCGGTGCGGAGACTTTAGCTCTGCTTGATCATCTTGGCTTGTCTCAAGACAGTCGTGTGCTACTACAAGGCGAAGCTGCGGGCATCTTATCTAAAGCTATTCCTCCCTTTGCGCCGTCCAATCAGGAGACTGGCCTTGTATTCGGTTATGTTCAGAGCGGCAAAACAATGTCTTTCACTACTGTGACCGCTCTTGCACGAGACAACGGCTATAATATGGTGATAGTCATTGCTGGCATATCAAAGCCATTATTCAATCAGTCTATGAAACGTCTGCAAACAGACTTACGGCTCTTAACACGGGCAGATCGTAAATGGCTTCATGTTCCCAATCCGAAGCGTCGTGATGCAGCAAATATCACCAGTAAATTAGCAGATTGGCAAGATGAAGATGCAACTGATGACGATAAACAAACAGTTCTGATAACAGTGATGAAAAATCACACGCATCTTACAAATCTCGCGCAAACCCTAGCTGATCTGAACTTGGAGGGCGTCCGCGCATTGATTATAGATGACGAAGCGGATCAAGCAGGCTTAAATAATCAAGTTCAAGATGGTACTCAAAGCACAACTTATAGCCGTCTACTCAGTTTGCGCCAAATGCTGCCTCATCATACATACATCCAGTATACGGCCACTCCGCAAGCCCTGTTGTTAATCAACCTCATTGATACTCTTTCTCCGCGCTTCGGCGACGTGCTGACACCAGGCTCAGAGTATGTTGGCGGGAAGGACTTTTTCATCCACCATAGAAATCTAATTCGGGCCATACCACGCGATGAGATTCCAACTAGACTGATTCCGCTAACTGAGGCTCCTGATAGTCTCCTCGCCGCAATGCGCGTATTTTTTATAGGCGTCGCAGCCAATCGTATCCTGAGAGATGGAAGCAGAAACCGCTCAATGATGGTTCACCCTTCTCAGGAAACAATGCGCCATGCGGAGTATTTTCGCTGGGTTCGTCAAATAAAGGATGACTGGGAAGCTGTTCTCAATTTAGCCGAGCAAGACGCGGATCGCCAAGAGCTACTAGAAGATTTTCGGGTTGCTTACGACGACATTGCCGCAACAGTCCACAACCTTCCATCTTTCGATGACATTGCTCGTGCGCTTAAACGGGCGATCCGCGGAACGCTGGTGACAGAAATCAACTCTGCACGGGGGACTACTCCTAACATAAGTTGGGAAGACGATTATGGTCATATTCTTGTCGGAGGACAAGCTATGGATCGTGGCTTCACAGTAGAGGGACTGACCGTTACCTATATGCCTCGAAGCATTGGTGTTGGCAATGCCGACACCATTCAGCAACGCGCCCGCTTCTTTGGGTACAAACGGCGATATTTGGGATACTGCCGTGTTTTCTTGGAGGGAACAGCCTCCAATATATACCGGCAATATGTGGATCACGAAGAAGATGTAAGGGGAAGGCTTATAGCACATCAAGAGAGTGGGCTGCCGCTGACTGAGTGGAAGCGGGCGTTCATTCTTGCTAATGCTCTTAAGCCAACGCGAGACACAGTACTTGATTTAGGCTATGTACGCGGAAACTTTAGCACCGACTGGCTTAGAGCGCGAGTTCCGCATGACTCTGAAACTGCCCTAGCAGAGAATCGCCAAACTGTTTCTCGGTTTCTTGCGGAGTTGGATCAAGTTGGTCATATATTTGTGGCTGATGAAGGCCACGCCATGCGTACTGAGCCGCAGAAGCACAATGTCGTTAGAAACGTGCCTCTCGCTTTCGCCTTAGAACATCTGTTGGTTCCATTCAGAGCTACCCATCCGGCTGATGCACAATCTTACTTTATCTTAATGCTCCAAATACAAGCCCACTTGGAGCAAAACCCGGATGCAGGCTGCACAATCTACCAAATGAGCAGAGGCAGCGAAAGGGCTAGATCAGTTCTTGAAAGTGGTGAAATCCAATTGTTGCAGGGTGCAAACCCTAATCATGGGGAACTAATTTACCCTGGCGACCGCCGTATTCGTGATCAAAATGCCACTACGATACAAATCCATAATGTAGGGGTAAGCGAAACTGAGAGGGGGGTAATAACTATACATAATGTTCCTGCCCTCGCAGTCAAATTATCTGATGATATGTCCACAGACTTTCTGAGCCAAAACCAGGGCGGGGAAATAGCTACATAATGCTAAACCTCGCTGCTTTGTTCTCGTCATTGAAGGCCATCCCGTCGCCGGAAGGTAGTCACATCTTAGCGTCACCTGTTCCTGGCTTTGAGAACCATCGTATTGCCAGAGATGTTCAAGGCTCTCCCTTGATACTTATTGCTGTTCCCCGAGGCCGCGCCCGAACAAGACCTGTTCCGATCAAACTAGAACACCTTAGTATTCAGCATGACATGGAATGCCGTATTTCTGGAATCGATGGCGTTATTGAAGAAGGCCAATTCACAGTTATTGCCTGCCTCGGCGACGATCCGGTTCTGCACACCTACTTTCTTCGTGTGCTTGAGTCTGTAGTTATGCTGTTGGGGCCAACGCCGACCCGCTCTGACATCACAAGGGCTGTGTTCAGTCTGGTTGAATTATTCCGCGCCATGACTGCTGCTCCACACAAGTCCGTACAAGGCTTGTGGGCAGAATTATTTTTAATGGCCCGTGCCTCTGACGTTGCTGTAATGGCTCAGGCTTGGCACACAACCCCGGAAGACAGATACGATTTCAACTTTGCGGACCAACGCATCGAAGTGAAAAGCGCAGGAAACCGAGTCAGGCAGCATCAGTTCTCTTTGGAGCAATTACAGTCGCCGCCGGGAGTATCAGTTCTCGTCGCATCCATATTTGTTGAAAGAGCAGGCTCAGGTACGTCTCTAGCTGAAATACTTGACAAAGTAAGAGTACGAATTGGAAACGACCTTGAACAGTTAATGACGCTTGACCGAATTGTTGGAATGACTCTGGGAAATACTTGGCGGCAGGCAATGGATGAGCGATTCGATTATGAACTTGCGAGACACTCGCTCGCTTTTTATGAAACATCTGCTATACCTGCGGTATCTGCCAAAATGCCCGCAGAAGTTTCTAATGTACGCTTCAATTCTGATTTATCGGCAGTAAATCCCGCCGACATTGCACTTCACAGGTCAGCAGGTGGGTTGTTTCATGCCGCTTTATAAATACATTGTATGGCGGAATGCAATTCAGGCTACGGCCTAACAATGCGCTGCACCCGACGCCAGTAGCCGCGTCTACCTCAACGCAGTCGTAGGGTATACTTTGGCTACTGTCGCGGGTGAGCTAGGTCGTTAGGTCGCTGGGCGATATGCACTTCTGTAGCGAGTGGCATGAAGGGAATATTAGTCCAATGAAATTAGAGAGCAAGGTTGGTATAGCAGTATGCTGTTTGTGCTTTTTGTCATCTGCTCATTCAGAACCGGTAAAGAGGCATTACAGGCCCAAACTCACTCCAGAACAAGTCATCCACATTGCGAAAAGAATTGTCGCGAGACGTGAAAAGAATTCTAAGGGCGCAACTTTCTGGATAGGGAGTGGAAGTTCACCGGATACTACTGGATGGGAAATCGGCGTGGAGTTGCCTCACGATATTAACATTCATGATCGTACTATTCTTTTGGATAAACACGGTAAGCTAACTCAGTATATCTATGGCGATTAGCCGAGTTACCAGCAACCTAACAATGCGCTACACCCGACGCCAGCAGCCGCCCATACCCCAGCGTTATCGGAGGGCGAGTTAGGCTACTGTCGCGGGTGAGCTAGGTCGTTGGGCCGCAGGGCCAGTGCTTTTTCAGTGGCAGAAGCAATTATCGGCATCATTATTCGGCAGGATATATTGTTACACAAATTAGCACGTTGGTATTGGAGTTGGCTGTCGTCAGCATCATCACCTGACGGAAAACCGCCACTGCTCTACTTTCTCATATTTTGCCCGCTCGGCCTTTTTGTTGCATTTGGATTAGGGCTGCCATACTTCGTGGCTTTATGGCATGGCGTTCCGCTGGATGGGAGTGTCCCGTGTAGCAGTAGACATGGGCCAACGCATCTGTGCGCCGTGCGTCCGATGGTGATGTTTAGCCTTGAACTAAGTGCCGTCTGTATACCGCCGCTTTTTAGTGCAGTGGCTTACTTGCGGGGGTGGTTCGATAGCAACGACGCCAGCAACACATGAAGACCGTTACCCAGGGCAACACAACCTGCGGCCCAACAATGCGCTGCACCCGACGCCGGTAGCCGCCGTCAGCCGTGCGCGTTCGTTATGCTGTGCAGGCTACCGCCGCGGGTGAGCTTTGCCGTTGGGCCGCACGACGAAAATCTTCTCTGTTACGAAAGGAAATCAAAATGCAAATGGTGATCAAAATGGCTGTTGTGTACCGTACTATTGCTGTGGGTGCTTTAGCAACAATGCTACTGCATCCGTCACTACTACTGGCTCAGAATAACAATAATCAACCAACTACACCTACTAAAAGTTCTGACCAAAAGCCTGATGACCAAAAGCCTGACGCGCCTTCGGAGAGTGAAAACAAGGAAATCGCCAAAGTTTTAACAGGATTTCAAGGAGTTGTATGGGGGGACTCAAGAGAAACAACAATAAAGGTTCTATCGCAGAAATTTACCCCTAACAAATCTGAAACTGATGCTACTCACCTCGTGTTTGATGGAGGAAAACTAGCGGGTGAAAGTGTTGATGATATTTACGCATTGATGACTGACGAAGGTTTTACCAAAGCAAATGTCTATTTTGAAAAACCTGACGAACAGGAAATCTTTCACCAGTACGACCATATGAAGGAGTTATTGATTAAAAAGTATGGGGAGCCTAAAAACGACTTCGCTTTCTTTAAGGACCCTTATTACAAGGGCGATGGATATGAGACGCAAGCCATCCGTTTGGGCAAAGCCACCTTTGCTGCATATTGGGAGTTCCCCGACAAAGATGGTAAATCAACCGACAGCCTATCCATAGAAATAAAAACTACGTTACAAGTGATGGTTTCTTATGAGAATGGGCCGATGATGGATCGCTACATAGCGAAGAAAAAAGATAAGGATTCCGGCGATTTGTAAGCAAGGTGCGGCCCAACAATGCGCTGCACCCGACGCCAGTAGCCGCCCTTACCCCAGCAAGTTTGTAGGGTATACTTTGGCTACTGTCGCGGGTGAGCTTTGGCGTTAGACCGCACGCGGCGTAAATCGGGTACAATCAGGACAGGCTTCTGCGGGGCCGTAGTAAATAGGCACTTGAAAGTGATCGCAATAGTGGGTATGTCTTTGCAATTCAGGGTGTTTATTTTTGCTAAAACGAACGCAGTTTCGTAAGCGATAATACAGGTTTTGTAAAAAGGGATACGTTTTTTGCTAAAACGAAATTGTGAGATTGCGTGTTTGGTCTGAGGCTATACGTTATGTTTCTCGCACAGAGGGCGTTCGGTCTAACAATGCGCTGCACCTGACGCCACCCGCCCGGTTTGCTCTGCGTTTATGGTATGCTGTGCGTGCGGGTGTCGCAGGTGAGCTATGGCGTTAGATCGCTTGCGGCAAAAGGCTACGGGCAAGCACCGAAACTTTGGCAGGCATTCAGAATATGGGCTTTGCTTTTTCGGTGAGGCTGTGCTATTATTCGGTCAAGTTGGCGTGGGTCAGGGGCTTTGCGGTGGCGGGGGCGTTCTCGTCATCGCGCTCTTTCGCAGAGCAAGCCATCTAACAATGCGCTGCACCGGACGCCAGCGGCCCGATTTCCTGTGCGTTGTGGTATGCTGTGCAGTGCCGCTGTCGCCGGTGAGCTATGCCGTTAGGTCGCTTCTCGGTTGCCTGCTCTGTTACGGACGCAATTATGGAAGATAAACCCTCACGCTTGGAATTGGAGTTAGAGGTAATTGAATTGCGTCACCAGTGGGAGGAGGCTCAGGCTAGAGGAAGCGGTTTGAGCGAAGGTGAACGGCAGGAGATATTAGAGCGATATATAAAAGGTCAATCTCGTCTGCACGGCTGTAGTTATGAAGATTGGTTGCGACAGGCTTTTCCCGAAGCAACCTAACAATGCGCTGCACCGGACGCCAGTAGCCGCGTTCGCCTGTAAGCTGTCGGGGTGTATACTTTGGCTACTGTCGCAGGTGAGCTATGCCGTTAGGTCGCTGGGCGGAAGGCTTCCAGTAGCAAGCGGCGAATATAGGAATTAACGGAAATGACTATTTCAGACCGACTATGGATTTGGATTATAGCGGTTGTGGTTCTGTCACTTGTTTTTTTCGTTGTCAGAAGTAGCGAGGGTCATTACGGAAGATGGTCAGCAATAACTTTCGTCTTACTCGTTGGCGGAGGCAGTGTCGCTTATAGTTGGACCTTTAGTCGGAAGCGATAATAATCGAATATGTCATTTATGTCCGTCATCGTAAGCCAGCAGGGCCAGCCACCTAACAATGCGCTGCACCCGACGCCAGCGGCGCGATTGTCAGTTGCATACCCATTCAGTTGCTATGCCGCCGTCGCAGGTGAGCTAAGTCGTTAGGCTCCTATTGCTGGGCTTCGCGCTTTCATTTGAGAGTTTCTTTGTCGGCTTCTGGCTTGCATTCTTTGTGGGAAGTTCTCCGTCGTGCTTGTCGAGGTAAAGTGAGTTGGAATGGTCAGGTTGGGCAGTGAGCGAGTTGTCGCAAGTTTTCCTATCCCGATTGCGCTCCCGGCAGTAGCCTAACAATGCGCTGCACCGGACGCCTACAGCCGCCGCGTCAGGCTATTTGTGGCAAGTGCCTGTGCGTGAGGCGGCTTCCGGCGCAGGTGAGCTATAGAGTTAGACCGCAGGGCAAGATGCCAATTTGTGGCGGAAAGCAAAGAGGATAAGATGATTTATAAGACAGGGTTCCTCGTTCCACTGGTTATGTGCCTTGTTTGGGGGATGGCTTCACCACTCTATGCAGTTTCAGCAAAATCAGCGCGATACCAAGTCGCAGCCTTGTACACAAAACAAAACTCTGAACATCCTCATGGCCTCTACTTGAAGGTTAATCGGATATGGATGGGCGATAACGTTGTCTATGCCTCTTTGGACGAACAGCAAAGTTTTGCCGCAGTTGGCGTAGCCTATCAGCATACGCCTCGACGAGACACTTGGAGATGGACTGGCAAAGTGTGGCAACTCAAAAACACGCAGCGTGGTAAGTCAGTGACAATTATCCATTAGGCTTGCCACCCTGACGGTCTAACAATGCGCTGCACCCGACGCCAGCGGCGCGATTTTCAGTTTTGTTGTCGGGGGCGTTTGCTTACCGCTGTCGCGGGTGAGCTTAGGCGTTAGGTTGCTGGGCGAAAGGCTGGTTGCACAGCAAAAGACACAAGAGATGAAGATAAATAAAATGGTCACTGGTATACTAACGGTGTGCTTACTGGTTGGGTCTGTTATTTGGGTGATGACGGCTGTGCTGTTTTATCACATAGGCCAAAGCACGGAAAAGTTGATCGGGCAGTTGTCGGACGATGATGCAACAACTGTTTCTGTCAGTCAGCCTCAACCGTCTAAACCTACCAAACATAAGCCAGAGCAATTGAAAAAAGCCGAACATAAATCGGCCAATCCATGACCTCATCAGCCAGCAACCTAACAATGCGCTGCACCCGACGCCATCAGCCAGCGTTATGCTCTGCTTGGCGGATTGGCTGTGCAGGCTGCTGTCGCAGGTGAGCTATGGCGTTAGACCGCAAAACAATCTTAGTGCGGCAACGTAGGAGGGCAAAACATGGACAAGTTGCGTGTCCTTATTGTGTTGAATATCTGGCTAATCATGATGGTTTATAGCTGGCTCAAGAACAGAAATGGTGAACTTGATAAACAATATTATCGTTTCTGGCATGGGATGCGCGGTGGCCAAAGTGAAGAATATTACCTTCGCCAGTACCGTATACTCCACCGTCTGGGATTACCCTTTGTTATTGGTTTCTATCTCCTCGTCTCTTTGGGTGTCTTGGGCCTCATCTAAGCAGAGTTGAGGCATAGCCGAACCAGTTGCAGTCTAACAATGCGCTGCACCTGACGCCAGCGGCGCGATTATCGTGTGCTTGGCGGGAGGCTTGCCATGCCGCAGTCGCAGGTGAGCTATGCCGTTAGATTGCAGGGCCACTGCCTTTGCTGTTGCGACTACAGGTATACTACTTGAATGACACAGACGGAAGGCATCCAAGCCAAAGTTGCAGCAGGAGAGTTTGAGGTTTCCCGCCATGCGCTTGACCAGTTATTGAAACGGCGTATCAGCGTTCAGGAGGTTCGCGAGGCTATTGCCAGCAGTCAAATCATTGAAGACTATCCCAATGACAAATACGGACCAAGTTGTTTACTGCTGGGCTTCACACCAAATTTGCGCCCCTTGCATTTTCAATGCAGTTATCCTTCCCGTCCTTTGGTCAAAGTCATAACCGTCTATGAGCCAGACCCAAATCAGTGGATTGACCTAAAGAGAAGGAAAGAAACAGAGGAAGAAAATGACAATTCGTAATTTAGAAGAGCATTATTTAGAAGGGCATTATACAGAAGAACAGTTTACTCATCAGAACATTACTTACGTTTTGGAAACAGAAGGCAAATTATTTGTGATTGAGAATGTTCCGGCGCGTGTGTCGGAGCAAACCGGGGAGCAGTTGTTTTCGCCGGAAACTGTGGAGCGTCTTCAGGGGATGGTTTGGGCGAGACAGAAGCCAGTACGTGTTCTGGAAACCCCTGTTTACGAGTTCGCAGCCTGAACAGCCTGCCATCTAACAATGCGCTGCACCTGACGCCGGTGGTTAGCCTTTCTTAGTTCACCTTCGCGTTTGCACCGGCGCAGGTGAGCTAGGTCGTTAGATCGCTTGCGGCAAAAGGCTTTCGGCGATTGTCAACAGGTTATCCGGCGTTCAGAATAGAACTGGCCTTTGCGCTCGTGGAGACTTTTTCATTCGCTCAAGTTGTCGCAGGCTTACGGGGCTGTGGGATGTCGTAGGGATGTGCGCCCCGCTCTCTTTCGCAGGGCAAGCCATCTAACAATGCGCTGCACCTGACGCCGGTAGATAGCCTTGCTTGGTTCTTGAGCCATGTCCCCGGCGCAGGTGAGCTAGGTCGTTAGGCTGCTTTACAATAGCTTGAGCGGCGGCAAAGGCAAAAACATGGCAGAAGCCAACCAAAATATCGGAACTAGACAGATGGCGCAGAGACATAGACAACTCCTCACTGGTTCTGCCAAATGGGATCTGGTATTGGGATGTGTCTCTGGGCCATTGCTCAATTTTCTGTTAACTGGTCTATTCATTCAAGCCACTCGTCTATTTTACAGACTATTGGGACAACCAACAACATTCCCAATTTGGTATGGGACAGGTATATTAGCCTTACTGGTGATGGGGGCTTTCTATGCTATCTGGTTACGCAGGTTTTGGTATGCAGGCCGCACTTATTTGGTCAGCGGAAGTTTGGCATCAGTCGCCATTTTCTTTGTGCTGTTCCAGTGGCCTTCCGATTGAGGGGCGTTACGGAAGCAGCCTAACAATGCGCTGCACCTGACGCCAGCGGCGCGATAGTCGTGTTCGTTGTCGGGGGTCAAGTGCGTGCCGCTGTCGCGGGAGAGCTATGCCGTTAGATCGCTGGACGATTGCTTTGCTTGTTCCAAAACAGGTTCTAGCGTGTAAATTTCGCTATAGTCGGCTTTAGAGAAATCGGGCTCCGAGAAAACAGCATGGGTTTAGCTACACATGGGGCGACGCTCGCGGGTAACTATTTCGTAATAGGGCTATTCGTGGTGTGGGTCGTCTTTATGGTGGCTCGTGCGATTAGAATTATATTTTTGGGAAAGCCGTCACGCAAAGAAAATGGCTGGCCTATTTTCTGGCCTTAATTCAGATAACGGGCAAATCTGGTATCTTATAAGCATCTGTCACCGGAGCCAGCACAACCAGCAATCTAACAAGGCGCTGCACCCGACGCCAGTAGCCGCGTTCGCATCAGCGGAGTCGCAGGTATACTTTGGCTACTGTCGCAGGTGAGCTTTGGCGTTAGATCGCTTGCGGCAAAAGGCTACGGGCAAACACCGAAACTTTGGCGTGACATTTCAGAATATCGGCTTTGCTCTTTCGTTTCGGCTGTGCTATTATTCAGGAAATTAGTCGGGGGCCATGGGCTTTCCAGTAGTGAGGGGCATCCGCGTTGTCGGCTCTCTTCTATGTGGCAAGCCATCTAACAATGCGCTGCACCGGACGCCATCAGCCGGCCTTTGGCTTTGCATTGTCGTAAGGTTTGCCTCGGCTGTTGTCGCCGGTGAGCTTTGGCAGTTAGATCGCTTGCGGCAAAAGGCTGTCTGCAATCGCCGAAACTTTGGCGTGACAATTCAGAACATGGGCTTTGCTCTTTCGGTGAGGCTGTGCTATTATTCAGGAAATTAGTCGGGGGCTATGGGCTTTCCAGTAGTGAGGGGCATCCGCGTTGTCGGCTCTCGTTCGTCTGGCAAGCCATCTAACAATGCGCTGCACCGGACGCCAGCAGCCGCCGTTTCAGGTGCTTGGCGCGAGGCTTGCGTTGGCTGCTGTCGCAGGTGAGCTATGGCGTTAAGCCGCAAATGCTGGCGTTCGCACTTACTTTTGAGAAGTTCGGCAGTCGGCGATTGGTTTTCTCTCTTTGTGGCAGGCTGCGTTTCGTGTTCTTTGTGGTAAAGTAAGCTGTATTGGCCAGAGTAGCAAGCGAGTTATCGCAGGTTCCCCTACCCCGTGTTGCTTCTGCATTGCGGCCTAACAATGCGCTGCACCCGACGCCGGTGGTGAGGCTTTGTTGGTTCACTTCCGCGTTTGCACCGGCGCAGGTGAGCTATGGAGTTAGGCTGCTGGGCGAGGGGCTTATCTTCGGCGTTAGCAGGAAGGCATATTATGTGGGGTATCGCTATCGGCTCGCTTCTATTCGTTTTCGGGCTTACTTGGACGCCCCATTTTTCCGTGCTAGGGTGTCTCATTGCCACCGCAGGAATGACTTTAGCTTTAGCGGCGACAGCACGATACGCAGTTGATTTATTGGCTCCCGCGAACTCGGTAAAATATACAATTTATGATGATATGGGAACTGATACGGCATCGCCGGAACAGCCAGCAGCCTAACAATGCGCTGCACCAGACACCAGCGCCCGCGTTTTCGGGTAGGTTATCGTAGGGTTTGTTTGGGCGCTGTCGCAGGTGAGCTATGCCGTTAGATCGCTTGCGGCAAAAGGCTGGCATCGCTACCGGAACTTTGGCGGACATTCGGAATTAGGCGGTACGTTTTCGGATTGGCTGTGCTATCATTTCGGTCAAGTAATCACAGGCTTACGGGGTTGTGGGATGTCGTATGGCATCCGCGTTGTCGGCTCTCGTCCGTTGGGCAAGCCATCTAACAATGCGCTGCACCCGACGCCATCAGCCGGCCTTATGCTTTGCATTGTCGTAAGGTTTGCCTCGGCTATTGTCGCCGGTGAGCTTTGGCAGTTGGGCCGCACGGCGTAGGCAGGTGCGTAGCCTTCACTCTTCAGGACAAGCCAATTTATGCTGATCGTTATTGATACGGACGATTGGGTTTACACTATGGATGGCACAAAAGAGGCAGAAAGGTCGTTTGAGTTACAGGACGTTAAAGCAAACGAATATCAAGCCTGTGATGAAAACGGGCGGCTTTATCAGTTTTTGGTTGAGGGCATCAGCTTCCGTTTATTCCCTACCGATGTGATGGATGTTGACCTTCCAATGCAGTTTATTACTCGGTTTGCGAGGCGTCACGGCTTTACTGAGTTGGATGTTATTCGGCTCGTTGCGGTGGAAAAGGATTATTCCAGTGTCGTGGCCTACATTGAGACAAAGGGTAAATGGCAGAGGCGACGGCAATCTTAGTACCAGAGGCATTCCGGCGTGCGGCCCAACAATGCGCTGCACCTGACGCCACCCACCGCGTTCACAGGTACGTTGTCGTAGGGCTTGCATGGTGGGTGTCGCAGGTGAGCTATGGCGTTAGACCGCAAAACATGGGCCTTGCATGAGAACAGGAGACTATAACAATAATTGCTGACAGCAACACCTGATAGCCTAATTTGCTTCGGCACTCAACCGCAACTTGCGATAAAAACATTATCGAGATCAAGGAGATTACGGAATGGATGCTCAATATGTGAGATGCAACAAGTGTAGAAGAACACTTGCAGAGGCACGGAGTTGGCAGAGATGCGAAACTGGTCATGTCTTATGCAATAGTTGTTCTCCCCATTTATTCTTAATGGAGCTGTCTAACTGCTCCATTTGTCAAAAGAAACTGATGTCAGAAGAGGAATATGCCAGAACCATTCCTTCAATTGAGAGTCAGGTGATGCGGCGTGCCTGGAAGTTTCAGTTCTGGTGGTGGAAATATTTATTTCGCAATCCCGATCTCGTGTTGGTAATACTCGCTTGGGGATTTTCGCTGATATTCCTGATCAGTGCAGGACGCAATAAATCTTTCTTTGCCAATGTGATGGAATGGATTGTCGGCTCGATTTTTGTCGCCGCCGCTCCTGTACTGACCTTGATGTTCATTCGCAAAAAGAAAAGTGGTCTTGGCATGATTGCTGGCTGGATGGCAGCATGGCGCGGAGACCGGCGACCCGTTTGGATAATAATCGGCATTGCGTCCATTATATTCCTCATCCATTTGATAATGGAGCCATATTCCATCGGGTAGTTACACATTGAAATGACATATATGGAGTGGCTCCGTTTCTACACGGGCTGATATTAGGGAATTTGCAATCTATTTCAAAAGTCAACAGAAGCCGTTTTAAGGCCCTTTGCAGGCCCGTAGGCGAGTTTTGAAATAGATTCTACGTGTAATATAAAAGGAAATCAGCATGAATTCTTACCAGTTCGCAGTTCAAATTCTCATATCTGCCGCTTTACTAATTACATTTTCCACTTCATCCGCCCGAGCTCAATTAAACTTAGGCGGAATCAAGATTCCGCGAGTGCAGCTTCCAAAAGGTGTGGATATTCCTAAGATACCGGGCATAAGCATTCCTCAGTTTCTCACGCCCAGCTCTTTATTAAATGACAAAGCCGCTGTGACAACCAGCGTTCAAGATGCAGTCGGCGAAGTGCCCTTCCTTGATGACTACTCTCCGTCAAACTTTTTCCCCCTCAATTATTGCAGGGCTGGAGAACAGGGGAGTTGGATATTGAAACCTGGACTTTACGGGGAGGATTTACAGAGCTATTGTTTACATGCGGGAACTTATGGGCCTTCGCATGGGGAAGGGTATATCTATGGCCCACTAAAGGGCGGTCGGGCCACGATCATCAAAAACATACTGCTTAATAGTGCTGACCATCTAGAACTTCCTCAGCATGATGTTCAGTCATTCATTTGGGCGATAGAAGCTAGGGTCAAGTTCGATAAGATGGCCCCAAATCTGAAAGCCGTTGGACAGGCACTTCTTTCCTCATCTGATATCTTTGATCTTAATGGAGGCACTCTGGCCCTCATCCCAGAAAGAGAGCAGGAAAAGCTCCTCAAAAATGCGGATGCAGCAATGCGGCCGATTTTGGAGGCGCAAAACCAAATACGAAGCCTAGCCACTCAAGTGAATGTCCCCTTCGCCGAGATGGAGAAGTATGCGGTACTTGAGGGTGATCCGCCTACGAACCCCAACAACCGCGAAGTGCCGAGAGGCCGTTGGAACTATATGCCGGATGGCTTCTTCATCAGATATATTCCGGCCCAGTACAGTCGCACTCACGTCGATGTGTATGTCCCTGAGCAATATTCCATCAAGCGTGACGAACGAGGGCGTATTGTCAGAGTTGCAATGGACAACTGCGTTTTGGGAATCACTTATCAGCCTGAGCCAATAGCAAGAAATGCGAGTGGAAGTCTATCTGCCTATGGCTTTGACCATGTTAATGTTACAACGCCCGACAACACTGCTGCAAAACTCTTTCGGACAACCGATTACCGGAACGCAGGGTGGACTTTTGTGGGACGGGGGACGGACGATACTTTAGTGGAGAATACTTCCCTTTCTGGGATGGCTGTTCGTGTAGTAGCAATGAATACACTTTTGGGACAGTTAGATAGCTTCGAGACGCAGTTTAAAGACACACATAGAGGAAACTGGGGATCGGATAAAGACATTATAGATTTAGCAAGTCTCCGAGTTGGTATCAAGGACGCTTTTGCCAGTAACCCTAAATTTGAACCGGCACAGACACACTTGTTGGAGCGTGCCTGGCAATCAGCCTTTAATTCTTGGGCAAAGGGCGCATCTCTACAAGAAAGCCAGAGACCTAACAATCCACAATTGATCAATGCAACAGTGAATCTGGCTTCCTACAAAATTGACGCGGATACCTCTGCCAACTCTACTCCTAGCCAAGACATCCAGATTGCCGGCGAAGTCGCTGTTCCTGTGAATACGAGCAGGCAACGTCTAGGGATTTCCCCTCGACCAATCTCGCCTAACGGTCCTTATAAACTATTTATTTATACTAGGGGTACGAGGGATTCTCATGGACACGCTTTTATTGGTTTATCAGATGGGCAAACAACGAACTACTTTGGTTTTTACTTACAATCCAACCTAATTTACGGAACGACTACCGGAGCCCAAGGCATTATTCAAAGTGATAATCCAAGTGATTACGGTATAGTCAAAGAATATACAATCTCCAAAGACGGGCTGGCGGCTGCTTATCAAGCAATAATCGATTGGAACGATGAATACCGCGTGACGGGGCACAACTGTGCAACATTTGTTGCCACGGTTGCGGTCGCCTCTAGCGCAGTTCCACAGGATGACTTCAACCAGTTTTGGCTGATTACTCCCACCAATTTAGGAACATATTTGTTATCCCACGGAGGAACAGCATCTGGGCCTGATCAATAATGTGAGATATTGACAACTATCGCTAAAATGGAAAGGGGAAAATTCAATGTCAGGATGGGATGAACCTCAACACAACGGTCTGAATATGCGGGACAGTCAAATTTTGGCTACGGGTAACGATCCGCTCAATCCCCAGACGACGGGGATAGGGGATTCGTCTTTTCCGATGCCAGGCGATTCCGCTCCGGCTACATCCGGAAAAGGCGGCGTTTTTTACCCGCTGCTCGTTATCGGAATCACCGTGATGATCCTTTACTACACCGGGCTTGCTCATACGGCATTCACGTCCGGTTCCAATCTTTTTCAAGCCGGGGCGATCATTGCAATCGGGGGACTTTTTCTTACCCCGGCTGGCCGGCACTTAGCCACTGTCGCGTTGACCGGCCTCATTGTGTTTGTCATCGGCATCTTCGCTTTATTGATCGCCATGCAGCATTTCGGAATTCTTCGCCCCCCTGCCATCCATCCCAAGGGGGCGAACATCAAACATACTTCTGCCTTCAAAACGAATCTAGCAGGTCACAAAAAACATCAACTACATATACGCTGATCGTTCAGCGCATTTACTCTGGCTATCCAGCTATCGTGTCCGCTTCTTGCATGAGATTCTTATAGAGAAATCATTTTAAGATTTCGTAATTCATGCCTTGAGTGCAGCGCTTGTATATCGTATCGGTCGAACGGATAGCAATAACGTAATTTTTAAATAATTTCTCTATAAGTTGGAGAGCGTGGCGTTGGATGGGGCGGCATTCGGCGCGTTGAGCATACTCCTGTGCCTCACGCCGGGGCCGGTGGCGCATTTGTTTCTGGGTAGAGTCGCGTTTCGTAGTAGAGGCGGTTGGTGAGTGTGGCTTGTCGCGGCGGGCTTCGTTTGTTGCGGTCTAACATTGCGCTGCACCCGACGCCAGCAGCGCGATTTGCTCTGCGTTTGCGTTATGCTGTGCAGGCTGCTGTCGCGGGTGAGCTATGCCGTTAGGCCGCTGGGCGAAAGGTATTCTTGCACGTGAAGAACCGTTGACCAGTGCGTCGGCATTGGCAATTCGGGGAATAATTATGACATTTCGTTCTTATATTGTGCTATTCTTGTGTATCTTTAGTCTTTCGGCCTTACCAGTTGAAGCCGATCAAACAATTCAAGCACGCCAATTGGTACAAGCTGCGTATAATAAACAAGATATTGCCTATAACCATAGAGATATAAATGGAGTGATTGCTTTTTACGCCCCCAATTGGACAAATGGAACTAGCTCATACAAAGTTATGTCTCACAAATATGATGTTCGGGATTTTCTGGTGCAGCTTTTTGGCGAGAACGGACCGTTCTCGGTAACCCAGAAAATCACGAAATTTTATCTTCATGGTAATCAGGCGGTCGCGATTGTAGAAATGCGGATGATATCGGGGCCTTCAACATCTCACGGATATAAAAGTCCGGCCCTGGTAATGACGGGCGAGGACAGGGATACTTGGGAGCATACTCAAAAAGGCTGGCTTATGACACGTTGCTACATGGCAACCGGTCACATAAAATGAAAATCCGTTGGGAAAGTTATTACATTCACCTAGCCTGTCAGCGGTCTAACAATGCGCTGCACCTGACGCCGGTGGTAGGGCTTTCTTTGGTTCACTTCCGCGCTTGCACCGGCGCAGGTGAGCTAGGTCGTTAGGCTGCTCCACAAAGGCTGGGCTTATGTCCATTGCATTATCAAAGGATACACGCAGGCGTATCCAAAAGCATCTTGCTCATCTTGGTAGCACTGATGAAGCCATTGCTCAAAAGGCAGAACGGCGCTTAATCTGGTTTGGACGCAAGGCGGTGGAGCAAGTTCTACCCGCTACGTTTAGCCCCGACCCAAAGGTGCGTTTCCGCGCCGTCTGGGTGCTTGGCAAGAGCCAGGATGAGCGAACGCTGCCCGCTATTTTGCGTCTGACGGACGATCCCGATAAACGGGTTCGGTATGATGCGGTTCTTGCTTTGGGGGAATCAGGGCATCCGCAGGCGGTATCGGCATTGCAGGCGATTAGGCAGCGCACATCAGACCCGGCCCAGGTCGCAAGTGCGGCAGAATCAGCATTGGCAAAGTTGGCGGCATGGGCAGAACCGGGAGCAGCCTAACAATGCGCTGCACCCGACGCCGGTAGATGGCTTTTCGGGTTCTTGAGCCAGGTCCCCGGCGCGGGTGAGCTATGGAGTTAGGCCGATGGGCGGAAGGCTTTAGTGAGACCGATGCAAAAGAAAATGACATTCAAGCCATTTCTGCTGTCTTTAAGCATCTTGTTTGGTGTCTATCTTATCATGGCTGACCTATCCAAGACATTGAGAAATCATAATTACCAAATGTCTTTGTACTTCATGCCAGAACGATGGCAGACTTTCAGCACTGGACCCTATGATCTTTATGTGAGGAACAGCAATATAGAAGGCGGTGATTTTCCACATCGGTGGTTAGTGATGAATCACCGAACTGGCTACTCAATTTTTCTGGGGCCGATATACTTTGAGGCATATAAGCCATAGGCCTAACAATGCGCTGCACCCGACGCCATCAGCCGCCTTATCCTCTGCGTTTGCGTTATGCTTGTTTCGGCTGTTGGCGCGGGTGAGCTATGGCGTTAGATCGCTTGCGGCAAAAGGCTACGGGCAAACGCCGAAACTTTGGCAACATCGTTCAGAACATTGGCTTTGCGTTTTCGTGGTAGCTATGCTATTATTCAGGAAATTAGTCGGGGGTTTATTGGGTACTCCGGCAGTCGGGGGCATTCACGTTATCGCTCTCGTCCGTTCGGCAAGCCATCTAACAATGCGCTGCACCCGACGCCGGTAGCCTGCGTTTTGCTCTGCGTTATGGTATGCTGTGCAGGCTACCGTCGCAGGTGAGCTATAGAGTTAGACCGCAGGGCCAAATGCGGTGCTTAAGCGAAAGTCAATATGCAAATTCATCAGCCATTTCAGTTGTCTGTAGGCATCTTTTTTGATATTATTGGTTTGCTCTCCCTTGTTGGTGCTTTTTATCAGATAAAGTATCCCTCCCCACTGAGGAAAAAGCGTAACATCCAGTTATTACTAATCAATGGGACGCTAATGCTGTTTATGTCATTAGGCAGGCTCTCCAATGGATTTGATTTAGCGGGACACCCGACCTTACACACAATTATTTTGGATACTATTGGGGTTGTAGCGGCGATAGTTCTTTGTGCTTTATTTGTCTCGATAACACGAACCAATCTAAAAACCAATGAGCGGAAGCCCACTACTCCTGCGGTCTAACAATGCGCTGCACCCGACGCCGGTAGCCGCCGTTGCCTGTGCGTTTGTGGTATGCTGTGCAGGGCTACCGTCGCGGGTGAGCTATGGCGTTAGGCCGCTTGCCGTAGGCGGAAGCAACCATTCTATAGGGTGACAGTATTTATGCTCGCTTGAAGAAATACTTTCGAAGAAGGAACAAGGTAAAATGTATCAACGTATTCCCATTCTCAGTTTTGTCATGGCAGGCTTTATCCTTATGTCATGTGCAAATCCCCAACCAACCCTGGCTAAAGGAAAGCAAACAAAACATCATAGCCCAGTCCTCAGCTATAGTGCCGCCTATGATAAATTCGCAAACGGTATTAATATGTCTCACGATGATTTGGTAATCAGTGTCAATAGCTCATCTCCGATAATTGTTACTATAACACTGCATCAAAAACCAATGAGTGAGATGAAACAGATTGGATTGCAATTTTATAAGAAATACCGTGCCCTTCGTTTGCAATACGGCCTACCTGTTTCGGCTTCAGAGTGCAGGATCATTGTTGAAGGGCCAAATATCGTAACTGGCCCAGCCATCATAATAGATGAAAATGGTTCGCGTGTCGGTCCATAAAGGATTACAATATGGCACATGAAGTTCAGTTTACTATTCCCACGCGGGAACTTGGCCGTTCGGATGTTGAATTCGCAGTGACGAAAGATGGCGAGTTATTGGGAACGTTAAAAGTATCCAAAGGTTCGTTAGTATGGCTTCCAAAACATACAAGAGAAGGTCACAAAGCCACATGGGCGGAATTCGATGAAATTATGATTGCTCATGCGAAGGCTACAGAACGCCGCTAACAATTTCCAATCGGCCTAACAATGCGCTGCACCTGACGCCACCCGCGCCGGCTCCTGTGCATACTCGTTTGGCTGTGCGTGCGGGTGTCGCAGGTGAGCTATGGCGTTAGGCCGCACGAACTTCGCCTTACGGGTTACGGAAGCCAGTCAAGATATGTCATCCTATAAAATTGCTGTCGTGGTTGACCAGACTTTTGGTGACAAACTGATAGAACTTGCAAAACATGTTCATGTCTGGATTTGCGACACTCCTGTCAACCGGCAAGCGGTTCAATCCATAAACGCGCAACTAGAGCCAGCAGGAGAATGGAATGGGAAAGACGTAACAACTTTTCGTATCTCGGAAGCAGAAACCCCAGAGGAAATGATTATTAGCCGCCTCCCTACAATTGACATGCATCACAACGAGTATAGTCATAATCCGGGTTGGTTAGAAATTGAAGTTTATGGGACTGCCGCCACTCCGAAACTGCGGCAAAAATTGCAGGACTATGGTGTGACGGAGTTTCATCAAGCAGGCGACGGCTTTATATGTTTGAGAGCGGAACCCGTGACGGCCTAACAATGCGCTGCACCCGACGCCATCGCCCGCCTTTTCGGTTTCGTTATCGTAGAGCTGGTTTGGGCGTTGTCGCGGGTGAGCTATGTCGTTAGGCCGCTGCACATGACCTATTGTTTCTTCGCAGGCAAAAAATGAAGAAGTATTCTCTCTATCTTCCGAATGAGGATTGGGCAGAGGAATTGTTGTTTGTGCCACGTGGCAAAAATCAGTACCGCTTGGAGCAAACATCCATTTCTGAGGTAGGGTTGTTTTATCATGACATAATAGAAGCCAAATTCCGCTTCGGCAAAGGGCTATTTTTTCTGCGTATTGTCGAACGTTCTGGCCTGCGCGTCTTTCGCTTCTTGTTACCTGCCGAAGTAATTGGTTCAGAGTTGCTACCAGTATTTTTGCAACGTGTCAAAGCACACAATGGTCACTGCGAACTATTGCCGGCTGGTTTTTTGTTGGTGCATTTGCCTCGTGGTTCGGCGTGCCGGCCTAAAAGTGAACTTAAAGCCCTGTTTCATTCACTTGGCGTGGCATCGGCCTAACAATGCGCTGCACCCGACGCCGGTGGTGAGCCTTTCGTATCTTGTGACCGCGTTTGCACCGGCGCAGGTGAGCTATGGCGTTAGGGCGCTGGGCGAAAGGCTATTCAGTGGCGAAAGCCAGGAAAACAAACAATGGTTTTTCTCTCTATCTTACTCTTCATAACGGCATTTATTTATGGAACACTATTGATGTTCGCCAAAGATATTGCATGGCCTGTCGTGAAATGGAGCAACAGCATTCGCGGTGTCATGTCAGAGCGGACAGAACAATGGGAACTTTTTTCAACTCTTCAAGGCGGCATAGTAGCTTTGGTAAGTTGCATTTTTCTCTGTCGCATAGTTACTACGTTAAACCCTTCACCGAATAAATCTGGGCTTCTGACCAGTAGCCCAATTGCATCCCATCAGGCTCTCGCAATTGATTTCGCACCAACTCCCGCACATTTGCACTTATCGGCTGCTAATCCGTATTTTAACTTTGTAGGCAAGTCCGATACAAACGGGGTGTCACTGTCATGGAGGCTTGTTCCAAGAGAAGTGCAGTATCAGCTCAATCGTTCTCTGAACCGGGCGGGGCCTTACTATCAACTTCCTGATGGTGGATGGGGTAAAAATGGTGCAATATATTATACTGACCATACAGCAAATGTTGGAGCGACCTACTATTATGTCGTAACTGCGAATGGTGAGATGCCAAACATTTTGAGCAACTCGCAGATTATCAAAGTTACCCATAACAAAGGGACTATCCAAACACAACCGAATAAGCTATAACGTTAGCTTATAGAATCATCCGTTGAAGTGGAAGCAGAGCAGCCAGCAACCTAACAATGCGCTGCACCCGACGCCACCCGCCCGGTTTGCTCTACGTCATTGTTTGGTTGTGCAGTGCGGGTGTCGCAGGTGAGCTATGCCGTTAGGCTCCTATTGCTGGGCTTTGCGCTTTCATTTGGGAGTTTATTTGTCGGCTTTTGGCTTGCGTTCTTTGTGGGAAGCTATCCGTCGTGTTTGTTTTGGTAAAGTATGTAGGAATGGCAGTGTAAGGAAGTGAGCGTTTGGGCGTCAGTTTCTGTATCCCGCTTGCGTTTCTGGCAGTAGCCTAACAATGCGCTGCACCTGACGCCAGTAGCCGCCTCTACCCCAGCGTTATCGGAAGGCAGGTTAGGCTACTGTCGCAGGTGAGCTATGGAGTTAGACTGCACTACGCTGGCTTGACTTTCACCGGAGTCATAAACCGATGCTGACCAGAATAGAGTGGGAGACCTTAAACGCTACAGCGGATGATGCTGAAAGTTTAGAACAGATATTTCTGATGCTGTATCAGGGTAGTCAAGGCGAACCTTTTCTGTCTGAGGTGGCCGACGCCATCTGCTCTCTGACAGAGCGTGGGTTATTGGTTGTGCATTTTGATCCTGCCTTTGAGCCGCCTGTAGAGAGCTTAAGTTATGTATGGCATGGCTGGTTTTCTATGACCGCCGCAGGTAAGCAGCAATGGCAAGAGAAAGAAACGTACTTCATGGCTAAATTGGGTGCAGTCTAACAATGCGCTGCACCTGACGCCACCGCGCGGGTGTCATGGCGGTCATCGCAGGTCAAGTGCGTGCGGTGTCGCAGGTGAGCTTTGGCGTTAGATCGCTTGCTACTCGTTCGGGCAGTGGGACAGGTACAATGTCGGCGGCGCGGGGCTTTGCTGTCAGAGTTGTTGGCGTAGGCCGGCGGGTTGTCAGTGGCGATTGCCCCACCCCGTCAGGTTGGGGTCAGTTGGCTGTGCCTCTTGGGTCTCGTTCGCAGGGCAAGCCATCTAACAATGCGCTGCACCTGACGCCGGTGGTGGGGTTTTCCTCTCTCACTTCCGCGTTTGCACCGGCGCAGGTGAGCTTCGGCGTTAGGCTGCTCTATATGGCGTTCGCGGTTTCGCAACCAGAAAAACAAAAGATGAACAAAATTCTACTTCTCATCGGTCTATCAATCGTCCTCATGGGTTATACATTGGCAGTGGCAAAGAATAGTTTTTCGCAACCCGTTCAGCCTTATCAATCGCCCGACCAGCGATCGGAATGGGTGGCAAAGTGCTTGCGGCAAATCAACACAATTAAACCAGGGTCAACCCAACAAGAGTTTGACAGGCTTTTTGATATAGCGGGCGGTGTCAGCGATGGTAACACATATTCATTTCGGCAATGCCCCTATTTCAAGGTTTCCGCAAAGTTCAAGTCCGGCAAAGTTGTGAGCATTTCTAAGGCTTATTTAGACGAGGTCTACTATAATTAGTCACGCAAGGCCAGTGGAGTGAGGCTCTACGGGAGCAGCCTAACAATGCGCTGCACCTGACGCCGGTAGCCGCCTTTTCCTGTGCGTTGTGGTATGCTGTGCAGTGGCTACCGTCGCAGGTGAGCTTCGGCGTTAGGCCGCTCCACGAATGCCTTCTGCGAAATACAGGCGATGAATGCAAATTTCTTTACATATGTGGTTTCGTTCTTGCTTGGTTGGCTAATTCTTTCTCTTGCACTTCTGAGTCATAGCGTTGGGGTTGGCAGTTGGCAAAAACCATCTTCCGACCAATTCCTAGTTTTTCGCAGCCTTTGATTAAACAAGTGGGTTTAGTCAGTCTCAGCAGTTGGATTTGTTCCTTTCTGGTTTTTCAGGTCAATCTAGGAATGCTGACACAGCACTTCTACACGCCCACTGTCAAACTCAATTATGTTTTATTGATGTTGCTGTCTTTAGGAATGGGTGGCAGTTTAGCGGTTGTGCTGATTTGGGCAAGTCAGCCGCAGGTGACGGAAATTGATTTAGGGCGGCGTGTCTGCCTGCACACACGCGGTTGGGGGCGGCAACAGAAAACATGGACAATCTCTTTGGATGAAATCAATGAAGTTTGTGTCAGTTTTCGCAACCGTGTTTATCTGAATTCCACACAAAAAGAAAGTTTGCCGTATCAACTCACCCTGGGGCAGTTTCCATTAAATGGTTTCTCTCCGATGAGACCGAGAACTCTGCATTTCGCTCATGGCTTGGCTAATACGCTTGGCCTACCCGTCCGTGAGGTTCCAGCGGGAGCGGCCTAACAATGCGCTGCACCTGACGCCAACAGCCGCGTTCGCATCAGCATCATCGCAGGGTATACTTGGCTGTTGGCGCAGGTGAGCTATGGCGTTAGATCGCACAATCCGGGGCATTCCTAGCGTGAAACATCTGTAGAGGAGAGGTAGCTATGAAACCGAGAGTCAAATGGGCGGTGTCGCTTTTGGCTATATGTATCGGAGTGGGAATAGCAATACCCGTTGCGCGTCAGAATAAACTTAACAATCAATTATTGGACGCGATTCGCAATCAGGCCAGTGCCGTCACCATCCGCAGCCTAATCAATCAGGGGGCTGACCCAAACACGTCTGGCGGTCATGTCATTGATACCGCTTTGTTCCTAGCCTGTGAGTCAGAAGTTCCTGCAAACATACATATACTTTTGGAGGCTGGCGCTACCACTGCGCCGATAGGACAACCACACATCGGAGTTCTCTCGGAAGCTGCCTGCGGTAATGTAAACGGCCCCCGTCGGAGCATTGCCGAATACCGAGCAATTTTTGAGGACCTGCGAAAACATGGTTCCGATTTGGAGGAGAGAGACGTTCTCGGCTTCACGCCACTAATGCGCGCTGTCTGGGCTGGCAACACACCAGCGGCGGAGGCCCTTATTGATATGGGAGCTAATCTTGAAGCAATGGATAAGCATGGGGAAAGAGTTGGAGATTGGGCTGGCTTCAATGCCAATAGTTTCCCATCAGACTATCAAACAGAAATGATAGGTCTTTTTCGGGGAAGTAAGCAAGCGCATGAGTTTGCCATTACACATTAAGCTGTGCGTGTGCGGTCTAACAATGCGCTGCACCGGACGCCAGTGGCCGCGTTCTGCTCTGCGTTGCATTATGCTGTGCAGGCCACTGTCGCAGGTGAGCTATGGAGTTAGACCGCTCAACCTGGCCTGTTACTGTCTTCGTGAAACAGAGAGAAAGCACTTTGCAAGGAACTATCCATAAAGTCCCACTCGTGTTTTTGTTCAGCGTACTGGTCATAAACACAAGTTGCATTAGCTCGGCTCAACCAAACAAGCAATCTGCGGCCTCCTCTTTGACATGGCGAACTAATCCTGCTTACGCAGGGCAGTTGGCATCCGTTATCAAGGTGGATGAGTTCCGCATCTCTCCTCCTGCGGGCTTCACACTGCAAAAGAAGCAATTCCACGATAGTACCAATGTCGGGGATCGGTTCGACTGGCAAGGGCGCACCCGGACGGATGGTACGAGGCCGAGATTTGTGGTGATGGTACGGAAAGCGTTGCCTAGCGTAAACTTCCGCCAGAGCGCAGAAGAACAGTTGAAACACGGCTTAGATAGCGCTATTGAAAACCACTACATTCACACGCCTATCGAGCATGGGAAAGTAAATGGCATGAGTTTTGTTCGGGCTTATTGGAAGCCTGATCCTCGTTACCAGGGCAAAGGAAAGAGGTATCATGGATTTCAGTATATGTATTCGCAAGGCGCAACGACTGTCAGTATAGTCGGCGATGACGTCGAGCAACATTACCAGTCCACCCATGATCTTCTGGAATCTGCGGCTCTGGCTTTTCACAAGTAGACATGAGGTAACGCGACTGAGCGGTCTAACAATGCGCTGCACCCGACGCCGGTGGTAGGGCTTAGTTGGTTCACATCGCGTTTGCACCGGCGCAGGTGAGCTATGGCGTTAGATCGCTTGCGGCAAAAGGCTGTCGGCAATTGCCGAAACTTTGGCAACATCGTTCGGAATTGGGCTTTGCTTTTCCGTCTGGGCTGTGCTATTATTCAGGAAAATTGTCGGGGGCTATCGGGTTTCCAGTGGTGGGAGGCAGTTGTGTTGTCGGCTCTCGTTCGCAGGGCAAGCCATCTAACAATGCGCTGCACCCGACGCCGGTGGTGAGGCTTTGTTGGTTCACTTCCGCGTTTGCACCGGCGCGGGTGAGCTATGGCGTTAGACCGCAGGGCCAGGGGCTAGTTTACATCGTAGGCAAATGCTAAAGACGCATTCTGCGAGGCCAGAGTAAGAAAATGAGAATTATAATGCTTTGTAGCTACTTAATAGGTTTGCTTTCTATCATAGGATGCAGTAGCAGTAATGTCAAGCGTCCAGATTATTATCAACAACAATTAGACAAGCAGATGCCAGGGCAAGAAAAAGAATACATAAAGAAGGTTACAGCCTCGACTAAATGGATAAATGATGCTAATGCGCGGGATATAGCGGAGAGGAATTCGGCATTGCAACAAGCCCCCAACCGTAGCAAGGCGATGGCAATGGAGGTAGACGCGATGAATGAAACGTATAAGAAAAGGCAGGAGTTTTCCCACCAGCCAAAGTTTAAGAGTATGTCTGTGGATCAGAAAATACAAGGGAACAAAGATATTATCACAAAATCGGAAGCGGCTATGCGCGAGGTGCGACAGTCTCATTATCAAATCTTTTTTCAGCCGAAGTGGTAATCTGACCTAAGGTGATTGTCGCATGAGGCTTCAAAGCCTGCGGTCTAACAATGCGCTGCACCCGACGCCGGTATGCCCCTCCTGCCTCTCATACAGCGTTTGCACCGGCGCAGGTGAGCTAGGTCGTTAGGCTCCTATTGCTGGGCTTTGCGCTTTCATTTGGGAGTTTATTTGTCGGCTTTTGGCTTGCGTTCTTTGTGGGAAGCTATCCGTCGTGTTTGTTTTGGTAAAGTATGTAGGGATGGCAGTGTAAGGAAGTGAGCGTTTGGGCGTCAGTTTCTGTATCCCGCTTGCGTTTCTGGCAGTAGCCTAACAATGCGCTGCACCTGACGCCAGTAGCCGCCTCTACCCCAGCGTTATCGGAAGGCAGGTTAGGCTACTGTCGCAGGTGAGCTATGGAGTTGGGCCGCTGGATATAGCGCAAAACTGTTGCCATACCACAACAATAGGAGCAAAAAGGAGCAAAAATGATTGCTAAAAGTTTCGTCCTAATTCTGTCAATCTGTTTAGTGAGTGCCACTTGTTCACTGGCCGCCCCTGCCCCCGTTCCCCCGCCTGGTATCACGCCTTTTCGGACAGCCAAAATCGCGCAACCCGCACCAATAGAGTTTCCATTTTACTTTCAGGAAAAAGGAGCAGATCCAGAGGGACATGGAGCTTTTGTGGGAAAAGCCACGAAACGAATCACCCTGTCTGATGGTCGCATTTTATACGATGGAATGGTGATGATAAACCCGAAACGTCTTGATACCGCAATGGTTGTGTCTGTCGGCCCGGATGTGATATTGCCAAGCGGCAGAAGAAGCGGGACATTAAAGTTTGGTTCCTATCAAATGCTATTTGATACTCGCACCGAGACTATCATTTACATGAACACTACAGTGAATTTAGAAGACGGTGAAGGACGTTCGCTCTTCCTTCTTTACAATCAGCCAGAGGCAATAATTCAGCCAGAACCTCAGCCAAATGCGATAAATCCCATGCCAAGTTCCATTAAGCTTGATCGCCAGCGGCCCAACAATGCGCTGCACCTGACGCCAGCAGCCACCGTTTCGTGTGCTTGGCATTATGCTGTGCAGGGCTGCTGTCGCAGGTGAGCTATGCCGTTAGGCCGCTTGGCAAACGCTTTGCTGTCGGCGGAAGGCGATAAGGCGAAGAAATATCATGTCTACAACTTTTTCTGCTCTCCTTTTAACCGCCATTCTGTTATTTACGTTGCTGGCTTACGGGCGGACGCGCTGGTTTGGCAAGAAGTTACAGGGAAGCGTATTTCTGGCTTATTGGGTCAGCAGCCTCAGTTTTGCCGGATGTTTCCCGCTCTATTTTTGGCAAACCTCATCCATGTGGCGTATAATGTTATTGGGTATTGCTGTTGTGTTGTGGGTTGTGACTTCATTCTGGTCGTGGTGGCTTGAGCGAGCGCAGAAGAAACTTTCGGGCGAATTGTCAGGTCAGCCATCGGCCTAACAATGCGCTGCACCTGACGCCAGCGGCGCGATTATCAGTTTAGTTGTCGGAAGCGTTTCCATGCCGCTGTCGCAGGTGAGCTATGGCGTTGGGCCGCAAATTGAGCCTGTGGATTGGCGGGGACTACGAGACAAAAATGCAAAGTGTCGTTGTCATTTATAAACGATTTATTGGGCCGACTGCCTTGCTATGTTCCATTCTTGGCCTAATTGTTCTCATTGTGCGCTTTCGTCAGGGCCTTGATATTGGGTTCCTGCTACTTGGTTTGGTTTTGGGTTTGTTGAGTTGGAAAAGTAAATATGGCAAAGTCGCCGTCATTATTCCAGTTTGCGTTACCCTTTTTGTCGCCGTGATGATACCACTCAGCAATATTCCCGCAAGCCCTTAAAGCGATAGCCTATTCATTGCGGCCCAACAATGCGCTGCACCCGACGCCAGTAGCCGCATTCACCTCAGCGTTATCGGGGGGGTATACTTTGGCTACTGTCGCGGGTGAGCTATGGCGTTAGGCCGCCGGGCGTAGCGTTTGTGGTATACGAAGAGCTATTCACGGTTCTATTCCTGGCATTTGAAAGTAAGATTGAGGCAAAAATATGGCTAGTCAAGTCGCTGATTTAGATGCCCGACAAAAAAGCCAAATATCACCCGATAAAAAGAAGAGTTTGCGCAGACGGAACATTTTAATCATTTCCGGTATTCTGCTCGGAGTGCTTGTGTACCGACCACTACTAGGAAGCCTCATTTTGCGGGCGGCAGAGCATGGAAACGCGTCACAGGTGCGACTTTTGCTCAAGATTGGGGCAAAGCCCGATTCGTTTGGTTGGTATATTCCCATAGATCAGACGCCACTTATGCTGGCCGCAAGCAAAGGCTCATTACCAACGGTGCGACTGCTATTGGATCATGGAGCAGATGTCAACAGCAGTATTAACGAGTGGTCGTCTACTCCCCTCATGTGTGCAGTTGAGGGAGGAAACCCTGCGGTCGTCCGTTTGTTGATTGCAAGCGGCGCACATCTCAATGATATAGATGGAAGTGAAGATACCGCTTTGACACTGGCTCAAGATAATCATCACCCTGAGATTGTTCAGATACTTAAATCGGCAGGCGCGAAAGAGTTGCCAAAGCAATAAGCACGAGACTTGCCTGCTTCCATTGGCGCAAACAGAACAGCCGGACGGCCTAACAATGCGCTGCACCCGACGCCAGTAGCCGCGTTCGCCGGTGCAAGTTCGCAGGGTATACTTGGCTGTTGTCGCAGGTGAGCTATGGCGTTAGGCTGCTGGGCGAGGGGCTTATCTTCGGCGTTAGCAGGAAGGCATATTATGTGGGGTATCGCTATCGGCTCGCTTCTATTCGTTTTCGGGCTTACTTGGACGCCCCATTTTTCCGTGCTAGGGTGTCTCATTGCCACCGCAGGAATGACTTTAGCTTTAGCGGCGACAGCACGATACGCAGTTGATTTATTGGCTCCCGCGAACTCGGTAAAATATACAATTTATGATGATATGGGAACTGATACGGCATCGCCGGAACAGCCAGCAGCCTAACAATGCGCTGCACCAGACACCAGCGCCCGCGTTTTCGGGTAGGTTATCGTAGGGTTTGTTTGGGCGCTGTCGCAGGTGAGCTATGCCGTTAGGCTCCTATTGCTGGCGTTCTCGTAAGCGTTTTGGAGTTTGGTTGTCGGCTTTTGGCTTGCGTTCTTTGTGGGAAGCTATCCGTCGTGTTTGTTTTGGTAAAGTATGTAGGAATGGCAGTGTAAGGAAGTGAGCGTTTGGGCGTCAGTTTCTGTATCCCGCTTGCGTTTCTGGCAGTAGCCTAACAATGCGCTGCACCTGACGCCAGTAGCCGCCTCTACCCCAGCGTTATCGGAAGGCAGGTTAGGCTACTGTCGCAGGTGAGCTATGGAGTTAGATCGCTTGCGGCAAAAGGCTACGGGCAAATACCGAAACTTTGGCGTTACATTTCAGAATATCGGCTTTGCTCTTTCGTTTCGGCTGTGCTATTATTCAGGAAATTAGTCGGGGGCCATGGGCTTTCCAGTAGTGAGGGGCATCCGCGTTGTCGGCTCTCTTCTATGTGGCAAGCCATCTAACAATGCGCTGCACCGGACGCCATCAGCCGGCCTTTGGCTTTGCATTGTCGTAAGGTTTGCCTCGGCTGTTGTCGCCGGTGAGCTTTGGCAGTTGGGCCGCAGGGCGATACGCTCATTTGTGGCATCGGCTTTGGGAGGGAAGGCGTGTCTAAAGAAGTAGGGCTATTGTACGAGATAACCTGCGCTACCCCAAAAGAACAAAATGGAGTAATTATCGGCTTACAATCTATTGGGGGCTACCATTCCGACGGTAGTTTCTGGCAACTAACTGAAGAAGAGGCAATAGCACAGATGGAAGGCGAGGAAAAGGTACGCTTTTATTTGAGGGCTGAAAAATTAGTTGCAGAAGTCCATCTTCATCAGATTAAAGGTCGTAAGTTATTGCGCTCACGTCATGGCACACGATACCCGGATTATCTTTTCAGCCTTCCTGAGTGTCCAAACCACTGAGGTTGGCGTAGGCGGCGATAGCCGTAACTTACACAGCCTGCGGCCCAACAATGCGCTGCACCCGACGCCGGTGGTGGGGCTTTATTGGTTCACTTCCGCGTTTGCACCGGCGCAGGTGAGCTAGGTCGTTAGGCCGCAGGATAGGCGTTCGCGGTGGCGGAAGCCAGAAAAAACTTCGTGACTTCTTGCGTCCAAATGTACGTCCGAAAAGGAATTCGGGCCGCAAATGCGGTATCTGTCAACAGAAACCGCAAAAGCGGTATTTACGGCAGTTGAACCAACTTTGCGGTATAATCCGCGCATACAGCGTATAAAGCCGCATTTTGCGGCCCAATACAAGTTAGGTCGCTTCCCGTCTGCCTGACTTGTCACGAGGGCAATTATGGAAGAGAATCAACCTTCGCGCTTGGAATTGGAGTTAGAAGTCATTGAGTTACGTCATCAGTGGGAGAAGGCTCAGGCCGGAGGAAGCGGTTTGAGCGAAGGTGAACGGCAGGAGATATTGGAGCGATACATAAAAGCTCAATCTCGCTTGAATGGCTGTAGTTATGAAGATTGGTCACGACGGGCTTTTCCTGAAGCAACCTAACAATGCGCTGCACCCGACGCCATCGCCCGCCTTTTCGGGTACATTATCAGTGGGCTTGCGTGGGCGTTGTCGCGGGTGAGCTTTGGCGTTAGGCCGCAAAGGGAGGCTTGTTCAGAGGCGAGGGTCGTTTTGGAAGTCGGCGGTCGTTCGGCTTGGCTTTTGCGATGGCTGTTCCGTGTTTTGTGGTTGGTTGTTCTGTATTGGTTTCAGTACTGGGTGGGGTATAGTGGGGCTACTGCGTCAGCGGTGCGTCTGGTCTATTGCGCCCTAACAATGCGCTGCACCTGACGCCACCCGCCTGGTATGCTCTGCGTCATCGTTCGGTTGTGCAGTGCGGGCGTCGCAGGTGAGCTAGGTCGTTAGACCGCAAATATAGGTTCGCGGTTAGCATTTGAGAGTTTGGCTTTCGCCGGTAGGTTTGGCTTTCTTTGTGGGACGTTGCTCGGTCGTCATGTTTTATGGGGTAAAGTGTTCAGCAAAGGCCGAAGGAGAAAGCACAGGGTCGCCGGTTCCCCTACCCCAGTCTGCTTGCTCGTTGCGGTCTAACAATGCGCTGCACCCGACGCCATTGCCCGCCGTCACAGGTGGGTTATCGTTTAGCTTGCTTGGGCATTGTCGCGGGTGAGCTAAGTCGTTAGACCGCAGAGCATAGCGTATTCTGTCACGAAAGGGCAAAGATGTCAGGAAAAGAATACTTTGGCGTTATTGTACGGACAGCAGGACTGGCGTTAATCCTTCTGGCAGGTTATAATATCTCTGCTTCTGTTTTTGTGGCCTTGACACCGGAGCGCCAGCATACAATGGGGCCAGGGGCGGCAATCGTATATGGCCTCTTTTTTGCATTGGCTGGCCTGATCCTGTTGCGGGGGGCCTCGTGGCTCGTCAAGTTCAGTTATCCGCCTCAGCGAGAGTCAGCCATAAGTTCGGTTGGCCTTGACACGGAGCCATAACGATCTGCGGTCTAACAATGCGCTGCACCTGACGCCATCGCCCGCCATCACAGGTGCTTATCCGGGAGGCTGGTTTGGGCGTTGTCGCAGGTGAGCTAGGTCGTTAGATCGCATCACAGCACTATGCTTGATAACGAGGGCATCGAAGAACATATTCGCCAGTTCACCTCAAACGAACTGCGGGTCAAGCCAGAGAAACTCAAGGCGCAAACGAGCCTTCAAGACTTGGGCGTAGATGGTGATGACGGCATCGAGTTTATGCAGGCGTTCGCCCAGCGCTTCGGCGTAAACCTTGCAGACTTTGAGAGTAGCTTCTACTTTGGAGCGGAGGGCGGGTGCAATCCGCTCATACTGCTCGTTTATCTATTCTTTCCAGCCTCGCGTCCTAAGTTTGTGCCAATCACTGTTTCTGATCTTTTGCAAGCGGCTCAGGAGAGGAAGTGGCGAAGGCCCCGCCGGGATGCAATCTAACAATGCGCTGCACCTGACGCCACCCGCTCGGCTTCCTATGCGTATCCGGTTGGCTGTGCAGTGCGGGTGTCGCAGGTGAGCTAGGTCGTTAGACCGCTCTTGCACCGCTTTACTTTGGCGAAAGGTGAAATACAATGCCGGACGAAACTACTGTAGTCCTCCAAGAAATTGCCAACCTCCTGCGTCGTCGTGTGGAACAGCAAGATGAAATGGCGAAGCGCTCACAAGAAAATATAGCAAGGATTGAAGAGCGAAAGTCAGAGGGTATCAGCGGTGTTGATCGCATCCGTGAAGAAGGCGCATTACGGAGTGCAGAGATGGTAGCAAAGATGGAGAAAAAGAACGAGCAAGCAAAGCAAGAGAGAGACAAACTTCAGCAGGAACAGCGGCAATTTCAAGAGAGATTGGTGGCGGAGCTAGAGCGGCATAATTCTCTCCTAGAGCGATTATTATCACGTCTGACCTAGCCACATGGGCAACACAGGGAGCGGTCTAACAATGCGCTGCACCTGACGCCGGTAGCCGCCGTTTCCTGTGCGAGTTCCTTATGCTGTGCAGGCTACCGTCGCAGGTGAGCTAGGTCGTTAGGTTGCAGGGCGAAACGCTATCATGTAGCGCACCCAAGAAATATCCAAAACAAGGCGTGAGCGAGTAAAATAGAAGCTAGAGAATAAACATGAATGACCAAAAACTGCTCGCTCGTATCACTTCGCGGCCTACTGTGTTGGCAGGAAAGCCCACTATTCGCGGAACACGCCTAAGTGTGGAATTCATTCTGAACTTGCTGGCGCATGGCGCAAAAGAAACCGAAATCCTCTCGGAGTATGAGGCCTTAGTTTCAGAGGATTTGACCGCCTGCCTTTTATTTGCCAGCAAGTCTTTGGAGAACACGGCCTTTATGCCACTGGCCGAGGCCGCCTGATGCGCTTTCTTGTGGATGAATGTACCGGCCCCAACACTGCCGCGTGGCTTCGCGGGCAAGGTTACGAAATATTCTCGGCTTACGAGCAGTCACGCGGAGCCGATGATGATATTCTGATTGAGAAGGCAAATACCGAGAACTGGATTTTGATTACTAACGACAAGGACTTTGGCGAGAAGGTTTACCGGGAACGCCGTCCACATCATGGAGTTATTTTCCTACGTTTGAGTGATGAGCGTGCGGCGAACAAGATACTGGTTTTGGATAAGTTGTTGGCGCAGTACGCCGAGCAGTTGGCAGATCGCTTTGTCGTCGTTACTGATGATCGCGTGCGTTTTGCAGGAGTGATAGCCCTTGTCCCGAAGCCAGAGCAACCTGCTACCTAACAATGCGCTGCACCCGACGCCATTGCCCGGCCTCATGCTCTGCGTCAGCGATTGGTTTGCTTCGGGCATTGTCGCAGGTGAGCTATGGCGTTAGGCCGCTTGCTTCGGCTTATCGCACACCAAGTTCACTTTATCAGGTACACTCGTTGCAAGTGTCGGATTGGTTTGCTTGTGGCGGTCGTCAGCAACGTCCACCGGCGGGAGCGTCCGCGATTGAGTGAATACGTTTCTGCCAAAGCGGACGGTATTGAGTAAGGGAAATTACGAAGCTGGCAAAAAGAAGTGTGTTTTTTGCTAAAACGAAATCGGCGGGTAGTGCGTTTTGATCCTGTCACTATAGGGCAATCGGCCTAACAATGCGCTGCACCGGACGCCAGCAGCCACCGTTTCGTGTGCTTGGCATTATGCTGTGCAGGGCTGCTGTCGCAGGTGAGCTATGCCGTTAGATCGCAGGGCGAAGCCTATTTTTGTGGCGAGAGGCTTCAGAGCAAAGTCCAATGATTGGTTCTATCGTTTGTGCGATTTTATGGACAGTGGCTTTTAATTCGATAGTTGTAGGTATGATGCTTGCCTACAAGAAATTATTCGGAAGTGCGCTATTCTTCACCGCTGGATAGCCGGCTTTTGTCTATTGGTCGCCGTTGGAATGAGTTGTAAGATAGATATAGCGAAAACATTTGGCTTCGTTTCCATTGGCTTGCCTGTAGGTTTTGCGTATGTTCGTAAAAGGGTGCGACGCGCCAACGGGCAAATGTAGACAGAAGGTAGGCCAGCCTGCAATCTAACAATGCGCTGCACCCGACGCCAGTAGCCGCCCCTACCCCAGCGTTATCGGAAGGCAGGTTAGGCTACTGTCGCGGGTGAGCTATGGCGTTAGGCTGCTCATCGTGGGCTTGTAATTCTACGACTACCAAGAGAAGGAGAAAATAGATGGACGATAGCGATATTCAAGGCCAGAGAGAACAACTACTTCAAGAAGAGCTAGAAGATTGGGGCGTACTGCGGCAAACATTTAAAGATAAGATCGTTAAAAATAGCGGAGGCGGTGCTGATTTCTTGCTATCCTGTGTGCAAGCCTATGACCTTATTGTTAAGGGTGAACGGCAGACTATTAAAGATATTTACTTGGTTCAAATGGGAAATATACTGTCGTAGGCTTAGTTTGTGAGCAACCTAACAATGCGCTGCACCTGACGCCAGCAGCCGGCATCTTCCTGTGCATTTCGGCAGGCTTGTTTCGGCTGTTGTCGCAGGTGAGCTATGCCGTTAGGCTGCTCGGCGGAAGCCTCCTACTATAATTGGGAAGTCAAATGTTCGATTTGTCGCCATTCAACATTGTGTCTTACGCTGGTTTGAGCGGGTTCTGTCTATCAGGCATAGTATTGTGGATAGCAAATATAATCATTCACGAAAACTCTCTTGCCCCGCAAGTCGGTCGCAAAGTAACTTATCGTCCAAAGATCGGGTTGCGACTTCTGCGCGGATTTAGTTGGTTTGTTCTAATAATCAGTCTTAGCGTATTTATTTGTGGCGTGTGGTTGGGTGAGTATCTACAAACGCACAGTTAATAGAGCCGTGACTACGAGCAGCCTAACAATGCGCTGCACCCGACGCCATCGCCCGCCTTTCCGGGTGGGTTATCGTAGGACTTGCTTGGGCGTTGTCGCGGGTGAGCTAGGTCGTTAGATCGCTTGCGGCAAAAGGCTTTCGGCGATTGTCAACAGGTTATCCGGCGTTCAGAATAGAACTGGCCTTTGCGCTCGTGGAGGCTTTTTCATTCGGTCAAGTTGTCGCAGCCTATGGGCTTTGCAGTCGTGGGAGGCAGTCGCGTTATCGGCTTCTCGTCCGTTGGGCAAGCCATCTAACAATACGCTGCACCCGACGCCATCAGCCGGCCTTATGCTTTGCGTTATCGCAGGGTTTGCTTCGGCTGTTGGCGCAGGTGAGCTAGGTCGTTAGACCGCTGGGCATTATGCTGCCGGGTGCGAGGACAACAATGCCAAATGCTGACAACAAAAAAATGAGCGATTCAAGTTTGCGGACTACCCACGCAATAGGGGTAGCTTTTCTGCTGGGTGCTACACTCAGTCTTGCTATGTTTTTCCTGCCAATCTTACCAGGGGATCGTCGTTTTATTGGGTTAGCGATCTTCTTTGGTATTACGGGTCTTATTGGTGTTATTGGCACAAGGTTTGAGCGGCGACGGGTAGACAAGTAACTAAAAACATGAGACATGGGGTATTGTCAAAACATTGTAGCAAGAGGCTGAATATCCAGACGGTCTAACAATGCGCTGCACCTGACGCCAGCGGCGCGGTTTCCTCTGCTTAGCATTATGCTGTGCAGGCCGCTGTCGCAGGTGAGCTAGGTCGTTAGACCGCTGGACATAAACCTTATCGGACGTAACACACGGTGACTGATATGCGACAAATCTCCGAAAAAGAGGTAGCAAAACGGGCTAGACAAAGACAGCGGGCCATTGAACGGCGAGTCAAAACCCGGTGGATTTGGACACTATTATTTTCATTCAATTGTTGCTTCGCAATACAGCAAACAATTGAGAAGCGTTCCCAATGGCCCTGTTTATTCACCAACTTTACTTGGGCTAGCGCAACTAATATGCACTCTGTTCTATGGAATGTTTTGAGTTGCGTTATTTTTCTACTCGCCTTATTCCAGTTGTGGCTACAAGTATATAATTATCGACAGGAAAAAACTCAGGCGCAGCAGGCACGGTTGTTTCAAAATGCAGTCCCATCATCGGTAGGCATCTGGCCCCCACCGCCTACGCCGCCAGCGGTCTAACAATGCGCTGCACCTGACACCAGTGGCCGCATTTTCCTGTGCATTTGTGGTATCCTGTGCAGGCCACCGTCGCAGGTGAGCTAGGGCGTTAGGCTCCTATTGCTAGGCTTTGCGGTTCCGCTTTAGAGTTTGATGGTCGGCAGTTGCTTTGCGTTCTTGGTGGCAGGCTTTCCGTCGTGTTTAATGGGGTAAAGTAGGAATGAGGTCAAGACTGAATGTTGGAGGTAAGCTGCCTCTGATTTCTCTATCCCGTTTGCGCTCCCGGCAGTAGCCTAACAATGCGCTGCACCGGACGCCAGCGGCGCGGTTATTATGTTTGTTATCGGGGGTCAAATGCTTGCCGCTGTCGCAGGTGAGCTAGGTCGTTAGACCGCACGAGCAAACCGGGCGGGTGGCAGTTGGCATAAAACTATTGGGTGTTACCTATGAGGCGACAATGAAAACAGTCAAACTCAGTTCCAGACAGCGTTTGTTCTTATGCTTGGGAGTGGTCGGGGGCGTGGTCGCTTTAGCAGTAGCGACAGCACCTGCGTCTCCATCATCTTATACTCGCTATGTTAGTCCGCCGCTCAAAGATGGAACGAGAGTTACTTTCTTATGTCCGGCTTCGGTTAGGAATTTCTTGGTCAAACCTGGTGACAAGTTGCCCCAACCTTATATTATTCAGGACGTACAAATTACTAAACCTTTTTCTATCATGGAAGCTGTATTAGGCTGGTTCCCTCTCTGGAGCCGACTGTCTCCAACCGACGACCAGGGCGTAGGAGTTTTAACCACAACGACGACACCGTTCAAAGTGACCCAAGATTGCCGGATTGAGCAACAAGAGGTTCGTCCTCCGGTGACGCGCTATGGCGGTAACTACTATATTGACAATGTTATTATCCAGAAAGTTCGTAATGGATTACAATATCATTTCCAATACCAGTATTTTGCTTCCGCCAAATCCGCCTCATTTACGAAGCATGAGGCTACAATCACAAAAAGTTTTCAGGTTTTACCTCCGGGGGTATCTCCTCCAATTCCATAGCAATACTTGAAGGCTGCACTGCGTGACGGTCTAACAATGCGCTGCACCTGACGCCACCCGCTCGGCTTCCTGTGCGTATTCGGTTGGCTGTGCGTGCGGGTGTCGCAGGTGAGATATGGCGTTAGGCCGCTGAGCATAGGCAGGTTTGGTAACATGGCCATTAGTGAATTATCAGAACGTGATAAGCAATTAGTTCACGAGTGCATGGTTGCCATTGCTCAAGGCCCATTTCTTGAGGAATGGGAATTTCAGACACGTACAGGCATTACACGCGCTCAACTAAACGCGGTTTTAGCCCAATGGCCCGATTTTAACGATGCGTCGGGGGAGATAATAGAAACCTTAAAGACTGTATAGAAACTCCCGACCGGCGGTTAAAACCACAGCAACAAAAGCACTAAGTCACCCCAATAAAGCCTCTGCCTTCGCAGCCTAAAACTCAGTCCTAACCGGCGAAGGCCGGTTTCGTGCCTTTGTTGCCGCGAATTCATTCGCCCGATATGCTTTCTATACAGTCTCTTAGCCATTAACAACTGCTTGAATGAAATTCTAAATGGAGTCTTCGTCTCGCCTCGTCAATGGGAACAATGGTTCAGTGGCACGAAGTCAGAGTTGGCCGAGGCTTACAAGCATTGGGCGCAGCGCAAAGGTTATACAACGACAGGGATAATGTAGCCTTACCATTCAGCGGCCCAACAATGCGCTGCACCCGACGCCACCCGCCCGATTTGCTTGTGCTTGGCGGGAGGTTGTGCAATGCAGGTGTCGCGGGTGAGCTTTGGCGTTAGGCTGCTGAGCGAAAGGCTCCTTTATGGCAATAGGGGGAAGGAAAACCCGTGAATCAAGACAATGAGAGTTGGCCCCCGAAGCCTTCAGAACTAGAGATTGCCAGCAAACCGAACAATTTAGCAATGGTTTCTGTAATTCCTTTGGGCATAGCCTCCTGTGTGTTAAGTTCGCTCCTGTTTGGAACTCATGTTGCCCTCTTATGGCGTCTGCATCAGATGAATATGCAGGAAAAAATTAGTTTTCTCATGATGCACTTTGATACTATTGGAGCATTGAAAGGCGCGGAGATAGTTGGGTTTCCAGTTGCCTTGATATTGGGTGGGTTAAGTTGGCACAGCAAAGTTGGCAAGGCGAGTTTAGTGCTTATTGGCTCTTTCCTTTGCATGGCTCTGTATTTCTATCTGTCTGGTATGGCGCTCTCTTTTGTTTTTGGTTCTGGCATTGGTCATAGTAAATGATAGGATTTTTACCGAAACCTGAACAAACCAGCAGCCTAACAATGCGCTGCACCCGACGCCATCGCCCGCCTTGTCCGGTGCATATTCGGGTAGTTTGCTTGGGCGTTGTCGCAGGTGAGCTATGGCGTTAGATCGCAGGGCGGAAGGCTTGTCTCCGTTTTGTGAGCTGCGTCTGGCTTTCGTGTTATGGTTGGCTTTGTTCCATCGTTTTGTGGTATTGTTGGGGTGTTTATTCAAGTGAGTGGGCTTAGTATTGCTGGACATCTTGTGGTGTTCGCTCTTGCGGCCTGACAATCTAACAATGCGCTGCACCTGACGCCAGCAGCGCGATTGTCGTGTGCTAGGCGAGAGGCTTGCTATGCCGCTGTCGCAGGTGAGCTATGGCGTTGGGCCGCTGGGCAAAGGCACAAATGATGCACGAGGGGCAAAAAATGTGGGTTCTCTTTCTTCTTAAAATCGTTTTTGTCACGGGTATACCCGCACTGATAATTTGGTTGTGGCGTGGTCAATTTTTGGGCAAGAACCTTGTCGGTACACGCCGGGAGAGACATCGGCAACAACTTGGGCGCTCTTCTAAGCAACTTTTCACGATCTGGGGAATTATGGTTCTCAGCACGGCGGACCAAATCATTTCCTGGAACCCGATCTCGCGGGATTTTCACCAGTTTTGGCGAGGCTTCTTTGTTGCTTCGGACCTATTCCTAAGTGGATTTCTGATTGCTAACACCTTGCCTTTTGTTCAAGAGATGCGCGAGAAACGTCAGTCGCAACCTCCAAAATCCGCAAGGGCAAACCTCTCGTAGCATTGTTGTCGGAGGCTGTACCGCCAGCGGCCCAACAATGCGCTGCACCTGACGCCACCAGCCTGCGTTATGCTCTGCTTGGCGTTATGCTGTGCAAGCGGGCGTCGCAGGTGAGCTAGGTCGTTAGACCGCACGATGGAGGTTTGTTTATGGCGGAGACAAATACTTCGTCACTCTGGTTTGTTGCCGCATACAACGGTGACTACGACACGCTTAAAGTTTTACTGCAACAAGGTATGGAGTCAATGCTTGGGAGGCGTTCGTTGAGCCTCACTGTGGCATGACTGCCCTACATCATGCGGCCCAAAACATCTGGCTTGATTGCGTTCGCTTGCTGATCGCATCTGGGGCAGATGTGAACGCGGATTACGACCCTCAGCCCGGCTGGTGCGGGCGGACGCCGCTGATGTGCGCGGTAGAAGCTCAAGTGGGTGGCGATCCTCAAGAGAGTTCGGTAGCTGTGGAAATCGTTCGTTTGCTGTTAGAGAGTGAAGCCAACCCGAATGTTCGCTATATCAGCACAGTTTTAGAGATAGCGGAGCCGAACAACTATGAAAACATTGCAGGGCTACTGCGCCTAGCAGGAGCCAGAGAGTAACCAGGGCTTTTCAAGCGTGACGGTCTAACAATGCGCTGCACCTGACGCCAGTGGCCGCGTTCTGCTCTGCGTTGTGGTATCCTGTGCAGGCCACTGTCGCAGGTGAGCTATGGCGTTAGATCGCTTGCGGCAAAAGGCTACGGGCAAACGCCGAAACTTTGGCAACATCGTTCAGAACATTGGCTTTGCGTTTTCGTGGTAGCTATGCTATTATTCAGGAAATTAGTCGGGGGTTTATTGGGTACTCCGGCAGTCGGTGGCGTTAGCGTTGTCGCTCTCGTCCGGTGGGCAAGCCATCTAACAATGCGCTGCACCCGACGCCAGTAGCCACCCCTACCCCAGCGTTACCGGGAGGCAGGTAAGGCTACTGTCGCAGGTGAGCTATGGCGTTAGACCGCACGCGGCGTAAATCGGGTACAATTAGGATAGGCTTCTGCGGGGCATAGTAAATAAGCACTGGAAAGCGTTCGCGGGAGCGAGGATGGTTTTCAAGTGGGGTGTATATTTTTGCTAAAACGAACGCTGTTTCGTAAGCGATAATACAGGTTTTGTAAAAAGGGATGCGTTTTTTGCTAAAACGAAATTGTGAGGCTGTTCGTTTTGTCTGCGGCAGGGCGTTATGTCTCTCGCATAGAGGGCGTTCGGTCTAACAATGCGCTGCACCCGACGCCACCCGCCCGGTTTGCTCTGCGTCATTGTTTGGCTGTGCAGTGCGGGTGTCGCGGGTGAGCTATGGCGTTAGACCGCCGGGCCGAAGCTATGAAGGTGTTCCATTAATAGGCGTCGAACTAATACCCCATGAAAGTCCGGGACATTATCAAACTTGTGCAAGAAAATGGATGGCAATTGGATAGAATGAGGGGAAGTCACCGTCAGTTTAAACACGCGGACAAGCCGGGTGTCGTGACAGTTGCAGGGCATCCAAGCGTTGACATTCCACCCCGCACGTTGAACAAGATTTTTAAGCAAGCTGGCCTCAAAGGCGGAAATGACCCGGAGTAAGGCGCGGGGCAAATCAGAAGGAGCAAGACCATGAATGAGAGAGATTATTGGGTGGTTTTAGAGAAAGGCCCAACGAGTTGGGGGGCTTATGTGCCGGACCTGCCGGGTTGCGTGGCTGTTGCGGATACCCGTAAAGAGACGGAAGACTTAATTCGAGAAGCAATTGAGTTCCATATTGAGGGCCTGCACCTGCATGGCCTTTCTGTTCCCGCCCCCGCTTCAGAAGTAAGTCGTGTGCGCGTCGCCGCATAAATCTTTTGTGTCGCAGGCTGAAATTGCCGGACGGTCTAACAATGCGCTGCACCCGACGCCGGTAGCCGCCGTCTCCTGTGCGTTATCGTTTGGCCGTGCAAGCTACCGTCGCAGGTGAGCTAGGTCGTTAGACCGCTTCGGCCTGTTACTGAATCCATTGCCCCGAAAAAGTCCAACTTGACGGGCGTAATGGTACAATAGAAATCGGAGGTATTTACAATGAACCAAACTGTAACGCTCGATGTAACACCCAACATAGACGCGGAATATGAAGCCGCTATTGATCGCTACCTAAGCGAGATGGAGCGTATGAAAATTCAGATGGCGGATAAGCAGCAACAGATAGAGCAGTTGCAATCCGAGACCCAGGCGATGTTAGCAGAACTCAAGGTCGTTTAACTCATGTGGAAAAAGTTTTATGATTTAGCGCAAACCGTTTTCACGTTCGGGCAACAGACCCAAAGAAATCAAAGCAACATCGACACGCTTCAACAGGAGGTCAAGCAATTGACCAGTGCCATCCAGCGTATGGCTTATGAGATTCAGCGGCTTCGGGATGACTTTGATCATTTCAAGGAAAATGAGCGGCACGAGCGGGAGAAAACGGCCTTGCGGCTGGAGAATGAGATGCTGAAGTTTGAGCGGCGTTTGCCGTCTGGCAGACAAGAGGAGCCAAGTCCAGACCAGTTATAGGACTGCTTGAAACCAAAGCCTTTGCCTCAGTCGTCCCTCTTGTCGTCGCGGTCTAACAATGCGCTGCACCCGACGCCATCGCCCGCCTTATCGGGTATGTTATCGTAGGGCTTGCGGGGGCGTTGTCGCGGGTGAGCTTTGGCGTTGGGCCGCTGGGCAAAGGGCTTATTCGGTCGTGAAATGGCTCTCGGAAAGACCAAAAAAGTAAAGAATTAATATGAAGCAGTATGTGAAAGTTGACTTTCTGTTGTTAGGTACATTTCTGGGGGCCAGTCTGGTAGGGTGTGGGGGAAGTTCAAATCATAGTTCGGCCTCGGATATTACCCTGCAACCACGCTCCGTATTGGCAATGGCAACCAATGGTTTGAGAGCCACAATGACAGAGGATACAGATGTCATTAGTCAGGGAAGCACAGTAAACTTCACACTCGCTCTCACTAACCCGACCAGCCAGCCAGTGACTATTCAACTTGATCAAGATTGTGGGCCGCACGATCCCCAGTATCCAGACTGTACGCTAACACTGACAGACCCTAAAGGATTGGAACTTCATGCTCTTGGTGCTGTTATCGGCCCGCCGTGTACAATTATTCCTCCCGCGATACAAACGATCGTACCTGGTCAAACGTTGACAACTCAAGTGAGTGTCGGTGGAACACCCGCAGACTCCCAATTTTTTGGGACGAAAGGCATTTATACAGTCCAAGCTTTATTTGTTACATCTCAGTCCGATTCCACTCTTGTGGGGCCATTGATGCTCACCGTGCAGTGACCAAAACAGTGCAGCCAGACGGCCCAACAATGCGCTGCACCTGACGCCGGTAGCCGCGTCTTCCTGTGCGTTTGTGGTATGCTGTGCAGGGCTACCGTCGCAGGTGAGCTATGGCGTTAGGCCGCTGCGCCGTAGGTTTGCTGCTGACAATTCAGGGGACACTAAGATGGCCTCCATTGAACAACTCTGGCTTGAAATCGAAAATTATGATGAGGAATGGGCTAAGTTAAAACCGATGCTAGTCAAGTACCTACCTCACGATGCGGCCAAACTGCGAAAAGTCGAGCATTTGATGTCTAAGCGACGACGCGATTTCGAGCGAGCCTCGCAGGCAGAAAAGCAGGGGCGTCGCGTTCGCTCGTTCTGGTGGTATTGTCAAGTGCTTGCGACTTCGCGAAAGTTCAGTCGCCTTGTGGATGAATTGGGTGAGCGTGGCCTACAATTTCAAGAAGAAGCCAAGAGGCAGCGCAAGGCATCGGCCTAACAATGCGCTGCACCCGACGCCGGTAGCCGCCGTTTCCTGTGCGTATGTGATATGCTGTGCAGGCTACCGTCGCAGGTGAGCTAGGTCGTTAGGCTGCTAAATCGCCCCGAGTTTAGAAACGAGGGTCAATGGAAGAGGGAGCAAATAACAAAGTCTGGCCGCCGCCACCATTGCGGCCAGATTTACAAGGGCAAAACCATTCACGAAAAACACTCACTCTCTTAATAACATGGCTTGCTGGATTATCGGCAGCCATAGGAGTTTTGCCAGCGCTTGAACAAGGAGCCGAGGCATTGGGCCGGTTCGCGCTGTTTTTGTTTGACTGCGGCGGACGGCTTGGTATGAATCATGTCGGGGCTGAGGTATTCACTTCCTATTATCAGAGGGATTATTGGCTCGTTCCAATAGGGGCTATCTCGGTAGCGTTGGCATGGCAAGGACATAAAAAACTCAGGCGTTTCGCGATGTCGGTCTGTCTTGCTAATCTTTTGGGCGGTCTTGCCTTTTACCTGATGCATATATCACGGGTATTGGTAACTTACAACGAATACATAGGGCGTTGAAACCGACGCCTCACTAGTAGCAGCCTAACAATGCGCTGCACCCGACGCCGGTGGTTAGCCTTTCTTGGTTCTTTAGCCCTGTCCCCGGCGCGGGTGAGCTATGTCGTTAGACCGCTCTCGCACCGCTTTACTTTGGCGAAAGGTTAAATACAATGCCGGACGAAACTACCGTAGTCCTCCAAGAAATTGCCAGCCTACTGCGTCGTCGTGTGGAGCAGCAAGATGAAATGGCGAAGCGCTCACAGGAAAATATAGCAAGGATTGAAGAGCGAAAGTCAGAGGGTATCAGCGGGGTTGATCGCATCCGTGAAGAAGGCGCACTACGGAGTGCAGAGATGGTAGTAAAGATGGAGAAAAAGAACGAGCAAGCAAAGCAAGAGAGAGACAAACTTCAGCAGGAACAGCGGCAATTTCAAGAGAGATTGGTGGCGGAGCTAGAGCGGCATAATTCTCTCCTAGAGCGATTATTGTCACGTCTGACCTAGCCACATGGGCAACACAGGGAGCGGTCTAACAATGCGCTGCACCCGACGCCAGCGGCCCGGTTTCCTGTGCGAGTTCCTTATGCTGTGCAGGCTACCGTCGCAGGTGAGCTAGGTCGTTAGGTCGCAGGGCATAGCGCTTGATTGTGGCGGAGACTATCAAGAGAAAACTAATGAAACCATTACTGATTCTGATGCTTATATGCATCAATTGTCTGGCAGTGACAAAAAGTGGACAAACTGAGGATTCTCAACCACGCGGCCCCATAAGCCTTGAGATAGAAAGGTCTGGGCCAGCGCGTCCTACCTACACACTACGCCTTCTGCAAGTCAATGATACAAAGCCGACACAGTACGTTTGGTTCCTACAAAAACAAGTTACTGTTCCCTGGGACGAACCGATTGAACCCAACGAAACCGCTTTTCGGTCTCTGTATTCACCGGCTCTGAGGGATTACGTTTCTCATATGTCGGCAGGTACACACATCATGCACTCGTGGATAATGCTCCCCGGCCCTGACCCCACCGTAAAGGTCGGCAGTAATTCCGAGCCAGGGCTTCAAGATTTTGTCAAGTTTTGCCGCAGTAAAAAGATTGACTTCAATTTTGGCACTTCATTCTAATGACTGTGCCAGCCTGCCACCTAACAATGCGCTGCACCCGACGCCACCCGCGCCGTGTCGTGTGCGTTGTCGGAAGGCTTGCTTGTGCGGGTGTCGCAGGTGAGCTTTGGGGTTAGGTTGCTGGGCGTAGCCCTGTGCTTCATTCGGTACGCAGTAGGAAAAGATGTAGAGATAGATTGCAAATCTGCGGCGTTGTCATTGTCTTATCGCGCTCATGGATACAAAGGTGACAAAATTGATAATTCCACTTGTATCAGGAATACTTTTCATCGTCATTTCTGCCTGCCTTTTATTTTATAACAAGCAGGTAGTCTCTTATGTTATGTCCAACCTGAAATTGCAGGCACAAAGTCAACAGCAACTTCAGAGTGCATTCTTCATTTTTGGCGTCATATTTTTGCTGATGGGCATTTTATCAGCATGGAGAGGGGGCGCACATAGTCTCATTTATAGTGGCATTATCATGGTTGCTGCTATATTCTTAATGGTTGGCTCTCGCTTTTTAGCGCAGCAGTATCTGTATTTCACGCAAAAGCCTTCTTACCTGATACAATATGCCAATGGAGAAAAATTTGCAATAATTCTCATCGCTTTAGTCTTTGCAGGGGTAGGCGTGGTGTCTATATTGTCCACTACTTCCCTTCTCAAGCGCTAACATTTAGGCATGATTTTATTGATGCGAGTCACCATTCGGAACATCCAGCAACCTAACAATGCGCTGCACCCGACGCCATCGCCTGCGTTATCGGGTACGCTATCGTAAGGCTTGCCGGGGCGTTGTCGCGGGTGAGCTATGGCGTTAGATCGCTTGCGGCAAAAGGCTACTGGTAAGCACCGAAACTTTGGCGGCATCGTTCGGAATTAGGCTTTACGTTTTCGTCTGCCTGTGCTATTATTCAGGAAATTGGTCGGGGGCTTATTGGGTCATCCGGCAGTCGGTGGCATTAGCGTTGTCGGCCTCTTTTATCGGGCAAGCCATCTAACAATGCGCTGCACCGGACGCCAGCAGCCGGCCTTATGCTGTGCGTTATCGCGGGGCTTGCTTCGGCTGTTGTCGCCGGTGAGCTTTGGCAGTTGGGCCGCAGGGCGATATGCTTATCTGTCGGCGGAGGAAAAAGAATGAATGTATGGCGGCTTATGGCGCATCACGAATATCCCGCAGAAATGGCAGAATGGAGCCGTCGTCAGGGAGTTCTTGCTATTGGCTGGGGTGGTGTAGGAGATTTAAGCAAGCAACAAGCCCACAACGAGGAGGAAATGAAGCGACTTGTGAAAAGCACACATCCTGGCGTTCCTTCTAACAATTGGGTTAATGGCGGTTGTTCATTGTGGCGATTATACAGTGAGGTGCGGCAGGGCGATTTGGTAATTATTAGTGCGTCTAGCTGGCGAGCGCTAACTATGCGTGTGACCGGAGATTATTATTTCGACGATGAGGACGCTTCAAACTCTTATGAACACCGGCGAAAGGGAGAAGTCGTACCAATTGATCCTGACTGGCTCTGGCATTTCGCTGACGGGAAGGCATCGGGCGCAAACATTCGGCATACCTTGATACGTTGCGCCAATACACTGACCGAAGCGGAGGCATTCCGCTGACTATAAATCCCTGCGTTGCCGAGACTGGCGCAACCTGCGGCCCAACAATGCGCTGCACCTGACGCCAGCAGCCGCCGTTTCCTCTGCGTTGGCATTATGCTGTGCAGGCTGCTGTCGCAGGTGAGCTAGGTCGTTAGGCTGCTGGCTATAGGCGTTTCTAGCACGAAAGCAGTGGAGAACGAGGCTTCCTTGAAGCACCAAAAGACTCTTGCAATATGGTTTTTAGTGAGCGGTGGCATCTTTTGGTTGCTCACGGCATGGTTCTGGTGGTATATTAGTGATGGGACGGATAATTACTTCTCAGCGTTTGCTGAAGTGATGGCTTCCCCGAGTATCGCAGGCCCAACCGTAGGAATCAAGGTCATAGCCTCAATGGTGACTCCGCCCTTATTAGTCATTGCCGGCTTGTTGCTTTATCCTTATGGTTGGCGTAAATCCACAAATCAGGCATCAGTTATGGGGGAGATGACAAAAGACCAAAGAATATGGCCGCCTCCACCTGACATTCCAGCAGCCTAACAATGCGCTGCACCCGACGCCACCTGCCGCCATGTCGGGTGCATAGTCGGCAGGCTTGCTTGGCAGGTGTCGCAGGTGAGCTATGCCGTTGGGCCGCTGGGCGAAATGCTTCCTTGCTACCTAAGATTTTTGGTGGTATTGTATATGGGACGCCAGTTCAGTCACAAACAAAAGCAGGCTCTATACTGGATAGCTGATGGTGTTTGTGAGAACTGTGGTGTGTCACTGCCCGAAAGCTGGCACGCTGACCATATGCAATCTTACTCTACAGGCGGTCTGACAGATGTTATCAATGGGCAAGCCTTATGCCCAACGTGTAATTTGAGGAAAGGCGCAAGACCTATGCCCAATCATTGGCCTCAGAAATTGACTTTACGAAGGTGGCAACAAGAATTTCTCGATAAGTATAATACACGAGACAAGGAAAACTTTTTGCTTGTTGCTACTCCTGGCGGGGGTAAAACAACGGCTTCCCTGAGCGTAGTGCATGATTTGCTCCGGTTAGGCACTGTACAAAGAATTGTTGTCGTATGTCCTTCCGATCATCTGCGTACACAATGGCTCCTTGAGGCAGATAAGGTTGGAATTCAGTTAGACAAAAAAACCGTAGGCTATACAGGTGCAATTGCTCAGACTTCAGATTATGTGGGATTGGTCACGACATATGCTGAAGTGTTTTACAATATTGATCGGTTACGCGCTTATACAAGCAGGTACAAAACCTTAGTCATCTTTGATGAAATCCATCACTGTGGGGAGGACGAAAACCTTCAGTGGGGAGTTGCAATTAATAAGGCGTTTGGCCCTGCTGTGCGTCGCCTACTCCTCTCTGGCACTCCATTCCGTTCTGATAATAATAAAATCCCATTTGTAGAGTACGAGCGTGATACAGCGAACCCAAAACTTTTCCGCTCAAAAGCCGATCATGCTTATGGTTACGGTGACGCGCTCAGAGATGGAGAAGTTGTTCGGCATATTATTTTTTCCGGCTGGGATGGGGAGTTCGCTTGGAATGATAGTTTCTGGGGTGAAGAACGCAAAGCAAGTTTCCAAAGCATATTAAACAGAATTGACTCGAATCGTCGTCTTAAAACAGCTATCGCGGCTGATGAACCTTTTATGCAAAAAATGCTTGCCGCTGCAAGCGAAAAATTGGAAGAAGTGCGCCGCGATGGGCATAAAAATGCTGGTGGACTTGTTGTTGCGGAAAATCAAGAGGCGGCAAAGAATTTAGCAAACATATTGGAGGAAGTTACCGGAGAAAAGCCGGTATTGGCTGTTTCGGATATGGGTGATGCTGCTTCCGAAGAAATCAAAAAGTTTCGAGACGGAACGCAAAAATGGATTGTTGCTGTCAAGATGGTTTCTGAGGGCGTCGATATTAAGCGATTGCGTGTAGGTGTTTATGCTACTAATGTCAAGACGGATACATTCTTTCGCCAGGTTATAGGACGAGTCATTCGTTGGGATAGTCATTGGAATGATTTATACGATCAAACAGCCTATTTTTATATTCCTGAGGACCCTACCTTATTACGGCTCGCAAAAGCGATCAAAGAAGAACTTGATCATTTTATTGAGGAGCGCGAGGAAGCCGATAGAAAAGATAAATCTACGGAAATGGGTGCTAAACACCCCATGCAAACAGCGATGGGCGGCGAGTACGAGATTTTGTATTCTGAAGGTGATGAGAAACACCATCATACGAGTGGTGAAACTTTTCCTATGGACGAGATGGATGCGGCGAGAAAGCGTTTTGAAAACATACCAGGATTTGAGAGATTGCCGGGTGCAACTCTCGCTTTGGCTTTACGCGAACTTGGTTTAGCTGGACAACCCCAGCCTACCAGTGTCTTCGCTCCTGATGTAATGCCACCCCCGCCAGCGTTTGTTCAAAAGAAATCATTGCAGCAGACTGTGAACAAGAAGGTTGGGCTTTTAGTTTTCCTGTGCAAAGAAAAAGGCATCTTACTCGGAAGCAATCCTTATCAGGCTATCCATACTGCTTGGGGCCGCGCTAGGAACTACAGCAGCGAATCTACCAACAGCGAATTAGGTGACAAATTGAACTGGTTGGAAAAACTAATAGCTAGAGTAATCGAGGGTGATAAGAGTGTGGTTTCGGTGTTACGGCAATGAATGAGGAGCAAAAACTTCACCGTAACGGTGTCAAAGTGGATACATTGTACCGTGCCGTTCGGGATAGTCAGGCTGTGCAACTTGTTCCGCAACTTGTTCGCCAAATATTGGCAGAAGATATGTGGCATGAGCATATCTATGAAAAGACGGGCCAGAGATTTACATTTGATAGTTTCCAAAAGTTTGTTGAAACGCACCCACCAGACGGACTAGGAACTAAAGTAGAAAATTTATTTAAACTTTGCCTTGAAGATGATATGGCAACAGAATTATTAGACAAAGTATTAGAAAATACGATTGCAGTAGAAGGTAATGATGCTCCCAAAATAAAACGGCCTGCTATCAGCACCGCCCGTCAAGCTGGCCTGCGCCGTTTGCGTCGGTATGCAGAACAAAGCGATGCTATTGCTTCTCTGCGACAAAACGTTCTCGATGGAAAAATGAGCGTCAATGCAGCTTTGGTCGCAGCAGGTCTGCGAAAGCCGCGCATTACAATTCCTAGAGATTTAACTAAAGCTACAGAAGCATTAAAACGGATTTATAACCATGATGAGTTAGTGCAACTAATCGAATCTATAAGTGATGCGAATTCAAAGAAACCAGACTGAGTATACATCACCTGCACAGCCAGACGGCCCAACAATGCGCTGCACCTGACGCCAGCGGCACGGTATCCTGTGCTTGGCATTATGCTATGCAGTGCCGCTGTCGCAGGTGAGCTATGCCGTTGGGCCGCAAAATATAGCCATTTCTCCTGCACTGCCAAAAAGGGATTTGTTTCTGTGGAGTGATAAACGATTATGAGAAATGTCAGAATAGCACACTATATATTGGCAATCGTTCTCTGTGGTTTGTGTAATTCTGCAAACTTGGCACAAAATAGCCAAAGGGAAGCATCCCTAAATGCTTATGGCAGACAGACCACTAAATATATATCAATTATGCACTACACAGGTATTGCAGTAGCTACCAAAGCGGTGGATTTGAGTCGTAATCCTGACCTTATATCCCAGAAATCTTGGCAAAGCAGTGTGTTGCCACAATTGGATGTGCTTATGGCTGCATCTAAACATTTTCAATCAATTCGGCCTGTTCCTCGTGGGTACGAGAAAGTAAACCGTGATTTTGCAGCACTTGGTAGGCAGATGGAACTAGCGGCAGTAACATACAAAAGGGGCGTTAAAACGGGGAACACCTCTTTAATTTACAATGCTTTCGGATCGATGAAACAAGTTGATGAAACGCTTGTCGCATTAAGCAAGCTGCGAAACCGGTAAATGAAGCGGGCTTACTACGAGTTGTAGAAATTCCACGCAATGCCGAAAAGGTACTGTTAAAACCATCCTAACCAGTTGCGGCCCAACAATGCGCTGCACCCGACGCCGGTAGCCGCGTTCTGCTGTGCGTTTCTGGTATGCTGTGCAGTGGCTACCGTCGCGGGTGAGCTAAGTCGTTAGACCGCTTGCGGCAAAAGGCTTCTGGCATTTGTCAGCAGGTACTCATTCATTCAGAGTAGAACTAGGCTTTGCGCTCGTGAAGGCTTTTTCATTCGGTCAACTTAGCGTAGGCTATGGGGCTTTGCGATGGTGGAAGCCTTCGCGTTATCGGCTCTCATCTGGTGGGCAAGCCATCTAACAATGCGTTGCAGCCGACGCCACTGGCCGCCTTGTCCTTTTCGTGGTTGGTTGGCTGTGCAGGCCAGCGGCGCGGCTGAACTTGGTCAGTTAGGCTGCTCGATGTAGGCTTTTGCTTTGGGCGTGGCCCTTTTCATTCTCCTGCTTTGCGGCTATAATAGCAGCATGGACTACGCTTGGGACCCCCTCAAAGCTACCCGTAATATCCAAAAGCACGGTGTTTCGTTTGAGGAAGCGCAAAGCGTTTTTGATGACCCATTGGCGACAGTTTTTGAGTACGAGGAGCATTCGGAAATAGAAGTGCGCGAGTTCATTGTCGGTCACTCCAGCCAAAATCGCTTGTTGCTGGTCTGCTTCACCGAGCGTGAAGATGGTATCCGTCTCTTCAGTGGGCGTCGTGTTACCCGTTTGGAGCGCGAAGATTATGAAAACAATGAATAATTCTGGATTAAATAATTCTGGATTAAAAATATCCGACCCCGATACGATTTCTGGTGAGCTTTTGCCAGAGTATCGGTTTGACTACAACAAGGCAAAGCCCAATCGTTTTGCCTCGCGCGAGTCTGCAATAAAAATGGTCAAGCTAGATGCGGATGTTGCGGCGGTCTTTACTACGGAGGAGGCGGTCAACACGATTTTACGAGCGCTCATTCAGTCCATGCCCCAAAGCATTCGCCGCGAGACAGCCTAACAATGCGCTGCACCCGACGCCACCCACTGCCTTGTCGGGTACGTAGTCGTAGGGCTTGCGTGGTGGGTGTCGCAGGTGAGCTATGGCGTTGGGCCGCTGGGCCACTGCTTTTCCTGTTGCATAACGGCAGATTACAGGAACCATTCCAAGCGTGAAATAGTGATATGGAGGAAATGGATGCCAAACGAGACATTTACCGCAACTATCGTTAAGGACGACCACAAAGGCGGGTGGACGTATCTGATATGGCCCCATTCGGTCGCCTTCTTGGGGACGCGCAAGCCGGTGAAGGTGACGGGCATGATTGACGGCCATGCCTTCCAAGCCACTTTTCTGCCCTGGGGCGACGGTACGCATATGCTGCCCGTCAAAGCCGCGACGCTCAAGGCTATTGGCAAGCAGGCAGGCGATACGGTTGAAGTGTCCTTGTCAAAAATGCCTTTGCCTGACGTGTCATAAGCGGCCTTTACCGGAACCAGCACATCCAGCGGCCCAACAATGCGCTGCACCCGACGCCAGCAGCCTGCGTTTTGCTCTGCTTTGCGTTCGGCTGTGCAGGGCTGCTGTCGCGGGTGAGCTATGCCGTTAGGCCGCAAGACGGAGGCTGGTGCAACCATGAACACGAAACAAAAGTTGATTCTATGCTTTGGAATGCTACTTTGTAATCTGGAGGTCATGTTCCCGCCCCGGTTTTGGAAGATTGATGGCGGGGTAGCTTGGGCGTTCACATATAACTGGGGTTATTCCTCTGTACGGTATACTGGTTGTGACACGGGCTTATGCAGTTACGCTCACGGCGGCGAGATACAATATGATGGGTTAGTAGAGGAAATTGTCTTGACGGTCTTGGTCACAGCATTGGGTTGCGTCATCACCAAAACCAGACGCGACAAGGCCACGATAGTTGCGGCCTAACAATGCGCTGCACCCGACGCCGGTAGCCGCGTTTTGCTGTGCGTTATGGTATGCTGTGCAGTGGCTACCGTCGCGGGTGAGCTAGGGCGTTAGATCGCTTGCGGCAAAAGGCTGTTTGCAGACGCCGAAACTTTGGCGGGCATTCGCAATGTTGGCTATGCGTTTTCGTATCTGCTGTGCTATCATTCAGTCAAGTTGTCGGGGGCTATGGGCTTTGCTGTAGTGGGGGCATCCGCGCAGTCGGTCTCTCGTTCGCAGGGCAAGCCATCTAACAATGCGCTGCACCCGACGCCAGCAGCCGGCCTTATGCTTTGCGTTATCGGCGGGCTTGCTTCGGCTGTTGGCGCAGGTGAGCTAGGTCGTTAGGTTGCTTGGCATAGCCAGAGCCGTTTATCGTACACATGAAGAAACAAGCAAGCACTTCGGCATCTTGGCTACTTTTGATGCCCGTCGTATTCTGGGGTTTAGTAGTCATTGGCATTATCGTGTTAGCATTTATATTCTTTACGAGTGGGCAACCCAGTTCTCAACAAGTAACCGAAAGCCAAAACATAAAGCGTTATGCGGGGGCAGAATATACTACGGAGAGGCAGTCTTTATGCGAACATCTTTCGCTAAATCCTGATGTTGATTCCGCTACCCAAGAGGTTGAGGACGATAATGTTCTCATCACCGTCAATCTGCGCCGTGATTACGATGATAATCGGGTACAAGTACTTGCCGAGCGAATCCAGCACTATTTATCTGCGAACTATGCCGGAGAGCGTTCTGATATTGTAGGTGAAATAGAAATTGATGCTCCTTCAGGTCTCGTTCACCGTGCGTATGTAATGACTGGAGTCCATGACACGTTCAGCTCAAACGATAATCCTACAGTACCTGCGGTTCACGATACCTCTTGGACCGTCAAAATGGGTGCTGATCCAGTCGGAAAATCTTGAGGCGTAGGCTAATCCTACAAGCAACCTAACAATGCGCTGCACCCGACGCCGGCAGCCGCCGTTTCCGGTGCTTGGCATTATGCTGTGCAGGCTGCTGTCGCGGGTGAGCTATGCCGTTAGATCGCTTGCGGCAAAAGGCTTTCGGCGATTGTCAACAGGTTATCCGGCGTTCAGAATAGAACTGGCCTTTGCGCTCGTGGAGACTTTTTCATTCGCTCAAGTTGTCGCAGGCTTACGGGGCTGTGGGATGTCGTAGGGATGTGCGCCCCGCTCTCTTTCGCAGGGCAAGCCATCTAACAATGCGCTGCACCTGACGCCGGTAGATAGCCTTGCTTGGTTCTTGAGCCAGGTCCCCGGCGCAGGTGAGCTTCGGCGTTAGGTTGCTGGGCGAAAGGCTGGTTGCACAGCAAAAGGCACAAGAGATGAAGATAAATAAAATGGTCACTGGTATACTAACGGTGTGCTTACTGGTTGGGTCTGTTATTTGGGTGATGACGGCTGTGCTGTTTTATCACATAGGCCAAAGCACGGAAAAGTTGATCGGGCAGTTGTCGGACGATGATGCAACAACTGTTTCTGTCAGTCAGCCTCAACCGTCTAAACCTACCAAACATAAGCCAGAGCAATTGAAAAAAGCCGAACATAAATCGGCCAATCCATGACCTCATCAGCCAGCAACCTAACAATGCGCTGCACCCGACGCCAGCAGCCGCCAGTTCGGGTGCGTGGCATTAGGCTTGCGTTGGCTGCTGTCGCAGGTGAGCTATGGCGTTAGGCCGCAGAGCATTATGCTACTCTGCCGTCGATAAGCAAAAGTATGGAATCTACACCACTGACGAGTCTTGAAGAATGGTATCGTTCTTTATGTGATGGGGATTGGGAGCATGGACTTGGCATCACTATAGCATCGCTGGATAATCCTGGATGGAGCGTTACGATCAATCTTGCGGATACCGAACTTGAGGAAGTCCCTTTTTCGGAAGTCAGCCATAATGAAGTTGGTCAGAATTACGAAGACGAACAAAACTGGTGGATATGTCAAAAGGTCGGTACGGACTTTAGAGGGTCGGGTGGGCCGAAACAGTTGGGTATGATTTTGCATATATTCGCAGAGTGGGTTCGCTCGGTAGCGGAGCAGTCTGCGGCCTAACAATGCGCTGCACCCGACGCCAGTAGCCGCGTTTTCCTGTGCGTTGTGGTATGCTGTGCAGGCTACCGTCGCAGGTGAGCTTTGGCGTTAGACCGCTCGGCGTAATCAGGTTGAGTCGCGAAAACAAGAAATGCAACAATTCACAGCAACCAAAATCGAGGCAGGCGAACTAGAAGAAGGGCTATACGCAGTATATCTAAGCGATTTAGATACAAACGCAGAAGAGCATCCCTATCTTGGCTTTCAACGAACTTTACCAGACGCAGAGGACGAAGCCGAAAGTTTCGATGCAGAAGGTTTTTATGTAGAGTATAATGGTCAGGAAAATGGTTGTTATCAAAGGGCCCGTAAAAAAGCCAAAGTTAGGCTAATTGAACTGACCGAAAGAACTTTGCGAGTGGTATTCACACCAGCATCTAATTTTCATCAGGGCGAAGTAGATGCTATTGGCAATATACCTCTGAGTGAACTGGTCATACATTTTACTTTTAGTTCAGAAACAATATCATCTTTGCGAGAGGCTTTGCAGTTGGTTGTTGGGCGAGATTGTGAATTTCTATACTCCAACGGGGCATAGCGAGCGGTCTAACAATGCGCTGCACCTGACGCCAGTGGCCGCGTTCTGCCCTGCGTTTGCATTATGCTGTGCAGGCCACTGTCGCAGGTGAGCTATAGAGTTAGACCGCTAAGATGAAGCTGGGTTATAAAGAACGCCTTTTTCGGAGAAGAACCATCGCAAGCCTTAAGGAGACGATATGAGAATATTAGAGTGTTTGAAAGTGGTTACCCTGACAAGTACGATGCTGACCCTACCCGCCGTCCTCGGTGGATGCGGAGGATCATCTTCGTCCGGGAGCAGTGCGTCTGTAAATCAGACTGGGACGCTCGACAATTTACATACACTTGGGGTGGCTCTCATTGAGTATGAGCAGGATTCTGATGAACTCCTTCCGGTGGCTCAGGATACGCAGGCATTGATCCCGAAGCTAATGCCCTACACGCACGACAGTTCGGTCTTTGTGGACCCTAATACCAATATGCAACTTAGCTGGAACGCCTCGCTATCGGGAACAAGCATAATATTGTATCCTGATTTTAGCAAGATAGTGGCCTTTTATGATGCCAGCCCACCAGTCGTGGAGGCGCGCCCTGTCGGTTTGCTGGACGCGCAGGCAGAGTTGGTGACGGATGCCCAGTGGCAGCAGTTGAAGTCGGCTTCACACATTCCTGAATGACGCAGGGCTGTGAGGTAGGGGCTTGTCTACTAGCGGTCTAACAATGCGCTGCACCCGACGCCGGTAGCCTCGGTTTCCTCTGCGTTATGGTATGCTGTGCAGGGCTACCGTCGCAGGTGAGCTAGGTCGTTAGGCCGCTGACCGTTGTCATAATCCTATGAACGAATTGCCTCATTTCCGCCTCGGCGGTCAAGAACGAAACTTTTTGCTGATTGAGGTAATGGGACGCTCCCATTCTGGGTCTTACGACTATTGGGATGGAAACTGGCTTACTACCAAGATTAGCGTTCAGGCAGGCGCGTTCGCCGGACATTTTCATGCGACGTTGCGGGGTGAGGAGTTTGAGCGATTTCTGCGCGATCTGCGGCTGGTTTATACATCATTAGGAACTAAAAATCCGGTTTATATGGCCGAGTTTACCACTATGGAGGAACAGCTCTCCATTGTGATACGCGGCGACCCATTAGGAAATTTTGTGGCTCAGTGTATTGCGGTAGATGTCGCAGGGACTGGCAACCGACTTGAGTTTGAGTTAGCGTTTGACCAAAGTTATGTACCCGAAATGTTGAGTGAGTTAGAGGTCATCACCACTGCATTTCCTGTTCTTGGAAACCCATCGGCCTAACAATGCGCTGCACCTGACGCCATCAGCCGCGTTTTCCTGTGCTTGGCGGGCGGCTTGCCTCGGCTGTTGTCGCAGGTGAGCTAGGTCGTTAGATCGCTTGCGGCAAAAGGCTACAGGCAAGCACCGAAACTTTGGCGGCATCATTCGGAAGGTGGGCTTTGCTCTTTCGTTGAGGCTATGCTATTATTCAGGAAATAAATCGCAGGCTATTGGGCTTTCCAGTCGTGGAAGGCATCGCGTTATCAGCTTCTCGTTCGTCTGGCAAGCCATCTAACAATGCGCTGCACCGGACGCCATCAGCCGGCCTTATGCTTTGCGTAGTCGCGGGGTTTGCCTCGGCTGTTGTCGCAGGTGAGCTATGCCGTTGGGCCGCAGGGCGTAGGCTGTTTTTGAGGCCGGTGGAGTGAAAATCGTGGTAAGGGCCTTTTTATGCTGTCGTTAAAAGCGCAAAAATCACTATCATGGTTTCTGATGTGTTCCGGCGGTTGGGATGTTTTTTCATTTTTCTTCGGCGGCTATCTGCTCAGTCACCATAATTTAAATCGTCTTATTCATGGATGGTCGCATATGGCTACCTACAATTGGGTTTATCCGATTGAGCATAGCGTTACGATCATAATTGGAATTGCTATCTATCCTCGAAAATCTTGGCCTGTAGGTAATTCAACTCAACCAGTTATTCAGGATGATACTATATGGCCTCCTGCCCCAAAAGCATAACAGCCTGCGGCCCAACAATGCGCTGCACCTGACGCCATCAGCCTGCATCATGCTGTGCTTGGCGTTATGCTTGCGTGGCTGCTGTCGCAGGTGAGCTATGGCGTTGGGCCGCTTCGCCAAAGCCGCTACGACACGAATGGTCTTTCAGATAGTGCAACAGACAGGAGCGGGAAATGGGAACTTGGGGGCCAGGAAACTTTGACAACGATTCCGCAAATGATTATATTGATGAATTTAGTCAAGAAATGATTGATAAAATTGAAGGGTGCTTTGCAACGGAAGATGGCTATTCATTAGATGAGGGCGGAGAAGGCGTTCTAATGCCGACGGTGGAAATATTATCTGTCCTGTGTGAGCGTTGTAGCGGATTGCCGCCAGAACCCGAAGTCGTCGTCAGATGGAAACAGGCTTATCTAACGAATTATGACGATCAAGTTGATAATCTTGAACCGACCCCAGAATATAAAATCGCGCGCCGTCAGGTCATTGAAGAAACCTTTGGCAAACTGGAAGAACAAGCCCGAACATTTGCCGATGCCGTCAGTAAATTGTAGCCTCGCCCAGAAGCGGCCCAACAATGCGTTGCAGCCGACGCCAACCGCCGCCGTTCCCTCTGCAAGTTCGTTTGGCTTTGCAGGCGGTTGTCGCGGCTGAACTGTGCCGTTGGGCCGCTGGGCATATGGCTTCTCTGCTACGTTATGCAATTAACCGGAGTAAGCAATTAAAACTGATTTTGGCGCAATATTAAAATGAGTCAAGCACTTGGTATATTTACTACTCTTTTCTTTGCTTCGGTTCTTCTAGTTCCCGGCTTCATTCTCTACAGAACAATTGCTCTTTTCGTAGTTCATCGTAACGAAGATATACAAATCTTTGCGTTGAGGTTTTTAGCATATTCTCTGTTTTTGTACCTTCTTTTTTTACCACACTTCTACTGGATTTATAGTCGCAAGTTTTATATTCGCCATCCCTTTTACACTGCGGACTATGCGATTTTCTTAATTTTCGTTTTGCCTGTTGTAGTTGGAGTTATAACCGGAATTTCGTTGCAGTGGTATAAAAGACTGCGCCATCATTTAGCTGATCTCGCTGAACGCTGTTACATATATTTTCTTGACCATGAAACGTCAGCATGGGGCTATCAATTTTGCCGCCTACTTGAAGGAATAGACGATATTGGTGCTGTGATGGTATACGTCACAATGAAAGATGCAACCAAATTTATTGGAGCATACGGAAAAAAGTCATTTGCATCAGAGTATTCTGAAAATGCTGATTTGTTTCTTGAAAGGTTATATAATGATGATGGAGAAGGGCTTCTTGAGCCAGTCGCCAATTCTTATGGAGTGCTGATTAAGCAGGCAGATATTTACAGCATAGAGTTTAGAACTATTTACCACCCGCCTAAACAGGAGACACAATGCCAGACGAAACAGGTCACGATCATTCCAGTCGCCCCGAAGAACCAACCCGAGAACTTGACCAATCTCGACCACTAACGGATAGCACTCATGGCACTCAACCAGAAAGACTGGAAAAGGGCTATAGAGGCCGAGGTGAATTGCCTGAAGGCTCTGTTAGGACATCGCCTCCACCAGAAAGCGAAAAAGATAAATAGGATAAATTACTTTTCTTACAGCGTTTCGCTAAATATTGACTGTTCTGCTTGACCTTTACATATTTTTTGCCGAAACCTACACATCCAGACGGCCCAACAATGCGCTGCACCCGACGCCATCGCCCGCCTTATCGGGTGGGTTATCGTAGGGCTTGCGTGGGCGCTGTCGCAGGTGAGCTATGGCGTTGGGCCGCTGGATATAGCGCAAAACTGTTGCCATACCACAACAATAGGAGCAAAAAGGAGCAAAAATGATTGCTAAAAGTTTCGTCCTAATTCTGTCAATCTGTTTAGTGAGTGCCACTTGTTCACTGGCCGCCCCTGCCCCCGTTCCCCCGCCTGGTATCACGCCTTTTCGGACAGCCAAAATCGCGCAACCCGCACCAATAGAGTTTCCATTTTACTTTCAGGAAAAAGGAGCAGATCCAGAGGGACATGGAGCTTTTGTGGGAAAAGCCACGAAACGAATCACCCTGTCTGATGGTCGCATTTTATACGATGGAATGGTGATGATAAACCCGAAACGTCCTGATACCGCAATGGTTGTGTCTGTCGGCCCGGATGTGATATTGCCAAGCGGCAGAAGAAGCGGGACATTAAAGTTTGGTTCCTATCAAATGCTATTTGATACTCGCACCGAGACTATCATTTACATGAACGCTACAGTGAATTTAGAAGACGGTGAAGGACGTTCGCTCTTCCTTCTTTACAATCAGCCAGAGGCAATAATTCAGCCAGAACCTCAGCCAAATGCGATAAATCCCATGCCAAGTTCCATTAAGCTTGATCGCCAGCGGCCCAACAATGCGCTGCACCTGACGCCAGCAGCCACCGTTTCGTGTGCTTGGCATTATGCTGTGCAGGGCTGCTGTCGCAGGTGAGCTATGCCGTTAGGCTCCTATTGCTGGGCCTCGCGCTTTCGTTTTGGAGTTTGTTGGTCGGCTTTTAGCTTGCGTTCTTTATGAGAGGCAGCCGTCGTGTTTGATGTGGTAAAGTAAGAAGAAATAGCTGGGTAGGAGAATGAGCGAGTTATCGTAAGTTTTCCTATTCCGTTTGCGTTTCCGGCAGTAGCCTAACAATGCGCTGCACCCGACGCCGGTGGTGGGGTTCTCCCGCTTCCCACCCGCGTTTGCACCGGCGCAGGTGAGCTATGGCGTTAGGTCGCTCCGGCGTCACCTTGCTTTGTGGCATTTGCTAGAAACAAGAAGGTAATTTCAGGGTGTATCTCGTATTATAAAATGATATGAGATTGGAGGTAAATGATGAGTGTGACAAAGGCTTATGAGGAAGTCGTGGACTTCATTGCCGCTGGAAGCAGTCCTGCTTCTGTTGTTGCCTTCCGCCCCTCAGAGACAGCACGGGCGCGAGTTTCCGTTTTAGTTTCGCAAGAAAAGGCTGAGGGATTGAGCGTGTCAGAGACAGCGGAATTGGAACACTATTTGCAGATGGAACATTTAATGCGTCTGGCAAAGGCACGGGCGCGGCAGTTTTTGGCAGGAAAGTAGGTTCGTGAGCGTCACTTATGTCAGCGCGGCTCTGCGTCGCCTCGTGATTGAGCGGGCAGATAATCTTTGCGAATACTGCCTGCTCCATGAAGATGATACGTTTTTCGGGTGTGAAGTTGACCACATCATCAGCGAGAAACACGAGGGTCAGACGACGGAAGCCAATTTGGCGTATGCGTGTTTCGTTTGCAACCGCAACAAAGGCAGTGATATTGGATCATTGATACCGGCTTCTAAGGAGTTAGTTCGTTTTTATCACCCGCGTATAGACCGCTGGCATGAGCATTTCCAGTTGGATACGAGTGATGGGATTACTATTGTTGCGATGAGTAGTATTGGTGAGGCCACCGCCCGGATTTTCGGTTTCAACAGTGAGGAGCGTTTGTTGGAGCGTCAGGCATTGCAAGTTGCTGGGCGTTATCCGATGCCAGCGGCGTGGGGGCGTATTAACGGAGCAACCTAACAATGCGCTGCACCTGACGCCATCGCCCGCCTTATTGGGTGGGTTGGCGTGGGGCTTGTTTGGGCGTTGTCGCAGGTGAGCTAGGTCGTTAGATCGCTTGCGGCAAAAGGCTTTCGGCATTGGTCAGCAGGTTTTCGGGTGTTCGGAATGGAATTAGCTTTTGCTTTCGTGAGGGCTTTTCTATCCGGTCAACTTGTCGCAGGCTATGGGGCTTTGCAGTGGTGGGAAGCCTTCGCGTTGTCGGCTTCTCGTCCGTTGGGCAAGCCATCTAACAATGCGCTGCACCTGACGCCGGTGGTAGGGCTTTCTTCTCTCATGTCCGCGCTTGCTCCGGCGCAGGTGAGCTATGCCGTTAGACCGCAAGCCCAGGCTCGCTCGGTATCGTAGGAGGGCAGGACATGAACCATTTGTTCGCTTTTATTTTACTCAATATTTGGCTCATTGTGATGGTTTATAGTTGGCTCAGTAACAGGAAGGGCGAACTTGATAAACAGAATTATCATACCTAGCGTTGGATGCACAGGGGTCAAAGTGAAGAGCAGTTCCTTCACCAGCGGCGTATACTTCACCGTCTTGGTTTACCGTTTGCTATCGGTTTCTATCTCCTCGGTATGATGGGTGTCTTAGGCCTCATCTGAACAGAATTGAGGCGTAGCCGAACCATTTACGGTCTAACAATGCGCTGCACCCGACGCCAGCCGCCGCCGTTTCGGGTGCTTGGCGTTATGTTTGCTTGGCTGCTGTCGCAGGTGAGCTAGGTCGTTGGGCCGCTGGGCGGGAAGCATTCTTGTGCTATCTGGCTGAAACAACAAATTAACTTACTACAGTGAAAACGTCTGAAAGATTATAACGATGTACAACCCATTATTGCTAAAACAATTTCTTTTCCGTATTTCTTTTGCTTTGATAACTCTACTATTAGTGCCAACTCTAGCGATAGCACAACCATCAGCGATAGCACAACCATCAGACCCAACTACGATGGACACAGACAGCCCAGCAATACGGCGGCTTCAACAAGCACTAAAACAAATGGCGGCAATTCAGGAGCAGTATGAAAAAACGCATAAAGCCGTTTTCATCACTGTAGACTATGTAGATGTATCACTCACAGATTTGCTTAAGACTTCTCAGTGGATCGCATCGGGACAGGAACATGACGCGCAGCTGCTGTCGGCTCTAGTTAAGAGTGGAGCGCAGGACACAAAAGGAACACAAATAAAGTCGTGGGACAAGATGACTATAAGCGGCGGGAAAGTTATTTCAGTAACTGTCCCTGGAAGCAGTCAATCCCAATACATGAACAGTCATACTGAAGCCACACCTAATTTTAATGCTGATGGAACGATTACAATACTAATCCGGCTTGAATTGAGTGAAATTGGCGGTATCCCTTTGCCTTCGTCTGAACAACGCTACCAGTGTGTATCTCCCACATTCCATGACGGTCAGACAATCGAGATAGGACATAGCGTTATGCCCACCTCATCGGGTGCATCTCTGGCGCACCTGACTTTCGTGCGAGCGTCAACGTCTACAAGCGAGAGTGACAATAAGGAGACACCAAATAGCACTAAGCCATTTGGAAACTCAGTTGTTGTTACTCCGTGAACAGGATAGTGGATTTATCATCAATGCCAGCGCATCCAGACGGCCCAACAATGCGCTGCACCCGACGCCAGTGGCCGCATTTTGCTGTGCGTTGTGGTATCCTGTGCAGGCCACTGTCGCAGGTGAGCTATGCCGTTAGGCCGCAGGGCCGTATTCTATTTTGTAGCGGAAGCCAGATGGACAAATGAAGAAAATTAAGCCTTTCTGGTATCATGTCCTCGTTTGGCTTGCCGCTCTGACGATTGCTATACTTTTGGTTATGTTGGTACTGCTGGCTGGGATTACTTCGGGTAGGCGGCATATTTAGTGCCTTGTCCAAAGCCTTGCCAGCCTGCGGTCTAACAATGCGCTGCACCTGACGCCAGTGGCCGCGTTCACTCGTGCTTGGCATTATGCTGTGCAGGCCACTGTCGCAGGTGAGCTAGGTCGTTAGGCCGCAAATATTACTGGTACTTATATCGGAGGCAGCATGGCACTGGCGAAAACCTTAGCAACTTTTGCTTGTATTATTATCGTTGGATGGGTTAATCATTATTATGGTCGGGCTATGTTTCGGACGGGTGTTGCTCGTAATATGGAAGCGGTTTTTCTGTACAGACGCAGGAGTACGGCAGTAACTTGGGCAATTGCTCTATTGTTCATTTTCGGGGTATTGTTTATACATTAGGCTACCCAGTTGCGGCCTAACAATGTGCTGCACCCGACGCCATCAGCCGCCGATGCCGGTGCGTGGCATGAGGCTTGCGTTGGCTGCTGTCGCAGGTGAGCTAGGCCGTTAGACCGCAGGGCGAGAGGTTATTGTTGTCGCTAAGGTGAATTATGAATCGGCTTACTATTTATCTTTTGGAGCGGCTCGTCATAGTATTACAAATATTGAATGTTGCTGTCACTGCGTATGTAAAGGCAAGTAGCCGCTAAATCCGTGGCGTTCGCAAGCATCTGGCGATTGCCTATCCTGCCTGACGGTCTAACAATGCGCTGCACCCGACGCCAGCAGCCGCATTTTGCTCCGCGTTATGGTATGCTGTGTAGGCTGCTGTCGCGGGTGAGCTATGCCGTTAGACCGCACACGAACGCGGGAGAGGCGCGGGAGGTACTGATGAAGATACTCAGGCTGCTATGGCAGGGAGTAAAATCGGTTCTGGGTTTTCTTAGTATGCTTCTCTGCTGGGAACCAGTCATTACCCTAATTGCGGGTGCAATCTGGGGGGGCATTCTCTATGGTGGAGGTTTGCTTATTTACCTCGCATTCGACTATTGCCTGAATGCCCTCAGCCATGCGACGGGTTGGAAAAACGATGATATTAAAGGCGTCATTGCTGGACTTTGGACCAGTGCGATCATTATAGCTCTGATAGTTGGCGCACACTCACTAGTAGATGCACGATGGAGAGAAAGTCATTCGGGGATTAAGCCAAGTTTCGGTAAGCGTTTCCTGATACGAATACGATTTTGGGGTATGACCTTATTAGCGGCAGTTGTATTGGTTTCGGGCATAATTGCGTTGGGGGTAAAATGACATCGCTACCATAAGATATTCTGAATATAAACGTTTGCCTGGTGCGGTCTAACAATGCGCTGCACCCGACGCCGGTAGATAGCCTCTCTTGGTTCTTTAGCCATGTCCCCGGCGCGGGTGAGCTATGCCGTTAGACCGCGCAAGTTAGCCTTGCCAGCGGCGAGGAGACATTATGAAATTGTACCAATCGGTAGTCATTTGTTGTGATAAAAGCCCAAAGATATTTCAAGATGCAACTGCAATCCGAGCCGCCTTAGAAGCGTTTGGCGTGCGGGTTCATTTATACGATCTAGCGCAAAAGCGAAGTGCGCTTGAGTTCTTGGCGGGGGCGATGCCGGAGTGCGAGTATGTCGTTCTGTTTTGTCACGGGGGCCGTGATGCCGACGGCAATGCAAATCTCAATCTCAAAGTAGTGGACCAGGCAGACGGCGACTATAACAATCCTCGTCGCTGGGAGCGCGTCACGGTAGACCTAACGCCATCCAATATCCCCGACTTTATCAAAGGCATGGGGCGCACACTGATTTGTGTCGGCTGTGGAGCGGGTCAAGAGCCATTCGCGCAGGCATTTCTCAAAGCCGGGTATAAGGGTTACATAGCACCGCAAAGCAATTACATAAACGCGAACGCCGCAATGATGTTTGTTATTGCCTTCTTTTACCATTTGCTCGCGGAAAGTCGTATCGAGGATGAGCCGACCAAGCACACGGATCAAGAGGCGGTTGCGCTCGCCTCTGCGCTAGATGGGGATTTTCCTCGCGGAACCCGCGTCTTTCAATACTTTTCATAGGCATAAAGCGGAACTGTGCGCGGTCTAACAATGCGCTGCACCTGACGCCACCGCTGCCGTTGCCTCAGCGTTGTCGTTCGGCTGTGCAGGCGGCGTCGCAGGTGAGCTATGGCGTTAAGCCGCAAATGCTGGCCTTCGCATCTGCCTTTGAGAAGTTCTGTCGGCGTCTGGTTTCTGCTCTTGGATGAGGCCATCCGTCGTGGTTAGTGTGGTAAAGTATGCAGGAATGGCTGGGGTAGTCAGCGAGTTATTGTAGGTTCCCCAACCCTGTTTTGCTTCTGCATTGCGGCCTAACAATGCGCTGCACCTGACGCCAGTAGCCGCCTCTACCCCAGCGTTATCGGAAGGCAGGTTAGGCTACTGTCGCAGGTGAGCTATGGAGTTGGGCCGCTGGGCGGAGGCTGAAATTGTCGCGAGGTATGATTTTCAGAGAATTGCTTCGTCAATAATTAGCGAACCGTTTTGCTCACATACTACGTTGTAGAGAGTATGAAACATACTGGGTTCACTTTAATTGAATTGCTGGTCGTGATGGGCATTATGGCCGTGCTTGCAGCGTTGCTGTTTCCTGTCTTTACTCATATCCGCGAAAAAGGGCGACAGGCAGTATGCCTGAGCAATCAAAGACAACTCGGTGTGGCGATTCTTTTGTATGCACAAGACAATGACAAGGATGTGCCAGGAGAAGGTTATAGCTGGGCCGGAAAGATATATCCTTACCTGAAAAGCACTGAAGTATTCCACTGTCCTTCAGATGATACAGTTAATCAACCGCCTTATTATCCCGTTTCCTATGGACTTAATGGTAATGTCGATTCATTAGCAACATTAGATGCGCCAGGAAAAACAGTGTTTTTGTTTGAGGTTGTTCATTCTACAGCAGAACTCACGTTGCCAAGTGAAGGGTGGGATAGTGGGGTCACACCTCATTATGTGTCAGTTTCAGGGAATGGTATGCGACTTTTCGCAAACGGCGGCTATTTTGATGGCACATTGAAACTTGATTCAGATGAGCCTGTCCTTTACGCTACTGGACTTATGAGCGGCCCCACTGGTGCGTTTACCCAGGAAGCTAATTATGAAGGAGCTGGTCGACATGGAGAAGGCGCAAACTTTTTATTTTGTGATATTCATGTAAAGTGGCTACGTCCGCAACAGATTTCTACCTGCGGGGTCGCGGCGATTGCCTCCAGTAAGCCTTATTATGGTGTTGGTTTGCTAACAGCAGCGGGGACCGAAAACAGTAGTTATACGGCAACTTTCAGCACAAAATAAGATCAAGAAATTAATTCTGTGACTATAGCAGTACAACCAGCGGCCCAACAATGCGCTGCACCCGACGCCAGCAGCCGCCCCTACCCCAGCGTTGTCGGGAGGCAGGTTAGGCTACTGTCGCCGGTGAGCTATGGCGTTAGGCCGATTGACATATAGTTCTATGTCGGCATTTGGTGTCAATCTCATGTCTAATGATCTTCCACTGCAAATATTGATCGCCAAATACAAGGCTCATGTTGATTTAGACCATCTCAAACTCGACAAACTGGATTTCAGCAACATCAACCAGCATTGTTACGCTGATGAGGAAACTTTGCTACATTTGGTGGCGCGCCTTGGAACACCCGAAGAAATAGATACTTTGGTAATTGCGGGCGCACAAATAAATGCTATTGATAGTACGGGTTTTTCGCCGCTACATTCCGCAGCTTTTTGGGGGCGTTTAGAGGCAACACAAAAACTGCTTGAGCTTGGTGCTAATCCAACCCTGCAAGATAAGGAGGGCGATACTCCGGTTGATGTTGCGCGGCTCATGGGATATATGGAAGTTGCCGCTTTATTTGTCCAAATTGATGCTTCGCTAGATGCATTGATTGCCAAGTATAGATACCTCATTGACTTTGCTAAACTGGATTTGACTGACATTAACCAGCAAGCATATCCAGGTGGTGACGCTTTGATTCATATTGTCTCATATATTGGGACTTTGGAGGAAATGGATTTACTTGTGGCCTCTGGCGCACAAATAAATGCTGTGGGCGACATAGGATATACGCCCCTGCACTATGCGGCATTAAAAGGCCGTTTAGACATGGCTGAGAAATTACTTTTGTTAGGTGCTGACCCAGATATACGATGTGAGTTCAACGACACACCGGCGATGGTCGCAAAAGGTATGAAGCACATTGAAGTCGAAAACCTTCTAAATAGTGCAAAGTAGTGTTACTGACAGGCAATCCGGGCCGTCACATTCGCACAATCGGCCTAACAATGCGCTGCACCCGACGCCATCGCCCGCCTTCACGGTTTCGTTATCGTAGGGCTGGTTTGGGCGTTGTCGCGGGTGAGCTAGGTCGTTGGGCCGCACGGCGAGGCAGGTCCGGGAAACGAAGTGTCGGGTCAAAGATAGGCACGAAGTTTGTAGCAAGCGATTGGATACAGTTGACGCTGTAGCCGTCGTGTTCAGTTGGCTTTTCGCCTGCGTTGGCGTTCCCGGCGCGGCGCAGGGTTTTTGCCTGTGCTATTTCGTGTTCTGCGGTGCTTGGCGTTTGGCCCTGTCTTGTGGTATGCTTGCTGTCCGCGAAAGGCTCGCTCTTGTGGCGGGAGCAAGCAAACGTTCGGCCCAACAATGCACTGCACCCGACGCCAGCAGCCTACGGTTTGCTCTGCTCGGCATTATGCTGTGCAGGGCTGCTGTCGCGGGTGAGTTCCGGCGTTAGGTCGCTGGGCGGAAGGTAGTGCGTTGCATGACAGCCAATATCCGCATCAATTTGTATGCTATAATTGTCTGCGTAAAACAAATGAGAGCAGAGTCATGAGAAATTATGGTCGTCTGACGTTAGGCAAATTCACTAAACGTGACTGGTGTATTATTGCTATTGTTTGCTTTTATGTTGTGTCATGTTCGGTTCACCCTCGCTACAGAATGACAGGCGGAGCAGGCAATGGACCAGCATTTCGCACAAGTAATGGAGGCTTTCGTTCGGCATGGGTGTCACAGTCGCGCGTAGATCAATGGACAGGATTTGAAGAACAAAGAGACATAGGAGTATTGGATAATGATCCAAATTGGCATCGCGTACGCCAGTTTGGCATCCAACTTCCAAAGTAACTTGTTCCTGCTTCCGGTGAGTATGCAGAAGTGCCTATTGTCGAAAGCCAGCATAGCCAGCAACCTAACAATGCGCTGCACCCGACGCCACCTGCCGCCATGTCGGGTGCATAGTCGGCAGGCTTGCTTGGCAGGTATCGCGGGTGAGCTAGGTCGTTAGATCGCTTGCGGCACAAGGCTGCTGGCAATCGCCGAAACTTTGGCGGGCATTCAGAATTGGCCTTTGCTTTTTCTTTTCGGCTGTGCTATTATTCAGGAAATTGGTCGCAGGCTGTTGGGTTCTCCGGTTATCGGAGGCGTTGGCGTTCTCGCTCTCTTGGCATAGGGCAAGCCATCTAACAATGCGCTGCACCCGACGCCATCAGCCGGCCTTTAGCTTTGCATTGTCGCGAGGCTTGCTTCGGCTGTTGGCGCAGGTGAGCTATGGCGTTAGACCGCTGGGCCGATGCTGGATTTGTCGCGAAGAGCTTACAAAGATGAATACCAAAACAAAGCGGGTCATTTTGTGGCTATTCTGTTTCGTCGGAGCAGTTTGCCTTGCCGGTACAATATGGCTGCACATTTTACGCGCAAACAATGAGTTAGGGGCAAACAAAGAGTTAATGGAGGCCGCTCGGCATGACAATCTGCCTCTCGCTCAAAAAGCACTGCGACATGGAGCTAACGTCAATGCCTGCGATCCCGATGGCTTGACACCCCTGATGTATGCAGCCCAATTCGGTCGTGTTGGAATTGCCCAAGTTTTATTATCTCATGGCGCATCTGTAAATGCCACCGATTATGCTCATACCACTGTTCTTTCACTCGCGGCAGACAATGGAAATGAAGAAGTGGTTACTTTATTGTTGAAGAATGGGGCAGATTTGACAGACGAAAACGTACAACAGGCAGTAGCATTTGCGAGTTCTTATCCACATATCGTTGCTAAATTGAAGGAAGCCCAGGTACAACAACGTAAGCAAATGAATAGATCATAAAGTCTCGGTAAATAAATCCGGCGTTGCCAGACGGTCTAACAATGCGCTGCACCTGACGCCACCCGCCCGATTTCCTATGCGTTGGCAGAAGGCTGTGCAAGCGGGTGTCGCAGGTGAGCTAGGTCGTTAGGTTGCAACACAGACCCTTTTCGGTGGCTGAAGGCATAAGATGAATTGGAAATCCATACGCTCTGCTGCTGAGGTGGAGCAACTTATGACGCATTTCGGCGGTTTCCATGACGGTTGCTTGCGAGAAGTCCATCTTTGGACAGATTGGTATGTGCAGGAAGACCTGTCGGCAACCCGGCTTTCTCAACCGGGAACAACACTGCGGATGCTATTCCAGCGTCAATATCGCGATCCTTCGGCAATTGAGATGCTTTTTCAGGAAGTGACCAGCTTTCATCTGTCGCCGGTGTCAGTGAACTACGACCCTATCATTTTCGAGGCTACGCTCATTTTGGAAGATGGAGAGTTCTTTTGGACAGACAGTTGGGGCGATGAGCAGGAAAACAAGGCCACTTGGGTCAGGGCAAAAGGCTTGTCATGGCGGGAAGCAAGCGATTGGATGGGCGAAAAGTTACGCTACGGCTCTAGCCTCTGAGGCGATAAGTAAGCAAGGTTGCAACCTAACAATGCGCTGCACCCGACGCCATCGCCCGCATTATCGGGTACATTATCGCAGGGCTTGCTTGGGCGTTGTCGCGGGTGAGCTTTGGCAGTTGGGCCGCAGAGCGCAGGGCCACCATTTTGCGTCCGCTGATTATTGGCACTGCAACTTTAGAATGAACACAAAACAATATCTACTTATTGATCATCCACAGACGTTGTTTCCACTGAATACAACGTCTGTTTTGGTCTCAAATTGTTTTGAGGCTCTTACCGACTATGTTTACCAAAAGGTGCTAAACCAGGCAGATATTAATCATTTTCTACCGCAATCCCGATGTTATGCTTCAAAAAATGGCCTTCATCTCCGACGAACTACAAAACTTGATCCTGTTGCCGAAGTATTTATTTATGACCTTATCTATAGGAACCGACGTACTTTCCGAGCGAATTTTAGTCAAAACCGTCGAAGCTTTGGCTATAAATTTAGAGATGGTCTGCCTATTCCTTTGACCGAAAGTTACTCTGAATTCCGTGAGGCGATCACGGAAGCCAAAGCAACATACCGTTATGCTGCTTGCTTCGACGTTTCAAGCTACTTTAATTCAGCGTACCACCACGATCTTGTTCAGTGGTTTAATAGAGATGGGCGATCATTAGACGACGCTAACAATCTTGGACAATTTTTACGAGAGACTAACTCTGGACGGTCTTTAGATTGTCTTCCACAGGGGCTTCACCCATGTAAACTGATTGGGGCAGAGTTTCTCAAGTTTATTGATAACTCTATTCGAGTTCGGTCGGAGCTACTACTCAGGTTCATGGATGACTTTTATTTATTTTCGGATGATGAAGCCACGCTATCCTCCGACTTTCTGATTATTCAGCAAATTTTGGGTGACAAAGGGCTTTCCCTTAATGCCGAGAAAACCCATATTGGAGAGATAAATGAGCTTGATGTACGCCGAGAAGTAAATGAGATACGAACTAGCTTATTATTAGTTCGCAGACAACTTATAATTGCTTCTACTGTGGAAACAGAGCCTGAGGACATCGAACTTTACTTAAATGAGGCTCAGGTTGATTATTTGCTTGATCTGCTTCGGGAACCCGATATAGATGAAGCAGATGCTGATTTGGTTCTGACCTTGCTCCGTGATCATGGTACGGATGTGCTTGAGCGTATGGAAACATTTCTTGAGCGTTTCCCAAGCCTGAGTCGCAAAGTATTTAACTACTGTCCGTATGTGACTGACACAACCGAGTTGGCTCGTCTCATATTAAGATTCCTAACCAATGGTCGCCACATAACTGAAGACCAATTGTTTTGGATGACGAAAATTTCAGAAGACTATTTATCTAATACAGAACCATATGGTGATATTTTATTACGACTTTATGAACATCCATACGCAACTGAGATTAGTCAAGCAAAACTACTGGAGGTTCCTGAGCATCGCTTCGGTATGCCAGAGTTAAGAGAAGAGCAATTAAGAACTGGACGATCAGATTGGAGTGCTTGGGCTGCTGCTATTGGTTGTAGGAACGAAGAGCCATTAAACCGCAATCACAAGTTGAGTTATTTTGCTCATGGAAGTGCTATGAACGCCCTAATTGCTGAATGTGTTCGTAACTTATAGTTATTGCATCTGCGGCCCAACAATGCGCTGCACCCGACGCCAGCAGCCAGCGTTATGCTGTGCTTTGCGGGAGGCTTGCTTTGGCTGTTGTCGCGGGTGAGCTATGCCGTTGGGCCGCAGGGCGAAGGCGTTTGCAGATGTCCTTGCTTTTCAATCATGTGCTATACTAAAGCAGGAGGCTTACCATGAACCAATCAGTGACTTTGGAAACACCCGCCAGCGAGTCAAGTAGCGAAAGTACTGAGATTGTCCAACTGAAACTCAGCATTGCTCAGTGTCTCACAGAAATAGACCAGATGCGGGAGCAGATGAGCCGCGATCAGGCAGAGATTGACCGTTCCCAGAAGCGGACGCACGTCCTTTTGGCGGAACTCAAGGCGACCTTATCGCCGGCAAGCCAGAAGGCGGCTTGAGCAATGTGGAAGCAACTGTTAGACCTTGCCAAGAAAATCGTCTTTCTCACGCAGGACACGCAGAAGAATAAAGCCGACATCAAGAATTTACAGCACCAGATGGAGGAGTTGACGGAAGATGACGAGTCATTGCCTCCCAATTCGTAAGGTTGCCAACCTGCGGCCCAACAATGCGCTGCACCTGACACCAGCGGCCCGATTTCCTGTGCGTTGTGGTATGCTGTGCAGTGCCGCTGTCGCAGGTGAGCTATGGCGTTAGGCTTCTATTGCTGGGCTTCTCGTAAGCGTTTTGGAGTTTAATTGTCGGCTTTTGGCTTGCGTTCTTTGTGTCAGGCTGTTCGTCGTGTTTGTTTTGGTAAAGTATGTAGGAATAGCGGTGTAGGGAAGTGAGCGTTTGGGCGTCAGTTTCTGTATCCCGCTTGCGTTTCTGGCAGTAGCCTAACAATGCGCTGCACCTGACGCCAGTGGCCGCCTCTACCCCAGCGTTATCGGAAGGCAGGTTAGGCTACTGTCGCAGGTGAGCTATGGAGTTAGGCTGCAAATCGGGGCTTCCCTCGCACCGCAAACAATCTATCGCTCCTCTTACTTATTTTGAGGTTCTTGATGTCATAATCAAAACATGGAGTTTGATTGGGATGACAATAAAGCAGAAGCAAACATAACCAAGCATGGCGTTTCATTTCTTGAAGCCGCGTCGGTCTTTGATGATGACTTGTCTATCACTTTTCCCGACCCGGACCATTCTGTTGAGGAGGATCGCTTGATTATTATCGGCCATTCAGATCGCGGGCGTTTGCTCTTCGTCTCTCATACGGACCGAAATAATTTACCGCGAATTATTAGTGCGCGTGAGGTCACACGGCGCGAGAGAAAGGTTTACGAAAATGCCAGACAATACTTTAGATGATACCACGGAGTTTGACGCGCAAGATGACCTGCGCCCAGAGTATGACGAAACCCTTTTAGCAGAATTATTGAAGAATGGAGTTCGTGGTAAATACGTGGAGCGTTATCGTCAAGGTACGAACTTGGTGAAGTTGGCTCCTGACATTGCGGCTGCGTTTCCCACCGAGCAGTCTGTTAATGAAGCCCTCCGAAGATTGCTCGAAGGCAGCAACATTGCAGCCTAACAATGCGCTGCACCCGACGCCATCGCCCGCGTTCACAGGTACATTATCGTAGGGCTTGCGTGGGCGTTGTCGCAGGTGAGCTAGGTCGTTAGACCGCAAGATGGCCTTATCTATGAACATAGCCATTGATGCAGAGAGCATCCGCAGAATCGAAAACGAACTTCAAGTAACTCTGCCCCAGATTTACCGAGATACTCTGCTGTCGTATCCCTTTGAGGTTGACTCCGAGATTTATAATTGGACACTATTTGGCAATGTAGAGAGGATCATTGCAGAAAACAAGACCTGTCGTGAGTCAGGTTTCTATGGGCAGAAATAGCCCTTGAATTACTTTGTCATTGGCGACGATGGAACAGGAAATCTGTATATTTTAGATATTTCTAAAGACGCAAGTCCTGTGTTCTTAGTGGATCACGGGGCAACTGCCTACGGGGATTGTATAGAGATGGACGAGGAAGCCCCTAGTCTGACATCATGGATACCTGAGATGCAAAAGGAAGAAATAAGGTATAACGCAGAGGAAGAGCTTCAAGAGCGTGAGTTGGCAGAGCGTAAACAAAACAAAAAGTGGTGGCAGTTCTGGATTTAGACCCATCGCTTGTGCTTTGCGGCCCAACAATGCGCTGCACCCGACGCCAGTAGCCGCGTTCACCTCAGCGTTATCGGGGGGGTATACTTTGGCTACTGTCGCGGGTGAGCTAGGTCGTTAGGTCGCTTGGCCGACACATTGCTTTCAACGTAGGCTTATGGACAGCAAAATACTTAACAAGCAACTCCGATTGTTGATTTCGCCGTTGTTGAGAGAGCAAGGTTTCACAGCCTTTACAGGCCGAACAGCTTGGCGTTATTGGGATAACCGGATTGATGTTGTCTCATTACAATCCTTCAATTCTTACTTGGCGGAGGTGATTGGATGCACTACATTTTCCTTTGCCGCTCGTATAGGGTGCTACATAACGGCAATTCCGGCTCACTTTGGGATTAAAGCAATCAATTCTGACAAAGGAAGACTACGGCCTAAAGAGTACGAGTGTCATTTCCGTCGCACACTGCAAAAGACGTTGTATCAGCCGATGCTATTGCGTGATGATGTATGGTATTTAGACGAGCAAGGAAAAAATCTGGACAGTGTGATGGAAAATGTAGGCCAAGCCATTCAGAAACAGGTCCTACCCTGGTATGATAGTTTCGGGGATGATGCTGGGGTTCTAGCGATATTGGAAAACGAGTACGAGCAGTGGCAGGAGAATTGGGGTTTTGGTGCGAAGTCCTCGCCTATTCGCAATTACATGAGTGGTTATATGGCTCTAGCTTTAGGCAAACGGGAGCAAGGAAGTTTGTATCTAAAGCAAGCCTTAGATGCCAATTGCTTTCCTGCGGTTCAGGCGCAGATGACTGTTGACATAGCCAATGCACAAGCAGTCCAACAATGCGCTGCACCCGACGCCGGTAGCCGCGTTTTGCTGTGCGTTGTGGTATGCTGTGCAGGGCTACCGTCGCAGGTGAGCTTTGGCGTTAGGCCGCACCGCCGGGGGCTTAAAGGTGACAATATGAGACCAAGCCAATTTATTTCAAGGCTGCGTAAAGGCAGTAAACAGCAACGCCATTTATTAAGCGCAAAATGTCTTGCGATTTCAGCTTCGTGTTCTGTTTTAGTGTCGCTCTTGGGGTTTGCTGAGAAGCACTTGTTCTTTGGTTTTCTTTGGGGCGGTTTAGCTCTCTTCTATGGTTGCCTTGCCCTCAGCCAGTATGGCCTGTCACGCAAGGCTAGAAATGGTGCGGCCTAACAATGCGCTGCACCTGACGCCACCCACCGCGTTTTCGGGTACATTGTCATAGGGCCTGCTTGGTGGGTGTCGCAGGTGAGCTTTAGAGTTAGGCCGCTGGGCGTAGGGCTGGATTTCAGGCGAAAAGAAGATAATTATGCGATATACCACTATGCTAGTTTTGTGCGTGTTGAGCTTTTCTTTTTCTGCTATCGCTTTTGCGGGGCATGAAGCCAACGCGGTAGTTTTACCTGGCTTATATGACGGCTTGTGGATTGAGCATCCAGATGTACCACTCAAGCAATTAGCGGCGGCACTTACCAGTCATCCTCATGCAAGGCTATTTCGTGTGCAATACTCCACAATGGAGTTTATGCACGGGCTTTGCTTACGGGCGGAATATGACCGTAAGTTGCAGATGATGTACCTGTCTTATGCCTATGAAGGTGCTAAAGGGGAATATGTAAAGGAGCGATGGAAAATCACGGGTATTTCCGAGGCTGCTATTGGGCAGGCATCGGAAGTTCGTCCTGATGGCTTCACGCATAATGAAGCGTATTTTGATACTCTCGCCAAGTTTGGGGGCAAGTATCATGCCCTGCGGCGGTAAGCGTTACTGCCTGCCGCCTAACAATGCGCTGCACCGGACGCCGGTAGCCGCCCCTACCCCAGCGTTATCGGAAGGCAGGTCAGGCTACTGTCGCAGGTGAGCTAGGTCGTTAGGTGGCAGGGCATCAGGCTTACCCGTCCTCAAAAGCCCCGATAAGGAGCCGGAATTGATTAAGGTTGGGAAGGTCATTGCCGTCATTATCGCTGTGGGAATGATCGTACTGATTGGGATTGGGGCTGCGATCTTCCACAGAGGCTCACAAATCCAGGGCGAAATGGCTTTGGTCGGGGCAGCGGCCAACGGAAACACGACCCAGGTGGAGACATTGTTAGCGCGGGGCGTGAATGTGAATGCGACGGCTTTTGACGGCACTTCAGGACTATGGACTGCCGCCTTCAACCGCCGCCTTTCCACGGTGATTTTATTACTGAGGCATGGGGCAAATCCCAATACTCCCTCCCAGTTTGGGCAAACGCCTTTGGAGGCAGCAGTTGAGAACCTCAGCCACGATACCGGTACAGCCTCTGCCGCTGTAGATGTGTCCATCATCAAACTGCTATTGAGCAAGGGGACGAGCGTGGTCAAAGTGAAACAGGATGCGCCTTCTGTCGCTTTACTCAACAGTTACAGTATCAAGATTTAAGTCGTAAGCAGTACGCCTGCCACCTAACAATGCGCTGCACCCGACGCCAGCGGCGCGGTTGTCGTGTGCTTGGCGGAAGTCAAGTGCTTGCCGCTGTCGCAGGTGAGCTAGGTCGTTGGGCCGCAGGGCGCGGGGCTTATCTGTGGCGAAAGCAAAAGACACAGGGTACAATCTGAGCAGGAGGAATAACCAATGGTTGTTACCATCAGTCCACAAACTCAAGCGCTTCTCCAGGAACAGGCAGGGCGTCTCGGTCAAAAGGCCGATCTTCTTGCCGATACGCTTCTTTTAAGCGCATTACGGACGGTCAGCGAAGATTATGAAGAAACCTGTCAGGCAATTGCCGAAGGGCTTGCCGACATAGAGGCAGGCCGTACCGTCTCGTTTGAGGATGCCCGCGCACAGTGGGAACAGCAGAAGGCTTCGCGCACACTGAGGGCGAAGGAACAGGGCTTGAAGGAAGCGGCATGAGTTCCCCACCAGATGAGGACGCCGCGCCCTCGATCTACGCTTTGCGCTTTTCTCGTCGTGCTTTGTCGGATATAGATGTGGCTTATGCTCGTTTTGCCCAGTTAGTTGGGCAGTCTGTCGCGGATGATTGGAAAGACGGTCTTTTTGATGCTGTTGCGGGGCTTGCCACAACTCCTGGCCGTCAGATTATTGCAGAAATCGCCCGTTTTCAGCAGGAAGTCCGACAAATTCTTTATCGTCGTTCTGGAAGTCGAGTTGCTTATCGTATATTGTTTACTGTCAAGATTTCAGACCTAGACGGCCCAATAGTAAACATTGTCACGGTGCGGCATGGGGCGGCACGTCCTATCACGCGCTCCGAAGCAAAAGCGATAGAGTCCGACATATAAGTCGTTACAGCCTGCGGCCCAACAATGCGCTGCACCCGACGCAAGTAGCCGCCCCTACCCCAGCGTTGTCGCAAGGTATACTATGGCTACCTTCGCAGGTGAGCTATGGAGTTGGGCCGCGTCACCCAGGCTTTCTCTTGGCAGTTGAAATTTTTTTATTCCATTGGTATAATCTTCTTATACGTGTGCTATACGTGCAGGAGATTAAAGATGCAGAAGAAACTTACTATCACTCTTGACGAGCAAGTTTATCAAGGCTTGCATTCAGTAATTGGGCGTCGTCGCATCAGCCATTTTATTGAGACGGTTGTTCGGCCTCATGTGCTTGCCCCAGATTTAGACACGGCCTATCAGCAGATGGCTCAGGATGAACTCCGCGAAACAGAAGCGTGGGAGTGGGCAGAGGCTACTTTGGGGGATGTCGCTGAGGAACACATTCAATCTAATGCGGTGCAAGGATGAAGCGTGGGGAAGTTTGGTGGGTCAATTTTGATCCCTCTGTCGGAGGCGAGATTCGCAAGCAACGTCCGGCAGTCATCGTCAGTAATGACTATTCTAATCAGCATCTCAATCGTGTTCAGGTCGTACCTCTTACCAGCAACACGGAACGTTTTTTCCCAAGTGAGGCTTCGGTGATCCTGAATGGACAGCTCCGAAAGGCTATGGCAGACCAATTGACCACAGTCAGCAAACTTCGTCTGAGCAGCCGAATGGGTAATCTCTCTTTTTCAGATGTAGAGCAGGTAGAACAAGCCATTAAAGTCCAGCTAAACTTGTAATGTGAAACGGACGCGGCCCAACAATGCGCTGCACCCGACGCCAGTAGCCGCCCCTACCCCAGCGTTGTCGCAAGGTATACTATGGCTACCTTCGCAGGTGAGCTATGGAGTTGGGCCGCTGCACAGGAGCTTTATGCTGGCAGTGCGTTTCTCAGAGTATTTTTCGGAGTATAATGAGGCTATCATTCTCAAATCAGGAGAGTTATTATGAACGTCTCACTCCAAGCGCATCGTATTGAAACAACGCTCACACAAAATGGAACGTTGACACTTGACCATCTGCCGTTCCAGGCAGGGGAAACCGTTGAAGTCATTGTTTTGCCCAATGCTCTCGCGTCGCTTTCGCATAACTCCTATTCCTTGCGCGGCACCCTCGTCCAGTACCAAGAACCAATGGAACCGGTGGCGCAACAGGATTGGGAAGTTTTGGCATGATTATCCTTGACACGCACATTTGGATTTGGTGGGTGCACGGTGATGTTCAGTTGCTTTCCGATTATCGCGATTACGTTCAAGAGCGTGAGGAAGAGGGATTGGGTGTCTGTGCGATTTCCTGTTGGGAAGTCGCCAAGTTGGTAGAAGGCGGCAGACTGAACTTGCCTCTTCCAGTAGCTGAATAGCTGGCGAAGGCTCTGGCTTATCCGGGCATTCGATTATTGGACTTGTCGCCGCAGGTAGCCGTAGAATCCACCCAATTGCCGGGGGTGTTTCATCGCGATCCCGCCGACCAGATGATTGTGGCTACGTCTCGTTTGCATGCTTGCCCTCTGGTGACAATGGATCGGAAAATCCGGGCTTATACTCACGTTCAGGTCGCTCCATAAATGCGATAGGTTACTGACTTAGAGCGTTTGCAGGCATCGGCCCAACAATGCGCTGCACCCGACGCCGGTAGCCGCCGTATCCTACGCTTGGCATTATGCTGTGCAGGGCTACCGTCGCAGGTGAGCTTTGGCGTTAGACCGCAGGGCGAAGGCGAGGGTGTTACCCGAGGCTCAAATAGGTGTATAATACGAAAAACATCAAGAGGTTCACCTTATGACTCAGCTACTTGAACGCGCATATGCCGAAGTTGCACAACTACCGGAGCCAGACCAAGATGCCATCGCCGCACTCATTTTAGAGGAATTAGAAGATGAACGCAAATGGCAAAAATCGTTTGCTCAGTTTCCAGACGCATTAGCCAAGCTTGCAGAAGAAGCCCTGGCAGAACACCGGGCAGGGCTGACCCTGCCGCTTGACCCGGAAACGCTATGACCTCACGCACCACTGCGCGTTTTCGCAAAGCCTTTGCACAACTGCCGGGTCAGATTCAAGAGCAGGCTCGCCATGGGTACCATTTATTCCGGCAAAACCCGCAACATTCCAGCCTGCGTTACCGTCAGGTTCATCCGACGTTGCCGATTTATTCGGCGCGGGTTGGTATTCATTATCGGGCTGTCGGGAGACGCGATGGCGACGAGATCATCTGGTTTTGGATTGGCCCCCATGCAGAGTACGACTATATTATTGGGCAACTATAGTCATAGGCTTACCAGCCTGCGGTCTAACAATGCACTGCACCCGACGACGGTAGCCGCCGTCACCTGTGCAAGTTCGTAGGGTTTGTTTAGGCTACTGTCGCAGGTGAACTAGGTCGTTAGACCGCTGGCACGTAAGGTGGTTCTTGAACGAGAGGGAAGAACGGGACAATATGCGTTTGCGAGAAGTCATTGGGCTATTGTTGCTTTTTTTAGCGCTGGTACAGGTCTGTATTTTCCTTTGGGTCGACAGTACGTTCCATTCCAACTTCGGTGCTGCTACAAGTCCGGCGTTCCTGAGACATATTGCTCTACAAGATTTTTTCGAGACACATTACGGGTGGGCCGGGATTATAGGCTGCCTGTTGGCAAGCGGGCGGATGCTTTGGCGGGAACGTCGTCACGGTGGGACGCTGGGATCGCCCGCTGATGTGCCAATGGCCTCGCCAAACCCAGAGATTTGGCCCCCACCGCCGAATAGGCCATCGGTCTAACAATGCGCTGCACCCGACGCCATCAGCCTGCATCATGCTCTGCTCGGCGTTATGCTGTGCAGGCTACTGTCGCAGGTGAACTAGGTCGTTGGGCCGCAAATGTAGGCTTGTTCGGTTTCATTAGCAAAGCAGGCTAACGTCTCAACATTGTTGAATAGCACTCTGTGTAGCTTTCCCTAGATAAAGTGGAAGTGGATAAACCGCCACTGTGTAGCAGATTGGCAATCTTATGGCATACAAACGTATTAGTCCATTTCCTGATGACCGCGATTTTGATTTCCCGGAGCTTCATGCACTCAACTCGGTGTGGCAGGAAAAAAAGATTGAACTTGAAACCAATGGCGCGTTTATTGACTTTATCAAGAAGATGAAGAGAGAATGGGCAATTGAAACAGGAATTATCGAGCGACTCTATACTTGGGATCGCGGTGTAACAGAAATGTTAATCGAGCAAGGTATTGAAGCTTCGATAATCTCGCATAGCGGCGGTATTCCACGAGATGAAGCTGAACATATACAAATAGTTATCAATGACCATCTCGGCATAGTAGAAGGTTTGTTTGCATACATCAAAGGCAAAGAACCATTATCTGAATATTTTATACGGGGGCTTCAAGCCCAATTCACAGCACATCAGGATTATACGGATGCAATGACTCCAACAGGGAATATTATCCAAGTTCAACTAAAAAAGGGTGAATATAAAATACATCCTAATAATCCTCGAAGACCAAATGGACAAGTCCATGAATATTGCCCTCCTGAAATTACCGGCGAGGAGATGGCGAAGTTAGTAGCCTTGTATCGTAGTGCAGAAGGCCATTACCCGTCAGAAGTTAAGGCAGCTTGGTTGCATCACAGTTTCACTCAAATACATCCATTTCAGGATGGCAATGGTCGAGTTGCAAGAGCGCTTGCTTCACTCGTTTTCCTGAAAGATGGCCTATTTCCGCTAGTAATTCGAGAGTCAGACCGTCAAGAATATATTGGTTCTCTTGAAAAAGCCGATGCCGGTGATCTTTTGCCTCTGGTTTCTTTGTTTGCAAAGAGGCAAAGGGAGTCTATCTTAAAAGCACTTGGATTAAAGCAGCAAGTACAACAAAGCAAGTATGCTGACCAGATTATTTCTTCTGCTCTTCAAATTCTTAAGAGTAAATATTCAAAAGAAAGAGAAGAGATTGGTAAAGTTTACCAATACGCGGAAAAATTGTTTGCTTTTGCAGAAGCACGTATAAACAAAATTTCTGACACGCTAGACACCGAATTATGGAGCATCACTCCACCCGGTAAAGAAAAATATCACGCAAGATCAAATTCAGCCAGTAATACTTCGGAGCAAAGGCACTATTTCCAAAAACAAATTATTGCTGTTGCAAATCAATTTGATTATTATGCAAACTTTGAAAACCATAGGTCTTGGATTCGCCTGTTAATAACTACGGGCGAAATATTCGACTATGTAATCAGTATTCATGGCTACGGAACTAGCGGCACTGGTCTCTTAGCCGCTTCCGCGTTTACATATATTAAAGCACCCAAAGAAGAAGGGGGTACAGAACCAGTAAATTTGCACCCTGCCTCGACTGACTTGTTTCAGTTTAACTATGTTGAGTCCTACGAAAGCACGGAAAAGCGTTTCTCTGAATGGCTTGAAAGTTCGTTAGCAATAGCACTAGCGGAATGGAAAAAATCGCTATATTAATACATCCAACCCTTTGCTATACGCAATAAACTAGACTCATTCACGTCAACCTTTTAGGACTTACGCAGTTGGCCCTAAAGTGATGGTCGGGTTCTGCAAATACAGCCGAATAGCCTCCCGAATGAGGCCCGCTTTGGCGGCGTAGCCGCTGATGCCTGTCTGCCATCGGTGTGCTTCTAGGCGCACAAACGCCCGCAAAGACAACACGATGTGGCACTTCTGGGCCTGTGCGCTCCGTACCTGCGCCCGTTCCACGCCGCAGCACTGCTTCAAGGCACGGTGGTAGTTCTCGATGGCGAACACCTGGCGCGAAAGGTCGCGCCGCTCGCCCGCTTCCATCTTGAGGTCATCGGTGGCCCAATGCTCCACGTCGCCGTTTGGAGCGACCGTCCGAAACACCTGGATCATGCCAAAGCCTTTGAGGTGAACCGTGCGCCCATGCTCAGGAACGTCAATGTCTTTAACGGCCACATTGCCCGTGTTGTCAGGGTTTACCTGGCGGTTGCTTTTTAATCTGGTCAAGAAGTGCCAGCCATGCCCGCGCACGGCTTTGAGGTTTTCAAGGCTTGCATACCAGCCGTCGAAGCAGACGTACTTGGGGCGGAACCCACGCTCCTTCGCTGTTTGCAGCATCGAGATGAAGTGGTCGTTCTTCGTGGTCTGCGTTTGGCCGTCCGCAGCAGGCTCGTAGAGGCGGCAGTCGCAGGGCAGGCTGCTGAGGCCATCGGTCCACAAGAGCGTCGTGAGGCTGATGCCTTCGACCACCGCATGATGCTTGCCGCTCCAGTGGCGGCTCACCAGGCCCATCTTTTGGGCATAAGGCTTGTCTAGCGTGGTGTCGTCCACGACCAGAAGGCCATGCGTCAGTTGCACGAGCGGCTCGACCTCTTGCCACAACGCCGCCGTGTCTGGCGGCAGTCTCGTGAGGAGGCGCGTGTACGCATCGTGCGAAGCGTTTACGGCACAACGGGCGGCTTCGGTGCAGGTGTAGACGCCCTGGGCGGCGATCAGAAACTGGATATAGTCCAGGTCAGTGACTTTCGGCGGGTTCATCATCCAGAGTATGAACGCTCAGACACACGAAAAGCAACTCTAAGATGACAGAAAATCAACTAAACGCACCAACTGCGTAAGTCCTACCTTTGACAAAAAGTTCTCCTGTTGCGGCCCAACAATGCGTTGCACCTGACGCCGGTGGGAGGGCTTTCTTGGTTCTTGGGCCATGTTCCCGGCGCAGGTGAGCTAGGTCGTTAGATCGCAGGATAGGGGCTTTTGCGTTTCCGAAGGCTTGTGGTATTATAGCTTAACATGAAATTCGAGCTAATCACTGCCATCACGGGAGTTGAGCCTATTGCTATTGCGGGACGTATTCGTGAGGTCGCACGGTTGCAGAAATCCCACGGTGCAGGGCGATGGCGTAAACTCAAAGGGAAGGCCGTCGTTCACCTCGTTGATGGGTCGGTTTGGCAAGCGGAAGTGCATTGGTACGAAGCCAACGGCATCGGGCGCAAAGAAATGAAAATTAAGCGACTGTTGCATCTTGAGAGTTTATGAAAAGTGACACGAAATGAAACACGAAATGAAACACGAAATGAAAATAGAACAACCTTCTTTCGTCGTATGTGTAGATAACACAGAATATCCGGCTTCGTTAGAGAGGCGCAAGATTTATCAGATTTTGCCGGACGCGCAGGCAGAACAGCATTCTATGGTGCGGGTCGTCGATGAAAGCGGGGAGGATTATTTGTATCCTTCTGACTATTTCCTTGCCGTTGATTTATCGCAGCCGGTTCAACAGGCATTAGCTCTTGCCGCATAGCCATTTCGAGCCTGCAATCTAATTCGAGCCTGCAATCTAATTCGAGCCTGCAATCTAACAATGCGCTGCACCTGACGCCACCCGCCCAGTATGCTCTGCATTTATGATATGCTGTGCAGTGCGGGTGTCGCAGGTGAGCTAGGTCGTTAGACCGTAGGGCCAAAGGCTAACCTGTCGGCGATGCCAAATACCCACTCGTTTCCGCGTTCATATCTGCTATCATAAAGACGGAGGGAAATGATGAGCCTGAAATTTAATGTCACGCTAGACCGGGACGAAGATGGAGTTTGGGTGGTAGAGTGTCCTGCCATTCCCGGTTGTGTTAGCCAGGGACAGACGCGGGATAAGGCACTAGAAAACATTGAAGACGCGATCCGTTTGTGCCTAGAGGTTCGGGCCGAGCGCGGCCTGCCTCTCACAATGGAAACTTGTCAGGTGGAGGTTGCCGCCTGATGCCCGCTACTCCATTAATGAATGCGCGGGAAGTCGTGAAAGTGTTTGGACGTTTTGGATGGCAGGTGTCCCGTCAGAATGGAAGCCATATGGTTTTGGTCAAAGAAGGTCATGTCGCAACGCTCTCCGTTCCTAATCATAAGCCGGTGGCTCGTGGAACATTGCGGAGTTTAATTCGGGATGCAGGTTTGACGGTGAGCGAGTTTGTTTCCGCTCAGTGAGTCGCTTCCGTGCATATCCAGTACCGCCTGCGGTCTAACAATGCGCTGCACCCGACGCCAGCAGCCTGCGTTATACTGTGCGAGTTCGGTTGGCTGTGCAGGGCTGCTGTCGCAGGTGAGCTATGGCGTTAGGTCGCTGAACGTCAGCTATTCTTCTGTCGGAGGCTCTTGACTCTTTTTCTTCAATGTTGGTACAATGTATCTACTATTTACGGGGAGAACTGCGACATGAGCAACATTGTTACAACACGCCTTGTCAAAATCGGCAATTCACAAGGCATACGTATTCCCAAACTCTTGCTGGAACAAGTCGGCCTCAGCGGTCAAGTGCAAGTCGAGGTAGATAATGACCGGCTTATTCTAAGTTCCGCCCCTGGACGCAGGCAGGGATGGGACGAGCAATTTCAGCAGATGGCAGCGCGAGGAGATGATCGCCTCCTTGATGGCGAGGCTTTACTCCTCACCGAATGGGACGACAAGGAATGGGAGTGGTAGCAATGGCACTGCCCGTCAAACGGTTTGACGTTTTTTTGGTCAGCCTTGATCCTACAGTTGGGAGCGAGATTCAGAAAACACGTCCTTGTTTGGTAGTTTCCCCGGATGAGTCTAACCGCCACATAGCAACCGTAATCATTGCACCGATGACAAGTCAGGGACGATCTTATCCCACCCGTATCTCGTGTCAGTTTCAAGGCAAAGCCGGGCAAATCGTCCTAGATCAACTGCGAACGGTTGATAAAGTACGATTAGTGAAAAGGTTAGGGCGCGTGACAGCAGACGAGCAGAAGGCAGTGTTGACAGGCTTGGCCGAACTGTTTGCAGAATGAGTTTCTACCCGCAGACTTATCTTGTCAGCCACCTAACAATACGCTGCACCCGACGCCGGTAGCCGCCCCTACCCCTGCATTGTCGGGAGGCAGGTTAGGCTACTGTCGCGGGTGAGCTATGGCGTTAGGCTGCACTCACCTGGGCCTGTTTGTGAGGCGGCAGCATACTCAAAAGATGATATGGCGCAAAATCCTCGCTCTGGTTTAACAAGAGATGAAGCCAGCCACACTCAGTGTCTTTTCTTTACGAAAGAATTAATCATTTTGCAACTGAGCAGGAGTGCAATATGCAGATAAACGACAAATATGCGGCGAAGAAGGCCGCTGGCGAAGCCGACGTGTTAGCAGCGATTGCTGAGATGCCGGAACCGGATCGAGCCATAGGCGAGCGGCTTCATGCTATTATTAAAGCCAATGCACCAGCCCTCTTGCCGAAAACCTGGTATGGAATGCCCGCATATGCCAAAGACGACAAAGTGATCTGTTTCTTCCGCAGCACGAAGAAGTTTAAAGAGAGATATATGACGCTTGGCTTCAACGAAGGCGCAAACCTGGATGAAGGTGCTTTGTGGCCCATCTCCTTCGCGCTGAAAGAGCTGACTGCCGCCGATGAGGCTAAGATTGGCTCGATTGTGAAAAAAGCCGTGACCTGAGCGAGCGCCGTCACTTCCTACGATTTAAGCTCTCGTTCCGGTTTCAGGCATCCAATCGCTATGTATCTTCAGTTTGACAAGGCCGGTAAGTTATGATGGATGTAAGTTATGATGGGTATGGCAAATGGGTCATTAACGGGATTTGTGGCAACAGACACGCAAGCCGAACGGAGTGCAGCCTAACAATGCGCTGCACCCGACGCCACCCGCCCGCCTTCGCTTGTGCTTGGCGGTAGGCTTGTTGGGGCGTTGTCGCAGGTGAGCTATGGCGTTAGACCGCTGCGCGTAGGCTATACACCATTCATTCGCAATTCGCTCTATTGTCTGCTATAATCCATTTATGCAATTTCTGTGGGATGAGCGAAAAAACGAAAGCAACATCGTCAAGCACAATATGGATTTTGCGGATGCTTTCCGGCTCTTTGCCGGCCCCATGCGGATTATTCGCGATAATCGCCACGAGTATGGTGAAGACCGATTTATTGGTCTGGGGCTTCTGGACAATCAGATAGTCGTCGCTGCATTCACAGAGCCAGAAGAAGATGTGACTCGCATTATCTCCATGCGGAGGGCATTAGCCCATGAACAAAAACAATATGAACACTATCTCAAGCAACTCTTCGGAAACTAAAGCACAAACGACTTCCAATACAAGTGCATCAAGAACCAATTGGGAGCGTCTCGATGCACTCTCGGATGCAGAGATTGATACTTCCGACATCCCGCCCCTGACCGATGAGGATTTTGCTCGGTCAGAGTGGCGCTTTCCTGCCTCTGCACGTTCCAATAGTGCTGTTCCCGCCCACGCGGTCAAGATAGAAGTCACCGTGGACGAGGATATTTTAAGTTGGTTTCAGTCTCAAGGGCAGGATTATCCCCAGCGGATGCGGGCTGCGTTGCGCCTGTATGCTGAGGCTCACCAAGCATCGGCCTAACAATGCGCTGCACCTGACGCCATCGCCCGCGTTCACAGATGCGGTATCGTAGGGCTTGTGTGGGAGTTGTCGCAGGTGAGCTATGGCGTTGGGCTGCTTGCGCGCGGCTTGACAGCAATTTGTGTAATATAAAGATATGAAAAAGTTTTCCAACCACGTTGTTATTGGATGTGATAACACGCCAGAGATGCGACAACAGGCTGAAGTTCTGCGGAACATTCTGGAAGCATTCTGTGTGCGAGTGCATCTTTACCACTTCGTTCATCATCGCAACGTCGTGGAGTTTTTGAAAGGGCAGATACCAGACTGTAATTACGTTATCCTGTGTTGTCATGGTGGTGGCGACGCAGAGGATGATATGCGGTTCAATATCGAAGTAATCCGTCAAGCCGATGACCAAGATGATAGGAAGGACGGTTGGCAGCGCGTCAGGTTTAACCTGACGCCAAAAAATGTTTCTCAATATATCGAAAACCCAAAAGGCACACTCATCTGCACAGCTTGTGGTTCCGGGCGAGAAGCTTGGGTAAAAGCGTTTTTATCGGCTGGATATACAGCCTACATCGCTCCCAAAGATGACTACATAGATTGGGACTCAGGCATCTTGTTCGTCACGAGCTTCTTTTACCATCTGCTCATGCACACGCGCGATTACACCAAGCGTGTCTACACGCCGCAAGAAGCGGTTGAGGCCGCAGCACAGGCAGATACACATTATGAGTACGGCACTCGCCTCTTCCAATACTTTGAGCGCGAATAATCACCAACAAGCAGCCCAACAATGCGTTGCACCTGACGACAGCGCCCGCGTTCACCTGTGCGTGTTCGGTTGGTTTGCGTGGGCGCTGTCGCAGGTGAGTTAGGTCGTTAGGCCGCAGGGCGTCGGCTTTCACGTTGCAGTTGTTAGTTGGCCTAGAAGTACGGGGGTTAAAATAGATCACAGATTGAATGAACCGATGGTGGATTTGTCCGTCGTCGTCAATTTGACTGAGCGAAAGGTTAATCTGTGTCTGTTCAACCAAAGAATGTTCGTGCTACTAGAGCGTTTGAGCCATTTGCCTTAGCCGCTCCACATCTCTCTTTGGCGGTAAGCCGAATAGGCTTTTGTATTCCCGGCTGAAGTGCGCCGCATCGTCGTAGCCCACACAGTAGCCGGCACCTGCGGCGTCGAGCGCCTCGTACAGCATAAGACGGCGAGCCTCCAGGAGCCGCATCTGTTTCTGGAACTGGAGCGGACTCAGGCCAATGACGGCCTTGAAATGGGAGTGGAAGCTGGAAACGCTCATCCCTAACCCCCTCGCAATCTCCTCAACTCGCAGGGGCTGAACGAGGTTTTGTCGCAGTTGATCGGCTGCTCGCGTGATAAAGTAGGTGTCGCCGCCCTGGTTCGCCATGCGGCGGAGCTGGCTGCCCCGCTCTCCCAGCAGCAGGCGGTAAATAATTTCCCGTGTGATCAGCGGTGCGAGAACTTTGGCTTCGACCGGTGCCTCAAGGAGTCTCACGAGCCGCACCACAGCCTCCAGCAGGCCCGCGTCCAGTGACCCTGTGTTCAAAGCCTTCACCTGAGCAGGCTCCTGGCGCGAGGATAGCTCCGCCTCGGCGGCAACCGAACGGACCAAAGCCATGTCAAGCTCCAGATGCAAGCTGAGGTACGGCTGCTCCCGGCTCGCTTCCAGCACCCAGCTCACGACGGGCAGCTCGACCGTGATCAGAAGATAATGGGCGGGGTCATGGCGGTAGCGGTCCTCGCCGACGAGGACTTCCTTGCTGCCCTGCGCTACCATGCAAAGAGCAGCACCATACAGGCCGTGAACCGCCACCCTCGGCGAAGAATTGCGCTGCAAGTGAAGTCCTTGCAGGGGATTGGTCGCCCCATCCTCACGCATAGCTTGCCCGACACGTTCTACAAGTTCCTCCTTGCTGGCTTGTGTCCGCTGCACCTCTCGTTCTCTCATTTTTTGGTTCATTTGGAGGATTATACAATATTTTTCCAGGATTATCCATTGAAAGCGTCCTGCCAATGCATCACAATTGAGCAAGAATACCAGACGAAACACGAGGAGACTGCAATGAAATCAATTCTGATGGTGCTTACGGGCGCTAAAATCTGGACCATGAAAAACGGGACAGCGCACCCGACGGGGTTCTGGGCCGAGGAGTTCATCAAGCCGCACAAGGTTTTCACCGATGCGGGGCTGAAAGTCACCCTCGCAACCCCCGGCGGTGTCACGCCCACCGTAGATACCCTCAGCCTTTCGCTCGGCATGAACAATAATGACGCTGGCAGTGTTACCGGCCAGCAGGCGTACCTCAAGCAGGCGGAGGCCGTGCTGGCAGCGGCGGTGAAGCTGGAAGACGTGCAGGCCGGTTCTTACGATGCAGTATTTGTTATCGGGGGACACGGGCCGATGCAGGACCTGGCGGTGCATCCTTCCTTCGGCGACTTTCTTGCCGTAATGCTGGATGCCCCTGACAAAATCGTGGCCGCCGTTTGTCATGGTCCGGCAAGTTTCCTGCCCGCGCATCGCGCAGACGGAACCTGGCTGTTGAAGGGCCGTGCGCTGACCGGGTTCAGCAACGAGGAAGAAACACAAGCGACGTTTGCCGGCAACGCGCCCTGGCTCCTGGAAGACCGGCTGCGCCTGGCCGGGGCTAAGTACGAAGCTTACCCGGCGGGAAGCACTTATGTCGTCACAGACGGCAACCTCATTACAGGACAGAACCCGGCCTCTACTGAAGCAGCGGCCAATGCCGTGCTGAAGCAGCTTGGCAGCTTGGCTTGAGCCGAAACAGGAGAACAAGATGAAGAAAGTTTTGATTACCGGCGCAGGAACAGGTTTAGGACATGGAACGGCGATGCAGCTTGCGGAGAAAGGGTTCGACGTGATTGCCGCCGTCGAGATTTACGCCCAGGTCCAGCCGCTGAAACGCGAAGCGGCGGCGCGAGGCGTCAGCCTTCAGGTAGAGAAACTGGATGTCACGGTTGAGGGGGATCGCAAAAAGGCCCTGGCGTGGAACGTTGAAATTTTGGTGAACAATGCCGGTGTCCTCGAAGGCGGATCAGTTTTGGACGTACCCGCCTCCAACATGCGCCATGAGTTTGAGGTTAACGTGATCGGGCCGCTGCTGCTGACCCAGGGAATTGCGAAGCAGATGGTCAAGCGCGGAAAGGGCAGGATTGTGTGGGTCTCCTCGCGGGAGGGCATCAACGTCAACCCCTTCACCGGCATTTATTCCGCCTCAAAGCACGCTGTTGAAGCCATTGCCGAGACGATGAGCGCAGAACTTCAGGAATTCGGGATTGAGGTGGCAACCATCAATCCGGGGCCGTTCCTGACGGGCTTCAACGACCGTGGTTTCCAAACGTGGGAGAGCTGGGAGGATGAACCATCCCAGCGACTGTTCGATTACTCGAAGCTTGCGTTCCCCAGAGCGCAGTATGACCCGGAGATTATGATCAAAACGATGACCGCCGTGGTCGCGGGTGAGATTGATGACTACCGTAACCTGGAACCCAAGTCCATGATTGAGGAGACCAAGAAGAATATCGAAGCGCCCTGGACGAAGAAGACAAAGGAAAACCTCGGCACCCGGCCAGCCAACCTTCAGAAGTGCTACGAAATGAAGCCTGAGACACCTGTGGAAGCCTAAAACGGTTGTCATCGGAATTGGCTATCTGTTAAGTAGTCGCGCATATGTTTTCCGGTGTTCTGCCCCGGCCCTAAAGGGCCGGGCTATTCGGAGAAAGCCCCTCCGGGACTGAGGAAAATACCTGATTACATATGCACCACTACTTAGCAGGAATATGTTTCATTGGGTCGCAAGTCGCCGCGCCTATATTCATCATTGTATGAAGCGCAACCGAACAGAGACTTCTTATTGGCCTAAATCTTTGTTCCAGGATATAATGCGAGAATGGGTCTGTTATGTCTTCGGGTTCAATTTTGCGAATGGGTTTGCCTTTTGGCACTTTGTCTTTGCTGTGTTACGGGGTCAAACTTTGCCCACTATCTGTCGGTAGAGCATAGTTTGGGTAGTAGGTTTCATTGGTTTTAGTCTTATCGGCGTAAGCGTCATGTGGGATAGCATAATCGGCACTAATCATTGACCTTTCCAGCCTGACGGTCTAACAATGCGCTGCACCCGACGCCAGCAGCGCGGTTGCCTCTGCTCGGCATTATACTGTGCAGGCTGTTGTCGCAGGTGAGCGAGGTCGTTAGACCGCTCGGCGGAAGGCATTGCGTCGGCAGAAACGAAAGAACAGTCTATGACCCTTCCGATTATATTTATCAGTGTGATTGTACTTGTGTGCCTGTCACCACTCGTATATCTTATGGCTATCGCCCCGTCTCTGGCAAAGAAACAGAAAGCAGTAGCCAATCAAGCCGTCACGAGGGAGCGACAGCAAGATGCCAGAGATGAAGCGTCATTAGCCTTGCAACGGGAGGGGGTGACACTGTTGCGAGAAATAAACGAGCGATTGAAGAGCAGTTGACCATACCAGCACAACAAGCGGCCCAACAATGCGCTGCACCGGACGCCACCAGCCGGCCTTATGCTTTGCGTTATTGGAGGGCTTGCTTGGCTACCGTCGCAGGTGAGCTATGGCGTTGGGCCGCGCTATATCTCCTTGTGCGCGTCGGGAGCCTTCCAGGAGGTATAATCTGCACATGAGCGTTAAAGAAATCCAAACGGCAATCGTCGAACTCCCGCAGGAAGAACTGGCTAACCTCTTAGACTGGATGGAGGAATATCGGGCTGAACAATGGGACCGACAAATCGCACAAGACGTAGAGGCAGGCCGCTTCGACGCGCTCCGCCAACGGGTGCGAGAACAGCGGCAAGCTGGATTATGTCGACCTTTGTAAACAGTCGCAAGCTCGTGTTCCCCATTGTATATGAACCATTTCACGACGCCAGACTTTTGGGAACACTATAACGCGCTACCAAAAGAAGTACGAGAGTTAGCTAACAAGAACTATGGACTGTTATGTTCGGAGCCTTCGCACCCGTCTCTTCACTTCAAGCGTCTAAAGGACGATGTTTGGTCTGTTCGCATAGGTCGTTCATACCGGGCTTTAGCTTTTGAGAATGAAGTCGGTTACGATTGGTTTTGGATTGGGCCACACGCCGCATACGACCATATTCTCACACGCCTGTAACTTGATTGCGATTACGGGCGCGGCCCAACAATGCGCTGCACCCGACGCCAGTAGCCGCCGTTTCCTGTGCATGGCATCATGCTGTGCAGTGGCTATCGTCGCAGGTGAGCTAGGGCGTTAGGCCATTGCATAAAGGCTGCATGGTCGGCAATCGGCTTTTGAGTGTATAATAATAGCGTCATATTGCCAAAACAGTTGAAGGATGCGGCGACAGCGGCTTTTCGGGATAATACGAAACTCAAGGAAATGTCACCAGAAGAACGGGAAATCGCCTCACAGGGATATGAGCAAGTGGCCGGGAAGATGAGCGGCACAGAAGCGGAATTAGCGCGTCTGTATAATTTAGAGCGGGCCAAGTTTCTTCGGGGGGGCAAGTCAGTCGGATTGCTTCGCGGGCGCGGGATTTTGCCAATGAGATTGGCTATTCAGCACCCGCCGACACAAGGCAGTTGGGAGACCAAAGCTGATGTTTAAGTTTAGGGAAGGCGCGTGTGTCGCCATCAAAAGTGACAATCCTGCATTGGGTTTGACAACGGAAGATACAGGTACGATCTGGGCATTGTATGATACTGAGCCTCCGGCTTATGAAGTGACGTTTTCTCCTGCAAATGGCGATGAGTTTGACGCGCTGATGTATGAGGAGGAACTGATGGAGCTAGAAGTTGAGCGGGAACCAGGTGCTGAGCGGGAACTGGTTTCCCATCGTCCGGGTCGTTCCCTAGCATCGGCCTAACAATGCGCTGCACCGGACGCCGTCGCCCGCCTTGTCCTGTTGGTGGTCGGTTGGCTGTGCAGAGACCAGCGTCACACTTTGCTCGGTGGCTTCCCGCACCTGAGCGGCAAGCTCGGCCACCTGAGCGCGTTCCTGCTCATTGGCTGGCGTCACATGCAACGCCAGCAGATGCCCCAGCGTGTCTACGGCAATATGAACTTGGCTGCCTTTCTTGCGTTTGGCTCCATCATAGCCTGCGCGTTCGCCGCTTTCGGGCGTGGACTGCAAGGTGCGCCCATCAAAAACGGCCGCCGTTGGCTGCGGTTTTCTGCCTGCCGCCACGCGCAGCATCCAGCGCAGGCCATTGAAGACCTCGCGCAGAGGGTGTTAGCGCAAGGGGTGGCCGTGCTGGGGCGCATCCTCGGTCATCAAAGTCAGGTACGGGGCCACAAAGGCCCATTCTTCATCGGATACGTCACTCGGGTAAGCCTTGCGGCAGGCATGTTCGATCATGCCCAAATTCTACCTCAAAGTCCATAACAGGCTCCAAGCCGAACAAGCAACCCTTGTCAACAAGGATTGCTTTTCAGGTTTTGCTTTGTATTAGTTTGTATTTGTAGTAAGTTGCGTAACTTAAGGGGGATAAGCCCAAGGTGGGAATCGGACCCACGACCTCTTCTTTACCAAAGAAGTGCTCTACCACTGAGCTACTTGGGCGCGAAATACTCAAAAACATTGAGGACGGCACGCGCAATTGCGATTGCCATTATAGCATAAGCCCGGTGTTTTTACAACCCTAGACACTGATCAATTTGTATTCTGAATCGGTTCTTTCCTGGCCCCAGTTGTGCATTGACAAACTCCTTGTCGCAAGGTACACTGAAAGCCACTATTTAAGACGCGGAATTTTTGAGATTTTCTTTTTGAGATTTTCTTTTGGGAAGAGTCGGTTCGAGGAGCAGACATGATTATTATACTCTCGTCACAGGCGACGAAGGAGAATTTAAAGCACGTGACACAAATGCTGGAAGAGCGCGGCTACGGAGTGCATCTCTCCGAAGGCGTGGAGACCACGATTGTTGGTGCGGTGGGCGTTCCTGCCGACCCTTCCGGCAAAGCCGAAGTCATGGAGCAGTTCCAGGCACTGCGCTATGTGGACAAAGTTGTTAGTGTTTCCAAACCCTACAAAGTCGTCAATAAGCAGTTCCACCCGGAGCCGACGATTATCAATGTACGCGGCATCAAAATTGGTGATCCGTCGTTTGTCGCCGTTATGGCCGGGCCCTGCACTGTAGAAACTGAGCCGCAGCTTATGGAGGCTGCCCGTGCCGTCAAAGCCGCCGGAGCGCATATTCTCCGGGGCGGCGCATATAAGCCCAGCACGTCGCCGTACTCGTTTCACGGACACGGCGAACCCGCGCTGAAGATGCTGGCCGCCGCCCGCGAAGAACTGGGAATGCCGATCATTACGGAAGTGCTGGACGTGCGCGATGTGGATTTGGTGTGTGAGTACGCCGACATTCTTCAAGTGGGAACGCGCAACATGGCGAACTTCCCGCTGCTAACCGAAATCGGCAAAACACAGGTTCCCGTGATGCTCAAGCGCGGTATGTCGGCAACGATTGAAGAATGGCTGCAAGCCGCCGAATACATCGCCAGCAAGGGCAACAAAAACATCATGCTCTGCGAGCGCGGCATTCGGACGTTTGAAACGTACACCCGCAACACGTTTGACATCAACGCCATTGCCGCCGTCAAAGAACTTTCGCACCTGCCGATCATCGCCGATCCGTCCCATGCGACCGGCAAGGCCAGTCTGGTCAACGCCGTTTCCCGCGCGGCGGTTGCCGCCGGCGCGGACGGCATTATCATTGAAGTTCACCCCAACCCGGAAAAAGCCCTGAAAGACGGCGCGCAGTCTCTCCTGCCTGAAGCTTTCGAGAAGCTGATGCGCGACATCGCCCCGATTGCCACCGCTGTAGGCCGCCACCTGTAAGGAGAACATCATGGCTGTTCTTCAAGCCCCGGTCCGCAGTGCGAGTGAGCGCGCCTGGGACATTTATTACCGACTGCGCCCACAGATTGAGACGCTGGAGAACATCGGCAAACTGATCCTGCTGGACCTTGACAGCGGCGACTATGAAATTGACGATGAAACAAACTTGGAAGCAGTCCACCGCCTGCAAAACCGCCATCCTAGCTCGGAATTGTTCGCGCTACGCATTGGATATGAGGCGGTCGCTTCTTTTTGCGGCTCACTGGAACGCCTCCCCGAATGATGCAGGGGATTACAGTCGGGCGTCGAGCTACTTTTCCAGTCACATTTCGCCTCCCGGAGCAGCCAAATCTCACGTTGGAATTTGTGATAGACACAGGCTTCACGCAATATTTGATGCTCCCTTAAGCAGCCGTCACAGCGATGCAGCTGCCTTTTCTTTATCGGGCAAAAGCTGGCCTTGCGGATGGCACAGATGTTTTCATACCCGTTCATGTTGCCACAATTCTCTGGAATGACATAATAGAACGCAAGGTTCGCGTTCTGGCAGCGGGTCGCCGCCCCCTGCTTGGCACGGCCCTGCTGGACGACCAGGAACTTTGCATCCAGTTCCGCGAAAACGGCAAGGTCACGCTCGAAACACTATAATTCACAAGAAGGAAATTGCCGAGGCCGCAGAGAATGAGCGTATCGAAATGCGCTGCTCTGCGGCCTTGTTTTGATTGAATAGAAAAAGGAGAATTCCCATTATGGCATTTGATCAGTACCACGAGCCGCCGGACGAGCTTTCGCAGGAAACGCGGACATTCGCCCGCATGATTTTGTCCTTGATTGAAGAAGCCCAGGCGATTGACTGGTATGAGCAGCGGATGTCGGTGGAAAAGAACCGGGATGCGCGGGCGATCATGGAAAACGCCCAGCAGGAAGAATTTAAGCATTTCGGCATGGACCTGGAGTTTTTACTCCGTCAGAAACCGAAGTGGCGCATTGCCATGCAGAACATTTTGTTCCAAGAGGGTGACATTGTCGAGAACGGCGAAAAAGCGGAGAAGGCCGAGGACGAATGATGACACTGGCACGGCAGTATAATGGGTATGTGCAGAAAGACCGATACACGGAAGCGGAATACTTTGAGTTTGAGCAAACCTCATTCGGGCGCTGGGAATTTGCCGATGGCGAGATACGACAGATGGCGGGCGGCAGTGATGATCATAATGCCATTTCTATGAATATCGGGGGGACGCTCCGGGCCGCTCTTTTGCCGAAAGGCTGCCGGGTGTACGGTTCGGACATGAAAATTCACACCGGGGATGGAGTCACCACGTTCCCTGATGTCTCCGTCGTTTGCGGAGAGCGTCAATATTATTTGGGTAAGACGGATGTTGTTATTAACCCGCTGCTCCTTGTTGAAGTATTGTCACCTTCTACAGAAGCCTATGACCGAGGCGCGAAATTCCAACATTACCAAACCATTGCATCGCTTCAAGAGTATCTATTAGTGGAGCAGGATAAATCACGGGCCACTCTCTACACCCGCCGAGAAGACCACTGGGAATTTCGGGAGATAGTCGGGCGGGAAAACAGTATTTTGCTTTCTTCGGTCGGCGTGACGCTGGCGCTGGCGGACATCTATGCGCTGATTGAGTTTGAGGCGGGCCAGCCATGACAGACGAATCCCACTTTCCCGTTCAGTTCGGAACCGTTGCAATAGTCGGAGTCGGTCTCATCGGCGGCTCGCTCGGCATGGCCTTGAAAGGGCGGCGGCTGGCCCGGCAGGTGATCGGGATTGGACGAAGCCGGGAGCGGCTGGACAAAGCGATAGGCCTGGGCGCAATTGATATCGGCTTCACAGAATTGGCAGAAGGCGTGGCGCAGGCGGATGTCGTTGTGCTGTGTACGACCGTGGGGCATATTATCGGGACACTGGCGGAAACGCTGAACGCAGTCAGACCAGGGACAGTTGTCACGGATGTGGGCAGCACAAAAGAAGCAATTGTCGCTGCCGCAAACGGCGATCCAAACTTTGTCGGTAGCCACCCAATGGCGGGGTCGGAACAAACCGGGGTTGAGGCGGCGACGCCCTATTTGTTTGAAGAAGCAACCTGGGCGATCACTCCGACGGAGGCGACAGACCCCAAAGCCTTGCAGGCCGTGGAAATGCTGGCAAGAGAAGTGGGGGCGGCAACGCTGACATTGACCCCTCAAGCACATGACTCCATGCTGGCTGTCACCAGTCATCTGCCTCATGTCCTGGCGTCGGCATTGATGCGCCAGGCAGCGGCTACCCAGACAAAGTACCCGCAAACTCAGCGCCTGACTGCCGGCAGCTTCGCCGATGCCACGCGGGTGGCAGCGTCCTCGGCTGATCTCTGGCGCGATGTCTGCCTGAGCAACCGGGAGGCAATTCTTGCCGCCCTGCATGGGTTCCAGGCCCAGTTAGCGACTCTGGAATCCGCAGTTGCCGATGGAGATGCCGCACGGCTGGAAGAGTTTTTTGCCGCCGGAGCTTCGGCCAGGCGCGACTGGGGTAGGCTCTAGCCCCAGCCTGTTAGAGTACCTGCAAAAAGTCTTTGGACTCCTCAAATTTGCGGCAGGTATCCGTTTCCACCGCTTCCCAGACCGCCGGGCTAAAGGCCAGCCACTTTTCCACTTCCGGTGACAAGACTGGCACAAGAGAATCCCCGGCGCTGCCCAGGCCCAGCTTGCGCGCGACATGATCAGCGGCTTGAATGGTGGCAGTCAGCTCAAAATACTCTTTGGCAAACGCCGGCTGATGGTGCAGCGTAATCATGGAAGTCAGCGACGGCGGCAGGTTCCACTTTTCCGCGATCCGTTTGCCAACCAGGGCATGGCCGACGCCGAGCGCGGTCTTTTCCGATTCCCAGATAGAAATTTTTGCCGCAAGAGCCAGTTTCATCGCAATGGCATATTGATCGGGGAAATACTGGTCCAAAAACAGCTTGCCAATGTCGTGCAAAAGGCCGCCAATGAAAACTTCTTCCACTGCTTTCGCGCCGATCCCTTTACGGCGGGCAACCGCGCTGGCCGCAACAGCCGTGCCCAGAGAATGCGCCCAGAAATGGTCACGGTTCAAAGCCGTCTTCTGACCGTGCGAGTCAAACGTATTAAACACGCCCAGCGAAGTCGTCAAATTGCGAACCGTATTAAATCCCAAAATGACAACGGCATTGGTGACAGTGGAGATTTTGCGCGGAAATCCATAATAGGAAGAGTTGACCAGCCGCAGCACTTTGGAGGCCAGTGCCTGATCCGCGGAAATCAGCCGGTTTAAATCACTGGCGGAGGTCGCCGGATCGTTCACGGTCTGCATGACCCGCATGATGACCGCAGGCAGAGGCGGCAAGTCCTGAAGCTCATCTTCGATAATGCGAAGCAGCCGCTCCTGCTTCAGTTTGGTTTCAATCAGTGTCGGCACAACAGTCCCTCACGCAAGAATTTTAGGCTACGTTCTGGTGAGATTATCGGCGGACGCAGGGCAAAACTGGATACAGTTACTTGACAAGTTTCAGCAGGGATTTGAATTCGGGGGTTCCGGCTTCGGTCAGCCATTCATAGACGGCAGCTTCGGCGGCGCAGGGCAAGACCCTGCTGTCGCGCATTCGTTCCATGCCCAGCTTGTGCTTTTCCAGTGTGCGCGCGGAGACCGCATCGGCGGCCACATGTACCTGATACCCCTGGTGGGCCAGATCAAGCGCGGTTTGCGAGACGCAGATGTGTGTTTCCACCCCGCACAGCAAAATCTGCTTTCGACCGGCTTCCATCAGCAAATCGGTAAACGCCGCGCTGCCGGCGCACGAGAAGCATAGCTTGTCCAAGGGAGCGCCGGTATTTACCGGGAGGATTTCGGAGACTTCCGGGACAAGGCCCCCCATACGTTCTGCGTACTGCACCGTAGAGATCACGGGAATGTCCAGCAGGGCGGCGGCCTGCACCAGCAGCCGAACATTTTCCGTCAGGCGCACTCGCTCATAAATTCCCCGCAGAAACGGCTCCTGCATATCCACCACAACCAGCAGCGTGTCGCTGCGCTCCAGCAGATGAGGATGGCGAGTAGATGACATCAAGTGAAGACCTTCAAGAACGTTCCGGGGAAGCGCAGGAAGCGCGGGTGATAAGCTGAACAGGCAGGGTAATGTCGCGCTCGGTGACGGCGTCCGGCGTCTCCGCATCGTGCATTTCGTACAGTGCGGCAATCGCGGCTTTTGCCAGCTCTGCAACCGGAAGACGAATTACGGTCAGCGGTGGGGTCAGCGCTTCTCCGAGGCGCGGCGTGTCGCCGAAAGCAGCCAGTGAGACCTCCTGCGGAACGCGGCAGCCCAGGGCAGCCAGCGTCTGCGCGGCGACGGCGGCCACATTTTCATCATCACAGATTAAGGCGGTGGGCCGATCCTGCACCGGCGCATCCGGCCCCAGCAAGCTCACCACAACACGCCGCACCTGATCATGCTCGCCCAGTGTTTTCACCGTGTCATAAGCCTGATGCGAAAGGCTCACGGCATCCCCTTTTTCCGCCCAAATCTCCTGCAAGCCCTGAAAGCGTCGCCCGGTCACGCGCGGTGTCGCATTGGGCGCAAGCAGGACTGCCCGCCGGTGTCCCAGGCTCCAGAGATATTCGCCGATCAGCCTGCCGGCGGCCAGATTGTCGGCATGAACCAAGAGGAGTTCGCGCGGCGGATTATCCACTTCACCAACCATGACGCAGGGTATTCCCGCAATTGCGGCCTCGCGCGGCAGCGGCAAGGAAGACAGCAGTACAATTCCCATGATGCCTAAAGCGTCCAAACGCGGCAAGTCGTCGGCGGTCAGCAGGCGCAGGCCAAAATCGTCTTCCGCTTCTGCTCCCTGTGCGCGTGCATGGCTCTGCAAAGCCGTTTGCAGGTTCTGCACCAGAAACGCGCTGCCGGGGCTGTAGTCGGCGTCCCACACCCCGATAAACTGCTCTGTGTGCTGGCGGCGCAGGCGGCGGCTTCCGCGCGGGCGTCCGGCGCGAACGGGTGTATAATGCAGCAGTTCAGCCATTTGCTGCACCTTGCGCCGCGTCCCCTCGCTGACAAACGTGCCGTTATCGCGCCCGCTGAGAACTGTAGAAACGACGCTGGCGGAAACTCCTGTCCGCTCGGCAATGTCTTTCAGTGTGATCGCCATAATCGGATTTTTGCGTTTACAGCTTTCCGAGAGCCTTCAGGCTGTCTACAGTGCTTTGCACTTTCGCGGCAGATTCCGCAATTCCCGCAAGTTCGACTTCGGTGAGAGGGGCAAGCTGCATCAAATCATAGACGGCTTCCGCACCGCCCGCGCCCAGCAGAGTCGGAACGCCGAAGTAAAGACCATTGACCCCGTACTGACCATCTAACAGCACCGTGCAGGCCAGAATTCGCTTGCGATCCAGCAGCACGGCCTCTACCATCTCGGCGGTGGCGACGCCCGGCGCATACCAGGCGCTGGTTCCGATCAGGCCCGTGAGAATTCCCCCACCCTGCCGCGTGTCATCTTCAATCTTTTGCAATTGATCGTCGGTCAGCTTGCCCAGTCCCACCCATTTCTGGATTGGGATGCCGCCGACGGTCGTGAGCGAGCGCACCGGAACCATCTGGTCGCCATGCCCACCCAGAACGTAGGCCTGCACATCTTCCACCGAGACGCCCACGGCGGCGGCAATATAATTGCGGTAGCGGGTACTGTCCAGCACTCCCGCCTGCCCGATCACCCGCGCGGAAGGCAGGCCCGTGGCTTTGAGCGCCACATGGCACATGGCGTCGAGCGGGTTGGAGACGACAATATAAACCGCCTCCGGGCTATGCGCGGCGGCCTGCGTGGCAACGCTTTCCACAATGTCAGCGTTGACTGCCAGCAAATCCTCACGCGACATGCCCGGAGTCCGAGGCCGGCCCGACGTGATCACGACCACGTCACTGTCCGCCGTCTGCGCGTAGTCCGATGTCCCCGTCACCCGCCCATCATAGCCGACAATCGGCGCGACTTGATTGAGATCAAGCGCCTTGCCCTGCGCCATGGAGCCAGTCTTGCGAGGCCGCTCCAATGTCAAATCATCCGGCAAATCCAGCACGACCACATCGGCGTATCCCTGCTGCGCGACATGGAAGGCCACCGTCGCTCCGACATTGCCCGCGCCGATGACGCTGACTTTTTTCTTTCCAGAAGCCATTTTCTGTATGATTCTCCTTGGTAAATGTTAGGGAAGCAAAGCGGACACTGCAACCGGGTTGGAGGAAGCAAGCGGTTGTATGATTTCCCCGGCTTGATAGAATTTTACATCCATGTAGCCGTAGCCGTATGGCTGCGTTTCGTCGGGCTGCGGCTGACGATAAACTTCCACCTGCGCTCCATTAATGTTGACAATCCAATAGTCCTGGATGCCAGCCTTTGCGTAGAGGCTGGCTTTTTCACGGCGATCATAAGCAAGTGTTGTATCAGACACTTCCAAAATGAGAGCGGATTTTGTTGGATGCGCTAAAAGAAAATCCCTCACGCTTCCTACAACAACTGCAATGTCAGGCTGTGGATCGGTTTTGGTTCCGATCTTGAATGGGCCTTGTTCCCGGACAACAAATCCATCGCCAAAAGCCGTTCGCATGATCTCGCCAACAATCGTAGTCATACCCTGATGCGGCGGCTTGATCGGCGGCATGGCTAGTATCTTTCCCTCAATCAATATGACTCGTTGATCCTCAAACAAACCGCTTTCGCCGATTTCATGGAACTGGTTGATAGTCCAATGGAAAGGCAGAGGAGTGATGTTTTCCGCTGGTTCTTGGATGAATGTAAGCAATTCTCGTTCCGCTACAGCCATTGGTTCAGCCTTCCTTACTCATTTTCCTAAGAGACCGTATAGAAAGTACGTCGGGCGGTTGAAACCGCAGCAACAAAAGCACAAAGTATGCCCAAGAGGGCATTACTGCGTATCGCCCTTCGGCGACTGATTCTGGAACCGGCGAAGGCCGGTTTCGTGAACTCGTTGCCGCGATTTCAATCGCCCGAAACGCTTTCTACACAGTCTCTAACCAGCCTGCATCTTGGCGATAATCGCGTCGGCCATTTCCGCCGTGCCGACAGCAGTAGGATCGTTGCGGTCGGGCTTCATGTCGTAGGTGACGTACTTGCCCTCAGCGATCACATCCGAGACGGCTTTTTCCAGACGCGCGGCGGCTTCGTTTTCTTTCAGATACTTCAGCATCAGGTAGCCGGACAATATCAGGGCTGTGGGATTGACCTTGTTCTGGCCTTTGTATTTGGGCGCGGAGCCGTGAGTCGCTTCAAACAGGGCCGTGTCGACACCAATGTTCGCGCCGGGGGCGACGCCGAGGCCGCCGACAAGGCCGGCGCAGAGGTCAGAGAGAATATCACCGTACAGGTTCTCCATCACCAGTACATCGTAATTTTCCGGCTTTTGGACAAGCTGCATACACATGGCGTCGACGAGCCATTCATCGTACTCGACCCGACCTTCGTACTCTTTAGCAATCTCGCGGGCCATCTCATAAAACAGGCCGTCCGTGTACTTCATAATATTGGCTTTCGCCACCGCCGTCACTTTTTTGCGCCCGTTTTCTACGGCATATTCAAACGCCGAGCGAACAATCTGGCGCGATCCGGTGCGCGAAATCGGCTTGATGGAAATGGCGGCGTCCTGACGGATTTTGCCTCCCGCCATGCCGATAATCTGCGCGGCTTCGGCGCTGTCTACCGGGTACTCAACCCCGGCATACAAGTCTTCCGTGTTTTCGCGCACGATCACCAGGTCAATGTTTTCGTAGCGCGAACGGACACCGACATACGACTTGCAGGGCCGAATACAGGCGTACAAGTCCAATTCTTTACGAAGCGCGACATTAACGCTGCGAAATCCCGTGCCGATGGGTGTCGTAATAGGGCCTTTCAGCGCGACTTTGTTTTTGCGGATGGAAGCCAGAACATTGTCCGGCAGCGGCGTCCCCGCCGTCTCCATGATGTCCACGCCTGCCTCGACGACATCCCATTCAAACGCGACACCGGTTCCTTCCAGAACGCGCCGTGTTGCTTCCACCAGTTCCGGTCCGGTTCCGTCTCCGCGTATCAGAGTCACTTGATGAGCCAACTTAAATTCCTCCACCGCCGGGCAAAATGATTAGCCTTTAGTATAGGCGTTTCGCCCTTCGTTTGTCAAGCAAACTCACGCCCGCCGGCAAGTGGGAAAGAGACGCAAGGATTTCATCACGAGTTTGATCAGGCGTCCTGCCTTCCGTGATGACGACCAGTTTTGCCAGCCTTGGATTGGAAGGGTGTTTGACAAAATGCTCGTCAAAGTCATTCTCGTACCACGTTTGATGCCCCTGCCGCTCTTTGCTGATACGCACGCATTCGTCCAAATCGGGGGAAGGAAGCAGCAAAATGACATTCGGATACGGTGCCAGGGCCTGCTGAACGCGGGCAAACTGCGCCGCATCCGTGTATACGGACTGCCCCGCGCCCAGATCAATGACCCCGCCCGGATGATCCGCCAATAGTCGCTCCAGCGCATATGGCTCAAAGGGTTTCCAGTAGGCCAGTACTCCCGGCCAGCCCTCGGCTTTCAGGATACGGTCTTCTTCGGCTTCATCGTAACCGATTTCGGCAAAGTAGTCCCGGCGCAGTTTGTCCATCGAGTATTGCGGCACGCCTAGCGCCTCTGCCAGCAGCGCACCGAGCGTACTCTTGCCGGAACGCACTGGCCCGATCAGAATAATATCGGAAAGCGGCCCAGAGGCAGGCAAAGGGGGGAGAGGGTCAACGCTCATTGTTTTTAGCGGCTTACCGCACCATGCCCCCGCGCGCGATGGCATTGCCAGGATCGTCTTCCAGTACGCGGCTAAATTCGGCGGCGGATTCATCGGTGCGCCCGGCGGCACGCAGGGTCAGGGCAAGGTTGGTGCGCGCTTCGGTGTATTTGGGATTAATGGCAAGCGCCTGACGGAAAGTTTCAATGGCTTCCGGGTAAAGGCCCTGCGCGTTCAGGGCAATGCCCAGATGGTTGCGAATATCGGCATAACTGCCGTTCAACGCCAGCGCTTTTTGGAATTCAAGCACGGCCTCAGCATACAGGCCGCGGCGGTACAGGTCCTGCGCGAGCTGGGCATGGAATGTTACGTCGTCTATGTTGGCCTCGGCAATGGCCGTGAACGCAGCACAGGCGGCGGCGAAATCCCCGGACTCATGGGCGGCGACGCCCTGCACAAACGCCGATGTTGCATACCCTGGGTCAAAGTCGCGGGCGGTTTGCAGAGAAGTGAGCGCCGCGGCGGGCCGAGACAAATCATACAGCGACAGCCCCCGGTAAAAATGGGCTTTCGCGTATTTGGGATTAACCGCCAGGGCCGCTTCAAAGGCGGCCAAAGCGGCGGCATGGTCACCCGCTCCCCGCGCTGCGCGCCCTGCGTGCAAATGCAGGTCGGCATAGTGCGGATTGACGGCCAGCGCCCCGGCCAGCGCCGCCATCGCATCGGCGTACTCACCTTTTTGCAGCGCGGCCAAGCCCAGGTTGGAATAGGCTTCGGCGATATAAAACGACGCCAGCCGCGCAGTCAGCTCATCTTCGCCGTCCCCCGATGCCTGCTTCAGCTCCGCCAGCGCGTCCTCAAACCGCCCCTGATCAAAGAAGCGCAGTCCCTTGTCATAATGCTCGTTCCGGCCAAATCCGAACATTCGCCCCAGCATGGACATAGTGTGTTTCCCCTCGCGCGGCAATGGCGCGCACCTAATTCCGAACAGTTCCTTCTTTCCGGCCTGATTTCCTTCTCAAACACTTTCGGCACGGCATCCCGGCCCGGAATCAACAAAATTCATTGACATCAGGTATATTCTAAGCAGCATTTCTTTCCCGCAGCCGATGTTTCTCGGCTTGCCTCCCTGCACTGTGTCTAGGAAGGACAACCATGAATTTTGACCCTAACGCAGGTGAACTGCACCCTCAAAATGCTGACACGCTTTTTTGGGCGAGGCTGACTCAATTTTTGCTCAAAAAACAAGTGCAGCCCGCACAAATCCCGGCTTTCCTCGGCTGGGCAAGGATGCTTGGCCAGGCTTATCCCGACCATTCCGTTTTTTCGCTCACCAGTGCTGAATTTCGGGCCTTTCTAGGTGAACTCCCCAAACAAAATCCAAATCCAGAACAGACTGACGAAGCCCGGCAGGCGCTGCGCCTCTTTTACTCGTTTGTTCTGCAAGAGCGGCGGCAAAAGGAAAGCAAAGACCAGAGCCACCCGGCGGAGGAGCATCAGGCCCTTTTGACCCGGATGCGGACACTGATGCGGGTGCGTCATTACGCCCTGCGAACCGAAGAATCCTATGTCGACTGGGCGCTGCGCTTTCTCTGGTTTCACCGAGACCGATTTCCCCAGGAACTCAAATCCCCGCAGGACATCGGCTTTGCCGGCATTCAGGCATTCATTCAGCATCTGGCGGTGGAACGCGATGTGTCTGCCGCCACGCAGCGGCAGGCCCTGAATGCGCTGGTGTTTCTTTACCGCGAAGTGCTGGAAATGCCAGCGGAGCGCCTGGACGCTCTTTCCCCCTCCCGCCGGCCCAAGCGTATTCCCACCGTGCTGACCGCCGCCGAGGTACGTCTGGTACTGGCGGAGATAGAAGGAACGCCGGGTCTGATGGCCCGCCTGCTGTATGGAACAGGAATGCGGCTGATGGAGTGTGTGCGCCTGCGGGTCAAAGATGTGGACTTTGCCCTCCACACCATTGTCGTGCGGCAGGGGAAAGGCGGCAAAGACCGCCGCACTCCCCTGCCCGCCACGCTGGCCGAGCCTTTGCGGCAGCATCTGGCACAGGTGCAGGAGCTTCACATCGCAGACCTGGCCCAGGGCGGCGGGGAGGTATACCTGCCGGAAGGTCTGCCCCGCAAGTATCCCAGAGCGGGCCGAGACTGGCTGGAAGCCGGCTATGATATTCGCACGGTGCAGGAGCTTCTCGGCCACAGCCATGTCAGCACGACCATGATCTATACCCATGTCCTCAACCGGCCCGGCTTGGCGGTCCGCAGCCCGCTGGATGAACGGTGATTTCCTACTCAGTCGGCGCGGCAGACGGTAGGATAGTGCCGGCCCGGTACGGGGTCATCAAAAATGTGTTGATGACATTTTGCGAGTCACCCCGCTCAAAGCCGGTTTCTCCCAGGAGATACTGCTCGTAGCCCAGTTCCTGTAAAAACCGAACCAGGTGGTCATTCCCCCGAAAATCTTCGATCATCAACACAGGCTCGCAGCGCTTGAGCGTTTCAATTCCGCCTCGGACGACCTGATATTCGTACCCCTGCACATCGATTTTGATGAAAACTGGGTCGCGCGCTTCGTCGTCCAGCCGCATGGTGGTTGCCGGAAGCTCTTTCAATTCCAGCTTTGACGGAGAAAACCAGTAAAGCGTTTCCTGACTCAGCCAGTTGGCCGCGCTTTCCCGGTCAAACGAGGCCAGGCCGTCGTACACAAACTTTTTGTAGATCGGGACGAACAATATGCGAGTTTGCTGCTCGTCCGCCAGGCCATACGGCAGCACTGTGACCGTATCCTGCCCCGAATAGCGCTGCTGAAGCTTGTCGCTCAGAATCTGGTTTGCCTCATAGGAATAAATGCGGGCGTGGGGCTTGAAAAGCTGAATGGCCGCAATGCTCTGGCCGTGATTGGCTCCAATGTCCAGGTAGCAGCCGGGAAGACTGTCAGGGATAAAGCGCAGGGCGCAAAAGTCCGGGTCACTGGGCCGGGCAAGCAGCCGGCGGCTATGATAATAAAAGGCATCTTTGGCTTCCTTCACAAAGTAAAGCTCACTTTGCAGTGTGCGAATGAATTTGCCCAGCGAATGACCCATGAAAAGTGTCCTTTGATGGGAAAGCAACGCATAGGTGAAACCTTACGCCATCCTGCTTGCCCGAATCTATTCCTCCATTATATCACCGCTTGCTGCTTTTTGCCATCCTTGACACTTCTGCGAGCAAATACACGTATTTTGACAGGCTATTCCCCGGCACTCAGCGCAGTGGCAACCCAGCCGGGATAAGGCCCAAAGCTAAACTGGCTGTAGCTGCCCGTCGCATTATTCAAGCTCCAAACCGACGCCGTCCCGTCCATTTTGTCCCACAAAACGCGCTGCTTGCCGTCCGACCCGTCCGCAATGGCTTTGGCTGTCCAGCCGGCGTAAGGCCCAAAGGTATTCTGGCTGAACGTCCCATCGGCAGTGTGGTAATTCCAAACCGAGGCCGATCCGTCGCCTTTGTTCCACAACACATGCGTAGTATTGTCCGTGCCTACGCTCAGCGCAGCGGCAGTCCAGCCGGGATAAGGCCCAAAGCTAAACTGGCTGTAGCTGGCCGTCGCATTATTCAGGCTCCAAACCGACGCCGTCCCGTCCGGCTTGTCCCACAAAACGCGCTGCTTGCCGTCCGACCCGTCCGCAATGGCTTTGGCCGTCCAGCCGGCAAAGGGACCGTAACTGGTCTGCGTATAGCGGCCGGTGCTTGTGGAATAATTCCAAACCGAAGCCTGGCCGCTGGTGTTTGTCCAGAGGATGTGAGTCGTTCCACCCGAATCAACCGAGAGCGTCTTGGCGGTCCAGCCAGGGTAAGGGCCGAAGCTGAACTGGCTGTAGCTGCTGGTGGCGGCATTCAGGCTCCAAACCGACGCCGTGCCGTCCGTCTTGTCCCACAAAAGCCGTGTCTGCCCGTCAGGGCCATCCGCTGCCGCCACGGCGCTCCAGCCTGCGAAGGGGCCATAAGTGATCTGCGTGAAGCTGCCGGCAGAAGAATTGTAATTCCAGAAAGATGCCTGCCCATTGGATTTTGTCCACAGAACATGCGTGGAAGCAGGAGTCGGGGAGGCTGTCAAATCCTTCAGCAGAGCGGCACCGTTGAGTGTGCCGAGGCCGGTGGCGTCATCATAGCCGGCCACCGCCGGATAATAAAGATTTGTACTGCGGTCGGCGATGTCGTGAAAGTCGGCGGAATAATGCGCGCCGTTCAGCAGAGGGTAAAGCGCCGGGCTGGCCTGGCCGAGCGGCGCAAGACCATTGGCCGCGCGCTGCTGGTTGACCAGAGCCGTGAACCCGGCCCAGAGCGGAGCCGCGCAGCTTGTCCCGCCGTAGACTACCCACTCCCCCTTGATATAAACCGAATAGCCTGTGTTGGGATCGGCGTTCAGGGAAACATCCGGGACATTTCGCATGGTTGTTGAGCCGAGCGACGCAGACGAAATCGCGTCCTGCTGCCAGCTTGGGATCGGCCAGATGCTGCTGATGCCGCCGCCCCCGGCCCCAGCGGCGACAGACCCGGCATTCCAGGTCGTCTCCGAGAAATAGGTATTCGTCCCACTCGTGCTGAGTGTGGTGCCGCCGACGCTGCAAACAAACGGCTGGGAACCGGGATCATCCACCGCCACCCCCCCCATGCGCGAACCTGAGTCATAAGCGCCGTAGTCACCCGCAGCTGCAAAGATGGTTTGCCCCTGTGCGGCCATCTGCTCGAAAATCGCGTTTTCAGACTGAAGCGTACTGAGAATGCTGTCCGGCTCATCCAGTCCCCAGGACGTACTGATTTCTTTCGCCCGGTCATCTTCCGCGATTCGGCTGTAGCCGTCCAGCACCTGGCTGTCGGCGCTGCCGGTTTCATACACTAAAAGCCGGCTGACGCCGGGGGCCAGTGCAAGCGAAAGCTCAAGGTCAAGGGTAACTTCATCCGCGTTAGTTCCAGCCTGGCCTGTCGCACCGTCCAGCAGAATGTTTTCCATCGGGACAAAGGGCAAATTAAAGCGAGACTCATACGCGCCGATGTCATTGGGATTGTAGCCATCCAGCTCAAACAGGGCCATTGTCTGCCCGCTGCCGGTGAGCGGTACGCTGCTGAGATTGTAAGCGGTTTGGATGTCCTGGGGAGCAAGGCCGCCCAGAGGGCCGGAGCCGGTCGCCTTTGGCTCCGCGAACGCCAGGCGATCTGTATCGGCCCGGACGAGATGCGGGCGGCGCACGGCAGCGTCGCAGAGGCCCACGACCCCGGTGACAATCCCAATCATGGCACGGGCTACGGAGGGCGCAGTGTCCGGGGCATGAAAAACACGGCCATCAGGCCGCTGGTACCGGTTTAAATGCACTCCAAACGTTGTTTCAAGCGCGGAAGCCGGCCCGGCGACATCGAGCAAAAGGCGATTGGAGTGTAATCCCGTCACGGTCAGGCCCTGGGCGCGGGCGTAGTGAACCGCCGCATCATAATCGGCTTGCGTGGGGCTGAACTGGGCCGCAAACTGGGCCGGGGTCAGGTAACGGCCATAAGCGGGATCGGCAGGGTCGGCGAGACGGCGCAGCAAATTCGCCAGCTCGCCCTGGCGGCGCAGGGGAAGCGTGAAAGTGACTGCCATCGGCGCGGCTTGTGAAAGTCGCCCCAGAGACCGGGCCGCAGAAGCGGCGACCGGCAGGCTGCCGCCGACCACCATACGCCCCGAAAGGGGCGCGGCTAGAATTTGTCCGCAGAAAGTGGTGAGAAAAAGCCCAAAGCAGAACAAGATTCGAATGAGCGTCTTGCTGAGTGTCATCCGGCATTCCATTCTTTTGAGTGATTTTGAGTGATTTATTTGGTCAGGCGGGGTGCGCCTTAGCCACTGTCAATTGTCATCTTACCACACAAAGATGAAAGAAAAATGAAAAGAAAGGCGGGGTTCCCTAAGGTATGGCGTCTTTTGCCTCACCACCCGCAGCAGGCACTGAAAGCGCGGTTTTGTGAGTGGCTCTAAGCGGCTGTATAGAAAGCATGTCGGGCGAATGAATTCGCGGCAACAAAGGCACAAAACCGGCCTTCGCCGGTTAGGACTGAGTTTTAGCCTGCGAAGGCAGAGGCTTTATTGGGGTGACTTTGTGCTTTTGCTGCTGCGGTTTTAACCGCCGACCGGGAGTTTCTATATAGCCTCTAAGGGCCGGGGGAAGCGGCCTGTTCTTCCATCAGCATGATGACGCCGTGTACGGCTTCATCAACACCACTCAGCGGCGTCAGATTGATCTTGCAGAAAATGTCTTTACCGCGTCGATTGCGCGCCCCCAGAACCACTTCCTGATATTTACTGCCGTCGCACAGGCAAGCCCCAATCGCGGAAGACAATTCCTGCACGGGCAGGCCAATGTCCAGGGACAAAAATGGTTTGCCAAGCACTTCCTCCGCGCGCAGGCCCCACAGGTCCTGTGCCCGGATGTTCCAAATCTGAATGTGCATTTCACTATCAAGCACGACCACACCGCCGCGCAGGCTGGTGAGAATAGACTCCAGAAAGGCGTTGACTTGATTTAGCTCGCCGGAGCGCAGCCGGAGTTCTTCGTTGATCGTCTGCAGCTGCCCGTTGGTGGACTGAAGTTCTTCATTGGTCGTTTCCAATTCTTCATTGGTGGATTGAAGCTCTTCATTGGAAGTTTCCAGTTCTTCCACTGTAGAATATAACTCTTCATTGGTCGTTTCCAGCTCTTCGCTGGCTGACTGAAGCGCTTCCTGCACGGCTTCCGTCTCGCGAATGGCTTCCTGCATTTCTTCGGCCAGTTTCCGGGAATGGGTCACATCCGTGAAGGAAACACTCATCCCCAGCAGAATGCCGTCTTCCTGAATCGGTATCAGGAGCATATCCAGAAACACGATCTGGCCGCCGGCAGGCCAAGGGATTTCCCGGAGACTAATCGGGCGGCGATCTGCCGACGCCTGCTCGATGCAGGAGCGCAGCTCGATGGGCCGGTAAGAAATCTCCAGGTCCTGCAAGGGCCGTCCGATGTCCCGGCTGCCCAGACGGAACAAGCTGCGCGCCCGTTCACTGGCCAGGACGAGCATTCCCTCCGTATCTACGATAATCTGGGCGACCGGGCCGGTTTGGAACGCCGCTTCGCGCAGGCGATGAGGCCGTTCCACGGAGAAGTCGATCTGGTCGGGCCGTGACTGCGCCATCAGCATCAGCCGGTCACGCAGGCCACCCTGGGACACTTTCACAAACACCCGCCGCTTCAAGTCCAGCGGCAGGAAAAGATTGGCATGAAAAAAAAGCATCTCCGCTTTGCCGAGAAACAGGCAGCCGCCGTCGCTGATGGCGAAGTGGAAACGAGCGAGAATCTGGGCCTGCACCTCGGAATGGAAGTACATCAATGTGTTGCGGCAAACCAGCAGATCAATGTGGGAGATCGGGGCGTCTTGCAGCAGATCGTGGCGGCCAAAAATCAGCGCGCGGCGCAGGTCTTTGTCTAAAACGTAGCGGCCCGATTCGGATTGGAAGTACTTTTCCAGCAGGGCAGGCGGGATGCTCTGGACTTCACGGAGCGTATAAGAAGCGGCGCGGGCCTGGCTGAGCGCTTCCTCATCCAGATCAGTGCCATAGATTTTCACGCGCGCCCGAAACTCCGCCATGCCCAGCTTCTCAGCCAGAGCAATCGCCAGGGAGCAGGGTTCTTGGCCGGACGCACAGCCCGCGCTCCAGATTCGGATCGGCTCTTTGCGGGGCTTGGCTTCAAGAAGGCGGGGGATGATTTCTTCCTGAAGGTAATCCCACGCCGGCGTATCCCGAAAAAATGCCGTGACATTGATGAGGACTGTGTTGAAAAGCTGGGCAAATTCTTCGGGGTGAACTTCCAGATAATCCTGGTAGTCACTAAATGTTTCTATCCCGACCGTCTGCATCTGCTTTTGGACGCGGCGCTGAAGGCTGGCGCGTTTATAGCCGGTGAAATCAAAGCCGCGGCTGCGGTTGAGATATTCCAGCAGGGTCTCAAACGCCTGATCTTGGATGCCCGCCTTTTCTAGGGATGCCCTCATCGCTGGATTTTATTCTCCAGCGGAGGCGGGCCGGAATTGGCGATTAGTTCCCCGCCGATCAAGGCCTCCCGGATGATGGCGGCCCGCTGCCGGGAGTCGGCAGCCTGTTCGCCGAACCGGACACCGGCCAGCGTATGCCCACGCCCATCCGCGCGCTCACTCATTCTATCCGCCATCGCCGCATTTTCTTCCAGCGCGCGCAGGGCTACCCAGAGCGCTTCTTCCAGAGTGGCGGATTGCGCGGCCAGCAGACTCACCGGGGAAAACGCATGGCCGACTCGGCAGCGATAGCGAGTCAGCCGCCCCTCCTGCACTTCCCACAAAACGCCATGGCAATCCGGGCAGCTAAAAACCGACGGATGGCCGTCGCGCGGCGATTCAATCGCCTCCATGTCCAGCGCGGCGATTTTTGTTTCAGTTTCCAGCCGCTGTTTTACAAAGTCGTTCGCCACAGCAGAAATTCCTTCCTGAGACACCGGGTGGGAAGCCAGCCGGGTCAGCGTGGCGGCCATTTCCGCAAGCGGCTGAACATAATCTACGGCAACGTTTTCCATCGCACTGCGCGGCATGGAGGCAAACAGGGCTTCGTCCGGGTCCTGCACGAGGGCGATGCCGCCGCGCATTTTGATCGCCTGCAAGCCCGCCGTTCCGTCGTCCAGAGAGCCGCTCAGTACCACTCCCACCACCCGCTCGCCATAAGCGCGGGCGGCGGAGCGAAACAAGGTATCTATCGCCGGTCGATGCCCATTCTCCGCCGGGCCGCGCGTCAGGCGCACCTGACCTTCGCTGACCAGCAGATGATGATCGGGCGGGGCGACATAAATCTGCCCGTTCCGAACAGGTTCACCGTCGGTGGGATGCCGGGCGGGGAGCGCGCCGCGCCGGCTTAAAATCGCCGGCAGAACGCTGGTTCCATAAGCGGGAAGATGCAAAACAATAAAAATTGCCGCCGGCAGGTCGGCAGGCAGGCGGCTGACCAGGTCTGCCAGGGCTTCCACGCCGCCGGCAGAAGCTCCCATGGTGATGATGTTATGCCCCGGCGGAGAAGCCGGTTGAGTTTCTGCGTCTGAGTTGCTCATGGATTTTCAAAAGGCCGAAGCCCATGCCGCTATCCTTGGCGAATGGCAGCAGTGAGGCGCTTGGTTAGCCGATCCGCCCGCACCAGAGCCTTTGTGAGATTCTGACGCTCCGCAATGATTTTCTCAAGATGCTCCGCATACTGCTGATGCAAAGCGCAGGCAGCCAGTACCGCGGAAACCTGGTTTTTCGGCACATAAACTTTGCGGACTTTGCTTCCCTCACGCCAGATGCGGTAATAATACGGTCCGTGACGAAATCCCTGGTTACAATGGCATCCTGATTTCCCACAAAGAATAAACTGGGTAACGAGTGACCCAGGCAAAGGCCGAACGGTTCCCAGTGCAGTTTTGAGAAGGATTTGGTCAGCAGCTCGCTGCGGAGACGAAGTTTCAGTTTGCATTTTTGCACATACAGTCTATGTCAGAGACAAAAAAATCCAAAATAAAGCTATTTTGCTTATACCCACTATTCCGAATTTGAGACACGAGAAAGCACACAATTAAAGCGCTGCGCCGTTGACGCGAATCGCCTGCCCGGTAACGAACCCGGCCAGGTCGCTGCACAGGAAAAGCACCACGCCGGCCACATCATCCGGGAGGCCCCGACGGCGCAGCGCATTGTGCGCTGCTCCGCCCTGCGAGTCGGCAGGCGACGGGGCATTGCCCTGAAATGAGGAATCCGTGCCGCCGGGGGAAACAACGTTGGCCCGGATGCCGTCCGGCCCGACTTCCTGCGCGAGATCGGCGATAAACATATTCAAGGCCGCTTTGCCGGCGCCGTAGAACGCGAGGCCGGGAAGGGGATCATGCCCGGAGCCGCTGCCGATCGCAACGAGGCTGCCGCCCCGGCGCAGGACGGGAACCAGGCCGCGCGTCAGTAAAAACGCTGATCCGAGGTTCACATCCAGCATTCGCCGCCATGCGGCCGGGTCAATCTCCGTAACTTTGCCGCTCAGTCCAATGCCTGCATTCAGCACCAGAATATCCAGTCCTTTGGCATAAACGGCTTTGGCCTGCGCGATCAACTCCTCCACTTGCCGTTCATCTCCAATGTCCGCCTGCAAGTTTTGATGAGTCCCTGTGCCGAATGCCTGCCGCTCGGCCAGCGATGCCCGCGCCGTCTCGGCGTCGCCCCGGTACACCGCCGCCGTGTTCGCCCCGGCTTCCGCCAGTCGCCGGGAAATCGCCCGCCCGATGCCGCGCGTCCCGCCGGTGATCAAGGCATTTTTCCCGCTCAGGTCGATGGTAATCATGGCTTGCTCTCCAAAAGGGCCTGCACGGACTCTGGGCTTAATTGATGCGGCGTTGCGCCGCGCTCCGTCGTCGCCAGCGCCCCGCAGGCATTGGCATAGCGCAGAGCGTTTGCCAGATGCGGGCCGAAATCATTCAGCGCCGCGTTTGCGTCCGGCCCCAGATGCAGCAGATACGTCAGCAGGCCCGCCATGTAAGCGTCCCCGGCCCCGGTTGCATCCACGAATTTCACATCAAAACCTGCTGCGTCCGCGAATCCGCCCTGCCGGGTGTAGCCCCGGCTGCCCTCGGCGCCTTCCGTCACGGCCACGAGGCGCAGGTTCTGGTACTCACCCATCAGCATCTTCACTGCGCCCGATTCATCACCCGAGTCGGGATACAAAAACAGCAGCTCTTCCACACTAATTTTCACGATGTCAGCCACCGAAAAGCCCAGCATCACCCCGCCGCGCATGGTTTTGGCGTCCGGCCAGAGCCAGGGCCGCAGGTTGGGGTCGTAGGAGCAAATCGCCCGGCCTTTTCTAATCAGGTGCGCGGCTGCCGCCAGCGTCGCGCTGCGGGACGGCTCCGCGATCAAAGAAATGCTGCCGTAGTGAAGCACCCGCGCGGTGTCCAGCCAGTCCAAATCCAGTTCATCCGGGCGCAAGGCCAGATCGCGAGCCGGATCAAAATAAAACAAAAAGTCGCGGCTGCCGTCGGGCTGCACGGAAACAAATGCCAGTCCCGTCCGGGCGGCTTTGTCCTGGATAACATGCTGCATGTCCACGCCGAGGGCGGCAAAGGTCTGAATAATGCTTTCGCCGAACGCATCCGCGCCCACTTTGCTGACAAAAGCCGCTTGCAGGCCAAGCTTCGCCGCAGCAACGGCGACATTGGCGGGTGCGCCCGCCGGGACTTTGGCAAAAGAAGCCGCATCAGTCAGCGAGACGCCGGATTGCAGGGCGGGAAGGTCAATCAGAGCCTCGCCGAGCGTGATAAGGTCAAGGGGCATATCAGTAGCACCAGCAAAAAGAGCGGGGAAGATTAAGAGGGCGGGGACAAGCCCCGCCCCTACCCTCAGAACGTTTATTTGTTAAACGTCGTCACAAACTCGTCGTAGAGAGCCTGCGGAACCAGTTTCCACTGCTTGACGGCTTCTTCAATCGGCACAGCCAGGATTTCCGTTCCCTGCTGGGCGACCATCACGCCGAACTTGCCTTCATGCACCAGTTCGGCGGCTTTGATGCCGACGCGCGTTCCCAAAATGCGGTCAAACAATGTCGGTGAGCCGCCGCGCACCACATGGCCCAGAACCGCATCGCGGGTCGGAATGCCCGTCCTCTTTTCAATTTCTTTGGCAATCGCCGGCCCGATGCCCACGTCGCCCAGTTGATGATGGCCGAACGCATCCAGCACTGCATCTTCCGCTTTCTGCGCCCCGGCGATTTCGACGCCCTCACTGACGGCCACAATACCGTAAGTTTTGCCGCGCGCGTAAATGGCCTGAAGATGCCTGCACATGGCGTCCATGTCCAGCGGGACTTCCGGGATCGCAACCCAGTCCGCGCCGCCTGCGACGCCTGCCCAGAGCGCGGTCCAGCCGGCATGGCGGCCCATGATCTCCACGACGATCACCCGGTCATGTGAGCGGGCCGTATCGCGCAGACGGTCAATGGATTCCAGCGCCACGGACGCCGCCGAATCAAAGCCGAATGTATAGTCGGTCAAGCTCAAATCATTGTCCATTGTTTTGGGGACGCCGACGGTTTTGACCCCGTACTGCGTCCAGAGCTTCGACGCCACGCCGAGCGTATCCTCGCCGCCGAGAGCAATCAGCGCATCCAGTTCAAACTTCTTCAAGTTTGCCAGCACGGCGTCTCGCTGCGCTTCTTTGCCCGCTGCAAACGGATTGGTGCGCGAGGAGCGCAGGATCGTCCCGCCCTGGTCAATAATGCCTTCTACCCGCTCCAGCGTCAGGGCTTCCGTGTTGCCTTCCACCAGGCCCTTCCAGCCCTGCGTGAAGCCGATCACTTCGTCCCCATAGTCCAGCAACCGCAGAACCGCGCCGCGAATGGCCGGGTTCAGGCCGGGACAGTCCCCGCCGCCGGTGAGCATACCAATTTTCATATCTGCTTATTTTCTCCTTGTGTGCCTGATTTTCGCGGTGCCGGGAGTGTCCGAAAGCTAATCGCCATTCGGTTCCAGGCATTCATCGTGGCAATGGCAAGCGTTAAATCGCTTAATTCTTTTTCGTCAAACTGCCGCCGCGCCTCGTCGTAGACAGAAGCCGGCACATGCGTATCAGCCACAAGCGTGACGGCTTCCGTCCAGGCAAAGGCCGCACGCTCGCGGTCGGTAAAAAAAGGCGCTTCCTGCCAAACAACCACGCTGTGAACGCGCTGCTCAGTGCCCCCTTCACGCAAGGCATCGTCACAGTGCTTATCTACGCAGTATGCACAGCCATTGATTTGGGAAACGCGCAGGTACACCAGATGCAGCAGGCCGCTTTCTAGACCGCAGCGGGTGAGATACGCGCTGACCTGACCCAGCGCACGGTAGCCTTCCGGGATAACTTCTGCATATTCCAGCCGTGTTTTCATATTTGTAACGTTCAAACAAAACAGCTTTCGGAAAAGTGCAAAGGGCGTGACCCGTATCGCGAGGGCTGGTTACTTTTTTCATCCGAAGGACGATTGTTATGAAGCGAGAGGAATTCATTCCCTCGCCTGCCCGGCCCGAAAGTTATCTTTTCTCTATATCTTCGGCACGACCAGGCCATAGTTGCCGTCGCGGCGACGGTAAACAACCTGCGTCATGTGCGTGTCCATATCCAGATAGACAAACCATTCGTGATCAGTGAGTTCCAGCATTTGCACGGCGTCATCAATCCCCATTGGCTTCATGGTAACGGCTTTCGTGCGAACGATACGCGGGGTGTCGTCTACCTCGTCTTCCGTGTCGGCTTCGAGAATGCCGTCCAGGCCGCTGCCGTTCATGGTGGCCGCACTGGTGCGGAGACTTTCCTGATGGTTTCGCAGGTGGGTATGTTTCGCTTTGAATTTCTTGAGACGCTGTTCCAGCTTGTCCACCACGCGGTCCAGCGAAGCGTACATATCGTTGGTACGCTCTTCGCCGCGCAGAAGCAGGCCATCGCCTTCCAGGGTGATCTCCACCCGGTGCATCCCGCCTTCCACGCTTTCCACAACAATCGCCTCGCGGATGTTGTGGAAATAGGTTTCCAGCTTCTGAAGACGCTGCTCCGCGTGTTCACGCAGGCCCTCGGTGACCTGAAGATGCTTGCCTTTGACTTTCACGGCGATTGCCATAGCTTTTTCCCCTTTTTAGGCACTGGGAACGATGGCGGCCACGGCGTGGGCAGCCATGCCCTCGCCCCGCCCCAGCGCACCCAGTCCCTCGTTTGTTGTCGCTTTTATACCCACTTGCACGGCTTCTATTCCCAGTGTCTCCGCAATCAGTGCGCGCATCTGCGGAACATAAGGAGAAATCTTTGGGGCTTCGGCAATCAAAGTCATGTCGACGTTGCCGACTTGAAAGCCTTGCCCCGCAAGATGCCCCTGGACTTCGCGTAAAAGAGTGATACTGGAAATGTTTTTGTAAGCCGGGTCCGTGTTCGGAAACAAATTGCCGATGTCGGGCAGGCCCGCCGCGCCCAGCAGCGCGTCGCAGAGAGCGTGCAGCAGAACGTCGGCGTCCGAATGGCCGTCCAGGCCGCAGGAATGTGAAATCTCAATGCCGCCTAAAAACAAGCGGCGGCCTTCCATGAGGGGATGAATGTCGTACCCAAATCCAATGCGGGTCTGCATAGTTCTCACTGCCAAGCGGGAGCGCAGAACGGCTTCCGCCAGCCTCAGATCATCGGGCCGCGTGATTTTAAAGTTGAAGGGGTCGCCTGGAACAAGATGAACGGATTCGCCGGTGAACTGTTCCACAAGTGAGGCTTCATCGGTTCCCAGCCAGCCCATGTCCCGCGCTGCCGCATGGGCTTCATAGAGTGTCTCGACGCGAAACACCTGAGGCGTCTGCACCGCCCAGAGGTCCGCGCGGTCGACGGTTCGCAGCACGGTTTGCGTATCACTGACCGCTTTCAGGGTGTCGGCGACAGGCAGGGCAGCCACGGCATTGCCCCGCTCTCTGGCTCCCTCCAGGCAGCGCATGATGACTTCCGGCGTGACCAGCGGGCGCGCGCCGTCATGCACCAGAACTAGGTCTTCGGCATGGCCGCCCAGCGTGTACAGGCCAATCGCGACGGACTCCTGCCGCGTTTCGCCGCCGGGAACAATCGCCAGCAGCTTTTCTAGCCCGTCCAGCGCCGCGCGGCACGAAGCCACTTCCTGCGGGCCGCAGACGACGAGAAGGCCGTCAATCTCCGGGTGCCCGGCCAAAGCGTCTGCGGTCCAGCGCAGGAGCGGCTTCCCGGCCAGCGGCGCAAAGACTTTGTTGGATGTGCGGCGGCTTGTCTCCGTGCCGGACTGGAACCTAGCGGCGCGGCCCGCTGCGGGGATAAGCGCGTAAGCCACGGTCGGTCCCCTCTTCTTCCTCGGCATCGCCGCGAATGTTGGCGAAAATCATTTTTCCGGCGACCGTTTGGAGGACGCTGCTGGTGACAACAGGCAGGGTTTCGCCGATGCGGCGGCGACCGCCTTCCACGACAATCATGGTTCCGTCATCCAAATAAGCAACCCCTTGGTTCATTTCCTTGCCTTCTTTGATGATCGTGACCAGCATTTCTTCGCCGGGCAGAACGACGGGCTTGACGGCGTTTGCCAATTCATTGATGTTCAGCACCGGGACGCCCTGAAGTTCCGCGACCTTGTTCAAGTTGTAATCGTTGGTGACGATCTTGCCGCCGAGTTTCTTCGCCAGCTTGACGAGTTTGGCGTCCACTTCGTCCCGATCATTCTCGTCCAGATTATCATAAGTGCGGATCATCATCTTCAGCTCGGTCCGCATCTGATTGAGAATGTCCAGACCGCGCCGGCCCCTGGCTCGCTTGAGGCTATCCGCAGAATCCGCAATATGCTGCAATTCGTCCAGCACAAAGCCCGGCACATAGATCGGCCCTTCAATAAACCCGGTGCGGCAGATGTCGGCAACGCGCCCATCAATGATGACATTGGTATCCAGAATCTTGCATTGTTCAGGAAGAATGTCTTTGCCGTCGGCAGTGACGGGAACGCCGCCGGGCAGAATGACGCGCAGATCGTCTTTCATGCTCCAAGTGGCAACAATCCCCAGATAAACCAGAACAATACCGACGACCAGAGTTCCCCAAATCGCCAGAATGGGAAACACGCTGTGCAGCATCAGTGTCAGCAGCAGACCTGTCAGTACGCCGATGAATGTCGCGACTTTCTCATTCGGGCGCATGGCATGAAGGCGGTCTCCCGCTTGAAGCAGCTTGATAAAGAGCGGCGTGGAAACAAGGCGAGCAAATAAAATGCCCAGCAGGGTGAAAGCGGCAATGGCGGTGGCACGTCCATTCCCGGTTTGGAGTGTTTCGCTGGCGGCTCTGGCAATGCTGCTGTTGCCATTGAACGGGTTGTTCACCCAGGCTACAATGGCATATCCAGCTTGATAGCCTAAAACCGCGCCGAGGATAAGCAGGGCGCTGACAAAAATAATCCGCCAGACTTTAATCGCCGTTTGATGCGGCGCAGCAGTGACGGAAGCTGTTTGTGACGCTGTGCTATTATTTTCTTGTGCCAAAAGAATACATCCCCTTCATATGTTAAAGGTCTTCGTCGGCACGAATCATCTTATATCGGTGCGAGTACGATGGTTCGTTTTCGCAGAGTCAGCTCTTTTTTGTGTTACTGTCCACGCTTGACGCGAATGCGAACTTCCGCGTGTGCAAGGCTGCGCTGGGCCTCAACCTGCTGCGGCGTTCCGGCAGCGGCCTCTGCCAGCATTTGCTGGGCGGCGGCGAGATCGGCCTCGGCCCGCGTCACGTCAATCTCATCGACGCGCTCGGCACTGTCGGCAAGAATCGTCGTGCGTCCTTCCCCGGCAGCGATTTCCAGAAAGCCGCCGGAGATGACCAGGTGTGACGTCGTCCGCCCATCGGCAAGAGTTGCGCGCACTTCGCCGGGTGCCAGCTCGGTCATCAAAGGCGAGTGCCGGGCGAGAATGCCAAGCTGCCCTTCCGTGCCGGGCGCCAGAGTCATGGTCACCTGTTCACTGAGCATGACCCGCTCCGGCGTCACCACTTCTAAAGGATACGTTGCTGCCATAAATTTTGTCTCACGAGGCCTGCCGAAACCTACCCGCCCATTGCTTTCGCTTTTTCCACGGCCTGCTCAATCGTGCCGCAATTGAAAAAGGCCTGCTCCGGCAGATCGTCATGCTCACCGTCCAGAATGGCTTTGAATGAGCGCACGGTATCCTCGCGCTTGACATACTCGCCGGCGGTCCCGGTGAAGGCAAAGGCGACAAACAGCGGCTGGCCCAGAAAGCGCTGAATTTTTCGGGCGCGGGCCACAATCAGCTTGTCCTCGTCGGAAAGCTCATCAATGCCCAGAATCGCAATGATGTCCTGAAGCTCTTTGTAGCGCTGCAAAATCTGCTGAACGCGCCGCGCGACATCGTAATGCTCCTGGCCGACGATGTTCGGGTCCAAAATGCGAGACGAAGATGCCAGCGGGTCGACGGCGGGGAAGATGCCAATGGCAGTCAGGCTGCGCTCCAGATATGTGGTCGCATCCAGGAAGGCAAACGTAGTGGCCGGGGCGGGGTCGGTGGGGTCATCCGCAGGAACATAAATGGCCTGCACCGAAGTCACCGAGCCGTTTTTGGTGGAGGTAATCCGCTCCTGCAATGCGCCCATCTCGGTGGCGAGTGTCGGCTGATAGCCGACGGCGCTGGGCATACGTCCGAGCAGCGCGGAGACTTCGGAACCGGCCTGAACAAAGCGGAAAATGTTGTCAATAAACAGCAGCACGTCCTGGCCCTGCTCATCGCGGAAATACTCGGCCATGGTCAGGCCGGACAGCGCAACGCGCAGACGCGCGCCGGGCGGCTCATTCATCTGGCCGAACACCATGGCGGTTTTGTCGATGACATGGGCTGTGTTGCCTTCGGCGTCTTTGAATTCGGTCTCCGACATTTCCAGCCACAGGTCATTGCCTTCGCGGGTCCGCTCTCCGACGCCGGCAAACACAGACACGCCGCCGAACTCTACGGCGATGTTTCGGATCAATTCCTGCATGGTGACGGTTTTGCCGACGCCCGCGCCGCCGAACAGGCCGATCTTGCCGCCTTTGGGATAGGGGCAAAGCAGGTCAATCACTTTGATGCCGGTTTCCAGCATTTCAATGTTGGCGGCCTGGTCATCCAGTTTGGGAGCCGAGCGGTGAATGGGATAGCGCTGACCGCCCGTGGCGATGGCTCCTTTTTCATCAATGGGATTGCCCAGCAAGTTGAAAACGCGGCCCAGCGTTACGTTGCCGACTGGAACGGAGATCGGGCCACCTGTATCGTTGACCGCCATGCCGCGCGTCAGGCCATCCGTCGACGACATGGCGATGCAGCGAACGACATCATTGCCGAGGTGCTGCGCCACTTCCACCGTCAAGTCCGTTGTACGCCCGTCCAGTGTGTTTTGGATGGTCAGCGCGTTGAGAATGTTGGGCAGTTCCCCGGCGGGGAAGCTTGCGTCCAGAACCGGCCCCTGCACCTGCACAATTTTACCGACAGCCATAATTGATTTTCCGTCTCCTTTGAGCAAAACTACGAAGGATTGTAACCTTCTGTTAATTCGTGAAAAAGTTCGCAAAGCTACGGCGAGTATAGCCGAAAACCCGGCGCAGTGTCAAGAAAAACGCGCAGAGGAAACCGAGGGAATGAATTCCACTCGCTCTATTCTAATCGTCCTTCGGACGTAAAATAAGCCACCGGGCAGTGCTTTTCGTCCGCAGGACGTTTATCAGGGAGCGAGCGGAATTCATTCCCTCGCCCGTCCGATTTTCGTTGCTCTTGCTTTTACTTCAACGCCTCCGCGCCGCCGACAATCTCCGCGATTTCTTTGGTGATGGCGGCCTGCCGGGCACGGTTCAGGGTCAACGTGAGGCTGGAAATCATCTTGCCGGCGTTGTCCGTGGCCGCAGACATCGACGTCATGCGCGCGCCATGCTCGGACGCGACGCTTTCCACAATGGCCTGGTAGACCTGGGTGTCCACATAGCGGGGCAGCAGGCTGGCAAGTATCTGGTCGGGGTCCGGCTCGAAGATATAATCCACAGCCGGCCCCTGCGCCGCGCCTTCGGCGGCCTGCGGCGGCTCAATCGGCAGAATTTGAAGCTCCTGCGGTCGCTGCGAAAGCGCCGATAAAAAACGGGTGTAAACCAGATACAAAATGTCAATCTCGCCGTCGGCGAACAAATCGCGTCCGGTTCGCGCCAGCGCTTGCGCTTCCGCAAAGCTGATCCCCGTCGCCGGCACGGGATGTTCGGCGACGATCTCAAAGCCGCGCCGCCGGAAAAACGTCGCGCCTTTTTTGCCGACGCAGACCAGTTTGGCGCGCTCCGGGCCGAACGGCTTGAGCAGATCGTTGGCCTTGCGAATGACACTGGAATTGTAGGCCCCGCACAGGCCCCGATCTCCGGTTACGAGAAGAATGCCGATGCTTCGGGCTTCCCCGTCGGCGCGGCGCAGGAGCGGATGCCGGACGCTGCCGCCCGCCCCGCCGAGACTCGCCATGACAGCGCGCATCTTTTCGGCATAGGGGCGAGCCGCGCCGACGGCTTCCTGCGCCCGGCGCAGGCGGGCAGCGGCGACCATTTTCATCGCTTTGGTGATCTGCTGAATATTTTTCGCAACTCGAATACGGCCGCGAATCTGTCGGGGGGTAGCCATCGTTGGTCCTTAAAGGTCAATATGGAAATAGGTGAAAAATCTGCGGTTATCATACCGTCCCTGGCGCTTGTTTGTCAACGGTGGAGCCGGATTGACACACCTGGCCTATCCGCTCACCGGATGTCCGGTACTTCCCGGCAACTGGAAACCTTGACAACCTCCGGCCCGTACAGTATAATCAGGCGTCCTATTGCACAAAAATAACGCGCGGGAGGCTTCTCCCGCGCGATTTCGCATTTAGTATAAATTTGAGCATCGGTTTTGCGCGGAGGAAGAGTTGAAGCAGGAAAAAATCTGGGCCTTGGTCATTTTGGTACTGACCGTATTGGCAGTGCTGATTGTCACCGACCGTACCATCAAGATTGGTCACGCGACCCTTCTGGGCCGCCACCCGACCAAATACGGGCTGGACATTAAGGGCGGCGTGCGCGCCGTGCTGCAAGCGGAACCGGAAAAAGCGCCGGGCGTCAAATACGATGAAGCAACCATTCAGCGGATTCTTGAGTCCCGTATCAACGGCGCGGGCGTCAGTGAAGCTGTGGTACAGCCGCGCCCGCAGCAGAAACAGTTCATTGTAGAACTGCCGGATGTCAAAAACAAGAATGCGATCTTGGATCAGCTCGGCACGACCGCGCAGATGACGTTTTATTATTTTAAAGACGTTGCAGCGACCGCTCAGGACAACAAGCCCATCCAGATGTCCGAGGTTCCTGACCCCACGACAGGGCGGCGGCAGCCCATTTTCTTTGATCAGCGCACCCATCAGACATTCCGGGACGGGGCGCAGATCAAAGCCGATTTCAGCAGCCTGCTGAATGCCGGGGCGAACGAGCGAGCCGGCGCGACGGCCTTTACCGTTCCGTCTCCGCTGACCGGGGACCCTGCCATCGGGACTATTTATTTGACTCCCGACCAGCAGAAGAAAGCAGTGGCTCTCAATCAAGAACTTATGGCCTGGCAGGCGTTCTTGGCTTCCTGCCCCGTCATCCTCACCGGTGCAGACCTGCTGCCGAACTCCGCCGCGCATCTTTCCGGGCAGGCTTCCATTCCCGCCGTTTCGCAGACCTTTGACGCCAAAGGCACGGAAGCCTTTGGGCAGTTCACCAGCCAGCATACCGGAGAACTCAACGGCATCGTTCTGGATGATGCCGTGATTTCGGCTCCGGTCATCAATGAGCCGATTATGAATGGCGAGGCGGAGATCAGCGGCGGCTTTGCGAACCTCGCGGAGGCACAAAACCTGGCGAACCTGCTGAATGCAGGTGCATTGCCTGTGCCTCTGAAAGAAATCCAGGTAGACAACGTAGAAGCCAGCCTCGGCGCAGGCGCGGTGCACAAAAGCTTCATCGCCGGAGTCGTCGGCCTGTCCCTCGTGCTGCTGTTCATGCTGGTTTATTACCGCCTGCCGGGACTGGTCGCCGACATCGCTCTGCTGATTTATGCCGTGTTTGTCCTGGCGATCTTTAAAGGCGGGCTGAACTGGCTGTTCCCCGGCCTGATTGTCACACTGACGCTGCCGGGCATCGCGGGCTTCATTTTGTCCATCGGCATGGCGGTAGACGCCAACATTCTGATCTTTGAACGCCTCAAGGAAGAACTTCGAAGCGGCAAAGCTTTGCGCCCTGCGATTGATGCGGCATTTAAGCGGGCCTTTACCGCCATTCGCGACTCCAACATCTGTACCTGTATTACTTGTATTGTGCTGCTGTCGCTCGGCACAGCCAGTGTGCGGGGCTTTGCCCTGACGCTGCTGATCGGTGTCCTGGTCTCGCTGTTTTCCGCCATTACCGTGACACGAACCCTGCTCTACCTGCTGGTAGACGCCGGCATCGGCAACAACGTCGCCCTGTTCGGCCTGAATGTTCGCGCCCTGCGCGGTTCGGACACTCCGGTCGGGGACACGCCTGCGGCCAGTGGCCCGAATATTATTGGTCGCCGGAAGTTCTTTTATGCGCTCAGCCTGGCAATCATTGTCCCTGGCTTGATCTTTTGGGCGATGGGTGGATTGAAGCGCGGCATTGAGTTCAAAAGCGGAACGGGGATTCGGGTGCAGTATCAGCAGCCGGTCTCGCAGGCAACAGTGCAGCGCACCTTGACCGCCGCCGGGTTTAAAGACAACACGGTCCAAATGGCTGATGGCGGCACGACGGCGATTGTCAGCGTCACCGACCAATCGGCGATTGTTGACCCGCAGCTCAATCCAGTCCGCCAAAGGCTGGTGCAGGCGCTCAATCCTCTGGCGCCTCATGCACCGGATCAAACGGCTCAGTCCGATCAGCCGCACTTCGTTCAGGAGTTCGGGTATGTCGGCAGCGAGATTTCCGAAGAAGTGACGCGCAACGCGATTGAAGCGGTCGTGATTGCCTCCGCGCTGATCGTGCTGTATCTGGCTTTAGTGTTCGGCATCGGCGACTTTGTAGCCGGCCTGCGCCTGGGAACTTCGGCAATTGTGGCTCTGGTGCATGACATTCTGGTGCTGATCGGTGTGTTCGCAATTTTGGGTTACTTTTTAGGCTGGGAGATTGACAGCCTGTTTGTAACGGCCCTGCTGACCGTCATTGGCTTCTCCGTGCATGACACGGTGGTGATCTTTGACCGCGTTCGCGAAAATCTGCGGCATAAAGGGCGCGCCGAGACCTTTGAGTCCCTGGTCAACCGGAGCATCGGGCAGACGCTGGCTCGGTCGATCAATACTTCTTTGACGGTGGTGATGACTTTGCTGGCCCTGGTCATTTTGGGCGGACAGACAACGCGCCTGCTGAACGTGGCACTGCTGGTCGGCATCGTCAGCGGAACCTATTCGTCCATTTTCAATGCCGCATCAATTCTTGTCGACTGGGAAAACTGGCTGGCGAAACGCCGCGCCACGGCCCCCGTTCTTGTGGCGGCAAGCGGTGACTCAGCCGCATATCCTTCAGCCAACGGCGGCAGTGCGCGCCCGCCGCAGACAGCCGCGATCCCCCGTCCACCCGCCGCGCCCGGCGAGGTGCAGATTTCCGCAATCCGCGCGAAGAAGAAGCGTCCCGCGAAGCGGTTTTAAGCAGAGATGGCAGCAAAAATACGGTTTGTCGTAGTTTGCGTTCTGGGCAAGCGTATCACAATCACCGACGACTACTGGCAAAAGATCATTCAAATTAAGCATCCGAGCATGGCCGGTAAAGACGCCCAGGTGCAGGAAACTTTGGCGCAGGCCGATGAAGTGCGGGAAAGCAAAAGCGACGCACTGATAAAACTTTATTATCGCCACTATGGAAACTTACATCTTTGCGTCGTGGTCAAACATCTCAATGGGGATGGATTTATCGTAACAACGTATTTCACGGATCGTATCAAAGAAGGCGTGACAGTATGGACAAAATCTTGATCTATTGGGATACGGAAGGCGATACGCTCAACGTTTGGTTTGACGATCCGCAAAAAGAGCATAGCTGCCAAGAAACCGGCGACGAAATAATTCTTGCCAAAGATGTCACAGGCCGCGTGATCGGCTTTGAGAAACTTAATTACCGAGTTTCGCAGGAGCAACGGACGAGTGGACAGCTTCCCGTAGAAGTCATGGTCGCCTAGATGCAGGCACGCTGGACGGAGCCGGAGCGCAATCAAAAGGCGGAAGAAATGCTGACGCGGGAGCTGCGCGTTCACCCGCTGACGGCGCGGCTGCTGTGCAATCGGGGACTAACCGACCCTGCCGAGGCGTCCGCATTTTTACATCCCGATCTCAGCCAGCTCCATGACCCATTTGGTCTGCCGGACATGGACAAAGCCGCGCACCGCATCAAAGAGGCGCTGGCACAGGGCGAGACGATTTTCATTTACGGCGACTACGATGTAGATGGCGTCACTTCCACCGCTGTTTATGTCCGCGCCCTGAACGCCCTCGGCGCAAAATTGATCAGCCGGGTTCCTCACCGCAAAAATGACGGCTATGATCTCAAGCCCGCCGCGATTGACTGGGCCGCCGGGCAGGGCGCGACGCTGGTGATCACGTCGGACTGCGGTATTCAGGCGCGGGATGCCGTTGCCCATGCCAACAGTCTCGGCATGACGGTGATTGTCACCGACCACCACGAACCTGGCGAAACCCTGCCGCCTGCCTACGCTGTCGTCAATCCCCACCGGCACGATTCCACTTATCCTTTTCCAAATTTGGCCGGTGTCGGGGTGGCCTTTAAAACCATGCAGGCGGTCGTGCGCCTGGTACAGCCGACCCATGAAGCGGCATTTATTCAAAAGTTTCTGGACCTCGTTGCCTGCGGGACAGTGGCCGATGTGATGCCGCTGCTGGGCGAAAACCGCGTGTTTGCGTACTTTGGCCTGCTACAGCTTGCAAAAACCCGTAAAGTCGGCCTGCGCGCGCTGCTCGAAGGCGCGGGAATTGACACGAGCAAGCCGCTTTCCGCCGAGTCCGTCGGCTTCGGCATCGGGCCGCGCATCAATGCCGTTGGACGCCTGGACGACGCAGCTCTGGCGCTGGATTTGATGCTGACCGGCGACCCGGAAGAGGCGAAGCTGCTGGTAGAGAAGATGAATGCGTTCAATGTGGAGCGTCAGCAGGCACAAAAACGGATTTTAGAAGAAGCCAAAAAGATTGTGGACAGCCGCGATTTGGACCTGACGCGGGTGCTGGTCGTGGCCTCGCCCGGCTGGAATGCAGGCGTGGTCGGCATCGTCGCCGGAAAATTGGTAGAAGCTTATTACCGTCCCGCGATTGTTATTGGCGTCAGCGATGACGAGACTCGCGGCAAAGGCTCCGCGCGTTCCATTCCCGGCTTTGATATGTTTCAGGGCATTCAACTCTGCCGGGAATTGCTGGAAAGCTGCGGCGGCCACGAAATGGCGGCGGGTTTATCGCTGACAATGGGCAATCTGGAAGAGTTTGAAGCGAAAATCAATGCGTACGCCCATGCGACCATGACGGACGATGATTTTGTCCCGCGCCTGACCCACGACGGCCTCATTGAACCGGGTGATTTATCTCTTTCTCTGCTGGAAGAATGGTCGCAGTTCGCCCCATTCGGTCAGGCTAACCCGGAGCCTCGTTTTGCGTCCCAAAGCCTGCTGATCTGCGACGCCAAGCGGATTGGCCGTGACTTGTCGCATTTGAAAATGCGCGTTCGCGCTGAGGCAATGGACCCCACGGACTGCATTGCCTGGGGCCAGGGCGACTGGGTAGACCGCGCGGGGCCGGGAGACTACTTGGAAGCCGTTTACACGCCGCAGGTCAACGAATGGAATGGGCGGCGCCTGCTGCAACTTAACATCAAGGATTTGCGTAAACCAATTCTGTAATCTTTGTTCGAGGAAAGGGAACGACCCACGATGCCGCACTTTTTTCGGCAGCGACTTTTCCTGATGGCGATTTTGCCGGTGTTTTCGAGCGTTCTGGCTTCTCCTCTTGCTGCCCGCCCCCCTGTGGTGCGCTGGGAGAAAATTTCTGTTTCTCATGCAGCAGCTACGGTTGTTTTTGCACGGCTTGGGCTGACACACAGCACCCGGAACGGCCACACGCGGGATGGGAAACAGGGCATTGCCGACCCGAATTTTCCGCCGGGTCTCACGGATGTCGTGCCAAACGATGCCGAGCGAGTTCTGCTGGCACGCGGAACGGAGGGGGGCCTGTCGCTGTTTCGCAGCCGCGTCGCCGCCGCCGATATTGCCGTTCCACCCGTGCATCTCAAGGCGGAATTGCTACAGCGCAACGGCACGCAGGAAACTTTGCTGGGATCGCAGGAGATTGAGGCTGTGACCGATGCCCAGCCGTACCTGCTTGCGCTGGGTGCGGACGGGGCAAAGCGCGTTTATCAGATCACAACCCGGCTGAATCCCGACGGCAGTTTCTGGATCGCATGTCGGGTCAGCCTGCCCCTGCCGCCCGGCCCGGCGGCCCCGGCGGATGCTCCTGCGCCCTCAGCCGTGTTTGTCCCAAACGAGGTCTGGACAGACCCGCTCAGCCGCAAAGTGCGGCCCGGAGAGATCGCAGTGTTCCCGGACCTGGCCACAACCCGGCAGGCCGCCAGCCGCCGACTGGGCGTTACCGGCGCAGACGCGGCGGGGGATTATACGCTGCGCGTGACCCTGACACCCATGACAATCGCAGCGCCGACCACTTCACGGCTCTGAAGGCTTTATCCGTTATGCTTCCGTCATTTATGCCGCTGCTCGCTTCCCCGGAAACCGGCGGGCCGCTCACACTTACCGTTCGCCGCCGGGAAGGCGAGGAAATCCTGGAAGGTACGCTCAAAGATGAGACCGGCCAGGAGTATCCGATTGAACAGGGCATTCCGCGCCTGCTGCCCCGCGCGCTGCTCGAGGCACAGAAGTCCGAAATCGCCGCGCGTGACGCGCAGGTGGACGATTATGATCGCATGGCCTTTTTGAATTGGTTTGGCAAGGTAGAGATTCCCCTGACGCGCCGTGCGCTCGGCGCACAGGCTGCTGACCTTTTGCTGGAAGCCGGCTGCGGCACGGGCCGCATGACCCCTATTTTGGCCGGCGGCGTCCGCGAAATGGCGGCGGTGGATTTCTCGTTTGAGTCTCTGCGCGTGGCTCAAAAAAAACTGCGCGCGTCAGGAATGAGGAATGTTCATCTGGCACAGGCTGACCTGTGCCGCCTGCCGTTCGCCGGCAGCGTCTTTGACCGCGTTGTTTCCTGTCAGGTGCTGGAACATGTTCCCGGCCCGGACGCCCGCGCTGACGCCGTTTCAGAACTGGCGCGTGTGCTGAAACCGCAGGGAACCCTGGCCCTGTCCGCCTACAAACATTCTCTGCTGACCCGCACATTCGGGGCCAAAGAAGGAATGCACGACGGCGGCATTCCCTTCTTTCGGTTTACACGCTTTGAGCTGCGTGAGGCGCTCAGCAAGCGGTTCCAAGTTCACAGCATCACCGGCGCACTGGTGTATCTTTATCTGGCCCGCTGTACGCGGGCTTAATCCCCATCTCCATATCGCGCAGACCGCCCGGACGAAAAGCGACAATGAGCGTCGTCAGCAGGGAAATCACCGCGCAGATCACAATGGTCGGCGGCGCGCCGATGTATTTTGCCAGCCAGCCGGCAAAGAGGGAGCCGAAAGGAATGGTGCCGATAAACATCAGCGTGTAAATGCTCATCACCCGCCCGCGCAAATAATCCGGCACCTGCATCTGCATCAATGTGTTGCTGGTCGCAAAGCACAGCACAAACCCGTAAGACACAATCGCCATCGTTGCGTAAGCCAGCCAAAGCGTGCGTGACAGGCCGAAGACGACCAGCAGCACCGTCGCCAGCAGGCTCCCGAGGATCAGCATCGGTCGCTGACGCTGCGCCTGGCCCAGCACCGCCACAGTCAATGCACCGCCTAATGCCCCCACTCCCCGCACGGTTTCCATAAAGCCGAAGGCTTTCACCTGCGTGGCATCGGACGCATGAGGCAGCAGCGTGTAGCGCACAAAGACGGGGATCAGCACATTGAACGAAAATGCGAACACGCCGAAAGAGCCGACCAGAACCACCAGATTTCGCACCGTCGGCGCGTTTTTGACGTAGGCAAATCCTTCGCGTGTGCTGGCCCAGACCCCGCGCAGCGAATTGTCGGCTTGAGCCGCGCGCGCACTGGCAGGGCGAGGCGGGACCCGTATCAGCAGCAGGCTGGCAATGACCGCCAGGGACAAGAACGCATTGCCGAGAAACGCCGCACCCAGAGACACCCGCGCGGCCAGAAGCAAACCCGCAACGGCGGGGCCTAGCGCGCGCGCTGCGTTGAATATGCTGGAATTGAGCGCCACTGCGCTGGGAAGGTCTTCTTTGCCGACCATTTCCGCCACAAAGGACTGCCGGGTAGGCATGTCAAAGGCAGCAAACAGGCCGGACAAAGCGGCAAAAAGCAGCACCTGCCAGATTTGCACCCGGCCTTCCGCCACCAGAATCCCCAGGCCAAGCGCACATAAAATCAGCCCGGACTGCGTGACCAGCAGCATTTTGCGCTTGTCCACGCGGTCGGCAACAACTCCAGCCAGCAGCGTGAACAGAAAAATCGGCAGACCGCCGGCGAAGTTGACCCACCCGGAATAAAAGTTCGCGGCAGCTTCTACCGATGGAGAGTGATTTGCCTGTGCAGAGCCGACCGCGCCGCCACCGTGCCGCAGAAGCTGCGAGGCAACCGGGTCTACCAGCAGCACAATCAGCCAGCCCTGCGCCAGGCTCTGCGCCCAGGTTCCGATCAGCGAAATTAACTGCCCCACCCAAAACAGGCGAAAATTGCGGTTTCCCAGCGCCCGAAAGGCTCCCGGCCTGCGCGGGGCCGGAGACGGCAGCGCTTGAGGGCCTTGCTGTTCCCTTTCGTTTTCGGCAGCCGCCTGGCCCTCATCCTCAAATGCCTCATCTTCCAGTCGCGTGTTTGCCATAAAGCTCCCAATACTCCCCAATCACCTTGAGTTCCTGTCCGAATTTGCCGATATTAAACTGGCAACCACTTCTGGTATAATAAAGTGTAATTGCCGTTACCATCAGCGCGATTGGACAATGGGGTCCAATCCCCCGCTTCTCCCCTTATGGCCGTCATCCACTGTGTCGCAGCATCCGTTCAGGGCCGCTTCGGCACGCACCAGGCAAGCATAGCGATTGATGCAGCAGACAAAAGAACTTTCCCACGTTTTTTCCGGCAATTCTTCGCCCAGCCAGAACTTTCTCGATGCCATCATCAACACTGTGGATGCGCTCGTACTGGTTCTGGATCGAGAGGGCCGGATTGTTTTGTTCAACCATGCCTGTGAAACGGCAACCGGGTACCATTTCGCAGAAGTTCAGAACAAGCCCTTTTGGACGATCTTTATTCTTCCTGCGGAGCAGGATGAGTTCGCGAAATACTTCTCCGCCGAGGATGCTTTACCCATTTTGCCGAAGCGGGTGAATATCTGGCTGACCAAAAGCGGCGGTCAGGAATGGATTGCCTGGTCCAACAGTGTTCTTTGTGACCAGGCGGGACAAACGGAGTTTGTCATTGCAACGGGCCTTGTCATCACGGAACGCAAGCAGACAGAAGAAGCGTTGCATGAAGCGGAGCAGAATTATCGCAGCATGTTTGAGAATGCCCTGGATGGGATTTTTCAAACGACGCGCGCCGGCCATTACCTGCGGGCGAATACCGCACTGGCCCGCATTTATGGATATAAGTCTGCCGCCGACCTGATTGACAGCCTGCACGACATCAAGCGGCAGCTTTATGTGGACCCCCGGCGGCGCGCTGAGTTTGTGCGACTGATGCGTTTGGACGGCTCGGTCACAGGATTTGAAGCACAAATTTATCGAAAAGACGGCCAGATTATCTGGATCACGGAAGACGCGCGCGCCGTTTACGACTCAAATAACACCCTGCTCTATTATGAGGGCCATGTTCAGGACATCACGCAGCGAAAAAATTTGGAAGCGGAGCGTGAGCGCCTGCTGGCGGAAGCATTGGAGCGCGCCGACCATGACCCGCTGACAGGCCTGCTGAATCACCGAGCCTTTCACAAGCGTTTTGCAGAAGAAGCGGCACGCGCCGCCCGCGACAGCAAACCGCTGGCCGTTGCGGTCATGGACCTGGATAACTTCAAATTTTTCAATGACGCTTACGGCCATGCGGTTGGGGACGACGTTCTGCGGCGCGTCGCGGAAACTCTGCGGGACGGCTGCCGGTCTTACGATACACTGGCCCGGTTTGGCGGCGACGAGTTTGCCCTGCTGATGCCCAACACAACGCAATCCGAAGCCGCCGCTTTGACGGCCCGCCTCCGGCGGAGCCTGGCCTGCGCCGGGTATCGCCCTTCGGATGCAGAGTCTGCGATTCCGCTGACGCTGTCCGCCGGCCTGGCGGTCTTTCCTGAAGATGGTCAGGAACGGCACAACGTCCTCGAAACCGCGGATGCCCGCCTGATGCGAACTAAAACCGGCGGGAGCGAGGATGAGTCCATGGAAAGCCTGCGCGCGTTTCTGCTGGATTCGTTCCAGGGATTTTCCATGCTGGACGCGCTGGTGACGGCGGTAGACAACAAAGACCGTTACACGCGCCGCCATTCGGAAGATGTCATGCGCTATGCGCTTCGCATCGCCCGCGAACTGAAGCTGGACAAACACACACTTCGCACGGTTCAAATTGCGGCCCTGCTGCATGATGTCGGGAAAATCGGCGTCCCTGACCGCATTCTTCGCAAGCCCGGCGCGCTGACCCCCGACGAGTTTGAGGCTATTCGCCAGCACCCCATGATGGGCGCCGTGATGGTGGGAGCCGTACCGGGGTTTGAGGAAACCCTGGACGCGATCCGCCATCACCATGAACGCTGGGATGGAACCGGCTATCCTTTTGGCTTGCAGGGACGGGAAACGCCGCTGGCTGCCCGTATCATGGCGGTGGCAGATGCCTACAGCGCCATGACGATGGATCGTCCTTACCGGCAGGGCAAACAGCCCAGCGCAGCGATGCTGATTCTGACGGGCGGGGCAGGCAGCCAGTGGGACCCGGAATGTGTGGCCGCTTTCGAGCGTTCTTTCGCCGCTCACCCTTCTGCCGAGCTTTTAGCCGCTTGAATGCCCAATGCTTCCAGGCAGCAGATTGACCGAAACAAAACCGCGCACACTGTTTATCAGCCAGAGGCTTGCCGCCGTCTGCAAATCTTCCGGGCGCAGGACGCGCTCCTGAATTCTGCCCTGGGCTAAAAGCTCTGCTCGAAAAGTCCCATTCAGCAGCCCGCACTCACGCGGCGGCGTCCAGTGCCGTCCTTCGCGCTCAACGACCAGATTTCCAATGGTAAATTCAGTCAACTCACCTTCCTCATTCCACAGCAGAACATCAAACGCTTCGGGATGCGCCTCGCGCTGCGCCTCGCGCTGCGCCTCGTAGACCGCGCGGTGGGTCGTCTTATGGCACAGAAAGGGGTCATGCCGGGAAACGGGCGTATCTGCCAGCGCAACCGCCAGAGGCCCAGCAGGGAGGGGCAAGAAGGGCGTAGAGTCCAGGCGCGGCTTCCCATCAGTCGCAACCAGAAGGCGGACACGCCGCGCGGCGCATCCCCAGTCTTTCGCTGCCGCATCCAGCACGTTTTCCACCTCTGTTGCCGACAGGGCGATGCCGAAGTATGCGGCGGACGAAAGTAATCGATCCAGATGCCGCTCCCGAAGCGCATATTTTCCCGCTTCCCAGCGCAAAGTTTCCAGCAGTTCAAAAGCCGGAACAGAGGCGGACAAAATCGCCGCTTTTGAGAGGGCCTCCCGATATTCGCTCTTTGCCGTCGAATCCCAGACGATGCCGCCGCCGATACCGTAACAAAGTTCGTCCTCCTGGGTGTCCAGCAGCGCCGTCCGTATGGCAACATTGAAGACTGCTTCCCCGCTCGGTGTCATGTAACCAATCGAGCCGCAATAGGGTCCGCGCGGGGAAGTTTCCAACGCAGCAATTCCCAGCATCGCGCTGACTTTCGGGGCGCCGGTGACAGAACCGCAGGGGAAAAGCGCGGAAAAAATTTCCGCCAAACTCGTTTCCGGCGCGATGTCCGCCTCTATCGTGGAAGTCATCTGCCAGAGTGTTGGGTAACACTCGATCTCAAATAGGTGCGGAACTCGAACGGAGCCTGCGCGGGCGATCCGCCCCAGGTCACTTCGAAGCAAATCTACAATCATTACATTTTCAGCACGGTCTTTTTCCGAATGGGACAGTTCACCGGAGATAATTCGATCTTCTTCCTGCCAACGGCCCCGCTGACGGGTTCCCTTCATAGGTCGGGTCAAAAGATGTGTTCCTTGACGGTGAAAAAACAATTCCGGCGAGGCCGAAAGTATCTGGTATCGTCCCAGATCAAGAAACGCGCTGTAGTTTGCCCCGGATGCTTTTGTCAGGCGATGATACAGTCCCCTCCCCCCGCAGCACTCCTTCGCCCGCAGGCGAAACGTATGATTGACCTGATAAAATTCGCCTGCCGCAATCCCTTCATGGAGTGAGTCTATATCCTGCTGATACCGGCACGCATTTGTATCCGGCTGCCAGTCAAGATCAACAATGCCGTGAGATTCCTCATCTTCCGGCGCGCCCAGAGGTTCTGCAAAAATACCAAACCAGAGCAAAGGCAGGCCTGGGCAAGGCGGACGAACGCGCAGCGCGGAGTCAAACGCCGGGGCCGCTTCATAAGCGACGAAGCCGGCGGCGTACTGCCCCCCGTCCACCGCCTCTTGTATCCGATGCAGAGCCGGAATGACTTCCGCCACTGTTTCCGCCGTGATGGTTTCACGCGGTTCAGCAAAACAAAACGGAGCAGGAAAATCAAAGCGTAGAAACGGCTTAAGCATAGACTTATTTGTCCGGGAGCGAAACGCACTGAAAGCCCTGCGCTATCAGCCCAGCGAGAATCAGCGGCAGGGCTTCAGTCGCAGCAGCATTCTCCGGCCCGTCATGCAGCAGCACAATCGCTCCCGGCATGATTTTGTTCAGAACACGGCGGGCGATGTTCGCCGAACAGGAATCCCGATAGTCCTGCGAGTCCACATTCCATGCCGCCAGCCGAAGCCCCCACTTTCGCGCAATCCAGAACGCTCGCAGGGATTTGAAGCCATGCGGCGGGCGAAGCCATCGGGAGGAGGACGCATCGGGGCAGGCACAAAAAACAGCCGCCTGCGTTCGCTGAATCTCTGCCGTAATGCGCCCGCTTCCCACTCCGACAAACGATTGATGATGCCAGGCATGTATTCCGACAGTATGCCCCTCCGCGACCATGCGGCGGATCAGTTCGGGATAACGCTCGGCGGCTTCGCCCAGCACGAAAAATGTCGCGGCCACACCGAACTCACGTAAAATGTCCAGTATGGGGGCGGTGATCTCTGAAGGCCCATCGTCGAATGTCAGCGCGGCGGCTTTCTCGCGTGTTTTGAGTCGGTTAAGGATGGGGAGACCCCACGACCAGGGTGCAACAAACACAAAAACAAAATACAGGCAGAGCGCCGGGGTCAGGAATAAGCCCATCGCATAAGGCCCGGTCAGCGGCCATCTCAGCAGCCAGTGGAGCAGCCCCGCTGCTACGCTGGCCTGCGCCGTTCGCAGGACAATGATCCGAAGGACGGGATTTTCCAATTTCATCGCGCCACGATCCGCGCTTTGGTCGCCGATGCCACCAGCGGCCAGGACAGCATCCGGGGCCGAAAATATTCTCCCATTCCCTGCCCGCTTTGCATCTCACCTGCCCTCGTCACCGTCGCGTCGCACAGGGCGCGCAGATAAAACGGTGCGCTGTCCAGGCGCGTTCGGAAATCGAATCGCGCCTCATAGCCCGCGCATTCGGCAATCAGCCGAGCGGCATACATCGTTCCGAACCCGTTGATCGTCCAGCGCGAAAGCCGCACCCGCGCGTTTTGGTCATGCCGCAGCAGCTTTCCAGCTTCAAATAGCAGCAAATGGCTCACAGATTTTGCCTGCCCGCGTGACCGGACATGGTACAAAATTACCGCCCGTTCCCCGGCCAGCGCCGCCCGCGCCCAGTACCAGTCCTGAATGTGAGCATCAAACGGCAGCCGGCCCCAGTTGTGGTCATGGTAGCCCTGTCCCTGGAACGTAATCTCCTCCGCTTCCCTGTTTTGCGCCCCGCGCAAAGCGATCTGCCCGGAAACGCGGCAGAACGGAGCCGCCGGGAGCCAGAAATGCGTTTCCTCAGAGTTAGCGGTGGGCGTATCCTGCGTCAACAGCCGCGGTGCGTCAAAGCGAAGATTTGCGTTCAGACCGCGCCCATTGGCATTCTCATCGGAGATGTCCAGCCGGCTGCTGCCGTCCGCAGTCAGCGTCAGGACACTCGGCCCCAGCCGCAGCATTCCTGGGATACGGGCCACTGCTTCGACATCCTCACGCGGAAAACGGGTGAAGTGATAGGCATACAGCTTGCCTTCGCGGTGGAGCGCAAAAAACAGCGCATTGTGCGCCAGCGGGTCTGCCGTTTCCCCCTGGGCGGCGAGACGGTAATACGGCGAAAACGGATTGCCGAGAAACCAGATGCAGGCGAGAGACCACACGCCGCAGTCCGAGCGAGCATCAAAATACCACCATTCATACGCCCCCGGCGTCTCGCGCAGCCATTTCCCATGCGTGGCATCTTCGGCAGCGTTCAAAACAAGACGCATAGAAGGAGTATACCCGGCAGATGCTCACCAAACCGTTTTTCCGCCCCCTGCGTTAGAGGAAACATGAAACGCAATGGCTTTACATTGTATTGCCCGACACCCATGTCCAGTGGCTTCGCCCGGAGCAGGTTGTCATCGGAGAAGACATGCCAATCTCGGCGAACGACCAATTTGCGGCATCGTTCAGCACGAGATAGGATGAAGGCGACAAGCGGGCAATCGGCGTCACTATGGCGGGTATACTGTTTGTAAGAAACAAACAGGAAAGTGAGGTCTACACTCATGGCCGAATTGACAATCGCAGAAAAGGCCGCGCAATCCGACGTTGCCCGGAATAATGAACAGGCCGCTAACATTATCCATGCTCGCCCCGGATGTCAGCCGGTGCTGGATATCGAAGCATTTTTAGCAGCCATGCCGGATAGGAATTTTGAGCCGGAAGAATTTGAAGCCTTTGAGGCCGCCATTGCCGAAAACCGCGCAATGCGGAGAGCTATTGCTCAAGAATGACAATGCCTAACACTGCCGTGCTGGATACCACAGTCGCTAGTCTGCTTTTTGACAACCGCCCGGAGCTTGCGCCGTACAAGCCACATATGCAACAGACCTATCTTGCCATCTGTTTCCAAACAGTTGCGGAGATGCGGCTTGGTGCGCTTAATGCCGGTTGGGGAACATGGCGACGCGAGGCTTTGGAGGCGTTCTTCACGTCTTTAGAAGTCGTGACTTATAGTGACGCACTTGCCTGGCATTGGGCGGAAGTCATGCAGGATGCTCGCCGGGCAGGCAGGCGGCTGGAAGCGGGCGATGCCTGGATTGCGGCGACGGCCTAGATGCTGGATGCACTTTTGCTCACACATGACAAAGATTTTTCGCCTGCCGCCTGCCCGTCCATCACGGTTTTCCAGTACGGTTTTTCGTGATGTCAGCGAGTATGCCTGGCTTTCAGCTCTGGAAAAGAACATCTTATGGCAGACCAACGCATTGAAAAATTGGCGCAAGTTCTTGTAGACTACTCCCTGCGGCTGGAAAAGGGCGATCTTTTTCTGATTCGTGCGGAGACAGCCGCGGAGCCGCTGGTACGCGAAGTGTACCGCCTGGCGGTTCAGCGCGGGGCATATGCCGTGACACGGATCGGGCTGCCCGGCCTCGGCGAGATTTTCCTCAAAGAAGCGCCCGAGGAGAGCCTGGATTGGGTGTCGCCGCTGACTGCCTACGAATTGGAGCAGATGACGGCGCTTCTGACGATCACGGCAAGCGCCAACACGCAGGAGCTTTCCGGCGTGGACCCTGCGCGTCTGGCGCGGCTCGGCAAGTCTCAACGGCCGCTTCAGCAGCGCTCCATGCAGCGCCTCTTTTCCGACCCGCCGCAAGTGCACTGGTGCGGGACGCTGTTCCCAGTTCAGGCGTCCGCTCAGGACGCGCATATGTCTCTGGCGGACTACGAAAACTTTGTTTACCACGCCATGTTTCTGGATCAAGCCGATCCGGTCGGGGCGTGGCGCGCACTGTCCGCCCGTCAAAGTGCGTACTGCCGGGAGCTGTCCGCGCATGACGAATTTCATGTGGAAGCGGAAGACACGGACATTCGGTTTCGTACAAAGGGACGCAAGTGGATCAATGCCGACGGGCATCTCAATTTCCCGGACGGCGAAGTCTTCACCGGGCCGCTGGAAACTTCGGTTCAGGGCCATATTCGGTTTACTTACCCGACGGTCTATTCCGGACGCGAGGCCGAGGACGTTCATTTGTGGTTTGAGGAGGGCCTTGTGACTCGCTGGGAAGCGCGGCGCGGAAAAGAACTGCTGGATGAGATGTTTGCGATGGATGAAGGGGCGCGGCGGCTTGGCGAGTTCGCCATTGGCTGCAACGATGCCATTTCCACCTTCAGCAAAAACATCCTGTTTGATGAAAAGATTGGGGGGACGTGTCACTTCGCCGTGGGCAGCAGCATCCCAATGACGGGCGGGGTAAACCAGTCTGCCCTGCACTGGGACATGGTACGCGATCTGCGAGACGGTGGGCGCATCTCGGCAGATGGCGACGTGATCCACGACCAGGGCGTCTGGAAGCTGTAAAACAGGTATACTAAGGGCGCAATGGGGCTGATGTTTCTTTATCAGGCGGCGGTGGCGCTCTGCGCGCTGGGGCTGGCGGGAACGGCCCTGCTGAACTTCCGTTTTTTTCGCAAGCCGCGCGCTTTGGTCAGCCTGGCCGACGGCTCGGAACTTCCCTTGATCTCCGTTCTTGTTCCCGCACGCGACGAAGAAGCTAATATTGAAGCGTGTGTTCGCTCCCTGCTTTCCCTCAATTATCCCCGTTTTGAAGTGATTGTGCTGGATGACCATTCCAGCGACGACACTTACACTATTCTTTGCCGCCTGCGCGATCAGGACTTTCGGCTGCGCGTGCTGATTGGCGCGGAGCTGCCGGAAGGCTGGTACGGCAAGCCGTTTGCGTGCTGGCAGATGGCCCAGGCCGCGCAGGGGGAGTACCTGCTGCTGACCGATGCCGACTGCACATTTGCCCCGGATGCACTTCTGCTGGCCCTGGGGGCGGCGAGAGAACATCAGGCGGACGTTGTTTCACTGGTTCCCGATCTGCGCGCCGAAGGCTTCTGGGAGCGGCTGATTATTCCGCTGCAATACTTTGTGATTTTTGCGTTTCTGCCGACATTTTTGATTCGGCGCACGCCGTATCCGTGGTTTGCGGCGGCGAACGGTGCATTTTTGTTTTTGCGGCGTGAAACATATTTTGCCGTCGACGGCCACCGGGCGGTCCAGCAGCAGCTTGCCGAAGACGTTAAGTTTGCCCAGCATGTCAAGCGGCAGGGGAAATCGCTCTGGTACGGCGACGGCTCCCGGACATATGCAGTGCGAATGTACCGGGGGCTGCCGGAAATCTGGGCGGGATTTTCCAAAAATTTGTTTCCTGCATTTTCCAAAAATTTGCCGCTGCTGATCGGGGTGCTGCTGCTGCTGCTGAACGTGTTTGTCCTGCCGCCGTTCTGGGCGGTCTGGGGATGGAGCGTGGGCGCAGGGTGGGCCTGGCTCCCGGCGACCGCGTATTTGATCCTGGCAGCGGTGCGGCTGGGCCTGACGGCACGTTTCGGGCGGGATGTTTCTGAGTATGCCCTGCTGAACCCGCTGGCCTGGGGCATGGTGATCGGCATTGCCGCTCATTCGGCCTTTCAGTCACTTTCCGGGCGTGGCAATGCCTGGAAAGGCCGCATCTACGGGCAGGATTGAGACAGGAACCAGGCGGGTATAAACTGTCAGACACCGTTTACACGGAAACCCCAAACGAAAATTTAGATGGAGAAACACGTTATGGCAGAAGATGTTAAAGAGCAATTGCTCCGTTATCTCAACGATGCTTACGCAGTGGAAGTCGGCGCAGTTTCGTCTCTGAAAGACCTGGCAGCGTCCGCGTCCGACCCGGATGTTAAGCAGGCAGTCACGGAGCATATTGCGGTGACGCAGTCCCAGGCGGATCGTGTCAGCGCGCGCATTCTGGCTTTGGGCGGCGACAAGTCGGAGCCGAAAGGCCTTCTCAACACCATCATCGGCAAGGGCAGTGACCTTTTAAATGTCTTCCATAGCCATGAAGACAAGCAGACTCAGGATGTCATTAAAGCGTATTCGCTGGAGCATTTTGAGGTCGGCATGTATACGTCACTGAAGGCGTATGCCGATGCCATTGGCGACTACGAAACGGCGCAGCTTGCTGGCACCATCATCGGTGAGGAACAGCTTGCCGGGGAGCGCCTGGGCCGCCTGATTCCGCAGGTTGCCACGGCCTCCCTGAAAAACACCACGGGAACCCCGGCTGCCGCGTAAGCCTCAGCGCTGCTATCGTGGTACACTATCGTGGTACAATAGAGAGACGGGAACATATTCCCGTCTCTCTTACGTTTTCAAATCGGGCGACACAGCCCAAAACACATTCCAAAGGAACTTTCCGACTTGACACACTCATCACGCGCCTGGCTTATGGTTCCCGCAGCCTTTTTCATACTGCTCGGCCAGCCACAGGTGTCCCACGCGCAGCGCGCCCCCTCTTCCGCATCGACTTCCGCCGACTCCGATCTCAGCGCGGCGCAGAAAGCGCGCGTCGCCTCCCGGAAGGCGCGTTTTGACACAGAAATTGCCGCCGTGCAGGCAGACAAGAAGCTGACGGATGCCCAGAAAGGGGCAAAGCTTCAATCGCTGGCGCAGCAGGCGGACGCGGACCTGCTGGCAATCCTCACGCCGGAGCAGCGCGCTCAGGTACTCAAGCGCCGAAACATCAATGTGCAGTTCAAAAAGGATTTGGATGCCCTGCGAATTGATACCACCCTGTCGGAGGCACAAAAAAAGGCGAAATTTGAGGTGATGATGAAAGCGCGCGAGCAGGCGCTTTTGGCGACGCTCCCCCCGGCGCAGCGAGCGGCGGTTATCAAAGAGCATGACGCAAGAATAAAAGCACAACAACAAGAGATGGCCCGTATGGCACCTCTGCGCCGGCAGATCGAGGAAATTGGAAGCTCCATCCAAAAATCAGAATCGCCTGCTCAGTTGAAACAGATTCAGACGATCAGCCAGACGACGCGCCAGCAGGAACAGGCCGTTTACACGGACAACACCCTATCGCCGTCCACCAAAGAAATCCGTATTGATGCGCTGCGCCATCAGGCGCAAAGCAGAATTGACGCATTGCTGACACCGGCACAGCGCGCAAAATTCGCGCGGATGCGCGCTTTGATCAGCTCTGCGCCTGCTCCCTGATGCCGCGCGGCTTTAGAACTCAAACGCCTCGGCCAGGCGCCGCAAATAATCCACGAGATCGCCGATTTCTTCCGGCAGCGGCGCATGGAATTGCAGCCGCTGGCCGGTGCGCGGATGGTCAAAGCTGAGAAAGTGTGCGTGAAGCGCCTGCCCGTGCAGAGCAGCCAGCAGCGCATTGACCGTGTGCAGCGGTGCGCCGCGCAAAAGGTCGGCGCTGACTTTGCGCTGTCCCCCGTAAGTCGCATCACCGACAACCGGATAACCGGCGAACGAGCAGTGGACACGAATTTGATGCGTGCGTCCGGTCTGCAAAATCGCTTCGGTCCAGCTCCATTCAGCCAGATGTTCCAGAAGGCGCAGCTCCGTGACTGCCTCGCGCACTCCCGGCGGCAGCTCACCCCCGTCTCCCGGCATTCCATCCGTTTCCATCACCGTCATGCGCTTCCGGTCGCCGGGATGGCGGCCAATGGGAGCATCAATAACGGCATGTTTGAAGGGAACCCGGCCCCAGAGCAGCGCATAATACTTGCGAACTGCTGTGCGTTCTCGTATTTGCAGAGATAGGCTCTGGTGGGCCAGATCATTCTTGGCGACCACGAGCAGGCCGGAAGTGTCTTTGTCCAAACGGTGAACAATGCCGGGACGCATGGTTCCACCAATCCCCGACAAGCTTTCTCCGCAGTGGGCCAGCAGGGCGTTCACCAATGTTCCCGTCTCGGAACCCGGTGCAGGATGAACCACCAGACCTTTAGGTTTGTTGACAACGATAAGATCGTCATCTTCATACACGACATCGAGGGGAATGGGTTCCGCTTCGGCTTTTTCCAAAGGCCGCGCAGCGGGCCGATCAATGGCAATTTTGTCGCCGGGGCGGAGTCGGTAGCTGGCTTTGCCTGACTTTCCGTTGACGGTAATCGCATGAGTTCCGATCAGGCGCTGTATATGTGCGCGCGAGATGTCAGGAAGGCGCTCAGACAGAAAAATGTCCAGCCGCAGATTGGTCTCTTCGTCCTCAACAGTCAAGTTTTCGCTCACAGTGCCGCTGCCTCCATTGGCAGATGCGTCGCGGCAGGGCGAACCGGGTACTTGCGCCGCAAAATCGCCATGCCGGTCAGCGCAACCGACGCCATGACCAGGCACAGCCACTGCACGTCCGTCAGCCCCAGCGCCAGCACATCCGAGGTGGTTCCCGCCCGCCAGATTTCCATAAGAAATCGCTCCACAGACGCGCCAATCAAATACCAGCAGAATATCTGGCCGAGATACGTGCGGTGCCGCTCCAGCCAGACCAGGCCGCCAAAAAACACGAACGAAAGAAGGCTGGCGTAAAGCTGAGTCGGGTGGCTCCGCACCGTCCAATGCCCGTCATCAAAAAAGCGCATTCCCCAGGGCATGTCCGTCGGCCCGCCATAACAGCAGCCGTTCAGCAGGCAGCCGATTCGCCCGATGGCATAAGCGACCATGACAGACGGTGCAAATAGATCGGCGATCTTGAGAATCGAAATTCGCTTGACCAGGCAGTAAACGACCGCCGCCGCAATTCCGCCGAACAGGCCGCCGTGAAACGACAGGCCGCCTTCCCAGACTTTGAAGACATTCGCCGGGAAGTCCGGCGCGTGACGGTACTGGTTCCAGCCGATGACGACAAACAGCAGACGTGCGCCGATGACGCCGCAAACAATCATCCAGATACCGGCGTCCAGCACATTGTCGGGCTGAAGGTCAGGATCGTTTTGCCGCTGCGCCACCCGGTAAGCGCGGCCCAGCGCGACCAGAAACGCCAGCATGAGAACGACGCCATAAGTGTGAACGACAAACGAGCCGAGATGAAACAAAACAGGAAACATCAGAGTTTTTCTTTCAGCGGCGCCGCCGGCATGGCAGCAGGCTGCCTGCCATAAAACAGTGCCAGCAGACCAACGCCGATACAGATGGCGCTGTCGGCAAGATTGAAGATTGGAAAGTCCCAGCGCGGGTTTGCCCCGGCGTGCAGGTCCAGAAAGTCAATCACATGGCCCAGGGAAACCCGATCCCAGAGATTGCCCAAAGCCCCGCCCAGCGGCAGCGCCAGCGCGATGCCGAGCAGGCGCGGCAGAGGCATTCGGGCGCGGACACTATAGGCGACGATGGCAATGGCCGCAATCGCCGCAGCGGCGGCTAAAAGCTGCGTTCCATGCGGCAAGATGCCAAATGCCCCGCCGGTGTTGACACTGAAGGTCAGTGTGAAGAAACCGGGAATGATTTCCCGGCCTTCTTCCGGCCAGCGGGAGTGGGCGCGAACTACCCAAGATTTGGAACTTTGATCGGCCAGAAACACCAGCAGGGCCAGGCAATACAAGCCAAAGCGACTCAAATGACGTCTTCCTGATCTACCGTCGTCAGGGCATAGGGCAGAGCTTCCAAACGTGCCTGGGGAATGGGCGTCCCGTCGATATCGGAGAGACCATAGGTGCCATCTGCGATTTTTGCCAGCGCACGATCAATTTTCGCTAATATCCGATTCATGTTATCAGTCGCCGCATTGTCCCGCTCTCGGTCATACAAGTTTGTCGCTTCGTCGGCGGGGTTATTGCCGTCATTGTGCGAAAGTTCGCTGGGCGCATCTTCTTCCGAATTGCTGCGGTCATCACGAAGATATTTGGCTCGGTCGGCCTCAATGCGCGTCTTTTCGTCCAGAAGCATTTTCTGGAAATGCGCCAATTTATCTGCGGTCATGTGTTGCCTTTCGTCTACAAAGGAAAGAACCTAACCCCCCAGCCCCCTTCCCTGTTAAGGAAGGGGGAGCTAGAGTGTTTTCCTCACCCTTCCCTAACAGGGAAGGGTCGCCGCTTGCGGCGGGGTTAGGTTCTTTCCGGGTTAGGTTTACTAAATCAATCGTCTTGATGCCACTTCCCCATCACTTGACACCAGCCAGCGGCGGGCGCAGCCGTTGACGCAGAACGCCGCCGGATCGGCATCGCCGCCATCGGACACAGAAACCCAGCAGCGGGCGCAGCGGGTTCCCGGTGCAGGCCCGTTGTTTTCTACGTGCAGCCCTGGCGTTTTACTCTCACGCAGCGTCACGCAGGACACCAGCAGCAGCGACGGCAGTTGATTCAGATACGGATGCAAAGCTGCATACGTTTCCGCGTCCGCTGTCAGCGTCACCGCCAGCTCCAGCCGCCTCTTCGTGCCTTCCAGCGATTTATTCACCAAATCCCGCGCCGCCAGCAGCGGCTGCCAACGCGCTTCCAAGTCCCGCGAGCGCAGATCGGCCCGGTAGCTCGGCATGGCCGCCAGAAGCACCGAAACTGGCTTGTTTGGAAGAGATAGCTTTTGCCAGACTTCTTCCGCCGTGAACGAGAGAATCGGGGCGAGCAGACGCGCCAGGCAGCTTGTGATCTCAAACAAAACCGTCTGTGCGGAACGCCGCTCCGCAGAATTGACTCCGAACGAATACAAACGGTCTTTGAGAACGTCCAGATAGAATGCGCTTAAATCCTGCGCGCAGAACGAGAGCAGGGTCTGGGCGACGCGCGGATACTCATAAATGTCATAGGCTTGCAGGCATTTATGCACTACGTCGTTGAGCTTGTGCATGGCCCAGCGGTCAATTTCCTCCAGCTTATCCAGCGGGACGGCATTCAGCACCGGGTCAAAATCGTACAAATTGCTCAAGGTAAAGCGAAGCGTATTTCGGAGCGTCCGGTAAGAAGTCGCGGTTTGTTCCAGGAGGGCATCGCCCACGCGCACGTCGGCAAAATAGTCCGAAGAAGCGACCCAGAGGCGCAGCACGTCCGCGCCATATTTTTCCACGACGGCCTGCGGGGCAACACCGTTCATTTTGGACTTGGACATCTTGCGCCCCTGCTCGTCCAATGTCCAGCCATTCGTGATGACCTGACGGTACGGGGCCGCGCCTTTGGTCGCCACGCCGATCATCAGGGATGAGTTGAACCAGCCTCGATGCTGATCGCCGCCTTCCAGATAAGCGTCGGCAGGATAAGTCAGGCCGGGCCACTGCTCCAAAACCGTGCGGCAGGTAGACCCGGAGTCAAACCAGACATCAAAAATATCGGTTTCTTTGACAAACTCGGTTTCTTTGGTTTCCGGGTGCTGATAGCCTGCGGGAAGAATGTCTTTGGCATCCGTCTCAAACCAGGCGTCGGTTCCCTGAGCGGCGACCAAATCGCGTACATAGCCGATGCTTTCTTTGTTCAGCAGCGGCGTCCCCGATGGCTGAGCATAAAACACGGGGATGCCTATGCCCCAGGCGCGCTGCCGGGAAATGCACCAGTCCGGGCGACCGGACACCATCGCCGTGATGCGATTTTTGGACTCTTCTGGAAACCAGCGCACACCGTCGATGGCTTTCAGGCATTTTTCGCGGTGATGTTTGTTGTCAATGCTGATAAACCATTGCACGGTGGCACGGTACACCAGCGGATCGTGCGAGCGCCAGCCGTGCGGGTAGGAATGGAAGATTTCTTCGCGGGCCAGCAGCGCGCCTGCTTTAGACAGGCGCTCCATGACCTTTTCCTGCCCCGGCCCCAGCTTCATACCCTGAAACTCCGGCCCGGCTTCCTCGTTGAAATAGCCGTCGCCAGTTAGCACCTGCAAAGTTGCAAGATTATATTTCTGGCCCGTCAGGAAGTCGTCTTTGCCATGCCCCGGCGCAGTATGCACCAGCCCCGTGCCGTCAGTCGTCGTTACATAATCCGCCAGCACGAGGGGCGCGGCGCGCTCATACAGAGGGTGCTGAAAGAGTAAATTTTGGAGATCGCGGCCTTTGAGCGTTTTCACGACTTCCCAGCCGGTCAAATTTGCCGCCGCCATCGTCGCCCCAATTCGCGCACTCGCCACCAGGTAGAGGACTGCTCCGTGCCGAACAAGCGCGTAGTCAATGTCCGCCCCGGCGGCAATCGCGACATTCGCAGGGATGGTCCAAGGCGTCGTCGTCCAGATTACTGCGAAACAGTCGCCCAGACTCGCACCCGGCCCGAATACAGCATCTGGGTCCACGCGCAGTGGGAAACGCACATAGATCGATGGATCGGTGCGGTCGGCATACTCAATCTCGGCGTCCGCCAGGGCGGTTTCATCCACCAGTGACCAGTAAACAGGCCGCAGGCCGCGATAAATAAAGCCCTGCGCGACCATTTCCGCAAAAACGTCCAGCTCTTTGGCGGCCATTTCTTTGGACATGGTCAAATATGGATGATCCCAGTCGCCGCGAATGCCCAGACGCTGAAACTGCGCGGACTGCTTGCCGACCCATTCTTCGGCGACTTCGCGGCAGCGGCGGCGGATTTCCATGCGGGTCGGCGTTTGTTTTTTCTCTCGAAATTCCTTCGCAACCAGCACTTCAATCGGCAGGCCGTTGTTGTCCCAGCCCGGCACATAGGGCGCGGCATAGCCTTCCATACTCCGAAACTTGGTGGTGACATCTTTCAGGATTTTATTAAACGCATGGCCGATGTGGATGTCGCCATTGGAGAAAGGCGGGCCGTCGTGGAGAACGAATGAGCCGCGCCCGGTTTTCGGCTTGAGCGATTCCTGGTAGACTTTGTGCGTTTTCCAGAATTCCAGCGTCTGCGGCTCACGCCGCGGCAGGTTGGCGCGCTGCGGAATCGAGTCCGGGTTGGTGTCCATCCCATCCGGGTTTTTGACATCGGGTTTGGGGATATTCAGGGTCTGGCTGTAATTGGGTTTCAGGGTATCTTCCGTCATTGGGTTTCCTCTGGGTGTGAAAAAGCAGAAAGACGAGGCAGGGACAAGCCCCGCCCCTACGAAATGGTCACGAGGAAGCCAATCACGCGGCGCAGACGATGGGTCGCCCGCGCCGATTCCACCCTGTTTGTCTGTGTTCGTTTTCGCATTTTTGCGTTGTCTAAATCTTTCCCAGCTCTCTCGCTGAGGCTAGAAAGGCATCCAGCGCGTCTTCCCAGGGCCGCAGGGTGTCTTTGCCCTGAAGCTCCAGCGCATAATGGCGCAGGACGCTGTAAGCGGGCCGCTTCGCGGGCGAGCCAAACCGCTGTGCATATTCATCTGAGGTAATCGGTATGACCGGGACATCGGCAAGGCCTGACTTTGCGAGAATGGCTTGCGCGAAGCCCTGCCAGTTTGTTTCCCCACCGCTGCTGACATGGTATACCCCATAGAGCGGCGTCTGAATAATTTCTGCAATGGCTTCTATCAGGTCAATCGTATACGTCGGTGTCCCAAACTGATCGGCGACAATCGGCAGTTCAGGCTTTGTTTTCGCAAGATTGAGAATGGTGTAGGGGAAGTTTTTGCCATGCACCCCATATAGCCAGGAAGTGCGAACGACATAACACCGGCGGCAGGCCGCACGCGCCAGATTTTCCCCGGCCAGCTTGGATGCCCCATACCGGCTGATCGGGTTTGGCCGGTCAAATTCAGTATAGCGCTCCCGCTGCGTGCCGTCAAACACAAAATCCGTGGAAATCGCCACCAGCGCCGCGCCGATTTCTTCCGCCGCGCTTGCGACCGCCCACGTTCCCAGCGCATTGACTTGATAAGCGAGATCGGGATCGCGTTCGCAGCCGTCCACATTGGTATAGGCCGCCCCATGAAAAATTATATCCGGGCGCACTTTGCTCAGCAGCGCGCGAGTCGCGGAAACATCCGTGATGTCCAGCAGGCGAATTTCTCCGCTGGCCGCCGGGCCAACGTCCGTTGGAATAATTTCATGCCCTTGCTGCGCGAGAATGTGCCGCGCATCCGTTCCCAGCATTCCGGCGGCCCCGGTAATCAATATCCGCATAGTGCCGCCTATTATACGCGAAAACGCCCCGGCGCGTCAAGAAACGCCGCCCGGACAAAGAAAACCGTTCGTATTTCATTTCTGAAACACGAACGGTTTTCTTTTTGATGGGCCGGATAAGATTTGAACTTATGTAGGCTTGCGCCGACGATTTTACAGACCGCCTCCTTTAACCACTCGGACACCGACCCATGATAGTTATTAAAACTGATTCCGTCTTATTGATAAAGCCTCCTCAGGGAATCGAACCCTAATCTGAAGTTTACAAAACTACTGTAATGGCCTTTATACTAAGGAGGCGCGTTTTGCGTGAAGTTCCGCATGACAATTCGCGCAAACCAATATGCACTTATCTAACTCGGCTTGTATTTTACTCCAGGACCGTGTATGATTTCCACCGATTGTAAAGTCTTTTTCTTCTGCGTCAATATGGTGAAAGTGCAGAGCGGCAGAGCATTTGTCGTAGTCGCAAAAAGCGCATTTGCCGCCTTTGTACGCAATGGCCCTTGCCTTTACCGCTTCTCGGTACTTATGGACAACACAAGTGTTGCACTTACTGGCCAGATGGCCTTTGGAACGATTAGGGGTAAACCGCCGCCCGCAAATGCTACAATCGCGTTCGCCGATGGCATCGACCAGTACTGCGCGTGTGTTGTGCTTCCCAAAAGGCGAACAATCCAGACAGTGTGTCCGGTTGTTCAGCATTCGCTTTGCACCGTCAATGACGGTGCGATTTGCAAAGGGGCGCAGGCAAGTACGACACGTCGGCATGATCGCGATCCTCCTGGAATAGTTCACTCCTCCCTGATGAAACGCACGGGGAAATATACCCGGCCTCGTGCGGATTTGTCAAGAGGCCGGGGGCAAAGATTCAGGCGGCAGACGGGAGAGATTGCTGCAAAAATAATGTTTGCACTGCGGGAAAAGGCATGGTATAATAGCGGCGATACCGGGAACAGGCCCGGTTGCCTTCCTTTTTCGCTGTCGGTTTTTTGCCTGCGTGCGTGTCGACCGGTTCCCTTCGGTGCTGCCGACGTGTCCGAGACCTCCGAAATGTTGGCTGTCCTAAGACGAGAAGAAGGCCTGTCAGTCCAGCTTCCAGATGTTCTGCTTTTAGATGGTCAGGGAGCGCGTCACACATCGAAAGGAGCCATTCCTTTAATGGCAACCAAACTCTACGTCGGCAATCTGAGCTATCAGATGACCGATCAGGAACTCAATTCCTTGTTTTCGGAAGCGGGCAACGTTTCCAGCGCCCAGGTGGTCACCGACCGCTACACAGGCCAGTCGCGCGGGTTCGGGTTCGTCGAAATGGCGAGCGAAGATGAAGCGCAGCAGGCCATCGCGGCCATCAATGGCCGCAATGTCGGCAACCGCGCCCTGGTTGTCAACGAGTCCCGCCCGCGTGAAGGCGGTGGCGGCGGTGGCAGCCGTGGTGGCGGCGGCAGCAGCTACGGCGGTGGTGGCAGCAGCTATGGCGGTGGTGGCGGCGGCGGCAGCTACGGCGGCGGTGGTGGTGGCGGAGGACGCAGCGGCGGTGGACGCGGCGGCGATCGCGGCGGCTACGGCGGCGGCAACGACCGCTACTAAGCACACGCAAAAAAGGCCGGAGGAGAAATCCTCCGGCCTTTTTATCTCAGCGCGAGAAGCGCTGGTACAGCGTTCCCAGCACGGCTCCGTACAGCAAATGCGCGGCCAGCAATTGAAGGGTTGCGAGGACCGACCAGCCCAGCAAAAACAGGCCGGTGTCGGGAAGCGCGTTCCGCAGTATGGCTGGGTGCAAACCATTCGCGATGGTCAGGGTCAGCCCCAGACCAACAAACAGCGCGGCCCCAAATCCGAGGCCATGCCAGAGATTGGATGATTGCAGTGTCCATGCCAGCAGAAACGCATACACGACGCCGAGGGTGACCAGCGCTCCAAACCACGCCCCCAGGCCAAGCCACCAGGTGAGAGCCGTCGGCAGGGGCGGGTAAAGCAGCGTTCCCACAAACTGTGCCAAATCCAGCCGGTGCGTCCAGCCTCCAACCGGGTACTCCGTCGCGGGATACGCAAAAGCCGGCGGCAGCAAACTAAGCGTCGCGTAATACGCCAGCAGCAAAGTCAAACCGGCGGCCAGGCCCGCACCCAGCGCCACGAAGAGGTGCAGACGCCGAACTGACAGCAGGCGGTGGGGGCGCACCGGCGGTGCAAAGGCCCGTGATAAAGATTGCCAGGCTGCCGTCAATCCGGCCATTTAAACTCCAATTCCTTCAATTCCCGTCCAAACGGCGTACACTATGATCCAGACGCCTACCCCAACAAACGTCCAGAAGATAAACCGTGGCATTGGGGCACGGTCTTCCTCAATGGAGCCGTAGCGTTCCACGGTGTTTTCTCCCCGGCGCTGCTTGCGCGGCGGCCTGTCCCGGCCCACAATGGTATAAAACCAGGTTGCCAGACTCGCCGCCACTGTCAGCAGAAGCGTCATCCAGAACCAGAACCACGAATCCGCGCCCTGCATGATTGCCATAGAAAGTTCTCCATCAAAAAAACGGACATTTGCCGCCCGCCGTAACCGGATGCGTCGGGACATGAAATGCCATCAGCATCGTCAGCGCAATAGCCGACAGCATCAGTGTACCGAGCGCTATCAGCGTCCCCAGCATCCAGCGCACACGCCGCGTATCCGTTGGCGCGGCAGGGACAGACGGCAGGGATTCCCCGTCGTCCAGTGACCAGACGCGCTGCTCCGCGCCACTGAACTGCCGGTGGCGCATCGCCCACCAGAATGCCGGTACAGCCAAAAGGTGAAAGCCAAAGAACACGACACATAAGGTCGTGATCTGGGCTGGATTTAAACTCTCATCCATAGCGTTCCGTGTGTACCCGTAAAATCCAAGTGACAAACGTTTAAGCGGTGGGAGGGCAGGGTAGATAGGGAGGGGTTTACACCCAGTACTACCCAGCCTTGAAATTTCATCCGGCCTTTAGAAAAGGGACTCCTGCGTGAGCCGCCTCGTCCTCATCCGTTTATTCATACTCGCCAGTCTTTTGCTGCCGGCCTCTCTCTGCCTCGCATTTTTCTGGCCGGAAACGACCCATGAGCGCAAAACCAACTGGGTCGGCGCCCCTGGCCCGACACAGCCCATTGCGTTTTATCACCACGTCCATGTGAGCGAGCTGCATATTCCCTGTGCTTACTGCCATTGGACGGCGGCGACTTCGCGCTATGCCAATTATCCTCCGGTGGAAGTTTGCTGGGGCTGCCATAAAAATATTTCAATCACCCATCCGCAAATCGCGCGCGTCCGGCAATATTACATTGCGCAGCAGCCAATTCCCTGGGTGCGTGTCAATCAGCAGCCGGATTATGTGCATTTTGTCCATTCGGCCCATATCGGCGCAGGGATTGCCTGCGCGACCTGCCATGGCAATGTCGGCAGCATGTATGTCGTTTATCAGCCGATTGAAATGAACATGGGCTGGTGCATAAGCTGCCACCGGCAGTATGAAAAGAAGTTTCATCCGTATCAGGCCTCGGTGGATTGTTACACCTGCCATTATTAGAAAGAGAAGACCTACCTCCCCGCTGCGCTGGGGTCCTTCTTCAAGGAAGGATTACGAGTGACAACGTGAACAAGGTAGTAGGTCTCTTGAGAAACCATGACCGAAATCAGCCGGCGCAAGTTCATACAGTTATCTGTTCTCGGCAGCGCCGTGGCGGCGTCCGGGTGCGAAATAAAGCCCCTCAGTCGGTACCAGCCAGGCGTCTACCGCGCGGAAGTGACCGGGCAGTACGGCGGTTATGATAACCGCGTTTATCCCTATCTCAACCAGCCGGACGGCCTCATGGACGGCGTCCCGCAGTATTTCGCCACTGCCTGCCGGATGTGTCCCGCCGGCTGCGGGTTGATGGTGCGAACCATGGGCGGGCGGGCCGTCAAGATTGAAGGCAATCCGGCCCATCCGGTCAACCAGGGCGCGACCTGCGCCCGCGCCCAGGCCGCCTTGCAGCATCTTTACAATCCTGACCGCCTGCGCGGGCCTGTCTTTCACGCCAAACGCGGCGCGACGCAGACCCGAGAGCGCGGCAACGGCATGAACCCGCCGGATGGACGGAAAACAATTACGGACATCGTTGCCCAGCCGGCAACCTGGGAGGCGGCGCTCGGCAAAGTGTCGGCTGGCTTGAAAGCTGCACAGGGCCGCGTCGCCATTCTCGCCGACGCTCAGGATGCAAACAGTCCGACTCAGTCGCGCCTGCTGAACGAGTTCGCGGCGACGGTCGGAGCTACAGTCTTTTCGTATTCCCTGCTTGACGACGCACCCTGGCGGGCGGCGGCAAAGGCTGTTTACGGGCGTGACCAAATCCCGGCGTATCAACTGGACGAAGCCGATGTCATTGTGTCATTTGGCGGCGACTTTCTGGAAGCCTGGCCTTCGCCCGTTTATTACAGCCGCCTGTTCGGCGAGTTTCGGCAGGGGCCGAGGCGAAAACAGGGCGAACACGGCAAATTTATTTATGTCGGCCCGCGCATGAGCATGACGGCGGCGAAGGCCGACCTTTGGCTGCCGTGCAATCCCGGCACGGAAGCGATTGTGGGGCAGGCAGTAGCGCAGAAAATTGCGGATTATCAACTTCCTCTGGGCGAAGCCGCCCTTGCCTCCGGTCTGTCTATCGAGCAATTAGAAATGCTTACCGAAACAGTTCGGGGAGCCGGTACTCGTGCTGTTGGCGTAGCCGGCAGCGGGTTGATGAGTTCTGCCAATGCAGCAGCCGCATTCACGGCGGTTGAAGCGCTGAACGCGCAGGTGCAGAGCCAGTGCGTCGGTTTCGGAACATCGGCAATCGCCCTCCCCGCCCCCAATAATGGGGGAGCCGGATTGGGCGGTATTCAGCGGCTGGTGAGCGCCATGCAGAGCGGGCAAGTCGGCGCACTGCTGATTTTGGGCCAGCCCAACCCGGTGTTCACACTGCCGACGGCAACAGGCTTTTTGCCCGCGATGCAGAAAGTACCATTTATCGCCGCGCTGACGCCGTTTGAAGACGAGACAACCGTCTGGACAGACGTGGTTTTGCCGACACGGACATTTTTGGAAACCTGGGGTGACTATGTGCCACCGGTGATCCCGCCGGGAACGGGCCTGACGACGCTTCAGCAGCCAATTATTGATCCGCGGTTTGTCGGCGGTGACGGAATAAACACATTGGACCCACCCGCCCCGTGGATGGACACACGGCCTATGGGCGATCTTTTGATTGCACTCACAAGCAGTCTCGGCCAGCCGCTCACAGACGTCGACTCCCGCGCCGCCGTCCGCAAGACATGGGCCAAATCGGGTCAGGCCAATCTCAAAGCCGACACGACAGAAAATGACCCAAAGTGGGTGGCTGCGCTGTCCCAGGGCGGGGTATGGAAGGAAAGCCTCCCAATTCCCGTCGGGGCGGGGCTTGCCCCCGCCCTCTTCTCCCTGACTCCTCCATTTTCAGGGGCCGGGGTGAATTCTTTCGCCCTGCACCTGTACCCGCAGATTTACAACCAGGACGGGCGGCACGCGAACCTCGGATGGATGCAGGAAAACCCCGACCCGATGACAATGGCCGTCTGGAACTCGTGGGTGGAAATCAATATGCAGGTCGCGCATGATCTGGGCATCCGCACGGGAGACATTGTTCGTATCACCTCTCCCTATGGGTCTCTGGAAGTGCCGGCGGTCCCCTATCCCGGTCTTCATCCCGGCGCAGTTGCGATGCCGATAGGACAGGGTCACACCCTTTATGGGCGCAATGCCGAGGCGCGGGGCCAAAATCCGCTGGCGATTCTCAGCCCGACCGCGGACACCTCGACAGGCGCCCTGGTTTATGGGGCAACGCGGGTACAAATCAAGAAAATCGCGGACGCCAAATCGGGGTATGAAAACGATGGCACAACGCTGGTGCTGGCACAGGATCGGCCCGGCGGGCAGGAACCGGAAGCCGTGAAAGACTTGATTCATACAACGGCGAAAGAGTGGAAGGACGCCAAACCCGTCACGGGGTCGCCCGCCGCGTCCGGTTCTATTTTCAACCGCACAAGCAGCCCGGAAACACCGGGACAGTAGAAAGAATTACCCATGCCGGACGCAAAAGAATTAGCCGCTGAACGTTCCTCTGGCCCTAGCGGGTCAGGCGAAGGTCCCTCGGAAATCAAGGCGCTGCCTTACAGTGTGGATACGGAAAACGGCAGGACAACGCGCAAGTGGGCCATGACGATTGATCTGGACCGCTGTACGGGCTGCCATGCCTGCGAAACGGCTTGTGCCGCCGAAAACAATATCCCCGTTGTGGGCGAACAGCAGGCCGATCAAGGCAGGCTGCATCAGTGGATTCGGGTGGAGCGCTACTGGGAAGGAACGTATCCCAATATCAAAGCCCGTTTTATGCCAATTCCCTGCCAGCACTGCGACAATGCGCCCTGCGAGCCGGTCTGCCCCGTGTATGCGACCTATCACAACCCGGAAGGTATCAACGCAATGGCATACAATCGGTGTGTTGGAACTCGCTATTGCGGCAATAACTGCCCGTATGATGTCCGCATGTTTAACTGGTTTGAACACTCCTGGGATGAGCCGCTCAATCAGCACCTGAACCCGGATGTGACAGTGCGCGAAAAGGGCGTGATGGAAAAGTGCACGTTTTGTATCCAGCGCATTCGCCGTGCCGAAGAGAAGGCGGATGCCGAAGGACGCGAACTGGAGCCGGACGAATTCACCACCGCCTGCGCCCAGGCCTGCCCGCCAAAAGCAATTACGTTCGGCAATGTGAAAGATGACCGCTGGAGCGTTGCAAAGCTTTGGAACGATCCGCGCCGCTTTCGCCTGCTGGAAGATTTAGGAACATCGCCTGCGGTGGTCTATCTCAAGACGGTGGAGGAATAATCTGCCGCCATGTTTGACCACGATAACATTTTAACCTCGCCGCGTGACATCGCTCTGAACCAGAACGCCTCTGCACCTCTGCAACTGGTACTCGAAGAACCGCATCATGTCCGCCGGACGCAGCTCTGGCTGATGACACTGATTTGCATTGTTCTGGTTATCGCGGCTGGTGTTGCCATTTACGGCTACGCCTATTTCGGGGGGCACAAAGACGACCCCGGTTTCTGGCATGTTTCCCTGGTGTCACTGCTGTTTTGGATTGGAATCAGTCAGGGCATGGTGGCACTATCGGCGATTCTGCGGATCACTCATGCGTCGTGGCGCTATCCCCTCAATCGCCTGCTGGATATGGGTTCGCTGTTCGGCCTCTGGGGGCCGCTTTTGCTGCCGCTGCTGGTGATTACCCGGCGTCAAATCTACTCGCTTGGATCATCGGATTACCGGGATAATGTTTGGCGCGTCTCCGGGCCGATCTTTTGGGATGCACTGACCGTCGGCACGGCGTTTCTGGCAGGCTGGATGCTGCTGTACCTGACTTCCCTGCCGGATTTTGCTATTTTGCGGGATCGCGCATTGGACGGCACGAAAGAAAAACGCTTTTATGGGCGGGCTGCCTGGTTCTGGCGCGGCTCGGAGCATCAATGGCGAGTCATGCGCCGGGCTGAAGGCGTTTTAGTGGTGGGTATTCTGGCGTCCTTTGTCGGCTCCCAAACAGTGCTGGGCTGGGACTTTCAACTGGCGGCGGCTCGCAACTGGGACTCCAGCATCTTCGCGCCGCTGTATACGCTAAGCTCCCTGCTGGGGGCGCTGGCCCTGGCGGTCCTTTTGATGACGATTACGAACCGCATCTTGCGTGGACGCGGCTTTTTCTCCGAACTGCATTACAACAATCTGGGCCGCCTCATGGTTGCCATCGGACTGATCTGGTTTTACTTTCGGTTCTGCGATTATCTTACGGCGTGGTACGGGCATATCCCCGCGGAATGGGTGATTCAGCAAAGCCGCACAAAGACGTTTCCGGCCCTGGTGGTGCTGATGCTGATCGGCTGCTTCGGCGCTCCGGTGTTTGGCAATCTGTTTCCGCGATTCCGAAAAAAGCCCTGGTCGCTTTGCGTGATCAGCGTTCTGGTACTCATCGGCCTTGCCGCGCAGCGGTATCTGGACACCGTGCCGACATTCGCTCCGAAGTATGGCACGCAGCCACTTCTGCCGACTTTGCCGGCTCTGATCGTCTTTTTCGGGCTGGCGGCCATGTTTGTCTTGACGTTTTTGATGGCCGCCCGCTATTTTCCCATCATGTCCTGGTGGGGGACAAGCAAGGAGCGTACACGCACGGCGGAGCGCAGAATGGGCAATGCGACGGTGACGGTGATGGTAGAAGACCCGCCGCTGTGGGAGACGTAATTATGAGCCTGCTGGACCAAGAACTCAAAGCGGTGGCTTCCGCGCCGCCGCAGGAAATGACGGCGGTTCCGCACCCGTCCCCATCCGCCGCGCAGGTCAACACCGATCTCAGCCGCAATATAACGCAAACTGGATGGCTCTGGTGGGCCGTTCTAGGCTTTTTTGCTTCTGTGCTGGGCTGGGGCACGCTTGTTTTTGCGTATCAAGTTTATGACGGCATGGGGGCCTACGGTAACAACCGGCCTGTTTACTGGGCTTTGCCGATTATCAACTTTGTGTTCTGGGCAGGCGTGGCGCTCTCCGGGACAATGATTTCGGCAATTCTCCGCCTGCTTCATGCCGGGTGGCGGCGCTCGCTGACACGCATGACGGAGACATTGACGGTCTGCGCGCTCGCGGTGGCGGGCGTGTTTCCGCTGCTGCACATCGGGCGCAACTGGACATTTTACTGGATGCTGCCCTACCCTAACGAGCGGCAGCTCTGGCCCAATTATAAAAGCCCGCTGCTGTGGGATGCGACGGCAATTTCGGTGTATTTGATTACCAGTGTGATTTTCTGGTACGCGGGCTTGATTCCCGATTTTGCGATCCTGCGTGAGCGGACGCAGGGCTGGCGGCGTTCCCTCTACACTCTGCTTTGCCTGGGCTGGCGTGGAACAGATCGCGAGTGGCGGCGGCTGAAAGTGCTGTTTGGGATTTTGACTGTGATGATTATTCCGGTCTTTGTCTCACTGCACACGATTGTCGGCTGGGACTTCGGCATGAGCATTGTTCCGGGCTGGCATGAGAACATCTTTGCGCCGTATTTTGTCTGCGGGGCGTTGTATTCCGGCTGCGGGGCTGTGCTGATTATCATGTTCTGCGTCCGCCGGTCATTTCACCTGGAACAGTATATTCTGCCCCAGCATTTTGACAACATCGGCAAAGTGCTGTTTTCGATTTCGCTGCTCTGGTTTTATTTTTTCGCGGGCGATGCCTGGGCGGACTGGTTTTCGCGCGATCCGACTCATATCAACTGGCTGTATTTTATGTTTCACGGGTACAAATGGGTGCTGGCAACGATTATTGTGTTCGGAATTTTCGTTCCGTTCTCTATGCTCGTGTTCGGCAAAGTCAGGCGCACGCCGTGGCTGATGCTGCTGGTCGGCATTTCGGTCAATATCGCCATGTTTTCGGAGCGCGTGACGGTCGTCATCCCGCCGCCTTCGCGCAACGTGCTGACGTGGGGGAATTATACGCCGAACTGGGTAGGGATTTCCGTGACTGCCGGGGCCATTGGCCTGTTTGGTTTTCTTTACACACTGCTGACCAAGTTTATCCCGATAGTTTCCCTGTGGGAGTTTCGGGAAGGCGAACATGCCGAAGGGATGGAGCGGGTCGGCGGCGGGGAGATGCCTGTCGTGATTCGCGAGGAGGCGATTGGCTGATATGTCGGAAACCACAGTGCTGGGCTTATTTGAGGGTATTGAAGAGGCCGCAGGGGCGTTAAACCGCCTGCGCGGCGAAGGCGGCGCGGCTCCGGCGGACTTGATGGTACTGTCATCCGTGCCATTTCCCGAAGGGGTACTGGAAGCGGACCAGTCGCCGATCCGGCTGCCACTGATTACTGTGCTGTTTGCGTTTGCGGGCATCGCGTTCGGCATTCTTCTGGCCGGCGGCACGGCGCAGCTTTATTTGATCCCTGGGGGAGGCAAGCCAATTTCTCCGGCCCCGCCAATCGGGATTATCGCGTATGAAATGATGATGCTGTTTGCCTTGTCGGCGGCATTCTTCGCCGCACTCTTTGAGATGCGCCTGCCAAGCTGGCGGGCCAAAGTCTATGATTCCCGTATTTCGGAGGGGCTTATCGGAATTGCCGCGCATTGCGCTAACGAAACACAGGCCGCGCGAGCCGAACAGTTCTGCCGCGACGCCGGGGCGGCGGACGTGCGGCGCGATGCGAGGGCCTTTGAATGAAAAAAATGGCCCCAGCCCTTTTCCTCGCTCTCTTCCTCACCGGCTGCGGCAATCAAATGTACCGGCAGGCTTCCTACACGCCGCTGGACACGCCCCGCGCCGCACCGCCCGCTGACTCGGTGCCGGTGAACGATGCTTTGATCCCTACGGATGGCCGCCCGGTCGCCTCCGCCGCGTATGGCGCGCGCGTTCAGTTGCCCGGCGAGACTGAAGCCACGCCGGTGGCAACGGACTTTACACGGTTTCCACCTAAAGAGCCGAACTTGCCGCCGCCTAATCTCTCTGACAACGCGCGTTATGAAAACGCACCCGCCTCGGTGAACGCCCTGCAAAACCCTCTGCCCAATGACCCGCGCATTGTCCGGGCCGGGCAGACTTTGTTCCAAAACCGCTGCGTTCAATGCCACAATCCCGGTGGCTATGGATATGGAGCGGTAGGGCAGTATCTGGTTCCCCACCCGCCTGACCTCGCCGCGCCGCTAGTGCAGCATATTTCCAATGGGGCAATCTTCTGGCACATCACGATGGGTCAGGGAAAAATGCCGCCGTTCCGGCACTGGACGACGCCCTCCGAGCGGTGGGCCTTGACCGCCTATGTTCGCAGTCTCAGGGGCAGCCCGAACACGCCGGATACCAACAATCCGGCGGCCTGGACCGCAACACGCACCGCGCCCTATCCTGTCTACGGTGTGACGGGTTTCCAGGACGGCAAAAGCGCCTATCCGTTTAAAGTTCTAAACCCGCAGGCGCGGGACCCGGACAGCCAGGCTGACGTGCAAAATCAGGGCTTCGGGCAAGCGCCAGCGGGCAAATAGAAAAACGCCCCGCGCCAGTGGCGCGGGGCGTTTTGGGATACATTCTAAAGGGCGTCGCTGATAAGGCGCGCAATGTTTGCTTTGGGATGCGCCCCAGTCAATTGTCCGACCTGCTGGCCGCCTTTGAACAGCAGCAGGGCGGGAATGCCGCTGATGCCGTAACGAGACGCCACATCCGGCTCATCATCCACATCCACTTTGACGATCTTCGCTTGCCCCTGGTATTCGGCAGCCAGGGCGTCCAGCGTCGGCGCAATGGCACGGCAGGGCGGACACCAGGGCGCCCAGAAGTCCACCAAAACGGGGACATCGGCCTGCAACACTTCTTTTTCAAAACTGGCCGTCGTGACGGCAGTGGCGTTACTCATAAAATTGCTCCTAAAAATGCGGCGGGCTGTTGTTAAACGTGCTGGGCAAGCGCAGCCCCAATGGTCTGCCGCGTGTTCTGTCCGCCGACCAGTTCGGCGACCTTCTGCCCGCCCTTGAAAATAATCAAGGTCGGAATGCTCTGCACCCCGTAGCGGCCCGCGATTTCCGGGCTGTCGTCTACGTTGAGCTTCAGGACTTTGGCACGGCCTGAATAATCTTCCGCAACGCCGTCTACCGCCGGGGCAATGGCACGGCAGGGACCGCACCAGGGCGCCCAAAAGTCCACCAACACGGGAACATCAGACTCTAAGACCTGCTTATCAAACTCCGCAGTCACGACAGGGACGGATGCACTCATTATTCTTTCTCCTTCTTGGCCGTCCGGCCAACACTGTTTGTTACCGCTTCAACACGTCAAAAAGAAAGCAAGTTCCCTGCTTCGGATCAAACTTCGGATCAAATTCGTCCATTTCCTTTGACAATCGCCATAAACTCCTGCCGAGTGGCGCGGTCTGTCCGAAATGCACCCATCACATGCGACGTGACCATGCTGGACTCTTGTTTTTGAACGCCGCGCATCCGCATACACATATGTACGCCTTCCACCACAATAGCAACCCCTTTCGGGTCCAGAGCGGTTTCCAGAGCCTCGGCAATCTGTGTTGTCATTCGTTCCTGCACCTGCAAACGCCGCGCGAACATATCGACAAGCCGGGGTATCTTGGACAAGCCGATGATTTTCCCCTTCGGAATGTAGGCGACATGGACTTTTCCAAAAAACGGCAGCATATGATGCTCGCAAAGGCTGTAAAACTCGATGTCTTTGACGACCACCATGTCATCGTAGTCTTCGTGAAAAATGGCACCATTTAGCAGCGCCGGAACGTCCTGCGAATACCCGCTGGTCAGAAACTTCAGCGCTTCCGCCACCCGGTGCGGCGTCCGCAGCAAACCTTCGCGGCTTGGGTCTTCTCCGACGAAGGCAAGGATGTTGCGGTAATCCGCTTCGATGGCTTCCTGCGTCGGCCGAATCGTATTCTTGCCGCTCTGCGCCCCCGCTTCGCGCGAGGGCCGTGCGTTTAGCTGCTTCAAGGTCTGCTGTTCTGCTTCCGTCAATTGCGTCAAAAGAGGATTTCTTTTCTGAGTGCCGGCAGATCACTCTCCGTAGTATTCAAAGTAATTCCGCGCCGTTTCGCGCACGGCCACCCGGTGCAGACGCGCGGCTCCCAGAGGCTGCGAAGAAAGCCGGGCTTGGAGATTATCCCAAATCACTTTTGTCAGGTTCTCCGACGTGGGATTCAGCTTCCGAAAATCCGCCGTATCGTAATTCAGATGCTTATGGTCGTAAGGCTTCAGCACCACTTCTTCCAGCATTTCGTCCAGTGCGGCCAAATCCACCAATCGTCCTGTCTGCGCGTTCGGCTCACCCGTCAATGTCACTTCCACCTCGTAATTATGCCCATGCCCGTTTTCCCAGTTGCACTTGCCGAAAATCTCCGCATTCTCGGCGTCGGAGAGGGCGCGGGAATGAAGGCGATGCGAAGCGGAAAAATCATACGTGCGCGTGACAGTCAGCATGGGAGCCTCGTTCGGATTTTCTAAGGCTGAAAGCGAAACGTGCAGCGTGGGTGTCGGCCAGAGACTGACACGGGCTGTTTGGGCAAGGGGCTCAAATGCGTCGCGGCACTCGTTCCAGAAAAAGCGCGTGATGTTTTCCGGCGTCGGCGGCCTGTCCCGAAAAGCAGCGACTTCGGTGTCCAGCAGTTTTCCGCCGAGCAGCCCGGTAACCCGCGCTTTCAGCACGGCATCCACGTCTTTGATGTTGATCACCATGCCCGTATCGGGGTCAATGGCGCCGCCAACCGTCAGTTCGCATAAATAATTATGCCCGCGATCCGCGTTGCCGGGCAGCAGGCGGCTGAAGCCTGCCGAAAACGACGCGCGCCGCCGCAGATACATCGTCATCAGGCATCGTCCTTAGACAGCAAAACAGCAAGGAGACAGAAAGTGGTTCCCATAATTGACGAAAAAGCCTCTACTGCCTTTCACAGGCAGCAGAGGCAGGGCCTTCAACCCAACTCGGAGGTCAGCGCGCTGACCTAATTTTGACAGATAGGCAATGGCAGTGTCGCTCCGCCGGTATTATTTATGTCAACACCGTTTTGAAGATTATCCATCTTCAGGTCGGCACCATTAGACACGACTTCCCCCGAATACCCGGTATCCAGCAGGGAATATTTCGCGTGACCGTCGGCAAAAAGAAAATTAGAGCCGCCTGTGTGCCGCAGGCTGATATGGTCCTGAATACCATTGGAATAGCTCAAATATCCGTCATTTGTGGTGTTTCCCGCGGAAGTTTCTTCGCCTAAGAGAAGTATGCCGGAAGGATTGTCAAACTGAGACAAGTTTTTACCCAGATAAATCGTTCCACCAGGATTTGCTGCGGATGGCGCGGCCACAGCAGTTTTTGCACCAGCACAAGAACTGTAAGCATAGGAATCTCCAGTAGCCTGCCCACTGGAGTCATCCGGGCAAGTGTACACCTGCCTGCTTTTCACATAGGCGTAAATACTGCCTTGCGTTGGGTCAAATTGCAGCGTTGCCGGAGTGCCGAAATTCTTGTAATACATCCAGCCCCCAACAACGCAATCGCCTTTAACCGTACAGGGAGCCCCGGAGGCACCGCCAGCGGTCGCATTGGCCATAAACTCGTCGTTGTCCTGCGTGTATTGAACGAATGCCAGCCCAAGCTGTTTCATATTGCTCAGACACGCCGTGCGGCGTGCGTTTTCACGGACGCGCTGAAACACCGGAAAGAGAATAGCGGCGAGAATCGCGATAATGGCGATAACGACGAGGAGTTCAATCAATGTGAAGCCGCGATGAGTTTCGCGGCGATATTTTTTTTGTGTCATTTGTCGTTCCTTTTGTGACTCAAAATCAGTCCAATCATGTCAAGCTGTCGGGCGGGTTTTACGCTGACAACTTAGACGTTGGAACGGGACGAATTGTTCATATTCAATGCCAGCCGCCCTGAGTGATCGGAATACCCGGCGTTTTATCCGACAACCCGGTTTCTGCCACGAAGGTTGCCTCTTTGATGGACTTCCGCGTGGTGGCATAAGCCACGGTCCGCATCTGGCCGATGTGTTCCCGAACAGAACCCAGCAAGTCCGTCGAAGCCGCTTTGATGGGGGGCGTCTCCTGCGGCGTGATGGCAGCCGGACCGATACTGACGGCGGCGGGCGGCAGAGCCGCCACTACGGTGTCAGGTTTTCTCTCGGCTGGCAGCGGCGCGGCATGGGAGCGCCGCAGAGACTTCGGCGGCACTTTTGCCATCACCGTACCGGAGAAACGGGGCGGAGCCAGCGGTTTGACAGGGGTAGGATGCCGCTTAACAAAAGGCGCAGGGATTGAGCGGGGCGTAAGTCTCGGCGGCACGGAGCGCGGCGCGGCCTGATCGGGCGCAGCCGATTCGTCCGGGACGGCGGCAAGGCGCTCAATCGGTGCAGGCAGCGGCTTGGTGCCGGGATGCGACGGATGCTTGACAAGAGGCGGCGATGTGACGGTGTGCTTTAGGTCCGGCAAAGCGATATTCGGCGTCGGCAAAGAGGCGACTTGTGACGGCTTAACCGGCAGCGGGGCCGCGCTGCGAGATGTCAGCAGGAAATGGCCGCCCAAAACGGTTCCTGCAATCGCCAGCGACGCGGCGGCGGCATAGGCAGGACGCAGGGAAAAGGCGCGAGCAGGGCGCGCGGAAGCGGCAGGCGCAGCGGCAATGGCACGGGCAATTTGAGATTGCAGGCTGGCAGGCGGCAGCGCGACCGGACGCAGCGCCAGGGCGCGCCGGGTCGCCTGCATCCACTGCAAAGCCTCACGACAATCGCTGCAATTCGGCAGATGGGATTCCACGCGCTGGGCCTCGTCAGGCGATGCCATGCGGTCCGCATACAAGGCCAGCAGAGGGTCAAGCCTGTCACAAGAATCAGGGCCATCCTGCGGAAGTGCTGAGGGCCGGGTGCGTGTCCAAAACGACCAGTTCATGGGAAATTTCGTGCCTTTCCACCGC